>NZ_CAXUSL020000001.1:4800000-7281707 GCF_964254095.1 Duganella sp. LjRoot269 | reverse complement strand
GAATCTTTTATCTATTCTTTTACTGCTGATAAGGGTGCGAGCGGACCTGGGTTCGCCACACGTAACGCGCTATTCTACTCTCGCCGGGCAAAGTTATCCACAGGCACGACGCTTATTTTCGCAGTTTCGGCGGGGTATCGGCGGGCTCCTGACCTGATCAGTTGTTGACAAGCGAGACCGAAATGCTGATAATTCAGGGTTCCCCGCCCGTATTCCTTGTTTATTCACATGAACGTCAATATGGAGTAAGCGTGGATTTAGCGGGCGATGAGATGGACCCAGCTTGTGCCGGAGCGTTGGCATGGGTGCGCGAAGTGTCATTGGCACCAAAAACTGACGGGGCCACAACCCGATTTTGCATTTTTTTCTGCTTTTAGCGAGACCAACATGAAACGTACTTACCAACCTTCCGTTGTACGCCGTAAGCGTACCCACGGCTTCCGCGCTCGTATGGCTACCCGTGGTGGCCGTGATGTGCTCAACGCACGCCGCGCCAAAGGCCGCAAGCGTCTGGCTGTATAAGCCACTGCTTGTTAGCTGATCGCGTGGAAAGCTGTATTTCAAGCGGCTCGACAGGCGAAGGTTCACACGACTTCGCGCGCGTTCGGCGTATCGTTAAAACGGATGAATTTTCATCCGTTTTTCGTTTGCGCCCTACGCAAAAAAGCGCGCACTTCGTGCTTTACACCCGTCTGAATGACTTGCCGCATGCGCGGCTGGGCGTCGTTGTGGCCAAGCGATTTGCGCCGCGCGCCGTCACGCGCAACACGATCAAGCGCGTTACCCGCGAACTGTTCCGCCAGACCGCCCTGCCGGCGATCGACTGCCTGGTGCGCCTGGCCAAGCCGGTCAACAGCAAGGACGGGCCGGCCACCACCGCCAGGCTGAAAGCGGACCTGCGGGTGGAGCTGGCACGCCTGTTCGCCCAGGCCAAGACGGCAAAACCGCCGAAACCGGCCTTGCCTTCCGCGCCGCCGCCTCCACCTGTGGCATCATGAAAAAATTGCTACGTTTCCTTTTGCGCGCTTACCAGCTGACGATCAGTCCGCTGATGACGCCTTCGTGCCGCTTCCATCCAAGCTGCTCGAACTATGCGCTGGAAGCGTTGCAGGTGCACGGCGCGGCCAAGGGCAGCCTGCTGGCGGTCAAACGCATTTGCCGCTGCCATCCGTGGAATCCGGGCGGGCACGATCCCGTTCCCCCGGCGGACGGCAAAACGAATACTTCAACGACCGCTTGCGGTTGCAACCACTCCTGATAAATACCCTAATGGATATCAATAAACGTACCATCCTGTGGATCGTGTTTGCCGTGTCGCTGGTTATTCTCTGGAATAACTGGCAGGTCTCGACGGGTCGTCCTTCCATGTTTGCTCCGGCCCCGGCGCAAACCGCCAAGGCGCCGGAAGCGAAGAAATCCGATCTGCCTGCCGCCTCCGCGACCGCAGCCACCGGCGCCGCCGCCTTGCCTGGCGCGGGCGCCACGGCAGCCGCCGAGCCGTTCAAGAGTGAGCGCATCACCGTCACCACCGACGTGTTCCGCGTCGACATCGACACGCTGGGCGGCACCATCAAGCGCCTGGAACTGCTGAAGTTCAAGGACGGCGTCGATCCGACCAAGAACCAGGTGCTGTTCGACGTCGACGGCGCCACCGGCAAGACCTACCTGGCCGAAACCGGCCTGGTCGGCGCGCCCGGCCTGCCGAACCACCAGACCGGCTTCGTCGCCAAGCCCGGCCCGCGCATGCTCAACGACGCCAACCAGGTGCAACTGGTGCTGGAAGCGGAGCAGGGCGGCGTCAAGCTGACCAAGACCTTCACCTTCAAGCGCGGCGACTACGTGATCGACGTGCGCCACGACGTGGCCAACGTCGGCACCGTGCCGGTCAAGCCTGAGCTGTACATGCAGCTGATCCACGACGGCAACAAGCCGGCCGGCGACTCCTACTTCAACAGCAGCTACACCGGCCCGACGATGTACACCGAGGCCGAGCACTACAAGAAGATGAAGTTCGAGACGCTGGAAAAAGAAGCGCAGGAATCGATCAAGACCGGCAAGCCGGCGGTGCAGGATCACCCGACCAAGGCCGACAACGGCTGGGTAGCGATCTCGCAGCACTTCTTCGTCTCGGCGCTGGTCCCGCAGGACAAGCTGAAGCGCGACATCTTCACCAAGAAGGTCGACAACAACCAGTACGCGATCGGCACCATCCAGCCGCTGGGCACCCTGGCGCCGGGCGCCACCGTGAGCAACGAAGCCAAGCTGTATTCGGGTCCGCAGGAATCGAAGCTGCTGGAAAAAGTCACGCCGGGCCTGGAGCTGGTCAAGGACTACGGCTGGCTGACCATCATCGCCAAGCCTATCTTCTGGGTCATGGACCACATCCACCAGGTGCTGGGCAACTGGGGCTGGACCATCATCGCCTTCACCATCCTGATCAAGCTGGCGTTCTTCCCGCTGTCGGCCGCCGGCTACCGCAGCATGGCCAAGGTCAAGCTGGTCACGCCGAAGATGCAGGCCATCCGCGAGCGCTACAAAGGCGATCCGGCCAAGATGAACCAGGCCACGATGGAGCTGTACAAGACCGAGAAGATCAACCCGCTGGGCGGCTGCCTGCCTATCCTGGTGCAGATGCCGGTGTTCATCGCGCTGTACTGGGTGCTGCAGGCCTCCGTTGAAATCCGCGGCGCGCCGTGGATCGGCTGGATCACCAACCTGGCCGCGCCGGATCCGTGGTACATCCTGCCAGTGCTGTACGCGATCTCGATGTACATCACCACCAAGCTGAACCCGGCCCCGGCCGACCCGATGCAGGCGAAGATGATGCTGTTCATGCCGCTGGCGTTCTCGGTGATGTTCTTCTTCTTCCCATCCGGCCTGGTGCTGTACTGGGTGGTGAACAACGTGCTGTCGATCGGCCAGCAGTACGTGATCTCGAAAAAATTCGCTCCGCCGGCCGCCGCGTAAGCATCCCGCCAGTGTTGCTAAAAAGCCCGTGTTAATCGCGGGCTTTTTTTATACTTTACAATTCCCCCATGAACCTTGACTCTTCCCCCATCGCCGCCATCGCCACCGCACCGGGACGCGGCGGCATCGGCGTCGTGCGCGCCTCCGGCAAAGCCCTCAAACCGCTGATCGCCGCGCTGTTTGGCGCCACCAGCTTGCAGCCGCGCCACGCCACCTACATCCCGTTCAGGCAGGCCGACGGCGCCATCATCGACCAGGGCATCGCCATCTGGTTCAAGGGCCCGCACTCCTACACCGGGGAAGACGTGCTGGAACTGCAGGGCCACGGCGGCCCCATCGTGCTGCAGCTGCTGCTGGCGCGCGTGCTGGAGGCGGGCGCCGAGATGGGCCTACGGCTGGCCGAGCCGGGCGAATTCACGCGCCGCGCCTATCTCAACGACAAGCTCGACCTGGCGCAGGCCGAGGCCGTGGCCGACCTGATCGACGCCTCGACCGAAGCGGCGGCCAAGTCGGCGTCGCAGTCGCTGTCGGGCGCGTTTTCGAAAACCGTCAACGCGCTGGTGGACGGCGTGACCGGCCTGCGCATGCTGGTCGAAGCGACCTTGGATTTCCCGGAAGAGGAAATCGACTTCCTGGAAAAATCCGACGCGCGCGGCCAGCTGGCCGGCATCGTCGAGGCGCTGGAGACTGTGTTCCGCCAGGCGGCGCAAGGCGCGCTGCTGCGCGAGGGCCTGAACGTGGTGCTGGTGGGCCAGCCCAACGTCGGCAAGTCGTCGCTGCTCAACGCGCTGGCCGGCACCGACGTCGCCATCGTCACGCCGATCGCCGGCACCACGCGCGACAAGGTGACCGAGACGATACAGATCGAAGGCATCCCGCTCAACATCATCGACACCGCCGGCATCCGCGCGGCCGGCGAATCGGTGGACGTGGTCGAGCGCATCGGTATCGAGCGCACCTGGGGCGAGGTCGGCAAGGCCGACGTCATCCTGCACCTGCTGGACGCCGACCACGGCCCGACGCGCGCCGACGAAGGCATCGTCGCCGCCTTCCCGTCGGGCGTGCCGGTGCTGCGCATCTGGAACAAGATCGACCTGTCGGGCCACAAGCCTGGCGTGGACGCGATGGAGGACGCCACGCATGTCTACCTGTCGGCGCACGAGCATATCGGCATCGACCTGCTGCGCACGGAGTTGCTGCGCATCGCCGGCTGGCAGCAGACGGGCGAATCGCTGTACCTGGCCCGCGAGCGGCACCTGATCGCCTTGAAGAACGCCGGCGCCCACCTGGCGCGGGCCGGCGAGCACGCCGCGCAAAACGACCAGTCGCTGGATTTGTTCGCCGAGGAGCTGCGGCTGGCGCAGGTCCAGCTGTCGAGCATCACCGGCGCGTTCTCGTCGGACGATCTGCTGGGCGTGATTTTCTCGCGCTTCTGCATCGGCAAATAAGGCGGCCATGATCCTCTACCACAGCATCGCGGCGCGTTCCTTCCGTCCGTTGTGGATGCTGGAGGAATTGGGGCTGGCCTACGAACTGCGCGTGATGGCCTTCCCGCCGCGCGTGCACGACAGGTCCTATCTCGACATCAATCCCTGCGGCACCGTGCCCGCCTTTTTCGACGGCGCGGTGCGGATGACGGAATCGGCGGCGATCTGCCAGTACCTGGCCGAACGCCATCCGGCCGCCAGGCTCAACGTCGCGCTGGACGAAGCGGATTACGGCGCCTGGTTGAATGACCTGCACTTCGGCGAAGCCACGCTGACTTTTCCGCAAACGCTGGTGCTGCGTTACGGCCGCTTCGAAACGCCGGAGCGGCTGCAGCCGCAGGTGGTGGAAGATTACTCGCGCTGGTTTTTATCGCGGCTGAAAACGCTGACGCCGCGGCTGGAGCAGGCCGACTGCCTGTGCGCCGGCCGCTTCACGGCAGCGGACATCTCGGTGGGCTATGCGCTGCTGCTGGCCGAGCAACTGGGACTGCATACCGCCTTCACCCCGGCGGTCGCCGCCTACTGGCAGCGATTGCGCCAGCGTCCCGCCTTTGTGCGCGCCCAGGAAGCCGAACGCAACGCCGCCATCGCCCAAGGCGTATCGACGGTGCCGGCTCCGCTCAGCGTCTAAGAACACCCGGGGGCAGTGCCGACATTCGGTGATGTTGATGCGCGTGGCGTTACGCGCTACACTGCATCATGATAAAGTCATTCCATCACAAGGGGTTGAAGACATTTTTCGAGACGGGAAGCTTGGCTGGAATTCAGGCGGCTCATGCGCCCAAGCTGGGCGCCATGCTGCGTCGCTTAAATGAGGCTAGCTCTCCGCAGGGAATGAATCTGCCCGGATGGGGACTGCACCCGCTTAAAGGGAAGACGCTCAAGGGGCACTATTCCGTTCGGGTAAGTGGCAACTGGCGCATGACGTTCAAGTTCGAGGGGACGGATGCGATCCTTGTAGACTATCAAGATTATCACTAAGGAATAAGCATCATGGCACGCATGTTTAATCCACCACATCCGGGGCTGACTTTACGGGATGACGTTTTACCCGCACTGGGCTTGTCCGTAACGGAAGCTGCGCAGCAACTGGGCGTCAACCGCGTCACGCTGTCCCGCGTCCTCAATGGCCGCGCTGCAATTTCGCCAGAGATGGCTTTGCGAATCGAAGCTTGGTTGGGTGTAGGTCGCGGCGGTGAGGCCCGGCTGTGGCTCGCTGAGCAAAGCGCATACGATGTGTGGCAGGCAGCTCAGCGTTTCATTGATACACCGATGCAGGTGCAGCCAGCACCGCTGGCTGCCTGAAGTTCTTTCGACTTAATATGGCGAGCCGGTCACGTCCAGCGGCAGCTGCCACAGCGCGCCGGCGCCGGTGATGTAGAGGGTCTTGCCGTCGGCGCCGCCGAATGCGGCGTTGGTCACGTTGGCGTCGACCTTGATCGTGGCGATCTGCTTGCCGGCCGGCGTGAACACGCGCAAGCGCTGGTCGGTGTGCTCGGTCACGTAGATGTTGCCGTGGCAGTCGACCGCCATGCCGTCCGGGATGCCCAGCTTCGCCACCAGGTCGCTGCCCTTCTGCGGCTTGCCGTCGACGATCTTGTAGGCGCGCAGCACGCCGTGGTCGCCCACCATGCCGTTCACGTACAGCACGTCACCTTTCGGCGACAGCGAGACGCCGTTCGGGTTCTTCAACGTATCGTCCACCACCGTCACGCCGCCATCCTTCGCCACGCGGTAGACGCGGGTCTTGTCCTGGCCGCCCGGCGCCGCTTCGCGCTGGAAATCCGGATCGCTGAAGTACAGCGTGCCGTCCTTGGTCATCGCCATGTCGTTCGGCGAATTGAAGACGTTGCCCTGGTACTTGCCGACCACATCGCTGCGCTTGCCGTCCAGCGTGTAGCGCGACACGCTCTTGTACTTGTGCGTCGCCGCCAGGATGTTGCCGTCGTTGTCCACCGCCAGGCCGTTGCTGCCGCTGTCCTCGATCAGCGTGCTGACCTTGCCCGCCGCGTCCAGCTTGCGGATGCGCGAAGGGAAGCCGGGGCCGAAGGTGAAGTCCGAGAAATACAAGGCGTCCTTGATCCATACCGGCCCTTCGTACAGCCCAGGTTCGGTGCGCGTGGAATTGGCGGCGGCGATGCGCGTCGCCACCAGGTCGCCCGACGGCGCCTTGCCGGTGCACGACGCGGCAAAGGTGGACGGTGCGGTCAGCACGGCGGCAAGAACGAGGGCGGAACGGAGCAGGGTCATGGCGGGCAGGCTTTCTGAAAAAGGACTGCCGCCGAGTCTAACACCGGTGCAAAGTTACCGCTATCATTTCATGCGCCGGCAGCTCTGGATAAGCGCCCCGGTTCAGGCGGCACTGGCCTCGGGACGGTGGACGATCACGCAGTCGCGGCCGGCGTGCTTGGCCGCGTACAGGCAGCTGTCGGCGGCGGCCAGCATGGCGGCGGCGTCGGCCAGGCTGTCCTTGTCGAAGGTGGCCACGCCTATGCTCATCGTCACGTGCGGCCGGCCGGCGGCGGGCGCGTGGCTGATGCCCAGCGCGGCGATGCGGGCGCGGATGGTTTCGGCCACCTGCGCCGCCTGCTCCGGGCCGGTGTCCGGCAGCACGGCGGCGAATTCCTCGCCGCCGTAGCGCGCGGCCAGGTCGGCCGGCCGCTGCAGCGTGGCGGCAAAGGCCTCGGCCACCAGGGTCAGGCAGGCGTCGCCCTGCTGGTGGCCGAAATGGTCGTTGTAGGCCTTGAACGAGTCGATGTCCATCAGCAGCAGCGACAGCTGGCCGTTGTTGCGGTGCGCGCGCCGCAGTTCGCGGTCCAGCGCGACGTCGAAGTGGCGGCGGTTGGCGATGCCGGTCAGGCCGTCGACATACGATTGCGCGCGCAGCGCCTCGGCCGCGCCACGCAGCTGGCGTTCGCGGCCGACGGTGGTGCTGATGTCGCTGACTTCGATCAGGCAAAAGCGTTCCTTGCCTTCGCTGAACGGCGTCACCGACACCGCCTGCTCGATGCGCTCGCCGCCCCAGCTGCCGTCCGGATATAGCGGGAAGGGCGAGCGGTTCAGCGCCGGCGACAGCTGTTGCGGTTGCTTGCTTTGCATCGCGCTCTGCACCGCCTGCTCCAGCCGCTGGCCGCGCAGTTCGGGGAACAGCTCGAACAGCTCGCTGCCCAGCACGCGGTGCGCCGACATGCCCGAATGGCTGGACAGCCACTGGTTCCACATGACGATGCGCTGGTTGGCATCGAGCACCATCAATCCCAGCTTGGCCAGCGCGAGCACGCGCGTGGACAGGTGGGCGTGGCCGCCGGCGGCGGCCTGGGGAGCGGAGGTCGGTTCTTGCATGCGCGTTCCTGGCGGGACCAATAATCGTGCCACGATTATATGCGCAGCCGCGCGCCCATTGTTGCTTTCCGTTATGCCTCGGCCATGTGGTGGTTGATTGGCAACGTCACGCGGAAGGTGCTGCCCTCGCCGGGCGCCGACCGCACATCGATGCGGCCGCGATGGTTGCGCACGATGCCGTAGGACAGCGACAATCCCAGCCCCGTTCCCTTGCCGATCGGCCGGGTGGTGAAGAAGGGATCGAAGATGCGCGGCAACACGTCGGCGGCGATGCCGCAGCCGTTGTCGGCGATTTCGACCCACACCTGCCGGCCTTCGCCGCCGGTGCGCACGGTGATGCGGCCGGGCCGCGCCTGCGGCTCCAGCGCCTGCATGGCGTTCTGCAGCAGGTTCATGAAAACCAGGTTCAGCTGCGCCGGCAGGCATTCGATTTCCAGCATGGGCCCGAACTCGGTGCGCACCTCGGCCACCTGCCGCAGCTCGGCGGCCAGCACGTTCAGCGTCGATTCCAGTCCCGCGCGCAGATCGGCCCACACCCACTGCTGATCCAGTTCCACGTTGGAAAACTCCTTCAGGTCCTGCACGATCTTGCCGACGCGGTTCATGCCGCCGCGCGACTCGGCCACCAGCACGGGGATGTCTTCCTTCAGGTAGGCCAGGTCGATGCGGTTGCGGGTGTCGCTCAGGTGCGCCGCCATCTCCTGCGAGGCGACGCTGGACTCGGCCTCCTCGTAGGCTCTCAGCATCTCGAACAGGCTGTCCAGGTAGTGCTCCAGCGTGCTGAAGTTGGACGCCAGGAACGACAGCGGATTGTTGATCTCGTGCGCCACGCCGGCCGCCAGCTGGCCGATCGAGGCCAGCTTTTCCGATTGCACCAGGCGGCTTTGCAGCGCCTTGCGCTCGGCCATTTCCTGCTGCAGCCGGCCGTTGGCCTGCAGCAGTTCGACGGTGCGCTCCTGCACCCGGCCCTCCAGGTGGTCGTTGGCCTGCTGCAGCTCGGCGTTGACGCGCTTGATGGTGGCGTGCGTGCGGATCAGCCGCAGCGCCATCCAGCTCAGCAGGCCGCCCAGCGTGACGGCCAGCAGCGTCAGGTACAGGCGGTTGGTCTGCAGGCGCCGCAGGGCCTGCTGCTGGGCCTCGCCAAGCAGGCCGCTGATGGCGTCGATGCGCGCGGCGGTGGGCGTCGCCGCGATATCGCCCAGCAGCCGGGCGACGATGGCCTGTTCGCGCAGCACGGTGCGGGCATGGGCGGCCAGCAGGTCGATCTGCTCCTTCAAGTCGGTCGACAGGCTGGCCTTGACGGCGTTCAGCCCGGCCAGCTCGGCTTGCGCTTCCGCCAGCTCCTGCTCGGACGGCATTTCGTTGTACATCAGCGTGGCCAGCAGCACGCGGTTGGCGGCCGCCTCGGCCTGTCCCATGGCCACCATGCGCCGGCCGTGGTGGGCGTTGATCATCGCGCCGATGTCGTCGACCGCGACCGGCAGGAACGCCAGCGAATTGCGCAGCACGGCGTTGTGGGACTTGAACGCTTCCATCAGCGCGGACTTGTCGCGCAGCGCTTTCCGATAGGCGGCCACGGCGGACGCCAGCGCGCCGTCGGGCGCTTCCCGGGCCAAGCCGTCGAGCTGTTGCGGCAGCTCGCCCATGTCGTGCAGGGGATCGACCAGCGCGTCGTAATTCTGGTTCAGGCCGGCCTTGGACTTGAGCGCGTCCAGTTCCCACTGGGCGTCCAGCTGGCGGATCTGGCGCAGCTGCGCGATGTTGGCGAAATAGCTGGTCGCGTCGTCGTGCCGGGTGCGCAGGTACAGCCCCAGCAGCAGGCCGGCCAGCAACAGGATGGCGGCCGGCAGCGCCAGCCGCGTGCGCCAGTGAGGTGGGAGCTTCATGGCTGCCCCACCGGTGTGCTGCTCAGCGTATTGAGAAACTGGATGATGAACGCCTTGTCCTCGGGCGTGCCGGGCCGGCCCAGCTGGTAGGTGAACATGACGTCGATGGCCTCTTCCAGCGTCCTGGCCGAGCCGTCGTGGAAGTAGGGCGCGGTACGCGCCACGTTGCGCAGGCTGGGCACCTTGAACACGTGGATGTCGTCGGGGTTGCGGGTGACCAGGTAGCGTCCCATGTCGGCGTCGGTGGGCTTGCCGCGGCGGGCGAAATAGTCGCCCATCACGCCGAACTTCTGGAACATGTTGCCGCCGACGTTGACGCCCTGGTGGCAGGCCACGCAGCCGTATTGCTTGAACCTGGCGTAGCCGGTTTTTTCCGCCGCGCTGATGGCGTTGTGGTCGCCGCGCAGGTATTGGTCGAAGCGCGAGTTCGGCGTGATCAGCGTGCGTTCGTAGCTGGCGATGGCGTCGCGCACGTTGGCGGCGGTCAGGCCGTCGCGGTAGGTGGCGGCAAAGTCGCGGCGGTAGACCGGATCGGCGTCCAGCTTGGCCAGCACATCGCGCCAGTTGGAGCCCATCTCGATCGGATTTTGCACCACGATGTCGATTTGCGCTTCCAGCGTGTCGGCGCGGCCGTCCCAGAATTGCCTGAAATTGAGCGCGGCATTGAGCACGCTGGGCGCGTTGACGCCGCCGAACTTGCCCTGGAAGCCGGGCGAGCGCGCGCGGGCGTCGCCGCCGCCGCGCGCCACGTCGTGGCAGCTGGCGCAGGATACGGTGTTGTTGGCCGACAGCCGGCGTTCGTTGAACAGGCGCCGGCCCAGATCGGCGCGAGCCGGGTCCTGGTGCAGCGTCAGCGGCACCGGCTTGATCGGTTCGTCGAGCTGCGGCGCGGCCATGCCGGGCAGCGCGGCGGCCAGCCCCAGCACGGCAAGCAGCTTGAACAGGAATGGCATGGCGGTCTCCTTGATGGTTCAGGCCGCGTACTGCCGGCCATCGTGCCGCAGCGGCAGCACCACGCGAAACACGCTGCCCTTGCCCAGTTCGGTGCTGACTTCGATGCGGCCGCCGTGCCGGTGCACGATCTGCTGCGCCAGCGAGAGGCCGAGGCCGGTCCCCTGGCCCATCGGCTTGGTGGTGAAAAACGGCTCGAACAACTGCGGCAGGTGCTCCGGTGCGATGCCGGCGCCGCTGTCGCCGACGGCGAACCAGGCTTCGCCGTCGCCATCGGTTCCTGTCTGCAGCGTGATCCGGCCGCGCCGCGGTCCCAGCGCATGGGCGGCGTTGGCCAGCAAATTCATCATGACCTGGCTCAGCTGCGACGGCAGGCAATGCACCGGCGGCACCGCGCCATAGTCCTTGACGATCTCGGCGCGGTATTTGAGTGCGTTGCGCATCATGTTCAGCGTGGCGTCCAGGCTCCGGCGCAGGTCGGTCCACGCCCGTTGCTGCTCGGCCTCGCCGCCGTGCGCGTAGTCGAGCAATTCCTGCACCATCTGCCGCGCGCGCCGCATGCCGTCGCGCGACTCCTGCAGCAGCGCGGCCACGTCCTGGCGCAGTTGCGCGGCGTCGTCGCCGTCTTGCGGCAGCAGCCGCTCCAGGTATTCCTGCAGGGTGTCCAGGTTGGAGCCGACGTAGCCGAGCGGGTTGTTGATCTCGTGGGCGACGCCGGCGGCGATCTGGCCCAGCGCGGCCATCTTGCCGGCCTGCGCCAACTGGCGTTCAAAGCCGGCGTAGCTGGCGTCGACGGCGGCGCTCAGGCCGTGCAGGTCGGTGTCGCCGGATGCCGGGCAGTAGCGCTCGAGCTGGCGCGACAGCAGCGTATGCATCAGCAGCCTCCCGTCAGGGCCAGTTGGGGCCGGGCGGCGGCTTGCGGGCGCGCCGCTTCTTCGTTCAGTCCGTGCAGCTGCCAGTAGTGGCGGAACGCGGCGCGGATGTTGTCGCGCAGCGTGCGGTTGTCCCAGGGCTTGGTGTAGAACCGGTACAGCGAGCCGCGGTTGATCGATTCCATGATGGTCTTCAACTCCGTGTAGCCGGACAGGATGATGCGGAAGGTGTCCGGATACATGTCCTTGACCTTGTCCAGCAGCTCGGTGCCGCTCATTTCCTCCATGCGCTGGTCGCACAGGATCAGCTGCACCGGGTATTCGGCCAGCAGCTGGAAGGCCTCGGCCGCGCCGTTGGCGACCAGCACCCGGTAGCCGTCCGGGCGCAGCAGGCGCTGCAGCGCGGCCAGCACATTCGGTTCGTCGTCGATGATCAGCAGCGTGCGCTCGGCGGCGGCCTGCGGCACGCTCAGGCGCACGTCCCGTTGCAGCAGCTGCTCCAGTTGCTGCGCCGGCAGCGGCCGGCTGTAGTAGTAGCCCTGGATCTGGTCGCAGCAGCGGCGCCCCAGGTAGTTCAGCTGCGAGGCGGTTTCCACGCCTTCGGCCACCACGTCCAGCTTCAGGCTGTGCGCCACGGCGATGATGGCGTCGACCACGGCCGCGTCGTCCGGGCTGCTGGTGACGTCGCGGATGAAGGCGATGTCGATCTTCAGCGTGTCGACCGGGAAGCGCTTCAGGTAGGCCAGGCTGGAATAGCCGGTGCCGAAGTCGTCGATGGCGATGCGCACGCCCATCGCGCGCAGCCTGGCCAGGATGGCGGCGGTGCGTTCGATGTCGTCCATCAGCGCGCTCTCGGTCACCTCCAGCGACAGCAGGCCGGGCGCGATGCCGTGGCGGGCGATGGCGTCGGCCACCGTCCGCTCCAGCGCGTCGCTGGCGAACTGGCGGCTGGCGACGTTGACGGCGATCGCCAGCGGCTCGTCGTTGACCTGCGACCAGGCGGCGATCTGGCGGCAGGCCTGGTCGATGACCCAGGCGCCGACCGGCACGATCAGGCCGGTATGTTCCAGCGCCGGAATGAATTCGCCCGGCGACACCAGGCCGTGGCCGGGGCGGTTCCAGCGCAGCAGGGCCTCGGCGCCGACCATGCGGCCGCTGCTGATCTGCACCTTGGGCTGGTAGTACAGCTCGAATTCGCCTTGCTCGCAGGCGCCGCGCAATGCGCGCTCGAGCTGGTAGCGGCTCTGCGCCAGTGTGTTCATCGCCGCGGTGAAGCGGCAGCAGCGGTCGCCGCCCTCCTGCCTGGCCTGGTGCAGCGCGATGCCGGCATAGCGCATCAGCGTGGCGACGTCGTCGGCGTCGCCCGGGCAGGTGGCGATGCCGATGCTGACCGTCAGCGCGCGCTCGGCGCCGTCCAGCTGGAACGGCACGCACAGCGCCTCGCGGATCCGTTCGGCGGCGGCGCCGGCGTCGTGCAACTGGTCCAGCGCCGGCAGCAGCACCGCGAACTCGTCGTTGCCCAGGCGGCTGAGGCAGGCGCGCGGCAGCTCCAGCCGTTTCAGCAGCTCGGCGAACTGGCGCAGCACGTCGTCGCCGGCGCCGTGTCCGAGCGTATCGTTGACGATCGACAGGCCGTCGATGTCGATCTTCAGCAGCGCGCTGGCGCGCGGCCAGGCGGCCGCCAGCTGCTGCTCCAGCGACTGCGTGAACAGCTGGCGGTTGGGCAGCCCGGTCAGGCTGTCATAGCTGGCCATGCGCAGGCCGTAGGCGCGGCTGTCGCTGTACAGCAGCCGCACTTCCAGCATGTTGCGGATGCGCGTCAGCAGCTCGCCGTAATCGTAGGGCTTGCAGATGAAATCCTTGGCGCCGGCCTCCAGCGCGCGCAGCTTGCACGCGGCTTCGGCCGACACCACCAGCACCGGCAGATATTGCTCCGCCTCGAGCAGGCGCAGGCTTTCGAGCACCTGGAAGCCGTCCATCAGCGGCATGTTCAGGTCCAGCACGATCAGGTCGTAGCGATGCTGGCGGTGCATCTCGGCCACGGCGGGCGCGTCGCTGGTGGCGCTGACGGCCGTGTAGCCTGCGCTGGCGAGCAACTGTTCCAGTACCGCGATATTGACCGGCTGGTCGTCGACGATCAGGATCTTGGCGCTGTGCAGGCTGGTGAGCGATATCATGATGCGGGCCTCAAATGACAGGAGGGAGCGGTGACGGGCAGGCCGCGCCGATGGCGTCGAGCAGCAGCTGGTCGTTGACGGGTTTGGTCAGGTAGGCCAGCGGCCGCAGGCGCATGGCGCGCGCCTGTTCCTCGGGCGTGCCGTGGCCGGTCATGATGATGACGCCGGTGGCCGGCGCGATGGCGGCCAGCCGCTCCTGGACCTCGAGTCCGGACAGGCCGGGCATGTGCACGTCGAGCACCACGCAGCACGGCGGCAGCGCGGCCAGCGGAATGGCTGCCAGCAGGGCTTCGCCGCCGGCGTAGGCTTGCGCAGGGATGCCGGCCGAGCGCATCAGGCGCAGCAGCGCCCGGCGTATCGCTTCGTCGTCATCGACTATTGCTATCCAGGGAAGAGAGGTGTCCATGGCTGCCACGATACCGCGGCGGCCGGGGGGCCGATATTGGACCTTGGGCCAACATGTGGCGGGGAGGCACCGCCGTCAGCGGCCGCGGGCGCGGTCCACCAGCCGCACCAGCGCCGTCACCGAGCGCACTTGCATCTTCGACATCACGCGCGCGCGGTGCACCTTGACGGTCTTTTCCACCGTGCCCAGCGCGGCCGCAATCTGCTTGTTCAGCAGGCCCTCGACGACCAGCTGCATGACCTCGGTCTCGCGCGGCGTCAAGCTTGCCAGCCGCCGGCGGATGTCGCCGAGTTCGTCGCTGTCGCTGCGCGCCGCGCGGTTTTGTTCGAGGGCCAGGCGGATCGCCGCGATCAGCCGCTCGTCGTCGACCGGCTTGGTGAGGAAGTCGGCGGCGCCCAGCTTCATCGCGCGCACGCCGGTGTCGATGTCGCCATGGCCGGTGAGGAAGATAATCGGCAGCACGCTGGCGCGCGCGGCCAGCACCTGCTGCAACGCCAGCCCGCCCATGTCCGGCATCGACAGGTCCAGCACCAGGCAGCCGTCGGTGGCCGCATTGCCGCTGTCGAGAAAGGCTTGCGCGGTGCCGTAGGCCTGCACCGCGAAGCCGGCCGAGGACAGCAGCCGCGACAGCGCCTTCAGCACCGCCGGCTGGTCGTCGACCAGGAATACCTGCTGCTGCTGTTGTTCCAGGCCGCTCATGCCGCCTGCTCCGCGGCGGCCAGCGGCAGCCGCACATGGAAGCTGGCGCCGCCGTCCGGATTGTTTTCGGCCCACAGCCGGCCGTCGTGGGCGCCGATGATGGTGCGGCAGATCGACAGGCCCAGCCCCATGCCGCGCTCCTTGGTGGTGTAGAAGGGATCGAACAGCCGTTCCAGCACGGCCGGCGCCAGCCCGGTGCCCTGGTCGATGATGCTGATCTGCACCGCGTCGCCGGCCCGCGCGCTGCGCACCACGATGGTGCCGCCGTCCTGCTGGGCGTCGCTGGCGTTCATCAGCAGGTTGACCATCACTTGCTGCAGCTGCACCGGATCGGCGGCGATCGGCAGCGGTTCTTCGCTCAGCTCGGCGCGCACGGTCTGGCCGTGGTTGATCATGTCGTTGCGCAGCAGGCGGACGGCGCCGATCACCAGCTCGCCGGCGTCCAGGCGCTGGCGCGGCATGTCCTGCTTGCCGAACAGCCGGCGCAGGCGCTGGATGATGTCGCCGGCGCGCTTGTCCTCGTCGACGATGTCACCGAGGATCTCGCGCACCTCGGCCAGGTCGGGCGCCGGCTGGGCGAGGAAGCGCTGGGCCGCCTGGGCGTTGCTGAGGATGGCGGTGAGCGGCTGGTTCAGCTCGTGCGCCAGCGCGCCGGACAGCTCGCCCAGCATCGCCACCCGCCCCAGGTGCGTGACTTCCTTCTGCTTCTGCTGCAGGTCCAGCTCGGCCTGCTTGCGCTTGGTGATGTCGAGCGACACGCCGCGCAGCAGCGCCGGCCGGCCCTGGTCGTCGAGCTCGACGCTGCCGTGCGAGCCTATCCAGCGCAGCCGCGACAATCCGCCGTCGCTGCGCAGGATGCGGTACTCCATCTCGTAGCGCGGCGCGCCGCGCAGCGAACTGTCCCAGGTGCGCTGGACGGCGGCGCGGTCGTCCGGATGCACGATGGCCAGCACCTGGTCCAGCGTCAGCCGCTGGTCCGGCGGGAAGCCGAACAGCGCGCGCCAGGCGTCCGAGACCCAGATTTCATCGCGCTGCAGGTCGCGGGTCCAGATCCCCAGTTCGGCGGCGTTGGCGGCCAGGGCCAGCCGCCGTTCGCTTTCGTGGGTGGCCGCGCGGGCGCGCTGGACGCTGACGGCCGCCTCGTTCAACGCCTGGCCCAGCTCGTTGGCTTCGCGAAAGTGCAGCGGCGGGATCGGCAGGCTGTAGCCGGCGCCGACCGCCAGCGCCGGCTTGACCAGCGCCTGCACCGAGCGCGCGATGCGCCCGCCCAGCAGCCACGCCAGCGCCATGCCGGCACCCAGCGCCGCCGCCGTCGCCGAGACCAGCCAGGCCAGCGTGCGGCGCAGGCCGGCCGTCAGCTCGTCGCGCGGGATGCCGAGCACGGCGGCCCAACCCGTGCTTGGCGAGCGGCTGTAGACCACGTACACGTCCTGGCCATCGAGGGTGCGGCTGTTCATGCCCGATTCGCTGGCGCTGGCCAGTTGCTGGCGCAACTGGTCGCTGATCTGCCGGCCCGCGTACTTGTCGATCTCGTGCGAACGGGTGACCACGCGGCCCTCGTGGTCGATGACGCTGGCGCGCCAGTTGGGCGGCAGCTTTTGTTCGGCCAGCACGTGCAGCAGGCGGTCCGGCGTGGCGATGGCGTTGAGCGACATGACGATGACGCCATTGCGCACCACCGGCACGCCGATGCTGAAGATGGGCTTGCCGTTCAGCGGTCCGGTGAACACGCCCGACACGCCGGGCTGGCCGGTGGCAAGGATGTGCCGCAGCAACGGCGCCGTGCCCAGCTTGGGCAGCGGCGCGCCCCACGGCCGGCGGGTCGACATCAGCATCGCGCCGTCGGTGCCGAGCAGCACGATGCTGTCGGCGCCCAGCTTGCCGACCACCGAGGTGGCGCGCGCGTGAAAGCCCTGCAGGTCGCCGCTGAGCAGCACCTGCGACGTGGCCAGCATCTGCAGTGCCAGCTGGACGCTTTCGATATCGTGGTCGGCGGCGGCGATCACGGAGCGGGCGCGGCTGACGGTGTTCTCAATCAGCTTTTCGCGTTCCCTGGCGTAGAAATTGACGATGACGAGGGCGGCCACGGCGGCCACTGGCAGTATGCAAGCGATGACCAGGGCCGCAAGGCTGGCGCGCACGTTGGGGGCTTGTTTCCATTTCAAGGAGAACGGTGGGCGCATTGGTTGTCGGGCGGCTGCGAAAGCGGCTTGCTTGCCAGTCGATTGTATTGAATCTTGCCTTCCGTCACAACGTTTTACGACTCAGCGTTGTCATCCAGACGCACTATCATTTTTGAATTTTCAATTAAAAAATATTTCTTCACCCGGAGCATTGTTGCTCACCGAATGCGGGAGCTGGAGGAAGTGTCGTTTGGCGACGTTTTTTGCCATTTCGGCGCGTGTGGCGGGCTTGCCGAACCTGCTATTATTGATTCGTTGAGAATTCTCATGCCTGTGGTATTCCGCTGAAGTAACCTTGCAACGTTGACGTGAGCACTACCTGGAAAGGAGGGATCGTGGAACCGACACAAGAAAGCGTACCGGACGATGGTGCCGCGCCGCCATCCTCCACGGCTGCGCCGTCGGCGCCGCGCACCAGGCAGATGCTGCCGCCCAAGGGATCGTGCTGGTATTGCGAAAAGCCGCTCGACAACGTCAAGCGCTTCTGCGACAAGGAGTGCGCCGATGCCTTCGACGAGGAAAAGGAATATACCCGCTGAGAGGTACAGCTAGATGCACAGCTGAATACCCTGGCCGGACCTCAGGCGGAACCGCTCCGCAGCGCGGCCAGCGCCGCCTCGAATTCGAACTGGTGCGCCGCCGCCGTCACTTCCTGAAACACCGCCACGCCCAAGCCGGCCGCCAGCACCGTCGCCGACTGTTCCAGCACGTCGATCGCCGCCCCGTCGCCATCCTCCAGCAGCCGCGCCAGGTGCTGCACCAGCATCGTCGTCGACGGCGGATGCAGGTCCGCCGCTGCGGCGGGCGGCGGGGGCAAGTCGGCCGAGGCCAGCACGTTTTCCACCATCGGCAGCAGGTTGCGCAATGCCTGCTCCAGCTGCGCCAGCGGCGCGGCGCGGCCGTCCGCCGGCAGGGCCGGCGCCGTGCAGGCGCTCTCCAGCGCCGCCGCCAGCACATACACCTGCTGCGCGCCTATCATGCCGGCCGCCCCCTTGAGCGTATGGGCAATGCGCTGCGCCTCGGCGGCGTCGCCGGCGGCCAGCGCCGCGCGCGCCCGGTCCGCCACGTCGTGGTAGCGTTGGCGGAATCGGTGCAGGATCTGCAGGTACAGCGCGCGGTCGCCCATCAGCTGCTGCAGGCCGGTCTCCACTTGCAGGATGGCCGTCGTCATTTGGTGGTGAACGACCAGGTGCGCGTGACCGGTACCCCGGCCACCACACCGCTGAAGCTGACGTCGTAGACGGTGGCGCTCTTGAGCGGCGCCAGCGGGATGATGGCGGCCGCTGTCTCGGTGGTCATGCTGTCGGTGGCGTGGCTGAGCAGGCGCACCGACAGCGCGGCGCCGCCGCGCGGCGCCACCGTGAAGCTTTGCACCACCACGCCGACGCCATCGCGGATGGTGTCCGCATGCACGCTGATCGGATAACCGACCACGTCCTGTCCGGGCACCGGATCGGGGGATTCGCTGTCGCTGGAGAAAGTGGTCGGCACGGCGGTCTGGTTGTTGATCGGATAGTTGACGATCTTGCCCGCGCCCAGGCCGGTTCCATAGCCGCGCACGGCGGTCAGGTCGGCGGTGAAATAAGTGTAGCTGGAACTGTTGGTGGCGGCGCCGGTGCCGATTTCCTTGAAGATGGGCTCGAACATGACGAAGCGGTGATAAATCGCCGTGATCAATTCCTCGGCCTGGTAAAAGCCGGACGGATTGGAGGTGGCGGAAATGACTTCGCCGATCGCGTACGGCGCCACCACCGGATAACCGGCGTTGGTCAGGCGGTCGATCAGGTGGGCGCCGGTGAAGCCGGGCAGGCCGGGCGTCTGGTCATGGGTGACGGTGTTGTTGGCGCGCAGGTAGTTCGAGTGGCCGAGCGCGGCGGCGTCGATGCTGGCGTTGCGCGACAATTGCGACAGGCCCAGCATGCCGCGCCGGTAGTTGATCCAGGCATAGCCGTCGGTTGCGGTGTTGCCGGTCAGCGCAGGCGCGCCCGGCTCCGACGGGGTGGCCGGCGGCGTGACCACCTGATTGCTTGTGGAGCTGCCGCCACCACCGCCGCAGGCGGCCAGCAGCGCCGCCGTCAGCAGCGCGGGAAGAACGTTGTGCCATCGGTGGCGGGGGATCATGATTCGGTACTCCTGTACGGTATGCCGCCGGGAACGCGCCTGGCTGAGCCAATTCTAAGCCAGATTCCGGTCTGACAGCACCCGTTACGGATAAACCTGTGCAGGGTAAAATGGTAAGCTTGCCATTTCGCCAGCCGTTTTTTTGATTGTGTCCATTGAAGCCTAAAAATCATGCGCGCGTGCAACGCGCCAAGTTCGCCCTGCCCAGCATGGTCACCCTGATGTCGATCGCCTGCGGCTTCGGCAGCATCGTCATCTCGGTCGACAACGCCCTGGTCGGCTCGGCCCGCGACTACCGCCTGGCCGCCGTGCTGCTGGTGCTGGCCGGCGTGTTCGACGCCCTCGACGGGCTGGTGGCGCGCGCCACCAATACCGCCTCCGAGTTCGGCATGCAGCTCGACTCGATCGCCGACATGATGAACTTCGGCTGCGCGCCGGCGTTGCTGTTGTATTGCTACGGATTCGTGCAGCTGGGCGTCGACCACGCGGCGCTGCTGCGCATCGGCGGCATCGCCAGTTTCTTCTTTGTCGCCTGCGCCGCGCTGCGGCTGGCGCGCTTCAACGTCAACGTCGGCCGCACCGATCCGCGCTACTTCGTCGGCATGCCGAGCACGGCGGGCGCGGCTTGCGTGGCCTCGGTGGTGGTGGCGTGGCCGGACCCGGCGGCCACGGTGCTGCATGGCGGCCTGATCGTGGCGCTGCTGTTCATCGTGGGCGGGCTGATGGTGACGACCGTGCGCTTCCCCAGCTCCAAGCAAAAGAAGAGCCGCACCGCGCTGGTCGTGCTGCTGATTAACCTGGGCTTGCTGGCCTGGCTGCAGGCCATGTATTTCGCGCTGTTCTTCGCGGTCTACATCGCCGGCACGCTGGCGCTGAACCTGGCGTGGAAGCGGGGCTGGAGGGGCATCGCCCCGCCAGCCGTCTACACAGACTAATTACGCCACTTCGTGCCCGCGCGCCGCGCGCAGGATCTCGAACCACTGGCTGCGGCTCAGGCTGAACTGGGTCGCCTGCACCGCCTCCGCCACCGCCTGGATGCGGCCGGAACCGGTCAGCGGGACTGGGCGGCTCGGCAGCTGCATAATCCACGCGAACACCACGCTGCCGAACGGACGCTGCAGTTCATCGGCCACTTTCTGCACCGCCGCGCGCACGCGCACGCCGGCGGCGTCGTCGCTGCTGAACAGGCGGCCGCCGGCCAGTGGCGACCAGATCATTGGCGCCACGCCCAGGTCCTGCAGGCCGTCGAAGGTTTCGTCGAACATCGGCGCCACGCACAGCGGCGAGAACTCGACCTGGTTGGTGGCCAGCGGAATGCGGCGGTTCAGGCTTTCAAACTGGTGGCGCGAGAAATTCGACACGCCGAAGTGCCTGACCTTGCCTTCCTGCCGCAGGCGCTGGAAAGCATCGGCGATTTCATCGAAGTTCATCAGCGGATCGGGACGGTGGATCAGCAGCAGGTCGAGATGGCCGGTGCCCAGCTGGCGCAGCGAGTTTTCCGTCGAGGCGATGATGTGGCTGGCGCTGGTGTCATAGTGCTGGATCGTATGCTCGGGACGGGCGGCGTTGACCAGCTTGATGCCGCACTTGCTGACGATCTGCATGCGGCCGCGCAGCGACGGATCCAGCGCCAGCGCCTCGCCGAACACGGCTTCGACGCCGTAGCCGCCGTAGATGTCGGCGTGGTCGAAACTGGTCACGCCCATGGCCAGCGCCTGCTCGATCCAGGTCACGCGTTGCTGCGGCGTCAGCTTCCATTCGTTCATGCGCCACATGCCGGCGACGATGCGCGACAGCGTCGGTCCACCTTTGCTGGTGACGATGGACGGGCAGGACAGGTCGGTCGGTGGGGCGTAGCTCATGGTCGCGCTTTCGTGGTTGGAAGGGGTGGCAGGGATTATAACGACAAGCTTGTACTTTAGTTACAAATACGGTGATGCGGGCCGCGTGATTTTTTCGTTGAGGAATGATTTTGTGCCGTTGTTTCATTGTATGATCAAAAAAACACGCGGCTGATGGAGGCAATAAAGTGGGACTTTTATCGTTTCTGAAATCAAAACCGGAACCCGAAAAAGCAGCTGCCAGCTCTCCGGCGTCCGCCGCGCCGGCGAAGGTAAAAGCTGTGGAACCAGCGCGCGATCCGGAGGCCATCGTTGTCCGTTCCGAGATCGTCGATGATCACAGCCGCTTGTGCGGCTACCGCTTCTCGGTGCCGTTCGGCGCCAACCGCGTGGCGATGCCCGAACCCGCGGTGATGGAAGCGCTGGTGGCCGCCCGGCTGCCGGAGTTTGCACAAAAGCGCATCGCGCTGGTGCAGCTGAGCATGGACACCGTGGTGTTCAACCGCCACCTGCCGCTGGTCGCGCCGCATACGATTTTCATGCTGGACCGCAAGGCCGGCGCCCTCCCGGTCGAACAGATCGCCGGCCGCATGGCGGCGCTGCGCGAGACCGGCTGCAAGGTCGCGCTGCGCGGCGTGTCGCTTGATGCCGAGGACGCGCCGCTGCTGGCGCTGTGCGACGTCGCCGTGCTGTACCTGAACGAACACACGCTGGCCGAATTCCAGACCATCATCAAGCAGCTGCGCATGCGCTACCCGGACATGAAGCTGGTGGTCGACGGCGTCGAGTCGTGGGACGAGCAGCGCATGTGCCTGTCGTGGGGCTGCAACTACTTCATGGGCCATTTCCTGACCACCAGCGACAAGGTGGATCCGGACGCCAAGGTCGACCAGAGCCGCATGACGTCGATCGAGCTGCTGAACCTGCTGCGCAGCGACGCCGAACTGCCGGCCATGATCGAGGTGGCCAAGCGCGACCCCGGCATGACTTACCAGGTGCTGCAATGGGCCAACGCGCCGAGCAACGGCCAGGCTTCCAAGGTCACCAGCCTGAACCAGGCATTCATGGTGCTGGGCCGCAACCAGTTGTACAGGGGCTTGACGGTGTCGATGTTCCGCCTCGGCGGCGGCGCCAACAAGGACCGCGACGAATCGCTGCTGGAAGTGGCGCTGACGCGCGCGCGCTTCCTCGAGACCTGCAGCCCGCTGCCGCAGGCCAAGCGGGACGAGCTGTTCCTGGTCGGCCTGCTGTCGCTGTTCGACGTGCTGCTGGGCGTGCCGATGGCCAACCTGGTGGGCAAGATGCATCTGTCGGACGAGATCCGCGACGTGCTGCTGAACAGCGAAGGCGAGTACGGCCCGTATTTGATGATGGTGCTGCTGCTGGAGCGCGACAAGGTCGACCGCGCGCTGGAGATCGCCGAGAAGATCGGCGTGGATGCGGACACCCTGGGCCAGACCGGCCAGGCGGCGTTCAAGTGGGCGCAGGAATCGATGCACCACACCAGCGCCGACGATTAGGCACTAAAAGAAAACCCGGGGTCAGTTCCGGCAATCTGCCACGCGTGGCGGATTGCCGGAACTGACCCCGGGCTTTTCAGTCTAATCATACGGCCAGTTACTTCAGCCAGAGGCGGATCGAATCCCACGCGCGGCCGAAGATCGAGGCCTGGTCCACGGTCTCCAGCGCCACCACCGGCAGTTCCAGCAGCGGCTTGCCGTCCACCATCATCTTCAGCGAACCGACGCGGCTGTTCTCGGCCAGCGGCGCGACCAGCGGGTCCTTGCGCTCGAGCAGCGGCTTCATCTTGGCGGCCACGCCCTTCGGCACCGTCACCAGCACGTCGTTGGCAAAGCCGATCTTGACCGAGCCCTTCGATCCTTTCCAGATCTCCGGCGTGGCGATCGCCTGGCCCTTCGAGTACAGCTTGACCGTGTCGAAGTTCTGGAAGCCCCAGTTCAGCAGCTTCTGGCTTTCCTGCGTGCGCGACTGGTCGGACGTGGTGCCCAGCACCACCGAAATCAGGCGGCGCTCGCCGGCGCCGTTCGGACGGTGCGCCGAGGCGATCATGCAAAAGCCGGCCGCTTCCGTGTGGCCGGTCTTCATGCCGTCGACGGTCGGATCCAGCCACAGCAGGCGGTTGCGGTTGGGCTGGGTGATCTTGTTGTAGGTGAAGCTCTTGACCGAGTCGATCTTGTAGAACTCCGGGTAGTCCAGGATCACGCGCTTGGCCAGCACCGACAGGTCTTGCGCGGTGGAATAGTTTTCCGGGCTTGGCAGGCCGTGCGGGTTGGCGAAGTGGGTGTTGGTCAGGCCCATGCGCTGGGCTTCCTTGTTCATCATCGCCACGAAGGCGGCCTCGTCGCCGGCGACGGCTTCGGCCAGCGCCACGGCGGCGTCGTTACCCGACTGCACCATTAGGCCGTACAGCAGGTCGTTGACGCTGACCGGCGTGGCCGGGTCGATGAACATCTTCGAGCTGCTCGAGTCGACCTTCCACGCCTTGGTGGAGACGTTGACCATCTGCTTGAGGTCGACCTTCTTGTCGCGCAGCGCGCCGAACACGACGTAGGCCGTCATGACCTTGGTCAGCGAGGCCGGCTCGATGCGGGCGTTGGGGTCTTGCGAGGCGATGATCTGGCCGCTGGTGGCGTCCAGCAGCAGCCAGGACTTGGCGGCGATGGTCGGCGCCGGCAGGGTTTGCGCCACGGCGGCGGTCATCAACATCACACTGGTGGCCAGTGCCGCGATAATTTTTTTCATGGGGTACTTTGTTCGGTGAAAAGTTGAAAGCGTAGGGATTATAGATGCTTAGTCCGCCGTTGCGGTGTCCGTTTCAGTCTCGGCAACGTCGGTGGTGCGGTGCCACAGCTGCGTGACCCAGCTCTTGATGTGCTGCAGCTTGCGGTGGAAGAAGTGGTCCGCGCCCGGGATCACGATCACCGGAACGTCCTGCGGCCGCAGCCAGTCCAGCACGTCGATCAGCGGGATGGTGTCGTCGTTTTCGCCGTGGATCAGGATGGTGTCGGCCGGGATGGCGGCCATTTCCCATTTCTTCGCGGCGGCGCCGACCAGCACCAGGCGCTCGGCCGGCGTGCCGGCGGCGGCCAGGCGCTGCGCCAGCTGCGACTGCACGAAGGTGCCGAAGGAGAAACCCGACAGCGCCACCGGCAGGCCGGGATATTTCGCCGTCATCCACGCGTGCAGCAGGGCCATGTCGTCGGTCTCGCCGTGGCCGTGGTCATGCACGCCCTCCGAGGCGCCGACGCCGCGGAAGTTGATGCGCGCCACCACGTAGCCGAGGTTGACGAAGGTGCGCATCAGCGTGACGGCGACCTTGTTGTCCATCGTGCCGCCGTACAGCGGATGCGGATGGGCCACCAGCGCGATGCCGCGCGGCGCGTCCTTGGGAAAATCGATGATGCCTTCCATCTGGCCGGCGCCGCCGGCGAGGGTAAATTTTTCGTTCTTGTTCATGGGTTTTTCAGATTTTGAGACGATCGACGACCTTGCCCTGCACCAGGTGGCTATCGATGATTTCATCGATGTCGCTGGTGTCGACATAGGTGTACCAGGTGCCTTCCGGATAGACCACCAGCACCGGACCTTCTTCGCAGCGGTCCAGGCAGCCGGCCTGGTTGATGCGGACCTGGCCGTGGCCGTTCAGGCCGAGTTCCTTGCAGCGTTTCTTGGCATGCTTCTGCGCGGTCTCGGCGCCGTGGTGGCCGCAGGCGTCGCGGCCGTCGTCGCGGTTGTTCAGGCAGAAAAAGACGTGGTGTTTGAAGTAGGGAGTGTCGCTCATCGCTGTTTCTCGGGGATGGTTGTAGCCGCTATGATACCCGCTCTGCCCGCGCCAGGCTTAGTTACGGCTTATTGAGCTTGTGCGAGGGCAGCCACAGGAACCAGACCGCGAAGAACGGCCACAACAGGGTCAGGAACTGCGCCGCGCCGTTGAAGTTGAGGAACTTGCCCTGCACCCATGTTTGCAAAGTGGCCACGAAATACGGGTTGGCCGGCGTGGTGTTGACGATCACCAGGCTCAGCAGCAGGGTGGTCACCGCCAGCCGCCGCTGCGCCACATGCGGCGCGAACGCCAGGCCGGCCAGCATGATGGCGCCGATCAGGAAGCCGCCCTCGGCGCCCGGCGTGACCCAGACGAAGGCGTTTTCCGGCGAGAACAGCAGCGCCGTCGCCAGCGCCTTGACCACCACGGCCGCGCCTATCATGGCGGTCACCAGCAGCCCGCGCGGGGCCGGCTTGCGCAGCAGGCACAGCAGGGTAAGCGCGGCGCCCACCATGCCGCAGGCGGTGATGATGGTTTCGGACAGCCAGTACTGTTCCACCGTCAGCACGGTGTCCGGACGGATGTAGCTGGCCAGGTCGATCTCGGTGTCGAGCAGCTGCGACATCCAGTCCGACAGGATGGGCAGCAGCTGGCCGAGGCCGAACAAAAAGCTTTGCGGATACATCTGCGCCAGCGGCCACAGCGCCAGCAGCACCAGGCCCTGGCTGGCATGCGGCGCGAACCAGGCCTGGCGCAGGCGCTGCAGCTGGCTCCGGTCCAGCAGGCGCCGCACCGTCAGCACGCCGATCACGGCGCCCAGCGCGCAGCCGGCGGCGTTGGTGTAGAAGTCCAGGTTGGAGGAGACGCGGCTGGGCAGGTAGGTTTGCACGCTCTCCATCACGCCGGAGATCAGCACGCCGCAGACGCTGGCCATCAGCAGGGCGACGACGCCCTTGAAGCGCGGATACAGCGAGTAGACGATCAGCGTGCCGAGCGGGATGTAGCCGATGACGTTGGTGATGGCGTCGAACTTGGTCCAGTAGCGCGGCATGCTGGTCGTCTCAAGGAAGATCAGCGGCGACAAGCCCTGGTTGTGCCAGCCCGAGAACGGGAACCAGCTGGCGTAGACGATCAGCAGCACGTAGGCCAGCAGCGCCGCGCGCGTGAACGGCGACGGCTTGCTGGCCGGCGCCGCTGTTTCGGCCATCGCGGCTTCCGCTGCGGGCGGCGCTGCCGGCTCGCTGCCGGGTGGACTCTCGGTCATGCCTCGATACCCCGGTGTCTATTGCTGCGGCAGCGTTGCCAGCCACGCCAGCACGTCGGCCGCCACCGCGTCGGAGGCGTCGGCCAGCGCGCGGGCGCCGCCGGCGGCGTCCGCGCTCGGCGCCGGCACGCTGCGGGCGAAGGTTTTCTGGTCCACCAGCTTGTGGCTGCGGAACACCGAGGCGCGCAGGTTGACCACCCCGGCGCTGCTGGTGGCGCTGTCGAAGTTCTGCGCGAAGTCGTTCAGCTCCATGCGCAGCACGGTCGGACTGGCGGCGGCGTCGGTGGTCGATAGCACCTTGACGCCGGCCTGCGCGATGCGCGCCTTCATGCGCTGGGTCAGCAGCTGCAGCGGCGTGGCGGTCCACTGGTTGTAGGCGTAGGGGCGCGACTGGCGCGCGTCCGCATACAGCAGGCGGTATTGCATGCGCTCCGTGTCCAGCGCTGCGGGGCCGGCGACGTCGGCCACGATGATGGCGCCGATGCCGGCTGCCGGCGCGTCGGCCTGGGGCAGCGGGCCCAGGTCGTATTGTGCGGTCGACTGGCCCTTGCTGGCGCAGGCGCCCAGCAACACGGCGATGGCGGCGACGGCGGCGAAATTGCGGAGAGTGGTGGTCATCTCGGTAATCCTTATTTGGACGAGGCGGAAAAACCTTCTTCGCCGGGACCCGGCGGCGTGCCGGGTGCACCGAAGATCAGGCTTTGCGGACGGTCGTTAATCTTGTTCATGGTCTTGCGCAGCGCGCGCATCGAGGCCTTGGTGTCGTCGGACAGTGAATTCACCTGCGGCAGCGTATCGAGCTCGATGCCGCCTGCCACCGCTTCGACCGAGCCGCCGATGCGGTCGGCGGTGGTGGCGATGCGGGCGATCGGTCCGTCCGGCGCCTGCAGGGTTTTCACCAGGCGGTCGGCATCGCCGGCCAGCGCGTTGAAGGAGTTCAGCGTATTGTGGGCCTGGTCGGCCAATGCCGGCAGCTTGGCGATGGTCGGCTCCAGCTTGGCCGGCAGTTCGCGGTAGGCGTTGGCGGTGGCGCTGACGTCGGCAAAGGCGCCGAGGATGGTCTTCTGGTTCTCGGGGCTGAGCAGGTTGTTCAGCTTCTTCGTCACTTCCTCCGATTGCGTCAGGATCTCCTTGCCGCGCTTTTCCAGCTGGTCGAAGAAGCCAGGCCGCAGCGGGATGCGGGCCGGGTTGTCGCTGCTGGTGGCCAGCAGCGGCGAGCCGACCTTGTCGTCGTCGAGCTGGATGAAGGCGATGCCGGTCACGCCCTGGTAGCCCAGCGTGGCAAAGGTGGTCCTGGTGATCGGCGCGTCGGTGTTGATGTTCAGCGTGACGAGGATCTGGCCGGCGGTCTTGGGATCGAAGGCGATGCTGCCGACTTTGCCCACTTCGAGGCCGCGGTAGCGCACCGGCGCCTGCGGGTTCAAGCCAGGAACCGATTGCGTGGTGGCGATCACGTACGGCGCGCGTTCGATGCGGTCGCGGTTGAACCAGAGGCCGAACAGGATCGCCGCGATCAGCAGCGTGATCGTGAAGAAGCCGGTGGTGAGTGCATGGGATCTGTTTTCCATCAGTGCTCCGATTGGGTGGTGTCGGCTTTTTCGTCGAGCGCTTCCAGCGCGCGGCGGCCCCGGTCACCGAGGAAGAACTCCTTGATGAACGGATGATCGACTTTCAGCAGGTCGCGCAAGGGGCCGAGCGCGATCACATGTTTTTCGGCCAGCACGGCGATGCGGGTCGACAGCGCGAACAGCGTATCGAGGTCGTGGGTGACCATCACCACCGTCAGCCCCAGTTCGCGGTGCAGCGACTTGATCAGCGTGACGAAGGCTTCCGACAAGTCGGGATCGAGGCCGGCGGTCGGTTCGTCGAGGAACAGCAGCTTGGGCTCCAACGCCAGCGCACGCGCCAGCGCCACGCGCTTGACCATGCCGCCGGACAGGTCGGACGGCATCTTGTTGGCGTGCTCGGGGCCGAGGCCGACCATGTTCATCTTCAGCAGCACGGCGTCGCGGATCAGGTCTTCCGGCAGCGCGTGCAGCTCCTGCATCGGCTGGGCGATGTTCTCGAACACGGTCAGCGCCGAATACAGCGCGCCCTGCTGGAACAGCATGCCCCAGTGATTACGCAGCTGCTGCAGCTGGTCGGAGCCGACTTCGCTGATGTCTTCGCCGAACACGCGCACGCAGCCGCGCGCCGGCGTCTCGAGTCCCAGCATCTGGCGCAGCAGCGTGGTCTTGCCGGTGCCGGAGCCGCCGACGATGGACATGATCTCGCCCTGCTCGATCTCCAGGTTCAAATCCTGGTGCACCACGGTGCGGCCGTACTTGGTCCACAGGCCGGTGATCTCGACCACCGGCACGCTGCCGTCCAGCGTGAGTTCACCTGTACCGTTGGCTTTTGCGGGGACGAGCGCCTGGTTCGCCATCAGAACCCCACGCCGTTGAACAGCACCGCGAACACGGCGTCGGCCAGGATGACGACGGTGATCGCGGTGACCACCGAGGTGGTGGTGCCGCGACCGAGGCTTTCCGTGTTCGGCTTGATGCGCAGGCCGAAGTGGCAGGACACCAGCGCGATCAGCATGCCGAACACCGTGCCCTTGCCCAGGCCGATCATGTAGTTCGCCAGCGGCACCGCGTCCGGTAGCTTGAGGATGAAGTACTGCGGCGACAGGTTCAGTTCGATCTTGGCCGACACCATGCCGCCGATCAGCGCCATCGTGTCGGTCCAGATCACCAGCAGCGGCATGGAGATCGCCAGCGCCATCACCTTCGGCAGGATCAGGCGGAAGCCGTGCGAGATGCCCATCACCAGCATCGCGTCGAGTTCCTCGGTCACGCGCATCACGCCCAGCTGCGCGGTGATGGAGGAGCCGGAGCGGCCGGCCACCAGGATCGCCGCCAGCAGCGGCCCCAGTTCGCGGATGATGCTCATGCCGAGCAGGTTGACCAGGTAGATGTCGCCGCCGAAGGCGCGCAGCTGCTGCGCCGACAGATACGACAGCACCACGCCGATCAGGAAGCCGACCAGCGCCGTGATGCCCAGCGCCTGGAAGCCGGCGTGGAAGATGTTGGCGGAGATTTCCCGCCACGGCCCGCGCATCGGCGCGCGCAGGAAGCGCCAGGAGTCCTGCGTGACCTGGCCGATCAGCCGGATGAAGGCGCCCAGGTGCTCGAAGAACAGCAGCATCGCGAAGCCGAGCTTCATCACCCAGGTCAGGCGCTGGGCGCGGGCGCGCGGCAGTTCCAGTTTGCCGGCGGTTTCCAGACGGTTGAAGAATTCTTCGAGCCCCGGCGCCAGCTGCAGTTCGGCGGGACGGGTTTTGCCCCAGGCGTTCCAGAACAACTGGGCGCCGATGTGGTCCATGGCGTCGACCGCCGACAGGTCCCACTTCACGTTGCCGTCCTTGAACGATTTGAGCGTCGCGGTGATGGTGGCCATCGCCTTGCCCTGCGCCAGCGCGTGGACTTGCCAAGTGCCGCCCGCGGCGACCGAAGGCCCCTTGGCAGCACCGGGATTGAGAGTGAGTGTAGGCTCTTTGGCAATAGGCATACTGTCAGTTTAAGGGAGTTTGGCCCTTACCGCTACCAATGAGTGCGCGCACCTCAGGCGGCCAGTCTCCGGGCCTGCCGCTTGGGCGCCGGCGTTTCGGCGGCTTTGGGCTTGGCGCCTGCGTAATCGCTGGCCAGCAGCGTGTCGGCGGCGTCCTTGTCCATGCCCTGGGTTTGCAGGTATTTCGACACCATGCCCACCAGCCGGTCCAGCGCGATGCGGTGGGTGGCGTCGGTATTCGCGTACAGCCAGTCCGAAAACGCCATGAAGCGGCCGAAGGCGTCATCACCCAGCAGCACCGGCAGCGTGTGGCCGAAGCGGCCGGAGTTGGCCACCAGGTCCCAATACCGGGCAAAACGCACCAGGCGCTGCATGGTCGGGAAGTCGATGTCGCGGTTGGCGAGGATGGTATATGGCGCGTACGGCTCGAACACCAGGCCGAATTCCTGCGTGTGACGGATGATCGGCGTGCCGCGCAGGCGCTTCAGGATGCCGAACTGGATCTCGTGCGGATCGAGCGCCCACAGCTTGTTGAAGCCTTGGGCGAAGCTGTCGACCGTCTCGCCGGGCAGGCCGGCGATCAGGTCCACGTGCATGTGGGCGTTGGAGTGGTCGGTCAGCCAGCGGATGTTGTCGGCGGCCTTCTGGTTGTCCTGCTTGCGGCTGACCAGCGTCTGCACTTCGGGATTGAAGCTCTGGATGCCGATCTCGAACTGCAGCGCGCCGGGCGGGAACTTGCTGATGCCTTCTTTCAGTGCGTCGGGCAGGTGGTCGGGCACCAGCTCGAAGTGGGCATAGACCGGATCGTCCGGATTGGCTTCCAGCTTATCGAGGAAGAACTGCATGATCTTCAGGCTGGTCTTGATATTCAGGTTGAAGGTGCGGTCGACGAACTTGAACAGCCGCGCGCCGCGCGCATGCAGCGATTCCATCTCCGCCAGGAAGTTATCCAGGGCGAAGGGCCAGGCCGTCTTGTCCAGTGCCGACAGGCAGAACTCGCACTTGAACGGGCAGCCGCGCGAGGCTTCCACGTAAATGGTGCGGTTCTTGATGTCGTCGTCGGTGTAGAGCGAGTAGGGCAGCTTGATCTCCGCCATCGGCGGTTGCACGCCGGCGTGGATCTTCATCAGCGGCTTGGGGCCGTTGAGGATTTCGCCGCACAGCTTGGGGAAGGTCACGTCCCCCCAGCCGGTAATCAGGTAATCGGACAGCTTGACGATTTCCTGTTCGTTCGACTCGTAGGACACTTCCGGTCCGCCCAACACCACCATCACCTGCGGTGCCACGCGCTTGAGCATGGCAACGACCTTGGTGGTTTCCTCCACGTTCCAGATATAGATGCCGAAACCGACGATCCTGGGCGCATGGGCCAGGATGCGTTCGACGATTTCCGTGGTTTTTGCCCCGATGACGAATTCCTGCAGGCGGGTTTGAGCCTGCAATTCCCCCATGTTCGCTAACAAATAGCGCAGGCCCAGCGAAGCGTGGGTGTAGCGGGCGTTGAGGGTGGTGAGCAGGATGGTCATGATGCGGGGAAATTAGCGTGCAAAGGAAGCATTTTATTCCTAATAAAGTTCGCTCACATGTTTAGCTTGCGTCAAAGCGGCTTTTCCGCCGGATTGTTACCTTCTCAGGACCGTGCGATCCCGACAACCTCCCTGGTGATAATTCGATGGAATATGCGCAACTGACGCCGGGCCGCAGGTTTGCCCCGCTCCATAGTTTGTTGTACTACAGTCAACGTGTTGTGACCCGCCCTTCATTGCGGCGGCTGGTCGTTCGCGCGCTCAGCGGCGCGTTGCGCTGGCGCGAGGGCTCGGGCGAGGGCTTGTATGCAGGCACGGCCGAGGAGGAGGCCGCCTTGCTGCAACTGACGCACAGCGGCTACGCGCCGCTGGGCAATTTGCTCGATCCCGCGCAGTGCAACGACATACAAGCCCATCTGAGTAACAAGCTGCTGATCGACCGCGACCGGGTACGCGATGCGTTCACGCTGCAGCAGGTGCCGGCCAGTTTGCGCGTGGCGGACTATCAATTGCGCGACATTGTCACTTGCCCGCATATTCTGGCGCTGGCCAACAGTCCTGCGCTGCTGGGGCTGGCGGCGCGCTATCTTGATTGCAAACCGACCATCTCCGCGCTGGGCTTGCGCTGGTCGTTCCCGGCCGAGGGCGATAGCAGCGCGCTGCAGGCATTTCACCGCGACTCGGAAGACTGGCGGTATTTGAAGGTTCTGGTCTACCTGACAGACGTCGATGAGGAGTCCGGTCCTCATGTCTATTTGCATGGCAGTCACCTGGCGCGCGCGCCGATGCGGCTACGTTATTACAGCGACGCGGAAATCTCCAACGACTATGCGCCCACGATGCTGCTGACCGCCACCGGTACCCGCGGCTTTTGCTTTGCCGTCGATACGGCGGGTATTCACAAAGGTACCGCCCCTTCCAACCACCCCCGCCTGATGCTGCAAATCCAGTATTCGCTACTACCCAGCTACGCCTACCGCTACGCTCCCGAAGACTATCCTGGTCCGCTGGTTTTGGACCGCTACGTCAATCGCCTGATCATCAAGCAAAAAAGCCTTGCGGATACCGACAGGCCTTTGCTATAGTTCGCCCCCTCGCAGAACAACGCATGTAAATGCAGAGTGAAACGAGAATGTAGAAGGGGTTGACGAAACGATCTAAACGCTTCATACTCTTCCTTCTTCGCTGACGGACACAACGCTTCTTCAGCAGGCAGTACCAAGCAAAGTTCTTTAAAAATTAACAGTCGATAAGTGTGGACGTTTGATGGAAGTGCACACGAAGCCTTCGGGTTTCGTGAAACTTAAAAAATATCAAATGTTCACAAGAAGTAATGAAATAGGCGCTACGAAAGTAGTGGCCTGTCAGTATTTTGAGTGAGCGACCCAGCAGAAATGCTGGTGACACGAAAGTGTCAAAGTAACAGAGATTAAACTGAAGAGTTTGATCCTGGCTCAGATTGAACGCTGGCGGCATGCCTTACACATGCAAGTCGAACGGCAGCGCGGGGCAACCTGGCGGCGAGTGGCGAACGGGTGAGTAATATATCGGAACGTACCCTGGAGTGGGGGATAACGTAGCGAAAGTTACGCTAATACCGCATACGATCTAAGGATGAAAGTGGGGGATCGCAAGACCTCATGCTCCTGGAGCGGCCGATATCTGATTAGCTAGTTGGTGGGGTAAAGGCCCACCAAGGCATCGATCAGTAGCTGGTCTGAGAGGACGACCAGCCACACTGGAACTGAGACACGGTCCAGACTCCTACGGGAGGCAGCAGTGGGGAATTTTGGACAATGGGCGCAAGCCTGATCCAGCAATGCCGCGTGAGTGAAGAAGGCCTTCGGGTTGTAAAGCTCTTTTGTCAGGGAAGAAACGGCTGCCTCTAATACAGGTGGCTAATGACGGTACCTGAAGAATAAGCACCGGCTAACTACGTGCCAGCAGCCGCGGTAATACGTAGGGTGCAAGCGTTAATCGGAATTACTGGGCGTAAAGCGTGCGCAGGCGGTTTTGTAAGTCTGTCGTGAAATCCCCGGGCTCAACCTGGGAATGGCGATGGAGACTGCAAGGCTAGAGTTTGGCAGAGGGGGGTAGAATTCCACGTGTAGCAGTGAAATGCGTAGATATGTGGAGGAACACCGATGGCGAAGGCAGCCCCCTGGGTCAAAACTGACGCTCATGCACGAAAGCGTGGGGAGCAAACAGGATTAGATACCCTGGTAGTCCACGCCCTAAACGATGTCTACTAGTTGTCGGGTCTTAATTGACTTGGTAACGCAGCTAACGCGTGAAGTAGACCGCCTGGGGAGTACGGTCGCAAGATTAAAACTCAAAGGAATTGACGGGGACCCGCACAAGCGGTGGATGATGTGGATTAATTCGATGCAACGCGAAAAACCTTACCTACCCTTGACATGGCTGGAATCCTTGAGAGATTGAGGAGTGCTCGAAAGAGAACCAGTACACAGGTGCTGCATGGCTGTCGTCAGCTCGTGTCGTGAGATGTTGGGTTAAGTCCCGCAACGAGCGCAACCCTTGTCATTAGTTGCTACGAAAGGGCACTCTAATGAGACTGCCGGTGACAAACCGGAGGAAGGTGGGGATGACGTCAAGTCCTCATGGCCCTTATGGGTAGGGCTTCACACGTCATACAATGGTACATACAGAGGGCCGCCAACCCGCGAGGGGGAGCTAATCCCAGAAAGTGTATCGTAGTCCGGATTGTAGTCTGCAACTCGACTGCATGAAGTTGGAATCGCTAGTAATCGCGGATCAGCATGTCGCGGTGAATACGTTCCCGGGTCTTGTACACACCGCCCGTCACACCATGGGAGCGGGTTTTACCAGAAGTAGGTAGCTTAACCGCAAGGAGGGCGCTTACCACGGTAGGATTCGTGACTGGGGTGAAGTCGTAACAAGGTAGCCGTATCGGAAGGTGCGGCTGGATCACCTCCTTTCTAGAGTAGCACTGGTCAGCAATGACTACTCATCAAGCGTTCACACTTATCGACTGTCAATATTAAAGAACAGCATTTGGGGCTGTAGCTCAGCTGGTTAGAGCACCGTGTTGATAACGCGGGGGTCGTTGGTTCGAGTCCAACCAGCCCTACCAGTTTCTGCCTTGTAGTAAATCTCAGGGGGATTAGCTCAGCTGGGAGAGCACCTGCTTTGCAAGCAGGGGGTCGTCGGTTCGATCCCGTCATCCTCCACCAAGAGTTCAAATGTAAGGGTAAGCCTTTAGATTTGATCTTTTAGAGATCAAGTGCTGTACGTTCTTTAACAATCTGGAAGAAGTAAGTAAATTTTTATTGATCGTGTTCGCCGACAGGCGGATACGATGGGTAATGATTGTATGTATCAACAAACGCAACAACGTAGTACTTCTTATTTCTATAACCGCTCCTTTGTTTAGTCGCAAGGGGCTAACGTTATAGGGACAAGTGAATAAGTGCACATGGTGGATGCCTTGGCGATTACAGGCGATGAAGGACGTAGTAGCTTGCGATAAGCTGCGGGGAGCTAGCAAACAAGCTTTGATCCGCAGATTTCCGAATGGGGAAACCCACCCTTTATGGGTATTGCATACTGAATACATAGGCATGCAAGGCGAACGCGGCGAACTGAAACATCTAAGTAGCTGCAGGAAAATAAATCAACCGAGATTCCCAAAGTAGTGGCGAGCGAAATGGGAAGAGCCTGCACGTTTTAGCATGACGCATAGAAGAATCCTCTGGAAATAGGAGCCATAGCGGGTGATAGCCCCGTATTCGAAATGCGATGTGTGGAACTAAGCGTGCGACAAGTAGGGCGGGACACGAGAAATCCTGTCTGAATATGGGGGGACCATCCTCCAAGGCTAAATACTCGTAATCGACCGATAGTGAACCAGTACCGTGAGGGAAAGGCGAAAAGAACCCCGGGAGGGGAGTGAAATAGATCCTGAAACCGTGTGCATACAAACAGTAGGAGCGGACTTGTTCCGTGACTGCGTACCTTTTGTATAATGGGTCAGCGACTTACATTCAGTGGCAAGGTTAACCATATAGGGAAGCCGTAGAGAAATCGAGTCCGAACAGGGCGATAGTCGCTGGGTGTAGACCCGAAACCAAGTGATCTACTCATGGCCAGGATGAAGGTGCGGTAACACGCACTGGAGGTCCGAACCCACTAATGTTGAAAAATTAGGGGATGAGCTGTGGGTAGGGGTGAAAGGCTAAACAAACTTGGAAATAGCTGGTTCTCTCCGAAAACTATTTAGGTAGTGCCTCAAGTATCACCATCGGGGGTAGAGCACTGTTATGGCTAGGGGGTCATCGCGACTTACCAAACCATTGCAAACTCCGAATACCGATGAGTGCGAGCTTGGGAGACAGACGTCGGGTGCTAACGTCCGGCGTCAAGAGGGAAACAACCCAGACCGCCAGCTAAGGTCCCAAAGATTGGCTAAGTGGAAAACGAAGTGGGAAGGCTAAAACAGTCAGGATGTTGGCTTAGAAGCAGCCATCATTTAAAGAAAGCGTAATAGCTCACTGATCGAGTCGTCCTGCGCGGAAGATGTAACGGGGCTAAGCCAGTCACCGAAGCTGCGGATATCTAGCAATAGATATGGTAGGAGAGCGTTCTGTAAGCCTGCGAAGGTGTCTTGTAAAGGATGCTGGAGGTATCAGAAGTGCGAATGCTGACATGAGTAGCGATAATGGGGGTGAAAAGCCCCCACGCCGTAAGCCCAAGGTTTCCTGTTCAACGTTCATCGGAGCAGGGTGAGTCGGCCCCTAAGGCGAGGCAGAGATGCGTAGCTGATGGGAAGCAGGTTAATATTCCTGCACCGTCGTATGATGCGATGGGGGGACGGATCGCGGAAGGTTGTCTGCCTGTTGGAATAGGCAGTTTCTGGTTCATAGAAGGCGCTTAGGCAAATCCGGGCGCGGAATTCAAGGGACTGGGACGAGGCACTTAGGTGCTGAAGCAATCGGAAGTGGTTCCAAGAAAAGCCTCTAAGCTTCAGTCATACGAGACCGTACCGCAAACCGACACAGGTGGGCGAGATGAGTATTCTAAGGCGCTTGAGAGAACTCGGGAGAAGGAACTCGGCAAATTGGTACCGTAACTTCGGGAAAAGGTACGCCCTTGTAGCTTGACTGGCTTGCGCCAGAAGGGTGAACGGGTTGCAATAAACTGGTGGCTGCGACTGTTTAATAAAAACACAGCACTCTGCAAACACGAAAGTGGACGTATAGGGTGTGACGCCTGCCCGGTGCTGGAAGATTAAATGATGGGGTGCAAGCTCTTGATTGAAGTCCCAGTAAACGGCGGCCGTAACTATAACGGTCCTAAGGTAGCGAAATTCCTTGTCGGGTAAGTTCCGACCTGCACGAATGGCGTAACGATGGCCACACTGTCTCCTCCCGAGACTCAGCGAAGTTGAAGTGTTTGTGATGATGCAATCTACCCGCGGCTAGACGGAAAGACCCCATGAACCTTTACTGTAGCTTTGCATTGGACTTTGAACCAATCTGTGTAGGATAGGTGGGAGGCTTTGAAGCGGGGACGCCAGTTCTCGTGGAGCCAACCTTGAAATACCACCCTGGTTTGTTTGAGGTTCTAACCTTGGTCCGTTATCCGGATCGGGGACAGTGCATGGTAGGCAGTTTGACTGGGGCGGTCTCCTCCTAAAGTGTAACGGAGGAGTTCGAAGGTACGCTAGGTACGGTCGGACATCGTGCTAATAGTGCAATGGCATAAGCGTGCTTAACTGCGAGACTGACAAGTCGAGCAGGTACGAAAGTAGGACATAGTGATCCGGTGGTTCTGTATGGAAGGGCCATCGCTCAACGGATAAAAGGTACTCTGGGGATAACAGGCTGATTCCTCCCAAGAGTTCATATCGACGGGGGAGTTTGGCACCTCGATGTCGGCTCATCACATCCTGGGGCTGTAGCCGGTCCCAAGGGTATGGCTGTTCGCCATTTAAAGTGGTACGTGAGCTGGGTTTAAAACGTCGTGAGACAGTTTGGTCCCTATCTGCCGTGGGCGTTGGAAATTTGAAGGGGGCTGCTCCTAGTACGAGAGGACCGGAGTGGACAGACCTCTGGTGTACCGGTTGTCACGCCAGTGGCATTGCCGGGTAGCTAAGTCTGGAAGAGATAACCGCTGAAAGCATCTAAGCGGGAAACTTGCCTTAAGATGAGATTTCCCAGAGCCTTGAGCTCTTTGAAGGGTCGTTCGAGACCAGGACGTTGATAGGTCAGGTGTGGAAGTGCAGTAATGCATTAAGCTAACTGATACTAATTGCCCGTACGGCTTGTCCCTATAACCTTGGCAGGTTATGGTGAATGAGAAGTACGTTGGAACGTTCGTTGATACAACTTCATTACCTAATTACTTACCGATTCCAGATTCTGGGCAACGTTCACAAGAACGCGGCTCGTACAAGTCAATGCCTGATGACCATAGCAAGTTGGTCCCACCCCTTCCCATCCCGAACAGGACCGTGAAACAACTCTGCGCCGATGATAGTGCTGCAACCAGTGTGAAAGTAGGTTATCGTCAGGCTAGTTATAAAGAAAAAACCCCACCAGGTGATCCTGGTGGGGTTTTTTTATTTCACCGGCGCCGACATCGGTAGCATCAGCGTGAAGCGGGTACCCCCGCCCAGTTCGCTGCTGACGCTGATCGTGCCGCCGAGGATTTCAGTGACAATGTTGTGCACGATGTTCAGGCCCAGCCCTGAACCGCCGACGCCCAGCTTGGTGGTGAAGAATGGATCGAAGATACGCGGCACATCCTCGCGCCGAATGCCGACACCGTGGTCTTCCACGCCGAGCGTCACCAACCCTTGCGCGGACAACTGCGCCGTCGCTGCAATCAGGCCTTCTCGGCGGCCATCATAGGCGTGCACGATGGCGTTGTTGATCAAGTTGGTAATCACCTGGCCCAGCGGGCCGGGATAACTCTCCATCATCAAGTCTTCCGGTACATGCTGCTTGATGACGAACGGCGTGCGCTTGATGGTGGGCTGCAAGGTCAGCACATTGCCCGCCACAACCTCGGCCAATAAAAAGCTGCGCCGCTGCGAGCTGGTCTGGTCGACCGCCACCTGCTTGAAGTTGGTGACGATGTCGGCCGCGCGATGCAGGTTGCGGCTCAGGATGTCCACGGACAGCCGCGCATTCTGGATGTAGTGCTCGAACTCCTTGCGTGTGATGACGCCTTCGCTGGCGAGATGCTGGCCGATGTCGTCGGTCTGCACTTCAAAGGTGGTGGCGGCCATCAGGCTGTTGCCGATCGGCGTATTCAGCTCGTGCGCGATGCCGGCCACCATCGCCCCCAGTCCGGCCAGCTTTTCATTGCGCACAATGTCCTCGCGCGCCTTGGCCAGGGTGCCCACCATGTCCTGCAACTCGCGGTGCGCCCTGCGCAGCGCCAGGTGGGTGTTGATGCGCGCCAGCACTTCCTCGATCTGGAACGGCTTGGTGATGTAGTCGACCCCGCCGGCATCGAAGCCCGTCACTTTTTGTTTGGGGTCGGTGAGGCCGGTCATGAAGATGACGGGTATATCCTTGGTGGTCTTGCCGGCCTTGAGGCGGCGGCAAGCCTCGAAACCGTCGATGTCGGGCATGACGACATCCAGCAGGATCAGATCAGGCTCGGCGAACTCCGCGCGCATCAGCCCTTCCGCAGCGGTCTGCGCCAGCACGATCATGAAGCCGTGCCGCTCCAGGCGATCCAGCAACGCGGCCAGGTAGGACAGCGAGTCATCGACGATCAGGATCGTCGGCATCGGTACTACAGGGATCTCGCTCTGGTTCATTCTTTCGGCCTGAGGAATTCACGATGAGGACAGTATATTCAACCTGCAATGGCCAGGGTAAAAAAGAGCAAGACCGTTGGATTAAAACATATTCAATCCCTTGAGCATCACCAGCAGGATCAGCACCGGTGACACGTAGCGCAGCAAGGTGATCATCACCAGAATGCCGCCGATGAAGGCGAGCACGCCCCACTGCCACAGCAGCGATCGCTACTGAGGGTAGAGCCGTCGATGGCCTTGAAGACATACGCGAACACCCATGCCACCACTTCCGAATAGAACGACAGGATCAGGAAAGCGGCCGCTATTCTTGCTGAGTCGAGAGGTCGCGATTGTAGTAGTTCGGAAAATAAGCCTTGCGGATACCGGCCTGCCTTTGCTATAGTTCGCCTCCCCGCAAAACGGTGCATGCAAATGCTGAGTGTTGCGGGGAAAGAGAAGAAAATGTAGTGCTTGACGAAACATTCGAAACGCTTCATAATCTCGCCTCTTCGCTGATGAACACAACGCTTCTTCAGCAAGCAGTACCAAACAAAGTTCTTTAAAAATTAACAGTCGATAAGTGTGGACGTTTGATGGAAGTGCACACGAAGCCTTCGGGTTTCGTGAAACTTAAAAAATATCAAATGTTCACAAGAAGTAATGAAATAGGCGCTACGAAAGTAGTGGCCTGTCAGTATTTTGAGTGAGCGACCCAGCAGAAATGCTGGTGCCATGAAAATGGCAAAGTAACAGAGATTAAACTGAAGAGTTTGATCCTGGCTCAGATTGAACGCTGGCGGCATGCCTTACACATGCAAGTCGAACGGCAGCGCGGGGCAACCTGGCGGCGAGTGGCGAACGGGTGAGTAATATATCGGAACGTACCCTGGAGTGGGGGATAACGTAGCGAAAGTTACGCTAATACCGCATACGATCTAAGGATGAAAGTGGGGGATCGCAAGACCTCATGCTCCTGGAGCGGCCGATATCTGATTAGCTAGTTGGTGGGGTAAAGGCCCACCAAGGCATCGATCAGTAGCTGGTCTGAGAGGACGACCAGCCACACTGGAACTGAGACACGGTCCAGACTCCTACGGGAGGCAGCAGTGGGGAATTTTGGACAATGGGCGCAAGCCTGATCCAGCAATGCCGCGTGAGTGAAGAAGGCCTTCGGGTTGTAAAGCTCTTTTGTCAGGGAAGAAACGGCTGCCTCTAATACAGGTGGCTAATGACGGTACCTGAAGAATAAGCACCGGCTAACTACGTGCCAGCAGCCGCGGTAATACGTAGGGTGCAAGCGTTAATCGGAATTACTGGGCGTAAAGCGTGCGCAGGCGGTTTTGTAAGTCTGTCGTGAAATCCCCGGGCTCAACCTGGGAATGGCGATGGAGACTGCAAGGCTAGAGTTTGGCAGAGGGGGGTAGAATTCCACGTGTAGCAGTGAAATGCGTAGATATGTGGAGGAACACCGATGGCGAAGGCAGCCCCCTGGGTCAAAACTGACGCTCATGCACGAAAGCGTGGGGAGCAAACAGGATTAGATACCCTGGTAGTCCACGCCCTAAACGATGTCTACTAGTTGTCGGGTCTTAATTGACTTGGTAACGCAGCTAACGCGTGAAGTAGACCGCCTGGGGAGTACGGTCGCAAGATTAAAACTCAAAGGAATTGACGGGGACCCGCACAAGCGGTGGATGATGTGGATTAATTCGATGCAACGCGAAAAACCTTACCTACCCTTGACATGGCTGGAATCCTTGAGAGATTGAGGAGTGCTCGAAAGAGAACCAGTACACAGGTGCTGCATGGCTGTCGTCAGCTCGTGTCGTGAGATGTTGGGTTAAGTCCCGCAACGAGCGCAACCCTTGTCATTAGTTGCTACGAAAGGGCACTCTAATGAGACTGCCGGTGACAAACCGGAGGAAGGTGGGGATGACGTCAAGTCCTCATGGCCCTTATGGGTAGGGCTTCACACGTCATACAATGGTACATACAGAGGGCCGCCAACCCGCGAGGGGGAGCTAATCCCAGAAAGTGTATCGTAGTCCGGATTGTAGTCTGCAACTCGACTGCATGAAGTTGGAATCGCTAGTAATCGCGGATCAGCATGTCGCGGTGAATACGTTCCCGGGTCTTGTACACACCGCCCGTCACACCATGGGAGCGGGTTTTACCAGAAGTAGGTAGCTTAACCGCAAGGAGGGCGCTTACCACGGTAGGATTCGTGACTGGGGTGAAGTCGTAACAAGGTAGCCGTATCGGAAGGTGCGGCTGGATCACCTCCTTTCTAGAGTAGCACTGGTCAGCAATGACTACTCATCAAGCGTTCACACTTATCGACTGTCAATATTAAAGAACAGCATTTGGGGCTGTAGCTCAGCTGGTTAGAGCACCGTGTTGATAACGCGGGGGTCGTTGGTTCGAGTCCAACCAGCCCTACCAGTTTCTGCCTTGTAGTAAATCTCAGGGGGATTAGCTCAGCTGGGAGAGCACCTGCTTTGCAAGCAGGGGGTCGTCGGTTCGATCCCGTCATCCTCCACCAAGAGTTCAAATGTAAGGGTAAGCCTTTAGATTTGATCTTTTAGAGATCAAGTGCTGTACGTTCTTTAACAATCTGGAAGAAGTAAGTAAATTTTTATTGATCGTGTTCGCCGACAGGCGGATACGATGGGTAATGATTGTATGTATCAACAAACGCAACAACGTAGTACTTCTTATTTCTATAACCGCTCCTTTGTTTAGTCGCAAGGGGCTAACGTTATAGGGACAAGTGAATAAGTGCACATGGTGGATGCCTTGGCGATTACAGGCGATGAAGGACGTAGTAGCTTGCGATAAGCTGCGGGGAGCTAGCAAACAAGCTTTGATCCGCAGATTTCCGAATGGGGAAACCCACCCTTTATGGGTATTGCATACTGAATACATAGGTATGCAAGGCGAACGCGGCGAACTGAAACATCTAAGTAGCTGCAGGAAAATAAATCAACCGAGATTCCCAAAGTAGTGGCGAGCGAAATGGGAAGAGCCTGCACGTTTTAGCATGACGCATAGAAGAATCCTCTGGAAATAGGAGCCATAGCGGGTGATAGCCCCGTATTCGAAATGCGATGTGTGGAACTAAGCGTGCGACAAGTAGGGCGGGACACGAGAAATCCTGTCTGAATATGGGGGGACCATCCTCCAAGGCTAAATACTCGTAATCGACCGATAGTGAACCAGTACCGTGAGGGAAAGGCGAAAAGAACCCCGGGAGGGGAGTGAAATAGATCCTGAAACCGTGTGCATACAAACAGTAGGAGCGGACTTGTTCCGTGACTGCGTACCTTTTGTATAATGGGTCAGCGACTTACATTCAGTGGCAAGGTTAACCATATAGGGAAGCCGTAGAGAAATCGAGTCCGAACAGGGCGATAGTCGCTGGGTGTAGACCCGAAACCAAGTGATCTACTCATGGCCAGGATGAAGGTGCGGTAACACGCACTGGAGGTCCGAACCCACTAATGTTGAAAAATTAGGGGATGAGCTGTGGGTAGGGGTGAAAGGCTAAACAAACTTGGAAATAGCTGGTTCTCTCCGAAAACTATTTAGGTAGTGCCTCAAGTATCACCATCGGGGGTAGAGCACTGTTATGGCTAGGGGGTCATCGCGACTTACCAAACCATTGCAAACTCCGAATACCGATGAGTGCGAGCTTGGGAGACAGACGTCGGGTGCTAACGTCCGGCGTCAAGAGGGAAACAACCCAGACCGCCAGCTAAGGTCCCAAAGATTGGCTAAGTGGAAAACGAAGTGGGAAGGCTAAAACAGTCAGGATGTTGGCTTAGAAGCAGCCATCATTTAAAGAAAGCGTAATAGCTCACTGATCGAGTCGTCCTGCGCGGAAGATGTAACGGGGCTAAGCCAGTCACCGAAGCTGCGGATATCCAGTAATGGATATGGTAGGAGAGCGTTCTGTAAGCCTGCGAAGGTGTCTTGTAAAGGATGCTGGAGGTATCAGAAGTGCGAATGCTGACATGAGTAGCGATAATGGGGGTGAAAAGCCCCCACGCCGTAAGCCCAAGGTTTCCTGTTCAACGTTCATCGGAGCAGGGTGAGTCGGCCCCTAAGGCGAGGCAGAGATGCGTAGCTGATGGGAAGCAGGTTAATATTCCTGCACCGTCGTATGATGCGATGGGGGGACGGATCGCGGAAGGTTGTCTGCCTGTTGGAATAGGCAGTTTCTGGTTCATAGAAGGCGCTTAGGCAAATCCGGGCGCAGGATTCAAGGGACTGGGACGAGGTGCTTAGGCACTGAAGCAATCGGAAGTGGTTCCAAGAAAAGCCTCTAAGCTTCAGTCATACGAGACCGTACCGCAAACCGACACAGGTGGGCGAGATGAGTATTCTAAGGCGCTTGAGAGAACTCGGGAGAAGGAACTCGGCAAATTGGTACCGTAACTTCGGGAAAAGGTACGCCCTTGTAGCTTGACTGGCTTGCGCCAGAAGGGTGAACGGGTTGCAATAAACTGGTGGCTGCGACTGTTTAATAAAAACACAGCACTCTGCAAACACGAAAGTGGACGTATAGGGTGTGACGCCTGCCCGGTGCTGGAAGATTAAATGATGGGGTGCAAGCTCTTGATTGAAGTCCCAGTAAACGGCGGCCGTAACTATAACGGTCCTAAGGTAGCGAAATTCCTTGTCGGGTAAGTTCCGACCTGCACGAATGGCGTAACGATGGCCACACTGTCTCCTCCCGAGACTCAGCGAAGTTGAAGTGTTTGTGATGATGCAATCTACCCGCGGCTAGACGGAAAGACCCCATGAACCTTTACTGTAGCTTTGCATTGGACTTTGAACCAATCTGTGTAGGATAGGTGGGAGGCTTTGAAGCGGGGACGCCAGTTCCCGTGGAGCCAACCTTGAAATACCACCCTGGTTTGTTTGAGGTTCTAACCTTGGTCCGTTATCCGGATCGGGGACAGTGCATGGTAGGCAGTTTGACTGGGGCGGTCTCCTCCTAAAGTGTAACGGAGGAGTTCGAAGGTACGCTAGGTACGGTCGGACATCGTGCTAATAGTGCAATGGCATAAGCGTGCTTAACTGCGAGACTGACAAGTCGAGCAGGTACGAAAGTAGGACATAGTGATCCGGTGGTTCTGTATGGAAGGGCCATCGCTCAACGGATAAAAGGTACTCTGGGGATAACAGGCTGATTCCTCCCAAGAGTTCATATCGACGGGGGAGTTTGGCACCTCGATGTCGGCTCATCACATCCTGGGGCTGTAGCCGGTCCCAAGGGTATGGCTGTTCGCCATTTAAAGTGGTACGTGAGCTGGGTTTAAAACGTCGTGAGACAGTTTGGTCCCTATCTGCCGTGGGCGTTGGAAATTTGAAGGGGGCTGCTCCTAGTACGAGAGGACCGGAGTGGACAGACCTCTGGTGTACCGGTTGTCACGCCAGTGGCATTGCCGGGTAGCTAAGTCTGGAAGAGATAACCGCTGAAAGCATCTAAGCGGGAAACTTGCCTTAAGATGAGATTTCCCAGAGCCTTGAGCTCTTTGAAGGGTCGTTCGAGACCAGGACGTTGATAGGTCAGGTGTGGAAGTGCAGTAATGCATTAAGCTAACTGATACTAATTGCCCGTACGGCTTGTCCCTATAACCTTGGCAGGTTATGGTGAATGAGAAGTACGTTGGAACGTTCGTTGATACAACTTCATTACCGAAAATTTACTGCATAAACGATATAAATCGTTTATAATACTTCCTCCAGATTCCAGGCGGCGCGGAAAAAGACGCGACGCCAGTACAAGTCAATGCCTGATGACCATAGCAAGTTGGTCCCACCCCTTCCCATCCCGAACAGGACCGTGAAACAACTCTGCGCCGATGATAGTGCTGCAACCAGTGTGAAAGTAGGTTATCGTCAGGCTAGTTATATAAGAAACCCCACCAGGTGATCCTGATGGGGTTTTTTGCTTTTGTGGTTAAAGACGCATTTAAGATACACGCTAGATTTTGATCTAAGGAAACTAAAGGTGTACCATGTGTTCTTTCGCGCTTGCTTCACACTTCAATGAAAAATAAGACAGCCCAATCCACGCTGTATCGTGCCTTGGCTACCGCCGGCATCGTAGCAACCGTCTTCATGCAAGCGCCTGCGCGCGCCGATGAGATGGCCGACGTCAGCAAACTGGCCAAGGCCGGCAAAGTCGTCGAAGCGCTGAACAAGACCAACGAATACCTGAGCAAACATCCAGCCGATCCGCAGATGCGCTTCATGAAGGGCGTGCTGCTGACCGAGCAAAACAAGTCGGACGAGGCCATCGCCATCTTCACCAGGTTGACTGAAGATTACAAGGACCTGCCGGAGCCGTATAACAACCTGGCGGTGTTGTATGCGGCCAACGGCCAGTACGACAAGGCGCGCGTTGCGCTGGAACGGGCGATCCGCACCAATCCGAGCTATATGACCGCCTACGAAAACCTGGGCGACGTGTATGGCAAGATGGCCAGCCAGGCCTACGACAAGGCGCTGGCGCTGGGTTCGAACAATGCGCCGGTCAAGTCCAAGCTGACTTTGCTGCGCAACTTCTCCAGCAGCACCGGCGCCAAGGTTGGCCTGCCGGACGCGACGGCGTCGACGCCCGCGCCGGCCCCTGCCGCGCAAGTGGCGCAGGCGACGCCGCCCCGCACCGCCAGCTCGGCGCCACCGCTGATTTCGCAAATCCCTGCGGACGCCGGCAAGCAGACTACGCAGCAGCGGATCCCGGCATTGTCCGTCACGCCGCCGGCGCCAACGCCAGTGCCTGCGACCAAGGTTGCCGCCGCGCCGACGCCAGCACCTGCTCCGATACCGGCGCCTGTTGCCGCCAAGCCGGCCGCGCCTGTTCCTGCGCCGGTGATCGCCAAGGTCGAACCGCCCAAGCCGGCACCGGTGCCAGCTCCGGTGGTGGCCAAGGCCGAGCCGGTCAAACCTGCTCCGACACCTGTGCCGGCCAAGCCGCTGCCTGCGCCGGTGGTCGCCCAAGTCGAGCCGGCCAAGCCGGCCAAGATCGAGCCGCCCAAACCAGTCAAGCCTGAACCGGAAAAAGCCGCCAAGCCGGACACTGCCGAACGCGACGCGGTGCTGGCCCAAGTGAATGGCTGGGCCAAGGCCTGGGCCTCGCAAAACGTCGATTCCTACCTGGGTTATTACAGCCACGAGTTCGAGCCGCCCAAGGGCTTGTCGCGCAAGGCGTGGGCCGATGAGCGCCGCGCCCGCATCGAAGGCAAGGGCCGCATCCGCGTGGAAGTGGGCGGACCGGAAGTGGTTGTGAATGGCAATACGGCGAAAGTTACCTTCCGCCAGACCTATGAATCGGATCGTTTGACCGCCAAAAGCCGGAAGACGCTCGTGCTGATCAAAAATAGTGGAAAATGGCAGATCAAGCAGGAGTCCTCGGGTAGCTGATGTCACACTTTAGATTTTCGCAACACTGGCGTGCATGGAGTTTGTTGTGCGTAGCCCTTCTGAGCGTATTGGGAGGAGAGGTCAGCTACGCCGCAAAAAAGCCGGTACGGGCTGCTGCCCGTAAAGCCAACCCTGAGGACATGCTCTCTGATATCTACAAAGAGCTGTCCCAGCACAACCTGCGCGTCGCCCAGCAGAAGGCCGATGCGCTGGTCGTTGCCTATCCCAATTTCCGCCTCGGCCACCTGGTGCGCGGCGATATCCTGCTGATGCATACCCGCGCGGTGACCACGATAGGCGCCGCCGCACCGCAAGGAACCGACTCCAAGCTGGCCGACCTGCGGCGCGAGGCCGCGGTGCGCATGCAGGCCGAGCCTGGCCGTCCATCGTCGGCGCTGGTGCCGCGCGCGCTGCTGCAGATGCGCAAGGACCAGAGACACGCGCTGATCGTCGACGCCAAGCACTCGCGCCTGTACCTGTATGAAAACCGCAACGACCAGATCCGGTTGCTGTCGGACTTCTACGTCAGCCAGGGCAAGCTGGGCATTCATAAGCTGAAGGAAGGCGATATGCGCACGCCGGTGGGCGTGTACTACATCATCGGCCATCTGCCGGGAATCAAGCTGCCTGACATGTACGGCAAGGGCGCGTTGCCGCTAGACTATCCGAACGACTGGGACAAGGTGCAGGGCCGCAGCGGTTCCGGCATCTGGGTGCATGGCACGCCGCCGGAAACCTTCAGCCGTCCGCCGCTGTCGACCGACGGCTGCGTGGTGGTCAGCAATGACGATTTGAATACGCTGACCCGGACCGTGGAAATCGGCAAGACGCCGATCCTGATCGGCGATCAGGTCGAGTTCGTCAGCAAGGAGCAGATGGAGCGCGACCTGCTGGTCGCCAGTTCGCTGGTGGAGAGCTGGCGCCGCGATGTCGAGAACCGCGACGACGCCAGCCTACGCGCGCTGTATTCGCCGCGCTTCAAGTCGGCGGCCGACGAGGATGTGAATGCCTGGCTGGACAAGAATCGCTTCCTGCCGGGCGCGAAGAAGATCAGCGTGACGGTCACCGAGCCGAGCTTCTTCCGCCAGCCCAGCCAGGAAGAGGTCATCGTCAGCAGCTTCACGCAGCAGATCGTGGTCGGCAAATATCGCCACGCGGTGCGCAAGAAGCAGTACTGGGCCAAGGAAGGCAAGAACTGGAAGATTGTGGCTGAATCGAACGTGTAAAAAAGCGGGGGGCAGTTCCGGCAATCTGCCACGCGTGGCAGATTGCCGGAACTGCCCCCCGCTTTTTTACACATACATCAGAAGTGGTAGGCCGCTTTGACGACGATGAAGTTCACGCCGGTGTTCGGCTTTTTGTAGCCGCCGTTCGAGAAGTGCTGCACCTTGGCGCCGATTTCCCAGTTGTTGTCGAGCACATAGCCGATGCCGATGTGGTCGCCGAACTGGAAGTGGGTCGACAAGCGATAGGTGTCGTTGTCATACAGCTCGGACAGGCGGTGCACGCCGATGCCGCCTTCGTAGTAAATCCCCTTCTTGTTATCGTTTTCCCAGCGGAAGACCGGGTCCAGGCCGATGTCCCACAGGCTCTTGGAGCGGCCGGAAACGTTCTGGTACTGGTTCTGTTTCCAGAAGCCGGCGGTCAGGTCCCAGTAGCCGCTCAGGTGCGTGCCATTGGACTGGAACCAGCGGGCGCTCCAGTCTTTTTGCACGCTGATGCGGGTCATCTGGACCTTGGCGGCGTTGCCATAGTCGACCGACACGGAATCGATCAGTTTGTCTTCGGCGTAAGCTGCCTGGGCCAGCAGCAGAGCGGCTGCAGCCGCCATCATTTTTTTAGCGAACATAGTATCCTTGCAAGGTTTGTGCTGTATTTCTCACTAATACGGCTGCCGAGATTGTACCGGGGTTCCAAAAATAATTCCGGAGGCGGCCGTTTTGACTATTTCAGGAGTTGGAGTATCTATGCGTATCGCCTTTCTGGGTATCGGCTTGATGGGAGACCCGATGGTACGCCGCTTGCTGGCGGCGGGCTACCCCGTGACGGTCTGGAACCGCACTTTTTCCAAGGCGCAGGCGCTGGCCGGCGCCGGCGCGCAGGCCTCCGCTCAGCTGGACGAGGCGGTGCGCGGCGCCGACATCGTGATCTCGATGCTGGAAGCCGGCCCCATCGTCGCCGGCGTGATGCAGGACGCCTTGCTGTCGCTGGCGCCGCGCGCGCTGTGGATAGACATGAGCTCGACGCGGCAATCGGAGGCGCAGGAATTCCACGCGCTGCTGACGGCGCAGGGCCGGCGTTTTGTCGACGCGCCGGTGTCCGGCGGCGTGGGCGGCGCGGCGGCGGGCACGCTGGCCATCATGGCGGGCGGCAGCGCCGAGGATTTCGCCGAGGCGGAAGCGGTGCTGTCGGCGATGGGCCGGCCTACGCTGGTCGGCCCGGCCGGCAGCGGACAGGTGGCCAAGCTGTGCAACCAGCTGATCGTCGGCGCCACCATCAACATCGTGGCCGAGGCCATGCTGCTGGCGCAGGCGGCCGGCGCCGATCCGGCGGCGATGCGGGCGGCGATACGCGGCGGCTTCGCCGAAAGCAAGATCCTCGACGTGCACGGCCAGCGCATGCTGGAGCGTAATTTCGTCGCCGGCGGGCAGGTGAAGACGCAGCTGAAAGACCAGCGCAACATCCTGGCGGCGGCAGAGGCGGCCGGCATCACCTTGCCGGTGACCCAGCTGGTGACCGAGCGCTACCAGTCGCTGGTGGAGACCGTCCCGCAGGCCGACCACTCGGCGGCGCTGCTGGGACTGGAGGCCTTGAATCCGGGGCAGCGCGTCGGCACCGCCCCCGATAAATTGGCTTAGGCCATCGGCAAGCTCTGTTCGGCCAGGCGCACCCAGAAGCTGGCGCCGATCGGCAGCAGGTGGTCGTTGAAGTCGTAGCTGCCGTTGTGCAGCACGCACGGACCGAGGCCGTGGCCCCCGTCGCGGTGGTCGCCCTCGCCGTTGCCGATGAAGACGTAGCAGCCCGGCTTGGCCTGCAGGAAGAAGGCGAAATCCTCCGCGCCCATGGTCGGCTCGACGTTGTCGTCGACATTGTCCGCGCCGACCACCGATTTCATCACCTCGACCGCGAACTTCGTTTCGGCGGCGTGGTTGACCAGCGGCGGGTAATTGCGGCGGAACGTGAAATCGACTTCGGCGCCGAACGCGGCCGCCGTGTGTCTGGCGATCTCCCCCATGCGTTGCTCGATCATGTCCAGCACCGGCTGGGTGAAGGTGCGCACCGTGCCGACCAGCTCGGCCTCGTCGGGGATCACGTTGGTGGCGCTGCCGGCATGGATTTGCGTGATCGACAGCACGGCCGTGTCCAGCGGGCTCTTCTGGCGGCTGATGATGGTCTGCCAGCTTTGCGCGATCTGCACCGCCACCATCACAGGATCGATGCCCTTGTGCGGCTGGGCCGCGTGCGCGCCCTTGCCTTTGACGGTGACGTAGAACTCGTTGCTGGAGGCCATCATCGGTCCCTCGACCACGCTCATGGTGCCGACCGGCGCGCCCGGCCAGTTGTGCATGCCGTAGATCGCATCCATCGGGCATTGCTCGAACAGGCCGTCCTCGATCATGCGCCGCGCGCCCGCGCCGCCTTCTTCCGCCGGCTGGAAAATGAGATACACCGTGCCGTCGAAATTGCGGTGCTCGGCCAGGTGCCTGGCGGCGCCCAGCAGCATCGCGGTGTGGCCGTCGTGGCCGCAGGCGTGCATCTTGCCGGGATGGCGCGAGGCATGGGCGAAGGTGTTCACCTCCTGCATCGGCAGCGCGTCCATGTCGGCGCGCAGGCCGATGGCGCGCGTGGAGCTGCCGTTCTTGATGATGCCGACCACGCCCGTCAGGCCCAGGCCGCGAATGACGGGGATGCCCCATTCGCTCAGCTTGTCGGCCACCACGTCCGAGGTGCGTTTTTCTTCGTAGCACAGCTCTGGATGGGCGTGCAGGTCACGCCGGATTTGCTGGATTTCCGATTGAAATGCAATGATGGGTTCAACTAATTTCATCTGCTTCTCCAATGTAGGGTTCGCCTGCCTTTTGAGCAGCGAGAACAGCCATTGTAGCCCTTGTCAGCCAAACAAATCCAGAGCGGACGGAATGGTCGCCTAATCGTTTACCATACTGCTTTCAGTGTACGCTTTTTGGACTTTTGACATGACAACGACACAAGTTCGCGCGGTCTGCCCGCACGATTGTCCCGATACCTGCGCCCTGCTGGTGACCGTGGAGGACGGCGTCGCCACCGCCGTCAAGGGCGACCCTGATCATCCGACCACCGCCGGCGTGCTGTGCACCAAGGTGGCGCGCTATACCGAGCGCACCTATCACGAGGACCGTTTGCTGTACCCGCTGCGCCGCGTCGGCAAAAAGGGCGAGGGCAAGTTCGAGCGCATCAGCTGGGACGAGGCGCTGCAGGCCATCGCAGCGCGGCTCAAGCCGCTGGCCGAGCGCGCGCCGCAAGCGATCCTGCCGTACAGCTATTGCGGCACGATGGGGCTGCTGCAGGGCGAATCGATGTCTTCACGTTTCTTCCACAAGATCGGCGCCTCGCTGCTGGACCGCACCATCTGCGCGACGGCCGGCTTTACCGGCTACAAGTACACCATCGGCGGCTCGGTCGGCATCGACATGGAGCAGTTCCAGCATGCCAAGCTGATCCTGATCTGGGGCGGCAATCCGATCGCCTCCAACCTGCATTTCTGGACCCGCGCGCAAGAGGCCAAGCGCAACGGCGCCAAGCTGATCGCCATCGACCCCTACCGCTCGCTGACGGCGGAGAAGTGTCACCAGCACATCGCGCTGCTGCCTGGCACCGACGCCGCGCTGGCGCTGGGCATGATGCATGTGCTGATCGCCGAGGACCTGCTCGACCACGACTACATCGCCAATTACACGCTGGGCTTCGAGCAGCTGAAGGCGCGCGCGGCGGAATGGACGCCGGAACGCACCGCCGACACCTGCGGCATCACGGTGGCGGAAGTGGTCGACCTGGCGCGCCTGTACGGCAGCATGGCCAGGGCCGGCGAGCCGGTGGCGATCCGCACCAACTACGGCGTGCAACGGGTGCGCGGCGGCGGCATGTCGGTGCGTAACATGGCCTGCCTGCCGGCGCTGGTGGGCGCGTGGCGCCATCCGGCCGGCGGCATCCAGCTGTCGTCCAGCGGCTCGTTCCCGACCAACAAGGCGGCGCTGCAGCGGCCGGACCTGCTGACGCAGCTGCCGCGCACCATCAACATGACCACCATCGGCGACGACTTGCTGCGCCCATCCTCGCCGGAGTTCGGCCCGCAGGTGGAGGCGGTGATCGTCTACAACGCCAACCCGCTGGCGATCGCGCCGGATTCGTCGAAGGTGATGGCCGGCTTCGCGCGCGAGGATCTGTTCACCGTGGTGCTGGAGCACTTCCAGACCGACACCGTGGACTATGCCGACATCGTGCTGCCCGCCACCACGCAGCTGGAGCACGTCGACGCGCACACCTCCTACGGTCACCTGTACATGATGGCCAACAACGCCGCCATCGCGCCGATGGGCGAGGCCAAGGCCAACACCGAAATCTTCCGCCTGCTGGCGGCGGCGATGGGCTACGACGATCCCTGCTTCAAGGACAGCGACGACGAACTGGCGGCCATCGCCTTCAACGCGCAGGACGCGCGCGCCATCCACTTCGACTGGGAATCGCTGAAGCGCAAAGGCTGGCAAAAACTCAACATGCCGGAGGCGCCGTTCGCGCGGGGCGGCTTCCCTACGCCGTCCGGCAGGTGCGAGTTTTATTCGGCCGCGATGGAGGCCGACGGACTCGATCCGTTGCCCACGTATTTGCCGCCGTACGAATCGGTGGCGAGCAACCCGGAACTGGCAAAACGCTATCCACTGGCGATGATTTCTCCGCCCGCCCGCAACTTCCTCAACTCCACCTTCGTCAACGTCAAGAGCCTACGTTCGGCGGAGGGCGAGCCGCACCTGGACATCCATCCTGACGACAGCGCTTCGCGCGGCATCGTCGACGGCGACATGGTGCGCATCTTCAATGACCGCGGCACCTTCATCGCCAAGGCGCGCGTGACGGACAAGGCCCGCGCCGGTCTTGTTGTCGGCTTGTCAGTGTGGTGGAAAAAGCTCGGGCGGGATGGTAAAAACGCCAATGAGGTTACCAGCCAACAGTTAACCGATATGGGCCGCGCACCAACTTTTTACGATACACTGGTACAAGTCGAAAGAGTCGCTGCTTGAAGGTAATGTATGCGCAATTTAGCCCGCCGGATCGTCCGCGCCAGGTACTGGTTGGCGGCGGCATGTGCAGCACTTCTGCTGGCGGGTTGCGCGCAACTGAAGTACTACATGCAGGCCGCGCAAGGCCAGTACGCATTGTGGTCGGACGCCCGTCCGATTGACGACTGGCTGGGCGATCCGTCCACCGATCCCCAGCTCAAGGCCCGCCTGGAAAAAGCCCTGTTGATACGCAAGTTCGCGGTCCGGGAACTGGGCCTGCCCGACAACGCCAGCTACAAGAACTACGCGGCGCTGTCGCGGCCCTTCGTGCTGTGGAACGTGGTGGCGACGCCGGAACTGTCGCTGCGGCCGATCCAGTGGTGCTTCCCTATCGCCGGCTGCGTCAGCTACCGCGGCTACTACAGCAAGGAGGACGCGATGGCCTATGCCGACGAATTGCGCAAGGAGGGCAACGACGTCCAGGTGGGCGGCGTGCCCGCGTATTCCACGCTGGGCTGGTTCAGCGACCCGCTGCTGTCGACCTTCATCAACTATTCGGACGCCGAACTGGCGCGCATGGTGTTCCACGAACTGGCGCACCAGGTGGTGTACGTGCAGGGCGATTCGCAATTCAACGAAGGCTTCGCCACGGCGGTGGAGGAGGCCGGCGTGGCGCGCTGGCTGGAGCTGTACGGCACCGATCCAATGCGCGAGGCCTATACGCGCTACAACGCCCGCCGCCAGGATTTCCTGGCTCTGCTGGTCGCCCACCGCAAGATGCTGGCCGACCTGTACGCCGGCAAAACCAGCACCCGCCACAAGCGCGCGGAAAAGCTGCGCATCTTCGCCCATCTGAAAACCGACTACCAGAAGCTCAAGGACAGCTGGGGCGGTTATGCCGGCTACGACCGCTGGTTTGCCGAGCCGCTGACCAACGCCCACCTCAGCGCGGTGGGAACTTACCACGATTATTTGCCCGCCTTTCGCACGTTGTTAAAGCAAGAACGAACGTTCGTGCGATTTTATGCTGCGGTGCAAAATTTAGCATCTCTTGATCTAGTTCAACGCCAGCAGCAGTTGCAACAACTGGGCCGCCCGGTAATGCTCAATGCAGAGACCAGCAAGGAGCCGGCGGCCGCCCCGGAAGGCACACATTGATGTTGCGACGCAACATAAAAAGCCGTTAGAAGCCGCATTCAAATATGGTTAAATGCGCTTGCGTCCGAGCTTGCTGCCCGATAGCATCGTAACAAGTAAGCTCCGGTAACTCGCGCAGACGACACCCCCGACGCTGAACCGGCACTGTGCGCCGGACCATACAACGATAATATTGAGACACGAGGCACAGGATGGAAAAAATCTGGTTGAAGTCGTACCCTCCCGGCATGCTGACCGACATCGATCCCGGCCAATACGGTTCGCTGGTGCAGCTGCTGGAAGAGTCGTTCCACAAGTTCGCGGACCGCAACGCCTACGTCTGCATGGACAAGTTCCTCACCTATGCCGAAGTGGACGCCTACTCCAAGCGCCTGGGCGCCTGGCTGCAAAGCCGCGGCATGAAAAAGGGCGCGCGGGTCGCCATCATGATGCCGAACGTGCTGCAGTATCCGATCGCGATCGCCGCGATCCTGCGCGCCGGCTACACGGTGGTCAACATCAACCCGCTGTACACGCCGCGCGAGCTGGAGCACCAGCTCAACGATTCGGGCAGCGAAGCCATCCTCATCCTGGAAAATTTTGCCACCACGCTGGAACAGGTGCTGGGGCGCACGCAGGTCAAGCACATCGTCGTGGCCAGCATGGGCGAGATGCTCGGCGGCCTGAAGGGCATGCTGGTCAATTTCGTGGTGCGCAGCGTCAAGAAGATGGTGCCGCCGTTCTCGCTGCCGAACGCGGTGCGCTTCAAGGATGCGCTGTCGCAGGGCGGCGCGATGAAGCTGACGCCGGTGGCGCTGCAGCCCACCGATCCGGCCTTCCTGCAGTACACCGGCGGCACCACCGGCGTGTCCAAGGGCGCGACGCTGACGCACCGCAACGTGGTCGCCAACCTGCTGCAAAGCGAGGCCTGGTCGGCGCCGGCGCTGGGCGGCGTGACCGAACAGACCACCATCGTGTGCGCGCTGCCGCTGTACCACATCTTCGCGCTGACCTGCTGCGCGATGTGGGGCACCCGCGTGGGCGCGCTCAACATCCTGATTCCGAACCCGCGCGACATCGGCGGCTTCATCAAGGAACTGGCCAAGTACAAGTTCAACATGCTGCCGGCGGTGAACACGCTGTACAACGCGCTGCTGAACCATCCGCAATTCGGCAACCTGGATTTCTCGGGGCTGAAGATCTGCAACGGCGGCGGCATGGCCGTGCAGCAGTCGGTCAACGACAAGTGGCTGAAGGTCACGGGCGTGTCCATCATCGAAGGCTACGGCTTGTCCGAGACGTCGCCGGTGGCCACCTGCAACCGCGCCGACAGCACCGCCTTCAGCGGCACCATCGGCTTGCCGGTGCCGTCGACCGATATCGCCATACTCGATGATGACGGCAACGAGGTGGCGCTGGGCCAGCCGGGCGAGATCGCTATCCGCGGTCCGCAGGTGATGGCCGGCTACTGGAACCGCCCGGACGAAACCGCCAAGGTCATGACGGCCGACGGCTATTTCAAATCGGGCGACGTGGGCGTGATGGACGAGCGCGGCTACGTGAAGATCGTCGACCGCAAGAAGGACATGATCCTGGTGTCGGGCTTCAACGTTTATCCGAACGAGCTGGAGGGCGTGATCGCAGCCCACCCCGGCGTGCTGGAATGCGCCTGCATCGGCGTGCCGGACGAGCATTCGGGCGAGGCGGTCAAGGTGTTCGTCGTGCGCAAGGATCCGAACCTGACCACCGAGCAGTTGATGGCCTATTGCAAAGAACAATTTACCGGCTATAAGAAGCCGAAATATATCGAGTTCCGCGAGGAGCTACCCAAAACCAATGTCGGGAAAATCCTGCGGCGCATGCTGCGCGATGAACCACCCGGCCAGAACCAGAAAGCTGCATAAGATGGAAAAGATTTGGCTGAAGTCCTACCCCGAAGGCGTCCCCGCGGAAATCGACAGCACGCAGTACCGCTCGGTGACCCACCTGCTGGAGGAATCCTTCCGCAAGTATGCCGACCGCAACGCCTACGTCTGCATGGACAAGTTCCTGACCTACGGCGAGCTGGACAAGCTGTCGCTGCAGATGGGCGCCTGGCTGCAAAGCAAGGGCCTGCAGCCGGGCGCGCGCGTGGCGATCATGCTGCCCAACGTGCTGCAATATCCGGTGGCGATGGCGGCCATCCTGCGCGCCGGCTACACGGTGGTCAACGTCAATCCGCTGTACACGCCGCGCGAGCTGCAGCACCAGCTGGTCGACTCGGGATCGGAAGCGATCATCGTGCTGGAAAACTTTGCCACCACGGTGCAGCAGGTGGTCGCGCATACCCAGGTCAAGCATGTGATCGTCGCCACCATGGGCGACATGCTGGGCGGGCTGAAGGGCATGCTGGTCAACCTGGTGGTGCGCAAGGTCAAGAAGATGGTGCCGGCGTTTTCGCTGCCGGGTTCGGTGTCTTTCAAGCAGGTGCTGGCCGAAGGCGCGCGCCTGACGCTGCAGCCGGTCAAGCAGGGCCATGACGACATCGCCTTCCTGCAATACACCGGCGGCACCACCGGCGTGTCGAAAGGCGCCGTGCTGCTGCACCGTAACATCATCGCCAACGTGCTGCAGAACGAAGCGTGGCTGCAGTTCAAGCAGCAGAAGGAGCAGCTGGTGTTCGTGTGCGCGCTGCCGCTGTACCACATCTATTCGCTGACCATCAGCGCCTTCATGGGCATGCGCATGGGCGGGCTGAACCTGCTGGTGCCGAATCCGCGCGACATCCCGGGCTTCGTCAAGGAACTGGCCAAGTACCGCGTCGCCGTGTTCCCGGCGGTGAACACGCTGTACAACGCGCTGCTCAATAATCCCGAGTTCGCCAAGCTGGACTTCTCGTCCTACTCGGTCTGCAACGGCGGTGGCATGGCCGTGCAGCAGGCGGTGGCGGACCGCTGGCTGAAGCTGACCGGCACGCCGATCATCGAAGGCTACGGCATGTCGGAAACGTCGCCGGTGGCCACCGCCAACCGCGTCGACATCAAGGAATTCACCGGCACCATCGGCCTGCCGATTCCGTCGACCGAAGTGTGCATCCTGGACGACGACGGCAACGTGCTGCCGCTGGGTTCGACCGGCGAGATCGCCATCCGCGGCCCGCAGGTGATGGCCGGCTACTGGAACCGTCCGGACGAGACCGCCAAATCGATGACGGGCGACGGCTTCTTCAAGACCGGCGACGTCGGCATCATGAACGAGCAGGGCTTCACCCGCATCGTCGACCGCAAGAAGGACATGATCATCGTGTCCGGCTTCAACGTGTATCCGAACGAAGTGGAGGGCGTGGTGGCGTCGCACCCGGGCGTGCTGGAAGTGGCGTGCATCGGCGTGCCGGACAAGAATTCCGGCGAGGCCGTCAAGCTGTTCGTGGTGCGCAAGGATCCGAACCTGACCGCCGAGCAGATATTGGAGTTCTGCAAGCACGAGCTGACCGCGTATAAAAAGCCGAAGTACATCGAATTCCGCGACGAGCTGCCGAAGACCAACGTCGGCAAGATCCTGCGCCGCCAGCTGCGCGACGAAAAAGTCGCCGCGTAAGGCAAAAAAAATCGCCTGCTGAGCCAGGCGATTTTTTTTTAGCTCAATGGTGGTCTGATCGCGGCCCTTTCTTGATGCAAGCGAGCCGCTTTTCTCTCATGGCGGCGGCCAGTCGCTGGCGCACCTCATGATCGTGATCGATGTAGCCTTCGACGTTGGCCTTGCGGGCGCATTCGGCCCAGTGCTGGTCGTCGACATCCTGCAGCCGTTCGAATTCGGCTAGCGACAGCACGACCACAGCGTCGTGGTCGGCTTTTTCTACGACTATCGTTTGCGTCAGAGCCTGGTGCAGATAGCTATCGAGCTCCCGCGCAATTTCACTCTCTGTGACTTTCAACATGAAGCACCTCCATACAGGGTGGTCTAGCCAGTATAGGCAATGAGCGCGTCAATTCAAGCGCGGACCAGTCCGGGATGGCCGTCGCGCACCAGGAAGCTGGCGGCGGTGCCGATCGGGCTGGCGGGATCGTGCACGTCGTCCAGCGCGAGGAACAGCGTGGTGGTGTCGGACGGCGTGATATTGAGCAGCATGAAGCCGCGCTTGTCGCTGCGGCCGTATTTGATGGCGTGGTTCATCGATACAAACTGCTCGGTACGGGCCTGCGGGCGCGACGGCGAGGTGACCGAGGTGCCGACGAATTCCGTGGCGATGACCGGGTTGGCGGCCGAGCGCGGACGCGCCGGATTTCGGTTGAGCTCGGCAGCGAAGAAGCTGTGGACGTCGCCACCCAGCACCAGCGGATTGCGCGCGCCGCTGGCGTGCAGCGCGTCGAACAGGCGCTGGCGCGCCATCGGATAGCCGTCCCAGCCGTCGGTCCAGAAGCGGCCGTCCGATTCCTTGACGATGGGAACCTGGCTGTTTTGCGCCATCAGCGTTTGCTGGGCCAGGATGTTCCAGCGCGCCGGCGACGACTTCAGGCCCTGCTCCAGCCAGTCTTGCTGGGCGGCGCCGAGCATGGTGCGCGCGGGATCGGCCAGCGCCGGGCAATCGCGCCTGAGCACGGAGCTGGAACCGCCGCGCCCGGCCGGCGTGCAGGCGTGGTGGGCGCGGTACTGGCGGTCGTCCAGCACGTGGATGCGCGCCAGGCGGCCCCAGTCGTAGCGCTGGTACATGCGCAGGTGCGCGAAGCCGGCCGGCGCCACGCGCAGCGGCATGTGTTCGTAGAAGGCCTGGTAGGCCGCGGCGCGGCGGTTGAGAAAGTCCGGCGCCAGCCGCTCGTCGCGGTCGCTGCCGTAGTCGTTGGCCACCTCGTGGTCGTCCCAGGTGACGATCCACGGCGCGGCCAGGTGCGCGGCCTGCAGGTCGCGGTCGGTCTTGTACTGGGCGTAGCGGGCGCGGTAATCGGCCAGCGTGAAGCTCTCAGCGGTCCGTAGCGCGCTTTGCGGATGCTTCAGCTGGTATGGCCCCCACTCGTAGATGTAATCGCCCAGGAAGGCCACCAGGTCGGGCGCGGCGGCGGCGATGTGGCGGTGCGCCGCGTAGCTGCCGAACTCCCAGTGCTGGCACGAGGCCACGGCCAGTTTCAGCTGGTCCGGCATGGCGCCGGCGGCGGGCGCGGTGCGGGTGCGGCCGACCGGGCTGACGGCCTCGCCCAGCATGAAGCGGTGCCAGTACCAGCGGGCCGGCGCCAGGCCGGTGACGTCGACGTGGACGCTGTGCGCCAGCCCGGGCACGGCGCTGGCCGTGCCTTTGGCGACGATGCGGCTGAAGCGCTCGTCCTCGGAGACTTCCCAGCGCACGCTGAAGGCCACCGGCGGCGTGGCGGCGGCGTTCAGCGGATCGTGCAGGATGCGGGTCCAGAGGATGACGGCGTCCGGCAGTGGCGAGCCGGAAGCGACGCCGAGGCTGAAGGGATAGGCGCCGGAGTTGGAGCTGGCGCTGGTCGGCACCGGCACGGCGGCCAGCGCCAGTGCGGAAAGGCGGCCGGCGGCGAGGAGGAGGGCGCGGCGCTGCTGGTCCATGCGTCGCCGCGGCGGATCAGGCGTTGATCAGTGTTTCGATAGGCGGTACCTTGCGCGGCTTGCGGTCCGAATCGGTGGCGACGTAGGTCAGCGTGGCCTCGGTCACCTTGACGGTGCAGGCCTGCAGGCGGTTGCGCTCCGCGTACACTTCCACGTTGACGGTGATGGACGTATTGCCAACCTTGACGATATCAGCATAAAACGACAGCAGGTCGCCGACGAACACGGGATTCTTGAACACGAAGGAATTCACCGAAATGGTCGCCACGCGGCCGTTGGCGCGGCGGGTGGCCGGCAGCGAGCCGGCGATGTCGACCTGGGCCATGATCCAGCCGCCGAACACGTCGCCGTAGACATTGGCGTCGGACGGCGCCGGCATCATGCGCAATTCCGGCATTTTGCCCGGCGGCAGGCCGCGATTGACGGTTTCGACATTGGTGGACGGGGGATTTTGGGACGCGGTCATCGTGAATTCTCTTGAAGGGCTACAATTACCGGGATTGAACCATAAAAAGCCGACATCCGCCATGCGCCGTTACCCGAATACCCCGCCAGACACCTCCAGTAAAGCAGCCCCGGCCGCCGAGCGCAGCGACATGGCCACGCTGAAAACCCTCTTTCCCTACCTGTGGGTCTACAAATGGCGCGTGCTGCTGGCGCTGGGCTGCCTGATCGGCGCCAAGCTGGCCAACGTCGGCGTGCCGGTGGTGATGAAACGCCTGATCGACAGCCTGAGCGTCTCGCCCTCTCATCCGCAGGCGCTGCTGGTGCTGCCGCTCGGCGCGCTGGTGGCCTACGGCGTGCTGCGCGTATCGACCACGCTGTTCACCGAACTGCGCGAATTCCTGTTCGCCCGCGTCACGCAGCGCGCGGTGCGCACCATCGCGCTGCAGGTGTTCCGCCATCTGCATTCGCTGTCGCTGCGCTTCCACCTGAACCGCCAGACCGGCGGCATGACGCGCGATATCGAGCGCGGCACGCGCGCCGTCGGCTCGCTCATTTCGTACACGCTGTTCAACATCCTGCCGACCCTGGTGGAGATCACGCTGGTGCTGGGCTACCTCGTCACGCACTACGACATCTGGTTCTCGGTGATCACCTTCGTCGCGCTGGTGACCTATATTTCGTTCACCATCTTCGTCACCGACTGGCGCACGCACTTCCGCCGCACGATGAACGAGCTGGATTCGAAGGCCAACACCAAGGCCATCGATTCGCTGATCAACTACGAAACGGTCAAGTACTTCGGCAACGAGGACTATGAAGCGAAGCGCTACGACGAAGGCCTGCAGCGCTACGAATCGGCGGCCGTCAAGTCGCAGACCTCGCTGTCGCTGCTGAACACCGGGCAGTCGCTGATCATCGCCACCGCCGTCACGCTGATCCTGTGGCGCGCCACGCAAGGCGTCATCGACGGCAAGATGACGCTGGGCGACCTGGTGCTGGTGAACTCCTTCATGATCCAGCTGTACATTCCGCTCAACTTCCTCGGTGTGATCTACCGCGAGATCAAGCAAAGCCTGGCGGACATGGAGAAGCTGTTCTCGCTGCTGGACCAGAACCGCGAAGTGGCCGACTCGCCGGACGCGCAGCCGCTGGTCACGCACGGCGCGCAAGTGCGCTTCAACCATGTGGACTTCAGCTACGAATCGAAGCGCCAGATCCTGTTCGACGTCGACTTCACCATCGCGCCGGGTACGACGACGGCGGTGGTGGGCCACAGCGGCTCGGGCAAGTCGACCTTGTCGCGACTGCTGTTCCGCTTCTACGAGGTGAACGCCGGCGGCATCACCATCGACGGCCAGGACCTGCGCTCGATCACGCAGGACACGCTGCGCCACGCCATCGGCATCGTGCCGCAGGATACGGTGCTGTTCAACGACACCATCGAATACAACATCGCCTACGGCCAGCCCGGCGCGACGAAGGAGCAGATCGTGGCGGCGGCGCGCGCGGCGTCGATCCACGACTTCATCGACAGCCTGCCGGACGGCTACGCGACCATGGTCGGCGAGCGCGGTCTCAAACTCTCCGGCGGCGAGAAGCAACGCGTGGCGATCGCCCGCACGCTGCTGAAGAATCCCGCCATCCTGATTTTCGACGAAGCCACGTCGGCGCTGGACTCCAAGGCCGAGCAGGCGATCCAGGCGCAGCTGAAGGAAATCGCCAGGAGCCGCACGACGATGGTGATCGCGCACCGCCTGTCGACGGTGGCGGACGCGCAGCAGATCCTGGTGCTGGACCACGGCCGCATCGTCGAGCGCGGCACGCACCAGTCGCTGCTGGCGGCCGATGGCTTGTATGCGCAGATGTGGCAACGGCAGCAGGCCAAGGCCGATGAAGAATTGGCGTCGTCCCCCGACGACGTCGTTGACGCAGTCTAAATAAGGAAACGACTATGAAGTCTCGTTTTGCGCTGGGTGCAGTAACTGTCTTGATGGCTTGTGTTCAGAGTGCGTATGCCGATCCTACGGAACCGCAGTTCCGCGCCCTCTACAAGGAGCTGGTCGAAACCAACACCACGCTGTCGTCCGGCAGCTGCACGCTGGCCGCCGAGCGCATCGCCGCGCGACTGAAGACGGCCGGCTTTGCCGACGCCGAGCTGCATCTGTTCGCCGATCCGGCGCATCCGAAGGAGGGCGGCCTGGTCGCCGTCATGCCGGGCAGCGATCCGAAGGCGAAAGCGATCCTGCTGCTGGCGCACATCGACGTGGTCGAAGCCAAGCGTGAAGACTGGACCCGGGATCCGTTCACGCTGGTCGAGGAAGACGGCAAGTTCTACGCGCGCGGCGCGGTGGACGACAAGGCGCAGGCGGCCATCTGGGCCGACACGCTGGCGCGCTTCAAGAACGAGGGCTACGTGCCGCGCCACACGCTGAAGATGGCGCTGACCTGCGGCGAGGAGACCGGCGGCGCCTTCAACGGCGCAGAGTGGCTGACCAAGAACCGCCGCGAACTGATCGACGCCGGTTTCGCCATCAACGAAGGCGCGGGCGGCGAGCTCGATGCTGCCGGCAAGCGCGTGTCGATGACGGTGCAGGCGGGCGAAAAAGTCTCGCAGAACTACCGGCTGGAAGTGACCAATCGCGGCGGCCACAGTTCGCGTCCTCAAAAGGACAACGCGATCTACCATCTGGCCGGCGCGCTGAAGAAGATCGAAGGCTACACCTTCCCGATCCAGCTGGCCGACGGCAGCCGTGGCTATCTGACCGGCATGTCGAAGATCCAGGCGGCCGAAGGCCACAAGGACGTGGCGGCGGCGATGCTGGCGGTAGTGAAGAATCCGAAGGACGCCAAGGCGGTGGCGCTGGTCTCAGGTCGCGACGCCAGCTGGGGTGCGATGCTGCACACGACCTGCGTGGCGACCATGCTCGATGCGGGCCACGCCACCAACGCCCTGCCGCAGCGCGCGCGCGCCAACATCAACTGCCGCATTTTCCCCGGCGTGACGCAGGAGACGGTGCGCGAGGCGCTGGTCAAAGCGATCAACGATCCTGCTGTGAAGGTGGAGACGTTGGAAATCCGTGGCGAGAATTCAGCGCCGCCGGAGCTGACGCGCGCCATCATGGAGCCGGTCGAGAAGCTGACCGCGAAGATGTGGCCCGGCGTTCCGGTGCTGCCCATCCTGCAATCGGGCGCCACCGACGGCCAGTTCCTGAACGCGGCCGGCATTCCGACCTACGGCATCAGCGGCATCTTCCTGACCCCGGACCTGGGTAACATCCACGGCCTGAACGAATACATCGGCGTTCAGTCGCTGATGGAAGGCCGCACCTTCCTGTATGACCTGGTGAAGGTCTACGCCGGCCAGAACTAAGCCAGCGCGCGGTACTGGAAGTCCCGCATGTGTACAGCGCCTTCACCGGCGCTGTACACCGCCGGCTGCAGGCTGAGGAAGCCGCCGAAGACGTTGTGGTGCATGCCTGAGGTCTCCATCTGCCACGGGTGCTGTATCCATTTGCCGTCGTCCAGCGCGTAGAAGAACGTCACGATGTGCCGGTCATTCCTGACGCGGATGCGTACCGTGGAAGCCTTTACGGCTTCGCGCATCCAACCCTGTTCCCTGGCGTACTGGTAGGTCAGCATGTGCGTGGCGCTGAAGCCGACGCCGACGAACATATGCTCGTTGTAGTGCAGTAGCAGGCCGCCATGGCCCGCGCCGCTGATCTCAAGCGTGACGGTGGCTTCATAAGCGTGGTCGCCGACGATGCAGGACAGCGGCGAGCAGTCGGCCGGAGATGTGCCTTTACCCGCGATGACTACCGAACCCTGTTCAAAGCGCACGCGTCTCATCTCGTCCGGCCCCGGATTGAAGAAGCACCACTGAACGCCGAATTTGTTCTTCGTGAAGTCGTCTGATTTGGCGAAGCCTGCTGGAACGGCCGTACCTTTCTTCGGCATCGGCAGCGGCGACGACAGGTCGCCGCCCTTGGGCTTGAACCAGCCGTCCGCCGTCCATTCGATCGGTTCGAGCAGCGCCTGGCGGCCGAGAGTCCGGTAGCCGTTCTCGTAGCCGTGGTAGACCATCCACCAGTCGCCGGCCGGGCCTTCGACCAGCGTGGCGTGGCCGCGCGACCACCACCGTTCTTCGGCACTTTTGGTGCGCACCAGCGGATTCTGAGGACAGTGCTCCCACGGCCCATGGATGGAACGCGAGCGCGCGGCGATCACCATGTGGCTGGTCGGCGGGCCGGAGGTGCCGCCCACCGCCAGCACCAGGTAGAACCAGCCGTTGCGGCGCAACAGCTTCGGTCCTTCGGGCGCGAACATCTCCACCACCCAGTCGGATGGATAGCGCCACGGCTCATAGACCTTTTCGAGCGTGCCGACGGTCGCCAGGCCGTCGTCGGTCAGGCCGATGCGGCGCACGCCGTTGACGAACAGGTAGCGCTTGCCGTCCTCGCCGACCGCGTGGCCGGGATCGATGGCGTCGATATGCAGGTCGATCGGATCGCTCCACGGGCCCCTGATGTTGTCGGCCCAGATGACGAAGATGGTGCCTTTGCCGTCCGGGGTGGCGGGGATGTAGATGAAGTAGCGGCCGTTGTGCTTGACGAGGTCCATGGCCCACACGCTGCCGATCGGCTTGGTCAGAGCCGGGCCGATCGGCTCCCAGTTCACCAGGTCGCGCGAGTGCCAGAGGATGACGCCGGGATAGGACAGGAAGGACGAAAACGTCATGTAGTAATCCGCGCCATCCTTGAGGATGGTGGGATCGGGATGGTCGCCGGACAGGATGGGATTGAGGTAGGTGCCGTTGCCCAGGTCGGCCTTGCGCTGGCCTTCTACGCCGCGGCCCCATTTCGGCTCGGCTGCGTGGGCCAGTTGCGGCCCGACCGCGGCGCTCGCCAACAGCGTCTTGAGCGCGGTGCGCCGGGATGATGTCATGTCGTCTCCATCTGTGCAAAATAGTGCGTAGATGGTGCATCAGCCCACCGGCCGTCGCAATTACGAATCTCACCAAGCCCGATAACGATTCCGCGCAATGTCAGCTATAGTTCCGCCCGCTTGCTGTGAGGTGGCGCAAGGCGCATCATATTTATTCAAACTACCCTCCGGTGAAACACTTGTAGACAACGGAGGCCTTATGTCTGACTTTTACAAATACTTCAAAGAGAATATGGATGGATTGGGATTAGCTACTCCTGAAAATCTCTTCGGCAGCAGCCAATCGGCAGTTTCGACGGCTTCGACGCTGCTCGCGTTGATTGATAGGTTCGGAAAAAAGGTAACGGTAGCGGAGATGATCGGAGCTGGCACAGGTATTGAAAAGCTGGCGGTCCTAGGGGCGGCGAATGCATCATATTATGTGGGGGCGGTTATTGGTAGTATCGCCATTGCAACAGGGCGCGCCTTGGCGGGCGGAACCTCTCTTTCCGATGTTCTGTTGAATGCCCAAATGAATCACCTTCATCGTCCTTGGCTGGCGGCTGTACTGATGCGCCATCCTGAAATTTATAGCCGACGCAAGGTTGCGCAAGTTAGGAGAGCTAAATGAAAGATGGTTTGTTGTTGTTGCTTACCGCGATAGCGTGCTCAGTCGGTGCCTGGCTGTTTTTTAAGTATCTCGGCAACGATGCGTTCAGCGTCATCATGTTGGTGACTTTGGTATGCGCCATCTGGGACAACGCGCGCTTGCGACGCAAGCTTCGCGACCTGGGCTATAAGCCGGAAGGCAAGCGTACCTGGTTCTGATAAAAAAATGGCCACCGCGAGGTGGCCATCTTGTTGGGGCGCTGCTTGCTTAAGCGGCTTTGACCAGCTCGACTTCGCCGGGAGCGGCCAGCTCGCCTTCCCACTTGGCGACCACCGCGGTGGCCACGCCGTTGCCGATGACGTTGGTCGCCGAGCGCGCCATGTCGAGGAAGTGGTCGATGCCCAGCAACAGCAGCATGCCCGCTTCCGGAATGTTGAACTGGCCCAGCGTCGCGGCGATCACCACCAGCGAGGCGCGCGGCACGCCGGCCATGCCCTTGGAGGTCAGCATCAGCACCATCATCATGGTCATCTGCTGGCCCAGCGACATCTCGATGCCGTAAGCCTGCGCGATGAACACGGTGGCGAAGGTGCAGTACATCATCGAACCGTCCAGGTTGAACGAATAACCGATCGGCAGCACGAAAGCGGCGATGCGGTTGCGCACACCGAAGCGCTCCAGGCCTTCCAGCGTTTTAGGATAGGCCGCTTCGCTCGACGCGGTCGAGAAGGCCAGCAGCACCGGGCTGCGCAGTTCCTTCAGCAGCGAGAAGATGCGGCCCTTGAGGAACAGGAAGCCGATGAAGATCAGCAGTGCCCACAGCAGCGCGATGCCGAAGTAGAACTCGGCCATGAACACGCCGTAGGTCTGCAGCACGCCCAGGCCGCTCTTGGCGATCACGCCCGACACCGCCGCAAACACGGCGATCGGCGCGAACTGCATCACGTAGCCGGTGACCTTCAGCATCACGTGCGCCACGCCGTCCAGCGCGTTGATCATGACGTTGGCCTTTTCGCCGACGGCGGCTGCGGCCGAGCCGAAGAACAGGGAGAAGATCACGATCTGCAGGATCTCGTTCTTGCTCATGCCTTCGACGATGGAGGCCGGCACCAGGTGGGTGACGAATTCCTTCAAGGTCAGGCCCGAGGTGACGATGTCGGCCTTGGCGGTGGTGGCGGCCATGTGGCCGAGCAGTGCGTCGCCAGGGCGGAACATGTTCACCAGCACCAGGCCCAGGCTCAGCGACATCACCGAGGCGATGAAGAACCAGCCCAGCGTCTTGATGCCGATGCGGCCCACTTCCGAGGCATCGCCCATCTTGGCGATGCCGCACACCAGCGTCGAGAATACCAGCGGCGCGATGATCATCTTGATCAGGCGCAGGAACAGCGTGGTGATCAGCGACATGTAGTCCGCATATTCGACCGGCTTGGCCAGGTTGAGGTTTGCCAGGTAGCCGGCAAAGATACCCAGCGCCAGGGCGACGAGTATGTAGGTGGTCAATCGGCTTTGTTTGTGCATGTTATAAGCTTCCTGTGGTAGTGTCTCTCTGGGCCTGCGCAGAGGGCGGGGTGTCCGCCGCTGCTGTGGTTCTGCATTGGCTGCAACCGGTATTTTATGGTCCGGTTGATGAAACTATTGGCAAGTTCCGCAGTATCCTTGTGGGCAGAGGCGCTGTCAAGCGCATGTAGGGCCGCATCCACACAGGTGCGGACCGGCTTTTTTATTCAGCGTACATATGATCGAAATTAAGAACGTCAGTAAGTGGTACGGCCAGTTTCAGGTGCTCGGCGAGTGCAGCACCCGGGTCGAAAAGGGCGATGTGATGGTGATTTGCGGGCCGTCCGGCTCCGGCAAGTCCACGCTGATCAAGACCGTCAACGGGCTGGAACCGTTCCAGCAAGGGCAAATTACCGTCGATGGCATCGCCGTCGGCGACAAAAACACCGATTTGCCGGCCTTGCGGGCCCGCATCGGCATGGTGTTCCAGAATTTCGAGCTGTTTCCCCATTTGTCGATACGCGACAACCTGACCTTGGGCCAGACCAGGGTGCTGGGCCGCAGCGTCGACGAGGCCACCGCCCGCGGCTTGCAGTACCTGGACCGGGTGGGCCTGCTGGCGCAGCAGGACAAATTCCCCAGCCAGCTGTCCGGCGGCCAGCAGCAGCGCGTGGCCATCGCCCGCGCGCTGGCGATGGACCCGATCGCCATGTTGTTCGACGAGCCGACCTCCGCGCTGGATCCGGAAATGATCAACGAAGTGCTGGACGTGATGGTCGGCCTGGCGCAGGACGGCATGACCATGATGGTGGTCACCCACGAAATGGGCTTCGCCCGCAAGGTGGCCAACCGCGTGGTGTTCATGGACAAGGGCCGCATCCTCGAGGATTGCAGCAAGGACGAGTTCTTCGGCGCGCCCCGTTCGGAACGGGCGCGCGACTTCCTGGCACGGATAATCCACTAATATTCACTAATGAACATTCTCAAGCCTCTGGCGGGCGCCATGCTGGCGCTGGGATTGCTGGGCGCCGCCCATGCGGGTCACAGGATCGCCGTCGACCTGGCGCTGACCAAGGCCACGCTGATCGATGTGGCGGGCGGCAAGGCCGTCACCGGCAAGTCGGTGCTGCTGAAGGGCGACACCATCGTCGCCGTGGTCGACGACCGCCAGCTGTCCGGCTATGCCGCCAAAAAGACCCTGCGCCTGCCGGGCAAGTACCTGATGCCCGGCCTGTGGGACACCCACGTGCACTTCGGCGGTGGCCCGGCGCTGATCGAAGAGAACAGGCATCTGCTGGCGCTGTACCTGGCCAACGGCATCACCGCCGTGCGCGACTGCTCCGGCGACCTGCCTGACACCGTGCTGGCCTGGCGCGGCCAGATCAACGCCGGCCAGATGGAAGGGCCGACCATCTTCACCTCCGGCGCCAAGCTGGAAGGCTACAAGCCGCTGTGGAAGGGCACCATCGAAGTCGGCACGCCGGAAGAGGTGAGCAAGGCGCTGGACGGCCTGCAGGCGCAGAAGGTGGACTTCGTCAAGATCACCGAGAACACGCTGAAGCCGGAAATTTATCTTGAAGTGCTGCGCCAGGCCAGGGAGCGCGGCATGCGCACCTCCGGCCACATTCCCGTGCAACTGACGTTGGCGCAGATGTTCGACGCCGGCCTGGGCACGGTCGAGCACCAGTCCTACCTGCTGCGCGCGTCGACGCCGCGGGAGAAGGAGCTGACCGCGCAAGTGGCTGCCGGCACGCTGACCGGCAAGGAAGCGATGAGGCAAAGCCTGGCGAGCTACGACGAGCAGACCGCGCGCGCATCGTTCCGCTACATGGCGTCGAAAGGCACGGCGGTGGTGCCGACGCTGTCGGTATCGCGCGTGGTCGCCTACCTGGACCGCGACGATCATTCGAAGGATCCGGCCTTGCAGTACATCGGCAAGGGACTGCGCGCCACCTACGACTGGCGCGTGCAGCGCGCTGCGCTGGACAACGCGGAAGCCATCGCGCTGCGCAAGGCGACGTTTGAAAAATCGGCCGCGCTGCTGCCGATACTGGCGCAGGAAGGCGTCAGCATCATCGCCGGCACCGATGCCGGCTTCTTGAATTCCTACGACTATCCGGGCCAGGCGCTGCATGACGAAATCGGCCTGTACGTGCAGTACGGGCTGACGCCGGTGCAGGCGCTGCGGACGGCGGTGGTGAACGGCCCGCGCTTCCTCGGCAAGCTGGATCGCTACGGCAGCCTGGAGGCCGGCAAGTCGGCCGACCTGCTGGTGCTGGACGCCAATCCGCTGCAGGACATCGCCGCCACGCGCGAGATCCGCACGGTGGTCAGCCGGGGCCAGGTCTACGACCGCGCGCGGCTCGACAGGATGCTGGCCGAGACCAAGGCCTGGGTCGCAGCCCAGCAGTAGTCCTATGGCGGCGAGGAGTAGCCTTTCAGGCTGGTCTGGACGAAATCGATGAACAGCCGCACCCGCGACGGGATCAGGCGCGATTCGATGATGGCGTAGACCGGTATCGGCGCGAAATCCCATTGCGGCAGCACGCGCTGCAGATCGCCGCGTTCCATGTCCTCGCGCGCCTGGGGGCCGGCGGAGACCGCGATGCCCAGGCCCAGCGCGGCCAGCGTCCGCGTCATGCTGACGTTGTTGCAGGTGTAGCGGCCGGAGACGGCCGTGGTCACGCTCTTCTTGCGGGACGTCAGCGTCCACTGGGCTTGTTTTCCGGTGCCGGCCCCGATCAAACACTGATGGTGCTGCAGATCGTCCGGATGCCTGAGCGGCGGCGCGCCGCGCAGGTAGGCCGGTGACGCATACAGGTAGCGCGGCAGCAGGCCGACCTGCCTGGCGATCAGCGTGGACGGCGTCGGCGGCGGCGCGCCCATGCGGATCGCGCAGTCGAAGCCGTCGGTCACCAGGTCGACCCGGCGCGGCGTCAGGTCCATCTCGAAATCGATCAACGGGTATTGTTCACCGAACGCCTTCAGCATGGGGGAAAGGTAGGTGATCGCCAGGTCCACCGGCATCGATACCCGCAGCGTTCCGCTGGGACGCTCCGCCAGTTCGAGCAGCGATTCATGGGCGATGCGTGCCTCCGCGACTATGCTCTCGCAGCGGCGGAAGTAAGCCTGGCCGGCCTCGGTCAACTCCACCTTGCGCGTGGAGCGGTGAAACAGGCGCACGCCGATTTCCTTTTCCAGGTCGGAGATGCGGCGCGACAGCGTCGAATTGGGCATGTCCAGCATGTCGGCCGCCTTGCGGAAGCCCCTGGCGTTGGCGACCGCCACGAACAGCTCCATGCTTGATAACAGTGACATTTTGATTGCTCCATGGGTGGATCAGTGATTTCATTTTAAGCTATTTATCCCAAGAGTGAATCAATGGATGATGGCTGCACATTCACTCACTTAGCGAGGCTCTCCATGAACACCTTATCGACAGCAGTACAAATCGGCCGTCACACCCTGCGCAACCGCATGGTCATGGCGCCCATGACCCGTTCGCGCGCCAACGACGCCGACGGCGTGCAGTCCGAGCTGGCCGTCACCTACTACCGCCAGCGCGCCAGCGCAGGCTTGATCGTCACCGAAGGCACCTTCCCCAGCGCGATGGGCAAGGGTTACGTGCGTACACCGGGCATTTACTCCGATGCGCAGGTCGCCGCCTGGAAGCAGGTGACGGACGCGGTGCATGCCGAAGGCGGCCGCATCTTCCTGCAAGTGATGCACACCGGCCGCATCTCGCATCCGAGCATGCTGCCTGGCGGCGCGCAGCCGGTGGCGCCGTCGGCCATCAAGGCGGCCGGGCAGGCTTACACCGCCGGCGGCCTGGCGGACTTTGTGACGCCGCGTGCGCTGGAAACCTCGGAAGTGGCGGGCGTCGTCGCCGAATACCGACTGGCGGCGCGCCGTGCGCTGGAGGCGGGCTTCGACGGCGTCGAGCTGCATGCGGCGTCGGGTTATCTGCCGGAGCAGTTCCTGTCGTCCGGCACCAACCAGCGCGGCGACCAGTACGGTGGTTCGATTCCGAACCGCGCACGCTTCATCCTGGAGGTGCTCGATGCGATGATCCTGGAGGCGGGCAGTGACCGGGTCGGCATCAAGATCTCGCCGGAGATGGGGTTCAACGACATCAAGGATGAATCGCCGGTCGAGACCTACACCTATCTGGTGCGGCAACTGGCTGCGCTGGGCCTGGCCTATCTGCACGTGGCCACGTTCAAGGCGGAATACGACTACCACGGCGCATTGCGTCCGCTGTTCAACGGGACTTATATCCTGGGCGCCGGCCAGACCCGCGAAACAGGCGAGCAGCGCATCGCGGCCGGCGAAGCCGACGCGGTGGCATATGGCAGCGCGTTCCTCGCCAACCCGGACCTGCCGCGCCGCTTTGCGCTGAATGCCCAGCTGAACACGCCGAACCCGGCCCTGTTCTACGCGCCGGGCGCGCAGGGCTATATCGACTATCCGGCGCTGGCCGACAGCGAATCGAACCGCGCGTTGCGCATCCATGCCTACGGCGGCACGGAGGTGATGCAGTGGGATGAAGTGCCGATGCCGCAAGCGGCGCCGGGCGAGGTGCTGGTGCGGGTGGCCGCTGCAGGCGTCAACGGCCTTGATTGGAAAATCCGCGACGGCCTGGTCAAGGACGTGTTCAAGCTGCCGCTACCCGCCACGCTGGGCATTGAGCTGGCCGGCGAGGTGGTGGCCGTGGGCGAGGGCGTGACAGGTCATGCGATCGGTTCGCGCGTCTTCGGTGCGCTGGGCGGCGTTGGCGCCTATGCACGGCACGTTGCGCTCGCCGCGTCAAAGCTGGTGCCGACCCCCGCGGTGATTGACGACGCGACCGCGGCCGCGATCCCGGTCGCGGCCATGACGGCGTGGCAGGCGCTTTTCGACGCGGGCAAGCTGCAGCGCGGAGAGACGGTGCTGATCCATGGCGCGGCGGGTGGCGTCGGCAGCTACGCGGTGCAGTTTGCGCAACAGGCAGGCGCCCGTGTGCTGGTCACGGCGCAAAGCCGCAATGCAGACTTGCTGCGCCGTCTCGGTGCCGATGAAGTGATCGACTATAAGACCACACGTTTCGAGGAGCTGGTCGATAACGTCGACCTGGTGCTCGATCTGGTGGGCGGCGAAACGCTGGACCGCTCGTGGCAGGTGCTGTCGCCGCAAGGCCGTATCATCAGCACCGCCGCGCCGGACATCGCCGCGCGTGTGCCTGCGGGACGTCGCGGCAGTTGGTTCGCCCTGCAGCAGAATGGCGAACTGCTGGCACGGATCGCGGCGCAAGTCGCGAGCGGTGAACTGACCGCGGTGATCTCCGAAGTCGTCACTGCAGAGCAGGCCGTAGACGCCATCGAGCGCAACAAAACCGGCCACGGCGCCGGCAAGACGGTGGTCCGCTTCTGACAAATGATGTCAAGCGTAATGCGTCCACATGCGCAGGATGCGAACGATGTGCTGATCCGGAAAAACCTCATAGACGAGGCGGTGATGTATGTTGATCCTGCGCGAGTAGGCGCCCGCCAGGTCGCCGACCAGCTTTTCAAAAGGCGGCGGCCGGGCGAAGGGATCGTCGGCCAGCAAGTCGAGCAGTGCCTGCGCTTGCTTCTTCATTCCGGCCGCGGCTACCTTCTTTGCGTCTTTCTGGGCTTGGTGGGAGTACACCAGCTGCCAGCTCACCAGATCAATTCCTTGTCGCTGCCATCGAGGGGCTCCTCACGAGCTGCCATGATGGACTCGCGCATTCCAGGCACGGACAGCAGGTACAGCGTTTCCTGTATCGCCGTCCAATCTTCGACGGAAACCAGCACCGCGTTGTTCCGCTTGCCAGTGATGGTAATCGGCACGTGGCTGGCCGCTGTCTCGTCGATCAGGTTGTAGAGCCGTGCACGCGCGTCGCTGGCTGAGATGGTATCCATGGAAACTCCCTCGGTTGAGGTTAAAACGTACGCTTTAACGTACGCACTGTCAAGCGACCAGCGCAAGAGGGTAAAATGGCGGTATTCGCCATTGATAGCCTGAAAGCCAGCCGCCATGTCCGACCTCGAACACATCCCAGACAGCATCACCATCGCCCGTCCAGACGACTGGCACCTGCACCTGCGCGACGGCGCCACGCTGGCCAGCGTGCTGCCGCACAGCGCCCGCCAGTTCGCCCGCGCCATCGTGATGCCCAATCTGAAACCGCCGGTGACCACCACCGCCGCCGCCGAGGCCTATCGCAACCGCATCGTGGCGGCGCTGCCGGCAGGGATGAAGTTTGAGCCGCTGATGACGCTCTACCTGACCAACAACACGCCGCCGGACGAAATCCTGCGCGCTCAGGAAAGCGGCATCGTCCACGCGGTCAAGCTGTATCCGGCTGGCGCCACCACCAATTCGGACGCCGGCGTGACCGACCTGTCCAACTGCTACAAGACGCTGGAGATGATGCAGGAAGTGGGCATGCCTTTCCTGGTCCACGGCGAAGTCACCGACCAGGACATCGACCTGTTCGACCGCGAGGCTGTCTTCATCGAACGCGTGATGCGCCCGCTGCGCCGCGACTTCCCGGCGCTGAACATCGTCTTTGAACACATCACCACCAAGCACGCGGCGCAGTACGTGGCCGAAGCCGAAGGCCCGATCGCAGCGACCATCACCGCGCATCACCTGCTGTACAACCGCAACGACATCTTCAAGGGCGGCATTCGTCCCCACTACTATTGCCTGCCGGTGCTGAAGCGCGAGGAACACCGCCTGGCGCTGGTCACCGCCGCCACCAGCGGCGACGAACGCTTCTTCCTCGGCACCGACTCCGCGCCGCACGCGCAGGGCGCCAAGGAAGCCGCCTGCGGCTGCGCCGGCTGCTACACCGCGCTGCACGCGATGGAGCTGTATGCCGAAGCCTTCGAACGCGCCGGCGCGCTGGACAAGCTGGAAGCCTTCGCCAGCTTCAACGGCCCGGCCTTCTACGGCCTGCCGCGCAACACCGACACCATCACGCTCAAGCGCGAGCAGTGGACGCTGCCGGAAACGCTGCCGCTGGCGGACCAGCAGGTAGTGCCGCTCAACGCCGGCGAAACCATCAACTGGAAAATGGTATAAGCAGTGCTGCAGGCAATCGACTGGTCGCGTCCCTGGTACGAATCGGTACGGACGGCGGCCGGCCAATTGACGGCGGATGCGCACTTCCGCGACAGCTTCAACGCGCAGGCCGCGGCGCTGGGCCTGCGCAATCACCAGGGCCTGCCGCTGTCGTTCGTGCCGCAGGAGGCGCTGCCTGACGGTACCGCCTACGAAGCCTTCATCGGCGCGACCGGCGGCGTGCCCACGCGCGACAACCTGCACGATTTCTTCAACGGCCTTGTCTGGCTGAGTTTCCCCCGCATCAAAGTGCAACTGAACGCCCTGCAGGCGGCGCAGATAGCGCTGGACGGCGTGGGCAAATCGCGCGGCCCGGCGCGCGACGGCGCCACCATCTTCGACGAAAACGCCGCCCTGCTGGTGGTGCGCGACTGCGCCGCGGGCCAGGCGCTGACGGCGGCGCTGCGTGACCATCAATGGCGCGAGGCCTTCATCGAGCGGCGCGCCAGCTTCGGGCCGGACGCGCAGGTCTGGCTGTTCGGCCACGCGCTGATGGAAAAGCTGGTGGCGCCGCGCAAGGCGATCACCGCGCACACCCGGGTGGTGGTGGCGGGAGACGACTTCTTCGCCATGGACCACGACGCACGCCGCCGCTGGCTGGACGAGCGCGTGGCGCAGGAGCTGGCCGGGCATGGCCTCAGCACCGCCGACTTCACGCCGATGCAGGCGCTGGGCGTGCCGGGCTGGTGGCCGGACCAGGACGACGATTTCTATAACGACGCAACGGTGTTCCGCCCCAAGCGGCCAACGGCAGTAAAATAGTCTTTTTTAACCGACTTCGCCGCCGACGCGGCAGAAAGAGCACGCCATGACGCAGGTAATTCGCTGGGGCATACTGGGCACGGGCAAGATCGCCAAGGCCTTCGCCACCGCATTGCAGGACACGCCTGATGCAAAACTGGTCGCGGTTGCTTCGCGCACCGTAGATAGCGCTACCAAATTCGGCGCCGAGTTTGGCGCGGACCGATTCCACGGCAGTTACCAGGCGCTGGCGGACGATCCCGACGTCGATGTCATCTACATCGGCACGCCGCACCCCATGCACCACGAAAACGCGCTGATGTGCCTGAACGGCGGCAAGGCGGTGCTGGTGGAGAAGTCGTTCACGATGAACCGCCGTCAGGCCGAGGACATCATCAACCTGGCGCGCGCCAAAAAACTGTTCGTGATGGAAGCGATGTGGACCCGCTTCATGCCGGCCGTGGTCGAGGCCAAGCGCATCGTCGACAGCGGCGAGATCGGCGTGCCGGCCCACGTCAGCGCCGATTTCGGCTTTACCGCCGACGTCGGCCCGGAGCATCGCCTGTTCAATCCGGAGCTGGGTGGCGGCGCGCTGCTGGACCTGGGGATTTATCCGCTGTCGATGTCCTCGTTCTTCCTCGGCGCGGTCACCGCCGTGAAGGCGCAGTCCGAGATGGCCGCCACCGGCGTCGACATGCAGACCGCGTTCACGCTGTCGCACAAGGGCGGCGGCGTCTCGTCGTGCGCCTGCAGCCTGCGTGCGCGCACGCCGACCGAGCTGACGATCTCCGGCACCAAGGGCTTCGTGCGCCTGCACGACCGCTTCCACAACGCCGAGACCATCACCATCACGCTGGTGGACGGCACCTCGCGCAGCGAGCGTACGCTGAACCTGCCCCGCAGCGGCAACGGCTATACGCATGAAGCGCAGGAAGTGGGCCGTTGCATCCGCGCCGGCCTGATCGAAAGCCCGGTCATGCCGCACGAGGAAACGCTGTCCATCATGGGCACGCTGGACGAGATCCGCTCGCAGATCGGCCTGAGTTACAGCGCCGACCGATAGCTCTCCAAGCGCGGGTGGCGGGAACTAGGTAGAATCGGCGGATGTCGTTTCGATAACCAGGACCTGCCATGTTCATCGCCACCCGCGCTCCCTCCCTGAAAACCGTCCTGCTGGCCAGCGGCGTCGTGCTGACGCTGGCGATGGGCGTGCGCCACGGCTTCGGCTTCTGGCTGCAACCTATCTCGCAGGCCAACGGCTGGACCCGCGAAACCTACTCGCTGGCGATGGCCATGCAAAACCTGCTGTGGGGCGTGTTCGGCCCCTTCGCCGGCATGGCGGCCGACCGCTTCGGCACCATGCGTGTGGTGCTGCTGGGCGCGGTCAGCTACATGGCGGGCTTGATCTGGATGGCGCTGGTCACCAACCCGACCTTGTTCGTCATGGGCTCGGGCGTCTTTGTCGGCCTCGGGCTGGCGTGTACCGCGTTCGGCGCGGTCAGCGGCATCATCGGCCGCGTGGCGCCGATGGAAAAGCGTTCCTGGGCGTTCGGCGTATCGGGCGCCTGCAGTTCGTTCGGCCAGTTCCTGATGATGCCGGTCGAGCAGCAGCTGATTTCCGCGATCGGCTGGCAGCACGCGTTTTATCTGCTGGCCGGGCTGGTGGTGGTGGCGATGGTGCCGATGTCGTTCTTCCTGCGCGAGCCGGCGGTGGAGCATGGCCACGGCCCGCAGCAAAGCATAGGCGAAGCGATGAGCGAGGCGCTGGGCAACCGCTCCTTCCTGCTGCTGGTGGCCGGCTATTTCGTGTGCGGCTTCCAGCTGGTGTTCATCGGCGTGCACATGCCGGCCTATCTGCGCGACAAGGGCCTGGCCAATCCGAATGTGGCGGTGATGGCGCTGGCGCTGATAGGCTTGTTCAACATCGTCGGCTCCTACTATGCCGGCAAGCTGGGAGGCCGCATGCCCAAGCGCTATCTGCTGTCGGGCATCTACCTGTCGCGGTCCATCGTGATCACCTTGTTCCTGCTGGCGCCGTTGTCGCCGGCATCGGTGTATGTGTTCGCGGCGGCGATCGGTTTCCTGTGGCTGTCGACGGTGCCGCTGACGAACGGCATCATCGCGGGCGTGTTCGGCGTCAAGCACATGGCTATGCTGGCGGGCATGGTGTTCTTCTCGCACCAGCTGGGCAGTTTTATCGGCGTATGGCTGGGCGGGTATCTGTTCACCAAACTGGGCAGCTATGACGCGGTGTGGGGCATAGCGATCGGACTGGGGCTGATGGCGGCGCTGGCCAACCTGCCGATCAACGAGAAGCCGCTGGTACGCGGCGAGTTGAAGCCGGCATGAAGCTGCGGCCGGCACGCGTGGCAGCATACGCCGCCGGCGCGCTGGTGCTGGCGCTGGTGTTCATGGCCTACCTGAGCCCAGGCTTCATGCTCGACCTCGCCAACCGCATCTACCTGTGCTTTTAATCCGGGGTCAGATCCGATATTTGGACACGAGCCCTGCCGTAATGGTCATTACGGCAGGGCTCGTGTCCAAATATCGGATCTGACCCCGGGTTTAGACTTTGAGGAATTCCTCGCGGCCGCCGAGCCAGCGGGCCAGGTGGGCTTCCACCGTTGCGGCTTTTTCGGGAGTGTTTGCGTGGAGTAGGTCGTGAGCCACATCGCGCGCCTGGTCGACCAGCCAGCCGTCCGTTTCCAGGTCGGCGAAGCGCAGCATCGCCTGCCCCGATTGGCGCGCGCCGAGGAATTCGCCGGGCCCCCGGATCTCCAGGTCGCGGCGGGCGATCTCGAAACCGTCCGTGGTTTCGCGCATCGTCATCAGACGCTGCTTGGCGACGCCTCCCAGCGGGCTTTGATACAGCAGCAGGCACACCGACGCCGCCGATCCTCGTCCCACCCGTCCGCGCAGCTGGTGCAGCTGCGACAGGCCGAAGCGTTCCGCATGCTCGATCACCATCAGCGACGCATTCGGCACGTCCACGCCCACCTCGATCACCGTGGTGGCCACCAGAACCTGCATCTCGTTGGCGCTGAAGGCGTCCATGATGACCTGCTTTTCGGCCGGCTTCAGGCGGCCGTGCACCAGCCCCACGTTCAGGTCCGGCAGCGCTTCGGCCAGCAGCGCGTGGGTGTCGGTGGCCGTTTGCAGCTGCAGCGCTTCGGATTCCTCGATCAGCGGACAGACCCAGTAGACCTGCCGGCCTTCCAGCGCGGCCGCATGCACCCGCTCGATCACTTCGTCGCGGCGGTTCTGGTCGATCGCGCGCGTGACGATGGGCGTGCGGCCAGGCGGCAGTTCGTCGATCACCGACACTTCCAGGTCGGCGTAGTAGGTCATCGCCAGCGTGCGCGGGATCGGCGTGGCCGACATCATCAACTGGTGCGGAACGGCGCCTTCGTTGCCCTTGTTGCGCAAGGTCAGGCGCTGGCCGACGCCGAAGCGATGCTGCTCGTCGACGATCACCAGCCCCAGGTTGGCGAACAGCACCGCCTCCTGGATCAGCGCGTGCGTGCCGATCACCAGCTGCGCCTCGCCCGATTCGATCAGCGCATACGCGGCCAGCTTTTCCTTCTTCTTCAAACTGCCCGTCAGCCACGCGACCTTGACGCCCAGCGGTTCCATCCACGCGGCGATCTTGCGGAAGTGCTGGTCGGCCAGGATTTCGGTCGGCGCCATCAGCGCGGCCTGGAAGCCGCTGTCGATCGCCTGCGCGGCGGCCAGCGCCGACACCACCGTCTTGCCGCTGCCGACGTCGCCCTGCAGCAACCGCTGCATCGGATACGGATGGCGCAGGTCGGCGCGGATTTCGTTCAGCACGCGTTGCTGCGCGCCGGTCAGCTTGAACGGCAGCGCCGCCTGGAAGCGCTCGGACAACGCGCCGATCTTCTTCAGCGCCGCCGCGCCCTTGGAGCGCCGCGCACGCTGCGCGCGCTTCAGCGACAGCTGCTGCGCCAGCAGTTCGTCGAACTTCATGCGCGTCCACGCCGGATGCGAGCGGTCGGCCAGCGCGTGCTCGTCCACCTGCTGCGGCGGATAGTGCAGCAGCTTCACCGCCGGTTCGAAGTCGGACAGCTGCATCTCGGCGCGCAAGTCGGCCGGCAGGGTGTCGGTCCAGTCGACCCGCTTCATCGCGTCGCCGATCGCGCGTCGCAGTATCGGCTGCGACAAGCCTTCGCCCGACGGATACACCGGCGTCAGCGAAGTGGGCAGCGGCGCGCCTTCGTTGACGATCTTGTAAGCCGGGTGCACCATCTCGGCGCCGAAGAAGCCGTGTTTCAGTTCGCCGCGTGCGCGCACCCGCGTGCCCTCGGCCAGCTGCTTGACCTGGCTGCCGTAGAAATTCATGAAGCGCAGCTGCAGATCGCCCGTTTCGTCGGCGATGTGCACCAGCAGCTGCTTGCGCGGCTTGTAGCTGATCTCGTTCTTGACCACCACGCCCTCGACCTGCGAGGTCTCGCCGCCATGCAGCCGGGCTTCCTCGATGGTGATGACCTGGGTTTCGTCCTCGTAGCGCATCGGCAGGTGCAGCACCAGGTCCATGTCGGTGTGCAGGCCGAGCTTGGCCAGCTTGGCTTCCGGACTGACGGTCTTCTTGACGGGTTTAGACGTTGAAACAGGCATATTTGGAGCGTTTTTCGGGCACTAGCGTAAAATAGAGGGTTGGCCGCCGGTATTGTAAGGCTAGCACCGCGATCGGGCCTACCCGTATTTTCTTCAACAGTTTCCAGAAGTCCGCAAATGTATTCGCTTTCCGATTTCGATTTTAACTTGCCGCAAGAGCGTATTGCGCAATTCCCGCTGCCCGACCGCAGCGCCTCCCGCCTGCTGCACCTGGACGGCGGGCAGATCATCGACCGCCAGTTCGCCGACATCGTCGGTCTGCTGCAGCCCGGCGACCTGCTGGTGATGAACGATACCCGCGTGCTGAAGGCGCGTTTCTTCGGCGTCAAGGAAAGCGGCGGCAAGATCGAGGCGCTGGTCGAGCGCGTGCTGGACAACCGCACCGTGCTGGCACAGGTGCGCGCCTCCAAGTCGCCCGGCCCCGGCGTCAAGATCCGCCTGGCGGACGCCTTCGACGTCACCGTCGGCGAGCGCGCCGGCGAGTTCTACACGCTGCATTTCGATGCCGACGTGTTCGACCTGATCGAGGCCCACGGCCGCCTACCGCTGCCGCCGTACATCGAGCACGATGCCGACAGCTTCGACGAAACCCGCTACCAGACCGTGTTCAACAAGGTGCCGGGCGCCGTGGCGGCGCCGACCGCCGGCCTGCACTTCGACGAAAAACTGCTGGCCGAGCTGAAAGCCAAGGGCGTCAACTTCGCCTACGTCACGCTGCACGTGGGCGCCGGCACCTTCCAGCCGGTGCGCGCCGAGGTGCTGGCCGAGCACAAGATGCACACCGAGTGGTACACCATGCCGCAGGAAACCGTGGACGCCGTACGCGCCACCCGCGCCGCCGGCCGCGACGTGGTGGCGGTCGGCACCACCAGCCTGCGCGCGCTGGAATCGGCCTCGCAAAGCGGCCAGCTGGAGGCGGGCAGCGCCGACACCGCGCTGTTCATCACGCCCGGCTACCAGTTCAAGACGGTCACCCGCCTGATCACCAATTTCCACCTGCCGAAGTCGACCCTGCTGATGCTGGTGTCGGCCTTCGCCGGTTTTGAAGAGATCCGCAAGGCCTACGCCCACGCGATCGCCAACGAATACCGTTTCTTCAGCTATGGCGACGCCATGCTGCTGACGACGCAAGCACGAGCAAAATAAGGAACAATATGCTGGAATTTAAACTACACAAGACCGACAGCAGCGGCCTGACCAAGGCGCGCCGCGGCGAGGTGAAACTGAACCACGGCGTGGTCCAGACCCCGATCTTCATGCCGGTCGGCACCTATGGTTCGGTCAAGGCGATGTCGCCGCTGGAACTGAAGGAAATCGACGCGCAGATCATCCTGGGCAACACCTTCCACCTGTGGCTGCGCCCGGGCAACGACGTCATGGCCAAGTTCGGCGGCCTGCACGACTTCATGGGCTGGGACAAGCCCATCCTGACCGATTCCGGCGGTTTCCAGGTGTTTTCGCTGGGCGCGATGCGCAAGATCACCGAAGAGGGCGTGCATTTCAACTCGCCGATCAACGGCGACAAGCTGTTCCTGTCGCCGGAAGTGTCGATGCAGATCCAGCGCGTGCTGAACTCCGACATCGTCATGCAGTTCGACGAGTGCACCCCGTACGAAATCGACAACCGCCCGGCAACTCTTGATGAGGCGGCAAAGTCCATGCGGATGTCATTGCGCTGGGCGCAACGATCGCATGACGAGTTCCATCGCGGCGAGAACCCGAACGCGCTGTTCGGCATCGTCCAGGGCGGCATGTTCGAGAACCTGCGCGACGAGTCGCTGGCCGGCCTGGAAGAGATCGATTTCCCCGGCATCGCCATCGGCGGCCTGTCCGTCGGCGAGCCGAAGGAAGACATGATGCGCATGCTGGCCCACGTCGGCCCGCGCCTGCCGGCCAACAAGCCGCACTACCTGATGGGCGTCGGCACGCCGGAAGACCTGGTGGCGGGCGTGTCGAACGGCGTCGACATGTTCGATTGCGTGATGCCTACCCGTAACGCCCGCAACGGCTGGATCTTCACCCGCTTCGGCGACGTGAAAATCAAGAACGCCCGTTACAAGGAAGACAAGGAACCGCTGGACAGCACCTGCGCCTGCTACGCCTGCCGCAACTTCTCGCGCGCCTACCTGCATCACCTGAACCGCACCCAGGAAATCCTCGGCGCCCGCCTGAACACCATCCACAACCTGCACTACTACCTGGACATCATGCGCCAGATGCGCGAGGCGCTGGACGAGGACCGTTTCCACGCCTGGACCCTGCAATTCCATGCCGATCGGGCGCGCGGCGTCTGAAAACAACTAAAAGTGTTGTAACTCTTGTAAAAAGATTTATGCCACCCACATAGCCGGAAGGCCTAGCGTCTCCCGGCCAGTGCTAGAATACAGCGCTATTTTTTCAAACTATTATCGGAGTCACCTGTGTTCATTTCCAACGCTTACGCCCAATCGGCATCCCCACTCGACGCGCTCGGCCTGGGCGGCAACATCGGCAGCTTCCTGCCGCTGATCCTGATGTTTGTAGCGATGTACTTCCTGATGATCCGTCCTCAGCAGAAGCGCGCCAAAGAACAGAAGGCCATGATGGAAGCACTGGCCAAGGGCGACGAAGTCGTTACCGCCGGCGGCGTGCTGGGCAAAGTGTCCAAAGTGACCGACCTGTATGTGACCATCGAAATCTCCAGCGGTGCAGAAATGGTGGTTCAAAAGAACTCCATCACCATGCTGCTGCCTAAGGGCACGCTGAAGGCGCTCTAATTGGTCCCGGCCCGCGCTGCGCGGGCCGTATTGCATCCGACGCCTAACTTTGAACGTTGAACAATATGAATCGCTATCCCCTCTGGAAATACATACTGATCGTAGTCGCCATCCTGCTGGGCGCGCTGTACACCGCGCCCAACTACTATGGCGAATCGCCTGCGGTTCAGGTTACGAGCGGCAAATCGACCGTCAAGATGTCGTCCGCCATGACGGCCAAGGTGGAGGAGGTGCTCAAGGGCGCCAACATCGCCTATAACGGCATCGCCTTCGACGGCACCGGCACCTACGCTTCCGTGCGCGCCCGCTTCGCCGATCCGGACACCCAGTTCCGCGCCAAGTCGGTGCTGGAAAAAGGCCTGAACGCCGATCCGGCCGATCCGACCTACCTGGTCGCGCTGAACCTGCAAAAAGACACGCCGAAATGGATGCAGGCGCTGCATGCGCTGCCGATGTACCTCGGCCTCGACTTGCGCGGCGGCGTGCACTTCCTGATGCAGGTCGACACCAAGGCGGTGCTGGCCAAGCGCGTGCAAGGCATGCAGGCCGCCGCCCGCAGCCTGCTGCGCGACAAGAACGTGCGTCACGCCGGTATCGACCGCGTCGGCGACACCATCGAAATCAAATTCCGCGACGATGCCACCCGCCAGAAAGCCAAGGACGTGCTGCAAGGCCAGATGGCCGACCTGCTGTTCGTCGACGCCGGCGAGGGCGACGCGCTGAAAACCACCGTGAGTCTGAAACCGGCCGCGCTGAAGCAAACCGTCGACGACGGCGTCAAGCAAAACATCTCGACCCTGTCCAAGCGCGTCAACGAACTGGGCGTGGCTGAACCTATCATCCAGCAGCAAGGCCCTGACCGCATCGTGGTCCAGCTGCCTGGCGTGCAGGACGTGGCCCGCGCGCGCGCCGTGATCGGCCGCACCGCGACCTTGGAAATCCGCATGGTCGACGAGACCATCACGCCGGGCACCGAACTGTCGGCGGCGATTCCGTTCAACTCGGAGCTGTTCACGGTCGGCAAGGCCGTGCCTGTGGTGCTGTACAAGGACGTGGTGCTGACCGGCGACTACATCTCCAGCGCCACCGCTGGCCTCGACCAGAACCAGCAGCCTGCCGTCAGCATCGACCTGAACGGCGACGGCGGCCGCAAGATGCGCGATGCCACCCGCGACCGCGTGGGCAAGAAGATGGCCATCGTGCTGTTCGAAAAAGGCAAGCCTGAGGTACTGTCCGTGGCGACCGTCCAGCAGGAGCTGGGCAGCCGCTTCCAGATCACCGGCATGGGCAACGCGGAAAACTCCGCCGAGCTGGCGCTGCTTCTGCGCTCCGGCGCGCTGTCCGCACCGATGGACGTGATCGAAGAACGCACCATCGGCCCGCAGCTGGGCGCCGAGAACATCACCAAGGGCCTGCATTCGACGATGTACGGCTTCGCCGCCATCGCCATCTTCATGATCGCCTACTACATGATGTTCGGCTTCTTCAGCGTGCTGGCGCTGGCCTGCAACCTGTTGCTGTTGCTGGCCCTGCTGTCGCTGATGCAGGCGACGCTGACACTGCCTGGTATCGCCGCTATCGCGCTGGCGCTGGGTATGGCGATCGACGCCAACGTGCTGATTAACGAACGTATCCGCGAGGAGCTGCGTTCGGGCGCCACGCCGCAGGCGGCGATCTCCGCCGGCTTCGACCGCGCGTGGGCGACCATCATCGACTCGAACGTGACCACGCTGATCGTCGGCGTGGCCCTGTGGGTGTTCGGTTCTGGCCCGATCCGCGGCTTCGCCGTGGTGCACTGCCTGGGCATCATGACCTCGATGTTCTCCGCCGTGTTCATCTCGCGCGGCGTGGTCAACCTCTGGTACGGCCGCAAGAAGAAGCTGCAATCGATCGCCATCGGTACCGTCTGGGTACCGGGTCTGAAATAAACAGGGGTTCACATGGAATTTTTCCGCATTAAAAAAGACATACCTTTCATGCGCCACGCGCTGGTGTTCAACGTGATTTCCGCGTTGACCTTCGTCGCGGCCGTGTTCTTCCTGATCCATAAAGGCCTGCATTTCTCGGTGGAGTTCACCGGCGGCACCGTGATGGAACTGAAATACCAGCAGCCCGCAAAGCTGGAGCAGATCCGTCACTCGCTGGAGAAGATCGGCTACGAGCAGCCGGAAGTGACCAGCTTCGGCACCGCGCATGACGTCATGCTGCGCCTGCCGGTGATCAAGTCGGTCACCTCCAAGGATGCGTCGCTGCTGGTGTTCAACGCACTGTGCGCGGCCGAGCAGGGCACCACCAAGCAGGTCGACAACGTGACCGCCAAGGGCGAGCACGTGGTCAAATCCGCTTGCATGGATGCCGCCGGCGCGGAAGCCGTATCGCTGCAAAAAGTGGAATTCGTCGGCCCGCAGGTCGGCGACGAGCTGGCGCAGAACGGCCTGAACGCACTGGTGATGGTGATCATCGGCGTGATGATCTACCTGGCCGTGCGCTTCGAATGGAAATTCGCGGTCGCGGCGATCGTCGCGAACTTGCACGACGTGGTCATCATTCTCGGCTTCTTCGCCTTCTTCCAGTGGGAGTTCTCGCTGACGGTGCTGGCGGCGGTGCTGGCGGTGCTGGGCTACTCGGTCAACGAGTCGGTGGTTATCTTCGACCGTATCCGCGAAAACTTCCGCAAGCAGCGCAAGGCGTCGGTGCATGAGGTGATCGACAACGCGATCACCTCGACCATCTCGCGTACCATCATCACCCACGGCTGCACGCAGATGATGGTGCTGTCGATGCTGTTCCTGGGCGGTCCGACGCTGCACTACTTCGCTGTCGCGCTGACCATCGGCATCTGCTTCGGCATCTACTCGTCGGTGTTCGTCGCCGCCGCCGTCGCCATGTGGCTGGGCGTGAAGCGCGAAGACCTGATCAAGCCGATCAAGGAAAAAGACGAAACGGACGGCGCGGTGGTGTAAGCGTCGCCGGTTTCATCAAGATCCCTCCCCGCGTGCGCGCCGGGAGGGATTTTTTATTTGGGGTTGAGCCGCGCGCGGTTGCCGTCTAGCGCTGCCATGCGTAAATGTTGTCGGAATACGCCAACGCTGCCATATGTTTACAGCCGCGAGGCGGCCATATATAGTCTAGGCAACAATATCGTCGGCCAGTCTATCCACCGGAGCCAAGGCATGAACCTGTCCCCCGACCTTCCCGCCAAGCCCGTTATCCTCGTCGTAGACGACACGCCCGATAACCTGTTGCTGATGGCTAACTTGCTGAAGGAAAGCTACACCGTCAAGGCCGCCAACAACGGCGAGAAGGCCATCAGGATCGCCAGAGATAAACCGCCGCCGGACCTGATCCTGCTCGACATCATGATGCCCGGCATGACCGGCCACGAGGTGGCGCAGGTGCTGCAGGCCGATCCGGCCACGCGCGACATTCCCATCATCTTCCTGACCGCGATGGCCTCCAGCGAGGACGAGACGCGCGGCCTGGAGATGGGCGCGGCCGACTACATCACCAAGCCGATCAGCCCGCCCGTGGTGCTGGCGCGGGTGCGCACCCAGCTCAAGGTCAAGGACGCCGCCGAGTTCCTGCGCGACCAGAACGCCTACCTGGAACGCGAAGTGCAGCGCCGCACGCGCGAGCTGGGCGCGATCCAGGACGTCACCATCCACGCCATGGCCTCGCTGGCCGAAACGCGCGACAACGAAACCGGCAACCACATCCGCCGCACCCAGCACTATGTGCGGGTGCTGGCCGAGCACCTGCGCGACCATCCGCGCTTCCGCCACTTCCTCGACGCCGCCACCATCCAGCTGCTGTTCAAGTCGGCGCCGCTGCACGACATCGGCAAGATCGGCATTCCCGACCGCATCCTGCTCAAGCCCGGCCGCTTCACGCCCGAGGAATTCGAGATCATGAAGACCCACACCACGCTGGGCCGCGACGCCATCGCCCACGCCGAACAGCAGCTCGGCATGGACGTTGACTTCCTGCGCCTGGCTAAGGAGATCGCCTACGCCCACCAGGAAAAGTGGGACGGCAGCGGTTATCCCGAGGGCCTGGCCGGCGACGCCATCCCGATCTCGGCGCGGCTGATGGCGGTGGCTGATGTGTACGACGCGCTGATCAGCCGCCGCGTCTACAAGGAGGGCATGCCGCACGAGAAGGCGGTGCAGATCATCGTCGACGGCCGCGGCACGCACTTCGACCCGGACATCTGCGACGCCTTCCAGGCCTGCCTGCCGGCGTTCCAGCAGATCGCCGCGCGCTTTGCCGACAGCGACCACGACATGGCCAGGCAAGCCGCCGCGATGGCCCACATCGCGCCGGCGGCGTGAGCGGGTGCCCATGAGGTCGCCACTGGAGTATCTCGAACGCCTGCGCTTGCGCCAGAAACTGGCGGTCGGCTTCTGCTCGGTGCTGCTGCTGGCGCTGGCGCTGGGGGTGCAAAGCCTGCGCACCCAGGACCAGCTCAACCGCGACATGCAGCGCCTGCTCACCGAAGGCATGATCGGCATCGTGCAGGTCAAGGAAGCGCGCATCCAGCTGACCCACTTCGAACTGGCCCTGTACAAGGTCGCCCACGCTCCCGATCCGGTGGCGGCCGACGACGCCCTGCAGCAACTGGACCTGGCGCGCGAACGTCTGCATTTCGCCGGCGACGAGGCGCGCGCCACCTTGCTGCGACTCGACAACCAGCAGCGCCTGGCCACGTTCGACACCATGCTGGCGCGCGTCGAACGCACCGCCGACGAGGCGCTCGAACTGGTCCGCCTGCATCGCCCCGGCGAAGCCGGCGCGCTGCTCGACAGTCAACGCTTCCAGCAGGCGCTGGCCACGGCCGACCAGCAGCTGGCGGAGATCGCCGCCGTCAAGGATTCCAACGTCCGTAGCACGATCTACAACATCCGCCAGTTCGCCGTCACCAGCAACAGGCTGACCTATGCCCTGCTGATCGGCGGGCTGGCGCTGGCGCTGCTGTTTGTCGCGCTGATCAGCATGTCGATCCGGCGTCCGGTCAACCGCCTGCGCGAGGCCGTCGATACGCTGGCCGCCGGACAGCTCGATATCCACATCCCGCATACCGACTACCGCAACGAAACCGGCGACCTGGCGCGCGCCATCGCCAAGCTGCAAGTCGAGTCGAAGCAGCTGGAAATGCAGCGCTGGATCAAGTCGCAGGAAGCGGCGATTCAGGCCGAGCTGCAACTGGCCAATACGCTCGACGAGGTGGCGCGGCGCTTCCTGACCTTGGCGGCGACGTTGCTGCGGGCCGGCCAGGGCGTGTTGTACACGCTGGACGAAGACGGCCAGAAATTGCTGCTGAGCGGCAGCTACGCGACCGACGCCAGCCGGCCGCCGCTGGCGGAACTGCCCGTGGGCAGCGGCCTGCTGGGCCAATGCGCCCAAGACCGCCAGCCACGCCGGCTGACCGGCCTGCCGCCGGAATATGCGTCCATCCAGTCGCAGCTTGGGCAGGCGCAGGCGCGCCATCTGATGGTGCTGCCGCTGCTGCATGCCGACCGCCTGATGGGCGTACTGGAGCTGGCCAGCTTCGACCCGCCCGGCGAAGCCGAACAGGCGCTGCTGGACGAACTGCTGCCCAAGCTGGCGATGACCATCGAAATCAAGATCCGCAACCAAGCGGTGCGCACCTTGCTGGAACAGACCGAACGCCAGTCGGCCGAACTGGCCGGCCAGCAGGTGGTGCTGAAGGCTACCGAAGCCTGGTACCGCGGCATCATCGAGGCGGCGCCGGACGGCATGCTGGTGGTTGGCGCCGACGGCCTGATCATGATGACCAACCCGCAACTGGACCAGCTGTTCGGCTACGATGCCGGCGAGCTGGCCGGCCTGCCGATCGAAACGCTGGTGCCGCAGGCGGCGCGCGGCCGCCACGTCGGCGAGCGCGACGGCTTCATCGCCCACGGCAGTGCGCGCCAGATGGGCATGGTCGGCGCCGACCTGCACGGCCTGCGCAAGGACGGCAGAGAATTCTCGGTCGAGATCGGCCTGTCGCGGCTGCCGGCGATCGAGAACCGCGGCGTCTGCGTGTGCGCCTCGGTGCGCGACATCAGCGACCGCAAGCAGGCGGAGGCCGAGGTGCTGCGCGCCAAGGAGATCGCCGAGGACGCCACCCGCGCCAAGAGCGACTTCCTGGCCAACATGAGCCACGAGATCCGCACGCCGATGAACGCTATCATCGGCATGAGCCACCTGGCGCTGAAGACGGAACTGGACAAGAAGCAGCGCAACTACATCGAGAAGGTGCACCGCTCGGCCGAAAACCTGCTGGGCATCATCAACGACATCCTCGACTTCTCCAAGATCGAGGCCGGCAAGATGAGCGTCGAGCAGGCGCCGTTCCGGCTGGAGGACGTGCTGGAAAACTTCGCCAACATGATCGGTCTGAAGGCCGACGACAAGGGGCTGGAACTGCTGTTCTCCACGCCGCCCGACCTGCCGACCGCGCTGGTCGGCGACGCGCTGCGGCTGGGCCAGGTGCTGGTCAACCTCGGCAACAACGCCGCCAAGTTCACCGAGCATGGCGAGATCGTGGTCGGCATCGAGCTGCTCAACGAGGCGGACGGCCGGGTCGAGCTGCACTTCTGGGTGCGCGACAGCGGCATCGGCATGACGCCCGAGCAGTGCGAGCGGCTGTTCCAGTCGTTCAGCCAGGCCGACAGCTCGATCACCCGGCGCTACGGCGGCACCGGGCTGGGGCTGGCGATCTCGAAAAAGCTGGTGGAGCTGATGGCCGGCCGGATCTGGGTCGACAGCGTGCCGGGCCGGGGCTCGACCTTCCACTTCCACGCCTGGTTCGGGCGCCAGACCGAGGTGCAGCCGCGCCGCATGTTCCACGCCGACGAGCTGCTCGGCCTGCGGGTGCTGGTGGTGGACGACAACGCCAGCGCGCGCGAGATCCTGTCGACCATGGCGCGCAGCTTCGGGCTGGAGGTGGACGTGGCCGACGGCGGCGCCGGAGCGCTGCGCGCGATGGTCGAGGCCGAGAACAAGGCCCTGCCCTACGACCTGGTGCTGCTCGACTGGCGCATGCCGGGCATCGACGGGGTGGAGACGCTGCGCCGCATGCAGACCGGCGCCGTCACCCATGTGCCGTCGGTGATCATGGTGACTGCCTTCGGCCGCGACGAGGCGCAGGAAGCGGCAGCGCGCCAGCAGGTGCTGCTGCCGGCGGTGCTGACCAAGCCGGTGACGCCATCGACCCTGCTGGAGGCGATCGGCGAGGTGCTGGGCAAGGGCGTGGTGGCCGAGACCCGCCTGGCCGAGCGCCAGGACCGCAGCGCGGCCGATCAGGCCGCTCTGGCCGGCGCCCGCATTTTGCTGGCCGAGGACAACGACATGAACCAGGAGCTGGCGCGCGAACTGCTGGAAAGCGCCGGCATCGTGCTGGCCATCGTCAACGACGGCCAGCAGGCGCTGGACTTGCTGGCCAGCGGCGCGCCCTTCGACGGCGTGCTGATGGATTGCCAGATGCCGGTCATGGACGGCTACACGGCAACGCGCCGGCTGCGCGAGCAACCGCGCTTTGCCGCGCTGCCGATCATCGCGATGACGGCCAACGCCATGGCCGGCGACCGCGAACTGGCGCTGGCCGCCGGCATGAACGACCACATCTCCAAGCCGCTGAACGTGGCGGGCATGTTCGCCACCATGGCCAGGTGGATACGCCCGGTGCATCGTGCGGCGGCGGTGGGCAGTGCGGCGATCGCCGCCGAGACGGTAGGCGCGGCCGGTCCGGACGCCCTGCCCGCGCATCTGGCCGGCATCGACCAGCGCGCCGGACTGGCGACCAGCATGGGCCGTCCGGCGCTATACCGGCGCATGCTGGGCCGCTTCCACGATGGCCAAGGCCGCTTCCGCGCCAACTTCGACGCGGCGCGGCGCGGCGACGACCCGAGCGCGCCGGCGCGGGTGGCGCACACGCTGCGCGGCACGGCCGGCAATATCGGCGCCAAGCAGGTGGCGGCAGCGGCGGCAGCGCTGGAATTGGCGTGCAAGGCCGGCGCCGACGACGACGACATCGGGCACCTGCTCGACGAGGTGGAACAGCAACTGGCTCCGGTGCTGGCCGGCCTGGCCGCGCTGGCCGGCGGCAGCGGCGCCGGCAGCGCCGCCGCCGCGGCGCAGGCGCCCGCGTCCGCGCCGTTGCCGCCGCAAGCACCGGCCTTGCTGCAGCGACTGCGCGCGCTGCTGGGCGACAGCGACACCGCCGCGCTGGAAGTGCTGGGCGAACTGGAAACCCTGGCGGACGGCCACCCGCTGGCGCGCCAGCTGCGCAAGGTCAGCCAGGAAGTCGAGCGCTTCGATTTCGACGCAGCGCTGCTGGCGCTGGACGCGCTGGCGCCGGCGGCTTGAGCGCCGGCCGGCGCTACGGCGGCGACGCCGACGGGCCGGCCGGCAAGGTGATGATCAGCGTGGTGGTCTGCGCGTCGTCGTCCACCGCGAACGCCACCTCGCCGTGCTGGGCGCGCGCCAGCAGGCGCGCCGAGTAGGTGCCCAGGCCGGTGCCGCTGGCCTTGCCGTCGGTGACGAACTTGTCGAAGAAGCGCGCCCGTATCGCCGCCGGGATCACGCCCTTGTTGACGATCTCGATGCGCAGCGGCGCGTCGGCATACAGGGTGGCGATGACCCGGGTGCGCTCCGGCGCCGCCTCGCAGGCGTTCTTGATCAGGTTGTTGAGCAGCGAATACGTCAGCATGCCGTCGCCCAGCGCCAGCGGCGGATCGGTGCCGACGTCGAAGTCGGTGTCGACCGCGACCACCAGCTGCTTGCCGGCGTAGGTGGCGCGCGCCGTCTCCACCACCCGCCGCAGCATGTCGCTGATCGCCAGTGGCTCGGCCCGCAGCAGGTATTTGCCGGTCTCGATCTTGTACAACTCGGTCGACAGGTTGACCATGTCGATCACCTGCAGCATGGCCTGTTCGGCCAGCCGCAGGTGCTCGTTCTGGCGCCGGTCCAGGTCGCCCGCGTCGATCAGCGACTGCACCAGGCCGATGGCGCCGGCCAGCGGCCCTTTCAGGTCGTGCCGGGTCATGGCCTCGACATCGTCGCGCAGGCGGGCGATCGCCAGCATGTTGTCGTAGTCGGCCTGCAGGTGGCGGCGCAGCTCGACGTAGCGCATGAAATTGTCGACCCGCAGCTTGAGCTGGGTCGGATCGATCGGCTTGGTGACGAAATCCACCGCGCCCAGCTCCATGCCCTGCAGGCGCGCGCTGTCGTCGGTCAGCGCGGTGACGAAGATGATGGGCACGTTCTCGGAGTTCGGATGCTCGCGCATGCGGCGCGCCACCTCGAAGCCGTCCAGGCCGGGCATCATCACGTCCAGCAGCACCAGGTCGGGAGGCGTGTCGGAACAGCACAGCGCCAGTGCCTTCTCGCCGTTGTGGGCGGCCTTGATGCGGTACTGGCCCTTGAAGATATTGGCCAGCACGTGCAGGTTGTCGGCGGTGTCGTCCACCAGCAGCAGGGTCGGCGGCGGCGGTTCCAGCGGCGGCAGGTGGACCGCGCCGGGCGCCACGGCCGCAGGCTCGGCCGCCGGCGCCGCCGCAGGCGCGACCATGTCCGGCGCCGGCGGCGCCACGTGGTGCGCCATCGCGCGCTGCACGCTGGTGGCCAGCCGGCCGGCCGTGTACGGCTTGACCAGCAGGTCGCTGACGCCGCTGGCAATGGCCGCCTCGATGCGGCTGCGCTCGGCCTCGGCGGTGATCATGATGAACGGCGTATGCGCATGGCGAGGACTGGCCCGCATCAGCTGCAGCAGGGCGATGCCGGTCATGGCCGGCATGTTCCAGTCGGAGATCACCAGGTCGTAGCGCTTGCGCTCGATCATGCGCCAGGCTTCGGCTCCGTCGCCGGCCAGCTCCACCGGCCCGTAGCCCAGGGCGGCCAACTGACCCGCTGTCACCTTGCGCATCGTTTCGACATCATCGACCACCAGCACCTTCAGCACTTGCGCCATGCAACCCTCCTGTGTCGGTAACCGCTTGGCAGCGGGCAATTGCATCATTATCCTGTTTTTTTGCTGCAATCTTATTAAAACATCGAAAGAAAATTTCCCTGGATATGGCTAAAATTTCAGGGGTTTGATCATGTCGTACAGCGCCTGGGCTGCGGGCGACAGGTATCCAGATTTTCGCGTGATGAGCGCCAGTTGGCGCGAGATGACCGGCTCCTTCAGCCGGATGATGCGTACGCGCGGATAGCTGCCCTTCTGGATCGCCAGGTTGGGCACGATGGCCGCCGCGATGCCCGACGCCACCAGTCCCACGGCCGTCGAGCTGCGCTGCACCTCGTACTGGAAGTGCAGGTCCAGGTCCATGCTCTTGCTGCCCAGGTAGCTGTCGAGCAGCGCGCGGTTGCCGTTGACGTCGCCCGAGAAGATCAGCGGGTAGGACTGGATCTGCGACCACGTCAGCGAGCGGCGCTTGGCCAGTGGATGATCGTCGCGGCAGATCAGCACGAAGTGGTCGTCCAGCAGCGGCACGGAGGTCAGCTCCGGGTGCGTGCTGCCGGCCAAGTTGATGCCGAACTCCGCCTCCCGCCGCAGCACCGCCTCGGCCACCCGCAGCGAGGCGTGGTCGAGGATCTTGATGCGGTTGTCGGGGAAGCGCGACGAATATTCCTGGATGATCTGCGGCAGGTACTGGATGCCGACCGTCGGCACGCAGGCGATCGCCACGTCGCCGCGCTGCGCCTTGCCGGTCTCGCGGATCTCGTTCAGCGTGGACGACAGCTCCTGCAGCAAGCGCCGCGCCTGCGGCAGGAAGTCCTTGCCGATGCTGGTCAGCGCGATTGAGCGCGTGGTGCGCTCGACCAGCATCACGCCGAGGAAGTCCTCCAGGTTGCGCAGCCGCTGGGTGACGGCGGTCTGCGTGACGTACAACGTCTCCGCCGCTTTTTGAAAGCCGCCGAAGTCCGCGATCGCGACAAAAGCCTGCACGCCGAGTATGTCGATTTTCATCAGAAAAATGAATGAATAGTCTAAATAAATTCATTGTACTTATATTTCGGAGAGGAAGAAAATTCGCCCTAACGAAACATAGAGGAGCGCATCATGCCCTTATCGACAATCTTCCTGGTGTTTTCCAAGCTGGCGCTGATGGGCTTTGGCGGTGTGATGCCGTTCGCTTACCGTGCCCTGGTCGAGCAGCGCAAGTGGCTGACGGCCGAGGAGTTCGCGCAGTATCTCGCCAGTAGCCAGATGCTGCCCGGTCCGACGATCTGCAATGTCTCCCTGATGGTGGGCAACCGCTACGCCGGCACCGCCGGCGCGCTGGCGGCGCTGGCCGGCATGGTCGGCGGCCCGTTCCTGGTGGTCGTCGCCCTGGGCGTGGTATATCAGCGCTTCGGCGACATCGAGATGTTCCGCCACGCGATACGCGGCATGGCGGCGGTGGCGGCCGGGCTGATCCTTGCCACCGCCGTGAAGATGGCCAAGGCCATGTTCGCCAAGGTCGGCTGGCGCGAGCGTCGCACGCTGTTGCAGGCGGCCTTGCTGGCGCTGGCCTTCATCGGGCTGGGCCTGCTGCAATGGCAGCTGGCGCTGGTGTTCTGCGTGCTGGCGCCGTTGGGCACCGGCGCGACCTATCTGCTGGGAGAAAAGAAATGAACGAGCAATCTCCGGTGCTGGAACTCTCGCTGCACATAGCGTTGATGTCGTTGATGGCGGTGGGCGGCGGCGTGGTGCTGCTCGGACCACAGGTGGGGCACTACGTGGTCGAAGGCAAGCAGTGGCTGAACAATGAGCAGTTCTCGGCCGCCTATGCAATCGCGCAGGCGGCGCCCGGCCCCAACCTGCTGTTCGTCTCGCTGGTGGGCTGGCTGATCGCCGGCTGGGCGGGCGCGATCTTCACCACGCTGGCGGTGCTGGCGCCTTCGACGCTGCTGACGCTGACCGCGATACGCCTGCAGGCCCGCCACGCCGGAGGGCGATGGACGCAAGCGCTGGGTGACGCCTTCGCGCCGATATCGATAGGCTTCCTGGCGGCCACGGCCTGGCTGTTCGCCCGGATCTCCAACGTCAACTGGCATGCCGACGTGCTGACGGTGCTGGCCGCGCTGATCCTGCTCCGCTCCAAAATCAATCCGGTGATGCTGATCGCGGCCGGCGCGCTGGCCGGCGCGTTGCGTCTCATCTGAGCGCGTGCGCCGTGGAGCGTGAGCGCAGCGACGCCGATGGACACTGGCCGAACAGCTTGCGGTAGTCGCTGGAGAACTGGCTGAAGTTGCTCAGCCCCCAGGAGCCGGCCACGTCGCCGATGGCGCCGCCGTCCTGCAGCTGCCGCCGCACGCCGTTCAGGCGCACCATGCGCAGGTACAGCATGGGGCTCATGCCCAGCACATCCTCGAAGCAGTATTGCAGCGTGCGGCGGCTCACGTGCACGCGCTCACACAGCTCCGGCACCGTGATCGAATCGCCGCGATGGGCCATGATGTACTCGCGCGCCAGCGACACCACGTGGCGCCGGCGTTTCAGGCTGGCCGCCAGCGCCGGCTCCACGCTGCTGTGGTCCAGCATGTCGATCAGCGCGCCCAGCACCAGCTCCTGCCATTGTCCGTCACAGCCGTCGTGGCCGCCTGCGGCCATCTCCTCGGCCGGCAGCAGCTGCGACAGCAGGCGCAGGCATTTGGCCTGGGCTTGCGCATCCACCTGCAACAGCTCGGCCGACTGCACCCGCTGCCAGTCGATCCGGGAGCCGTAGCGGCGCGCCGTCTCGGCCAACAGCTCGCGGCTGGCGACGATGCCGAAGATGCTGTAGGCGCTCGGTGTTACCAGTTCGAACTCAACGTTGCCAGGTTGAACCATAATCCGGTCGGCCTCGGTCTGGCGGCCGTTGATGCGGGTGCTGGCGCCGTGGTCGGGCAGGCCGAACCAGATGGCGTCCGGCCACACGCGGCAGGATTGGCGCACCGACTGGCTCAGGCTTTCGCGGAACACTTGCAGCTGCGGCAGGCGCAACTCGGTCAGCGCGCCACGGAACAGGCCGGAGCTGATCTGGTCGTAGCTTTGTTGCCAGTTGGTGAGCTTGCTGGCCAGTTCATCGGCGTCGTGCGCCATCACGGTGCGCAAATCTGGCGCACTGTGTACCAATCCTGTCGCAGTCTGGTGCATATTATTTTTCTCCCGCTGTTGTTTTCCCGTTATTTCTTCCTGTGGACACCAGTCCACCGCAAGTTTGCCGATTTTCGATAACGCTAGCATTTGGCTCGCTTCTATACTCGATTCCGCTGCAACTTCCATACCAGAGCGCTTTACCTTAGGGAGAATCACATGAATGCAAAACAGGCGGCCGGGCAACCGGCGCTGCAACAGTCGCTGGGCACCTTCCAGTTGTGGGGCATCGCTGTAGGCCTGGTGATCTCGGGCGAGTACTTCGGCTGGAGCTACGGCTGGGCCTCGGCGGGGACGCTGGGCTTTACCATCACCGCGCTGTTCATCGCGGCCATGTACACCACGTTTATCTTCAGCTTTACCGAGCTGACCACGTCGATCCCGCACGCGGGCGGACCGTTCGCCTACAGCAAGCGCGCCTTCGGCCCGGTCGGCGGCTACCTGGCCGGCGCGGCCACGCTGATCGAGTTCGTGTTCGCGCCGCCGGCGATCGCGCTGGCGATCGGCGCTTATCTGAACGTGCAGTTTCCCACCGTCGATCCGAAGACGGCGGCGGTTGGCGCCTACGTCGTGTTCATGACATTGAACATCGTCGGCGTGCAGGTGGCGGCCACCTTCGAGCTGCTGATGACGCTGCTCGCCATCTTCGAATTACTGGTGTTTATGGGCGTCGTCTCGCCCGGCTTCTCGGTGGCGAACTTCGTCAAGGGCGGCTGGTCGGGCCAGGACCGCTTCAGCATCGCATCGATCCCCGGCATGTTCGCGGCGATCCCCTTCGCGATCTGGTTTTTCCTGGCGATCGAGGGTGTGGCCATGGCGGCCGAGGAAGCCAAGGATCCGAAACGGTCGATTCCCATCGCCTACATCGCCGGCATCATCACGCTGGTGCTGCTGGCGATCGGCGTGATGGTGTTTGCCGGCGGCGCGGGCGACTGGACCAAGCTGGCCAACATCAACGATCCGCTGCCCCAGGCGATGAAGATCATCGTCGGCGAGCACAGCAACTGGCTGCACATGCTGGTGTGGCTGGGCCTGTTCGGCCTGATCGCTTCCTTCCACGGCATCATCCTCGGCTATTCGCGCCAGATCTTCGCGCTGGCCCGCGAGGCTTACCTGCCGCACTACTTCGCCAAGATCCACCCGCGCTTCAAGACGCCGCACCGCGCCATCCTCGCGGGCGGCGTGATCGGCATCGCCGCCATCTACAGCGACGAGCTGATCAAGATCGGCGGCCAGACCCTGACCGCCAACATCGTCACCATGTCGGTGTTCGGCGCCATCACCATGTACATCCTCAGCATGCTCAGCCTGTTCAAGCTGCGCCGCTTGGAGCCGCACATGGCGCGTCCTTTCCGCGCACCGTTCTATCCGCTGTTCCCGGCGATCGCGCTGACCGGCGCGCTGATCTGCCTGGTGACGATGATCTATTACAACCTGCTGATCTTTGGCGTGTTCGTCGGCTTCCTGGCCGCCGGCTATGGTTTCTTCCTGGCCACCAAGGGCAATCGCCAGCAGCACGCGGCGCTTGACGCTGCCTAACCTACATCAACGGAGCACTCTTCATGTCCCAATCCATTTTCTCCCTGCTGGCCGCGGCCGGCCTGGCTTGCGCGGCAGGCGGCGCGTTGGCCGCCGACGCCGCGCCGGCGGCGCCCGCGCCCGACTGGACCAATACCGGCAACATCACGCTGGCGTCCGACTATCTGTTCCGCGGCATCTCGCAGACGCAGGCCAAGCCGACGGCGCAGGCCACGCTGGACTTCACCCACGTCAGCGGCTTCTACCTGGGCCTGTTCGGCTCCGGCGTCTCGCACGCGGCCTATAACAACGGCAGCGGTTCGGAGATCGATGTCTATGGCGGATACCGCTATCCACTCAGCGCGGACAGCAATATCGACGCCGGCCTGGTCACCTACTGGTACCCCGGCGCGCACTACGCGGCCGGCGGCAAGGACATCAAGTATCATACCCAGGAGGCCAAGCTGGGCGTCAACATCGGCGCCTTCAACGCCTACGCCTGGGTGGCGCTGAGCCGATACTGGTTCGGCTTCGCGGTGCAGCCGGACAGCGGCAAGCTGGCCGATACGCGCGGCACCGCCTATGCCGAGGTGAACTGGAATCCCGAACTGATGCCGGGCCTGGTGCTGAACCTGCACGCGGGCCGCCAGCAGGTGCGCAACATGAGCGATTTCAATTTCTTCGACGTCAAGGCGGGCGTGACCAAGACCTTCGACAGTTGGGCGGTCTCGGCGGCGGGCACCTACAACAGCGGCGACGCCAGCAAGAACGGCACGCCCTTGTGGACCTTCTTCAACGCCGACGGCAGCGGCAAGAACGTGGCACAGAAGCGCCTGGTCGTGACGGCCTCGCGCAACTTTTAACAACATCGAGCAACCTCGAGTACACCGGCGGCATCGGGAGACGGCAATGAGCAGCTTTGCACATACGGTAGGCAGCAGGACATATCAGTTCCGCGACCTGAAGGACTTGATGGCGAAGGCGACGCCGGCGCGTTCCGGCGACTATCTGGCGGGGCTGGCGGCGGCCAGCGCCGAGGAGCGGGTGGCGGCGCAGATGGCGCTGGCCGGGCTGCCGCTGTCGCTGTTCCTGAACCAGATGGTGGTGCCGTACGAGCAGGACGAGGTGACGCGGCTGATCATCGACGACCACGACCGCGTCGCCTTCGCCCGCATCGCCCACCTGACCGTGGGCGACTTCCGCAACTGGCTGCTGGGCGACGCCGCCGACGAAGCCGCGCTGGCCGCCGTCGCCCCCGGCATCACGCCGGAGATGGCGGCGGCCGTTTCCAAGATCATGCGCATCCAGGACCTGATCCTGGTGGCGAAGAAATGCCGCGTCGTTACCGGCTTCCGCAACACCATCGGCCTGGCGGGCTGCATGTCGACGCGCCTGCAGCCGAACCACCCGACCGACGATGCCAGCGGCATCGCCGCCAGCGTGCTGGACGGCCTGCTGTACGGCAGCGGCGACGCGGTGATCGGCATCAACCCGGCCACCGACAACGTGCCGCAGGTGATCAAGATCGTCACCATGCTCGACGAGATCATCGGCCGCTACGCCATCCCCACGCAATCGTGCGTGCTGACCCACGTCACCAACACCATCGCCGCCATCGAACGCGGCGCGCCGATCGACCTGGTGTTCCAGTCGATCGCCGGCACCGAGGCGGCCAACGCCGGCTTCGGCATCAACCTGGCCTTGCTGGCGGAGGCGCAACAGGCGGCGCTGTCGCTGCAACGGGGCACGGTGGGCAACAACGTGATGTACTTCGAGACCGGGCAGGGCAGCGCGCTGTCGGCCAACGCCCATCACGGCGTCGACCAGCAGACCTGCGAGACGCGCGCCTACGCGGTGGCGCGCAAGTTCCAGCCGCTGCTGGTCAATTCGGTGGTGGGTTTCATCGGCCCCGAGTACCTGTACGACGGCAAGCAGATCGTGCGCGCGGGGCTGGAAGACCACTTCTGCGCCAAGCTGCTGGGCCTGCCGATGGGCTGCGACGTCTGCTACACCAACCACGCCGAGGCCGACCAGAACGACATGGACATCCTGCTGACCCTGTTGGGCACGGCCGGCTGCACCTTCGTCATGGGCATTCCCGGCTCGGACGACATCATGCTCAACTACCAGACCACGTCCTTCCACGACGCGCTGTATGCGCGCCGGGTGCTGGGCCTGAAGCCGGCGCCGGAATTCGAGGCTTGGCTGAAGGAGATGGAAATCTTCACCCGCGACGATTACGTTACACTGGGCGAAGCGCTGCCGGCCTCCTTCCAGCGCGCGCTGGCCAGCCTGAACTGATGGGTAAGCACATGAACGACGACGAGGGCCTGCTGCCCGCCAGTCCCTCCGGCCCCAGCGGCGACGGCGTGGTGACGCCCAATCCGTGGGGTTCGCTGCGGCGTTTCACGGCGGCGCGCATCGCGCTGGGGCGCAGCGGCGTCAGCCAGCCGACCGCGCCGCAACTGGAATTCCAGCTGGCGCATGCGCGCGCGCGCGACGCGGTCCACCTGGCCCTGGATCACGCCGCGCTGGGCGACGCCTTGCGGGCCGCCACCGGCTTGCCCTGCCTGCCGCTGCACAGCGCGGCCGTCAGCCGCGACATCTACCTGCAGCGCCCCGACCTGGGCCGGCGCCTGGACGACGCCTCGCGCCGGGCCCTGCTGGAGCGCCCGCGCGACGGCGCCGGCTACGATCTCGCCTTCGTCATCGCCGACGGCTTGTCGGCGCTGGCCATCGAGCAGAACGTCCGGCCCTTCCTGACAGCGTTGATGGCGCGGCTGGCGGCCGAATCCTGGTCGCTGGCGCCGCTGTCCATCGTCCGCCAGGGACGGGTGGCGGTGGGCGACGAGGTGGGCGAGTTGCTGGGCGCGCGCGCGGTGCTGGTGCTGATCGGCGAACGCCCTGGCCTGAGCTCGCCGGACAGCATGGGCCTGTATCTGACTTGGGCGCCGCGCGTCGGCCTGAGCGACGCCGCCCGCAATTGCATCTCGAATGTGCGTCCGGCGGGCTTGACCTACGACGACGCAGCCTTCAAGCTTCACTACCTGCTGTCCGAATCGCGCCGGCGCCAATTGTCCGGCGTCGCGCTGAAGGATGAAACGGCAGCCGACAGCGCCGCCATGGAGGCGCCGCAGCGCAATTTCCTGCTGGAGTGAGACAAGTGAGATCGCAGCAATGAGCCGTACCGGCCGACTTTTCCTACTGATGGACGCCATGCGCGGCTACCGCCGCCCCGTCACCGCCGCCCGCCTGGCCGAGCAGCTGGGCGTCTCCGAACGCACCATTTACCGCGACATCCAGACCCTGGCCGGCCTCGGCGCGCCGCTGGAAGGCGAGGCCGGCGTCGGCTACATGCTGAAGGCCGGCTTCTTCCTGCCGCCGTTGATGTTCGGCGCCGACGAGCTGGAGGCGCTGGTGCTGGGCGCGCGCTGGGTGCGCAGGCAGGGCGACGAGGCGTTGGCCGCCGCCGCCAACAACGCGCTGGCCAAGATCGCCGCCGCCACGCCGAAGGACTTGCGCGACGACATGGCCGAGACCAGCCTGTGGGTGCCGCTGGGCATGGACCAGAACGCCGCCAGCGACGTCCACGTGCGGCCGGTGCGCGAGGCGATCCGTTACCAGCACCGCCTGCGCATGGCCTATTGCGACGAGCACGGCAAGCCGTCGGACCGGTGGGTCTGGCCGTTTGCGCTGGCGTTCCTGGAAGGGCGCCGGCTGCTGGCCGCGTGGTGCGAGCTGCGCATGGCCTTCCGCCATTTCCGCATCGACCGCATCGCCTCGGTGGAGTCGACCGGGCAGCGCTACCCGGCGCGCCGCAGCGACCTGCTGAAGACCTGGCGCCAGCAACAGAACCTGCGCGAAGACTACTGACAAAAACTGTCGCGGGGCGGGCTTACGATGAACTCCTCAACCCAGTCATCGGAGATTTGCAAATGCGCTTATACCACCACCCCGCCTCCTCCAGCTCGCGCCGCGTGATGCTGGCCGCCGTCCACATGGGCACGCCGCTGGAACTGACCGAAGTAAACCTGATGAGCCCGGAAGACCGGCGGCGGCTGGTCGCGCTCAATCCCAACAGCAAGGTGCCGGTGCTGCAGGACAGCGACTTTATCCTGTGGGAATCCTGCGCCATCATGCAGTACCTGGCCGACCGCACGCTGGGGCAGACCCTGTATCCCGACAACATCGTGGCGCGGGCCGACATCAACCGCTGGCTGCTGTGGTCGTCCCAGCATTTCGCGCCGGCGCTGGGGGCCATCGTCTATGAAAACATCTGGAAGGGGCTGACCGGCAACGGCGCGGCCGACCCGGCGGAACTGGAGCGCGCCGGGCGCCAGGTGGCGCAATTCGCCGCCGTGCTGGAGCAGCACCTGGCGGGGCGCGAATGGGTGGTCGGCGACAAGCTGAGCCTGGCGGACTTCGCGCTGGCGTCGTCGTTGATGTACACCGAGCAAGCCAAATTGCCGGTCACGCAATATCCGAAGCTGATGGCCTGGTATGGCCGCGTGCAGCAGCTGGAGGCGTGGAAGCAGACGGTGCCGGTCTGGTAAGGAAATGTGCTCCTTATGTGAACTGGCGCACAGAGCAGGACGGGGTGGCGGGGTATTCTTGAAACGTCTCCTCTGGAGGAGATCCCTAGTTTTGGACTTTGCCCGCTCCCCAGCGGGCTTTTTTTTGTCTACAGCATCAATACCGCGTACAGCGACTGCACTTCGAGCGCGGATTCGGTCATGATCGCGTGCAGCGTGCCTTCGCCGACGACGAAGTCGATGGTGCGGGCGCCTTGCAGGGTGGTGGCGCCGGGGCGCTGGTACAGCGGCGAGTGGACCGGCGACAAGTCGTTGGCCAGCAGCAGCGTGTCGCCCAGCGTTTCCGGCGGCAGCGCGCGCAAGCCCACCCACATCGATTCGATGGCGCGCGACACGGCTTCCGGCACGTCCAGCTTGGCCATCACGCCGCGGCCTATCGTCACCTCGCCGTGCTCGACCCAGTCCTCCGGCTCGCCTTCCATCACTTCCGGGTATTCGCCGGCGCAGGACAGCATGTAGAACCCGGCCACCTCGTGCATGATGCCGGCAAACAGCGCCGTGTCCGGGTCGACATGGGTGACCCGGCGCGCGATCACCTGCGACAGGGCCGCCACGTGCGCCGTGTGTTCCCACAATTGGTTGACCTTGGCCAGCAGGGCGGGATCGGTGATCTGGCTGCCGATCTGGCGCACGATCAGCGCCGCGACCAGCGATTGCAGGGTGCGCACGCCGAGCCGCTGCACGGCCGCGCGCACGCTGGAAATTTCAGTACCGGAGCGGTTGTAGGCCACCGAGTTGGCGATGGCGACGCTGCGCGCCGCCAGCAACGGGTCCGCCTGGATCAGCTTGGCCGCCGCTTCGACGTGGCAGTCGGGATCGTTGAGCGCCTGCTGCAGGCGCAGCGAGGCGTTGACGTTGGCAGGGAACGTCAGCTCCCCCCGGCTCGCCTGAGCGGCAATGGTCTTGAAGGCGTCGAGTCTGTCCATGCAAAAAAATTATACTCGGAATATTGCCTTGCGGCACTTCTTGGAAAAATACTTTTTTGCCGTACCACGCCCGCCGCCGCCGGGCTTATTGCTCGCTGAAGATGGCGTCGCAGCCGTCCTGGGTGGCGTCGGTGTCTTGCAGTTCGTCGGTCAGGCCCAGGTCGAACAGTTCCTCGATCGCGTTCATGAAGCTGTTGTGCTTGGTTGCGCCGATCAGACGATAGATCTCGCCGGCTTCGTTGCGGATGCCGATCAGCAGCTTTTCCTGGCGCACTTCGTCTGGTGTGGCCTGGTTCAGCAGCAGGTTGCCGATGATGTGTTTGTCGAATTTGGCAGGCTTTTTGCCTTCGAGCAGTGTCGTTTTCAAATGTTTTCCTTGGTTGAGTCAGGGGTGGACGGGCATTCGGTGTGGCCGGCCATGATCACAGTTTTGAGCTCGGACAGGGTTTTTTCAAGTGCCGCGAAATCGTCCTCGGTGTAGTGCGCAAACACTTTCCCGCTCTGTGAGATGACCTCCGGGAAGACGTCGCAGAACACCTGCTCGCCCTCCCTGGTCAGCTTCACGAAGAAGGAACGTTTGTCGCAGTCGTTGCGCTGACGTTCCACCAATCCTTTTTGCTCCAGCCGTTCGATCACGCCGGTCAGCGTGCCCTTGGTGATCAGCGTCTTGTCGCCCAGTTCTTTATAGGACATGCCGGGCGTATTGCCCAGCGTGGCGATGATATCGAACTGGGCGTGCGTCAAGCCGCTCTGGCGCACGTACTGTCCAGAGAGCCGTTCATAGCTCTGTAAGCAATCCGCCAGCAGCCGGATACTTTTCAAAAATCGTTCACCCATAGACTGTGATTATAGCTGTTTCGCACGGGCAGCCCCGGGCGGGTACTATAATGACGGACGAACATTGATAATAAAAAAGCCATGCCTCAACACTTGCGCGGCATCGCCGCTCTGCTGATCGTGACCCTGGTGTGGGGCACGACTTTCCCCGCGATGAAGGACATGACCGGCTACCTGTCGGCCAGCTGGATCGTGCTGTGCCGCTTCGCGCTGGCCGGCCTGCTGTTGCTGCCGTTTATGTGGCGCGCCCGGTGGAACGATATCCGCTGGGGCATCGCCGCCGGCGCGGTGTTGTTCCTGTGCTACGTGTTCCAGATCGAGGGGCTGGCGCTGACCAGTTCCAACCGCAACGCCTTCGTCACCGGCCTCAACGTGCTGGTGCCGCCGCTGCTGGGCGTGCTGCTCGGGGCCAAACTGGAGCGCCGCATCGTCGTCGCGCTGGTGCTGGCGCTGGCCGGCTTGTTCGCGCTGTGCTGGGAAGGCAGCTTCACCTGGGGCCGCGGCGACACGCTGGCGCTGCTGTGCGCGCTGTTCTTCGGCATCTACGTCAAGCTGATGGAAAGCACCACCCGCAAGGTCGAGAAGCTGATGGTGCTGACGGCCTCGCAAATCCTCACCGTGGCCGTGTGCGCGGCGGCCTGGCTGCTGATACGCGAAGTGCCGCTGGGCCTGGCCGAGCGCAGCCAGGACCTGCCGGACTATGTCAGCTATATCTGGAAGGGCTTGCAGATGTACGGCCTGAACCTGGTCTACCTGGGCGTGGTGGCCACGGCGGCCATCATTTCGCTGCAAACCTGGGGCCAGAGCCACAGCAGCGCCAACGAGGCGGCCGTGATCTACGCCTTCGAGCCGGGCTGCGCCGCCATCTTCGCGTATTTCTGGCTGGGCGAGACGCTGGCCTGGAACGGACTGCTGGGCGCGGTGCTGTTGATCTCCGGTATGATCGTCAGCCAGTGGAGCACCGAGCGGCCTGCCGCCGCGCTGGCCCCGGAGTAGCTAGCCCATGTCTTTCGATAACCTGTCCCGCGTCACCCAGGAGCGGCCGCTGCGCATGCTGCTGGTGAACGCCGGCGAGGCCGATTCCATCACCTGGGCCGGCCTGGTGCAGCCGCTGCGGCTGGCCGCCGCGTCGCTGGGTCCGCATCAATTTCATCTGGAAACAATGACGCCGGCGCAAGTGGTGCTGGCGCAGCCGGGCTGGCACATTGCGCTATTGGTCGCCGACGAGAGCCAGGCGCCGCTGGCGCCGGAGGTGTGCCGCGCCGTCATCGAACGCTGCCGCTCGGCCGAATACTGGGGCGGCGTCGGCGCCGGCGTGCTGTGGCTGGCCAGCGCCGGGCTGATGTCGGGCGTGCGCATCGCGCTGCCGTGGGCGCTGTACGCCGACACCGAGGAAATCGCCGAGCGCGCCATCCTGACGCCCCACCTGTTCGAACTGGACGGCCGGCACCTGAGCTGCTGCGGCGGCTCCGCCAGCATCGACTTTTCGCTGACGCTGATCGAGCACCTGTTCGGCGCCACCGTGCAGGCCGCCATCAAGGAGAGCCTGTGCGTCGAGCGCGTGCGCGGCCACGAGGAGCGCCAGCGCGTCGCCCTGCAGGCCCGCTTCGGTGCGCTGCAGCCGCGCCTGTCCGAGGCGGTGACGCTGATGGAAACCAATATCGAGGAACCGCTGTCCACCGACGACATCGCCAACCTGGTCGGCCTGTCGCGGCGCCAGCTGGAGCGCCTGTTCAAGCAATACCTGGGCAGCCTGCCGTCGCGCTACTACCTGGAGCTGCGCCTGCAGCGGGCGCGGCAGTTGCTGCTGGAAACCAATCACTCCATCGTGCAGGTGGGGCTGATGTGCGGCTTCTCCTCCGGCTCGCATTTTTCCACCGCCTTCGGCGCCCTGTTCGGCAACACGCCGCGCGAGGAGCGGCAGCGCAAGCTGATGCCGGTTGTATAGACTGGTCGTTCTGGCAAGCTTACTTTGCGGCCAAAAGTGAAAATCCTTGTCGCCATTAGAAAAGAGTTTTAGCATGCCGCTTTTTATAATGGGTCCACGCGGTGCTGTGCCGCGCCTTACCCAACACTGATAGGGAATGCCATGAACGCCAAGCTAGATACGACCGTAACCACCCGTCCTGTGACTCGTCAGACCTTTGATGAAGTCCTGGTGCCAACCTACGCACCCGCAGCGATGGTACCGGTCCGAGGCGCTGGTCTGGACCTGTGGGACCAGAATGGCAAGCACTACCTGGACTTCACCTCCGGCATCGCCGTGGCCTCGCTGGGCCATTGCAACCCGATCCTGGTCGAAGCGCTGACCCGCCAGGCCAACACACTGTGGCACCTGGGCAACGGCTACACCAACGAGCCGGTGCTGCGCCTGGCCATCGCGCTGACCGAGGCGACCTTCGCCGACCGCGCCTTCTTCTGCAACTCCGGCGCCGAAGCCAACGAAGCGGCGCTGAAGCTGGCGCGCAAGTACGCCCACACCAAGTTCGGCGAGCACAAGTCGCGCATCGTGTCGTGCTACCAGTCGTTCCACGGCCGCACGCTGTTCACCGTGTCCGTCGGCGGCCAGTCGAAGTACACCGAAGGCTTCGAGCCGCTGCCGCCGTCGATCGAGCACATCACGTATAACGACATCGAATCCGCACGCGCCGCCATCGGCGAAGACGTGTGCGCGGTGATCGTCGAGCCGCTGCAAGGCGAGGGCGGCGTGGTGCCGGGCGACAAGGCCTTCCTGCAAGAGCTGCGCGAGCTGTGCAACAAGACCGGCGCGCTGCTGATCTTCGACGAAGTCCAGTGCGGCATGGGCCGTACCGGCGACCTGTTCCACTACATGACTTACGGCATCACGCCGGACATCCTGACCTCGGCCAAGGCGCTGGGCAACGGCTATCCGATCGGCGCCATGCTGACCACCGAGGAACTGGCCAAGACGCTGGGCGTGGGCACCCACGGCACCACCTACGGCGGCAACCCGCTGGCCGCGACCGTGGCGCTGACGGTGCTGGACACGATCAACCAGCCGGCCTTCCTGGCCCGTGTCAAGGAAGCCGGCGCCAAGCTGCGCTCGACGATGGACAAGCTGATCGCCGACTACCCGCAAGTGTTTGCGCAAGTGCGCGGCGCCGGCCTGCTGCTGGGCCTGGTTGTGACGGATGCCTGGAAAGGCCGTTCGAAGGACATCCAGAAAGCCGCCGAAGGCAACGGCCTGATGGTGCTGATCGCCGGCATGGACGTGGTGCGCCTGGCGCCGGCGCTGATCGTCTCCGACGCGCAGATCGCCGAAGTCGACCGCATCCTGCGCCTGTCGCTGGACGGCATGATGGCGGCGGCCTGAGTTAAAACCACCGTCATCCCCGCGAAAGCGGGGATCCATGCCGCGCTTGAGTTGCCAGCGTTCTATGGATTCCCGCCTGCGCGGGAATGACGACTACACGGCCCGGCGCTCGCCGGGCCGGTTCGCATTTTCTAAGGAGTTCCCATGTATGTAGTCCGTCCGGTAGAACTTGCGGATATTGCTGCCCTCGAAGCGCTGGCTGCAGTCCCTATGCCGGGAGTGCATACCCTGCCGAAGACGCGCGAGAAGATCCTCGACATGATCGAGCGTTCGATCGCCTCGTTTGCGGCGCATGTCGATATCCCAAGCGAAGAGGTGTATCTGCTGGTGCTGGAGTCGGCGGACGATAAATCCATCGTCGGCACCTCGGCGATGTTTGCCGCCGCCGGTTCCAACGGCACCTACTTCTCCTTCCGCAACGACGTGATCCAGCAGGTGTCGCGCGACCTGAACATCAGCCACAGCGTGCACGCGCTGACGCTGTGCTCCGAGCTGACCGGCTATTCGCAGCTGTCGAGCTTTTTCGTCGGCGACCGCGAACACGGCACGCCGGAAGCGGCGCTGCTGTCGCGCGCGCGGCTGATGTTCGCCGTGCTGGCGCCGCACCGCTTCGCCGACCGCTTCTTCGTGCCGCTGGCCGGCGTGACCGATGCCGACGGCGGTTCGCCGTTCTGGGATGCGCTGGGGCGCAAATTCTTCAAGATGGACTTCCTCGACGCCGAGCGCGTCATCGGCGGCGCCCGCAACCGCACCCTGATCGTCGAGCTGATGCCGCACTATCCGGTCTACGTGCCGCTGCTGCCGGGCGACGCGCAGGCGGCCATGGGCCAGATCCATCCGTCGGGCGAGATGGCGTTCAACCTGCTGACGGCCGAAGGCTTCGAGGCCGACGACTATATCGACATCTTCGACGGCGGCCCGATCCTGCAGGCGCACAAGAATACGCTGCGCACCTTCAACGGCGCGCTGCAGCGGCGCGTGATCACCGCCGCCGAATCGCCGGACCGCGGCCGCGAGCCGCAGCTGCGCTACGCAGTCGCCTCCGGCTCCGAGCATAACTTCCGCGCGGTGATCACGCATTGCCCGTCGCTGGAATCGCAAGTCAATGTGGCGCTGCCTGCCGATGTGCAGGAAGCGCTCCAGGTCGCCGAGGGCGACACCGTCATCTGCGTCAGAATCTAAGAGTGGACAACCTATGCTAGTAGTACGCGCAATCAAAGCCGAAGACCTCGACGCCCTGTACGTGATGGCCACGCAGGTCGGCAGCGGCATGACCACCCTCAAGCCGGACATGAAGATGATGGGCGACCGCGTGGCGATCGCCGTCGCTTCGTTCGCCGAGAGCATCCCGCCCGAAAAGCGCGACTACATGTTCGTCATGGAGGATACCGACACGGGCCGCCTGGCCGGCGTGTGCGCGATCAAGGGCGCGGTCGGCTTGACGGAGCCGTTCTATAACTATCGCATCGGCACGCTGGTGCACTCGAGCCGCGAGCTCGACGTGTTCACCCGCATGGACACGCTGTACCTGTCGAACGACCTGACCGGCAGCACCGAACTGTGCTCGCTGTTCCTGCATCCCGACTACCGCACCGGTAACAACGGCAAGCTGCTGTCGAAGAGCCGCTTCCTGTTCATCGCGCAGTTCCCGCACCTGTTCACCGAAAAGCTGATCGCGGAGATGCGCGGCTACCAGGAGGAGAGCGGCCGTTCACCGTTCTACGAAGGTTTGGGCCGACACTTCTTCAAGATGGACTTCGACCACGTGGACGACCTGACCGCCGTCGGCAAGAAGTCCTTCATCGCCGAGCTGATGCCGCGCCAGCCGCTGTACGTGGCCTACCTGCCGGACGACGCGCAGGCCGTGATCGGCAAGGTGCATACCTCGACCGCGCCCGCGCGCCGGCTGCTGGAGCAGGAAGGCATGTACTTCGAGGGCTATATCGACATCTTCGATGCCGGTCCGGTGCTGCAGGCCCGCGTGTCCGAGCTGCGCGCGATGCGCGACAGCACGCTGGCCGAGATCGGCCTGGCCGGCGACTGGGATTCGGCCTGCGCACCGGAGACCGCCGTGGCCGAACCGATGCTGGTGTCGAACACCACGCTCAAGGATTTCCGCATGATCCTGTCGCAGTCGGTGCCGGTCGCCGGCATCGTGGCGCTGCCGGATGCCGAACAACAACTCCTGCACTGCCACACCGGCGATACCGTGCGCACGCTGTCTCTCAATCTGAGGAAGAATCCACATGTCTAACGTTTTAAGCAACTACATTAACGGCGAATGGCTGCCGGGCAGCGGCGCCGAACTGGTCACCATCGATCCGTCGAACGGCAAGCAGACCTGGGCCAGCAAGGAATCGACCGCGCAGGACGTGGCGCAGGCTTGCGCCGCCGCGCGCGGCGCCTTCGAAGCCTGGGCGCTGACGCCGCTGGCCGAGCGCACAGCCGTCTGCACCCGTTTCCGCGATCTGCTGAAGCAGGACGCCGAAGAGCTGGCGCTGCTGATTTCCGAGGAAGTCGGCAAGCCGCTGTGGGAAGCCCGTACCGAAGCGACCACCATGGCCAACAAGATCGACATCTCGGTCCAGGCCTACGGCGCGCGCACCGGCGAAACGCAGAGCAAGGTTGCCGACGGCGAGGCCGTGCTGCGCCACCGTCCGCACGGCGTGTTCGGCGTGTTCGGTCCATACAACTTCCCCGGCCACCTGCCGAACGGCCATATCGTGCCGGCGCTGATCGCCGGTAACACCGTCGTCTTCAAGCCCAGCGAATTCGCCCCGCGCACCGCCATCAAGACCGTGCAGCTGTGGGAGAAGGCCGGCTTGCCGAAGGGCGTCATCAACCTGGTCAACGGCGGCCGCGACGCGGGCATCGCGCTGGGGCGGAACGAACTGCTGGACGGCGTGCTGTTCACCGGCAGCTGCCAGACCGGCACCGCGCTGCACAAGCAGTTCGGCGGCCAGCCGGGCAAGATGCTGGCGCTGGAAATGGGCGGCAACAATCCGCTGGTGGTGTGGGACGTCAAGGATGTCGACGCCGCCGTCTTCATGGCGATTTCGTCGGCCTTCATCTCGGCCGGCCAGCGCTGTACCTGCGCGCGCCGCCTGATTGTCAAGCAGGGCGCCGAGGGTGACGCGATCGTCGCGCGCCTGGTCGATGTCGCCAGCCGCCTGACGGTCGGCGCGTCGAACGCCGAGCCGGCGCCATTCATGGGGCCTGTGGTTTCGGCGGCCGTCGCCAAACGACTGGTGCAGGCGCAGGCCGACATGGTCGCCAAGGGCGGCAAGAGCCTGCTGCAGATGCGCCAGCTGGACGAGAACACCGGCTTCGTCACCGCCGGCATCGTCGATGTGACCGATGCGCAGGGCATTCCGGACGAAGAGTGGTTTGGCCCGCTGCTGCAGGTGATCCGCGTGGCGGACTTCGACAGCGCGGTCAAGGCGGCCAACGCCACCGAATTCGGCCTGGCTTCGGCGCTGATCTCGAACGACGAGAACCTGTGGAGGATCTTCCAGGTCCGCGCGCGCGCCGGCATCGTCAACTGGAACCGTCCGACCACCGGCGCCGCCAGCAGCGCGCCGTTCGGCGGCGTGGGCAAGTCGGGCAACCATCGTCCGAGCGCCTACTACGCGGCGGACTACTGCGCCTACCCGGTCGCATCGATCGAAAACAACGTACTTGAAATGCCTGCGAAGCTGTCGCCGGGTATGAACTTCTAAGGAACTGCCATGAGCGCACGCGAATTCAATTTTGACGGTCTGGTCGGCCCATCGCACAACTACGCCGGTCTGTCGTTCGGCAATGTGGCCTCGTTCAGCAACGTCAAGAGCGCTTCGAATCCGAAGCTGGCGGCCTTGCAGGGCCTGGCCAAGATGCGCGCGCTGGCCGCGCGCGGCTTTGGCCAGGCGCTGTTGCCGCCGCAGGACCGTCCGAATTTCCGCCTGCTGCGCAGCATCGGCTTCACCGGCAGCGATGCCGAGGTGCTGGCGAAGGCCGCCAAGGAAGCGCCGGTCATCCTGGCCTGCGCCTGGTCGGCCTCGCCGATGTGGACCGCCAACGCGGCCACCGTCAGCCCATCCGCCGACAGCGCCGATGGCCGCGCGCACTTCACCGCCGCCAACCTGAACAACAAGCTGCACCGCGCTTTCGAGCACGCGCAGTCGGCCCGTTCGCTGCGCGCCATCTTCAAGGACGACCAGCACTTCGCCGTGCACGACGCCTTGCCGGGCACGCCGGCGTTCGGCGACGAAGGCGCGGCCAATCACACGCGCCTGTGCAAGGACCACGGCAGCGCCGCCGTCGAGATGTTCGTCTACGGCCGCACCGAGTTCGACGTGTCGGCATCGCAGCCGAAAAAATACCCGGCACGCCAGACGCTGGAAGCGTCGCAGGCGGTCGCGCGACTGCACGGCCTGTCGGCGGAACGCACCGTCTACATCCAGCAGAATCCCGACGTGATCGACCAGGGCGTGTTCCACAACGACGTCATCGCGGTAGGCAACGGCAATGTGCTGTTCTACCACGAGCAGGCTTTCGCCGACGAAGCGGGCGCGCTCGAGCAGCTGCGCCGCGCGATGGGCGGCGTGGGCGCGGACCTGAACGCGATCCGCGTCGACACGGCAAAGGTGTCGGTGGCCGACGCGGTGCACAGCTACCTGTTCAACAGCCAGCTGCTGAGCAAAGACAACGGCAAGATGGCGCTGGTGATCCCGCAGGAATGCCAGGAAAACGCCGCCGTCGCGGCCTATCTCGAAGGCCTGGTCGCCAGCGGCAACGCGGTCGACGAACTGATACATTTCGACCTGCGCCAGTCGATGCGCAACGGCGGCGGCCCTGCGTGCCTGCGCCTGCGCGTGGCGCTGACCGACGCCGAAGCGGCGGCCATGCATCAAGGCGTGGTGATGACGGAAGCGCTGTACCACACGCTGGTGGCGTGGGTCGAGAAACACTACCGCGACCGCCTGGAGCCGTCCGACCTGGCCGATCCCGCGCTGGCGATCGAGGTGCACGCCGCGCTGGAAGATTTGAGCCGTATTTTGGGCCTGCCTGGCCTGTACGATTTGTAAAACGGGATTTCACCCCCATATGGCGATTTGGTGTTTAATAACACGCGACCACCGCCGCGCAGCCACAAGCCGGCGCGGCTCTGCAACATAAAATACTCATAACGTATTGGAGAAGCAACGATGAAACAAATGCCACAAGACCTGCGCAAACAGACGCTGGATTTGGTCAACGCAAGCAAGCCTGCCAGCGACAGCACACAAGTCGCGGCGCTGATCAGCGCCTGGCTCGGCTCCCTGGATGACGAAGACCTGTCGGGCACCGCGCCCGACAGCCTGGCGCCAGTTTTGTGGGATGGTTTCACCTTCGCTTCCAAGCGCACCGGATCCGGCGCGCAAATCGCCAAACTGCGCTACGCGGACGGCCGCGGCGGCATGGCCACCGCGCTGCTGATCCTGAACGATGACATGCCGTACCTGGTGGACTCCATCGTCATGGCGATGCGCAAGCTGCGCGTCGGCGTCGATGGCGTACTGAATTCGGTGCTGCCGGTCGCGCGTAACGCGGACGGCGTGGTGACGGCCGTCGGCCAGAGTGGCGACAAGCTGGAATCGTACGTACTGTGCCTGCTGTCCGAAGACCTGCCGGATGCGGAAATCGGCATGCTGGTCGAGCGCCTGGAAATGGTGTCGCGCGATGCCGCCGTGGTCCGTCGCGACAAGGCCGCGATGGAAGCGCACTTCAGCCGCATCGGTGCCGAAGCCGCCACCCACGGCGACGAAGGCAAGGAAGTCGCGGCCTTCCTCGAATGGGCCAAGACCGAAGGCTTCGAGCCCTTCGGCTATGCCTACTACCAGGTCAAGCCGGGCGTGCGCGAACTGGAACGCGACATCCCGAGCCGCATCGGCGTGCTGCAGGATACGTCGCATCCGGTCTACGGCACCTGCCTGGCCAATATTCCCGGCGATTTCGACACGCTGTCGAAACGCGCCAACACGCTGTCCATCGTCAAGGCCGACGTCGAAGGCACGCTGCACCGCGACCAGCAGCTGGACTTCATCGGCGTGCGCCACACCGACGCGCAAGGTGCGATCCTTGGCGAATACTGCTTCGTCGGTTTGTTCACCCGCGCCGCCACCGCCACGCCGTTGAACCGCCTGCCGTTCGCGCGCGGCCGCGTCGCCAAGGTGCTGAGCATCGCCGGTGTGCGCCAGGAAGGCTTCCGCGCCGAGAAATTCATCGAGATCCTGGAATCGCTGCCGCGCACCGAAGCGCTGGAAGGCGAACCGGAATGGCTGGCCGAGGTCTGCGGCGCCGTGGTGTCGCTGTACAAGCAGCCGCGCACCAAGGTGTTTGCCCGTCGCGACGTCTATGCGCGTCACCTGAATGTACTGGTCTACCTGCCGCGCGAGCGTTACAGCGCAAGCGTCGCTTCGTCGCTGGCCAAGGCGCTGCAAGCCAGCTCCGGCGCCCAGCATGTCAGCTCGCAGACGCTGGTGGCCGATGGTCCGCTGGCCCGCGTCTACCTGATCGCCCACGCCGCGCGCTATCCGCTGGACCTGGAAACCGATATCCAGCAGCCGCTGTTGTCGGTGCTGGACGGCTGGCATGACCAGTTCTCCGCGCTGGCCGATGCCGTGCCGAACGTGCCGATGCGCGCGCACCTGCGCCGCATGTGCGCCACGCTGCCGACCGACTATGTCGCCTCGACCGCGCCGCAAGCCGCCTTCCACGACCTGGAAGCGATCCTGGCCAACACCGACCCATCGCGCGTGGACGTTCGCGTCGACGTCGGCAACGGCGCGGAGGCAGATGCCACCACGATCCGTTTGTATTCCGTCGACCGCGTACCGTCGCTGTCGACCATCCTGCCGGCGCTGCATAACGCAGGCGTCGCCATCGACCGCGAACAGGCGCACTCGATCCGCCTGGATGGCCAGCGTCGCTTCGTCACCAGCCTGACGGTGGATGCAGCCAGCGCCGCCAACCTGGCCAAGGCCGAAGTGGTGCCGGTCGCGCAGGAACTGTTTGCCTCGCTGTTCAACAACGAAGCCGAAGACGGCCGCCTGAATGGCCTGGTCATCGAAGGCGGCTTGAGCGTGCGACAAGTGCAACTGGTGCGCGCCTACATGAGTTACTGGCGCCAGACCGGCACCCGTTTCTCGGTGCGCTACATCGCTGAAACGCTGCGCAAGCAGCCGGCGATTGTGAAGGAGCTGGTGGACGCGTTCCTGCAGCGCTTCAATCCCGCGCTGGACGCCGCCACCCGCGCCGCCGCACTCGATACGCTGGCCGGCATCAAGAGCCGCCTGCCGGCCATCAACCACGCCGACAGCGAAGAAGTGCTGGGTGCGATGGTCGACCTGATCACCGCCACGCTGCGAACCAACTACTTCCAGAACAATCAGAAGGGCGACAAGATCATCTTCAAGTTCGACACCAGCAATCTGTCGCTGGTGCCGGAGCCGCGTCCGTTCCGCGAGATCTTCGTGTTCTCGCGCCGCTTCGAAGGCGTGCACCTGCGTGGCGGCCCAGTCGCCCGCGGCGGCCTGCGCTGGTCTGACCGCATGGAAGACTACCGCACCGAGGTCCTTGGCCTGGTCAAGGCGCAGATGGTGAAGAACGCCGTCATCGTGCCGGCCGGCGCCAAGGGAGGCTTCGTCTGCAAGCAGATGCCGAAGGACGCCGTGCGCGAGACCATCGCGGCCGAAGGCGAGGCGGTGTACCGCCTGTTCATCGCCAGCCTGCTGGAAATGACCGACAACCGCGTGCTGGGCAATATCGTTTCGCCGGCCGACACCGTCTGCTACGACGGCAACGACCCGTACCTGGTGGTGGCTGCCGACAAGGGCACCGCGACCTTCTCCGACATCGCCAACGGCATCGCCGTGGAGCGCGGCTTCTGGCTGGGCGACGCGTTCGCGTCGGGCGGCTCGAACGGCTACGACCACAAGAAGATGGGCATCACCGCCAAGGGCGCGTTTGAAGCCGTCAAGCGCCACTTCTACGAAATGGATCACGACATCCACGCCACGCCTGTGACCATGGTCGGCGTCGGCGACATGTCGGGCGACGTGTTCGGCAACGGCGCGCTGTTGTCGCGCAAGCTGAAGATCGTCGCCGCTTTCGATCACCGCCACATCTTCCTCGATCCGAATCCGGACATGGAAAAATCCTTCGTCGAACGCGAGCGCATGTTCGCGCTGCCGCGCTCCTCGTGGGACGACTACAACAAGGAACTGATCTCGGCCGGCGGCGGCGTGTACCCGCGCACCGCCCGCAGCATCGAGCTGTCGCCGCAGATCCGCGCCGCGCTGGATATCGAGGAAACCTCGCTGCCGCCGGAAGAGCTGATGCACCGCATCCTGCTGGCGCCGGTGGACCTGTTCTATAACGGCGGTATCGGCACCTACATCAAGGCGTCGACCGAATCGCACGCGCAGGTCAAGGACCGCGCCAACGACAACATCCGCGTCGACGGCAACCAGCTGCGTTGCAGGGTCGTGGCCGAGGGCGGCAACCTGGGCGCGACCCAGGCCGGCCGCATCGAGTTCGCGCTGTCGGGCGGCCGCATCTTCACCGATGCGATCGACAACTCGGCCGGCGTGGATTGCTCCGACCATGAAGTGAACGCGAAGATGTGGCTGGACGTGGAAATGAACGCCGGCCAGTTGAGCGAAGCGGACCGCAACCGCGTGCTGAACGAAATGACAGCCGACATCGAACGCCTGGTCCTGCGCGACAACACGCTGCAAACGCAGCTGCTGGTGCGCGAAGCCCAGGCGCAGACCGACGCCTCCGTGCAGGACGGCTACGCATCGCTGATCGCCTTCCTGGAAGAAGAGGGCGCGCTGTCGCGCGAGCTGGAGCAGCTGCCATCCGTGGCTGAACTGGCGCGCCGCAAGGCCGATGGCCGTGGCCTGACCACGCCGGAACTGGCGGTGGTGATCGCCAACGTCAAGAACCGCTACAAGCGCATCCTGTCGGCGCTGCCGCTGACGGACCTGAGCTGGGCCGAGTCGGTGCTGAAGCCGTACTTCCCGGACCTGCTGGTGGCTACCCGTCCCGCGCTGGCGCACCCGCTGGCCAACGCCATCCTGGCGACCGTGCTGGCCAATGAATCGGTCAACCGTTGCGGTCCATTGATGCTGCGCCAGCTGGCCGGCGAGCATGGCGTGGATGAATCGGAAGTGATCCTGGCGTGGGGCCAGGCATGGTCCGCGCTGAACCTGGCGCCTGTCTTTGCCACGCTGGATGCCGACGCGCTGAAGGTGCCGCGCGCCGTGTCGATCAAGGTCGACGGCCGTACCCGCGTGCTGCAGAAGTCTGTCATCGAAGGCGTGCTGACGGTGCCTGCGGACCAGCTGCGCGCGGGCGTGGCCGAACTGACCAAGCTGTTCGCCAAGCCGGAGACGCTGGCGGCGCTGACGCCTGCGGGTAGTCAGTCCGACGCGGATATCACCGCCGGCCTGCGCACCGGGTTTGTGCTGGCATGGAAAGCGGTTGAAGCGATCGAGGCGGTGGCGGCGTTTGTGTTTGCCGCGCTGTCGGTATCGCGTCCGGAAGGCATGGACCTGCCGGCGTTCCTGCAGGTTGGCCTGGCGCTGCGCGCGCAGGTCGGCATCGATACGCTGGAACGCGGCCTGAAACTGCCTGCCACCAGCCGTTCGCAGGAACAGCTGCGCAGCTATGCGCAGAACGCGCTGCGCCGCACGCAGCAACGCCTGCTGTCGCAGGTGCTGCAGCATGCGACCGGCGGCCACAGCGCGTCGGAGGCGGTGGAAGTCGTGGCCAACACGCTGGGCCTGTCCGGCTATGCGGCGGCGACGGACCTGGAGCAGGCGATGCTGGATGTGTGGGCATTGTCCGAAGCGACCAACTCCGGCAACACGATGCTGGTGGTGTAAGACGATGGGAGATTTGCCAGCAGCCTTGCCGGAAGCCGTACGCTCGCTCGCCGAAGCGGATTTCAGCGCCGTGGCGCAGCGCTTTTCGGCGGCCGGTTTTGCGGTGGCGCAGCCGGCCGACGGTATCCTGACCATCAAGGCTGCCGGCGATCGTCCGAGCGTGCTGGTCTCGGTTGGCGTGCACGGCGACGAGACCGGCCCGATCGAGATGGTGGCGTATCTGCTGGACGCCTTGTCGCATCAGGCGTCCTCGCTGGCGGTCAATCTGATGCTTTGCGTCGGCAACATCGGCGCCATCCGCGCCGGCAAACGCTTCATCGATGCCGACCTGAACCGCATGTTCCGCCAGGAGCGGGGGGCGCTGGAAGGCACGGCCGAAGCGGCGCGCGCCGACGTGATGATTGCCGCCACCACGGCCTTCTTCGCGGATGCGGGAGCGGTGCGCTGGCATCTGGACCTGCATACGGCGATACGGCCGTCGGTCTATCCCACCTTCGCCATCGTGCCGGAGATTATCGCGGACCTGCCGCGCCGTACGCTGATCGAGTGGCTGGGACTGGCCGGCATCGGCGCCGTCATCATGAACCCGGCGTCGGTGGGGACGTACAGCTACTATTCGGCCGAGCATCATGCGGCGGCCGGCACCACGATCGAGCTGGGGCGCATCGGCACGCTGGGCCAGAACGACCTCGCGCAATTTGCCGACGCCTCGCTGGCGCTGGACGATCTGCTGCGCGGCGCGGCCAGGCGCGAGGCCAGGCAGCAGCCACACGTCTTCAACACGGCGCGCCAGATCATCAAGTTGAGCGACCAGTTCCAGATGGCCTTCGGCAAGGACACGCACAACTTCACGGCCCTGAAGCAAGGCGAGGAAATCGCCCGCGACGGCGACACGATCTACACCGTCCAGCATCCCGAGGAGCTGGTGGTGTTCCCCAATCCCGATGTGCGGGTCGGCCTGCGTGCCGGTCTGATGGTGGTGCGCGTCAGCTGATCCCGATCTTTACCCGTCTTTACACCTTGCGGGATCATGGTTACATGGATTAGTTCGTTAACAGGAGCAGCATTGTCCTTAACTACGGAGTAAGCACCATGACGACAGCAATCAGCGGCATCTCAAGCAGCAGCACCCAAGCCACCCCCTTCGATCCTGCGAAGGGGGCGGCGCGCCTTGCATCCAAGGTATTCGGCGATCTGGATGCCGACAAGGACGGCAAGGTCAACAAGGATGAATTCGTATCCGGCCTGAAATCCAAGGGCGTGTCGGCAGACGACGCCGCCAAGCAGTTCGACGCCATCGACACGCAGAAATCCGGCTCGATCACGCAATCGGACCTGGAAACGGCGATCAAGAGCGGCAGCTTTGCGCCGAAGCGTCCTGAGGGCGGTGCAGGCGGCCCCGGCGGGGCGCAGGGCGGCGGCAAGCCTCCTGAAGGTGCGGGCGGCGCTGGCGGGGCCGGCGGCGCCAGCAGTTCGACCAAAACCTACGAAGCGGCCGACACCAACCAGGATGGCACGGTCTCCGAACAGGAGCAGCTGGTCTACGATGTCTCGCATCCATCGGACAAGGCTTCCGATGCCAGCAAAATTGGCAACAACGTCGACGAGCTGGCCTGACGGCGTGCATGGTGGGTAGCGGCTATACTGCTTCTGTATTCAATCAACAGGAGCAGATTATGTCGCTATCGATGCATCAGGTTTCGGTGCCCGTGTTTGTGCGCGGGTTGAATGTGCTGGCGGATTTGCTGCACAAGGCGGAGGCGCACGTGGAGCAGCATGGCTCGGTGCCGGATGCGATGATCTCGGCGCGGCTGGCCGACGATATGCTTCCGCTGTCGGCGCAGGTGCAGCGCGCCAGCGATACGTCGAAAATGTCGGTGGAGCGCCTCAGCGGCGTGGTGGCGCCCAAGTTTGAAGACAACGAGACGTCGTTCGATCAATTGCAGGAACGCATCGCCAACACCATCGCCTATCTGAACAGCGTCGACGCGGATGCGCTGGCGGGCAGCGAGGTGCGTACGATCAAACTTAATTTTGGTTCGTTCCAGCCCGAGTTCAAAGGTGACGATTACCTGTTGACCTTCGCGCTGCCGAATTTCTTCTTCCACATCGTCACCGCGCACGACATCCTGCGCAACCAGGGCGTGCCGGTGGGGAAACGCGACTATCTGGGACCGTTCGCTTAACCGCGCATCAGCAACGCCGCCAAGGTGCCCGCCAGCCCCAGCAGGGCCACGGCGGCGCCCGCCACCGCAGGGTGGAAACGCCGGGATACGGTAGGGATCTTTTGGATAGGCATGGCAGGCTCCTTCTTGACGGAATGTAACACTTGACTCAAGAGTAGCGGGGCGCGGGTTTTCAATCTATACATCGTGCTGTATCAAAAGTAAGCAACTGTAACCTTCCCCTTGTGGCGTCTGGCCTCTGAGTTGTTTTTCTAACACAAAATTACTGTATGGCGATGGGCCGGAAGGCCCTATAATCGCTTAGTTTTTTTGCCCGAACATCTCTCCCACAAGGAACCGCCTGTGAACCAAACGCTGGTCCAGAAACTGACCCGTACCAAACCGGTCGACACCACAGCAGTAGAACACGCCCCAAGCAGCAACAGCCTGCACCGCTCCATCGGACTGTTTCCCCTGACTATGATCGGCGTCGGCGCCACGATCGGCACCGGCATTTTCTTCACGATGGTCGAAGCCGTGCCAAAAGCCGGTCCTTCCGTGATCCTGTCCTTCCTGTTCGCCGCGATCACCGCCGGCCTGACCGCGCTGTGCTATGCCGAGCTGTCGTTCCGCATTCCGGCGTCCGGCTCGTCGTACTCCTTCGCTTACGCGACGGTGGGCGAGTTCCTGGCCTTCATCATGGCCGCCTGCCTGCTGCTCGAATATGGATTGGCGGCCAGCGCCACGGCGATCGGCTGGTCCGACTACCTGAACAACTTCCTCAACAACGCCTTCGGCTGGCATATCCCCGAAGTGCTGCGCTCGCCGATGATAGTGTCGACGGCCAAGGGCATCGAGTTCCACGGCGGCCATATCAACCTGCCGCCCATCCTGCTGGTGGGCCTGTGCTGCCTGCTGCTGATACGCGGCACCAAGGAATCGGCCACCACCAACGCGATCATGGTGATGATCAAGCTGGCGATCCTGATCTTCTTCGTGGTGATCGCCTTCTCCGGCTTTGATATAAACAATTTCCATCCGTTCTTCAGCCCGGACAACGGCGTCCACATCACCGGCATGACCGGCGTGACGGCCGCCGCGGCAACCGTGTTCTTCTCCTTCATCGGCCTGGACACCGTGGCCACCGCCGGCGAGGAAGTGCGCGATCCCAAGCGCAATGTGCCGATCGGCATCCTGGCGGCGCTGGGCATCGTGACCCTGTTCTACCTGCTGGTGGCCGTGGCGGCGATGGGTGCGCAGCCGGCTTATAAATTCGCCGGGCAGGAAGCCGGCCTCGCCGTGATCCTGCAGAACGTCACCGGCAAGACCTGGCCGGCGCTGGTGCTGGCGGCGGGCGCGGTGATCTCGGTGTTCAGCGTGACCTTGGTGACGATCTACGGCCAGACCCGCATCCTGTACGCGATCTCGAAGGATGGCCTGATCTCGCCATCGTTCCGCAAGGTGAGCCCGCGCACCGCATCGCCGGTGCACAACACCTTGATCGTCTGCATGGTGGTGGGCCTGGTGGCCGGCTTTGTCGACGCGACCTTCCTGTGGGACATGGTCAGCATGGGCACGCTGACGGCCTTCATCGTGGTGTCGCTGGCGGTGCCGGTGATGCGCAAGAAGGAAAACGGCAAGGGCACCAAGGGCTTCCGCGTGCCTTTCGGCCCTTACTTTGTGCCGGGCCTGAGCATCTGCGCCTGCCTGTACCTGATGTTCGGCCTGTCGCTGACGACTTACACCATCTTCATCATCTGGATGAGCGCCGCGATCGTGACCTATTTCTTCTACGGCATCCGCAAGTCCAACCTGAACAAGTAAAAGCCCTGGACGTAAAAAAGCCCCGGCGCGCTGAATGCGGCCGGGGCTTTTTTTACGTCCGCAGCTTACGCTTCGTCTTTGCTTGGGTTGGCACCCAGGTACAGGCGCAGAACGAGGCCGGACAGGGCGATGGCGGCAGGCAGGTTTTCGATAATGGTCAGCATGGTGATCTCCAGGAAGTTAAATTCAAAATTGGTTCAATTAACCGCGCGACGCCATGAAGCGCAGTTCGGCAGACAGGTTAGGGGAATGACGTTCGCAATCATTGGCCAGGCTGTTCAGCCAGTAAATCGAAGCTTCCTTGCTGTGCATCTCGGCCACCTCGTCCGCCACTACGGCTGGACTTGCCTTGACAGCGAACAGTGCTGCGATCAATTGGCGGGCGGCAGTTGCCACGTTGCTCAGGTAGCCATTGCTTGCGAAGTCGTTGTAGGTCAGGTTGGTCGTGCTCATCAGAAGCTCCTATGAATGTTCGTTTGTTGCAGTGCAGTATGCGCGGCTTTCAGTAATAAGAAAACTTTTGATTTGTGATAAACGCCATAAGTTTTCTATATAACTGGTGCTTTCTCCTATGAGAAAAGCGTTCCTATGGGCAACGTTATAGTGAGTATTTCTTGGCTCGGACGCGTTCGTTCGAGGTATCATTGTGTCCAATTGGCAATAATCTGATGGAGTTTCGATGTCCCTGCGCACAAAATTCATGCTGGCTTTACTGCTGACCGGTCTGGCGGCGGTGGCGATGGTGGGGGGACTGGCGTACGTCGGCATGACCAAGAAAGTCGACCTGATCCGGCGCCAGCAGGCGGCCGATCATTTCTATGACGCTGTCAACGCTTATCTGCAAAAGCATGGCAGCTGGGAGGCGGCAGTGGCCGCCGAACCGTTCGACAACTATATGCATCGCGCCGACGGCCGGCCGGATAACGGCAGGCCACCGAGCGAGGAAGATGGCCAAAGATCGGAAGGGCCGCCGCCCGAAGGCCCTCGTGGCGAGGAGAACGGGCCGCCGGAAGGCCGTCGCCCACCACCACCACGGGGGCCGGGGGCGGGCGGAGAGCCTCCTTTCCACTTCATCCTGACCGGCCCGAACTACCGTGTGCTGCTGGGCGCCGGCGTCTATCGTCACGACGACCTGTTGCCGGAGGCCTCGCGCAAGGACGCGCGCCCGGTGATGGTGAACGGCCAGGTGGCCGCCTACATCTCGCCGGAAGGCGTGTTCACGCCCAGCAAGCAGGAACTGCAATACCTGGCGGCGATGCGCGAGGCGCTGATCGCCGGCGTGACGGGCGCCGCGGTGCTGGCGCTGGCGCTGGGCGTGCTGCTGAGCCGTGGACTGAGCCGCAAGCTGAGCCACCTGACCGGCGCCGTGCGGGCGATGCACGGCGGCTCGCTGCTGCAGCGCGTGCCGGTGGAGGGCAAGGACGAAGTGGCGACGCTGGCCAGCGCCTTCAACGACATGAGCGAGAAGCTGGCGCGCTCGCACGAGGAGTTGAAGAACTCGCACCAGACCATCCTGGCGCAGGCGGAGCAGATGCGCGAGTTGAGCGTGCGCGATGCGCTGACCAAGCTGCATAACCGCCGGCACTTCGACGAGCAGGCCACCACGCTGTTCAGCCATGCGGTGCGCCACCAGCGCCCATTCAGCATGGTGATCGGCGATATCGATCACTTCAAGCGCATCAACGACCAGTTCTCGCATGCCACCGGCGACGCGGTGCTGCGCCAGGTGGGCGAGATCCTGCGCAGCCACATGCGCCTGAGCGACCTGGTGGCGCGCTACGGCGGAGAGGAATTCGTCATCGCCTTCCCGGAGACCGAGCTGCCGCAGGCGGCCGCGCTGTGCGACAAGCTGCGCAACCTGATCGAGGGCTTCCCGTGGCATGAAATGCACCCGGACCTGAAGGTGACCATGAGCATGGGCGTGTATGCCGACATCGCCGCCGGCACGGCGGAAGCGATGCTGCAGAAGGCCGATGCGCTGCTGTACCGCGCCAAGGAGTCGGGCCGCAACCGGGTCTGCTTCGCCTAGCGCCTGTCCAGCCAGCGGCCGCCGAACATGGTGCAGACCAGCGACGCCACGATCAGCGTAATGCCGGCCCACTGCCAGGAGGTGATGACGTCGCCCAACACGATCATGCCGGTGCTGATGCCGACCACCGGCACGCCAAGGCTGAACGGCGCGACGCGGTTGACGGGGTGGCGCTTCAACAAACGCGTCCACATCGCGTAGCCGAGGATGGTGGCCATCCAGCCAAGGTAGGCGACGGCGATCCAAGTGCTGAAAGGCGCGGCGGTCCAGTGCCAGCGGGTGGCGGGATCGTCGAAGGCCAGCGACAGGCCGACGAACGGCACGATGGGCACCAGGCTGCACCAGACCATGAAGCTCACCACATCGAATTGCGGCGTGGCCTGCTGCGCACGGCGCACGACGATGTTCGATGCCGCCCACATCGCGGCGGCGGCCAGGCACAGGGCGAAGCCGCCAGCGGTGGTGGCGCCGGCGTGGCCGGGCTGCACGTAGTTCATGCCGAAGCAGACCAGGCCCGCTGCGGCCAGCAGCAAGCCCGCCTGCAGCGCGCGGCTGGCGCGTTCGTGCAGCAGCGCGAAGCCGAAGAAGGCGGTGAAGAAGACCTGGGTTTGCAGGATCACCGAGGCCAGCGAGGCCGACATGCCGATCCGCAGCGACAGGAACAGCAGGCCGAATTGGCCGACGCCCTGGAACAGGCCGTACAGCACGACCCACTTGACCGGCAGCTTGGGCGGACGCACGAACAGGATCAGCGGCAGCACGGCGAAGACGTAGCGGCAGGCGCCCATCTGGAACGGCGTCAGGTCGCGCAGGCCGACCTTCATCGCGACGAAGTTGGTGCCCCAGATCAGGACGACGAACAATGCGGACACCAGGTCGCGCGTGCTGAAGGAAGTGGACGATGAGTTCATCGCCCTATGTTATCAGCCTAGGCCACGTCGCGTACGATGGCTTCGCTGTGGACGATGATCTTGAGGGCGTCGGCCTGCAGCAGGCGGATGCGGCGCTGGACCAGCGGCCAGCCGGACCACGGCACGCTGGTTTCGTCGATGGACGGTGCGGCGGCTGGTGCGGTCATCGTCATGGCGGCCTTGCCCTGCGGCGCCAGCGCCTGCGTCAGGATGCGCACCACCTGGTCGTGGCTTTCGCCCAGCATGGCGTTGACGGGCGCCGTCGGCAGTTCCTTCGTGTGGCGGCGCAGGATGGCGCGCAGCGCGGCCACATGGGCCACCAGCAGGTAGTTCTGCACGATGAACAGATTGATGTCCTCCACCGCTCGCTGCATGCGGGCCGGCTCGTCGAGCATGCGCACCAGCGCGGAGCTGAGCGAGGCCAGGCTGTCCATCAGCCGCTTGCGCTCGATGCGGTAGGCGAAATCGTCCTTGCCCTTGCCTTGCAGCAGATCGAAGCTGGCCCGCATGTAGCGCAGGTTCACGTCCAGCACCTCGCGGATCAGGCCCGGCAGGGTTTGATATTCCCAGCTGGCCAGCACGAAGCTGAACGCCGTCGCCACGGCCGCGCCGATGAAGGTGTCGATCAGGCGCTCCATGATCAGGTCGTGGTTGCCCGGCGCGATCAGGTGCATTTGCAGCAGGATCATGATACTGACGGCGATCGCCGCATAGCGGTAGCGCAGGTAGATGAAGGTCGGCGTGGCCACTGTCGACAAAATCAGGAAGCCCAGTATCACCGCCGGATAGTTGAAGAACTTGATGATCAGCGCGGTGATCACGCAACCGACGATGGTGCCGACGATGCGGTCGCCGCGGCGCTGCTTGGTCATGCTGAAGCTGGGCTTGAGGATGATGACGATGGTCAGCACGATCCAGTAGCTGTGCACCGCATACGGCAGCCACGCGGCCACCGCCAGGCCGACCGAGATCGCCATCGCCACGCGCAGCGAGAAGCGGAAGATCGGCGAGTCCCAGCGCAGGTGCGACAGGATCATGCGGAACTCGTACTTCTGCTGCGACAGGAACGGGCCCATGTCGGCGTCGACCCAGAATGGCGTGCTGTCGTAGGCCTTCTGGCTGGCCTGGTGCAGCTCGCCGATCATCTTGATGATGGCGCGGATCTTGTTGCGCTGGGCGCGCAGCACGGCCAGCGCTTCCTGCTGCGGCTTGCCCTCGTCGATGCGGCGCTGCAGGGCCGCCAGCTCCGCCTCGACCGCCTCCAGCTCAGGCGCATAGCTGATCTCGGGATAGGAAGCCTTCTTGCGGGTGACGTCGTAGGCCACCGATTCGATATCGCGCGCAGCCTTGTAAGCCAGGTCGTGCAGCGTTTTCAGCACCGGCGCATCGGCCAGGTGCAGGCGCAGCTGGGTGTAGTCGGTGTGGGTCGACAGGATCAGCTCATACAGGTCCAGCATGCAGACGTGGGTCTGCACGACGATGGCGTCCTTGCTGTTCTGGTGGCTGCGCAGTATCAGGTCGCGCGACGCCTGCTGGCGGTCGGCCAGCAGGCTTTGATGGCGCACCAGCTTGTTGAATTGTTCGGTGAGGTTGTAGCGGTTGTCGTAGAAGTCGGCCTTGATGTCGATGTAGGCGGCCAGCTCGAACAAGGCTTCCGCCAGCACCTGCTGCTTGATGCGGTGGCGCAGTATCCACGAGATGCCCATGGCGTAGGCCAGGTAGGCGACGGCGCCCAGCGTGAACAGGCCGGTGTGGACGAAGGACTCGCGCACCGTCATCTCGTGTTCCATCGACATGGTCATGATGAACAAGGTGGCCAGTTGCAGCGGCATCGACTTCTTGCCGTAGACGACCATCATGCAGGCCAGGAAGCTGATCACCACCAGCATCGTCATCAGCAGCCATGGCAGCGGCGCGCAAAGGCTGATCAGCAGCGTGACGGCGCTGCACAGCAGCACCGAGGCGCTCATCTCGTTGAACTTGTGGCGCAACGGGCTGGGCATGTCCATCAGCGCGGTGCAGAGGGCTCCGATGCAGACCGTCATCGCGGTCGCCATATTGGAGAACTGCAGGGCGATCAGCGTCACGCCGATCAGGCCCGCGGCAAAGCGCAGGCCCAGATAGAAGTAATGACTGTAGAAGAAGGTGCGCGGGTTGAGGGCGTAGTGCATGGCGGTTTTAGAAAACCGACAGCACCGGGTAGCGGCGCCATTCCGGCTCGGCGTGACGCTTGCCGTGCTCGAAGATGAAGCCGAGGACCTTGTCCTGGTTGGCCAGCAGTTCCGGATGGGCGGCCTTCCACTGTTCGAACCTGGCCTTCAGCTCAGGCTCGGTTTCCAGCATCTCCAGCGCCAGGTCTTCGAACACGTAGTCGGAGAACGCTTCTTTTTTCTCCAGCACGCTGTTGAAGAAGCCCCAGCGGAAGAACGAGTCGTGGCCCTGCGGTTCCAGCGTTTCGACGACGTAGCGGGCGCGCACCTGCTTGAGTGGAATGAAGTAGTCGCCCGGCTGCACGGTGAAGCTGCCGGTGCGCGCTTCCAGTTCCACCGCGTCGTGGTACATATGGCCTTCGTAGGCGTTCGGGCGCGAGGTGACGGCGGCGATATGGTAGTACTGCGCCTCGATGACCGAGGCCTCGTCGAAGCGGGCCATCTCGACGCCGTTCCATTGCAGGCGCTCGATCACTTCGCGCCAGGCTTGCGGCACCACGTATCCTTTCGGCGCGCGCACGGTGACCGACGGCACGAAGCTGTTGTAGTAGGGGATGTCGTTTTCCCACGGCTTGCTGCGGTCGTAGGACAGGCGCATGTAGTCGCCCAGCAGGCTGGGGCTGCGCTTGGCTTCGTAGCCCTTGAAGCGGAAGGTCGATGGATTCGATTCGTCCAGCTTCCAGTTGACGGTCCATTCCTTTGCGCCGGCGGCCTGCTCGCGCGCCTCGGCGCGCAGCTTCTGTATCTGCTCGCCGTGGCTGACGGTGAAGGCCATCGTCACGTCCAGCAGCGCGCGCATCGAATCGTAGCGGTCCTTGAAGGGCTTGAGCATATGCGTCTCGGGCATGAAGCCGATCACGTGGTGCAGCGCCGTGAAGCCGGTCGAGAAGCGCGGCACTTCCAGGAATTCGGCGATGCCGTCGTCCGGACTGTCCTTGACCGGGTTGACGTAGGGGCAGGTCGGCCAGCCTTTCGCTTCCATCTGCGCGTAGATGTGCGGCAGCATGGTCTCGCGCAGGAAGGGGCCGAGGCCGTAGCCCAGCTTGTCCGCCTGCGTGTGGATCAAGGTCATCGTGTACGGGTAGTCGGCGCCGTTGGAGGTGTGGGTGTCGACCATGACGTCCGGATCCCAGCTGGCGATCAGCTGGTTGAACAGCTGCGCGTTGAGCGTGTCGCACTTGATGAAGTCGCGGTTCAGGTCGAGGTGGCGGCTGTTGCCGCGGAAGCCGAACTGCTCGGGGCCGTCCTGGTTCACGCGCGAGGTGTTGGCGCGGTTCAGCGCGCCGTCGACGTTGTACAGCGGGACGAACAGCAGCACCGTCTTGCCCAGCGCGGCCAGGCGGGCCGGCTCGAAGCACAGGTCGCGCACGATGGCCATGCAGGCATCCACGCCTTCCGGTTCGCCGGGATGGATGCCGTTGTTGTTGAAGAAGACGGGGCGGCCTTCGGCCTTGATCTGCGCGCGGTCGAACACGCCGTCCGCGCTGACCACGCCCGCATGCACGGCGATGCCGCCGTCGGATACGCCGATCTGCTCAAACCGCAGCACTTGCGGAAAGCGCTGCGCCAGCTCCTGGTAGAACGCGATGCATTCAGTCCATAAGGTGGTTTGATTTTGATTGCCCTTTTCGTAAGGCGTCGGCATTTCTGGGTGCATGGCTGTCTGGATCTCAGAGGAAGTTGGCGGAAGAAGCGCGCTGGATAAGCACGTCGTCGAGGGGCGAATTGTATCATTCGTGCCCGATTTTTGAGCGCCGGCAGGCAAGCCGGCTGCCGCGATTGCGTTGCTTCAAGAAAAGCTGGCGGTGGCGGTGTTCTACTGGCTGGTGAGCCGTCAGCCGGGAGGAAGCAATGCGGAACAGGTATGGATTGCGGGCATTGATCGTGGTGCTGTTGCTGGCGCTGGGCTGCAGGATGGGCGTGGCGCAGATCGGGCCCCGTTATGTGATCGAGCTGGACGCGGCCGCCCGGGTGCCGCAGACGTCCGCCGGGCGTGTGCAACTGGCCGGCAAGGGGCTGGCGCTGATCCGCTTCCAGGGGCTGGATATTCTCACGGTGGGCGCCGACGCGGACGCTTACAGCGCCGAGGCGGTGCGCAACTGGCCGCAAGCCGACCTGCTGCTGGTGACGCCGGCCAGCGCCGGCCGCTACGGCGGGCTGGCGCCGCTGGATGCGCTGGGCGGCTTGCCGGTGATCATGGTCGAGCCGTCAACCAACGCTGAGCTGGTCGCTGCCGTGGCGGCGGATGCGCCGCGGTTTTATCCGATGCAAACCTGGGATACGCTGCATCTGCGCAAGGGCAAGACGCGGCTGCGGGTGACGGCGTTGCCGGGACAGCCGGGCACGTCCCACGTCGCCGGATTCATGCTGGAGGTGGGCAATAGCTGGGCGTCGTACCGGCTCTATGTCAGCTGCGAGCGCGTGGGCGAGGACGAGGCGGGACTGCTGGCGCAGCGCCTGCCGGGCGCCGACCTGGCGCTGCTGCCGGCCGGGAATACGCCCCTGCTGCTGGCGCTGCGGCGCGAGTCGGCACCGCCAGGCAAGCCGGCCACGCTGACTGCGGCCGGGTTTGCCTTCAGGGCGATCAGGCGCTGATCACTTCCTGGCGTTGGTCTCTACCCACGCGGCAAAGGTGGCGGCGAACTTCTGCAGGAACTGTTTGGTGCTGTCGTTGTTCAGCTTGCCGTCCGGGCCCAGCAGGCCGGCGGCGCCGCCGATATAGGCTTCCGGCTGCTGCAGCAGCGGCATGTCGAGGAACACCATCGACTGGCGCAGGTGGTGGTTGGCGCCGAAGCCGCCGACCGCGCCCGGCGACACGCTGATGATGGCGGCCGGCTTGCCGCTCCAGACGCTGCTGCCGTAAGGGCGCGAGCCGACGTCGATGGCGTTCTTCAGCGGCGCCGGCACCGAGCGGTTGTATTCGGGCGTGAAGAACAGCACGCCGTCGACGTCCTTGATGCGCTGGCGGAAATGCGTCCACGCCTGCGGCGCGGTGGCGCCGTTCTCTTCCAGGTCCTGGTTGTACAGCGGCAGTTCGCCGATCTCCACGATCTCGAACGCCAGCGATGGCGGCGCCAGCGCGATGACCTCGTGGGCGAATTTGCGGTTCAGCGAATCCTTGCGCAGGCTGCCGATCACTACGGCGATTTTTTTCGCGGCCATGACATCTCCTCAGGTTGGTGGAATGGAACGTTAATGTAACCCATTTGCAAAAAAAACCACGCCGCGTTGCCGGGGCGTGGTCGGGCCTTGCAGGCGATCAACGCTACGCCGGCTCGGGCGCTCAGTCGGCCTTGATGGCTTCGATCTGGATCGCCAGCTTGACTTCGGGAGCGAAGGCCGGGGTGCCGTAGTTCAGGCCGAAATCGGTGCGCTTGAACTCGGCCAGCGCGTTGGCGCCGCACACTTCACGCTTGTAGCGCGGGTGCATGATGCAGTTGAACTTGTCCACCTTCAGCGATACCGGCTTGGTCACGCCCAGCATCGTCAGCTCGCCGTCCACGCCGACCAGCTTGTCGCCGTCGAACTTGAACGACTTGCTCTTGTAGGTGATGGTCGGGAATTTCTCGACGTTGAACATGTCGGCCGTCTTGGCGTGGGTGTTCATCTTGTCCATGCCGAAGTCGACCGAGTCGGCGGCGATGGTCACGTCCAGCGCGCCGGTCTTGGCGGCGCGGTCCATGGTCACGGTGCCGCTGGTCTTGCCGAACTTGCCGCGCCATACCGACAGGCCCATGTGGTCGGCCTCGAAGCTCGGGTAGGTGTGCGTCGGGTCGATGTTGTAGGTGGCGGCGATGGCCGACGAGGCCGAGGCGGCCAGCAGCGTGGCGATCAGGATCTGTAATTTCATGTAGCGGTCTCCGTGTGAAAAATTATTGGCCGGCGACGACGTGGAACTTGATCGTCACTTCGTCGGCAACCATGCCGGTATCTTTCCATTCGCCTTCGCCGATGTTGTAGGCCAGGCGTTTGATCGGCAGCGCGCCGTCGAATACCTGCTTGCCGCCGTCGGCCTTGACCGTCAGCGGGAAGGTGATGTCGGCGCTCTTGCCCTTGATGGTCAGCTTGCCGGTCACGGTCAGCTTGCCGGCGCCGGCGCTCTTGATCGCGCTCGAGACGAAGGTGGCTTTCGGGAACTGGGCCGAGTTGAACCATTCCTTCTTCGCCACTTCCTTGTTCATGTCGGCGTCGCCGACGTCCAGGCTGGCGGTCTCGACTTCAACAGTGGCCTTGGAGGCGTCCGGCTTGGCCGCATCGTAGTCGATGGCGACGGTGTATTTCTTGAACTTCGATTCCACCGGCACGTTCATCTGCTTGAACACGGCCGACACGGTCGACTTGGCGGGATCGGTTTTCAGCGCCGCGGCGCTGGCGGCCAGGGCAACGCCCATCAGGGATACGAGTACGAGTTTTTTCATTGTTGGACTCCAATAGTAGGCGAAGTTTATGGCAGCATGCGCTTGAGCGTGATGTCGCGGTCGATAAAATGGTGCTTCAGTGCGGCCAGGGCGTGGGCGACCACCGCCGCTGCCATCGTCATGGTCAAAACATAATGAACGGTCTTTAAGATGGGCTTAAGCTCGGCGTTCGGCGCGATGAGGGCCGGCAGCTGGAACAGGCCCAGGTAGACCACCGGCACGCCGGCCGCATAGGTGTACAGGTAGCCGGACACCGGCACCGCGAAGATGAAGAAGTACAGCAGGTAGTGCATGCCTTCGGCCGCCTTGTGCTGCCAGGCGGGAATGCTGGCCAGCGGCGGCGGCGGGATATTGGCCTTGCGCCACAACAGGCGCACGGCAGCCACGCCCAGCACCGTCACGCCCAGCCACTTGTGCCAGGAGTAATACTTCAGCTTGGTCGGCGTGATGCCGGGGATGTCGACCATGGTCAGGCCGAGGAAGAAGGCGGCGATGATCAGCAGGGCGGTCAGCCAGTGCAGCAACATTGCCGTTTTGGTATAGCGTTGCATAAGCGTTGCTCCAGAAAATAGTACGTGTTAGGACTAATATACCAAAGAAATGCATTGCGTGCTGGACGGGCGAAAAAAAAGCCCCCGGGGGACTTGCGTCGCGGGGGCTAGTGTAAAGCAGATTGCTTTGCTACATCAGATGGCTTTAGCCAGAGACGCGGCGATGCCGATGTAGTTGGCCGGGGTCATGGCCAGCAGCAGGTCCTTGGCGTCCTGCGGGATGGCCAGTCCGGTGATGAAGTCGCGCAGCGCGTCTTTCGAGATGCCCTTGCCGCGGGTCAGCTCCTTCAGCTGCTCGTACGGGTTCTCGATGCCGTAGCGGCGCATCACGGTCTGCACCGGCTCGGCCAGCACTTCCCAGTTGGCGTCGAGGTCGGCGGCCAGGCGGGCGTGGTTCACTTCCAGCTTGTTCAGGCCGCGCAGGCAGCTGTCGTAGGCCAGCAAGGTGTAGCCCAGGCCGACGCCGATGTTGCGCAGCACGGTCGAATCGGTCAGGTCGCGCTGCATGCGCGAGACCGGCAGTTTTTCGGACAGGTGCTTGAGCACGGCGTTGGCCAGGCCCAGGTTGCCTTCCGAGTTTTCGAAGTCGATCGGGTTGACCTTGTGCGGCATGGTCGACGAACCGATTTCGCCGGCCTTGGTCTTCTGCTTGAAGTAACCCAGCGAGACGTAGCTCCAGATGTCGCGGTTCAGGTCCAGCAGGATGGTGTTGACGCGGGCGAAGGCGTCGAACAGCTCGGCCATGTAGTCGTGCGGTTCGATCTGGATGGTGTACGGGTTGAACACCAGGCCCAGGCGCTGCTCGATGACGTCCTTGGAGAACGACGCCCAGTCGAACGACGGGTAGGCCGACAGGTGGGCGTTGTAGTTGCCCACGGCGCCGTTCATCTTGCCGAGGATCTCGACCTGCTCGATGCGCTGGATGGCGCGCTGCAGGCGGGCCACGACGTTGGCCATTTCCTTGCCCAGGGTGGTCGGGCTGGCGGTCTGGCCGTGGGTGCGCGACAGCATCGGCACGTCGGCGTTGTCGATGGCGATTTCCTTCAGGCGGGCGATGACCTTGGTCAGCGACGGCAGCATGACGCTGTCGCGGGCCGCCTTCAGCATCATGCCGTGCGAGGTGTTGTTGATGTCTTCCGAGGTGCAGGCGAAGTGGATGAACTCCGACGCGGCCACCAGTTCCGGCACATCCTTGACCTGCTCCTTGAGCCAGTATTCCACGGCCTTGACGTCGTGGTTGGTGACGGCTTCGATTTCCTTGATGCGGGCGGCGTCCTGCTCGGTGAACTGGTTGGCGATCTTGTCCAGCAGCGCGGTGCCGGCGGCCGAGAACGGCTTGATTTCAGCGAAGCCGGCCTGCGACAGCGCCTGCAGCCAGGAGATTTCCACTTTGACGCGGTGGTGCATGAAGCCCGATTCGGACAGGATGGGACGCAGCAGATCGGTTTTACCGGCGTAGCGGCCGTCCAGCGGCGACAGCGCCGACAGCGTGGAGTAAGGAGTAGTGGTCATGATGGGGGAGGAAAGGCAGGGTTAAAATTGCGCAAAGCGTGATTTTACCATTGGCCGGCCCCCACCCCGCCGATGTTATACTGTTGTCTGATCTTCCACTCTAAGCCTCTATGAAACTAATCGGTTCCCTCGCCAGTCCCTATGTACGCAAAGTTCGTGTCGTTTTGGCGGAAAAAAAGCTCGACTACGAGTTTGAATTGGAAGATGTGTGGGCCGCGGATACCACCATCGACAAGCTGAACCCGCTGGGCAAGGTGCCCAGCCTGATCATGGAAGACGGCAACGTCATGATCGACTCGCGCGTGATGGTCGAGTACCTCGATACGCTGACCCCCGTGTGCAAGTTGCTGCCGCCCAACGGCCGCGACCGCGCCGACATCAAGTGCTGGGAAGCGCTGGCCGACGGCATGCTGGACGCCGCCGTCAGCGTGCGCCTGGAGCGCATCAAGCGCCCGGTGGAGCAGCAAAGCGAGGAATGGATGGCGCGCCAGATGCGCAAGGTGCACCTGGGTCTGGCGTCGCTGTCGGAAAAGCTGGGCGAACAGCCTTATTGCGCCGGCAACCACTACACGCTGGCCGACGTGGCGGTCGGCTGCACGCTGGGCTGGCTGTCGTTCCGCTTCCCGGAAATCAGCTGGCGTGACGACTACGCCAATTTGGCGCGGCTGTACGACAAACTGTCCGAGCGCCAGTCGTTCAAAGACACCGTGCCGCAATAAGCCATGCCCAAGACCACGCCGCCCGACGCGGACGGCTCCGCCCAGCAGCGGCGCCTGCAAATGGCCGACATCGCGCGGCTGGCCGGCGTGTCGACGTCGACGGTGTCGCGCGCGCTGGCGGGCAGCAAGCTGGTCAGCGAAGAGACGCGGGTGCGCATCATGGAGCTGGCGCGCTCGCTCAAGTACACCATCAACATCGGCGCGCAAAACCTGCGCATGAAGCAGAACCGCACCGTCGGCGTGGTCATTCCCTACGACTCGGCCACGCGCCAGCACCTGTCCGATCCCTTCTTCCTGTCGATGCTCGGCAGCCTGGCCGACGCGCTGACCGAGCTGGGCTTCGACATGCTGGTGTCGCGCGTCGATGCCGAGGAGCTGGACGCGGCCGCCGCGCCGTTCGACACGGGCCGGGTCATCGGCATCGTGCTGATCGGCCAGTGGCGCCACCACGAACAGCTGAACCAGCTGGCCGCGCGCCACGTACCCATCGTGGTGTGGGGCGCGCAGCTGCCGCAGCAGCTGTACTGCACCGTCGGCGGCGACAACCTGACCGGCGGCGAACTGGCGGCCGCGCACCTGATCGCGCAGGGCCGCCGGCACATCGCCTTTTTCGGCGACATCAACCTGCCCGAAGTGGGCCAGCGCTACGCGGGCCAGTGCCGCGCGCTGGAGCGGGCCGGCATCGCGGTCGATCCGGCGCTGCAGGTGTCGGTGTCCTTCCTGCCGGAGGGCGGCAAGCAGGCGGTGCAGGAGTTGCTGCGCCGCGGTGTGCCGTTCGACGCGGTCTTCGCCGGCAGCGACCTGATGGCCATGACGTCGATCAACACGCTGCGCCAGCACGGGCTGGACGTGCCGGGCCAGGTGGCCGTGGTCGGCTATGACGATATCGAGCTGGCCAGCTATTTCCATCCGCCGCTGACGACCGTGCGGCAGCCGATCCGCGAGGCCGGCCGGGCGCTGGTGGCCCAGCTGCTGGAACTGGTCGACGGCCGCCCGGCGCCTTCGCTGCAACTTCCCACCCAATTGATCGTCCGCGCCAGTTCTGTGTGATTTGCGCAACCGATTGCAATGACTGCTCACTATGACAGATAGGTAGTGGATAAATATTTTTTTGCACCGTTATGCAATCGATTGCATTAAATTGAAATCCGATGAATAATGGCGCATCTGCTCAATAAAAGGGCAGGCCAAAACGACAATATCTGGAGACGACAATGGAACAACGCACCTTCAAACTGGGCGGCATCGCTGCCGCTGTTGCAACGGCAGTCCTGCACATGGGCGGCGCCTCGGCGCAAGAGGCCGCGCCGGCCGCCGACGGCCTCAACATGGAGCGGGTGGTGGTCACCGGCACCACCGCAGGCTCGTCGAAAATGAAAAGCAGCGTGTCGATCAGTACGCTCGAAGGCGATACCATCAAGAACGGCGCGCCGCTGAGCGCGGCCGAGGTGCTGCGTTCGGTGCCCGGCGTGCGCTCGGAATCGTCGGGCGGCGAGGGCAACGCCAACATCACCGTGCGCGGCGTGCCGATCTCGGCCGGCGGCGCGCGCTACGTGCAGATCCAGGAAGACGGCCTGCCGGTGCTGCAATCGGGCGACTTCAACTTCATCACGCCGGACAGCTACGTCAAGATCGACGGCACGCTGGACCACCTGGAAGTGGTGCGCGGCGGCTCGGCCTCCACGCTGGCGACCAACGCGCCGGGCGGCATCATCAACTTCATCACCAAGACCGGCGAGGAAAAGGGCGGCCATATCGGCATCAGCCACGGCCTGGGCTACGACGAAACCCGTCTCGACTTCGACTACGGCGCGCCGATCTCCGACAAGACGCGCTTCTTCATCGGCGGCAGCTACCGCACCGGCGAAGGCGTGCGCAACACCGGCATGAGCACCGAGAACGGCGGCCAGATCCGCGGCAATATCACGCATGACCTGGACAACGGCTTCATCCGCCTGTCGTTCAAGCACCTGGACGACAAGTCGCCGACCGCGCTGCCGGTGCCGGTGCAGGTGGTGAACCAGCAGATCCAGGAAATCCCGGGCATCGATCCGCGCAAGGTGACCTTCTATTCGCCGTACTGGGTGCGCGATGTCACGCTCGACAAGAGCAACAACAAGGTCTCGACCAACGTCAACGACGGCTTGAAGGTGAAGAGCGACACGGTCGGCCTCGAAGGCTCGTTCGACCTGGGCGAGGGCTGGAACCTGAGCGACAAATTCCGCGTCTCCAGCAACAGCGGCCGCTTCACCGGCGTGTTCGCGGCAAACAACGGCACGGTCGGCAACTACGTGTTCGCGACCGGACCGAACAAGGGCAAGGCCTATGTCGGCCGCGCCTTCTCGGCCGTGGTGTTCAACACCTCGATCGACGACGCCGGCAATACGCTCAACGACACCAAGCTGGCCAAGACCTTCAAGCTGGCCGACGGCAGCAAGCTGACCACCACCGCCGGCCTGTACCTGTCGACGCAGAAGCTGGGCCTGACCTGGAACTTCAACGAATACCTGATGCAGGCCAGCGGCGACAAACCGGCGCTGCTGCAGACGGCGAACGCCACGCCGGGCCTGGTCGGTCCGGCCTTCGGCGGCTGCTGCTCGCGCGCGGTCGACATGGAATACAAGCTGACGTCGCCGTACCTGAACCTGGGCTATGAAGCCGGTCCGCTGAACCTGGACGCCAGCGTGCGCCAGGACCGCCAGCGCGCCAGCGGCACCGCCAACATCGCCACCGGCGGCCTGCGCTACGATGCGGCCTCCGAGCAGCAGGTCGACTACAAGATCAATCACAATTCGTATTCGGTGGGCGGCAACTATCGTGTGACCAGCAACCTGGCGGCGTTTGCCCGGGTCAGCGACGGCGTGGCCTTCAATGCCGACCGCATCCTGTTCGGCACGCCGCTCGACGGCAGCGCGCCGATCAACATCAACACCGTCAAGCAGGTCGAGGGCGGCGTCAAGTGGCGCAGCGGCGGCATCAGCACCTTCGTCACGCTGTTTCAGGCCAAGACCGACGAGAGCAACTACGAAGCCACCACCCAGCGCAGCACCTCCAACCAGTACGACGCCAAGGGCGTCGAGCTGGAAGGCGCCTACAACATCGGTGGCTTCCGTGTCACCGGCGGCATGACCTACACCGACGCCAAGATCACCGGCACCGCGCCCGGCGACGTGGCGGTGATCGGCAACACGCCGCGCCGCCAGGCCAAGGTGGTGTACCAGATCGCTCCGACCTACGAATTCGACAAGGTCACCGTCGGCGCCAGCTTGATCGGCACCGGCAAGTCGTGGGGCGACGACGCGCACACCATCGTGCTGCCTGCGTATGAGGTGGTGAACGCCTTCGTCAATTACCGCGTGACGGAGAAGGCCACCCTGTCGCTGAGCGTGAACAATCTGTTTAACAAGATCGGCTACACCGAAGTGGAAGGCGACGGCCATGCCGCGCGCTCGATCTCCGGCCGCGCCGCGAAAGTCAGCCTGTCCTATGCCTTCTAAAGTAATGCCGGGCCGCCTGCTGGCGGCCCTCCCCGACGATCTGCGACCGCAGGCCGCGCAGCGGCTGGCGGCGGCCGAGCCGGTGTTGCGCCGGCTGCTGGCCGGCCTGTATGGCGGCCACGCCGGTTTCGATGCCTGGCTTGGCGATCTGATGGAGTCCCTGGGCGTGTTGTACGCGGCGCGGCCGGCGGAGCTGCGCGCACTGGATGTCCAGCGCGCGGCGCAGCCGGAGTGGTTCCTGAGCCAGCGCATGTTGGGCTACTGCGCCTACGTGCAGAACTTCGGCGGCGATTTGCGCGGCGTGGCGGCGCGCATCCCTTACCTGCAGGAGCTGGGCGTCAGCTATCTGCACCTGCTGCCGTTCCTGCGCCCGCGCGCGGGCGAGAACGACGGCGGTTTCGCCGTCGCCAGCTTCGACGATGTCGATCCGGCGCTGGGCAGCAACGCCGACCTGGATGCGCTGACCGCGCAACTGCGCGCGGCCGGCATCAGCCTGTGTTCGGACTTCATCCTGAACCACGTGGCCGACGATCACGCCTGGGCGCAGGCCGCCAAGGCGGGCGACGCCGGCGCGCGCGCGATGTTCCATGTGTTCGCCGACCGCGATATGCCGGACCGCTACGAGCGCACGCTGGGCCAGGTGTTCCCGCAAGTCGCGCCGGGCAATTTCAGTTTTGTCGGCGCGCTGGACGGCTGGGTGTGGACCACTTTCTATCCCTACCAGTGGGACTTGAACTACGCTAACCCGGCGGTGTTTGCCGAGATGGCGGTCGCGCTGCTGCGCCTGGCCAACCGCGGCGTCGAAGTATTCCGCCTCGACTCCACCGCCTTCCTGTGGAAGCGCGAAGGCAGCAACAGCATGAACCAGCCGGAAGCGCACCAGCTGCTGCAGGCCCTGCGCGCGATTGTCGATATCGTCGCCCCGGGCGTGCTGCTGAAGGCCGAGGCCATCGTGCCGACGCGCGAGCTGCCGGCCTACCTGGGCAGCGTCGCCGCGCCGGAGTGCCACATCGCCTATCACAGCAGCCTGATGGCGGCCGGCTGGGTGGGGCTGGCGGAGCAGGACACCGGCGTGCTGCGCGAGGTGATACGCAACACGCCCGCGCTGCCGGCCGCCGCGACGTGGCTGAGCTACGTGCGCTGCCACGACGACATCGGCTGGAACGTGCTGCGCGCGGAAGCGGCCGCCGACGGCAGCGACAGCGCGGCGCGCCTCGCGCGCGTGGCCCGCTTCTTCAGCGGCGCGGAAGGCAGCTACGCCAGCGGCGCCGCCTTCCAGAGCAGCGATCCGAACGCGGCGCACGGCAGCAACGGCATGGCCGCCTCGCTGACGGGCTTGCAGGGCGCGGCCGACGAGCAAGCACGCGCGCTGGCGCTGCGCCGCATGCTGCTGCTGCACGGCCTGGCCTTGAGCTTCGGCGCGCTGCCGGTGCTGTACATGGGCGACGAGCTGGCGATGGAAAACGATTACAGCTACCTGAATCGCCCGCAGCATGCGATGGACAGCCGCTGGCTGCAGCGGCCATTGTTCGACGAGCAGCGCTGGAAGCATCGCTACGACGCATCCACGGTGCCGGGCGCGATGCACCAGGCGCTGGCCCGGCTGGTGCGCATCCGCCAGCGGCACGAGGAACTGGCGGCCAACGCGCCGCGCGCATTGCTGGACGATGCGCCGGACGGCATGCTGGCGCTGGCGCGCGGCGAACGCTTCCTGACGCTGATGAATTTCTCCGGCCAGCCGCAAAGCTATGCGCTGCAGGGCGATTGGCGGGATTGCGTGGCCAATTGCGCAACGGGCGGCACGCTGGTGCTGGAACCGTATGCGATGTACTGGCTGGAACGCAAATAATATAGAATCGCCCAAGCAGGGCGTGGAGACAAGCATGACCCAACAAACCATCGCCGTATTCGGCGAAGCGCTGGTCGACGATTTCATCACCGAGCAAGTCGTCGGCGGTGCGCCGTTCAACGTCGCGCGTAACCTGGCGGCCTTCGGCGTGGCCACGCTGATGGTCACGCGCATCGGCGCCGACAAGAACGGCGCATTGGTACGCAAGGAATTCGAGCGCTTCGGCATGAGCGAGGCGGGCCTGCAGATCGATGCGAAGGAGGCCACCGGCCGCGTGGTGGTCGAGCGCAACGCGGACGGCCACCGCTTCATCATCCTGCCCGACCAGGCCTACGACTACGTGGAAACGGCGCCGGCGCTGGCCGCGTTGGCGCAGGCCGCGCCCGGCGTCATCTACTTCGGCACCATGGCGCAGCGGCACGAGCGTTCGCGCGCAGCGCTGCGGGCCATGCTCGATGCGTCCGGCGCGCAGCGCTATCTGGACCTGAACGTGCGCGAGGGCCAGGTGACGGAGCGCTGCGCCTTCGAGTCGCTGCACCTGGCGGACATCGTCAAGGTCAACGAGGACGAGCTCAAGGATTTGTTCAGCTGGTACACCCACACCAAGCCCGGCACCAAGGCCATCGACGGCGCCGAGATGGTGGAGGCCTGCCAGGCGCTGATGCGCATCTTCTCGCTGCAAGGCCTGATCGTCACGCTGGGCGAGCGCGGCGCGCTGCACTTCGGCGCCGACGGCACGGTCACGTCCAACCAGGATTGCCACGCGCCGGTGCGCATCGTCGATACGGTCGGCGCCGGCGACGCCTTCTCGGCCGTGTTCCTGTACGGGCAATCGCAGGGCTGGCCGCTGGCGCTCACGCTGGCGCGGGCCAACGCCTTTGCCGGCGCCATTTGTGGCATCTCCGGCGCGGTGCCGGCGGATATCGCGTTCTACCTGCCGTGGGCCGCCGCGTGGCGGGCCGGAGCCGTGTCATGAAGCCGCGCCTGTCGTTCTGGCAGATCGTCAACATGAACATCGGCTTCTTCGGCATCCAGTTCAGTTTCGGCCTGCAGCAGAGCAGCATGAGCCCGATCTACAAATACCTGGGCGCGGACGAGGCCAGCCTGCCGTATTTGTGGCTGGCCGGGCCGATGACCGGCCTGCTGGTGCAGCCGCTGATCGGCGCCATGAGCGACCGCACGGTCACGCGCTGGGGGCGGCGCACGCCGTACTTCCTGGTCGGCGCCATCCTCTGCAGCCTGGGCCTGCTGGCGATGCCGTTCAGCCCCACGCTGTGGATGGCGGCCAGCCTGCTGTGGATACTGGACGCGGCCAACAACGTGACGATGGAGCCGTACCGCGCCTTCGTCAGCGACAAGCTCGATGAGCGGCAGCATTCGGTCGGCTTCCTGATGCAGAGCGCTTTCACCGGCCTGGGGCAGACGCTGGCCTACCTGACGCCGTCGCTGCTGGTGTGGCTGGGTATGAACAAGGACGCCGTCAACGGCAGCCATATTCCGCATATCGTCATCGTCGCCTTCCTGATCGGCGCGGTGTTCTCGATCGCCTCCGTGCTGTGGACCTTGAAGACCACGCCCGAACATCCGTTGAGCAGCGCGGAGCTGGCGCAGATCCGCGCGCGTCCGGCCGGCTGGCGCCACACGCTGGGCGATGTCGCCAGCGCGATGCGCGAGATGCCGGCGACCATGAAGCAGCTGGCCTGGGTCAAGCTGTTCCAGTGGTATGCGATGTTCTGCTATTGGCAGTACATCATGCTGTCGCTGTCGACCACCCTGTACGGCACCACCGACCAGGGCTCGCAGGGTTTCCGCGACGCCGGCCTGCTGGCCGGGCAGGTGGGCGCGTTCTACAACTTCGTCGCGTTTATCGGCGCGCTGGCGCTGGTGCCGTTCACGCGCCGCCACGGGCCGAAGGTCACGCACAGCATCTGCCTGGCGCTGGCCGGCGTCGGCATGCTGGCGATACCGATGATCCATACGCCGGCGCTGCTGTTCGTGCCGATGGTCGGCATCGGCCTGGCGTGGGCCAGCATCATGGGCAACCCGTATGTCATGCTGGCGGGCTGCATCCCGCCCGAGCGCACCGGCGTCTACATGGGCATCTTTAACATGTTCATCGTGATCCCGATGATCATCCAGATCTTCACGCTGCCGCTGTACTACCGCAGCCTGTTGGGCGGCAATCCCGAGAACGTGATCCGGCTGGCCGGCGGGCTGATGCTGTGCGGCGCGCTGGCCGTGCTGGCGGTGAAAATAAAAAAGCCGCAGGCGAAGCTGCGGCTTGACGAGGCGGCGTAGAGCTTAGTCCTCGTTCATCTGGCTTTGCAGGTAGTTCTGGATGCCGATCTTGCCGACCAGGTCCAGCTGCGTCTCGAGCCAGTCGATGTGCTCTTCAGTGTCTTCCAGTATCGTCAGCAGCAGGTCGCGCGACACGTAGTCGGCGGCCTTCTCGGCGGCCGCGATGCCTTCCTTGACGGTGATCTGCGCGCCTTTTTCCAGCTTCAGGTCGCAGCCGATCATTTCTTCGGTGTTTTCACCGATCATGATCTTGTGCATGGCTTGCAGGTTGGGCAGGCCGTCCAGCATCAGGATGCGGTCGATCAGTTTGTCGGCGTGCTTCATTTCGCCGATCGATTCCTCGTACTCTTTTTTCGCGATCTTTTCCAGGCCCCAGTGGCGGTACATGCGCGCGTGCAGGAAGTACTGGTTGATGGCGGTGAGTTCGTTGGTCAGCTGAGCATTCAGCAATCGGATTACTTCTGGGTCGCCCTTCATGGGAGGCTTTCTGAAATGGTGATGGAATACTGCCATTTTGCCACGAACGGCGTCCCGGAGCGTAGACCGGAGGGCTGAAATCGGCCAAACTGTATCAATTCCCCGGGGCTGAGATTGTTGACGCTAATGAAAACAATTAACATTCGCATGCCACTCACCGCCAAGGACGTCCGATGATGCTGCATATCCCCGCCGTGCTGACCAAGCCGCAGGTGCAGGAAATCCGCCAGCGCCTGGCGCAGGCCGACTGGATCGACGGCCGCGCCACCGCCGGCGAACAGAGCGCGCAGGTCAAGCGCAACCGCCAGCTGCCGGACATGTCGCCGCTGGCGCGGGAGCTGGGCGGCTTCATCACGCAGGCGCTGGCCCAGCATCCGCTGTTTTTCGCCGCGGTGCTGCCGCTGCGCATCCTGCCGCCGTACTTCAACAGCTATGCCGGCGGTGGGCACTACGGCATGCATGTCGACGGCGCGGTGCGCACCCGTCCCGGCACCGCGAACGCGATGCGGGCCGACGTGTCGTCGACCTTGTTCCTCAGCGAGCCGGAGGAGTACGACGGCGGCGAACTGGTGGTGATGGATGCCTACGGCACGCACGAGGTCAAGCTGGCGGCGGGCGATTTGATCGTCTACCCGGCCAGCAGCGTGCACCGGGTCGAGCCGGTGACGAGGGGCGAGCGCGTCAGCTCGTTCATGTGGACGCAGAGCATGGTGCGCGAGGACGCCAAGCGCGGCATGCTGTTCGAGCTGGACCAGAACATCCAGAAGCTGCGCGCCAGGCACGGCGACTCGGATATCACCGTGGAACTGACCGGCCATTATCACAATCTGCTGCGCATGTGGGCCGATGTGTGAGGAACAGCACGATGTGCTGACGCCGCCGGGGGTAGTATCGGTCCACCATCCCCACCGGAGCGCATCGCCATGGATACAACAGAACATCATCGGGACTTGATCGGCGAAGATGCCGTCAAGAAAATCAAGGACTTCGTCGACAGCACGCCAGGCTGCTTCTTCTGCACCAGCGACGCGCAGGGCGGCCCCGGCGACGCGCGGCCGATGACGGCGCTGCAGGTCGACGAGCAGGGCAACCTGTGGTTCATCAGCGCCAGCGACAGCCTGAAGAACCAGGAGCTGGCGGTCGAGCCGTCGGCCACGCTGTATTTCCAGGGGACGGGCAACGCCGAGTTCATGCACCTGGAAGGCATCGCCACCGTGCTGCGCGATCCGCTCAAGCTGAAGGAGTTGTGGAGCTTTACGATGAAGACGTGGTTCACCGGCGGCGAAGACGATCCGCGCATCACGCTGATCAAGTTCGCGCCGACCTACGGCTATTATTGGGATACCCGCCATGGCAGGGCGGTGGCCAGCGTCAAGATGCTGATCGGCGCCGTCATCGGCAAGACGCTCGACGACTCGGTCGAGGGGCGCCTGGACGTTTGAGAGCCGGGCTTAGCCCAGCTGGAAGTTGATCGGCACCAGCGCGTACACGGGCACCGGCTTGCCGTCCTCATAGCACGGCTTGTACAGCGCGCGCAGCACGGCCTGGCGGCCGGCCTCGTCGAGGTTGGCCGAGCCGGACGATTTCTGGATATCCACTTGCACCGCCTGGCCTTTTTCGCCGATCAGCACGCGCAGCATCACGGTGCCGCTCTCGCCCATGCGGCGCGAGATGCTCGGATACACCGGCTGCGGCGCCCGCACATATTCCACACCTGACACGGTTTTCGGCGCGGCCGGTGCGGCCGCATGGGCCGGCGCAGGCGTTGCCGCCGGCGCCGCCACGGCGACCGGTTCGCTGTTGCGCGGCTGCACCGGCGCGGCGGTGATGGCCGGTTCCGTCTGCACGATGTTCAGCTGGGGCAGCGGCGGCAAGGGAGTCAGCTTAGCCGGTGTCTGGTGCACGACCGGCACCGTCTTGGGCGGCGGCGCGGGCGCTTTCAGCGGTTCCGGCGAGGCGACAAAGGTGATGTTGACCACCTGCGGCATCATCGCATGCGCCGCCTTGTGCAGCATGCCCGACTGGAACAGGTAAAACATGAACGCATGGCCGAGGACGATGGCGGCCAGCGGCGCGAACTTGCGGCCGCGCGTTTGCCATTGCTGCTGCAATTGCGCGGGCAAGCCGGCAGCATCTCCGGAGGGCGCTGGCGCCGTCCGGCCATAAACCATGGTGTTCATATAGACAGTCTTAGTTGGTGAAGACGGGGCGCTTCAGTTGCGTTTCTTCGATCGCGGCGCCGGCCAGGTGCTCGTTCAGGATTTCCTCGGCGCAGGAGAAGCATTGGCCGCAGCAAGTCGCCAGGCCCAGGTCGCGGCACAGTTCTTCCATGCTGGTGATGCCCAGCTCCATGGCTTGACGGATTTCACGATCAGATATGTTGTTGCAGACACATACAATCATTGCTACACCTTCTGGCTGATGAGAACAAATAACAGAGCGACATGATTGCTTCTTAGCTACTTAATGCGAATCATTATCATTAAGCGTATACTGCCTCAACTTGAATCCAGATGCAAGCGCAAATAGAAGTAATTCGCATTACCGTTTATAATGCTAGTATCTTATTTCCGGCGAGAACGCGTTTTTGCTGCCCGCCGGCAAGCCTTGAACGGACTTAGCCCATGACGCACGCTGTTCCCCTGATCACTCTCGATGCCCTGAAGGTAGGCGGCAGCGCCACCGTGGTCCATGTCGCCCCCGGCGACGTGCACGAGGACGGTTCCACGCTGGCGCGCCGGCTGATGGAGCTGGGCTTCGTGCCGGGCGAGAAAATCCGCATGCTCAAGCGCGGCATGCCGGGCGGCGAGCCGCTGGCGATCAAGGTCGGCAACTCCACTTTCGCGCTGCGCCGTTTCGAGGCGGCGCTGATCTCGATCCAACCGGAATAAACCATGGGTGCAGTAGAAAAACCAGTGCCGGACGCGCCGGTCGTCCCCAGGACGCCGATGGTGGCGTTGCTGGGCAATCCGAATTGCGGCAAGACCGCGCTGTTCAACCGCCTGACCGGCGCGCGCCAGAAGGTCGCCAACTACGCCGGCGTGACCATCGAGCGTAAGGAAGGCTCGTTCAACTCGCCGGCCGGCAACGCCTTCCGCGTGCTGGACCTGCCCGGTGCTTATAGTTTGTCGGCCCACACGCCGGACGAGGCGATCACGCGCGACGTGGTGGCCGGGCTGCGCGCGGGCGAGCAATCGCCGGACGTGGTGGTGTGCGTGGTCAACGCGACCAATCTGCGCCTGAACCTGCGCCTGGTGCTGGAGATCAAGCGCCTGGGCCTGCCGATGATACTGGCGCTGAACATGGTCGACGTGGCCAAGAAGCGCGGCATCGAGATCGACGCCGACCGCCTGGCGATGGAGCTGGGCATGCCGGTGGTCGAGACGGTGGCGGTGCAGGCCGGCGGCGAGAAGTCGCTGCTGCGCGCGCTCGACGAGATGTGGCCGCTGCACGTGAGCACGCCGCAGCCGCTGTCGGCGATCGACGCCGTCAGCGTGGAGGAGACGCAGCGCGAAGTGCGCCGCATCCTGGCGCTGGTCAGCAGCGATTTCCACGACACCGGCAACCTGACCGAGAAGATCGACAACGTGGTGCTGCATCCGGCGCTGGGGCCGGTGATCCTGGCGGTGCTGATGTTCCTGGTGTTCCAGGCCGTGTTCAGCTGGGCCAATGTGCCGATGGACATGATCAAGGCCGGCGTCGACGGCGTCGGCGGCCTGATCAAGGGGGCGATGGCCGACGGCCTGCTGCGCAGCCTGCTGGTCGAAGGCATCCTCGGTGGCGCCGGCAGCGTGCTGGTGTTCCTGCCGCAGATCCTGATCTTGTTCTTCTTCATCCTGATCCTCGAGGACTGCGGCTACCTGCCGCGCGCGGCCTTCCTGCTGGACCGGCTGATGGGCGGCGTCGGCCTGTCGGGGCGCGCCTTCATTCCGCTGCTGTCCAGCTTTGCCTGCGCCATTCCCGGCATCATGGCGGCGCGCACGATCCAGAATCCGCGCGACCGGCTGGTGACCATCATGATCGCGCCGCTGATGACCTGCTCGGCGCGGCTGCCGGTGTATGCGCTGATCATCGCGGCCTTCATCCCGGAGCGCGAAGTGGGCGGCTTCATGAGCCTGCAGGGCCTGGTGCTGTTCGCGCTGTACTTCGCCGGCATCGCGTCGGCGATGGCGGTGGCCTACTTCATGAAGCGCACCATGGGCTCGAACCACCAGCAGCCGCTGATGCTGGAACTGCCGGACTACCACTGGCCGCATCTGCAGAACCTGGCGCTGGGCCTGTGGGAGCGCTGCAAGATCTTCCTGTCGCGCGTCGGCACCATCATCCTGACCTTGATGGTGCTGCTGTGGTTCCTCAGCTCCTTCCCCGGCGCGCCTGAAGGGGCGACGCATCCGGCCATCTATTACAGCCTGGCGGGCATCCTGGGGCGCGGTCTCGAATACGTGTTCGCGCCTATCGGTTTCAACTGGCAGATCTGCATCGCGCTGGTGCCGGGCCTGGCCGCGCGCGAAGTGGCGGTCGGCGCGCTGGGCACCGTGTATGCGCTGTCGCAGAGCGGCGAGGAACTGGCGCAGTCGCTGACGCCCATCATCGCCAGCTCGTGGGCGCTGCCGACGGCCTTGTCGCTGCTGGCCTGGTATGTGTTCGCGCCGCAGTGCATGTCGACCTTGAGCGTGGTGCGCCGCGAGACCAACAGCATCCGCTATCCGCTGCTGATGGCCGGCTACATGTTCGCGCTGGCCTATACGGCATCGTTCCTGACTTATCGCATTTCACTGTTCTTTATCGGAGGCTGACCATGTGGCAGCAAGTGATCGTGGCTTTGATCGTGGTGGCGGCGCTGGCGCATTTCTGCACCAAGTACCTGCCGGCGGCCTTGCGCAAGCAGATCGTCTACGTGCTGTCCCGGCGCGGCTTCGACCAGAACAAACTGGCTAAACTGTTTAACACGAAATCGAGCTGCGGCGATGGCTGCTCCAGCTGCGGCTCGTGCGAGACCACGCCGTCCGCGTCGTCCGACGCCCCCGCCTCCGCGCCGCTCAAGCGCGTCATCAAGCTGCACGTGCAGCGCTGATTGCCACGCCTTCCTAACAAAGCGGATTGAACGACTCCGCCTGCGCCATCGGCCAGTACAGGCCGAACACCGGCGGCAGGCGCGACAGCTGGCTCGGGTCCAGCAGCTCGCCCGGTTCCAGATACGGCAGCAGGGTCGACGCCAGCTTGACCTGGTTGGTCGAGATGCGCCGCACCAGGTGGTGCGGCTTCAGTTGCGACGGGTGCGTCAGGCCGGCGGCGGCGATCAGCTGCGCCAGCGCCTTCAGGGTGTTCTGGTGGAAGTTGGCCACGCGCCGGGTCTTGTCCGGCACCACCAGCGCGCGCTGGCGCTGCTTGTCCTGGGTGGCGACGCCGGTCGGGCAGTGGTCGGTGTGGCAGCTCTGCGACTGGATGCAGCCCAGCGCGAACATGAAGCCGCGCGCGGAATTGCACCAGTCGGCGCCGAGCGCGAGGATGCGGGCGATGTCGAAGGCGGTGATGATCTTGCCCGAGGCGCCGATCCTGATCTTGTCGCGCAGGTTGGCGCCGACCAGCGTGTTGTGCACCAGCAGCAGCGCTTCCTGCAGCGGCGTGCCGATGTGGTCGGTGAACTCGACCGGCGCCGCGCCGGTGCCGCCCTCGCCGCCGTCGACCACGATGAAGTCCGGCGTGATGCCGCTGGCCAGCATCGCCTTGACGATGCCGAAAAATTCCCATGGATGGCCGATGGCCAGCTTGAACCCGGTCGGCTTGCCGCCGGACAGCGTGCGCAGCTTGTCGATGAAGGCCAGCATTTCCAGCGGCGTGCTGAAGGCCGAATGGCTGGACGGCGAGATGCAGTCCTGGCCCGGCGTGACGCCGCGCGTGGTGGCGATTTCTATCGTCACCTTGGCGCCCGGCAGCACGCCGCCGTGGCCGGGCTTGGCGCCCTGCGACAGCTTCAGTTCGATCATCTTGACCTGCGGCGAGGTGGCGTTGGCGACGAAGTTCGCCTCGGAGAAGCTGCCGTCGGCGTTGCGGCAGCCGAAGTAGCCGGAGCCGATTTCCCACACCAGGTCGCCGCCGTTCTGGCGGTGGTAGGGGCTGATGCTGCCTTCGCCGGTGTCGTGCATGAAGCCGCCGACCTTGGCGCCGCCGTTCAGCGCCAGGATGGCGTTGGCCGACAGGGCGCCAAAGCTCATCGCCGAGATGTTGAACACGCTGGCCGAATACGGCTGCGCGCGCCGGCAGTCCGGATGGTTGCCGATCTCGATGCGGAAGTCGTGGTGCTGCTCGGGCGCCGGGCTGATCGAATGGTTGATCCATTCGTAGCCGGGCGCGTAGACGTCCATCTGGGTGCCGAACGGGCGCTTGTCGGTGTCCATCTTGGCGCGCTGGTAGACGATGCTGCGCTGGTTGCGCGAGAACGGCTCGGCCACCGTGTCGTCTTCCAGGAAGTACTGGCGGATCTCGGGCCGTATCGATTCGAAGAAGAAGCGGAAGTGCGCCAGGATCGGATAGTTGCGCCGCAGCGCGCGCTTGGTTTGCAGCAGGTCGGTGATGCCGACGACGGTCAGCGCGGCGGCGGTCAGCGGAATCCACCACGGCGCGCCCAGCGCCAGCGAGGCGGCCAGCGTGACGACAGCTGCAACAAACACGAGGTAACGCGGTGAAAACAGGTTCATGGACGCTCCGGTAGGCCACTGATGGGGGCAGTGTACTGCTGTTTCTCAGGGGAATCCATCAGTCTATGGCGGGGGCGCGCAAGATGGACAACAATGCTAAGCTAGCGGGGTTGCGGCGCACGGCCGTTCTTTTTTTTCGGGAAGCTGACCATGATCGTAGTCCACCATCTGAATAATTCGCGCTCGCAGCGGGTGCTGTGGCTGCTGGAGGAATTGGGCCTGGAATACGAGATCGTGCGCTACCAGCGCGACAGGAAGACCATGCTGGCGCCGCCGGAACTGCGCGCGATCCACCCGCTGGGCAAGTCGCCGGTGATCACCGACGGCGACATCGTGGTGGCCGAGTCGGGCGCGATCGTCGAGTACCTGATCGAGACCTACGGCAACGGCCGCCTGGTGCCGCCGGCCGGCACGGCGGAACGGCGCCGCTGGACCTACTTCCTGCACTACGCCGAGGGCTCGGCGATGGCGCCGTTGCTGATGAAGCTGGTCTTCGACCGGGTCGAGACCAGCCCGGCGCCGTTCTTCGTCAAGCCGATCGCGCGCGCCATCGCCCGCAAGGTCAAGACCAGCTACATCCTGCCGCAGATCGCGGCGCACCTGGATTACCTGGAGGCGGAGCTGAACAAGACGCCGTGGTTTGCCGGCGCCGAGTTCACGGCGGCCGACATCCAGATGAGCTTTCCGCTGGAGGCCGCCGCCGCGCGCGCCGGGCTGGACGCGAGCCGGCCGAACCTGAGCGCCTTCCTCAAACGCATCCACAGCCGCCCGGCGTTCCAGCGCGCGCTCGAGCGCGGCGGCCCTTACGAGCTGCTGAAATAGATCAAGCCGGGCCGGTGCGGCGGTGCGGTAGAATGGCGGCTTGAACAAGCCCGGATGATGTTGAACATGGGTAGACTCCTTGCCATCGACGGCCTCAATATTGTGCGCCGCGTCTACGAAGCCAGCCCCGAACCCGACAGCCCGGAAAAGGCCGAGATCGCGCTGCGCCACGCGCTGTCCTCTTTCCGCAAGCTGGTCACCGACCACGAACCGACCCATGTGCTGCCTGCCTTCGACTTCGGCGGCCGCACCTGGCGCCACGAGCTGTACGCCGGCTACCGCGAGGGCCGCGCGCCGATGCCGTCGCCGCTGCGCGAGGCGCTGCCGGCCTTCTACGACAAGCTGCGCGAGTTCGGCCTGCACGTGGTGTCGCTGCCGCAGGTGGAGGCCGACGACGTCATCGGCACGGTGGTGCTGCGCTGGCTGGCCGACGGCCGCGGCGAGGCCACCATCGCCAGCACCGACAAGGACCTGCACGGCCTGATCGCGCAGGGCGCCCGCGTGTGGGACCATTTCAAGAGCGAATGGCACGACCACGCCTGGGTCGAGCGGAAGTGGGGCGTGCCGCCCGAGCAGCTGCCGGACCTGCTGGCGCTGATGGGCGACGCCACCGATTCCATCCCCGGCGTGTCCAAGGTCGGCGTCAAGAAGGCGGCCCGACTGTTGCGTACATACGGCAATCTGGACGCGATCATGGCCGGCGCCGGGATTCTGAAGGACACGCTGGGCGAAACACTACGAAAAGAACGCGAAATGCTGTATCTTTCTCGACAATTGGTGCAATTAAAAACGGACGTGCGGGTCGGGGTGACCTGGAATATGCTGGCCTGGGAGACTTTCTAGGCGCGCACGCGGCCACTAGAACAAGGTTTGCAAGATGTTAAAAGCGGTCATTATCGACACCAGCGCCGTCGCACGCGGGCTGCTCAACACGGTGCTGCTGGACGGCGGCTACGACGTGGTGGGCCAGACCCACACCTGCGCCAGCGGCCTGGCGCTGCTGATCAAGCATCATCCGCACATCGTCTGCATCGCCCGCGAGCAGATCGAAAACGGCGAGGACGTGGTGCGCGAAATCAAGACCAACTGGCCGAAGACCCTGATCTTCATGGTCTCGAGCGAATTCGACGCGGCCACCGTGCAGGCCGCGCACGCGATGGGCGTGAACGGTTTCATCGTCAAGCCGTTCAAGGCCGACACCGTGCTCAATACGATACGCAACACGGTGATCGCGATGGTCAAGCGCCAGCGCGCGGCGCTGGCGAAGGCCGCCGATGCGCCGCAGGCGGACGACGGCGCGCCGGCTTAGCCGACGAAGGTCGAGCTGTCGATGATGCCGCCGCCGAGGCAGACGTCGCCGTCGTACAGCACGGCCGATTGGCCCGGCGTCACCGCCCACTGGGCATCCATGAACTTCAACGCGAAATCGGTATCGCCTTCCGGGGCGAGCTCGCACGCCACGTCGGCCTGGCGGTAGCGGGTCTTGGCCGACATCGCGCGTGCCGATGGCGCCTCGCCGGCGATCCAGCTGGCCTGGTCGGCGCGCAGCCGCGACGACAGCAGCCACGGATGCTCGTGGCCCTGGACGATGTACAGCGTGTTCTCGGCCACATCCTTGCGCGCCACGTACCAGGCGTCGCTGCTGCCGTCCGGATTCTTGTAGGCCTTCATGCCGCCGACGCCGATGCCCTTGCGCTGGCCCAGCGTGTAGAAGCTCAGGCCGACGTGCTCGCCGACCACCTTGCCGTCCGGCGTCTTCATCGGGCCCGGCTTGTACGACAGGTAGCGGTTCAAGAATTCGCGGAACGGCCGCTCGCCGATGAAGCAGATGCCGGTCGAATCCTTCTTGGCCGCGTTCGGCAGCGCCAGCTTCTCTGCGATCTTGCGCACCTCGGTCTTGGGGATCTCGCCCAGCGGGAACAGCGTCTTCGACAGCTGGGCCTGGTTCAGCCGGTGCAGGAAATAGCTCTGGTCCTTGGTGTGGTCGACCGCCTTCAGCAGCTCGTGGCGCTCGCCGTTCCGGCGCACGCGCGCGTAGTGGCCGGTGGCGATCAGGTCGGCGCCCAGGTGCATGGCGTGGTCGAGGAAGGCCTTGAACTTGATCTCGGCGTTGCACAGCACGTCCGGGTTGGGCGTGCGGCCGGCCTGGTATTCGCGCAGGAAGTCGGCGAACACGCGGTCCTTGTATTCGGAGGCGAAGTTGACGGCCTCGATGTCGACGCCGATGACGTCGGCCACGCTGGCCGCGTCGATCCAGTCCTGGCGCGTCGAGCAGTATTCGGAATCGTCGTCGTCTTCCCAGTTCTTCATGAACAGGCCGACCACGTCGTAGCCCTGTTCCTTGAGCATCCACGCCGCGACCGAGGAATCGACTCCGCCCGACATACCGATGACGACTTTTTTCTTGCTCATCTTGCTAATCCTGCCTATCCATTCGCGGTGCTCACCGCTTGCTTGTACACCGAGGTGTGGGTTTGTATCAGTTCCAGCGGGGCGCGGCGCCCGGCCAGGTATTCGTCGACGCACTGCAGCACGGTCGGGCTGCGGTGGCGGTCGGCGCAGGCGGCCAGTTCGTCGCGCGTCAGCCACATGGTGCGCAGGATGCCCTCGTCCAGCGGCCGGTCGTGCTGGGCGCCCGGCACGCCGCAGAAGGTGAAGCGCAGATACGTCACTTCCTCGCCGGTGCGGTTGGAGGTGTAGCGCGACATATACATGCCCACCAGCGCGGTCGGCGTGAAGTCGTAGGCGGTTTCCTCCAGCGTTTCGCGGATCACCGCCTGTTCCAGCGATTCGTGCGGGTCCAGGTGGCCGGCCGGCTGGTTGATGCGGATGCCGTCGCTGGTCTCTTCTTCGATCAGCAGGAACTTGCCATCCTTTTCCACGATGGCGGCAACAGTCACAGAGGGTTTCCAGATACGCGGCATGAGTCATCCTTGAAAAGAGCCGACATTTTAGCCTGTTCCTGGCATTTGGTCTGGAACGCCGCTGGCGAATGACGGGAACGTAGCAAAAAGATACAAGCTTTGTGTCGGATTAAGCTTTTAGCGGGCAATTCATGATAAATAGTAATAAATGATGTGATGAAACCGCTATTTATTGATAAAAATTCATTGGGTATGATGGGGCCAACGAGGGGCGTTGCTGTCCCGGCATTCCGTGTTAGATTCTAGTCAGTTTATTAATCCTTTTGGAGGCAGCATGAGAATAGGCATACCGGCCGAGACACGGCCGGGGGAGACCCGGGTCGCGGCAACGCCCGAGACAGTCAAGAAACTCGCAACCAAGCATCAGGTGGTCGTGCAATCGGGAGCCGGCATTTCGGCCTCGGTGACCGACGAGGCCTATGCGGCGGCGGGCGCGCAAATCGTTGGCGCGGCGGAAGCCTACGCGGCGGACGTGGTGCTGAAGGTGCGCGCCCCCAGCGCCGAGGAACGGGCGCTGATCAAGGCCGGCACGGTGGTGATCGGCATGCTCAACCCCTTCGACGCGGACAACAACGCGGCGATGGCGGCGGCGGGGCTGCAGGCGTTCGCGCTGGAGGCCGTGCCGCGCATCACGCGCGCGCAGTCGATGGACGTGCTGTCGTCGCAGGCCAACATCGCCGGCTACAAGGCGGTGATGGTGGCGGCCAACACCTACCAGCGCTTCATGCCGATGCTGATGACCGCCGCCGGCACCGTCAAGGCGGCGCGGGTGCTGATCATGGGCGTGGGCGTGGCCGGCCTGCAGGCGATCGCGACGGCCAAGCGGCTGGGCGCGGTCATCGAGGCGTCGGACGTGCGGCCGCCGGTCAAGGAGCAGGTGGAGTCGCTGGGCGCCAAGTTCATCGACGTGCCTTTGCTGACCGACGAGGAAAAGGAAATCGCCAAGGGCGTGGGCGGCTATGCGCGGCCGATGCCGGCGGACTGGATGCGCCGCCAGGCCGAGCTGGTGCACGAACGCGCCAAGCTGGCCGACATCATCATCACCACCGCGCTGATACCGGGGCGTCCTGCGCCGGTGCTGATTTCCGAGGAGACGGTCAAGGCCATGAAGCCGGGCTCGGTGATCGTCGACCTGGCCGTGTCGCAGGGCGGCAACTGCCCGCTGTCGGAACTCAATAAAACCGTGGTCAGGCACGGCGTGCACATCGTCGGCGAGCCGGACCTGGCGACCTTGGTGGCGGCCGACGCGTCGGCGTTGTACGCGCGCAACGTGCTGGACTTCCTCAAGCTGATCATCGACAAGGAAGACAAGCTGGTGATCGACCGCGAAGACGAAATCATCAAGGCCACGCTGCTGTGCTCCGGCGGCGAATTGTTACGAAAATAAGTAAGAAAATAAGAAGGAGAACAATCATGGAAGTCAGCCACACCATCATCAATCTGATCATCTTCGTGCTCGCCATCTATGTCGGCTACCACGTGGTCTGGACCGTCACGCCGGCGCTGCATACGCCGCTGATGGCGGTCACCAACGCCGTCTCGGCGATCATCATCGTCGGCGCCATGCTGGCCGCCTCGCTGACCGAAGGCGTGATCGGGCAGGTCGCCGGCACCGTCGCGGTGGCGCTGGCCGCCGTCAACGTGTTCGGCGGATTCCTGGTCACGCAGCGCATGCTGGAGATGTTCAAGAAAAAAGAGCCCAAGGCGAAGCCCGTCGTGGCCATCAAGGAGGAGCACGCATGAATTTCATCTCCATGAACCTGGTGACGATGATGTATCTCATCGCATCGGTGTGCTTTATCCAGGCGCTGAAAGGGTTGTCGTCGCCGTCCACGGCGCGTACCGGTAATGCGTTCGGCATGTCGGGCATGGCCATCGCGGCCGTCACCACGGTCGCGCTGATCCTGAAGCTGAAGGCGGAAGCGACGGCGGCCGCCGTGGCGGGCACTTCCGGCGGCATGGGCCTCGGCCTGGTGGCGCTGGGCGTCATCGTCGGCGGCGGCATCGGCGCGGTGCTGGCGAAGAAGGTCGAGATGACCAAGATGCCGGAACTGGTCGCGGCGATGCACTCGCTGATCGGCCTGGCCGCCGTCTGCATCGCGGTGGCCGCCGTGTCGGAACCGCACGCCTTCGGCATCGCCGCCGTGGGCGAGGCGCTGCCGTTCGGCAACCGCATCGAGCTGTTCATCGGCACCTTCGTCGGCGCGATCACGTTCTCCGGTTCGGTGATCGCGTTCGGCAAGCTGTCGGGCAAGTACAAGTTCCGCCTGTTCCAGGGCGCGCCGGTGAGCTTTGCCGGCCAGCACATGCTGAACCTGATCCTGGCCATCGTCATGGTCGGCCTGGGCCTGGCGTTCTGCTTCGCCGGCGGCAACGAGCCGGCGTGGGTGCCGTTCCTGATCATGACCGCGATCGCCTTCGTGCTCGGCGTGCTGATCATCATCCCCATCGGCGGCGCCGACATGCCGGTGGTGGTGTCGATGCTGAACTCGTACTCCGGCTGGGCGGCGGCGGGCATCGGCTTCTCGCTGAACAACGCGATGCTGATCATTGCCGGGTCGCTGGTCGGATCAAGCGGCGCGATCCTGTCGTACATCATGTGCAAGGCGATGAACCGTTCGTTCTTCAATGTGATCCTGGGCGGCTTCGGCGGCGCGCCGGCGGAAGCGGGCGGCGGCGGTTCGAAGGAACAGCGTCCGGTCAAATCCGGTTCGGCGGACGACGCCTCGTTCATCATGGCCAACGCCGAAAGCGTGATCATCGTGCCTGGCTACGGCCTGGCCGTGGCGCGCGCGCAGCACTCGCTGAAGGAGCTGGTCGAGAAGCTGACGCACAAGGGCGTGACCGTCAAGTATGCGATCCACCCGGTGGCGGGCCGCATGCCGGGCCACATGAACGTGCTGCTGGCCGAAGCCGAGGTGCCGTACGACCAGGTGTTCGAGATGGAGGACATCAACGGCGAATTCGGCCAGACCGACGTGGTGCTGATCCTCGGCGCCAACGACGTGGTCAACCCGGCCGCCAAGGATCCGAAATCGCCGATCGCCGGCATGCCCATCCTGGAGGCCTACAAGGCCAAGAGCATCATCGTCAACAAGCGTTCGATGGCCTCCGGCTACGCGGGCCTGGACAATGAGCTGTTCTACCAGGCCAACACCATGATGGTGTTCGGCGATGCGAAGAAGGTCATCGAGGACATGGTCAAGGCTGTGGAGTAATTCACATTTTGTGAATGATGTCTTAGCTTTGAGGTGATTGTTGGTGGTGTTGATGAAGCCTACTATGGCTACATCAACCCACCACAAGGAGCCTCACCATGAACCGCTTGCAAAATAAAGTCGCCATCGTCACCGGCGCATCTTCCGGCATCGGCCGCGCCACCGCCAAACTGTTCGCCGCCGAAGGTGCCAAAGTCGTGGTGGCCGCGCGCCGCCAGGCCGAACTCGATACCCTCGTTGCTGAAATCGTCGCCGACGGCGGTGCCGCCATCGCGCTGGCCGGCGATGTCACTTCCGAATCGTTCAACGCGCAACTGGTCGCCGCCGCGGTGGAAGCCTACGGCCGCCTGGACATCGCCTACAACAACGCCGGCACGCTGGGCGAAATGGGCGCCACCACCGGCGTTTCCGAGCAGGGCTGGAACGACACCCTCGCCGCCAACCTGACCAGCGCCTTCCTCGGCGCCAAGCACCAGGTCCCTGAAATGATCAAGCATGGCGGCGGTTCGGTGATCTTCACCTCGACCTTCGTCGGCTACAGCTTCGCCTTCCCGGGCGTGGCGGCTTACGCGGCCAGCAAGGCCGGCCTGATCGGCCTGACGCAGGCGCTGGCGGCGGAATACGGCCCGCAGGGCGTGCGCGTGAACGCGGTGCTGCCGGGCGCCGTCGATACGGCGATGTATCGCGACATGAACGATACGCCGGAGTCGACCTCCTTCGTCACCAACCTGCATGCGCTGAAACGCGTGGCGCAGCCGGAAGAACTGGCGCGCTCGGTGCTGTACCTGGCTTCGGACGATTCGTCCTTCGTCACCGGCACCGCCTCGCTGGTCGACGGCGGCGCTTCGATCACCCGCACCTAGTCTAGTAGGCCACGTCTTCCAGGCGGTAGCGGAATTTGCGCCGCTCTGGAAGATTCCATCCCGGCTCGTGGTCGGTATTTCTGGCCGGGGCGGGGGATGGCTCCGGTGCCGGCTTGACTTGGACCGGGACGGGTAAAGGCGGTGGCAGGACAGAGGCCGCGGCAGCCGCGGCCCCGGGCTGCGCTTGCGTCCGCAGCTCTTCCTGCTTCGCCTGCTCCTTGCGCAGCAGGTTCGCCATCTTGAAATGCTTTTCGCCCGGGAATTTGACGGACAGGTCGAACCAGGCGTTGCGCGCGGTGCGCGCGAAGGAGCGGGCAAATTCGTTGGGCGTCACAGATTGCCCTTCGTGAATGATCTTGTCGCCTTCCACTCGTGCGTAGTTGTGCTCTCCATAACTCCACGATCGCAGGATCGTGCCTTCAGGCAGAAACAACGATTTCCATTGGTAGCCGCGCACGTTGCCAGGATCGGAGCCAGGCGGCAGCGCCTTTTTGGCGTCGAGCCAGAATTCCAGCGCCGCGTTCATTGCTTCGGACAAGTCCTGCACGCCGCCGTCGCGGCGCAGCCGCTCGACCAGCCGGAGCAGGGTATCAGTAGAGAGCTGCACGCTCATTGTGGTAAACATTCTGCTTTCTCCTCTCTTTTCTTCACTTTTCATTTCTTTAGACCGCAAATTTTGGAAGAAGTTCAAAAAGCGAGGTAAGGCAAGAAAAAGAGAGGAAAAGAGAGGTCGAAAGCGATGGTTTACCACAGTGAGTGGGACGGGCAAGCCCACCTGTGTGTTCTCAGGTCAACGGCGACCGTACATCATCAGTTCGGCCAGCACGCCGCGGGCGGGGCCGATCATGTCGATGGCGGCCAGCGACAGGCCCAGCAGCGCCTGGGCCGGCGAATCGTTGGCGAAAATGCGGGCCATGGTGTCGGTCAGGCGCACGGTCGTGTCGCGGTCCTGGCGGCGCAGTTCGGTGAATTGCGCCAGCATCGCCGGATTGGCGCCTTGCGCCAGCAGCCGCGCCAGCACGGTGACGTCGCGCAAGCCGAGGTTGAGGCCTTGTCCGGCGACCGGATGCAGCGTTTGCGCGGCGTTGCCGATGGCGACGGTGCGGGCGGTGCCGCGCGGGTCCGCGTTCAGGCCGAGGGGGAACGCCAAGCGCGGAGAAGCGTGTGTGAAGCGGCCGACACGGTCGCCGAACGCGGCGCCCAGTTCGGCCAGGAAGGCCTCGTCGTCCAGGCCTTGCAGGCGCGCCGCCGACTCGGGGCGCACGCACCAGACCAATGAATATTCGTCGCCTTGCGGCAGCAGCGCCAGCGGGCCTTGCCCGGTAAAGCGTTCGTAGGCGCGATGCTCGACCGGCCGGCTGGCACGTACTTGCGCGATGATCGCGGTTTGCTGGTAGTCGTGGCGGCGGGCCTTGCTTTCCTGGTCGCTGAACAAGCCGCCTTCGGCCTGCGCCACGATGGCTGCCTGCAGCGACCGCGCGGCGCCGGCGGCGTCCAGCGCCAGCGCGACGGCGTCGTCGCCTTCGTTGATCGCCTGCACGCGGGCGGGACGCAGCATGACGATGCCGGCCCGTTCGCAGGCGGCGCCCAGGGCGGTCACCAGATCGCCGTAGCGGGTGACGTAGCCGAGCGCCGGCAGCTTGTGCTCGTCGCGGTCGATCAGGCTGCGGCCGAACTGGCCGCGACGCGACACGTGGATCTGGTGGATGGCGGTGGCCGCCACCGGCCACGCGCCGATGTCTTCCAGTATCTGGCGGCTGCCCCAGGACAGCGCGATCGAGCGCGGATCCTTGCCGGCCTGCTCCAGCGTCCTGGCGTCGATCAGCGCGATGCGGTGCGCCGCCATGCCGCGCCTGGCCAGCAGCGCGGCCAGCGCCATGCCGGCCGGGCCGGCGCCGCAGATGGCGACGTCGAAAGTGGAATCCGTCATTGCTGCCGCATCAGTTGCTCGATCTCGTCGACGGTCTTGGGCGCGGTGCTGAGGATGGTGTGGCCGCTGTGCGTCACCAGCACATCGTCCTCGATGCGGATGCCGATGTTCCAGTATTCCTCGGGCACGCCCTCCGCCGGACGCACATAGATGCCCGGCTCCACCGTCAGCACCATGCCCGGCTGCAGCGCGCGCGACGGCTTGCCTTCGGCGGCGGTGTCGCGGTACTGGCCGACGTCGTGCACGTCCATGCCCAGCCAGTGGCCGGTGCCGTGCATGTAGAACTGCAGGTAGCGCTTGTCGGCGATGATGTCGGCCAGGCTGCCGTGGCTGTTCTTGTCGAGCAGCCCCAGGTCCAGCATGCCCTGCGCCAGCACCTGCACCGCCGCCTCGTGGCCGCCGGAGTAGGGCAGGCCGGGGGCGATCGCCTTCAGCGCGGCCGACTGCGCCGCCAGCACCAGTTCATACAGGCGTTTTTGCGGCGCGCTGAAACGGCCGTTGACCGGCCAGGTGCGCGTGATGTCGGAGGCGTAGCCATCGAGCTCGCAGCCGGCGTCGATCAGCACCAGGTCGCCGTCCCTGCTCTGCGCGCTGTTGGCGCTGTAGTGCAGCACGCAGGCGTTGGCGCCCGCCGCGACGATGGAGTTGTAGGCCGGCGCCTGCGCGCCGTTGCGGCGGAACTCGTACAGCAGTTCCGCCTCGAGTTCGTATTCGTACATGCCTGGCCGCGCGGCCCGCATCGCCCGCGCGTGGGCCTGCGACGAGATGGCCGCGGCGCGCAGCATGGTCGCCTGTTCGCCGGCGTCCTTGAACAGGCGCATTTCGTCCAGCAGCGGCAGCAGGTCGACCGCGCTGGCCGGCGCGCTCACGCCGGTGCGCGCCATGCGCCGCACGTTGGCCAGCCACAGCCTGACCTGCGCATCCAGCGGGCTGCCCAGCGCGTAGTACAGCGCCGGCGCGTCGGCCAGCAGCTTGACTATCTCGCCGTCGAGATCTTCGATGGCGTGGGCGGCGTCGAAGCCGAAGGCCGCGCGCGCGCCCTCGGGGCCGTGGCGGAAGCCTTCCCAGATTTCGCGTTCGAGATTTTTCTGGCGGCAGAACAGGATGGCGCGGGCCGGCACATCGCCGCGCGCGGCCACCAGCACCAGCACGCTGTCCGGCTCGGTGAAACCGGTCAGATAGTAGAAGTAGCTGTCGTGGCGGTACAGGTATTCGCTGTCGCTGTTGCGCGTCACTTCCGGCGCGGTCGGCAGCACGGCCACCGCGCCGGGCGGCATATGGGCCAGCAGGCGCGCGCGGCGCTCAATGTGGACTTGCAAGGCGGCCGCCATCACTGCACGTCCTTGGCGCCGCGTGCGCGGGGGGCGATCGGCGCGTTCAGCCGGTCGAGCTGCTGCACGGTGCCGAGGTTGTGCCACTCGCCTTGGTAGACCTCGCCGCCGACCTGTTTCTTGTCGGCGTAGGCGCGGATCAGCGGTCCCAGCTTGGCGTGTGCGCCGGGCGCGATGCCGTCGAACATTTCGGGACGGTAGACGCCGATGTTGCCGAAGGTCCATTTCGGCGAGCCGTCGTTGGTCAGCGAGTACATCGTCAGGCCGAAATCGCCGTCCGGCAGGAAGTCCGGATTCGGCACCAGGTACAGCCAGCAGATGTCGCGCTGGTCGGCGGGGTAGGGGTTGCCCCACATGTCCTTGTCGTGCAGCACGTCCTTGACCTGCTCGAAGTCGAAGTAGGGAATATAGATGTCGCCCGAGACGGCGACGAACGGCTCCTCGCCCAGCAGGTGGCGGGCCTGGGCGATGCCGCCGGCCGTCTCCAGCGCGACCGGCTCGTGCGAGTACATCAGCCGCGCGCCGAACTGGCTGCCGTCGCCCAGCGCCGCCTCGATCTGCTGGCCCAGGTGCGAATGGTTGATGACGATCTCGGTGATGCCGGCCCGCACCAGGTTGACGATATGCCAGACGATCAGCGGCCGGCCGCGTACCTTGAGCAGCGGCTTGGGCGTGGTGTCGGTCAGCGGACGCATCCGCTCGCCGCGTCCGGCGGCGAAGATCATGGCTTTCATGCGCGCCGCCTCAGAAGGTGTAGCCGACTTGCGGCTGCTTGTCTTCCAGCGTGTCGAGCAGGCGCAGCAGCGGCTTCAGGTCCTTGTAGCGGCCGGCGGTCTTGCGCACGTAGTCCATCACGGTCGGCAGGTCGCCCAGGTACTGGGCCTTGCCGTCGCGGTAGTTCAGGCGGCAGAACAGGCCGAGGATCTTCAGGTGGCGCTGCAGGGCCATGTATTCGAAGTCCTTGTAGAAGGCGTCGATGTCCTGGTTGACCGGCAGGCCGGCCGCCTTGGCGTGCTGCCAGTAGCGGATCGCCCAGTCCAGCACCAGCTCCTCGTCCCACTGCACGTAGGCGTCGCGCAGCAGCGAGGCCAGGTCGTAGGTCATCGGGCCGTACAGCGCGTCCTGGAAGTCCAGCACGCCGGGGTTGCCGGCGTCCATCCACATCAGGTTGCGCGAATGGAAGTCGCGGTGCACATAGATCTGCTGCTGGGCGGTGACGTTGGCCAGGATGGCCTCGAACACGCCCTGCAGCTCGGCCGCCTGCTTGTCGCTCAGCGTGGCCTTCAGGTGCTGGCCGATGTACCACTCGGGAAACAGGTTCATTTCGCGCAGCAGGAAGGCGCGGTCGTACTCGGGCAGCACGCCCGGCTGGCTGGTCAGCTGGAACTTGACCAGCGCCTCCAGCGCCTCGGCGTACATGGTCGAGGCGTTGTCGTGGTCCAGCACCTGCAGGTAGGTGGTCACGCCCAGGTCGGACATCAGCATGAAGCCGCGCTCGTAGTCGGTGGCGACGATGCGCGGCACCGTCACGCCGGCATGGGTGAGCATTTCGTCCAGCTTGACATAGGCCAGCACGTTCTCGCGCTCCGGCGGCGCGTCCATGACGATCAAGGTGGCGCCCAGCGCGGCTTGTTGATTCGGCAATACATCGACGCGGAAGTAGCGGCGGAAGCTGGCGTCGGCCGAGGCCGGACGGGCGCTGGCCACGTCGACCACGTCCAAGGTCGCCAGCCAGGCGGTCAGCTGTTCGAGGCGGGGGTCGGAAGATGTATCGGAAGTTAAATTCTGTAATAAAGACATTAAGCGAGCCGTGGAAACCGGTATCAGGTGAAGATTCCCATATAATAAGGGATTCAAATCAAAAAATCGCCTGTCATGGTGTTTCATCCCTTCTTTTCATGAGTTGCATGCGCTGGCTACTGGCCCCCCCCTCTACCTCGCAACGCTGGGCGTATGCCCTGACTGCCATCGTCACCGTCTCGGCAGCGCCGAGCTACGCCCAGACCGGCGCGCCCAAGCCGCGCGCGCCGCGGGTGGAGGACAAGAACGCCGTCACCACGGTCCAGGCCGAGGACATCGGCGGCCGCCCGGAACGGGAAATCACGCTGGAGCGGGACGCCGAGCTGGTCAAGGACAAGACCCGCGTCAAGGCCGACACCGCCTGCTACCGCCAGGTCGAGGACGAGGTCGAAGCCAAGGGCAACGTCAAGATCTGGCGCTTCGGCGACTATTTCACCGGCGACGAGCTCAAGCTGAACATGGACACGGGCAAGGGCTATATGCTCAACCCGACGTACAAGCTGGAAGCGAACCACGCCCAGGGCAAGGCCGAGCGCATCAACTTCATCAACGAAGACGAGGCGGTGGTGGTCAACGGCACCTACAGCACCTGCGAGGGCTACAACCCGGACTGGTATCTGCGCTCGAACACGCTGAACCTCGACTCCGGCCGCGACGTCGGCACGGCCGGCAAGACCATCATTTATTTCAAGGACGTGCCGATCCTGGGCACGCCGGCCATGTCGTTCTCGCTGTCGGGCGCGCGCCGCTCCGGCTGGCTGTCGCCGACGCCGGGCTTCGGCTCCAAGAACGGCGCCGAGCTGACGGTGCCGTACTACTTCAATATCGCGCCCAACCGCGACTTGACCGTGTATCCGAAAATCATCTCCAACCGCGGCATCCAGCTCGGCGCCAGCGGCCGCTATCTGGGCGAGACCGCCGGCGGCCTGTACCAGGGCGAGACGTATATCGAGTACATGCCGCACGACCGCGAGTACGCCAAGGCCAATCCGAACGACCAGAGCGACCGCTGGATGATACGGACCACGCACACCCAGGACCTGAGCCCCAGCTGGTCGTACGGCTGGAGCATCCGCGCGGCGTCGGACGACAACTACCCGAACGACTTTTCCAAGACCGTGTCGAGCTCGACCGAGCGCCAGCTGCTGCGCGAACTGCGCACCGACTACCACGGCGATTTCTGGACCCTGACCGCGCGGGTGCAGAAGTACCAGGTGCTGCAGGATCCGGAATCGGTGGTCGATCCGACGCTGTTCGTCTCGCGTCCCTACGACCGGCTGCCGGCGGTCAATTTCCACGCCGCGCAGTACGACGTGGCGGGCGGCTTCGACTGGGCCTTCGATTCCGAGCTGACGCGCTTCTACCACCCGACCCTGATCAACGGCACCCGCCTGGTGGCGATCCCGCAGCTGAGCTATCCGATCGTCGGGCCGAGCTACTTCGTCACGCCCAAGGTGATGGTCAACCTGGGCAGCTACCAGCTCGATTCCTACGGCACGCAGAAATCGGAAAACCTGTCGCGCGCGGTGCCCACGTTCTCGCTGGACTCGGGCCTGGTGTTCGAGCGCGACATCAAGTTCGGCGGCAAGGACATGACCCAGACGCTCGAGCCGCGGCTGTTCTACGTCAACACGCCGTACCGCGACCAGAGCCGCTTCCCCACCTTCGACACCGACGCGGCCACGTTCAACTTCAGCCAGATCTTCAGCGAAAACCGCTTCGTCGGCTCGGACCGCATCGGCGACGCCAACCAGCTGACGGCCGCGCTGACCTCGCGCTTCCTCGACGCCAACGGCGGCGAGGCGCTGCGCCTGGCGTTCGGCCAGCGCTTCTATTTCCGCGACCAGAAGGTGCAGCTGGACTCGTCGACGCCGGTGGTCGACGCCCATTCCGACATCCTGCTGGCGGCCACCGGCCGCATCTCCGAGACCTGGACCTTCGACAGCGCGGTGCAGTACAACCCGAGCCAGAGCCGGGTGGTGTCGGAAAGCTATACCGCGCAGTGGGTGCCGGGCGCCAAGAAGGTGCTCAACCTGGGCTACCGCTACCTGCGCGGCAGCTTCAAGAATATCGAGCTGTCGAGCCAGTGGCCGATCTTCCAGCGCTGGTATGGCGTGGGCCGGGTCAGCTACTCGGTGCAGGACAAGAAGATCCTCGAGAGCCTGGTCGGCCTCGAATACAACGCCGACTGCTGGGTGTTCCGCACCGGCGCCCAGCGTTTCGTGACCACCTCGACCAAGGCCTCGACGCAGATCTTCTTCCAGCTGGAACTGAACGGGCTGTCGCACCTGGGCGTGGGCAGTCCGCTTGAAGCGATGAAGAGCAGCATTCCCGGTTATCAGCGTTTGAACGAGGGCTACGGCCGCTAAAGCAAGGCAACCCGGCGCCCGCCGCAGCAGCAATGGCAACAACAGCGGCAGCGGGCGCTTTTTGATTTTTTTTACACCTGACTCATGAGCGTTCCACCATGCAGATGAAGTTCGAAATGAAAATCCTCGCAGTCCTGCTGTGCACGGCCGCCCTCGGCGGTTGCAGCCTGTTCTCGAAGAAGCCTGCGCCGGCGCCCGCCGCCGCGCCGGCGTCCGCGCCCGCCGCCACGGCCTTGAACACCACGCCGGCCGCGCCGGCCAAGGCCGACAAGTCTGACGGCAAGGGCGGCTTCCTGCCGCCTGGCGAGTCGGGCAACGTCGCCATCGATTCGATCGTGGTCGTGGTCAACGACGACGTCATCACCCAGCGCGAGCTGAGCAACCGGATCAAGGCCGTCACCGCCCGCATGAAGGCGCAGAACGTGCAGATGCCCGATCCGGCCGACCTGCGCCGCCAGCTGCTCGAGCGCATGATCGTCGAACGCGCCCAGCTGCAGATGGCCAAGGAGATGGGCGTGCGCGTCGACGACCTGCAGCTCGACCGCTCGATTTCCCGCATCGCCGAGGCGCAGAAGCTGACCGTGCAGGACCTGCGCAACCAGATGGAAAAGGACGGCACGCCGTTCGCCGCCTTCCGCGAGGAGATCCGCGAAGAGATCATCATGCAGCGCCTGCGCGAGCACGAGGTCGACTCCAAGATCCAGATCTCGGACGCCGAGGTCGACAGCTTCATGGCCGCCGAAAAGGCCGCCGCCGCCGAGCAGTTCGAGGTGAACATCTCGCAGATCATGGTGCGCATCCCCGACAACGCCACCGCCGAGGTGATCGCCCAGCGCCGCGCGCGCGCCGAGGAAGTGATGCGCCAGCTGCGCACCGGCGCCGACTTCGCCAAGATGGCCGCCACCTATTCGGACGCCAGCGACGCGCTGGAGGGCGGCGTGGTCGGCTGGCGCCAGCCCGAGCGGCTGCCGCCGGTGTTTGCCGAGGCGCTGGTCAAGCTCAAGCCGGGCCAGGTCACGCCCATCATCAAGAGCGTGGGCGCGTTCCACATCCTGAAGGCGGTCGACCGCCGCAGCGTGGCCGAGGCGCAGGCGGCGGCCTCGGTGCAGCAGACCCACGCGCGCCACATCCTGATCAAGGTCACGCCGACGATGAGCGCGGCCGACGCCAAGCGCAAGCTGACCGAGCTGAAGGAACGCCTGGACAACAAGGCGGCCAAGTTCGAGGAACTGGCGCGGCTGTTCTCCAACGACGGCTCGGCCGCCAAGGGCGGCGACCTGGGCTGGCTGTATCCGGGCGACACCATGCCCGAATTCGAGGCGGCGATGAACAATCTGAAGATCGGCGAAGTGAGCCAGCCGGTGGAGACCAGCTTCGGCATCCACCTGATCGAAGTGCTCGAGCGCAAGAGCGACGACGTGTCGAAAGAGCGCGAGCGCAACAACGCGCGCCAGGCGATCCGCGAGCGCAAGCTGGAAGAAGCGTCGGAAAGCTGGCAGCGTGAAGTGCGCGACCGTGCCTACGTCGAGTACCGCACCGACGACGGCAACAACGTCAACAAATAAGCGGCAAGGGGACCACGCGTGAGCGCCACTTTGAACCCTGGGCGCACCGCAGTGCGTTCCCCGTCCGCCCGTCCGGCGATCGCCGTCACGGTCGGCGAGCCGGCCGGCATCGGCCCGGAAATCTCGATCCGCGCCGCCTGGGCGCGGCGCCATGACGTCAACTGCGTGCTGCTGGGCGACGCCGCCTTCCTGGCCATGACGGCCAGCGCCATCGATCCCGCGATCCAGTTGTCGGCGCTGTCGCTGCAGGCGGTGCGCAACGGCGGCCTGCCGCACTTCGGCCCCGGGCGCATCAGCGTGATCGACGTGCCGCTGTCCGCGCACGTGGTGCCGGGCCGGCTGGACAAGGAAAACGGCCGCGCCGTGCTGGCCACGCTGGACGCCGCCATCGAGGGCGTGCGGGCCGGCTGGTTCGAAGCGGTGGTCACCGCGCCGCTGCAAAAGAGCACCATCAACGACGCCGGCGTCAAATTCTCCGGCCACACCGAATACTTCGCCGACCAGACGGGCACGCCGCAGGTGGTGATGATGCTGGCCGGCACGCCGGCGTCGCCCGCCGGCGCGCCGCCGCTGCCGCCGTTGCGCGTGGCGCTGGCGACCACGCACCTGCCGCTGAAGGACGTCGCCGCCGCGCTGAGCCAGGACGGGCTGGCGCGCATCCTCGACATCATAGACCACGACCTGAAGACCAAATTCGGCATCGCCGCGCCGCGCATCCTGCTGTGCGGCCTGAACCCGCACGCGGGCGAGGGCGGCTACCTGGGACGCGAAGAGATCGACGTCATCGCGCCGGCCATCGCGGCGGCGCGGGCGCGCGGCATCGCCGCCGCCGGCCCGTATCCGGCCGACACGCTGTTCCAGCCCAAATACCTGAAGGACGCCGACTGCGTGCTGGCCATGTACCACGACCAGGGCTTGCCGGTGCTGAAGTACGCCACCTTCGGCCAGGGCGTCAACATCACGCTGGGCCTGCCGCTGATACGCACCTCGGTCGACCACGGCACCGCGCTGGACCTGGCCGCCAAGGGCCTGGGGCTGGCCGATTGCGGCAGCATGGAGGCGGCGATCGACACCGCCGTCGCCATGGCCAACGCCGCGGCCTCCCAGCCTCCTAATCACTCTCAATAAGAACAATCATGAAACACGTCGCCCGCAAACGCTTCGGCCAAAACTTTTTACACGATAAATACGTCCTCTCCAGCATCACCGACGCCATCGCCCCGGCGCCGGACGACGCGATGGTGGAAATCGGCCCCGGCCTGGGGGCGATGACCGAGCAGCTGATGCGTACGCTGAAGATGATGCACGTCGTCGAGCTGGACCGCGACCTGGTGGCGCGGCTGGAAAAGACCTACAACCCGGCCAAGCTGACCATCCACGCCGGCGACGCCCTGAAATTCGACTTTTCCACGATCCCGGTGCCGGCCGGCCAAAAGCTGCGCATCGTCGGCAACCTGCCGTACAACATCTCCAGCCCGCTGCTGTTCCACCTGGCGACGTTCGCGCCGCAGGTGCAGGACCAGCATTTCATGCTGCAAAAGGAAGTGGTGGAGCGCATGGTGGCCGAGCCGGGCAGCAAGACCTACGGCCGCCTGTCGGTGATGCTGCAATGGCGCTACGACATGTCGCTGCTGTTCGTGGTGCCGCCGGAAGCGTTTGATCCGCCGCCGAAGGTGGAGTCGGCGATCGTGCGCATGATCCCGGTGGCCAAGCCGCTGCCGTGCGACGGCCCGACCTTGGAGGCGGTGGTGCTGAAGGCGTTCTCGCAGCGCCGCAAGGTGATCCGCAACTGCCTGGCCGGCATGTTCACCGAAGAACAGATCGTCGCCGCCGGCATCGACCCGACCATGCGTCCGGAAACGGTGGGCCTGGCCCAGTACGTCGCGCTGGCCAACCTGCTCAAGCCGCAAACCGTCTAGGCAAAAAAAAGCCCGCTGGTGAAAGCGGGCTAAATCCAATTCCTTTGCAAGAAGTGGAGGAGACAGGTGAATTATGCTGCGACGCGGCATATAACACAAGTTTATTTTTCACATATCGAACATCATGAATGTGAATAACACTCCTCCCGCTTCCTGTCCTTCCCTTAGTTCGTCGTGCAGGTCAGCACCAGGTTGCTGACATTGTTTTCGTGCATCACGCCGGTGCCGTTGACCAGCGTGCAGGTGGCGCCGACCGGCTGGGTCAGGATGGTCACGCCGTAGGCTTGGCCGTCCGCCACCTGGCTGCCGAACACGAAATCACCCTTGCCGCTGCTGTCGGTCGGGCTGCTGACCGTCAACTGGCCGCCGGTCGAGCCGTTCAGCAGCACCACGCTGCGATTGAGCAGCGTGTCGGGCGTGGCCGAGGTCGCGTCTTTGTACTGGAACAGGCCGGTGAACTGGCCGCCCAGCGTGTGGGTGCTCTGATTACACACCACTTGGGCTGCGATGGCGACGTTGTGGCCGGCCGAACCGCTGGCACCGCCGAGGGAGCAGCTCATGTGCGCAGGCTGGGTCTGGATGGTGATGTTGTAGTCTGTGCCGTACGGAATCTGGTGCGGGAACACGAAGCTGCTGGCGCCGGCCGGCACCTTGACGGTGTCGCTGCCGTTGGCCAGCACCAGGCCGTCGTTGTTCAAGCCTGCAATCGTGCCCTGCACCGCGAACTGCGCCTTGCCGCCGCAGCCGGCCAGCGCCGCAGCCAGGATCAGCGCCGCGCCGGCGCCCAAAGTCGAAAATTTCATGTATTACTCCAAAAAATAAGCGGGGCCGGCAATTATTGGCAGGTGACGGTGATCGGCGAGTAGTCGCCGGCCGGCATCGTGCCGACGTTGTTGGCGATGGTGCAGGTCTTGGTGGTGTCCTTGGGCTGCGACAGGATGGTCACGCCGAACGGCGAGCCGTCGCCGACCTTGGTCGGGAAGGTGAAGTTGACCGGCGTCGAGGCCGATGCGCCCGGCAGGATCGCCACCGTGTCGGAGCCGTTGGCCAGTACCAGGCCTTTGGTGTCCAGGCCGGTGACGGTGCCGCCCAGGGTCCACGGATTGGTCACGCAGATGAAGGCGATGTAGTAGGCGGTGTAGACGTTGGCCTTGCCGGTGTTGGTGGTGCCGCTCGGAGTGCACTTGGCGCCGGTCGGCTGGGTATCGACGATGACGTTGAACTGCTCGTCGACGGCGGCCAGCTTGGTGAAGACGAAAGTGGACGTGCCGTTCGGGATCGGCAGCTTCTCGCCGGTGTTGGTGTTGACCAGCACCAGGCCATCCTTGGTCAGGCCGCTGACGCTGCCGGACAGGGCCAGGCTACCGTTGCCGCCGCCGCAGGCGCTCAAAATGACGGCACACAGCAGGGCGAGGCCCGAACGCAGATACAAACTTTTCATAAAAATCTCTCTCCAAAACGAATAGGGCCGGCAACACCACTGGGTGCAGCATATTACACGGAATTGCCCGGTATTTTAGTGCATTTGGTAACGCCGGGCCCTGAACCGATGTAACAGCATGTGACACCGGACCGGCGGCGGCGCTGGCCGCCGCCTTATTTGACCCGCGCGGCGACGCAACTGGAGCGGCGGCCGTCGATGCGGCAGCGGTTGCGCACCTTGCCCTGCAGATCGTGCACCAGCACCTCCCATTGCTCGGCGCCGCGCCGCTCCATGGTCATGAAGCCGAAGCCGTCGACCCAGGAGCTGAAGCTGTCCACCACCGCGCCCGGCGCGGGCGTGGCGCCGGCCGGCAGCCGCTCGGGCAGCGGCACGATATCCTCGGCGGTGCCGGCAAAGCCGGAAATCAGCTGGCTCGGATGGCCGGAGGAAAAACTGACCTGTTCCCACAGGTGCACATGGCCGGACAGCATGGTCTGTATCGCCGCCGGCAGCAGTTGCGGGTTGAGCGAGCCGAACGCCTGCTGCAGGCCGGCGTCGCCCGGCAACAGCACGATGGGACCGTCGCCCTTGCGGTCGGCGCCCATGCCCAGCAGCGGGTGGTGGGTGATGCCGATGTTGTGCGGCGCCTGCCGCGACAGCGCGTCGACCTTGCGGTACAGCTCGCGGTACTTGTCGTAGCCGAGGTCGCCCGGCTTCAGGCCCTTCCACGTGGTGGCGGCGGTGTCCATGACGATCAGCTGGGTGGACTGGCCGATCGTCACGGCGTAGGGATCGCTGTAGTTGCCGATGGCGTCGTCGGCGTCGGCGTTGCAGTCGCGGCCGGCCAGCAGCGGGCGCGGGTCGAGGAAGCGCCAGTAGCCCTGGCCGCCGCGCGGGCAGCTTTCATGATTGCCGCGCGCCATGATCCACGGCGCCGCCCGCAGCAGCGCCGCGCCGGGGGCGAAGAAGTCGGCGTTCCACGCGTCCCAGCCGTAGCCCCAGGGACTGCCCGCGCAGCCTGCATCGCCGTCGGGACAGGCGTTTTCGCGGTAATGGTAGTCGCCGACGTGGATCACCAGGTCCGGACGCCAGGCGGCGGCCTGGGCCGCCACGGCGGCGAACGGATAGGCGGCGCCGTCGTTGCAGGCCTGGTAGCTGGCGCTGCTCTTTTGCAGGCGGCAGCCGGTGTCGCCGATGACGACGATGCGTTGCGGCTCGGCCTTCGGCAGCGGCAGCGCGCGGCCCAGCACGGTGGCGCCTTGGCCGCCAGCCGGCAGCGGCGCCTCGCAGGTCAGCAGCGGGAAGCTGGCCGGCCTGGAGTCGGCCGGCGCCGACGGCGTGGAGCGCAGCGCGATGGTGGCGGCCGGCGCGCGCACGGTCATCGCCAGCGGGCGGCCGTCGACGACGATGTCGGGGCAGGCCGGCGCGGCGACCAGCACGCGCGCCACGGCGGCGCCGTTGTCGCCCATCACCACGAACGAGGAAAAGTCCGGCGGCTGGACGACGGTGGCGCAGCCGGCCAGCAGCGAGGCCAGGGCCAGGGCCGGCATTGGACGGCAAAGAGTGGTCGGGAACACGGCATCTCCGGCTGAGTAATCCAATAATTTACCATGCCGTCACGGCGCCGTGATCGGTGCGACAATACCGCTTGTCCACTATTTTTGGCCCGCCATGACCTCACGCCGCCCCCACGCCTTGTTGTTCGACCTCGACGATACCCTGTGGCCGATCGGCCCCGTCATCGCGGCGGCGGAAGTCAGCTGGCACGCCTGGCTGGCCGAGCGCGCGCCCAAGGTGACCGGCAAATATACGGTCGCCGAGCTGCGCGCCATGCGCATGGCGCTGCTGGAGCGCCGGCCCGAGCTGGTGACCGACCTGTACCAGTTGCGCCGCCAGGCGCTGCTGGACGTGTTTGCCGAAACCGGCGAGGACGCCGCCCATGTGGAAGGCGCGATGCGCCACTTCGCCGAGTGCCGCAACGCCGTCACGCCGTTCGCCGACGTGGTCCCGGCGCTGGCCGAGCTGCAGCGCATGCTGCGGCTGGGCGTGATCACCAACGGCAATGCCGATCTTGAAGTCATAGGGCTGCACCACCATTTTGAATACACGCTGGCGTCGGCCAGGTTCGGCCGCGCCAAGCCGGACCCGGACATCTTCCTGGCCGCCTGCGAGGCGATGGGGGTGGCGCCGCGGGACGCGGTCTACGTCGGCGACGACCTGCGGCTGGACGTGCAGGGCGCGCAAGGGGCGGGGCTGCGGGCGGTGTGGATGAACCGTGGCGGCGGCAGCGCCCACCTCGAGGCCGGCATCGCGCCGGACGCCATCTGCGCCTCGTTCGACGAACTTCTGGCCTGGGTACGCGAGCAAATGCGGCATTGACGCCACGCCGCGGCCCCCGTCCGGCGCGGAGCGTGCATAATAGAAGCAAACCCGACGGAACTACCTCGATAGACTCAACATGCAACTCGATACACGCGCACAAACACTGCTCAAGGCCCTGGTCGAACGCTACATCGCGGACGGCCAGCCGGTAGGCTCGCGCGCGCTGTCCAAGATCTCCGGACTGGACCTGTCGCCGGCGACGATACGCAACATCATGGCCGACCTGGAGGAGCTGGGCTACGTGGCCAGTCCCCACACCTCGGCCGGCAGGGTGCCGACGCCGCGCGGCTACCGCATCTTCGTCGACACGCTGCTGACGGTGCAGCACCTGGACGAGCAATCGGTGGAGGGGCGCATGCGGCTGCAGGCGCCGCAGCCGCAGAAGATGATTTCCAACGCCGCGCAGATGCTGTCGTCGCTGTCGCAGTTCGCCGGCGTGGTGCTCAGCCCGCGGCGCGAGTCGGTGTTCCAGCAGATCGAATTCCTGCGCCTGGGCGAGAAGCGCATCCTGCTGGTGATCGTCGGCCCGACCGGCGACGTGCAGAACCGCCTGCTGCTGACCGACGTCGACTACAGCCCGGCGCAGCTGGTGCAGTCGGCCAACTACATCAACCAGAACTACGGCGGGCTGGCCTTCGACGAGGTGCACACGCGGCTGCAGCACGAGCTGCGCCAGCTGCGCGACGACATGGGGCGGCTGATGCAGGCGGCGGTGGAGGCGGGCAGCGAGGCGATGGCCGACAACTCGGACGACATGGTCATCGCGGGCGAGCGCAACCTGCTGTCGGTCAGCGACCTGTCGTCGAACATGACGTCGCTGCGGCAGATGTTCGACATGTTCGAGCAGAAGACGGGGCTGATGCAGCTGCTCGACGTGTCGAGCAAGGCCAGCGGCGTGCAGATTTACATCGGCGGCGAATCGAGCCTGGTGCCGATGGACGAGATGAGCGTGGTCACCGCGCCGTACACGGCCAACGGCAAGATCGTCGGCACGCTGGGGGTGATCGGCCCGACGCGCATGGCCTACGAGCGGGTGATACCGATCGTCGACATCACCGCCAAGCTGCTATCGAACGCGCTGAGCCACAACTAATCCGGGGTCAGATCCGACATTTGGACACGGGCTCTACCGTAGCGGCCGCTACGGTAGAGCCCGTGTCCAAATGTCGGATCTGACCCCGGATTTTCAAGGGCGGTGCGGGCAGGCGGTCTTGGTGCAGTTGCCGTAGATCGCCAGCGCGTGTTCGGCGATCTTGAAGCCGCGCTCTTTCGCCACCAGTTGCTGGCGCGTTTCGATTGCCTCGTCAAAGAATTCCTCCACGCGGCCGCAATCGAGGCACACCAGGTGGTCGTGGTGCGAGCCTTCGTTCAGCTCGAAGATGGCCTTGCCGGTTTCGAAGTGGTTGCGGTTCAGCAGGCCGGCCTGCTCGAACTGGGTCAGCACGCGGTAGACGGTGGCCAGGCCCACATCCATATTCTCGGCCAGCAGGATCTTGTAGACATCCTCGGCGGTCAGGTGGCGCACTTCGCTGTTCTGGAAAATATCCAGGATTTTGAGGCGTGGCAGCGTGGCTTTCAGGCCGCTGGCCTTCAGATCGGTAGGATTGTTACCCATGGTCGAGACTCTATAATGTGGTTGGCGGTGCGAGGTGACGGCGAGGTGACAGTTTAACGCACTCCGGGTGCCGCCGCAGCTAAATCGCCCCCGCGGCGCGCGCCGGGCTGAAATTTACATTTGCAATGTTTTACAATTATTCTTTATAAAACAAGGACATAACATCCGATTTGCTGGATAATGCGATCTCTTCGAGTGCCCACGCAGCCCCATGTCGCGGCTTGTGCTTTATGATATGGCGTTTTTCGGCACTTCCGCTCGATCAGATTGAGGACAACCATGCGCGTCACCCAGGCTTTATCGCAGTCTTTGTTGCACCGTTTCACTCCCCGGCTCGCAGGCGCTGTGTGCGTCGCGCTGGCGCTGGGCGGCTGCGCTTCCAACACCACGCTGGGCGAGAAATCGACCGCAGTGAAAGAAACCGGTGCCACGCTGGACGCCAACAAGGGCGCGCAAACGACCACCATCACCCAGCTGCAGAAGTTCATGTGGTTCTTCTCGCCGTATCGTCCGGACATCCAGCAGGGCAACTTCGTCTCCGAGGAAATGCTGGCGCAGCTGAAGGTCGGCATGACCCAGGACCAGGTGCGCTTCATCTTCGGCACCGCGCTGCTGACCGACCCCTTCCACGCCAGCCGCTGGGACTACGCGTTCCGCATGGCCAAGGGCAACGGCGAAATCACCACCAGCCGCGTGATCGTGTTCTTCGACAAGGACAACAAGGTCGCGCGCTGGGAAGGCGGCAACCTGCCGACCGAAAAAGAATACATCGCCCGCATCGCCGGCCCGGCGCCCAAGGTCAAGAAAAACCTGGACGTGCCGGACGCCCGGCCGGTCGGCAACACCTCGCCGATCCCGGCCGGCAGCGACAACGCCGCCGCGTCGCCGGTCGGCGTCACGGTGACGAACGACAAGAAATAAGCACCAACGAACAAGCACGAGGACAGCAGCATGACTGACATGAACATCGCCATCGCCGGCGCCGGCGGCCGCATGGGCCGCATCCTGATCGAAGCGGTGCTGGACGCGCCGGACGCGCGCCTGTCCGGCGCGCTGGACCGCGCCGGTTCGGCCAACGTCGGCAGCGACGCCGCCGCCTTCCTCGGCAAGCCGGCCGGCGTGCTGGTGGAATCGGAATTCGCCAAGGGCCTGGCCGGCGCCCAGTTCCTGATCGACTTCACCCGTCCGGAAGGCACGCTGGAGCACCTGGCCTATTGCGCCGAGCACGGCATCAAGATGATCATCGGCACCACCGGCTTCGACGCGGCGGGCAAGGCGGCGATCGTCGAGGCGGCCAAGAAAACCGCCATCGTGTTCTCGCCCAATTTCAGCGTCGGCGTCAACGTCACGCTCAAGCTGCTGCAGCAGGCCGCCAAGGCGCTGTCGGTCGGCTACGACATCGAAGTGATCGAAGCGCACCACCGCCACAAGGTCGACGCGCCGTCCGGCACCGCGCTGAAGATGGGCGAAGTGCTGGCCGACGCGCTGGGCCGCGACCTGAAGGACTGCGCCGTCTACGCCCGCGAAGGCGTGACCGGCGAGCGCGATCCGTCGTCGATCGGCTTTGCCACCATCCGCGGCGGCGACATCGTCGGCGACCACACCGTGCTGTTCGCCGGCACCGGCGAGCGCATCGAGATCAGCCACAAGTCGAGCAGCCGCGTGACCTACGCGCACGGCTCGCTGCGCGCCTGCCGCTTCCTGGCCGACAAGGCCACCGGCCTGTACGACATGAACGACGTGCTGGCGCTGAACTGATGACGCCCAACCACTTCACCCTGGCCAGCTACTGGGAGCAGGGCGACACCATCAGCCACATCGTGGCGCTGGTGCTGCTGGCGATGTCGCTGGTGAGCTGGTTCTTCATCCTGGCCAAGGCCTACGCCGCGTGGCGCATCCGCCGCAGCGCGCCGGCCGTGCAGGGGTTCTGGGACGCGCCGACCATGCAGGACGGTGTCGCCACGCTGGCCCTGGCCGATCCCGAGCAGATTTTCCTGCCGCTGGCGCAGCAGGGCGCGGCGCAGCTGGCCGCCTCCGGCCGTGCTTCGCTGGGCGGCGAGATGAACCATGCGGCGCAGGTCACGCGCGTGCTGCGCGTGGCGATCCAGCGCTCCACCAACCGGCTCGAAGGCGGCCTGACCTTGCTCGCATCGATAGGCGCCACCGCGCCCTTCGTCGGCCTGCTGGGCACCGTGTGGGGCATCTATCACGCGCTGGCCAATGTGTCGGCCAGCGGCACGGTGCAGATCGACAAGGTGGCCGGCCCGGTCGGCGAGGCGCTGATCATGACGGCCATCGGCCTGACGGTGGCGATCCCCGCGGTGCTGGCGTATAACGGTTTCAACCGCGTCAACCGGCTGACCCTGGCCGAGCTGGACGCCTTCGCGCACGACCTGCACGCGTATCTGACAAAATAAGCAGGTAATCCACTGCCGGGAGCAAGCATGAGCTTTGGCGCATTCAACCACCACCGCAATCCGGGGCCGATGGCCGACATCAACGTCACGCCGATGGTCGACGTGATGCTGGTGCTGCTGGTGATCTTCATCCTCAGCGCACCGATGTTCACCAACGCCGTCAAGCTGGACCTGCCGAAGGCGCAGGCACAAGCCAGTCCGCAGCAGGCGGCCACGGTGACGCTGTCTATCGACGGCGCCGGCAAGATCTACTGGAACGACGACGCGGTCGAGCAGGATGGGCTGGAAAAGCGCCTGGTCGAAGCGGCCAAACTGGACCCGCAGCCGGAACTGCAGCTGCGTGCCGACAAGGACACCCGCTACGAAGTGGTGGCGCAGGTGATGGCGGCGGCGCAGTCGAACGGATTGACGAAGTTGGGATTCGTGACGGACCCCAGGAAAGAGAAAAAATAATGGCAACCGCAGAATTGAACGGCGCGGCGATCGTCGATGTCGACAGCTTCCACGCGGCCTGTAAGGCGGCGATGGGCTTCCCCGACGGCTACGGCAACACGATGGACGCCTGGGTCGATTGTCTGAGCTATCTGCGCGATGAAGACGGCATGAGCAAGTTCCGCCTGAAGCCGAACGAGGTGCTGGAGATCGTCATCCAGGACGCCGGGGCGATGAAGGCCGCCGTGCCGGATATCCTGGAAGAGGTGGCGTACTGCGTGGCCGGCATCAACGAGCGTTACGAAGATTACGGCGAGAAGCCGGCCTTGAAGCTGACGCTGAAATAATCAGCCGGCGATAGGGATTTGCGCCTTGGCGCCGGTTTCGCCGGGCGCCAGCGTCAGCACCTCGAACCCGGTCTCGGTCACCAGCACCATGTGTTCCCACTGCGCCGACAAGGATTTGTCGCGCGTCTCGACGGTCCAGCCGTCGCTCAATTCCTTCGTTGCCGCGCGGCCGGCGTTGATCATCGGTTCGATCGTGAACAGCATGCCCGGCTTGAGCACCACGCCCTGGCCCGGACGGCCGTAGTGCGTCACCTGCGGTTCCTCGTGGTACACCATGCCGATGCCGTGGCCGCAGTAGTCCAGCACCACGCTGTAGCCGGCCTTCTCGGCGATGGTCTGGATCGCGAAGCCGACGTCGCCCAAGGTGGCGCGCGGCTTGACGGCGCGGATGCCGGCCCACATCGCCGAATACGTCGTCTCGACCAGCTTGCGCGCCGATTTCGACGGCTCGCCGACGTAGTACATGCGGCTGGTGTCGCCGTGCCAGCCATCCTTGATGACGGCGACGTCGATGTTGATGATGTCGCCATCCTTGAGTACCTCGTCGTCGGCCGGAATGCCGTGGCAGACCACGTGGTTGACCGAGCTGCACACGGTGGCCGGGAAGCCGCCGTAGCCGACGTTGGCCGGTATCGCCTGTTGCACGTTGACGATGTAGTCGTTGCACAGCTTGTCGAGGTGGCCGGTGGTCACGCCGGCCTTGACGTGCGGGCCGATCATCGTCAGCACATCGGCCGCCAGCTGGGCGGCGACACGCGCCAGGACGATTTGCTCGGGCGACTTGATCAGGTTGGCGTTACGGCGGGACATGGCACTACCTCTTTATTTTTCAGAGGCAGTAGTGTGCCACATCCGCTAGCGGACTGCTGCCAAATCGAAGTGGGGGTTGTCGATCAGGCAAAGCAGGTTGCCGAACGGGTCGGCCAGTTCGACCGTCCTGATGCCCTCGCCGACGTCCTGGATCGCGCCCGGCAAGGTCGCGCCCAGCGCCACGATGCGCTCGACTTCGGCCTCGATATCGTCCACGCCCCAGTAGACCATGCTGCCGGTGGTGCCCGGCGTGCCGTCCGGTATCAGCCCCAGTTCGAAGCCGCCGATGCTGAAGCCGGCGTAGAAAGGCTGGTCGAAATACGGCTCGGTGCCGAACACCTTGCCGTACCAGGCCTTGGCGGCGGCCAGGTCCGCCACCGGATATGCCGCAGTACGTAATCCCTTGATCATGATGCCTGTCTCCATGAAGATGTTGAAAACATCATCTTGGCACATAGCCAGCGGCGGCGATTGTAAAAATGGAAGCTAGGCCGCCAGCAGGAAGCGCTCCGGGGCGCTGCCGGAAAATTCCTGGAACTCGTGGATCAGGTGGGACTGGTCGAAATAGCCGCAGTCCAGCGCCAGTTGCGCCCAGTCCGGCGCTGCAGCAGCTTTCAGCGCACTGGTGGCGCGGCGGAAGCGGCAGATGCGGGCATAGAGCTTGGGCGACAGGCCGACCCGCTCGCGGAACTGCGCCGCCATGTGCTGGCGCGACACGCCCATCCGCGCCGCCAGGTCCTCGATGCGCAGGCCGCCGCCGCTGGCGTCCAGCGCGGACAGTGCCCGGCGCACCAGCGCATCGGCGCCCGCGCCGCCGTCCGCGCCGCGTTCGGCCAGGCGTTGCAGGAGTTGTTTTTCAATTAATTTTATGCGCTGATGGTCGGATAGCTCTCCGGTCCACAGCCCGTCTGCCAGCCGGTCGGCCTCGCTACGACCCCACAACTGGTCGATATCGGCGCGCTGGTCGGTCAGCACGTGCAGCGGCAAGGCCAGGAAAACCCCGGCGGCGCCCGGTTTGAAGCGTACCGCCACCGTCCGCACGGGCCCGCTGCTGGCCACCTGGATGGCGCTGGTCATCATGCCCACCGCAAAACCGGCCTGGCCGCCGTCCTGCCAGAGGATGTCGATGCAATTGTCCGGCAACACCCGGTGCGTGTGGGTTTGCCCGGACGCGACGCCCGCCACGCAGGCCGTCCACATGCACTCCACATGGGCGGCAAGGGCGGGATGAGGGGGATATTCGCGGTAAAGCATGGGAACTATCTTACCTCAGGGCGCTGCCGGGGCCGACTCTCGTGCGCTATTGGCGCTTCAGCCAGTATAATGTCCGGTTCATATTCACTTATTGGCGCCACACCACCATGCAAGATAAATATAGTCCCGCCGACGTAGAAAAAGCCGCGCAATCCCACTGGAAAGCCATCGACGCCTACAAAGCCGTCGAGCACGACCCGCGTTTCCCGAAAGGCAAGTATTACGCATGCTCGATGCTGCCTTACCCATCGGGCAAGCTGCACATGGGCCACGTCCGCAACTATACGATCAACGATGTGATGTACCGCTATCTGCGCATGAACGGCTACAACGTGCTGATGCCGATGGGCTGGGACGCGTTCGGCATGCCGGCGGAAAACGCGGCGATGGCCAACAACGTGCCGCCCGCGCAATGGACCTATTCCAACATCGCCCACATGCGCGAGCAGATGGAGTCGATGGGCCTGGCCATCGACTGGTCGCGTGAAATGACCGCGTGCAAGCCGGAATACTACAAGTGGAACCAGTGGATGTTCCTGAAGATGCTGGAAAAAGGCATCATCTACAAAAAGACCGGCACCGTGAACTGGGATCCGATCGACCAGACCGTGCTGGCCAACGAGCAGGTGGTCGACGGCCGAGGCTGGCGTTCGGGCGCGCTGATCGAAAAGCGCGAAATTCCGATGTACTACGCCCGCATCACCGACTACGCCGACGAGCTGCTGGCCTATGTCGACGACAAGCTGCCAGGCTGGCCCGAGCGCGTGCGCACCATGCAGACCAACTGGATCGGCAAGTCGACCGGCGTGCGCTTCGCCTTCCCGCACCAGATCAAGGGCGCCGACGGCTCCCTGATCCAGGACGGCAAGATGTACGTCTTCACCACCCGCCCGGACACCATCATGGGCGTGACCTTCGCCGCCGTGGCGGCCGAGCACCCGCTGGCGATCCACGCCGCGCAGACCAATCCGGAACTGGCCGCGTTCAACGCCGAGTGCAAGCTGGGCTCCGTGATCGAAGCGGACTTGGCGACGATGGAGAAGAAGGGCATGCCGACCGGCCTGTTCGTCACCCATCCGCTGACCGGCGAGCAGGTCGAAGTCTGGGTCGGCAACTACGTGCTGATCACCTACGGCGACGGCGCCGTCATGGGCGTGCCTGCGCACGACGAGCGCGACTTCGCCTTCGCCAAGAAATACAATCTGCCGATCAAGCAGGTCATCAAGGCCGAAGGCAAGGAATTCTCCATCGACGCCTGGCAGGAATGGTACGGCGACAAGGACATCTCCATCGTCACCAACTCCGGCAAATACGACGGCCTGCGCTACGCGGAAGCGGTCGACGCCGTGGCCGCCGACATGGAAGCCAAGGGACTGGGCGAGAAGAAGATCACCTTCCGCCTGCGCGACTGGGGCATCTCGCGCCAGCGCTACTGGGGCACGCCGATCCCGATGATCCATTGCGGCGACTGCGGCGTGGTGCCGGTGCCGGAAAAAGACCTGCCGGTGGTGCTGCCGGAAGACTGCGTACCCGACGGTACCGGCAACCCGCTGAACAAATACGAAGCCTTCCTCAAGTGCGACTGCCCGCAGTGCGGCAAGCCCGCGCGCCGCGAAACCGACACCATGGACACCTTCGTCGATTCGTCGTGGTACTACATGCGCTATACCTCGCCGGGTGCGGACAAGATGGTCGACGAGCGCAATGACTACTGGATGCCGATGGACCAGTACATCGGCGGCATCGAACACGCGGTCATGCACCTGCTGTACGCGCGCTTCTGGACCAAGATCATGCGCGACTTCGGCCTGGTCAAGTTCGACGAGCCGTTCGTCAACCTCCTCACGCAGGGCATGGTGCTGAACGAGACCTACTACCGCGAAGACGCGGCCGGCAAGAAGACCTGGTTCAACCCGGCCGACGTCGACCTGACCTTGGACGACAAGGGCCGCCCGCAAGGCGCCGTGTCCAAGGCCGACGGCCAGCCGGTGCTGATCGGCGGCACCGAGAAGATGTCCAAGTCGAAGAACAACGGCATCGATCCGCAAGCGCAGATCGAACAGTACGGCGCCGACACCGCGCGCCTGTTCACCATGTTCGCCTCGCCGCCGGAACAGACGCTGGAATGGTCGGGCAGCGGCGTCGAAGGCGCCAACCGCTTCCTGCGCCGCGTGTGGGCGTTCGGCTACGCGCAGCGCGAGGCCATCGCCGCCGCCGGCGCGCCGCTGACCGCCGCCGCCACCACCGACGCCGGCAAGACCCTGCGCCGCGAGCTGCACAAGGTGCTGCAGCAGGCTGACTACGACATCAAGCGCATCCAGTACAACACCGTGGTGTCGGCCTGCATGAAGATGCTCAACACGCTGGAATCGGCCAAGGATGCGGACGCCGCGTCGGTGTCCGAAGGCTACGCGATCTTCCTGCGCCTGCTGAACCCTGTGGCGCCGCACATCACCCACGTGCTGTGGGAGGAACTGGGCTACGCCAAGGCGCACGGCGACATCCTCAACGTGCAGTGGCCGCAGGTCGATCCCGCGGCGCTGGAGCAGGCCGAGATCGAGATGATGATCCAGGTGAACGGCAAGCTGCGCGGCAGCGTGGTCGTGTCGAAAACCGCCGACAAGGCGAGCATCGAAGCGGCGGCGCTGGCGGAGGAAAGCGTGCAGAAGTTCATCGAAGGCACGCCGAAGAAGGTCATCGTGGTGCCGGGCAAATTGATCAACATCGTGGTTTAAACGGATACAACATGGCGACTACTTCGAATCTGTTCCGGCGCGGCCGGCTCTGGGCGGCGCTGCTGGCGCTGTCGCTGGTGCTGTCGGCGTGCGGCTTCCATCTGCGCGGCGACGGCGGTCACTACACGCTGCCGTTCCCGACGATGTATGTCGGGCTGCCGGAGTCGTCGCCGCTGGCGATCGATTTGAAGCGCAACATCCGCGCCAACGGCGGCACGACGATCGTCAATTCGCCCAAGGACGCCGACGGCGTGATCGAAGTGATTTCCGATCCGGAGAAGACCCGCACCAAGTCCATCCTGTCGCTGAACAGCAATGGCCGCGTGCGTCAGTATCTGCTGTCGTACAACATCGTGTTCCGCGTGCTGGACAAGCAGGGCAAGGAGCTGTTGGGTAACACCCAGCTGCTGCTGACCCGCCCGATCGACTTCAACGAAACCCAGCTGCTGGCGAAGGAGCAGGAAGAGGCGCTGCTGTACAAGGATATGCAGACCGACCTGGTGCAGCAGATGATGCGCCGTATCGCGGCCATCAAGGTGCCGCAGGTTTCGCTGCCGCCGAAGGCGTAAGGACGCGCGATGCAATTAAGGTTGGAAGCGCTGGACGGCCATCTGAGCAAATCGCTGTCGCAGCTGTACGTCATTACCAGCGACGAGCATTTGCTGGCGCTGGAGGCTGCCGACAAGATCCGCAAGACGGCGCGCGCGCAAGGCTATTCCGAGCGCGACGTGCTGACCGTGGAGCGCAGCTTCAAGTGGGGCGAGCTGCTGGCGGCCAACCAGGCGCTGTCGCTGTTCGGCGACAAGAAGCTGATCGAGCTGCGCATCCCGACCGGCAAGCCGGGCAAGGATGGCGGCGCGGCGCTGCAGAATTATGTGAAGGATCTGAGTCCGGACAACCTGACCCTGATCACGCTGCCCAAGCTGGACTGGCAGACGCAGAAGGCGGCCTGGGTCGCCAGCCTGCAACAAGCCGCAGTGTATATCGACATCGCGCAGGTGGAACGGGCGCAGTTGCCCAATTGGATAGGCCAGCGCCTTGCCGCACAAGGGCAGAGCGCGGACCGGCAGAGCATCGATTTCATCGCCGATCGCGTTGAAGGCAACCTGCTTGCGGCCCATCAAGAGATACAGAAACTGGCCTTGCTGCACGAGCCGGGCAAGCTGACCTACGAGCAGGTGCACGATGCGGTGCTGAACGTGGCGCGTTACGACGTGTTCAAGCTCAGTGAAGCGATGCTGTCGGGCGATCCGGCGCGTCTGGTGCGCATGCTGGAAGGCTTGAAGGGCGAGGGCGAAGCGCTGCCGCTGGTGCTGTGGGCCGTGTCGGAGGAAATCCGCACGCTGCTCAAGCTCAAGTCGGGCATGGCGCAGGGCCGTCCGCTGGGTGCGCTGCTCAAGGAGTATCGTATCTGGGGACCGAAGGAACGCATGATGGAGCCGGCGCTGCGCCGCATCTCGCTGCCTGTACTGGAGGCGGCGATGAAGGACGCGGCGCAGGTCGACAAGATGATCAAGGGCTTGCGCGCCAAAGCGCATGCCGGTGACGCGTGGGATTCGATGCTGCAGTTGGCACTGAAGGTCGCGCGCGGTTAGGAAAGCTGACGATGGATATCAAGCACTACATGGAACAACTGGGCCAGCAGGCGCGCAAGGCATCGCGCGCCATGGCCCGCGCCGACAGCGCCACGCGCGACCGCGCGCTGACGCTGATCGCCGATGCGATCGAGCGCGACGCCGCACAACTGCGCGCCGCCAACCAACTGGACATGGACGCGGCGGCCGCCAACGGCCTGGCGCCGGCCATGCTGGACCGCCTGGCGCTGTCCGACAAGGCCATTGCCACGATGGTGGAAGGCCTGCGCCAGATCGTCGCGCTGCCGGACCCTATCGGTGAAATCTCCGGCTTGAAATTCCGCCCGTCGGGCATCCAGGTGGGCCAGATGCGCGTGCCGCTGGGCGTGATCGGCATCATCTACGAGTCGCGTCCGAACGTCACGGTCGATGCGGCGGGGCTGTGCATCAAGAGCGGCAACGCCACCATCCTGCGCGGCGGCTCGGAAGCGATCCATTGCAACCGCGCGCTGGCCAAGCTGGTCAAGGAAGGTTTGGCCGGCGCGGGCCTGCCGGAGGATGGCGTGCAGGTCGTGGACACCACCGACCGCGCCGCCGTTGGCGCGCTGATCACGATGCCGGAGTACGTGGACGTCATCGTCCCGCGCGGCGGCAAGGGCCTGATCGCGCGCCTGATGGAGGAGGCCACCGTGCCGATGATCAAGCACCTGGACGGCATCTGCCACGTCTACATCGACGCCAGGGCCGACCTGAAGAAGGCGGTCGACATCGGCTTCAACGCCAAGTGCCACCGCTACGGCACCTGCAACACCATGGAAACGCTGCTGGTGGCGCGCGCGATCGCGCCGGCGGTGCTGCCGGAGCTGGCCAGGCTGTACGCGACCAAACAGGTCGAGCTGCGCGCCGACGCGGAAGCGGCGGCGATCCTGGCGGGCTATCCGCATCTGGCGGCGGCCACCGAGGAAGACTGGTCGACCGAGTACCTGGCGGCCATCCTGTCGGTGAAGGTCGTCGACGGCATCGACGAGGCGATGGAGCACATCAACAAGTACTCGTCGAAGCACACGGAAGCCATCATCACGGAAGACCATACGGCCGCGATGCGCTTCCTGCGCGAAGTCGATTCGGCCTCGGTGATGATCAACGCCTCGACCCGCTTCGCCGACGGTTTCGAATACGGCCTGGGCGCCGAAATCGGCATCTCGAACGACAAGCTGCACGCGCGCGGCCCGGTCGGGCTGGAAGGTTTGACTTCGCTGAAGTACGTCGTGTTCGGTCACGGCGAAATCCGTCAATAAAGGAAGCCATGCTCTGGATTAAAGCGCTGCACATATTCTTCGTCATTGCCTGGATGGCCGGCGTGTTCTACCTGCCGCGCATCTTCGTCAACCTGGCGATGGAGACCGACAAGGCCGCCACCGCGCGCCTGCTGCTCATGGCGCGCAAGCTGTATCGCTTCTCGATGTGGCTGTCGGTGTTTGCGGTGGTGTTCGGCGCGATCCTGGTCTATATGCAGTACGGCGCGCAGATGCCGCACTGGCTGCATGCGAAGCTGTTCTTCGTGGTGCTGGTGATCGGCTACCACCACGCGTGCGGCGGCATGCTGAAGAAGTTCGAGAAGGGGGCCAATACCCGCAGCCACAAGTGGTATCGCGTGTTTAATGAAATGCCGGTGTTTTTGATGCTGGCGATCGTGCTGCTGGTAGTCGTCAAACCATTCTGATCGGAGCGTCATGAGCAAAGTTTGCCAGTATTTTTTCGCCACCCATTCGCCGTGGGCCTACATGGGCCATGACCGCCTGGTTGAGATGGCGCGCCGGCATGGCGTGCAGATCGAGGTCAAGCCTTTCGACCTGGGCAAGGTGTTCGGCGTGTCCGGCGGCCTGCCGCTGGCCAAGCGCGCGCCGCAGCGCCAGGCTTACCGGCTGCTGGAGCTGACGCGCTGGTCGGATTTTCTCGGCATTCCGCTGAATGTGCAGCCGAAGTTCTTCCCGGTGTCGCCGGAGTTGTCGAACAAGATGGTAGTGGCGGCGCGCCTGACGCACGGCGTCGACGTGGCGCTGGCGCTGTCGTTCGCCGTCATGCGCGCGCTGTGGGCGGAGGACAAGAATATCGGCGACGAAGACACGCTGGCGCAGATCGCCGGCAGCTGCGGCCTCGATGGCCGCGCGCTGATCAAATCGGCGGAAACGGCCAGCGTGCAGGCCGAGTACGACCGCAACACGGAAGATGCGACGGCGGCCAGCGTATTCGGCTCGCCGTGGTATGTGCTCGATGGAGAAAGCTTCTGGGGCCAGGACCGCCTGGACTTTCTGGAGCGGGCAATGCAGAAGTAAACGCGCCGCGCCACTCGGGCGGCGCGCATTTTTTAACGGACAAAAGGTACACCTATGGCATCCTATTTTTGCCCATGCCCGCGCGGCATGGAAGCGGCGTTGGCCGAAGAGCTGGGCGAGATCGCCCAACTCAGCACCACCATGAAGGTGCACAACCAGGTTCCGGGCGGCGTGCACTGCTCGGGCGACCTGCTTGATTCCTACCGCATCAACCTGCACTCGCGCATCGCCTCGCGCGTGCTGATGCGCATGGCCGTCACCGGCTACCAGAACGAGAACGACATCTACGACCTGGTGCTGGCGCAGCCGTGGGAAGACTGGTTCACCTACGACCATACCATCCGCGTCGACGTCACCGCCGTGAAGTCGCCGCTGAAAAGCCTGGAGTTCACCACGCTGAAGATCAAGGACGCCATCTGCGACCGCTTCCGCGACCAGTTCGACAAGCGTCCCTCGGTCAACACCAAGGAGCCGGACATGCGCATCGTCGGCTTCCTCGACGCGCGCCAGTTCATCATCTACCTCGATACCTCGGGCGAGGCGCTGTTCAAGCGCGGCTGGCGCGAGGAAACCGGCGACGCGCCGCTGCGCGAGAACCTGGCCGCCGGCCTGCTGCGCGTGTCGGGCTGGAAGCCGGGCATCCCGCTGTTCGACCCGATGTGCGGCTCCGGCACCATCCTGTGCGAAGCGGCGCAGATGGTGCAGGGCATACCGCCGGGCGCGCGCCGCCGCTTTGCCTTCGAAGCCTTCAACGACTTCGATCCGGCGCCGTGGAACGACATGAAGAATTCGATCAAGGCCAATCCGCTGCCGGAGTCGCCGATCATCTTCGGCTCCGACATCTCGGGCGACATGGTGGCGATGACGCGCCATAACCTGAAGTGCGCCGGCATCATGTTCGACGTGCCGCTCAAGCAGATCGAGGCGCAGGAAGTGAAGGCGCCGACCGAGCAGCCGGGCATCCTGCTGACCAACCCGCCGTACGGCGAGCGTATCGGCGTGCGCGGCGACAGCACGCTGCCGGAAGACGAGCTGGCGAGCAGCTTCTATTCGGCGCTGTCGACCACGCTCAAGCAGCGCTTCGCCGGCTGGACGGTGTTCCTGTTCACGGCGGACCTGGGCCTGCCCAAGCTGCTGCGCCTGAAGGAATCGCGCAAGACGCCGTTCTTCAACGGAGCGCTGGAATGCCGCTTGTTCCGCTTCGATATGGTGGCGGGCTTCAACCGCCGCGAAGCCGCCAAACCCAAAGAAGTCTAACCGCCTAACCCCGCGGGGCCGCGCGGGGTCCGACCCCGGCTGCGGCATCGCGGTTGGGGGTGACAGCATGCGCTCTCGAAGGAAAACGTTTTATGTTCCCTACGCCTCCCGCCAATATTCCTCCCGACCCCGCCGCGGACATTCCGCCGCCGCCGCCTTCGCACATGAGGGTGCTCTCCGCCGGCGCGCTGGCCGCCACGCTGGCCGCGTTGTCGATGCTGGGGCCTTTCTCGATCGACGCCTACCTGCCGGCCTTCCCCAACATCCAGGCCACGCTGCATGCCAGCGCTATCGAGGTCCAGCAAAGCCTGACCTTCTACATGCTGTCCTTTGCCTGCATGGTGCTGTGGCACGGTGCGCTGTCGGACGCCTTCGGCCGCCGCAACGTGATCCTGGTGTCGCTGGTGACGTTCACCATCGGCACGCTGGGCTGCGCCGCCGCGCACACGGTCCAGTACCTGTGGGTGTTCCGCATCCTGCAGGGCGTGTCGGCGGGGGCCGGGGTGGTGGTCGGCCGCGCCATCATCCGCGACCTGTATGAGGATGCCGCCGCCGCGCGCCTGCTGTCGATGGTGACGATGATCTTCTCGATCGCGCCGGCCATCGCGCCGATACTGGGCGGCTGGGTGGTCACGCTGTTCGACTGGCGCGCCATCTTCCTGGCGCTGCTGGCCTACAGCGTGCTGCTGTTCATCTACTGCTACCGCCGCCTGCCGGAAACGCTGCCGAAGGAAAAGCGCCATCCCTTCAATCCGCGCTTCCTGCTGCGCAATTACGGCGAAATCCTGCGCTCGCCGCTGTTCCACATGAAGTCCGGCGTGGTGGCGCTGAACTTCGCCGGATTGTTCCTGTATATCTCGTCGGCGCCGGTGTTCCTGCCCCAACACCTGGGCCTGGGGCCGGGCCAGTTCGGCTGGCTGTTCATTCCATCGGTGGCGGGGATCTTCCTCGGCGCGCTGGCGGCGAACCGGATTGCCGGAAAGATGACATTTTCGCGACAGATCGGCATCGGCTTTTGTTTCCTGCTGGCGGCGTCGATATTTAACCTTTCATACCATGCGCTGATGCCCGCTTCGCTGCCGTGGTCGGTGGCGCCGATGTTCGTGTATGCCTTCGGCATGTCGCTCGTTGCCCCCGGGGCAACCTTGCTGGCGCTGGACCTGTTTCCGCATATCCGGGGGACGGTGGCATCCTGCCAATCTTTCGCCGTGACCCTGCTGGGAGCGATGGTGGCGGGGGTGATTGCACCCTTTCTATCACATTCGGTGCTGTGGTTAGCCGCGGGACAGATGGCATTTAGTACCTCTGCTCTCGTTTTGTGGTTGACGTCGCGCTATTACCGGCGCATGCTTCTACGCCATCCGGTCCGATAATCATTAACGGCAGGAAATTCACTTAGTTTAGAAAGAAATCTTACTTGCTATTAAGTTACTACGAGACTTTATGTTAGTATAATTTTTTAATACAACGTTTCCTGGCCCCCAAGACCGCTTGATACGATGCATCAACCTGACCATGATATTCGCAATCGCCTGCTGATTGCCCGTCTGCCGGCAATGCCGCAGATACTCATTAAGTTGATTGAGCACTTGCAAGCCGACGACGCTGGCATGCCGGAGCTGGCCGCCCTCATCGCCAAGGATGCGGCGATGACCAGCAAGATACTCACCGTCGCCAACAGCTCGGCCTACCACCGCAACCAGCGCACGGTCGGCCTGGAGCAATCGCTGGTGTCGCTGGGCACCGACATGATCAAGACGCTGGTCATCAGCGAATCCGTGTTCCAGACCTTCAACAGCTTCCCCCATTCGGGCAGCACCGATCTGCGCGGCTTCTGGAAAGGTTCCCTCACCACCGCCGTCATCGCCCGCGACGTGGCCAAGAAGATGGAATACCCGCACGTCGAGGAAGCCTACCTGGCCGGCCTGCTGCACAACGTCGGCCGGCTGGCGCTGCTGGCGACCGCGCCCAAGGAATACTCGTTCAACTTCACGGCGCGCGACGACGAGGATCTGTGCGCCGTCGAGCAGCGCACGCTGCAAATCACGCACTCGGAAGCGGGCGCCTGGCTGATCGAACGCTGGCACCTCGATTCCTTCCTGGCCGACAGCGTGCTGTATCACCACGAGCCGATTGCGCGCCTGGAGTCGGCGCATCCGCTGATCCGCATCGTGCGCCTGGCGCACCTGCTGTGCTTCCACGAGGGCGAGGAGGAGCAGGCCATCGAAGACGCCAGCCAGCTGTGCGGCCTCGACGCCGGGACGCTGGAACAGATCATCCGCAACGCCGCGCGCCAGGTGGAGAAGTCCGCCGCCTACCTGGGCATCGACCTGGCCGGCGCCGACGACATCCCGACGCCGGCCGCCTATGCGCCGCCGGCGGTCGATCCGGTGCAGCAGCGGCTGTCCGAGGAAGTGCGCAACATGGTGCTGGTGTCCGAGATGGGCCAGACCTTCGCGCGCCAGCAGGGCGAATCCGGCCTGCTGGAATCGATGACGCGCTCGGCGCGCATCCTGTTCGATTTCGAAAACGCCGTGGTGCTGATGGAGAATCCGACCGGCCATGCGCTGCACGGCATGGCCACCGGCGAGCACCTGCAGAAGCTGGCCGAATTCGTCATCCCGCTCAACAAGGGCGGCGTGGTGGCGGAATCGGCGCTGGAGCGCAAGCTGACCTACATCAGCCGCGAGTCGCCGACCTTGAACGTGGCGGAGGAACAGCTGTTCCGCATCCTCGGCAGCGAGGGCATGGTGTGCCTGCCGCTGGTGGCCAACCAGCGCTGCCTCGGCATCCTGATCGGCGGCGCGCCGGCCTGGCAGATGCCGTCGTTCCAGAAACGCGAGCGCTTCCTGCAGTCGTTCGGCACGCAGGCCGCGGCCGCGCTGGAAACGGCGATCAGCGAACGCGGTCACGCCCGGCGCCAGATCGCCCATGTGGCCGAAGAATACCGCGAAGCCTCGCGCCGCGTGGTGCACGAGGTGAACAACCCGCTGTCGATCATCAAGAACTACCTGTCCGTCCTCGACAGCAAGCTGGCCAAGCGCGAGCCGGTGGTGGGCGAGATGTCGATCCTGAACGAGGAAATCGACCGCGTCGGCCAGCTGATCAACGGCCTGGCCGACCTGCAGCCGACCGACGCCTCGCGCGTGACCGACGTCGCCCGCGTGGTCGACGACGTGCTGCGCCTGTTCCGCGCCACCGAGTTCGTGCCGGCTTCGGTGCAGATCGTGGTGCGCATGCAGGAGGAGCCGGCCGAGATCGACGGCGACGCCGACCTGCTCAAGCAGATCCTGGTCAACCTGATCAAGAACGCGGTCGAAGCGCTGACCGGCGGCGGCAAGATCGAAATATCGCATCGCGGTCACGTCAACCGCGAACGCAAACTGTATCTGGAGCTGGTGATCAGCGACACCGGACCGGGACTGTCGGCCGAAGTACTGGCCAACCTGTTCTCGGCGGTACGCAGCACCAAGGAAGGTGCGCACCATGGCCTGGGCCTGTCCATCGTCCATAGCCTGGTGAAGAAAATGCAGGGCCTGATTACCTGCCGATCCGGCAAAACGGGTACTACCTTTGAAATTCTGCTGCCCGCCCGTGGCAGCGCCAGTCAAATCACCGGCGTGCAAACGCGGGTGATGGATTCAGTTTAAGGCCATGATGAATCTTGTGAACCCTGACGACCACGCCCCCGTCGCCATTGCTACCGATAACTGCCCGCGCATCCTGCTCGTTGACGACGAGCCGCGCCTGCTGTCATCCCTGTACGAACTGCTGCGCGACCGTGACTACCATCTGGTGACCGCGACCTGCGGCAGTGAAGCGCTGGCCCAGCTGACCAGGCTCCAGTTCGACCTGATCCTGCTCGACCTGCGCCTGCCCGACATGAGCGGCCACGAGATCATGGACTTCATCAACGCCAAGGGCATCGACGGCGACGTCATCGTCATGAGCGGCGACGTCGGCATCGAGGCGGCCATCGGCGCGCTGAAACGCGGCGCCTACGACTACCTGCGCAAGCCCTACAGCCGCGAGGAGCTGCTCAAGACGGTGGAGAACGCGCTGCAGAAGCGCCGCCTGGCCATCGACAACGAGCGCATCGCCTCCAAGCTGGAAAACTCCGAGAAGATGTACCGTTACCTGGTGGACAGCTCGCCGGACATCATCTACACGCTGAACCACGAGGGCAAGTTCACCTTCGTCAACGACCGCGTGCAGCAGCTGCTGGGCTTCACCCGCGAAGAGCTGATCGGCAAGCACTACTCGATCCTGGTGCACGACGAGGACCAGGAGCGCGCGCGCTACGCCTTCAACGAGCGCCGCGTCGACGAACGCGCCTCGCGCAACGTCGAGCTGCGCCTGAAGTGCAATACCGGCGGCGGCATCGAGCGCACCTTCAACAACACGCTGATGACGATCTCGCTCAACGCGATCGGCATGCACATCCCGGACCACGAGGTAAAGAAGCACGAATTCTTCGGCACCTACGGCGTCGCGCGCGACATCACCGACCGCAAGCGCGCCGAGGAAGTGATCTCCTACCAGGCCTACCACGACATCCTGACCGACCTGCCCAACCGCATGCTGTTCAAGGACCGCCTGGGCCTGGCCGTGATCCAGGCCAAGCGCAAGCTGACCGAGCTGGCCGTGATGTTCGTCGACCTGGACCGCTTCAAGCTGGTCAACGACACGCTGGGCCACGTCAAGGGCGACGAGCTGCTGCAGCAGGTGGCGCAGCGGCTCAAGGATTGCCTGCGCCGCGGCGACACGCTGGCGCGCCAGGGCGGCGACGAATTCACCATCGTGCTGCCCGAGCTGCGCGACCGCCAGGACGCCAAGTCCATCGCCGACAAGTTCCTCGAGAGCCTGCACAAGCCGTTCGACCTGGACGGCCACGAGGTGCACATCTCGGCCTCGATCGGCATCGCGATTTATCCGGGCGACGGCGAGACCATCGACGAGCTGCTGCGCCACGCGGACATCGCCATGTACCAGGTCAAGGCGCTGGGCAAGAACGGCCACAGCTTCTATCACAACTCGATGCTGGACGTGTCGCACCAGAAGATCGCGCTGGAGCAGAGCCTGCGCAAGGCGCTGGAACTGAACGAGCTGGAAATGTACTACCAGCCGCAGGTCGACGTGGCCAGCGGCCGCATCATCGGCGCCGAAGGCCTGATGCGCTGGAACCATCCGCAGCGCGGGCTGCTGTCGGCCGGCGAGTTCCTGCCGTTCGCCGAAGAGAACGGCCTGATGCTGCCGATCTCCGACTGGATGCTGGGCGCGCTGTGCCGCGACCTGCTGCAGTGGAACGCCGCCGGCGGCGAGGCGATCCGCCTGTCGCTGAACCTGTCGCCGCAATACCTCGACCGCGGCGACTTCTTCGAGAAGATGCGCGGCGCGCTGACGCGCTACGGCATTTCGCCGGCGCAGATCGAGGTCGAGATCACCGAGAACATCTGCATCCGCAATCCGCAGTATGCGATCGAGCAGCTCAACAAGCTTTGCCAGCTGGGCGTGTCGGTGGCGATCGACGATTTCGGCACCGGCTATTCGTCGCTGTCGTATCTGCACCGCTTCCCCATCCACACGATCAAGATCGACCAGTCCTTCGTCAAGGAGATCCACGACGAGAACGGCCACTACCCGGTGATCCTGGCGATCATTTCGATCGCGCGCGGCCTCGGCCTGCACCTGGTGGCCGAGGGCGTGGAAACCGACGTGCAGGCGCGCTACCTGCAGGCCAACGGCTGCACCACGATGCAGGGCTATCTGTATCACCGCCCGATCTCGCTGACCAGCTTCATCGATGTGCTGCAGGCGCAGAACCTCGCATCGGTGCCGTCCATGGCGCATGGCCACGGCCACGCCGTGCTGCACGCGGTGCCCAGCGTCGACCCTCAACCTCAACCGACGATGATCGCGATACAAGCCTAAGCCAGCATGACGAAATACGGTCCCAACGAAGCCGACGCGAACAACGGCAGCACCTACACAGCCGAATTCCTGCGCGTCAAAGGACTGGCCGAGCGCGGCGTCGCCAATGCCCAGCACAGCCTGGGTTTCATGTACTTCAACGGCCAGGGCGTGGCGCAGAGCTATGAGCTGGCCGTGGTCTGGTATCGCCAGGCCGCCAGCGCCGGCCTGGAACACGCGCAGTACAACCTGGGCGTGATGTACCAGAAGGGCCAGGGCGTCGAGCAGAACTACCAGGAGGCGGCGGCGTGGTACCAGCTGGCCGCCGAGCAGGGTTACGCGGCCGCCCAGTACAACCTGGGCTGGCTGTACGCCAAGGGCCAGGGAGTGGACGCGGACACGCAGAAAGCCATGCACTGGTTCAGCAAGGCGGCCGACCAGGGCGACGCCGGCGCGCAAAACAATCTCGGCATGATGTACGACACCGGCAAGGGCGTGCCGCAGGATTTCAAGCAGGCGATCTCCTGGTACCGCAAGGCGGCGGAGCAGGGCTATCCGCGCGCGCAGTTCAATCTGGGCCTGCGCTACGACAACGGCCAGGGCGTGCCGCAGGACGTGGGCCAGGCGATGTCGTGGTACCGCAAGGCGGCCGACCAGGGCTACGCGCCGGCGCAGTTCAACCTGGCGCTGCGCTTCGACAAGGGCGACGGCATCGCGCAGGACAGCCAGAAAGCCATCCTGTGGTATCGCCGCGCGGCAGAGCAGGATCACGCCAGCTCCCAGTTCAACCTGGGCCTGATCTACGACAACGGCCAGGGCGTGCCGCGCGATGAGCAGAAGGCGCTGGACTGGTACCGCAAGGCGGCAGAACAGGGCCATGCGGCGGCGCAGAACAACCTGGGCCTGCGCTACGACCACGGCCAGGGCGTGCCGCAGGATTACGAGCAGGCGCAGTTCTGGTACCGCAAGGCGGCCGAGCAGGGCTTCCCCGGCGCGCAATACCATCTGGGCATGCTGTACGACGCCGGCCACGGCGTGGTGCAGGATCCGCAGGAGGCGATCTTCTGGTACCGCAAGGCGGCCGACCAGGGCCACCTGCGCGCGCAGTTCGATCTGGGCCTGCGCTACGAAACGGGACGCGGTGTGCCGCGCGACGAACGCAAGGCGATGGGCTGGTACCGCCGCGCCGCCGAGCAGGATTACGCGGCGGCCCAGTACAGCCTCGGCCTGCTGTTCGACAAGGACGACGGACCGCAGCCCGACTGCGCGCAGGCCAACGCCTGGTACGCGAAGGCGGCGGAGCAGGGCCACGCGCTGGCGCAATTCACGCTGGGCCTGCGCTACGACAACGGCCAGGGCCTGGCGCAGGATTACGCGCAGGCGCACCACTGGTACCTGAAGGCCGCCGGCCAGGGCCACGCGCGGGCGCAGTTCAACCTCGGGTTGATGCTGATGTTCGGCCAGGGCGTGCGCGCCGATATCGGCCAGGCATGGATATGGCTGGCGATGGCCGACCGCGCCGGCTTTACCGCGGCCGCCCGCTATCTGAAAACTGCCGCCGCCCGCATGGACGGCGAGCAGCTGGCGCAGGCGCGCGAGCGGCTGGAGCTGTTGCCCGGCTGAGCCGGCGTCTCAAGTCTTCGGCGTTTCCGCCGTTAGTTAACCGACAACCGCGATTCCGCAGTTGCGACGCTAACGGCCGGCATGCAGATCAACACCAACCTCTCCTCCCTGAACGCCCAGCGCAGCTATGCGCGCTCGGGCGAGGACGTTGCTGCGCGCCTGCAAAAGCTCTCCAGCGGCCTGCGCATCAACTCCGCGCGCGACGATGCCGCCGGGCTGGCCGTCAGCGAGCGCATGACGGCCGGCGTCAACGGCCTGCACCGCGCCAGGCAAAATATCAACGATGGCATTTCGCTACTGCAGGTGGCCGACGGCGCGGCCGCGCAGCTGCTGGACAACTTCCAGCGCATGCGCGAGCTGGCGGTGCAGGCGGCCAACGACACCAACAGCCAGGGCGACCGCGCGGCGATCCAGATCGAGGCCAACGCGCTGGCCGCCTCCAACCAGGACATCGCCGCCGGCGCGCGCTACAACAACATCGGCCTGCTGGACGGCAGCTACTCGCAGCAGCTGCAGGTGGGCGCGGAAGCCAGCCAGACCATGATGCTGACGATACCGCGCGCGATCATCCAGCCGGGCTTTGAGAAGACGATGGCCGACGTGGCGCCGCAGCAGGCGACGGCGGCCGGCACCACGGTGCTGGGAGCGATACAGTACGGCGACGTGGTGATCAACAACAAGGTGGTGGGCGCCTCGGTGGCCGGCGCTCTGCCGGGACAAAGCGCCGGCAGCGCCTATGCGGTGGCGGCGGCGGTCAACACGGCCAATATCCGCAACGTCTCGGCGTCGGCGTCGACCACGCTCGATGGCGCGGTCGGCGCCGCCGGCGCGCTGGCGGCCGCCAGCTTTTCCATCAACGGCGTCGATATCGGCGCCATCGGCGGCGTTACGGCCGCCGCGCGCGCGGCCAGTGCCGCCGCCGCCATCAGCAACGAGGCCGGCACCAGCGGCGTCACCGCCAGCGCCGTGGGCGGCACGCTGACGCTGAGCGCCGCCGATGGCCGCGATATCGTCATCGCCGAAGCGAACGCCGGCAGCGCCGGTTCGCTTGGGCTGGCGCTGGGCAACCACAAAGGCACGGTGACGGTGACCGAGGCACCCCGTCCCGGAGGACATGCGATGAGCATCGCCGGCGCCAACCCGGCGGCGGCGGGGCTCAGCGCGGGGGCGCAGGCATCGGTCGTGATCGGCCCGCCCGATCTGGAGGAAGTGAGCGCGTACACGTCCGGCGAGCCGCCGCTGGACCTGTCCACTTTCAGCGGCGCCACCGATGCGCTGACCTATATCGACGGCAAGATCGACGACATAGGCAGCATCCGCGCGCTGCTGGGCGCCGCCAGCAACCGGCTGTCGGCGGCCGCCGGCAATGCCGACAACGGCGCCGTCAACCTGGAAGCGGCGCGTTCGCGCATCCGCGACACCGACTACGCCAGCGAAACCGCGCAACTGACGCGCGCCAGCATCCTGCGCCAGGCCGGCGCCTCGATGGTGGCCCAGGCCAACGCGCAGCCGCGCAGCGCCTTGCTGCTGCTGCGCTGACCTTTAGCGTCAGGCCAGCCCCGGCGCCGACAGGTGGCCGATCCGGTAGCGCTGTTCATGCGGCAACGGCGGAAGTGCCGGTTCGCCGCGCCACAGCACCATCCGCACGATGCTCCAGCCGGCCGGCTCGAAGCCGATCACCACCGCCAGCGCGCCGCATTCGAGCGCATGCCTCGCATGGCCTTCCTCGCGCAGGCGCAGCGCCGCCAGGTCGCTGTAGGGCGCGATGGCCTCGACGCTGCGGGTGGCATGGCGCGCCTGCCGCAGCGCGCCGCCGACGCTGGCGTGCCACGGCGTCCAGGTCTGCACCGAAGGCCAGCCGAACGCCTGCGCCACGCCGGCGAAGCCGGGGCCGTTGAGGAAGCCGTGCATGGATTCCTCGTCCCGCCACAGGTAAAACGGCGCGTAGCGGTTCTCCGCTGCGTCGACATGCCCGGCGCGGTCTGAATATAAGTAGGCCTTGAACACCAGGCCCGGCAAGTTGTCCAGCAACGGCCCCTTGGTGGCGATGCGTTCGCGCACGATGCCCATGTCGTAGTCGGCCGGCAGCGTGAAGCCATATTGCATGGCGATCATCGCTGCGCTCCCAGCAGCGATGCGGCCGGCACGCCGCCGCTGAACGACCAGTCCTCGCCGCTGGTGCTGCTGATGACCACCATCACGTCCACCGGCCGCAGCCCGGGCGCGTCGGCCAGCAGTTCGACCAGCCGCCGGTAGAACCCCTGCTTGAGCTCCACCGTGCGCGGCTTGCCGATGGTGATCGCGATCAGCACGAAATCATCGGAGCGCGGCCCGCCTTCGCTTTCGTAGTCGCGGTCGAAAACCAGTTCGTGCGGTTCGTGCTGGTGGATGACGTGGAAGCGGTCCTTGGCGGGCACGTTGAAGGCCTCGACCATCGCCCGGTGCAGGCTGGCCGACAGCGCGGCCAGGTATTCGGGGGATTTCCCCTTCAGCAGTGAAATGCGGCTCATCGGCATGATGCGCTCCTGTTTGTGTGATTGACAGGCTCACGATACAGGTCTATTTTGATCCTGAAAATCAGGAATATTTTGACAGATGGTTCGGTAAAACGGGATGATCATGCGACGGATTACTTTCGACCTGGACGTGCTGCGCACTTTTGTCACCGGCGTCGACCTGGGCAGTTTCGCCAGGGCGGCCGACCGGCTGGGGCGTTCCACCTCGGCCGTCAGCGCGCAGCTGAAAAAGCTGGAGGAACAGGTGGGCATGCCGGTGTTGCGCAAGGAGGGACGCGGCATGGTGGTGACGCCGGCCGGCGAGTCGCTGCTGGGTTATGCGCGCCGGCTGCTGGAGCTGAACGACGAGGCGGCGACGGCCGTGCGCGGCGCCGAACTGGCGGGCAGCGTGCGGCTGGGCATGCAGGAGGACTTCGGTGAGCATCTGCTGACCGAGGTGCTGGGCCGCTTCGCCCGCGTGCATCCCAAGCTGCGCATCGAAGCCAGCGTGGCGCGCAACGCCGACCTGCTGGCGCTGCTGGCCGGCGGCCGGCTGGACCTGGCGCTGGCCTGGGACCACGCCGGCACGTCGCTGTCGCAACTGCAGCCGCGCCAGACGCGGGAGGTGGCGCGCGTGCCGCTGCGCTGGATCGTGGCCAGGGACGGCGTGGCGCCGTCGCTGGCCGGCGGCGAGCCGCTGCCGCTGGTGGTGTTCGATTCCCCGTGCCTGATGCGCTCGGCCGCGATGGAGGCGCTGGACCGGGCCGGCATCGCGTGGCGGATCGCCTTCACCAGCCCCAGCCTGGGCGGCGTGTGGGCGGCGGTGGCGGCGGGGCTGGGCGTCACCGTGCGCACCGGCGTCGCCCTGCCGCCGTCGCTGCGCATGCTGGAGCAGGGCGGGTTGCCGCCGCTGCCGGTGATCGGCCTGCACCTGCACCGGGGCGAGGCGGAACTCAACGTGCCGGCGCAGCGCCTGCATGACATCGTGCTGCAAGCCCTGGCGACGCACACGGCGGGAGATATATAATTTGCAACGTGGGCGCAGCATCCGACTCCGCCACATACAGGGACTACCGCCATGTTGAAACGCTTGATGTTCTCGTTGTATCTCGGCGCGCTGGCCGCGCCTGCATGGTCGCAAACCGCTGAAACTGCGCCGGCCGCGCCGGTGACGGAGGCCGCCGAGGCCGTGCCGGAACAAATCCTCGTCACCGGCCAGCGCCCCGGCCCGGGCCTGTGGAAAATATCGAAGGACGACCATGTGCTGTGGGTGTTCGGCAGCTATTCGCCGCTGCCGAAAAACATGGAATGGCGCTCGCGCCAGGTGGAATCCATCCTGGCAGGTTCGCAGGAATACCTGAAACAGCCGATGGCCGGCGCGCACGTGGGATTCTTCCGTTCGCTGACGCTGCTGCCCTTCGTCATCGGCTTGAAGGACAATCCGGACGGCGCGAAACTGAAGGACGTGCTGCCGGCCGACGTCTATGCGCGCTGGCAGCGGCTCAAGGACAAGTACATCGGCAAGGACAACAGCATCGAGAGCGAGCGTCCGATTTTCGTGGCCGACGAGTTGTACAGCAAAGGACTGGCGCATGCCGGACTGTCGTCGGGCGGCGAGGTGTACGCGGCGATCGACAAGATCGTCAAGAAGAACAACATCAAATCGACGTCGCCAGGCGTGGAGCTGGAAATCGACAGCCCGGTCAAGGCGCTGCGCGACTTCAAGAAATCGGCCATGGACGACGTGGCATGTTTCTCGACCACGCTGGAGCGGCTGGAGACCGATCTTGACGCCATGCGCGTGCGCGCCAACGCCTGGGCGGTGGGCGATATCGAAGCGATACAAAAGCTCAGTTACGCCGACCGCGAGAGCGCATGCAAGGCCGCGCTGACCAACAGCGACTTCCTCAAGAGCCAGCCGGGTTTCAAGGACATGGATGCGCGCCTGCGTGAAGTATGGGTCACGGCGGCGGAGAAATCGCTGGCCGCCAACGCATCGACGTTCGCGGTGCTGCGCCTGAAAGACATCCTCGACCCGCAAGGCTATATCGCAGCCTTGCAGGCCAAGGGGTACAAGGTGGAGGCGCCGCAGTAAGGGGCGACCGCCTGTCTTTTGTCCAGTGACTATTGGATAGATTGTTTGCCCTGCAATCAAGTACACTTGCCTCGAAGAAAAATTGCTTCATATAAAATTTTAACTCCGGGGTAAAAATGAAAAGAAATACACTGAGCGCGCTGGCGATTGGCGCGGCAATGATCTCGGCGCTGGCAGGCTGCGCAACTGAAAGCTCGCAGGCGCTGGCTGTGCCGACCGTGGCAAGCGCCGCCCGTCCCTACGCCGGCGCCCGCACCTTGGTCGCCGTCGGCAAGTTCGATAACCGCTCCAGCTTCATGCGCGGCATTTTCTCCGACGGCGTCGACCGTCTGGGCAGCCAAGCCAAGACCATCCTGATCTCGCACATGCAGCAGACCAACCGCTTCAATGTGCTGGACCGCGACAACCTGTCTGAGACCAAGCAGGAAGCCGACTTCAAAAAGCAAAGCCAGAGCATCAAGGGTGCCGATTTCATCATCACCGGCGACGTGACCGAGTTCGGCCGCAAGGAAGTGGGTGACCACCAACTGTTCGGCATCATGGGGCGCGGTAAGACCCAGGTCGCTTACGCGAAGGTCACGCTGAACGTGGTCAACATCGCCACTTCGGAAGTGGTGTATTCCAGCCAGGGCGCGGGCGAGTACAGCCTGTCCAACCGCGAAGTGCTGGGCTTTGGCGGCACCGCCAGCTATGACGCCACGCTGAACGGCAAGGTGCTGGACCTGGCCGTGCGCGAAGCGGTCGACCACCTGGTGGCCGGCGTCGAAGCCGGCGCGATGAATACCCGCACTCAATAAGGCGACCCATGAAACAGACAATGATCAAGCGCGCCGGCATGGTGCTGGCGCTGGCCGCCGGCGTGGCGTTGACTGGGTGCGCGAGCGCGCCCAAGACTATGTATGGCTGGGAAGGCTATCAGCCGCAGGTATACCAGCATCTGAAAGGCGAAAGCCCGGACCAGCAGATCGCCGCGATGGAGCTGGCGCTGCAGAACATCAGCGCCAAGGGACAGACCGCGCCACCGGGCTTCCATGCGCACCTCGGCATGCTGTACTCGATCGCCGGCAAGCCGGACCAGGTCGTCGCTCAGTTCGAGGACGAGAAAAAATTATTCCCGGAGTCGGCGGTCTATATGGATTTCCTGCTGGCGAAAACCAAGAAGAGTGTGAACTGATATGCTGAACCGAATCCTGAAACTGGTCGCCGTGATGGCGCCCGCCGCCCTGATCGTCGGTTGCGCGACGCCGAAGGCGCCATATGACTATACCGCCTTCAAGGCGGCCAGGCCGCGTTCGATTTTGGTGCTGCCGCCGCTGAACAATTCGCCGGACGTCAACGCTGCCAACAGCGTCTATGCGCAAGTCACCTATCCGCTGGCCGAAGCCGGTTACTATGTGTTGCCGGTGGCGTTGGTCGGCGAGACCTTCAAGCAGAACGGTTTGACCAGCGCGAGCGACATGCATGCGGTCGATACGGCGAAGCTGAAAGAGATCTTTGGCGCCGACGCCGCGATGTACGTCACCATCACCAACTACGGCGCCAGCTACACGGTGCTCAACAGCGTGGTGGTGGTGTCGGCCAATGCCAAGCTGGTGGATCTGAAGACCGGCGCGGTGCTGTGGACCGGCACCGCCAGCGCCTCCAACAACGAGGGCGGCAACAACGGCGGCGGTGGCTTGATCGGCGCGCTGGTGGCAGCTGCCGTCAAACAGATCATCAACAGCACCACCGATGCTTCACATCCGGTGGCCGGCGTGACCAGCGCCCGCCTGCTGTCGGGCGGCCTTGCCAACGGCATGTTGTACGGCCCCCGTTCGGAAAAGTACCAGCAACAGTAATGACTTCCCGGCGCACTACTTCCTGATACGCGCCCCGGCCAGCTGCGCCACGCCGGCCAGCGTGGTCTGGGCGGCGTTCAGGCCGAGCAGGAAATCCTTGTCCGAGTAGGTCGCGTACACGTCCGACGGCTGGTGCCAGTTGGGATCCCAGCCGGCGCCGATCTGCTGGCCGCGCTCATTCTCGCGCAGCGAAATCGACGGCACCAGGTCCATGAACGGCGTCGAATCGGTGTTCGTCATGTGGAAGCCGACGGCGGCCGGATAGTTGGTCGCGTACTTGTCGTTGGCGGCGCGGAAGGCCCACGCCAGTTTGGCCGAAGCCTCCGCCTGTTTCGACACCGACTGGTATTCGATGTTGACGTCGGCCTCGCGGCGCTGCTCGGGCGGCGACACGTACACCGCCTGGCCTTTCGCGTCGAGCACCGGCTTGCCGGCGGCGTCCAGTTTCGGGATCGGCATGCCGTGGTCCCACATCATCATGTCGTGCTGGATCATGCCCAGCCACTTCGGCTCCGGATACTTGCCCGAGCCCTTGGGCGACTCGATGCCCTGCAAGTCCTTGCGCTGCATGGCGTAGGCGGTGGCGCCGTTCAGGCCCGTTTCCTCGTTGTTCCACAAGGCGAAGCGGATCGAGCGGTCCGTCTCGACGCCGGGCGCGCTGAAGATGCGCGCCAGCTCCATCACCAGCGCGGTGCCGGAGCCGTCGTCGTTGGCTGCCTCGCCGAAACCGATGCCGTCCATGTGGGCGCTGACGATGTACATCTCTTCCGGATGCGTGGCGCCGACCTTGGTGCAGTAGACGTTCTCGCGCTGCGAGGTGCCGACCGGAGTCTGCTCGGCGTTCAGCGCGCGCAGCTTTTCATCCGGCTGCAGCATCGGATCGGTGTTCACGCCGGTGGGGATGCGGTTGCCGAACAGCGTGCTGCCGCCTTGGCCCGGCGGGCCGCCGGCGCCGCCGCTCGGTATGCCGGGTGCGCGCTTGGCCGGCGGCGCGTCCGGCGCCGGCTGCGTGTATTGGTACTGCAGCCGTTCGGTGTTGGTGCAGCCGTAGGACTTGAGCTGCGCCTCGATCCAGTCCAGTGCCTGGCGATTGCGTTCGGTGCCTTGTCGGCGGTCGCCGAAACGGGTCAGGCTTTTGATGGTGGCCTTGTATTTTTCCAGGTCCAGCTGGCCGACCAGCGTGGAGATCGGATCGGCCGCGGGATCGGCGGCGGCTGGCGCCAGAGGGATGGCCAGCGCTAGCGCCGCCATCAGGGCTGCTGATTTCATGTAACGTCCTTTCGACATGTCAGGCAAACCAAGAATATAAATGATTTGCCGCCTGCCGGGACGAAACAATACGTCAGGCCATCGCCAGACGCGCTACCTTGGACGCGCGCTTGGCCGGCCGGCCGGTTGCCTGGCTGGCCGCGCGCGGCGCTTGCTGCGTATCGCCGGCGAGCTTGAACACGCTGACCAGTTGTGCCAGCGAGCCCGCCTGGTCCTGCAGCGATTCGGCGGCGGCCGCCGCTTCTTCCACCAGGGCCGCGTTTTGCTGGGTCACGGTGTCCATTTCGCTGATGGCCTGATTGATCTGCTCGATGCCGGAGTCTTGCTCCTGCGTGGCGGAGGCGATCTCGGCCATGATGTCGGTCACGCGCTTGACGCTGGCGACGATCTCGTCCATCGTGCTGCCGGCCTGGTTCACCAACTGGCTGCCCAGCTCCACCTTCTCGACCGAGGCGCCGATCAGCGTCTTGATTTCCTTGGCTGCCGTGGCCGAGCGCTGCGCCAGGTTGCGCACTTCAGATGCCACCACGGCAAAGCCGCGGCCCTGCTCGCCAGCCCGCGCCGCTTCGACGGCGGCGTTCAGGGCCAGGATGTTGGTCTGGAAGGCGATGCCGTCGATCACGCCGATGATGTCGACGATCTTCCTGGCCGATTCGTTGATCGAGCCCATGGTGTCGATCACCTGGGCTACGACCGCGCCGCCCTTGACCGCCACGTCCGACGCGGAGACGGCCAGCTTGTTGGCATGGCGTGCGTTGTTGCCGTTTTCGCGGACGGTGGCGGTGATTTCCTCCATCGACGAGGCGGTTTCCTCCAGCGAACTGGCTTGCTGTTCGGTGCGCGCCGACAGGTCGTGGTTGCCGGTGGCGATCTGGGTCGACGCGGTGGCGATGGTCTCGGTGCCGGAGCGTACCTGGCCGACGATGTTTTTCAGGCTCTCGTTCATTTCCTTCAAGGCAGTAAGCAACTGGCCGGTTTCGTCCGTGGCGCAGGCGTCGAAGTGGGTGCTCAGGTCGCCGGCGGCGACGGTTTGCGCTACCTGCACCGCGCGGCGCAAGGGGAGGACGATGGAACGCGTCAGCAGGTAGCCGATGGCGGCGGCCAGCAGCGCCGCCACCACGGCCAGCACGATCATCAGCATGTTGGCGTTGTCGGCCATATCGCTGGCCTCTGCCGCGAACTGTTCCATGCCCTTGACCTGGGTGTCGGCGAACGCTTCGATCGCAGTCAGGTAGACCGTCTGCGGTGGAAGGACTTCCTTGATCAGATAGTCGCGGCCGGCGTCAGCCTGTTTCCCCTTGATCAAGCCGATCAGATGGTGTTCGCGTTCCGTGAACGTGGCGCGCGCCGCCATCAGCGCCTGCAGCGCCGCCTTGCCCTTTTCCGTATGGATGATGACCTGGAGCTTGTCGAGCGCCCCCGCGATGATCGGTGCCGAGTCGCTGATCTTGACCAGTTCGCGGGCGGAGACCTGGTCGTCGTTGGCGATCAGCGCGGTACGCAGCGCGCGGGCCTGGCGATTGACTTCGTTTTCGATAGTATGCGCGAGCGCGACCTTGGCATAGCGGTCATGGACGATGATGTCGGTGTTCGTGTCGATTGCCCGGATGCGGCTGATGCCGATCGCGGCCAACGCGGTCATCAGCGCGATGATGACGGCAAAGCCGACGCTCAACCGGATGCCGATCTTGAGGTTTTTTATTGCGTTCATTTTTTTTACCCGTGATATAGATTGCCAATGAAATTGCCAATATTTGCTACATCATTGCTGGAATCATTGGGGTCCAGCGGGGATCGGGCCGGAAGAGACGGTCAGTGCCCCCGGGGAGCGGGGGCCACTGAGACGATGAGACAAGTGTAGGACGGTAATTGCCCAACAGCAAGGGGAATTCTAACGAATAATCACGGTTGTTGTTTCTTGTATGCGCCGGCGGCTGGTGTCGTCAGCTGCTGGATCGCGGCCGACACGTAGACCAGCGGCGCGTTCCAGTTGATGGCGATTTCATTGCTGGCGTAGGAGCACACATTGTCCAGCCAGGCCTTGGCCGGCATCGCCGAAGGATAGGGCTGCCGGCAGTCCTTCTTGTCTTGCTGGCCGGGCTGGGGGCCGCCGACTATCATGCCGGGCACCGGCGCCGCAATGCCGTCCGCTTCGGAGGGACGATGGTGCGGATGCAGTGGCGACTTGATGCCGTAACCGGTGACGAAGGAAGTGTCGATGGGATTGCGCCCCAACACATAGTCCAGGCTGGACTGGGCCGCCTGCAGGTACTCGCGCCTGCCGTTCAGCTGGTAGCCCTGCAACAGCATCATCGCCTGGTTCAGCGCCACGGCGTTGCTGCCCCAGACGAAGTCGCCGGTTTGCATGGCGACGCCGTAGGCCGATCCCTTCCACGCCGCCAGCAGCTTGCCGGCGAGCGCATCGATCCGGCCGGCGATCAGGGCCTGGTCGGCCGCCGCGCTCAGTTGCTTGCGGTGCCGCGCCAGCGACATCCAGGCCAGGCCGTGTACGTCGCCCCACGACGGCACGGTCGCTTCCAGCTTCGTCGCCTGCATCGCCTTGTAGTAGTCGTCGTTGCGGGTGGCGATATACAACTCGGCCGCGGCCCAGGCGAATTCGTCGCTCACATCCTGGTCGGGATATTCGCCGGTGGCGATATCCTTGGGCTGTTGGTACAGCGCCTTGGGATGGGCCTGCGCCCACTGCCATGCCGCCTGCGAGGCCGCCAGCATCCGCGCCGGCATGCCGTGCAGCTGCTTGTCGTACGGAGCGAGCACCCGGCTGGCGGTGGCCATGACGGCGGCGAAATCAAGCGTGGCGGCGGTGGTCTTTTGCACCACGTAGCGCGCCTGCGTGGCCTGGTCCGGCATGACCGCGATGCCGTCGAAGGCCTTGTTGGTCAGCTTGTGATACACGCCGCCGTCGTTGGGATCCTGCATCGACAGCATCCATTCCAGGTTCCACAGCACCTCATTGAGCAGGTCGGGAATGCCGTTGCCGCTTTCCGGGATGTTCAGCTGCTGTGCCTTGAAGAACTCGGGAAAGTCTTCATAGGCGGCCAGCAGCGTGTAGGTGGTGATGCCGGAGTTGACGATGTATTTGTTGTAGTCGCCAGCGTCGTACCAGCCCTTGGGACTGGAAATGACCGTGCCCGCGGGACGGGCGGCCGACGCGGCGGAATCGTGAACGAGAACCTGGGTATCGGGATGCCCGGCGGCCCGGGCAAAGACGCCGGCGTGCCGTTCAGGCAGGGCGGTGCCGGCGCGGTTGAGATAGTAGTATTTGATCGCCGCGGCGTTGAGCGCCTGGTAGGCATCCGCCGCCACCGTGAACGGCGCCGAATCCGGCAGGCCGGCGACCCGCAACTGATAGCGCCCCGGCTGAACCAGGCCGGAGAAGTCGGCCTGCCTGACGGTCTCGCCGGATGGCGCCCACAGCGCGGCCGGTCCCAGCTCCCCGGCCATCACTTCGGCACCGCTGCCCGCCTCGACGATGGCGAACTTTTGAGCCGCCACGTTCGGCACGACGGCCAGCTTGTACGAAGCGGGCAGGAAACCGAGCTGGTTCAGTTTGATTTGTACGTCGGCAGGCGCAGCGCATGCCAGCGGCGCAGCCAGTGCGGCGATGGACAAGCCCAGCGCGCGTTGAAAGAGGGGAAGTCTCACTATATTCCTTCGCATGTCGAGAAAAGGGTGTTTGAAAACGTTTTCTCGACACCTTCGGCCAGGCCATGCGAAAAGTCAAATACTTTCCGCTGACAGCCTCAGGCTCGGCGGGTTTGCGGCGGCAGCTTGAACACTTCCAGCGCCTTGGCCACCGCCTGCGCCTGCACGTCGAGCACGCCGGTGGCGGCCGATGCCTCATCGACCATCTGCGCGTTCTGGCGGGTCACCTCGTCCAGCTGCATGATGGCGTCCTGGACCTGGTTGACGCCGCTGCTCTGCTCGCGCGTCGAGCCGCTGATGTCGCCCATGATGGAGGCGACCCGGCCGATGGCCGCGATCACCGCATCCATGTCCTGGCCGGCGGTGCCGGCGACGCCGGCGCCGATCTCGATCTTGCCGGCCGAGACGTCGATCAAGGCCTTGATCTCCTTGGCCGCCGCCGCGCTGCGCTGAGCCAGGTTGCGCACTTCGGTGGCCACCACGGCGAAGCCGCGCCCCTGTTCGCCGGCGCGCGCCGCTTCGACGGCCGCGTTGAGCGCCAGGATATTGGTCTGGAAGGCGATGCCGTCGATCAGGCTGATGATGTCGACGATCCGGCGCGAGGAGCTGCTGATGTCGTTCATGGCCGCCACCACCTGCGCCACCGCGACGCCGGTGCGTTCGGCCAGCGCGGTTGCCCCGCTTGCCACGCCGCTGGCGGTGTTGACGTTGTCGGCGGTCTGGCTGACCATGCCGGTGATCTGGCCCATGTGCGCCGAGGTCTGCTCCAGGTTGGACGCCTGCGCCTCGGTGCGCGCCGACAGGTCGACGTTGGCCGCGCGCACCAGCGTGGTGGTGCTGCGGGTCAGCGTGAAATTGCTGCGGATGTCGACCAGGATGGACGCCAGGTTCAGGTTCAGCTGGCGCACGAACGCTTGCAGCTGGCCCAGCTCGTCGTGGCGGTCGACCGCCATGCGCGTGGTCAGGTCGCCGCCGGCCAGGATGCGGGCGGCGTTGATGCTGGCCTGGATCGGAGCGACCACGGCAAGGTGCAGGTTGCGCCAGCTGTACAGGGCCAGCGCCACCATCAGCACCGCCTGCGCATGCATGGCCGTGTCGGAATAGGGCAGCAGCGCGTGCGCGGCCATGGACAGCGCCAGCAGCGCCATGCCGCCGAAGCATGCGGCCAGGCGCTGCGCCAGCGTGATGTCGCGCAGCGCGTTGGCCAGCCTGCGCCAGCCGCGCGCTGCGGCGGCGCCGCGCACGATGCGGATGCCGTCCGGATTGCCGCCCTTGACGCTGCGGTAAAGCTGCTCGGCTTCCTGGATCTGTTCGCGCTTGGGCTTGGTGCACACCGACATGATGCCGGTGGTCTTGCCCTTTTCAATCACCGGCGTGGCGTTCGCGATGCACCAGAAGTAGCCGCCGTCCTTGCGGGCGTACTTGACCAGGCCGCGCCACGGCTCGCCCGACAGCACGGTGCGCCACATGTCGGCGTCCACCTCGGGCGGCATGTCGGAGTGGTACAGCGATTTTTGCAACTGCCCGCGCAGCTCCTCGTCGGCGTAGCCGCCGGCGTCGATGAAGGTGGAGTTGGCGTAGGTCAGGCGGCCCTGGAGGTCACTGGTGGTGACGATGGGCTTGCCGTCTTCAAGAATGGTTTCCTGGCCGGTCGCGTGAGATGTGCTGCGCATGGACGATCCTGTGCATGGGGTTGACTAAGGTGGTCAGCATACTAACAGACTTAAGTGGCAACTAATTTCTGGTTAGTATTATTTTTGCATGGATGCAACGCGGGTAAGTGTGCTTCCGCACAGATATATCCGGCCCAAGCGGGGAACCTCATGCTCATTTGAAGCGCAACGCAAGAAATGACAGGGCGTAAATATGAGCGACGCGGCACAACCGGTGAGCGAAGATGACGGCCCGCTTTCGCCCTGGTGGATACGCACGATACTGATCGTCATGGTGCTGGGCTTTGCCGGGCTGATCACGGTCACGACGCTGTCTTACCAGAATGCCCCGCCTGTCCCGACGCAGGTGGTGGACGCGCGCGGCGTCGCCGTGTTCAGCGGTGACGATATCAGCAGCGGACAGGCGGTATTTCTCAAGTATGGCTTGATGGCCAATGGCAGCATCTGGGGCCATGGCGCCTATCTCGGGCCGGATTATTCGGCCGCGGCGCTGCATCGCATGGGCGAGCAAACTGTGGAGGCCATCGCGCAACAACGCTATCGGCAATTTTTCGCCGCGTTGCCGCGTTCGCAGCAAGCCGCGGTGCAGGGCGAAGCCACCGTGTCGCTCAAAACCAATCGCTATGACGCGGCCACCGCGACGCTGCATTTTACCGATCCGCAGGCTGCAACCTATCGTGAACAGGTGGACTTCTGGACCGCGTATTTCCGCGAGCCGTCGCGCAACGGCGGACTCAAGGCCAATCTCATCACCGATCCTGCCGAGCTGCGCCAATTCACAGCCTTCGTCATGTGGACGGCCTGGGCCTCGGTGGCCGAGCGTCCCGGCAAAGACTATTCCTATACCAACAATTTTCCCTATGATCCCGGTGTCGGCAATTTGCCCACGTCCAGTGCGTTGTTGTGGAGCGCCTTAAGCCTGATGGTTTTCCTCGCGGGGATCGCGACCGTGTTGCTGGCGTTCGGGAAGTTCGACTACCTCGGCTGGATCACGCGCGGCCATCATGTGCATCCGCAACTGGTGGCGGGCCAATCGAGCCGGGGTCAAAACGCGCTGGTGAAATTCTTTGTTGTCGTCGCGCTGTTGTTCCTGGCGCAGTCGCTGGTGGGAGGCGCCGTGGCGCATTACCGCGCGGATCCCGGCAGCTTCTACGGTTTTCAGCTGGAGCGCATATTTCCGAGCAACCTGGTGCGCACCTGGCATTTGCAGATGGCGATCTTCTGGATTGCCACCGCCTATGTGGCGGCAGCCTTGTTCCTCGGCCGGTCGCTGCGCGCCGATGAGCCGCGCTGGTTGGCCGGCTGCATACACGCGCTGTTCGCCGCCTTTGCATTGGTGATCGGCGGCAGCCTGCTCGGCGAGTGGCTGGGCATTTCACAACTGCTCGGCCGCTGGTGGTTTTGGTTTGGCAACCAGGGCTGGGAATACCTGGAGCTCGGCCGCTTTTGGCAGTACCTGCTGGTCGCCGGCTTGTTCGGCTGGTTTGGCTTGCTGTGGACACTGGTGCGGCCGCGCGCGCTGGCCCGGCCGGCGGTCGGACCCATCGTCCGGATGTTCCTGATCGCCGCGCTGGCCATTCCGGTCTTTTATGTTCCGGCGTTGTTTTTCGGCGCCAAGACCAACTTTACCGTGGTCGATACCTGGCGTTTCTGGATCATCCATTTGTGGGTGGAGGGCTTTTTTGAGTTCTTCGCCACGACGGTCGTGGCGCTGACCTTCTATCAACTCGGCCTGACACGCCGCAATGTCGCGCTGCGGGTCATCTATCTCGACGCGATCCTGTATTTCCTCGGCGGACTGATGGGCACCGGCCACCATTGGTATTTCAGCGGACAAACCAACGTCAATATGGCGCTGTCGGCGCTGTTCTCGGTGCTCGAGGTGGTGCCCCTGACCCTGCTGACCCTCGATGCCTGGGACTTCGTGCGCACGACGCGCGGCGACTGCGACGTGTGCGGCAAGGCGATCGCCATACCGCACAAGTGGACATTCTATTTCCTGATGGCGGTGGGTTTCTGGAATTTCCTGGGCGCCGGTATTTTCGGTTTTCTGATCAACCTGCCGATCGTCAGCTATTACGAGGTCGGCACCCAGTTGACGCCGAACCACGGTCACGCCGCGATGATGGGCGTCTTCGGCATGCTGGCGATCGCGCTGATGGTGTTCGTGCTGCGCCAGACCAGTGACGACACGCGCTGGGCCGGCATCGAGAAATACGTCAGGATCGCCTTCTGGGGCACTAACGTCGGCCTGGCGCTGATGGTGGTCATGAGCTTGTTCCCCAGCGGCGTGCTGCAGGTCTGGGATGTGCTGCAGCACGGATACTGGCATGCTCGCAGCCATGACTACATCGGCAGCGAGCGGTCGCGCCTGATCGAATGGCTGCGCCTGCCCGGCGATCTGGTGTTCATCCTGTTTGGCGCGTTACCGCTGGTGATCGCGTCGATCAAAGGCTACCTGGGCATGCACGCCGCGGAGAGGGAGCATGCCGTGCGGCGTTGATGGCTGAAATCAGCGCTCGCAGCGTTGTCAATTGCATGCAAAGCCGCCTGGAATGCGTGGCACGCGGGTGTGGCTCAATGGTAGAACAGAAGCTTCCCAAGCCCCGCCGCCTTGTTAAAACCCACTGTTCATGTGGGTTTCAGACGCATGAATATGCGATCACCAAAATCCCACCTTATTCAACAAGTTATCAGCCATCACATTTTCGATCCCATATCTAGACGAAAAAGCTGACAATATGGTGGGATGCTGGCCGAACGGCGCGCAGGCAACTGCTCGTATGCGAGAGCCCAAGGCCGATCAGTGCAGCGGCGATGCGCTGACACGCGACCGAAGCGACGGTGCCTGCGGGGGCTTGGATAATCATTTTCGGATGCGTACATGCGATGCTGCCGCATTTGCGGCAGCAATCGTCGCTATTTCCGAACCGTTAGATGGTTTGGCCGCCCGATACTTCGATGCGCTGGCCGGTGACCCAGCGGTTGTCCGGACCGAGCAAGCTTGCGACCATCGGGCCGATATCGTCGGGCACGCCGACGCGGCCGAGCGCGGTCATACCCGCAAATTGCTTGTTGAGGTCGGGCATATCGCGTACCGCGCCACCGAGGAAGTCGGTCTCGATCGCGCCTGGCGCGACGCTGTTCGCCGTGATGCCGCGACGGGCGAATTCCTTGGCCATGTACAAGGTCAGAATCTCGACGGCGCCCTTCGCCGCAGCGTAAGCAGAAAAGCCCGCGAATGACACACGGGTCAAACCCGATGAGAAATTGACGACGCGTCCGCCATCCGTGAGCAGCGGGACCAACGCCTGGGTCAGGAAGAAAACACCCTTCACGTGTGTGTCGAACAGCGCGTCGAACTGAGCTTCCGTGGTGTCGGCGATACTTGCCATGTCGCCTTGCCCCGCATTGTTGACAAGATGATCGAAATTGCTTCGGCCCCAGACCGACGTCAGTGCCGCGCGAACCTGTTCGGAAAATTGCGCGAACGACGCAATATCGGTCACATCCAGTTGAATAGCGACCGCCTTGCGGCTCAGTGCTTCGATTTCGGCGACGACAGCTGCCGCTTCGCTCGCGCCCGTACGATAAGTGACGATCAGGTCACCGCCCCGGCAGGCGATACTGAGGGCGGTATTGCGGCCGAGGCCGCGGCTGGCACCGGTTACGAGTGAAATAGTGGACATCGGTAGATCCCTTCAGATTGAGTATCAAGAGATGCACATCATGGAGTCGCAGGCCGAAAGCAGGTTGCGTGATTGGCTGCATTTTTTGCCCATTAGTCCGATTTTCGGATTGGAAGGCGTTGGCATATTCGCCCGGCGCTATTGCCAAACCACGCCGCCGCCGCTAAGCTGCAAGAATGGACACGGCACTATTGGAAGTTGCGAGTCGTTATGCGGACACCCACGTGGATGCCAGCGGGGTTGCCCGAACCCCCGTTCCAGGACTGGTCATCCTCCGTGAAACCGCCGTCACGTCGCTGCAATATGCGATATCGAAGCCATTGGTCGCGCTGGTTCTTCAGGGTAGTAAACGCGTCAGCATGGGGACGCGTACCTTTGATTTCGGTGCGGCCGAATCCCTGTTAATCACGGCAGATGTCCCCACGGTCAGTCAAATTACCAGCGCCTCTCTCGACAAACCGTATTACTCCATCGTAGTGGAACTCAACCCCAGGGTGATTAGCACCTTGGTGGACGACATTGGTTCCGCGCCCTTCCTGGCCGCAATGCCGATCCGCGTCGAGCCGACCGAGGTAGAAGTAAGCGACGCGGCGCGTCGATTGTTGTGTTTGCTGGATCGTCCGGCAGCGCTGCCTATCCTGCGCGATCAACACCTACGCGAATTACACTACTGGCTGCTGTGCGGGCAGCATGGAGGAGCGATCCGTGCCCTGGGCGTGAACGATAGCCACGCGGGACGTATCGCGCGTGCAGTGGAGATGATACGTTCCAATTTCAGGACATCGCTGCGCACGGAGCAACTTGCTGATGCAGCCGGCATGAGCATGTCTGCCTTCCATGTACATTTTCGTTCGGTGACATCGCTGTCACCGCTTCAGTTCCAGAAGCAGTTGCGGCTCATTGAAGCGAGACGAACCATGCTGGCGGATGGTGCAACTATCGCGACGGCAGCATTCGCTGTGGGCTATGAAAGCGTTCAGCAATTCACGCGCGAGTATGGCCGCGTATTCGGTCAGCCGCCAGGTCGCGATATCCGCATGGCCAAGACAGCAACCCGTTCGGCAGCTTGACTATCCTCACTGTTCGTTTGCTGGCTGGCATCGAGCGCCGCTCGGCGTAGGCTGGCCCGTTATGACGGCCATCACACCTCGGCGAAGTCGGCCATCACACTTTCGATCACAGCGGCCGTGCCGCGACGTTGTCAATCGCGTACAAACCCGCGTAGAATGCGTGGCACGCGGGTGTAGCTCAATGGTAGAGCAGAAGCTTCCCAAGCTTACGACGAGGGTTCGATTCCCTTCACCCGCTCCATAGTAGAAAAGGCCGTAAATCTAGCCTTTGTTTTCCTCCCCAAATATGGATTTCCTCCCCAAAATCATTTTGTTGAATCGACGATCTTGCCTCGGCGCAGGTAGTGGCGCTGCGTCGTCTTGACGCTGTCGTGGCCCAGAAGATCGCTGGCCGCCTGGTCGCCGCGCAGGTCGCTCGTGTCGTCTGCGGCCTTCGCACGGAGGTCGTAGAAGTGGAAGCCTTCGATCGCATCCTTTATGGCCGGCGCCGCCTTTGCGGCTGCCTTGCGGGCCGCGTCGAAGTGGTTGCGCAGCACCGGCGCCGTCAGCCGCTTCCCGTTCGCGTTCGTCAGCAGCGCGCCGGTTACGATCCTGTGCGTCGCCTTCCGCGCGCGAATGCGTTCGACCAGCTCGGCCAGCTTCCCGGCCAAGATGATGCGTAGAGGCTGCTGGGTCTTCGCCTGAGTCACGATAAGATGCCCGTCGATGATGTCGTGCTCGGTCATGCGCAGCGTGTCGGCGGGCCGCTGGCCGGTAAGGTAGGCCAGATCCATTGCGTCGCGCAGCGGCGCGCTGGCCTGCGCGTACACGGCCGCGTACATCGCGTCGGTGATGTAGACGGTGCGCTTGGCCAGCGCGTGCCCTCTGATGCCCTCGCACGGGTTTGGAAGGTCGGTGTAGCCCCAGCCCCGCGCCTGGTTCCACATGGTTGAGAAAAGGCGTTTACACCTGTTGGCGGTGGTCGGCTTGTCGGCGTGGTCATCGAGGAACATCCTGATGTTCATCGGCTTGATTTGATCCAGCGGCGCATCCTTGAACGACGTCATCAGGTGCTTGATGTCCGACGCATACATGCGCGCCGTGCTGCTGGCCAGCTTGGGCACTGCGTCGGTCACATACTTTTTCTGGACGTCGGAGAAGGTGGCGCCACGATGTGGCGCGTCGATGACATTCAGGTCGGCATATTGGCGAAGCGCCAGTATGAAGTCCTGTCCCAGCGGGATCTCCTTGCGCTTGCCGTCGACGGTGCTGCGAAGGTAGTAGTACGTCCTCCCACCAAACACGCGCTTGCGCATGTGTGGCGGGAGATTCAAATTAACGGTTGGCTTTCGACCCATGACTCACTCTCGGCTGTACCCATGTTTTCTGCGGCGGTGCTTCCTTGCGACCTTCGACGGCCGCGACGGTCACCACCGGCCGGCCGATCGCGTTCACCCAAAAGGCGATGCCCATTGTACGCAGTTGCTCAACCTGCTTAGATTTCACTCGTCGGCCGGTAAGAGTGGCCACCTCGTCGAGCGTTAGAAAGGTGCTCACGTCTCGCCTTTCTCGCGCTGCTGCGCGGCCATGGCGGCATCGATAGCGGCAGCTTGCGGACTCGCGTCGTCGCCAACTGCGGGTTTGGCCGGCAATGGTTGCCAGTGTGTCGGGGTGGTAGCCCAGCAATTCGGAATATCTGGCTCGACGGCAGTCTCGTACCAACCTTCCTCGGCGTCGTCAGGGTCTTCCCAGTCATCAGCTATCGCCGCCGCCGAATACCAGCGACCACGCATCGTTCGCCAGTTGCCTAGCTTGTTGAAATACCCCAGCAGCAGCGTACGGCCATCCTTCGGTGCGCTCTCGATCATTTCCCATGCCACCGGCTGCGCCTCTACGCTGATGGCGCGCTGGGCGAGGGCGGCGCGGGCGTGCTCTTGAAGGCCGTACATGTCCCAGTAGCGCAGCCCATTGATGGTACCTGCTTCTTTCGGCGGCGCCGGCAACTCACCGGTCCAAGGTTGCTTTGCGCCTGCTGCTGCGGCACTACGCTTTGCAAGCGTCAGAGAGCGTCGCAAGTACGTGATGTGCTTCTTGGCTTTCGCCAAGTCCATGATGCTGTCCTGCGGCTCGCACTCGGAGGCCAGCGCGCCGGCGTCGTAGTTGTAGTCGGTCTGTGCCACGACCAGATCGTCGGCGGCGGGTGCGCGCATCCGCGCCGCGAAGTCCTGCTTCAGCGCCTCATAGCCGCTCGGGTTCAAGTCGGGGCCGTTGAAGAGGGCGCCCAGCAACTCGTGCGCCAGCTTGCGCGGCATGGTGAATTGTTCTTTGCTCATATCGTTCTCCAGCACCGCACGCGGCGCGTTGGTTATTTAATTTCTGGGGCCAGCGTGATCTCGCTGGCAGGGACCGGTATCGAGCTACCGGCGAGGAAGACCGTGGTCTCAACGTCCCCGCCTGAAAGCCCCGCCTGCATCTGCTGAATGAAGCAAGGCTTCCCCTCGTACATGACCCTCTGCGCCTTGTAGATCGCTCTCAGCAGCATTTGGTCCCTCGTGAAGGCTTCGGCCGTTGCCCGCTGCGATACGCTCAGGTGTGGTTCATTCGCTCCCATGGCTCCTCCTATAGGTTTTGGTGAATGCCTTGTTGACGCTGTGCCCACGCTGCAGCACGGCGCGCGCCAGTCGCGCTCGGTCGTGATGGCTGCTGTCCGACTGTCGCAGCAGGCCGAAGTAGCTGTTGGCCGAGGTGTGGACGTCGTCCGGGTCGATGCTGGCAATGCGGCTGACCGCCTCATTCACCGTGCGGCGTCGGGTCCGCGTGTTCCACGGCCGAATCACGTGACCGACGAAGTCGACGCCGCGCGCCACGGGCTGCAGGATTGTTTTGGAGGGGTTGAGGCACGCATGTAGTCGCTCCGGCAGGAAGGCGTCGATGCGCGCCAGCGCGGCGCCCAGCCACTGTGGTGATTCGTGCAACAACACGAAGTCATCGACGTAGCGGACGTAGTGTCGTGCGCGCACTTGGTGCTTGGCGAATTGGTCGAGCGCGTCGAGGTAGATGTTCGCGAAGAACTGCGACGACAGATTCCCGATCGGCAATCCACAGTGCGCCGGCTGGTTGGTGAGGCGCTTGTGCGGAGGAACGCGCGCCAGTAGTTCCGGCGCGCCGCGCAGCTCGAAATTCTCGCGTGGGTCGTGATGCAGGATCGTGCCGGCCAGGCGCAGCCACCACGGCTCGGTGACCTTGGCGGCGATCTGGGCGTCCAGCACGCGCTTGTCGATCGCGACGAAGAAGTTGGCGAGGTCGCATTTCAGGTACCACAGCGGCTTCGACCAGTTCTGGCTCGCGCTGCGGATCTTCGCCTCCAGGCGCTGCGCCGCGTACAGCGTCCCGCGCCCAGGGATGCAGGCGCAGGTATCGGCGATGAATCTGCTGTAAAACCGCGCTGAGATGCGGTTGTACAGCAGGTGGTGCACTACACGGTCCTTGAAGTCGGCCGCCCATACCTCACGCGCTTTCGGGCGCGTGACGACGAAGCAGATGGATTTCCCGGGTTGATACGAGCCGTCGGCCAGCTCGTCGTGCAGGTCGATCAGGTTGCGCTCCAGGCGCTCCTCGAACTGCAAGGCGCTCCGGGAATTGCGCTTGTTGCGGCGGCAGTCGAAATACGCGACCACCAGATCCTGCAGGGTGAAATCCGCAGGTATCGCATCGCTTTCATCTGCGGACAGCGCGCGCCCGGCCTTCGTTCGACTTGTGGTTGTAGTTCTGGTTGCCATCGTTGAAGTTCTGGTTCCACGCGTTGGAAGGGTTGGAGGCGTGCTGCGTTTATTCGTGCTATCTACGTCGCCCCGCCGAAGGCCTCTACCGATCAGCGGGGAAACTGCGCCAGGCCTTGCCGGACGCCGCCGGCTGGTTCCTGTGATGCGCATGGCGGTGGCCTTGTGAGCCAGCGGCACGACCAGATTTAAAAATCGCACAGACATGACTGCCTTGACGGTCACGTAGCGGGCGACGATGCGGACTGCTTGCGCCATCCACCAGCCTGCTTGCCGATCTTGCCGGTGATGGCGATCGCCTTCGCGTACTGGCCCATCGAAATCAGGTTCAGGTCGACGGAGAGGCGAAACAGCAGCTCCGCGACCTGCACCCTCTCGATCAGCCGGTCGAGATAGGGAACCTTATCCCTGGCGCAGTTGGCCTTGTAGACCAACAACGACAGGTCAAGGCACTCGGCGTTGATCTTCTGGCCGACCGTCGCCTTGAAGTCGCGCCGCATGTTCTTGATCAGTTCCATCGCGAGCAACATCAATTCGTAGGTCAGTTTGTAGATCGGCAATTCGGTGTGGAGGGCCATATAAATTACTGAATTACTGAAGGATTAATCTGCGGACAGCGCGCGCCCGGCCTTCGTCCGACCTGTGGCCGTAGAACTGGAAGCCATCGTAGAAGTACTGGCCCCACGCGTAGGAAGGGTCGGAGGCGTGCTGCTCATCCGACCAGTACCAGCGCGGCTCGAATTCTTCCTTCAGGTTGGCGAACAAGAGCGCCTGCTCGCGCCGCGTCGGCAGCTCACCGCCTGCTGCCTCGGCGAACTTCTTCGCCGCGTCCCAGCTGACGTCCATCGCCACGCCGGCCAGCAGGATCAGGTGGATGTCCGGCGCGCCGTCCTTGCCCAGCAGTAGGCCGGCGTAGGTCTCACCTTCGCGCAGGTTCTCTGCCAAAAATTGTGCTTTGCTCATGTCATGCTCCAGATCGAATTGATGAATAATTAAATTGGCAATCTGCGGACAGCGCGCGCCCGGCCTCCGTACGACTTGCGGCCGTAGTACTGGCTGCCACCGTAGAAGTACTGGTACCACGCGAGGGAAGGGGTGGAGGCGTGCTGCTCACCAGACCAATACCAGTCTTCCTCGAACTGGTCCTTCAGGTTGGCATAGAGCAGGGCCTGCTCGCTGCGGGTCGGCAGCTCGCCGCCGGCCTCGGCCGCGAAGGCCTTGGCCTGATCCCAGGTGACGTCTTCCGCCGCCGCCGGCAACAGCACGATGTGCGTGTCGGGCAAGCCGTTGACGCCGCGTGCGATGCCTGCATACAGGCCACCTTCAAATGCGGCGCCGATGGCCGCCGGGATGGTGCTGAGTTTCTGATCCATGTCTATCTTTCGTTTTGAGTTGGTTGCCGCCGCGCGTCCACGCGGCGGTGAGGCGGTGCTGCTACTGCGGGTGGTGGGCTACCACCAGTTCCAGATCATTGCGGTCACCAGCGCGCCGTAGATCACGGCAATGTCGATCAGCACGGCGCGGCGGGTGTTGTGGTCCTTTGCTACCGTGGCTTGCAGATCCTCGCTGGCGCTGACCGCTGTCTTCTCCGGCAAGCCCAGGTACTTGCGCCACTGGACCTTCGCGCCGTCGACGTCGAATCCCCAGGTGCCCCGATGGCGGCCGGTGATGAACATCGTCCACACGCCACCGCCGCCGGGCGGCAGTTTCGTGATGCGGTGGTACTGGCCGAAATCAATCTGAGCGGTGTGGCCGGCGAGGCGCAGATGCTCCTTGAATTCGGGTACCGGCAAGCCTGGTGGTAGCGGCTCGCCTGCATACGGCCTGTCCTCGGCATACCAGCCGCGCAGCACGATGGTGCGGGCGTTCCATGGGTGATCATGCAGGTGGCGATCCTGATCCCGCAGCAAGATGTGGTGTATGCGGATCGAGATCGGGAAGGCCCAGCGACTGCGGTCGGCGCCAGACTCGCCGGTGTCCGGATAGGCGTTGAAGAGCCAGAAACGCTCCATGTACAGCTCGCCGTTCTTGATGATCGGGCTGTACGGCGTGCGCATGGCGCGCCGGATCAGCCAGTCGGCCACCACCGGCCGCTCCAGCAGGAGCGCTATTGCGGACCAGAGGAATTTGGAGAGGCGCGCCATCATGCTTTTGCCTCCCCGCCCAGCGCCTCGACCAGGTCGGCCAGCATCTTGGCCAGCTCGCCCGTCATCAGCATGAAGTCGCCGTCGAAGCGCTCGCTTTCGTCCTTCGTGCTGCTTTCCTTCTCCTGCAGCACGTCGAGCGGCTTGATCGACTTGATCGCCAGCGTCTCGTCCAGCACGAAGCTGATCTTGCTGTCCCACGTCATGGCCAGGCGCGTGCACTGCTTGCCAGCGTCGATGTGGCGCCGCACCTCGACCGGGTCCAGGGAGTGCTTGATGTAGCGCACCGCTGCCTTGCTCTCGCCGGTGGCGCGCAGCGTCGCATCCATATCGACGGTGAAGCCCGCCGGCGCCTCGTCGGCGTGCAGCCATTCGGTCATGACGCCAACCGGCGAGCGCTGCACGCGCAGGCTCTCCAGCGGCAGCTTGTCGACGGCCTTCAGCAGCAGCTTGATCACTTCGTCTGCGCGGCTCGGGCTGGCCGCGTCGACCACCAGCCAGCCGTTGACAGGATCGATCCAGACGAACGTGCTGCTGGCGATCGAGAAGGCGCGCGGCAGCATCTCGTCGGCGACGCGCTCCTTCAGCTCTTTCATGGCCTTCTTGCCGGGCGCGAAGCCCTGCGCATCTTCCATTTCGACGGCGCGCGCCTTCGCCACTTGGTTGATCACGGTCGCCGGCAGCAGCTTCTTCTCAGTCGACAGGCACAGCAGTAACTGGCGGTTGACGGTGTGCACCAGCTCTCCGGCCGGGCGCGGCGCATCCCAGCCCTGGCGCAGCAGCTCGCTGGCCGTCGGCGGCACGAAGGCGTGCGGCGACAGCGCGGCGATTAGCTGCTCGGCGGTCATGCCCCACGCGACGGGGAGGCGGTAAATCTGGAGGTTCTTAAACCACATGGCGTTTCCTTCTTCGTTATTTTTGGCGGATGGTTTCGGTCAGGCGGACTTGTGCGTCAGCCTGAGCGCGGAGGGCCTGCAGCAGCTCGTGGCCGAGCAGCGTGTATTCAGCGCGCAGATGCTTTGCGCGCTCGATGCTTTGACGGTGCGCATGGCGCGCACGGATGCAGCGCGCCGTGTAAGCGACCAGGTGGATCCAGCGCTTCACGGTTGCACCACGGCGGTGATGCCCAGCGCGCCGGCGTCGTAGGCGGCGTCGATCAGCAGGCCGAGGTCGCCGATCGCGGAGTAGGTGCGCAGGCCGTCGGCTGTGCGCTCGGTGATGAGGTATTTCATGCGTCCGCCGCGGTGGCCGGCGCTGCTTGTTTGACCCGTGCTGCGGCCACCCACAGCGGCAGGGCATCGTCGACAGCGTCGGCGGCGCGCTGGGGCATCAGCACGGCGATGAAGTCAGGCTCTGCCGCCAGACGCGCCACAGCCGAGGTGTCGGGCTTGCCGTCGACGCTGAAGAAGGTCGCGGAACGCGACGGGCCGGCCTTAGGGCAAGCGATCTTGGCGGCGACGTCGACCAGCGCGATGTAAGCGGTGTTGTAGTGGCCGGCAAGGCCCGGGACGAGGCGCTCCGCCGGTGGGATCACTTTCTGGTAAGCCGGGAAGATGCCTTCGACGACCGGGTTGCCAGGCTGAAGCGCGATCTCGGTCGGACCTTCCATCACAGCGACGCGACCGTGGCGCAGCACCAGCTCGCGGCCGTTGTTGATACGCGCCTTCAAGGCTGCGACCGTTGCCGGCGTGATCGTGAGGATGACGTCGTGCTCGCAGATGGCGCTGCGGTCGTGGACGGCGCCGAGCACATGGCCGTTGGTGGCGCAGATGACGGCGCCGCCTGCCGGGTGAGGGCGGATGCTGATCCCGTTCAGGTAGTAACGGATATCGCTGGTCGCCATGAACGGCGTGACCAGGGCGACCAGCTTGGCGCTGACGCGCAGCTTGTCGTGGCTGATAGCCGGCGCGGCGGGCGCGGCCTTGGATGCGTCGGGTGCTATTTCTGCTGCGCTTGCTATCTTCATCGCGTTCTCCATCGGTTTGTGAGTCGATGGATTAAGTGTAGAACACTAAACCTTTTAAAGTCAAGAGTTCTAAACTAAATAAGTGCGGTTGTGGCGTAAAAAAACCCGCTCTCGGCGGGCTTGTTGTACGGGTTAAGGTTCCCGGCCGTATGACTGCCGGTAATTTCTCCTTAATGTGTCGCACTTCGTTTGCATTATTTCCAGCTCGCTTGATTTCGCTGGCAGACGAGCCAAAATCTCACTGCAACGCGAAATAGCATCCTCAGCGGTGTCCCTGCCCCTCTCGGCATCGGAATAGGTCGCAGTTCGTGTGACCGTATAGGCGATCGTAAAAAGCACGATGCCCGCAATAATCGGAAGAGCCCGCGATTTCTTCGCAAATCTTGCACCGCATTTAGGGCACGAAATCGCTGTATCGCTATGCTCGAATTTGCATTCCTTACAGGCTATGATGGTCACTTTTGTGCTTCGTTGAATTCGGCAAGGGCGTGCCGTTACGCGCCTCTATTATATAAAAATTGCACCATTGAAATCTAACCAATTATTTCTCACTAGAGCCTTTGCTCTCGATCTGCGAGCGAAGTTGAGCTACCTCATCGGTAAGCATGCGAAGCTGAGAAAGGATTGGACCAGCTCGCAGGCGATGATTGATCTCCGCGTTGACGCTCCAGGCCTGCGCCTCTGCAGCACTCGCAATTTCGGCGTGTAGATCTACTGATACTCGAACGGACAACTTTACCTGTTCGACTTTCTTCTTTGGAATTTTCATCGCGCGATCATTGCGCGACTTTTTTAAGAAGTGTTGTTTTTGCCCCCGTTCGGCGTCATATTTTTTTGCGCGAAGACTAGACTGGAATTTAACCTTTTTGGTTGGAGTTCAACCATATCATTGCCACTGATAAACAATGAGCTGAGTTTGCCACTTGTTAATATAAATTACCAATGAGCAATTCGTTACAATTCGCGTATATTGGAAAGTAAGCCAATAACTATAAGGAGGTTGAAACATGGAATGTAGTGATCCGAGGAAATCGGATGAGGAAAGAGCCCGAGCTGCGCTTGAGCAAATGGATGACGAGTCTGTAGCTTCTGCGGCAATCATGATGGAAGAACTGGCTCGCAAACATCCACGCCCGCCGCGGCCCAACCTAAAAATCGTTAAAAAAACCGGCGTCTGAGTAGTAATAAAATCAATATTTCGATCTGCCAAAAACTCGCAGATCAACCTTTCGTTAAAAGTAATTTAAAAAAGTGACATTTCGTTAGTTTATAAGAAGCAAATATGTCGTATTGTTTCTTATCTAATATATGAATTGCCACAAATGAACAATGTCGACCGAGCTATGGCTGCATTTCGTGCGCTGAGCGATGAGTACCAGAAGGATGTAATCCCGATGCTAGTTGCTGTGGCTGTCGCCTTCCCCAGAAAGCCCGAACTTCGCTTGATCACGCTCCACGGCCGTGAGATTCCTCTTGGGCGCACCGCTGGCGGCCGCCTCAATTAGAATTTGCCCTCGCTGCGTTGCCATACGAAACAGATTCAACACACGCGCCTCCTCTTCAGTAATGAAGCCTATTCCTGCTAAAACTCCTGCATTTACCGGACTCTCCGTCTTGGGCAGCATTACTTCTGTCGTCGCCGCTATTGGGGCGATCTGACTTTCTTTCTCGGTTGCGCTTCTATCACTAGTATCCGCAACTTTGCGCGCTCCCGCACCAATCATCAACCATATGTGGTTGTAGCCAAGGTTTCTTTCGATGGCCAGGGCATAACGGATATCCATAGATTTGATCCGCCCAGCCAACCATTGGTTGACAACGCTCTTTGAGGCCTCAGCGGCGTGCGCCAGCGCGACCTGAGCGCCGACGCCACCTCGGCCCTCGATCTCATCAAGAATCGACTGCACTCGTTCGATTAAATTTTCCATGTTAAGAACTCTAAACATTTTCCGGTAAAGTGTGCTTGACCCTAAGAAGTGTAGTGTTCTATACTCGAATCAATAGTTAAGAGAGGCGAGAACATGGAATGCACTGAGAAAATCGACGCAGACGAGCTGATTGCATACCTCGGCGGCCCCACTAAAGCGGGTGCCCTTCTCGGTATCTCTAAAAGCGCAGTTTGCCAATGGCGCGTCAACGGCGTGCCTAAGATGCAAGTCAAATACCTGCGCCTTGCCCACCCTGAAGCCTTCTCGGGGAGCGGCGAAAGCGCCACCTCCAGCCCTTCCTGAAATCTCTGACGCCTCTCAGTTTTCCAGTATCGCATAGACATTTTATAAATCTTACGTTTTTTGAACGGACTAGCGCATGAATGCCATTGACGCCTTTCACTCCACCGTGCACAGCTACCCAGGCGGGTGCGAAGCGCTGGCCGCTCGTATGGGCGTCGGCGCCGCCGTGCTACGCAATAAGGCCAACCCGAACGCCGACTACCACAAGCCGACGCTGGCCGATGCCGACCTGGCCATGGCCCTGAGCGGAAACTATGCGGTTCTGCACGCACTCGCGCAAAACCACGGCCACGTGTGCATTCCCGTCCAAACCGAAGCGGCCGCCTCCGACATCGCCATCCTGGAGTTGGTCACGCAGGTGTGGTCCGCCAGCGGCACGGTCGGTGCCGAGGTGCACGCCACGCTGGCCGACGGAATCGTCGAGCAGCACGAGATCGCGCGGGTAAAGGCGGCGGTCTATCGCGTCAATCGCTCTCTGGCCGACATGGTCGCCCGCCTCGAAGGCATGGCAGAAAAATAGATCAACCACCACACGGAGAACCGAATGTCGAACACCACTCCTCGGCTGGATCAAAACCAGCTGATCGACCACCTGTTGCAAAAAATGCGGCTGAAGAACGACGCCGCTCTGTCGCGCCTGCTGGAAGTGGCGCCGCCAGTTATCAGCAAAATCCGCCACCACCACCTTGCCGTCGGTGCCTCGCTGATCATCCGCATGATGGAAAAGTGCGACGTCACGCTGGCCGAGGTGAAGTCCTTCTTGGCGGTGCCTACAGCATGAGCCAGCAGACCACCAATCCGAATCCTCCTACTCAGCCTGAGCAGGAAAAGAAGCAGTTCGAACCGTGTCACGTCATGACCCGGGAGCACTACGAGCGCCTGGCCCGCGAAGCTGCAGGTCAGAAATAGGAAAGGCCCGCGTGGGGCGGGCCTTAGGTACAACAACTACAGAGGAATCTATGTTATCACACTCCAAGTACGCGCTTTCCAAGGCCGAGGCCAGCGCTGAATTCGCTCTCGAAAAGCAACGCCGTGCCGACGCGCAATGGCGCCGCATCGAACACATGCTCACGCACAGCAAGGCATGCACCAGCAAGGAGATCGCCGACGCGCTCGGCGTCTCAGTGAAGTCGGCAACCAACCGCCTCAACGACCTGCGCGAGCTGGGCGAGGTCTGCTACGGAGCGCCGCGCGACGGCTCGACCATCCGTACCTGGTCGCTCGGGGCCGAGGACTTCGCCGCCCGCGCGGAGCACATGCGGCCGACGATCGTCAAGGCGCAGCAGATGGGCATCCAGAACCGCGATCCGCTGATGGCCTTCCTGTTTGGGGCAGCCGACGGCCGCTTTGCTTCCCGGGTCGGTGGCTGATATGGGCGCCTTCTGTGTATTCGGCATCAGCAAGTCGCAGTGCTTGGCCAAAGCCTCGAAGGAGGTAGTCGAATGGGAGGGCAGCGCGACCGGCGCGGTTTTCCTCTCCCCGATTGAATGGGGGCGTCGCCGCAACCTGCGCGCAGCGGAGTTGTTCGCGAGCCTGGAGAAAGTCGAAAAGATCAGTCCTGAGTTCGACGCGCCGCAGTTTTGCCGGGACTGGATTGACACCAACCCGTCGGAAGTGCGTATGACGAAGATCATGGTGCGGGGGGGGCAAGGTAGACGATCTGGGCGAGCCGGTGCTGCGCAAGGGAACGCCTGTCATTGGCTGGGTCGAGTATGCAGAGGAGTGCGCCCATGAAGCGTGATTTCATTTCAGGCGACAAGGTATCAGGATCGATCTACTTTGGCGATTGTCGCGGCAGCCTGCGGGCAATGGCCGCTGCCGGCGTCAAGGTACAAACCTGCGTCACATCGCCGCCGTATTACGGCTTGCGAGACTATGGGCACGCCGGCCAGCGCGGGCACGAAGCAACGCCGGAAGAATTCATCGCAGCGTTAGTTGAGGATTTCCGCTGCGTGCGCGACGTACTGACCGACGACGGTACGCTGTGGATCAATATCGGCGATAGCTACGCTAGCAAACCGAACGGACCCGCCGGTGCTGCCGGGCATAAAGGTGATGCGCCGCATGTCGCTGTGCGAAAAGCGCACGCGCGCCGCTCCAGTTCCATTCCGCCAGGGCTTAAGCATAAAGACCTAATCGGTATCCCTTGGATGCTCGCCTTCGCCTTGCGCGCCGATGGATGGTATCTGCGCCAGGACATCGTTTGGCACAAGCCAAATCCAATGCCCGAATCGGTGACTGATCGTTGCACGAAAGCGCACGAATACGTGTTCCTGCTGTCGAAATCGCCGCGTTATTTTTACGATGCGGAGGCGGTCAAGGAGCCGGCAGTGTACGCCGGATCCGGGCGCGAAAGCAAAAAGCGCGGCGAGTTTAACGACAAGGGTCAAGCTTCAGGGCGGGAGCCATTTCGCGCGATTACCGAAACCCGGAACCGTCGTAGCGTGTGGACCATCGCTACCAAACCATATAAGGGGGCGCACTTCGCGGTTTTCCCATCTGCGCTAGTCGATCCGTGCATCTTGGCCGGCACCAGTGCCAAGGGCCATTGCCCGTTGTGTTTCGCCCGGTGGGAGCGTCAGGTGGAGCGCACGGCTATGGTGGTTCGAAAAACGGAGCGCAACAAGGATCGCGGCACGCGAACTGGCACCAGCGGCACAATGGTATCGCCTGCTAGCGCCATCACGACCGGGTGGGCGCCCACCTGTGCGTGCGGCGTCGACGCAGCGCCCGACGCTGTGCTGGACCCGTTCATGGGCAGCGGCACCACGGCTGCTGTCGCCATCGAGCACGGCCGCCGGTTCATAGGATGCGAACTCAATTGTTCCTATTTGCCATTACAAGAAAAGCGAATCTCGGAAGCTTATTTACAGCGGCCCACTATGACTAAGCGAAAAATTCTGAAGCCCGCATTTGCTGTTGGCAATCCAAAGCCACAAGCCGAACTATTTGGGCATCTCGGTAAGGAGGCTGCGTAATGGCCCGTATCCGCTCAATCAAACCGGAGTTCCCGCAGTCCGAAAGCATGGGCAATGTTTCGCGTGAAGCGCGCCTGACGTTCATCATGCTTTGGACCCTCGCCGACGATGAAGGGAGGCTTCGCGGAAATTCGCGAATGCTCGCGAGCCTTCTTTTCCCATACGATAACGACGCTGGAGACCTCATTGACGATTGGCTGCTGGAACTTGAACGCGAGGGCTGCATTGTCCGCTACAAAAACGGCAAGGACAGCTACATGCAACTCTGTAACTGGTTGATTCATCAGAAGATTGATAAGCCGAGCAAGTCAAAAATAGCACCATTCGCCGAATCCTCGCGAATCCTCGCGAATGCTCGTGGTGGGATCAAGGATCAAGGAGAGGATCAAGGAAGGGATCAAGGAGAGGAGGCTCGCGACAAAACCGTCGTCGTCGATCCATCCGAAGATGCTCCCGAGATCGCTGCTGGTGCCTTGGCTGACCTGCAAGTCCCGAACTCTGCTCCGCTCCCGGTACGCAATTCGCCGCCGGTCTCCGATGATCCCGCCGTCGTGCTTACCGTCGAACTCCGGCGCTTGGGTGTGAACGTGATGTCGACCAACCCGTACCTGATCGCATGGGTTCGCGATGCCGTGCCGTTGTCGATGCTGGCTGAGGCCGTGGCACTGGCTCGGGAGCACAAGGGCGATGCGCCGATACCTCCGGCCTACCTCGTGCCGATCGTGCAGAAACTGCGCAACCCGCCGGCGGCTCGGCAATCCAGCGCCCGCGCCCAGTCGGCGCCAAACGAAAAGTTCAACTTCGGCCACCTGGACCGCTCCGGCGATGTCAAGGCGATGGAGGCGAGCATGAAACGCCACGGTGTCGTGGTCCCAGTCGGCGATGAGGAGATTGAAATATGAATGATGTATCCATGGAAACTATTTCGACTTTTCTCGGCGCTGTCGGCATGCGTATGGTGAAGATCGACGGCGAATGCCTCACGCACGGCCCTGCAAGCGTCCTGGTGCGCTCCGGGAGCAATTGGCACTGTCCGGCATGCCTGGAGATCGAAATGGCCGCTGAGGCCCGCTCAATGTGGTTAGCGGACCGGAATGCTACGCTGATGCAAGCGGCGCACATCCCGCTCAAGTACATCGGCCAGCGCTTCATCGCCACCGCGCCGGCGCAAAAGGAGGTCCGGGCCCAGGTTCGCATCTTCCGCGACTTCATCCTGCAGGAGCGAACGTGGGCGGCGCTGATCATGATAGGAACTACCGGCACCGGCAAGACGCTCTTGGCGTGCGAATTTGGTCAATCGCTGATCGCCAACGCATCGCGCTCCGTCCGCTACATCACCGCCGCCGGCATGATCAGCGAAATCCAAGCCAGCTACGGACGAGAGGGTAAGACGGAGGAAGGGGAGATCCTTCGCTTCGTGCAATACGACGTCCTCATCCTCGACGAAATCGACGCCATCCGATCGACTGAAAACGCGAACCTGCTGCTGACCGAGATCATCAACCGCCGCTACAACGAGGCAAAACCGGTCGTGGTGATCAGCAACCAGCCATTCGACTCGCTGGCGAAGTACGTCGGCGAGCGTGTCTACAGCCGGCTGCACGAGAACGCATTCACTTGCGCGTTCACCTGGGCCGACGCGAGGAAGACGGCATGAGCATCGACATCGACCGCATTTACGCGCTGGTGGCGCAGCGCCCTGGCATCCGGACGGTGGAGATCGCCGACGAAATCGATTGCGACGCCGACCAGGTCAAGCCTCGCCTTTCGGGCGACATCGCAGCCGGGAACATCGCGGTACGACCGATCTCCGCACCGAACGGCCGAACGGTGGATGCTTTCGAGTTCACCGCCGAGTTCATGGCCTCGCCCTTCTACGGACTGATCGCCGCGCGCGCAGGCCTCGACTCGGCGCTGCGCGACCTTTCGCAAGCCGTTTCGCCAGCATCGCCAGAGGCGGTACCGCCAGCGCCGAAGCGCCGCGGCAAGCGGGAGAAGCTGAGCCAGGGCCTGCAATATCCGCAGCCGCGCGCCCCGATCGTCGCCCCTCCGCCCAGCTACCCGGAGCGGGCGATCGCCTTCCTGCGCGCTGCTGGCGGCCGGGCCGGAAACGAAGCGCTGCGCGAGGCTTTGTCGCTTGGCCGTGGCACTTCGCCCAGCTCGTACTTGCGCGCCGCCATTGCCGACGGCAGGCTGGTCCGCGACGGCCGCGACTGGATGATTGGCCCCAATGTCGACGTCATGCCGCGCTACGCGCCCGGCAAGACGGCTGCCCGGGCGATTCCGGCGCCGCCCAGCGCCGCCGCGCCGGCGCCGAGGGCGTTCCGGTGCGCGCGCTGGTCCGACGGCGTGCTTGAGCTGCAGCGGGATGGCGTCACCATCGCGATGCTGGAGCAGGCCGAGCAGACGGCGCTGATAGCGATGCTGGCGGTGACGGTTTGAGCGCGAAGCTGTTTAAGGACGGCGCCTACTGGCACTACCGGTTCCAGGTGAAGCCGTTCGCCCGCGTGCAGCGCAGCACGCGGCTGACCAACGAGGCGAAGGCCCGCGCCGTGGCCGACAAGGCCTACGCCGACGCGGTCGCCCGAGCCAACGGCGGCGAGCCGATCCCGACCCTGAGCGAGCTGCTGGCCGACTGGATGGTGGTGCGCGGTCCGCACTCCAGCGCCGACCACGTGCGCAGCGTCGAGATCTTCGGCCGCCTGCACATGTACGGCATGGGCGCGCTGCCGGTCAGCAAGATCGACACCGACGTCGTCGAGCGCGCGCGCAGCGCCCACCTGATGACGCACGGCCGCGCCACCGCGAACCACTGGATGCGCATCCTCAAGCTGCTGGTCAACTGGGCGGTGCGCCGCCGCATCCTGCCGCGCCTGCCGTGGGACGTCACCATGCTGCCGGTGCAGAAGCGCCCGCGCGCGATCCTGCCGTTGTCCGCCGCGCTGACCTGGTTCGCCGCCGTCGACAGCGCCTCGCCGCGGTCGCCGTCGATCGGCGTGGCTGTCAGGATGATGCTGTGGCTGGGCCTGCGCGAATCCGAGGCGATCACCGCGCGCTGGGAATGGATCGACTGGGAGCGCGGCACCTACACCCCCGGCAAGACCAAGGGCAAGGAGGCCGACGCGCTGCCGATGATGCCGTGGCTGGTCGACTACCTCAAGCCGCGGCGTCGGGCCGATGGGCTGATCGTGTGCAAGCCGGACGGCAGCGAGTATGCGCGCAGCTTCGCCCGGGCCGCCATCCGCGTCGCCAACGGGATCTGCGCCACCAAGGGCATCACGCCACACCGCCTGCGCGGCACCATCGCCACGCTGATGAGCGAGTCGGGCGCGCCGGTCCAGAGCATCCAGGCCTACCTGCGCCACAAGGACGTGCGCACCACCATGGCCTACCTCGAAAAGAACACCGACCTGATCACCACCGCACAAGCAAAAATCGCTGAAAAAGCCGGTTTAACATGGCGGGAAAGTGGCGGGGTGCTTGAAAGCGAGCCTTATAGAACCTGAATGTGCAAATTATTGAGGATCATCAGAAACAACCCAGCCCTGCGCCACCAAAAAGCCGGGCGGAACAACCGCAAGACCGTCAAAACTAGGGGAACACCATGCTGCTGCGAGTGAAAAAACAAGACGTCCAGGTCGATTCGTGGGTGCGCCCCGAGCCGCTCGACTACTGCCTGGCCGTCTGGAAGGATTGGATGGCCAGCACCGGCCAGCGTAACCTCGGCGCCCGCATCATGGGCGGCCTGGTCGGCGAAACGGACGGCCACGGCCAAGACCTGCACGAGGCGCAGCACAGCCACGACATGCAGGTCGCTGCCGCCACCGATGCGATGATCGATAGCCTTGATCGCATTCACGTCTGGGCGATCTACGCCAGCTGCCGCATCGCCACCGCCTGGCGCTTCCCGAATGCCGACTTGGTGACGACGGCCGCCGACGCGCGCGACCAGCTGGTGATCAAGTTGAAAAAAAATGAGTGCACGCGGAATCTTTTCTGATATAGTGCACGCACACGGGGATTCGTTCGCCCGGAGAAAAGCAAGCCCACCACCGCAAGGTCGTGGGCTTTTTGCATTGGCGCACTGATTGCGAGGCTGCCATGACCGACATGACGCACCCGTCCAAGGAAACCGTCCGCGAGTACATGGAGCGTCGAACTCATGCGCCGCTGGACCCGCCACCAACGCCCGACGAGATCCGGCGGCAGCTTGGTTGGCACCTGATCCCCGAGAGCCGCAGGCCACTATGCAGACCATCCACCGACGCGACCTGATCATCAGGGCCGTGCGAAGTGGTGATCGCACGCGCATCGATCAGTTGGTTGAGCGGTTAGCCGATGCGGAACGCGCACTGCAGATCCTGCATGCGAAAGGCTACGGCGCGACAGGCATGACGGCCAGCGCCACGGCGGCGCAGGTCCCAGAGGCGGCACGCTGATGGCTCGCCTGCAGACACTCAAGACGCGCATCGGCTCTGCACCGGCCAGGCTGGCGACGATTCAGCCCGGCAGCTGGCGAACAGACAAGACCAGCAGCACCGCGCGCGGCTACGGCTACAAGTGGCAGCAGGCCCGCGCCGGCTACCTGGTGCTGCATCCGTTCTGCGCGTACTGCCTGCGCGAGGTGGGCATCAGCTACGACCAGGATGCGGTGACCATCGGGCTGCAGTGCACGCGCGCCGGCATCGGCCTGCCGTACGCCCAAGTGGTCGACCACGTGGAGCCGCACCGAGGCGACATGAAGCTGTTCTGGGACTCGACCAACTGGCAGTCGCTGTGCTCGACGCACCACAGTCGCGACAAGCAGCGCGAGGAGGCGGAGGGCTAGGGTAGTAGGCGCGCCGCTGGCACGCATCGTCACAGGCCCTCAGATCAGTCCGCACGAGTAGAAAAGTTATGGAGGCTAACCCTCCGTCCTGCTCGATTTTTCGACCGATCGAATCCGAAAGTGATATCGAAATGCAACATTGCACATATGCATCAATATGTAATATTGAAATGAAACGTTGCAATGATGCAAGGGTAGGGGGTGGTCGAAAGTCTGGCCGCCCCCTCCGTCTAGACCGCATGGTCTCTCATGTACAGATTATTTCCCCCGGTAGGAGGCGTGTTAAATGGAGTTAACCGGCAAGCGGAGGGCCTTCGCGGACGCCGTCCTTGCTGGTAAATCCAACAAAGACGCCGCCATAGCGGCAGGCTATAGCCCGAAAACGGCCGGTCCTGCCGGCTCGCGACTGGCGAAGGACCCGGCAATCGCCGCCTTCATCGCGAAGTACAAGAAGCCCGAGGCTGGGCCGCCGCCAGCGCCGCCGCTAGCGAAGCCAGCGCCGACTTTCGATGTCAACACAGCGATCATGTTCTCGGACCCGAAGCAGTTCCTGCTGGCGGCCATGAACGACCCGGCGGCGTCCGGCCCGCTGCGCGTCGATGCCGCCAAGGCGCTGATGCCCTTCATGCACAAGAAGATCGGCGAGGTCGGCAAGAAGGAGGAGGCCGCCAGCGCGGCCAAGAAGGCCGCGAACAAGTTCGCCGTGGGCGCGCCGCCTAAGCTGGTGGTCAACAACGGGAAGAAATAATGGAATGGTCGACCGCCTGCCCGGACTGGGAAGTCCGGCTGGTAGCGCGCGCCTCGATCATTCCAGCGCCGATCTATCCGGAGGAGGCCGCCCGCGCGCTGGCGATTTTCAAACAGCTGCGCATCGTCGACGCGCCGGGCAGCCCGACCTTTGGCGAGGCGTGTGACGCTTGGGTCTTCGATTTCGTGGCGGCGATCTTCGGATCGTACGACGCGGAAAACGGGCGGCGGCTGATCAAGGAAGCATTCCTCCTGATCCCGAAGAAGAACAGCAAGAGCACGATCGCCGCCGGGATCATGGTCACGGCGCTGATCCTGAACTGGCGGGAACTGGCCGAGCTGATCATCCTGGCGCCGACCATCGAGATCGCGAACAACGCCTTCGCGCCGGCGCGCGGCATGATCCGCGCCGACGAGGACCTGCAGGAGCTGCTCCAGGTGCAGGAGCACATCCGGACGATCACGCACCGCACCACCGGGGCCACGCTGAAGGTGGTGGCGGCCGACAACGACACCGTGGGCGGCAAGAAAGCCGCCTGGGTGCTGATCGATGAGGAGTGGATTTTCGGCAAGCGTGCCAACGCGGAGAACATGTTCCGCGAGGCGATCGGCGGCCTTGCGTCCCGGCCAGAGGGCATCGTCATCAAGCTGTCCACGCAGTCGGACGAGCCGCCGGCCGGCATCTTCAAGCAGGATCTGCAATACGCCCGCGACGTCCGGGACGGCAAGATCGTCGACAAGAATTTCTTGCCGGTGATCTACGAGTACCCGAAGGCCATGGTGCAAAGCAAGGCGTATCTGGACCAGCGCAATTTTCAGGTGGTCAACCCGAACCTGAACTACTCGGTCGACGTCGAGTTCCTGATGCGTGAGCTGTCGAAAGCGCGCCTGGCCGGCGAAGAGTCGCTCCGCGGCTTCTTGGCCAAGCACTTCAACATCGAGATCGGCCTGAACCTGCGGTCCGACCGCTGGGCCGGCGCGGATTTCTGGGAGGCGCAGGGTCGTGCTCTCACGCTCGAATCACTGCTCGATCGGTGTGAGGTCGCGGTGGTCGGGATCGATGGCGGCGGCCTGGACGACTTGTTGGGCCTGGCGGTAATCGGGCGTGAACGTGGTACGCGCCGCTGGCTGCTGTGGGCGCATGCCTGGGCGCACAAGATCGTGCTTACCCGCCGCACCGAGATTGCCTCAATGCTGCTCGGGTTCCAGTCTGATGGCGACCTGACGATCGTCGAGCGGCCTGGCGACGACGTGATCGAAGTTGCGGACTTGATCTGTAAGGTCAGGGATTCCGGCCTTCTGCCAGAGGAAAAGTCGATCGGCGTGGATGCAGCCGGCATCGGCGACATCGTCGATGAGCTGACGGCGCCTGAGCGCGGCTTCACCATGGAGCAGATCATCGGCGTTTCGCAAGGATGGCGCCTTGGTGGCGCGATCAAGACGACGGAGCGGAAAGTGGCCGGCGGCGAGATTGAGCACGGCGGGCGGCCGATGATGGCCTGGTGCGTGGGAAATGCAAAAGTCGAGCCGAAGGGCAATGCAATTCTGATCACCAAGCAAGCATCCGGATCGGCCAAGATTGACCCGCTCATGGCGTCATTCAATGCGGTGTCGCTGATGTCGTTGAATCCCGAGGCGCAAGCTTCCTCTGAACCTGGAATTATGATCCTATGAAACAAGCGAGCTGGTATAACGCGGAGCGGGTCAGCCAGCCGGGCAGCGTAATCCTGAACGAATGGCGCGCGGGCCGGATTCAGGCATCGAGCCAGACCACGCAGAACCTTACCATTCAGGAGCTGGCCAACCTGATCGGCGGCAATGTGCCCGGCGGCGGCCCGGCGATCAATGAGACAACCGCGATGCGCGTGAGCGCCGTGTATGCCTGCGTGGCACTGATTTGTGGCGCGATATCGACGCTGCCCATGCCGATCTATGCCCGTTCGGCGCTGGGCCGCGAGCTGGTGGACCATCCGTATTTCTGGTTGCTGAACGAATCGCCAAACGACGATATTTCCGCCGCGGTGTTCTGGGAATACCTGGTCAGTTCGCGCCTGTTCTACGGCGACTGCTTCGCAGAAATTATTCGCCCGTCGTTCCGTAGCTCAGGCGTGTCCGGTTTCCTTCCGCACCACCCCAACCGGGTGATGCCGTTCCGCGACATGGAGGGCCGGCTGTTCTACCGCGTGACGCCGCTGATCGGCGCCATGTACACGCTCAACCCCGCCGACATGATCCATGTTCCCAGCCTGGGTTTCGATGGCCTGCGCAGTCCGTCACCGATCACCTATGCGGCGCGCCAGGCGGTGGGCACTGCCTTGTCGGCCGACGAATACAACTCGCGCTTCTTCACCAACGGCGCCCGCCCCGACTTTGCGATCACCTCGGAGAAGAAGTTGGACCCCGAGCAGGCCGAGATGATCCGCGCCACCTGGGGCGAAGCGCACGGCGGCGTCATGCGCTCGCACAAGCCTGCCGTGCTGATGGGGGGGCTCGACATCAAGCAACTGAGCCTGTCAGCGGCCGACTCACAAATTCTGGCCACCAGCATGTTCCAGGTGGAGCAGATCTGCCGCGTGCTGGGCGTTCCGCCGCACATGGTCGGGCACACCGACAAGAACACCTCCTGGGGTGCCGGCGTGGAGAACATGGGCCGCGGCTTCGTGAAATTCACGCTCAAGCGCGACCTGGTCAAGTTCGAACAGGAATTTAATCGCAAGCTGTGGCCGTCCCGCGTGCGGCTGTTCGTGAAATTTGACCTGACCGACATCGAACGCGGTGACCTGAAGAGCGAAAACGAAGCCTTCCGGATCGCGCTGGGCCGGGCCGGTGAACCGGGCTGGACGACGCAGAACGAAGTACGCAAGGCCAAGCTGCTACCGCCAATCGATGGCGGCGACAAGCTCAACGACGGCGCCCGCGTCAGCGGCGTGCTGCCGCCCGCCGATGTTGCCGCAAACGAACCTGCATAAAGGACGATATGACCCAACTTATCAAGCTGCTGACCAGCAACCGGGGCCGATCCAAGGCGCCGCAGGCAATGGTGACCAACGGCGACGAGACCACCATCTACCTGTACGACGCCATCGTCAGTGACGACGCCACAGCCGAATGGTGGGGTGGCGTGTCGGCGCAGTCACTGGTGCCCCAGATTCGCGGCATCAAAGGCGGCACCATCAGCCTGCGCATCAACAGCCCTGGCGGTGATGTGTTCGCAGCGCAGGCCATTTGCCAGGCCATCCGCGATACCTCGGCCAAGGTTACGGCCTACATCGACGGCTTCGCGGCCAGCGCCGCCACCGTCGTGGCCACTGCCGCCGACGATATTCAGATCTCCGAAGGCGGCATGTACATGGTGCACTGCGGCTGGACCTTCGCAATGGGCAATTCCATCGAAATGCGCACCATTGCCGATCTGCTGGACAAGGTCGACGGCACCATTTGTGCGCAATACGCCCGCAAGACCGGGATGAGCGCGGAGCAGGTGCTGAAGATCATGCAGGCCGAGACCTGGTACACGGCGCAGGAAGCCGTGGATGCGGGTTTCATCAACAGCATCTCGGCCTCGCCCAAGGTCAAGGCCGGCTGGGACCTATCAGCCTACAAGAATGCACCGGCTCCGTCGGAGCCGGAAATCGACAACCGCGCGACCGATGACCATCGCGCTCGCCAGCAGCAGCGCTTATCCATGCTGTCGCGCATCCAGATTAGCTGACGCTCTCGCGCCACTAAGCAGCCGCCTCCGGGCGGTTTTTTTTCGCCCCAACCAGGCCGCGAGAGCGGACCACCACCGAAAGGCACCACATGAGCAAGCTTGCCCAACTGCGCGAACAGCGCAACATCGCCGCCAAAAAGGCCAACGAGATCAACAACAGCTTCCCAGCCGACCAGCGCATGCCGGCCGCCGACATCGAGCGCCTGGACGCGGTCTTGGCGCAGATCGAGGCCATCGACAACGAGATCGCCCGCGAAGATCGCATCGCCAAGCTGGCCACCGACAATCCGGCCGCGCAGCATGAGGCGCTGATGAATGCCGCCACCCGTGACCCATCCCGCCAGGGAGAGGAGGCACCGGCACTACGCGCCTTCCTGAGCGGCGGTCTGATGAATATGGCGGAGGCCGACCGCATGCGCATGCAGGCGCGTCAGAACCCCGACATCCGCAATGCCATGTCGACCACCACCACTACGGAAGGCGGCTACACCACGGCCACCGAATACCAGAAATCGCTGGAAGTGGCGATGAAGGCCTATGGCGGCATGCGTGCAGTCGCGTCCCAGATCCGCACCGCGACCGGCATCGACATGAATTTCCCGACCGCCGACGCGACCGCCGAGATCGGCGAGATCGTCGGCCAGAACTCGGCCGTCACCGGACTCGATACCGTCTTCGGTAACACCGCATTGAGCGTGTACAAGTACAGCTCAAAGAAGATCGCGTTGCCGTTCGAGCTGGTACAGGACTCGTTCATCGATATCGAGGCCTACATCCAGGGCGTGCTGGCCATGCGCCTGGGCCGCATCACCAACACCCACTACAGCAACGGCGATGGCTCCGGCAAGCCGTTCGGCATCGTGGCGCGCGCCGCCTCTGGCAAGGTGGGAACGACTGGCCAGACCGTCAGTGTTATCTACGACGACCTGGTCGATCTGGAGCACTCGGTCGATCCCGCCTATCGCGGCCAGCCTGGCGTCGGTTACATGATGCACGACTCGTCCGTCAAGGTGATCCGCAAGATCAAGGATACCCAAGGCCGCCCTCTGTTTGTTCCCGGTTACGAGGGTGATGCTCTGATCAACGGCGGCGCGCCAGACCGCCTGATGGGCCGGCCAATCTACATCAATCAAGACGTGCCGGTCATGGCAGCCAATGCCAAGTCGATTCTGTTCGGCCAAATGAGCAAGTACGTGATCCGCGACGTGATGGATCTGACCTTGTTCCGCATGACCGATTCGGCCTTCACCCTGTTGGGCCAGATCGGTTTCGTCGCGTTTATGCGCTCGGGCGGCAATCTGATCGATGCCGGTGGCGCCGTCAAGTACTACGCCAACAGCGCGACCTAAACCAGTTCGGGGCGGCTTGCCGCAGCCGGCCGCCCCAATACTACGAGGAAAACCCATGTCAAAGAAATCTTCCACCGCGCCCGGCGCGGAAGGCACCAATCCGGATGAGCAGGAGCAGGCCGTTACGGTACGCGCGCGCGTTCTGGTTTCGTGCGCATATGGAAATTGCAACGATGTCATTGATATCGACCAGGCGCTTGCTGAGACATTGGCCGGCCAACTCGATACCAATCCGGCAGCCGTCGAATACGCCGAATCCCTTGTGAAAGAATAACTATGACCATCCGCTTGCTTTGTGCATACGAGCGCTATCCGGCCAATGCCATCGTCACATTGGATGCGGGCACCGAGGCCGGACTGATCGCGGCCAAGCAGGCGCTTGCCGACACTACGGGCGGCACGCCGTTCGTTCCAGTACCTGGGCCACTCCAGTCGCGCACCGGATCCTTCCCTGTGGAATCCGGACGAGCGCGAACAATCCTGCTGCCTGAAGGCCAAGCGCTGAGCGTCACCGGCGCTACGGGTACGGTCGGCGCAATTTCCCACCTCGATGCGGCTGGATCCATCATTGGTACGCCGTGGACTGTCGGTGTCGGCGCGCTGCCGCAGATCGGTCCTTACGCTGGAACGCAGAAGATTCAGATCACCTGCACTGCAGGCAGTATTGATGCGACGGTGGGGGATGCGGTGCTGGGTGTGCCGCGCGCAGTCAGTTCGCTGTACAAGCGGCCAAGCACTAAGTTCACGCGTCAGATGGCATCCCGGCAGAAGGTCGTGGCCAATGGAACCGTGGGGTATAACTACCATAACAACATCGTGACGGAGTCGGAGATTACCTCCATCCGCCTAATCTTCAACAACATCTTTACATCGGCGCTGACCGGCGTTACTCATTCAGTAGCACCGACTGCGGATTTCTCCAATCCGATTGTTCCGACAGGTGCATGGATTGACGGAACGTTCAGCACCCTGGCCAGCGCGAGCGGCACGATTGCCGCCCGCCTCGGTGGTGCAGTCGAGCAGCCGTCGATGACCTATGGTGACCACATCGATATCGTATCGATCCCACCAACCGACGGGGGGCTGTTCAAGTACTGCCTTCGCCATTTTGTTCCGGCTTCGAACACGTTCACCAGCGAGGGTTTCTACCCGCTGAAGAACTTCTTCCACACGCCGAGTGCCGCAAATGCTGGTCGAATCTTCCAGACTTTCCGCCAGGACGTCGACGGGATCACCAACAAGGCGGCATTCACCAGCACCACGCCATTCGACAATCCTGGGCTTGTCATGGGCTGGGAGTGCCAGTTGGCGAACGGCAAGACGATCATCACTTGGGCCGTAAGCGCCGACTCGATCGGCGAAGGTGCGGTCAACGGCAACGGCGGCAACTTCGGCAATGGCTGGGCATGGCAGACCCTGAAGCTGTTCCGCGAGCGCCACCCCGACGTCCTGATAGAGCTTGCCAACTTCGGAATGTCAAGCCAGTCGACCAGCACTTATAACCCCGTAATAGTTGAGCGGCTTCCCCGCATTGAGCCAGACCTGTTGACCTATTCGCCATTCAGCGGAAATGATGGCACGCCATCTGCAGCAATCCTCAGTACGCAAGCGGGATTGGTGGTCACCCTGCAAACTGCTGCAAAACTTGCGAATACTGCGGTTATGTACGTGGGCGGCTGCCCAAATACCGCCAATGGATGGTCTGCTGCTGCAGATAAGTTCCGCCGCTATGCCAACCGCTTCTTCCGAGGCAACCATCGGATGGGCCTTGGCTACATCGACATGGAGCCAGACCTGTTCGATGGGGTAAGTGCATTCAAATCAGGGGTAAGTGATGATGGTGCGCACCCAACTGAACTTGCTGCCGGAGCTGTTGCTGTCAATCAGGCGTACCCGGCGCTTCGAAAAATGATATTTGGCTACTGACCATGACCCTCATCATCGAAACCGGCGCCACCAAGGCGCCGGCGCCACTTTAGGTAGTTGCCCGTTTCCTGCGCGCGATGAAGCCGACCAGGCCGAGGCCGGCGAGCAGCATGGCGTAGGTTTCTGGCTCGGGGACGGCATATTGCAAGTGCCATCGGGCCTGAAGGCTGCCATCCGTCGCACCGTCTTGTGTAAATATTTGGTCATCGTATTCAACGTCATCCGCGATGAACCTGCCACCTAAGGGTATAAAGGCGAAATATCTTCTAATCGTAGAGTTTTGTCCGGCAGCCGAAAAAATGAAATTATTTGCGTACCCGTCGAAGGACGCAACTGCGGAATCTGATGACCAAGTGTAATCCGCATTAAATTTGTATGCCTGGAGCGGTCCTGTCATTTCTACTCCATTTACAAAAACAGATATTCTCGAAAGATTCGAGACTATATTGCCATGCGCGCTTCCGTCAAACGAGCCAGTTATATTGGTTCCATCTTGAAATAAATAGGAAAAATCGAAGGCGACGGCGTGTGCTGCGGCGCTAGCTAGAAAAACGAAAGTTGCCACAAAGGAGCGGATGATGGTTTTCATTGGGGTCCTTGGCGATTGAAAGAAATTGAATTGTATACCTCATAGTAAAAAAATAATAATTCGAATTCAGACTCATTAATCCAGCCGATCGGATTTTTCTATACCCGAGGAAACTATGATCACCATCGAAACCGGCGCCGGCCTGGCGAATGCCGAGAGCTACATGTCGGTGGCCGAAAGGACTTCCGTATGACCAAAATCCGCACCGCGGCGCCGACTGTACTCGCGGTGACGCTCGATTCCGCCAAGCTGGCGCTGCGTATTGACGGCGATGATATGGATGCGCTGGTGACCATGTGGGTCAAGGGCATCGTCGCCGACCTGGAGCAGAGCGTCGGGCAGTGCATGATGGAGCAGACGTGGGAGGTCCATCTTCCTGGCTTCCCCGGCGTGCCGTGCTGGTCGATCGGTCAGCCGGTGCCGCGCCATCTGTCCAATGAGGTCCGTCTGCCGCATCCGGTGCTGAGCGTCACGTCGGTCAGCTACATCGACCAGGCCGGAACCACGCAGACTCTCGCGCCCGAAGCGTACCGGATCAACCGGACACGCTACGCCAGTACGCTGTCGCCTGCTCGCGGCACAAGCTGGCCAGCGACGGCCGAGGATGACGCGGCCGTCGTGGTGGTGATGCAGTGTGGCTACGGCAGCGACCCGGCGACCACCCCGGAAGAGGTGCAGCTCTACATCCTCGCCAAGCTGGCCGAACAGTTCGACCCGGCGGCGCGCATGGAGCGCGATACTGTCCAGTCCGCGTTCGTCAACGGTTTGCTGGACCGCTGCAGGAGCTACGGATGAGCCTCTCCCAGCGCCTGAACAAGCGCATCACACTGCAAACCATGTCGGACGGCCAGGACGCGGCTGGCCAGCCTGTGCTGATAGCCGTCGATGTCGCCACCGTCTGGGCCGAGGTCAAGGATGTGAGCGGCAAGCTGCTCATTGACGCTGACCAGAAAGAGCGCAGTACGCAGACCGAAATAGTGATCCGAGCACGCGTCGACCTGCCCGAGAACCTGCTGGTGAGCTACAAGGGGCACTCCTATCGCGTCGAGGCGGTGCTGGGCCAAGATAACCGCACGCAGAAGCTCGTTTGCATCAAGGTGGAATCGTGAGCTTCACGGTCGATCTGTCTGGCCTGGCCGCACTGGGCCAGAACATCCGCGACTTCGGTGAGGACGTCAAGGATCAGGTGGCCATGGCTGGCGCCGCGGCGGCCGCCAAGGTGGTGTACGACGAGGCGCGCATCCTTGCGCCGGAATCGGAAAAGGCGCACATCTTCTACGGCCGCAACTCGAAGCGCACCGGCGTGACCTACCTCTTCCAGCCCGGGAACCTGCGTGCTGCGATATACCGCGTTTACTCGCCGGAGAAGTCCGGGCCGAGCCGCAAGGAATACCGCATCAGTTGGAACCACATCAAAGCACCGTACGGCCATATGGTGGAGTTTGGCACATCCGATGCGCCGGCCCACCCGTTCCTCGGCCCGGCGCTGGCGGTAACGCCGCAGGCGTTCACTGCCGCCAAGGTCGAGATGGGCGCGAAGCTGATCACCCTGCAGAGGCGTCCATGAGCCTGGAGACGTTGTTGTTCGACAGCTTGAAGGGCCTGGTGGCCAACCGCGTCTATCCGGCTGTGGCGCCGGAGGGCGCTGGCGCCGCGCCGTACATCACTTGGCAGGCCGTCGGCGGCCAACCTGTGAACTTCATGGACGGTGGCCAGCCCAGCAAGAAGAACGCCCGCATTCAGATCAGTGTATGGGCGCCGACGATCATCTTGGCAATGCAGATCGCCCAGCAGGCGGAAACAGCGCTGCGCGCCGCCGCGGCGTTGAGCGTGACCGTTCAGAGCGGCCAGCTTTCCCGCTACGAAGACGCCACCAAGCGCCACGGAACATACCAGTTCTTCAGCTGCTGGGCGGATATCTCAGCATAAAACACCGGGGCCCGCGCAAGCGGGCCTTTTGCTTTCTGGCCCTTCACGGGTGCCATCAACCAGCCGCCTCGAGCGGCTATTTTTTCGCCCATCGAAAGGATCTATCTCATGGCTGTCTCACTCCCTAATGGCATCATCCTGGCGCTCGCTACAGCGTATGCCTCCGCGATCACCGTCACCGCCGCCAGCAACGCGGCCGAATGCGTGCTGACCGCCACCAACGCCCTCGCGCTCGGCGACATCGTCGAATACACCTCGGGCTGGTCGAACGCCAACCTGCGCCTGTTCCGCGTCAAGTCGCCCACCGGCACCAACCTGGTGCTGGAAGGCTTCGACACCACCAGCACCACGCTGTTCCCGGCCGGCAGCGGCGCCGGCTCGATCCGCAAGATCAACACCTGGACCCAAATCCAGCAGGTGATGGACCTGACCAGCTCCGGCGGCGATCCGCAGTACCAGACCTATTCTTTCCTCGAGGATAACTACGATCGCCAGATCCCCACCACCACCTCGGCGCAGTCGCTGGCGATCAACATCGCCGACGATCCGACGCTGCCAGGCTACGCCGCGATGAAGGCGGCCGCGCTGAGCCGCGTCGTCACCGGCCTGCGCGCAGCGCTGCCGCAGGGCGGCTTCCTGTTCTACAACGGCATCGTTGCCTTCGACGAGACGCCGACGATGTCCAAGGGCAACGTCATGCAGTGCAAGGGCGGTTTCGCCCTGCAGGGCAAACCGGTCCGCTACGCGACCTAAGCCCACCCCAGTGTCATGCCCGGGACGATCCGGGTTTCAACAGCCGGGATCGCTTCCCGGCTGTCTTTTTTCACCCACTTATATCGAGAAAACATCATGGCTATCAAATTGGGCAGCAACCCCAAGCACTTCACCAAGGAAGTCCCCATCATCAAGCTGGATGGTGCAACGGATATTCTCACCATCACCTACATCTACCGCACCCGCCGCGACTTCGCCAAGTTGCTGGACGAGCGTATGGCGGCGCAGACCATGGTCGATGCCGCGGCAGAAGTCACCGCCGCTGCTGACGCGGTGCCGAAAGGGCCAGTCAGCGTCGAGGTCGCATATCTGGAGAGCACCAAGCAAAGCGCTGAGAACGTACTGCAGATCGCCAGCGGCTGGGACTTGGTGGACGCATTCACGGCCGACAAGTTGCAGCAGCTGGAGGATGAATTCCCCGGCGCGCTCAACGACATCCAGATGGCCTATCAGAAGGCAGTTGCCGAGGTCCGCACAAAAAACTAGAAGCCGTCGCGACGGATTACTACACGCCCCCAGCATCAGCGGAATCGCTAGCGTCCTGGGGGCTTTTGCCATCCGATGTCGCGGCGGTGGAAGTCTTCGAAGAAAACTGGCCGGTGTGGGGCCTGTTTCGCTACATGGCCAGCCAGTGGCGCGTGGCGTTCGGTGGCGCCACCGGCTACGACTACAACGTCGCCCACCACAAGCTGGACCGGGAAAAGCTGGCCCCGGATGAATACGAGCGCCGCATGGACGACCTGATGGTCATGGAAGCTGCGGCACTCGCGGCGATGCGTAAGCAGCAACAGGAGAACTAAACATGTCTGATCAAATCGGTACCGCGTCAATCGGGCTGGCAGTAGATTCGAGCGGCGTCGATGCTGGTTTGAACCAGATGGAGGCGACCGTACAGCGCGCCGGCCGCAGTCTCAGCACCTTGGGCCGCACCGGCGCCGCCGCCATCGACGATATCGGCGCCGGCGCCGGCGCCGCGGCTGGCCGCGTTGACACGTCCACGCGCTCGATCCAAAACAGCATTCAGCGGGTTACAGCCGCTGCCGAAGCGGGCGAGCGCAACACGCGATCCTACTTCGAGGCACTGGCCAACCAGCGCGGCGCCAACGTCAACGCCCTGCGTCCCTACCTCGACCAGCTAGACCAGGTGCGCGCGCGGCAGGATGCCGCCGCACAGGCCGCGCTGCGCGGTGGGAGCGCTTTCCAGAGCAACGCGCAGTCCGCTGCTGCGCTGGCCGCTTCGTTGCGTCAGGTGCCGGCCCAGCTCACCGACATCGTCACGTCGATCCAGGGCGGGCAGCAGCCCCTGACCGTCCTCTTGCAGCAGGGCGGCCAGCTGCGCGACATGTTCGGCTCGGCCGGCGGCGCGGCCCGCGCGCTGGGTGGCTACCTGGTCAGCTTGGTCAGCCCGCTGACGGTTGCTGCGGCTGCTGTGGTGGTTCTGGGCGTGGCTTACAACCAGGGCAGCAAGGAGGCCGATGCCTATCGCAAGTCCATCATCCTGACCGGCAACGCCGCCGGGGTCACCACCAGCCAGCTTTCTAGCATGGCCAAGCAGGCGTCGGAGGTTGCCGGCACGCAGGGCGCCAATGCCGAAGCGCTGGCGCAGCTGGTGGGCACCGGCAAGGTCGGCGTCGAGCAGCTGCAGCGCGCCTCCATCACCGCCATCCAGTCGCAGAAGCTGCTCGGGATCGCCGTCGAGGACACGGTGAAGAACTTCGCCGACCTAGGCAAGGACCCGCTGCAGGCCACACTCAAGCTCAACGACCAGTACAACTACCTGACGCTGGCAACCTATAAGCAGATCAAAGCGCTGGAGCAGCAAGGCAATACGGCGACGGCCGCCAAGGTGGCGCAGGTCGCATATGCCGATGCGATGGATTCGAAGAACAAGCAGGTCGCCGATTCACTTGGGGGCTTGGAGAAAGCCTGGAACGCCACAGGCAGCGCCGCGAAGAGCGCATGGGACTTTATGCTCAACGTCGGCCGCGAGGACACGATCGACGAAAAGATCAAGAAAGCCCAAGATGCGCTGGCGAAGGCGCAGCTCGCCCGGTATTCGTTTGCCGGCGGAACGGCGGACGAAAAGGATTCCGATGTGGCGGAGCGCCAGCGGCAGGTTGACCGCTTGGAAAACATCAAGAAGGTCGGCGCCATGCAGGCGCAGTACGCTGCTGAAGACACGAAGAGCCGTGACGCCGCCATCCAGTTCGACCAGCAGAGCGAGAAGTACCTCACCCGTAAGCAGCAGCTGGAGCGGGACATCGCCGCTGCGCGGAACCTTGGGCAGCAGGCCGCACAGCGTGGAGAGGATCCGGCTGTAACCGAGCAGCGAATCCAGGACCGCATCAAGGCTATCCGGTCCACCTATGCCGATTACTTCAACCAGTCGATCGAAGGCCAGATCGCGGCCGTGCTGCGCCTTGGCGCTGTGCAGGAGGAGCAGGCGAAGCGCGAGCTCATCCCGATCCAGGCGAACAATGATGCTGGATTGAACAGGTCCCTGGACCAAAAGGCCGCCTACATCCAGGATGTGGCCGCCGCCGATGAAAAGCTCTTGGCAATTCAAAAGGCTACGTTGCAGCAAACATTAGCAGATACGGCAAAAGAGACGGTGAGCATTGATGGGCAGTTCGCCCAGCAGCAGAAACTTGCGGATCTGAAAGGTCAGATCGCGCTGAAGGATCAGCAGATAGCCACCCGCCGGAAGCAGACAGAGGCCGACCTGTTCGTATTGGATGTCAAGAATTACCGCGACATCGCGGAGTCCTACGCCGCGCTCTACGACACGCGGCTTGCTGACGTTGCGGCTATCGAGCAGCAAATTCAGGCGCAAAGTGACCAGAATGCTGCGATCGGCCTGACCGCCAAGCAGCTGGAGGTCCTCAATACCCGGCTGACCGAAGAAAAGGCTGTACGCCTCGAAAACAAGGCTGAAATCCTCGACACCATTGTCGGCCGCGAAGATGAGGCGGAGTCCCTGCGGAAAGCCGCCCAGCGCATGCGTGAGCTCAACCAGGCCCAGATCGAGGGGGGGCGCAAGGCCGCCGATGTCGAGGCCTACAATAAGTTCTGGGATTCGATCGACAGCGCCGCCCAGTCCGCCTTCGAGAATATCGACAAGGGTGGCAAGGCCGTCCGCGAGCGCATCACCGACAGCCTGAAGTCCGGGTTCGCCGATGCGCTGTACCAGCTGACGATCAAGCAGTTCATCATCAACGTCAAGGCGCAGGTCACCGCTGATTACCTCAGCAACGCTGCCGGCGCCGCCGCTGCCGTGGCGGGCAATGGCACTGCCGCTACCGCCGGCACCCCGGGCGTCATCGGCAACGTCGCCAACGCCCTGAACATCTACAAGCTGACCAGCGGCGCCGGCGCGTCCATTACCGCTGCCGGCAATCTATTTGGCTCGTCCGCTGTCTCAGCATTCGGCGCCGGCCTGTCGGGTGGTACGGCCACGGCGGAGGCGGCTGCGGCATACGCCGCGGCTGGCGAGACCGCAGTCGCGGGAGGGTTGACGGCAGGCGCGTCGGTGACCGCCGCGTTGGCAGCCATACCCGTTTGGGGCTGGGCCGCGCTTGGCGCCGCGGCTATCGCCAGCTACCTGGGTGTCTTCGATGGCAGCGGCCCTGAATCGAATACCAGCTTGACTTTCGGCTCGAACAACACAGCCGGCAACATCTCGATCAATCAGCGCGGCAACGAAGGTAAGAGCGATGCGTACATCGCTGGATCTGGCATGTCGGCCCTGGGCACCTTCGGAGTCACGCAGACCTTCTGGTCGAAGGCGGAATCCGACCAGGTACAGAGCTTCATCAAGACCGTCTCGCAGACCGACGACGCGCTGGCCAGTTTCCTGACCACCACCGAGAAGGCCGACGTCACCGGCGCGCTGACGTCCGTGAAGACGACTGTGCAGACCGGCGCCGAGGGCAGCGACCAAAATGCCAACGGTGCTCTGGACAAGGTGTTCAAAGACCGTATCGAGGCGATCCTTGGCGCGGTCGACCCCGGCCTCGACAAGCTGGTGGAAAGTTTCAATGGCACCAGCCAGGCGCTGGCCACCGAGGCCGAATCGATTTTGCAGTACCGCCAGGCGCTGGACCAGTCCGGCGAGTCGCTGTTCGGCGTCAAGGTCACGCTGCAGGACATCGCGGCGCTGCGCCAGCCCACCGAGCTGGCTTCGGCCGCGCTCAAGCGCGTCGCCGACGAGTTCACTGCTACCAACGCCGTAGCGTCGGTACTGGGAAAGACCGGCCTGCAAGCCTTCGGCGCCGTCGGGCTGGCCTCCGAGGAGACGCGCAAGAACCTGGTAACGCTGGTTGGCGGCTTGGATCAGCTGTCGAGCCAGACGGCGTCGTTCGCACAGAACTACCTCACCGATGCCGAGCGCCTGGCGCCGGTGAGCAAGGCGCTCGATGCCGCGCTGGCGTCGATGGGACTGAGCACGATCCCGCAGACGCGTGACCAGTTTAAGGCGCTGGTGCAGTCGCTGGACCTGACGACCGAGAACGGTCAAAAGACCTTCGCCGCGCTGCTCGACGTGCAGGATGCGTTCGCGCAGGTGCATCCGCAGATCGACGCCACCGCGCAGGCCGTTAGCAATCTCGCGGACCAGCAGAAGGAGCAGCGCTCGCTCGATATCCAGCGGATGGAGGCGCTTGGTAATGCAGAGGGCGCCCTAGCCGCGCAGCGTGCCGACGCGCTGGCCGCATTATTGTCCGATCAGGCACGTATAACGCAAGCACAGATCTACGCGACGCAGGACGCCAAGAAGGCCTACGACGCACTGGTATCGGTGGCCGACGATGCGCTAAGCGGCTTGACCAAGTCGATCGCCGCCGAGAAGGATCGGATCAATGCGGCCTACACCAGCCAGTCAGATGCGATCCGAAAGGCGACCCAGGCGTCGGTAGACAGCGCCCAGAAAAGCCTGCAGGCGGCGCAAACCCAGGTGCAGGCGCTGCAAACGGTATTCGGCGCGCTCGACTCCGCACTTGGCTCGACCAAGATCGAATCGGACGCCGCCACCCTTGGTCGCCGCCTGGCTGCGCAGACGGTGCTCGGCACCGCCGCCGCAAACCCGGGGAACCTAGCCGATAACAAGGCCCTCACGGAGGCGCTATCGACCATCACCAGTCAGTCCGATAGCCGCCTGTTCGGCACTTTCGAGGACTATGCGCGCGACCAGGCCAGGACGAACAATATCATCGCCTCACTAAAGGACACGGCCGGCGACCAGGTGGACTTCGCGGAGCTGAGCGCGAAGCGGCTGAGCGATGCGATCGACGCCATCCAGAAGAGCGGCGAAGACCAGCTGCAGCAGCTGCAGCAAGGTACGCAAGATCAACTCAATGTGCTGGACCAGACGCTGGCCGTGCAGACCACTCAGCTCGACGCCCTGAAGGGAATCGATAACTCGGTGAAGAGCGTGAGCGCCGCATTGGCATCATTCGGCGCCGCCGTTGGAAATCTCAAGGGTAATCCGACAGCCCAGGATAACGTCGAGACCCAGATCGAGAGCCTGTACACCACGTTGCTGGGCCGCCACAGCGACGCCGACGGTTTGAAGTTCTGGGAGAACGCGCTGTCCTCCGGCGTCAGCCTGGAGAGCATTCGCGCCGACTTCCTGAAGAGCAGCGAATACCAGGGATTGCACCCATTGGTCAGTGCACCGCCGCAAGCGCAAAGCAGCATGCCGATCCAGGCCGCTGGCGTTGATCAGGTCAGCGCGCTGATGGGGCGTATCTCCGACCCGGCGCAGAACAGCACAACGTTACTGCAGGAGATCCAGCGCCTGAACGGAATGATCGAAGCGCAGCAGGCCACGTTGAACAGCATCGCGTCCAGCTCCGACACCGCCGCCGCAGTGCTCGATGCGGCCCAGAAGGGTCAGCCCCTGAAGACGGTGGCCGTATGAGCAATAAGCTGAGCTTGCTCGTTCCGAGCGAAATCACGGATTCGGTGCTAACCAGCAGCACGATTGTAGAGAACGATTACACGGCGTATAGCGCTGCCACCACATATGCGCTGGCTGCGCGCTGCATCAAGAGCCACCGTATCTATGAAAGCCAGATCGCCGGGAATATCAACCACGATCCGGACGACCCGATTAACCAGTTCGGCACCATCGTCTACTGGCTCGATGTCGGCCCGACCAACCGGTGGGCGATGTTCGATAACGAGGTCAGCACGCAGAGTGCCGCGACCACCAGCATGACCGTCGTCATCAAACCAGGGAATTTCAACACGATATACCTCGGCGGCCTGGACGCGCTGCACTTGAGTATTTCGGTAAAAAATGCGCCAGGCGGCACCGTCATCTTCACCTATTCCGGCTCGCTGGAGTCCTCGAAGCCATCGGACTACTACCAGTGGGCATTCGACCCGTTCTCATTCCTGCGCAGCAAAATCGTATCGGAAATTCCCGCCTACAACTTGATGGAGCTAACCGTCACGATCAGCGGCGCGACCGGCTCGACCGTGAAGTGCGGCGTGCTGGCCGTGGGCCTCATCCAGCGCCTTGGCCGGACGCAGCAGGGCGCCGAAGCGAAGCCCAAGACCTATTCCTATGTGGCCACCGACAAGTATGGCAAGACCACCATCAAGAAGGGTAAGGCCGCCACGGACATGACCGCCAGCGCTGTGATCGATTCACGCGAGGCTCGGCAAGTACAAGAGGCACTGCAGGGGGCGATCGACACGCCCTGCATGGTGTCTTGCAGCGACAACCCGGATTACTCCGGCCTCAACATCTTCGGCCTTGTCAGCGGCAAGGTCACCTATAAAACCTCCGAAACCAGCGAAGTCTCGGTATCCGTGGAAGGACTCATTTAATGGCCATCATCACTCCTCCGACAATCGATCCGGCACCGTTGCCGGCTGCTCAGCGAGGCGACCCCGATACCTTCTCGGACCGGGTCGACAGTCTCGTCACCTGGTGGGAAACGTCGCCGGCGCAGATCGGCGCCGTGGCCGACAACGTCGCGCACAATGCAACGGAGGCCCTCAACAGTGCGACGGCTGCCGATGGTAGCGCCGCGGCCGCTGGCGCCGCAGCCGCCTCTGCAACCAACAGCAAGAACGCGGCCGCAACCAGCGAGGCCAACGCGCACGCCAGCGAACTGGCGTCGGCCGCGAGCGCCACCGCCGCCCAAGCTATTCAGCTGGTCGGAACGAGCAGTTCCTCGGTGCTCATCGGCACAGGCGCGAAGACGTACGTCACACAGGCTGGGAAGCAGTGGGTGGCAAATACGCCGATTCAGGCGACTGATAGCACCAATGCCGCCAATTTTGTCAATGGCACCGTGTCGAGCTACGGCGGAACCTCGCTGGTCATCAATTCCACGCTGACCGGCGGCTCTGGCACGCCGACCAGCTGGAACATTTCGGTAGTCGGCGCGCAGGGCGCACAGGGACCCGGCAATGCCGCCGGCAATGCCGCCGGCGCGATTAATGAGCTGAAGGGAACGGCGCCGGCGTCAAGCGCCACGCCGGACATCTGGGGCGCCGGTGGGAATTACGTGTCGATCACGTCGACGACGACCGTGACTGGCTTCCCCAACGCGCCACAGGCTGGCGCGCGCCGCACGCTCATTGCGCAAGCCGACTTCAGCATCACCAACAGCTCCAACCTGGTGGTACGTGGCGGCACGCGGGTTGTGCTGAGCGGCGACGAGGTCGAGATCGTGGCTGATACGATCTCGACCTTTCACGCCACCATCAAGCGCGGCAGCGGCCGTGCCGTATCGTCGCTGCTATTTACGCGCGCCGAATTGCTGCTGACATCCGGTACGTTCACCGCGAAAATAACTGGTCCTCATCGCGCCTACCTGCAGGGCCCGGGCGGCTCCGGTGGCATCGTCAGTGCCGCATCCGGCTCCGGGGTGACGGTGAGCGCCACCGGTGGCGCTGCAGGCGGCACGGCCATCAAGGATTTTGACGCAGTCGCCGGTGCGGCCTATACGTTCCTGGCTGGCGCCCCTGGTGCCGCGCCAACCGGCAATACTTCCAATGGGAATGCCGGCTCGACCTCGACATTTACGGGGGCTGGCGTGAGCCTTAGCTGCAACGGCGGCAATGGAGGTACGTATTCGCAGAGCACGACGTCGGTGCTGCTCGGCGCCACCGGCGGTACCGCAAGCGGGGGTGATTTCAATTACCAAGGCGGTGGATCCGGGAGTTGCGGAATCAACTCGCAAACTGGCACCGGCCCATCGAATACAAACGTCCAGGCGACGGGCGGCGGCAGCGTTTCATGGCAAAGCGTGATGTACAACAGCGGCAACGTCAGCATGACCGGCACGTTGACCAACCCGTCGCAGGCCGCTTCAGGCGGCGCTGGGGTTGGTGGAAATAGCGGCAACGTCACCCTGACCGCTGGCACCAGCGCGGTATCCGGTGGTGGCGGCTCCAGGACCGCGAGCCCATCGGTCACCGCTTCGACGACGACGACGGGCGCAAACGGCGCCGGCAGTCCTGGGTTGAATATCACCCCCATCAATCTTATCGGTGACGGCGCTGGTGCCTCCTCTGGAGCCGGTGGCGGTAGTGCTGGCTCAACCTCAAATGGCAACAACGCGGCCGGTAATCTGGCTGGAACCGGCGGGATTGCCTGCGCGTCTTCCGGAGCATCACTTGTCCCGGGGCTTCCGGGTTGGGGCGCCGGTTCCGGCGGCGCTGCGGCGTTTGGTGCCGCCACTGTGCCAGGGATGGCCGGCGGCATCTCCTTCGTGATCATTCTTTACTAAGGGATCAATTCCATGGACTACCCCGACCTCGACCCCGACGAACCGCGCCGCATAGAGCTGCTCGATGCAGGCGGAACTGTCTTCCGCACCATCTTGGCCTCGATCAATTTTTGCATCGACGTGCTGCCTACTTTGCCATCTGAAATCTACCCCGAGGGCAGCACTTGGCGCGTGGAAGCGCCGCCTGATGAGGCGGATGAATAGCCCGCAAGAACAACCACAGACCCGCGATGACGGGTTTTCTACATCACAACGAAAGGGCGCCATGCCAGAAGAACGCAATCTCACCGACAGTGATGTCCAGGCCATCGTGGACCAGATGGAAAAGCGCATGACCGAACGATTCTACGGTGACCTCGGTCGCGGCATCTGGGGTGTCGCCTGGAAGGCAATCATCATCGCATTGATCAGCATTGCGGCCTACGGGTCGCTGAAAGGTTTCAAATGAAAATCCCGAAATTCCTGCTCGGCGCGCCACGGCATCGCTCGCTGTTCCTGCTGGGCGGCGCCGTGTTGGCCACCGCGATTTCGCTGGCCTGCGATCCGGACGGTGGACTGTCCACGCTGCTGGGCGGCGTGGCGCTGATCCAGGCTGTATGGGCGGTGGCCGCATCGCACTGGGCCCGCAAGGCGCTGATGGACTACCCGGAGGCCGACATGCGCCGCCTGTTCCGGCGTGCTGGTGAGGATTCTACCGGCGCCGGGCTGGCGCTGATTGCCATCGCCATCGTCTTGGTCGGACTGCTGATGGTGTTCGCGCCGCGGGCACATGCAGGAGAGCTGCCGGCCGGGGCCGTCAAGTACCTGCCGGTGCTGAAGGCCGAGCAACAGCGGCTGTGGCCGGATCATCCGGATCCTGTTCTGCTGGCCAGCCTGGTCGAGCAGGAATCGTGCGCCAGCCTCAAGTCGCGCAGCTGTTGGAACCCGGCTGCCCGGTTGAAGTCGGCGCGGGAAGAGGGGGCCGGCATGGGGCAGATCACCCGGGCCTGGCGCGCCGACGGCTCGCTGCGGTTCGACTCGCTGGCCGGCCTACGCGCGCAGTACGGCGCCGAGCTGGCCGGCTGGACCTGGGATACCGCGTATAGCCGGCCGGACCTTCAGCTGCGCGCCATCGTCTTGATGAGTCGCGATGCCTACCGGCCATTCCGCACGGCGCCGGCGGCGCTAGCCTTCGGCGATGCAGCATACAACGGCGGCGCTGGCTGCGTGCAGCAGGAGCGCCGCGCATGTTCTCTCACGGCGGGCTGCGATGCGGGACAGTGGTTTGGCCATGTCGACCAGCACTGCCTCAAGTCGCGTCAGGCGCTGTACGGCGGCCGTTCAGCGTGCGACATCAACCGCGATCATGCCCGGAACGTCATCCAGGTTCGGCCGGCAAAGTACATGCGCGCGTGGGCGGCGCTGTGAGCCTCATACCCTGGTGGTGGAAGGCGCTGGCCGCTGCGGCTCTGCTGTGCGCGCTGGTGGTGGCGAAGGGCTCGTACGACGCCCACCTGATCGCGAAAGGCGACGCCGCCGGCGCCGCGCGCGTGAAAGCAGAGTGGGTGGCAGCAGAAGCCGGAATCAAGGCGGCGGCCGATCGTGAGGCTGGCGCCGAGACCAAGAAGGCGCATGCGGAGACCGCCGCGCTGCAGCTGAAATTTGACCAGTTGGCCGACCGCCAGCAGAAAGAACGGACTGATCATGAATTTGCGAAACGTATTGCTGTTGCTGCTGCTCTTGCCGGCGATGAGCGCCTGTCAATCGACACCACCGGCGGATCCGGCCGTGCGCTTCCTGAAGGCGGAGCGGCCGAAGGTGCCGCCGCTGGAGCCGACACTGCGCCAGCGGCGCGAGCCTACCTCCTGCCGCAAGCTGCTGCAGCTGTTCTCGACTTCGCAGGCGACTATGGACAGCTTGTGCGGGACTACAACTCCGTCCTCGACCGGTTCGACGCCGCCCGCGCCAGCTGCAATGCCGAGTAAGTAAGGCCGGAGCAAGCTAGCTCTGCCAAACCACGACCAGGTCTTTCGCATTGAAGACCTCGAATCGATCCTCGCCGTTCTCCGTCCAGGTGCAGTAGACGCCGTTCCGGACGCCCTCCCAGTCATGATGCTCGCCCAGCGCCTCGCCGGCAACCAGCATCGCCGGTCCTTCAGGCCGGCCGCGCTGCTGCACGATATCGCCGTTCTTCGGCAAATTCACTCCCATCCTCACCTCCATTAAAATCCCAAGTCCAATGTCCCGGCCGGCGCCGGCGCGGCCGTCTTCTTCGCGCGCGGCGGTACCGGATATTCCCACGACGTCATCAGCTCCACCGGGTAGGGCCGCAGGAAGCTGCGTGCCCGCTCCGGATCCGTGCATTCAAGCCAGTCGTCCCATTCCGCCTGAGGCACGATCACCAGCGCGCGCTTCTCGTCGCCCGGCTTGTGGAAGCGGCGCATCAGCGGGTGCTCGTCGGCGTTCATCGTCAACTGCGTGAACGACGCCTCTTTCCCCGCATCGCTTTCCCACTCCCGCCACAGGCCGGCCACCGCGAACATCGACTGGTCCGCCATCCCAATTCCCCACCGTACCGACTTGCCACTCTCGTAGCACGGCTCATAGAAGGCCGTCATCGGGACCAGGCACAGCTGCGTCCGCTTCCAGGCTCCGGAGAACGAGCGCAGCTGGCCGACGGTCTCGGCGCGCGCGTTCATGGTGTCGAACGGCCGCACCCCGGGAGGGATGTGCTTGCGCGGCACCATCCCGTAGCTGGCCAGCACTCCCTCGCGGCCGTCGGCGCCACGGCGAACGATCGGCGCGCTGTAGTCCTTCCAGGTCTCGGTCTTCCAGAAGCCGGTATCGTGCAGGTCGATGATGACGCCCATGACGGATTCGAGCATGTCCGGGTCTGGCGGGCGGAAGTTGACGCACATGGTAATCGTCCGAAGTAGTATGAATATACAATGATAGCGCTTTTCCAGTTCGGCGATTATACTGTATGCATGTACAGTAAAATAGTTCAATTTCGCCATCGCGGCGTACGCCGGCCGGACCGAGATATCACCAATGACACGGGGGTTTTTGGCTCCGTGACCCTGTTCCGCGTCGGCGGACACCTTCGCCTCGCGATCGAGGAGTGGGGCATTCACCGAGCAGGCGCCGAGCTTCTGCCTCATCTTTGGGACGCGGCATGCATGGGCTGGAACTCTGGCGGGATGGTTTGGCACGGCTATCAGCACGCGCGCCTGGGGGACAAGAAGGGGCAGCCTGTGTATTTTCAGGAGTGGACTATAGAGATCATCGATATGTATCCGCCGCAAGATCAGATCAAGTCGATCTTCCATGCGCGGAACTGCGAGCCGGCCGCCGCCGACCAGGTTCCGCCAGCACCCTGACGTCACATTGCCAATCCCTCCAATCTGGCGCTCCGGCTAATCCGGAGACGTCATTGCATTACAACGGTGAGATGCATTAAAGTAAACAAGAATATTTTATTGGCAATTTCTCATGCGTGTTATTGGCTTCCCATGAACTTTTATAAATCAAACACTTACGGATCGCTTATTCCATATTGAATAACCCATTCTGCTTAGTGTAACACCTTGAATACTAAGGTATTTTCTTACTAAGAACATCTGACTTCTAAGCAGGCGCTCGATCTGCCGCTTCCCGCTCTGCTATTAGAGCTTCGTACCGATCAACCTGTGCCCGCACTTTCTCATGCGCTCGCATCGTCCTCATCAGAATAATGCTGGTAATAACCACGCAAAGGTTGGCGACGCCGAAGCCGGCCGAGAACAGCGAGTAGGTCGTCTCGAGTATCCCTGGCGAGCCAGCATAGGCACCCCCACTGAAGCCGAAATAAACTCCGTACGCGGCACCGAAAAGCGTGGGGAGCTCGCTTTTCCAAGAGGCTTTCTTTCTCATAAGAACTCCTTCTAAGATATGTCTGTTTGACACTGGCCGATTGTACTTCAGGCGTTCTCAGGCACCACAAATTTCGAATTCGCCCCGACTTTTCGCCCTCCCCAAAGGCCGTAATCGGATCGATTCTCCGGGCGGAGATCGTACTCTTTTTGAATTGTTTGGGGATGGGAAATCTCTGCGCAACCCGCTTGGTTGCTTGATTCTTTATACTGCTTCCCAAGCTTACGACGAGGGTTCGATTCCCTTCACCCGCTCCATCAGCCCTCGGATGGTCTTGCTCAACCCTTGTCCGCCGTCGACTTGATCAAGTTGTCGCGCAGCGTCTTGACGGCGTTGCGCATTTGCGGGAACTCTTCCGGCGTCAGGCCGCAGGCCTGGACCAGGTCGATGTTCAGGCCGTTTTCGCGCAGCTCGCGGCCGGCCGCCGTCAGGCTGACCAGCACCTGGCGCTCGTCGCCCGGGTCGCGCTCGCGGCGCAGATAGCCCATCGCTTCGAGCTTCTTCAGGATAGGTGTCAGCGTGTTCGATTCCAGGAACAGCTTTTCGCCCAGCGCGCCCACCGTCTGGTGATCCTCTTCCCACAACGCCACGATGGCGATGTACTGCGTGTAGGTCAGGCCCAGCTTGTCGAGGATGGGGCGGTAGGCGCGGCCGAACGCCAGGTTGGTCGAGTAAATGGCGAAACACAGGAAATCGGCCAGCTTGCGCGGCTCGGCTTTGGCGGGAGTGGTCATGATGGTCCTCGTGATGAAATTATGAGCATATTATACATCGGATCCGATTTGATCGGAATTGCTTGACTTTGTTTTTGGTTGCTATATTATTCGACTTATCCGATTTCATCGGATGCGATTAAAAACATCAAAACCCGAGGAGGCCGCCATGAGCGCCGAGCTGCTGAAAGGTTCCTGCCATTGCGGGGCCGTGAAATTCGAAGTCCGTACCGCCGTCGCGCCGGCCGCGCGCTGCAACTGCAGCCTGTGCCGCCGCAAGGGCGCGTTGATGTCGCCGCCGTTCGCGGCCGCCGAACTGAAGATCGTGCAGGGCGAGGATGCGCTGACGCTGTACCAGTTCAACACGCGCGTGGCCAAGCACTATTTCTGCAAGCACTGCGGGATCTACCCGTTCCATCAAACGCGCAAGGATCCGCTGCTGTGGCGCGTCAACGTCGGCTGCCTCGAAGGCGTCGATCCTTATTCCCTGGACGCCGGCGTCAATGACGGCGCAAGTTTATCTGTCGTGGAGGATGCATGAATACCTATCGTCGCAATCTGCTGACCGGCGCTTTGGCCGCAGTCGGCCTGGCCGCCACCGAACTGCCTTTCGTTTCGCTGGCGCGCGCCGCCGGTGTGCCGCAAGCGCTGGCGCCGATCCGGCAAATCCGCGCCGGTGAGCTGGATGTGGGCTACTACGAAGCCGGTCCCGCCAACGGCAAGCCGGTGCTGCTGCTGCATGGCTGGCCTTACGACATCCACAGCTTCGCCGACGTCGCGCCCATCCTGGCGGCGCAGGGCTATCGCGTGATCGTGCCGCACCTGCGCGGCCATGGCACCACGCGCTTCCTGTCGGATGCCACTTTCCGCAATGGCCAGCAGGCGGCGGTGGCGCTGGACATCATCGCCCTGATGGACGCGCTGAAGATCGACAAGGCCATCCTGGCTGGCTACGACTGGGGCGCGCGTACAGCCAACATCATCGCGGCGTTGTGGCCGGAACGCTGCAAGGCGATGGTGTCGGTGAACGGCTATCTGATCAACAACCGCGAACGCAACAAGCTGCCGCTGTCGCCGAAGGTGGAACATGGCTGGTGGTACCAGTTCTACTTCGCCACGGATCGCGGCCAAGCCGGCTACCAGGCCAACCGCCGCGAGTTCGGCAACCTGATCTGGAAAGCCAACTCGCCGCTATGGAACTTCGACCAGGCCACCTTCGACCGCAGCGCGGCCTCGTGGGACAACCCGGACTACATCGCCATCGTGATCCACAACTACCGCTGGCGCCTGAGCATCGCGGAAGGCGATCCGAATCTGGATGCGCTGGAGCGCAAGCTGGCCGCCGGTCCGGTGATCGCGGCGCCGACAATCACGCTGGACGGCGACAGCGACGGCGTCGCGCCGGCCACGGACGGCAAGGCTTATGCCTCGCGCTTTTCCGGCAAGCGCGAACACCGCGTCATCAAGGGCGTGGGCCACAACCTGCCGCAGGAAGCGCCGCAGGCGTTTGCCCAGGCCGTGATCGATGTCGACCGTCTTTAACGGACGAACAGCGCGATCAGGATGACGATAGGGAGTGGAATACCAAGTAACAGAAGCAGGATTGAGCGCATTTTTATTCTCCCTTAGTTGGTGGTGGTGCGTACGATGACGCGCGCATGGTCGCGGTTGCGGCCGCCGATGGTGGCCAGCAGCGCGGCGATGAAGGCGCCCAGCAGCAGGGCGACGAACATCCACAGCGCCGAATGGGCGGCTGCCTTGCGTGCCTCTTCGGCGGCGGCCATCGCTTTGGCCTTGGCATCGTTGGCGGCTTGGGCGGCCTGGGCGTAGATCGCGTCGACACGTTGTTCGGCTTCCGCCGGCGCCATGCCGGTGCGCTTGGCGATCAGCTGCGCCAGGTAGCTGCGGTCATCCGCGCTGATCTTGCCGGCCGCGAGGTCGGTGATCAGGATGCGGTTGATTTCGCTGCGCTGCGCGTCGGTGGCGACGTCGCCGTTCGGCGAACGTAGCAGCATGTCGGCGAAGTAGGTGTTGGAACGGCCGTTCGGCGTGGCGGCCGCGCCGACGACCGAGGCTGCGACCGGTGCCGCTGCGGAGCCGGTGTCGATCGCGCCGCTCAGCACCGCGCGGGCGCCGCCGGCCAGTACGGCCACGGTGATCAGCGTCGCCACCGCCCAGGCCAGCAGGCCGTGCGCGGTGTCGCGGAAGTGCACTTCGTCGCCGTGGATGCTGGCCCATTTGACGCGCAGGCGGCCGGCCATATAGCCGCCGATGCCCGATGCGGCCAGCTGTACGAAGGCTATCCAGGCGATGGTCGCGGTGCCCATCGGCGCGGCGTGGTACTGATAGGGCGATACCGACGACAGGCCGAGGCCCATGCCCAGTATCAGCAGGATGAACGACAGTGCGGCCGCAGCTGCCGCGCCGGCGAACACGGCGCCCCACGAGACGCCGGATGCGTAGCCGTCGCCCGTTTCCCCGCCGGCGACTGCGACGCCGGCATGCAATGGTTGAGTAATCATTTTTTCTCCTCTGTTGTGGTGTAGATGCGAAGCCGATCATCTCCCGACCCGGAAGGGCGGTATGTTAGTGCGCGTACATTCGGCGCGCTTTGCCCGGAATATTTGTCTATACTGTGGCCGCGCATCCCATCCCGCTCATCCACAGAAAGTCCTACGCATGAATACCGTCGGCCCCAAACAGCGCCTGTCTACCCGTCTCGCTTTTCTCGCCGCCGGCCTGGCCATGTCGGCCTGGGCGCCGCTGGTGCCGTTCGCCAAGGCGCGGCTGGCGCTGGGCGAGGCGCAACTGGGCCTGCTGCTGCTGTGCCTCGGCGCCGGCTCGCTGCTGGCGATGCCGGCGACCGGCCTGCTGGCGGCGCGCTTCGGCTGCCGCATCGTGGTGCTGGTGTCCGGCGCGCTGGTCTGCCTGGTGCTGCCGGGACTGGCCTTCGCGCCGACGCCGCTGCTGCTGGGCTGCACGCTGTTCGCCTTCGGCGCCGCCATCGGCACGCTGGACGTGGCGATGAACGTGCAGGCCGTGATCGTCGAGCGCGAGAGCGGCGGGTCGATGATGTCCGGCTTTCACGGCTTGTTCAGCGTCGGCGGTTTTATCGGCGCGGGATTGATGGCGGCGATGCTGTATGCGGGACTGGGTCCGGTGCCGGCAAGCGTGGTGGTCGCGGTGCTGGTGGCCTTGTCGCTGGCGGTGTGCGCGCCGCATCTGCTGCACGAACCGGATGCCTCCGAGCGCGATGCGCCGCTGTTCGTGGTGCCGCACGGCGCGGTGATCTTCATCGGCGTGCTGTGCTTCCTGTGCTTCCTGGCCGAAGGCGCGATCCTCGACTGGAGCGCCTTGCTGTTGACGGCTGCGCAGGGGCTCGATGCCAGCCGCGCCGGCCTGGGCTACGCGGCCTTTGCGATTGCTATGACCGCCGGCCGCCTGACCGGCGACCGCGTGGTGCGCAAGCTGGGTGGCAAGCGCGTGCTGCTGCTGGGCGGGCTATGCAGCGCCGCCGGCTTCTTCGGCGCGGTGCTGGCGCCGACGGTGCCGCTGGCGCTGGTGGGCTTTGTGTTGATCGGGCTGGGGGCGTCGAACATCGTGCCGATCCTGTTCACCGCCGCCGGCAACCAGAGCGCGATGCCGGCCAGCCTGGCGATCGGCGCCATCACCACGCTCGGTTACGCCGGCATCCTCGCCGGCCCGGCGGCGATAGGCTTCGTGGCGCATGCCCTCAGCCTGAACGTGGCCTTTGCCGGCTTGGGCGGCGCCATGCTGCTGATCGCAGCCAGCGCCCGGCTGGGCGCCGCCAGCAAGCCGGCGTAGCTGACTCAGGCTGTCTTGCGCTGACCGCGTTCGCCGCGCTGCACCATGTGCTCGACCAGCGCGCGGTGCGTCGGCAGGTCGGCGACGGCGCGGTGCGACATCAGCTCGATCATCTGGAATTCCTTGCGCGCCTCGTCGAAGCGCGGCAGCGTCAAGGCGTTGGCGTATTGCTCGGTCGGGAACTCCATGCCGTACAGGACATACTGCCAGCTTGACGGCGGATACATCTCCAGGTCCACCACGAAGTCCATGCGGTGCGGCGGACGGCGGCGCCACATGGACAGCTTGTCGCGCAGCGATTCCGGAATGCTGGCCGGGTCGGCGTTATCGATCCAGAACTGGTTGTCCCTGCGCTGCGTCAGGCAGTAGTGCAGCTTGACGAAATCGACGATGCGCTCGTAGCGCGCCTTCATCATTTCGTTGAACGTCTTGGCCACCGGCGCCATGTCGCCGTTGTGCGGGAACAGGTAGCTGACCAGGTATGCCGCCGTTTCGATCAAGCCGATGCCGGACGATTCCAGCGGCTCCAGGAAACCTCCCGACAGCCCGACCGCCACGCAGTTCTTGACCCAGTGCTGCTCGCGGTAGCCGACGTTCAGCTTGAGCTGGCGCGGATTCAGTCCCTCGCTGGCCTTGCCGATGTAGTCGCGCAGCACCTGCTCGGCGCTGGCGTCGTCGGTGTGGCGGCTCGAATACACGTAGCCGACCCCGCGCCGCTGCTGCAGGCCGATGTCCCAGGTCCATCCCGCCTCGTGCGCGGTGGCGATGGTGTACGACGGGATCGGCGCGTCGGCCGTCTCATACGGCACCTGCATCGCCAGCGCGCGGTCGACGAACAGCGTGTCGTTGATGTTGCGGAAGGACGTGCCCAGCGCTTCGCCGATCAGCGCGGCGCGGAAGCCGGTGCAGTCGATGTACAGGTCGGCCGTCAGCGCGCCGGCTTCCTTCGTGTGTACGGCGCCGATGGCGCCTTGCTCGTCCAGCTCCACCCGATCCACCGTCGCCTGCAGATGCCGCACGCCCAGCGATTGGGCGTGGGTGCTGAGCAGGGTGGCGAATTTGCCGGCGTCGAAATGGTAGGCGTAGTTCAAAGGGCCCATGAAGTCGGCGTCGTTGAAGCGCTTCGGCCCGTGCGCGGCGTCGGCCACGCGCTTTTGCATGGTGGCTGCGGCGGCAAAGCCGGCGCCCGGCGCGGCCGCGCCCTGCAGCCAGTAGGGCAGCAGCTCGGGCCCGCCGGGCCGCTGGCTCGGCAGGCTGAATGGATGGAAGTAGTGGTCGTTGCCGGGCGTGCCGGGTTCGCGCACCCAGTCGGTGAACTTGATGCCCTGCTTGAAGGTGGCGTTGCATTCGCGGACGAAGCGTGCTTCCTCGATGCCGATGGCGGCCAGCGTGCCGCGGATCGAGGGGAAGGTGCCTTCGCCGACGCCGATGATGCCGATCTCCTTCGACTCCACCAGCGTGACGCGCACGCTGTCGGCGTCCGCGCCGGTGCCCAGGGTGCGGGCCAGAAAAGCGGCCGTCAGCCAGCCGGCGGTGCCGCCGCCAACGATCAGTACGTTTTTGACGCCAACATTTGGTAACGTTTTCATGGTCGCTTCCGCCTCCGTAAATAGCATTTATTGCCCCTGGGCATTGATGGAAATGCCAATGAAACAACAACGCTACAATTTTTAAATTGACATCCGTGTTTTTAATTATGTACCATGAAAACGATTTCACAAATAATGAAAACGATTTCAGATAAAATGATAACGTTTTCAAACAACATGAAATCGTTTTCCACGATAAATGTGGCATCGCCAACACGCCGCGATCGCCAGCTTAGGAGACTTATGAATACCCACGTACCCCAGTCCGGGAAGCGCCTGCGCTCCCCTATTCAGATGGCCATCCTCGCGCTGATGGCAGGCACCAATGTCTACGCCGCCGATGCCCCGGCCGCCCAGGCAGCCGAACAATCGGCCGCCGCCACCGCTGCCGCCGACAAGAACTCCACCTCCATCACCGAGGTCTACGTCACCGCGACCAAGCGCACCACCTCGCTGCAAAAGACCCCGGTCGCCGTCACCGCGCTCAATGCCGCCGCGCTGGATGACAACCACGTGCAGACCATCCAGGACGTGGTCAACCTGGTTCCAGGCTTCGCCGCCACCTCGCAGGGCGACCACGGCGTCATCACGATGACCTTGCGCGGCATCGGCAACGACAGCGCCAAGACCGAATACGCCGACCCGGAAGTGGCCAGCTTCGTCGACGGCATCTACTCGCCGCGTCCTGAAGGCGCGACCGCGCTGCTGTTCGACCTGGAAGCGATCGAAGTGCTGCGCGGACCGCAAGGCACGCTGTGGGGCCGCAACTCGTCGGTCGGCGCAGTCAACATGCAGACCGTGAAGCCGGAAATCGGCAGCAGTTCCGGCAGCTTCGAAGGCGGCTACGGCAGCTACGCGCGCTTCGGCGCCCGCGGCGCCGTCAACATCCCGATCAACGACACGATGGCGATGCGCTTTGCCGTGGTCCATGAGCAGCACGACGGCTACGTCGACTACCAGGCGCCCCCGAACATCTCGCTGGCGGACCAGCATGCGGCGGCCGATCCGGTCATCGCCGCCTGGAACACGGCCCATCCGGGCAATCCGATGGCCTTCCAGCCGCTGAACCAGAACCTGTTCGTGCGCAACGGCCAGAAATACGGCGCGCAAGACCAGACCGCGGCCCGCCTGAGCTTCCTGTGGCAACCGTCGGCTGCGCTGAAATGGAACGTCGCGTACGAGCACTACGTCGACCGCGGCACGCCGAACATGAACCTGATGCAGACGCCGCGCGCGGGCCAGGAGTTCTGGTCGGCGCTGATCGACACCGCGCCTAACGTCAACCGCGATTCGAACTCGCTGCGCAGCCGTGTCGACTATGCGATCTCGCCGGACATCAGCCTGGCCTACATCGCCGGCTACTCGCGCTTCAACGGTTCGTCGACCTACGACCAGGACGGCGGCGCCGTGGTGCCGACCAGCTTCACCAGCGGCGGCAACCACCAGGAAGACAACACCGTCTGGTCCAAGTACAAGAACTACAGCCACGAACTGGAAATCCAATCGACCGGCAAGCGCGATGTCGACTGGCTGCTCGGCCTGTACTACGCCAACGAAGACAACGGCATCCGCTTCGACATCCCGATCATGAACGGTACCCAGCAGGGCAGCGTGGGTTGGCAGGGTTCCTTCATCCAGCCTAAGGAAACCGTGGATTCGAAAGCGGTGTTCGGCCAGGCGACGTGGAACGCGACCGACAGCCTGCACCTGACCGGCGGCCTGCGCTACACCTCGGACGAGCGCAAGAACATCGGCGGCACCAACAACAGCTGCTGCGCCGCGACCGCGCCGCAAGTGCCGGTGAGCCCGAGCACCAACCCGCTGGATCCATCGTCGGGCTTCTCGACCTACCAGAAGAACGACGGCGTGTTCAACGATCACAAGCTGACCGGCCTGATTCGCGTCAACTACGACATCGACAAGAGCAACATGGTCTATGCCAGCGTATCGACCGGCTACAAGTCGGGCGGCCTGCAGGACGGCGGCGTGCCTTACGGTTCCGAGACGCTGACCAACTACGAAGTCGGCTCGAAGAGCACCTTCCTGGGCGGCGCGGTACGCATGAACAACGCGGCGTACTACGAGAAGTTCAAGGGCTTCCAGTTCAGCGCACCGATCACCAATCCTGACGGCTCGCGCGGCCTGGCGACCACCAATGCGGAAGGCGCGAAGATCTGGGGCCTGGAAACCGAGATCGCCGCCAAGATCACCAAGGAAGACCGCGTGCAGTTCACCGCCGCCTACACCCACGCGGAGCTGGGCCACCTGATCGGCGGCAGCAACGACTACGTGCTGCCGGCGTGCTCGGTGCCAGGCATCAGCACCTGCCTGGACGTCACCGGCAACACCATGCCGCACTCGCCGAAGTTCAGCGCGCAAGTGATGTACCAGCACAGCTTCCAGCTGGCCGGCGGCACGCTGGTACCGCGCATCAGCGCTCACTACGAAACCGCCAGCTGGCTGAGCGTGTTCAACCTGGGGGCGCCGGACCAGCAGAAGTCGTACACCCGCACCGATCTGGGTCTGCGTTTCGATGCGGATTCGAAATGGTATGTCGACGCCTTCGTACGCAATGCGGAAGACGCGAAGATCAAGACCAGCGCCCTGAGCGCGAACGGCGCCTGGCAGGCACAGTATCTGCCTCCACGCACCTTCGGCGTCAACGTCGGCAAGACGTTCTAAGTTAAGCAGTAAGCACGGAGTTTCATGTAAGTCCTGTGTTGTTTGTGGTCTTCAAACCCTCGTCCTCTCCCGGGCCGAGGGTTTTTTTTGCACCTAAAATCCGGGGTCAGATCCGACATTTGGACACGAGCTCTGCCGTAACAGCCGTTACGGCAGAGCTCGTGTCCAAATGTCGGATCTGACCCCGGATTTTAGGATGTAAAAAGGGCCGGCGTTTTTGGCGCCGGCCCTTTGTGATGCCTGGTTGTTTGGTTTTAGTCTTTGTGATGGAACGGTGCGAACCAGGTGACCAGGAACGATGGAATCGTCGCCGCCATCACCAGCCAGAAGTAGTGCACATAACCCAGCGCCTGCTGCAGGTGGCCGCTGACGACGCCGGTCACCATCATGCATAAGCCCATCAGGCCGGTGCCGAAGGCGTAGTGCGTGGTCGTGTATTTGCCCGGCGCCAGCTGCTGCATCAGGTAGATCATGAAACCGACCGAACCGAAACCGAAGAAGAACTTTTCAACCGCCACGCCGGCGCTGATGATCAGCAGGTCATGCGGCTGGTAGATGCTCATCAGCAGGAAGGTCACGTTCGGGATATTCACCGCGCAGCACAGGATGAACAAGGTGGCCGGCAGGCCGCGGCGGGCGACGAATATCCCGCCCAGCAAGGATCCCACCAGCACTGCGATCAAGCCGTAGGTGCCGTAGATCAGGCCCAGCATCTCGTTCGACAGTCCCAGGCCGCCTTTGGCCACCGGGTCCACCATGAAGAAGGGACCTATCTTTTCCAGCAGGCCGATACTGAGGCGGAACACGAACGCAAACGCCACCATCAGCCACACGTCGCGCTTCTGGAAGAAGGTGACGAAGGAATCCTTGAGGATGAAGGCCGCTTCGGCCACCGACGACGGCGCGTTCTCGGCCTTGGCGCCGTCCGGCATCACGCGCATGTGCCACAGCGCGGTGACGATGGTGATGGCGGCAACGATGAAGAAGATGATGCGCCACGAATCGATCCACTCCGGCCCGAACACGCCGGCCTGGTGATGGAAGTAGTGCGTATGCAGCCAGCCGCTCAGGTACACCATGCCGCCGGAGGCGACGATGGGACCGACATTCCAGCTCAGGCTCTGGATGCCGCAGAACAGCGACTGCGTCTTGCTGTCGAGCGAGGTGACGTAGACGCCGTCGGAGGCGATGTCCTGCGTCGCGCCGACCAGCGACAGTATCCCGAACAGGAACACCATGATGACCATGTAGTCGGGCAGCGACATCGCCAGCGCCACGCCGGCAAAGCCGACGCCGACGATCATCTGCGCGCACAGCACGAAGAACTTCTTGGTGCGGTACATTTCGACGAAGGGCGCGAACAGCGGCTTGATGGTATAGGCCAGGATCAGGTAGCTGGCGTACTGCGCGGCCTGTCCGTTGTCCATGCCCAGGTTCTTGAACATGATGGAGGTGACGCTGGTGAGCATCATGTAGGTCAGCGCCATGGCGAAGTAGCCGCTGGGGACCCACAGCATCGGCGTGCCGCGCGCGAACATGGCGCGCAACAGCGACGGCGGTTGGCCTGGTGGTTGCGTCGATGCGGAGCCGGCTTGCTGCTCCTGCGGCACGGCGGATGGTGCGGTTTGCATGGTGTCGTCCTCGTTGTTCTCGTCAGAGTTTATAGCACCAGGCTCTGCGGCCTGTAGAAAGGAAAACGCCGGCGTGGACGCCGGCGGTGATGATGCGCCTAACTTAAGCCGCGTGCGCGCTGCGCTGCGGACGCCGCGCGATCAGGTAGTCGCGGTACCAGTGCGCGCTGTGCTTCAGCGTGCGCTTCTGCGTCGCGTAGTCCACGTGGACGATGCCGAAGCGCTTGGCGTAGCCCGAGTTCCATTCGAAGTTGTCGAGCAAACTCCACAGGAAGTAGCCCTGGATGTCGACGCCCTGCAGGCGCGCGTCGTTCAGCGCCTTCAGGTGGCGCTGGACGAAATCGATGCGCGCCTCGTCCGGGATCTCGCCGTCGACGATGACGTCCGGATTGGCCATGCCGTTTTCGGTGATGTAGATCGGCGGCAGGTCGTACTCTGCATTCAGCTTGAGCAGCAGCTCGGTCAGGCCGTCCGGGTAGATTTCCCAGCCCATGTCGGTCTTGCCCAGTTTGCACTCCGGCTGGCGCGGCGGCGTCTCGGTGCTGCACCAGGCGCGGAAGTAGTAGTTCACGCCGAGGAAGTCGATCTTGTGCTGGATGTCCTTGAAGTCGTTCTCGTGGATCTCCGGCGCGTTGTCGCCGTGGACCTTGAGCGCCAGCTCGGGATATTTGCCCTTGAAGATGGGATCCATGAACCACTGCACCGAGCGCGCATATTCGAACTCCGCGGCGGCGATGTCGGCCGCGCTGTCGGTGGCCGGGTCGGCGGTCCACTGGTTGAGCACGATGCCCAGCTGCGCCGAGCTGCCGACGGCGCGCATCGCCTGCATCGCCAGTCCATGCGACAGCAGCAGGTGGTGCGACACCTGGATCGACTGCTTCAGGTCGGCCACGCCGGGCGCGAACTGCGCGTTGCCGTAGCCCAGGTTGGCGGTGCACCACGGCTCGTTGTGCGTTGCAATCGTTTTCAGGCGATTGCCGAAACGGCGCGCCACTTCGCCTGCATATTCGGCGAAGCGGTACGCGGTTTCGCGGTTCAGCCAGCCGCCGTCTTCCTGCAGGCCCTGCGGCAGATCCCAGTGGTACAAGGTGACGTGGGCGTCGATGCCCTTGCTTTCCAGTTCGGTCAGCAGCTTGTCGTAGAAGGCGAAACCGGCTTCGTTCCAGGCGCCTTTGCCCTGCGGCTGCACGCGCGCCCAGGCCATCGAGAAGCGGTAGGCGTCCACGCCCAGACCGGACATGATGGCCACGTCTTCCGGATAGCGGTGGTAATGGTCGCAGGCGACGTCGCCGTTGCTGCCGTCGATGACCTTGCCCGGTGTGTGGCTGAAGGTGTCCCAGATTGATGGGCCCTTGCCGTCGGCGGTGGCGCCGCCTTCAATTTGGAAGGCGCTGGTGGCAACGCCCCAGGTGAACGAGGGTGGGAATTGCGTGAAATCGGTCATTTTCTTATCGTTTTAACAGGATTGACGGGGCGGGAAGGCATTGCGACGTTTGAAAACGATTTCACACCTCCATTCTCGATTAGACATCAACTAAAACGGGGTGTCAATCTTTTGCTGAAGCGGGAGCCGGCGTGGGGCGACTGCGCAGTCCCGCTGTATAATGCTGCCTCAATATTCAGCCATCCCTCATCCCATGTCTTCCGATACTCCTAAAGACGGCCCAGCGCGGCCGATGCTCTACGACCCGACCGAACACCGCATCCGCAGCTTCGTCACCCGCGCCGGCCGCCTGTCGACCGCGCAAGCGCGCGCGCTGGAAGAGTTGAGCCCGAAGTTCATGATCGAGTACGCCAAGGCGCCGCTGGACTATGAAAAGACCTTCGGCCGCAAGGCGCCGGTGGTGCTGGAGATCGGCTTCGGCATGGGCGGCACGACGGCGCACATCGCCGGCGTGATGCCGGAGAAGGACTTCATCGGCGTCGAGGTGCACACGCCCGGCGTGGGCAGCCTGCTCAAGCTGATCGAAGAACAGGGCCTGACCAACCTGAAGGCGATCCAGCACGACGCGGTGGAAGTGCTGAACCAGATGATTCCGGACGGTTCGCTGCACGGCGTGCATATCTACTTCCCGGACCCGTGGCACAAGGCTCGCCACAACAAGCGCCGCCTGATCCAGGCGCCGTTCGTCAAACTGCTGGTGCAGAAGCTGGCCGTGGGCGGCTACCTGCATTGCGCCACCGACTGGGAAGACTATGCGGTGCAGATGCTCGAAGTGCTGGGCGCCGAAGAGGGCCTGCAGAACACCGCAGACGGTTATGCGCCGCAGCCGGCCTATCGTCCGCTGACCAAGTTTGAAAACCGCGGCATCAAGCTGGGCCACGGCGTATGGGACCTGGTCTTCACCAAAAAGTAATCAGCGTCGCTGTTTCAGGATGGCGGCGTTGAGCCGCCTGAACACATCGTCCGGAACCGACAGGCTGCACCACAAGCGGCGCTCGTGGCCTTTGTACAGGTCCGAGAAGTAGATGCGCTGGTAGTTCGACGCCGGATAGCCGGAGGCCTTGATCGCCTCCGCCGCCTCCTCGTCCGTGATGAAGAAGTAATCGATGCTGTGCTTGCGCAGCATATCCAGCATTTGCACGGCGTCCGCCGTGGTGCTGGCCGGCTGGGTCTTGTAGCGGATCAGCGCGCGGTCTATCGTCGGGCCGTAGGAGACGCCTTGCTTCACCATCGCGCGCAGGCGCTTGTCACCCAGCGTGTCTTTCAGCGGCTCCTCATCCTTCATGGCCGGATTGCCGGCCCAGGTCAGCGCGAACGGCCGCTTGTCCTCGTACACCACTTCCGTGAATTTTCCGATGCGCTCGCGCTCCGGTGTTTGCAGCCAGCTCACCATGCAGGCCGGCGCCTCGTTCGCCTGCAGCAGCACGATCTGCTGCTTGGCCGGCGTCTGGCGGACTTCGTAGGGAATGCCGGCGGCGGCCAGCGCCGCGATGGCGGGCTTGGCGACAAAGCCGGTCAACTGGCCGCGCGAGTCGGCATACTGCAGCGGCGGGCTCTGGATATAGTGCAGCATCAGCGGCTGCCCTGTCCCCGCCGCTGCCACCGCCGCCAGTATCAGCGTCGCGGGCATCATCGCTCCAGCGGTTCCATGTCCAGCACGACCACATAGGCCAGGCGGCTGTTCTGCCACACTCCGCCGCCGCGCACCTGCGCGTCGCAGGTGGTGACCTGGCCTTCGATCTCCTTGCGTTTCAGGTGTTCGCGGAAGGCCACCGACGCTTTCGGCGACAGGTAGCCCGTCATGCGTCCGCCAAGGAACACCGCGACGGCGGCGCCTTCGTAGGGATTGGCGTCGTCAGGCACCAGCGTGGCGACGTACGGCACGGCCGCCGCCTGGTCGCCATGTTCGCCGGCCAGGGCCTTCAGCGCGGGCTGGTAACGCGATTCATTGACCACTTCAACCAGGAAGCGGCCGTCGTCGGACCAGTGCAGCGCGGCCGGGCCTTCAGGCAGCTTCGGCTCATACGGCGTGGCGGGGCGCGCCGGCAGCGGCATAGGCTTGGCCGGATTGGTCTTGATGATCGCGTAGACCACCAGGCCGGTGACGGCAATGATCAGCAGGGAGATGACGAGTTCCATGGCGTGGTGTTTTATCTAAAGGCCGACATCTTACCGCATGCCCTTGGCCTGATAGACGATTTTGCCGCCCACGACAGTCTGCAGCACCTTGATGTTGGCGATGTCCTCGGCCGGGATGGTGAAGAAGTTACGATCCAGGACGATCATGTCCGCCAGCTTGCCCACCTCCAGCGATCCGGTCAGCGCTTCCTGGCGCAGCGTGTAGGCCGCGTTCAGCGTGATCGCGCGCAGCACCTCGGCGCGCGGCATGCCGGGCTGCGACGTCAGCGTGCCGGCATATTCCTTGCCGGCGTCCGGCGCGGCGGTGCGGGTCACGCCGACCTTCAGCGCGAACCACTCGTCCAGCGGATCGACCGGCCAGTCGCTGCCGTAGGCGATGCGCGCGCCGGCCTTGCGCAGCAGCTCCTGCGGCTCGACGATGGCGTAGCGCGCGGGGCCCATGTAGTCCTTCAGTGCGCCGACCGTGTCGGGCGCCGGCTTCCCCCATTGGAAGGACAGCACTGGCGTCACATCCAGTTTGGCGAAACGCGCGTAGTCGGACGGAGCGACGATTTCGTCGTGCGCCAGCACCGGACGTACGTTCTTGCCGGCGGGCGTGGTGCGCAGGTATTCGATGGCGTCCAGCGATTCGCGCACGGCGCGGTCGCCGTCGACGTGGATATGCGGATCGATATGGGCGTTGGCCAATTCGGTCAGCGTGGTTTTCAGCGCCTCTTGCGAGAAGTAGCTGGCGGGGCCGGTGCTGGCGCCGGGTCGCCAGTCCGGCTTCTCCGGCGTGCCCTTGTTCACGAGGTAGGGCTGCAGCATGGCGCCGGTGAAGGCGGGAGCGGAGATCACGCCATCCATGAACAGCTTGGCGTGACGCACCTGCATCGACGGCGCCACCACGGTCTGGCCCTGGTCGAACTGCTTTTGCTGCTTCAGCAGCTCGGCGACGGCGCTTTGCGGCGTGGCGCCTTTATCCAGGTCGATCAGCATGGCGAAGTGCGCGCGCGCCGTCAGCTTGCCCTGCTTGTGCAGGTCGGCGAAGGCGGTCATCGTCTCGGGATCGGTGTAGGCGTCGAGGAAGGTGGTGATGCCTTGCTTGCGCATCGCCGCCAGCGCGGCGCTGGAGGCTTGCAGGTTCTCGGCCACCGTCAGCGGCGGCAGCAGGTTCATCGCCATGTCCTGGGCGGCGTCTTCCAGCAGGCCGGTGGCGTCGCCCTTGGCGTCACGGGTGATCTTGCCGCCGGCGGGATCGGCCGTGTCGCGCGCGATGCCCGCCACCTTGATGCCCCTGGAGTTCAGCAGTGAGGAGTGGCCGAACGACGAGCGCACGATCACCGGGCGTTCGGTCTTGAGCGCATCGAGCGTGGCGGCGGTAGTTTCCACGCCATCGGGCAGCATGCCTTGCTGGAACCAGTTGACGACCACCATCCAGCTGTCGGCGCCGGCTTTCTTTTCCTTGTCCAGGCAGGCCTGGATGCGCGACTGGAATTGCGGCACCGTCAGGTTCTCGTAATTGAGACTGCATTTGAGCAGGCGGCTACCGCCCGATTGCGGATGCATGTGGCCGTCGACCAGGCCGGGCATCAGCATGCGTCCGCGCAGGTCGATCACCTTGGTGGACTTGCCGGTGAGCGCTTTGGCGCCGGCGTCGTCGCCGACGTAGACGATGCGGCCGGCGCGCACGGCCAGCGCCTGCTGCACGCTGTCCTTCGCATCGATGGTGTAGACGTAGCCGTTGCGGTAGACGGTATCGGCCGGAAGCTCCGCGGCAAAGGCCATGGTTGAAAGCGTCAGCGCGAGTGCCGAGAAATAGCCGTACCTGTTCATGCAATCTCCTGTTATGCGGCCTCCATCACTTTGGCGCGCGGCGCCATGGGCAGGAAGGCCAGCAGGTTACCCGCCAGTACCAGCGCCAGTCCTGTCAGCGCCGTCGGCGTCCAGCGGTAGCCCTCGTATATCGTTGAAATGGTCAATGCCACGATGGGGAATAATACCGTGGAATAGGCCGCGCGGTCCGGGCCGATGCGGCCCACCAGCAGCAGGTAGGCGGTGAAGCCGATCACCGAGCCGGGTATCGCCAGGTACAGCAGGGCGCCGACGTAGCGCGCGCTCGGCTCCAGCGCGAACGGCATGCCCAGCGCGAAGGCGCCGATGCCCAGCGTGGTCGAGCCGATCAGCATGGCCCAGGTGTTGGTCAGCCACGGCGTCAGGCCCAGCGACTGCATGCGGCTCGACAGCAGGTTTCCGCAGGAGAAGCACAACGTGCCGCCCAGGGTCAGCGCGAGGCCCATCATCACCTTGCTGTCGTTCCAGTGGCCGGCCATCTGCGGCGCGAACAGCAGCACGATGCCGGTCAGGCCGAGCAGGGCGCCCATCATCACCTGGCGGCGTATCGGTCGGCCGAGGAAGATGCGGCCGTTGATCGCGTTCCACAGCGGCGCGGTCGAGAACACCACCGCTTCCAGGCCGCTGGTGATCCACTGGCTGGCGTAATAAAAGCACAGGAAGTTCAGGCAGAACAGCGCGATGCCCTGGGCGAACAGGTAGCGCCAGGCCTGGCACGGCGGCCACCACGGCTTGCGGGTGATGAGCAGGAATCCCATCAGCACGGCGGCAGCCAGCCAGAAACGGTAGGCGATCGACACCGGCGCGGGCACCACGCCGAGCTGGAAGGTGATGGCGATCCAGGTGGTACCCCAGATCAGGACGGTGAGCAGGTAGAGGAAGATATTCATGTTGCCAGCATGCCGCGTGTGCGGCGCGGCCACTTGTCTGGAATTGCGCATTTCCGCGGGGCGCCAGCGGAGGAGGGCGGCTCCATGTTAGACTTTATGCATCATGCCACCCCGTCCCGATTCCAGCCCTGCCACCCTGTCCCGCGCGCCGGAAGGGCTGATTTCGCACGCCGTGTTCCGCACCATGTCGGAAACCGATGCGCAGCTGGAGCGCTTTGCCTGGCTGGGCGACGACCTGGCGCTGGCCATCTGGCGCCGCGACACCGAGGTGGCCGAGACCAGCTACAGCAAGCCCGGTCACCACACGCTGTCCTACTACATGGGCGGCGGCTATCGCACCGAGCGCGACGAGCTGCCCGGTTTGTACGGCGCGCCGAAGCGGCTTTGCACCCTGCCGGACTGGCACGAATCCAGCTGGACGGTGCGCGGGCCGCTGCGCTTCCTGCACGTCTACTTTCTGCCCGAGCATTTCACGCGCCGCGCCGTGGTGGAGCTGGACCGCGAACCGCGCGAGGTGACGCTGGCGGACCGCACCTACTTTGAACACGATCGTATCGGCCCGCTGTGCGCCGCGTTGGCGGCCATGCCGTGGGACGGCCCGGATGCGCAGCTGCGCGCCAACGAGGTGACCCACGAGACGCTGAGCCATCTGCTGCTGTCGCAGTCGATGCCGCAGCACCAGCAGCGCGTGCGCGGCGGATTGGCGCCGGTGGTGCGCCGGCGCCTGGCTGATTACATCGAGACACACCTGGCGCAGAACATCTCGCTGGGCATGCTGGCGCAGCTGGCGTGCATGTCGGAATACCATCTGGCGCGGATGTTCAGGATTTCGTTCGGCATGCCGCCATCGGCATGGATCGCGGCGCGGCGCGTGGAGCATGCGCGCGTGCTGTTGAAGACCACCGACCAGCCCTTGCAGCAGATCGCCGATGCCTGCGGCTACGCGGACCTGAGCCACTTCAGCCACCGCTTCCGCGACAGCGTCGGCGCGCCGCCCAGCCGCTATCGCAGCATCGTCATGGCGTAGGGCGCTCGAACGAGAAGCCCGGCGCGTACAGGTGATAGCCGTCGAAGTCCTGCTTGCCGATGGCCGCACCCTGGCTGCGGGCGATGGCGTAGACCATGCTGAAGTGGAAGTAGAAGTTCGGCAGGATGTACAGGTTCAGGTATTCGTCGCCAGGCAGCGCGATGTCGGCAAAGCCGGCGCGGTCGCGGCACAGGCGTTCGGCCGAGCCGTCAAAGCGCTCCGGGGGAATCGCGGCGATATGGTCCATCGTATCGTCGACCTGCCGGGCCAGCCCGGCAAAGGATGGTTCTCCGCCGTCGAAGCTCACCGTGTCGAGTCCCGCCAGCGGGCAGCAGCCGCGCAGCGCGAAGTTGGCGGTGGCGCGCACGTGCGAGGCAAACGGCAGCATGTCCTCGTGCAGGCGGGCGGCCAGTACGTCGCTGCCGCCGGCCTCGATCTTTTGCAGCATGCCGCGCAATTGCAGGAGCGAGTGATTGAAAATGACGGTCGGGCTTATCGGCATATTATTGCGATCTAAAATTGAAACCCGATTTTAATCCCAACGCTGCGGTCAAGCGCAGCAACCCCGCCTGATCGTTGACGCCGAGCCGCTGTTTGATGTCGGCCCGGTGCGCCGCGACAGTTTTTTCGCTCAACGCCAGCATGTTGGCGATATCCTTCGTCCCCCAGTTGTCCGCCATGAGTATCAGTATCTCGACCTGCCGCTCCGTCAGCGTGGCCAGGATGCCGGGCAGCGGTGGCGCAGGATTGGATTGGGGCTGCGGCGCTTGCGGTTGCCGAGCCGCCCGGCGGCGTTCGCTGTGTAAGGCCAGTTCCCTTTTCACGCTGTGCGCCAGCCGGCCCAGGCGATCCTTTTGCAAGAAATCGTTCGCACCCTGCTCGACCAGCGTCAGGACTTTCTGTTCGTCCGCATTGGTAATCAGTACCACCGGAGTATCGATACCCCGCTCACGCAGGATCGCCAGCGCTTGTTCGGCATTGAAATGATCCAGGTAATAGTCGCACAGGATCAGGTCGTATGAATAGGTCAACGCCGCCAGGAATTCCAGCCGGTTTTGCGCGCGGGTCAGGTCGAACCGCAGCCCCGACATCTCCAGATCGTTCTTGATGAAGGCGGCGTCGATATAGGAATCTTCGAGTAGCAGTATGCGGGCGGGGGGCGTATCGGATGCGAGGTGATTGTCGATTTTCATGGTACGTCCCGCCTTACGCCAGTTAAATATTTGAGAATTTTGATTTTCTACCACTATTTCCGAAACAATGATATAGGAAAATTTCCTAGATCATTTTTCAGTTGCCTTTGCTAGGATCGGCCGTCGAAATGACTTATCGAAAGCCGGTCCATGAAAAAACCTTTCAAGCATTTGTCCTCCTTGCTGACCGCTTGCGCGCTGGCGCTGGTCAGCACCGCGCTGTGCGCCCAGGAGATCTCGATCTACCAGGAGCAGGGCAAGCTGATCCGGGCGCCCAAGGCCATCGGCACGCTGGGTTCGGACCTGTTCGGCGACAAGGTCAACTTCTACAGCGGCACGCTGGAGTTCCTGCAGACCGACGTCAGCCTGCCCGGCAACAACAGCCTGGCCGTCTCGGTCGGCCGCCGGCTCACGACCAACGGCAGCTTCGACGGACGCAAGCAATTCGGCAGCTGGGAGATGGAGATCCCCCACATGCACGGCGTGTTCGCCAAGAGCATAGGGTGGCAGGCCGGCGGGCCGTCGAATCAGCGCTGCACCAACTTCACCGCGCCGCCGGTGACCGCCGGCAGCTCGGGCAGCAACTCGACGTGGGCGGGCAGCGAATACTGGCACGGCAATTTCCTGTACGTGCCGGGAGCCGGCGACCAGGAAGTGCTCACCCGCGGCAGCAACACCCTGAGCACGGAAAAACTCATCACGCACGACTTGTGGACCCTGCGCTGCGGCGTCAATATCCAGAGCCCGAGCATTTTCGGCCGCGAGCTGGGCGAAGGCTTCATTGCCACCTCGCCCGACGGCACCCAGTACCGCTTCGACTGGCTGGTCTCGCGCGACATGGACAGCCTGACCAAGCCCGATGCAGGCCCGCAGGCGCTCACCGCCACCAAAGGCACGGTTGGCGGCACGACGCCCACGCCGCAAGCCGTCGGCGGCAACGTGCTGGCGCGCCAGGAAGTATGGATATTGCCGACGCTGGTGACCGACCGCTTCGGCAACACCGTCACCTACACCTACGACACCACCGACAAATGGAAGGTCTTGACGATCGCCTCGTCCGACGGCCGCACGCTGACCTTCACCTATGTCAGCGGCACGCATCTGGTGCAGACCGTCAGCGACGGCACCCGTACCTGGACCTACAGTTACCAGAGTAGCGCGCTGACCGGCGTGGCCCTGCCGGACGGCTCCTCCTGGCAGTTGGCCAACCTGTTCCCGTTAATCAACAACGTTAATGTGATTGCCGGCGGCACCTGCGAGGCGCCGGACAACATCAGCACCACACCGTTGAGCGGCTCACTGACCCATCCTTCCGGCGCGGTCGGCACCTTCACCCTGGTGGGAACGCTGATGGGGCGCTCCCACGTCTACCAGTACTGTGCCGGCGACACGTTGACCAATACCTGGAGCTATGCGCTGTATCCGCGCTATTTCGAGAACAACGCGCTGGTCAAGAAGAGCATCAGCGGGCCCGGCATGACCACCACCGAATGGAATTACCACTACGGCGCCGACAACGCCAGCTGGGACAGCTGCGGTTCCTGCACCGACCGCAAGGTGGTCTGGGCTGATGAGCCGGACGGCTACGTCACCCGCTACACCTTCGGCAACCGCTTCCAGGTCAACGAGGGCCAGCTGCTGATGACGGAAAGCGGGCTGCCCGGTGGCACGGGAGAAACCGGCGGCACGCCGCTGCGCACCACGACGATGGGCTATCACCCCGGTACGCACGGGCCGTACCCGAACCCGATCGGCGACAGCGCGCAAACACGCGGCGACAGCACGCTCGGTTCGCAGTTCACGCCCTTGGCATGGCGCACGATCAACCAGCAGGGGGTGACCTTCTCGCTGACCGTCGAGCCAGATTACTACGGCAGCCCCTACATTTCCACGCGCAGCAGCAGCATGGGCATGTCCCGTACCGATTACACCGCGTACAGCACCCTGCTGCCGCGCCTGCGCCAGGTGGCGACGGTGACGGCGGCCGACGGCACGGTGATGGTGTCGAACACCTACCTGTCGCCGTCCGGCAACCTGGGCACCAGCAGCCGCTTCGGCCACCTGGAGCAGACGCTGACCTACAACACCGACGGCACGCTGGCCACGCGCAAGGACGGCAACAACTACGTAACGACTTACACCAATTACAAGCGCGGCCTGGCGCAGAACGTCGCCTACCCGAACGCGACGGCCGAAAGCGCGGTCGTCAACAACCTCGGCCTGATCGACTCCACCACCGACGGCGCCGGCTTTACCACCAGCTACGCCTATGACGCCATGGGCCGGCTGAAAACGCTCACGCCGCCGGCGGCCGACACGGTGGCCTGGAACGCGACCACGCTGCCCTTCGTCGCCGTCGCCGGCGACGAGTACGGCATCGGCGCCGGCCACTGGCGCCAGACCATCAGCACCGGCAACGGCGTCACCGTCAATTACTACGATGCCCAGTGGCGCCCGCTCGTCACCCGCACCTACGACGCCGGCGACGCCGCCAACACCAGCAAGTTCGTGGTGCGCCGCTATGACTTCCGCGGCAACCTGCAGTTCGAGTCCTACCCGCAGCGCGCGATCTCGACCATCACCGACAACCTCGACGGTCTGACCTACAGCTACGACGCGCTGGGCCGCGTGACCCAGACCGTGGCCGACAGCGAGCAGGGCGACCTGATCACCAACATTTATTACCAGGACGGGTTCACCAAGAAGGTCGCCAACCCGCGCGGCTATGATGCAGTCTTCCACTTCATGGCCTACGACGAGCCGGGCGAGCAGTGGATCCTGAGCAAGGATGAGATCTACGGCCTGCACACGGCCATCGTGCGCGACCAGTTCGGCAAACCGCTGAGCGTGACGCAGAGCGACGCCAGCGTCAGCGCCACGCGCAGCTACGTTTACGACGCCAACGCCCGCCTGTGCAAGACGATCGAACCGGAAATCGGCGCCACGGTGCTGAACTATGACGCTGCCAACAACGTGAACTGGCGCGCCATCGGCGTCAACCTGCCATCGACGACGAGCTGCGACCAGGCCAGCGTGACGGCGGCCAAGAAGATCACCTACGGCTACGACCAGCGCAACTGGCTCAAGACCACCACCTACGGCGACGCCAGCCCGGCCATCAGCCGCACTTATTTCGGCGACGGCATTCCGCAGACAGTCAGCTCGAACGGCACCGTGTGGACCTACACCTACAACAAGCGCCGCCTGCTCGAGGGCGAAAGCCTGGCCTACGCCGGCAAGACCTACAACATCGGCCGCACGTACGACGCCAACGGTTCGCTGGCGACGCTGAGCTACCCGGGCGCCAGCCCGCTGAGCGTGAGCTACACGCCGAACGCGCTGGGCCAGCCGAAGCAGGTGAGCGGCTACGCCAGCGCGATCACGTATTTCCCGAACGACGCGATCGCCGGCTTCACCTACGGCAACGGCATCGTGCACGCGATGGCACAGAACACGCGCGGCCTGCCATGGCGGGTGAACGACATCGGCGTGCTGTTCGACGAATACACGTACGATCCGAACGGCAACGTCACCGGCATCACGGACATCGAGCAGGGCATCACCACGCGCACGATGACCTACGACGCGGTTGACCGTCTGCAGACGGCGACGGCCAACGGCACTGGCATGTGGGGCACGGCGACCTACAGCGTGGACGGGCTGGGCAACATGCGCGAGGTGACGGTGACGACGGGCGCGAACGCGCGCCACACGGTGCTCAACTACGACGCCACGACCAACCGGGTCACCAGCCTCAGCGGCAGCAGCGCGCTGAACTTCGGCTACGACAGCCAGGGCAACCTGAGCACGCGCGGCAGCGTCGGCTACGTGTTCGACCAAGGCAATCGCCTGAGCAGCGCGACGGGCAAGGCGAGCTATGTGTACGATGGCTGGGGCCACCGGGTGAAGGAGGCCAAGGTCGACGGCACCAATGTGATCCAGGTGTACAGCCGTGACGGGCAGCTGCTGTACGGCAGCTCGGCGGTGGGCGCGGCGACGCCGGTCGAGAGCCGCTATGTGTACCTGAAAGGGCATCTGCTGGCCGAGGCGGGCGGCAACTTCTCGCATACGGACGGCTTGGGCAGTCCTGTGGCGCGCACCAACGCGGCCAAGTCGGTGGTGAGCCGCACCCGCTACGAGCCGTACGGCCTGACGGCGACCGGCACGGTGCCGACCACCATCGGCTTCACCGGCCACGTGAACGATGCGGACACGGGGCTGGTGTACATGCAGCAGCGCTACTATGATCCGGTTGCGGCAAGGTTTATGAGTACGGATCCGGTGTTGACGGATGCCAATACTGGCGGGAGCTTCAACCGCTACACCTATGCGAACAATAGCCCTTACAAGTACGTCGATCCGGATGGAAGAGATGGTGAATTGTCCTGGAGTTCCACGACTCGAGTGACTTACACCGTTAAGTATGCCTTAACTGGAGTTGCGCCGGCTTTTAGCTCAGCGCAGTTAAATGCTCAAATTGCTCAAGATTTTTCTGGTACCGTGCGCATAGGTGCACTTAATGTAACTATGACTGCGCAAGCAATCCAAGTGGCAAGTCCGGGGCCTGGGGTGAACACAATTAATGTCGTCACTGATACTGCCGGCGTTACTGGAAGTGGCAGGTCTGAAACGAATAGGATAGGTGGCAATGCAATCACTCTCGGTGCTTCTGGGACCAGTGTAGCAACAGCCACTACCGCCTCGCATGAACTGGGCGGGCACGCAGGGGGAGCGGGAGATCAGTACGCAGGTGGCGTAAGTGCTGGTGGGACCAGGTTGAGCGCTGACGTGGCCGGGGCTGCAAATGTCATGAAAGACTTGACGGGGCAGCCAGCGAATGAACAGACCCGTCGTGAAATTCTCATGGCGCCTAGCAATAAGAATAGCTGCGGCGTTGGTGTAGCTGCAGCGAACGGAGGATGTTTATGAAATCAAGTCTGGTATTTTTAATTATTTCTACATTTTTTGGTAACAGAGCGATTGCAACGCCGGTAAGTGACGCTAAACCGGCTGCTCCAGTTCGGCATTGTGAGTTGCAGTTGTCGACTTGGTGCATTTCAGAGGGGGCTTATGAAATAAACCGAAAACTAGCTAGCGACTCAATTCACGATCGTATATGGACAGTACGCGGCAGGTTTAATCCAGACTCTCAGTTGATTATTATGGAGCCTAATGGTTGCAAGCAAGGGTTTTCTGATAATGCGGAGCTTGTTGATGTCAGGAAAGATGTTCCCATAGAGGGCAAGTTGTGGAATCAGATGACATTTAAACTAAAAAAGAGTGGGGCCTGCAATTTGGAGGTGTTATCCCCGGTAAAAAATGAAGATCCCATGGAGTGGGCGAACTCAACCGGATTAGCTCTAATTCAGACCTGCGAGGACAAATATTGCTCAGGTAAAACGTTATTGGATCTACGATCAAATCGAAAATGAGCAATATATGCATTCAGCGCGCAACAGCCACACGGGCATCGGCCAGGAGTGACGACTCCAGATGGCAATCCTCATCTCCCGATTAATCAATAAGGATTTGATCGATGAAAGCAAAATTTGACTACGATGATGTCGTAAGGATAGTTCCTGATGCGCCTGATGATCTCCGTTCGAACGAGAAAGCATGGATCGTTGGTGTATTTGAGACACGACCTGGACCGTTCTTTGATAAATTTCCAGACGGAGTTGTGTACACAATTGAGTTTGAAGATGGATCTTCGAAGGAGATTCATGAAATGTATTTGTGCCGCGATACAGAGTCAACTTAAAGGTTATTGGCAGTCAATGAAGAAAAAATGTTTCATTTAAGTATTCTTGTTACGCTTAGCGGGCGAGATTTTCGGCCTTCTCCAGAATTTCTTAAAAGCAGTTATTTAGAAAAATCATGGAAGCCAGGCGATTTTTCCTTGCCGGGAGGGCGTGGAAGAGAGTTCGATGACACGGGCGTAATTTTTCGTGTCTTAGACCGTTGTGATCAATACGATTGGGAAATTTTGGCTATAAGCACCTTTCGCGAAGTCTGCGAGATAATATTGCGAGAGGAGATAGCCACGGTTCCCGTGACGCCGCTCGTTTCGATTCGAGTTGCAACTGATGGCGCAGACTATCCACCGCTTTATCTCGGAAGAGAATTAATGGGGGAGATTGAACGCCTTAAAGCTGAAATCGATATTGATATTATCGCTTCATTATAGGCGTACGGGATTTCCCTTTTTTGACTCCATAATAAGTTCTCTTAGCTCGATAGCTCAGGAAGCTAAAATGTTTTTTAGAAAAGGAAAGAAATATCGCGTGCTTCTGGAAGGGCGGAATTTGCTGATGGAGATGCAGGGTCTGGAACGGCTTGGTTATTTCACGACCAGGTACGTTGAAGCGGCAGACAGCGAGGAGGCGGCCGAGCATGCGATGGACCTTGTCCGCAAGGAGCTCATTTCGACGGGCGCTTTACTCAACGCTCTCGATGATCCACCCATCGTAGAGGTTTCAGAGATAAGCCGGATCGAATCGTTCAACGGCATTCGTGTGCCCGGCAAAGGATTCACATTCTTCCCTGAGGATGCGCCGGATTGAGTCCGTCCGCCGCCGTCGAAAGCCTGATTACTCCATCTCGCTGATCATGGCAACGATCTCGTCACCATAGGACGCCAGCTTCTTCTCGCCGACGCCGGAAATGCCGCGCAGGTCGGACAGCGTGGTCGGCCGCGCCTTGGCGATCTCGCGCAGCGTGGCGTCGTTGAAGATGATGTAGGCCGCCACGTCGTGCGCGCGCGCCGTCTCCACCCGCCACCAGCGCAGCTTGTCGAAGATGGCCTGCTCGCGCGGCGACAGATCGCTCTCCACATAGCCCTTCGCCGCCCGGCTCGGGCTCTTTTGCTTGACCGGCTTCTGGTACTGTCGCAGCTGCACCTTCTGCCCACCCTTCAACACCGGGCGCGCGGCGTCGGTCAGCTTGAGCGAGCTGTATTGTTCATGGTCGACCGTCACCAGCCCGAGCGCGATCACCTGGCGCAGGATCGCGCGCCATTCGGCTTCGGTGCGGTCGGCGCCGATGCCGAATACCGACAGCGAATCGTGATGCCAGGTCTTGATGCGGTCCGTCTCGACGCCGCGCAGCACCTCGATCACATGGCCGGCCGCGAAGCGCTGGTCGACGCGGTACACCGCCGACAGCAGCTTCTGCACCGGCACCGTACCGTCGAAGGACACCGGCGGGATCAGACAGGTGTCGCAATTGCCGCAGGGGCCGGAGCTCTCGCCGAAGTAGTCCAGCAGGCGCACGCGCCGGCAGCTCAGCGTTTCGCACAGGCCCAGCATCGCGTCGAGCTTGTTGCCCAGCACGCGCTTGAAGGTTTCGTCGGCCTCCGATTCGTCGATCATCCTCCGCTGCAGCACCACGTCCTGCAGGCCGTAGGCCATCCACGCGCTGGACGGATCGCCGTCGCGGCCCGCGCGGCCGGTCTCCTGGTAGTAGCCCTCGATGCTCTTGGGCAGGTCCAGGTGGCAGACGAAGCGCACGTTGGGTTTGTCGATGCCCATGCCGAAGGCGATGGTGGCGCACATGACGATGTTCTCTTCGCGCAGGAATTTGGCCTGGTTGGCGGCGCGCTTGGCGTGGTCCATGCCGGCGTGGTAGGCCATCGCGCGCACGCCGTTCTCGTTCAAGAACTCGGCGGTCTCCTCGACCTTCTTGCGCGACAGGCAGTAGACGATGCCGCAGTCGCCGCCATGCTCGGTGGTGATGAAGTCGAGCAGCTGCTTGCGGCCGTTGGCCTTCTCGACGATCTGGTAGCGGATGTTGGGCCGGTCGAACGAGGACACGAACTGCATCGCGTCGCCCAGCTGCAGGCGGTGGACGATCTCGGCGCGGGTCTGCGGGTCGGCGGTGGCGGTCAGCGCGATGCGCGGCACGTTGGGGAACTGCTCGTGCAGCACCGACAGCTTGATGTATTCGGGCCGGAAGTCGTGCCCCCATTGCGATACGCAGTGGGCCTCGTCGATGGCGAACAGCGCGATCTTCGACGCCTGGAACAGGTTCAGGCAGCGTTCCGTCATCAGGCGCTCGGGCGCCACGTAGACCAGGTCGATCTCGCCGGTGCGCACCAGCCGCTCGATGCGGCTCGCTTCCTCGTAGGTCTGGGTCGAGTTCAGGAAGGCCGCGCGCACGCCCACCTCGGCCAGCGCGTCGACCTGGTCCTGCATCAGCGCGATCAGCGGCGAGATGACGACGCCGACGCCGTCGCGCACCAGCGCCGGGATCTGGTAGCACAGCGACTTGCCGCCGCCGGTGGGCATCAGGACCAGCGCGTCGCCGCCACCGCTGACGTGGCCGACGATCTCCGCCTGGTGGCCGCGGAAGGCTGGGTAGCCGAACACGGTCTGCAGCAGGTGAAGGGCGCGCTCGTTATTTTCCTGATGACTCATTTCTACTACTCGCTTCTACTGCAAAGGTGTTAGTCGGCCCAGACGATGACGCCGGTGTAGCCGGTGACCAGTACCATCAGGCCGAAGGCGATGCGGTACCAGGCAAACGCGGTGAAGGTGTGCGAGCTGATATAGCGCAGCAGCCAGCGCACGCACAGGAAGGCCGAGATGAACGCGGCCACGGTGCCGATTGAGAACAGCGGCAGGTCGGAGGCCGACAGCAGCGCGCGTTCCTTGTACAGCGAATACACGGTGGCGCCCAGCAGCGTCGGAATCGCCAGGAAGAACGAGAACTCGGTGGCCACCTTGCGCGACAGGCCGAAGATCATGCTGCCCATGATGGTGGCGCCGGAGCGGCTGGTGCCCGGGATCAGCGCGAACGCCTGGGCGATGCCGATCTTGATGGCGTCCATCGGCGTGATGTCGTCGACCGAATTGATGCGGGCCATGGCCGGATTGGCCTTTTCGCGCTTTTCCACCCACAGGATGACGAAGCCGCCGACGATGAAGGCCAGCGCCACCGGCACCGGCGCGAACAGCACGGCCTTGATGGCCTTGTTGAACAGCACGCCCAGCACGGCGGCCGGCAGGAAGGCGATCAGCACGTTGAGCGCGAAGCGCTGCTGTTTCGGGTCGCCCAGGCCGGTCAGCACGGCGGCGATGCGGGCGCGGTATTCCCAGCAGACGGCGAAAATGGCGCCGGCCTGGATGACGATCTCGAACACTTTCATCTTTTCTTCCATGCCGTGGAAGCCCAGCAGGTGCTCCGCCAGGATCAGGTGGCCGGTGGAGGAAATCGGCAGAAATTCCGTGAAGCCTTCTACCAGGCCCATGATCAGGGCTTTGAGTGCGAGAACGATATCCATGAATTAAGTATTTACGCGTGGAAGTTGACGGGAGTGATGCTGCCGCAGGGGCGCCGGGGTCGAAGCTTACCATGTTCGCGGCGTCCGATTCTGAATCTGACTCAAGCGTAATGCGGTTTTATGCGCCGAGGCAAAAAAAACGCCCCGGGAAGGGGCGTTGTGAGGAGCTATTTGTTGCAGGGGATGCCGGCGCTTACCAGTTGGCCAGCAGCGTGTACTTGCCGTTGGTGGCGCCGGTGCCGCCGCTGTAGTAGATCACCTTGGCGTACAGCGTGCCTGCCGTGCCGTAGCTGACGCTGTCGGCCTGGCCCGCGCCCTTGACGCTCGACGCCACCTTGGTGCCGCTGCTGTTGTACAGCTCCAGGTCGTAGTCCGAGCTGGCGTTCGGAGTCATGGTCACGGTCAGCGTTTTACCGGCCGGCAGCACGACCTTGTAGTAGTCCACATCGGTCGAGGCGCTGACGGTGCCGTTGACCGTGGTGCCGGCCGTGGTCAGCGCTTGCGCGGTGGCGGTGGTGTTATTGCTTTCCACTTCGGCGATGGTCGGGCCGCCGGGTACCGACGACAGGATGTTCTGCGCTTCAAACTTGGCCTGGAAGGTGTTGGCGTAAGTCAGGTCCGAAGGGAACAGCGTCTTGGCCGCGTTGACGATGGCGGTGGCCATGGCCGGCATCTTGACGTTGCTGCCCAGGCCGAAGTGCGCTTCCAGGATGATCTGGTCGATGTTCGAGCGCGGCTTGCCGGCGGCGATCAGCGCCACCATGGCCTGGTACAGCGGCGCCGACCACAATTCGTCCGACTGGAACGTCACGCCGCCTTCGGTCACCGACTGGTGCGCGGCGTAGGTCTTGCTGGCGTTGTACTTGGCGTCGGTGCGGTTCAGCATGCGGCCGGCCCAGCAGGCACCGTGGCCGTCCCAGCTGAAGGCCCACTCCGGATGGTAGATCTTGCCGTTCGGGGTGCTGTAGGAGTACGACGCGGCCCAGTAGTCGCCGAAGCCTTCACCCATGGCGCCGGTGTCGCCGCCGGTCCAGCTGGAGTCGATGTTGGCCTGGATGCCATGGCCGTATTCGTGCAGGATCACGTCGGCGTCTTCGCTGTCGTTCACGCAGCCGTGGCCGAAGGCGAGGTAGTCCGAGCCGGCCGCGCCGCCGCTGTAGTGCGAGTTGTCGTCGCCGTTGACGCCGTCGGTGTCGACGTCCAGCGGACGGTTGATGATGGACTTGGTGCCGGTGAAGCCGAGCGACTGGATGTAGCGCTGGCTCTGGTCCAGGTGGAAGTAGACGTTGGTGTCGTCGAACGCGTTGTTGCCGCGCTTGGCCGTCCACACGCCGTTGGTGGTGGTGCTCGGCGCGGTGGCCGGCGCTTCGATGTTCTTGATGTTGACGAACGGGCCGCTCAGCTTGTAGACGCCGGAGGTCACCGTCAGGTCGCGCAGCGTCTTGGTCGAGTAGGCGGCGTCGAAAGCGGAAGCGGCCGAAGTGTCGGTCAGCGCGTCGGTGTTCAGCACCGTGCGCGGATCCGGATCGAAGGCGTAGCCGGAACCGTTGATGCCGGAGGCCACGGTTTGCGCGGCCGCCGCGGTGTGCCCGCCCTGGCGGCTCACGGAGCGGGTGGCGGCGCTGCGGTCGAGCACAGGGCCGCCGACGTTGGCGCGCGCGGCCAGCGAGCGCTCGCCCTTGCGCGGCAGCGAGGTGGTGTAGGAGTCGATGACGGTGCCGTCATGCGCGTTCAGGTACTGGACGAAGCCGCCGGTCGGCATCTGCGCCTCGATGGTCACCTTGCGCGCCAGTTGCACGCCGTCCTTGGTCGGCACCCACACCAGCTCGGTGCCCGGCGCGGCCACCAGCGGATGCTGCACCTTCATGTTGTTCCAGCCCAGGTCCAGCGCCTGCTCTTCGCTGATCTGCGACTTGTTGTACAGCTGGTTGACGGCGTTGGCGTCGACCTTGTCGGAGATGTAGCGGGTTTCATTGAAAATCTTTTGCAGCTGGCCGTTCTTGCCGATGGAAACGATGATCTCGGCGCGGTCGACCGGCAGGCCGCGCAGCATCTGCTGATAGTGGTAGTGCTTGCCGGTGATGGATTCCTGCACCTTGACCAAGGTCAGGTTGTTCAGCGAGGCTGGCAGGCCGAAGCGCTCGGCGTTCTGGCGCAGCACGTCGTCGGGCGAGGTGGCGGCGGTGGCCGAGAACAGGGTGAGGTTGTCGACCGAGTAGCTGCCGGCGTGCGCGGTACCCGCGTAAGCCAGGACGATCAGGGATGCAAGTAATGGGCGGGCAAATTGGCGCATGCTGCAGGGACTCCTATCAATATTGGTTTATTCGGTATGCGAGCCGGTGTCCGGCTGGTGCTGAGCGACTGGTGCCCGACGAGTATAGCCATGCCTTTTTGCCATTTGTAAAATCAGGCCTTTTTAGACATTTGGCGGCGTTCTGTTAAAAATGAGACATGGCGGCCGCCCGCGCGCGGCGCTAAGATGGGGCGTAAAAATCTCACGAAAGGCGTGTATGTACCGATTGATTTCCCTCCTTCCAGTGGTTGCATTGGCCTCGGGTTGCGCCATGGCGCAAGCGCCCAAGCCCATCGAAGACGTGGAACCGGAGGTGACCAGGGAGGTGGCCGCCGCTATCGCGAAGCAAGCCGCCGGTCCGGAGGCCGACGGCGCCACGCTGGTGCGCGCCTGCCCGGCCGCGCCGCCGATGGAACTGCTGAAGCGCAGCGTCGACGGCGAAGAGCGCACCTATGTCTACCGCGCCCGCTGCGGCAGCGCGCTGCTGGTCACCGCCACCTACGGCAAAAACCGCGCGATCAAGCGCCTGCAGGTGACGCCGGAAAAATAAAAAAAGCCCCCTGGCCGCGCATAGGGGAGGCGGACAGGGGGCGAAAAACCGGTGGCTGCTGTGCGGCCGCAAGCCGGTAAGAGGGAGATGCGAGGTGATGCCTGTGCTACTAAACTCTTAGAACGTCATGTCCAGGCGGGCGCCGAAGTAGCGCTGGAAGTCGCGCGGCGGCAGCCACTCGGTGGTGTTGACCACCAGCGGCGTGTTGGGCGCCTTGCTGCTCCAGTTGCTGTTGGCATAGCCGTTGTTCAGGCCTGCCGCGTAGCGCTTGTCGAACAGGTTGTTGACCAGGAAGGTGAACTTGTAGCGGTCCTGCTTGTCCTTCACGCCGACGCTCAGGTTGGTGATGCTGTAGGCCCCCTGGACCGTCATCGGATCCTGGCTCAGCGAGAACTGCGTGCGGCTCTGGTAGCGCGTGGTGGCCGCGACGAAGCCGTTGAAGCTCTGCGACGGCAGCACCACGTCATACTGGCCGCCCAGGTTGACCTTGATCTTGGGCGCGTTCGGCAGCGTCTTGCCGGCCAGATTCTGCACATTGGTGTTGTTGTACTTCGGGCTGTTGGCGCAGCCCGGTCCCGGCACGGTGCCGGTGCCGGTGGCGTTCAGCACGTTGTAGCACGGGCCGTTCTCGAACGATTGCACGGTCGCCTCGGTGTAGGCGAAACTGCCGTTCAGCTGCAGCTCGCGGGTCACGCGGATGCTGCCCTCGACTTCCACGCCCTGGGTGCGCAGGCCGCCGATGCTGTTCAAGCCGGTGCGGTAGGTGCCGTCAGCGTCGAAGAAGCTCGACGATTGCTGGAAGTTCTTGAAGTTGGTGCGGAACAGCGCCGCGCTGAACATCGCGCGGTTGTCCAGCAGGCTTTGCTTCAAGCCGATCTCGTAGCTGCGCGCGGTTTCCGGCTTGACGGCAGGCAGCTTGGCGGTGGCGGCGGTGAAGCCCGACGTCAGGTCATAGGCCACGCCCTTGTGGCCGGTCGAGGCCATGCCGTAGACCATGCTGTCCTTGTTGATGCGGTGCTCCAGGCCCAGCTTGCCGGTGAAGCTCTTGTCGTTGTCTTCCTTGTGATAGAACTCGGTCATCGCGAACGACTGCGGCGGCACCGTGTAGCGGCGGAAGTTATAGCCGGTGTCTTCGTCGTTGTAGCGGCCGCCCAGGATCAGGCTGGTGTTCGGCACGAAATCCCACGAACCCTGGCCGTAGATGGCCTTGCTGATGTTCCACGCGTCGGCGCCGTACGAGGTGCCGTAGGCCTGGATCAGCGGCGCCTTGGTCAGCTCGCGGTTGAGCCAGTTCTTGCCGTACCACAGGCCGGCCACGTAGCGCACCGCGCCCTTGTCCGGCGAGGTCAGGCGCAATTCCTGGGTGGTCGAATGGACGTCGAACGAGCCATACTGGAACAGGCCGCCGTGCATGCCGGTCGGCTTGCCGTTCGGCAGCAGCAGGAAGGGCAGGATGTCGACGTCGGTGTTGTCGTTGTCCTGGTAGTCGTCCATATGGTAGCGGCTGTAGGACGAGATCGAGCTCAGCGTGTGGCCGGCCAGCGGACCGTTCGGATCGAAGGCCCAGTCCAGCTTGACGCCGGTGCCCACGTCATGGAACTTGCCGCCGGTCGGGTAGTCGTTGCGCACGTCGCGGTTGCCCGGGCCGATGTTGATGCCGGCCAGCACCAGCGAGACCGGCAGCTGCGGCGCGTTGCGGTAGATGCCTCCCGGCGACATGTAGCTGTAGGCGCTCGAGCAGCAGAACTTCTCGGTGCGGTTGTAGTGCGGCGTCAGCGTGACGGTCAATTGGTCGATCGGCGTCCACTCCAGCTTGCCGCTGAGGTTGTCGCCCTTGCTGCCGTTCAGGTGGCCGCCGGTGGTCAGGTCGTTCAGGGTGCCCTGGTAGCTGGTCTTGCTGGCCGCCAGGCGCATGCGCAGGTTGTCGGACACGGAGCCGCTGACGCTGAAGCCGCCGCGCCATTCATGGTCGTCGGTGATGTAGGTGCTGACGTTGGTCTTGATCGGGCCGCCGATCGGCTTGGTGGTGATGTTCAGCGCGCCGGCGATCGAGCTCTTGCCGAACAAGGTCGATTGCGGGCCCTTCAGCACTTCGATGCGGTAGACGTCGGCCAGGTCCTTGAACGCGCCGGCCTGCATGCCGAGCGGGATATCGTCGACGATGACCGACACGTCGGCCTCGACGCCGATGCCCAGCGAGAAGGTGCCGATGCCGCGCATATTGATGCTGAAGTTGCCCGGCTGCGTGCCGTAGGACAGCGTCAGCGCCGGCGACAGCGAGGGGATGTCTTCCAGGTCGCGCACGTTGGAGCGCTGCAGCACGGCGTCGCCCAGCACGGTGATCGAGGCCGGCACGTCCTGCAGGTTTTGTGCGCGCTTGTTGGCGGTGACGACGACGGATTCGAGCTTGCCGCTGTCGACGGGCGTGGCCTGCTGGGCGGAAGCGGTGTGGGCTGCTGCCAGCAGGGCGAGTGCCACTGCGGCCGTGATGGGCCGCAGCGTCGGTAAGGATGATTGCATGATGTCTCCAGAAATATTATTAAGTACTATTAAACTGCTTTGTGGAAGCGCTACCATTCAGGCTTAAAAAATACGCCGGCGGGCGCGCGGACCGCCGGCGGTGATGCAGAACTATTTCGAGCTGACCTTCAGCGGCGCCTTCAGTTTCTGCGCGTAGTTGCGCACGTAGGCTTGCCAGGCGGCGCCGTCGGCGAAGTCGCCGCTCTTGCTCCAGCCGGCGCCGAAGTAATAGACGAAGGGCTTGCCCGGCTGCGCGGTACCGAGCGTCAGCTGCTGCTTGTCGGCGACGGCAAAGCCGCTGGCGCCGGCCGGCAGGATCACGCCGCAGCCGGTGGTGCCGTCGTCGCCGTGCTGCGGTTCCCAGTAACTGGCCCAGCCGCCGGCTGCGTCGGTGACGTATTCGCCCGGCTGGTCGCGCTGGACGATGCCGACGCCGACCGTCAGCGGGCCCTTGCCGGTGGCGGTGTACTTGCTTTCCACGCGGGTCATGTTGGAGCCGGCGTCGATCGAGTAGCGCTTCACTTCCGACACCATGCGGCCGCTGCCCGCGTCCCACTTGCCGAAACTGAGTTCGAACACGGAGCGCAGCGGGCCGTCCGCCAGCACCTTCCAGCTCTGGTAGTTGGACGAGTTGTGCAGCGCATTGTCGGTATAGACGGTGGTGCCGCCGCAGCCGCGGTTCTGGCCCACGTGGTAGTAGTCCAGGCCTTCGCCGTGGTCCTTGTGATATTCGCCGTTCTTGTACCATTTATCGACCACCGGGTAGCGCACCTTCTTGACCCAGACGTCGACGCCGCTGCTGATCAGGTGTTCCTTCGGATCGTTGATGATGGACGGGCCGTAGACGCGGTGGACGATGCGGTCGCTCTCCCAGGCGAAATCGTCGAGGCGCTCCGGCACGAAGCGGGCGTGCGTCTTGACGTCGGCCGGCGGCACGGCGGCCAGGCGCTCGGCCGGCAGCACCAGGTAGCGGTGCGTGTCGCCGGCCGGCAGGTTGACCGAGAACAGCAGCTGCTTGCCGATCACTTGCGAATTGAGGATGGCCGAGGTGGAGGCGTCCATCACCACGGGGGCTTTGAGACTCGATCCCAGCGCCACTTCCACCAGCTCGTCGCCGCGCAGACCATCGGTGCCGTTGGTCACGGTGACCGTCTGCGGCTTGGCCTTGTCCAGCACCGCCATGCGATACACCTCGCTGCCGGCCAGCAGGAAGCCGCCGACGCCATAGACTTCGGTGGCGCTGTCGTCGAAGACCTTCGGCGCCAGGCCGATAGGCTGCACGTGGGTCAGCTTGCCGTCGGCCTGCACGTTGGCCACCAGCGCGGTCCAGGCTTTCTGCACCGCCGGCTTGTAGGCCTTGGCGTCCAGCAGGCCCTGGTTGACGCCCCAGGCGAAGGCGTAGGCATACAGCGCCGAGCCGCTCGATTCCTTCATCGGGTAGCTGTCCGGATCGAGCAGGCTGGCGCGCCACAGGCCGTCGGCCTGCTGCAGCTTCAGCAGCCGTGCCGACATGTCCTGGTACTGCTGGACGAAGCGCGGACGGTCCGGATGGTTGACCGGCAGGTACTGCAGCATGCGCACCAGGCCTCCCATCACCCAGCCGTTGCCGCGTCCCCAGTAGACCTTCTTGCCGTTGGCCTCGCGCTTGTCGAAGTAGTTCGAGTCGCGGAAGTACAGGTGCTCTTCCTTGTCGTACAGGTAGTCCGAGGTGACCCACCATTCGCTGACGGCGAAGTCCAGGTAGCGCTGGTCGCCGGTGACGGCCCACAGGCGCAGCCAGGTCGGCGGTCCCATGAACAGCGCGTCGCACCACGACCAGCGTTCCTGGTTGCCCTTGACGGTGAACTCCAGCGTGCCGCTGCGGCGGTTGGCCAGGATGTCGTCGAAGCTGGCGCGCATCGGCGCGATCATCTTCCGGTCGCGCAGCTGCAGATACAGTTCGGCGTAGGTCTGGCCGATGATGTGGTCGTCCGCGTGGTAGTGGTTGGGGCCGAGCTTCCATTCGTTCTTTTCGCCGACGGCGATCATGGCGTCGCGGTATTTGCGGTCGCCCGAGATGCCCACCAGGGCCATGAAACCGGTATCGCCCACCGCCTGCGTCCAGTCGTCGATGCGGTGCTTGCTGGGATTGGCCAGCTGCCAGTCGGCCACGCGCTCCATCGCGTTCAGCACCGCCTTCGGATTGATGGCGGCCGACGGCGCGGCCGCTTCGGTGGTTGGCGCTTCGGCGGCAAATGATGGCATTGCGGGCAGTGCAGCCGCCGTGAAGGCGGCCAGCACGGCGGCGTGCAGATAGGTTGGTTTCATGTGGGCGTCTCGTTTATATTTTTTTGAGGGTGCGGCGTTATTTGTACATCGGTCCCGCGGTGACGAACGGGCCGCCCTGGTAGACGGTCGGCGCGTCGTCCTTGGCCGGATAGTCGGCGTTGTTCGGGAAGCTGGCGGCGAATTCGCTGGAGCTGTGCTTCGGCGCGTAACCCAGGTGCGAAGCGTGCTTGTTGTCCCACCACTTGGTTGGATTGTCCGAGGTGCCGAAGGTGATCGTGTGGCCGACGCGCGGCGTGAACAGCGAGCAGCGGATCAGTTCCACCAGGTCGTCGTAGGCCAGGTAGGTCACCATCATGCGCGAGTTTTTAGGCTCGGGGAACGAGGAACCGATGCGCAGGCAGACGGTCTCGGTGCCGAAGCGGTCGTAGTAGTAACGCGACAGCGCCTCGCCGAAGGCTTTCGACACGCCGTAAAAGCCGTCCGGGCGCAGCGGCATGCTGGCGTCGACCAGCTGCGTGGTTTCGTAGAAGCCGACCACGTGGCTGGAGCTGGCGTAGATCACGCGCTTGACGCCGCATTTGTGCACCGCCTCGTACAGGTGGTGCAGGCCGAGGATGTTGGCGTTCATGATAGGCTCGAACTTGTCTTCGACCGAAATGCCGCCGAAATGCAGTACCGCGTCCACCCCTTCCATCATTTTCAGGACGGCGTCGCGGTCGCCCAGGTCGCCGATGACGATTTCCTCGCCCTCGGCCGCCGGGCCGAGATCCTTGACGTCGTTCAGGCGGACGACATCGGCCCATGCCTTGGCGCGCTCGCGCAGGACGGTGCCCAGGCCGCCGCCGGCGCCGGTCAGGAGTATGCGTTTGAATGGTTTTACACTAGAAGTCATGGCTTGCTTTTATATGGTTGAGGAGTTAGGCTTGGTTAAACGTTTAATCAGCAGTATAACGAAAATATTTTCAAGGTCAATCGCTTCATGAAAAAACCTATCCCCACGATCCGCGATGTTGCAGCCGCCGCAGGCGTCTCCACGGCTACCGTGTCCAAATTCGTCAACGGTGCGCAGCGGTTTTCGCCGGCGGTCGAGGCGACGATGACGCAGGTGATCGCCGATCTGGGATACCGTTCGAATCCGCTGGCGCGCTCGATGATCACCGGCCGCACCATGAGCATCGGCCTGTCGGTGCTGGACGTCGGCAACCCCCACTTCACCGGCGTCGTCAAGGGCGCCAACCGGGTGGCGCAGGCGCACGGCTACACGCTGCTGCTGGTCGACACCGAGGAAAACCCGGACCGTGAGCGTCCCTTGCTGGAGGCGTTGAGCCGCCGCGTGGACGGCATGATCGTCATTTCGCGCATCCCCGAGGCGGACATGGACTGGATCGTCGCGCTGGAAAAGCCGCTGGTGTTCTTCGGCCGGCTGGCCACGCGCGACCTGCCGTGGGTGGCTGGCGACGACCATCGCGGCGCCTGCATGCTGACGCGCCACCTGATCGCGCTGGGCCACAAGAAGGTGGCCTACCTGGGCTTCTCGAAATCGCGCCGCGACGAGGAGCGGCTGGCCGGCATCCGCGAATGCCTTGCCGCGCAAGGGCTGCAGCTGACCGTGTACGACGGCGCCGCGCCGTCGTCGGAGGAGGGAGAGCGCATGTGCTCCTCGATCATGCTGGGCTCGGGGCACCCTGATGCGCTGATCTGCTACAACGACTTGATGGCGCTCGGCTTCATGAAGGCCGCGCAGACGCTGGGCTTCCGCCTGCCGGTCGACATTTCGGTGGCTGGCTTCGACAATATCCGCTTCGGTAACTACACATCGCCGCCGCTGACCACCGTCGACTTGCAAAGCGAGCGCCTGGGCGCGGCGGCGATGGAGCAGTTGATCGCGCAGATCCGCGGCGAGCCGGCCGGCTTCAGCCTGATCGAACCGCAGCTGATACTGCGCGGCTCCACGCAGAACCGCAACGGCTGAACCGGTTTTTTTTCGCGCAAGGCTTTACCTGTCCGGCAAAATCAAATAACATCAGTTAAACGTTTTCCATAAAATTACCAATCTGAGACGCCCACCCCATGACTTCCACCCGATTCCGCCTGAGCGCGATTGCGCTTGCCATCCTCACCGCCACCGCCACCGCCACCGCCACCGCCACCGCCACCGGCGGCGCCGTCGCGCAGACCGCCGCGGTATCCGCAGTGACATCGCCGGCCAGCTACGTGCCGCCGCTGGCGACCGCGCCGATGAACCGCATCGTCCAGGACAACGCCTACAAGCAGCTGGATTACTTCTTCAAGAAGCTGGTCGCGGAAAAGGAGGCCGTCATCATCGACGGCTATGCGCCGTTCAAGTCGGGCGACAAATTCCTGCCGGGTAAAGTCGCTGCGGGCCTGGGCCACGTGCTGCTCAACAGCGCCAAGGACGACCCGTCGCTGCCGCAGCGCCTGCGCGACTACCGCGACATCGCCGACATGACGGTCGGCATGGACAACCACACCTGGGGCATCTACTACTACATCGGCACGCTGGTCAAGCTGAAGGAGGCGGGCCTGCTGGAGCAGGCCGTCAGCCCGGCCACGCTGGAGAAACTGCGCAAGCAGCTGGACTGGCGCACCTTCGTCACGGTGCCGCAGTATGAGCTGATCAACCTGCCGACCAACTACTACGGCGTGGCGTTCAGCATCGCGCGCCTGCGCATGCTGATGGGCTGGGAGGACGACAGCGGCGCCAAGATCCTGCTCGACAGGATGCTCACCCACTACAAGAAATACTCGGGCAAGTTCGGCTTCTCCGATGAAACCGACGGCGAGGGCCGCTTCGACCGCTACAGCATCCTGCTGATCGCCGAGATCTGCGAGCGCTTCCTGGAAACCGGCCTTGAGCCGACGCCGGAACTGAAAGGCCTGCTGCGCAAGGCGGCCGACATCGCCCTCAACGTCGGCAACACCGCCGGCGACGGCTTCAGCTTCGGCCGCAGCCTCGGGCCTTACGGCGAAACGGCGCTGGTCGAGATACTGTCCGTGTCGGCCTTCCTCGACGTACTGACGCCGGAAGAGAAGCAGTATGCGTATGCCTTCTCGTCGCGCGTGGCCGCCCGCTACATGGACTTCTGGTACGACCCGGGCATGAATTCGCTGGACATGTGGGGCAAGGGCCGCCGCACCGACGCCTATCGCGGCAAGCACCGCATCCTTGGCGAGAACTTCTCGCTGCTGCACCAGCTGATCTACACCAACGACACCTGGAACAAGGCCGGCATGAAGGACGTGGCGCCGAAGGCCGACCTGCAGGCGTGGCTGGACAAGAACCGTCCGCAGTTCAGCACCACCACGTTTGCGCAGGGCGAATACGACCGCGCGCTGACGATTTTCCGCGATGGCAAGCACATCGTCAGCCTGAACATCATCAACGGCGGCAGCAGCCAGCATGACAACAGCCCTTACTATCCGCTGCCGTTCGCGCCGGGCATCGTCTCCGGCGTGGCCGACAGCGGCGGCACGCATGCGCAGCTGCTGCCGAAGTTCACCATGGCCGACGGCGCGCAGCTGATCGGCGCGGCCTGGATCAAAGACATCAAGACCCGCCAGGACGGTCAGCGTTACACTGTCAGCTATCGCCAGGATGAGCTGGACCGCCTGGGCAAGAAAGGGCCGGTCAAGGACAACCGCATCAAGCTGCAGACCACTTACACGCTGGAGCACGGCCAACTGACCCGCAACGACGTCTACACGCCGGTGGGAACGCAGGAAGTAGACAAGGTGGTGCTGGAATTCGCTTCGTTCTCGGAGCAGCCGACCATCAAGGGCGGCACAGTCACTTTCGCCAAGGGCGACGTCGGCGAGTACAGCGTGGCCGGCCTGCAGAAGTGCGAAGTGGCGCCGACCAATGGATCCAAGGATTTCATGGCGCCGTACGGTGCCATGAAGTCGCTCGTCACCTGCAGCACCGGCAAGCTGACGATGAAGGAACCGTTGACGATCAAGTGGACCATCAAGTACCAGTAAGGACATCATGCCGCACCTGAAGATCGAATACACCGCCAACCTGGACCAGCACGCCGACATCGGCGCGCTGTGCAAGACGCTGTCGCACACGTTGGTCACGCTGAAGGATGCCAATGGCGCACTGGTGTTCCCGCTGTACGGCACCCGGGTGCTGGCCTATCCGGCGGCGCAATACGCGGTGGCAGACGGCGAACAGGGACGCGCGTTCGTCTACATGAACATGCGCATCACCCCAGGCCGCAGCAATGAACTGGTGACGGCGGTCGGCGACGCCGTGCTGGCCGCCGCCAACGAGTATCTGGCACCGGTGCTGGGCAAGCTGCCGCTGCGCCTGACGTTGCATATCGACGCCACGCCGCCGGCATACGAAGGTAAATTCAGTAGTTAATAAAAAATTGGAGACACGATGCGCAGTATGTTGAAGCTGTTGTTGGTATCGGGATGCCTGTCGGCGCTTGCCGCCGCATGGGCGCAGGACGACCAGGCGCCGGGCCAGGCGTTGGTGGTGCCGGCCGCTCGCGCGGGCATGGTCCCGGCAGTGCAGTCGACGCAGCCGCCGACGCTGCATAACATCTACGGCCGCAGCCACCTGCTGCTCGACGGCCGCTGGAACTACATCATCGATCCCTACGAGGCCGGCTACTACAACTACCGCCACCAGCCGTTCGACCAATCCGCCACCGGCTCCGGCGGTTTCTACGACGACCGCAAGCCCAAGGACAAAGGCGAATCGGTGGAATACAGCTTCGACGGCTCGCCGACGCTGGCCATTCCCGGCGACTGGAATTCGCAGAACGCCAAGCTGGAGAACTACGAAGGCACGGTCTGGATGCGCCAGCAGTTCCAGTCCGATCCCAAGGAAGGCAAGAAGTACTTTCTCTACTTCGGCGCCGTCAACTATGAAGCGCACGTCTACCTGAACGGCCGCAAACTGGGCAGCCACAAGGGCGGCTTCACGCCGTTCCAGTTCGAAGTCACGGGCCGGCTGCTGAAAGGCCAGAACACCGTCATCGTCAAGGCCGACAACACCCGCCACCAGGACGACATCCCGACTTTGAATACCGACTGGTGGAACTACGGCGGCATCACCCGCGACGTGCTGCTGGCCGAAACGCCGGACACCTACATCGCCGACTACCAGATCCAGCTGGCCAAGGGCGACATGGGCCGCATCGAAGGCTTCGTGCAGATGAGCGGCGCGCAGCGTTCGCAGGACGTGACGATCACCATCCCCGAGGCGGGCGTCAAGGCCACCGTGCACACCGGCGCCGACGGCCGCGCCGCAGTCAGCATCCCGCTGGCGAAGAACAAGATGCGCTACTGGTCGCCGGAAGATCCCAAGCTGTACACCGTCACCATCGCCGGCGCCACCGACAAGCTGAACGACCGTATCGGCTTCCGCACCATCGAAACGCGCGGCCAGGACCTGCTGTTGAACGGCAAGTCGGTGTTCCTGCGCGGGATCTCGCTGCACGACGAGAACCCCTTGATACCGGGCCGCCTGCGCGGCGAGGGCGACATGCGCATGATGCTGCAGTGGGCCAAGGAGATGAACTGCAACTACGTCCGCCTGGCGCATTATCCGCACAGCGAAGAGATGATCAGGCTGGCCGACGAGATGGGCATCCTGGTCTGGGCCGAGGTGCCGGTGTACTGGACCATCTCGTGGGAGAAGCCGGAAGTCTACGCCAACGCGCACCAGCAGCTGACGGACCTGGTCACGCGCGACAAGAACCGCGCCAGCGTCATCATCTGGTCGATCGGGAATGAGACGCCGGTGAGCGCGCCGCGTAACGACTTCATGGGCAGGCTGGCCGACACCGTGCGTTCGCTGGACCGCACCCGCCTGGTCGGCGCCGCGCTGGAAGTGCACCGCAAGGGCAACGAGGTGACGGTGGAAGATCCGCTGGCCGACAAGATCGACCTGGCCAGCTTCAACGAATACGCCGGCTGGTACTGGTCCAACAACAAGGAGATGCTGAACTTCTCGTTCAAGGTCAATTACAACAAGCCGGTCATCATCACCGAATTCGGCGCGGACGCGCTGGGCGGCCTGCACGCGGACAGCGATACCCGCTGGAGCGAGGAATACCAGGACCAGCTGTACAAGAACCAGTTCAAGATGCTGGACGCGATTCCCGGCCTGCGCGGCATGACGCCGTGGGTGTTGACCGACTTCCGCTCGCCGCGCCGTCCGCACCCGTACTACCAGGACTTCTGGAACCGCAAGGGCTTGATCTCGGAGACCGGCAAGAAGAAACAGGCCTTCTACACGATGAAGGCATACTACGACCAAAAACAGCAGCAATATAAATGACCATGAAGAAGACTACTCTTGCCCTGGCCGCGGCCCTGCTGCCGCTGCTCTCCCAAGCACAGGATGCCCGCATCGAAGCCAAGGTCGCGGCGCTGATGAAGCAGATGACGGTGGCCGAGAAGGTCGGCCAGTTGCACCAGCTTTCCGGCCGCCAGTTCACCGGGCCGGCCAGCAGCGACTACGCCGACAAGCTGGCCGACATCCGCAACGGCAAGGTCGGCTCGATGCTGAACGTCAAAGGCGTCGCCGACACGCGCGAGATCCAGGCGCTGGCGCTCAAGTCCCGCCTGCATATTCCGCTGCTGTTCAGCCTTGACGTGATCCACGGCTACCAGACGGTGTTCCCGGTCCCGCTGGGCGAATCCGCCTCGTGGGACATGGACGCGATCGCGCTGTCGGCCCGTATCGCCGCGCGCGAGGCCGCCGCTTCCGGCATCCACTGGACCTTCGCGCCGATGGTCGACATCGCGCGCGATCCGCGCTGGGGCCGCGTGATGGAAGGCGCCGGCGAAGACACCTTCCTCGGCTCGGCCATCGCCCGCGCCCGCGTGGAGGGCTTCCAGGGCAAGCAGCTGGGCGCCACCGATTCCGTGATGGCCACCGCCAAGCACTTCGCCGCCTACGGTGCGGCCACGGCGGGCCGCGACTACAACGCGGTCGACATGAGCAACCAGCAGCTGTTCGAAGTGTACCTGCCGCCGTTCAAGGCGGCGCTGGACGCCGGCGCGGCCACCTTCATGAACTCCTTCAACACGCTCAACGGCATACCGGCCACCGGCAACGCCTTCCTGCAGCGCGACATCCTCAAGGGCAGCTGGAACTTCAAGGGCTTCGTCGTCAGCGATTGGGGTTCGGTGCGCGAGATGGTGCCGCATGGTTATGCCAGCGACCTGGCCGATGCAGCCGTCAAGGCCATCAACGCCGGCAGCGACATGGACATGGAAGGCTACGCCTACAGCCAGCACCTGGAGGACGCCGTCAAGTCCGGCAAGGTCAAGATGAAGACGCTGGACGATGCGGTCCATCGCATCCTGGTCAAGAAATTCGAGCTGGGCCTGTTCGACGATCCTTACCGCTACTCGGACGCGGCGCGCGAGAAGGCCGTGCTGAGCGATCCTTCGCACCGCGCCGCCGCGCTGGACGTGGCGCAGAAATCGATCGTGCTGCTGAAGAACGAGCGCAAGACGCTGCCGCTGTCGCGCGAGCCGCGGCGCATCGCCGTCATCGGCCCCCTGGCCGATTCCCAGCGCGACCTGGAAGGCGGTTGGGTGGTGCAGGGCGAACGTGCCAAGGTGGTCAGCATCCTTGACGGCATCCGCAGCCATGCCGGCAAGGCGGAAGTCAGCTACGCGCAGGCTTGCGCCAGCGGCTGCGCCGGCAGCGAGGGCTTTGCCGATGCCGTCGCCACGGCGGCCAAGGCCGACATCGTTGTGCTGGCCGTCGGCGAAACCTGGGACCTGAGCGGCGAGGCCAAGTCGCGCACCGACATCACGCTGCCGGGCCAGCAGGAAAAGCTGTTCAGCGCCCTGAAGGCCACCGGCAAGCCGGTCGTGGTGGTGATGCTGGCCGGCCGTCCGCTGGTGTTCAACACCATCGCCGACCAGGCCGACGCCATCGTCTATGCCTGGTTCCCCGGCACGGAGGGCGGCAACGCCGTCGCCAACGTGCTGTTCGGCGACTATAACCCCTCCGGCAAGCTGCCGATCACCTTCCCGCGCAGCGTCGGCCAGATACCGCTGTCGTACGCGCAGTACAACACCGGCCGTCCCGTGACCGACGAGAAGAACGTGGTCTACAAGTCGGCCTATATCGACTCGGTCAACACGCCGCGCTACGCCTTCGGCCATGGCCTGAGCTATACCGACTTCAAATACTCCGGCCTGGCGCTCAGCAGCGCAGCCATGTCACCGGACCAGAAGGTCACGCTGTCGTTCGACCTGGCCAATACCGGCAAGGCCGAAGGCACGGAAATCGTGCAGCTGTATTTGCGCGACATGGTCTCGTCGGTGGTGCGGCCGCTGAAGGAGCTGAAGGGCTTCCAGAAGATCCACCTGAAGCCGGGTGAGCAGCGCCGCGTGAGCTTCACCATCGATCGCAACCTGCTGTCGTTCTATAACAGCCAACTGGCGTGGGGCGCCGAAGCCGGCGACTTCAAGCTGATGGTCGGCAGCGCCTCCGACGATATCCGTCTTGAAGGCGAGTTGAAACTGCAATCCAAATAGTCGTAAAAACCGGACCCAGACTAATGAACTCCTCTCGTCAAAGCGCCACTCCCGTCGTTACAGCCATGCGCGTCATTCCGGTGGCGGGGCAGGACAGCATGCTGCTCAACCTGAGCGGCGCGCACGGGCCGTACTTCACCCGCAACCTGCTGATCCTGACCGACAGCGCCGGCAACCGGGGCGTGGGCGAAGTGCCTGGCGGCGAAGCGATCCGCACCACGCTGGAGGATGCGCAGGCGCTGATCGTCGGCCAGCCGGTCGGCCACTACAACGCGGTGCTCAACAAGGTGCGCACCACGTTCGCCGACCGCGACAGCGGCGGCCGGGGCTTGCAGACTTTCGACCTGCGCATCGCGATCCATGCTGTTACCGCTATCGAGTGCGCGATGCTGGATCTGCTGGGCCAGCACCTCGATGTGCCGCTGGCGGCGCTGTTGGGCGACGGCCAGCAGCGCGACCAGGTGCCGATGCTGGGCTACCTGTTCTTCATCGGCGACCGCACCCGCACCACGCTGCCTTACGCCAGCGACATGGGCGCGGCCGATGCGTGGTCGCGGCTGCGCCACGAACCGGCGATGGATGCTTCGTCGGTGGTGGCGCTGGCCGAAGCGGCCTACGAACGCTACGGCTTCAAGGACTTCAAGCTGAAGGGCGGCGTGCTGCGCGGCGAGGACGAGATCGAAGCCGTCACCGCGCTGGCCGAACGCTTTCCGCAGGCGCGCGTGACGCTCGATCCGAACGGCGGCTGGCTGCTGAAGGACGCGGTCCGCCTGTGTCGCGACAAGGGCGACGTGCTGGCCTATGCGGAAGACCCGTGCGGCGCGGAGGATGGTTACTCCGGCCGTGAGGTGATGGCCGAGTTCCGCCGCGAGACCGGCCTGCCGACCGCCACCAACATGATCGCCACCGACTGGCGCGAACTCGGTCATGCGATCCAGTTGCAGTCGGTCGATATTCCGCTGGCCGATCCGCATTTCTGGACCATGCAGGGATCGGTGCGCGTAGCGCAGCTGTGCCATGAATGGGGCATGACCTGGGGTTCGCATTCGAACAACCACTTCGATGTTTCGCTGGCGATGTTCACCCACGTGGCCGCCGCCGCGCCGGGCAAGATCACCGCCATCGACACGCACTGGATCTGGCAGGATGGCCAGCGCCTGACGAAGGAGCCGCTGCGGATCAAGGGCGGCATGGTCGACGTTCCGGCCAGGGCCGGCCTGGGCGTGGAGCTGGACATGGTGGAAGTGGAGGCGGCGCACCAGCGCTACCTCAATATGGGCCTGGGCGCGCGCAACGACGCGGTGGCGATGCAGTTCCTGATCCCCGGCTGGAGTTTCGACGCCAAGCGTCCTTGCCTGGTGCGCTGATCAGCGCAGGCGCATGATGCGCGCCAGCTCGCCGCTCTTTTCAATGGCGTTGATGGCGGCGTTGACTTCGTCGAGGCTGACGTTGCCTTGGCGCGCCACCGCGCACATGGATTGATACTCGTTGACCACCAGCAGATGGTAGCCGGCCGGCAGGGCGCCTTTTTGCGCCTGCTTGTCGATCATGGTGCGTGCGGCGAGAAAGTAGTCGTAGCGGCCGGTCTGCCACTTCAGCAGCGCCAGGTCGGCCGACGGCGCATCGTCGCGGACGAAATCCGCCCCCAGGCGCTGCTCGACCTCCGGGTAGCGGAAGCCCAGCACCGTGCCGATGCGCTTGCCCTTGAGTTCCTCCAGTGTGCGCGGCGCCGGCACGCGGCTCGATGATACCAGCACTTCCGAGGTGGGGATGAAAGGGCGGCTCCAGTAGACATCGCCCTGCATCCAGGCCGGCACATAGGCGCACAGGATATCGGCGTCGCCGCTTTCCAGCGCGCCCACCATGCGCTTGCGCGGCAGCGACAGGAAGCGTATCGGCCGGCCCATCCGCCGTGCCAGCGCGATGCCCAGCGCCTCCTGGAAGCGGCTTAATTCGCGCTTGTCTGGCGACGGCCGTTCCTCGCTTTTCTGCACGTAGCGCAGCTCCGCCTTGGCGGCGTCGGCGGCATGGGCGGCCGGCGCCAGCGTCGCGAGCAGGGATACAGCGAGGAAGCGGAGGAGTGAACTCATATGGCGCACCGGTTGATGTCCATCCAAGGTAGAGCAATCGCGCGCCGCCGTCAATCCAGCGAGCGTTGCATCTCTTCGATTTCATCCTTCACCCAGGCGCGGAAGCGGGTGACCTTGCTCATGCCTTCCTTGTTCGGGTTGACCAGGAAGCGATAGCCGCGGCCATAGGTGGCGGTGAAGCAGGGCAGCACCTTCAGCGCGCCGCTCAGGATATCTTCGTAGGCGATGGCATAGTGCGTCAGCCCGATGCCGTGGCCGGCCAGCGCCGCCTGCACCAGCACGGCGGCGTTGGTGTAGGAGCGCGAGAAGTCGTATTTGCCGTTGAGGATATGGTTCTCGCGCAGCATGCGGATCCAGTTGTCGGTCGAATCCTCGTACAGCAGCGGGAAGCGCTCCAGATCGGCCAGTTTCAGCCCGTCCTGGCCCGGCGCCAGCAGCGACGGGCTGTACACCGCCACCAGCCGTACCCGGAACAGGAAATTGGGATCGGAGCTGTCGACCGCCGAAATGCGCAGTGCCACGTCGGTACTGCCGTCGTCCATGTCCACCAGGCGGTCGGTGGAATCGATGCGGATATCGAGGTCGGGATACAGCTTGGTGAAGCGGCTGATGCGCGGCACCAGCCATTTGATCGCCAGCGAATGCGTGGTGGAGATGCGCAGGATTTTTTCATCATCGCCGTCCCGCAGCGCGGCGACCTTGGCGCGCAGTTCGCCCAGCGTGCGGCCGACCGCCACCGCCAGTTCCTGGCCCTTGTCGGTCAGCGTGATGTGGCGCGGGTGGCGCACAAACAGCTCGAAACCGACGGCCTCCTCCAGCTGCTTGACCTGCAGGCTGACCGCCGCCGGGGTCTTGTGCAGCTCCTGCGCGGCCAGCTTGAAACTGCCCCAGCGGGCCGCGCAATCGAAGTCGATCAGGCCGGAAAGTGAGCGCAGCGGTTTGTCCATAGGCTAAGTTTTTCTTACGCTTATCTCGAAAATAACTAGTTTGATAACGCTGGAAGGCCGGAGGAGAATATAACTCATGCGCCGATAAAACTCCATGAGCAAGAAATTATTGCTTGTCGGTGCCAACCAGCCAAGCAGGAGGCAGCCATGATCCAGACCACGATACCCACGACGCCAGCAGCCAAAGTCTGCGAGAGCAAGGAGATCTTGCCTAAATTTTCCGCGGAATTGATGAAGATGCTGGCGCAGCTGGTGACGCTGCGCTGAGGGGCTTTTAATGCGGCGCGGTGGCCCGTTCGAGATCGGCCAGCCAGATCATCGCCGCCTCGCGGCTGGCGCCGCACATGTCGGCGGACGGCTGCAGGCCACCGCAAAAGGCCGGGCGTTCGGGCCGGCCGAAGATCTTGCAGCGGTTGTCGTCGGCCAGCTGGATGCAGCGCACGCCGGCCGGTTTGCCGTTCGGCATCCCGGGGATGGGGCTGGTGATGGAGGGCGCCGTGCAGCAGGCGCCGCAGTTCGGACGGCAGTCCAGGGCTGGGGTGGTGTTCATAGGGGCGTGATTTTACGCCCCTTTTTCTCCGGCCAGCCATTTCGCCACCGACGCGGCGACCCAGGCGCCGTCGTCCAGCGGCAGGTCGTGGCCCGCGCCGGGGTGTACTTCCAGCGCCGCTTTCCAATGCTGCGCCAGCCGCAGCGAGCAGCGATGGTCGACCAGCCGGTCGCCGGCGCTGGCCAGTACCAGCAGCGGCACGGCGGGCCGCGCTGCCGGCGCGCGGAAGCGCGCGGCTGACCACAGCTGCCGCAAGGCGTTCCGGCGGCTGACCGGGAACTCGCGCTGATAGCCGAGCCAGCGCTGCACCAGGCCTTCGCGTTCGGCGGCGTCGCCCTTGCTGCTGGTCAGGCGCAGGATCAAGCGTTCCTGGCGCTCGACACCGCCGCGCAGCATCAGACCCAGGATGCCGGGATAGTTTTGCCAGCGCAGCCGCTGGTGGAAACGGCTGAACGGCCGCATGCTGGTGTTGATCAATACGCAGCGCTGCACTTCCGCCGGATAGCGGCTGGCCCATTCCACCGCGACCATGCCGCCCAGCGACAGCGCCAGCAGCGAGTAGGGCGGCTGCAATCCGCGCGCGCGCAGGTCCTGGCGGCAGAACTCCACCATCCGCGCCACCGTGGTCGGACTGCGCAGCGCATGCCGCTCGCCGTTGCCTGGCAAGTCCGGCGTGACGATGGCCGCCTCCGGCAGCGCGGCGCCAAGCTGGCCGGGGAAGCGTCCCCAGTGGCGCTGCTCGCGCATCAGGCCGCGCAGCAGGACCCAGTTGCTCATGCGTCGTACCACTGCGTCAGCGCGCGGCGCTGCTGCACCTTGCGCGCCATGCCTTCCGGCCGCCAGCGTCCGTGGCTGTTGGCGGCGCGCATCAGGAAATCGAACCAGATCAGGTGGCGCCGCAGCACGCGCTGCAGGCGGTGCTTGGCGGTCGGATTGAACATGGCGATGCGGTCGAAGATCTGCCGCGGATTCTTCTTTACCCACAGCCACGAGCCCATCTCCAAGGTCAGCGGCAGGAACACGCGCTCGTTGTAGCTGGTGCCGTTCAAATACAGGTAGTCCCACAGGTCGCCGTGGGTGCGGTACTGGCGGCTCTGCGGCTCGAACACGTAGTTGTGGTTGGGGTAGCTCTGGCTGAACAGCTGCTCCAGCGCGCCGATGTCGGCCAGGTGCGGAATCGGCGCGGCCGTGTGCGCGTGCGGGAACCAGATGCGGTCGCGCAGGCCGAAGCCCGAGTGGCAATCAAGCGCCATGCTGAACTGGCGCGACAGCAGCTCGCGCTCGACGAACTCGCATACGGCACGGCTTTCCGGCTCCATCGGCGCGCCGGCCTTGCCGCGATACCACGGCAGGTGATGGCTGAAGCGCTGGCCGCCCAGCATGAACGGCACCTTGTCGACCGCGCTCAGAGGGGCGTTGCGCATCAGGTCCACGCCTTGCGGATTGCAGCGCGTGGCCTGCCACATGCCACCCGGGTTCACCAGCGGCATGAACACCAGCCGCATCGATTCGAGCTGCTGGTGCAGCGTGCTGTCCCAGCGCAGCCGCGCCAGCAGGCTTTCCATGAACGACAGGATGACTTGCGTGCCGATGCGCTCCAGGCCGTGGATGCCGCCGAAGAAGCCCAGCGCCGGCACGTCCGGGCTCGGATTGCCGAGCGCGATCGCATACACCGGGAACTGGCGGCCGTCCATCGCCACCGTGCAGGAGGTGCTCACTTCCAGATGCGGCCCGCCTTCGTCGATCAGACGTTTCAGGGTGATCAGTTCGGGCAGGTTCTTTTCAGGCATGGACGTGGCGCGGAGAGATATGACCGACAGTGTAGCCGATATTTTCAGCCGTACAGTTGGCCGCATGCCAGCGCCACCTGGTCGCGCAGCCAGCGCTGGGCGGGGTGGGCGTCGTTGCGGCGGTGCCAGTGCAGCACGAAGGGCACTGGCGCCAGGTCCAGCTGCGGCAGCGGCAGCACCGCCAGCTTGCCGCGCAGGCCGCTGGCTTGCACCACGCCTTCCATCAGCGTCGCCAGCAGATCGCTGTGGGCGACGATGGCCGGCGCCGCGTACATCTGCGGCAGCGTGAGGGCGATGTCGCGCTTGTGGCCCAGCTGCGCCAGTCGCACGTCGACGTGGCCGACGCCGTCGCCCTCGGGCGATACCAGCAGGTGCTGGCAGGCCAGGAAGCCCTTCAGCGACATGCGTTTCTTCGCCAGCGGATGGCCCTTGCGCATGACGCAGACAAAGCGTTCCTCGAACAGCGGCATGGTCGGGATGCGCGGCGTGGCGCCGCCGGGTACGCCGACCGCCGCGTCCACCTCGCCGGCGTCGAGCAGCGATACCGCATCCTCGCGCGCGCTAAAGGACTTGATGCGCAGCGTGATACCGGGCGCCAGTTGCGCCAGGCGCTTCTGCAGCGCCGGCAGCATGACGAAGGCCGGATGATCGGACAGCCCCAGCGTAAAGCGCACGGTGGAACGGGATGGATCGAAATCCTGGGTGAAATCCAGCGTGCGCTGGATGCTGGCCAGCGCTTCGCCCAGCGGCGCCGCCAGTTCCAGCGCGCGCGGCGTCGGCTGCAGGCCGGCGGCGCTGCGCACGAACAGCTCGTCCTTCAGCAGCAGGCGCAGGCGCGCCAGCGCGGCGCTCATCGCCGGCTGCGTGCGGCCGATGCGCACGCCGGCGCGGGTGACGTTGCGTTCGCAGATGAGGGCGTCGAAGGCGACGAGTAGGTTGAGGTCGATTCCATGTAAATCCATGTCATGGATAATACCGCATATCCATTATCGATTGGACTTGCGTTGGTGCCGCTTGCTACAGTGAGCGGGTCGTTCACTCACACAGGAAGCAGCATCATGACCATGCAGGAAAACGGCCTGACCAAGGCCCAGCAACAAGCCATGGAAAATCTCTACGGCGCCTTCAACCACAAGAACCCCGAGCTGCTCGAGCTGGCGCTGATGCCGGACTGGCAGGACATCCCCCTCGGCCCCGGCCAGCAACCCGGCCTGGCCGGCATGAAGCCCATCGTCGATATGTTCGCCGCGGCCTTCCCCGACGTGCATATCGAAGTGCTGGACATGTTCGGCCGCGACGGCCGCGCGGCGGTGCGGGCGCGGATCACCGGTACGCACCGGGGGGAGTTCTTCGGCCTCGCGCCGACCGGCAAGCCGATCGCCATCGCCATCCACGAGTTCCATACGCTGGGCGAGGACCGCATCGTCCAGACCTGGCACCTGGAAGACTGGTTCGGCATGCTGAACCAGGTCGGCGCCTGGCCGCCGGCCGCTGCCTGATCGGGTTGTTCAGGCCATCAGCGCCGGCAGACTCGCCGCTAGCGCATTGAGCCTGGTCGTGTGATCGGCGCCGCCCCAAGCTTAAAAAACCTAAGCGAACACGCGTATAATTGCCGTCAGGCGAAGATGTTCTTGACGCCATGCCAGGAGATTACGCGGGAATGAAGACGCTTCGCTTGCTGCTGTGGGTGGGGTTCATATGCTTGGCGATCACCGTGCATGCGGCCCCCACGGTCACCTGCGTTACGGAGGAAAACCGGCCCGTCAATTTTTGGGAAAACGGCAAGGTCACCGGCTTCAGCGCCGAGGTCGTCGAAGCCGTCCTCAAGGAAATCGATGTGCGGGCCGACATCCAGATGATGCCTTGGGCGCGTGCCTACGCGACGGCCTTGCACGGAGAAAACGTGCTGATCTTCTCGATCATGCGCACGCCCGAGCGCGAACACCTGTTCAAGTGGGTCGGCGTGGTCTCGCCGCCCGACAGCTCCTATCTGTTCGCCCTGCGCGAACGCAAGCTCAAGCTCGCCAATCTTGGCGACGCGCTCAACTACAACATCGCCACCATCAACGGCGACGCGCGCGAGCAGTACCTGGAGTCGAAGGGCTTCGTCAAGGGCCGCCAGCTGCATGGCAACGCCCAGCCAAAAACCAACTACGAGAAACTGAAGCTGGGACGCGTCGACCTGTGGGCGATGAGCGACATGGTGGCCACGGATATCGTGCGGCGCGAAGGGGGCGACCCGTCCCAGGTACTGGTCCGGGCATTGCAGTTGACCGAACTGGGCAGCGGCGGCAGCTACATGGCGTTCGGGCCGAAGACCGACGATCTGTTGGTCGAGCGTTTTCGCAAGGGCCTTGAAGCCGTCAAGGCAAATGGCACGTTCGCGGCGCTGCAGAAAAAATGGTTCTAGCCTGGCCTACACGGCCTTGGGCGGCGGCTTGAGCTTGAAGCCGCCTCCGCGTATCTGTTCCATGACGGAGTTGTAGTCGCCGCGCACGGCCGCCGACGGCCCGGCCAGCGTCGCCAGCGTCGAGGCGACCTGCGCGCCGGTCAGCTCGCCGAACGAGCAGTTCGACCGTTTGAGCTCCGCGTAGATTTCCGCCCAGATGATCTTGTACATCTGATCGGTGGGATGCACCTCGTCGATGGTGGTGATCGGGCGCACGGCCGTCGTGTCGTACTGCGCCGCGCTTACCTGCGTGGCCCGCCCGGCCATGGCGCCGGCCATCAGGTGATAGTTGCCTTCGAACAGGCGGTTCAGCGTTTCCTCGCTGATGATATTGCCGACCTCGGCGACCGAGTCGCCGTTGCCGCGCGCGATCAGCGACAGGTGGGTGTTGTAGTTCATCACGCCCGTCTCGAAGCCTTTGATGAGCGTCACTTTTTCCTGCAGGTTCTTCACCGCGCGGGCGCTGGCGCTGAAGCGGCCCGACGTCACGTTTTTGGCGGCGGCCGTGTTGAGAGCCTGCTGCGCGTGCCACAGGTTGCCGGCGCGGCCGTGGGTGGGCGCGGCCCGCTGGATCTTCAGCGCCGTCGTCAGCGCGGTCTCCGCCTCGGCCAGCTGCTTGGTATAGCGGACCGAGGTGAGGGCGCGCGCCAGGTTGACGAACATGAAGCGGCATTTGCCGCGGCGCGCGCGGACGATTTCCACCAGCCGGTTGCGCTGCACGTTGGCGACCGCGTCGGCCACCTGGTGCATCTGCGCGGGCGGGCGTCCGGCGGTGTACAAATCGTTGGCGCCGAACCAGACCAGGAACAGCGTGTTGCCCAGCTGTAGTTCGGTGGTGCGCAGGTCCGCCTCGAACCAGTCGATCTGTTCCTTGAACGTGCCCAGGAAGGCGGCCTTGGAGGCGGGCGTGTCGCCGCAGGCGCCGCCTTCGGCGTAGTTCGCGTACTGGAAGGGATGGGCGCAGTCCAGCATGCTTTTCATGCCCAGATTGATGTGCCGCTTGCTGAGGGCGATGGTCGACTCCGCCGTGTTCGCCACCAGTGATTGCCCGCCGGTCGCTTCCTCGATCATGAAATCGGTCCAGTTGCGGCAATCGCTGTAGCGCCCGCTCGGGCTGACGTACATCTCGTTGAAGGCCAGGGCCGCCTTGCCCGCCTTGGTGGTCCACTTGCGGCCGATGTCCGACAGGCTGTCGCCGAATACGATGACACTCTCCATCAACATGGGGCTGGGCATGGGACGCTCGCTGGGCGTGAAAAAGGTGAATCTATTTTAATGTATTTCCGATATGGTTTTCTGGAAACATCGAGGATATGCATGGCGGTTGCCCGAAGGTGCGGCCGGGACTGAAAAAGATTATGATGTATGCAACTTATACGCGGGCGGAGGAAAGATGGCGTTGATAGACATGGTCAATCGGCTGGCTGTAAATCACAATGATCGCGTCCGGGATGCCGTGACGATCAACGCCGGCGTCGAAGCGGTCAGCGGGAGACGCATCAGAATCAGGGCCGGTACCACCACCGTAACGCTGCAGGGCCGGCCTTTGGGAGCACCCCTCGGGACGCCTTGGACCGACATCCCGCTGGCCTCGGTGACGCTGCCGCAGATGACCCATTTTGTTAATTTTCTCACTCAGAACTCCTTTTTGCCAGGAAATCACAGAGGAGTGCTTAACAACGCTGCCTGGCAAGGTTTTTATCATTTGGCAAACAGGGCCCTTGCCTATACCAATCATGCCAACGCAGCGGTGGCAAATCCCGCCGAGCCTTCCGTTGCCTGCTATGACTGCGGGCTGGTACTGCCTACCCGGAATATCCAAATCGATCACCAGCGTCCTGTGGAAGGCAATAATACCGAAGCGGTATGTAAGGTTTTCCGTTCCATCGGTCTGACCGTGGGGGCGGCGGCCGGTCCCAAAGGGGCGCACTTCGCCGGAATTCATCGCGCCAATGTCGGTGGCGTGGTGGGGGCGGCAGGGGCGGCAACCGCTGCCAAATACACGCTGAATAATATCGGGGAAATTTATCTGACTGTGGCGGATTGGTGCGGCCTATTAACCGGAAATCACGAACTCGACATGGCGTGTATGAATCATATTATCAATCTGCGCCCGCTGTGCCCTGCCTGTAACACGCCCAACCGGAATACGCCTCATTTCCCGGTTCCCATGGCGATGTAAAGCCGCTGGCCGCCTGTTGTTACGTCCTAATATAATCTGAAACGCGTACCCTTAGAGAACAAGGACTTAGCGCTGGCAGGCAGAGTCTAACCGGACACTAAAAACTCAAACAGAGCTCGGCTCCAGCCATTTTACGTGGCCAGGTACAAAAAGATTCTGAAATGGCGTTGAACTCTGGTGCGCGGTGTGCTCGCGCACCTGCGGCGGCGTGTTCTCTTGCCGACGTTTATGGCGAAAGCGCCTCCATGCGCGGCAGAGTGATCGGCGCGCGACACGGCGAAGTGGGGCGCCACCGGTACAAACTCGCAGCCTGCAGCGGCATCCTAGTAGCAAGGCATCTTTGGGGCGTCAATCCGAGCTTTGGCGGTGGTCTTTTGCTCAGTCTATTGCTATGGGCGTTGCTTCAAGGGGGCATCGAGCCGGGTGGCAATCAAGGGCCGCTTCCAGCCTGACCGACGAGCAGCGCCGCGCCGTACTGATGGACGAGCTGCTGGCGCACATGGCCGAGGAGAAGACCGTGCTGCGCCAGAAGATCAACGAATCCATCGGCGCGGTGCGGGCCTGGCTGCGCGAACACGGTTTCGCCCAGCTGGCCGGATACGGCAACGCCAACCCGGCGCCTCTGCTGGCGAACGTCCGCAAGAGCCTGGCCGCGAAGGCCACCGGCAAGGCCTCGATGCCGGTGTTTGGGCGCGGCGACCAAGACGTCGTGGGCCAGACCGAAAAGCGCATCGAGTACCTGATGTCGGCCCGCGCGCCAGCCGGAAACCACCGGGCCGGCCGGATAGTACGGACCGTTATTGCGCTGCGCGCAGGTTCAGCAGGTAGACGTCGTTCTCGCGCAAAGGCAGCTTCATGCTGAGTTTGCCATCAGCGCCGACTTGCACCTTCTTCCGCTCTGTCGGCTTGCCGTTGGCAATCGATTTGAGCGTGGCTACCTGCGGCCTGGTCAGTTGCTTTGGCGAGCCCATGCCTATATAGGCGGTGAAGGCATCGTTGCGCTTGTAGCCAACCTGCGAAATTTCCATCGTGTACGCGCCCTTTTTCAGCCCCTTCAGGCTGAGCTGCACGTCCCCTTTGTTCTTGGGTGGCAAATCCTTGATGAAGAACTGCTGGTTATTGACCTTCTCCGGCAGCGTGTGGGTGTAGTCCCACAGCAGGACCTGCACATTGCCCTTGCCGTCGGTGGTCGCCATCGATCGTTTGTCGGGGTCGGCCAGCTCGTTCTGCCCCAGCTGGTTCAGGAACTGGTAGGCGAAGTAGGCCGGTTTCTTGATCCCCTGCGTGTTCATCAGGCCAAAACCGCCGTGGAACACTTCAAAGCGCGGGCCTGGCTCTTCAAAGATGTCGGTGAACACCCAGTAGGACATCGATTGTGCCGCATTCCCGACCTGCTTCAGCTTGTCCAGGATATACGCCGCCTGGTGGTAGCTGTCGTGCGTCGGATCGGAGGCCGTATATGACGAGCTCCACTCGGTATAGTGCAGTTCCAGCCCCGGCATGGCCGAGGCCTCGATCTCCTTGCGGTTCCTGAGCACGTCGCCGACGACCGCAGCGTCGTCGGCGCTGAGCACGGTGCCCTTGGTGCCGAACTCGTCGAGGTAGCCCTCGCCCACGCCATAGGTATGGGTACTGACGAAATCGAGCGGCACCTTGTTCTGTACGCAGTAGGCGATCATCTCAGGAATCCAGGCGGCCCCGGCGGTGGCCGGGCCACCGACCTTGTAGCTCGGGTTGACGCTCTTGATCCCGCGCGCGGCGTGGGCGTACAGCTTGAAGTAGTCCGCCTGCGTTCCCATCCAGAAGCCGTCATTCAGATTCGGTTCGTTCCACACCTCGAAGTACCAGCTTGCCACTTCCTTGCTGCCATAGCGCTCGGTCCAATGCTGGGCCAGGGCGCCTATCAGCTTTTCCCACTTTTCGTAGCTGGTCGGCGGCGTCACGTTGCCGCGCCACCAGAAGATGGTCTGGCTGCCGCTGGCCATTGCCTGCGGCATGAAGCCAAGTTCAACGAAGGGCTTGATGCCGATGCTGAGCAGGTAGTCGAACAGGGAATCGATGTACTGGAAGTTGTATCGCTCATTGCCCTGCGCGTCCGTCCCCCCATAGACGCCCATGTCGTCGTTGAGCAGGCCGTGCATGCGGATGTACTTGAAGCCGGCGTCGCGTTTGATCTCGGCCAGCTGCTGCTGCCAGTCGGCGCGCAAGCCTTCGTTCGCACGGCCGGCACCGACCGTCAGATTGAACGTCCGATTCAACTTGCCCTTGACGGCTTTGACGTCAAGGTCGATGACGCGATCCTGTGCCCAGCTTGATGGTGCGCAGGCCAACAAGGCGCCCAGCAGCATCGCCGCGATTTTTTTGTCACTCATTTGTTTCTCCATTGGTTTTCGACTTTGTAATTCTTAGCGCTTGCCAGCGCCTTCAAGATCGCGCTCAGATCCCCAGCGCAACGACACAGGCGCCACAGCGGACGCGGCGTCGCCCGGGGCAAGGTCCTAACGCGCCCGCGGAACACTTACGCCGAGTTCTGTCTGCATGACCGGCTTCATCGTACCGTCCGGATTGTATTGCAGATACTCGACGGTAACAGCACGCCGGCCGGCCGCGCCTTTCATGTCGCCGATGTCCAGTGCGGCGTTATGGAGGAACAGGTACCAGTTCTCTTTGAACTGGACGATGCCCGGGTGGATCGTGAAACTGTTCTTGGCCGGTCCCGTCAACAGGCCGCGGTAGGTCCAGGGCCCGGTGATGCTTGGCGCGGTCGAGTATGATACGTGTTCGGCGCTCTGCGTGGCTTTGTCGAGCGATGCATAGCTCAAGTAGTACAGCTTGCCACGCTTGTGCAGCCATGGGCCTTCTTCGAAGTGCGACGGGGTGATTTCGCGGATCGGTCCGTCGATGTCGATCATGTTGGACTTGAGTTTCGCAATATAGCAATTGCCATTGCCCCAGGCCAGCCAACTGGTGCCGTCGTCATCGGTGAACACGGTGGGATCGATGTCTTCCCAGTTGTGCGGGCCCTTCGGCGTCATCTCGTTGGTGACCAGGGCCGAACCTCGCGCATCGACGAACGGACCGGTCGGCTTGTCCGAGACCGCCACAGCGATGGCCATGCCGGGGTGCGTGTCATCGTGTGCGACGGCGGCGTAGAAGTAGAACTTACCGTTCTTTTCGATCGCCTGGGACGCCCACGCATCCCCTTTGGCCCATTTGAAATCCTTCGCCTTCATGATCGGCCCATGTTGGGCCCATGTCTTCATGTCCCTGGTCGAATAGACCAGCCAGTCACGCATGGTGAACATTTCGTCGCCTTGCGCTTCGTCGTGGCCCACATACAAATAGAGCGTGTCGCCGACGACCAGCGGGGCGGGATCGGCTGTGAACTTATCGCGGATGATCGGGTTCGCGCCGGCGGCATTGCCGGGCTTGAGCTGTGCGCATGCTGGAACGGTCAGCGTGACCGCGCATAACGATATCGAAGCCAGCCACTTTGGGCCGCTACTGTTTTTCAAGGAACTTATCATGCAGGTACCCATATTGCCCATGTGTCAAATATTCAAAAGCTTCTTGTCGGTCGGGGTGGTCGATTGCATCCAGCTCGGTCGTGGTTTACAAGGAACCGCCGCGGCATGATTGCGGCGCCGCGGCGGTCACTGACTTACCTTGATGCGTGTTGCTGATCAGTTGGAATACAGCAAGCCGCGGCCCACGCCGGTGACGTAGATCCGGCCGTAGGTGTTCCAGTCGGCCGCCATCACGCCGATGCCGCCGAACTGGTGGGCAGCGTCGTTAAAGCGGGTCCAGGTGCTGCCTGCATTGTCGGAAGCCCACACGCCCCACTGGCCATTGATCGTGCCCACCACGTAGACTGCCGCGGAGTATGGCGCGCCAGCGGCTGCCTTGCCCAGGGCCACGTAGCTGGCACCCTGCAGGTCGGGAATACCATAGTCGGGACTATTGCTGCCCCAGACCGACGCGAAGTTGTTCAGCTTGGTCCAAGTGGCGCCCGAGTCGACCGAGTGGTACACCGTGTTGCCGTCAGCCAGCCAGATGTCGCCCTCGGCGTTCGGATTGACGGCCATCGAGGTGGCTTTCCACCCATTGGCGCGCAGGTTCGCCGACACCGAGCCCTGGCTCAACGTGAAGGTATGGCCGGCATCGGTCGAGACATAGACCCTGCCTGGCGTTCCCGACCAAGCTACACCGCCCGAATCGTAGGCATAGACCTTGTTCGAGTTCCTGCGGTCCGCCGCGAGCCGGTAGGCACGCTGCCAGGATTGCGGCGCCAGCACGGGGAGATTCGTCGCCGTCCAGCTGGCGCCGTTGTTGGTGGTGTAGGACGGCACCGTATTGCTCGGCGCCCAAATCACATTGCTGTGTGCGGTGACGGCGATGCTGGCCACTTCGCCATAAGGGGTTGCGCCGCCGGTGGGCAGGGTGGCGAAGTTCGTCCACGTGGCGCCGCCGTCGCCCGACCAGGTTCCGAAGCCAACCCCTGACAGGTTCAAGGTGCCGACACTGGCGATGTATTGCGAATTAGTCCAGCTTATGTCGGCCGAATTGCCAACCGACCAGTCGGCGGTCGGGCCTTTGGTTGGTTTCGTCGCGAGGTCGGTCTGGACCCAGGTGCCGATGTCGCCCGCGCTGTTGACGAGCTTGTACGTCGCGCCGGCTGGCGGGACGGCGAGCGACAGTGTGGCAGTCTCCTCGAGGCTGTTCACCTTCATGGTCCAGCTCGGTGTCGCCGACGAGGCGTTCAAGGTCTCGAAGGCGCCGCCGCCGGTCACGTGCATGATGTGGTCGCGGTTGTTCGGATCGATCTCGATGTCATCATTCCACCCCCAGTACGCTCCGTCGGACGGCGTATGGGCCATCGCGGCCTCGATTTCACGCCAGGTGCCGCCTGCATTGTCGGACAACTGGACTATCTTCTTATCGGAGGTATTGCCCCAGGTATTGGTCACCGCCAGCGCGATGCGCGTGCTCGCACCTGTGCCGAAGACGGACACGCCGCCGTAGCCGCCCGCGGTGGTGCTGCTCAGCAGGGTCCAGACGCCGCCAAGACCGCTATACTTGTAGAGGTAGCCGGGACCGTCGCCGCCCGGGCCCGAGTTCTTGTTGAACACCACGTAGTAGGCGCCATCGGCGGCGCGCACATAATGCGGGATGTAGTAGCCGGCGACCGCGGCCGGCACCGCCGCCGGCGTCCATGAGTAGCCGCCGTCGCTGGACCGGTAGAAGATCGAGCTCAAGCCCGCCGCGTTGGCGTAGTCGGGGGCGACCGCGGCCCACATGTTCCAGGTCGTCTGGCCGCCGCCCACGTTCCCATTGTCGAAGATGAGATGCTCGACGCCGACCATGTCGTTGGTCGTCGTGTAGGAAGACAGGCCCGTGACCTGCGCCCAGGTCTGGCCCGAGTTCGTGCTCTTCCACAGGCCGGCCATGCGCGAACCGTAGAACATCGTCGACGGATTGGTCGGATCGAGCCTCAGGCGCTCGCCGGTCGCCCGGCCGATACCGTTGCCGTTCACGACGAATGGCAGGGCGACCCAGGTCCAGCTGCTGCCCTGGTTGGTGGAAATGTACAGGCGACCGTTTCCGCTGCCATTGCCCGCGACCATATAGACGAGCTGGTCGTTGGTGGGATCGAGGCCTATGCTTTCGACGTAGAGGAAGGCCGCCTCGGCTACGGAGAAGCCATCGGTGATGGGCGTCCATTTCGACGCGCTCTGGTTCCAGCGGTAGGCGCCGCCAACGTCCGTCCGGGCGTACAAGACGTTCGCGGAGGTCGGATGATAGATCAGGCCGCTGACATAGCCGCCGCCGCCCCACTTCACGCTGGTCCAGCTGGTGGCCCGGACGGCCCCCTGGCGAATGGCGGTGCCACTCGCAACGGACGTGCCGGACGCGACTTCCGCGACGCCGCCGCAGGCCGTGACGAAAGCGGCCGCGAAGATTGAAAGAACGGCAATTCTGGTTTTGAATCCATTCATACTAGTCTCCTCCAAAAATAGATGTATTATTTATATTTGTTATACGATTTTTATCGTATTTAAGTCTATTCATGCCTGCCGCTGCGACGCGGCGGGCTGCTGGCGCTCAAAAAACGGGCGCCCAAAGCCCTCCCATAAAGTCCACGGCGGAAACCGCCGTGGAAGAGAGCCAAACTGTGGTCGGCCAGAGGGCCGCGATCGTCAGCGCGAAGACCTGCGCCGCGCCACCACCAGCACCAGCATGCCGATCCCCAGCATCAGCGGGGGGCCGGGCTCGGGCACTGGGGCGGCGGCGGTGAAGTCGTCCATCACATACCAGCCGTTGTCACGCGTGACGGTCAGGGACGACACGTTCTTGAAGTTGGCGGTCACCCAGACGTAGCCGTCGCCGATGGCGACCTGGCCGGTGGCGCCAATCAGGTGGTTGGATGCATCATAGGCGCTGATGTCGATCCAGCTGGCCTTGTCGGCGGCGCCTTGCGGCGCGGCGAACCAGGCGCCGGCAAAATCGAACGCCTTGGCGCTGCTGACGCTGACGGCATCGGAACCGAAGCCGTTGACGGCGAAGTTCTTGCCGGAGTGGGCCGCGTTGCCGTAGCCGTCGATGGTGTTGTCGCCGGCGTACCAGTCGTCGCTCCAGCTCAGCCCCGCATACGGGCTGATGTCGCTCAGGCTGGTGAAGTCGCCGTTGGTGGCCAGCTCGTCGAAGTTGCTCACGGCGGCTTGGGCGCCACCGCCCATCAGCAGGGTGGCGCTGGCGATCAATGCGAACAGAGTCTTTTTCATGATCATTCCTGATGAATTGAGTGCGTGCTTACTTGCAGACGTCCCCGGTCACAACCGGCGTCGAGACGGGGTTCTCGGTCGACTCGTTGCTGAACACGAGGCCGAACACGACGGTCTGGCCCGGCTGGATGTCGCGGTTCCAGTCGACGTTGGTCGCGCTGAAGGTCGGCGTGGTGCCCCTGACGTTGGCGTTCCAGAAGCCACCCACATTCGACTTGTCGGCGTAGGTCCAGCTCACGTTCCAGCCGTGGATGACGTCCGTGCCCTTGTTGGCGATGCTCACTTCGGCGACGCCGCCGCCCCACCAATTGGAGGTCATGACGTACTTGCACTCGTTGACGGGCTTCGCCGGCACCACCGGTACCTGCGGCCCCTGCGGCGCCGCCACGACGTCACCGTTCGGGTCGATCTTGCCGTAGGCGACGCCACGGCCGTTGGTGCTCATGTAGACCGTGCCGTAGGTGTTCATGTCGCCCACAACCAAATTACCCTGCGCGCCGCCATATTGGTGGGCATCGTCGTTGACACGGACCCAGCTGGCGCCCTGGTCGATCGAGCGCAGCATGCCGCGCGTGGCGCCCACCGTACCCCACATGTACAGGGTCGGATAGCTGGCGCCCGGAGCTTCCTTGCCCAGGCCCATGGTCGAGCAGGAATTGATGCCAGGAACCTGGGTGAAGGTCACACCCGAATCGGTCGAATGGTTCAAGCCGTTCCATTCCAGGCAAGCCCACAGGTCGCCCTCGCGGCCGGGGGTGGCGCGCACAAAGGTGTTGCCCCACGGGCCCAGCTGTTTCTGGAGGCTGAACGACACGCCGCCATCGGTACTGATCATCAGGTTGCCGGTGGGACGGTCATAGACATAGAACTTGGCCGGGTTGACCGGGTCGGCCACCGGACGGGCGTTGTTCACGGCAAGGCCGGCCACGGGCGTCCAGTTGGCGCCGAAATCGGTCGAACGGTAGGTGGTGCTCGAATTTTCCGGGCTATGCAGCAGCACGAAGCCGTCGGCCGACAGTGCCACGTTGCCACGCGAGCCGTTCATGGAGGCCGCCTGTACCCAGCTGGCGCCCGTGTTGGTCGAGATATAGAGCTTACTGCCCACCCGCGCCATCACATGGTTGGCCTGCGGGGCGACGGCCAGGCCGGTGTTGGACCCCATATCCGGCATATGGCGGGTGCCGTACTGGCCCGCGTCGGCCTGAATGAAGCCGTCGAAGTCGCCGATGACCGACACCAGCGGCCCGCCAGGCAGGCTCTCGAGCGCGTACACGCCGCTCTCTTCCATGCCTTTGACATCGAATTTCCAGCGGCTGACGGGGGCGTCGATGTCGCTGGTCCTGAATACGCCGTTACCCGACACCGCCCACACGCTCTTCGGGTCGAAGGGGTCGAACTCGATCGTGCCCAGCCAGTGGATCGAGGTGCTGGCGCCCCACTCGACGCCGTCGCCGTCGACCGTCATGCCGTTGGCGAAGACGTCGGTCCAGCTGCGGCCGCCATCCAGGGAGGTAAATACGCGGTCGCCCCAGGTGGCCGGCTGATGCTGCTGGTAGGCCCAGATGCCGAGGCTCGAGGCCACCAGGTGCTTGGGATTGCTCGGATCGACGCTGATGCCGCTGTACGGGGGGGGGACGCCGCCGATCGTGAAGGACGGCGTGATGTTGGTCCAGGCGCCGCCGATGGTGTTGTACTCCCAGATCTGGCCGGTGGTAAAGGGCTCGCTGTCGCTAATGCCCTGGCCGACGCCATTGGCATAGGTCATGTACAGGCGGCCCTTGGAGGTGAGGGCCGCGCGCTGCGGAATGAGGCCGGCCGGTGCGCCCGCGACCGGGGCGAAGGTGGCGCCGCCGTCCTTGCTCAAATACAGGTTCGGTCCCACCGAGCCGTAGCGCGATATGCCGACATAGATGCGCTTGGTCACGCCCTGGCTGACGCTGGTCGGATCGGGGAGCACGAAGGTGATGCCGTTGTCGTCCGGGGTGCTGGTCACGTTCAGTCCGTTGACCCGGTTCCAGGTCTTGCCCGAATCGACGCTCTTGAACAGGCCGTCGCGGCGCGTACCCACGTACAGCACGTTGCTCGAGGCCGGGTCGACCTGCAGCTTCTCGCCGCTCGAGCGGCCCGGGCCGTTGCCATGCGCCTTGAACTGGGCCGTCACGTCGACCACGTCGAAGTGCTTGCCGTAGTCGCTCGAGCGCATGATCGCGGTCTGGCCGTTGTTGTAGTAGCTGGTGCCGGCCAGCATGTAGACATTGGCTGCGTTTTTCGGATCGATGGCCAGCGCCTCCACACCCATCAGGCCGGTGTTCTTCTCGCTTAGCCAGTCCGTCAGCGCGATCCAGCGGCCGTTCTGGTTGTCGTAGCGGTAGGCGCCACCGACGTCGGTGCGCGCGTAGACCACGTCGCGCTCGCTCTTGCTGGTCACGATGCCGCTGACAAAGCCGCCGCCGCCCATCGCGACAGTGTCCCAGTGATAATTCTCAGCTGCGGCCCCGCAGGACATCAGCAAACCCGCCGTCAAGCAGGCCACCATTTTTTTCAATTGCATTACCGTCTCCCACATTATTTATTTTTCAACTCACCAGCCGCCACCATCAGCGATGCGTGATATCGGTGAAGATTTACCAACCGACAATTCGGTGGAGCGCGGATGTCTTGCCCCATTCCGCGGCCGCCTAGACACTCATTCCTGCGCCTGCAGCCGGGCGGTAGCGAAACCCGACGCATGGCGAAAGAATAGGCAGGCCAAGCTGCGCACCGCTAGCGCTGCGGGGCGAATGCCTTGCGAAGCGCAGAAATTGCAAGCAATCGTGCACACGTTGAAAACCGGTCGTGGCAGCTGGCGTACGGTGGGGCAAGCGCGCCTGGAAAGCATGTCTGCCATGCCACGCGGTGTCCGTCGAGCCTGCATGGTTCGGCCCACACGGTGGGCGCTGGCAATCGGTGGGATGGCGGGCGCGGTCCGTGCGCGGGGACGCAGGAAGCCAGTCGCGGTTCAGATTCGATGGTGAGGACGGGAGGGATCAGACTGCCCGCCCGCGCACACGGCAAGCGTCGGATGCGGCGCTTGCGGAGAGGGCTGGGGATGGGGCGGTTCAGACGGGTGGTTCGACCGGAGCGTTGTCGGCGGCTTGCTGCCGCGGCCGCTGGGTGGCAAGCGTCCGGAACGCGTTCGGCGTGCAGCCGAATTCGTCCTTGAACAGCTTATTGAAATAAGGAACATTGGAATAGCCAACCGAATACGCGATTTGGGACACGGCAGCGCTGCTGTTTTCGGTCAGCAGCCTGGATACCTCGGTAAGCCGCAGCTTGTTCAGGTAACTGTTGAAGGTCATGCCCAGTTCGGACCTCAACACTTCATTGATTTTATTGCGGTTCACGCCGGTCGCTGCCGCCGTGCCTTCCAGGTCCAGTTGGGGGTCGGTATAGGCGCTGGCGATATACTGCAAGAGCGCTGTCTTTTCCTTGTCCTTGTACGGTTCCAGGGTGAGCTGGCGATAGGCCACAAAGGGCAAATTGGTTTTCACTTTCGAATCCACGCTGGCCAGCAGCGCGCGCGCATGGGCCCGGAAAAGCCAGACGCCAAACGCCACCCAGCCAGCCAGGATGATGAGCGCCAGCGCGGTCAAATAGCGGTAATCGCGGCCATGCAAGGTCAGTTCGCTGATTTCAATATAGACATCGACATTGTGGGGAGTGCCAACGCTGGGCCCAAACATGATTTTCGCAACTTTGTCCAGTTCATAACCCTGGAGTGCCAAGTCCAGCTTCATTGCAGGAAACCACCAGTCGGGGATCCGCAGCCGGGCCAAGTCGAGCGTCACCGGCGTGCCCTGTTCACTGCACGAAAAATACGTTCGCGGTGGACGGTAAGTCGCCAAGTCGCCTGGCTTGGAGAACTTTTTATCGAAGGTGGACAGTTCGAACGTCAGGGACGAGGCCGGTGCACATGTGGCAACGAAGGTAATGGTACGGAACTTCGACCAATCCGCGTGGATCTGCCGTCCTTTGTCGTCCTTGAAGATCATGGCGGCGGCGGCAAAAGGATACGGGGCAACGTCCTTGAGCTTGAAGTCGAAGCGCAGCCGGTCGCGTGAGTCGCGCAAGCGCACTGACGACGCTCCGCCAACGCCCTGGTCGGAAAACGTCAGGTACTGCCAGTAGGAGTCACCATGTTGCACCGGCAACAGCACCTGTTCCGGAAAGGACCGGACAACAAAAAAAACCGCCAGCAGCAGGTCCACCAGGATCAGGACAATCAACGCCAGCAGTGCTTTCTTATAGAACTCTTGCATATAGATAGTGGTTTGAACTGTCTCGGCGCCGCAGCTGATTGACCGCCACGGTTCCGGCATCATAACAGGCGCCATACGGGACGGTCTGAGGTATTTTTCCAAGGGAGCGCCCGGACGCCGGCAGCTTGCCCGCCGTCCCGTTTCGCTTGCTTGCCCCTCAGCCAGCTACCCATCAACGTCCCCGAGGCTTAGTTTGTTTACATTTCTGCGGATTGTAAGAAACTCCCTTCCGCTTGCACCTGCGGCTCCGGAGAAAGAGCAAACCGGCGCATGGCGAAAGCATAGGCAGGCCATCAGCCGCAGCGCTATCTCCGCGCGGCGAATGGCTTACGAAGCGCAGAAATTGCAAGCAATCGTGCACTGTGGAACATCGGCCGTGGCAGCTGGCGGGCGCGCAGGCGACTGGAAAGCATGTCGGCCATGCCACGACGGGGGCCAAAGCGCCTTCGCGGCAGGCGCGATCCCTGCGCGCGGGGGGCGGCTTCAGTCGTGCTTCAGGTTCGATGGTAAAGGACGGGCAGGACCAGGCGGCGCGGCCGCAACGCGTCCGCGACAAGGCATGGGTCAGATGCGGCGCGTCAGGCGAGGGCTTGGGATCGGGCGGTTCAGACGGAGGGGGGCATAACAGGTGCACAGGGGACAGCGCACCGAGGCGGTGCAGGCGCACCAATGCGCCCGCAGCCCGCCGGCTGGCGGCCTATTTGGCCGACAGCACCAGCACGGTCACCGAATACGGCGCGAAGCTGTAGCTGAACTGCTTGCCAAGGCCGCGCGCCTTGCTCGTCACCGGCACCACCTTGGTCGGCTCGGTGATGGTGTTGGTGTCTTCCTTGCGCGACGAGCTCAGGACGATCGCCTTGCCTTCGGCCGCCACCTTGGCGGCGCCGGCCAGATCGACCTGCACCGTCTGCGCGGTGCCGACCGAGTTGACCACCTTCAGGTAGATCTCGCCGCGCTGATCGGACCTGGTCGCCGAGAAGAACATCGTCGGCACCTGGATGGCCGGCGGCAGGTCCTCCGGCTTCTCCTTGCTGGCCGGCCGCTGCCAGCTCTGCATGCTCACTTTCTCGGCGTGCAGCGGCAGCGACACATCGCCCAGGTAGTGCTTGAACATCTTCTGCGCGTGGTACGACGGCGAGCCGTAGCTGGACTGCACATCGTAGCCGATCAGATTGCTCTGCCACTGCATGCCGCCCGGGTTAACGTTCACCAGCAGCGGCGCGTAGCAGGCCATCTCGACGACGTCGGCATTGCGCTCCATGCCGGCCATAAAGGCGGCATCGGCCAGTGCGGAGTACAGATTGGTGGTCGGCTCGCCTTCGCGCGCGGCCCACTCGCCGATAAACACTTTCGGCCCGCGGCGTTCATAACTGTCGTAGCGCGCGGCCTCGTTCAACATCTCCATCACGTTGAAGTAATAATGCTCGTCGACCAGGTCGGGCACACGGCTGCTCACCTTCTGCTGCGCGCTGAGCCAGTCCTTGCCACCGACCGTGGAGATCAGCTTGATCTGCGGATACTTCGCCTTGATGGCGTCGTGGAACTGGGCAAAGCGGCCATCGTAGGTCTTGTCCTTCTCGAAGCCATCCTCGTTGCCGATCTCGACATAGCGCAGCTTGAAGGGCGCCGGATGGCCATCCCTGGCGCGCTGCGCGCCCCACTTCGTGCTGACGTCGCCGGTGACATATTCGATCTCGTCGAGTGCTTCCTGGACGAAGGGCTCCAGTTCCTTGCCGACCGGGACCGACTCGCCATTGAGCGCGTAACCGGCGAACACCGCCAGCACCGGCTCGGCCTTCATGTCTTCGCACCACAGGAGAAATTCGAGCAGGCCCATGCCGTCGCTGGAGCGGTAGCCCCAGGTGCCGGGATGGCCGGGACGCTGCTCGATCGGGCCCAAGGTTTCCTTCCACTTGAAGCGCGTCCCCACGCTGCCGCCTTCGAGGTAATTCCCGCCGGGGAAGCGCAGGAAGCCCGGCTTCATGTCGACCAGCTTTTCCATCAGGTCGACCCGGAGGCCGTTCGGCCGCTCCTTGTAGGTCGGCGGGAACAGCGATACCTGGCTGAACCACACTTTGCCAGGGGTTTCGGTGGCAAGCACCAGGCGCGCGTCGGAAGTCGTCTTGACGTTGGCAGCCGTGCTCAGGGTGACGCTGTAGCGTTTCCATTCGCCGTCGATCCGGCCGCCTTCGGCCTGGGCGTAGACGGTCTTGCCGTCGACACCTTCGATGCTGACGATCAGCGGCACGGCGCCGGCACCGTTGATCTTGGCGTAGAAGCTGGCGCGGTAGCTGGTGTTCGGCTTGACCGGGATGCCCCAGTAGCCAGCATTGGCGACACCGACGCGGTGCCCCGGCGAAGCGTTGGGGGCGTCGAGACGCAGGCTGTTCGGCAGGGCGGTGCCGGCCACCGGGTAGCGCTGATCGACCGCAATCGCGGCGCTGCCGCCGGCTTCCTGCACCACCGACCAGTGCTCCGGGTTGCCGTCGTTATCCTTGAAGGCACGGTTGCGCACCAATTCGGCATACAGGCCGCCATCGTAGGAAAAGTTGATCTCCTCGGTCATCTGACCGTAGAGGGTTGGGCTGACCGGAATTCCTGGCTTGGCGAGGTCGATCCGGACGGCGGTCTGCGCCATCGCCGGCGGGGTGCTCAAGGTGGCCAGCGCAACGAGGCTGGCGGCGAGCCGGCGGCGCGGTCGCGCGCAGCGCGTGCCCCCGCGGGACATCGGCACACGTTTCGTCAAGCAGACCATCATTTTTTTCAATTGCATTTCGTCTTCCACTTTTTTTGTTTTCCAACTTACCAGCCGCCGCCACCAAGGCACCCAGTCTGGCGCCTGCGGGCCCGCGCGGTAGCGGAACCCGACACATTGCGACAGAATAGGCGGGCCAGCGGGCCCACCGCTATCGCTGCGCGGCGAATGTCTTACAAAGCGCAGAAATTGCAAGCAATTGTGTGCATAGTGAAAATCGGCCGTGGCAGCTGGCGGACGTCGGGGCAGGCGCGACCGGAAAGCATGTCTGCCATGCCACGATGGGTACGTAGTGCCTTCGTGGCTCGGCCTACATAATGGGCGCTGGCAATCGGTGCGAGGGCTTGCATGGGATGGGGTGGTTCAGACGGGGGGAGCTACCGGAGCGCTGTCGGCGGCTTGCTGCTGCGGCTGCTGCGCGGCAAGCGTGCGGAACGACTTCGGCGTGCAGCCGAATTCCTCCTTGAACAGCTTATTGAAATAAGGAACATTGGAATAGCCAACCAAATACGCGATTTCGGACACGGCGGCGCTGCTGTTCTCAGTCAGCAGCCTGGACGCTTCAGTGAGCCGCACCTTATTCAGATAGTTGGTGAAGGTCATGCCCAGTTCGGATTTCAATACTTCATTGATTTTATAGCGGTTCGCGCCGGTCGCTGCCGCCACGGCTTCCAGGTCCAGTGCGGGGTCGCTATAGGCGCTGGCGATATACCGCAAGACCGATGCCTTTTCCTTGTCCTTGTACGGTTCCAGGGTGAGCCGGCGATAGGCCACAAAGGGCAAATTGGTTTTCACTTTCGAATCCACGCTGGCCAGCAGCGCGCGCGCATGGGCCAGGAAAAACCAGACACCGAATGCCGCCCAGCCAGCCAGGATGATGAGCGCCAGCGCGGTCAAATAGCGGTAATCGCGGCCATGCACTGTCAGTTCGCTGATTTCAATATGAGTATCGACATTGTGTGGCGAGGCGGCGCTGGAACCGAACATGATTTTGGCAACTTTGTCCAGTTCATAACCCTGGCGTACCACGTCCAGCTTCATTGCAGCAAACCACCATTCGGGGATCAGCAGCCGGGCCAGATCGAGCGTCACCGGCACGCCCTGTTCGCTGCAGGAAAAATAGGTTCTGGGCGAACGGTAGGTGCCGAAGTTGCCTGGCTTGGAGACCTTGTCATCGAACGTGGAAACGTCGAAGGTCAGGGACGCGGCCGGTGCACATTTGGCCACGAAGCTAATGGTACGGAACTTCGACCAATCCGCGTGGATCTGCCGTCCTTTGTCGTCCTTGAAGGTCAAGGCGACGGAGGCAAAAGGAAACGGGGCGACATCCTTGAGCTTGAAGTCGAAGCGCAGCCGCTCGCGCGAATCGTCTACGTGCACTGACGACGCTCCGCCATCGGCCCCATCGGAATACGTCAAGTACTCCCAGCGCGAGTCACCTTTTTGCGCCGGCAACAGCGTCCGTGTCGGATAGGCCCGGTCAACAAAGAAAACCGCCAGCAGCAGGTCCACCAGGAGCAGGACAATCAGCGACAGCAGCGCTTTCTTATAAAACTCTTGCATATACGTAGGGCCTTGCACTATGTCGGCGCCACACGGGTTGACGGCGACGGTCCCGGCATCATAGCAGATGGCGAACGGGACGGTCCCAGGAATTTTTAAGGGACCGCCCGCAGCGCGCCAGCTAGCGGCCTATTTTGTTGCGGCTGACCGAAAATTGACCAGCGGGGGGCGGACAAAAACTTTGACTATTGGGAGGTAGTTCATGTACTCATACGAAGACCGCGTTCGGGCTGTAGAACTGTATGTCAGTAAGCGTCCAGCCGTCCCATCTATGAAATCCTAGTCGGCACCACCAAACTATCGCCTCGATCGATACAGGAGGTGGAAGGTGTCAAATAAGGACCGGCAAAAGGTGGCTGCTCCACTTCGTCTTCTGTATCTGATGCGTAATATCCCCAGCGTTGTGCGTAGCGCTGCCATGGCACGTCGTCGAAATCCTGCAGTAGTAGCGGATTACGGTCGCGAAAGCCGGTGATGAGTTGACGATCACGCTCGCTGAAGTCAGGCCCCATGAACGCCTGTTTCATGTGATCTTCGGTCATGGCAGGGTTGCCCTGGTCTAGCGCCAACCGTTGCGACGCGACGCGCCTTCTTGCACCGTAGGACCGGATGCCAGCGCAATACTTAAATAGTATGGAGCCGTCCTTGTCTTCCACTTCGGAAGGCAGCGGCATCACGTTGTATCGCCACAGGGCGGGAGCTAGAATAGCGACTCGCCTGTTCAAGGTTCTATTCGGGCGTAACACCTGTCCCTCCCTTGACGCTGCCAGCCCTTGCGCTTATATTAATGACTTATAAGTAAGTTAAAATTAAAACCACCCATGCAAGCCCCTCAAGATACCAAGCCACGCTGGGAGCGGCGCAAGGATGCGCGGCCGCAGGAATTGCTGGCGGCGGCGCTGGAGCAGTTCGTCGAGCGCGGCTATGCCGGCACCCGTCTGGAAGACGTGGCCAAGCGCGCCGGCGTGTCCAAGGGCACGCTGTACCTGTATTTCGCCAACAAGGAAGAATTGTTCAAGGCCGTGGTGCGCGAGAACATCGTCCACGCGATCGGCGAGGCCGAGCAGGAGGCGGCCGTGTTCGAAGGCCCCAGCGGCGAGCTGCTGCGCGCCATCCTGATGAAGTGGTGGAACCAGATCTGTTCCACCCATCTGGCCGGCATCACCAAGCTGATGCTTGCCGAAGGCAACAACTTCCCCGAGCTGGCGCAGTTCTACAACGAAGACGTGGTCGCCCGCGGCAACGGCCTGATCGCCAGCGTGCTGGTGCGCGGCATCTCCCGCGGCGAGTTCCGCCCGGTCGATCCGGCCGTGATGACGCCGGTGCTGGTGGCGCCGGTGCTGATGCTGATGATGTGGACCCATTCCTTCATGCCGACCTGCGCGATGCCGGCTATCGATCCGCAAGCCTTCATGGCGACGCTGATCGACGTCACGCTGCGCGGCCTGGAAGTGGCCCCGGCGTGAGCCAGCCTGCCGTCATCACCGCCCAGCTTGCCATTTTGGTAGGTTCAACCCCCTTAAACTGCAGACTGTCGCAATTTCCCGCGAACCAGACCGTCATATCGTTAATATGTGCCTCGATGCCAGTTCAACGATAAAATGACGGATTATTTAATCCCGACTGAGTCTTAAGATGAATATCGAACAAGCCCGCTTCAACATGATCGAACAGCAAATCCGTCCTTGGGACGTCCTGGATCCGGAGGTTCTGGAGTTGCTGCTGGTAGTGAAACGCGAGAATTTCGTGCCGGCCGCGCACAAGGCGTTGGCGTTTGTCGACGCGGAAATCCCGCTGCCGGGCGGCGAGAACATGCTGATGCCGAAGGTGGAGGCGCGCCTGCTGCAGGACGTCAAGCTGAAGAAGCATGAGAACGTGCTGGAAATCGGCGCCGGCTCCGGCTACATGGCCGCGCTGCTGGCGTACAAGGCGCGTCATGTGACGACCGTGGAAATCTCGCCGGAGCTGAAGGCGCTGGCGGAAAAGAATTTGGCCGACAACGGCGTCACCAACGTGACCGTGGAACTGGGCAACGGCGCCCAGGGCTGGTCCAAGGGCGCGCCGTTCGACGTCATCGTGGTATCGGGCTCGTTGCCGGTGTTGCCGGAAGCGCTGCTGCAGCAACTGAACGTGGGCGGCCGCTTGGCGGTCATCATCGGCCAGGCGCCGGCGATGAAGGCACAGCTGATCACCCGTACCGGCGAAGCCGGCTACGACACGCGCACGCTGTTTGAAACCAGCGTCAAGCCGCTGCAGCTGGCGACGGCGGCCCCGGCCTTCGTGTTTTAAGCGGGCGGCGTATGCAGCAGATCACCGCCCTGGAACTGGCCGACTGGCTGGCAGACGATGCGCGGCCCAGCCCGATGTTGCTGGACGTGCGGGAAAATTGGGAATTCGAGACCTGCCGCATCGCCGGCTCGGTGCAGATCCCGATGAATACCATACCGGCGCGCATCGACGACCTGGATGAGGATGCGGCGATCGTCTGCATCTGCCACCACGGCGCGCGCAGCATGCAGGTGGCCGCCTTCCTGGAGCGTAACGGCTTCGGCAAGATGGTCAACCTGACCGGCGGCATCCACGCCTGGGCGCTGCAAGTCGACGGCACGATGGCCAAGTATTGAGATGCCGCGACGCTGAAATACACGGGCGCGGCGCAAAGGTAGCAGTGTTTTTGATTTGATCAACTTTTTTTGATGACTCCAACGGAGAATGCAATGCAGAGACCCCTTATCGCCGTGCTGATCGCCAGCGCCTTCTTGACGCTCAACGCACAGGCGGCCGACCTGATCCAGGTTTATCAGCAAGCGCTGGCCAATGACGCTACGTACGCCAGCGCCCGCTCGTCGCTGACCGCGGGCCAGGAACGGATCACCCAGGGGCGCTCCGGCCTGCTGCCGAGCATTTCGGCCAGCGGCAGCAATCTGCGCAACTCCGGCGACATCACCGGCCCCGATCCGGTCTTCGGCATCGTCACCAAATCCGACACCAGGTACCACACCAACGCCTACACGGTGCAGCTGTCCCAGCCGCTGTTCAACTGGGCCAACTGGCAGACCTACCAGCAGAGCAAGCTGGCGCAGGCCACCGCCGAAGCCACCTTCGCCCAGGCCCAGCAGGACCTGATCACCCGCGTGGCGCAAGCCTATTTCGACGTGCTGACGGCGCAGGACAACCTGACCTCGACCCAGGCGCAGAAAGTGGCGACCACCGAACAGCTGGCCTCGGCCAAACGCAACTTCGAAGTGGGCACCCAGACCATCACCGACACCCACGAAGCGCAAGCGGCGTACGACCTGGTGGTGGCGCAGGAGTTTGCCGCCATCAACGACCTGGACAACAAGCGCACCGCGCTGCGCGTGATCATCGGCCAGGAGCCGGGCGAACTGGCGCCGCTGCGCACCGGCGTGACGATCAACCCGCCGTCGCCGGCCGCGGTCGATCCATGGGTCAGCTCGGCTGAAGACCAGAACTACGCGGTGGTCGCCGCCAAGCTGAACGTGGAAATCGCCAAGCGCGAAATCGAGCGCAACCGCGCCAACCACATGCCGACGCTGAACCTGGTCGCCAGCTCCTCGCACAACGCGCAGACCGCCGGCCAGGCGATCAACAACAACGCCATCGGCGTCAGCTGGAACGTGCCCATCTTCAGCGGCTTCGCTGTCACCAGCAAGGTGCGCGAAACCATCGCGCTGGAAGACAAGGCCCGCAACGATCTGGAAGCAACCAAGCGCGCCGCCTCGCAAAACGCCCGTTCGGCCTACCTGGGCATGAACAGCGGCCTGGCGCAGGTCAAGGCGCTGGAAGCGGCGGAAGTGTCGAGCAAGTCGTCGCTGGATTCGAATAAGCTGGGCTACCAGGTCGGCGTGCGCATCAACATCGACGTGCTGAATGCCCAGAAGCTGCTGTACTCGACCCAGAAGGACTTGTCGAAGGCACGCTACGACACCATCATGAACGGCCTGCGCCTGAAGTCGGCGGCCGGTTCGCTGAAGGAAGACGACCTGGCGCCGGTCAACGCGCTGCTGGTCCATTAAGAACCAGTCCACGCGGGCCGGCGCCGTTCAGGCGGCCGGCTTGCCCGTGTGGCTGAAGAAGCGCACGCCTATCTGTTCCGACAGGGCTTGGCTGGCCAGGTCCAGGCGTTGCAGCAAGTCCAGCAGATAGGCGTTGCCGCCGTACAGATCGCTCTCCGGCGTGAGCGCCAGCAATTCCTCGTTGAGCGGTGCCAGCTTGTCCGCGCCGCAATCGCCGCTCGCTTCCCCCAACTGCGTCAGTGTTTTCAGGATGCCCTGTACCTGGAACACGATGGCGCGCGGATTGCTCTCGTCGAGCAGCAGCAGATCGAGCAGCGGCAGCCATTCCGGCTGCGCCTGGTAGCGCGAGCGGTAGGTGATGATGCTGTCCGATAGCTCCAGCAGCCATTCCAGCTTGCTGTCGTCGTCCGCGTCGACATCCATTTCCAGGCCGTGGCGCAGCACCTTGCACTGGAACTGCAGCCGTTCGAGACGGCGTCCCAGCGACAGGAAGCGCCAGCCGCGATCGCGGTTCATGCCGTCCAGCGCATAGCCGCTCATCAGCATCGATTTTTCCGCCGCGTCGTCGAGCAGGCTCATCGCTTCGGCCTGGGTTGGCTGCCGTTCTTCGTCGGCGCGCTGCGCCATCTTGTTGAGCGCACGCCAGTTGTCGAGCGACATGCGTTCGCGCAGCAGGCTGGCCGATTGATACAGCTGCTGCTGTTGCCGCGCCAGTCCGGGCACGTCGGTCGAGACCACCGCGCGCAGCAGGGCCGATTCGATCTCGGCGTCGCTCGGCGGCGCCGCTGCGGCCGCGGCCTGCGCCGGTGTCGCGGACGGCTCCGCCTCCGGCCGTTCGAGCAGCCCGAACCACGTGCACAAGGCGGTCATCGCCTGCCACTCGCGGCCGCGGTCGTCCGGCGGCACGTCGAACAGATAGGTCAGCGTGACCCGCAGCAGGCGGGCGATATCGTCGCAGCGCTCGGCGTGGCGGCCAAACCAGTGCAGGTTTTCCGCCACCCGGCTCGACAGGTGGGTGTCGTCGCGCACCAGGTCGCGGCGCACGCCGGCGGCCCGTTCCGGGTGCGACGGCGCGCCGGTCTGCGCGCGCGCCTGCACCCAGGTGTCCTTGCTGCCGCCGCCGTGCTGCATGGTGATGACGCGGGCGTCGGGGCCGGTGGCCACCCGCGTCAGCCCGCCCGGCATCACCACATAGCCCCTGGGCGTGGCGCAGGCAAACACCCGCAGGCCGGTGGCGCAGGGGTAGAGGCCGTCGGGCGCGCCGGATTTCCACACCGGCGCCTGCGACAGGCGCACCAGTTCCTGCGCCACGTACTGGTTGGGGGTGGCGCGCAGCTGAGCGATCAGCGCCTCGCGCGCGGCGCCCGCCAGGTCGGCGCCGAACACCGAGGCCTGGCGCATCTGCGGGAAGCTGGGCTTGACGACCAGCGTGTCGAGCTTGGCGACCACCTGTTCCAGCGCGCTGGGCTCGCCGCACCACCAGGTCGCCACCGACGGCATCTTCAGCGGCGTGCCCAGCAGGCGCTGGCACAGCGACGGCAGGAAGCCGAGCAGCGCGCCCGATTCCAGCAGGCTTGAACCGAGGCTGTTGGTGACCAGCACATTGCCACGGCGCACCGCCTCGGTCAGGCCGGCCACGCCCAGCGCGGAGTCGGAGCGCAATTCCAAAGGATCGCAAAAGTCGTCGTCGACGCGGCGCACGATCACGTGCACGCGCTGCATGCCGGACAGGGTCTTCATCCACACCATGTTGTTGCGCACCGTCAGGTCGCCGCCCTCGACCAGCGGCAAGCCCAGGTAGCGCGCCAGGTAGGCGTGCTCGTAATAGGTTTCGTTGTAGGGGCCGGGCGTGAGCAGCACCATCAGCGGCGGTTCGCCGGCGCGCAGCGGCGGGCCGCCGCCGTTGGCGGCGCAGTTGCGGCCCCAGGTCGCCAGGCTGGCGCGCATGGTGTCGAAAAAGCCGCCCAGGCTGCGCACCTTGAGGTCGCGCTGCAGGTCGGGAAAGATGCGCGAAATCACCGAGCGGTTTTCCAGCGCGTAGCCGGCGCCCGACGGCGCCTGCGTGCGGTCGCCGACCACCCACCAGCGGCCGTTGGGCGCGCGCGCCAGGTCCAGCGCATAGAAGTGCAGGGCGATGTCGCCCTGGTGGCGTATGCCCTGGCAGGGACGCAGGAAACCGGCGTGGCCGTGGATCAGGGCCGGCGGCAGCAAGCCCTCGGCCAGCAGGCGCTGCTCGCCGTAGACGTCGAGCAGTATGCGGTTGAGCAAGGTGGCGCGCTGCGCCACGGCGGCCTCGATCTCGGCCCATTCCTCGTGCGGCAGGATCAGCGGCAGCACGTTCAAGTCCCACGGGCGCTGCACACCCTTGGCGTCGGTGTAGACGTTGTAGGTGACGCCGTTCTCGCGCACCTGGCGCGCCACCGCCGCGATGCGCTCGCGCATCACGGCCGGCGCCTCGCCCCTCAGCCCGCCGAGCAGCGCGCGCCAGTGCGGGCGCGGCTGCCCGCTGGCGTCGAGCATTTCGTCGTAGGTGCCGGCGGCGGCGGGATAGCCCGCGAGTAATTGATCTAACATGGTGCCCATTCTGCCATATGGCTTCCGGCGTCCGATAGCGGGCGCACGCCTACGTCGGTTGCCAGCGCAAATCCAGGGTCATCGGGAAGCTGGGGTTCAGCGCCTCCTTGTACACCGTCATCGGCCCCGGCGTATGGCCGTGCGCCCAGAAGCGGGCGAAACGGCGCGCCTCGGCGGCGTTGGCGTTGACCGGTGAACCGCTCTCGGCGCGGCCGCCCGGATGCACCACGTGGTAGGTGCAGCCGCCGATGGCGCGGTTGCTCCAGGTATCGATCAGGTCGAACGTCAGCGGCGCCTGCACCCGTATCGTCGGATGCAGCGCCGACCACGGGCTCCACGCGCGGAAGCGCACGCCCGCCACATACTCGCCCGGCACGCCGGTCGGATGCAGCGGCAGCATGCGGCCGTTGCAGGACACCACATGGCGGCCGTCGGTCAGGCCGCGCACCAGCAGCTGCATCCGCTCGACCGACGAATCGACATAGCGCGCGGTGCCGCCGCCGCTCATTTCCTCGCCCAGCACGTGCCACGGTTCTATGGCCTGGCGCAATTCCATTTCGACGCCCTCGTACACCACGGTGCCGAAGCGCGGGAAACGGAATTCGATGAAGGGATCGAACCAGTGATCCTCGAAGGCGTAGCCGGCGTCGCGCAAATCGCGGGCGACGCCGCGGATATCCTGGGCCACGAAATGCGGCAGCATCCAGCGGTCGTGCAGCACCGTGCCCCAGTGCACCAGCTTGGCCTGGTAGGGCTGGCGCCAGAAGCGCGCCACCAGCGCCCGCAACAACAGCATCTGCAGCAGGCTCATACGCTCGTGCGGCGGCATCTCGAAGGCGCGGAACTCGACCAGGCCGAGGCGGCCGGTGGGGCCGTCCGGCGAATACAGCTTGTCGATCGAAAATTCCGAGCGGTGAGTATTGCCGGTCAGGTCGACCAGCAGGTTGCGCAGCAGGCGGTCGACCATCCATGGCCGGTCGCCCGGATGCATGGTGGGCAGTTGCTGGTCCATCTGCTGGAAGGCGATCGCCAGCTCGTATAGGTTGTCGTCGCGCGCTTCGTCGACGCGCGGCGCCTGGCTGGTCGGGCCGATGAAGGTGCCGGAAAACAGATACGACAGCGACGGGTGGTTTTGCCAGTAGGTGATCAGGCTTTTCAGCAGGTCGGGGCGGCGCAGCATCGGGCTGTCCTCCGCCGTGGCGCCGCCCAGGGTCGCGTGGTTGCCGCCGCCGGTGCCGGTGTGGCGGCCGTCGACCATGAATTTCTCGGTGCCGAGGCGGGTCAGGCGCGCCTCCTCGTACAGGGTCGACATGTTGTAGACCAGTTCCTTCCAGCTGGCGGCCGGATGGATGTTGACCTCGATCACGCCGGGATCGGGCGTCACGCTGAGCAGCTTGATGCGCGGATCGCGCGGCGGCGGATAGCCTTCCATCCACAGCTTGAGCTTGAGCAGCGCGGCGGTGTTCTCGACGGCGGCCACCAGCGCCAGGTAGTCCTCGATGCGTTGCATCGGCGGCATGAAGACATGCAGCCGGCCCGCGCGCACCTGCACGCACAGCGCCGTGTGGATGACGTCGCGCGGCGCCGGCGTGACCGGCGCCGCGCCGGCGTTTTTCTTGGCACCGTTCTCGGCGCCGAGGCCCAGCACCGGCCGGCGGTCGCGCTTGGGCACCGCCAGCGGTTCGCGCGGGGCGAAGGGATCGACCTCGAACTGCGGCTCCTCATCTTCCGGCATCACCCACGGCAGCGTGTTCAGCGGCAGCCGCAAGCCCATCGGCGAATCGCCGTCGATCAGGTACAGGTGTTCGCGCCGCAGCGGCCAGGGCGAGGTGCGCCAGACGGTGCCGCCGATGCCGATCGCGCCGGCGGCCGGCTCCTCGGCCTTCAGCGGCAGCACATAGCCGACCACCGTGCCCAGTCCCGTCTGCAGCAGGCGCGCCAGGCGGCGCCGCTCGTCGGGCGAGTCCAGGTCGGCCTTCAGCGGATCCAGGTTGACCGGCATGCCCTGCTCGCGCTGCGCCTGCTGCGCCACGTCCTCGTAGGCGGGAATCGCGCTGCCGGCCGGCAGGCGCAGCGCCCGCGCCAGCGCCGCGCAAAAGCGGTCGGCCTCGTCGGGGCCGTAGCCGTCGTCGACGTTTTCGTCGGAGAACAGGGTGGCGTCCAGCCACATCGGCTGGCCGTCGACGCGCCAGTAGATGTTCAGCGCCCAGCGCGGCAGCGGTTCGCCCGGATACCATTTGCCCTGGCCGTAATGCAGCATGCCGCCCGGCGCGAAATGGTTCTTCAGACGATGCATCAGCTCGCCGGCCAGCCTGCGCTTGTCGGCGCCGTGCGCCTCGGTGTTCCACTGCGCGCCGTCCATGTCGTCGATCGATACGAAGGTCGGCTCGCCGCCCTGCGTCAGGCGCACGTCCTGCTGCTTGAGGTCGGCGTCCACCTGCTGGCCGAGCTGGTCGATCTTGCGCCAGTCGTCCTCCGAATACGGCTTGGTCACGCGCGGGTCTTCGTGGATGCGGGTGATCGTCATCTCGTGATGGAAGGTGACCTCGGCCTTGTCGGTGAAGCCGGTGACCGGCGCCGCCGACGAGGGCTGCGCGGTGCAGGCCAGCGGGATGTGGCCTTCGCTGGCCAGCATGCCCGAGGTCGGGTCGAGCCCGATCCAGCCCGCGCCCGGCACATACACCTCGGCCCAGGCGTGCAGGTCGGTGAAGTCGACGCTGGTGCCGCTGGGGCCGTCGAGCGCCTGCTGGTCGGCGCGCAGCTGGATCAGGTAGCCGGACACGAAACGCGCGGCCAGCCCCATCTCGCGCAGGATCTGCACCAGCAGCCAGCCGCTGTCGCGGCAGGAGCCCGAACGTTTTTCCAGCGTCTGCTCGGGCGTCTGCACGCCCGGCTCCATGCGCAGCAGGTAGCCGATATCGCCCTGCAGGCGCTGGTTGATGGCCACCAGGAAGTCGTTGGTGCCCATCTTTTCCTTCAGCAGGTCGGCGCGGGCGGCCTCGACCCAGGCGGTCTGCAGCGCGCCGGGCGGCTCGCTCTGCAGATACGGGCCGAGTTCGGCGCGCAGCTGTTCCGGATAGGCGAAGGGGAATTGCTCGGCGTATTTTTCAACGAAGAAGTCGAAGGGATTAATCACCGTCATGTCGGCCACCAGGTCGACGGTGAATTCCAGCCGGTCGGCCTTTTCAGGGAACACAAAGCGGCCGATGTAATTGCCGTAGGGGTCCTGCTGCCAGTTGATGAAGTGCTGCTCCGGCGCGACCGTCAGCGAATACGACAGGATGGGCGTGCGCGCATGGGGGGCCGGGCGCAAGCGGACTTCGTGGGGCGAAAGCGCAACCAGGCGGTCGTAGCTGTAGCTGGTTTTGTGGTGCAACGCGACACGGATAGCCATACGGTGAGCTTCTTTCTCTGGTGTGGAGACACGGCGGCGCGGGAGGTGCCCGGAGCGCGGATATCACAGCACTAAGCAGAAAGCATGCCATTGGCACAAGGTGGAAAGGCGGCGGGGCGGGGTTCCGGGCCGCCGCCGCACCGCGCCGGCGCACGGCGCCATCGTCGCGATGCCCCAGCCCGGTGCGCTGCGCACTGCGCCGGGGCCGGCCGAACTGGACGGACTAGACGGGCTGTCCGGGCAGCGGGACCGGCGTCTGCATCTGGCCCGGCGGCTGGGCGGCGGGCTGCGGCTGCGCTGGCGGCTGCGCCGGCGTCAGCGGCGTGACGGTGACATTGACCTGCAGCTCCTGGGCGCCGCCGCCCAGCACCACGCCGCGCATCGGCGTGACGTCGCTGAAATCGCGGCCCCAGCCGATGGTGATGTGTTCGCGCTGCACCAGGCAGCGGTTGGTCGGATCGAAATCGACCCAGCCCAGTTCCGGGCAAAATACCGACACCCAGGCGTGCGAGGCGTCGGCGCCGATCAGGCGCGGCTGGCCCTCGGGCGGATGGGTCTGCAGATAGCCGCTGACATAGCGCGCGGGCAAACCGAGGCTGCGCAGGCCGCCTATCATCAGTTGCGCGAAATCCTGGCATACGCCGCGGCGCCCGGCCAGCACCTGTTCCAGCGGCGTGGAGATATCGGTGGCGCCGCCGTCGAATTCAAAGTCGTCGAAGATGCGCTCGGTCAGTTCCATCGCGGCGTCCAGCAGCGGCCGGCCCGGCGTGAAGCTGGGCTGGGCGTAGTCGCGCAGCGCGGCCGTCCAGCGCACGTGCGGCGACTCGTACAGATAGCGGCCGGCATCGAGCATGTCGGCCTGGCGCGATTGTTTCAGCAGGTCGCGCAGGGATTCCCAGGGCAGGGAACCGCGTATGCCAGTGGAATCGGGGCGCGGCCCCAGCGCCACGGTCGATTCGGCGCGCACAAGCAGCATTTTGTGCGGCGTGGTGATCGTCAGGCGGCGGATGTTGTTGCCGAAATAATCCTGGCTGTCGGCGCTGTCGTCCGGCGCCGGATCGATCAGCAAATGATGGGTTTCAGTCTTCTGGAACGGCAGGTCGCGCGGAGTCAGGTGCAGCAGCTGTTGCGACAGCGTCACCATGTTTTGATAGCTGTACCGGGTTTCGTGCACCACGTTGTAGCGCCATTGTGGCGTGGCCGGCGCCAAGGGGGAATTCATCAAATTGTGCTCCAGATCGCCCCGAGTATCGGGGATTTGCCGACGTAATGTAGCACGCCGGGGCAAGGCAGGGGGGCTGACGGGCGTGTGTCGCGCGGGCGTGATTATTATTGAAAATTGCATACTTAAAGCAATTTTGATGGGTTTATTCATTTTTGATGGCGAGTGATACTTCTTTCACACCAACCTCTCATTGAAGGAGTACTACATGAAACAAGTTGCCATCGTTACCGGCGCCTCCCGCGGCATCGGCGCCGCCATCGCCCAACGCCTGGCCAGAGACGGCTACGCGGTCGTCGTCAACTACGCCGGCAATGCCGCCGAAGCCGACAAGGTGGTCGGCGCCATCGCCGGCGCAGGCGGCACCGCCATCGCCATCCAGGCCGACGTCGCCGACCCGGCCGCCGTGCGCGCCATGTTCGACGCGGCCATCGCGCAACTGGGCCGCGTCGATGTGCTGGTCAACAACGCCGGCATCATGCCGCCGGCGCTGCCGCACTTGGCCGACACCGACGACCAGACCTTCGACCGCCTGTTCTCGGTCAACGTCAAAGGCAGTTTCAACACGATGCGTGCAGCTGCCGCCAAGCTGCAACACGGCGGTCGCATCATCAATTTCTCCACCAGCATGATCGGCCTGGCGCTGCCCGGCTACGCGATCTACGCCGCCACCAAAGGGGCGATCGAGGTCATGACCAACATCCTGGCCAAGGAGCTGCGCGGCAGGAACATCTCGGTCAACGCCGTCGCGCCGGGGCCGACCGCCACCGCGCTGTTCCTGGACGGTAAAACCCCGGAAACGATAGAGCGCATGTCGAAAATGGCGCCGCTGGAACGCCTGGGCCAGCCGGAAGACATCGCCGCCGCCGTGTCCTTCCTGGCCGGCCAGGATGGCGGCTGGATCAACGGCCAGACGCTGCGCGCCAACGGCGGCCTGGTTTAACCCGTACGCATCCAGGAGAACATCATGAACAAATCCATCGTCCTCGTTACCGGTGCGGGCACCGGCATTGGCCATCTGTCGGTGAAGGCGCTGGCGCTGGCCGGCCACTCGGTCTACGCGTCGATGCGCGACATCGCCGGCCGCAACGCCGCCAAGGTGCGCGAGTTGCGCGACTGGGCCTTCGCCCACGGCGCCGACGTGCGCGCCGTCGAACTCGATGTGCTGTCGCAGGCGTCCGCCGATGCGGCTGTGGCCACCATCGTCGCCGAGCGCGGCCGGCTGGACGCGGTGGTCCACAACGCCGGCCACCTGGTGATCGGCCCGACGGAAGCGTTCACGCCGGAAGAAATCAGCCGCGTGTTCGACACCAACTTCCTCGGCACCCAGCGCGTCAACAAGGCGGTGCTGCCGGTGATGCGGGGCCAGCAGCAGGGGCTGGTGCTGTGGGTCAGCAGCACGACGGCGCGCGGCGGCTTTCCGCCGTTCCTGGGGCCGTACGCCGCGGCCAAGGCCGCGATGGATTCGATCGCCGTGACGATGGCCTACGAGCTGTCGCGCTTCAATATCGAGACCTCGATCGTGGTGCCGGGCGCCTTCACCGCCGGCACCGACCACTTTGCCAACGCCGGCAAGCCGGCCGACGCGGCGACCAGCGCGGCGTATGCCCGTTACGACGGCTTGATGGACCAGGTCGGCGCGCGGCTGAGCGAGCTGATGCCGCCGGAAGCCGATCCGGCGGCGGTGGCGGCCGACATCGCCCGCATCGTCGGCCTGCCGCACGGCACGCGTCCGTTCCGCTCGATCACCGACTTCATCGACGACGGCGCCACGGCGGTGACCGAAGTGGCCGAGCGGGTGCGCGTGGAGTTCGCCGAGCGCATCGGCATCGCCGACCTGCTCAAGCCAGGCCTGGTCAAAGCCGCATCTGATTAAAGGCCGGCGCCCTGGCCGTCGAAGCTGCGCTCGATCAGCTCGATCTTGTAGCCGTCCGGGTCCGTGACGAAGGCGATCACCGTGGTGCCGCCCTTGACCGGGCCCGGTTCGCGCGTGACGGCGCCGCCGTTGGCCTTGACGGCCTCGCAGGCGCTGACGATGTTGTCGGCCGAGATGGCGATGTGGCCGTAGGCGGTGCCCATGTCGTAGCTGGTGGTGCCGTAGTTATAGGTCAGCTCCAGCTCCGCGTGGTCCGGATTGGCGCCGTAGCCGAGGAAGGCCAGCGTATATTTGTACTCCGGGTTGTCGCTGGTGCGCAGCAGTTTCATGCCGAGCACCTTGGTGTAGAAATCGATCGAGCGCTGCAGGTCGCCGACCCGCAGCATGGTGTGCAAGATACGCATAGTGGTCTTTCGTGATGGACGGATAAACCGGGATTCTATGCGTTTTGCGGCAATCCTGCTCAGGCCTCCAGCCGCGCGTCCAGCGTGATGTTGGCGTTCAGCAGTTTCGACACGGGGCAATTCAGCTTCGCCTTCAGCGCCGCTTCCTCGAACGCTTTCTGGTCGGCGCCGGGAATGGTGGCCACCAGCGACAGGTGCACGTCGGTGATGGCAAAGCCGCCGTCGATCTTGTCCAGCGTCACGGTGGCGCTGGTGGACAGCTGTTTGGCCGTCATGCCCGCCTCGGCCAGGACGCCCGACAGCGCCATCGTGAAGCAGCCGGCATGGGCGGCGCCGATCAGCTCTTCCGGGTTGGTGCCGGGGCCGTCTTCGAAGCGGCTGTGGAAGCCGTACTCGACGTTATCGAGCACGCCGCTCTGTGTGGAAATCTTGCCGCCGCCGTCTTTCAGGCCGCCGCTCCAGACTGCTGAACCTGTATGTTTAGTGCTCATGATGGTCTATCCTTATTTACTTGCAGTGGTGGCCGAAGCCGAGGGCGCTACGCGCCAAATGATATTGCCGACATCGTCCGCGACCAGCAGCGCGCCCTGCTTGTCGAGCGCCACGCCGACCGGTCGTCCGTGCGCCTTGCCGTCGCCGGCAAGGAAGCCGGCCAGGAAATCCTGCGGCGGCCCGGAAGGCATGCCGTTGCTGAACGGGATGAACACCACCTTGTAGCCGCTGGCCGGCTTGCGGTTCCACGAGCCATGCTGGCCGATGAACACGCCGCCCTGGTAGCTGGCCGGGAACAGCCTGGCGTCATAGAAGGCCAGGCCCAGCGAGGCGGTGTGGCCGCCCAGCGCGTAGTCGGGGGCGATGGCCTTGGCCACCAGCTCCGGCTTCTGCGGCGAGACGCGGCTGTCCACGTGCTGGCCGAAATAGCTGTACGGCCAGCCGTAAAAGCCGCCTTCCTTCACCGACGTCATGTAGTCCGGCACCAGGTCGTTGCCCAGTTCGTCGCGCTCGTTGACGGTGGTCCACAGCATTTTGGTCTTCGGCTCCCAGCCCATGCCGTTGGCGTTGCGCAGGCCGGTGGCGTACAGGCGCGATTTGCTGGTGGCCAGTTCCAGCTGCCAGATGGCGGCGCGGCCGGCCTCCTGGTCGATGCCGTTCTCGCCGACGTTGCTGTTGGAGCCCACCGTCACGTACAGGTATTTGCCGTCCGGGCTGGCGATGACGTTCTTGGTCCAGTGGTGGTTGATGGTGCCGGCCGGCAGGTCCATCACCTTGACGCCGCTGGCATTGATCGAGGTCGCGCCTTCCTGGTACGGGAAGCGCAGGATGGCGTCGGTGTCGGCCACGTACAGGTTGTTGCCGACCAGCGCCATGCCGAACGGCGAGTTCAGGCCCTTGATGAACACGGTGCGGCTTTGCGCCGCGCCGTTGGCGTCGATCCCGCGCAGCAGCGTGATGCGGTTGGCCGTCTCGGTCACCGCGCCCGCCTTCTTCATTTCATGTTTCATGATCGCGCCCTTGATGCCCTTGCCGTCGTCCGGCTTGGGCGGGGCGTTGGTCTCGGCCACCAGCACGTCGCCGTTCGGCAGCGTGTAGATCCAGCGCGGGTGATCGAGGCCCCGCGCATAGGCCGTCACGCCGAAGCCGGCCGGCGCGCGCGGCTGGTCCTGGCCTTTCCATGGATCGACCGGCGCCACGTTGACGGTCGGGATCAGCGAGCGCTCCGGCTCCGGCAGCGCCGGATTGGGGCCGAAGCCGGCGGGGTAGCTTTGCGCCAGCACCAGAGCCGGCATCAGCGCCAGCAGGGCGGCGCTCATCGCCGTCGCGCTCATCGTCTTCAATTGCATGCGGTATCTCCGGTTAGTCTTTTTTTGTGCCGGCCTGCGGCCGCGCCGTGGCTTCGCGCGGGACGGGCGTCTTCACGTGCTCGACGCCGGGCTGGTTGTGCAGGTCGGTGTCCACCATGCCGCTGTCGACGTCGGCGGCGGCCTGTTTGATGACGCTGCGCGGCCTGGGATCTTGCGCGTCGGGCGATTCGTCGCGTTCGTGCGGCATGCGCTCGACGCCGTCGTTCTTGACCTTGGCGTCGGTATTGACCTTGGTATCTTTCATGTCTGCGCTCCTCGCATCGTTGTAAAGTCATCTTAGCGGGTCGCTGTTATCACAGTCGCCACATTGAATTCTGACAACTACCAGGCGATCTCGTTTATCATTTAGACACTTTTTATTCACCGGGATTTTGCATGAGCACTGCCGTCCACGCGTCGTCGGAAAACTGTCCTAATTGCGAGGCGGTCGTCAGCGGCCATTTCTGCTCGAACTGCGGCCAGGAAGCCTTCCTGCACCACGCCAGCACGCGCGAGTTCCTGCATGAGTTCGTCGGCCATTACGTGGCGCTGGAGGGCAAGCTGTGGGGCACGGTGATGCGGCTGCTGTTCCGTCCCGGCGCGCTGACGCTGGAATACATCAAGGGCCGCCGCGTGCGCTTCGTGCAGCCGCTGCGGCTGTACCTGACCTTGAGCCTGATTTTCTTCGCGCTGCTGAAGTTCACCGGGTCCTTCGTTCCCGTCACTGTCGGAGACGACGCCAGGCGGGAAGCGGAGGCGGGCAAGGTGACGGCGGCGACTGCCGGCCAGGCGGCCAAGGCGCAGGCCGCAGTGGCGGAGACGCTCAAGCCGCTGACGCCGGAGCAGGCGAGCGGCAAGGCCGCCGCCGAAGCGGCCGCCGCCGACATGCAGAAGGATTTCAAGCCCGATGCTCGCAGGGCCGCCGGCAAGGACAAGGCGGAAACGGACGACGACGACAACTCCATCATCAACCTGTTCGACAAGGACGCCAGATTCCTCGACAACTGGCCCACGCTGCAGCACCAGTACCGCGCGTTTGAGAAGCTGCCGGGCAGCGAGCAGACCAAGGTGTTCAAGGACGGTTTCTATCACTACGCGCCGTACGCGATCTTCTGCCTGATGCCGGTGTTCGCGATGATCCTCAAGGTGCTGTACCTGGGCTCGGGCCGGCGCTTCGGCGAGCACCTGCTGTTCGCGCTGCACACCAACGCCTTCGCCTATTTCATCTTCTCGGTGTTCCTGCTGGTGCCCATCACGCCGGTCCGGCTGCTGCTGTGGTGCTGGCTGCTCGGCTACCTGCCGTGGGCGATGCGGCGCGTGTACCTGAGCAGCCGCTGGGGCGTGTTTCTGCGCTGGAGCACGCTGATGCTGATCTACTCGATCTGCATCATCCTGGCCGTGACGCTGTCCATGTTGGGCGGAATCATGACGATCGGCCACTAAAGCCGCCGGGATCCTTGCGGTCTGGCCCGGCGCGCACTATACTGCGCAAAATACTGTTTAAATGTACAGTTGTGAGGAATGGCGAAAGCCCGCTTTATGGGTTACCCTGCTGCGTGTTGCCGACCTCACCTTTTTGCCGAGATTTTTATGACCGCCACGCACGCCGTTTATCAAACCATCGCACTGGTCGTGCGCCCGAATACCGACGGCATCGCCGAGGCGGTGGGCAGCGTGGTCGGGTTCCTGCAGCGGGAAGGTTACGACGTGGTGTTCGAAGAGCAGACCGCCACCCACCTGGAGCGGGTGCCGGCCGGCGTGCGGGTGATGGGCGCCTCCGAAATCGGCGCCCACTGCGACGCCGCCATCGTCATGGGCGGCGACGGCACCATGCTCGGCATCGCGCGCCAGCTGGCGCCGTTCGACGTGCCGCTGATCGGCATCAACCAGGGCCGTCTCGGCTTCATGACCGACATTCCGCTCGAAGGCATGCTCGACGTGCTGGCCAAGATCCTCGGCGGCAGCTACAAGGCCGAGCGCCGCACCCTGCTCGAAGGGCGGGTGCTGCGCGATGGCGAAATCATGCACGTCGGCCTGGCCGTCAATGACGTCGTGGTGGCGCGCGGCGCCGGCGCCGGCATGGCCGAGCTGCGGGTCGACGTCGACGGCCACTTCATGTACAACCAGCGCTCCGACGGCCTGATCATCTCGACGCCGACCGGCTCCACCGCGTACGCGCTGTCGGCCGGCGGGCCGCTGCTGCACCCCAGCCTGGGCGGCATCGTGCTGGTGCCGATCGCGCCGCATGCGCTGTCGAACCGGCCCATCGTGCTGCCCGAGTCGAGCGAGATCGTCATCGAGATCGTGCGCGGGCGCGACATCAGCGTCAACTTCGACATGCAGACCTTCGCCAGCCTGCAGGGGCAGGACCGGATCGTGATCCAGCGCTCGCCGCACGCGATCACCTTCCTGCATCCCGAAGACTGGAGCTACTACAACACGCTGCGCGAAAAGCTGCACTGGAATGAATATCCTTCCGGCGAAGGCAAACTCAATTAACCTCACCAGGCATCCATGCTCCGTACCCTGTCCATCCGCGATTTCGTCATCGTCGACTCCATCGAACTGGAATTCTCCGCCGGCTTCTCCGTCTTCACCGGCGAGACCGGGGCCGGCAAATCGATCCTGATCGATGCGCTGACCTTGGCGCTGGGCGGACGTGGCGACGCCAGCGTGGTGCGCGAGGGCGCTGCCAAGGCCGACATCACGGCCGATTTCGCGCTCAGCGAGCAGGCGCGCGACTGGCTGGCGGCCAACGAGTTCGCGGTGGAGGAGGGCGGCGCGCTGCTGCGCCGCGTGATCGACAACGCCGGCCGCAGCAAGGCCTACATCAACGGCATTGCGGCGACGGCGGCGCAGCTGCGCGAGATCGGCGACATGCTGGTCGACATCCACGGTCAGCACGCGCACCAGTCGCTGATGAAGACCGAGGCGCAGCGCGTGCTGCTCGACGGCCAGGCCGGCGCGCAGGGCGATGTCAAAGCGGTGACGCTGGCGTACAAGGCGTGGCGCGCGCTGTCTAAGCAGCTGGAGGAATTCGAGACCAACGCGGCCAACGTGCTGTATGAGCGCGAGCGCCTGGAGTGGCAGGTCAACGAGCTGGAAAAACTGGCCGTCAAGCCGGGCGAGTGGGCCGAGGTGACCAATGAGCAGAGCCGCCTGTCGCACGCCGCCAGCCTGCTGGAGGGCGCGCAGGAAGCGCTGACGGTGATTTCGGAAGCGGAGGAGCATCCGGTGCTGTCGCAGCTGTCGTCGCTGAACCAGAAGCTGGGCAAGCTGGCCGGCATCGATACGGGGCTGCAGGCGATCGTCGACCTGATCGAGCCGGCGCGCATCCAGCTGCAGGAAGCCGTGTATGCGCTCAACGATTATCTCGACCGCGTGGACCTGGACCCCGAACGTCTGCGCAAGGTCGAGGCGCGCATGGATGCGATCCACTCGGCCGCGCGCAAGTTCCGCATCACCGAGGAGCAGTTGCCGGAAGAGACGGTGAAGCTGGCGGAGCGGCTGGCGCAGATCGCCGACGCCAGCGACATCGAAGGCCTGCGCAAGCAGGAAGAGAAGCTCAAGGCCGCCTACATGGAGCAGGCCAAACGCCTGTCCGGCACGCGCGCCAAGGCCGCCCGCCTGCTGGGCGAAGCGGTCACCAAGGCGATGCAGGAATTGAATATGACGGGCGGCTGTTTCGAAGTCGCGCTGAATGCGGGCGAGCCCAGCGCGCATGGGCTGGAGCAGGTCGAGTTCCTGGTGGCCGGCCATGCGGGCGTGGCGCCGCGGCCGTTGGCCAAGGTGGCCTCGGGCGGCGAACTGGCGCGCATCTCGCTGGCGATCTCGGTGATCACCTCCAACGCCACCACCACGCCGACCCTGATCTTCGACGAAGTCGACAGCGGCATCGGCGGCGGCGTGGCCGAGGTGGTGGGGCGGCTGCTGCGCCGGCTGGGGCAGGAACGCCAGGTGCTGTGCGTGACCCACCTGCCGCAGGTGGCCAGCCAGGCCGGCCAGCACTTCCAGGTGGCCAAGAGCACGCTGGCCAGCGGCAAGACCGCGTCCCGCATCGACGTGCTGGACGCCAAGGCCCGCGTCGAGGAAGTGGCGCGCATGCTGGGCGGCCTGGAAATCACCGCCACCACCCGCAAGCACGCCCGGGAGCTGCTGGCCTCTTGAATCGGTTTCGAAAGCTCTCATAGTGGCTAATTATTCCGATGGAGGTTACCAGCCATGACAACCAAGAAGAGAGAGCAGCAGTGCCGATCCGCTTCCTGCTGGACGGCCGCGAGCTCAGTTATTTTTCCATGGTGACCACGGTCGGCACGCCGCAAGCGGTGGCCGCCCAGGGAACTGCGCATCGAATATCTGTTTCCGGCCGACGACGCCACCGAACTGCATCGTCCGGGCAACTGAGAGCCGAATCAGGCGGGTTTTCTGGCGTAGGCGATGCAGGTCGCGACACTGGCGGACAACAGCGCGACGTTGACCGGCAGGGCACTGAATTCCGCGCGCATCGCATGGAAGACCATCGCGCATGCCTGCAGCGCCGAGCAACCCAGCGCCGCCGAAGCGGTGAGCTTGCCGGGCCAGCGCAGCAACGCCGGCAGCACGATGCCGACGGCGCCGGCCAGGTCGATGAGGCCCAGCAGCCGCACGCTGAAGACGGGCAGGTCGCCCGCCCAAGGCCAGATTGCGGCCAGTTCCGGAATCGGCATGGCCAGCTTCATCGCCGCACCAGCGCCGAACGAGACGGCGACGAACCACTGCGCAAGCCACAAGGCGATACGGCGTTGGCGCCGGTGCTCAGGTGTGGAAAAAAGCAGATCGATGCGGACATAAATTCCTCCAGGCCGGTTGATGCCGCGACAGCGGCGATGCGTGGCATTGTAGAGATCTGCCGCAGGCCCACAAGAAGGCACATGCGTGATACCGGCGGCGATGGGCGGCGTCAGCGGCCGCGCGCGGCGATGCGGTGCACGCCCGCAGGTTCCGCAGTGTTATCAGCCCGGGCCTGCGCCTGGTCGTAGCGTTCGCGGGACTGTCCTATCTGGTCGCGGTGCTCGTTGCCCCACTGGGCCAGCGCCATCAGCGGCACCAGCAGCGACCGGCCGCGATCGGTGAGCGCGTATTCGACCGTCGGCGGATTGGTGGCAAACTGCGTGCGCGACACCAGGCCGTCGCGTTCCAGCCCCCGCAGCGTCAGCGTCAGCATGCGCTGCGTGATGCCGGTGATGGTGCGGCGAAGCTCGTTGAAGCGCAGCGGTCCCCTGCCCAGCAGTCCAACGACCAGGATCGTCCAGCGGTCGCCGATGCGTTTCAGGACCTCGGTCAGCGCGCGGCAGTCTTCGCGCCCATGTTCGCTATCGTCGAGCAAAATCTTCCCCCTTGCGGATCAAATGGCTGTGCTTTTATTTTAGACCATATAATTGCAGCCTCTCCAGCTCCCGCAAACCCAGGCGTCCATGACCTTTTTAAAAGAACCTCCCTACAAGCACGGCACCGTCGGCCGCAGCGCCATCGTGCTGGTCAACCTGGGCACGCCCGACGCGCCGACCCGCTCGGCCGTGCGCCGCTATTTGAAGGAGTTTCTGTCCGATCCGCGCGTGGTCGAGATTCCGCGCGCCGTGTGGTGGTTCATCCTGAACCTGATCATCCTGCCGTTCCGCTCGGGACAGTCGGCCAAAAAATATGCATCGATCTGGACCCGCGAAGGCTCGCCGCTGAAGGTGCACACCGACGCCCAGGCCCAGCTGCTGCGCGGCGCGCTGGGCGAGCGCGGCCACCAGAACTTGACCGTGGCCATGGCCATGCGCTACGGCTCGCCGTCGCTGCCGGAGGTGCTGGCCCGGCTGAAGGCCGACGGCGCCGACCGCATCGCCGTGCTGCCAGCCTATCCGCAGTATTCCGGTACCACCACCGGCTCGATCTACGACGCCGTGTTCGACCACTACGGCTCGGTGCGCAACATCCCCGAGCTGCGCTTCGTGCGCAACTACCACGACCACGAGGCCTACATCCGCGCGCTGAAGCTGTCGGTGCAGGCGCACTGGGAAGCCCACGGCCGTCCAGACAAGCTGGTGATGAGCTTCCACGGCGTGCCCAAGCGCACACTGATGCTGGGCGACCCCTATCATTGCGAATGCCTGAAAACCGCGCGCCTGCTGGCCGCCGCGCTGAAACTGACGCCGGACCAGTATGTCGTCACCTTCCAGTCCCGCTTCGGCAAGGCCGAGTGGCTGCAGCCGTACACGGCGCCGACCATCGTTCAGCTGGCGCGCGACGGCGTCAAGCGGGTCGACGTGCTCTGCCCCGGCTTCATCAGCGACTGCCTGGAAACGCTGGAAGAAATCGCCATGGAGGTGCGGCACGAGTTCGAGCAGGCCGGCGGTAAAGACTTCCGCTACATCCCCTGCCTGAACGAATCGCCAGCCTGGGTCGCCGCGCTGGCGGAAATTGCCGAACAGCACATCATCGGCTGGCCGACGCAGCTGTCGCCCGCCCAGCATGATGCAATCAAGAAAGATGCGGAATCGGGCCGCGCCAGCGCCCTCGGCCTGGGCGCGGCTGACTGAAAAGAGACAAACTGACCACAACCGCGCCCCCGCACCATAATCAGCACTTGCGGGTGACGAGTGCCAGCCTGTTAAAATAGCCGGCTGACGGGATCGGCGGCATAGCATATCCATGCCGTCGCGAGGACGATGTACACCAGGATGGATGCTGCTATCAGTGGCAACTTCATGATGATGCGCTCCCTGAAAAACCGCCGCGAAGGGTGTCTTAAGCTCATCTTAGACGCTGCGGCGCAAAAAAGTAGAGGTCGCAAGGGCGAAGTTTTGTATCGCTTTGTACCGGACCGTGCCGTACTGAAATGGCTGGCGGAATAACCCTTGAAAATATAGGTTATCGCCCCATTTGCAGCCAGTGCGGTAGAAAAGTAATGTCAAACAAATACGATTGTAGGAGTCTCTAGATGCAAGATCAGGAAAACCAAGCAGCACCTAATCCAGAGGCGGCAGCGGCCGCTGCGTCGGCCCCGCCATCGACCCCGGACCAGCCTTCCCTGGAAGAGCAGCTGTCGGCCACCGAAGCGAAACTGGCCGAGATGCACGACGCCTTCATGCGTGCCAAGGCTGACGGCGAAAACATCCGCCGCCGCGCCCAGGAAGACGTGGCCAAGGCCCATAAGTTCGCGGTGGAAAGCTTCGCCGAAGCCATGGTGCCGGTCAAGGACAGCCTGGAAATGGCCCTCAAAGTCGAAACCCCGTCGATCGAATCGCTGAAGGAAGGCGTGGAAATGACGCTCAAGCAGCTGTCGTCGGCGTTCGAGAAAAACCGCCTGCTGGAGATCCTGCCGGCACAGGGCGAGAAGCTGGACCCGAACAAGCACCAGGCCGTTGCCGTGGTGCCTGCCGACCAGGAAGCCAATACGGTAGTTTCCGTACTGCAAAAAGGCTATATGATCGCGGACCGCCTGCTGCGTCCCGCCATCGTGACCGCTGCGCAGGCAAAGTAATTTGCCGTAGCGCCGAACTAAGCACTTGAAAACATATAGCTTTTCCACATATTAGTACCATCTGAACTCTAGCAAATAAGGAAGAAAATCATGGGTAGAATTATCGGTATCGATCTGGGAACCACAAATTCCTGCGTTTCCATCATGGAAAATGGTCAGCCAAAGGTAATCGAAAACGCCGAAGGTGCACGCACGACGCCATCGATCATTGCTTACCAAGAAGATGGTGAAATTCTCGTCGGCTCCCCGGCAAAACGCCAGGCTGTCACCAATCCGAAGAACACGCTGTTTGCGGTCAAACGCCTGATCGGCCGTAAGTTCGACGAAAAAGAAGTGCAGAAGGACATCGGCCTGATGCCTTACTCGATCATGAAAGCCGACAACGGCGACGCATGGATCGGCGTACGCGACAAGAAACTGGCTCCGCCGCAAATCTCGGCTGAAGTGCTGCGCAAGATGAAGAAAACGGCGGAAGACTACCTCGGTGAAGAAGTCACCGAAGCTGTCATCACCGTGCCTGCGTACTTCAACGACTCGCAGCGCCAGGCCACCAAGGACGCCGGCCGCATCGCCGGCCTGGACGTCAAGCGCATCATCAATGAGCCAACCGCGGCCGCACTGGCCTTCGGCCTGGACAAGACCGACAAGGGCGACCGCAAGATCGCCGTGTATGACCTGGGCGGCGGTACCTTCGACGTGTCGATCATCGAGATCGCCGACGTGGACGGTGAAAAGCAGTTCGAAGTGCTGTCGACCAACGGCGACACCTTCCTCGGCGGCGAAGACTTCGACCAGCGCATCATCGATTACATCATCGACGAGTTCAAGAAGATCAACGGCCTGGATCTGAAAAAAGACCCGATCGCCCTGCAGCGCATCAAGGCTTCGGCCGAGCGCGCGAAGATCGAGCTGTCGTCGTCGCAGCAGACCGAGATCAACGAGCCGTACATCGCCATGGCGAACGGCGCGCCGGTCCACCTGACGCTGAAGATGACCCGCGCCAAGCTGGAATCGCTGGTGGAAGAACTGATCAACGCGACCATGGAACCATGCCGCATCGCGATCAAGGACGCCGGCGTCAAGGTCACCGACATCGACGACATCATCCTGGTCGGCGGTATGACCCGTATGCCGAAGGTGCAGGAAAAAGTTAAGGAGTTCTTCGGCAAGGATCCGCGCAAGGACGTGAATCCGGACGAAGCGGTCGCCGTCGGCGCCGCGATCCAGGGTTCGGTGCTGTCGGGCGAACGCAAGGACCTGCTGCTGCTGGACGTGACGCCTCTGTCGCTGGGTATCGAAACCCTGGGCGGCGTGATGACCAAGATGATCCACAAGAACACCACGATTCCTACCAAGTTCTCGCAAGTGTTCTCGACCGCCGACGACAACCAGCCTGCGGTGACCATCAAGGTCTACCAGGGCGAGCGTGAAATCGCGGCCGGCAACAAGGGCCTGGGCGAATTCAATCTGGAAGGCATCCCGCCAGCGGCACGCGGCACGCCACAGATCGAAGTGACCTTCGACATCGACGCCAACGGCATTCTGCACGTCGGCGCGAAAGACAAGGCCACCGGCAAAGAGAACAAGATCACGATCAAGGCCAACTCCGGCCTGACCGAAGCTGAAATCCAGAAGATGGTGAAGGATGCAGAAGTCAACGCCGAAGAAGACAAGAAAGTGAAAGAGCTGGCCGAATCGCGCAACCAGGCCGACGCGCTGGTGCACTCGACCCGCAAGTCGCTGACCGAATACGGCGACAAGCTGGACGCGGGCGAGAAGGAAAAGATCGAAGCTGCGATCACCGAGGTGGAAGGTTCGATCAAGGCCGGCGACAAGGCGGAAATCGACGCCAAGGTAGCCGCCCTGTCGACCGCTTCGCAGAAGCTGGGCGAGAAGATGTACGCTGACATGCAGGCGCAGCAAGCCGCAGCCGGCGGTGGCGCCGAAGGCGCGCAGGCAGGTGCCGGCGCCGAGCAGGCCAAGCCGCAGGACGACGTCGTCGACGCCGACTTCAAAGAAGTCAAAGACAGCAAGTAAGCACCCGGCGTCTTCCCGCTTGCGCGGGAACGACGAGCCGAGCCGCGTGTCCGCTCAAGCGGTGCCGGCTCGGCTTTTTAGCATAATCAGTACATCGGTATAAATACAGCAAGGTCCCGACAATATGGCAAAGCGTGATTTCTACGAGACACTTGGTGTCGCAAAAAACGCGTCTGAAGACGAGATCAAGAAGTCTTATCGCAAACTGGCGATGAAGTATCATCCGGACCGCAATCCGGATAGCAAAGAGTCGGAAGAAAAATTCAAGGAAGTCAAAGAAGCATACGAGATGCTGACCAATCCGGAAAAGCGCGAGGCATATGACCGTTACGGTCACGCCGGCGTCGATCCGAACATGGGCGGCGGTGGCGGCTTTGGCGGCGGCGCCGGCGGTTTCGGCGATGCCTTCGGCGACATTTTCGGCGACATTTTCGGCGGTGGCCGCGGCCGCAGCCAGGGCCCGCAGGTCTATCGCGGCGCCGACCTGCGCTACAACCTGGAGATCACGCTGGAGCAGGCCGCGCACGGTTTCGACACCACGATCCGCGTTCCGTCGTGGGACAAGTGCGACACCTGCCACGGTTCCGGCGCCAAGCCGGGCACCTCGCCGGTCACCTGTTCCACTTGCGCCGGCCACGGCCAGGTGCGCATGCAGCAGGGCTTCTTCAGCATCCAGCAGACCTGCCCCAAGTGCCACGGCACCGGCAAGATCATTCCCGAGCCATGCGCCGCATGCTCGGGCCAGGGCCGCATCAAGCGCAACAAGACGCTGGAAGTGAAGATCCCGGTCGGCATCGACAACGGCATGCGCATCCGTTCGTCCGGCAACGGCGAACCGGGTACCAACGGCGGACCGTCGGGCGATTTGTATGTGGAGATCCACATCAAGCCGCACAGCGTGTTCCAGCGCGAAGGCGACGACCTGCATTGCGAAATGCCGATCTCGTTCGCCAAGGCGGCCTTGGGCGGCGACATCGAGGTACCGACGTTGTCTGGTAAAGTATCGTTTACGATCCCCGAAGGCACCCAGTCGGGCAAGACCTTCCGCCTCAAGGGCAAGGGCATCAAGGGCGTGCGTTCCGGCTTCGCGGGCGACCTGTTCTGCCACGTGGCCGTCGAGACCCCGGTCAAGCTGACCGAGAAGCAGAAGGACATGCTGCGCGATTTCGAGAAGCTGACCACCGAGGGCGGCTCGAAGCACAGCCCGCAAAGCAAAACATGGCGTGACAAGGTGAAGGACTTCTTTGAGTAACTGCGACGTCACGCAGTCTTGGTAATATCGGACCGCCGCGCCGCCCTTTCCGGGCGGACCGGCGGTCTTCTTATGTACGAGAACGAGAGGAGCATCATGAGTGATCTGGATAACAGCAATTCCCCCCTGCGCGACCTGTTGGAGAATAACCGCCGCTGGGCCGAATCGGAAGTCGAACGTGATCCCGATTTCTTCAACCGCCTGGCGCAGCAAGCCTCGCCTGAGTACCTGTGGATAGGCTGCTCCGACAGCCGGGTGCCGGCAAATGAGCTGCTGGGCCTTGCTCCAGGCGACGTTTTCGTCCACCGCAACATCGCCAACGTGGTGGTGCACTCGGACCTGAACGCGCTGTCGGTGCTGCAGTTCGCGATCGACGTGCTGAAGGTGAAGCACGTCATCATCGTCGGCCACTACGGCTGCAAGGGCGTGCACGCGGCGATGACCGGCACCCGCGTCGGTCTGGCCGACAACTGGCTGCGCCACGTGCAGGACGTGCACCAGAAGCATGAGCGCTACCTTGGCGATACCCTGCCGAGCAAGAAGCGTTCGGAGCGCCTGTGCGAGCTGAACGTGGTGGAGCAGGTGTCCAACGTCTGCCAGACCACCATCGTGCAGGACGCGTGGGACCGCGGCCAGGACGTCACCGTGCACGGCTGGGTGTATGGCCTGAAGGACGGCAAGCTGCACGACCTGGAGATCACCGTCGCCGCCGCCCATGAACTGGCACCGCGCGTGACCAAGCGCCTGGCCGAATACAACGCAGATGAGGGCTGATTAGAAAACCGCATATCGATATCGGATAAGCTTCGTTTTCTAACTAAAGGAAGCGGCATAGACTGGGCGCATACTCACTCATCGGGCGTGTGCCATGTCTGCCGTTCTCCAATCTTCCCTCCAGCCTTCATTCGAGGTTGAAATCTTCGATGCGCCGCTGGGCGCGGAGATACTCGGCCTGGACCTGAACCGTCCGCTGTCCCAGCGCGATTTCCAGCGCATCCATACCGCCCACCTGGAGCACCACCTGCTGGTGTTCCGCGACCAGCGCATCACGCCGCAGCAGCAAGTGGATTTCAGCCGCCGTTTCGGCGCGCTGCAGATCCACGTGCTGCGCAATTTCCAGCTGCCTTCGAACCCGGAGGTGCTGATCATCTCCAACATCATCGAGGACGGCAAGCCGATCGGGCTGGGCGACGCCGGCCACTTCTGGCATTCCGACCTGTCGTACAAGGAAACGCCGAGCCTGGGCTCGATGCTGCACGCGCAGGAGCTGCCGGCCGAAGGCGGCGACACGCTGTTCGCCAACATGCACCTGGCGTGGGACACCTTGCCCGCAGCCTTGCGCAACGCCGTGCAGGGCTTGCGCGCGGAGCACAGCTATCTGGCACAATATGAAGAACTGCGCCGCCGCAATCCTTACCGCCCGCCGTTGACGCAGGCGCAGATCGACGAAGTGCGGCCGGTGCTGCACCCCGTGGTGCGCACGCATCCCGAGACGGGCCGCCGCGCGCTGTTCGTCAGCGAGCATTTCACCACGCGCATCATCGGCATACCCGAAGGCGAGAGCCGCGCGCTGCTGGACGAATTGTTTGCGCACAGCGTGAAGCCGGAGCATATCTACCGCCACCGCTGGGCGCCGCACGACATGGTGTTCTGGGACAACCGCTCGCTGATGCATCTGGCGGGAGGCACGCCGGATCACTTGCGCCGCAAGCTGTACCGCACCACCATCGAAGGCGACACGCCTTTCTAATTTCAAGGAAACCCATGTACAGATTGACTTCCCGCCTGATCGCCGCCGGGTCTGCTCTCACCCTCGCGTTGAGCTTCGCCACCGCGGCCCAGGCCGAGGGACGCATCCGCATCGCCGAACAATTCGGCGTCGTCTACATGTTGCTGAACGTGGCGCAGGACCAGCAGCTGATTGAAAAACAGGGCAGGAAGAACGGCATCGACATCAAGGTGGAATGGCTGCAACTGTCCGGCGGCCCGGCCGTGAACGACGCGCTGCTGTCCGGCGCCATCGATATCGCCGGCGCCGGTGTCGGTCCGCTGCTGACGATCTGGGACCGCACGTCGGGCAAGCAGAACGTCAGGGGTGTGGCGTCGCTGGGCAGTTTTCCCTACTACCTGGTCAGCACCAATCCCAAGGTGAAGTCGATCGCCGACCTGACCGGGAAGGACCGCATCGGCCTGCCGGCGGTGCAGGTGTCGGTGCAGTCGCGCATCCTGCAGTACGCGGCGGCGAAGCAGTGGGGCGACAAGGAATTCGCGCGCCTCGACAAATTTACCCAGACCTTGCCGCACCCGGATGCGACGGCGGCCGTCATTGCCGGCGGCACGGAGATCAACGGCCACTTCGGCAATCCGCCGTTCCAGGAGCAGGAGCTGGCCGGCAATCCGAACGCGCACATCGTGCTCAATTCGTACGACGTGCTGGGCGGCCCGAGCTCGGCCACGGTGCTGTATGCAACCGAGAAGTTCCGCAACGAGAATCCGAAGACCTATCGCGCCTTCACCGCCGCGCTGGCGGAGGCGGCCAGGTACGCAGCCGGCAATCCGGAAGGCGCGGCCGACGCGTACATCCGCGTCAGCAAGAGCAAGGTCGATCGCAACCTGCTGCTGAAGATCATCAAGAACCCGCAAGTACAGTTCAGCGTGGAGCCGCAGAATACCTACGGCCTGTCGCAGTTCCTGTACCGCGTTGGCGCGATCAAGAAGCAGCCCGCCAGCTGGCGCGACTACTTCTTCGACGATCCCGTGATCACGCAGGGTGGCTGAGATCATGAGCTTCCAGGTGGTACGTCCAACCAGCGGCATCGCGCCTTTGCTGAAAGCGGAGAGGGTGAGCCTGGAGTACGGCGCCGTGCGGGCCACGCACGACGTCAGCTTCGATGTGTATCGCGGCGACCGCTTTGTGCTGCTGGGGCCTTCTGGCTGCGGCAAGTCATCGCTGCTGAAGGCCGCAGCGGGCTTCATTAAGCCAAGCGGCGGCGGCATCAGCATCGACGGTGCCGTCGTCACCGGGCCAGGACCGGACCGCATCGTCGTGTTCCAGGAGTTCGACCAGCTGCCGCCGTGGAAGACGGTGAAGGAGAACGTCATGTTCCCCTTGCTGGCGACGAAGCGCCTGCGCCGCCGCGAGGCGGAGGAGCGGGCGCTGCACTGGATCGCCAAGGTGGGCCTGGCCGGCTTCGAGAACGCGCATCCGCACACCTTGTCCGGCGGGATGAAGCAGCGCGTGGCGATTGCGCGCGCGCTGGCGATGCAGCCGGAAATGCTGCTGATGGACGAACCCTTCGCCGCGCTCGACGCGCTCACGCGGCGCAATATGCAGGAGGAGCTGGGGCGCTTGTGGGAAGAGCTGCGCTTCACGCTGCTGTTCGTCACCCACTCGATCGAGGAGGCGCTGGTGGTGGGCAACCGCATCTTGCTGCTGTCGCCGCATCCGGGGCAGGTGAGGGCGGAGTTGAACAGCCACCAGTTTAGCCTCGACAGCGCCGGCAGCGCCGAGTTCCAGGCCGCCACGCGGCGTATCCACAGCCTGCTGTTCGATGCGCCGCCCGCCGCGCCGGCCGAGCGGAGTGTCGCGCTATGAGCCTGCTTCTCGATCCGCCGATCCGCCAGGAATGCGAATACATCACCGCCGCTCCGTCGCAGCGCGAAGCCGACACCACGCCGCGGCTGCAGCGCGCATGGCGCCAGGCCTGGCTGCGCAAGACGTTCATCCTCATGCTGCTGGCCGGCCTGTGGCAGGCGGTCGCCCGCTGGACCGACAACGACCTGCTGCTGCCCGGCTTCCTGCAAACCGCGCAAGCCTTCATCGGCGGCATCGCCAGCGGCGAGCTGACGGGCCGCATCGGCGCCTCGCTGTCCGTGCTGTCGCAGGGCTATGTCGTCGGCGTGCTGGCCGCCTTCGCGCTGACCGCGCTGGCCGCGTCGACCAGGATCGGCCGCGACCTGCTGGAGACGCTGACCTCGATGTTCAACCCGCTGCCGGCCATCGCGCTGCTGCCCCTGGCCCTGCTGTGGTTCGGCCTCGGCCGCGCCAGCCTGATCTTCGTCATCGTGCATGCGGTGCTGTGGCCGCTGGCGCTGGGCGCCTACGCCGGATTCCAGGGCGTGCCCGAAACGCTGCGCATGGCCGGCCGCAATTACGGCCTGCGCGGGCTGCGCTTCGTGCTGCAGATCCTGGTGCCGGCCGCGCTGCCGTCGATATTGTCCGGCCTGAAAATCGGCTGGGCCTTCGCCTGGCGCACGCTGATCGCGGCCGAGCTGGTGTTCGGCACCACCGGCGGCCAGGGCGGCCTCGGCTGGTACATTTTCCAGAACCGCAACGAGCTCTACACCGACAAGGTTTTCGCTGGCCTGGCCGCCGTCATCCTGATCGGGTTGCTGGTGGAGAACGTCGTATTCCGTCCACTGGAAACGTTCACCATCCGCCGCTGGGGCATGCAGCGCTGAAGGATGGGCTGGCAGGATTTCGGCTTTGTGCCGTAGAATCTGCAAATGCACATCAAAATTACTGGTTTGATTCTTGCTTGCTTAAGAGTCATGAACCACACTCCGTCCCTCGTATGACCATGAAACATTTACGTATCGTGGTCGTCAACACCATCATCCACGCCGGCGACGAGGATGATGAGTCGCTGCGCGCCCAGGCCGAGCGGGCCCGCGCGCTGCGCATCGGCCTGCTGGAGGCGGGTTACGACATCGTCGCTTCGCTGCCGCCGGACATGTACCTGCCCGAGCGCATCGCCCAGCTGCAGCCGGACATGATCATCGTCGATGCCGAGTCCGACGCGCGCGACGTGCTGGAGCACATCGTCATCGCCACGCGCGACGAGCGCCGGCCCATCGTCATGTTCACCGAGAGCGAGGATACCGAGAGCATGGAGGCGGCCATGGCGGCCGGCGTGTCGGCCTACATCGTGGCCGGCCTGCAGAGCGAGCGCATCAAGCCGGTGCTGCAGGTGGCGCTGGCCCGCTTCAAGCGCGAGCAGAAGCTGCTGGACGAGCTGTCCGACACCAAGAGCAAGCTGGCCGAGCGCAAGATCATCGAACGCGCCAAGGGCCTGTTAATGGAACGCCAACGTTTCACCGAAGAGCAGGCCTTTCAAAAGCTGCGCAGCATGGCGATGAGCAAGAACCTCAAGCTGTCCGAAGTGGCCCAGCGCATCATCGACGTCGAAGACTTGCTCGGCTAAATCCCCCGTCCAAAATGATGCACTGCGCAATAGCGGTGCATTTTTTTGCGCCACGGCGCGGCGCGCCTCTCCCCGTTTTTTGCCCATGCCCCTCTGTAAACCCTGCTGGCACGGACCTTGCAGTAGCTCAAGTATGCGCAATGTCGCGCACGATGATTCCCGCCAACGGCGGCGGGGACCACCAGACAACGATGTCTACACTCATGAATTCGTTCATGTGGGTAGACTTTTTTTTTGGGGATTTGCGATGGAATATAAAAAGCTACAAGCGGGCAGCGACCTGCCATCCGGCGGCAACGCCGACACTGGCGTCAATATCAAACGCCGGCAAATCATCCAAGGCGCAAGTCTAGTAGCTGGGGGGAGCATGTTGGGATTGTCAACGGGTGGGGTATGGGCGGCTGGTTCGGACAAGCCGGAAAAGGAAGAAATCAAGATCGGCTTCATTCCGCTGACCGACTGCGCCTCCGTGGTGATGGCGTCGGTGCTGGGGCTGGATAAAAAATACGGCGTCAAGTTCGTGCTCAGCAAGGAGGCCTCATGGGCCGGCGTGCGCGACAAGCTGGCCAACGGCGATCTCGACGCGGCCCATGTGCTGTATGGCCTGCTTTACGGCGTACAGATGGGCATCGGCGGCCAGAAGAAGGACATGGCGGTGCTCATGAGCCTGAACAACAACGGCCAGGCCATCACGCTGTCCAAAAAACTGTCGGACAAGGGCGCGGTCGATGGTGCATCGCTGGCCAAGCTGATGCAGACCGACAAGCGCGAATACACCTTCGCCCAGACCTTCCCGACCGGCACCCACGCGATGTGGCTGTACTACTGGCTGGCCGCCAACGGCATCAATCCGATGAAGGACGCCAAGGTCATCACCGTGCCGCCGCCGCAGATGGTGGCCAATATGCGCGTCGGTAACATGGACGGCTTCTGCGTGGGCGAACCATGGGGCCACCGCGCCATCATGGACGGCATCGGCATCACCGCCACCACCACCCAGGACATCTGGAAGGATCACCCGGAGAAGGTGCTGGGCTCGACGCTGGAATTTGCCAAGAAGTATCCCAACACCTGCCGCGCGATGATGGCCGCCATCCTCGAAGCGGGCAAGTGGATCGATTCGTCGCTGGCCAACAAGAACAAGATGGCCGAGGTCATCGCCGACAAGTCCTACGTCAACACCAGCAAGGATGCGATCGACCAGCGCATCATGGGCCGCTACCAGAATGGCCTGGGCAAGACCTGGGACGACCCGAACCACATGAAGTTCTACAACGACGGCGCGGTCAACTTCCCTTACCTGTCGGACGGCATGTGGTTCATGACGCAGCATCGCCGCTGGGGCCTGCTGAAGGACGATCCGGACTACCTGGCGGTCGCCACGGCGGTCAACCAGATCGACCTGTACAAGGATGCCGCGGCGATGACCAAGACGCCGGTACCCAAGAGTCCTCTGCGCAGTTCGAAGTTGATGGACGGTTCCGTTTGGGACGGCAAGAACCCGAAAGCGTTCGCCGCCTCGTTCAAGATCAAAGCCTGATAGGAGAATGCCATGAACGCCATGCTCCAGCCGGAAAGCGCCGCGCCAGTCGCGGCGGCCATCGAAGCTCCTACCGCGGCCGCACCGGCGCGCCGCCCGCGCCGTCCACTGGCGGCCAATTCCGCGACCCGCGTGCGGCAGCAGGTGTCCGCCACGGCGATGAAGATCGTCGCGCCGCTGCTGGGCGCGGCCTTGCTGGTGCTGGTCTGGCAGATCATCACCACCAACAACTCCGCCTTCCCGACGCCGCTGGCCACGCTGCAGGAAGCGGTCAAGTTGTTCTCCGATCCGTTCTACCGCACCAGCCCGAACGACCAGGGCATAGGCTGGAACGTGCTGGCGTCGCTGCAGCGCGTGGCGGTGGGCTTCGGACTGGCCGCCATGGTCGGCATTCCGCTGGGCTTTTTGATCGGTCGCGTGCAGTTCGTCGGCAACATGTTCGGCCCGATCATCAGCTTGCTCAAGCCGGTGTCGCCGCTGGCCTGGCTGCCTATCGGGCTGCTGGTGTTCAAGTCCGCCAACCCGGCGGCCATATGGTCTATCTTCATCTGCTCGATCTGGCCGATGATCATCAACACCGCCGTCGGCGTGCAGCGCGTGCCGCAGGACTACATGAACGTGGCGCGCGTGCTGAACCTGTCGGAGTGGAAGGTGCTGACCAAGATCCTGCTGCCGTCGGCGCTGCCCTACATCCTGACCGGCGTGCGGCTGTCGATCGGCACCGCATGGCTGGTGATCGTCGCGGCGGAAATGCTGACCGGCGGCGTGGGTATCGGCTTCTGGGTGTGGGACGAGTGGAACAACCTGAATGTCCCGCACATCATCATCGCCATCGTCGCCATCGGCGTGGTCGGGCTGATGCTGGAACAGGCGCTGATGGCCTTGGCCCGTGCCTTCACCTACGAACAAGTATCGAACTAAGGAGCACCATCATGGACGAGCCAAAATTCATCGATATCGAAGGCGTGGAAATGGTCTTCCATACCAAAAAAGGCGTGTTCCACGCGCTGCGTGAAATCGACCTGACGGTGCGCAAGGGCGAATTCATCACGCTGATCGGCCATTCGGGCTGCGGCAAGTCGACGCTGCTCAACCTGATCGCCGGCCTGCTGAAACCGACCGACGGCGTGCTGTTGTGCGCCAACCGGGAAATCGCCGGACCGTCGCCGGAGCGCTCGGTGGTGTTCCAGAACCATTCGCTGCTGCCGTGGCTGACCTGCTACGAAAACATCCACCTCGGCGTGGAGCGCGTGTTCGGCAAGACGGAAACCCGCCAGCAGCTGCGCGAGCGCACCATGCAGGCGCTGGCGCTGGTCGGCCTGACGGCGGCCGAGGCCAAGCGTCCGCATGAAATCTCGGGCGGCATGAAGCAGCGCGTCGGCATCGCCCGCGCGCTGGCGATGGAGCCGAAAGTGCTGCTGATGGACGAACCGTTCGGCGCGCTCGACGCGCTGACCCGCGCCCACCTGCAGGATGAGCTGCTGAAGATCGTCGCCGCCACCAAGTCCACCGTGGTGATGGTCACGCACGACGTCGACGAGGCGGTGCTGCTGTCGGACCGCATCGTCATGATGACCAACGGCCCGGCCGCCACCATCGGCGAGATCGTCGACGTGCGGCTGGATCGCCCGCGCGACCGCGTGGCGCTGGCGCAGGACGCGCGCTACACCGAGTACCGCACGGCGGTGCTGGAGTTCCTGTACCGCAAACAGGCACACCCGGCCAAGGAGGCGGCTTGATGGATATGACCATGCCGCCTATGGCGAAGGAGGGCGCCGCCGGGAAGGCGCTGACCGGTGAAGTGTTCGGCGCCTTGATTAATCTTTCCGGCCGCCGCCGTTTCACGTCGCAGCGCATCGTGTTGTACGCGCTGCTGGCGTCGCAGGGGCAGGAAAGCGGAGCCGCCATCGCACAGGAAGCGCTGGCGCTGTTCCGTAACGCCCACAAGGCGCTGCTGGCGGAGAAGGATGGCCTGCCGGGCGTGTTCTGCCCGGAGCTGCACGAGGCTTACTTCGGCAAGCTCGATGGCGACCGGCAGATCGCCGCCTTTGCCGACCTGGGCGAACGCACGCTGAAGGCCATCGCCCAGGGTTCGGCGCAAAGCGCCGAGCTGCTGGCGGAGCTGGTGCATATCACCACGCCGACGCTGGCGATCCTGAACACGATCACCAGCATCTACGAGGAACAGGCCAAGCAGAACGCCCGCACGGTGCGCAAGCAGCTGCGCGGCATCATCACCGATATTGAAACCATCAACCGCCAGGCGCGCATGGTGGCGTTCAACGCGCGCATCGTCGCGGCGCGCGCCGGGCAGGCCGGCAAGGAATTCGCGGTGGTGGCGGGCGTGCTGTCCAACATCACCGGCGAAATCGACGAGATGGTCAACACCGCACTGGCTGCGGCCGGATAAGGAAAACATCATGAGCAGCGTAACCCTGGTAGGCGCCGGTCCCGGCGACCCTGAACTGTTGACGTTGAAGGCCGTGCGCGCCATCGAGCGCGCCGACGTGATACTGATCGACGACCTGGTCAACCCGGAAATCCTGGGCTTCGCACCGTCGGGCGCGCGCGTGATCCAGGTCGGCAAGCGTGGCGGCTGCGCTTCGACGCCACAGGAATTCATCGAGCGGCTGATGATCGCCGAAGCCCGCGCCGGCCACCGCGTGGTGCGGCTCAAGGGCGGCGACCCCTATCTGTTCGGCCGCGGCGGCGAGGAACGCGCCTCGCTGCGCGCCCACGGCATCAAGGTAGACGTCATCCCCGGCATCAGCAGCGGCCTGGCCGCTCCCACCAGCATCGGCGTGCCGCTGACCCACCGCGCCTGGAGCCAGGGCGCGACCTTCGTCACCGGCCACGGCAAGGATGCGGCATCCGAGCCGAATTGGCCGGCATTGGCGCAAAGCGGCCTGACGCTGGTGATCTACATGGGCGTGGCCCGTGTCGACGCGATCCAAGCCGGCCTGATGGCGGGCGGCGCGGCGGCATCGACGCCGGTCGCCGTGGTGCAATCGGCAACACGCGACAACCAGCGGCAATTGCTGACGACCCTGGGCCAGCTGCCGCAGGCGCTGCGTGACAGCGGCTTGGGCAGCCCGAGCATCATTGTGGTGGGCGACGTGGTGCGCTGCGCCGACGCCTGGCAGGAGCTGGCGGATCAGGCGGATCAGGCGGATCAGGCGCCGCGCACCGCGAATGCGCACCGATAGCGTGCAATCGTGCACCGCAACATGGCAGCGCACCGCGCCGGCCGAACCGTATTTCCCGCTTCTCCCTCTGTAGACCCGTTGTAAACCATCTGGCACGCCTCTTGCAATACAGAGGATAAGGGATCAACGGCGATCCCCCCGAATACACACGCTGACCCAAAGACGGGTTGGCAGGACAACGGCGTCCGCCCAACCCGGTCTTAGGTGACCTTGGTTGCGCGGGCGCCTTTTTGTTTTCTGAACGGGATAAAAAAATGGCCAGCAAAGCTACCAGCATCAAGCTCTTCTCAATTTCAACGCCTCAGATGCGGGCGTTCCACTTGACCTGGATGGCGTTCTTCGTCTGCTTCTTCGCATGGTTCGCCTGCGCACCGCTGATGCCGGTGATCAAAGGCGAATTCGGCTTGAGCGTCGCACAGATCGCCAACATCAACATCGCCGCCGTGGCCATCACCATCCTCGTGCGGCTGGTGGTCGGCCCGCTGTGCGACCACTTCGGCCCGCGCAAGACCTATAGCGCCTTGCTGCTGCTGGGGTCCATCCCGGTGATCGGCGTCGCCTTCGCGCAGAGCTACGAGAGCTTCCTGTTCTTCCGCCTCGGTATCGGCGCGGCCGGCGCCAGCTTCGTCATCACGCAGTACCACACCTCGGTGATGTTCGCGCCTAAAGTGGTCGGCACCGCCAACGCGGCCGCCGCAGGCTGGGGCAACGCCGGCGGTGGCGTGGCGCAAGCGGTGATGCCGCTGCTGATGACCGCCATGATCATGCTGGGCGTGAGCGAGGGCTTCGGCTGGCGCGCCGCGCTGATCGTGCCGGGCGTGCTGATGATCGTCATGGCCGGCGTCTACTACCGCTTTACCCAGGATTGCCCGCAAGGGAACTTCAGCGAACTGCGCGCCGCCGGCATCGCCATCGAAGGCGGAAAAAAAGGCGGCTGGGACTCGTTCAAGCTGGCCGCCGCCAACTACCGCGTATGGCTGCTGTTCATCACCTACGGCGCCTGCTTCGGCATCGAGATCTTCATCCACAACATCGCCGCTGTCTATTATGTCGACCACTTCAAGCTGACGCTGGCGCAGGCCGGCATGGCGGCGGGCAGCTTCGGCTTGCTGGCGCTGTTTGCCCGCGCCCTGGGCGGCTGGGTGTCGGACAAGTTCGCCGCGGCCGGCAACCTGAATAACCGCGTCACGCTGCTGTTCGTGCTGATGCTGGGCGAAGGCGCCGGCCTGCTGATGTTCGCCAACGCCGGCAGCGCCGCGCTGGCGATCGGCGCCATGCTGGTCTTCGGCCTGTTCACCCACATGGCTTGCGGCGCGACCTACGCCGTGGTGCCTTTCGTCGACAAGCGCGCCCTGGGCGGCGTGGCCGGCATCATCGGCGCGGGTGGCAACGTCGGCGCAGTCGCTGCGGGCTTCCTGATGAAGGGCCTGGGCGACACCCAGCGGACACTGAGCATCCTTGGCGTGGTCGTCGCGGCATCGGCGCTGTGCGCACTGGCCGCACGGTTCAGCAACAGCGCCGTCGAAGAAACCGAAATCGCCAGCAAGCTGGCAGCCTGAAGGAACTAGGACTATGAAAATTATCGTTATCGGCCACGGCATGGTGGGCCACAAATTCCTGGAAAGCCTGGCCAACAGCGGCGCTTCCCACCTGCAGGTGACGGTGCTGTGCGAAGAGCCGCGCCCCGCCTACGACCGCGTGCACCTGTCCGAATTCTTCTCCGGCAAAGCGGCGGAAGACCTGACGCTGGTCAAACCGGGCTTCTTCGACCGCGACGACATGGTGCTGCGCCTGAACACGCGCGCCACGCAGATCGACACCGCCGGCAAGACGGTCACCACCGCCGACGGCAATGTGCTGGACTACGACAAGCTGGTGATCGCCACCGGTTCGTTCCCGTTCGTGCCGCCGCTGCCGGGCAAGGAGCGCAAGGACTGCTTCGTCTACCGCACCATCGAGGACCTGGAAGCGATGCTCGAATGCGGCAAGCGCTCCAGGACCGGCGTCGTCATCGGCGGCGGCCTGCTGGGCCTCGAATGCGCCAAGGCACTGCGCGACATGAACCTGGAAACCCACGTGGTCGAGTTCTCGCCGCGCCTGATGGCGGTGCAGGTCGACGACGGCGGCGCGCGCGTGCTGCGCCGGAAGATCGAAGACCTGGGCGTGACCGTCCACACGGGCAAGAACACCACCGCCATCGTCGACGGTGTCGACGGCACGCACCGCATGGAGTTCGCCGACGGCGGCCACCTGGATGCGGACATGATCGTGTTCTCGGCCGGCATCCGCCCGCGCGACATGCTGGCGCGCGAGAGCGGCCTGGCGATCGGCCCGCGCGGCGGCATCGAGATCAACAACAACTGCGTCACCTCGGACCCGGACGTCTACGCCATCGGCGAATGCGCGCTGTGGGGCGGCCTGATCTTCGGCCTGGTGGCGCCCGGCTATGAAATGGCGCGCGTCGCGGCCAAGCACATGCTGGGCGAGGCGGCGGAATTCGCCGGCGCCGACATGAGCACCAAGCTGAAACTGATGGGCGTGGACGTGGCCAGCATCGGCGACCCGCACGGCAAGGTCGAAGGCAGCCGCTCCTACCAGTTCACCGACGAGCGCAAGCAGATCTACAAGAAGATCGTGGTGTCCGATTGCGGAAAATACCTGCTGGGCGGCGTGATGGTCGGCGACGCCAGCGAGTACGGCACGCTGCTGCAAATGATGCTGAACAAAATCGAGCTGCCGGAATCGCCCGAGTTCCTGATCCTGCCGCAGTCCGACGGCGCCGCGAAGCCGGCGCTGGGCGTGGACGCGCTGCCGGATTCGGCGCAGATCTGCTCCTGCAACGACGTCTCCAAAGGCACGCTGTGCGCGGCGGTGGCCGGCGGCGTGACCACCATCGGCGAACTGAAAAGCTGCACCGGCGCCGGCACCTCCTGCGGCGGCTGCGTGCCGCTGGTGACGCAGGTGATGAAGGCCGAGATGAAGAAGCAGGGCATGGAAGTCAACAACCATGTCTGCGAACACTTCGCCTACTCGCGCCAGGAGATTTTCCATCTCGTCAAAGTCGGCAAGATCAAGACCTTCGGCGACCTGCTGCACAAGCACGGCAAGGGTCTCGGTTGCGACATCTGCAAGCCTCTCTCGGCCAGCATCCTGGCGTCGGTGTGGAACGACTTCGTGCTGAAGAAGGAACACGCCAGCCTGCAGGACACCAACGACTACTTCCTCGGCAATATCCAGAAGGACGGCACCTACTCGGTGGTGCCGCGCATGCCCGGCGGCGAGGTGACGGCCGACGGCCTGATCGCGGTCGGCACGGTGGCCAAGAAGTACGGCCTGTACACCAAGATCACCGGCGGCGCCCGCGTCGACATGTTCGGCGCCCGCGTCGAGCAGCTGCCGCTGATCTGGGAAGAGCTGATCGCGGCCGGCTTCGAATCCGGCCATGCCTACGGCAAGTCGCTGCGCACGGTGAAGTCCTGCGTCGGCTCGACCTGGTGCCGCTACGGCGTCGACGATTCCATCGGCCTGGCCATCGAGCTGGAAAACCGCTACAAGGGCCTGCGCACGCCGCACAAGATCAAGTTCGGCGTCTCCGGCTGCACCCGCGAGTGCGCGGAAGCGCAGGGCAAGGACGTCGGCGTCATCGCCACCGAGAAGGGCTGGAACCTCTACGTGTGTGGCAACGGCGGCATGAAGCCGCGCCACGCGGAACTGCTGGCGACGGACCTGGACAAGGCCACGCTGGTCAAGTACATCGACCGCTTCCTGATGTTCTACACCCGCACCGGCGACCGCCTGCAGCGCACCAGCACCTGGCGCGAAAACCTGGAAGGCGGCCTCGATTACCTGAAGCAGGTCGTCGTCGGCGACAAGCTGGGCATCGCCGCCGAGCTGGAAGCGGACATGCAGCATGTGGTGAACACCTATGCCTGCGAGTGGAAGGAAGCGGTCGAGAATCCGGAAACGCGCAAGCGCTTCCGCACCTTCGTCAACAGCGACAAGGCCGACGAGAACGTATTGTTCATGGAAGAGCGCGGCCAGATTCGTCCGGCCACCGTGGAAGAGCGCAAGCGCGTGATTCCTATCGCAGTCAAGGCAGCTTGAGGAGAAGATTATGCACCGTGATATTCAAACCGATAACTGGATCGCCGTCTGCAACCTGGACGACATCGTTCCCAACACCGGCGTATGCGCCTTGCTGAACGACGCGCAGGTCGCCGTGTTCCATGTGGACGACGGCAGCGCGCGCGTGTTCGCCATCGATAACTACGATGCGAATTCGGAAGCGGCCGTGCTGTCGCGCGGCCTGGTGGGCAGCCTGGGCGAACGCATCGTGGTCGCTTCGCCGATCTACAAGCAGCACTTCGACCTGCAGACCGGCGAGTGCCTGGAAGCGCCGGAGCACTCGGTGGGCACCTATCCCGCCCGCATCGCGGACGGCAAGGTCTGGGTAGGTCTATGAAACCGTCGCTGGTCGTCATTGGCAACGGCATGGCCGGCATGCGTACGGTTGAAGAACTGTACAAGCTGGCGCCGGATATGTACGACATCACCGTGTTCGGCGCCGAGCCGCACGGTAACTACAACCGCATCCTGCTGTCGCCGGTGCTGGCGGGCGAGAAGAGCATGGAAGACATCATGCTCAACACGCGCGAGTGGTACGTCCAGCATGGCATCACGCTGCACGCCGGCGACCCGGTCGAGCACATCGACCGCCGCAAGCGCATCGTGCGCGCGCGCTCCGGCCTGGAAGTGCGCTACGACCGTTTGCTGATCGCCACCGGCTCCAAGCCTTTCATCATTCCGGTGCCGGGCCATCAGCTGCGCGGCGTGCTGGCCTTCCGCGACATCCAGGATGTCGAGACCATGCTGGCGATGGCGCGCAACCACCGTCACGCGGTGGTCATCGGCGGCGGCCTGCTGGGTCTGGAGGCCGCCAACGGCCTGCAGCGCCAGGGCATGTCCGTCACCGTCGTCCATGTGACCGACGCGCTGATGAACCAGCAGCTCGACAAGCCGGCGGCGCTGCTGCTGCAGAAGGCGCTGGAAGCCAAGGGCCTGACGTTCATGATGAGCGCGCAGACCGAGGAAATCGTCGGACCGGACCGCGTGACCGCCGTGCGCTTCAAGGACGGCACCGTGATCCCTGCTGACCTGGTCGTGATGACCGCGGGCGTGCGCCCCAACATCGACCTGGCCAAGTCGGCCGGCCTGCATTGCGAACGCGCCATCGTCGTCGACGATACGCTGCAAACCTACGATCCGCGCGTGTATGCGGTTGGCGAGTGCGTGCAGCACCGCAGCGCCACTTTCGGCCTGGTCGCGCCGATCTGGGATCAGGCGCGCGTATGCGGCGCCCACCTGGCCGGCGCCGGCGTGCGCCGCTACGTGCAGTCGACCTCGCCGACGCGGCTCAAGGTCACCGGCGTGGATTTGTATTCGGTCGGCGATTTCATCGGCGGCGAAGGCAGCGAGGACCTGGTGTTGCGCGATGCGCGGCGCGGCGTCTACAAGCGCCTGGTATTGAAGGACGGCCGCGTCACCGGCGCCGTGCTGTACGGCGACGTCAAGGACGGGCCGTGGTACTTCAACCTGATCCAGAACCGCACCGACATCACGCCGATCCGGCAAAACCTTTTGTTCGGCGAGGCGCTCAGCGCGCGCGCCGCCTGATTTAGAGAGCATATCGTGAACCTGTCCACCGACCATCTGGCTGTACGCACCACCTGCGCATATTGCGGCGTGGGTTGCGGCGTGCAGGCCACTTCCAAGGCCGATGGCACGATCGCCATCGCCGGCGACAAGCTGCATCCGGCAAACAAGGGACGCCTGTGCGTCAAGGGTTCGGCGCTGGGCGAGACCCTGGGCCTGGACGGTCGCCTGCTGTATCCGCAGGTGCGCGCGGAGGACGGCCTGCGCCGCGTATCGTGGGACGAGGCGCTGGACAAGGTGGCGCAAAGCTGGCGCGCCATCATCGACGAACACGGCCCGGACGCCGTGGCGCTGTACGTCTCCGGCCAGCTGCTGACCGAGGACTACTACGTCGCCAACAAGCTGATGAAGGGCTACATCGGCAGCGCCAACATCGACACCAATTCGCGGCTGTGCATGTCGTCGGCGGTGGCCGGCTACAAGCGCGCCTTCGGCGAAGACCTGGTGCCGCTGTGCTACGACGACCTGGAACTGGCCGACATGGTGGTGCTGGTCGGCTCCAACACGGCGTGGTGCCATCCGATCCTGTTCCAGCGCATCCTGAAGGCCAAGGAGGCGCGCCCCGGGATGAAGCTGGTGGTGATCGATCCGCGCCGCACCGCCACCTGCGAGCTGGCCGACCTGCACCTGCCGGTGAAGGCCGGCACCGACGTGTGGCTGTTCAACGGCTTGCTCAGCTACCTGGAGCGCATCGGCGCGGTCGATCCGGCGTTCATCCGCAACAACACCAACGGCTTCGAGGCGGCGCTGGAAACCGCCAACGTCGATTGCAGCGATCCCGCCGCCGTCGCCAAGATCTGCCGCATCGAGTTGCCGGTGCTGATGGAGTTCTACGAATCGTTCGCCTCCACGCGCAAGACCATCACCGCTTTCTCGATGGGCGTGAACCAGTCCTCGGCCGGTACCGACAAGGTCAACGCCATCATCAATTGCCACCTGATCGGCGGCCGCATCGGCAAGCCCGGCATGGGACCGTTCTCGATCACCGGACAGCCGAACGCGATGGGCGGGCGCGAAGTCGGCGGCCTGGCCAACATGCTGGCCGCGCACATGGACCTGGACCGCGCCGACCATCGCGACGTGGTGCAGACCTTCTGGGAATCGCCCGCCATGGCCGACAAGCCGGGCTTGAAGGCGGTCGACCTGTTCCAGGCGATCGAGGCGGGCAAGGTCAAGGCGGTGTGGGTGATCGCCACCAATCCCATTGTCAGCCTGCCGGACGCCGACCAGGTACGGCGCGCGCTGGAGAAATGCGAACTGGTGATCGCCACCGACATCATCCAGAACACCGACACCAACGCCTACGCCGACGTGCTGCTGCCGGCGCTGGGCTGGGGCGAGAAGGACGGCACCGTCACCAACTCCGAGCGCCGCATCTCGCGCCAGCGCGCCTTCCTGCCGGCGCCGGGCGAGGCGCTGGCGGACTGGAAAATCCTGTCGCTGTTCGCGCAGCGCATGGGCTTCGGCGGCTTCGATTTCGGCGGTGCGCAGGACGTCTTCGACGAGCATGCGCGCCTGAGCGGCTTCCGCAACGCCGTCGGCGACGTGCCGCGCGCGTTCGACATGTCCGGCCTGGGAGGACTCAAGCAGCGCGAATACGACGATCTGGAGCCGACCCAGTGGCCGGTGCGCCGCGCCGCATCCGGCGAGTTGCAGATCGAGGCGCGCCTGTTCAAGGACAACGTCTACGCCCATGCCGACGGCAAGGCGCGTTTCATCGCCACCGCCACGCGCGCGCCGGCCAACGCCGTCTGCGAAGATTTTCCGCTGTCCCTCAACACTGGCCGCGTGCGCGACCAGTGGCACACGATGACGCGCACCGGAAAATCCGCCACGCTGGCCGACCACATCGCCGAATCCTTTGTCGACATCCATCCGCAGGATGCGCTGTTGCATGGCGTGCGCGAAGGCGAACTGGCGCGCGTGACCTCCCAGTGGGGCGCGATGGTGGCGCGGGTGCAGCACGGCGGCGGCATCGCGCGCGGCAGCGTGTTCATTCCGATCCACTGGTCCGGCCAGACCTCGTCCGACGCGCGCGTCGGCGCGCTGGTCAACCCGGTGGTCGATCCGGTTTCCGGCGAGCCTGAGTTCAAGCATACGCCGGTGCGCATCGAGCAGTTCCGCGTGAACTGGAATGGCTTCATCCTGAGCCGCACGGAATTGAACCTCGACAGCGTGGCCCACTGGACCCGCATCCAGGGCCGCGAATTTGCGCGCTATGAGCTGGCCGGCCGCAACACCATCAAGGATTTCAGCGGCTGGGCGCGCGAACTGCTGGGCGTACAGGATCTGGACGCCGACTGGCTCGAATACGAAGACCGCACCGCCGGCGTGTACCGCGCCGTGCACGTGGTGAACGACCGCATCGACCAGTGCATCTTCCTGTCGCCGCGCCAGGACATGCCGTCGCGCGCATGGCTGGCGAGCCTGTTCGTCAAGGATGAGCTGAGCGAGATCGACCGGGTCGGCCTGCTGGTGGGCATGCCGGTGGAGAAGGGCGCCGACGCCGGTCCCACCGTGTGCTCGTGCTTCGGCGTGGGCCGCAACACCATTTGCGACACGATCCGCATCCAGAAGCTGGAGACGGTGCCGCAGATCACCAGCTGCCTGAAAGCGGGCGGCAATTGCGGGTCCTGCGTTCCCGAGCTGAAGAAACTGCTGGCCGAAACCCGCGCGGAAGAGGTGGCATAGCCTTAAAAGCGGGCAAAACGCTACTAAAAGTACGAAACAGCGCTGTGCGCGGTGATGGTAAATGCAAAATGTGATAAATTGATCACATCGATCGCAGGAATTGCTTTCACTGAGATAGAGACCCACATGCGCCGCCCAATCGTCATAGTCCCAGCTTGTACCAGGCAGATAGGCGACCACGCTAATCACGCAGTCCAGGACAAGTACCTCAACGCCGTCGTCGCCGGCGCGCGTTGCATGCCTCTGGTATTGCCCGCGCTGGCCGGGCAGGCCGACCTCGAGGCGCTGCTGGCCGTGGCCGACGGCGTCATGCTGACCGGCTCCGCATCCAACATTCATTCCGCGCACTACGGCCAGGCGCAGCTCGATCCCTCGCTGCCGCTGGATGACGCGCGCGACGCCACCACCTTGCCGCTGATACGCGCGGTGCTCAAGCGCGGCATACCGCTGCTGGCCATCTGCCGGGGATTCCAGGAACTGAACGTGGCGCTGGGCGGCACGCTGCATCAGGCGGTGCAGAACCTGCCGGGCATGATGGACCACCGCGAGAACAAGGGCGATCCGCTGGAAAAACAGTACGGTCCCGCGCACCGCGTGGCCGTCACGCCGGGCGGCAAGCTGGCGCATCTGCTGGACCCAGGCCAGGGCCTGGGTCCAGGCCCCACCCACATCATGGTCAATTCGCTGCACGGCCAGGGCATCCACAAGCTGGCCGATGGCCTGGCGGTGGAAGCCGTCGCCGACGACGGCCTGATCGAAGCCGTTTCCGTGACCGCCGCGCGCGCATTCGCGCTGGGGGTGCAGTGGCATCCGGAATGGAATGTCGCCGCCAATCCGGATGCCATGAAGCTGTTCCGCGCGTTCGGCGACGCATGTCGTGCCTATCAGGCCAGCCAGCATCCACAACACAGGGAGCCGGCATGAAATTCACCCGTACCTACGAGCGCTGGGCGCGCCGCGTTCCTTAGCTGGGCTCTCCGAAAACCCGTCCCCACGCGCGCGGCCCGCAGTCGGCCGCGCTTGATCAAGACTTTTGAGAGTAATTCATGGCTATCCGCGAAAACTTCACTTACACCGATATGGACTTGTGGCTCAACGACAAACGAGTCACCGAAATCGAATGCCTGGTGCCCGACCTGACCGGCGTCGCGCGCGGGAAAATTCTCCCCCGGACAAAATTCACCCAGGAGCGCGGCATGCGCATCCCGGAGGCGGTGCTGGGCATGACCGTGACCGGCAACTACCCGACCGACGACGCGGCCTACTACCGCGCCATTTCCTCGATCGACCGCGACATGATCCTGAAGGCCGATCCGACCACCATCACCATGGTGCCGTGGGCCACCGACCCGACCGCGCAGGTGATCCACGATTGCTATTTCTCCGACGGCGCGATGGTCGACTTCGCGCCGCGCACCGTGCTGCGGCGCGTGCTCAAGCTGTATGCGGACAAGGGCTGGAGCCCGGTGGTGGCGCCGGAGCTGGAGTTCTACCTGACCGACAAGAACATCGACCCCGACCTGCCACTGAAGGCGCCGATCGGCCGCAGCGGCCGCGCCGAGACCAGCCGCCAGGTCTACAGCATCGACGCGGTGAACGAGTTCGATCCGCTGTTCGAGGACATCTACGACTACTGCGAGTTGATGAACCTCGACGTCGACACGCTGATCCACGAGATCGGCGCCGGCCAGATGGAGATCAACTTCCTGCACGGCGATCCGCTGGGCCTGGCCGACAAGGTGTTCTTCTTCAAGCGCACCTTGCGCGAGGCGGCGCTCAAGCATTCGATGTACGCCACCTTCATGGCCAAGCCGATGGCGGGCGAGCCGGGATCGGCGATGCATGTGCACCAGAGCGTGGTGGACGCCAAGACCGGCCTGAATATCTTCAGCAACGCCGACGGTTCGCCGGCGCCGATCTTCAAGCACTACATCGGCGGCCTGCAGCGCTACATGCCGTCGGCGATGGCGATCGTCGCGCCGTACGTCAATTCCTACCGCCGGCTGGTGCGCCACACGGCCGCGCCGATCAACATCCAGTGGGGTGTGGACAATCGCACCGTGGGCTTCCGCATCCCCGAATCGGGCGTGCAGGACCGCCGGGTCGAGAACCGCATCATCGGCGCGGACGCCAATCCCTACCTGGCGCTGGCGGTCACGCTGGCCTGCGGCTACCTGGGCATGACGGAAGCGCTGGAACCGACGCCGATGACCGTCGGCAGCGCCTACGACCTGCCGGTGCAGCTGCCGCAGGGCTTGCCGGAGTCGCTGGCACTGCTGCGCGCCGAGGACAAGCTGCGCACCGTGCTGGGTGAACGTTTCATCGACGTCTACGCCGCGATCAAGGACCTGGAGCACCAGGAGTTCATGACCGTCATCAGCCCGTGGGAGCGCGAGCACCTGCTGCTGCACGTTTAAGGAGGCCGCCATGGACACCGCCAAAGTACGCGAACTCGATGCGGCGCACTACATGCACCCCTTCACCGACACCAAGGCGCTGGGCGAGAAGGGCGCGCGCGTGATGGTGCGCGGCGAAGGCATCTACCTGTGGGATTCGGAGGGCAACAAGATCCTGGACGGCATGTCCGGCCTGTGGTGCGTCAACGTCGGCTATGGCCGCAGCAGCATCGCGGACGCGGTGCACAAGCAGATGACGACGCTGCCGTTCTATAACAGCTTCTTCAACACCACCAACGTGCCGGCGGTGCAGCTGGCCGCCAAGCTGGTGGAGATCGCGCCGCCCGGCTTCAACCACGTGTTCTATACCAACTCCGGTTCGGAAGCCAACGACACCAACGTGCGCATGGTGCGCCGTTATTGGGATCTGAAGGGGCAGCCGCAGCGCCACGTCATCATCAGCCGCCACAACGCCTACCACGGCAGCACCATGGCCGGCGCTTCGCTGGGTGGCATGAGCGGCATGCACGAGCAGGGCGGCCTGCCGATACCGGGCATCGTCCATATCGGCCAGCCCAACTACCTCGACGACGGCGCCGGCATGAGCGAGCATGACTTCGGCCTGAAGGCGGCGTCCTGGCTGGAGGAGCAGATCCACGAAGTGGGCGCCGACAAGGTCGCCGCCTTCATCGGCGAGCCGATACAGGGCGCCGGCGGCGTGGTGATACCGCCGGCCAGCTACTGGCCGGAGATCCAGCGCATCTGCGACAAGTACGGCGTGCTGCTGATCGCCGACGAAGTGATCTGCGGCTTCGGGCGGCTGGGCCGCTGGTTCGCCTCCGAGCTGTTCGGCATGAAGCCGGACCTGATCACCTTCGCCAAGGGCGTCACCTCCGGCTACGTGCCGCTGGGCGGCGTGCTGGTGGGCGACCGCGTGGCCGACGTGCTGATCGGGCAGGGCGGCGAGTTCAATCACGGCTTCACCTACTCCGGCCATCCGGTCGCCTGCGCGGCGGCGCTGGAGAATATCCGCATCATCGAAGAGGAAGGGCTGGTGCGGCGCGTGGCCGAGCAGACCGGCCCCTACCTGAAGCGCCGGTTCGCGACCCTGGGCGACCACCCGCTGGTCGGTGTGGCAGAAAGCTGCGGCTTCGTCGCCGGCCTCAATCTGGTCAGGCGCAAGGGCGCGACCATCCACGACAGCGAGCGCTTTGACGAGAACCTGGCGGTCGGCATGATCTGCCGCGCCCACATGTTCGACAACGGCATGATCATGCGCGCCGTCGGCGACCGCATGATCATCGCGCCGCCGCTGATCATGACCGAGGCGCAAATCGACGAGATGGTGGCGCTGATCCGCTCCTGCCTGGACAAAACCTTGGCCGATTTGCAGCAAAGAGGCTGGATTTAGTAGTCAGCCGAAAAGCGCTGCATTTATAATCACGGTTTTGAAAAAGCGGGTGCAGCCCGCTTTATTTTTTCGCTGTACATTTTTATTAAGCTTGATATTTTCGCCACCATGACGATACCCGCCTCATCGGCCCCCGGCCAGCCCTTCCTGTCGATACGTAATCTGGTCAAGGAGTTTGACGGCCTGCGCGCCGTAAACGATGTGTCGGTCGCGATCGAGAAAGGCGAAATCTTCGCGCTGCTGGGCAGCTCCGGCTGCGGCAAGTCGACGCTGTTGCGCATGCTGGCCGGCTTCGAGACGCCGACCTCGGGCCATATCGAATTGGACGGCAAGGACATCATCGCGGTGCCGCCGTATGAGCGGCCGATCAACATGATGTTCCAGTCGTACGCGCTGTTCCCGCACCTGACGGTGTGGGACAACATCGCCTTCGGCCTGCGCCGCGACGGTTTGCCGAAAGACGAAATCGCCAGCCGCGTCGAGCAGATGCTGGCGCTGGTGCAGCTGACCGCCTACGGCAAGCGCAAGCCGCACCAGCTGTCCGGCGGCCAGCAGCAGCGCGTGGCGCTGGCGCGCAGCCTGGCCAAGCGTCCGCAATTGCTGCTGCTGGACGAGCCGCTGGGCGCGCTGGACAAGAAGCTGCGCGAACAGACGCAGATCGAACTGGTGAACATCATCGAGCAGGTCGGCGTGACCTGCGTGATGGTGACGCACGACCAGGACGAGGCGATGAGCATGGCGACCCGCATCGCCGTCATGAGCCAGGGCCGCATCCTGCAGGTGGGCGCGCCGGGCGAAATCTACGAAACGCCGAACTGCCGCTTCGTCGCCGACTTCATCGGCAGCGTCAACCTGTTCCCGGGCCGCGTCACCATCGACGAGCCGGATCACGTGGTGGTCGAGGGCGCCGAGGGCAAATGCTATGTCCCGCACGGCATCACCGGCGTCGAGGGCATGGAAGTGCAGGTGGCGATCCGGCCGGAGAAGATGGTGCTGCAGGTCGAGGCGCCGACCGTCGAACAGCGCGCCAGCGCCGCCGAGCATGGCCACAACTGCGTGCAGGGCAAGATCTCCTCCGTCGCCTACTTCGGCAACGAGACGCACTATGTGGTGCGCCTGGCCAGCGGCATGGAGCTGAAAGTCTCGCGCACCAACGCCGCCCGCCATGACGCGGGCCTGAGCCGCGAGCAGCAGGTCTACGTCTGGTGGGACGGCGCCGACGTCGTCGTGCTGACCAACTGAGGCGGCCATGAGCAAGTTCTTTAAAAACTCCGGCCGCCGCTTCGTGATCGGCGTGCCGTTCGTCTGGCTGGTGGTCACCTTCCTGCTGCCGTTCCTGCTGGTGGCGCGTATCAGCCTGAGCGACATCGACGCCGACCATCCGCTCGGCACGCTGCTCAGCTACACCAACGGCACCATCAACCTGCAGGCCAAGGTCGCCAACTACCTGTTCATCGTCACCGACGACCTGTATGCGCTGACTTATCTCAGCTCGCTGAAGTATGCGGCCATCACGGCCGTGCTTTGCCTGCTGATCGGCTACCCGTTCGCCTACTTCATGGCGCGCGCCAGGGCCACGGTGCGGCCGGTGCTGCTGATGATGGTGATGCTGCCGTTCTGGACCTCCTTCCTGCTGCGCATCTACGCCTGGAAGGGCATCCTGGCCAACCAGGGCATCGTCAACCACCTGCTGCTGTCGCTGGGCTGGATCAGCGAGCCGCTGCACATGATGAACACCCCGTTCTCGCTGGTGATCGGCATGGTCTACGCCTATCTGCCGTTCATGATATTGCCGCTGTACGCCAACCTGGTGAAGATGGACATGCGCTTCCTGGAGGCGGCGTCCGACCTGGGCGCGACGCCGCTGCAGGCGTTCTGGCGCATCACCGTGCCGCTGTCGAAGTCCGGCATCATCGCCGGGACCATGCTGGTGTTCATTCCCGCCGTCGGCGAATACGTGATTCCGGAGCTGCTGGGCGGCCCGGAAACGCTGATGATCGGCCACGTGTTGTGGGACGAGTTCTTCACCAATAACGACTGGCCGATGGCGTCGTCCGTCACCGTGGTGGTGATCCTGCTGATCCTGGTGCCGATGGCGATCCTGAACAAATACCAGGCCGAGCAACGCGAAGGAGGGCGGGCATGACGTCTTTCGTACAACGCTGGTTCGGGCGCGGCTGGCTGTCGCTCGGTTATTTGTTCCTCTACCTGCCCATCGTGGTGCTGGTGGTGTTCTCGTTTAACAGCTCGCGCCAGGACATGGTGTGGAGCGGCTTCTCGACGCGCTGGTACAGCGAGTTGATGAACGACGGCGAGATCATTTCAGGCTTCGGGCTGTCGCTGAAGATCGCCGTGCTGACGGCCTGCTCGTCGGTGATACTGGGCACCTTCACGGCCTTTGTGCTGAACCGCTACCGCCGCTTCGCCGGCCGCACGCTGTTCGCCGGCATGGCCAGCGCGCCGCTGGTGATGCCGGAGGTGATCATCGGCCTGTCGCTGCTGCTGATGATGGTGTCGGTGCAGAAGATGTTCGGCTTCCCCGAGCGCGGCATGGGCACCATCTGGCTGGGCCATACCCTGCTGGGGATGGCCTACGCCGCGGTGGTGGTGCAATCACGCCTGCAGGAGATGAGCAAGTCGCTGGAAGAGGCGGCGATGGACCTCGGCTGCAGGCCGCTCCAGGTGTTCTTCCTGGTGACGCTGCCCAACATCACGCAGGCGCTGGCCTCGGCCTGGCTGCTGACGTTCACGCTGTCGCTGGACGACGTGGTGCTGTCGGCCTTCCTGTCCGGCCCCGGTTCGTCGACGATGCCTATCGTGATCTTCTCGCGCGCGCGCCTGGGCCTCGATCCGCGCGTGAACGCGGTGGCGGCGCTGACCATCCTGGTGGTGTCGATCGGCGTGATCGCATCGAGCCTGTACCTGGCGCGCGCCGAGCGCCTGCGCCAGCGTCAGGTGTCCGCGGCCTTCAAGTCCGGCTGACGTCGTTCCCGCCTGCGCGGGAATGACGTGCGTCGGAGCACGTCATTCCGGATTAGAATCAGGGTGTTGCGGTTCATTCATCTGGAGTCGACATGGCGGACAATCCTCTTTGGCATCAACGCGCGCTGGTTCAGCAGATCGACGGCCGCGCCTTCATCAACGGCGAGCGGGTCTGGGCCCGCAGCGGCCAGCAGTTCGATAACCATTCCCCGATAGACGGCCGCCTGCTCGGCCCTGTCGCGCGCTGCGACGGCAATGATGTCGACCGCGCGGTTGCCGCCGCCCGCACCGCCTTCGACGACAGCCGCTGGGCGGGCATGGCGCCGGCCAAACGCAAGCGCACCATGCTGCGCTTCGCCGACCTGATACAGAAGAACGCCGCCGAGCTGGCGCTGCTCGAAACGCTGGACATGGGCAAGCCGATCAAGTACAGCCAGAGCGTCGACGTGCCCGCCGCCGCCAACTGCATCCGCTGGTATGGCGAGGCGATCGACAAGGTCTACGACGAAATCGCCCCCACCGCCGCCGACAGCCTGGCGCTGATCACGCGCGAGCCGGTCGGGGTGGTGGCCGCCATCGTGCCGTGGAATTACCCGATGATCATGGCCGCGTGGAAGATCGCACCGGCGCTCGCCGCCGGCAACAGCGTGGTGCTCAAGCCATCCGAGAAGTCGCCGCTGACGGCGCTGCGGCTGGGCGAACTGGCGCTGGAGGCGGGCATCCCGGCCGGCGTGTTCAACGTGGTGCCGGGCTATGGACAGGAAGCCGGCAGCGCGCTGGCGCTGCACATGGACGTGGACTGCATCGGCTTCACCGGCTCCACGCGCGTGGGCAAGCAGATCATGCAGATGGCGGGCCAGTCCAACCTGAAGCGGGCCTGGACTGAGCTGGGCGGCAAGTCGGCCAACATCGTGTGCGCCGATTGCCCTGACCTGGATGCGGCCGTGTCGGCGGCGGTGGGATCGATCTATTTCAACCAGGGCGAGAGCTGCAACGCGCCGTCGCGGCTGTTCGTGGAAGAGTCGATCAAGGAGCGCTTCATCGAAAAAGCGCTGGCGATGATACCGCGCTTCGCGCCCGGCGATCCGCTGGACGAAGCCACCATCATGGGCGCCATCGTCGACGAGACGCAGTTGAAGACGGTGATGGGCTATATCGAAGCGGGCAATGCGGACGGCGCGAAACTGCTGGCCGGCGGCGAGCAGGTGCGCAAGGACAGCGGCGGCTACTACGTCGCGCCGACCCTGTTCGACGGCGTCAACAGCGACATGCGCATCGCGCGCGAAGAGATCTTCGGCCCGGTGCTGTCGGTGCTGAGCTTTACCGACGTGCGCGACGCCGTCAGGCAGGCCAACGCCACGCCGTACGGCCTGCAGGCGGCGGTATGGAGCGCCAACCTGAGCAAAGCCATCCAGACCGCCCGCGCGCTGCGCGCCGGTACCGTGCACGTCAACCAGTACGACGGTGACGACATCACGGTGCCGTTCGGCGGCTACAAGCAATCGGGCAACGGCCGCGACAAATCCCTGCACGCGTTCGACAAATACACGGAGCTGAAGACCACCTGGATCCGGGTAGGCTGAAACGCAACGCTCCCGCACCGTACCTGATGCGGATTAAACGATGGTTTACAAATTGATGTATTATATTATTAAATGTAAACCGCAATCGTACGGTGCTGGAGAAAATCATGATAGGACAACGGCTCTTCCGGGCGCGCAAGGCGGCCGGCCTTTCGCTACGCGATCTGGCGGCCAAGGTCGACCTGTCCCATGCCGCCATCAAAAAGTATGAGGATGAGGCGGCAACGCCGAATTCCGCGACGTTGATCAAGTTGGCGCAGGCACTGCAGGTGCGGACCGAGTATTTTTTCCGGCCCGAGACGGTCGCGCTGGAAGGCATTGAATACCGCAAGCGTGGGACGCTGCCGAAGAAGCGGCTGGAGGCTATAGAGCATGAGGTAATCGACCAGATCGAACGGCGCATTGAACTGGAGAATCTGTTCCCTGCGCCGCCGCTCAAGGCGTTTGCGCCAGTAGCCGGATTGCCGAAAAAAATATCCGACCTGTCACAGATTGAAGATGCGGCGGAGCAGGTACGCAATGCCTGGGCCTTGGGTTATGCGCCGATTCCCGAATTGATCGACGCGCTGGAAACGCACGGCATACGCGTCTTCATGATTGACGCGCATGCCGATCCCAAGTTTGACGGGCTGGCTGCGTCTGTGAACGGCATGCCGGTGATAGTCGTGGGCAGCAATTGGCCGGGCGACCGCCAGCGCTTTACCATGGCGCACGAATTGGGCCATTTGATGCTGGCTGGGCGGCTTGCGGAAGATATGGATGAGGAGCTGGCTTGCAACCGCTTTGCCGGCGCATTCCTGGTGCCGCGCCAGTCGGCCTTGCAGGAATTGGGGGCGCGCCGCAGCTACATCGAACTCAAGGAGCTGGCATTGCTGAAGGAGGAGTTTGGCCTCAGCATGGGAGGCTTGCTGTACCGTGCCCGCGACTTGGGCATAGTCACGCCGGCGTGGCGTGATGAAACGGTGCGTCAGTTCCGCCTCAAGGGTTGGAACCTGACTGAGCCTGGCGATGCCTACCCGGTCGAGCAGCCGCACGTGTTCGAGCAACTGATTTTCCACGCGCTCGCCGAGGACTACATCGGCGAATCCAAAGCCGCGGAGTTGATGCGCATGCCGCTCACCGCCTTCCGTAAGATGCGGACGCTGGAAGGCGGCAATGCTGCTTCTCATCAGTGATGCCAACATACTGATCGATATGGACACCGGCGGCCTGCTGGCACCGATGTTCAACATGAAATACCGCTTTGCAGTCCCCGATGTGCTCTATCACGATGAGCTGATGGAACAGCATGCCGGCTTGCTGGACATGGGGCTGGAGGCTATGACGATGGATGGCGATCTGGTAGCGAGGGTCGGGCAATTGGCGCAACGATATCGGCGGCCGGGGCGCAACGATCTGTTTGCGTTGGCGTTGGCTGCGCATCAGGAATGTCCATTGCTGACCGGCGATAAGGATTTGCGGGCTGCTGCGGAAGCGGAAGCAGTCGAGGTGCGTGGAACGCTGTGGTTGGTCACGGAGATGGTCCGCAGCGCGCAAATCTCCACGCAGGTAGCGCGGGCCGCATATCAACGCATGCGTGATAGCGGCCGCAGGCTACCTTGGGATCAGGCCGGGCAAATGTTGGCCGATCTCGATGGAGGCGCTTAGAAGCAGTGCTCCAGCGCCGGGAAGCCGCCGTCCTTGACTGCGGCGACGTAGGCGCTGACGGCGGCGTCGATGCTGGTCTGGCCTTCCATGAAGTTTTTCACGAAGCGCGCCTTGCGGCCCGGGAAGACGCCCAGCAGGTCGTGCATCACCAGCACCTGGCCGGAGCAGTCCGGGCCGGCGCCGATGCCGATGGTCGGTATCGCCAGCAGGTCGGTCACTTCCTTGCCCAGCGTCGACGGTATCGCTTCGAGCACCAGCAGCGAGGCGCCCGCCGCCTGCAGCTTCAGCGCGTCGGCTTTCAGCAGCTCGGCGCTTTCGGTGGTCTTGCCCTGCACCTTGTAGCCGCCCAGCTGGTGCACCGATTGCGGCGTCAGGCCGAGATGGGCGCAGACCGGGACCGCGCGTTCGGTCAGGAAGCGCACGGTGTCTGCCAGCCAGGCGCCGCCTTCGAGCTTGACCATGTGCGCGCCGGCCTGGATCAGCTTGACGGCGTTGTCGAACGCCGCTTGCGGCGTGGCGTAGCTGCCGAACGGCATATCCGCCAGCACCATCGCCGACTTGCTGCCGCGCGCCACCGCCGCCGTGTGGTAGGCCACCTCCGTCACGGTGACCGGCAGCGTCGACTGGTGGCCGTTGCAGACCATGCCCAGCGAATCGCCGATCAGCAGGATCTCCACGCCGCAGCGGTCCATCAGCGAGGCGAAGCTGGCGTCGTAGCAGGTCAGCATGGTGATCTTTTCGCCGGCGGCGCGCAGCGTGTTCAGCGTCGGAATGGTCACCGCCTTGGTGGCGACCGTTTTGGCCGGTGCAGGCGCGGTGGCGACGGCAGGCTTTTGGCCCGCGGCCATTTCGTTTCCTTGCAAATAACCAGACATGGAGAATCCTTTAAAGATGAGGTCAGACCGCGATAGTGTAGTCCTGAATGCTGTCGCGTGCAGGGGAGTCAAATAATGGGCCCGATGCCCTGGCCGGCTACCGCGGCGGCATACTGCTGCGCCGCGCCCTTGCCGGGAATGTGGATGGCCGGCTCGATCTCCAGCAGCGGCACCAGCACGAAGGCGCGTTCGGTCATGCGCGGGTGCGGCACGGTCAGCGTGGGGCTGGCGATCTGCTGGTCGCCGTACAGCAGCAGGTCCAGGTCCAATGTGCGCGGGGCGTTGCGGTAGGGCCGTTCGCGGCCGTGCGCCTGCTCGATGCCGTGCAGCGCCTGCAGCAGCGCTTCGGCGTCCAGCGTGGTGGCGACGCGGGCGACGGCGTTGATGTAGTCGTCGCCGCTGGAATCGATGGGGGCGGTGCGGTACAGGCTCGATGCGGCCATCAGCGTGCAGCCGGGCAGGCGCTGCAGGCGCTCCAGCGCATCGGCCACGTTGCCGCGCGCGTCGCCGAGATTGGCGCCGATGCCGACGTAGGCGATGGTGAAGGCGAAGCCGTCTTCGCCTGTTTTGCCGATGATGCTCATGATGCGCTGTGAGTGCGTCCGCGCAGCTTAATCCGCGCCGTCGCCGCCGCCGGTGGCGGGGGCGCCGCCTTCAGCGCCGCCGGCGCCGCCCTTGCTGCGGCCTCCGCGGCGCGGAGCGCGCTTGCGTTTGGCGCCGCCACCGCCGGCCGGCTGGTTGGCCGAGGCGATCAGGTCTTCACGGGTGGCTTCGTCGCCTTCATAGAAGGCGGTCCACCATTCACCCAGTTCGGCGTCGATCTCGCCCGAGGCGCAGCGCAGCAGCAGGAAGTCGTAGCCGGCGCGGAAGCGCAGGTGTTCCAGCAGCTTGTGCGGCGACTTGCCGGTGCGGCGCTCGAAGCGCGGCTGCATCGACCAGATGTCGCGCATGTCGGAGCCGATCTTGCGCTGCAAGGCCAGCTTCTCGGTCTGCGAATCGAGCACGTCGTCGGCGGCCAGGTGCAGCGCGGGGATGGTCTGCTCGCCGGCCGCGCGGTAGGCGGTCCATTTCTCCAGCACCTGGTGCCACAGCAGCGACGCGAACAGGAAGCCCGGCGACACGGTCTTGCCGGCGTGGATGCGGGCGTCGGTCGAATCCAGCGCCAGCGTGACGAACTTGGCGCCCAGCGGCTGCTCCAGCACCACGTCCAGCAGCGGCAGCAGGCCGTGATGCAGGCCTTCCTTGCGCAGCTGCTGCAAACAGGCCAGCGCCTGACCGCTCATGAGCAGTTTCAGCATTTCGTCGAACACGCGCGCGGCCGGCACGTTGTCGATCAGCGACGCCATCACCGGGATCGGCGCGCCGGTGTTCGGCTCGATCGAGAATTTGAGCTTGGCGGCGAAGCGCACCACGCGCAGCATGCGTACCGGGTCTTCGCGGTAGCGCGCTTCCGGCTGGCCGATGATGCGCAGCGTCTTGGCGCGGATGTCCTCGATGCCGCCGTGGTAGTCCAGCACCTGCTGGTTGGCCGGGTTGTAGTACATGGCGTTGATGGTGAAGTCGCGGCGCACCGCGTCTTCCGCCTGCGAGCCGAAGGTGTTGTCGCGCAGGACGCGGCCATGTTCATCCTTGGGCGCGTTGTCCAGCGTGGTGCCGCGGAAGGTGGTCACCTCCAGCAGGTCCTGGCCGAACATCACGTGCACGATCTGGAAGCGCTTGCCGATGATGAACGCGCGCCTGAATAATTTGCGCACCTGCTCCGGCGTGGCGTTGGTGGCGATGTCGAAGTCTTTCGGCTTGACGCCCAGCAGCAGGTCGCGCACGGCGCCACCGACGACGAAGGCTTCGTAGCCGGCTTCCTGCAGGGTGCTGGTGACGCGCACCGCGTTTGACGACAGCAGACGGGGATCGATGCCGTGGGCGTCCGGTCCGAGTATCACCGGCGTGCTGGTGTCGCGCGCCTTGCTCTTGGTGCCCAGGATTTTGCGGATCAGTTTCTTAATCATTGAATAGGTCAATTAATGGCCAGCCTTGGGCTGTGGCATGCGTTTTCAGTGCGGCGTTGGGGTTGGTCGCCACCGGGTGGCTGACGATGGACATCAGCGGCAGGTCGTTGTGCGAATCGCTGTAGAAGTGGACGGTGCCGAAATCTTCCAGCTTCTTGTCCATCTTCGCCAGCCAGGCCTTGGTGTGCGTGACCTTGCCGGCGCCCTGGGTCGGGGTGCCGAGCAGCTTGCCGGTCAGGTTGCCTTCGGCGTCGGTTTCCGGCATCGCCGCGATCAGGTGCTCGACGCCGAAGGCCTTGGCGATCGGCGCGGTGACGAAGTGGTTGGTGGCGGTGACGATGGCCACCAGGTCGCCGGCGTCGATGTGCTTTTGCAGCAGCGCGCGGGCGGCCGGGCGGATCGCCGGCAGCACGACTTCCTCCATGTACTGCGCCTGCATCGCCTCGAGCCTGGCGCGCGGGAAGCCGGCCAAGGTGCCGAGCGAGAACTCGAGGTATTCGACCGGGTCCAGCGTGCCGGCCTGGTACTGGGCGAAGAATTCATCGTTGCGGCGGGCGAATTCGGCGGCGTCCACGGCGCCGATGCGCACCAGGAACTGGCCCCACTCGTAGTCGGAGTCGATCGGCAGCAGCGTGTGGTCGAGGTCAAATAGTGCCAGGTTCATGCTTCATCATTCTTTGGCTTCCGCCTGCAACCACTCGCGCAGCAGCGGCAGGGTGATCGGGCGTTGGGTTTCAAGGGAATATTGGTCCAGCGAGTCCAACATCGTCGACAGCGACCGCATGTCGCGCTGGAAGTGGGACAGCAAGTAGGGTATCACGCCCGGCGACAGCGTCAAGCCGCGGGCCGTGGCGGCGGCGGAGAGGGCCGCCACTTTTTCATCGTCGGTCAGGCCGTGGATCTGGTAGATCAGGCCCCAGCCCATGCGCGTGCGCAGGTCCTCGCGCACTGGCAGCACGGCAGGGGCGACGGCGCCGCTGCAGACCATGAAGGCGTTGTTGGCGCGGATTTCGTTGAACAGCGCGAAGGCGTCGATCTGCGCCACCGGCGACAGTTTTTCGCAGTCGTCGAGCAGATACAGGTCGACCTCGGGCGAATACAGGAACTCGGACTCGATTGAAAACGGCGAGATGTAGCGCGCGCGCAGCTGTTCCGCCTCGCCGCCGGCGCTGGCCAGGGCTTTCAGCAGGTGGGTCTTGCCGACGCCGCCGGCGCCCCACAGGTAGGCGAAGTGCTCGCGCGACGTGCGACCGGCGAACTGCTCCATCAGCGCTGCCGCTTCGGCATTCTGTCCGACCTCGAAGGATGCGAGGCTGTGCGCCTGGTCCGCGCCTAAATCGAGCACCAGCTGCTTCATGGCGTTCGCCTTGGTCTTGTATTTTGCATAACGATTCTGTATTCCACGTCACGCATTATAGAAGCTGCTGCTCAGGTAGTGGCGGCGCAAGTGCTTAAATGCCACCATCAGCACCGCCGACGCGGGCAATGCGAGCAGCACGCCGACAAAGCCGAACAGCTGGCCGAACGCCAGCAGGGCGAAGATCACGGCCAGCGGATTGAGGCCGATGCGCTCGCCGACCAGGCGCGGGGTCAGGAAGAATCCTTCCAGGACTTGGCCGGCGCCGTAGATGATGGCCACGGCGATGACGCCGCTCCAGTCGGAGAACTGCAGCACGGCCGAGATCAGCGCCAGCACCAGGCCCAGGCCGAAGCCCAGGTAGGGAATGAACACCAGCAGGCCGGTGATGATACCGACCGGCAGCGCGACGTCGAAACCGGCGATCGCCAGCGCCACCGAGTAGTAGACCGCCAGCACGAACATCACCAGCAGCTGGCCGCGCAGGTACTGGGCCAGCAGGGTGTCGACTTCGCGCGCCATCGCCTCGGTGGCGACTATCCAGCGGCGCGGCACGGCGCCGCCGATACGGGCCAGCATCGGGTGCCAGTCCAGCAGCAGGTAGAACAGCACGACGGGGATCAGCACCAGCGTGGCGATCCAGCCCAGCACCGCGGTGCCGCCGACGCGGGCGGAATTGAGCACGGCGCTCCAGATCTCGTCGCCGCTGGTGGACATCTGCTGCGACACCAGCTTCTTGATGCCGGCGCTGTCGAGGCGCACCTTGACGCCCATGTCCAGCAGCTTGGGCCCCAGCAGGTCGTTGGTCTTGGCCAAAAAGGCCGGGATCTGCGCCTGCAGCATCGGGATTTCCTTCTGCAGCACCGGCACCACGATCAGCACCAGGGTGGCGATGGCGGCAAAAAACAGCACCACGACCACCACCACGGCCAGCGCGCGCGGCACCGGCATCTTCACGCGGCCCAGCGGCAGGTGCAGATGGTCGAGGAAGTCGACCCCCGGATTGAGCGCATAGGCGATGATGGCGGCGGCCAGGAAGGGCGTCAGCACCGGACCCAAAGTGATCAGGAGGAGGAAGAATGCCGCCCAAACCGCTACCCAGAATACCGTTTGCTTTTGCTCTAGCGAGAGGGGAAATGGCATGGAAAGTGATTTAGATGGTTAAAAACGGCTGTTGGACGGGGCATTTTGATAAAATAGCGGATTGACCGGGTTGTCGTACCGATTTTGCGCCGATTTCTACGCATTTTCGTGGTTTTTTGCTACGAAACAGGTCTCCGCCTTCTATTTTACCGCCTCCGCTGCGAAATACACCATGAGCCAAACTTCTAATGTTTCCCTGTCCTACCGTGACGCCGGCGTCGATATCGACGCGGGCGACGCTTTAGTCGAAGCGATCAAGCCCTTTGCCAAGCGCACCATGCGCGAAGGCGTGATGGGCGGCCTGGGCGGTTTCGGCGCCATGTTTGAGATCAGCAAGAAGTACAAGGAGCCGGTCCTGGTCTCCGGCACCGACGGCGTGGGCACCAAGCTGAAACTGGCGTTCGAGCTGAACCGCCACGACACGGTCGGCATCGACCTGGTCGCCATGAGCGTCAACGACATCCTGGTGCAGGGCGCCGAGCCGCTGTTCTTCCTCGACTACTTCGCCTGCGGCAAGCTGGACGTGGCGACCGCCACCGACGTGATCAAGGGCATCGCCCAGGGCTGCGAACAGGCCGGCTGCGCGCTGATCGGCGGCGAAACGGCGGAAATGCCTTCCATGTATCCTGCCGGTGAATACGACCTGGCCGGTTTCGCGGTCGGCGCGGTGGAAAAATCGAAGATCATCGACGGCACCAAGATCGTGCCGGGCGACGTGATCCTGGGCCTGGCTTCGTCGGGCGTGCACTCGAACGGTTACTCGCTGGTGCGCAAGATCATCGAAGTGGCCAAGCCGGACCTGGAAGGCGACTTCCACGGCCGCAAGCTGTCGGACGTGCTGATGCAGCCGACCCGCATCTACGTCAAGCCGCTGCTGGCGCTGATGGACGCTATGGAAGTCAAGGGCATGGTGCACATCACCGGCGGCGGCCTGGTCGAGAATATCCCGCGCGTGCTGCAGCCTGGCCTGGTGGCCGAGCTGGATGGCAAATCGTGGACCATGCCGCCGCTGTTCACCTGGCTGCAGCAGCACGGCGGCGTGGCCGACGCCGAGATGCACCGCGTGTTCAACTGCGGCATCGGCATGACCGTCATCGTGTCGCAGGAAAACGCGGCAGCGGCCATCGCCCAGCTGGAAGCGGCCGGCGAGACCGTCTACACCATCGGCAAGATCCGCGCCCGTGTCGGCGACGAGCACCAGACCATCGTCGTCTAAGCGCATTCTGCATGCTGAAAAAAGCGGACCACGCCCCGGCGTGGTCCGCTTTTTTTCATGGCGGCGTCACATCCCGCGGGCATACTGCCTGGTTTCAGTTATTCGAGGTCGCGCTGATGAAGAGCTATGTTAACAAAATCGCGGGTCTGCTGATGCTGGCCGTGGTTGCCGCAGGTTGCGCCCAGGTGGCGCCGGCGCACATGGCACAGCCTGCGCCGGTGATCCTGGTGTCGCTGGACGGCATGCGTCCGGACTACCTGGAGCGCGGCGTGTCGCCCAACCTGAACCGGCTGGCGGCCGAAGGCGCGCGGGCAGTGGCGATGCGGCCGTCGTATCCGTCGCTGACCTTCCCCAACCACTACACGCTGGTGACCGGCCTGCGTCCGGACCATCACGGCGTGGTCGGCAATACGATGAACGACGCCGCGATTCCGGGCGTGCGTTTCAGCCTCGACAATGCGGAAGCGGTCACCGACCGCCGCTGGTGGGACCAGGCCGAGCCGGTGTGGGTGACGGCGGAGCGGCATGGCATCCGCACCGCGCAGATGTTCTGGCCCGGCTCCGAGGCGGCCATCCATGGCGTGCGGCCGGCCGAAGCGCCGCGCTTCGACGGCAAGCTGCCGGCCGCGAGCCGCGTCGATCAGCTGCTGTCATGGCTGGACCGTCCGGCGGACGGGCGTTTCGGTTTCCTCTCGCTGTACATCGACGACGTCGATCACGCCGGCCACGACTTCGGCCCGGATGCGGCGGAGACCACGGAGGCGGTGACGCGCGTCGACCAGGCGATCGGTCGCTTGATGGATGGTCTCAAGCGCCGTCACGTGGACGCCAACATCGTCATCGTTTCCGATCACGGCATGGCGGCGGTCAGCAAGGAGCGCGTGGTGCGCATGGACCAACTGCTGTGGCAAGCCGGCTACCTGCAGACAGCTTCCGGCGCCTATGCCTCGGTCGATGCCCTGCCGGGGCAGGACGAGCAGGTGGCGGGGGCCTTGCTCAAGCCGCACGCGCATATGCAGTGCTGGCGCAAGTTCGATGTGCCGGCTCGGCTGGCGTACGGCCGCAATGCGCGCGTGCCGGGCTTCCTCTGTATCGCCGAAACCGGCTGGACGCTGGCGTTCGACAACCAGAAGGTTGAAAAGCTGAAGGGCGGCGCGCACGGCTACGACAACCTCGCGCCCGAGATGCGCGCCACCTTCATCGCCTCTGGCCCGGCGTTCAAGGCTGGCGTGGTGCTGCCGGAGTTCGACAACGTCGACGTCTATCCATTGCTGATGCGTTTGCTGGAGCTGGCGCCGCTGCCGTCGGACGGCGTCATCACGCCGCTGCTGCCGGCGCTGCGGATCGGCGCCGCGCCGTAGCATCGTCGCATTGAACCCACTGCCTTATTTGCGCTGGTCCGGCGGCGGACCGTCGGGGAAGGCGGCCAGGACGTCGCCCATTTTTTTGCACACGCCGCTGACCTTTTCACCGCGATGGCCGGTGAACTGGACTTTCGTGCCTTCGGTCTTGCCCTTGCAGGCAGCGACCGCTTCCGGCGGCGGGCCGGGCGGCGAACCGCCAGCCTGCGGGCCGTTCTGGGCCGACGCCCCCAGCGAGGCGCCGGCCAGTAGCGTCCAGAACGTCCAATGTTTGACTGCTTTCATGTAGTGCTCCCGAAATCAATGTGAGGCCACCATTATTCCCCGGGAGACTGTTAGAAAACGTCAAGACCTTGTAAAGCCCGGTAAAGCGCTACACCGCGATGGATATCGTGACGTTGGCGACATAGCCGGCCGACACGCTGCCGCTCAGCGACGTCATCTCCAGCGAATAGCCGTCGCTGAACACATTGTCGGAGGCGAAGCTGATGCTGCTGAAGTTGTTGACGCTGGCGGTATAGCCGCTGGCCGTGTTGTACACGGTGGTGCAGACATCGGTGGGGAAGGCCAGCTGCGTGGTCTTGACCTTGTTGCTGGCCGTGGTGGCCTTGGCCAGGCTGGGGAAGATCTCCATGTGCATATGCGGCATGCGCCCCGAGTAGCAGCCGGGGAAGATCGTCGTGAAGCTGACCACGCCGTTGGCGTCGGTGGCCTGCACGCCGCGCAGGTAGTTGGCCGCCACGCTCGATTCCGTATAGACCGAATACACGCCCTCGCGCGTGCAATGCCAGAGGTAGATCGCGTAGCCGGCCAGCGGCGCGCAGCTGGCGTTGACGTTCTGCAGCGTGATGTTCACCGTCAGTGGCACGCCGCCCACCTGCGTCGAGCTGCCGATGGTGTTGCGGATGTCGGCGCGCACGATGCCGGACAAGGCCAGCACGTTGTAGGCGTGGTTGCTGGCGGTGGAGCCGTCGGCCGGATACGGGCCGGCGGTTTCCTCCGGCGTCACCGAGCAGGAACTGGCCGCAGCGCGCGTGACCACCACCGAGTAAGTCTTGCTGCTTGCGCCATCCTGCGCCGTGACCACGACGCTGAGCGTGTTGCTGCCGACGTTGAGCGCCAGCGAGGCCGAGGCGCCGCCGCTGCTCACGGTCGCGCTGTTGACCTTGATGGTGGCGCCGCTGCTGGTGGTGGTGGGCGTCAGCGTCACCGTCCCCACCGCATTGAGCACGCTGGCCGTGTAGCTGGTGGTGGCGGCGGAGAAGCTCGGCGACAGCGTCCCGGCCGAAATGGTCAGTCCGCTCAGCGTGGCGTCGGCCGACAAGGTGGCAGACGCCCGCGTGACGATGATGGTATAGGTTTTGGTGGTCGAGCCATCCGGCGCCGTCACCACCACCGACAGCGTGTTGCTGCCCACCGTCAGTGCCAGCGATGCCGAAGCGGCGGCGCTGCCGGTGGCCGTGCCGTTGACCTTGATGGCGGCGCCGCTGGCGCTGGCGGTCGGCGTCAGCGTCAGCGCGGAAACGGTGTTGGCCACGGCCGCCGTGTAGCTGGTGGTGGCCGCGGCGAACACCGGCGACAGCGTGCCGGACGAGATGGCCAGCGCGCTCAGGCTGGCGTCGGTCGAGACCGCGGCCGCGCGCGTCACCGCCACCGTATAAGTGATGATGTGCGTGCCGTCCTCGGCGCTGACCACCACCGACAGCGTGTTGCTGCCCACGCTCAGCGTCTGCGCAGCGGAGGCGCTGCCGCTGGCCACCGTCGCGCTGCCGACCTTGATGGTGGCGCCGCTGTTGGTGGCGGTCGGCGTCAACGTCACCGAGCTGACGCCGTTGGCCACCGTGGCCGTATAGGCGACCGTACCCGAGGCGAACGCCGGCGACAGGCTGCCGCTGGAAATCGCCAGCGCGCTCAGGGTGGCGTCGCCGGAGACGGTGGACGTGGCCACGCTGCGCACCACCGTCACGGTGTAGCTGCGGGTGCTCACGCCGTCGGCGGCCAGCACGGCGACGACCAGGCTGTTGTTGCCGACGTTCAGGGCCAGCGCGCCGGAAGCGCTGCCGCTGGCGACGGTCGTGCCGTTGACGGTCAGCGTGGAGGTGGAGCTGGTCGCTGTCGGCGTCAGCGTCACCGATGTGATGGAATTCGCCACCGTGACCGAATAGCTGGTGGTGGCCGCCGCGAACGCCGGCGACAGGATGCCGGTGGACAGCGTCAGAGCGCTGAGGCTGGCGTCCGCCGACACGCTCATCGAAGCCCGCTTGACGGTCAGCGTGTAGCTGGTGGCCGCGCCGCTCTTGGTGGCGACGATGGTGAAGGTGTTGTCGCCCACGCTGAGCGCAAACGCGCCGGAGCTGTTGCCGCTGCTGACGGTCGTGCCGTTGATGGTCAGGGTCGCCGTGCTGTCGGCCAGCGTCGGGCTGAAGGTGATGCTGGTGGTGTCGTAGGACACCGCCGATGTGTAGCTGGTGGTGCCGGAGGCGAAGGCGGGCACCAGCGTGCCGGCCGACAGGCTCAAGCCGCTCAGCACGGCGGCGGTGGACGTGGACGTGGACGTGGACGTGGACGTGCTGTCAGAGCCTCCGCCGCCGCAGGCGATCAGGGACAGCGCGCTGACGGCGCCGAGCGCGCCAAGGGCGGCGCGGCGGCGCGATGGCAATGGTGGCAATTCCTTGGTGACTGGTTTGGACGACATGGCAACCTTTCTGACATCGGCGCCCGCAAAATTGCGCCTGAAGCGGTAGACGCATTTTGTTGCAGAAATATGTCAGATGAGGTTAACAAGCGTAAAAGCGTGTAAAGATGCTGCTCCTTATGCGCCGCGCCCGGTTTAGCCGGCACCGGCAAACGGCCGCGCGTCGGGATGGCGGCGCAGCGCTTCGAACACTTGCGGCTCCCATGGCTTGACCGCCATCAGCAGGCTGGTGCCATAGCGTTGGGCGTCGGGCGCGTTCTTGCTGTCTTCGTGCAGCTCGGCGAACTCGCGCAGCAGCCGCTGCATGCGCTGCTGCAATCGCGCGCTGGCTTCCGCGGTCAGCATCGCGTGATGGAAGCGTAGCTGCTGGCCGGGGCGGTCAAAACTGCCGTTCAAAAAATCGGACTGGATGCGGTCCTGGAAAAAGTGCTGGATAGGACCGTCCGGCAGCCAGGCGAAGTCGCGCGCGATGCGCAGCTTGACGCGGTTTTCCGGCATCAGATGGATCAGCCCCAGACGATCCAGCTGCACCAGGTAGGCGACGCACTGGGCCTGGCTGATCTTGTAGGTCTCGACGATGCGAGCCGCGCTCCAGTGATTCAGCACGCACACGGCCGTCAGCAGGCGGCCGGGATCGGCCACCAGTTCCTTCTCCTGCGCGGGACTCAGCTTGTGCAGTTCGGGCTGGTTCCTGGCCGCCGCCTGCGCCAGCTCGGCCAGCTCGATGCGAAGCAGGTCGCAGATCGCTTCCAGCGTCTGCAGCGAAAAGCTCTGCAGCGAGAACTGGCGCTTGACGGTGGCCTCGCTCAACGCCAGGTGCGCGGCGACGCGCGCGTAGGTGATGCCCTCCGCCTTGAGCAGGCGTTTCAGCGTGGCGATCAGGTTTTGGGTCTGGGACATGTGTGTAGTATCGAAATTTGATACGTTATAGATTAAATGATGTAATTATCAACGGCAAGGTATTTAAATAAGCTGCCCGGTGGCAGACTGCAGTCTTTCCAACCGCTTCGAGGAGAGAGACATGCTGACTGTGATACTGGCGGTGTTCGCCGGCTGTTTTGTGCTGGAGCGGCTGCGCCCGGGCTGGCGCTTGCCGCACGTCCGGACCTGGCCGCTGCGGGTGGTGCTGGTGAATGCGGCGCAACTGGGCATCGTGGTGCTGGCTGGATTCAGCTGGGAGCGCTGGTTGTCGGCGGCGTCGGTGTTCCACCTGTCGCACCACCTGCATCCGGCGGCGGGAGGTGTGCTGGCCTACTTCATCGCCACCTTCGTGTTTTACTGGTGGCACCGCTGGCGCCATGAGTCGGACTGGCTGTGGCGCATCTTCCACCAGATCCATCACAGCCCGCAGCGCATCGAGGTGATCACGTCGTTCTACAAGCACCCGGGCGAAATGCTGGTCAATTCTGTGCTGGGCAGCTTGCTGGTGTACACGCTGCTGGGCCTGTCGCCGGAAGCGGGCGCGGTCTACACGCTGTGCACGGCGCTGGGCGAGTTTTTCTATCACACCAGCGTGCGCACGCCGCGCTGGATGGGCTACTTCTTCCAGCGGCCGGAGATGCACCGCATCCATCACCAGTACGGCCGCCACCGCAACAACTACGGCGACATCGTCTGGTGGGACATGCTGTTCGGCACCTACGAAAACCCGGCCCGCTTCGAGGCGACCTGCGGCTTCGACGCGGACAAGGAGGAACGCCTGTTGGCCATGCTCGCCTACCGCGACGTGCATGCCGAGTAGCTTTATTTGCGCTGGTCCGGCGGCGGTGGAGGCATGCCGCCCTCCGGGACGGCGGCGACGATGTCGCGCATTTTCTTGCAGACGCCCTTGATGTCTTCGCCGCGCCGGCCCTTGAAGGTGACTTTCGCGCCGTCGGCCTTGCCCTTGCAGGCGTCGATGGCTTCCTGTGGCGGGCCGCGCTTGCCGCCGGGCGGCGGCGGGGGCTGGTCTTTGTTTTGCGCCGAGACGGCTAGCGCGGCGCCGGCCAGCATGGCCAGCAGCACGCCGTGGTGGTGGAAGAATCTCATGGTCGCCATCTCCTATTTCTTCAGGATTTTTTCCACCGGCGCCGGCCGCAGGCGGAACGCGTCCGGCATGCCGGAACCCAGCAGCGGCCGCAGGTACATGCGGAAGGCGTCGGTCACGCCGGTGCCGCTGGCGCTGATGAACTCATCCTCCATGACCCGCGTCTTGCCGGCCACGTCGGACAGCGCCATCAGTTCGTAGTCGACCGAATAAAAGCCGGTGCGCTTGATCGCCACCGAGCCGTCGCGTCCGCCCCACATGGCGAACTGCACCGCCTTCTCGCCCACTTCGCGCGCCTCGCGCTGGTCGACGTCGGACACGCAGCCGATGAAGGAGCGCTGCAGATAGCCGAAGGTGTCGCCGCGCACCCGCTTGATGCCCAGCTTGGCCTTGATCTCGTCGCACAGCAGGTCGGCCAGCGCGCCGGTGCCGGACAGCTGCACGTTGCCGTGGGCGTCGCGCTCGACTTCCTTGGCCAGCAGGCTGGCGATGGCTTCGCCGGACGCATCGTGGATGCCCTCCGACACCGCGATCACGCAGCGGCCGTATTTCACATAGGTGGCTTTGACGTCGGCCAGGAACTGCTCCAGCGCGAACACCCGCTCGGGCAGGTAGATCAGGTGCGGTCCGTCGTCCGGGAACTTCTTGCCCAGCGCTGCGGCGGCGGTCAGGAAGCCGGCATGGCGGCCCATCACCACGCCGACGTAGACGCCGGGCAGCGAGGCGTTGTCCAGGTTGGCGCCGGCAAAGGCCTGCGCCACGAAGCGCGCCGCCGACGGGAAGCCCGGCGTGTGGTCATTGCCGACCAGGTCGTTGTCGATGGTCTTGGGGATGTGGATGCAGCGCAGCGGATAGCCGGCCTTCTGCGCTTCCAGGCTGACGATGCGCACCGTGTCGGACGAGTCGTTGCCGCCGATGTAGTAGAACTGCTCGATCTCGTGCGCCTGCAGCACCTTGAAGATTTCGGCGCAGTAGGCGGCATCGGGTTTGTCGCGGGTCGAGCCCAGCGCGGAGGACGGCGTGGCGGCCACCAGTTCGAGATTGTGGCTGGTTTCCTGGGTCAGGTCGACCAGGTCTTCGTTGACGATGCCGCGCACGCCGTGCATGGCGCCGTAGATGCGGGTGACGTCGCGGAAGCGGCGCGCCTCCAGCACCACGCCCGCCAGCGACTGGTTGATGACGGCGGTCGGACCGCCTCCCTGTGCGACCAGAATTTTTCCCGACGACATGCGCGCTCCTCCGTAATCCGTTGATCAGGTTTGCTGCAACGAGACTATAGCGCGTCTTTCACTGCGCGCCGATATTCTTGTCCAGGAATTTCTCCACGCGGCCCCAGAAGTCGATGCGGTTCTTCGGCAGCGCCCAGCCGTGGCCTTCCTCCGGGTATTCGATCCACTCGACGTTCGGGTTGGTCTCCTTGATCGCCTTGTAGAACCTGGTGCCGTGCGGCAGCGGCACGCGCATGTCGGAGCCGCCGTAGGCCAGGAGCAGCGGCTGCTTGATGCGGGCGGCCTGCAGCAGCGGCGACGTGGCCTTGAGCTGCTCGGCGTCCTGGACTGGGTCGCCGACCAGCTGCGGCATGCCGTACTGCTTCCATGCGTCGGACAGGTCGGACACATAGAACCACGAACCGTCGCGCAGCAGGTTGATGTCGGTCACGCCCGCCCATTCGACGCCGCATTTGTACAGGTCGGGATCGTTGATCAGGCCCATCAGCGTGGCGTAGCCGCCGTAGCTGGCGCCGGCGATGCAGACCCGCTTGGCGTCGGCCACGCCCTGGGCGATGGCCCAGCGCGTGCCGTCGGCGATATCGTCCTGCATCTTCAGGCCCCATTGCTTCCAGCCGGCGCGGAAATGCGCGTAGCCGTAGCCGGTGCTGCCGCGGAATTCCGGCTCCAGCACCGCGTAGCCGCGCGAGGCCAGGAACTGCGCGTCCGCATCCCAGTCCCAGCGGCCGCCGCGCACGTAAGGGCCGCCGTGCACCAGCACCACCATCGGCAGGTTCTTGCCGGGGCCGCGCGGCAAGGTCAGCCAGGCCGGGATGTCGAGGCCGTCGCGCGCCTTGTAGCGCACCAGCGACTTGGGCGCCATCTGGTTGGGATTGATGGCCGGGTGGGTGGCCCCGATCGCCGTCAGGGCCCTGGTGTCGCGGTTGTAGAGCAGGGTGCGCGAAGGCCAGATGTCGGCAAACGCGGTCACCAGCACCCACGGCGCTTCCGGCCGCGACGGCGGTGTCAGCAGGTTGACGGTGTTGGGCAGCTTGGCGTCGATGTCGGCCTGCATGGCCTTCATCGCCGGGTCGAACCACTCGGTGCCCTGGGCATCGGTCAGGTAGCGCACGCCGAGCAGCTTGTTCTGGTCCATGATCAGGCGGCCGCTGAAGTCGAAGCCCTGCAGGCTGACCAGGGGCTTGTCGGATATGGTGTTGCTGACCAGGTCGTAGGTGTGGATGGCCGAGGTGTCGCTTTGCCTGCGGGTGACCACATATAGCGTGCCGTCCGGCCCGAACGCCAGCGGGGAGAACGAGCCCTTGCCGCCGGCAAAGGTGTCGAAGCCGATCAGTTTGCGCCATTCGTTGTTGGCTGGGTCGCGGTAATAGATGCTGGTGACGCTGTCCTTGCGGGTCTCCGTCAGGCGCGGTTCACCCTTGTTGTCGAGCATCCAGCTCATGCTGTCGCCGGGACGCGGCACGCTGGAGGCGATGCGGCCGGTGACGGTGTTCAGCCGCTCCAGGTTGACGTAGTTGAGCTGGCCCGGCCCGCTGATGCTCTTGTCGAGCACGTACATGTAGTCGGAATCCTGCGGGCCGCGCTGGTTCAGCATATAGGTATGCCACGGCAGCAGCTCGCGCGGCGGCAGGCCGCCCTGGCTGCTGGTGATGAACGGCGTGCCGTTGCGCATGGCCAGCTGGCGGAAGCCGCTGCCGTCGCGGTTGATCGCGTACAGGCCGGGCGCGTAGCGCAGGTCGCCCTGGGCCAGGTCGCGGTCGGCGGCGGTGAAGGCCAGGCGGTTGTCGTTGACCCACTGGAAATCGCCGATGTCGGCGTCGCTGAAGTTGCCGACCACCTTGACGGTGTTGGCGCCCAGTTCCACCACGGCCAGGCGGTCGCGCTTTTCCTTGCCGCCCACGCGCACGGCGAGGTATTTGCCGCTCGGCGACAGGATGGCGCCGGTGAATTCGGGGTTGCCGAAGAAATCGGCGATCGGCGGCGGGGCCTTGCCGGCGCCAGGCGCGACATCGGCAGCCAGCGCGCCGTGGCAAACGGCGCAGGCCAGTAACAGCAGGGTACGGATATGCATGGCGGTATGTTTGTGAAATAGATAACTCGGGCACCATACCATCAAGTTATCAAATCTGCCACAAGGCAAATGTATCTCAGAGTTCCGGCGCGCGGATGTAGTCGACCAGCGCATTGGTCTGGCGGTCCGGCGCCGGCGTCAGCAGGCTGACCACGGCCATCGTCAGCAGCCCGGCCGGCACGCCGAAGATGCCGGCCGAGATGGGGGCGATGTGGAACCATTGGCCGGCCGCGCCGCCGCCCAGGATGGGATTGGTATGCAGCATGTAGTAGACGCAGACCGTGAAGCCGGCCACCATGCCGGCGATCGCGCCCTGGTGGTTGGCGCGCTTCCAGAACACGCCCAGCGCCAGCGCCGGGAACAGCGTGGCGGCCGCCAGCGAGAACGCGGCGCCGACCAGCGACAGGATGTCGCCCGGCTTGGTCGAGGCGGCGTAGGCGGCGATGAAGGCCACCGCCAGCAACAGCAGCTTGGAGATGGTGACGCGCTTCTGCGTCGAGGCGCCGCGGTCGACGATCTTGTAGTAGATGTCGTGCGACAGCGCGTTCGAGATCGCCAGCAGCAGCCCGTCCGCCGTCGACAGCGCGGCGGCCAGCCCGCCGGCCGCCACCAGGCCGGAGATCACATAGGGCAGGCCGGCGATTTCCGGCGTGGCTAGCACCAGCACGTCGGCGTCGATGGTGATCTCGGCCAGCTGCACGATGCCGTCGCCGTTGACGTCGGTGATGCTGAACAGCGGATTGACCTTGTCGACGTTGGTCCAGTACGACACCCAGTTCGGCAGGTGGGCGAAATCGCTGCCGACCAGCGAGTTGTAGATGTCGTACTTGACCAGCACCGCCAGCGCCGGAATGGTCAGGTAGATCAGCAGGATGAAGAACAGCGTCCACAGCACCGACACCCGCGTCTCGTGCACCGACGGCGTGGTGTAGGAGCGCATCAGGATGTGCGGCAGCGCGGCGGTGCCCAGCATCAGGCAGAACACCAGCGCGAGGAAGTTGTTGCGCTTGATGTCCGAGGTTTCGGCGTCGCCCGGATAGGGCGTGGCGTGCGGCGTGATCGGCTCGGCGCGGGCCAGGTTCTGCGCGCGGGCGTCGGCCCACTCGCGCGCGGCGGCGTCGGCATCCTTTGGATAGGCGATCAGGCCCCGCTCGGCGGCGCGGATTTCCAGCAGCGAGGCGTTGCGCAGCTTGACGCTGTCGAGCTTGCGCTGGACCTCGACGCGCCCCGCTTCCCACGAGGCGGGCAGGGCGCGGATGCGGGCGTCGTAGTCGTCGGCGCGGCGGCGGAAGATGGCGCGCACCTCGGCCTCCTTGGCGTCGTCGATCAGCACCGCCTCGCGCGCGCTCAGCTTGGGCAGTAGCTTGCCGTAGGCCACCTGCGGTATCGGGTTGTCGGTGTGTTTGCCGGAGAGCCAGATGGCGGGAATCAGGAAGGCCACCAGGATGATGATGTATTGTGCCACCTGGGTCCAGGTGATGGCGCGCATGCCGCCGAGGAAGGAGCACACCAGGATGCTGGCCAGGCCGAGGAAGATGCCGACCGAGAAATCGACGCCGGTGAAGCGCGAGGCGATCAGGCCAACCGCGTAGATCTGCGCTACCACGTAGGTGAACGAGACGATGATGGTGGCCGCCACCGCGAGGATGCGCACGGCGCGGCCGCCTTTGTTGCTGCTGTCGCTGGCGCCGCCGTAGCGGGCGGCGAGGAAGTCGGGGATGGTGTACTGGCTGAACTTGCGCAGGTAGGGCGCGATCAGGATCGCCACCAGGCAGTAGCCGCCGGTCCAGCCCATGATGTAGGCCAGGCCGTCGAAGCCGTGCAGGTACAACCCGCCGGCCAGGCTGATGAAGCTGGCGGCGGAGATCCAGTCGGCGGCGGTGGCCATGCCGTTGAACATGGCCGGCACGCGGCGCCCGGCGACGTAGTATTCCAGCACGTTGGAGGTGCGGCTCAACACGCCCAGCGTGGCGTACAGCACGATGGTGGCGAACATGAACAGGTGACCGATCCACACGCGCGGCATGCCTTCCTGCTCCAGCACCGCGAGCGCGATCAGGAAGCCGGCGAAGCCGATGGTGAACAGCGCGTAGTAGCTGCGCAGGCGCTGAAGGAAGGTGCGTGGGGTTTTCAAGCGCGGCGCTCCGCGGCGGCGGCCTGGTCCAGCCGGCGCATGCGCCAGGCGTAGACGGCCAGGATGGCCAGGTAGACCAGCGACGCGCCCTGCGCCGCCAGGTAGAACGACAGCGGCCAGCCGAACACGCTCAGGCCGGCCAGCTCGCGCGCGAAGAAGGCGGCGCAGAAGCCGGTCGTCAGCCACAGCAGCAGAAGGATGGCCGACAGGCGGCGCGTCTTGCGCCAGTGTTCGGCGCGGGTGATCGGTGGTGCTTTATCCATAGTGCGGCGGTTCGCTTTCTTCATCTTGCGGGCGCGGCGGCAGCGGGAAGCTCAGGCGGAACAGCGCGCCCGGCAGCTTGGACTGCGTGGCGCGCGGATTGCTGAAGATGTCGACCTCGGCGCCATGCTGCTGTGCGATCTCGCGCACGATCGCCAGGCCCAGGCCGCTGCCCTCGGCGGTATTGCCCAGGATGCGGTAGAAGCGCTCGAACACGCGCTCGCGTTCGGCCGGCGCGATGCCCGGTCCGGTGTCCTCGACTTCCAGATAGCCGCGCTCGCTCTCGTCGCTGCGCACCCGCACCGTCACGCTGCCGCCGGCCGGCGTGTAGCGCAGCGCGTTGTCGATCAGGTTGGACAGCAGCTCGCGCAGCATGGTCGGATTGCCGACGATCTGCACCGGCTCGGCCGGCGCCTCGAAGCCCAGGTCGATGCGCTGCGCAAACGAAGCCGGCACCCAGTCCTGCACCGCGCTGCGCGCCAGTTCGGACAATTCCAGCGGCAGCATGGCGGTGCCGGCCTGCGGCTGGTTTTCCGCGCGGGCCAGGGCCAGCAGCTGGTTCACCAGGCGCGTGGCCGCTTCCGAACTCTTGGCCAGCTGCTCCAGCGAGCGGTGGATTTCGCCGCTGTCGGTCTGCCGCAGCGCCAGCTCGGACTGCATGCGCATGCCGGCCAGCGGCGTGCGCATCTGGTGCGCGGCGTCGGCGATGAAGCGCTTCTGCATGTCGATCGACAGCGACAGCCGCGCCAGCATCTCGTTGAGCGAACGCACCAGCGGCGATATCTCTTCCGGCACCTGGTTGGAGGCGATCGGGCTCAGGTCGTCCGAGCTGCGCGCCCGTATCCGTTCCTGCAGCTGCGCCAGCGGCGACAGGCCGCGCGCCAGCGCAAACCACACCAGCGCCAGGACGATGGGCAGGATGATGAACTGCGGCAGGATCACGCCCTTGATGATGGCGTTGGCCAGCTGCGCGCGCTTTTCCAGCGTCTCGGCCACCTGCACCAGCGCCAGCTGCGCATCGTCGGCCTGGCTGCGCTCCAGCCGCACATAGGTATAGGCCACGCGCACCGGCGTGCCGTGCATGGTGTCGTTGCGGAAGCGCACGCTGCCGCCGCTGAACTTGTCCTCCTCGTCGAGCGGCGGCGGCAGGTCGCGGTCGCCGTCGATGTGCTCGCCGCGCGGCCCCTGGATCTGGAAGTACACATTGTCGATGTCGTCGGCGCGCAGGATGTCGCGGGCCGAGCCGGGCAGGCTCTTGATGATCTTGCCGTCCACCGCGTGCACCTGCTGCGCCAGCACGGTCACGCTGTCTTCCAGCGCGTGGTCGAACGGCTGGTTGGCGATGGACTTGGCCACCAGGTAGGTGATCGCGATGCTCATCGGCCACAGCAGCAGCAGCGGCGCCAGCATCCAGTCCAGGATCTCGCCGAACAGCGAGTGCTGGATGCCTTCGTCGGCCTCGGCCGCCGGCGGCTGGTATTCCTCGCCGTCGGCCTGGCCGGGTTCCTGCTGCTGTGTCGCCGGGATCACTTGGCGGCGTCGCCGAGTTCGCTGTTGGCGCGGGCGGCGTCCGAGTATTTTTCCAGGCAGTAGCCCAGGCCGCGCACGGTGGCGATGCGGATGCCGCCCACCTCGATCTTCTTGCGCAGGCGGTGCACATAGACCTCGATGGCGTTGTTGCTGACTTCCTCGCCCCACTCGCACAGATGGTCGACCAGCTGTTCCTTGGACACCAGCCGGCCGGTGCGCGCCAGCAGGATCTCCAGCAGGCCCAGCTCGCGCGCCGACAGGTCCAGCATCTGCTCGTTGATGTAGGCGCTGCGGCCGACCTGGTCGTAGGACAGCGGACCGTGCTTGATGACGGTGGCGCCGCCGCCGGCGCCGCGCCGGGTCAGCGCCCGCACCCGCGCCTCCAGCTCGGACAGCGCGAACGGCTTGGCCATGTAGTCGTCGGCGCCCAGGTCGAGGCCGTTGACGCGCTGCTCGATCGAGTCGGCGGCGGTCAGGATCAACACCGGCAGCAGCGAGGAGCGCGCGCGCAGGCGGCGCAGCACCTCCAGGCCGGACAGCTTGGGCAGGCCCAGGTCCAGTATCAGCAAATCGAATTCCTGGGTCGACAGGGCGGTGTCGGCCTCCTGGCCGTTGCGCACGCAATCGATGGCGTAGCCGGATTGGCGCAGCGACCGGGTCAGGCCGTCGGCCAGTACGCTATCGTCCTCGGCAAGTAAAATACGCATGGTAGACACTCCGGCTGCAGAAGCTTGTATTGTGTTTCATTTCACGCAAGGTGGCGAGTTTTTGTGCGAACTCAAAATTGTTTAAAAATCGTGCTTGCATTAAGCACTGTTTTTTTATACAGTACTGCCTGTACCGACGAATTTGCACCCACCCACTGGTTGAAAGAACATTATGGACGATAAAAAAGCTGTTGTACCTGCATCTGAAAAGGCCAAGGCGCTGGCTGCCGCGCTGGCACAGATTGAAAAGCAATTCGGCAAAGGCTCCGTAATGCGCATGGACGCCAGTACGCCGATGGAAGAGGTGCAAGTGGTGTCGACCGGCTCGCTCGGCCTGGACATCGCCCTGGGCGTCGGCGGCCTGCCGCGCGGCCGCGTGGTGGAAATCTACGGTCCGGAATCGTCGGGTAAGACCACGCTGACCCTGCAAACCATCGCGGAAATGCAAAAACTGGGCGGCACCTGCGCCTTCATCGACGCGGAACACGCGCTGGACGTCGGCTATGCGCAAAAATTGGGCGTCAACCTGCATGAACTGCTGATCTCGCAGCCGGACACCGGCGAGCAGGCGCTGGAAATCTGCGACGCGCTGGTGCGTTCCGGTTCGGTCGACATGGTGGTGATCGACTCCGTCGCCGCGCTGACGCCGCGCGCCGAGATCGAAGGCGACATGGGCGATTCGCTGCCGGGCCTGCAAGCCCGTCTGATGTCGCAGGCGCTGCGCAAGCTGACCGGTTCGATCAACCGCACCAACACCCTGGTCATCTTCATCAACCAGATCCGCATGAAGATCGGCGTCATGTTCGGCAGCCCGGAGACCACCACCGGCGGCAACGCGCTGAAGTTCTACGCCTCCGTGCGCCTGGACATCCGCCGCACCGGCTCGATCAAGTCGGGTGACGAGGTGATCGGCAACGAAACCAAGGTCAAGGTCGTCAAGAACAAGATCGCGCCGCCGTTCAAGGAAGCGCACTTCGACATCCTGTATGGCGCAGGCACCTCGCGCGAAGGCGAAATTCTTGATCTGGGTGTGGAAGCGAAGATCGTCGAGAAGTCCGGTTCCTGGTACAGCTACAACGGCGAGCGCGTCGGCCAGGGCAAGGACAACGCCCGCATCTTCCTGCAAGAGCGTCCTGAGCTGGCATGGGAAATCGAAAACAAGGTCCGCGAATCGCTGGGCGTGCGCGCACTGCCGCCGCTGAATACCGATAAAGCCGACACCGTCGTCAAGCTGAAGTCCGTCGACAAAGCCGATAAGGCCGACAAAGCGGACAAAGCCGACAAAGCCGACGCGGCGTAAAATAGCCGTCATCCTCGCGAAAGCGGGGATCCATGCTGAGCATGCGTTCTATAGGCTCCCGCCTGCGCGGGAGCGACGGATTGACCACCGCGCTGTTTATTCAGCCGGTGGTTTTCTCATTGTGCAGAGGGTTTTATGGCAGCACCGCAACTGAGCCTGAAGGCACGCGCACTGCGATTCCTGTCGATGCGCGAACACAGCCGGCTGGAACTGGGCCGCAAGCTGTCGCGCTACGCGGAAGAGGGCGACGACATCGAAGCCCTGCTCGACTTGCTGGAAAAGAACAACTGGCTGTCGCAGGAGCGGTTTTCCGAAGCGCTGATCCACCGCCGCTCCGCGCGCTTCGGCAACAGCCGCATTGTCGCCGAGCTGCAAAGCCACGGCATCAAGGGCGAGGAGTTGCAGGAACTGAAGGCCGGCCTGGCCGAAGGCGAGGCCGAGCGCTGCCAGGAAGTGTGGAGCCGCAAGTTCGGCACCGTGGCCGCCGATCCGCAGGAACGCAACAAGCAGATGCGCTTCCTGCTGCAGCGCGGATTTTCCCAGCGCGCCGTCCAGGCCGCGTTAAAAGGCGCGCCGGAGGATGATTAAGCGCGACTGAGCGGCTGACTGAACGGCTGCCGCAACGCACCATACAATGTTTCCATGACTGAAATACGATTGATGAATTTCTTGTAAAAACAACCTCGAAACGCCCATTTTTGTGGTCAAAACATATGTTCTGGCGCAACTGGCGGTCTTGATGTGCTACACTTTTGGGGTTTTTGCAGCGCCGCAGGTGCGGTAGTTGTCCGTAGAAGCTGCGGACACGTGCGTTTCAGCACATGGCTGCTTACTAAATTTCTGTCGCGAGAGCGGCATCGGTCTTATGTCCCTGTCAACCCCAGTTACCCGACGTGCGCTCCGGCACACGCGCGCAATTGCCGTCCAAGCGTACGCACGCGATGACGGCCTGTGGGATCTTGACGCCCATATCACCGATATCAAAGTGCACGACACCGTGCTGGCCTCGGGCCCACGCGCTGGCGGCACCCCCCTGCATGACCTGCACCTGCGTTTGACCGTCGATCTGCAACTGACCATCGTCGATGCCGAAGCCGCATCCGATGCCGTTCCGTATCCCGGCCACTGCGACACCATTGCTCCCGATTACAAACAACAGCTCGTCGGCCTGAACCTGATGAAGGGTTTCCGCCACGAGCTCAAGCAACGCCTGGCCGGCATTTCCGGCTGCACCCACTTGACCGAACTGGCGCAGATCCTGCCGACGGCCGCGGTGCAGGCGTTTGCCAACGATGTCTGGTCGACCAACGACGCGGCTACCGAAGATAACGGCGTGCCGCGCCACAAGCCTTTTCAACTCGACAAATGCCATGCCCTGCGCACCGACGGCGGAGCAGTGGCGCAGTTTTACCCGCGCTGGGTGGTCAAAGCAGCACCAGGTGGCGCGTAGCAATCTCTGCTTACTAGATACACACATTTCGCACTATCAACCGATTTTTACACATCAGCATCAGAAGGGAAGCCAGCATGAAAATCCATGAGTATCAAGGCAAAGAAATCCTCCGAAAATACGGAGTGACGGTTCCGCGCGGTATTCCGTGCATGTCCGTGGAAGAAGCAGTCAAAGCTGCTGAAACCTTGGGCGGCCCGGTCTGGGTTGTAAAAGCACAAATCCACGCCGGTGGCCGTGGTAAAGGCGGCGGCGTGAAGGTAGCCAAGTCGCTGGAGCAAGTCAAAGAATACGCCGAGCAAATCATGGGCATGCAGCTGGTCACGCACCAGACCGGCCCTGAAGGCCAGAAAGTACGCCGCCTGCTGATCGAAGAAGGCGCGGACATCAAGAAAGAACTGTACGTGTCGATGGTGACCGACCGCGTATCGCAGCGCGTCGTCCTGATGGCTTCCTCCGAAGGCGGCATGGACATCGAAGAAGTTGCCGAGTCCCACCCAGAACTGCTGCACTCGATCGCCATCGACCCATCCGTCGGCCTGACCGACGCTGAAGCCGCCAGCATCGCCGCCAAGATCGGTGTGCCGGAAGGTTCGATCGCCGACGCGGTCACCAACCTGCAAGGCCTGTACAAAGCCTACTGGGAAACCGATTCGTCGCTGGCCGAAATCAACCCGCTGATCCTGACCGGTTCGGGCAAGGTCATCGCACTGGACGCCAAGTTCAACTTCGACGCCAACTCGCTGTTCCGCCAGCCGGAAATCCTGGCTTACCGCGACCTGGACGAAGAAGATCCAGCCGAAGTCGAAGCATCGAAATTCGACCTGGCCTACATCTCGCTGGACGGTAACATCGGCTGCCTGGTGAACGGCGCCGGCCTGGCCATGGCCACCATGGACACCATCAAGCTGTTCGGCGGCGAGCCGGCCAACTTCCTGGACGTGGGCGGCGGCGCAACGGCCGAGAAAGTGACCGAAGCGTTCAAGATCATGCTGAAAAACCCAGGCCTGAAAGCCATCCTGGTCAACATCTTCGGCGGCATCATGCGTTGCGACGTCATCGCCGAAGGCGTGATCACCGCATCGAAAGCCGTTTCGCTGAAGGTGCCTCTGGTGGTGCGCATGAAGGGCACCAACGAAGACCTGGGCAAGAAGATGCTGGCCGATTCCGGTCTGCCTATCATCGCAGCCGACACCATGGAAGATGCAGCGAAGAGCGTTGTAGCAGCCGCTGCCGGTCAAGCTTAATTAAGGAATCAACATGTCCATTCTGATCAATAAAGATACCAAAGTCGTTACCCAAGGTATTACCGGCAAGACCGGTCAATTCCACACCCGCATGTGCCGCGACTACGCGAACGGCAAAGCTGCTTTCGTGGCAGGCGTGAATCCTAAGAAAGCCGGCGAAGACTTCGAAGGCATTCCTATTTTCGCCAACGTGACCGAAGCGAAAAAAGAAACCGGCGCAAACGTGTCGGTGATCTACGTACCGCCTGCAGGCGCGGCCGCCGCGATCTGGGAAGCTGTCGAAGCTGAAATGGATCTGGCCATCTGCATCACCGAAGGCATTCCAGTCCGCGACATGATGGCCCTGAAGGACCGCATGGCCAAAGCCGGCTCGAAGACCCTGCTGCTGGGCCCTAACTGCCCAGGCCTGATCACCCCTGACGAAATCAAGATCGGCATCATGCCAGGCCACATCCACCGCAAGGGCCGCATCGGCGTGGTCTCGCGTTCGGGTACCCTGACCTATGAAGCAGTCGGTCAGCTGACCGCACTGGGCCTGGGCCAATCGTCGGCAGTCGGCATCGGCGGCGACCCGATCAACGGTCTGAAGCACATCGACGTCATGAAGATGTTCAACGACGATCCTGACACCGACGCGGTCATCATGATCGGCGAAATCGGCGGCCCGGACGAAGCGAACGCGGCTTACTGGATCAAAGACAACATGAAGAAACCAGTGGTCGGCTTCATCGCCGGCGTTACCGCTCCTCCGGGCAAGCGCATGGGCCACGCCGGCGCGCTGATCTCCGGCGGTGCCGACACCGCACAAGCCAAACTGGAAATCATGGAAGCTTGCGGCATCACCGTCACCAAGAACCCGTCCGAAATGGCGCGTCTGCTGAAAGCCATGCTGTAATAACAGCCAGCTTGAATGTGGAATAAAAAAGCCCCATGTGCGCATGCGACGCTCAAGATCGTCGCAAGGCCACACGGGGCTTTTTCTTTTGGAGACCAGATTGGCGAAGATCATCATCTCGCGGGATGGGCAGGTGGAACAGCAAGTACAACTGAGCAAGGAGCGGATGACCATCGGCCGTCACCCGCGCAACGACATCGTGCTGACGCATCCGGCCGTCAGCGGCGAACACGCGGTCATCGTCACCATCCTCGACGATTCCTTCCTCGAGGACCTGCACAGCACCAACGGCACCTTCGTCAACGGCCACCGCATCGGCAAGCATTTCCTGCAGCACCAGGATGTGATCAAGATGGCCAAGTTCCACGTCGAGTTCGTGGCTGACGGCGTGCGGCCGATGGCTGCGGCGGCACCGTTGCTGGCGCAAATCGAAGTATTAAATGGCAGCAACGCCGGCAAGCAGGTGGCGCTGACCAAGCCGCAGACCACGCTCGGCCGCGCCGGCGTGCAGGTGGTGGTGATCCATCGTCAGCCGGATGCGTATTCGATCGTCCACACGGAAGGCGACGTGGCGCCGCTGGTGAATGGCGTCGCCCTGGGCAAGCAGGCGGCGCAACGATTGCACCCGGGCGACTTGATCGACCTCAGCGGAACACAAATGGCCTTCCGCATCGGCTGACCAAATTTGTCAGTTGCGGGCTGAGCTGACAAATTGCGGCGTACCGGCTGACAAAAAAGGGCAGTCGGACCGACAAAAAACGGCAGTTTCAGGCGGTTTCAGCCGGATTCCATCGCAAAAAGGGCTGGCACATCAATTGCACATAGCTAGGTGCTCTACAAAATTTTGATGTTCAACACACCCGGGAGTCAAAAATGAAATCCATGCAGATGATGAAGAAACAAGCTCAGGCTGGCTTTACGCTGATCGAACTGATGATCGTGGTTGCCATTATCGGTATTTTGGCCGCCGTGGCGATCCCGGCGTACAGCGACTATACCGTCAAGGCCAAGATCGCCAACGCCCAGGGCGCTGCCGATTCGCTGAAAACCGCTGTGGCCGTTTGCGCCCAGGAAGCCGGCGGCATCCTGACCGACTGCTCCGATACCAAGCCAGGCATCCCAGCCTTCACACCGACCAAGGAAGTTGCCAGCGCAACCGTCGCTGCCGGCGTGATCACCCTGACCCTGGGTACCGGTCTGGGCACCGGCGTCGATGGCCTGACCATCATCTACACCCCAACCGTTGCAGCTGGCGCAACCAACTTGACCTGGAAGGCCACCACCACCGTGACCAACACGGCTGCGAAGACCGCCATCGAGAAGAACAACATCTAAGCTGATTTAGATGCATAGAGAACCCGGCTGCGGCCGGGTTTTTTTGTGGGCGACTGACAAAATTTGTCAATCGATTGCGCGACTGACAAATTGCGTCATGGAAACTGACAAAAAGTGGCGTATTTTTTATGATTTCGTTCCTTTTGGTGGCTGAAATGCCTTGGCACGCCACTTGCTCATAGGAAAGTACACAAAAAAACGTAGCGCCCACCCTCAGGAGTAGAAAATGAAATCCATGAAAATGATGAAGAAACAAGCACAAGCCGGCTTTACCCTGATCGAACTGATGATCGTGGTCGCCATTATCGGCATCCTGGCCGCCGTGGCGATTCCAGCGTATAGCGATTACACCGTGAAAGCCAAGATCGCCAACGCCCAGGGCGCTGCCGATTCGCTGAAAACCGCTGTGGCCGTTTGCGCCCAGGAAGCTGGCGGCATCCTGACCGACTGCTCCGATACCAAGCCTGGCATTCCGGTCTTTACCCCGACCAAGGAAGTCGCCAGCGCAACCGTCGCTGCCGGCGTGATCACCCTGACCCTGGGTACCGGCTTGGGTACCGGCGTCGATGGCCTGACCGTAATCTACACCCCGACCATCGCAGCTGGCGCCACCAACCTGACCTGGAAGGCCACCACCACGGTGACCAACACGGCCGCGAAGACCGCCATCACGAAGAACAACATCTAAGCTGATTTAGATGTAGAAAACCGGCCTCGGCCGGTTTTTTTTCGTCCCTGCAAAACGCATCAGACGATCTTCTGGCGGTCGGCGATCAGCGCTTCGTAGGTCAGGTTTTGCAGCATCGTGTAGTGGACCGGGTCCAGGTCGATGAATTGCACGCCGTAAGTGAACACGTCGGGTTTGCCGCCGGTGGCCGGCTTGACCATGTTGATATTGCGTATCGTCGCCTGCGGATTGATGCGCACCTGCCGGTTGCCGGGCTGGGCGATCAGGTAGAACGACAGGCCGACCTCGGCGTCGTCTTCCGACAGCCTCTTGGCCGACTCGATCAATGCGCCGGAAACGCTCAGGTTGACCAGGAATACCGAGGTGGTGCCGACCGGCGTCGTCACCTGCGCCGGGATATCGACCTTGACCCGCATCGCCGCCCGCAGGCTGGTGCCCTGGATCGATACCGGGAACGACAGGTGGACATAAAACAGCGGCCTGGGAAACACGCGCTGCACGACGCAGGAGAAAGAGCACACGTTCACGCCGGAAAAGACCCGGATCGTCAGCTTGTCGCCATCGTTGAGCGCGATCGGTGCGCCATTCTCGAACGGCACCTTGACGATCATGTATTCGTCTTTGGACCATCCTATCAGCGTGGAGAAGTGCTGGATGGGTTTGATGGTACGGTGAGTAATGAACTGTATCCTGCCGCCTACCTGCAGGTTCATCTGCTCGAATTCGTATTCCTGAGTCTTGGCTTCGCCTGCGGGAGGAGTGCTGCTCATGCAAATTCTTTCGTGAGACCTGCGTCAAATAATTACTTCCGTGACATCAATTATATACCTGCCATGGAAGGGTAACAATCAGACAAGACGAGCAGTTGCGATTTGGTCGCGGCGTGCTTTAGTCTGGCGTCCTGGACAAGGGCAGCCCGTCCAGTCCCGGCGTGGCGGCGAACAAGGCGGCGATGAAGTCGATGAAGACCGTCGCGCGCAGTGGCAGTAGCCGGTCAGCGGAATACACCGCATTGACCGGCGATTTCTTTGCATGATCGCCCAGGACAAGTTGAAGCTTGCCGCTGCGAAGCTCATGGGCGACCATCCACGCCGGCAAATAGCCTATGCCCATGTTCGCCAGCGCCGCGCGGCGCACCCCCTCCAGGCTGTTGAGCTTGAGGCGGCCCGTCACGTGCACCTCGCCGTTCGTGAATGCCCAGCCCCGTCCTTCTTCAGCGAGCAGGGTATAGATGATGCATTGATGTTGCAGCAAATCGGCGGGCTGGCTCGGAACGCCATGCTGCTCCAGATAAGCGGCACCGGCGATGCAGACGCGCTCCGAGGTTCCAACCCGCCGTGCCCGCAGCGCGCTGTCTTTCAGCGCGCCACCGCGTATCGCCACATCCACTCCCTCGGCGATGAGATCGGCGAAGCTGTCGCTGAGCCTGAATTCCACCTCTACATCCGGAAACCTGGCCATGAATTCCGGCAGTGAATCGACGATCTGTTCCACCGCCAGGGTGGGGGCGCACGCCACCCTCAGCAGTCCATGCGGATTTTGCTGTCCACGCGCCTCGGACTCCGCCTGATTGATGACATCCATCGCCTGCCGGGCCAATTCGTAATAGCGCTGACCGTCGGGTGTGACGGTCAGCTGGCGAGTCGACCGGTTCAATAGCCTGGTGCCCAGCATGCGCTCCAGCGACCCGATGTGGCGACTGACATTGGGCTGGCCGATGCCCAATTCGCGCGCCACGGCCGAAAAGCTGCCGGTCTCCACAGCCCGAACCAGGCAATGCATCCATAGCAATTTATTCATCTGGGGACGCCGAGTGATTGATTCATGCAATTAAAGCATAAATGTTGTGAGCCGCGCTTGCCTTATCGGGCCGGTTGTTCCTCTGCATACTCACTCGCACTCCATCCACTTTAAAGGAAGATCATCATGACGTTGAAACTCGTACAAAAAGTTGCAGTCATCACTGGTGGCAGCACTGGTATCGGCCTGGCCATGGCCAAGCGTTTCGTCCGCGAAGGCGCCAAGGTCTACATCACCGGCCGCCGGCAGACGGAACTCGACGCTGCGGTCAGCGCCATCGGCGGCGCTGCCGAAGGGATGCGCGTCGACTCCACGGACCAGTCGCAGTTACAGCAACTGTTCGATCACATTCGCGACCGGCATGGCAAGCTGGACGTACTCGTCGCCAACGCCGGCGGCGGCACCATGCTACCGCTGGGCCAGATTACGGCAGAGCATTTTGACGACACCTTCTCCCGCAACGTGAAGGGCACGCTGTTCACCGTCCAGACCGCCTTGCCGCTGCTGGGAAATGGCGCCTCGGTCATCCTGACGGGCTCCACCGCCGGCAGCAGCGGCACCGAAGCGTTCAGTGTCTACGGGGCATCCAAGGCGGCGGTGCGCGCGTTTGCGCGCAACTGGATTCTGGATTTGAAGGGACGTGGCATCCGCATCAACACGCTGAGCCCCGGTCCGATCAAAACGCCAGGCCTGGTGGAACTGGTCGGCAACGATCCTTCTCAGCAGCAGGGCTTCCTCGACCACCTGGCCTCGCTGATCCCGATGGGACGCGTTGGCGATCCGGACGAGATCGCGAAGGCGGCGGTGTTCCTGGCCTCGGACGATTCCAGCTTCGTCAATGGCATCGAGCTGTTTGTCGACGGCGGTATCCAGCAGATTTAGTCTGCAGCAATGGCTTGGCTGGTCACGCTCCAGTCGCCCGACTTGCCGCCATGCTTCTCCATCACGCGGATGTCGGTCATCACCATGCCCCGGTCCACGGCCTTGCACATGTCGTAAACGGTCAGCAGGCCGACCTGCACGGCGGTCAGCGCTTCCATTTCCACGCCGGTCTTGCCGTAGGTTTCCACCTGGGCCTTGCAGTGGACGCTGGAATTGGCGACGTCGGTCTCGAAATCGACGGCAACACGGGTCAGCGCCAGCGGGTGGCACAGCGGCACCAGGTCGCTGGTGCGCTTGGACGCCATGATGGCGGCGATGCGGGCGATGCCCAGCACGTCGCCTTTCTTGGCCGTGCCGCCGGTGATGATGGCCAGCGTTTCCGGCTTCATGCGGATGGTGCCGCTGGCCAGCGCGATGCGGTGCGTTTCGGCCTTGGCGCCGACGTCGACCATGTGGGCCTGGCCGGAGGCGTCGAAATGGGTCAGCTGCTCGGCGGGATTTGCGGGTGTGGTCATGATCGAAACGTAACAAAATAATTCAGTGGAGAGCGCTGTGCGTAAGCGCGCGAGTTGCGGGTATCATAGCATCGTGAATGAAAAACGATTCCCCCGCTCCCTGCGCATGCGCCTGACCGCCGCCGCGCTGCTGGTCGCCATGCCGGTGGCGATGGCGCAGAACGCGCTGGCGCCCGCCAAGATCCCGAACCTGCCTTCGCTCGGCGATACCGAACGCCAGGACCTGTCGCCGCTGATGGAACGCAAGCTGGGCGAGGAAATCATGCGCGACATCCGCCGCGACAAGGATTTTCTCGACGACGGCCCCATCCTCGAATACATGAACAACTTCGGCAACGCGCTGGTGGCGGCCCGCCCCGGCGCGCGCGGCGAAGCCAATTTCGATTATTACTTCTTTGTCGTGCGCGATCCGCAGCTGAACGCGTTCGCGCTGCCGGGCGGCTTTATCGCCGTGCACTCGGCGCTGCTGCTGGCGGCAAACAACGAGTCCGAGCTGGCCTCGGTGCTGGGCCACGAGATCGGCCACGTGGTCCAGCGCCACATCGCCCGCTCCATCGGCCAGCAGAAGCAGGACGCGCTGATACCGCTGGCGGCCATGATCCTGGCCGCGCTGGCGTCCCGCGCCGGCGGCGACGCGGCCATGGGCGTGTTCCTGGGCGGCCAGGGCCTGGCGATCCAGCGTCAGCTGAACTTCGGCCGCGATGCCGAACGCGAAGCCGACCGCATCGGTTTCCAGATCATGGGCGAGGCCGGCTTCGACACGTCGGGCATGGTGGCCTTCTTCCAGCAAATGCAGAATTCGACCCGCAACTACAGCGATCTGGTGCCGGCCTGGCTGCTGACCCACCCGCTGACCACCGAGCGCATCGCCGACATCCAGGCGCGCATCCGCGAGCAGCCGTACAAGCAGCGCCAGGACAGCCTGGACTTTTACCTGGTGCGTTCGCGCGCCCGCGTGCTGCAGGACCAGACCTCCAACGGCTATGCCGAAGCGAAGCAGTTTTTCCAGACCCAGATGGGGCAGGACAACTGGCAGCTGAAGGCCGCCGGCCAATACGGCATGGCCTTCCTGAGCATGAAGCAGGGCGACACGGCCAGCGCGCAAACCTGGCTGGACAAGGCGCGCGACACCGTCAACAAGCCGCCGATGGCCGGTGTGTTCGGCGCCGCGCCGCGCACCAAGGCGGAATCGATATTTGTCGCGACGTCGATCGAGATCAAGCTGGCGCAGCCGGATAACAAGGCGGTGCTGGCCAAGGCCGCCGAGGAGGCGGAGGCGGCGCACCAGAAGTTCCCGCTGTCGCGCGGCATCGCGCATCAGTACGGCGAGGCGATGATCGCGGCCGGCAAGCTGGAGGAAGCGGCCGTCTATCTGCGCGACCAGGTGCAGCTGTACCGCGAGGATCCGGATTCCTACGACCTGCTGGCGCAGACGTATTCCAAGCAGGGCAAGCTGGCGTTGCAACATATCGCGCTGGCGGAATCGTATGTGCTGCAGGGCGGCACCTTGTCGGCGCTGGACCAGCTGAACTATGCGCGCAAGGCGCCCGATGCGTCCTTCTACGACCAGGCCGTCATCGATGCGCGCGAACGCGAGCTGCAGGCCAAACGCCGCGAGGAAATGGGCGACAAGGCCAAGAAGGATATGCGCGAGGCCGACTCGCGGCCGGCGTTCAAGGCCGAGATAAAGTCCGGCGCGGATGCCCGCCAGTCAAGCTATCCGTTCGACCGCCTGCGTCAGCAGAACTCGGACGCTACCACCGATCCGTTCGACCGCTCGCGTTCACAGGATATTACGTCGGGGCGGACGGTACGCTGACGTAGCCTAAGCGCGCCGGCAAGTCGGCGCCAGCCATGCGCTGCACGGCGATCTGGCGGCCCCGCTCGCACAATGTCAGCGCCACCGGCGGCAGTTCGTCGCCTTCCAGCCAGGCCAGCAAGGCTTCGTCGTCCACCGGCTCGCCATTCATTTGCAACTGCGGCAGCACGTGCGCGAAGTCGCGGTCGTCGAGTTGCGCCACCACGTCGCCGCTGCGCAAGACCAGCGCGCCGGTCTCCGTCAGCACCGCTTCATCGATGCCGCCCAGCGCGGCGCCGGTGTGCAGCGTCCAGCCATGCTCGGAATCGGGATCGGTGCGGACGATGTAGGGCGTCGCCTCCAATTGCACGTACACGCGCTGCGGACCGTTCTGGAAATACCAGCAGCCGCGCTCGTCGGCGGCATAGTTGCGCACGATGAAGGCCACCAGCGCGCCATGCGTCAGCTTGTCGCCAGGAAGGTTCAGGTGCTGCGCGCGCTCGTCGCGCATGCGCCAATTGCCGCGCGCATCCAGCCCCAGCCAGCCGTAGCAGTGGGGCACGTTCGGCCATTTGGCCAGCGCCTGCTTGACGATGTCATCCATGCTGTTCCACCAGTGCGTCGTTTTGTGCGATCCCGGTGGCGCCTTCCATGAAATGGATCAGGCGCCGTGGCAGCCAGTCCAGCTTGCCCGGCAGTCCGCCGACGGCAAAACCGACATGGCCTCCGTGAGCAGGATAGTCCAATACCACATTGGCCGCCGCACGCTGCGGCAGATGGCGGCCCGGCAGGAAGGGATCGTTCCTGGCGTTGAGCACCAGCGTGGGCACGGTGATGTCGCCCAGCACGTGCTTGGCGCTGGCGCGGTCCCAGTAATCCTCGGTGTTGCGGTAGCCGTGCAGCGGCGCCGTGACGACATTGTCGAATTCGTAGAGATCGCGCGCGGCGCGCAGCTTGTCCAGTTCGAACAGGCCGGGGAATTGCTGCAGCTTGGCCACGCACTTGGGCTTCAGCGTTTGCAGGAACATGCGCGTGTAGATCATGTTGAAGCCGCTCGACAGCGATGCGCCGCCCTGCGCCAGGTCCAGCGGCGCCGACACCGAGCAGGCGGCGTCGACGAAGTCCGCCCGGTGCTGCGATTCGCCCAGCCAGCGCAGCAGCGCATTACCGCCCAGCGAGACGCCGGCCGCGTAGAACTTGCCCTGGCTGCGCGCGTGCAGGCGGCGGATGACCCAGTCGATTTCCTCGGCATCACCGGAATGGTAGAAGCGCGGCGCGCGGTTCGGCTCGCCCGAGCAGCCGCGGAAATGCGGCACCGCGCCGGACCAGCCGCGCGCGGCCACGTCGGCCATCAGCGCGCGCGCGTAGTGGCTGTCGGACGAGCCTTCGAGGCCGTGGAACAGCACGACAAACGGCTGCCCCGGCTGGCCGTCGACGAAATCGACGTCGACGAAGTCGCCGTCCGGAGCATCCCAGCGCTCGCGCCGGAACTGCACCGCCGGCTTGGCGATGCAGGTGGCGGGATAGATGGTCTGCAGGTGGCCGCTGGGCAGCCACAGAGGGGCGGTGTACTTCACGGCGATTCGTTGCGGCTTAATTTAGTGGAAGACTTGTGTGGGCGTATCGACCGGCACCGGGCCCGGCGCCACCGACACATGGTGCAGCACGATGCGCCAGCCGCGCGGGGTTTTGACGTAGACGTTGGTGGCGACCAGGTGCGCCGCTTCGTTGCCGGCTGCGGCGGTGGTGCCTTCGACCACCGTGTGCACCGAGCTCATCAAGTTGTGCGTCTCATGCAGCTGCGACGGCATGATGTGCAGGCCACCATGCCCGAGGATGGCGCTCCATGACGAGCGGATCGCCGCGTGCCCGATCAGGCGCGGGCCGCCGGGATGCACGCAGACGATTTCGTCGTCGTCGGCCCACAGGGCCATCAGCGCATCGAGGTCGGCGCGGTTCAGCGCATCGTAAAACGCCGATTCGGTTTCGGCGGCGCTACCATTCAACTGCTTGACTCGTTTGGTTGGCATGCTGGCTCCGGTAGCGCTGCGCTGATTAGTGGTGGCCGACGACGGTGCCTGGCTTCAGGCGGTAGGCGGTGCCGCAGTAAGGGCACTTGGCGACGCCGTCATGGTTAAACTCCAGGAATACGCGCGGATGCGACGACCACAGCGGCATGGCGGGGTTCGGGCAATGGGCTGGCAGGTCCTTGCCTTCGAGTTCTACGGCATTGGCGGCGGCGGACGTGTTGGCGGTGGTCATATTCTTATGCTCCGAAAGGCTGAGGGAAAACCACGATTTTAACGGATTCGCGCATTGAGCAAAAATCATCGGTAAAATAGCGCCTCTACAACACCGGTCCCACCTGCTATGTGGCAGGAATGCCACAAGAATCCACATGACCGAATCCAGCAGCGCACCCCCATCGCCTTACGTGGCAGAGCATCATGAGCCATCCTGGCGCGAGGGGGTGAAGGCCGGCACGCCCACCCTGTTCGGCATCGGCGCCTGGGGCCTGGTGGTCGGCATCGCGATGGTCAAGAGCGGGCTGACGGTGCCGCAGGCGCTGGGCATGACCATGCTGGTGTTCGCCGGATCGGCCCAGCTGGCGGCCTTGCCGTTGATCGCCGCGCACTCGCCGATCTGGGTCATTTTCGCCACCGCTTTTGTAGTAAATCTTCGTTTTGTCATCTTTTCCGCGCTGTTGGCGCCGCATTTCGCGCATTTGCCGCTGCGTAAGCGCTTCCTGCTGGGCTATGTGGCCGGCGACATGACGGTCGCGCTGTTCCTGCAAAAATACCCGTCCGAAGCGCCGCAAGTGGGCAAGCTGTCCTATCTGAAGGGCTTGCTGTATCCGAACTGGGCCGCCTGGCAGATCGGCTCGATCGCCGGCATCTTCCTCGGCAGCGCCGTGCCAGCCGAATGGGGGCTGAGCTTTGCCGGCACGCTGGCCATCATCTGCGTGATGATCCCGCTGATGGCCGACCGTCCGGCGCTGTGCGGCGTGCTGGTGGCCGGCGTGGTGTCGGTGCTGGCGGCCGGCCTGCCGTACAAGCTGGGCCTGCTGCTGGCCGTGCTGGTCGGCATGCTGACCTCGATGGCGGTCGAAGAGGGCGCCGAAAAATGGAGAAAAACACATGGCTGATTGGGAAATCTGGGCCGTCATCGGTGCGCTGGCGGTGGCCACGGCCGCCACCCGCAGCTCGTTTTGGGTAGTTGGACAACATGTGACCATCCCGAAGCGGGTGCAGGAAATGTTGCGCTACGCCCCGGCCTGCGCGCTGGCGGCCATCGTCGCGCCGGACCTGATACTGGCGGACGGCCATGCTGTGCTTGATTTGAGCAATCTCAAACTGGTGTCTGGAATTGTTGCTACGATCTTCTACTTGCTGCGTCGCAATATGCTGCAGACCATTATATTTGGCATGGCTTTCTACACGGCATTACGCCTGATGCATGTATTTTAATAACAGAAGAATCAGCCCCGGCTTGCGGTAAAATAGCGCTCTTTCATTAACTCGACCTTGGGTAGCCATGTCCGCTGTTCTGAACTTCATCCGTCTGCAAGATCTCATCGCCCAGAATGCGCTGCAAGGCAAGCGCGTTTTTATCCGCGCCGACTTGAACGTGCCGCAGGATGATGCGGGCAATATCACCGAAGATACGCGCATCCGCGCTTCCGTTCCGGCCATCAAGGCAGCTGCCGCCGCCGGCGCCAAAGTGATGGTGACGTCCCACCTGGGTCGTCCGACCGAGGGCGAGTTCAAGCCGGAAGACAGCCTGGCGCCGGTCGCCAAGCGCCTGTCCGAGCTGCTGGGCCAGCCGGTTGAGCTGAAGCAGAACTGGGTGGACGGCGCCGGCCTCGAAGGCCTGCAGGCCGGCCAGGTCGTGTTGCTGGAAAACGTCCGCGTCAACAAGGGCGAAAAGAAGAACAGCGACGAACTGGCGCAGAAAATGGCCGCTTTGTGCGACATCTACGTCAATGACGCCTTCGGCACCGCCCACCGCGCCGAGGCTTCGACGCACGGCATCGCCAAGTTCGCGCCGGTCGCCGCGGCCGGTCCGCTGCTGGCCGCCGAGCTGGACGCGCTGGGCAAGGCGCTGGGCGCCCCGGCCCGTCCGCTGCTGGCCATCGTCGCCGGCTCCAAGGTTTCCTCCAAGCTGTCGATCCTGAAGGCGCTGGCCGACAAGGTCGACAACCTGATCGTCGGCGGCGGTATCGCCAACACCTTCATGAAGGCCGTCGGCCTGAACATCGGCAAGTCGCTGGTCGAGAACGAACTGGTCGATGAAGCCAAGGCCATCATCGAGATCATGGCCAAGCGCGGCGCGCAAGTGCCGATCCCGGTCGATGTCGTGTGCGCCAAAGAGTTCTCGCCCACCGCCGCCGCCACCGTCAAGGACGTGGCCGACGTGGCGGACGACGACATGATCCTGGACATCGGTCCGAAGACGGCCGCCATCCTGGCCGCGCAGATCGGCGCGGCCGGCACCATCGTCTGGAACGGCCCGGTCGGCGTGTTCGAGTTTGACCAGTTCGGCGAAGGCACCAAGACGCTGGCACTGGCCATCGCCGCGTCGAAGGCGTTCTCGATCGCCGGCGGTGGCGACACGCTGGCGGCGATCGCCAAGTACAACATCACCGAGCAGATCGGTTACATCTCGACCGGCGGCGGCGCCTTCCTGGAGTTCCTGGAAGGTAAAACCCTGCCGGCAGTGGAGATCCTGACCCAGCGTGCTGCGGCGCAGTAATATAGCAGGTATAAAAGCACGGTCGTGCGGTGTAGCAAATTAACAGTAAAATCCAGTTAATGCCTGGGAAAGGTCTAAAAACTGTAGCTTTGCTACATTTTTTGGGCCTCACCATAACAAACAGCGCAGCTTTTCCTGGTTCCCGCCGACCGCGGGGACTGTTCGCATGACCCAACGCTCAAGGAATACTCCATGTCCCGTGGTACCAAAATTGTCGCAACGATCGGCCCAGCCTCCACTGACTTCAATGTACTGGTCAAAATGATACGTGCAGGCGTCGATGTCGTACGCCTGAATTTCTCGCACGGCAAGGCGCAGGACCATATCGACCGAGCGCGCCTGGTGCGCGAAGCGGCGGCCGAATGCGGCCGCGAAGTGGCGATCATGGCGGACATGCAGGGTCCTAAAATCCGCGTTGGCAAGTTTGAAAATGGTAAGATTGACCTTGCGAACGGCGACAAGTTCATCCTGGACGCCAAATGGGGCGAAAACGGCGAACTGGGCAACCAGGAGCGCGTCGGCCTGGACTACAAGGCGCTGCCGCAGGATCTGCGCCCGGACGACAAGCTGCTGCTGAACGACGGCCTGATCGTGCTGGTGGTCGACAAGGTGGTCGGCCACGAGATTTACACCACCGTGAAAATCGGCGGCGAGCTGTCCAACAACAAGGGCATCAATCGCCAGGGCGGCGGCCTGACCGCGCCGGCGCTGACCGCCAAGGACATGGAAGACATCAAGACGGCCATGAGTTTCCAGTGCGATTACCTGGCGATCTCGTTCCCGAAAAGCGCAACCGATATGGAAATGGCGCGCCAGCTGGCCAACATCGCCGGCGAGCCGTTCGGCCACAAGCCGATGATGATCGCCAAGATCGAGCGTGCCGAAGCGATCCCTGTGCTGCAGGAGATCCTTGACGCGTCCGACGGTATCATGGTGGCGCGTGGCGACCTGGCGGTGGAAGTGGGCAACGCGGCGGTGCCGGCGCTGCAGAAGCGCATGATCAAGATGGCGCGCGAGTCGAACAAGCTGGCGATCACCGCGACCCAGATGATGGAATCGATGATCTTCAACGCCGTGCCGACCCGCGCCGAAGTATCGGACGTGGCCAACGCGGTGCTGGACGGCACCGACGCGGTGATGACCTCGGCGGAAACCGCCTCGGGCCGCTACCCGATCGAGACCGTGGAAATGATGGCCGCCATTTGCGTGGAAGCCGAGCAGTCCGAGTACAACAAGCTCGACGCCGACTTCCTCAATGCGACCTTTACCCGTATCGACCAGTCGATCGCGTACGGCGCCCTGTTCACCGCGCACCATCTGGCGGTCAAGGCGATCGTGGCGTTGACCGAGTCCGGTTCGACCGCGCTGTGGATGAGCCGCCACAACATCGATACGCCGATTTACGCGCTGACGCCAAGCACCACGACGTTGCGCAAGGTGGCGCTGTACCGCAACGTGAAGGCCTACAATCTGCAGCAGAAGGGCAGCAGCGCGCAGGTGCTGAAGCAGGCCGAGGATCTGCTGGTGGAGTACGGCATCGTCAAGAAGGGCGACATGATCGTCGTGACCTGGGGCGAGCCGATGGGCCAGGTTGGCGGCACCAATGCGCTGAAGATCGTCAAGGTTGGAGAGTTTACCCAGTAAGTCCGGTAGCGCCGCCCCCGCGGAACGGGGGGTCGCCCCTCGAACAACGAGGGGGGACGGGCTCCGGCAACCAGGTTTTTTTATTGTTTGGAGTATTACCATGTCCCTCGTATCCATGCGTCAACTGCTGGACCACGCCGCTGAAAACGGCTATGGCATCCCTGCGTTCAACGTCAACAATCTGGAGCAGGTGCAGGCCATCATGGCCGCCGCCGACGCCCTGAACAGCCCGGTCATCATGCAGGCCTCGGCCGGCGCCCGCAAATATGCCGGCGAAGCTTTCCTGCGCCACCTGATCGACGCCGCCGTCGAAGCCTACCCGCACATCCCGGTCGTCATGCACCAGGACCACGGCCAGTCGCCGGCCGTGTGCCAGGCCGCGATCCGTTCCGGCTTCACCTCGGTGATGATGGACGGTTCGCTGGAAGCGGACGGCAAGTCGGTCGCATCGTACGAGTACAACGTTGAAGTGTCGAAGGAAGTGGTCAAGTTCTCGCACGCCATCGGCGTCACCGTGGAAGCGGAACTGGGCGTGCTCGGTTCGCTGGAAACCATGAAGGGCGACAAGGAAGACGGCCACGGCGCCGAAGGCACCATGACCCGCGAAATGCTGCTGACCGACGTGGCCCAGGCCGCCGACTTCGTGCAGCGCACCCAGTGCGACGCGCTGGCGATCGCCATCGGCACCTCGCACGGCGCCTACAAGTTCACCCGCAAGCCGACCGGCGACATCCTGGCCATCGACCGCATCAAGGAAATCCACGCCCGCATCCCCAACACCCACCTGGTGATGCACGGCTCGTCGTCGGTGCCGCAGGAACTGCTGGCCATCATCCGCGAATTCGGCGGCGACATGAAGGAAACCTACGGCGTGCCGGTCGAGGAAATCCAGGAAGGCATCCGCCACGGCGTTCGCAAGATCAACATCGACACCGACATCCGCCTGGCGATGACCGCCGCCGTGCGCAAGTTCATGTTCGAGAACCCGTCGAAGTTCGACCCGCGCGACTTCCTCAAGCCGGCCCGCGCCGCCGCCGAGCTGGTCGTGCGCGCGCGCTTCCAGTCCTTCGGCTGCGAAGGCCAGGCGTCGAAAATCAAGGTCATTCCGCTGGAAAAAATGGCTGAACGCTACAAGGCCGGCGAGCTGGCCCAGATTGTGAAGTAAAATTCTGTTTGGAACGGGTTAGTCCTTTTGGACCAACCTGACTCTTTCGACCGGCGATCGAGGCTCCCTCCACCGCCGGTTTTCGCTTTTTCATTACATTCCCCGCTATGAACAGCCTTTACCAGACCTCTATCCACTCCCTGCCATTGCTCGGCCACGGCAAAGTCCGCGACAACTACGCTGTCGGCGACGACAAGATCCTGATCGTCACCACCGACCGCCTGTCGGCCTTCGACGTGGTCATGAATGAACCGATTCCCGGCAAGGGCATGGTGCTGAACCAGATGAGCGACTTCTGGTTCGAGAAGCTCGGCCACATCGTGCCGAACCACCTGACCGGCGTGGCGCCGGAATCCGTGGTGGCGCCGGAGGAAGTGGAGCAGGTCCAGGGCCGTGCCGTGGTCGCCAAGCGCCTGAAGCCGATCATGGTCGAGGCGGTGGTGCGCGGCTACATCATCGGTTCGGGCTGGAAGGATTACCAGGACACCGGCAGCATCTGCGGCATCAAGCTGCCGGCGGGCCTGCAACAGGCCGAGAAGCTGCCCGAGCCGCTGTTCACGCCGGCCGCCAAGGCCGACCTGGGCGAGCATGATGAAAACATCAGCTTTGCCGAAATGGAAAGCCGCATCGGCGCCGAACTGGCCGCCAAGATGCGCGACGTCAGCATCCAGCTATACAAGGCCGCCGCCGACTACGCGGCCACGCGCGGCATCATCATCGCCGACACCAAGTTCGAATTCGGCCTGGACGAAAACGGCGTCATGCACCTGATGGATGAAGTGCTGACCGCCGATTCCTCGCGCTTCTGGCCGGCCGATTCGTACAAGCCGGGCATGTCGCCGCCGTCGTTCGACAAGCAGTTCGTGCGCGACTACCTGGAAACGCTGACCTGGGGCAAAACCGCGCCGGCGCCGGCGCTGCCTGCCGACGTCATCGACAAGACCCAGGCCAAGTATTTCGAAGCCATCGAGCGCCTGACCGGCCAGAAACTGAAGGCCTGACATGGATCAGAACAAGCCATTGGTCGGCGTCATCATGGGCTCGTCGTCGGACTGGGACGTGATGCAGAACGCGGTCGCCATCCTCAAGCAGTTCGGCGTGCCGTTTGAAGCGCAAGTGATTTCGGCCCACCGCATGCCGGACGAGATGTATGCCTACGCCAAGAGCGCGCGCGCGCGCGGCCTGCGCGCCATCATCGCCGGCGCCGGCGGCGCCGCCCACCTGCCGGGCATGGTGGCCGCGATGACCATCGTGCCGGTGCTGGGCGTGCCGGTGCCGTCGAAATATCTGCGCGGCGAGGATTCGCTGCTGTCCATCGTGCAAATGCCGAAGGGCGTGCCGGTGTCGACCTTCGCCATCGGCGAAGCGGGCGCCGCCAATGCCGCGCTGACGGCGGTGGCGATGATCGCCGCCAACGACGACGCGCTGGCCGACCAGCTGGAAGCATTCCGCGCCACGCAAACCGCAGCCGCCAAGGCCATGACTTTACCGCTTGAATAAATGAGTAATCCGAAGTTCACACCACTGCTGCCCAACGCCAATCCGCCAGCGTGGCTGGGCGTGATGGGCGGCGGCCAGCTCGGCCGCATGTTTGCCCAGGCCGCACAAAGCATGGGCTACCAGGTCGCCGTGCTGGAGCCTGCCGACGAGTGTCCGGCAGGGCAGGTCGCGCAGCGCCTCGTCAACGCCGGCTACAGCGATGCCGCCGGCCTCGACGCGCTGGCCGCGCAATGCCTGGCCGTCACCACCGAATTCGAGAACGTGCCGGCCGACAGCCTGTCGCGCCTGGCCGAAAAAGTATTTGTCGCGCCGAACGCGCACGGCGTGTCGGTGGCGCAGGACCGCATCGCGGAAAAACGTTTCTTCGTCGATTGCGCGGCCAAGTCCGGCGTGCTGCCGGCGCCGCACAAGGTGATCGCCTCGCAGGAGGATATCGACGCCATCGCCGACGACCTGCTGCCCGGCATCCTGAAGACCGTGCGCATGGGTTACGACGGCAAGGGCCAGGTCCGCGTGAAGTCGCGCGAAGACGTGCGCGCCGCGTTCGAGTCCATGGACAAGGTCACTTGTCTGCTGGAAAAGATGCTGCCGCTGGCCTATGAAGTGTCGGTGCTGACGGCGCGCGGCGCGGACGGCGAGTCGGTGGTCTATCCGATCGCCGAGAACGTGCACCGCGACGGCATCCTGTTCACCACCACCGTGCCGGGCCCGAATGTTTCCGACGCCAGCGCCAAGGTGGCGCAACGGGCGGCGCAAGCCATCGTTGCCGAGCTCGGTTATGTCGGCGTGCTGTGCATCGAGTTCTTCGTGCTCACCGACGGCAGCCTGGTGGTCAATGAAATGGCGCCGCGTCCGCACAACAGCGGCCACTACACGATGGATGCCTGCGTCACCAGCCAGTTCGCGCAGCAGGTCCGCGCGATGGCGCGCCTGCCGCTGGGCGACGTGCGCCAGCATTCGCCGGCCGTGATGCTCAACATCCTCGGCGACGTCTGGTTCACCGACGACACCGATGCCACGCGCGAACCGGCGTGGGACCAGGTGCTGGCGCTGCCCGGCGCCTGCCTGCACCTGTACGGCAAGGACGACCCGCGCCGCGCGCGCAAGATGGGGCATCTGACCTTTATCGCGCCGACCCTGGCGCAAGCGCGGCAGCAGCTGAACGCCGCCTGCGTCATCCTGGGCATCGCGCCGTGAAAGCGGTCGCTGACCAGGCCGCCATTGCGGCGGCGGCGGAAGTGCTGGAAGCGGGCGGCCTGGTCGCCTTTCCGACCGAGACCGTCTACGGCCTGGGCGCGGATGCCGAGAACCCGGCGGCCGTGGCCCGCATCTACGAAGCCAAGGGCCGTCCCAACGACCATCCGGTGATCGTCCACGTCGCGCCCGGCGCCGATCTCGACTACTGGGTCACCGATATCCCGCGGGAAGCGCGCCAGCTGGTGCAAGCCTTCTGGCCCGGTCCGCTGACCTTGATTTTGAAACGCGCCAGCCACATCCCCGACGCCGTCTCCGGCGGCCAGGATACGGTCGGCATCCGCTGCCCGTCGCATCCGGTCGCGATCGCCTTGCTGAGCGCCTTCAAGGGCGGCAAGGGCGGCGTGGCCGCGCCGTCGGCCAACAAGTTCGGCAACGTCAGCCCGACCACCGCGCAGCACGTGCGCGACGAGTTCGGCCTCGACGACCATGACGAGGGCCCGACCGAATCCGGGGACGACGCCTGCAGCGCCGCCTTGCTGACCACCGTGCTCGAAGGCGGACCCAGCCAGGTCGGCATCGAGTCGACCATCGTCGACCTGTCGCGCCTGGCCACGCACGGCCCGGTGCTGCTGCGTCCCGGCCACATCAGCGCGCAGCAGATCGCCGGCGTCATCGGCGCCATGCCGGCCGCGCCCGACCAGGCCGCGCCGCGCGCCTCCGGCACGCTGGAATCGCACTACGCGCCGCGCACGCCGGTCACCATGCTTGAGCACGCCAAACTGTCCGACACCGTGGCTCAGTTGCAATCGAAAAGTCTCTCTGTTGCCGTCATCAGCTATGCCTTGCCGGCATTGGTGCAGTCGCAGCAAATGTTGCCCGCCGACCCGGCCGGCTATGCCTACGGTTTGTATGCCGCCTTGCGCGATATGGACCAGACCGGCTCCGACGTGATTCTCGTCGAAACCCCGCCGCAAGGCCCGGAATGGCTGGGTGTCAACGACCGGCTGCGCCGATCCGTATTCGGCTCGGCCGGTGTCATCGCGTCATTGTTGAACAAATGAGCTGTGTGGGCACCGCAACATCATGGTGCTTGCGGTTTGCTTTCCTGCTACGATGAAACGGTTGCCGGCCGAAAAAATCGCTCGGCGACCTTGAATTCACTAGCAAGGATGCGATGATGCGCGGCCCCCGTCTTTCCCTGATTTTCCCGGCAGTCCTGTTGGCTTCGTGCGGCGGCGGTGGCGGTTCTTCCGCCGACCATACCGGCGGCACCGTCGTCACCCAGCCTCCCGTTACGCAGTTGCGCGGCGTCGTCATCGGCGGCGCCACCCTGGTGCCGGCCGCTGTGAGCGCCGGCGCCACGCTGAACACCGTCGATCCCGTCACGATGAGAAACCTGGTGCAGGCCTCGGTCAGCTACGGCAGCGCCGTCACCGGCACGCCGACCTGCGCCGTCACCACCTACACCGTCAGATACCACACGCTCGACGGCATGGCCGCCGACACCGACGCCAGCACCGCCATCATGGTGCCGTCCGGCACTGATCCGGCGTGCCAGGGCGGCCGTCCGGTGATGCTGTACGCGCACGGCACCTCGGCCTCGAAAGCCACCGACATGGCCAACCTGGCCGGCACCGAGGCGCGCCTGATGGCGGCGATGTTCGCGGCGCAGGGATACATCGTGGTGGCGCCGAACTACGGCGGTTACGCCGGCTCGGCCATGGCCTACCACGCCTATCTCGACGCCGAGCAGCAGGCCAACGACATGATCGACGCCTTGCGCGCCGCGCGCAGCGTGTTCGGCGCCATCAACGCGACCGCGTCCAGCCGGCTGATGGTGAGCGGTTACTCTCAGGGCGGCTTTGTGGCGCTGGCCACGCAGCGCGCGATGCAGACCAAATACTCGGGCGAATTCAAGGTCACGGCGGCGGCGCCGATGTCCGGCCCGTACGCCTTGCTGCAGTTCGGCGACGCCATCTTCAACGGCGCGCCGACGGTCGGTTCCAGCGCTTTCCTGCCGATGCTGATCAACGCCGGGCAGCGCGCCGGCGCCGGCCTGTACACCAGCCTGAACGACGTCTACGAAGACAAATACGCCACCGGCATCGACACGCTGCTGCCCGGCACCCTGGGCCTGGGCGACCTGGTCGCCGCCGGCAAGCTGCCGAACGACGTGCTGTTCGCGGCCGATTCGCTGCCGCAGGCGGCCGGCTACGCTTCCTATTTCGGCGCCGACCATTTGCTCAAGACCAGCTACCGCAACAGCTACCTGGCCGATCTGAAGGCCAATCCGTGCAATACCAACTCGAGCACGCCGCTGGCCTGCGCGCCGGCGCAGCCGCTGCGCAAGTGGCTGCTGAAGAACGACCTGCGCACCTACACGCCGAGCGTGCCGCTGTTCCTGTGCGGCGGCAACCAGGACCCGGTGGTGCCGTTCGCCAATACCGATGCCGCCGGCGCTTATTTCCGCGCCCAAGCCATGTCGTCGTTGCAATTGACGGTGCTGGATCTGGACGACTCCGCGCTGCTCACCGACTACCGCAACGCGCGCGCGGAGTTCGCCGCCGCCAAGGCATTGCTGCGGCTTTCGGTCATCAGCGGCGGCGGCAGCGGGAGCGATGCCAACAAGGCCGTCGCCGACAGCTACCATGCCGGCCTGGTGGCGCCATTCTGTATGCGTGAGGCAAGAAACTTCTTCGATTCCGCACCATCGCGGTGAAAATACCGCCGGACTCGCTTTCATGCCGAAATTGACACCGAGCAAACGTTCTTTTTAGCCACAAAAAGGACGCTCAATTGCGTGCTCCTCTATACAACGTTGCTCAAGGCTGGCATATTAGTTGTGTTGCGAATAGCACGGCCGTTCGTATCACATCACAAAATAAAATTCCTAGGAGACAATATGCGTCACACCAAATTTGCACTCGCTGCAATGGCCTTGGCCGTCCTTGCAGGCTGCGGCGGTACAGATCCAGCACCTGGCAACCAAACCCTCAAGAACAAGTTCAGCGCCCAGGTATCGTTTGGCGATAGCCTGTCCGACGTCGGCTCCTACGCTGTCGGCACCGTGGCTGCGCTGAAGGGTGGCAAATTCACGATCAACGGCGACAGCTCCGCCACCGTGTCCACGCTGACCGGCAAGAACTGGACCGAACTGATGGCCGCGCAAATCGGCGTGGCCGCGCCATGCCCCGCGATTACCGGCCTCGACGGCAATGCAGCCCAAGGCTTCTCGGTGCCGCAAGTAGCCCACGCCGGCTGCTACGGCTATGCACAGGGCGGTGCCCGTGTGACCAACCCTGTCGGCCCAGGCAACAAGCTGACCGGCAGCCCGCTGGGCGCGCTGACCATTCCTGTGGTCACCCAGGTGGCGAATCACCTGAAAGCCGTCGGCGGCAAATTCAAGGGCGACGAGCTGGTGCTGGTCATGGCCGGCGGTAACGACGTGCTGTTCAACCTGTCCAAGCTGAGCGCCGACGCCACCGCGGCCGGTACCGCCGCCGGCGGCCAAGCCTATGTGACTAGCCTGGTGGGCCAGCTGGCCGCCGGCGCCACCAACCCGCAGACCGCCGCCCAGGCCATCGGCCTGGCCGCGGGCACCGAAGCGGCGCGTCCTGGCAGCACCCAGACCACGATCACCCAGGCCGCCATCGGCGCCGCCGCCATCCAGCCAGGCAACTCGGCTGTGGCATCGCCTGCCGTCTATGGTCCAATGGTGGCCAAGGCCACCACCGACGCGACCGCCGCCGGCGCCAAGGCCGGTGCCGACTATGCCACCGCCCACGGTCCCGACCTGGTCGCCGCCATGACGACCGCCGGCACCGAACTGGCCACCCTGGTGAAAACCCAGATCGTCGCCAACGGCGCCAACTTCGTCACCGTGAACAACCTGCCGGACGTGGCCACCACGCCGTCGGGCCGCGGCCAGTCGGCATCGACCCAGGCCCTGATCAACGCCATGGTCAGCGCCTTCAACACCGCGCTGACCACCGGCCTGTCGTCGGAAACCAAGGTGCTGATCGTGGACGTGTTTGCCGCCAGCCACGACCAGGCCACCAACCCCGGCCCATACGGCCTGACCAACGTGTCGGAAACCGCCTGCGACCTGACCCCTGCCAAGAACCCGCTGGCCAGCTCGCTGGTCTGCAACGCCAGCAACGTCAAGTCCGGCGATATCAGCCACTGGTCCTTCGCCGACGACGTTCACCCGACGCCGTTCACCAACCTGCTGCTGGCCCGTTATGTGGCCGAGAAGCTGGTGGTCAAGGGCTGGCTGTAATTCTGTCGTCGCAGGCAGCCGCCGCCTGAGGGCGCCGGCTGCCGGACTCACAACACAATAAATCTGGAGACGATATGAAGAACACGGTAAAACTGCTGGCGCTGGCCGCCGCGATGACGGTAGCCTCGGCTGCATCCGCACAACAAACCCAGGGCACCTGGCTGGGCACGCTGGGCGTCAACAAGATCACCCCTAAAGTCGACTCGGGCGACGTTTCGGCGCCGGCGCTGCCAGGCACCAAGACCGACGTCGGTTCGGATACCAAGCCGCGCTTTGCGGTTGCCTACATGGTGACCGACAACATCTCGGCCGAACTGGATCTGGGTCTGCCGTACAAGCACGAGCTGGAAGGCGCCGGCGCCATTCAGGGCACGGGCAAGCTGGCCACGGCCGAAGTGCTGCCGCCGACCGCCTTTATCCAGTACCGCTTCCTGCCGGCCAACTCGATGTTCCGTCCGTACGTGGGCCTGGGCATCACCTACGCCATGTTCCAGAAGGAGCGTGGTTCGGGCCAGTTGACCTCGATTCTGAACACCGGCGGCCCTGGCGCAACCTTCAAGCTCGATGACAAGTGGGCGGCCAGCTACCAGATCGGCGGCACGGTGAAGATCAACGAGAAGTGGTTCATCGACGCTTCGGTCATCAAGACCAAGCTGAAAACCACCGCGCATTACTCGACCGGTCAGACCCAGGACGTGCGTCTGGATCCGCTGGCGGTCAACGTCAGCATCGGCTATGCCTTCAAGGGCTTCTAGAAAGCGGCCGCACAATGAGAAACCGCTGCCTCGGCAGCGGTTTTTTTTTAGCTTTACTGGAAGGCCTGGATGCCGGTCTGGGCCCGGCCCAGGATCAGCGCATGGATGTCATGCGTGCCTTCGTAGGTATTGACCACTTCCAGGTTCACCATGTGGCGGATGATGCCGAACTCGTCCGAGATGCCGTTACCGCCCAGCATATCGCGCGCCACGCGGGCGACGTCCAGCGACTTGCCGCAGGAGTTGCGCTTCATCATCGAGGTGATTTCCACCGCCGCCGTGCCCGCATCCTTCATGCGGCCCAGCTGCAGGCAGCCCTGCAGGCCCAGCGTGATTTCGGTCTGCATGTCGGCCAGCTTTTTCTGCACCAGCTGGTTAGCGGCCAGCGGACGGCCGAACTGCGAGCGGTCCAGCACGTACTGGCGCGCCGTGTGCCAGCAGTCTTCCGCCGCGCCCAGCGCGCCCCAGGCGATGCCGTAGCGCGCCGAGTTCAGGCAGGTGAACGGACCCTTCAGGCCGCGCACGTCCGGGAAGGCGTTCTCTTCCGGGCAGAACACGTTGTCCATGACGATCTCGCCGGTCACCGAGGCGCGCAGGCCGAACTTGCCGTGGATCGCGGGCGCGCTCAGGCCGGCCATGCCTTTTTCCAGCACGAAGCCGCGGATCGCGCCTTCATCGTCCTTGGCCCAGACCACGAACACGTCGGCCACCGGCGAATTGGTGATCCACATCTTGGAACCGGTCAGCGCGTAGCCGCCCGCCACCTTCTTGGCGCGGGTGATCATCGAGCCGGGATCGGAGCCGTGGTTGGGCTCGGTCAGGCCGAAGCAGCCGATCCACTCGCCGGTGGCCAGTTTCGGCAGGTATTTCTGTTTCTGTTCCTCGGTGCCGAATTCGTAGATGGGCACCATCACCAGCGACGACTGCACGCTCATCATCGAGCGGTAGCCGGAATCGACGCGCTCGACTTCACGCGCGATCAGGCCGTAGGACACGTAGTTCAGGCCGGGACCGCCGTACTGTTCCGGGATGGTCGGGCCGAGCAGGCCCAGTTCGCCCATTTCGCGGAAGATGGAGGTGTCCATCTGCTCGTGGCGGAACGCTTCGAGGATGCGCGGCTGCAGCTTGTCCTGGCAATAGGCGGCAGCGGCGTCGCGCACCATGCGCTCGTCGTCGGTCAGTTGCTGGTCCAGCAGCAGGGGATCATCCCAGTGGAATTGGGCGCGGGCTTGGCTCATGGTGGTCTCTCATTGTGGTGTATGCTGCCCAGCATTCTATGCCGTCACACGGGGGGCGGCTTTTCAAATGGCGACACCAATTTCCGTTTTTAGCCCAGGCTGCAGAATTGCCCGCCGTGGAAAATCAGCGGCGGCGCCGGCGTGACCGCGCACAGCTCGACCTCGCCGACGAAAATGACGTGGTCGCCCTCGGGATAGCGGCTGCGGTTGTGGCATTCGAACCAGGCCGACGAGCCTTTCAGGATCGGCTGGCCGGTGCGCGACAGTTCGTATTCCACGCTGTCCCACGGATTGACGCCGCGCGTGGAAAACAGCTTGGCCAGGTGCGCCTGGCCTGCCGACAGCACATTGATGACGTAATGCGAGTTGCCGGTGAAGATGGGCATGCTGTTGGCCGAGGTGGCCAGGCTCCACAGCACCAGCGGCGGATCCAGCGATACCGAATTGAAGGAACTCGCCGTCAGGCCACGGAAAGTGCCGTCCGCCAGCCGCGTCGTGATGACGGTGACGCCGGTGGCAAACTGCCCCAGGGCCTGGCGGAAATGGGGGGTATCGAAGGAGCGCTGTTGGGCGCGGGGAGAACGTGTGTGCATGGTTGGCCTGTATATTTCTGACATTATGCCAAAGTTTGCCCCGCGATAGCGTATTGCCCCGGTTTGCGTTACAGTCACTCATGGACAGAACCGGGCAGTCTTCTACGCAGGGGGAGTGATGACAATCGAAACCGCGATACTGGGCGGAGGCTGTTTCTGGTGCCTCGAGGCGGTGTATCTGGAAGTGAAGGGCGTTACCCACGTTGAGTCCGGCTACACGGGCGGCCATCAGCCCAACCCGACCTACGAGCAAGTCTGCGTCGGCGACACCGGCCATGCCGAAGTGGTGAAACTGGACTTTGATCCGGCCGTCGTCAGCTACCGCGACCTGCTGGAAATCTTCTTCACCATCCACGACCCGACCACCCTGAACCGCCAGGGCAACGACGTCGGCACCCAGTACCGCTCGGTGATCTACCACCAGTCGCCGCAGCAGGAAGCCACGGCGCGCCAGGTGATCGCCGAAATGGCGGGAGTGTGGGACGCGCCCATCGTCACCGAACTGTCGCCGACCCAGCCCTACTACAAGGCCGAGGACTATCACCAGGACTACTTCCGCCAGCATCCGCTGCAAGGCTATTGCGCCTTCGTGGTGGCGCCCAAGGTGGCCAAGTTCAAGAAGACGTACACGCATCGCTTGAAATAATTGCTTGAAATAATAAGAACGACTAAGCCCGGAGGCATGCATGAAGGTGGTACTGGTCGACGACACCCATATCAACCTGGTGCTGATGTCGCGGCTGGTCGATAAACTGCAGGACGTCAGCACGATGTCGTTCCAGTCGGCGCGCGAGGCGCTGGCCTGGTGCAACGCCAACCCCTACGATCTGCTGATCGTCGACTACATGATGCCGGACATGAACGGGCTGGAGCTGATCGCCGCGCTGGCCGCGCCGCCCGACCAGCGCCCGCCGGTGCTGATGGTGACCGCCAGCGTCGACGTCGACGTGCGCCACCGCGCGCTGGAAAACGGCGCCAGCGATTTCCTCATCAAGCCGATCGACAAGGTCGAGTTCCTGGCCCGCACCCGCAACATGCTGGCGCTGCGCAGCGCCACCTTGAGCCTGCAGCACCGCGCCAGCTGGCTGGCGGACGAGGTCAGCAAGGCCACCGCCGAGCTGCGCGCGCGCGAGCAGGAAACCATCATGCTGCTGTGCCGCGCCTCCGAGTACCGCGATCCCGAGACCGGCGCCCACATCCAGCGCATGGCCCACTATTCGAAGCTGATCGCCGGCCAGCTGGGCCTGTCTGCCGAACAACAAGACGACATCCTCAACGCCGCGCCCATGCACGACATCGGCAAGGTCGGCACGCCGGACCACATCCTGCTCAAGCCGGGTCGCCTGAACGACGAGGAAATGGTGGTGATGCGCCAGCACGCCGGCATCGGCTACAACATCCTCAAGGATTGCCAGGCGCGCATGCTGCAGCTGGCGGCCGAGATCGCGCTGACCCACCACGAGCGCTGGGACGGCAACGGCTACCCGCGCGGCCTGGCCGGCGAGGCCATTCCGCTGGTGGGCCGCATCGTCGCCGTGGCCGACGTGTTCGACGCGCTGACCAGCGTGCGGCCGTACAAGCAAGCCTGGAGCATGGAGGACGCCCGCCGTCACTTGTTGGACAACTGCAACACGCATTTCGACCGGCGCTGCGTCGACGCCTTGCTGGCGCGCTGGGACGACGTGCAGCACATCCGCGCCCGTTTCCGCGACGAACCCGACCAGGCTGGCGATGCCACAATCGCCACCGCCTAGCTGGCCGGCGCCGGCGCTGCGCCGCGACAGCCTGATCGGGGCGATACGGCAGGCGTTCGGCCTGGGCGACGAGGCCGCGCTGGAACGGCTGCTGATCACCTTGGCCGAACTGGAGACCGAGTCCACCCAGCTGCGCCTGGCCAACTCGCTGCTGCGCAAGGAAAACCGCCAGCAGCGCGGCAACGTCGGCACCTGGCGCGACAAGACCGCGGCCAAGCTGGCCGGCCTGCAGCGCGACCTGCACGCCGACCTGACCACGCCGTCCGAATCCGCGGCCGACCGGGCCGCGCGCGACCAGCAGGAGCTGACCGAGCAGATCCTCGACCAGCTGCCGATCCCCGTCTTCCTCAAGGACCGCGCCGGCCGCTTCCTGCGCTTCAACAGCCGCTTCGAGGAATTCACGCAGCGCTCGCGGGCGGAAATCCTCGGCCGCACCATCGGCGACTTCGCCTCGCCGCGCTGGGCCGCCGCCACCTTGCGCGAGGACGAGCAGGCGTGGAGCAGCGGCCGGCTGGTCACCAGCGAACGGCGCATGACCAGCGTCGACCCGCCGATCGACGTGCTGGTCAGCCGCAAGGTGATCAACAGCGGCGGGCTGTCCTATATGCTGGGCTATTTCATCGACATCAGCGAGCAGCGCGCCGCCCGCGCCGCCATGCAGCACGCGGTGGAATCGGCCGAGGCGGCCAGCCGCGCCAAGAGCGAATTCCTGGCCAATATGAGCCATGAAATCCGCACGCCGATGAACGGCATCCTCGGCATGACCGAGCTGGTGCTGGAGTCCGGACTCAACGCCGAGCAGCGCGCCGACCTGGGGCTGGTCAAGGCCTCGGCCGACGCCCTGCTGCACATCGTCGACGACATCCTCGACTTTTCCAAGATCGAGGCGGGCAAGCTGGAGATCGAGGAAGTGCCGTTCGACCTGCACCAGCTGGTGGGCGACACGCTGCGCGCGATGGGCTTGCGCGCCCGGCAGAAAGGGCTGGCGCTGGCCGGCGAGCTGGCGCCGGAACTGCCGCGCATCATGAAGGGCGATCCGGGGCGGTTGCGCCAGGTGCTGCTGAACCTGGTCGGCAACGCCATCAAGTTCACCGAACACGGCGGCGTGACGGTGGCGCTGGGCGCCGGTCCCGAGCACGACGGCCGCAGCGACATCACGTTTGCCGTGCGCGACACCGGCATCGGCGTGCCGGCCGAAAAGCAGCACATGATCTTCGAGGCGTTTGCCCAGGTCGACGGTTCCACCACGCGCCAGTACGGCGGCACCGGCCTGGGATTGGCGATCTGCCGCCGGCTGGTGATCCTGATGCAGGGACGGATAGACGTCAGCAGCGAACCGGGGCGGGGCAGCGTGTTCAGCTTTACCGTGCCGCTGCAGCACACCGGGGTGACGCAGGCGGCGCCGCTGCCGCCGCTGCCGGTGCAGGCCCCGGGCGCGAACATGGGGCCCAGCGTGCTGACCGCCGAGGGCGACGCATTGCCTTCATACTCGCCGGTGTCGGCGGCCACCACTGCGCCCGCGCTCGGCGGCCTGCGCGTGCTGCTGGCCGAAGACAATCCGGTCAACCAGCGGCTGGCGATGCGGCTGCTGGAAAAGCTGGGCCACCGCGTGACCCTGGTCGACAACGGCCTGGCCGTGCTCGACAGCGCGGTGTACGGCGGCTTCGACGTGATCCTGATGGACGTGCAGATGCCGGCCCTGGATGGCTTGGCGGCCACGCGCCAGATCCGCCTGCGCGAGCTGGCGCAGGGCGGCCATGTGCCGATCATCGCGATGACCGCGCGCGCCATGGCCGGCGACCGCGAGCGCTGCATGGAGGCGGGCATGGACGACTACCTGTCCAAGCCGGTCGACAGCCAGCAGCTGCGCGAGATGCTGCAGCGCTATCAGCCCGACAGCGGCCATCAGTTGCTGGACTGGCGCGGCGCGCTGCAGCGGCTGGACGGCGATACCGAACTGCTGCTGGAACTGGCCGCGCTGTTCCTGCAGGACGGCCCGCAGCTGTGGCAGGAACTGGGCGCGGCGCTGGCGTCGGGCGAGACCGAACGCAGCACGCGCGCCGTGCACAGCCTCAAGGGCGTGCTGGTCAACTTCGGCGCCGCGCGCGCGGTGGCGCTGGCCGAGCAGCTGTCGGCGGCGTTGCATGCCGGCCAGCCGTGGCAATCGGCCGCCGTGCGCCTGGAGTCGGCGCTGGAGCAGGTCTACGAGGCGCTGAAGGCCTTGATCGCCGGCGGCGTCGACGCCACGGCCGCGCCGCCATCGTCCTGAAGCAGCGCGAACGCCGACAGGCCGTCGCCGCCGAGCGCGTAGTTCCCGGCGCCGGTGCCATTGTTCGTATTGTCCGCCGCCGACGGATACATATGCTTGCGCGACCACGGCAGCGCGCCGCTGCGTTGCGCCGCCTTGCGGCCGACGATCTGGTACAGGCTGATCCAGTCCTGCTCGAAGGCATAGCTGCAGCCGGCCAGGTAGACGTGCCAGATCCGGTAGCGCTTGTCGCCCGCCAGCGCCCGCGCGCGCTCGGCCCCGGCCTCGAAATTGTCGGTCCAGATCGCGCAGGTGCGGGCGTAGTGGCGGCGCAGGTTCTCCACGTCGAACACTTCCAGCCCCCCTTGCTGCATGGTCTTGAGCACGTTGCCGACGTGCGCCAGTTCGCCGTGCGGGAACACGTATTTTTCAATGAACTCGCCGCCGCCGTACGGCGTTTCGCCGTTGTCCGGATCGGTGGTGGTGATGCCGTGGTTCATCACCACGCCGTCCGGCGCCAGCAGCCTGTTGATGGCCGCGAAATACTCGGGCAGGTGCTTGACGCCGACGTGCTCGAACATGCCGACGCTGGTGATGCGGTCGAACTGGCCGCGCACGTCGCGGTAGTCCTGCAGGCGGATCTCGACCAGGTGTTCCAGCCCGGCGCGCCGCACCCGCTCCTTGGCCAGCGCGAACTGGTTTTCGGACAGCGTGACGCCGACGCAGCGCGCCTTGTACTGCTGCGCCGCGCGTATCACCAGCGCGCCCCAGCCGCAGCCGATGTCGAGCAGCGTCTGGTTGGGCTTGAGCTCGATCTTGCGCAGGATGTGGTCGATCTTCTTGACCTGGGCCACGGCCAGGTCCTCGTCGCCGTTCTCGAAATAGGCGCAGGAATACACCATGTTGGGATCGAGGAACTGCGCGTAGAACTCGTTGGACACGTCGTAGTGGTAGCGGATCGCCTCCGCGTCCTTCTGCTTGCTGTGGGCCATGCCGCGCACGATGCGGGCGAACTTGCCCTCGGCCTTGAGCGTGGTGCGCGCCAGCGCGTTGACGATGGCGATCATGTCGTGCGCGCGGCCCTTGACCTCGATCGCGCCTTCGACATAGGCGGCGCCGAGGTTGGACAGCGACGGCGTCAGCAGGTAGCGCGCCGCCGACACATTGGGCAGCCGTATCGTCACGCGCGGCGGCTGGTCGGAGAAATCGACATGCTGGCCGTTCCACAGTTCGATGCGCAGCGGCAGCGCGATTTGCTGGCGGATGCCCGAGATCCAGGTGCTGAGTCGGTTCTGTACAAACAAGATAACCTCCGAGTTCAGAAACAAAAAGACCATCGCAAGCGATGGCCTGGTGTCCCGCCCGGCGCGCCGGTGCTACGGCTGCAAGCGTTCCTTCACCCAGCTTCCATCTGCCTGTTTGACGTACACGATCCGGTCATGGAAACGCGAACGGCGTCCCTGCCAGAACTCGATGCGCACCGGATCGAGGCGGTAGCCGCCCCAGTGTTCCGGCCGCACCGGATGTTCGCCGCCGACCGCGGCGGCGGCATCGTAATTGGCTTCCATCTGTTCCCGGTTGGCGATCCGCGCGCTCTGCTGCGATGCGATCGCGGCGATCTGGCTTTTCACCGGCCGGCTGTAAAAATACTTGTCGCTCTCTTCGGCGGAGGTGTGCTCCACCTTGCCTTCTATCCGCACCTGGCGTTCCAACTCGCTCCAAAAGAATAACAGCGCGGCGTGCGGGTTGGCGCGCAGTTGCCGGCCTTTCTGGCTCTCGTAATTGGTGTACCAGGTGAAGCCGCGCTGGTCGTACTGCTTGATCAGCACAATGCGCGAACTGGGCTTGCCGTCCGCATCCACCGTCGCCACGCTCATCGCGTTCGGTTCATTGACCTGGGCGCGCAGGGCTTCTTCAAACCATTTGCCGAACTGGGCGATCGGATCGTCCAGCACATCGTGTTCCGTCAAACTGGCGCGGCCGTAATCGAGGCGCAGGTCCGCCAGCACCACGCCGTCGGCCACCGTGTTGGCCACCGCCACCTGTTGCTGCTCCGGCACCTGGCTTTGCGGCAGGGCCGGGGCGATGCCGCGCCGCGCCTGCATCGCGCTGCCCAGCTGCGCCATCTGCTCCGGGCTGAACAGGCGCTTGGCCATCGGCGCGACGTGCGTTTCTTCCTTGGTCATATGGGCCGCGTAGGCGTCGCAGAAACGCTGGACATCCTGCGCCGACAAGGCGGTACTTTGCCCATTTGCAATTTGATCAAGTTGTGAATTAATTATATGCCAGTCTTGGTCCATTTGCTGGTGGTCGGCCAAAATGCCGGGCACCAGCTCGGCCAGCAGCGCGGCGTCGGCGCCGCGCGCGGTGGCCTGCAGCATCGGCACCAGGTTCTGCTCCTCGTCGTCGTGGTGCAGGTGGGCCGCCTTGTTGAAATATTTCTGCACCGCTTGCGCGGCCTTTTGCGCCTCGGCGTCGGCGCCGTGCTTGGGCAAATGCGCCAGCAGCTTCTGCAGCGTTTCCAGCTGCTGGCGTATCTTGTCGTGGCAATGTTTCAAGACTGCTATCGGCTGGCTGAAATCGGGGGCGGTGTCAAACAAGGTACTCATGGGATGGGCGCTCTGGCTAAGGTAGAAAGTCATTCTAAAATAATTTTTGCGGCAGCGTCCGTTAAAATGTCGGCTATGAACTCCATCGCCCCCACCCAATTCGACGATATCGACTTCGAGCGCCGCTTCGGCGGCATCGCCCGCCTCTATGGCGAGCGCGCGCTGGCGCGCTTCCGCGGCGCCCACGTGTGCGTGGTCGGCACCGGCGGCGTCGGCTCCTGGATCGTCGAGGCGCTGGCGCGCAGCGCCATCGGCCAGCTGACCTTGATTGATCTGGACAACGTCGCCGAGTCCAACATCAACCGCCAGATCCAGGCCCTGAGCGGCACCGTCGGCCAGGCCAAGATCGGCGCGCTGGCCGAGCGCATCGCCCAGATCAATCCGTTCTGCGTGGTCAACCAGATCGAGGACTTCGTCACGCCGGACAACCTGGAGCAGATGCTGGGCGCGGGCAGGTACGACTACGTGGTCGACGCCATCGACAGCGTCAAGGCCAAGGCGGCGATGATCGCCTGGTGCCGTCAGCACGCGCTGCCGATGATCATCATCGGCAGCGCCGGCGGCCAGACCGATCCGACCCAGATCGCCGTGCGCGACCTGGCGCGCACCGAGCAGGAACCGCTGCTGAAAAAAGTGCGCAAGGTGCTGCGCAGCCAGTACGGCTATCCGCGCGGCGAAAAGACCAAGTTCCACGTCGACGCGGTGTTCTCGATGGAGCCGCTGAAGTTCCCGGAAACGGGCGAGGCGTGCGCGGTGGACGGCGACGAGCGCGCCGGCGGGGTCACCGGTTTGAACTGCGCCGGCTTCGGCTCGGCGATGGTGGTCACCGCCACCTTCGGCATGGTGGCCGCCAGCCAGGTGCTGCTCAAGCTGGCCGAGAGCGTGCAACCGGCGGTACCGGCCGCCGCGACGATGTAAGTTTTATCCAGTTCGCGATACAGGTTTGCTATCATAGCCCGCTGTCCCAGACCCATCGAAAGAAAACCATATGATGCGTAGTTCAGTATTCGTTGCACTGTGCGCGCTGGCGGCCTCCGTGGCCCAGGCGCAAACCCCGGCCGCGCCGGCCACCGCCGCCGATGCGCCGCCACCGCCGCCGCTGGTGGTCGGCTCGGCCACGCCGGGCCCGGCCGCCGAGCAGCTGATCGTCACCGACACCAAGGTCGGCACCGGCAAGGAAGCGACCACCGGCGCCACCGTCTACATGCACTACTCGGGCTGGCTGTATCGTCCGCTGGCGAAAGGCATGCACGGCAAGCTGTTCGACTCGTCGATCCCGCGCGGCGAGCCGCTGGACTTCGTGCTGGGCGCAGGCCGCGTCATCAAGGGCTGGGACCAGGGCATCCAGGGCATGAAGGTGGGCGGCAAGCGCACCTTGATCATCCCGTCGGAACTGGCCTACGGCTCGCGCCCGTCGCCGGGCAGCGGCATCCCGCCGAATTCCGCGCTGATCTTCGACGTGGAGCTGATGGACGTCAAATAAAGGCGTAGACTGGAACCTCCGTCCCACCCCGGAGGTTCTGATGAAGATAGCCAACGACGTAACCGAATTGATCGGCCGTACCCCGCTGGTACGGCTGAACCGGCTGGCCAAGGGCAGCACCGCCCAGGTACTGGCCAAGCTGGAATACTGCAACCCGGCCCACAGCGTGAAAGACCGCATCGGCCTGTCCATGATCGAAGCGGCCGAAGCGGCCGGCCAGATCCGTCCCGACACCATCATCCTCGAACCGACCAGCGGCAACACCGGCATCGCGCTGGCGATGGTCTGCGCCGCGCGCGGCTACCGCTGCACCCTGGTCATGCCGGACACCATGAGCCGCGAACGGCGCCTGCTGCTGCGCGCCTACGGCGCTGAACTGATACTGACGCCGGGCAGCGAAGGCATGCTGGGCGCGATCCGCAAGGCCGAGGAGCTGGCCGAGGGCGACCGCCGCTACCTGATGCCGCAGCAGTTCAACAATCCCGCCAATCCCGACGTGCATCGCCGCACGACGGCCGAGGAAATCTGGGCCGATACCGACGGCCGCGCCGACATCCTGGTGGCCGGCGTCGGCACCGGCGGCACGATCACCGGCGTGGGCGAGGTGATCAAGGCGCGCAAGCCGGAATTCCGCTGCATCGCGGTGGAACCGGAGGCGTCGCCGATGCTGGCCAAGGGCACCAAGGGCCCGCACCCGATCCAGGGCATAGGCGCCGGCTTCGTGCCGGCGGTGCTGAACACCAAGGTCTACGATGAAATCATCGGCGTGAAAAACGAGGACGCGTTCGAGACCGCGCGCCTGGCGGCCAGTCAGGAAGGGCTGCTGGTGGGGATCTCTTCCGGCGCCGCGCTGTGGGCCGCGCTGCAGGTGGCGCGGCGGCCGGAGAGCGCGGGCAAGATCATCGTGGTGATCATCCCGTCGTTTGGCGAGCGCTATCTGAGCACGCCGCTGTACGCCAACCTGGCGGACTAGCCGCTTAGCTTAGCTTAGTGCGGCGCCGGCTGCAGGCAGCATTCCTGCGAGCCGGTGCCGAGGCGGATCTGCAGCGTGCTGTGCTGGATCGAGAATTCCTCGCGCAGCTGGCGGCTGATGGCGTCGATGGCGCCGTCGCCGGGGTAGCCGGCCGGCGTGACCAGTTGCGCCGTCAGCGCCGTCTCGGTGGTGCTCATGGCCCAGATGTGCACGTCGCACACCTCGCTCACCTCGGGCTGGCTGCGCAGGAAGGCTTCGATCTCGGCGCGGTCCACATTGTCCGGCACGGCGGCCAGCATCATGCGCATGGCCTGCTTCAACAGCGACCAGGTGCTGTAGGCGATGAAGGCGACGATGGCCATGCTGACCAGCGGGTCCAGCCAGTTCCAGCCGGAATAGCGGACGATGACGCCGGCCACCAGCACGCCCAGCGAGATGGCGGCGTCGGCGGCCATGTGCAGGTAGGCGCCGCGGATGTTGATGTCGTCCTTGCTGCCGGACATGAACAGCCAGGCCGAGAAACCGTTGACCAGGATGCCGACGCCGGCCACCACCGACACCGTCAGGCCGGCCACCGGTTCCGGATGCACCAGCTGCTGCACGGCTTCCCAGGCGATGCCGCCGCAGGCCGCCATCAGCAGCATCGAATTGAACAGCGCGGCCAGCATCGAGGTGCTGCGCAGGCCGTAGGTATAGCGGCCGTTCGGCGTGCGCCGGGCCAGGATGGCGGCGCCCCAGGCCAGCATCAGGCCCAGCACGTCCGACAGGTTATGGCCGGCGTCGGCCATCAGCGCGGTGGAGTTGGCCAGGAAGCCGTAGAAGAATTCGATCGCCACGAACACGGTGTTGAGCACGATGGCGATGGCGAAGGCGCGGCCCATGGTGTTCGGGTCGCCGTGGTGGTGGCCGTGGCTGTGGTCGTGCCCATGATCGTGGCTGTGCGCCTTGGCCTTGGCCGGCGCGTGGCTGTGGTCGTGGTCATGATGATCGTGGTCGTGATGGTCGTGGTGCTGGCTCATGCTTCGTTCCCGTTGGAAGGTTCGGCGATATGTTCGAGCATATCGTTGAGGACGCCGCTGATATGGGCGTCGGCTGCGGAGTAGAAAACCTGCTTGCCCTGGCGCTCGGACTTGACGATGCGCGCCGCGCGCAGCAGGCGCAAGTGGTGGCTGACCAGAGAGCTGCTCAGTTCAAGGGAGGAGGCGATGTCGCTGACGGCGATCGGCGCCGCCACGCAGGCAAGCACGATGCGCAGGCGCGTCGGATCGCCCAGCAGGTGGAACAGATCGGCCAGCTGGGCAATCGCGGGATCGCAGACGGTATAGTCGTGTTGGCAACTCATAATACTAACAAGTGAATAGGTATTCACATGTTAGCAGAAAATGCCGGCGTCAGGGTAGTACGGTCACAACAGCCTTGCCCGTTCCCGTGCCGGACTCCAGGTATTCATGGGCGCCGACGATGTCTTCGAAGGAAAATACCCGCGCCGGCCTTGCCCGGTAGTGGCCCTGTTCCACCCGCTCGACGATTTGCTGCAAGGGCACCCGGTCCAGCTCGAATCCCGGCGAGCCGAACGCGAAGCTGCCGAAAAAGCTCAGCTGCACCCGCGGCGGCAGATGTTGCAGCGGCAGGAAGCCGGCCAGCGGCCCGAGGCCGCCGAGGAAGCCTGCCTGGCAGACGCGGCCGGGCCGGGCCGCGAGGGCCAGCGAATCGAGCAGCGTGGTATTGCCCACCAGGTCCAGCACCGCGTCGACGCCGCCGGGAGCGATGGCGCGCACGGCGGCGGCCAGGCTGGGCTGTTCCTCGATGACGTGGCGGGCGCCGTTGTCTTTCAACAGGGTCTCAAGCGCAGCCGGACGGCGCGTGGTGGCGATCACCTGCGCGCCCGCGTGGGCCGCGATATTGGTCGCCGCCTGGCCCAGCGCGGAGCTGGCGCCGCGTACCAGCAGCGTTTGCCCGGGACGCAGCTCCAGGTTGTCGTGCAAGCAGGCCCAGGCGGTTGCATACGATTCCGGTATCGCGGCCAGATCGGCCCACGGCAGCGACGAGCGCAGCGGCACCACATTGCCGGCCGGGACGCACGCATATTCCGCGTAGCTGCCGTTGATGGTGCGTCCCATGCCGCCCATGATGGCGGCCACGGTGTCGCCTTCGCGCAGCCCGGTTCCCGGCGCCGCGGCCACGATGCCGACGCATTCGATGCCCGGCACCCTGGCGACCTCGCCCCACAAGCCCTGGCGCATATAGGTTTCCGCGCGGTTCAGGCCGAACGCCTGGACGTGGATCAGCGCCTGGCCGGGAGCGGGCACCGGTGTGGGCAGCTGCACCGGCTGCAACTGGTCGGGACCGCCGAACTGGGCGATTTGTATGGCACGCATGAGGTTCTCCTGAAAGTGGTCGAGCCACGACTGTATGGGAAAACATATTCGGATAAAATTGGAAAATCTGGTCAATCTCTGTAGGATTTATGAACTCTGTCGGATTCACCCTGCATGAACTGGCCTGCTTCCTGGCGGTCGCCGAACTGGGCAGCTTTCAAAAGGCCGCGACCCGGCTGCACCGCTCCCATCCCAGCGTGTTTGCCGCCGTCGCCAGCCTCGAGCGCCAACTGGGGCTGGCGCTGTTCGACCGCGGCGGCTATCGGGTCGCCGTCTCCGCCGCCGGCGAGGCCTTCCTGGACCGGGCCAGGCAGATGCTGGACAGCGCCAGGCAGATGGAAACGCAGGCTCGGCAGATCGCCATGGGGGAGGAAGTCAGGCTGGCGGTGGTGATCGGCGACCTGTGCCCGCTGCCGGCGACCTTGCATTTGCTGCGGCGTTTTTTTGCGCAGTGCCCGGCGACCCGGCTGGACCTGCATTTCGAGGCCCTGTCAGGCCCGTGGGAGCGCCTGCAAAGCGGCGAGGCGGACTTGATCTTCCATCACCTCGAGCAGGCGGAGGTGCGCTTCGACGCCAGGGGATGGCAGCGGGGCCGGCTGGTGCCGGTGGTGGCGCCCGATTTCCTGGATTTTCCGGTGCACGCCGGCATCACGCCGGAAATGATGCGGCCCTACGTGCAATGCGTGATACGCGACAGCGCGCGCAACGGCGTCCCGCGCGACTACTTCGTGGTGGACGGCGCCCGCCGCTGCACCGTCGCCGATCAGTTCATGAAGCGCGAGGTGATCCTGCAAGGCATGGGGTGGGGGCATATGCCGCTGTACCTGGTGGAAGAGGATCTGGCTCAGGGGCGGCTGCTGTCGATGGCCGGCGACCATTTCCGCGAAAGCGAGCTGGAACTGGTCATCGCGCGCCGCCGCGATGTCGCCCACGGTCCGGTCGCCACCCGGCTGTGGGAGCACCTGGTGGCGCATCTGCCGTAGATCAGGAGTGCGTCAGGAATGCGGGGCGGCCGGCACGGACTTGGCCAGGTCGTTGCGCAGCGCCTGCAGGTTGCCGTCCAGGCTGCTGTAGGCGCTGATCATCTGGCTCAGCATGCGGAAAATCGCCTTCGGATCGCCGTCGCCCATGCGCACATCGCTGATCGTGTCCATCATGCCCGGGCCGTTGAGGAAATTGTTGCCGCCGCTGGCATTGATCATCTGCACGTCGCGCATGCTGGCATACAGGCCCGAATACCGTTCCAGCTCCTGTTGCGACATCCAGCTGACCGCCTGGCTGGCGACCGCCACTTCCCATGCCTCGCGCCGCAGCGCCGGGGTCAGCACGCTCAGGCCCAGCTTGTTCTTCAACTCCAGTTTGTCGATCAGCGCCTGGCTGCCGCCCTTGTCCTGGATGCCGGCCAGCAGTTGCGCGCGCAGCGCCTGCAGCTTGGTCAGCTCGGCGGTGTTGTGGGTCAGTACCTGGTCGAGTTCGCGGACATTGGCCTGGATCTCGGCGTCGATGCGGGTGCCGGCTTCATGCGCCAGGTGGCGGTGGTGCAGGGTTTGCACGCCATGCTCCAGCGCCAGCGCGGTGATGATGCTGATGACGATCATCAGGTACTCGCCGCCGAATTCCTTGAAAGAGCTGGCCTTGGGGACTTCAAAGTGCATGTATCTTCCTTATTTTTGCAGCTCGGCCTGGAGCTGGGTGCGGACTTTCGGGTCCAGTTTCTGGATCGCCTTGTTCAGCTTGTCGGCGTTTTGCAGGGCCAGGGTTTGTTCCGGCGTCAGCGCCTGCGCCTGGATGACGGCGGCCGGCGGCGGCGCGGGCTTGAAGAAGGCGGCCTGGCCGCCCAGCACCAGCAGCGCGCTCAGCACCGAGACGCCGGCGGCGGCCGCCAGCAGGCGCAGTTCGCGCGGCGTGATGGCCGGCGACTGGGTGGCGATCGGGCGTACCGCGCCGGCGGCGGGCGCCGGCGCGTAGGCCGACGGCGTGGCGGGCGGCTCCGTGGCGGCGGCCGGCTCGTTGGTGGCGTCCAGCACCGCCGCCTTGTGGCTGCCGGCCTGCAGCGGCGCCAGCCCGCCGGCCAGGCGCGCCTGCTGCGCCAGCTCCAGCGAGGCGGCGTCGATCAGCGCGACGTGGCGCTCGACCGCTTCCTCCAGCACCGCTTCGTTCAAGGCCACCAGCGCGAACACCGGATCGTCGATGTCGATCCTGACGCCGGTTTTTTCAAAGACCAGACTGCGCAGCTTCTGCTGATCCATGGCGGCTTACCACTCCACTTTGTCGAGTTGCTCGAACAGGTCGCGGAACACCACCTTGATGCGCTGCTTTTCCATGACGTTGAACTTGTCGCTTTCCTTGACCTCGTTGGCGGTCAGGCGCGCCGTGTTCATCTTCTTGATGTCGGCGCCGAAGGTGTCGGCGTTGCGCGCCGACAGCACGATGCGACCCTTGACGCGCGACGAGTTGTCGGCGTAGGTCTGCGATTCGGTGAACTGCTTGCCGGACGCCGACTGCAGCAGGCCGAAGTGCTCGTTTTCCCACAGCACCAGCGGCACATTGGTCGACTTGGCCGTCGACACGAAGCCCATCGCCGTGTCGTGCAGGGTGTCGCCGCCGCCGACGATGGTGTGGATGTAGACCTTGCGCCCCGATTCCTGCAGCAGCGAGAAGCAGTCGTTCTCGATCAGGTAGCCCATCAGCGGGGAGAAGGTGTTGGCGCCGTTGTCGATGACGCAGTTGCCGTCCTCTTCCAGGATGTCGATCATCAGCGCGTCGAAACGCTTGGGGTCGATGTTGCGGCTGTCCGTCATCACCGGCACATGCTTGACGTCCATCGCCTTGTAGCGCGAGAAGGTCGCGTTCTCCTGGTCGGTGTCGTAGCAGCGCAGCGGCTGGTCGCCTTCGCCGACGTCCTTGCTGGCGATCCATTGCGCGAGGATGGTCGAGACCAGCGTCTTGCCGATGCCGCCTTTGCCCTGGAGAATAAAATGTACCGTGTTTTGCATCAATTACTCCTGAAACGCTTGAATGCGTCGAGAGTAATTGTTTTGTGGCGGGATGGCAACCGCCACGCTGACTTCCGGACTCAGTTGATGAAGCGGAGCAGTCCCTGCAGCGCGTGGATCACGGTTTGCTCGCGCACCGCCTTGCGGTCGCCGCTGAACACCAGCCGCTCCGTGTGCACGGTGTCGGCGTTGGCCCAGCCGAAGCAGACGGTGCCGACCGGCTTGCCCGGCACGGCGCCGGTCGGGCCGGCGATGCCGGTGGTCGAGACCGCCAGGTGGGCGTTGCTGGAGCCGAGCGCGCCGCTGGCCATGGCGGCCGCCACTTCCTCGGACACGCTGCCCATCTGCGCGATCAGCGCGGCCGACACGTCCAGCAGTTCGGTCTTGGAGGCGTTGGAATAGGCGATGAAGCCGCAATCGAACCAGGCGGTCGAGCCGGCGATTTCGGTGATGGCCTGCGCCACCCCGCCGCCGGTGCACGATTCGGCGGTGGCCAGGATCAGGCCCTTCTGCTGCAGGGCCTTGCCGACCTGCGCGGCCAGCTCGAGTATGGTGTTCGTGGAATCCATGGAATTCTCCTTCTGATGCGGCAATCTGGGGGCGTGCTGCCACTGTACCATGCAGTTCGCAATCGTTGCCAGTGGCGTACTGGAGGTTTATCAACGGTTTGCCGGAATCGCAACATCCCAGAAAACATTAGACCGGCGAATTGAAGTTGCGTACACTCAAATGATTGTGCGGTAGCCTCTGCCCAAACAACGCAGATGTGCGCCGACCACACGGAGGCGCATCCCATGATCAGCCAGACCGACATCTTTCACGCCCGCATCCTGATCGTCGACGATCAGCCCGTGAACGTGGAATTACTGGAATTCCTGCTGCACTCGACCGGCTACACGGCCGTCAGCTCGACCACCGATCCGCACGTCGTCGCCGACTGGCACGCCGAACACCGATACGACCTGATCATCCTCGACATGCAGATGCCCGGCATGAACGGCTTCGACGTGATGGAGGCGCTCAAGCCGCTGGAGGCGGGCTCCTGGCTGCCGGTGCTGGTGGTCACGGCCCAGCCCGACCACAAGCTCAAGGCGCTCGAGGCGGGTGCGCGCGATTTCATCAGCAAGCCCTTCGATCCGGTCGAGGTGCTCACCCGCATCCGCAACATGCTGGAGGTGCGGCTGCTGCACGGCGAGTCGCGCAACTACAGCGTCCGGCTGGAGCAGACCGTGCGCGAACGCACCGCCGAACTGCAGCGCTTCCGCAGCGCGATGGACGCCACCGCCGACGCCATTTTCCTGCTCGACCCGGCCAGCGCCGAGGTGGTCGACGCCAACGACGGCGCCAGCCGCATGCTGGCCTATCCGCGCTCCGAACTGCTGGGCCAGAGCGTCAGCCGCCTCGGCCTGGGCACGCCGTCCGTGATCCGCGAGCGTGCCGCGCAGCTGGCCGCGCAACTGGTCAATGCCACGGCCGCCGGCGGCCCGCCGCGCGCGCCCGAGCTGATCGAGCTGGAGCTGATGCGGCGCGACCTGGTCGCGGTGCCGGTGGAACTGTACTGGCAGCTGCTGCAGCGGCCCGAGCAGCCGGCCGTGTTGCTGGGCGTGGCGCGCGACATCAGCGAGCGGCGCCAGGCCGAGGAACTGCTGCTGCACATGGCGCATTACGACAGCCTGACCGGCCTGCCCAACCGCACGCTGTTTTTCCAGACGCTGGCCGACGCCATCGCCCTGGCGCGCGACAAGAACTGGCGCGTCGTGGTGCTGTTCATCGCGCTGGACCGCTTCAAGAACGTCAACGATTCGCTGGGGCCGCTGCAGGGCGACGAGCTGCTGCGCCAGTTCAGCAACCGGCTGGTGCAGTGCGTGCGCCTGCGCGACACCGTCGGCCGCATGGGCGGCGACGAGTTCGCGCTGATCCTGACCATGACGCGCGACCAGCAGGACGCCGTCCACACCGCCAACGAAGTGCGCGAGGCGCTGCGCCTGCCGTTCGACCTGGACGGCCATCCGGCCGTGCTCAGCGCCAGCATCGGCATCGCCATGTATCCGGACGACGCCACCGATCCCGAGACGCTGATCAAATATGCCGACACCGCGATGGAGCGCGCCAAGCAGGCCGGCCGCGACGGCTACCGCTTCTTCACCGCCGGCATGAACGTGCAGGTGCTGGCGCGGCTGGACATGGAGCAGGCGCTGCGCCGGGCGCTCGACAACAACGAGCTGCTGCTGCATTACCAGCCCAAGGTCAACCTGAACACCGGCGCCATCGCCGGCGCCGAGGCGCTGCTGCGCTGGCAGCGGCCGGGCTTCGGCATGGTGTTCCCGGCCGACTTCGTGCCGGTGCTCGAGGATACCGGCCTGATCGTGCGGGTCGGCGCCTGGATCATCGACAGCGCCTGCCGCCAGATCAGCGCCTGGAACCGCGGCGGCATCGGGCCGGTGCGGGTGGCCGTCAACGTCGCCAGCCGGCAGTTCGTCGAGGGCGACCTGGAGCAGGTGGTGCGCGATGCGCTGGCGCGGCACCAGGTGGCGCCCGAGCTGCTGGAACTGGAGCTGACCGAGACCGCGCTGATGTCCAACGCCGAGCGCACCATCACCGTGCTGGGCAACCTGAAGGCGCTCGGCATCAAGGTGGCGATCGACGATTTCGGCACCGGCTATTCGTCGCTGGCCTATCTGCAGCGCTTCCCGATCGACAAGCTGAAGATCGATATCGCCTTCGTGCGCGACATCACCACCAACCCCAACGACGCGGCCATCGCGCAGGCCATCATCAGCATGGCGCACAGCCTGAAGCTGCGGGTGATCGCCGAAGGGGTGGAGACGCGCGCCCAGCTGGAGTATCTGCGGCGCAGCCGCTGCGACGAGATCCAGGGCTATTTCTTCAGCCGGCCGGTGCCGGCGGCCGAGATGGCCGCCATGATGGTCGCCGGCCGCAGCCTGCCGCCGCCGCCGGGCGATGCGGCCCAGCCGGCGCAGACCCTGCTGATCGTCGACGACGACGTCAACGTGCTGGCCTCGCTGCACCGGCTGTTCCGCCGCGACGGCTACCAGATCCTGACCGCGGCCACGCCGGCCGAGGGCTTCGAGCTGCTGGCGCTGCACGCGGTGCAGGTGATCGTCTGCGACCAGCGCATGCCGGGCATGAGCGGCACCGAGTTCCTCGGCAAGGTCAAGGAGATGTATCCGGAGACGATACGCATCGTGCTGTCCGGCTACACGGGGCTGGAGGCGGTGCTTGATTCGATCAACCGCGGCGCCATCTACCGCTTCTACACCAAGCCGTGGGATGACACCCAGCTGCGCGACAACATCCGCCTGGCCTTCCACCATTACTGGCTGATGCACGGCAGCGGCCGGCGCGCCGGCCAGCCGGACGAGGACGTGACCTCGCTTCAGGAAGCGAAGTGATCGAAGCCGTGTAGTGGCAGGTCGAGCGCGGCGCCGGCGGCGTCCACCAGGCGCAGGCCGGCCTGCGCGTCGATGCTGCCGACGCGGGTGACCGGCGTCGCCACGCTGGCCGCCGCCGCCAGGATGGCCGCGCGCGCCGAGGCCGGCGCGGTGAAGCACAGCTCGTAGTCGTCGCCGCCGGCGGCGGTGTAGGCGCGCCGCAGCGCCGTCTCGCGCGTGGCCAGCACGGCGCCGGCCGGCAGCGCGTCCACATCCAGCGTGGCGCCCACCTGCGACCGTGTCAGGATGTGGCCGAGATCGCCCACCAGGCCGTCCGAGATGTCGATGGCGGCGTGGGCCAGGCCCTGTTCGGCCAGCAGCATGCCCAGCTCGACGCGCGGCACCGGCGTGTGCATGCGCACCGAGGCCGCCTGCAGGCTGGCCGCGTCCAGCGGCTGCGCCAGTTCCAGCCGGTAGCCGGCCAGCGCCAGGCGGGCGTCGCCCAGCGTGCCGGAGATCCAGATATCGTCGCCGGCGCGGGCGGCGTCGCGGCGCAGGGCCCGGCCCGGCCGCAGTTCGCCGAACACGGTGATGCAGATGGTCAGCGGGCCTTTGGTGGTGTCGCCGCCTATCAGTTCGATGTTGAAGGCGTCGGCCAGCGCGAACAAGCCCCTGGCGTAGCCGGCCAGCCAGTCGGGCTCGGCCGACGGCAGCGCCAGCGCCAACGTGAAGCCGACGGGGCGCGCGCCCATCGCCGCCAGGTCCGACAGGTTGACCGCCAGCGACTTATGGCCGAGGCGCTGCGCATCCTCGCCGGCAAAGAAGTGGCGGCCTTCGACCAGCATGTCCGACGAGATCGCCGTCTGCATGCCGGGCGTGGGGGTGAGCAGCGCGCAGTCGTCACCGATGCCGAGCGTGGCGCGGGCCGGATGGTGGGGGCGCTGGAAGTATTCCTTGATGAGGTCGAATTCGGAGAGCATGCGGCATTGTACCGCCGCCGCGGCCGGCGCGCCGGGGCCGGACTTTGGCGCAATATTGTCAATTTCAATCAATTTAATAATTTTAATAGTAAAATGTAATTAGTTAGGAAAATTGATTATGTTGTGGCGATTGATAGGTTAAAACGACAAAAATTCGGTCATCGGCGCCCTGCAATCATAAATAATGCTGATACCGGTCATAGCTGTTGGTGAAAATACCTACTTAAATGAAAGAATTGGTCTGATAAAATCGCAAGCTATCCGACAGCACAAAACAGGAAGGCCGCACAGCATGGATTCGTCACTTGAGAAAAAAGAAGAACTTCGCCAACAATTGCGCCTCGCGGCGCTCGAATACCACGAGTGCCCGACGCCCGGCAAGATCAGCGTCACGCCGACCAAGCAACTGACCAACCAGCGCGACCTGGCGCTGGCCTACTCGCCGGGCGTGGCCGCGCCGTGCGAGGAAATCGTCATCGACCCGGCCAACGCCTATAAATATACGGCGCGCGGCAACCTGGTGGCGGTCATCACCAACGGCACCGCCGTGCTGGGCCTGGGCAATATCGGCCCGCTGGCGGCCAAGCCGGTGATGGAAGGCAAGGGCGTGCTGTTCAAGAAATTCGCCGGCATCGACGTGTTCGACATCGAGATCAACGAGATGGACCCGGACAAGCTGGTCGACATCATCGCCTCGCTGGAGCCGACCTTCGGCGGCGTCAACCTGGAAGACATCAAGGCGCCCGAGTGCTTCTACATCGAGCGCCAGCTGCGCGAGCGGATGAAGATCCCGGTGTTCCACGACGACCAGCACGGCACCGCCATCATCGTCGGCGCGGCCATCATGAACGGCATCCAGTACGTCGGCAAGGACATCGCCAACTGCAAGCTGGTGGTGTCGGGCGCCGGCGCGGCCGCGCTGGCCTGCCTGGACCTGATCGTCGACCTCGGCTTCCCGCTGGAAAACATCTACGTGACCGACCTGGCCGGCGTGGTGTACAAGGGCCGCACCGAGCTGATGGATCCGGACAAGGAACGCTTCGCCCGCGACACCCCGGCCCGCACGCTGGCCGAAGTGATACACGACGCCGACATCTTCCTCGGCCTGTCGGCCGGCGGCGTGCTCAAGCAGGACATGGTCAAGGCGATGGCGCCCAACCCGCTGATCCTGGCGCTGGCCAACCCGAATCCGGAAATCCTGCCGGAAGACGTCAAGGCCGTGCGCGGCGACGCCATCATCTGCACCGGCCGCTCGGACTATCCGAACCAGGTCAACAACGTGCTGTGCTTCCCCTACATCTTCCGCGGCGCGCTCGACTGCGGCGCCACCACCATCACGCGCGAAATGGAAATCGCCGTGGTGCACGCGATCGCCGAGCTGGCCCACGCCGAGCAGTCCGACATCGTCGCCACCACCTACGGCTTCAGCAACCTGTCGTTCGGCCCGGAATACCTGATCCCGATGCCGTTCGATCCGCGCCTGCTGATCAAGATCGCCCCGGCCGTGGCCAAGGCGGCCGAGGATTCCGGCGTCGCCACCCGTCCGATCAAGGACCTGCAGGCGTACGCGGACAGCCTGCAGCAGTTCGTCTACCGCAGCGGCACCTTCATGAAGCCGCTGTTCCAGGTGGCGAAGAAGACCGCCGCCGAGCTCAAGCGCATCGTCTACGCCGAGGGCGAGGAAGAGCGCGTGCTGCGCGCGGTGCAGGTCATCGTCGACGAGAAGCTGGCCCGTCCTATCCTGGTCGGCCGCCCGGCCGTGCTGGAGACGCGCATCGCCAAGTTCGGCCTGCGCCTGAAGCAGGGCGTGGACTTCGACGTCATCAACCCTGACCACGACGAGCGCTACCGCGAATACTGGCAGGCTTACTACGAGCTGACCAGCCGCAAGGGCGTCACCCAGGAGTACGCCAAGCTGGAAATGCGCCGCCGCCACTCGCTGATCGGCGCCATGATGATCAAGAAGGGCGACGCCGACGGCATGATCTGCGGCACCTTCGGCACCACCCAGCTGCACCTGCACTACATCGACCAGGTGCTGGGCCGCCGCGAGGGCGCCTGCGTCTACGCCGCGATGAACGTGCTGATCATGCCCGAGCGCCAGCTGGTGATGGTCGACACCCACGTCAACGAAAACCCGGACGCCAACGAACTGGCGGCCATCACCGTGATGGCGGCCGAGGAAATGCGCCGCTTCGGCCTGTCGCCGCGCGCGGCGCTGCTGTCGCACTCGAACTTCGGCTCGTCCAACAGCGAGTCGGCGCAGAAGATGCGCGCCGCGCTGGAGCTGGTCAAGCTGCGCGACCCGACCTTGGAAGTGGACGGCGAGATGCACGGCGACACCGCGCTGGACTCGAAGCTGCGCAATTCCATCATGCCGGGTTCGACCCTGACGGGCGACGCCAACCTGCTGGTGATGCCGAACATCGACGCCGCCAACATCGCCTACAACCTGGTCAAGACGGCGGCCGGCAACGGCATCGCGGTCGGCCCTATCCTGCTCGGCTGCGCCAAGCCGGTGCACATCCTGACGCCGTCGGCGACGGTGCGCCGCATCGTCAACATGACCGCGCTGTGCGTGGTCGACGCGGTGGCCCAGCGCAAGGCTTAAGCGTTTCCCGCCAGTGCGGCCGAGGAGGGCCGGACCGACACCGGTCCGGCCTTTTTTATTGAGCTGTAACAAGATGTAAGGGATGTAATTGAGACATTTGGTGAGAAGTGCTCCATATCCGCTCTGTTACAATACCCGGCTTGTCGAGTCTTTAACGAATTTGGATCGTATTCACCATGCAGAAAATCAAAAAAGCCCTGGTTACGGGGATCACCGGCCAAGACGGCGCATATCTGGCGGAACTGCTGCTGGAAAAAGGTTACGAAGTCACCGGTACCTATCGCCGTACCAGCTCGGTCAATTTCTGGCGTATCGAGGAATTGGGCATCCAGTCGCACCCGAACCTGAACCTGGTGGAATACGATTTGACCGACCTCGGCTCGAGCATCCGCCTGCTGCAGAACGCGCAGCCGGACGAGGTGTACAACCTGGCGGCGCAAAGCTTTGTCGGCGTCTCGTTCGAGCAGCCGGTGACCACGGCGGAAATCACCGGTGTCGGCCCGGTCAACCTGCTGGAAGCAATCCGCATCGTCAATCCGAAGATCCGCTTCTACCAGGCGTCGACCTCGGAAATGTTCGGCAAGGTGCAGGCCGTGCCGCAGAAGGAAGACACCCCGTTCTACCCGCGCAGCCCGTATGGCGTGGCCAAGCTGTATGCCCACTGGATGACCGTGAATTACCGCGAATCGTATGGTATCTTCGGCTGCTCCGGCATCCTGTTCAACCACGAATCGCCGCTGCGCGGCCGTGAATTCGTCACCCGCAAGATCACCGACTCGGTGGCCAAGATCCACCTGGGCCAGCTCGACGTGCTCGAGCTGGGCAATATGGACGCCAAGCGCGACTGGGGCTATGCCAAGGAATACGTCGAAGGCATGTGGCGCATCCTGCAGGCCGACCATCCGGACACCTACGTGCTGGCCACCAACCGCACCGAGACCGTGCGCGACTTCGTGACCATGGCGTTCAAGGCGGTCGATGTCGCCATCGAGTGGAGCGGCGCGGCCGACCATGAAATCGGCACCTGCAAGAAGACCGGCAAGGTGCTGGTACGCGTCAATCCCAAATTCTACCGTCCGGCCGAAGTGGAGCTGCTGATCGGCGATCCGGCCAAGGCCCTGGCGGACCTGGGCTGGAAGCCGAAAACCACGCTGGAGCAGCTGTGCCAGATGATGGTCGAGGCCGACCTGCGCCGCAACAAAGCCGGCTTCTCCTTCTAAGGCGGCGACGATGGCCGCCGAAGGTGCAGGCAAGCGCGCGCTGATCACCGGCCTGGCGGGCTTCACCGGCCGCTACGTCGAACAGGAACTGCAGGCCGCCGGCTACGAGGTGTACGGCACCATCACCCCCGGTCATGCCCCCGGCGAGCGTCAGTTCGCCATCGACCTCAACGACCGCGCCGCCATGGCGGCCATGGTGCAGGAGGTGCGGCCGGACGTGGTGGCCCACCTGGCCGCCATCGCCTTCGTCGGCCATGGCGATGTCGAACAAATCTACCGCGTCAACGTGGCCGGCACCCGCAACCTGCTGGAGGCGCTGGCCGCGCTGGAGCAGAAACCGTCGGCCGTGCTGCTGGCGTCGAGCGCCAACATCTACGGCAACACCGACGTCGGCGTGATCCACGAGGACGTGCCGGCCGCGCCGGCCAACGACTACGCGGTCAGCAAGCTGGCCATGGAATACATGGCCAGGCTGTGGCAGGACAAGCTGCCGTTGATCGTGGTCCGTCCATTCAACTACACCGGCGTCGGCCAGCACGAGAATTTTCTGCTGCCGAAAATCGTTGGCCACTTCCGCCGCAAGGCCGCCGACATCGAGCTGGGCAACCTGCACGTGTGGCGCGACTTTTCCGACGTGCGCATGGTCGCTGCCAGCTACCGCAAGCTGCTGGCCGCCCGCCCCGCCACCTCGGGACTAGCCTTCAATATCTGCTCCGGCCACGCGTACTCGCTGGGCGAGGCGCTGGACATGATGGCCGACATCGCCGGCTACAAGATCAACGTCCACGTCAATCCGGCCTTCGTGCGCGCCAATGAAGTGGTGCGCCTGGTCGGCGACAACAGCCGCCTGGTGGCCGCCACCGGCCCGTTGGCGCGCGTACCGCTGGCCGACACGCTGCGCTGGATGTATTCGGCGTGAGCGCCGCCGTATCCGGCGAGGCCTTGCGCATCGGCCTTTCCACCACCACGGCCGAACCGGCGCTGACCGGCGGCCGCCTGGACGGCATCGGCGTCTACAGCCGCGCCCTGCTCGAACACCTGCCTCATGCCGGCGTCGAAGCGCTGCCGTTTTCCTTTGCTCCGCCGGGCGACGCGCGGCGGCTGACGGTCGGCCGCGCGCTGCCGCTGTCGTTCCCGCTGGCGACGCTGGGCGATTTGCTGCTGCCGTCCTCGGTGCATTTGAACGTGAGTCGCGTGATGGGCAGGAACGCGCCGCCGCTGGACCTGTTCCACGCCACCGACTACCGCATCGTGCGCATGGATTGCCCGGTGGTGGCGACCTTGCACGACGCGCTGCCGATTTCGCATCCCGAGTGGTGCAGCCCGAAAATGCGCGGCGTGAAGAACTGGCTGCAGGCCAAGGCCGCGCGCAAGGCGCAGCATGTGATCACCGGCTCGCATTACTCGATCCGCGAGCTGGTCGAATGCTTCGGCGTCGACGAGCGCAGGATCAGTGTGGTGCACCACGGCGTGCGCGCCGAGTGGTTCGACGCGCCGCCCGCCGAAGCGCGCGACGCCACGCTGGCGCAGTACGGCCTGAACGCCGGCTACTTCCTGTTTGTCGGCACGCTGCAGCCGCGCAAGAACGTCGAGCGCCTGCTGCAAGCCTATCTGGCGCTGCCGCCGGTGCTGCGCTCCGCGCGCCAGCTGCTCATCGTCGGCGCGCCGGGCTGGCGCAGCGAAGAACTGGTCAAGCGCATCAAGGCCGCGCAGCAGCAGGGCGAAAACGTCATCTGGCTCGACAAGCTGACCGACGACGCTCAGCTGCAACACCTGTACGCGGGCGCGGGCGCCTTCGTGTTTCCGTCGCTGCACGAGGGCTTCGGCCTGCCGCTGGTGGAGGCTTTCGCCAGCGGAGTGGCGGTGGCCACCTCCAACGCCACCTCGCTGCCGGAAGTGGCGCAGGGCGCGGCGCTGGAATTCGATCCGCTGTCGGTGCCGGAAATGACCGCCGCCATGACCACGCTGGTGCGCGACGACGCCGTCCGCAACCGTTGTATCGCCGCCGGCCGCCGCCGCGCGCTGGAACTGACATGGGATGAAGCGGCGCGCCGTACCGTCGCCGTGTACCGTCAAGTCTTATCCCACTAAATCCCTTATGCGCGTCCTCCATTTCTACAAGACCTACTATCCCGATACATGGGGCGGCATCGAGCAGGTGATACGCCAGCTGTGCGTGGGCACCGGCCGCCTCGGCGTGACCAACGAAGTGCTGACGCTGACGCGCGACAGCGGCCCGGCGCAGATCGAGTTCGAAGGCCACACCGTGCACCGCGCGCCGCTGGATTTCGAAATCGCCTCGACCGGTTTTTCGTTCGCGGCCATCCGCAAGCTGGCGCGCCTGGCGCGCGAGGCGGACGTGATCCACTATCACTTCCCGTGGCCGTTCATGGACCTGGCGCACTTCATGGCGCGCATCGACAAGCCGAGCGTGGTCACCTACCACTCGGACATCGTGCGGCAGAAGAACCTGCTGCGCGTATATGGCCCGCTCAAGCGGCAGTTCCTGCGCAGCGTCGGCACCATCGTCGCCACCTCGCCCAACTACCTGGCCTCGTCGCCGGTGCTCAAGCGCTTCGAACACAAGACCCGCACCATCACCTATGGCCTGGACAAGACCATTTATCCCAAGCCTTCCGAGGCGGTCAAGGACAAATGGCGCGCCCTCTGCGGCGAGCGCTTCTTCCTGTTCGTCGGCGTGCTGCGCTACTACAAGGGCCTGCACATCCTGCTCGACGCGATGGCCAACCTCGACTATCCGGTGGTGATCGTCGGCGCCGGTCCGATCGAGCAGGAGCTGAAGGAGCATGCGCAGCGCCTGGGCCTGGCGCACGTGATGTTCGTCGGCGCGGTGGAGGAGGAAGACAAGGTCGCGCTGCTGGAGCTGTGCTACGCGTTGGCTTTCCCGTCGCACCTGCGCTCGGAGGCGTTCGGCATCTCGCTGCTGGAAGGCGCGATGTACGGCAAGCCGATGATCTCCAGCGAGATCGGCACCGGCACCACCTACATCAACATCGACAACGAGACCGGGCTGGTGGTGCCGCCGGACGATCCGCAAGCCTTCGGCGAGGCGATGCGCACCCTGTGGGAGCAGCCCGAACGCGCCGCCGAAATGGGGCGCCGCGCCGAAGCGCGCTACTGGGAGCTGTTCACGGCGCGGAAAATGGCCGAGAGCTATGCCGCGCTGTACCATGAGCTGGCCGATGGCCGGGAAGCGGGCCGCAAGCGCGCTGTTTGATCTGGCGCAAGGGTTGAACAGGCACGCGCGGCTACCATGGCAGTCGAACTCCGCGCTCTGGCCACGGTCCCCAGAGATGACGCTACCATGATGGCGCCAACCGCTGTGCGACGCAACGACGTCGTCCGGGCGGGAGTTCACCACCGTGCTCCGCGGGTTATACGCAGGTTACAATACCTGCCACCATCCTGAATTACGGAGTACCGCGTGCGCTGCCTGGTCATCGAAGACGAAGCCGAAACCTCCAATTACATCTGCAAGGGACTGCGCGAGGCGGGCTATCTGGTTACGTCCCGCGACAACGGGCCCGAAGGACTGGACCTGGCCGTCGGCGACGACTGGGACGTCATCATCCTCGACCGCATGCTGCCCGGCCGCGTGGACGGCCTGACCATCGTCGACAAGCTGCGCGCGCTGGGCAAGGCCACGCCCGTCATCATCGTCAGCGCCATGACCACCATCGACGCCCGCGTCTCCGGCCTGCGCGGCGGCGCCGACGACTACCTGTCCAAGCCTTTCGCCTTCTCCGAGCTGCTGGCGCGGGTGGAGGCGCTGCTGCGCCGCAGCGCCCCCGGCGCCGACAGCTCGCAGCTGCAGGTGGCGGACCTGAAGCTGGACCTGCGCACCTTGCGCGTCACCCGCGGCAGCAAGGTCATCACGCTGCAGCCGCGCGAATACCGGCTGCTCGAATACCTGATGCGCAATGTAAACCAGGTGGTGACGCGCACCATGCTGCTGGAATCGGTGTGGGACTATCACTTCGACCCGCAGACCAATGTCATCGACGTGCAGATCAGCCGCCTGCGGGCCAAGGTCGACAAGGATTTCCCCGTCATGCTGATCCATACGCTGCGCGGTGTCGGCTACCGCATGGGGGCTGCGCCGCCGGAAGACGGCACGGAGCGCGGGCTTGCTTAAGCTGCCATCGTTGCCTGCATCATCGATCGCGGCCAAGCTGGTGCTGGGCTACGGCCTGCTGGGCACCGCCTCCATCGTGCTGGTGTCGGCGGTGTTCTACACCGGCACCGTCGGCGTGCTCGATCGCGACATCGACGGCAAGATCGTCGCCCAATCGGACCGCCTGATCGAACATGCGGGCAGGCGCCATCGCGGCGTGCTGCTGGCCGAAGTGCGGCGCCAGCTGGACGACGGCATCGACAGCGACCGTGAAATCTTCCAGCTGCTGGACGCCGCCGGCGCGCCGGTGGCCGGCAACCTGGGCACGTGGCCTGCGGTCGACGCCATCGCTGCCGCCGATGCCGACACTCCGCCGCTGGTCAGCGCCGTGGTCACGCGCAACGGCCGTCCCACCACGGCGCGCCTGTACCTGCGGCCGCTGGACGGCGGCGGCGTGCTGATCGTCGGCCGCGACCTGAGCGAACAGGAGGAAGTGCGCGACGTGATCTGGCGCGCGCTGCTGGCCGGCGCCGGCGTGTCGCTGCTGCTGACGGTGGCCGGCGCCCTGCTGTTCCGGCGCACCATCGAGAGCCGGCTGGGGGCGATCCGCCGCACGGCGGCGCAGATCGAGACGGGCGACCTCAGTCCGCGCGTGCCGGTCAGCGGCAACGACGAATTCGCGCTGCTCAACCGCGACATCAACCGTATGCTGGACCGGATCGAACTGCTGATGGAAGGCGTGCGCCACGTGTCGAACGCCATCGCCCACGACCTGCGCACGCCGCTGAGCCGCGTGCGCAGCAAGCTCGATGACGCCTTGCGCCACCAGGCCACGGTGCCGGGCCTGAGCGGCGCCGCGCACGCCGCCATCGACGATATCGACGACCTGATACGCCTGTTCGAGCGCCTGCTGCAGATCGCCGAGGCTGAATCGGGCATGCGCGCGCGCCTGTTCGAGCGGCTCGACCTTGGCCACGTCGCCGCCGACATCGGCGAGATGTACGAAGCAACCGCGGAAGACAGCGGCGTGACGCTGACGGTGGACGCGCCCGAGCACCTGTATGTCGACGGCGACCGCAACCTGCTGGCCAGCGCCGTCGCCAGCCTGCTGGACAACGCCATCAAGTATGCGGGGCAGGGCGCCGCGATCCGCGTGCGCGCCGGCCTGTATCACGGCCAGGCCTCGATCGCCGTGCACGACAACGGCCCCGGCATCCCGGAGACGGAGCGCGGCAAGGTCACGCAGCGCTTCTACCGCCTCGACGACAGCCGGCATATGCCCGGCAACGGCCTGGGACTGGCCATCGTCAGCGCCACCGCCATGTCGCACGGCGGCTCGCTGGTGCTGGAGGACGGCGCGCCGGGACTGGTGGCGCGCATCCTGCTGCCGGTCGCGCTGTAGTTTTCCTGTAGCTCTCCTATCGGTAATGCGGCTGCAATCTTGCGGCAAGCCGAGGGCAGCTAACATGGGGCGATCTTCACAGGATCATCCCATCATGCACGATTTAAGCGACATCGCCGATTGGCTGCAGCACCATCCCATCTATCACAACTCGTCGGTGCACAGCACCTTGCCCGACCCCGTCTTCGTCACGCGCGGCGAGAGCGTGGTGTCCTTCAGCACCAACAACTACCTGGCGCTGGCCAATCATCCGCGCCTGGTGGATGCGGCCAAGCAGGGCCTGGACCGCTACGGCGTGGGCAATTGCGAATCGCGCCTGCTGGGCGGCGACCTGGAGGTGTACCGCACGCTGGAAGCGCGGCTCGGCGCCTTGAAGCACAAGAGCGACGCGGTGCTGTTCGTGACCGGCTACATGGCCAACATCGGCGTGCTGTCGTCGATCGTCAAGGCGGCCACGCTGGCGCGCCTGCACGGCTTCCGCGCGAAGCGGCGCCACAAGTACGCCTACTATTCGGACGAGTTCAATCACATCAGCATCCGCGAGGGGATACAGATGTCCGGCGCGCTGCGCTACAACTACCGCCACTGCGACATGAACCACCTGGAGTCGCTGCTGCAGGCCGGCGCAGGCGAGGGCACCACGCCCATCATCGTCAGCGACGGCGTGTTCAGCATGGAAGGCACCATCGCGCCGCTGCCGGAGCTGGTGGCGCTGGCCGAGCGCTACGGCGCGCTGCTGTACATCGACGACGCCCACGCCACCGGCATCCTGGGCGCCAACGGCGGCGGCACCTCGGAGCACTTCAATTGCTACAGCCCGTGCATCATGCAGATGGGGACCTTGAGCAAGGCGCTCGGTTCGATCGGCGGTTTCGTCGCCGTCGAGCGCGACGTGGCGGACGTGATCCGGCTGACCAGCTCCGCCTACGGCTTCACCTGCCCGCCGCCGCCGGACCAGGCGGCCGCGCTGCTGGCGGCGCTGGATCTGCTGGAGGAAGAACCGCAGCGCCGCCAGCGCCTGTGGGACAACCAGCGCTACTTCATCGAACGGATGGCGCCGCTGGGCTACACCATCATGTCCACCGCCACGCCTATCGTGCCGGTGCTGATCGGCGATGCGGAAACCTGCCAGCGCTATGCGATCGCGCTGCGCAAGGAAGGCATCCATGTCGATGCGATCCAGTTCCCGGCGGCGCCGGTCGGCCAGGCGCGCCTGCGCTTCATGATGAACGCCGGCCATACCAGGGCGCAGATCGACCACCTGGTCAGCGTGATGGCCCAGCTGGCGGGGCGCCAACCGCGACTGGTGGCCTGAAGTTCAGGCCGGGGCCGGAGCGACGGTCTGTTCCGCCCAGCGCTGCTTGACTTCGAGCAGCGCCGGCATCTGCGCCAGGAACAGGTCGACCAGCTGTGCGTCGAAGTGCTTGCCGCGCTGCTGTTCCAGATACTCGACAGCCTTTTCCAGCGGCCACTCCGGCTTGTAGGGGCGGGCCGAGGTCAGCGCGTCGAACACGTCGGCGATGGCGACGATGCGCCCCACCAGCGGTATCTGTTCGCCCGCTAGGCCGTTCGGATAGCCGCTGCCGTCCCACTTTTCATGGTGCGTCATGGCGACCGCGTGCGCCATCGCCAGCATGCCCTGCGCGTGCCGGCCGATGATGTCGCCGCCGATGGTGGCGTGCGATTGCATCACCTTCCATTCGTCCGGATCGAGCGCGCCGGGCTTGCGCAGGATGCTGTCCGGGATGCCGATCTTGCCGACATCGTGCATCGGCGCCGCGTGCAGCAGGTCGTCGGCCTCGGCCTCGCTCATGCCGGCCGCGCGGCCGAGAATGCGCGAGTAGTGGCTCATGCGGATCACGTGCAGGCCCGTTTCGTTGTCCTTGTACTCGGCGGCCAGGCCCAGGCGCTGGACGATTTCGAGCCGCGTCTGTTTCAGTTCGTCGGTGTGCACCAGCGACAGGTGGGTGCGCACGCGCGCACGCACGATGGGCGGGCTGACCGGCTTGGTGATGTAGTCGACCGCGCCGGCCTCGAAGCCGACCACTTCGTCGTCGGGGTCGCTGAGGGCGGTGACGAAGATGACGGGGATGGCGGCGGTGGCCGGATCGGCCTTCAGTTTGACGCAAGCTTCGTAGCCGGTCATCCCCGGCATCATCACGTCGAGCAGAATCAGCTGCGGCTTTTCCTGGCGCGCCAGCTCCAGCGCGCGTGGGCCGTCCTTGGCGAACAGCAGGCGGTATTGGTCTTGCAGGATGTGGCGCAGCAGTTGCAGGTTGCTGGCTTCGTCGTCGACCGCGAGGATCAGTGGCTGGTTGGGTTGGTGGGTGGTGATCATGGGTTCTCCGTGGCCAGGCTGGCCAGCAACTCCTGCAGCGCGCCTTGCGCCAGCGGAAAGTCGAAATCGTTCAGGGCGTTTTGCAGCTCGGCCAGCTGCTGCGTTTGCGCGGCGGGCGCTCCGGCCAGGCTGGATGCGAGTTCCGTCAGCTTGGAGTCATCGAGCGCGCCGCGTTGCAGCGACGGCAGCAGGGCCGACGCTTTCTGGCGCGTGGCTGCAGGGTCGTAAGTCTTGACGTCGCCAACCGCCGCGCCGCCAGCGCCTGCGCTCGCACCAGCTCCAGCACCAGCATCTGCGGCGGCCGTGCCGCCCGCCGCCACGGCGGCGTGGATGGCGCTGAGCGCGGCGTCCAGCTGAGCCGTCAGCGTGCGCTGTGCCCGCGTCAGTTCGGTGTTCAGGGTGCCGCCGTCGTGCGGCGAGCCGCATAGTTTTTCAATCTGTCCCAGGGTGGCGGTCAGCTGCTCCAGGCCCAGGTTGGCGGCCACGCCTCGTATCTTGTGGCACCACGCCTGCGCGTCGTCCAGGCGCACATCGCTGGTGGATGCGAGCAGCTTGCCCAGCGTGGTGGCGGCGCTGGTGTAGTCGGCGGCAAAGCGTTTCAGCGCCTGCTGGTACACCGGCAGCTGCCCGGACCACCGCTGCAGGCCTGCCTTCTGGTTCAATACCCGCTGGCGCACCGGCGCATCGGGCGCGGGCGCAGCCGGCTCCAGCGCCGGCAGTTTCATCACTCGCGCGATCTCGTGCGACAGCGCGTGCCAGTCCACCGGCTTGGACGCGAAACCCTGCATGCCCGCCGCGCTGCTCGCTTCGCGGTGCGCCGCCAGCACGCTGGCCGTCATCGCCACGACTGGCAGTGCCGGCGCCTGCGTTGCGCGTTCGCGCTCGCGGATCGCGCGGGTCGCGGCCAGGCCGTCCATCTGCGGCATCTGCACGTCCATCAGCACCACGTCGTAGCGCCGTTCGGCCGTCAGGCGCACCGCCTGGGCGCCGTCGCAGGCGGTATCGAGCGTGTGGCCACGTTTGGCCAGCAGCAGCGACAGCAGCTCCAGGTTCTGCGGCACGTCGTCGGCCGCCAGGATGTGCAGCGGCGGCAGCGGATAGTCGACGCGTTCGCCGCCTTGCGCCACATCGTTGCGGGCCGGCTCCAGCGGCAGCGTGACGTGGAAGGTGGTGCCCTCGCCGGGCGCGCTCTCGGCCCAGATCTTGCCGCCCATGAGCGCCACCAGCTGGCGGCTGATGGTGGTGCCCAGGCCGGTGCCGCCGAAGCGCCGCGTCATCGAGACGTCGGCCTGGGTGAACGGATCGAAGATCGCATCGAGCCGCTCCGGCGCGATGCCGATGCCGGTGTCCTGCACGGCGATGTGCAGCTGCCCCTGCCGCACGCCGGCGTGCAGGCCGACCTTGCCGGCCGCGGTGAACTTGATGGCGTTGTCCAGCAGGTTGCCCAGGATCTGGCGCATGCGCAGCTCGTCGCCGTGCAGCCAGGCCGGCAGCGCAGGATCGTAGACGATGTCGATCGTCAGACCCTTGCTGCGGGCGTTGCTGCCGAAGGTGGAGGCCAGTTCGTCGATCAGCCCGAGCAGGCTGTAGTCGTCCGGCTCCAGTTCCATCGCGCCCTTGTCCAGCTTGGCGGTGTCGAGGATCTCGTTGAGCAGGCGTAGCAGCGAACGGCCTTCCTTGCGCACGGTGTCGAGGTGGCGACGCTGGCTGTCATCGAGTTCGGTGTCGAGCAGCACGTCGGTGAAGCCGAGGATGGCGTTCATCGGCGTGCGGATTTCATGGCTCATGTTGGCGACAAAGCTGGCGCGGGCCGCCGCCGCCTGTTCGGCCGTCTCCTTGGCCTTGCGCAGTTGCTGCTCCATCTCGCGCCGCTCGCTGATGTCGAGGATCACGCCGTCGATCCAGCGTATCGTCGGATCGCTCTCGTCCTGGGTGACGGCGCCGTGCTCCCACATCGCGCGCACGCTGCCGTCGGCGTGCCGCAGGCGGTACTCGACCTGGTAGGGCGACAGCGCGGCCACGCTGCGGGCGATCTCCTCGGCCACGCGCGCGCGGTCTTCCTCGCAGATCAGCGAGCCGAGGGTGCGGGTGCGATGCTCGCCGACGAAATCGCTGGCGGGATAGCCGGCCACGCGCTCGATGCCGTCGCTGACGAACACCGGCGGCGCGTCGAAGCGCATGCTGCTGCGGAAGGAAATGCCGGGGATGTTGCTGATCAGCGAGCGGAATTGCAGCTCGCTGTCGCGCAGCGCCTGCATGATGGCGCGCCGCTCGCTGATGTCGGTGATGAAGAGGACGAACAGGTCGCGCTGGGCCAGCCGGGCATGGCCCAGCGCGCGGCGGATAGGCAGCGTGCTGCCGTCCTTGCGCAGGGCGATCACTTCGCTGCCTTTGCCCGGCGCGCCGGCCTCGCCGGTGCGCAGGTAGTTGAGCAGGCCGTCGTGTTCGGAGCGCTGGACGTCGGCCATCAGTATGCGGATATTGCGGCCGACGATTTCGCCGCGCGTCCAGCCGAAGATGCGCTCGGCCGACGCGTTGAACTCATGGATCACGCCGTGGCGGTCGACCGTCACCACGCCGTCGACGGTGGTGGTGAGCAGGGCGCGCATCCAGCTTTCGCTCTCGCTTTTTTGGCGGAACAGTTCACGGTAGCGCAGCAAGCCGTTGGCCGACATGATGAAGATGGTGATGGCGACCGTGATCAGGGTGATCGCCAGCGCCAGGAAGGTGCTGCCATGCTGGGGCGCGGCGCTGCCGGGCGGCAGCTGGCCGACGAAGCGTGCCGCCGCCATGCCGGTGTAGTGCATGCCTGCGATGGCGCAGCCCATGACGCTGGCGCTGATCAGACCCAGCGTCCTGCCGCTCACACGGGCGCGCAGCGTGCGCAGGCCGAAGCGTATCCACAGGGCCAGCGTTGCCAGCACCACGGCCACCACAATGGACAGGCCGAACATCAGCGGATCGTAGCGCAGGTCCAGCGCCGTGCGCATGGCGGCCATGCCGGTGTAGTGCATGGCGCCGATGCCCGCGCCCACCAGGATGCCGCCGACGATCAGCGACGCGGCGTTGATGCGCTGGCGGCTGATGATGGAAAGCGCGATGTAGGACGCGCCAAGGCTGGGCAGTACCGACAGCATGGTCACGCCCTGGTCGTAGTCGACGGCGGTGCACAGGTCGAAGGCCAGCATGCCGATGAAGTGCATCGACCACACGCCGCAGCCGAGCGCCAGGCTGCCGGTGCACAGCATGATGGTGCGCAGTCCGCGCGTGCCGGCCGATTGCGCCTGCGCGGCGACTTGTAATCCCATCCATGATGAGAAGATGGCAACCATTATCGACAGCAGCACCAGCGATGGCGTGTAGGTTCCGTAGTGGATCAGCGCCGAGTTGTCGGGAGGAGAGAACAGTTGCATCATGGTAGAAGAAACCATAGCACAAAAAAAACCCGCCGGCCCGAACGCATTCAAGATCGCGTTCAGTGCCGGCGGGTTTTTGGGAGAGTGTGGTTATGGCGCCAAATCAGGACTTGGCGAAGGCCAGGAAGTCGGCGTTGAACTTGTCCTTGTAGGTGTCGGTCAGGCCGTGCGGCGCGCCCGGGTAGGTGATCAACTTGGCATGCTTGACGATGGCGGCCGAGGCGCGGCCTGCGGCGTCGATCGGCACGATCTGGTCGTCCTCGCCGTGGATGATCAGCGTCGGCTTGTCGAATTTTTTCAGGTCGTCGCGGAAGTCGGTTTCCGAGAACGCCTTGATCGAGTCGTAGGTGTTCTTGTGGCCGGCCTGCATGCCCTGTGCGTACCACGCCTGGATGATGCCCTGCGACGGCTTGGCGCCCGGGCGGTTGTAGTTGTAGAACGGGCCGGACGCCAGGTCCAGGTACAGCTGCCCGCGGTTGGCGACCGAGGCGGCGCGGATGCCGTCGAACACTTCGATCGGCAGGCCGCCCGGATTGGTCGCGGTCTTGAGCATCAGCGGCGGCACGGCCGAGATCAGGCCCAGTTTGGCGATGCGTTTGGTGCCATGGCGGCCCACGTAGCGCGCCACCTCGCCGCCGCCGGTCGAGAAGCCGGCCAGGATGATGTTCTTCAGGTCCAGCGCCTCGATCAGCTGCGCCAGGTCGTCGGCGTAGTGGTCCATGTCGTTGCCGTCCCAGGGCTGGCTGGAGCGGCCATGGCCGCGGCGGTCATGGGTGACGACGCGGAAGCCGTTGTTGGCCAGATGGAAGGCCGCCGATTCCCAGCTGTCGGCGTTCAGCGGCCAGCCGTGGCTCAGCACCACCGGCTGGCCGGTCTTCGGACCCCAGTCCTTGTAGTAGATCTCGACGCCGTCGCGGGTGGTGATGGTGCTGGCGGTCTTGGCCACTTTGCCGGTGGCGGCCTGGCTGTCGGTGCTGACAGCCGCCAGCGGCAGCGCGGTGGCGACTGCGGCGGCGGCGGCAACCGCGCTGCCGACCATGGCGGAGCGGCGCGATGGATTGACCTGCTCTTTATCGTTATTGTTCATGATGTCCTGCCTTTTGAAGTGGAAGAGGTGAACCATCGTAGGATCGAATCGCGGCCGCGGGTACGCCCATTGGTAGTGGTTGTCTCTCCCCTGAGGGAGGGATGGCCTTGCGCCGGCCTGATTGCATATTTTGCAAAACTCAATAATACTTGCCGTGCTGATCCGCATATCGCCGGATTTCACCTATGGGACTTACAGAAACGATGGCTTTCCTGACCAAGAAGAAAATCGTGCTGGCCGTCGGCCTGCTCATCATCTGCGGCGCCAGCGCCGCCTGGTATTCCAAAAGCAAGACTCCGGTAGTCGAGCCGCCGCGCTTCCGCGTCGCCGCCGCCGATACCGGCAACATCACGCAGACGGTGACGGCCACCGGCACCATCAACCCGGTCGCGCTGATCAACATCGGCTCGCAGGTGTCGGGCACGGTGAGCGAATTGAAGGCGGATTTCAACGATCACGTGAAAAAGGGCCAGGTGCTGCTCAAGCTCGACCCGACCATCTTCAACGCGCAGATCCGCCAGGGCGAGGCGCAACTGGCGTCGGCGCGGGCCAACCTGCGGCTGGCGCAGGCCACGCACCAGCGCAACCAGACACTGGTGACGCAGAGCTTCATCTCGCCGCTGGCGCTGGACCAGTCCAAGCGCGAAGTCGACGTGGCGCAGGCCAACATCCAGCTGGCGCAGGCGCAGCTGGCGCGCGCACAGGCGGACCTCGACAACAGCGTGATCCGCTCGCCGATCGACGGCGTCATCATCAAGCGCACGGTGGATTTGGGGCAGACGGTGGCGGCCTCGTTCACCACGCCGACCCTGTTCCAGATCGCGCGCGACCTGACCAAGATGCAGATCGATACCAGCGTGTCGGAGGCGGACGTGGGGGCGCTGAAGGAGGGACAGGAGGCGCGCTTTGTCGTCGACGCCTATCCTGACAAGGAATTTTCCGCGCGCATGCGCCAGTTCCGCCTGGCCGCCAACGTGGTGCAGAACGTCGTCACCTACAACGTCGTGCTGGACGTGGACAACAAGGAAGAGCTGCTCAAGCCGGGCATGACGGCGCAGGTGCGGCTGCTGGTCGGCAATCGCCAGCAGGTGCTGCGCATACCGACGGCCGCGCTGCGCTTCCGCCTCAGCGACGAGGAGGTGGAGAAGCAGGCCAAGCTGGCCAAGGCCGCCGCGGCATCCGCAGGAGGATCGGCTTCGGCCAGCGCCTCCGCATCGGCCGCCGCCGTCGCCGAAGCGCAGCAGCCGGAGGATGACGCCGCCTTCCGCAGCAAGAGCGAGCTGGCGCGCTCGTTCAAGATCTACACGCTGGACGCGAAGAACCAGCCGGTGTCCCGGGACATCCGGATCGGCCTGTCGAACTTCCGCTACACCGAAGTGCTGGGCGGCGAATTGAAAAAGGGCGACAAGGTCATCACCCGCGCGATCAACGACAAGCAGGGTGACATGTGACGGCGCCGGAAATGCTGATCGATATCCGCAAGGTCACCAAGAGCTACTTCTCCGGCAACGTGGAAACGCAGGTGCTGTTCGGCATCGACCTGGCCGTGCCGCGCGGCGACTTCCTCGCCGTGATGGGGCAGTCCGGCTCGGGCAAGTCGACGCTGATGAACATCTTCGGCTGCCTGGACCAGGCTACCGGCGGCAGCTACCATCTGAACGGTATCGACACGCTGACCCTCTCGCGCGCCGAACTGGCCACCATCCGCAACCGCACCATCGGCTTCGTGTTCCAGAGCTTTAACCTGATCAAGCGCATGAGCGTGGCGGAGAACGTGGCGCTGCCGCTGATCTATGCCGGCGTGTCGCGCTCGAAGGCGCACGCCAAGGCGCTGGTGGAGCTGGAGCGCGTGGGCCTGAAGGAGTATGCGAAGCGCACGCCGAACCAGCTGTCCGGCGGCCAGCAGCAGCGCGTGGCGATCGCCCGCGCGCTGGTCGGCGATCCGCCGCTGATCCTGGCCGACGAACCGACCGGCAACCTCGATACGCAGACCAGCGAGGAGATCATGCGCTCGTTCCAGCAGTTGAACGAGGAACGCGGCATCACCATCCTGCTGGTGACGCACGAACCGGACATCGCGGCCTACGCCAAGCGGCTGATGCGGCTCAAGGACGGCCATGTGCTGTACGACGGTCCCGCCGCCGAGGGCTTGAAACTGCTGGGGGCGGAGTCGGTGACCCGCCACGAACCGATAACTATATAAATCATATGAATCCTTTACAGATAGTGGTGGAGGCGTTTCGCTCGATGATGGCGAACCGCCTGCGTACGCTGCTGACCATGCTGGGCATCATCATCGGCATCACGTCGGTGGTGCTGCTGCTGGCGGTGGGCGACAGCATGAAGCGTTTCATCGCCAAGGAGCTGGAGCAGCTGGGCACCAACATGCTGTTCGTCTCGCCGGGCGGCGACCGCGCGCAGCAGCAGCGCATGCGCAGCGGCGCGGCGCCGGCGTTGACGATGGCCGATGCGGCGGCGTTGAACGCGCTGCCGTCGCTGGCCGGCGCGGCGCCGGTGCTGCAGGGCGGCTTCAACCTCGCGGTGGGCAACGAGAACGCGTCGAAGACGGTGCATGGCGTGACGCCGGCCATGTTCAAGATACGCGGCTGGAAGGTCGACAAGGGCAGCGCCTTCAGCGAGGCCGATGTGCGCGCGGCCTCGCGCATGGTGGTCATCGGTAAAAAGATCGCCGACCAGTTCTTCTACAAGGTCGACCCGCTGGGCAAGTACATCCGCATCGAGAACGTGTCGTTCCAGGTGGTGGGCGTGTTGTACGGCGAGGGCAAGCAGGTGGACGGCGGCGACCTGTCCGACTACGTGCTGGTGCCGATCACGGCGTCGGCGGCCAACCTGGTGCGGCTGCCGTTCCCCGGCAACGTGCACTACGTGGTCGCGCAGGGCAAGTCCGGCGGCAATCTGCAGGATGCGATCCAGGACATCAACGAAACGCTGCGCGATCGCCACCACATCAAGTACGAGCAGCCGGACGACTTCCGCATCGACAACCTGGCCTCGTTCGCCGAGACGGCGCAGAAGATCAGCGCCGGCCTGGCGGCCCTGCTGGGATTGATTGGCGCGATCTCGCTGATCGTCGGCGGCATCGGCATCATGAACATCATGCTGGTGTCGGTGACGGAGCGCACGCGCGAGATCGGCATCCGCATGGCGATCGGCGCCAAGCCGCGCGACGTGCTGCTGCAGTTCCTGACGGAGGCGGTGGTGATCTGCCTGGTGGGCGGCATCTTCGGCATACTGCTGGCCACCGGCGCGGCGGCGGCGATCACGTCGACCGGCAAGTTCGACGTCTTCATCACGCTGCAGGCGGTGGTGGTGGCTTGCGGGTTTTCCAGCCTGGTGGGGGTGTTCTTCGGCTTCTATCCGGCGCGCCGGGCGTCGAAGCTGCTGCCGGTGGACTGCCTGCGCTACGAGTGAGTTAGTAGTCGAACTTGGTGCTGCGGGCGGAGCTCTTGAAGAAGGAAGGGGAGGTTTCCCTTTCCTTCAGTTCCTGTTCGCGGCGTTCTTTCGCTTCCAGCTTCTTTTGCGCGATGCGCTCGTTCTGTTCGTCGATGCGCTGCTGCATGGCGCGGCCCTGCTTGCTGTTCTGCAGCAGGCTCATCTTTTGCAGCATGGCCGCCGCCCAGATCAGGAAGATCACCAGCAGGGCCAGCAGGTAGCCGCCCTGCCAGATGCCGTAGTTCTGGCTGATGAAGGGGAAGATCGGACTGGCGTCTTCCAGCCAGCCCTGGCCCAGCACGCCGAGGACGGCCGCCAGCGCGCCCAGCATGGACGTCTTCATGATCAGCCAGCGGCTGGCCTTGACGCGCTGCTCCCAAAATTGCCGGGGGTCTTCGTGTTGTTCGATGGGCGTGGTCATGACGACAATATTGTCCGGTGGATGATGCGGCGTACATTATGTCATATTTTCCACCTGGAAATAAATTCCGGCCTTGAACCTGGTCAAGGCCGGAGCGGATCCGCCGGACTGTTACGGGTTTTTCTTGGCGATTTCGTTGCCGACGTAGGCGCCGCCAACTGCACCGGCGATGGTCGCCACGGTGCGGCCCTTGCCGCCGCCGACCTGGTTGCCGATCAAGCCGCCGACCACCGCGCCGAGACCCATGCCGAGCGGGCTGTTCTGGGCGGCCGGCGCCGGAGCCGGTGCCGGAGCCGGAGCTGGCGACGATTGGGCATAGCCGTCGTTCTGGCTGACAGGCTTGGGGGCGTAGGTGTGATGCACCACGGTGCGATGCTGCACCACCGCCGGAGCTGCTGGAGCCGCAGGCTGGGCGGCCAGTTGCTGCGTGGCTGGCGGCATGGTGGTCGCGGCCGTCGGGGCGGTGTCGACCGATGCATGCGAATTCGGCAGCAGGCCGGCGATCGAAGCGGCGCCGACCAGGCTGACCAGGGTCAGCGATACGGCGGCAACAGCCATCATTGGGTGGATGCGGGTGGTGGTGGTGGTCATGTTGTTCTCTCCAGTAATACGCCTCGGTGGCGCTTGCTCCTATAACGAGCCGGGGAGAACCGGCGGTGACGCAGAAAGTGTTTCCAGAGTAAGCAGATGTTACGGCGCGGCCCTGGCCGCATCGCGCCGCTCCAGCCATTCGCGGCCGCCGCTGTCGAGCGCCTTGGCGATCACCGCCGGCGGCAGGCTGTAGACGGTGGCCCAGGTGGCGCGCCCGTCGCCGCTGTTGGAAGGAAAGCTGCTGATCTCGATCGGCCAGTTGTATTTGCGTTTCAAGGTCTTGACGATGGCGGCCAGCGACGTGCGACCCTGCAGCGGCGTCGCGCCGGTCTGGTCTTTATCGGAAATCAGCACGGCCAGGACGGCGCCGCGTGCGGTCAGCGGACCGGGGAATTTGGGAAGTTTGGCTGGAGGCATCGCGTTATTCTAGCCGAGCACGCGTCCGCCGGGTTTTGATAGTACTATTAGATAATATTAATTTATATGTAACGGAGGATGGCATGTCATACCAATCATTGTCGGCGCTGGTGTTGCTGGCAGCACTGTCGGCCTGCGGCGGCGGTTCGGGCAATGGTAGCCCCCCTCCTGTAACGCCGGTACCTCCCGTGGTATCCGGCATGACACTCTTAGCCGGCAATGTCGGCGGCCGCGCCGTGGGGACTCCGAGCCTCAACGACGGCCCAGGCGCCAATGCCCGCTTCCTGGGCCCGGCATGGCTTGCGATCGATGCCGCAGGAAAGTTGTACGTAGGCGATTTCAACGGCACTGAAATCGTGCGGACGATCACGCCGGACGGCACCGTCGCCACGGCCGCCGCGCTGCAACCCGGCTCTGGAAGCTTCACACCGATCGCCGTCGATGGCGGCGGCAATTTCTACTACTTCCTCAACTTCCGGCTCCACAAAAAAGCGGTTGACGGCAGCGATGTCGTTGTCGCGGGTTCCGGCAGTGTCGACGGCAACGACGGCAGCGCTCAGGACGCTTCGTTCGCCTCTGTCATGGACATGACGGTGGATGGCAACGGCAATATTTACCTGGCAGACGCGACGATCGTGGACCCCAGCAGCGCATCGCAACGCCGCGTGCGCAAGGTGACGCCGGCCGGCGCGGTCAGCACCTTGTTCGCCTCGGACCAGGCCGCAGCGGTCAGCGCCGGGGAGCCGGTAGGGCCGGGCGGGGCGGTGGCAGTCGATGGCGGCGGCAATGTTTACACGCTCGATAACGACGTGGTGGTAAAAATCACACCCGACGGCAAGGTTGTCGTGCTTGCCGGCAACCGCAGCGGCGCCGGTAGTATCGATGGCGTCGGGACTGCGGCCGGCTTCAGCCGTCCTCACCGGCTGGCGGCCGACCGCGACGGTACGGTCTATGTCACCGACGGCAACAGCACCATCCGCAAGATCACCCCGGCCGGCGTGGTGACGACGCTGGCAGGCAAGCCGAACACCGCGGCGCAGCCATTTGGCACGCCGGTCGAGCTGGGCAGTGCGGACGGACCGGCCGCAACGGCGCGCTTCAACGTGCCGCTGGCGATTCGGGTGGGAGTCGATGGCGCCGTGTATGTGACCGACAGCGCCAACGGCAATATCCGCAAGATCAGCGGCGGGCAGGTCAGCACCTTTGCCGGGCCGTCCGGCGTCGCCAATGTGGTGACCGGCGTCCCCGGTATCGACAGCTGGGTGGGCAGCGCCGATGGCGTCGGCGATGCCGCCTCCTTCAACCAGCCCAGCGGTATCGCGGTCGACGCCACCGGCCGTATTGTCTACGTGGTGGATATGCTCAACGGCAACATCCGCACGGTCGACCCGACCGGCGCCGTGTCGACGCTGACCCGCGCATTTACCCCGAATAACCTCCTCTCCAAGGCCGATGTGTCGCTCGACGGCGCCGGCAACCTCTATGTGCCGGACATCAGCAACCAGGTTATTCGTAAAATCACGCCGGCCGGTGTCAACACCATACTGGCCGGGCAGCCGGGCGTATCCGGCGGCGATGACGGACCGGCGGCGGCGGCCACCTTCAGATACCCTGCGACACTGACGGCCGATCGCGAGGGGAATGTGTATGTATTCGATCAGCTTAGCTATGTGCTGCGCAAGATCAGTGCCGCGGGCGTCGTCAGCACGCTGGCGGGCACGCCGGGCGAGTACGGACACGCGGACGGCACCGGCGCGACGGCGAAATTCAGTTTCCCCTCGCGTGTGGGACTCACGACCGACCAGGCGGGGAATATCTACATGACCGATGGCGTCTACATCCGCAAGATCACCCCGCAAGGCGCGGTGACCACGCTTGCCGGTGGCGGTGGCCAAGTGCTATCTGGAGACAGCCATGGTCCGTTTTACGTGACCACGCACGTCGATGGCAAAGGCGCCAACGCCGGCCTGCCGAATCCGACCGCGCTGACGATAGACGACGATGGCAATCTGTATTTTGCCGATGGTGCGACGGTCAGGAAGTGCACGCCCGACGGCGTGGTCACCACGGTGCTTGGCGCGCCTGGACAGTTCTATTTTGCGCCTGGCGCGCTGCCGGGCAAGATCATGACGCCACGAGGCCTGGCGATCAGGGGCCGTACCCTGTACATGACGATGTATAACGGAGTGGTCAAGGTGCAGGGCTTGCCGTAGCACGGCCGGCGGCGTCCGAGCCCGCCGCCGGGGAGCCCGGAGCTCCCCCGAAGACAGGGACTAAGCGGATAGAATGGCGTCATGAAACTTAGCACCTGGATTGACCGCGCGGCCTGCGCGCTGCTGCTGGCCTGCTGCACGACCGCCGCCGCATCGCCGCTCCCCATCGATGCCCACCACACCAGCTGGACCGCCAAGGACGGCGCGCCGCCCTATATCATCGCGATGACGCAGACGCCGGACGGCTGGCTGTGGCTGGCCGCGTCGAGCGGCCTGTACCGTTTTGACGGCGTGACCTTCGAGCGCTTCGAAGGCAAGGGCGAGCGCTTCCGTTCCAACAATTTATGGGGCATGCGTCTGCTCGAATCCGGCGCGCTGTGGATAGGCTACCGGCACGGCGGCGCCAGCGTCTGGCAGAACGGCAAGGTCCGCAACTACGGCCAGGAAGACGGTTTGCCGCCCAGCAGCTCGGTGGATTTCGAGGAGGATGCCGCCGGCCGCGTGTGGCTGGCCACGGCGCGCGGCTTGTGGCTGTTCGATGGTAAGCGCTGGGCAAAGGCCGGGCCGCAGTTCAAGGCGCCGGAAACCATGTGCACCCTGTTGCGCGACCGCCAGCGCAACCTGTGGGCGCAGTGCGAGAGCGGCGCCTACGAGCTGGCGGCGGGGACATCCGAGTTCGCCAAGTTCGCCGGTCCTGCCGGCATAGGCCGGCTGACGCAGGGGCCGGACGGCACCGTGTGGAGCGTGGGCGGACCGAAGGCCGACGTCACGGCGCTGGCCGGGCCCGGCGTGGGTCGGCCGCCGCCCGGCTGGCCGGCGCCGCGCTACGCCGGCGGCACCATGTTGTTCGAGCGCGATGGCCGGCATCTGTGGGTGGTCGGCGATACCGGCGTGGTGCGGGTCGGCCCGGAAGGCGCCAGCGCAAACTTCGGCATGGCGCAGGGCCTGAGCGGGGCGGTGCCCAACTTCATCCTGCAGGACCGCGAGGGCAATGTCTGGATCGGCACCGAGAACGGACTGGACCGCTTCCGGCCGCAGCTGTTGTCCGGCGTGGCGCTGCCGCAGGTGCATGGCGACAGCGCCACCATCGCCTCGGCCCCGGACGGCGGACTGTGGGTTGGCAAGACGCTGCTGGCCGCGCCGCAGCGCGCCGCTTTCGCCACGCTGCCGCCGGAAAGCGAATCCGACCTGGACGAGGTGACCGTGCTGTGGCGCGAAACGCCGGACAGCCTGTGGACCGCGACGCGCAGCGGCCTGTGGCATGAACAGGGCGGCAAGCGCGAGCGCCTGCCCTTGCCGGACAATCTGCCGCCGCGACTGAATATCTACAGCATCGCGCGCGACCGCGCCGGCGATGTGTGGGTCGCAGTGCGCAGCCGCGGCGTCTACCAGTTGCACGACGGCGCGTGGCTGCGGCCCGCCGGCGTGCCCGAGCCGACTCTCGCCAACCTGCTGTACCGCGACAATGAGGGACGCATGTGGCTGGGCCTGGGCACAAAGGGCGTTGCGGTGCTGGACCAGGGCAGGCTGCGCGTGTTCGGCGAGGCCGACGGCCTGCAGGTTGGCGTCGCGCTGCAGATGCTGCAGGTCGGCAAGGACATGCTGGTCAGCGGCGAGAACGGCTTGTTCCGCTTCGACGGCGCGAAGTTCCATCGCGTGACCGGCGTGGGCGGGGATGGCTTGTACGGCGTCTCCGGCATGTTCCATGCGCGGGGCACGCTGTGGATGAACGGCATCGCCGGCATCACCGCCATCGACGACGCGGAGCTGGAGCGTGCGGCGCGCGATCCCGGCTATCGCGTGCGCTTCCAGCGCCTCGATCACAAGGACGGCCTGCGCGGCGTGGCCACGCAAAGCGCGCCGCTGCCGTCCGCCGTGGCCGGCAGCGACGCCAGGCTGTGGTTCACCACCACCGCCGGCGTGTTCTGGCTGGATCCGGCCCGGGCGCACAAGAACACCTTGCCGCCACCGGTGCTCATACGCCGCATCACGTCGGGCGGCGTGGTCTACCCGCTGGACGATGGCGCGGTCGCCAGGCTGCCGCCCCATCCGTCCCGCGTGCAGATCGACTACACCGCGCTGAGCCTGACGATGCCGGAGCGGATGCGGTTCCGCTATCGGCTCGACGGCGTCGACGGCGACTGGCAGGAGGCCGGCACCAGCCGCAGCACCACCTACACCGACCTGCCGCCGGGCGAGTACCGCTTCAAGGTGCGGGCGGCCAATAACGACGGCGTGTGGAGCAGCGGCGAGACGACCGCGCAATTCGTCGTCGAGCCGGCGCCGTACCAGACCGAATGGTTCCGCGCGCTGTGCGTCACGCTGTTCGGCATGGCGCTGTGGGGACTGTACAAACTGCGGCTGGCGCAGGTGGACCGGCAGATCCGCGCACGCTTCGAGGAGCGGCTCGACGAACGCGAACGCATCTCACGCGAGCTGCACGACACCTTCCTGCAAACGGTGCACGGCTTGATCCTGAAAATCCACATGGCGTTCCAGCGCCTGCCCGCCGACGAGCCGGCCAAGGAGGAGATGGAGCGCTCCCTGCAACTGGCGGAACAGGCGCTGGCCGAGGGACGCGACCGCGTGCAGGGACTACGCCTGAGCACGCTGCGCCAGCCCGAGCTGGTGGCGGCGGTGAGCGTGGCCGTGCGCGGCGAGTACGGCGAAGGCACGATGCTGGTGACGCAATGCGGCGGCAAGGCGCTGCGCTTCCATCCGGTGGTGTTTGAAGAGCTGTTCGCGATCGCGCGCGAAGCCCTGCTGAACGCGGCGCGCCATGCCGGCGCGACGGAAGTCACGTTCGGCGTCACTTATGGCAAGGATGAATTCACGATGACGATCTGCGACAACGGCCATGGCATCGCCGCGGAAGTGCAGCAAGCTGGCCACCTGAGCGGCCACTTCGGCATGATAGGCATGCGCGAACGCGCGGTTCGGATTGGCGCCGCGCTGACCTTGACCAGCGGCGCCGGCGGCACCCAATGGCATCTGGTGCTGCCGTCCACGCTGGCTTACGCGGCAGATTAAAGGTACACGGTTTTGGAATGGTTTTTATATTATTATAATATTTCTTCCATTTAATTTAATAAGGTTCCAATGAAGCGACGACCTTCTGTCACCAGTGCCTTTATTCCCCTGATGCCTGCCTGGAATGACCTCCAAACTGTGACGCAACGCCTGCTTGTCGCCGCACCCGGGCATTTTGATGCGGTAGCGATGTTTGCTATCAATATCGCTACCGTGGAGGCGGTGGTCGATGGCGCCGCGCTGGCCGTCACAGAGCGATCCGATACCGATCGCAGCAAGACCATACCCTCCGTCGGAGGGCAGGAGTACAACGCTTTGGCGGCTGTCGGAACACAAAAAGGTTGGTTGCCGGTGACCTGGAACGGGCAGGGCTCCGTCACGCTGCCTGCGGGCAGCCTGATGCGGCCAGCCGTCGCCTTGTCCGACTTCATCGCGCTGTCCAGCATTGACCGCCTGGACAAGCCGGGAGGATTTCCGCTGGTGATGGCCAGTGCTTATTTTAATAATCGAAGCACCAGCATGTTCACCTTCAGCTCAATCGACGAGAGTCATAAATTCAGCACATTGCTGTCGCCGTACGAGTGGTATCAAACGGCGCAATGGGGCGTGGATGGCGTGAGCCAGCCGGCCCAGATGACGGCCACCTGGAGCGCTGCGGGAGGCTCCAAAGACGTCAGGATTTTCGGACTGGCTTTTCGTACCCGGGGCAGCGCAGACCTGATTCTGTTCACCGGCGATTCCATCATCAAGGGCTTGGGCGCGGGGGGCGACACCACGACCAACAACGCCATGAATTCGGCGGGCGCCTGGGTCACGCGTTCAGCGTTGGGGCTCGCCAACGTCAACCGGCCGGTGGGATTTGTCAACGCGGGCATCGGATCGCAGCCATCGGCGACTTATCTGCAGCGCGCCAAGGATCTGATGGCGCTGCTGCACCCGACGATTTCGGTGTATCCCGTTTATACGCCCAACGACAGCCCTGTCAGCGACGCTGTCAACTCAGCTGAATTTGCCCGCGCCCTGGACTTCGCCGATACCTGCTATAACGGCAGTACGGTCCCGGTGCTGGTCGCCCCGGTGCCTTACAGCGGCGCCGGAACAGAAGGCCGACGCCAGGGGGTCGTGAACAAGGTGCGAGCGCTGCGCGGCATTGCCAGCATTGATCCGAACGTCGCGGGCGTCTTTGATCCGACAAATGCCGCCGGCAGCTACTGGGCGCCGGGGGCAACGGTGGATGGAACCCATCCCGCGGATCAGGCTTACGCCGCCATTGCCAATCTGGCGGCGTTGCCGGTGCTCTCAAGCTTGCTTGGGTCGCGAGATTAGATGGACGGTGGTATGGATTGATTGTGGAGTCTGCTATCTCCTGTTCGGAGTAATAAGCTGACTTTTCTCCGATATCGGGCTGGACATGCGCAGCGCGTCGAGATATTTGCGGCTGTCTTCAATCCCCGCGTTGTATTCCACAATCCGCATCAGGTCTTCGCTGGCGACGGTCCATTCCTTGAACGGGCCGGAGGTTTCGTTGCGCATTTCCGCCACCAGATCGGCGCGGGCGACGCGGGTGGACAGCCTGGCTTGCCAGGTTTTCGCCCAACCGGCCATGTCGGGATCGCGCGCATTATGCGCCAGCAGCGTCAAGGCGTTGTCCGCTTCCGGACCACGTCCAAGATAGGCCAGCGCCAGCGCAGCCGAGCGCGCGTACTGGTTGACCTCGTGCGCGTTGTGCCAGGCGGAGATCGCCGCGTCCAATGCCTGCTGGCTCGGTTGAGCGTCCGCGCGCATCTGCACCTGGTAAAACGCGAACGCCGCCTCGGCCGATTTTGGGGCCAGGCTGCGCGCGCGCGACAGATGCGCGCCCGCGGCCTGTAAATATGCGGCGCGCTCCGCATCCTTGTGCTGCTCGGCCAGTCGCAGATTCGCCAGGCCGAGCAGCGTGAGCGCCTCGACATTGCCGCCGTCCTTGCGCGTGGCTTCGGTCAGATAGGGCAGCGCGTCCCCGGCATTGCCCCAGTTGATCTGCGCCCGGCTCACGGTAAGCCTGGCCGCGTCGTTATTCGGTATGCCGCCCGGATGCTGGGTCACTGTCCGCAGCAAGGCCAGGCCGGCTTTTTTATCCGGGCACGACGCCAGGGCGGCCTCGGCCAGCACGAAGTCGGTGACCGCTTCAGGCAGGCTTGTGAACTCGATCGAGGCGACCGGAAGTTCGGGTATCTCCACCTGGTTCACCTCCACCCCCTTGAGCCGGTAACGCCACATCGCGGTGTCAAGGTCGGTCACCTTCACGCCGAAGGCCTCCTCGAAGGCTTTGCCGGCGGGGACGTCCTGGTGCACGAGGTTGAGGTACTTGTTCCGCTTCGACTGGTTGTCGATGGACGACATCATGTAATGGGTCAGCACCCAGGACTTGGCCAGGAATTCGAGACGCTCGGCCGGCAGCGGATCCTTGGTCTCGGCCTGGTCGAGGATGTCCTGGTATTTCAGGCGGTAGCTGTGGCCGCTGTCGATGAAATAGATATAGCGCGACACGCCGCGCGGCACCCGGCCGAGTGACATTTGATTGTCGGTGAAGCGCAGCGCCGAAAAGTATTGGGCAAAGCCATCGATGTAAGAGGACGGCGAGCGGATATCGGTATAGCGATAAAGGAAGTGGCGCGCATACGCCTCGAAAGCGTAGGACAGGGTGTTGTTGAGCGCATGCTTCGCCAGTTGCGGATTGCTCAAACTCGCCACGCGCTCCAGCTGGACGCCGTAGCCCTGTACGCCCCCGCCGCAGCTGTTGTAGAGGCCGACGGCCTCTTCCGGCTCGTCCCGGACGGCCGCGTTGAAGCCCACCATGCCGTCGTGGTAATACAGCGTCATTTTTTGCCGCGAAGGGCTGGCGCTGATGAAGTCGTGGGTATAAATCCGCAGCACGTAGTCCAGCTTTTCCATATTGTCCAGCAGCTGCCGGACGTCGTCGTTGCTGGTGTTGGAGAAAACAATGAAGTGCTGGCTGACGGCCTTGAACCAGCCGGATGCGTTTTTCTGGCCGGTGACGACCACGCGCTGTGCTGTCTCCGGTGCCGTGGTTTGCTGAGCGTGGGCGCTGAGGGTGGAATAGAACAAAGCCGCCGCAAGCAGCGTCTTCTTTTGGAAGCTGTTTCTCATTGCCGTCTCTTAAATTATGATCGCCAGGGCGATGCTCTAAATAAGTAGACTATTTTGCATCTTTATTCGTGTCAAGCTTCCCGGGGAGTTTGCGCATTATTCTGATGGGTTTGTTAAAAAACATAAGATCCACCCGGATCTCGCGGTAACGGCGACATGTTTGTCTGGCCACAAAAACTTCAGCGAGCAGGCAGAGCCATAATTCACCGTCATTCCACGCATGGAGGAGAATATGCCGTCGCCGTCGGAATATTTGTGGCGGGCTGCCTTGACCGGTCTGACCGTTTTCACGAATGTGTCTGTCAAAGCCATCGCTGCCTCGCTCTGTGACGGTATACGGATTTAGCCTAGCAAACCTACCGTAAGAAATACCGTCAAAAATCAAAGTTTGTGGGATTCAGGGAGAGACGGGCTTAGCCAATAAAAAACCCGCCGTCATAGGAGAGGGGCGGGTTCTTGACTGATACTGGGTTACATGGATTGTAACGATTGGTGCCTCGGGCCGGAATCGAACCGGCACGCCTTGCGGCGGCGGATTTTGAGTCCGCTGCGTCTACCAGTTCCACCACCGAGGCAACGCGACCCGCATTATCCCCGATTTGCCCCCCCGCCGCAACCCATGCTACGAAATTTTTATATTTCGATAAGTATTTCTGCCGCCGCGAAGCGAGTATCATCTCGGCTACCACCAGCTTCCGCCGGTTCCGCGCCGGCAGCAGATGCATGAAAAACAATAAGATACGCGAGATTATCCTGGGGAAACCGCTCGATCCGATGAAGAGCGAAACCCGTCACTCGATGGCGCTGGTGGCCTTCCTGGCCTGGGTCGGACTGGGCGCCGACGGCCTGTCTTCCTCCGCCTACGGCCCCGAGGAAACCTTCCGCGCGCTGGGCACGCACACCCATCTCGGCCTCTACATGGCCATCGCCACCGCCGTGACGGTGTTCATCATCGCACTGGCCTACAACCAGGTGATCGAACTGTTTCCCACCGGCGGTGGCGGCTACCGCGTCGCCACCAAGCTGGTCGGCCCCTACCTGGGCCTGATCTCCGGCTGCGCGCTGATACTCGATTATGTGCTGACCATCGCCATCTCGATCGCCTCCGGCGTCGACGCGCTGGCGTCGTTCCTGCCGCTGGGATTCCAGCCCTACAAGCTGTGGGCCGAGGTGTTCTTCATCGGCCTGCTGATCGTGATGAACCTGCGTGGCCTGAAGGAGGCGATCCAGATCCTGCTGCCGATCTTCCTCGGCTTCGTCGCCACCCATCTGGTGTTAATCGTTTATGGCATTTTCGCCCATGCCTCCCATCTGCCGGCGCTGATACCGAACACCATGGCCGACACCGGCAAGCTGGCCGGCGAGATCGGCTGGATCGGCGTGGCCGGCATGTTGCTGCTGGCGTACTCGCAGGGCGGCGGCACCTACACCGGCCTGGAGGCGGTGTCGAACAACGTCAACCTGCTGGCCGAGCCGCGCGTGCGCACCGGCAAGATGACGATGCTGTACATGGCGCTGTCGCTGGCGTTCACGGCCGGCGGCATCATCCTGCTGTACCTGCTGTGGGATGCCCATCCGATGCCCGGCGAGACGCTCAACGCGTCCACCTTCAAGACCATCATCGCCAGCATGGGACTGGGCGGCGAGGTGGTCAACCAGATGCTGCTGGTGATCGTGCTGGCGTTCGAGGCCGGCTTGCTGTTCGTGGCGGCCAATACCGGCTTCCTCGGCGGGCCGTCGGTGCTGTCGAACATGGCGGCCGATTCGTGGGTGCCGCACAAGTTTCGCTACCTGTCGACGCGGCTGGTGACGCAGAACGGCATCCTGGTGATGGGCATCGCGGCACTGGCCGTGCTGTGGGGCACCGGCGGCAGCGTGACACTGCTGGTGGTGCTGTATTCGATTTCCGTGTTCCTGACCTTCGCCATTTCGCTGTTCGGCCTGGTGCTGTACTGGTCGCGCAACCGCAGCAAGGGCACGCAGTGGAAGCGCCGGCTGCTGCTGTCGGCCATCGGCTTCGTCATTTGCGCCGGCATCCTGGCGATCCTGCTGGTCAAGCGCTTTACCGAGGGCGGCTGGGCGACCGCGCTGATCATCGGCGCCATCGCCGGCCTGTGCGTGCTGATCCGCAAGCATTACCGCGCCACCAAGCAGGCGATCCACTCGGTCGACGAGGTGTTCGCCAGCCAGCCGTTCGGTCCCAACACGGAAGAGATCGAACCGGATCCGGAGGCGCAGACCGCCGTGTTCATCGTCGGCACCTCGCGCGGCGGCGGCCTGCACGCGCTGCTGTGGGTGCAGCGCATGTTCCCCAATCACTTCAAGAATTTTTTGTTCGTCAATGCGCGCACCGTCGATTCGCATGCCTACGGCGGCGAGGGCGCGCTGGAGCAGATGCGCGAGGAGGCGGCCGAGACGCTGGAGTTCTTCGTCGACTTCTGCCACAGCCACGGTATGGCGGCCTCGTCCTATCTGGGCTTCGGCACCGACGCGGTCGACGAGGTGACCCGCATGTGCGAGGAAATCAGCCGCGAGTTCCCGCATGCGATCTTCTTTACCAGCAAGCTGATCTTCTCGTCCGACAACTGGTTCACGCGGCTGCTGCACAACCAGGCGGCGCTGGCGGCCCAGCGCCGGCTACACCTGGAAGGTTTGCAGATGGTGATCCTGCCGATGAAGGTCTAGGTTTTTGAGCGCACCTGGATGCAGATCAATCGGCGCCTGCCTGCCGCGGACAGATAATTGCTTCCTGATGGTCGGGGAGGCGGCATGGAAATGCGCATCGAACTGGTTGGCTGTGCTGCACGTCTCGACGTTGTTGAGCGTCAGCTCTGCGCCTTGGAGCAACGGCTCGACGCCGTGCCGCAGCGGCTGGACGCGCTGGAACTGCGGCTAGCTACCTTGAAGCAGCAGCTGCAATCGCGCCGGCGTATCCGCCGGCGCGTTCGCCGGCATTGCGCTTGCACGCAGGCTGCCCCGGCCTCTAGGCTGGGTGTGCGAGGTCCAGGTTCTGCCTTTCCAGCAGCGCGAAGATGGCGTCTTTCGATAGAACGTACTGCTCCATCAGCACCTCCTTCAGCTCGCCGATCTGCACGCGGTAGTCGGCGATAGCCTGCAGCGTGTAGGTGTACAGCTCATCGGCCTTGGCCTGCACCTGGTCGAGATCGCGCTCCTGGTTCTTGAACTGGCGGTAATCCAGTTTCGAACGCGAATACATCGACAGCTGGTTGACCATCATGTCCAGCATCGAGGTGGCCTTCTGGATATCGTTCTGGCTGCCGACCGAGATGCCGCGCGCGCCGTAGAACAATTCCTCCGCCGCCACGCCGCCATACAGCTGGATGACGTCGCGCTCCAGCTCCTCCAGCGTGCGCAGCGCGACGTCGTCCGACGCCGACAGCACGTAGCCCAGCGCGCCCAGCTTGGACACCGACTCGGTGCTGATCTTCAGCAGCGGCGAGCGTTCCTTGACCTGCGCCAGCGGCATGCCCTGGCGCAGCCACGGGTCGATCTGCATGAAGAAGTGGCCCAGCTCGTGCAGGGCCACGCGCTCGCGCTGGCGGGTCTTCTCGGCGGTGGTGGCGCGGTCGGTCAGGCCGATGGTGGCGCGCTCGAAGGCGCGGAACATCAGGTCGGTGTCGATGACCGTGTGCTCCTGGATCGCGATCATGCTGGCGCGCTCGACCACCGTCCGCAGCACCGCCGGGCTGAGGTTGGCGGTGATCTCGGCCACGTGGTCGAGGTTGAGCCGGTCCCAGGCCACGCAGCCGTCGGCCTTGCGCGACAGGAAGCTGCGCAGCAGCTCGCGCCGCTCGCTCTTGTTCGGCAGGCGGAAATTGATCTTGACCGAGAAACGGCGCAGCATCGCCTCGTCCATCTGCGACGAGGCGTCGTCGAAGTTGGAGGCGACTATCCAGATGACGCCGGCGCCCTTGTCGCTGCGCACGCCGTCGAGCAGGCCCAGCAGCGTGTTGGCGGTGTCGTCCTCCCATTTCTTTTCGCCGCGGCCGCGCGGCGCGAACAGCGTCTGCGCCTCGTCGAGGAAGATGATGCAGCTGCCGCGCGCGCAAGCCTTGCGGTGCAGCGCGTGCAGCGCCTTGGAGCCGCCGCCGATATAGCCCGACTCCAGCGCCGAGGCCGAGGCCTGGATCAGCGGCACGTTCAGGCGCTTGGCCAGGTAGCCGGCCAGCTTGGTCTTGCCGGTGCCGGCCGGGCCGGTCAGCATGACGTTGAACGGCTTGTCGATATCGTGTTCGCGGTACACCGCGCGGTTGCGGATCATGTCTTCCAGGTGCAGCACTTCCTGCTTGATGTCTTCCATGCCGATCAGGTCGTCCATGCTGCCGGCCAGCTGCTGGGGGTTGAGCACGGTGGCCGACACGCCCATGCCGGGCAAGCCGTGGCGCACCACGAACAGCGCCAGGCCGACCAGCAGGATGTCGACCGCGTGGCGGCGCAGGAACACGCCCACGCGCGACAGCGTGCTGTCGTCCTCGTCCTGCAGCACCGCCTTGTGCGACGCCAGGTAGTCGTCGCGCGCGATGGCGTAGGGGATGTTGTTGCGCAGCAGGACTTCGCGTTCCAGGCTCTGGTGCGTATTGGCCGGCACCTTGACCACGTACAGCAGCGGATCGTCGCGCAGCTTGAACACGTAGCGCGGCGCTTCCGACAGCGGCGCCGCGATCATCAGGTATTCCAGGCGCTCGCGCTCGGCCGGCAGCGCGGTGATCTGCGAGATGTCCTGCGAGCGCAGCATCGGGCTGGCGTCCTGCGGCACCTCGATGCGCCAGCTGAGCAGCACGGCGATCGCGACGGCCAGCACGGCCAGTCCGGCGCGCACGTAATTGTTACGCAACGCGGATTGAAGTTTGTGAAGAGTAAACATAGACGCTGTCCAACCTGAGGCTGTGCGGCTGATGTCGGGCTGAAGCGCGGGGATGGGGCGCAGCAGCCGAGGCCGCTATGGCCGGCGCGCGAGGTGGGGCGCTGCCGGGGTGTTGCAATCAATATTGCGAAACAAACATGCTGTAAGGCAACTCATATAGGGACTATAGCTGGCCCGCGGGAGTTTGTGACGGCCCTGCCGAAAAAAAACTTCGCGGCGCAACAGGGCCGGCTGTTTTCTGGTTGCCGCGCGCACCGCTTGTCGCGCTTTTTTGCCATTGGCGCACGCGGTTCGACCGCCCGTCGCATACGCCCGAGCCGGCGCGAGGGTGTTTGTTAATCTGCACCTGTCTACCGCTGATCCATGAATACAGCGGTGGCTCCCCGGCAGTATTTATCACTTCACAATCTTACGGAGCACACCATGAAAACCACCCTGTCCAGCATCGGCGCCGCCCTTGTCCTGAGCTCGATGTCGCTTGCCCACGCCGCCGATACCAGCGTCCACATCAAGGCCACGCCAGGCAGCTATCACATGATGCAGGAAGACTTCCATGACTACAAAAAATCGTATCAATTGACGAACGGACAGGTGGTCGAATTCAGCCAGCGCATGGCCCACTATTACACCCAGCTGAATCACGGCGACCGCGTCGAGATCTTCCCGGTGGCCAAGGGCGTATTCGTCACCGACGCCGGCACGCGCTTCGAATTCCGCGACGAGGCGGAGACCATCGGCATCTCGAATTTCGAGAAGCTGCCGCTGGCCGGCGACCTGCCTGCCAACACCATGATGCTGGCACGCCGCTGATCACTCAGCCGTATGCATTTCGTCGCGCTGTAACGCGATTTATTCCCGCGAAATGCCAGTTCGTCGCATTGCCCTGTAGTCGCCCGGAGCCGGTGCTATTCTGATCCTGCCCTACCGCTGAACCCCTTATGCAGCGGCGGCTCCTTTGAACTACGCAACTTAAAACTTATTGGAGCACCACCATGAAAACCACTCTGTTGAGTCTGGCTGTAGCCGCTGCTTTGTCCATCGCCTCCATCGCTTCCGCCGCACCGGCCTCGGCCGCCCAGGAAGCCGCCAGCGAGAGCGTGAAAATCAGCGCACCGCGTTACCACATCGAGCCGAGCGAGTTCAGCGAATACCTGTACGCATACAAGCTGAGCAATGGCGACATGCTGCGCTTCAGCAACCGCGTCGGCCACTACTACGCGCAGGTCAAGGGCCAGCCCAAAGTGGAGATCTTCGCCACCGGTCCCGCCGAGTTCGTGACCGACACCGGCGCCCGCATGAAGTTCACCGAAGCCGGCGACACGCTGACCATCAACAACTACGAGCGCCTGCCGATGGCCGCCCATCTGCCGGCCAACACCATGGTCATGGCCAAGCGTTGATGGCCGTTCATGGCTTGGACTGCTGGGGCCAGTGTTCGTATTTGTGTTCCAGGCGGGCGAAGGTGCCGTCGCGGCGCATGTCGGCCAGCGCCGCGTTGAGCCGGGCGACCAGTTCGTCCGGCACCGACTGGTTGCAGGCAAGGTAGACCTTGACGCGGTTGAACACCAGCAGCGGCGCCAGCTTGTCCGACCATAGGAACTGATTGCTTCCCACCACGCCGGTGCGCATGGCGACGGCCCACAGGTCGATGCGGTTGAGCAGCAGCTTTTCCGGATTGACCATATTGTTGCTGACCGGGTCGACGGTGTAACCCTGGTCGCGCAGATAGTCGCCCAGCGCGTCGCCGTTGTAGGTGCCGATGCGCAGCTTGCGCGCGTCTTCCATCGTCTTGAGCGGGAACTCGTGGTCGATGCGGCCCCAGAACTGCCATTCGGCCTCGTCGGTCGGACCCACCCATTTGAACAGGCGCTCGCGCTCCGGCGTGCGCGAGGTCGAGTACACGCACGTCTGCGGCTGGTTCAGCGCCATCACGTAGGCGCGCTTCCACGGCAGCAGGTCGATCTTGTAGTCGGTGCGGGTGCGCGCCATCATCTCGCGGATCTTGTCGGTCTCGCGGCCGGTCACGCCGTCCTGGCCCAGCATGCTGGCCGGCGGCGAGTGTTCAGTGGTGATGGTCAGCGGCGCGGCCTGCGCGGCGCCGAGGCCGGCAGCCGACTGGATGAAGGACAGGACAAATGACAGGGTGGTAACACGCATGGGCTGGCCGCTTTCTGAATAAAAGCATAGCAGCAATGCTAATTGAGCGGCAACACCGCCGCCCAGCCGTGCCTGCGGACGATTAATCAGCGCGGCGGTACAGGCGGAAGCGTTCCTCGCGGTCGGCCGGACGGCGGCCTTCCCACAACAGCACCCACTGCTTGCCGCGATGCTCGGGCAGGATCTCGCGGTCGTCGCGCAGCTTGATGCTGTCTTGTAGCAGCAACAGGTTGCAGCGGCCGCCTTCGACACCCTCGAACGGCAGGTGCGCGTAATAGGCAAACGAGGCGCGCTGGGCCGGGCCGACGTTGGTGGCGATGCAGCCGGCGTCCGGCGGCAGCTTCTCGGCGATCTGGCGCGCCACGCTGGCATAGCTCTTCGAATAGTTGACGTCCGGCAGGAACAAGGTCATCAGCAGGATCCAGATCAGGATCAGGCCGCCGGACGACAGCACCACGGCGCGCCACAGCACGGCCGGCTGGCGCGAGATGCGCCAGTGCACCAGCGCGAACCAGCCGGCGGTGGCCGCCAGCGCCACCAGCAGCGCGATCCAGCCCAGCTCCGGGTGGAAGCCCGGCACCAGCTTGAGCGCGTTCTTGGCGGCCTGCGCCGGCCAGCCGGTCAGCTTGGCGATCCAGAACACCCAGATCACGGCCGCGCACAAGGTCAGCGCCATCACCGAGAACCAGTCGATGGCGTTGATGGCGCCGCGCTTCATCGTCAGCAGGCCGAAGGCGGCCATGATCGCCAGCGGCGGCAGCAGCACCAGCAGCTGGCCCTGCTCGGGTGCGTCGTTGAACAAGGTCAGCAGCGCGCCCATGGTGACGAAGGCCAGCGGCACGACGATGTGCAGCGCCAGGCGCTGGCGGCGCCAGGCCCACACGGCCCAGCCGGCGAATGGCCAGGCCGGCCAGAAGAACCAGACGCCGACGCGGAAGAAGAATTTGAGCGACAGCCGGCTCGGCAGGCCGAACAGGTCCAGGTTCCAGGCCAGCCAGGCGTTCAGCGGCAGGTGGTGGTAGGGCTGCAGCAGCTGCGCCGGCAGCAGCCACAGCGCGGCCACGGCGCCGCCGACGGCGATGGTGGCGCCCAGGTCGCGCACGGCGCGGATGGCGGGCTGGTTGAGCAAACGGGTGCAGGCGAACAGGGACAGCATCAGCATCACCGGCGTGACCCAGCCGCGCGTCAAGGTCAGCAGGCCGACCGCCAGGCCGCTCAGCGCGGCGTTGCGCAGCGACGGGCCTTCGACGTAGCGCACGGTGCGGTACAGCAGCAGCGCCACCAGCGACACCTGTAGCGCCTCGGACGTGGTCTCGTGACTGTGCAGCAGCAGGCCCAGGCAGCCGAGGTAGATCAGTACGGCGGCGTCGGCCAGCGTGCGGCCGAAGTCGTCCGGCTCCGGTTGGCCGCCGAAGGCCAGGCGCAGCGGTTGCGCGTCCTGGCGCCGGCCCAGATTGAAGGTGGCGTACCACAGCGACAGCACGCCCAGCAGGAAGATGCCGACGGTGCCCACGCGCGCGGCCAGCACGTCGCCCAGCAGCCAGCCGAACAGCTTGATGCCGATGGCGCCCAGCCAGAACGCCAGCGGGCCTTCCTCCGGCCACGAATAGCCGGCGATGTTGGGCCACAGCCAGTCCTGCCAGGTGCCGTGGGCCATCGTCCACATGATGCCGAAGCTGGCGGCATCGTCGTTCTTCCACGGATCGCGGCCGAGCAGGCCAGGCAGGATGTACAGCAGGCCGAGGGCAAACAGGGCCCAGCGCGGCAATGCCAATGTAGCGGCGGCGGGAAGACGGACTGGCTTCATCGATCGGTGTGCAAGTGAGAGTAGAACGGGAGTATGAAGGAAAACGGGATAACAAACAAAAAAAGCAGCCAGAGGCTGCTTTTTTCATCGAAGCGGCTGAAATTAGCCGGCTGCGACGGCGGTTTTCGAACCGACGGTACCGAACTTCTGGCGGAATTTCTCAACGCGGCCAGCGGTGTCGACGATTTTGTGCTTACCGGTGTAGAACGGGTGCGATTCAGCCGACACCTCGATCTTGACCAACGGGTATTCTTTACCGTTGTGCTCGATTTTTTCGCGGGTCTGGATGGTCGAACGGGTGACGAATTTGAAGTCGCACGACAGGTCGTGGAACACCACTTCGCGGTAGTCTGGATGGATTTCTGGTTTCATTTGAAGCCTCGGTTAGTTTGGTAGCCAAACAGCACTTCGTCGGTCGATGTTGCTTCGTGACCCGATTGCCGCTCACTTGCCAGAGTTAAAGTTGATGCGATCGGCGATTATACAGCTGTAAACGGAAACAGGCAACCGAGGTTGCCTGTTCATCATGATTGCCGGAGTGTTAAAAACTGAGTGCAGCGGGACGCAGCGACGAAGACGTGCGAATAGCACGGCGAGGAGCTGCAACGAAGCTGCGGTCAGTTTTTAACCGCCGCGGCGCATCATGTCGAAGAACTCACCGTTATTCTTGGTGGCCTTCATCTTGTCGAGGATGAACTCCATCGCCTCGATCTCGTCCATCGAGTACAGCAGCTTGCGCAGGATCCAGATCTTCTGCAGCTGGTCCGGCTTGATCAGCAGTTCCTCGCGGCGGGTGCCCGATTTGTTCAGGTTGATCGCCGGGTAGACGCGCTTCTCGGCCAGGCGGCGCTCCAGGTGCACCTCCATGTTGCCGGTACCCTTGAATTCTTCGTAGATCACGTCGTCCATGCGCGAGCCGGTTTCGATCAGCGCGGTGGCGATGATGGTCAGCGAACCGCCTTCTTCGATGTTGCGGGCGGCGCCGAAGAAACGCTTCGGACGCTGCAGCGCGTTGGCGTCGACACCGCCGGTCAGCACCTTGCCGGAGGCAGGGATCACGGTGTTGTAGGCGCGCGCCAGGCGGGTGATCGAGTCCAGCAGGATGATCACGTCTTTCTTCATCTCGACCAGGCGCTTGGCTTTTTCCAGCACCATCTCGGCGACCTGCACGTGGCGGGTGGCCGGTTCGTCGAAGGTCGAGGCGACCACTTCGCCGCGCACCGAGCGTTGCATCTCGGTCACTTCCTCAGGACGTTCGTCGATCAGCAGCACGATCAGCGTGCAGTCGGGATGGTTGGCGGTGATCGCATGCGCGATGTGCTGCAGGATCACCGACTTGCCCGACTTGGGCGAGGCCACCAGCAGGCCGCGCTGGCCCTTGCCGATCGGCGCGATCAGGTCGATGATGCGGCCGGTGATGTTCTCGGTGCCGTTGATGTCACGTTCCAGGCGCAGCGGCTCGTTCGGGTGCAGCGGCGTCAGGTTCTCAAACAATATGCGGTGCTTCGAGGCTTCCGGCGATTCGCCGTTGACCTTGTCGACCTTGACCAGCGCGAAGTAGCGCTCGCCATCTTTGGGGGTGCGCACTTCGCCCTCGATCGAGTCGCCGGTGTGCAGGTTGAAGCGGCGGATCTGCGAAGGGGAAATGTAGATATCGTCGGTGGAGGCCATGTAGCTGGCGTCCGGCGAGCGCAGGAAGCCGAAGCCGTCCGGCAGCACTTCGAGGGCGCCGTCGCCGAAGATCTGCTCGCCCGATTTGGCGCGCTTTTTCAGGATCGCGAACATCAGTTCCTGCTTGCGCAGGCGGGCCGCGTTGTCGATATCAAGACCGATGGCCATCTCCAGCAATGCCGAGACGTGTAAGGCCTTTAATTCAGATAGATGCATATGTGTTGAGTGTCCCGTGACGGGAAAGTAAAGGTAGGGGAGGGAACTGCGTGGTGTTGTCTGTTTAATTATATTTAAACGGTGCCGCGGGCGCGGCACCGTTTGGGTACAGCATGATCTTACTGCATCACGCTATCTTACTTAGATATTGCTGTCGATGAAAGAGGTCAGCTGGCCTTTTGCCATTGCGCCAACCTTTTGAGCGGCGGCGACGCCGTTCTTGAACAGGATCAGCGTCGGGATGCCGCGGATGCCGAACTTGGCAGGTACCGCCTGGTTCGAGTCGACGTCCATCTTGGCGATCAGGATCTTGCCGTCGTATTCCTTGGCCACTTCTTCCAGGATCGGGGCGATGCTCTTGCAAGGACCGCACCATTCGGCCCAGAAGTCGACCAGCACCGGGCGGTCGGACTTCAGCACGTCTGCGTCAAAGGAAGTATCGGTGATGTGTTTGATATTTTCGCTCATAGTTTCCTCTATCGAGGTCAGTTGAATCTCAGTTAGATAATAACGCCTGGGGATTATGCCATTTTGCCTGCAATCGCCTTCAACGTTGCCGGGTTACAGGCAGCAGATGGTGGCCAATTGCACGAATTCAATGTCTTGGAAGGGATGGCAACAAGGTCGGCAGGCGGGGATGGCTGAAATAATAACCCATTTTTAAAAAATGTGCGGCAGATTGTACAAACCCTCTAAACTATTTACCCGGACCGGCCTGCGGCGGGGCGCAGCGTGTTGCGGCGCGGTCCATCAGCGCGCCCAGCGCGTCGAGGCTCAGCGGCTTGGCGCAGGCGTCGAGTATCGCCAGTCCCTGCACCTCGGCCAGCCGGGCGGCGGTCTTCAGCACGGCGCCGTCCACGCCCGACAACAGCACCACGCAGCCGCGATATTGCTGCGCCGCCGCAAGGCGCAGAAAGTCGATGCCGTCCATCACCGGCATGCTCAGGTCGCAGATCAGCAGGTCGGGCGGACGCAGGCGCAGCTCGAGCAGCGCGCGGCGGCCATCGGTTTCGCACAGCACCTCGTGCGGCCCGAGGCCGGCGATCATGTCGGCCAGCAGTTCGAGCATGAACGCGTCGTCATCCAGCAGCAGTACCCGCATGCATCCTCTCTGGTTAATTGTCGTCGGCAAAAGTGGTGTTGGTCATGATTTGTTCGGTGATCCTGTCCAGCAACGGCCACAGCTGCGCCAGCAAGGCCCGCGCGCGCCGCAGCAACTCCTCCTGGCCGCCGTCGGCGGGCAGCTGTTCCAGTTCCAGCAGCAGGTCGCCCAGCCCCAGCGCGCCGACCGTGCGCGCCGGCGACTTGAGCCGGTGGCCCACTTCGCGCGCCACCGCCAGGTCGCCGCGCGCCAGCGCGCGTTCGATCTGGGTCAGGCCGTCCTGGGTATTGTGCAGGAATTTGAACGCGAACTTGCGCACCTTGTGCGGATGATAGCCCAGCAGCTTGGCCAGTATCGATAAATCGATCACCGCCGGGTCGCCGCCCATGGTGGTCTTGAACGCCGTGCGCGACGCCGGCGGCGCCGCTTCGAGCGCGCCGGCGCGGCGCTCCGGCAGCCAGTTGGCGATGGTCTGGTACATCAGCGCCGGCTGGATAGGCTTGGAGATGAAGTCGTCCATGCCGGCCTCGATGCAGCGCACCCGGTCTTCGTTGGTGGCGGTGGCGGTCATCGCCAGCACCCGCATGTCGGCCAGGCTGGGGTCGGCGCGGATGCGGCGAGTCGCCTCCAGACCGTCCATCAGCGGCATCTGCACGTCCATCAGCACGCAGTCGAAGGCGGTCTGGCGCAGCAGCTCCAGCGCCTCCATGCCGTTGTTGGCCAGGCACACCGACGAGCCGACTTCCTCCAGCATCTCCAGCGCGATCTGCTGGTTGAAGGTGTTGTCCTCGACCAGCAGGATGCGGGCGTCCTTCAGCGCCGACATGACGGCGGCGCTGCGCGAGGTGGCCAGCAGCTCGGCGGCGGCGTCCTTGACGCGGTCGATCAGCGCCGGCACCGTCGCGCTGCTGATGCCCAGGCGGGCGGTGAACCAGAAGGTGCTGCCGTGGCCCGGCCGGCTGCGCACGCCGACGTCGCCGCCCATCAGCTGCGCCAGCTGCTTGCAGATGGCCAGGCCCAGGCCGGTGCCGCCGTATTCGCGGGTGGTCGAGGTGTCGGCCTGCTGGAACGACTGGAACAGCTTCTCGATCTCGGTCTCGGACAGGCCGATGCCGCAGTCGCTGACCTCGAAGCGCAGCAGGCAGCCGTTGGCGTCGCCGACCACCTGGCGCACGCGCACCTCGATGCGGCCCTTCTCGCTGAACTTGATGGCGTTGTTGGCGTAGTTGATCAGCACCTGGCCCAGCCGCAGCGGGTCGCCGCGCAGCACGCGCGGCAGCGTGGGGTCGAGGTCGAACACCAGTTCCAGCTCGCGGCTGGCGGCCTTGGGCGCGACCACCGTGGTCAGCGTCTGGATCACGTGGTCGAGCGCGAAGTCGACCTGCTCGATCTCCAGCTTGCCCGCCTCGATCTTGGAGATGTCGAGGATGTCGTCGATGATGCCCAGCAGGTGCTCGCCGGCGAAGCGGATCTTTTCCAGGTAGTCGCGCTGGCGCGCATCGAGGTCGGTCTTCAGCGCCAGATAGGCCATGCCGATCACGCCGTTCATCGGCGTGCGGATCTCGTGGCTCATGTTGGCCAGGAACTGGCCCTTGGTCTGGCTGGCTTCCTCGGCCAGCATGCGCGCCTGGTTCAGCTCCTCGGTGCGCATGGCCACGCGCTCCTCCAGGTGCTCGTTCAGCTCGCGCAGCTGGTCCTCGCCGCGCTTGCGGTCGGTGATGTCGGTCAGGCTGGCCACCACCAGGTGCACGCTGCCGCCCTCGTCGAGGATGGGCTCGGCGTTGACCGACATCCAGCACACGCCGCCGTCCGGCCGCGCCAGTCCCATGACCACGTCGCGCACCGACACGCCGGTGACGATGGCCAGCCGCACCGGATGGCTGGCGGCGTCGAACTGGCTGCCGTCCTCGCGCATGCCGAGCCACAGGCGGTCGCCGGCGATCGGCAGCGAATGCGCCAGCATGCCGGCGGCGGCGGCATTGCTTTCGAGGATGGCGCCGTCACCGTCGACCATCACCAGGCCGTTGGTGACGGCGTTGAAGATCGAGGCCAGGCGCTGGCTGGAACTGCGCAGCGCGCTGTCGGCCCGGCGCCGCGCCGTGATGTCGGTCAGCATGGCCAGCGTGCCGGAGTAGTGGCCGGCGTCGGAGTTGATGACGGTGGTCGACAGCAGGCACCAGACGCTGCTGCCGTCGCGCCGCAGGAAGCAGACGTCGCCCTGGCAGGCTTCGCCGGCCAGCCGGCGCTGCAGGTGCTGCTTGAGCAGCGCGCGGCCGTCGTCGTCCATGAAGTCGGTCATGGCGCGGCCCATCATCTGCTCGACGTCGTAGTCGAGCATGCGCGCCATGGTCGGGTTGACGAAGCTGGTGCGGTCGTCGGCGCCGGTCATCCAGATGCCCTCGGCGGCGGTCTGCACGATCAGGCGGTAGCGTTCCGAGCTGGCGTGCAGCGCCTCCTCGGCGCGCTGGCGCTGGGTCATGTCGCGCAGCGACAGCAGCACCAGTTCCTGCCCGGCCAGCAGCACCGGCGAGATGTGGACCATGGCCGGGAAGCTGCTGCCGTCGGCGCGCATCGCGCTCAGCACGCGGCCCGGCAGGTTGGGGCGCGAGAACAGCTCGCGCGTGCGGCCGTTGCTGCGCATGGCCTCCGGCGCCAGCTGCTCGATCGAGCGGCCGGTCATGCTGCCGTGATAGCCGAAGCTGCGCGCGCAGGCCGGGTTGGCGTGGCGCACGCGGCCGTTCTTTTCGGCGATCAGCATCGCGCCCGGCGTGGCGTCGACGATGGCGCACATGCGCGCCTCCTCGTCGGCGGCGCGCTCGCTGATGTCGGCCAGCGTGCCGATCGCGCGCAACGGCTTGCCGGCCGCGTCGCGCTCCATCACCATGCCGCGCGCCAGCACCCATTTCCAGCCGCCGTCGCCGGTGCGCATGCGGTGCTCGCTGCGGATCGGGGTGCCCGCTTCGGCGCCGCCGGACAGCTGGAACTGGATGCCGCGCTCGACCTGCGCCTGGTCGTCCGGGTGCACGTAGGCCATCCATTCGGCCAGCGTCGGCGCGAATTCGCCGGGCGTGTAGCCCAGCAGTTCGCAATAGCGGCGCGACAGTTTCAGCGTGCCGGTATCGAGCTGCCATTCCCACAGGCCTTCGCCGGAGCCTTCCAGCGCGAAGCTGGCCAGCCGCTCGGCGCTGCCCAGTTCTGCCCGCGCGCCGCGCAGCGCGCCGGCCTGGAGGCGCAGCCGCCAGAAGCCGCCCAGCGTGACCAGCAACAGCAGGGCGCCCAGCAGCGCACCGCTGTAGCGCAGCAGCGGATTGCCGGCCGGCGGCTGGTACAGGAAGCCGTCCAGCTTGAAATCGGCCGGCAGCATGCCCTGCTCGATGTAGGCGCGGGCGATGGCGCGCCAGCGCTCGGGGTTGCTGTAGCCCAGCTCGATCAAGCCCTGTTCCAGCAGGGGGGCGATGTGCTGTGCTTCGAACATCAGGTGTTCGCGGCTGTGGCGTTCGGGATAGCGGGCGCGTATCAGGTCGGCGATTTCGCCCTGGTGCGCCATCGCATAGTTCCAGCCGCGCAGCGTGGCGTCGCGCAGCGCCTGGGCCCGCAGCGGATGCTCGCGCAGCTCGCTCTCGGTGGTGTACAGCGTGTCGCCGTAGAAGTCGTCGCCTTTCGAGCGCGGCGACGCGATCTCGTACTGGACGCTGCTGCGATCGAGCACGTACGGCGCCTCGCTGATGTAGATCGACATGGCGTCGACCCGGCCTTCGAGCAGGTCGTCGACGTTGAAGCTGTGCGCCAGCTGCACCATGCTGTCGAGCCGCACGCCCTGCTTTTTCAGGAAGACGGTCAGCTCTTCGTTGTTCGGCGCCAGCATGATGCGACTGCCGGCCCATGGCCGCGGCTTGCCGTCCGCTCCGTGGCGCACCAGCAGCGCGGAGGCCGAATGCTGGAAAATCGAGGCCAGGGCCACCACCGGCAGTCCCTGCGCGCGCGCCATCAGCAGCGAGGTGTTGCCGACGCCGTATTGGGCGCGGCCATCGAGCACCGTCTGCAGCGGATCGGCGCCGGGGCGCGCTTCCAGCAAGGTGACATCGAGGCCGGCATCGCGGTAATAGCCCTGGTCCTGCGCGGCGTAGTAGCCGGCGAACTGGAACTGGTGCAGCCACTTGAGCTGGATGCTGACTTTTTCCGCCGCCAGCGCGCCGTGGGCGGCGCCGGCCAGAACGAGCGCGCACGCCAGCAACCTGCGCTGCAGGCGACGCCAGCTACCGGCACGGCTCAACCTGGGGCGGCAGTGCAACAAGAGCATCCCTTTCTGTACTGTATCCGGGCAACTATAGCATCGAAATTTTGGCTTTAGTCGAGAAAGTTGCAAGAAACGAATTACATTGCGCGGACGCCGCCACGCTGGTTGCGGCTTGCGGACTGGTAGCCACGGCCGCTACTGGGCGAAGCTGCCGGCGAACTGGTAGCGGTGGCCCGGATGCCACATCGTCGCGATCGAGGCGACCTGGCCGCCGGAGCGGGTCTGGCGCTTCAGCACCAGGCAGGCTTGTTTGGTATCGATGGCCAGCATCTCGGCGATGTCGCGCGGGGCCGCAAGCGCCTCGATGCTGTAGGTGGCGCCCTGCAGCGGGGCCGCCTTCATCAGGTATTCGTTGGGCGTGATGGTGGCGAAGTCCTGCTCCATGTAGTCGGGCGCGCACAGCGGATTGGCCCAGCGATCCTCGACCTGGATCGGCACGCCGTTTTCAAAGTGGACGATCACCGAGTGGAACAGGGGGTGGCCGGCCGGCAGGTCGAACTGCTTGGCCAGCAGGTCGCTGGCCTTGACCCGCTCCAGCTGCTGCAGGCTGCTGCGGTGGGCGTGGCCACGCGCGCGGATCTCGTCGGCGATGGATTTGATCTCCAGCAGCGTGGCCTGGTATTTTTGCTGGGCGACGTAGGTGCCGGAACCCTGGCGGCGGGTGAGGATCTGGTCGGCGGTCAGTTCGCGCACGGCGCGGTTGACCGTCATGCGGGAAACGCCGAATTGCTTGACCAGCGCCTGCTCGGACGGGATCACGTCGCCTTCCTTCCAGGTACCGGCGGCGATCTGGGCAACCAGATAGTCCTTGATGCGCTGGAAAATTGGGGTGCTGTCTTGCAGGGTCTGATCGTCGTTCAACCGGCTTCTCCGAGGCACGCCTCCACTGGCGGCAGAGGGCTATTCTAGCATCGCATGGTTGCTCGTTGAACATCTTTGCGTCAATTTTTCCGGCACGACGTACAATTCGAAAGCAAGAGCCGGAGTGTGTCGCCGCCGGCCGCTGGATAAGATGGATGCATTCCTTATCCAATCATGGAGTCCGAGATGGGCAAGACAGCAAATAAAGTCATTCCGCAAGCCGCCTACCAAGGCGACGAGCAGCGCTGGACCGCCGTGCGGCAGCGCGACGGCGGCGCCGACGAGGTGTTCTGGTATTCGGTGCGCAGCACCGGCGTGTACTGCCGGCCGTCGTGCGGCGCGCGGCCGGCCCTGCGCAAGAACGTGGACTTCCACGACAGCCGCGAGGCGGCCGAGCAGGCGGGCTTCCGTCCATGCCTGCGCTGCAAGCCGGACCAGCCGCCGCTGGCCGAGCGCCAGGCCGCCATCGTGGCGCGGGCCTGCCGCCTGATCGACGAAGCCGAGCAGGCGCCGGACCTGGACGCGCTGGCGGCGGCGGTGGGCGTCAGCCGCTTCCACTTCCATCGCATGTTCAAGGCGGTGACGGGGATTACGCCGAAAGCCTATGCCAACGCGCAGCGGGCGCGGCGCATGCAGGCCGGCCTGGCGCAGGAAGCCTCGGTGACGGACGCGATCTATGCGGCCGGCTTCAACTCGAGCGGACGGTTTTATGCGCAATCGCCGGCGGTGCTGGGCATGACGCCGACCGCCTTCCGCTCCGGCGGGCGCGGCGCGCAGATCCGCTTCGCCATCGGCGCCTGTTCGCTGGGCGCGATCCTGGTGGCCAGCACGGAACAGGGCATCTGCGCGATCCTGATCGACGACGATCCGGATGTGCTGGTGCGCGACCTGCAGGACCGCTTTCCCAAGGCGGAGCTGATCGGCGCGGAACCGGAATATGAGCAGGTGGTGTCGCGCGTGGTCGGCATGGTCGAGCGGCCGGAGCTCGGCCTGGACTTGCCGCTCGACGTGCGCGGCACGGCGTTCCAGCAGCGCGTGTGGCAGGTGCTGCGCGGGATCCCGGCCGGCCGCACGGTGAGCTATGCCGAGCTGGCGCAACTGGTCGGCTCGCCGAAGGGGGCGCGGGCGGTGGCGGGGGCGTGCGCGGCCAACGCGCTGGCGGTGGCGATACCGTGCCACCGCGTGGTGCGCAACGATGGATCGATCTCCGGCTACCGCTGGGGCGTGGATCGCAAGGCCGCGCTGCTGGACCGGGAGGCGGGCAAGTGAAAAACGGCGAGTTCGATTTCAGCGGCGGCGCGCCGGAGCGCAAGCCGCGCAAGACGCCGCCGGTCAGCGTGGCGCCCGCCGCGCAGCTTACGCCCGTCGCGGATCCGGCCGCCGAAGGCGCCTCGGATCCGGCCGCCGTCGCGCAGGCGCAGGCCAACGCGCGCAAGCTGGTGGCTGCGGCGGCGGGCATCGGCGTGCACGTGGCGGGGCTGGACTGGCAAGCCATCGCCGACGAACTGAATGCGCACGGCTACGCCATCGTCCCCGGCATGCTGACCGCCGAGGAGTGCGTCGCCATGGCCGCGCAATACACCCAGCCGCAGTTGTACCGCAGCCGGGTGGTGATGGCGCAGCACGGTTTCGGCAGCGGCGAGTACCAGTACTTCCGCTACCCGCTGCCGGCGATGATCTCGGCGCTGCGCCAGTCCCTGTATGGGCCGCTGGCCGCCATCGCCAATCACTGGCATGAGGTGATGGGCATGGAGGCGCGCTTCCCGCCGGACCACGCCGACTTCCTGGCCCGCTGCCACGCCGCCGGCCAGCAGCGCCCGACGCCGCTGATGCTGCAATACGGCCCCGGCGACTACAACTGCCTGCACCAGGATTTGTACGGCGAACACGTGTTCCCGCTGCAGGCTGCGGTGCTGCTGAGCGAACCGGGAAAGGACTTCGAAGGCGGCGAGTTCGTGCTGACCGAACAGCGGCCGCGCATGCAATCGCGGGTGGAAGTGGTGCCGCTGAAGCGCGGCGACATGGTGATCTTCCCGGTCAACCATCGTCCGGCGCAGGGCGCGCGCGGCGTCTACCGGGTGGCGATGCGGCACGGCGTAAGCCGGCTGCGCGCCGGCGCGCGTCACACGCTGGGCCTGATCTTCCACGACGCCACCTGAATGCATTTCCAGACCAATTAGTCCATAATATGCGGATATTCATACCGCAAGAGGACCGCATGGCCAGGCAAAGAGAATTCGACCGCGACACCGCCCTGAAGCAGGCGCTGGAAGTGTTTTGGCAAAAAGGCTACGCCGCCGCGTCCACCGCCGACCTGCTCGTAGCGATGCAGATCGGCCGCCAGAGCATGTACGACACCTTCGGCGACAAGCACGCGCTCTACCTGGAAGCGCTGCGCCAGTACAACGACGCCAGCACCACCGAACTGCTGCGCGCCCTGCAGGGCGATACCGCGCTGGACTCCATCGCCAATATGCTGCTGGCCTTCGCCTCGCGCCCCGAACGCGATAGCGCCAAGGGCTGCATGGGCATCAACGCGATCTGCGAATTCGGCACCGGCGACGACAAGATCAATGCGCTGCGTGGCGTGAGCAGTGCGCGCATCAACGGCGCGGTCGAGAAAGTGTTGCGCGATGCCGTCGCCGCCGGCGAAATGGCCGCCGGCACGGACATCCGCCATGCCGTTTCCTTCATCGCCGCCACGCTGGCCGGAATGAAGGTCAGCGCCAAGGCCGGCTGCGACATGGCCACGCTGCGCGCCATTGCCGATTTTGCCATCCAGGCGCTGCGGGCCGCCTGAATTTCTCACGAAACGTTTACTTGACTGACCGATCCAGAAAACCTACGATGAGGCTTGATCTTGACTGATCGATCCACAAACCTACATCGAACGGATTTTTTATGACTACCTCTCTGAACAACAAGGTCGCACTGGTCACCGGCGGTGCGCGCGGCATCGGCGCGGCCACCGTCAAACGCCTGGCGCGGGACGGCGCGGCCGTCGCTTTCACCTACGTCTCATCGGCGGCGCAGGCCAACGACCTGGCCGACACCATCAACGCTGCCGGCGGCAGGGCGCTCGCCATCGAGGCCGACAGCGCCGATGCCGCCGAGCTGCAAGCCGCCGTCGAGCAGACCGTCGCCCACTTCGGCGCGCTGGATATCCTGGTCAACAGCGCCGGCATCCTGCATCTGGAGTCGGTGGAGACCTATGCGCTGGAAGCGTTCGACCGCATGGTGAACGTGAATGTGCGCGCGGTGTTCGTCGCCGTGCAGGCGGCCACCGCGCACATGAAGAAGGGCGGGCGCATCGTCACGATAGGCAGTGTGGCCGGCATGCGGGTCGGTTTTCCGGGCTCCGGCGTGTATTCGATGACCAAGGCGGCCGTGGCGACGCTGGTGCGCGGCATGGCGATAGACCTGGCGCCGCGCGGCATCGCCGTCAACAACGTCCAGCCTGGCCCGATAGAGACGGACATGAATCCGGCCGACTCGCCCTACAAGGACCGCATACTCGCGATGATTCCCCAGGGGCGCGTCGGCCAGCCGGACGACGTGGCGGGCATGGTGTCCTGGCTGGTCGGCGACGAAGCCGGTTTCGTCACCGGCGCCAGCTTCACCGTCGACGGCGGTTATACCGCCTGAACGCTCTTCTGCGTTTGATACAGGCGGGCGTAGATGCCGTTGCGCGCCAGCAGCGCATCGTGGCTGCCCACTTCGGCGATGCGGCCGCCGTCGAGCACCACGATGCGGTCGGCGTTCTCGATGGTCGACAGGCGATGGGCGATGACCACCGTGGTGCGGCCCTGCATCAGCACTTCCAATGCCGCCTGCACCAGCCGCTCGGACTCCGTGTCCAGCGCGCTGGTGGCCTCGTCCAGTATCAGGATAGGCGCGTTCTTGTACAGCGCGCGGGCGATCGCCAGCCGCTGGCGCTGGCCGCCTGACAACCGCAAACCGTTTTCTCCCACCGGCGTGTTGTAGCCTTCGGACTGGCGTTCGATGAATTCGTGCGCGTGCGCGGCGCGTGCCGCCGCCTCGATGCGTTGCGGCGATGGGTCCGGATCTCCGTAGGCGATATTGGCCGCCAGCGTATCGTTGAACAGCACCACGTCCTGGCTCACCAGCGCGATCTGCTGGCGCAGCGACGTCATGGCGTACTCGCGCAGGTCGACACCATCGAGCTTGATGCTGCCGGCGCTGACGTCGTAGAAGCGCGGCAGCAGGCCGGCCAGCGTGGTCTTGCCGCTGCCCGAGCTGCCGACCAGTGCCACCGTCTCGCCGGCGGCGATGTCGAGCGACACGTCGTCAAGCGCGGGACGGGCGTGCGGATCGGCCTTGTAGTGGAAGCTGACGTGTTCCAGCGCCAGGCGGCCCTCGGCGCGTTCCACCGTCCGGGTGCCGGTATCGGCTTCGGCCTCGGTGTCGATCAGGCCGAACACCGATTCGGCGGCGGCCAGGCCCTTTTGCATAGGCTCGTTAATCTTGGTCAAGTTCTTGATCGGCGACTGCATCGCCATCAGCGACGACATGAAGGCAACGAAGGCGCCGGGCGACAGCGCGCCGGCCTGCGCCCGCAGCAGCGCAAAGTAAATCACCGACGACAGCGTGATCCCGATCAGCAGCATGATGATGCCGGAGTTCAGCGCCGACGTCGCCGCGTGCTTGACCGCCAGCTGGCGATTGAGCTTGACCACCTGGTCGAAGCGGTTCTGTTCATATTTCTGGCCGCCGAAAATCTTCACCACGCGCTGGCCGCTGATGCTCTCGTCCAGTACATTGGTCAGGTCGCCCATGGCCGCTTGCGCGCTCTTGCTCAGGTGCCGCATGCGGCGGCCGGCGAAGGTGACGATGGCCGCCACCAGCGGCAGCAGGCCGAGGCAGAACACCGCCAGTTGCCAGTCCACGGTGAACAGCGTGATCAGGTAGCCGATGGTGGCGACCGAATCGCGCACCGCCACGTTGACCACCGTCAGGCCGGCCTGCGCCACCTGGGCCGCGTCGAACGCCACGCGCGACAGCGTGGTGCCGGTCGACGACTGGTCGAAAAAGCCGTTCGGCAGGCGCATGATGCGGGCGAACATCAGCTCGCGCAGATTGGCCTGCACCCGGCTGCTCAGCCACGCCGCGCCGTATTCGCCGGCGAAGCTGGAAAACATGCGCATCACGGCCAGGCCGAAGATCACCGCCGGGATCGACCACAGCGCCGCGTTGGCCGGATCGCGCGGCAGCATATGACCCAGCCATTCCTGCACCTCGGCCAGCAGGCCGCCGGCGGGACGCACGGCGCCCAGGCTGTGCGAAGGCGCCAGCGCGTCGACCACGTTTTGCAGCTGGCGTATCAGCAGCACGTCGGTGGCGGCGGCCAGGGCGACGGCGAACAGCGTGGCGACTCCGATCCACGCGTAGGGGGTGAACTGCTTGAGCAGGCGTAAATAGAGTGATCGGCTGGACACGATGTGGTTATAGAGCGGCGAATCCTCCATTGTACCCAGAGTTTGATTGACCCCGGCCCAAACTTGGTTACACTCTGAATCTTGCTTCCGAATGGAGAGAATTGATGCGCGCCCCCTTTATTTCCCTGTCCCCGCTGGCCGCGGCTGTCAGCCTGGCGTTATCCGCTGCCCTGCCGGCGCAAGCCGACACCATCATCGACCACGCCAACGGCTACACGCTGAACTCGGGGGGCGCGCTGCAGCGTTTTACGTCGCTGGCGTTCGACGACTTGGGGCGCATCGTCGCCGTCGGCAGCGAAGCGGAAACGGCGGCCCGTGTGCCGAAGGCGCAGCATATCGACGCGCAGGGCAAAACCCTGCTGCCAGGCTTGATCGACGCCCACGGCCATGTGTTCGAACTGGGCGAGATCGCCTCCAGCGTGGAGCTGTTCAGCCCTTCGACGCTGAACGGCGCGCTCAAGGCGGTGGCCGACTTCAGCAAGTCGCATCCGAAGAACGCCTGGGTGATCGGCTTCGGCTGGAACCAGGAGATCTGGAAGCTGGGCCGCTTCCCGACCGCCGCCGAGCTGGATACGGTGGTGGCGGACCGTCCGGTGTTGCTGCACCGGGTGGACGGCCACGCGATCTGGGTCAACACCAAGGCGCTGGAAATGGCCGGCGTCTCGCGCGACACGCCGGATCCAAAAGGCGGCAAAATCGAACGCGATGCCTCCGGCAAGCCGACCGGGGTGCTGGTCGACGCCGCGATGGACCTGGTGCACAAAGTGGTGCCGCTGCCGACGCCGTCCGACGCGCGCGGCATGCTGGACAACGCGCTGGCGGCCTTGTCCAAGGTCGGCCTGACCAGCGTGCACGATGCCGGCATCAAGGTGGTGCAGGACGACCTGTACCGCGACTACGCCGACCACGGCAAGCTGACCACCCGCGTCTACGCGATGATCGGCGACACCGCGGCCGATTTCGACGAGCTGTCGAAGGAGGGGCCGCTGAAATCCTACGCCAACGACGTCTACGCGCTGGCGGCGGTCAAGCTGTACTCGGACGGCGCGCTGGGCAGCCGCGGCGCGGCGCTGCTGGCGCCGTACTCCGACATGCCGTCGACCAGGGGCCTGCTGTTCTATCCGAACGCCGAGATGCTGGCCAAGATGAACAAGGCCATGAAGGCCGGCTACCAGGTCAACGTGCACGCCATCGGCGACGCCGGCAACCGCCAGATCCTCGACGCCTATGCGCAGCTGATCCCGAAATATAACAACGCCGAGCTGCGCCACCGCATCGAGCATGCGCAGGTGGTGGCGCTGGAGGACATCCCGCGCTTCAGGGCGCTGGGCATCATCCCGTCGATGCAGCCGACGCACGCCACCTCGGACCAAAACATGGCCGAGCAGCGCGTGGGCCACGACCGCATCAAGGGCGCCTATGCGTGGCGCACCTTCCTCGACCAGGGGTCGCGCATCGCCTGCGGTTCGGACTTCCCGGTGGAGTCGCCGAATCCGTTCGAGGGCCTGCATGCGGCCGTCACGCGCCAGAACAATGCCGGCGTGCCGGTGGGCGGCTGGTACAGGAACCAGGCGATGACGCTGATCGAAGCGTTCCGCTGCTTCACCCTGGACGCGGCCTACGCGGCGCACCAGGAAAACGTCATCGGCTCGCTGGAGCCGGGCAAATGGGCTGACTTCATCCTGATCGACCGCGATCTGTTCAAAGTGCCGGCCGAGCAGATCGGCAAGACGCAGGTGTTGCAGACGTGGATGGGCGGCAAGCGGGTGTACAAGAGGGATAAGCGGCCGGATTAATTGCCCGCGTTCATTTTCAGCCATTGCTGGCCGTCCGAGGTCAGGCGATAGCGCTGTTTGCTGCTGCGAGGCTTATCGGGAAGAGTCATCTGCACGAGGCCGGCCTCGATCGCTGGCAGTAGGTACGTTTTGCGAAAATGTTCATCATCCTTCAGTCCAAGCGCTTGCTGGAGTTGCTGGCGTTGCCATTCGCCAACGAGCAGCTTGAGCATACGACGAACTTCAGGGGTGACTTCCGGGGTCACTTCCGGGGTCACTTCCGGGGCGGGGCCTTTTGCCAGCGCGTGGACCGGCAGGCGGACCAGGCAGGAACTGCGCTCATCGTCGGTTTCAAACACTGGCGGCGGCGAGCCGTTGGCGCGCATCGCCTTCAGTATCTTGGGAACGCCTGTCGAACGTCCTTCGGTTAGCTCCAGTTCCTTCAAGAATTCGCCGATCCGGCGATTCCGGTAGCGCCGGCTGACCGCGCGGCCGGCACTCCAATCCTCAAGTCGTATCGACCGGTCCGGCCCCGGAAAGCTGAGTATCGTTATTTCTTCCGGGGTAATGCGTACTTCAATTGGCTCCCGCTCCTAATACGAGCGGTGATACACGGCGTTGATCAACGCCTCTTCAATCGCCGAATATGGGAAGTTCCACGCCCGCGTGGCCTCCGCGCGGTCGGGGTGTTTCAGGATCGTCTGGTGCAGGTAATTGCGTTGGATGTAGCTGAGGGAGTCCCGGGCAATCCGGTTCAGTGGCCCTTTGAATATTTTCTCGTCGAAATGATCGCCGTCTACGCCATCATGGAACCAGACCACGTCGATCTGGCTGTAGGGAAAGAACCTGTCGGGTGCTTCGCTAAAGAACATGAGGCCTACATTTTTCGGCCAAAGACACTCCGGCGAGCCATCAAGGATATTCATCTGGCGGGCCAGTTCTTCCGTTGACAGCTTGTCCGCGTAGTCTGCGAGCGCGCTGCCTACTTCGCGAAGGTAGTCGAGCATTAACGGCCTGGACAAGTCGCTTATCCGTGCCTGCTGCGCCGCCCTGTCATCGAATGGCACGTTGGCGGTCAGGGTTAGTAGCTCCTGCTCGGCATCGCCTTTTGCCTCCACTGTGCTGCTGTAGCGGCGGATGTAGTAGTGCCAGCTTTTGTGCCTGGAAGAGACCGACGACGGCGCCTTGTATGGACGGTTCATGCCACCGGGGGCATGCAGCACGATCAGCTTGCGGCTATCCACCTCGCAGATGCTCAGAATAGGGAAGTAGGGCGGATGTATCTGCTGGCAGGCGGCCAACAATTCCCGCTGAATCTTATCGATCTGATTTTCCGCCACCCCAATAGGCGGAGTCGCCGGTCGACCCTCGGCATCGCAGTCCTGTCCGATGACAATGTAGCCGCCTCCGAGATTTTCAAAGTCGTTGGCGAACGCACACGGGGTGCGGACGATAGCATCCGGATTCCACCCGGACTTGTATTCAATGCGCTCACTCTCGACTGTGCGGTGGCGCAACAGATTTTGTATGTTGATCGGCAAGGCCGCCATATTCAGGCTCCCGGTGAGCGTGTGCCGGCGAATGCTGGCAAGATAGCAAGGACTTATGATGTTTTTGACAAGCTCGAGAATTATTCGTTCACTGAGTCCGCTTAAAAAAACTGGTTGACTTAGTTGTATAGACAACTTATGCTTTGAGGATGCGCCGGCTGTGCGCGGGCCTTGTGCCAACAGCCGGTCCCACCCACTCAGGAGCAGGAGCCACCATGACGACCCATTTAGACAGCGATCCACGTTTTGACGCCAGCCGTGAAATCCGCGCCCCGCGCGGACCGGAACGTACCTGCAAGAACTGGGGCGCCGAGGCGGCCTACCGCATGATCCAGAACAACCTGGACAAGGAAGTGGCGGAAAATCCCAAGCACCTGGTGGTCTACGGCGGCATCGGCCGCGCCGCCCGCAACTGGGAATGCTACGACCAGATCCTGGCGTCGCTGCGCGAGCTGGAAGACAATCAAACCCTGCTGATCCAGTCCGGCAAGCCGGTCGGCGTGTTCCAGACCCACGAGGACGCGCCGCGCGTGCTGATCGCCAATTCGAACCTGGTGCCGAAGTGGGCCAACTGGGAACATTTCAATGAGCTGGACCGCAAGGGCCTGTTCATGTACGGCCAGATGACGGCCGGTTCGTGGATATACATCGGCACCCAGGGCATCGTGCAGGGCACCTTCGAGACCTTCGCCGAGGCTGGCCGCCAGCATTTCGGCGGCGACCTCAAAGGCCGCTGGGTGCTGACCGCGGGCCTGGGCGGCATGGGCGGCGCGCAGCCGCTGGCCGCGACCATGGCCGGCGCCGTCTCGCTGAACATCGAGTGCCAGCAGAGCAGCATCGATTTCCGCCTGCGTACCCGCTATCTGGACAAGCAGGCCGCCAGCATCGACGAGGCGCTGGAGATGATCAAGCTGCACAAGGCCAACGGCGACGCCATCTCCATCGGCCTGCTGGGCAACGCGGCCGACGTGCTGCCGGAGCTGGTGCGCCGCGCCAAGGCCGGCGGCATTCTGCCTGACGTGGTGACCGACCAGACCTCGGCGCATGACCTGATCAACGGCTACCTGCCGCAAGGCTGGTCGGTGGACCAGTGGAAGGCTGCGCAGCACGACGCCGCGCGCCATGAAGAACTGAAAGCGGCGGCCACCGCCTCGTGCGCCGTGCACGTGCAGGCGATGCTGGACTTCCAGGCGCTGGGCGCCAAGGTGGTCGACTACGGCAACAACATCCGCCAGGTGGCGTTCGACCACGGCGTGAAGAACGCCTTCGATTTCCCCGGTTTCGTGCCGGCCTATATCCGTCCGCAATTCTGCGAAGGCCGCGGCCCGTTCCGCTGGGTGGCGTTGTCCGGTGATCCGGAGGATATCTACAAGACCGACGCCAAGATCAAGGAGCTGTTCCCCCACCACGCCAATGTGCACCGCTGGCTGGACATGGCGCGCGAGCGCATCGCCTTTCAGGGGCTGCCGGCGCGCATCTGCTGGCTGGGCCTGGGCGAGCGTCACATCGCCGGCATGGCCTTCAACGAGATGGTGCGCAACGGCGAGCTGAAGGCGCCGATCGTCATCGGCCGCGACCACCTGGACACCGGCTCCGTCGCCAGCCCTAACCGCGAAACCGAAAGCATGAAGGACGGCACCGACGCCGTCTCCGACTGGCCGCTGCTGAATGCATTGCTGAATACCGCCGGCGGCGCGACCTGGGTGTCGCTGCACCACGGCGGCGGCGTGGGCATGGGCTATTCGCAGCACTCGGGCGTGGTGATCGTGGCCGACGGCACCGATGCCGCAGCCAAGCGCCTGGCGCGCGTTCTGGTCAACGACTGCGGCTCGGGCGTGATGCGTCACGCCGATGCGGGATACGAGACGGCGATCGCCTGTGCCAAGCGCAACGGCCTCAATCTGCCTATGATTAAATAATTCGAGAACACCTATGAACCCCAATGCACTGACCCTGAAGCCGGGCGCGATGACGCTCTCCGAACTGCGCGCCGTGTGGAGCGCGGCCGGTCCGCTGTCGCTGGCTGCCGAAGCCTATCCGGTGATCGAGGCATCCGCCGCCGCCGTGCAGGCCATCGTGGCCAAGGGCGACGCGGCCTACGGCATCAACACCGGTTTCGGCCTGCTGGCCAAGACCCGCATCCCGGACGACAAGCTGGAACAGTTGCAGCGCAACCTGATCCTGTCGCACTCGGTCGGCACCGGCGAGCTGGTGTCGGATGCGGTCTGCCGCCTGATCCTGTTGATGAAGATCGGCAGCCTGGCGCGCGGCTACTCCGGCGTGCGTCCGCTGATCATCAACACGCTGATCGCGCTGTACAACGCCGGCATCATGCCGGCCATTCCGGCCAAGGGTTCGGTCGGCGCGTCGGGCGATCTGGCGCCGCTGTCGCACATGACGCTGGCCATGCTGGGCGTGGGCGAAGTGCGCGTCAACGGTGAGCTGATGCAAGCCGCCGACGCGCTCAAGGCCGCCGGCATCGCGCCGGTGGTGTTGGCCGCGAAGGAGGGCCTGGCGCTGATCAACGGCACGCAGGTGTCGACCGCGCTGGCGCTGCACGGCTTGTTCATGGCCGAGCGCCTGCTGGAAGCGGGCATGGTCTCCGGCTCGCTGTCGCTGGACGCCGCCAAGGGCTCCGATTCGCCGTTCGACGCGCGCGTGCACGAGGTGCGCGGCCAGCCGGGTCAGATCGCCGCCGCATCGATTTACCGCCAGCTGGTGAGCAACAGCGCGATCCGCGCTTCGCACCTGGTCGGCGACGAACGCGTGCAGGACCCGTACTGCCTGCGCTGCCAGCCGCAAGTGATGGGCGCGTGCTGGGACATCATCGGCAATGCCTCGCGCACGTTGCTGATCGAAGCCAACGCGGTGACCGACAATCCGCTGCTGTTCAAGGATGGCGAGCTGTCGGTGGTGGTCTCGGGCGGTAACTTCCACGCCGAACCGGTGGCCTTCGCCGCCGATACGCTGGCGTTGGCGATCGCTGAAATCGGCGCTATTTCCGAGCGCCGCATCGCGCTGCTGATCGACGCCACCTTGTCCGGCCTGCCGCCGTTCCTGGTGCGCGATCCGGGCGTGAACTCGGGCTTCATGATCGCCCACGTGACGGCCGCCGCGCTGGCGTCGGAGAACAAATCGCTGGCCCATCCTGGCAGCGTCGATTCGATTCCGACCTCGGCCAACCAGGAGGACCATGTCAGCATGGCGACCTATGCGGCGCGCCGCCTGGACGATATGGCGCAGAATACGGCTGTCATCATCGGCATCGAGCTGCTGGCCGCGGCCCAGGGCATTGATTTCCATCGTCCGCTGAAGACGTCGCCGCAACTGGAGCACGTGCATGCGCAACTGCGCCAGAAGGTGCCGTTCTTCGACGCCGACCGCTTCTTCGCACCGGATATCGAGGCCGCCAAGGGCATGGTCATGCGCGGCGAGTTGAGCGCGTCGTGCAAGAGTTTGTTCACGCCATTGCATCCATAAGAGGAGGCGTCATGGACTATCAGTTCAAAGCAGGCAGCATACCCTTGCTGGTGTCCATGCCGCACGTGGGCACCGATATTCCGGACGAGGTGGCGGCCTGCATGACGCCGGCCGCCACGGACAAGCAGGATACGGACTGGCATCTGGTGCGCCTGTATGAATTCCTTGGCGAGATGGGGGCATCGACCTTGTCGGCGCGCTGGTCGCGCTATGCGATCGATTTGAACCGTCCGCCGGAGAATACCAATTTGTATCCCGGCCAGGACACGACCGGCCTGTGTCCGGTCGATACCTTCCATCGCGAGCCGCTGTATCTGGACGGCCGCACACCGGACGAGGCGGAGGTGCGCCGCCGCCTTGCCGCCTACTGGAAACCCTATCACGATCAACTGCGCGCCGAGCTGGATCGGCTGCTGGCGCTGCATGGCCGCGTGGTGCTGTGGGATGCGCATTCGATCGCGTCCATCGTGCCGCGTTTCTTTGAAGGCAAGCTGCCGGACCTGAACTTCGGCACCGCCGACGGCACCAGCTGCGCGCAGGGTCTGAGCGACGCCATCGTGTCGCGCGCGCTGGCGCAGGAACGGTTCAGCGTGGCCGTCAACGGCCGCTTCAAGGGCGGCCACATCACGCGCCACTACGGCCGGCCTGCGGCGAACGTGCACGCGATCCAGCTGGAGATGTGCCAGTCGACCTATATGGATGAGGAAGCGCCTTACGGCTATCGCCCGGACCTCGCGGTGCGGGTGCAGGGCGTTCTGAAGGAAATGACGCGGGCCGCCGCCGACTGGGGGCGCGCATGAGCAGACTGTTTGCGCGCCATGCCTTGCTGCCGGAGGGATGGCGCAAGGATGTGCTGATCGAGTGGGATGCGGCTGGCGCCATCACCGCCGTGACGGCCGGTGCCGAAGCCCCGGCCGGCGTCGAGGTGGCTGAATATGCGCTGCCGGGCATGATCAACCTGCATTCGCACAGCTTCCAGCGGGCGCTGGGCGGACGCACCGAGAGGGCGGGTGAAACCCAGGACAGCTTCTGGACCTGGCGCGACCTGATGTACCGCTTCGCGCGCAACATCACGCCCGAGCATATCGAAGCCATCGCGGCCCAGCTGTTTTCCGAGTGCCTGCGCCACGGCTATACGGCGATGTGCGAGTTCCATTACGTGCAGCGCGCGCCGGACGGCGCCATGTACCCCCGTCCGGCGGAAACGGCTGAGCGGGTCATCGCCGCCGCACGGTTGGCGGGAATCGGCATCACCATGCTGCCGGTGTTGTATAGTTATTCCGGCTTCGGCGAAAGCGCGCTGAAACCGGAGCAGCGGCGCTTCAAGACCGATCCGCAGGACGTGTTGCGGGTGATCGAGGCGCTGGAACCGCTGCGCGATGGGCAGACCGAGGTCGGCGTGGCGCCGCATTCGTTGCGCGCGGCGTCGGTGGCGCAGATCAACGAGGTGCTGGTGACGCTGCCGGACGACCGTCCGGTGCATATCCACATCGCGGAGCAGAAGCAGGAAGTGCAGCAGTCGCTGGACTGGAGCGGACGCCGCCCGGTGCAATGGCTGCTGGACCAGGTAGAGGTGAACGAACGCTGGTGCCTGGTCCACGCCACGCACCTGATGCGCGACGAGGTGGACCTGATGGCGCAGAGCGGCGCCGTGGCGGGCCTGTGCCCGACGACGGAGGCCAACCTGGGCGACGGCCTGTTCCCGCTGGAGGAATTCCTGGCGGCGGGCGGACGGTTCGGCATCGGCAGCGACAGCCATATTTCGCAAGGCGCGGTCGAGGAACTGCGCTGGCTGGAATACGGCCAGCGGCTGCAGCATCAGCGCCGCAATATCGCGGTGTCCGCCGAAGAACGCAACGTCGGCGACTTTTTGTGGCAGGGCGCCTTGCGCGGCGGCGCGCAGGCGAGCGGGCGCAAGGTGGGCGCGCTGGCGGTTGGCCGTCGCGCCGACCTGATCGTGCTCGACGAGCAGCATCCGAATTTTTATGGATTGGCGCTGGACGAGGTACTCGGCAGCTTCGTCTTCTGCGGCAATGACAATCTGGTCAAGGACGTCATGGTCGGCGGCCAGTGGGTGGTACGCAATCAGCAGCACGTTGCGCAGCAGGCGATCGCTGCGCGCTTCAAGCAGACCTTGGCCGAACTGAGGGAGTTCCGATGACCCAGCTAATCCAGTATGCAAGCCTGCGGCCCGCGCCGTGGAAAAATGGCGGCGGCAGCACCACGGAAATCGCCGTCTTCCCGACCGGCGCCGGCTTCGATGAATTCGACTGGCGCATCAGCCTGGCGACCATCTCGCAGAGCGGCCCGTTCTCGTCCTTCCCCGGCATCGACCGTTCGCTGGCGCTGGTCGACGGCGACGGCGTGCTGCTGGATTTCGGCGACGAGCGCTTCGTGCTCAGCCCCAGCGAACCGCTGATCGAATTCCCTGGCGAGGCGGCGGTGCACGCCACCGTCACCGGCGCCCTGACCACCGACTTCAACGTGATGACGCGGCGCGGCCGCTGCCGCCACCGGCTCGAACCGTGCGTGGTGCGCGGCACGGAGGAACTCAAGCGCCGCGGCGGCACCACCTTGCTGTTCCTGGCCGACGGCGAAAGCCTGACGCTGAGCAGCGCGCGCGAACGCATCGCCATGGTGCGCTACGACGTGGTGGTGATGGAGGCCGAGGAGGCGTGGACCATGGAAGCGTCGCTGGCGACCGTCTTTGTCGTCGACATCGTCTATAACTAGAAAGCTGCCTGTATGTGGGATGTGTTGTTTACCAATGTGCACCTGGCCACCATGGCCGGCGGCTACGGTGAGATCCGCGATGGCGCCATCGCCGTCAAGGATGGCCGCATCGCATGGCTGGGGCGCCAGGCCGACATGGCTGCGGGGGCGGTGGCGCAAACCATGCACGATGGCGGCGGCTGCTGGCTGACGCCCGGCCTGATCGACTGCCACACCCACATCGTCCACGCCGGCAACCGCAGCGACGAATTCGAGGCGCGCCTCAACGGCGCCACCTACGAGGACATCGCCCGCGCCGGCGGCGGCATCATGTCCACCGTGCGCGCCACCCGCGCCGCGTCGGAAGATGAGTTGATGCGGCAAAGCCTGCCGCGCGTGCGCAGCCTGCTGGCCGAGGGCGTGACTACGCTGGAAATCAAATCCGGCTACGGCCTGACCCTGGAATCGGAAGCGAACATGCTGCGCGTCGCGCGCCGCATCGGCCGCGAACTGCCGGTCGGCGTGGCGACCACCTTCCTCGGCGCGCACGCGTTGCCGCCGGAATTCGCCGGCCGCGCCGACGACTACATCACCGAAGTATGCGCGATGATCGCGCCGCTGGCCGCAGAAGGATTGGCCGACGCGGTCGATGCCTTCTGCGAGCGCATCGGCTTTTCGCATGAACAGACGGAGCGCGTGTTCCAGGCCGCGCGCGAGCACGGCCTGCCGGTCAAGCTGCATGCGGAGCAGCTGTCCGACCAGCGCGGCGCGGAACTGGTGGCGCGCTACCAGGGCCTGTCGGCCGACCATCTCGAACATCTGGGCGCGGCGGGCATCAGCGCGATGGCCGCCGCCGGCACCGTGGCCGTGCTGCTGCCCGGCGCCTACTACTTCCTGCGCGACACCACGCCGCCGCCGGTGGCCGCGCTGCGCGCCGCCGGCGTGCCGATGGCGGTCGCCACCGACTGCAATCCCGGCACCTCGCCGATGACGTCCCTGCTGCTGGCGATGAATATGGTCTGCACCCTGTGGCGACTGACGCCGCTGGAGGCGCTGGCCGGTTGCACCGTGCATGCCGCCCGGGCGCTGGGCCGCGATGGGCAGATCGGCAGCCTGGAAGTGGGCAAGCGCGCCGATTTCGCGCTGTGGCGCATCGCCCGTCCGGCCGACCTGTCGTACGCCATCGGCCTCAATCCCTGCTGCGGCGTGGCTAACGGCGGGGTGTTGCGTTCGCCGCAAGTTTAGAGGGAACGCTCTCAAAATTCCGTTTCGTGCGTTGGCCTTTCGGTTACATTATCCGGGATGCCTCTACACGTAACAGGATAACCATGTTTGCCTTGAATTCCCTCCGCGCCGCGGTCCTGATGATGTTGGGCCCAGGCCTGGCCGCGCAGGCGCTGGCCCAGGAGCCGGTGCCGCCATCGCCAACCCCGCATGTGCCGGAAGTGCCGGTGGTCGCCACCGCGCCCTTGCAGCCGGCCGCCGTGCCGGTGCCGGCCATCGCGCCCGCCGCTGCGGTGCGGCCCTTCGTCGACGTAGTACGCGGCGCCGTCCACGTGCTGGGATTCCTGAACCTGTACCAGAAAGAGGAAAAAGTCTGGATCGAGCTGCGCCCCGACCAGTTCGACAAGCCGATCTTCATGACCGTGAATATGCCGAACGGGATCGGCGAGCGTGGCGTGTACGGCAGCCAGATGGGCTTCAGCCAGGTGGTGGTGTTCCATCGCGTCGGCAGCCTGGTGCAGATGATCGCCAAGAACACCGGGTTCGGCGCCAAGGGCGGCACGCCGCAGGCATTGGCGGTGTCGCAGGCGTTCTCGGACAGCCTGCTGGCCATCGCGCCGGTGGCCAGCGGCCCGAATCCGCAAAACCACGGCATCCTGATCGAAGCGAACAATCTGCTGTTCGGCGACATCCCCGGGTTTACCACGCGGCTGGAAGCGGCCTTCCGCCTGGCGTATGTGATGGATCCGCGTAACAGCAGCTTCCTGACGGTGCGTTCGGACGAAGCCATGACCGGCTTCCAAGTCAATGCCCACTATTACGTGCCGCGCATTCCGGCGCCGCCGGTGGTCATGCCGACCGTGCCGCTGGCCGTCGCCAGTCCGCCGACCACGCTGCCGGACCCGCGCAGCATGTTCCTCGGCTTCTATTACAGCTTCATGCCGCTGCCGGCGCAGCCCATGCATGGCCGGCTGGCGGACGACCGCATCGGCCATTTCGTCAGCACCTCGCAGGACTTTTCCGACGACGTGACGCCGACCACGGCGGTGCACCTGGTGGAGCGCTGGCGGCTTGAAAAGCAGGACCCGGCGCTGGAGCTGTCGGAGCCCAAACAGCCCATCGTTTATTGGCTGGATGCGAACATCCCCGAGAAGTATCGCGAATCGGTGCGGCAGGGCGTGCTGGCATGGAACGCCGCGTTCGAGCGCATCGGTTTCAAGAACGCCATCGTGGTCAAGCAGCAGACCGAGGCCGACCGCTTCGATACGATGGATGCGCGGCACGCGTCGGCGCGCTGGTACTTCGGCAGCGATGCGGGCCTGGCCATCGGTCCGCGCCAGGTCGATCCGCGCAGCGGCGAAATACTGGATGCGGACATCGCCATGTCCGACGTGTTCGCGCGCGGCGCGCGGCGCCTGGTCGGCGAGGACGGCATGTCGCTCCAGCCGCCTGCGGTGGTGGGAACGGAGGCGCACTGCGACTACCTGGACGAGTCGGCGCAGGAAATGGGCTTCGCCATGGGCCTGCTGGAGGCGCGCGGCGAACTGGAAATGGGCAGCCCCGAGGCGGATGCCGTGGCGCAGGCTTATGTGCGTTCCGTGATCATGCATGAAGTGGGACATACGCTGGGCTTGCGGCACAACTTCCGCTCGTCCACCATCTACAGCCTGAAGGAACTGCAGGATCCGGAATTCACGAAGAAGAACAGCCTGGCCGGTTCGGTGATGGACTACACGCCGTTCAATCTGTCGCTGAAGGGCGAGAAGCAGGGCGAGTATGTGGCGTCCACGCTGGGACCTTACGACTACTGGGCGATTGAATACGCCTATAAACCGATGGAGGCCGCGCAGGAGAAGGCGGAGCTGGCGAAGATCGCCGCGCGCTCGAACGAGCCGCAACTGGCGTTTGGCACCGACCAGGATGCTGGCGGATTCAACTCCGACCCGGACGTCAACGTGTTCGACCTGGGCAGCGATCCGCTGGCTTACTTCCAGCGCCGCCTGACGATGTCGCGCGAGCTGTGGGACCGGATCGAGACCCGTACGCTCAAGCCGGGCGAGAGCTATGAAACGCTGCGCCGCGGCTTCGATTACGGCTTCCAGCAGTTTGCGCGCACCATGCCGGTGGTGGTCAAGTATGTGGGCGGGGTGACGTATCTGCGCGACCACGCCGGCACCGGGCGCGCGACCTTCACCCCGGTGCCGCTGCCGCGCCAGCGCGAGGCCTTGCGCATGCTGACCAACAGCCTGTTCAAGTCGGACAGCTTCAAGTTCACGCCGGCGATGATCAGCCGCCTGGCGCCGGATCATTTCGAAACGCGCGGCAGGGCCGACGTGTCGGTCAGCCAGCGGGTGCTGTTCCTGCAGGCCGCCGCGCTCGATCAGCTGATGTCCGACGGCGTGGCCGCGCGCTTGCTGGATTCCCAGGAAAAGCTGGACGACCGCAAACAGGCGCTGGGCCTCGAAGAGCTGTACTCCACGGTGCAGGGCGCGGTGTGGAGCGAGCTGAAAACCGGCAAGGACATCAGCGGCATGCGGCGCAACCTGCAGCGCGAGCACCTGAAGCGCGTGGCGGCGACGCTGTTGCGCGGCTCGCCGGCCACGCCGGCCGACGCGCGCAGCCTGCAGCGCGAGAACGCGCTCAAGCTGCAGCGCGAGATCCGCGCCGCGATGGGCAAGCCGATGAGCCGCGAGGCCAAGGCGCATCTGTCGGAGTCGTACGAAACGCTGAGCCAGGCCTTGAGGGCGCCGATGCTGCGCGTGGGCGCTTAGAAGACGTTTCAAAATGACCGTGGCGTCGTTGCGGCTCCTAGCCGTGCAGGCGCACGGTCTTCGTCGCCGCGCCTAGCCACGCTCATTTTGAAACGCCTTCTTAGACTGCACGACCCAATACAGCCGGGTTAGCCCAGCAATGGTAAGCTTGCCGGATTGATCATCAATCCGGAGTGCTTGTGCGCGCACGTTTGCCAGTTTTGCTGTCGCTGCTGTCGCTGATATTCGCTTGTGCGGCGTGGGCCGCGCCGGGCGATACGCTGCATGTGGGGTCGAAGCGCTTCACCGAGTCGTACATCCTCGGCGAGGTGCTGACGCAGACGGCCGCGCCGTACGCCAAGGCCGAGCATCTGCAGGGACTGGGCAATACCGCCATCGTGCTGGCGGCGCTGCAGGCCGGCCGCATCGACGTCTATCCCGAATATCTCGGCACCATCGACCTTGAAATCCTCAAGCACGCGCAGGCCGCGCCGCTGGAGCAGATCCGCCGCGAACTGGCGCCGATGGGGCTGGGCGTGGCGGTGCCGCTGGGCTTCAACAATACCTATGCGCTGGCGATGCGCGGTGGGCCCGATGGCCTGCACAAGCTGAGCGAACTGGCGGCCGCGCCGAAGCTGCGTCTGGGCCTGTCGCATGAATTCATCGGCCGCGCCGACGGCTGGCCGGGACTGGCCAAACTCTACGGCCTGCCGCAGCGGCCCGAGGGACTGGACCACGGCATCGCCTACGAGGCACTGATGCAGCGCCAGGTCGACGTCATCGACATCTACTCCACCGACGCCAAGATCCGCCAGTACGGCCTGCGCGTGCTGGACGACGACCGCGCCTACTTTCCCCGCTACGATGCGGTGCTGCTGTACCGGCTCGATGCGGCCGCGCGCTTTCCGGCCGCGTGGAAGGCGATCACGCAGCTGGAGGGACGCATCAGCGCCGCCGACATGATCGCGATGAACGCCTCGGCCGAAATCGACGGCCAGAATTTCGCCCACGTGGCGCGCGACTGGCTGGCGGCGCACAAGCCGCTGGCCGCTGCCGGCGCTGCCTCCGCGACGACGGCGCAGTCAACGGCTCCTGCCCAGGTCAGGGATGGCCTGATGGCCAAGATCTTCGACAAGAGCCTGTGGACACTGACGCGCCAGCACGTCACGCTGGTGCTGTTCGCGGTCGTGATGGCGTGCCTGATCGGCGTTCCGCTGGGCGTGCTGGCGGCGTTCTTCCCGCGCCTGCGGCAGGTGGTGCTGGCGGCGACGGGCGTGCTGCAGACGGTGCCCTCGCTGGCCTTGCTGGCGCTGCTGATACCCTTGCTCGGCATGATAGGCACGGTGCCGGCGCTGGTGGCGCTGCTGGTGTATGCGCTGCTGCCCATCGTGCGCAACACCTGCACCGGGCTGCTGCAGGTGCCGTCCGGCCTGCGGCTGGCGGCGCTGGCGTTGGGACTGCGGCCGTTCCAGCGGCTGGTGCATATCGAGCTGCCGCTGGCGCTGCCGGTGATATTGGCCGGCGTGAAAACGGCGGCGGTGATGAGCGTGGGAACGGCGACCATCGCCGCCTTCATCGGCGCCGGCGGCTACGGCGAGCGCATCACCATCGGTCTGGCGCTGAACGACAACGACATGCTGCTGGCCGGAGCGATTCCGGCGGCGGTGCTGGCGCTGCTGACCCAGGGCGCGTTCGAGCTGCTGGAGCGGCTGGCCAGCCGCGCGCCATCACAGCGAATGTAGCTTCGAGCGCGTGACGACGACTTCCTTGTGCAGCACGCGCTCGGCGTGGAAATCGTTCTCGCGCTGGGCGGCGATGACTTCCAGCGCGCGGGTGTAGCGCTCCAGCCGCGAGCGCAGATAAGCTTTGTAGACCACGATGGCCAGGGGCGGTAGTTTGATCATGACTGACTCCTGCAGGTTCGCATCAGCAGTCATTTTGTAAGGTTGATAACTTTACGCCTTGTTCTGGATCAAGTCTTGGGCCATATGGGTCAGTGCGCCTCCGGTGACGCGACAGATGCGCCAGTCCGGCAACAGCGACGCGCCCATGCCTTCGTAGAACTTGATGGCGTTGGCGTTCCAGTCCAGCACCGACCATTCGAAGCGGCCGCAATCGCGCTCCACCGCCAGTTGCGCCAGCGCCACCAGCATCTGCTTGCCGTAGCCCTTGCCGCGGCAGCTTTGCTTGACGTACAGGTCTTCCAGGTACAGGCCCTTCTTGCACAGGAAGGTGGAGAAGTTGTGGAAGAACAAGGCGAAGGTGACGACCTCGCCGCCGGCCTCGCCGACCAGCGCCTCGCACACGGGCTTGGCGCAGAACAGGCTGTCGTGCAGCATGGCCTCGTTGGCGACCACCATGTGCTCGAGTTTTTCAAACACGGCCAGTTCATAAATCATGCCGAAGATAGCGGCGACGTCTGCCGGCCGGGCCGGGCGTATGGTCAAATCGGAAGGTGTCATCAGGCTTCTACCATGCTTTCTGCGGGAAGAGGTGTATCGGATTGCAGCGCCCAGGCGACGCTGGACAGGCACAATACCATGCCGGCCCATTCCATGGCTCCGGGGCGGAAATGTTCCAGCTGGATCGACAGCAGCACGGAAATGACCGGCGTGACGACGCCGATGTAGACCGCCTTGTGCGAGCCGATGCGGTGGATCAGCGTGAAATAGGCGGCGAAGGCGATCACCGAGCCGAACAGCGCCAGATACAGCAGGCCGCCCCAGTATTTCGCGCCGCTGGGCATGGTGAACGACTGACCGCTGAGCAGTACCCACAGCGTCACCAGCATGCTGCCCCACATCATCGACCAGGCCATCGTCAGCGGCACGTTGGACGATTGCTCGCGCACCTTGACCACGACCACGTTGCCGATCGAGCTGGCGACGGTGGCGGTGACCGCCAGCATCAGTCCAAGCAAAAAGTGGCCGTTGCCGCCGGACATGATTTCAGTCCACGCGCCGTGGATCGACTGGAAGAACAGCAGCGTGACGCCGCAGATGGCGACCGCGCCGGCGCTCCAGGTGCGCCAGCCGAGCGGCGAGCCGAAGGCGAAATGGTTGAGGATGGGATTCCAGAACACCATCAGCGCGAACAGCACGGCGACCAGGCCGGACACCAGGTATTGCTCGGAAGTGTAGGTGCAGATGTAGCTGAGGGCGAAGGTGGCGCAACCTTGCAGCAACATCCAGCGCTGGGTGCGCCATGGCAGCAGCAGCTTGTCGCCGCGCGCCAGGCACCAGGCGAACAGCACCGCCGCCGACAGGGCGAAGCGGTAGACCACAGAGACGGCCGGCGCGACCTCGCCCAGTTGCAGCGTGATGGCGAAGAAAGTGGAGCCCCAGATCAAACAGGCGATGATGAATAGAAGTGGAGAGGACATCAAACGAGTATAGCTGTCCGGGCCGCATCTTGCCTAGCGTCTACGGTTTTGTTGCGACGCAACAGGTGCCCAAATAAATTGTTTCCCAATTGTACGAATCGGGGTTTTTGTTGAAAATGCAAGTATGATGGAAACACTAATCGTCAAGGGGAGAGCGGTAATGAGCACCGCGCTGCAAATCAAGGTCATCACGCTGCTGGGCTATGTCGCGGTCAGTACCGCGCTGGTGCTGCTGCTTGCCGACGACGAGTTGCAGGGGCTGTTCGCCTTCACCGGCTTCCACTAGTACGCCAGTTTCAAGCGGCGGTACAAAAAGCCCAGCACGAACAGCGGGCCGATCAGCAGGAAGCGCAGGTCGTCGAAAAAGGATGGTTTCTTGCCTTCGATCTTGTGGCCGATAAACTGGCCTATCCACGCCAGCACGAAGATCGCAACCGACAGCGGCAACACAGCCCTGTCCGGCAGCGCGGCCAGCACGGCCAGGAACAGCGCCGACATCAGCAACATCCCCACCGCGAACGGCTTCGACAGCTTGAAATAATACGCCAGCGACGCCAGGGTGACGGCCACCGCCACCAGCGGATGGATCGCCCATAGCAGGCCCAGCAGCGTGAAGACGATGATGGGCACGCAGACGAAGTGGATCAGCTCGTTGGTCGGGTTCAGATGGCTTTCGCTGTACTGGGCCAGCAGCGTGTCGATGGTGCGGGTTTGCGACATGGGTGTCTCCGGTTTTTTTAGTACGGTCGTGCCGTTGACAAATTCTACACCCGAAACGCGGCTGCGCGACGCGGTAGAATGCCGTCATGTCCAAACCAGCTTCCGCCATTCCCTCCGCCCCGCTGACCGGCCTCGCGCCGGTGGTGGACGCCGGCACCCGCATCCTGGTGCTGGGCAGCTTCCCCGGCGCGGCGTCGCTGGCGGCGCAGCAATATTATGCGCATCCGCGCAACCTGCTGTGGCCGATCTTATCGGCGTTGACCGGCGAGCCGCTGGCGCAGCTGCCGTACGACGAACGCCTGCCGCGCCTGCTGGCGCACGGCTTCGGCCTGTGGGACGTACTGGGCGCCTGCGAGCGCGAGGGCAGTCTCGACTCGGCCATCCGCCAGCCCGCCGCCAACGATTTCGCGCGCTTGCGCGAGTTGTGTCCGCTGCTGGAAACGGTCGGCTTCAACGGCCAGACCTCCGGCAAGTTCGCACCGCAGTTCGACGCCGCAGGCTATCGCACTGTGGTACTGCCATCCACGTCGCCCGCGCACGCAGCGATGACGTTTGAGCACAAGCTCACCAGCTGGCGTCGCCTGCTGGCCGGCTGATACGATGCGCGCGGCACCGTTTCTTCCGCCGCTTCAAGCGCGCACGGCAGCCAGCACCGTGGCGGTGTCGACGATGGCGGCGTATTCGCCGTCGAGATTCGACAGCGCCATCCAGTGCACACGGGGCGGGCCATGCCTTTTTGCATATCGATGACGATCAGGGCCTGCATCTCAAGTCTCGTCGCGTGCGACCACGCGCACCACGGTTTCCCGGTAATCGGCAAAGCCCATGCGCAGGTACAGCGCGTGGGCCTCGTTGCTGCGCATGACGTGCAGGAAGGGCGTGTCGCCGCGCTGCAGTTGGCGGCGGATCAGCTTGACGATCAGCCGTTTGGCCAGGCCCCGGCCCTGGTAATCCGGATGGGTGCAGACGCCGCTGATTTCGCACAGGCCCGGCGCGCGCAGGCGCTCGCCGGCCATCGCCATCAGCCGCTCGCCGTCGAAATAGCCGAAGTAGTCGCCCAGCTCGATGGTGCGGATGCCGAACGGGCCCGGCTTGCACAGCGCGGCCAGTTCCACCGCCTGCGCCGCGTGCTGCGGCTGCAGCGCGATGGCGTCGGGCGCCGGATCGTCGGCCGGCATGGCGCCGGCCCAGACCATGCGGAACATGGTGCTCTCGGCGGCGATGCGCCAGCCGGGCGGCACGGCGCCGCTCCAGCTGTCGCAATAGAATTGTTCGCCCGGCGCGCAGTGCGGTTCCAGCGCGGCGAAGTCCGGCCGGGCCGGATCGGCAAAGGCGACGATGGGGGAAAAGCCGGGCGTGTAGCGGCGCGCGCCGCCGCTGCCGCTGGCGTGGCGCGCGTGCGCGCCGGTCAGAGTGTGCCAAAAAATGTGGTCCAGCTGTTCATTGCGCTTCATGCAGCTTGCCTTGTCCGTGGGTCATGGTTATGCTTGTTCAAAAGGTATCGATCGTAGTGTAATTCCAAAACGGGGGACACGTGGACAATCAGAATATCGCCATCGTCGGACTGGGCCGGATCGGATCGGCTTTCTTGCGCAATATGCTGGGCCGCCGCGAGCGCGGCGTCAACCTGGTGGCCGTGGCCGAGAGCGGCAACACGCCGGGCCGCCAGATGGCGCTCGACGCCGGGTTGAAGGTGGTGTCGCTAGATGAGATCGTGGACCTGGACAACGGCGTCGACATCCTGTTCGACCTGACCGGCATTCCCGCGGTGCGGCGCGAGATCCGCGAAAAACTGATGGCCCGGAATAATCATCACACGGTGATCGCGTCGGAGACCATCGCCCGCCTGATCTGGGCCATGACCACCGACGACGACCTGCCCGTCATTGCCGGCCGCAGCACCGGCTATTGATGCTTACGGGCCGACCGGCACGATGGTGGTCGCGCCGTCGTCGGTGATGCCGATCAACAGCAGACCATCGCCGGAAACCGCCATCTGGCGCGGCAGCAGCTGCTTGGCGCCGGCCGCCAGCTTGAACTGGTTGAGCAGCTTGCCCGTGGTGTCGTAGACCCACACATCGCTGACCGTGGCGCGGGTGGCGGCGCCGCAGTAGATGCGGCCGTCGCTGCCCAGCTCGACGTTGTTGGGCGTGCCGTCGCCGGCGGCCAGGTAGCCCAGCACACCGAGGTCGGCCGGGCTGGCGATCGCGCACAGCTTGGGCGTGGCGCTGGCACTGTAGATGCGCGTGCCGTCGGCGCTGACGGCGATATCCTGCCCCAGCGCGCCGCCGCCGGAGTGGCTGGCGGCCGGAATCCTGGCCGGGTACAGCATGCCGCCGCCAAGGCTGGCATAGTCGACGCTGACGCTGGTCACCTGCACCGCGCTGGTGTTTTCCTGCTGCTGCACCACCAGCTTGCCGTCGCCGCTGGCCGCGATCACGCCGGCCGTCAGCGGCAGCGTGCCCTGATACACGCCGCCTGCGGTCAGATAGGCCCGGCCGTCACCCAGCACCAGCACCTCGACACCGTTCGGACGGATGATCTTGAGGCGGGTCGTCTTGTCTACCCCTGTCAGCGGCAACTGGCTCAGGACGGCGAACGTGTTGAGGTCGATGCTGGTCAGCGCGTGGTTGCTCAGGTTCAGCACATGCAGCACATCGCCGTTGGCGCTGGTGACCATGTCGCCCAAGCTGGCGGCCAAGCCGGTGATGGTGATGACCTTCTGCCCGCTGTACAGGTTGTAGACGTCGATGTAGGCGCCGCCGTTGTGGGCATAGGCATACGGCCGGATCGGATCGGCAATCACGGTGGCGTAGGGCAGCGGCAGGGTGACGTTGGCGGTCGGCGTCAGCGTGCCTTTCCACAGCGCCACGCGGATCGGTTCCGGGGCCTTGGCGTCCGCGTCGTTCGGCGTCAGCGTGACGGTCGCGATGTTGAGTGTGTCGGGACCGAACGGAGTCGGGTCGGCCGTCAGCACCAGCTTGTTGCCGTTGACGCCGGCCACCAGCCAGGTCGCGCTGGAACTGGCGCTCATGCCGGTGAAGTTGTTGAAGTTGTCGGTAACGGTCAGTGTGCGGGTCAGCCGGGTCCAGCTGGGCGAGGCGCTGAAGGCCACGGCGGTTTCCGACGGGATCAGCTTGTGCTGGTCCTTGTTGATGGTCAGCAGCGTCGGCGCGATCGCCAGGTCGCCGTTGACGCGGGACGCGGCCTTGACCAGCACCGACGTGGTGCCGACGGCGGCGTTGGCCGGCCGTGCGGTGATGACGGTGCTGGTGCCACCCTGGTTGATGCTGCCGCTGGCGACGGTGGCGCTGGCCCAGGACGGCATGCCGTCCAGGCTCCACGGCCAGGAGTTGGTCGACGTGTTCAGGCTCAGCGTCAGCGTCTGGCTGGTGCTGAAATCGCGGCCGTAGGTGCCGCCCAGGGTCAGGCTGTTGGCCGATGTGGTCAGCGTCGCCGGCACCAGGTTCAGCGCGACCGGCAGCGCGCGCGTCGACAGTCCCGGCGCGCTCAGCGTGATGCTGCTGTTGTAGCTGGCGCTGGCCAGCGATCCGACGGTGGGATCGACCGTCAGCACGGTGGTGGAGGGCGTGCCGCCACTGGTCGGCGACAGCCGCAGCCACGGCGCATTGCTGACGGCGCTCCAGCTGGCGGCGCTGTTGTCGTCGGTGCCGATGCTGACCACCTGGGTCGGGATGGGCGCGCCGTTGACGGCGGTGAAGGTGACGCCGTTGGCGCCGGTGGTCAGGCCGCTCGGCAGCACCGTCAGCGAGGCCGGCAGGCTGGCGACCTGGCCGTCGCTGGCGGTGATGGTCAGCGTGGTGTTGTAGCTGCCCAGCGCCAGGCCGGTGGTGTCGAAGACTACGTTCAGCGTGCCGCTGCCGGTGCCGCTGGCGCGGGCCGGCTTGAGCCAGCCGGCGCCGCTGGCGACGGTCCAGCTGCGGCCTTCGCCGGCGATGGCGACGTCGATCGCCGCCGGCGCGGCGCCGCCGAGGTGGGCGGTGCCCGCCAGCGCCACGGTGGGCGTGGCGGTGAAGGTGGCCTGGCCGGCCGGCACCACCTGGAAGCTGTAGGGCAGCAGCATCGGCGAACCGGGGAACTGGCTGGCGCAGCCGCTGTCGCGGCACAGGCGCACGTTGAAGTTGCCGGTGTAGGTGCCGGCCGCCAGGCCCGGCGCCGATTGCAGGATGGCGTGGTATTGGGTGTCGCTGTCGCGGATCAGCTGGGCGCTTGGCTGGATCACGCCGGCGCTGTCGGTGACGCTGGCAACCACCGTGGTGGCGTTGGCGAAATCGGCCGGGCGGTTGACGGTGGCGAGCACGTTCAAGGTCAGCGAGGTGCCGGCGTTGATGGTGGCGCGTACCGTGGCGGGATTGAAGGTCAGCGCGGGCGAGGCGGCCGGGGTATCGGTGCCGCCGCCGTTGTTGCCGCCACCGCCGCCGCCGCCACCGCCGCCACCGCAGGCCGTCAGGCCGGCGCCCAGCAGCGCGGCCAGCGTCAGGGAGGCGATGACTGTGGCGGACTTGGGTCTGAGCATGGCGGAATCCTTGTGGTAAACGCTGCTTGATTTACAATTATTGCAATTGTTGCGCAATTGCAACTAGAAGTCAAGCCTGTCCCACCAGTCTGCCATGATGTTTGCTAGTGGCGCGCCTCATACGCGCGCAGCCGGTCCAGCTTGGCCGAATACAGGTCGTGGTCGCCGCGCGTGGTGCTGTTTTCCAGCGCGTGCGCCAATTGCGACTCGGCCGCCTTCAGGTTGCCCAGCTGGTAATTGGCCATGGCCAGCCAGAAGTGGAATTCGTGGTAGTCCGGCACCCGCTCCAGCTCGCGTTCGAACATGTCGCGGGCGCGCTTGTAGTCGCCCCGCGCCATCGCTTCCTGGCCCAGGTTGAAGAAATGGAAGGGCGGATACGGCTCCAGCTGCGCCAGCCGCACGCGCAGCACCGCCGCTTCATCCATCTTGCCTTCGCTTTCCAGCGTTTGCGCCAGGTTGGCCAGGAAGATGGTGTTGTCCGGCGCCTGCGACAGCGCATAGCGCAGCGTCTGCTCGGCGTCGAGCCGGTCGCCGTGGTGCTGGTAGATCACGCCCAGCGTGTTGTAGACGTTGAGGTAGTGCGGATCCTGCTCGATCGCCTTGCGCACCGACCAATAGGCGTCGTCCAGCTTGCCTTGCGCCATCAGCTCGGCGGCGCGGTTGTTCAGGTACATGGCGATGATGGTCTGCTCCTCCAGCGGCTTGGCGTTTTCGCGCGCCTTGGGCGGGATGGGGATGAAGTCCACCACCAGCGAGTTCGACATGTCGACGCTGATGCCGTCGGCGTAGCGGGTGCGCTGCTTGCCTATCGCCAGGTTGACGTGGTTGCTGGCGAAGTACAGGTCGCCGGAGCGGCTCCAGCTCTCGTCGACCTCGACCTGCTGAAACTGCACGGGCAGGTTGAGCTCGCGTGCCAGCGCGGCTGTCATGATGGCCAGCGACAGGCAGTTGCCGGCGCGCGCCGCGAAGGTCTGGGCGGCGTTGCGCGTCATCGCCGAATCGTATTCGAGCTTGAGCTTGTCCTTGCGGTAGAGCGCGTCGAACAGCACGCGGCGCACATCCTTGCCGCCGAGCAGGCGGCCGCTGCCGCCGTTGCCGCCGATCTCGCGCTGCAGGTAGAGCCGCATGTCGTCATTGAGGGCGAATACATGGTCGGTGTCGACCGGGGCGGCTGGCGGCTGGAACAGTTGGTCGTGGAATACCGGCGGGGCGGCGTCGCGCGCCACGGTCGCGGGACCGGCGCAACCGCCCAGCAGGGCGGTCGACAGCACGGCGCATAAGGTCAGGGCCCAGGTTTTCATGACGATCTCCCAGCGGATTCTGTGTTCCGCTTGAAGAAAGTATCCTCGGCTCCCGGGACTATGTCAAACAGGAATTTATGCCAGCGGCCGCACGTCCACGGCCTGTCCCTGGGCGTCGAATCGGAGCGCCGCCGAGACGTTGACGATGCCGATGCTGGCCAGCGCGTCGCGCAGGTCGTCGAGCTCCAGTTCGAGGTCGGCGGCCAGGTCCAGCGGCCGCTCGCACAGCGCCAGTTCCACCTCGCCGTCGAACAGTTGCACGCGCAGTACCATGTCGTCGTCGACGTCGGCCGGGGCGATGATGGCGCTGGCCTGGTCCGGCGCGCGGCCGTCCAGCGCCTGGTTCAGTTCGGACAGCATGCGCAGCGTCGCGTATTCGGCCTGGGCCTGTTCCCTGGCGCCGAAGAACAGGTCCTGGTACAGGAAGTTCAGGGTCAGTTCCGGCGTCGCGCCACGGCCGCGGCCCAGGCAGCGCGCCACCAGCGGCGCGTGCTGCGCGGTCCACTGCTGATAGCGTTCGGCGCGCCTGGCGAAGTAGGCGTCGGCGGCTTTTTCGGCTTTCGGCACCTGGTAGAAGGCGTCGTCGGCGCGCTTGAGCGCAAAGCCCAGCAGGAAGCGCAGCTCGACGGCGCTGTCGGCGGCGCCGAAGCTGGTGGCCGACCAGCCGGTCGCCATGCTGCGTTCCAGCGCCGGCGCGGCGGCGATTTTTTTCTCGGTCAGCGAGTGCGCCGCCTCGCGCAGCATGGCGTGCAGCTGGCCGTAGGTGATGCGTTCAATTTCGTCGAGGTCGTAGGCGTGGCTGACCAGCACCACCTTGGCCTGCGGGCTTTCCAGGCCGGCGTCGGTGAAGCTGGCCAGCAGCGCCTCGTAGGCATCGCTGTCCTGGAAGTCGGCGGCCGGGTCGAGCCCGCCCTGGCTGTGCACGAACACCGGGATGGCGAAGGCGTCGATCTCCAGCTCGGGCGCGCCCTCGCGGCGCAGCAGCAGGCTGGCGGCGCCTTCCTCGACCGCGTTGCGCAGGTAGCGGTAGCCGTCGATGGCCTCGTCGCGCGCCAGCTCGATGGCGCCGTACAGCACTTCGTCCTTGCCCTGGTTGAGCAGCTTGCGCAGCAGGCGCTGGAAGTCGAGCGCCTTTTGCGCCAGTTCGGCGCGGGTGCTGTCGGCCACGATGTCGTTGTTGAATTCGCCGTCCGCCAGGTCCAGCGCCAAGGCGCACAATTCGGTGGTTTGCTGCTCGTCTTTCAGTTCCGGGGAGTTGGCGGATTTGCGCGGTACGGGGCGCTTATTTTTAGGCATTTTTTCTTATCGGTCGGTGTGGAAGGCTTCGTGCAGTTCGTCGAGCAGGTCGGCGGTTTCATCTTCGGACAGGCCGAGGTGGCGGCAGGCGCCATCGCCGCCTTTTTCCCATTCATAGGACAGGCTGCGGCCATGGAAGCGCGCGATGCCTTTTTCCGCCAGCAGCGCCAGCGCCACCAGCGAGCGCACGGCGTCGTCGGTGGCCGGGTCGTCCAGCACGCGGTAATCGTGGTGCAGCAGGATGGCCCAGGAGACGTCCGGCGACAGCCCCCAGTTGCGCGCCAGCAGGCAGCCGATGGCGGCGTGGTTGGTGCTGTAGCGGCTGTCCTCGATGGCGGTGAACGGGGTCTCGGCGTCCTCGCAGGCGTCGGCGTAGGTGCCGGCGTAGTCGGTGAAGCGGTTCATCAGCAGCGGCACGCCGATGTCGCAGAACAGGCCGAAGGTGTGGGCGATGTCGGGCGGCGCGATGCGCAGCTTTTGCGAGAAGAACACCACGGCCTGGGCGCGCCGGGAGGAGATTTCCCAGAACGCGTTGAGGTCGGCCTCCTTGCCTTCGATGGCCTGGCGCGCCAGCAGCCCGGTCAGCAGCGCGGCGCACTGGTTGATGCCGAGGAAGTTGATGCCCTGCTCGACCGACTTGGCCTTGCGCGCGGCGCCGAAGAACGGCGAGTTGGCCAGCTTGAGCAGCGCGCCGGACATGCCGACGTCGTTGCCGATGATGCGGGCGATCTTGCGCGGCGACGGATCGGGCAGCGCCAGCTCGCGCTGCAGGTCGACAAGCAGGCTGGGCCGGGGCGGAATGCGGATCGAGCGCATCAGCGCGTCTTCTACCGCGTTTTCTGCTGGCATGGCTTTGGCTGCAACTGTCATCATCGTGTTCATCTTGGGGTAAGGGCGGCGCGCGATGCTATTTCATCATGATGTTATTTCATCACTATAAACCAGGGCGCCAACTCATGCTGGGCATGCTTACTCCGATTATCGCCGCAAGCGCGCGCCGGCGGCATGAATTTCTCCCGATTTTCTGGCCGCGCCGCCGTATTTTGTCGCTTTGTACCGAGCGTCGCGGCGATTCGATAATCATTTGTCACGTGTTTCATGAGCCTCCAGGCCATGTTGACGTTTACAATACATGGATGAATACGCTACTTGCAGGCATAGATTTCAGCGCGCCCTCGCACGAGGTGGCGCGCCAGCTGATCGGCGTGACCTTGCTGGTCGACGGCGTCGGCGGGCGCATCGTCGAGACCGAGGCATACGACGGCACCGAGCCGGCCGCCCACACCTTCAACGGGCCGACCCCGCGCAATTTCTCGATGTTCGGGCCGCCCGGGCGCAGCTATGTGTACCGCTCGCACGGCCTGCACTGGTGTTTGAATTTTGTCTGCCGCGAGGAGGGCCACGGCGCCGGGGTGCTGATCCGCGCGCTGGAGCCGGTGGCGGGGCTGGAATTGATGCGCGAGCGGCGCGGCCTGGAAGACGAGCGGCTGCTGTGCTCGGGACCGGGGCGGCTGTGCCAGGCGCTGGGCGTGACGCGGGCCCTGAACAACTGGCCGCTGGACGCGCCGCCGTTCGAGCTGCTGCCGCGCGACCATGCGCCGAAGATTGCGTTGGAAGTGCTAGCCGGCCCGCGCATCGGCATTTCCAAAGCCGTGGAGCTGCCGTGGCGCTTCGTGCAGGCCGGCTCGCGCTTTTTGAGCAAGCCCATGCGTTGAAGCCTGGGCCGGCGCCAGCTTGAACACCGACATCACCTCGGACAGGTGGCTGGCCTGATCCTGCAGGCTGGCCGCCGCCGCCGCGGCCTGCTCGACCAGCGCGGCGTTCTGCTGCGTCATGTCGTCCATCTGCCCGACCGCCTGGTTGACCTCGGCGATGCCCTGCGCCTGCTCGGCGCTGGCCTCGCTGATGCGGGCGATGATGTCGTTCACCTGGCGCACCGAGGCGACGATGTCGTCCATGCGTTCGCCGGCCTGCTGCACCGAGGCGCTGCCGCTGTCGATGGTGGAGACCGAGGCCGCGATCAGCGCCTTGATTTCCCTGGCCGCGGCGGCCGAGCGTTGCGCCAGCGTGCGTACTTCCGAGGCCACCACGGCGAAGCCGCGCCCCTGCTCGCCGGCGCGCGCCGCCTCCACCGCCGCGTTCAGCGCCAGGATATTGGTCTGGAACGAGATGCCGTCGATGACGCCGATGATGTCGACGATCTGGCGCGAGCTGGCGCGGATCGAGGCCATCGTCCGCACCGCCTGCTGCACCGCCGTGCCGCCGTGCTGCGCCAGCTCGGAGGCGCCGGCCGCCAGGGTGCAGGCCTGGCGCGCGTTGGCGGCGTTCTGCTGCACCGCCTGCGTCAGGCTGTCCATCGCGCTGGCGGTCTGCTCCAGCGAGCTGGCCTGCATCTCGGTGCGGGTCGACAGGTCGAGGTTGCCGCTGGCGATTTCGTGGGCGGCGGTGTCGATCGAGCGCACCGAAGCCATGATGGCGGTCAGCGTCTGCGTCAGGTTGTGCATGGTCTGGTCCAGCATGCGGGCGGTGTCGGCGATCTCGTCGCGGCCGTCGTTGCGCCGGCCGGTGCCGAGGCGGCCGGCGGCCAGCGCCACCACCACGTCGGCGATGGCGCGGATGTCGCGCAGCATGGCGCCGCGCACCGCCATCGTCACGCCGATCGACAGCGCGATCGACAGCAGCACCATGACCGCCATGGTCGTGCTCAGCGCGTGGAACTCGGCCTTGGCGCGCGCGTGCGCCTGTTCGCTGTAGCGCTTTTCCAGCGCCGACAACTGCGCCAGCTGTTCGTTCAGCAGCAGGAATTGTTTTTCCGCGCGCGCCATCGAGTTGGTGGCGATGCTCTGGTCCATCTGCGCCATGTCCATGGTTTCCAGCACGGCTTTGCGATAGGCGTTCAGCGACAGCAGCGACTGCCCGACGATCTTGCGTTCGTCGTCGGTATCGGCGGCAGGATCTGCCGCGGCATCGGCCAGCTGGCGCAGCTGGGTCTCGATATCGGCGTGGGCGGTCTTGATCTGCCGGCTCAGCGCGTCGAGCCGCGCCTGCGCGAAGCTGCCGTTGACCCAGGCCAGCAGCTGGTAGATGTGGGCGTGGGCGTAGCGGGCGTCGCCGGAGACGTCGGCCGCGATCTTCAGGCGCGCGGCGCGCACCTGCACCAGGTTTTCCAGCGAGGCGTTTTGTCGCACCATGCCGTAGTAAGAGGCGGCGGCCGTCACGATCAGCAGCAGCAGCACCAGGCACGGCGCCAGCAGCAGTTTGGGACCGATACGCAGTTTCTTCAGCATGATGCGCTCCCGCTATTTTTTGTAGATGCCCGCTTCCAGCACCGCATCGCCGATGCGCAGGATGTAGGTGGTCTTGGCTTCGAGCTTGCCGCTGGTGGGGTTCTTGTACATGTAGTCGACCCAGCCGTGGCCCTTCCTGGCGGCCAGCTCGATGATCTCGCGGCGGTATTTCTTGCCGTTGGCGTCGGGCACGTCGGTCAGGTCCTTGCCGACGATGGACGGATTGATCGGGTGCGCCAGCACGATGCCGGTGTTGATGTCGCGCAGGTCGACATACAGCGAGCCCTGGACGTAGTCAGGGTCCTTGGCGCTGATCTTCTTCATCATCTCTTCCTTGCCGTGCGCCTTGATGAAGGCGGCGCCTTTCTCGGCCATGGCGATGGCGTCTTTTTCGGTCGGCTCGGCGGCGCGGGCGGGCAGGCACAGCACGGCGGCGGCCAGGGTGGCGGCGGTCAGTCTCATGACGTTTCCTCGATGGTGGCGGGCGGGATTGCTTCGATGAACTGTACGCCGGCGGGGGCGCGGCGAATTGCGGTGTCGCAAGTTCTGGCCGTGTGGCAACGTCGGATGCGGTCTGCATCAATGCAAAATATCTTTCCATACATCAGTTGATTTGCGGCAATCGAACGGTGGGGCGCGGGGCCTAGCATGCAGTTTCCGCCACCTCACTGCGATAGGAACCCGCGATGACCACTACTCCGATTTCGTCCTGGAATGCCGCCGGCGCACAGGCGCCCAAGTTCAAGCCGTTCATCCGCCAGACCATCCCCAACTCGCGCCAATGGGAGTGGATCCCGCGCGACCTGCAGGAAGCGGTGCAGGTGGTGTCGCACGTGCTGCCGTTCCGCACCAATGAATATGTGCTCGACCACCTGATCGACTGGAACAACATCCCCGACGATCCGATCTACCGCCTGACCTTCCCCCACCGCGACATGCTGGCGCCGGACGACTACGCGCAGCTGCGCGAGCTGGTGCTGGGCCGAGCCAACCAGGCCGCGCTGGTGGAGCTGGTGCGCAAGATCCGCATGCGCATGAACCCCCATCCGGCCGGGCAGATGACGCACAACGTGCCGCGCGTGAACGACGCGCCGCTCAAGGGCCTGCAGCACAAGTACAAGGAGACGGTGTTGTTCTTCCCCAGCGCGGGGCAGACCTGCCACGCCTACTGCACCTTCTGCTTCCGCTGGCCGCAGTTCGTCGGCATGGACGACATGAAGTTCGACGCCAAGGAGTCGCACGAGCTGGCGTCCTACCTGAAAATGCACCCGGAGGTGACCGACGTGCTGATCACCGGCGGCGATCCTCTGATCATGAACACGCGCTCGCTGGAGGCCTACATCGAACCGCTGCTGGTCCCGGAGCTGGCGCATATCCAGAACATCCGCATCGGCACCAAGTCGGTGGCGTACTGGCCGCAGCGCTTCGTCTCGGACCGCGACGCCGATGACTTGCTGCGGCTGTTCGAGCGCGTGGTCGCCAGCGGCAAGAACATGGCGATCATGGGCCATTACAACCACGCGATCGAACTGCGGCCGGAGATCGCGCAGCAGGCGGTCAAGCGCATCGTCGGCACCGGCGCCACCCTGCGCATGCAGGGGCCGCTGATACGGCATATCAACGAAGATCCGAAAAGCTGGGCGGAACTGTGGCAGACCGGCGTGCGGCTGGGCGCCATTCCCTACTATATGTTCGTCGAGCGCGACACCGGGCCGCGCGAGTATTTCCAGCTGCCGCTGGCGCGCGCGCACGAGATCTTCCAGCAGGCGTACCAGATGGTGTCGGGCCTGTCGCGCACCGTGCGCGGGCCGTCGATGAGCGCCTTCCCCGGCAAGGTGGTGATCGACGGTGTCGTGACCATCGGAGGCGAGAAGCTGTTCGCGTTGCAGTTCCTGCAGGCGCGCAATCCGGACTGGGTGCGCAGGCCGTTCTATGCGAAATTCGATCCGCAGGCGACCTGGATGGACGAGCTGAAGCCGGCCTTCGGCAAGGACAAGTTCTTCTTCGAGGAGGAGGGCGGCAGCCGCAGCGAGTTCGGCGCCGAGCCACCGGGCCAGCGCAAGGTGATCCCGCTGATCTCTGCGCGCCAGGAAGAGGCCATGCGCGCTGCCGCCGAATGCGATTCGCACACGGCCGCCTAGGGGGATGCGATGACGGCGCCGCCCCCCAGGCTGTCCGGCCGCGCCGTGTTCGTGCTGGTGTTCCTGCCGTTCGCGCTGGGGCATTATCTGTCGAGCCTGATGCGCACCGTGAACGCGACGCTGGCGCCGCAGCTGGTGGCGGCGCTGTCGCTGACGCCCGGCCAGCTTGGCCTGCTGACCAGCGCCTACTTCTTTTCGTTCGCGCTGGTGCAACTGCCGGTGGGCATGGCGCTGGACCGCTGGGGGCCGGCCAGGGTGCAGCTGCCGATGCTGATGCTGGCCGCCGTCGGCGCGCTGGCCTTCGCGGGCGGCCATGATTTCGCCCAGTTGCTGCTGGCGCGCGCGCTGATCGGGCTGGGACTGGGCGGCTGCTTCATGTCGGCGGTGAAGGCGATCTCGACCTGGATCGCGCCGGCGCGGCTGCCGTCGGTGCAGGGCTACCTGATCGCGGTGGGCGGCCTGGGCGCGGCCTCGGCCACCCTGCCGGTGCGGCTGGCGCTGCACTACACCGACTGGCGCGGGCTGTTCGTCTGGCTGGCGGCGGCTGCGGCCGGCACCGGGCTGCTGATCCGGCTGCTGGCGCCGGCCCACCCCCAAACTGGAACGCGGCGGCCGGCAACGCTGGCGGCGATGCGCGAGGTGGTCTGCCATCCGGCCTTCCGCGAGGCGGCGCAGCTGGTGCTGGTGCCGCACACGGTGTTCTTCGGCATGCAGGGCTTGTGGATCAGCCGCTGGCTGGCCGACGTCGCGCACTTTTCCGAGGAGGCGGTGGCCTACCTGCTGTACCTGGGCATGGCGGCGATCATCTTCGGCGCCATCGCGGTCGGCATGATCACCGAGTGGGCCGGCCGGCGCGGCGTGCGGCCGCTCAGCGTGGCGGCGGCCGGCGTGGCGCTGTTCATCGTGGTGCAGCTGGGTTTCGTCTGCAACTGGGCGCCCAGCTACCAGCTGTTGTCGGTGTTGTTTACGCTGGTCGGCACGGTGACCGGCATCGAATATGCGATCGTCGCGCAAAGCCTGCCCGGCGCGCTGACGGGACGCGGCGCCACCTGCCTGAACCTGATGATCTTCCTCGGCGCGTTCGCGGTGCAGGCGGGCTTCGGCGCGCTGGTCGGCTGCTGGCGGCCGAACATCATGCAACAGTATCCGGCGCAGGCCTACCGGGTCGCGTTCGCGGTGCTGGTGTTGTTGCAAATGCCGGGACTGCTGTTTTTCCTGCGCCGGCGCTGGGGACGGGCGGCACATTCCGGTAAAATGGAACTCCAATCCGGCAGCCCGGCGACCAGCCCTCGAATGCGCGATGACTACTTATCAAAACGTTTTTAGCACCCTGCCGCAGACCTGGCAGGACTGGATCATGGAAAACCTGGCGCGCGCCTGCAGCCCGCTCGATATGGCCAACAGCATGGCGCGCTCGGGGCAGCACAGCATGGCGGTGGCCCGCGCGGCCATCGACGAGGCGCTGGCGCTGCGGGCGCGCGGCATCGACAGCGCCGGCGCAGGTTCGGCCCATGCGCCAGCGCCGGTGCCTGCCAGCGCCTTCGAGGCGCCGCAGGAGATGCCCTACATCGACATCAGCCGCAACCTGGTGGCGGCGCCGGACCGCGAGGTCGAGGTGCTGTTCGTGCTCAAGCAGCCGCAGGTCATCCTGCTGGGGAATGTGCTCAGCGACGAGGAGTGCGATGCCATCGTCTCCCATTGCGGCGGGCGCTACACGCGCTCGACGGTGACCGCCGAAGCGGATGGCGCCAGCGTGGTGCACGAGGGCCGCACCAGCGAGATGGCCTTCATCCAGCGCGGCGAGGCCGAGGTGGCCGAGCGCATCGACCGCCGGCTGGCGGCGCTGGCGCACTGGTCGCCCGAGTGCAGCGAGCCGTTCCAACTGCAGAAATACGGCAAGACGCAGGAGTACCGGCCGCACTACGACTGGCTCGATCCGGACAGCGCCGGCCATCGCAGCCACCTGGCGCGCGGCGGCCAGCGGCTGGCCACCTTCATCCTGTACCTGTGCGATGTGGACCAGGGCGGCGGCACGATATTCCCCGGCATCGGGCTCGAAGTGTTCCCGAAAAAGGGCAACGCGCTGTGGTTCCTGAACACCGACGCCAACCACCAGCCGGACAAGCAAACCCTGCACGGCGGGGCGCCGGTGGTCAGCGGCACCAAGATCATCGCCAACAAATGGCTGAGGCAGGGACGCTACGGTTAAAATAGCAGCGACTTTTTAACCTAGGAATCCCATGAGACTCGTGCGCTACGGCCGTCCCGGCAAAGAAAAACCAGGCTTGATCGACGATGAAGGCAAGCTGCGCGACCTGTCCGGCGTGATCGCCGACATCGGCGCCGAACAGCTGGCGCCCAAGGCGCTGCGCAAGCTGGAGAAGATCGCCCATGCGTCGCTGCCGCTGGTGCGCGGCAATCCGCGCTACGGCGTGCCGCTGGCGAAGGTCGGCAAATTCATCGGCATCGGCCTCAATTATTCGGACCACGCGGCCGAAACGGGCATGCCGATACCGAAGGAGCCGATCGTCTTCATGAAGGCGATTTCCTGCCTGTCCGGCCCGGACGACCCGGTCATGCTGCCGCAAGGCTCGAAGAAGACCGACTGGGAAGTGGAACTGGGCGTGGTGATCGGCACGCGCGCGCAGTACGTCAGCGAGGCGGACGCGCTGAAGCACGTGGCCGGCTATTGCGTGGTCAACGACCTGTCGGAGCGCTCGTTCCAGCTGGAGCGCGGCCCGCAGTGGGACAAGGGCAAGGGCTGCGACACCTTCGGCCCGGTCGGCCCGTGGCTGGTGACGCAGGAAGACATCTACGACGTGCAGAAGCTGGACCTGTACCTGGAGCTGAACGGCAAGCGCATGCAGACCGGCTGCACCGACACGATGATTTTTTCGGTGGCGCAGATCGTCAGCTACCTGTCCAGGTTCATGACCCTGGAGCCGGGCGACGTCATCGCCACCGGCACGCCGCCGGGCGTGGGCCAGGGCCGCAAGCCGCAGCGCTTCCTCAAGAAAGGCGACGTCCTGCGGCTGGGCATCGCCGGCCTGGGCGAGCAGCAGCAGGAAGTCGTGGCCTGGACGGCGAAGAAATAATCACGTCACCGCGGCCAGCGCGCGGGTCAGCGAGTCGGCCAGCCGGCTGGTGATTTCGGCCAGCTCGGCCTCGGTGGCGATGAACGGCGGCGCCAGCAAAATATGGTCGCCCCGGCGGCCGTCGATGGTGCCGCCCATCGGATACACCATCAATCCGCGCGCCATGGCCTGGTCCTTGACCGCCGCGTGCAGCTTCAGCGCCGGATCGAACGGCGCCTTGCTGGCGCGGTCCCGCACCAGCTCCAGCGCCAGCAGCATGCCGCGCCCGCGGATGTCGCCGACGTGCGGATGGGCGCCGAAGGCTTCCTTCAGCATGCGCTTGAACGACGCGCCGCGCACCGTGACGGCGCCCAGCAGGCAATCCCGTTGTATCACCTTCTGCACCGCCAGCGCGGCGGCGGCGGCCACCGGATGGCCCATGTAGGTATGGCCGTGCTGGAAGGCGCCGCTGCCGTCGCGCAGCCGCCGCACCACGTGATCGCGCGCCAGCACCGCGCCGATCGGCTGGTAGCCGGCACCCAGTCCCTTGCCCAGCACCGCCAGGTCCGGCACCACGTTTTCCTGTTCGAACGCGTAGAGCGTGCCGGTGCGGCCCATGCCGCACATGACTTCATCGGCGATCAGCAGGATGCCGTACCGGTCGCACAGCGCGCGCACGCCCTTGAAGTAGCCGGGCGTCGGCGGCACGGCGCCGGCGGTGGCGCCGACCACCGTCTCGGCGACAAAGCCGATCACCCGTTCCGGCCCGGCGTCGAGGATGGCCGCCTCCAGTTCGGCCAGCAGGGCGGCGGTGTAGTCGCCCACGGTCTGGCCTTCGGCGCGGTCGCGGTATTCGTAGCAGGGCGACACGTGCGGCACGTCGATCAGCAGCGGCTCGAACGGGCGGCGGCGCCACTCGTTGCCGCCGATGGCCAGCGCGCCCAGCGTGTTGCCGTGGTAGCTCTGGCGGCGGGCGATGAACACGCTGCGTTCCATCTGGCCGGCTTCGACGTGGTACTGGCGCGCCAGCTTGAGGGCGGTCTCCATCGCTTCCGAGCCGCCGGAGACCAGGTAGACGTGATCGAGGTCGCCGGGAGCGTCGTTGGCCAGGCGCGCCGCCAGTTCCTCGGCCGCCTCGGAGCTGAAGAAGGCGGTGTGGGCGTAGGCATTGCGGTCGATCTGCGCGTGCATCGCCGCCAGCACGTCCGGGTGGCCGTGGCCAAGCGAGGAGACGGCGGCGCCGCCGCTGGCGTCGAGGTAGCTGTTGCCGCGGCTGTCGCGCACGGTCAGGCCGGAGGCGCTGACGGCGACCGGCGGCGGGCGGCGCAGGTTGCGATGGATGAGATGACTCATGGCGTCCTTTCTGTCGAAGGTTGGAGGTGACCAAGAGCAGACAATAGCCGCGATCGTCTTGTGTTCCATTGATCTATGCCGCAACATGAGCGAATAATCTCGAGGATGCTTGCCATGACCGATCGTTTGGGGCCTATTCCCTTTGCAGAAATGAGCGCCAGCCAGCAGGTGGCGGCGCAAGCCGTCATCGACGGGCCGCGCGGCGCGCTGTACGGGCCGTTCGTGCCGTTGATCCGCAGTCCGGAGCTGATGGCGGCGGCCCAGCGCATGGGCGAGTACCTGCGCTACCGCAGCGCGATCGGCACGCGGCTGACGGAGCTGGCTATTTTAGTGACGGCGCGGCAGTGGAGCCAGCAGGTGGAATGGGCGATCCACGAACCGATCGCGCGCGACTACGGTATCGCCGACGGGGTGATCGCGGCGATCGCGGCGCGGCGGCCGCCGCAGGGCATGCTGGACGACGAGGCGCTGGTGTACGAGTTCTGCATCCAGCTGCACGAGAAGCAGCGGGTGGACGACGCGACCTACGCGGCGGCGCTGGCCGCCTTCGGCGAGCATGGCGTGGTGGACCTGATGGGTATCAACGGCTACTACACCTTCCTGGCGATGGTGATGAACGCGGCGCAGACGGAAGTGCCATCCTCCCCGGCCGCGCCGCTGCCGTAAAAACAACCGGGGGTTAGGCCAGCACTTTTTTCAGCCAGGCGCTGATGTGGTCGACTTCTTCCTGGCACAGCGAGTGCTGCATCGGGTAGTCGTGCCATTCGACTTGGTAGCCCCATTGCTGCAGCAGGTCGCGCGACTGTTCGGCGCGGGCCACCGGGATCACCGGGTCCATGCGGCCGTGCACCATGAAGACCGGCGTGGCCAGGCTTTCCGGCGTGTGCTCGGCGGCGGCCTTGGCGGCGATCGGCACGTAGCCCGACAAGCACATCAGGCCGGCCAGCTTTTCCTTCTGGCGCAGGCCCGTCTGCAGGGTCATCGCGCAGCCCTGTGAGAAGCCGGCCAGGATGATGCGTTCGGCCGGGATGCCGCGTGCCTTTTCGCGTTCGATCAGGGCTTCGACTTTCGCCTGCGAGGCGCGCAGGCCGGCTTCGTCTTCCTGGCGGCCCAGGTCGGTGGCGACGATGTCGTACCAGGCGCGCATCACGTAGCCGCCGTTGATCGTCACCGGCATCGTGTCGGCGTTGGGGAAGATGAAGCGGATAGCCGGCAGGCCGGCCAGGTCCAGCTCGTGCAGCATCGGCACGAAGTCGTTGGCGTCGGCGCCCAGGCCGTGCATCCAGATGATGGCCACGGTCGGGTTGGCGCCGGTTTCTTTTTCGATGGTTTGCAGCAGGGTGCTCATGGGCGTCCTCAGGGTTGGGGGCGTAGCGCGGATTTGGGGCGGAAGGCCTTGCACACGGCGGCGTCGGTTTCCATGTACGGACCGCCGATCAGGTCGACGCAATAAGGCACGGCGGCGAAGATGCCGCCCACCAAGGTGGCGCCGGCGGCGTCCTTCAGGCCGCCCAGCGTCTCGGCGATGGCCTTCGGCTGGCCCGGCAGGTTCAGGATCAGCGCGGCGTGGTCGGGCGTTTCGCGGATCACGGCGGTCTGGCGCGACAGGATCGCGGTCGGCACGAAATGCAGGCTGATCTGGCGCATCTGCTCGCCGAAGCCGGGCATCTCCTTGGTGCCGACGGCGCGCGTGGCCTCCGGCGTGACGTCGCGGCGCGACGGGCCGGTGCCGCCGGTGGTCAGCACCAGGTGGCAGCGGGTGACGTCGACCAGTTCGGTCAGCGTGGCTTCGATTTGCGGGCGTTCGTCGGCGATCAGCCGGGTTTCCAGGCGATAGGGCGTGGTCAGCGCGCGCGCCAGCCAGTCTTCCAGCGCAGGGATGCCCTGGTCCTGGTAGACGCCGCCGCTGGCGCGGTCGGAGATCGACACCAGGCCGATGACCAGGGTGTCGGCGGCGTTACTGGTCAAGTTACTCGTCATCGGACTCGCTGTCGGCGTCGTCGTCGCCTTCGTCGGCGGCCGGCTTGCCCTTCTTGGACTCGATCTGCTTGAGCAGCTGGAAGATTTCGCGATAAGCCTTCGGCGGCTTGTTCTCGGCCTGCTCCTTGCGGGCATTGCGGATCAGGGTGCGCAGGTGCTGCACGTCCAGTTCCGGATTTTCGGCCAGCAAGGTGGTCAGCGCCTTGTCGTCGGTCAGCAGCTTGTCGCGGCGGCGTTCCAGCGCGTGCATCGCGGCCGTCTCCGACTTGGACGCGCCCTTCCAGCTGTCGATGGCTTGCTGGATCACGGCCACTTCGGTTTCGTCCAGGGTACGCATCTTCTTGCCGACGAATTGCAGCGCGCGGCGCCGGCCCTCGTGGTTGGTGATCACCTGGCAGGCGAGGATGGCTTCGAGCACATCCTCCGGCATCGGCACGCGCTTGACGCGGTCGCGCGGCGCTTCGACCAGGGTTTCACCCATTTTTTGCAGGGCGTCGGACTGGCGCTTGAGCTCGGATTTGGAAGGACGTTCGTACTCTTGCTCGAATTCGGTCGAGCTGAAGCCCACGCCGCCGCTGCCGCGATTGGGATTTACCATAATATTAACTCTCTGTCAGGAGCGTGGCCGCCCCTGTAAACTGTAAACGACTGCTATGATACCTGTTTTAGCGGCCACCCGAAGATTACAGCCCATGAGCGATACCCATTTTACCCATACCCAGGACCAGTTGAAGCAGCTCGCACGCGATGTGCTGGCGTTTGCCAAGGAGCAAGGCGGCACCGATTGCGCCGTCGAAATCAGCGAGGGCAGCGGGCTGTCGGTGTCTGTGCGCAAGAGCAAGATCGAGACCATCGAGCAGAACAAGGACAAGGGCATGGGGGTGACGGTGTTCATCGGCCAGCGCCGCGGCAACGCCAGCACCTCGGACTTTTCGCAGGCGGCGCTGAAGGCGACCGTGGAGGCGGCCTACAACATCGCCCGCTTCACCGCCGACGACGACTGCGCCGGCCTGGCCGACGCCGACCAGCTGGAGCTGGCGCCGCGCGACCTGAAGCTGTTTTATCCGTGGGACATCTCGACCGCCGATGCGGTGGCGCTGGCCCAGCGCGCCGAGGCGGCCGGCTTCGACGTCGATCCGCGCGTGACCAATTCCGAAGGCGCCGGCGTGCACGTGCAGCAGTCGCACTTCGTCGCGGCCAATTCGCGCGGCTTCATCGGCGGCTATCCATATTCGCGCCACACGCTGTCGGTGGCGATGATCGCCGGCAAGGGCGCCAAGATGCAGCGCGACGACTGGTATACCTCGGTGCGCGACGCCAAGAAGATGTCGTCGCCGGAAGCGATCGGGCGCTACGCGGCCGAGCGCGCGCTGGCCCGTCTGAACGCGCGCACCATCGACACCCGCACCTGCCCGGTGCTGTTCGAGGCGCCGCTGGCGGCCGGCCTGCTGGGCGCTTTCGTGCAGGCGACGTCGGGCGGGGCGCTGTACCGCAAGTCCAGCTTCCTGCTCGATTCGCTGGGCAAGCAGGTGCTGCCGAAACATATCCAGATCAAGGAAGACCCGCACGTGGTCGGTGGCGTCGGTTCGGCGCCGTTCGACGAGGAAGGCGTGCGCACCGTCAAGCGCGACGTGGTCAAGGACGGCGTGGTGCAGGGCTATTTCCTGTCGACGTATTCGGCCCGCAAGCTGGGCATGCAGACCACCGGCAACGCCGGCGGCTCGCACAACCTGTCGCTGACGTCGTCGCTGACGAAGAAGGGCGACGACTTCGCGGCCATGCTGCGCAAGATGGGCACCGGCCTGCTGGTGACGGAACTGATGGGCCAGGGCACCAACTACGTGACCGGCGACTACTCGCGCGGCGCCTCGGGCTACTGGGTCGAGAACGGCGTGATCCAGTATCCGGTGGAGGAGATCACCATCGCCGGCAACATGAAGGACATGCTGGCGCAGATCGTCGCGGTGGGCGCGGACGTGCTGGTGCGCGGCACCAAGCAGACCGGCTCGATCCTGATCGAGAACATGGTGGTGGCGGGCGGCTGAGCGCTGTCTGTTGCACTTTGCCGACGGCCGCCCTGTGCGGCCGTTTTTGTCTTACACTGTGGCGACTATAACAACAGCGGAGACTTACCATGCAGCGTCGTTCCTTTCTGAAAAAGGCCGCCACCGGCGCCGGTGTGGCCGCGGTGGCCGCGCCCGCGCTGGCGGCCGATCTGCCGACCATCAACTGGCGGCTGGCCTCAAGCTTCCCCAAATCGCTGGACACGATCTTCTCGGCGTCCGATACGCTGACCAAGCGCGTTGCCCAGCTGACCGGCGGCAAGTTCAACATCCGCGTGTTCGCGGCCGGCGAAATCGTGCCCGGCCTGCAGGTGCTCGACGCGGTGCAGGCCGGCACCGTCGAGATGGGCCATAGCGCCTCCTACTATTACTTCGGCAAGGACCCGGCCTTCGCCTTCGATTGCGCGGTGCCGTTCGGGCTGACGTCGCGCCAGCACACGGCGTGGTTCGACCAGGGCGGCGGACGCGAATTGATGCGCGAGTTCTTCAAGGGCTATGGCGTGGTCAACTTCCTCGGCGGGAATTCCGGCACGCAGATGGGCGGCTGGTTCCGCAAGGAGATCAAGTCGGTGGCCGACCTGAAAGGCCTGAAGATGCGCATCGCCGGTTTCGCCGGGCGGGTGATGGAGCGCCTCGGCGTGGTGCCGCAGCAGCTGGCCGGCGGCGACATCTATCCGGCGCTGGAAAAGGGCACCATCGACGCGGCCGAATGGGTCGGACCGTACGACGACGAGAAGCTGGGCTTCAACAAGGTGGCGCCGTACTACTACGCGCCGGGCTGGTGGGAGGCGTCGGCGTCGTTCTCGTTCTACGTCGGCATCAAGGAGTGGGAGAAGCTGCCCAAGGAGTACCAGGCGGCGATCGAGGTGGCCACGTACGAGGCGCATGTGGTGATGCAGGCCGAGTACGACGCGAAGAATCCGGCCGCGCTGGCGCGCCTGCTGAAGAACGGCGTGAAGCTGCGTAACTTCCCCAAGGATACGATGGACGCCTGCTACGCGGCGGCCACCGCGGTCATGGACGAGGAAGCGGCGCGCAATCCGAAGTTCAAGAAGATTTATGAGCCTTGGAAGAGGTTCCGCCAGGATCAGAATCAGTGGGCGTCGGTGGCCGAGGCGACCATGCAGAACTATCTGATCAGCGCCGGGCGGAACGCGAAGTAAAGCCCGCCTACTCCCGCTTGCAGAGTGCGCTGGACGGCAGTCCGCAGGCGATCAGGCGGCCGACGCCGGGATTGTTCAGGTAGTCCAGGTGGGCGTAGTCGGGCCGCTCCAGCAGGCCGAAATAGGTGGGCGCGTTGGAGACCAGGATGTTGTAGACGGTAACTCCCTCGCGCGCATACTTGTCGGTCTGCATTGTGTACGACAGCAGGTCGTTGGGATCGCTGAATGCCACCAGCGTCAGATGCTGGTCGGCGCCGGCGCGGGGTCGCGCCGCCAGCCGCTTTTGCAACAGCCGCTGCAGGCTGTCGGGCGGAACAGACATCGACAATCCCGGCGCGGCTATCGACTGGTCGGCCAGCGACAGCAGCGGAATCTGATTGGCCGCCATCACCAGAAAACGCAGGCGGTCGACCGCCCGCTGCGCCACCAGCGCCGGCCGCGAGCCGGGCGCCTCCTCGGTCATGCGCAGCAGGGTATCGAACAGGATCTTGCTGCCCATGCTGTGCGAGATCACCACCAGCGGCACCTCCGGCACGCCGTCGCCGTCCGCCAGCACCTGCAGGATGGCATCGCGCATGCGGCGCTGGATCTCGTCGCGGGCCACGCCCTGGTAGATCAGCGCGTCGGGCAGGCAATCGTCGATCAAGCCATCCTTGAACCGGGCATTGAGCCGCGCGCGCTGCGGCGTGTAGGGCGGCGCGCCTTCGCAGATGGCGGACTTGCCGCTCTGGTCGTAGCACAGCTGGCGCTTGAGCGGCGTGGTCAGCGGCGACCAGATCAGCGCGTCGAAGCGCAGCCGGCCTGTTGGCGTCTCGACCGTTGCCGGCACGATCTGGATCTGCGGGCCGCCGTCGGCGCGCGCCACGGCCGGCGCCGATGTGGTGGCCGCGGTGACGGCCTGCATCAATTGCCCGACCACCTCGCCGGCCCAGTTGGCGTCGTGGGTGCAGATGCCGTGCACCAGCAGCACATCGGCGCGCTTGCCGCCGGACTGCGCGGCCAGGTCGGCCAGTCCGGGAAAGGCGGCGCCGGCGTCGGCCACTTGCGGCGGACGGTAGGGTGTGGAGCAGGCGCTCAGCAGCAGGGCGAAGAACAGCAACACGCGGCGCGCCGAGGCGCGGCTGAAAGGCCGGGAAAAAGTCAGGGTATCCATGCTGAACCTCCGGAAGCGGCGCGCGGATGCGCCGTATGAGGTCCAGTGTATTTTTACCTGCGGCGGCGACATTGTCGCGCCGCAGGGAACGGGCTCAAGCGGTTGCTACGTCAGAACTTCATCTCCACCAGCGCCCGCACCACGGCGGTGGTCGGCGTGATGGTGCCGTCGCGCAGCGTGCCGCTGGCATCGGCGTAGCTCGACTCGCTGTAGTTGTCCTGGTGCAGCGCGTTGGCCAGCGCCACCCGCAGCTGGTTCTTGGGATTGAACTTCCACAGCCCGTACAGGTCCAGCGACCGTTTCGGAATGGTGTAGGCCGACTGCTGCAGCGAGATGCGCACCGGGCCGCCGCTCTGGAAGCTGAAGCTGCCGCCCACGGTCAGCGGCAGGGTGTCGAGCTTCCAGTCGGCGCCGACGGTGCCGCTGACCGGGGTCTGCTGGTCCAGCCGGTTGTTCGGGCCCGGCACCGAGGTCAGGTCCGACCAGTTGCGCGAGACGTTGGCGCGCAGGTCCACCGCCGGCATGCCCTTCATCATCGCGCGCAGCGGCAGCTTGGCCTCCAGCTCGATGCCGCGCGTGTTGGCGATGCCGTCGTTGACCGGGCGCGACACGTAGAGGCCATTGATCAGCGCCACCTGCTGGTGCGTGATGTCCTCGATGCGGCGGACGAAGGTGCTGGCCGTCAGCAGGCCGCCGCCCGCCAGGTAGTGCTCGAACGCCAGGTCCAGGCCCCAGGCCAGTTCCGGCTTGAGCAGCGGATTGCCGGTCTGGTCCGGGCTGGTGGCGCTGTTGTTGTTGGAGGCGAAGCGGCGCGGGATCAGGCTGTTGACGCCAGGCGCCTTGTAGGTGCGCGTCAGGCCCAGGCGCAACTGGTCGGCCTTGCTGCCGGGCAGTTTCCACAGCGTCTGGAACAGCGGGCTGAACACGCTGGACTTGTTGCTTACCGGCGCATAGTCGTTACCCTCGCTGGTGGTGTCGATGCCTTCCCAGCGCAGGCCGAAGTACATCGACCATTGCTGCGTCAGCGTCCACTCGTCCTGCGCGTACAGCGCCAGCCGCTTGACGTCGGCGTTGTAGCGCTGGTCCAGGTTGGCGGCCGGCGCGCCCACGGTGGAGCTCTCGCGCTGGATGCGGTCCTCGTCGCGCGCGCTGTAGCCGGCGTCCCAGCCGGCGGCCAGCGCATGGCCCTCGAACAGCGGCGTCGAATACTTGCCGGTGCTCGACCAGCCCTGGTCGGTCGACGCCGACGTGATCAGCCGCGACAGCGCCAGCACGTCGCCCGGATAGTACTGGCTGGACGGCGCCTCGGTCTGGCGGTGGTTGTAGTTGACGCCGCCCTTGAGTTCGAGCTTGGCGCCGCCGGCCAGCTTGCGGGTCCAGGTCAGGTCGCTGCGCAGCATTTCGAAGTCGCTGTCGATGTGGATCCGGGTGCCGGTGTAGCGCGGCGCCGCGCCCTGCACGGTGGCCACCTGCTCGCTGTTGTCGGCGTGGAAGCGGTTGACGTTGACGAAGCTCTGCGAGGTGACGATGTCGTTCGGCCCCAGATTGACGTTGACGCGCGGCGACAGGTTGAGCGCCTCGAACAGGCCGCGGCTCTGTATGGCGGTCCGGCGTAGCAGGTTCTGGCTGCCGTCCGGCGCGAAGCCGGTGGTCACCACTTCAGACGGCCGGTCGAACTTGCCGTAGGTGATGCCGCCGCCGACCGCGTACGACAGCGCGCCGCGGCGGTCCGACAGCTGGAAGTTGGTGTTGGTGCCGACATGGCCGTTGTCGTCCTGCAGGCCGAGCTTGAGTTCGCGCTGGGCCGTCACGATGGCTTTCTTGAGCACGATGTTGATGCCGCCGGCGATGGCCTGGGTGCTGTACTCGGCGGTGGCCGCGCGCATCACCTCGATGCGCTCGATCATGTCCGGCGACAGCGAGTCGAGCGAGAAGCCCGGCGGCGCCGGTTCGCCGTTGAGCATGATCTGCGTGTAGCCACTGCCCAGGCCGCGCATGCGGATGTCGCCGCCGCGTCCCTGCACGCCGCCGACGGTGATGCCCGGCAGCCGCTTGAGCACCTCGGCGATGGTGGTGTCGCCGTTCTTCAGGATCTCTTCCTGCGTGACGACGATCTTGGTGGCGGTGTCGTTGCGGCGGGCGTCGTAGGTGGCCGCCGCGCCCTTGATCTCGACTTGCTGCACGGGCGCTTCGGCCGGCGGCTTCTTGTCGTCGTCGGCGCGGGCGGACAGCGGGGACAGCAGCATGGGGGCCGCGGCCAGCAGGCGCAGCAGGGTAAGGGACGGGCGTTGCCGTGGATTCATGATGATCGATGCCGGTTGGGTGGTCGCACAGAAAAAAGCCCGCATCGCGCGGGCTTTTTCCACTTCGCTGGCATGGTAATCGGAAAGTTGCCTACTTTCAATCACCTGGTTGCAGTATCAGGCCTGGGCCAGCAATTGTTGCAACACCGGCTGCAGCACCGACTTGCCCAGCTCGGCGCTGCGGGCGCCGTTCCAGCCGGTGTCCGGGTCCGGATCGTTGGCGTTGTCCTTGAACGGCATCTCCAGGGTCAGCGACAGGCAGCCGAAGGCGTGGGTGATGTGCGGCGAGCCCATGGTCAGCGTCTCGTCGGTGTACGGCGTCTCGCCGTAGCCGTACTCGTCCTGGAAGTCCGGGCTGGCGATCAGGAAGTTGTCGATGAAATATTGCTGCGCCTCGGCCTGGTCCGGCGTGAACGTCGGCAGCGACTCGCTGCCGGCCACGAACACATAGGGCAGGCCCTCGTCGCCGTGGATGTCCAGGCACAGGTCGCAGCCGGTTTCCAGCATCTTGTTTTTCACCAGGAACACTTCCGGGCTGCGCTCCATGGTCGGGTTCAGCCATTCGCGGTTCAGGTTGGCGCCGGCCGCGTTGGTGCGCAGGTTGCCGCGCACCGAGCCGTCCGGGTTCATGTTCGGCACCACGTAGAACACGGCTTCCTTCAGGCACTGGCGGCCGAACGGGTTGGCCGGGTCCAGCAGGGCTTCCACCATGCCTTCGACGAACCACTCGGCCATCGTCTCGCCCGGGTGCTGGCGGGCGATGACCCACACCTTCTGCTCGGCTTCCGGATCGCCGATGACCAGCATGTTCAGGTCGCGGCCGTCGATGGTGCCGCCCAGGTCGACCAGCTTGACCAGCGGCGACAGCTGGGCGTTGTCCAGCAGCGACAGATGGCGCTCCCACGAATACGGCTCGAAGTAGGCGTAGTAGACGCTGTCGTATTCCGGCGTGTGGCTGATTGTCATCACCGAGCCGTCAAAGGTGGTCGGCACGCGGAACCAGTTGTCGCGGTCGTAGCTGGCGACGGCCTGGTAATCCTTCCAGCCGTCCGGATAGGCGGCCGCGCCGGCGTTGAGGAAGCGCAGCGTCAGCGGCGTCGCCTGCGCGCCCTGCACGCGGAAATAAAACCATTGCGTGATGTCGGCGTGCGAGTCCTTGCGGATGTGGAGGTCGATGGCGGCCGGATCGTCGGCGCGGATCACCTCGATGGCGCCGGCGTCGAATTGCTGGCTGATTTTGATAGACATGGCTGAATCCCGGTAATTTCTATGTATGAGTTTGTTCGCGCTTGTGGCGCGGTGCCGACATGATACAGCCTCGCGCCCGGCGCGGCCCGATTTCAACGATTGCAAGCTTGTCAAAGTGGCTCTACACTGGCCGCAGACCAATCACCGGAGATACGCATGCAACGTCGTTCCTTCCTCAAGCATGGCACCGTCGCAGCCGGCGCCGCCACCCTCGCGGCCCCGGCGCTGGCGCAGGGCGGCCCGGCCATCAGCTGGCGCCTGGCGTCGAGCTTCCCCAAGACGCTGGACACCATCTTCGGCTCGGCCGAGCGCTTCACCAAGCGGGTGGCCGAGCTGACCGGCGGCAAGTTCGTCATCCGCCAGTTCGCCGGCGGCGAGATCGTGCCCGGCCTGCAGGTGATGGACGCGGTGCAGGCCGGCACGGTGGAGATGGGGCACACGCCGTCGTACTACTATTTCGGCAAGGACCCGACGTTCGCCTTCGACTGCGCGGTGCCGTTCGGCCTGACCTCGCGCCAGCAGACGGCGTGGATAGACCAGGGCGGCGGGCGCGAGCTGATGCGCGAATTCTTCAAGGGCTACGGCATCATCAACTTCATGGCCGGCAACACCGGCACCCAGATGGGCGGCTGGTTCCGCAAGGAGATCAAGACCTTGGCCGACATGAAGGGGCTGAAGTTCCGCATCGCCGGGTTCGCCGGCCGCGTGATGGAGCGCATGGGCGTGGTGCCGCAGCAGATCCCGGCCGGCGACGTCTACGCCGCGCTGGAGAAGGGCACCATCGACGCGGCCGAGTGGGTCGGCCCGTACGACGACGAGAAGCTCGGGCTGGTGAAAGTGGCGCCGCACTACTACGCGCCGGGCTGGTGGGAGGCCGGGCCGCAGCTGTCGTTCTACATCAACATCAAGGAATGGGACAAGCTGCCCAAGGAATACCAGGCGGCGATCGAGGCTGCCAGCTTCGAGTGCCACGTCGCCATGCAGGCCGAGTACGACGCCAAGAACCCGGCGGCGCTGGCGCGGCTGATGAAGAACGGCGCCAAGCTGCACAACTTCTCCAAGGAGATCATGGACGCCTCCTACCAGCACGCCACCGCCGTGATGGAGGAGGAAGCGGCGAAGAACGCCAAGTTCAAGAAGGTCTACGAGCCGTGGAAGAAGTTCCGCCACGACCAGAACCAGTGGGCCTCGGTGGCCGAGGCGACGATGCAGAACTACCTGATCAGCATCGGCCGCAAATAAAACCCCCGGATTGGTTTAGGCCAGGCCGCCGAAGCGGTCGAAGAAGGCTGGCTCGGCGGCCGGGGCGGCGGCGTCCTCGCGCCGCAGCGTGGCGTCGACGTGCTGCTCGGCCGCCGCGTAGACGGCCTGGTAGATGTCGCGCGCCAGTTCGTAGGCCACGGCCCCCGGCCACGGCGTCGGCAGCAGCTCGACCGGCAGTTGCGGATCGTGCAGCTGCACGCGGCGGTAGGCGTGGATCAGCAGGGTGCGGATCACGAACGCCTGCTGCGGCGACAACGCGTCCGCTTCCGCCTGCACCGCCGTCCGCAGCGGCTCGAACTGGGTGATGAAGCGCTGGTAGCCGTAGGCCACGCCGCTCAGGTCCCAGCCGTCGGCCACCAGGTCGCTGAGCGGGCGCGCGCTGACCTGGCGCATCGACTTGCCCTGCACCACGAATAACTTGCCCGCCACGCCCAGCCGCTTGAGCAGCTCGTCGAGCGCCGGCCCGTCGGCCGCCGGGTGGCCCATGATGCCGGGCGCGATCACGCTGTAGCCCTCCCACAGCAATTCCTTGCGCACCGCGCCGCGCTCGGCCGCGTTGAGCGCGCCGTCGCCGTTGAGGATCAGGGTCCAGCTGCCGTCCCAGTGCACGTTGAGCGGCGCGTAGATGCGGCGGTAGGCGTGCACGAAACGCGTCATCGCGTCCGGCGTGATGGCGTACGAGCTGCGGCGGCCGTCGCGCTGCGCGCCCAGCCAGCCCTCCTGCGCCAGCCGGAACACGGCGGTGCGCAACAGCCGGTCGTTGACGCCGAAGGGCGCCAGCAGCTCGATCAGGCTACCCAGCCACACCATGCCGCCATGCGGCACGATGGCGTCGCCGAAAATGGTCACCACCAGCGATTTCGACCGCGGCGGGTCGCTGGCCAGGAAATTCGCTATCCAGTCATTGCAATTCATGGGCTGCAATCTTTATCTATACACACAAACAAGAGTTTACTTTGCCTGACCGCAGGCGCAGCATTTATTTCATACGCTTTACCGATGGGATACTGTTTATCAATATGACTCAAAAAAAACGTAGTCAAACTAAAATATGTATCGTATTATGATGTCTACTCGATGAGGAGATAGCGATGTATGCACAAATGGTGGAGACCGGCCTGAGCACCGTCCGCACGGCCGACGACATGGCGGCCGACGAGCGCGCGTTCCAGGCCCGCATCGACGACGGCGTCAAGATCGAGGCCAAGGACTGGATGCCGGATGCCTACCGCAAGACCTTGATCCGGCAGATTTCGCAGCACGCGCACTCGGAAATCGTCGGCCAGCTGCCCGAGGGCAACTGGGTCACGCGCGCGCCTACGCTCAAGCGCAAGTCCATCCTGCTGGCCAAGATCCAGGACGAGGCCGGCCACGGCCTGTACCTGTACAGCGCCGCCGAGACGCTGGGCGTGTCGCGCGACGAGCTGCTGGGTGCGCTGCACAGCGGCAAGGCCAAGTATTCCAGCATCTTCAACTACCCGACGCTGTCGTGGGCCGACATGGGCGCGATCGGCTGGCTGGTCGACGGCTCGGCCATCATCAACCAGATCCCGCTGTGCCGCTGCTCGTACGGTCCGTATGCGCGCGCCATGATCCGCGTCTGCAAGGAAGAATCGTTCCACGCCCGCCAGGGCTACGACATCATGATGGCGCTGGCCAAGGGCACGTCCGAACAGAAGGCCATGGCGCAGGATGCGCTGAACCGCTGGTGGTGGCCGTCGCTGATGATGTTCGGTCCGTCGGATGCCGAATCGGTCAACAGCGCGCAGTCGGCGCAATGGCGGATCAAGCTGTTCTCCAACGACGAGCTGCGCCAGCGCATGGTCGACCAGACCGTGCCGCAGGCCGAGTACCTGGGTCTGACCGTGCCCGATCCCGATCTGAAATTCAACGCCGAAACCGGCCACTACGAATTCGGCGCCATCGACTGGAGCGAGTTCCACAACGTCCTGAAGGGCAACGGCCCGTGCAACCGCGAACGGCTGCGCACCCGCGTCAAGGCGTGGGAAGACGGCGCCTGGTTCCGCGAAGCGCTGGTCGCGCACGCCGACAAACACGCCGCCGCCAAGGCCGCATAAGGAGAAGAGCATGAGCAAAGAATGGCCGTTGTGGGAAGTATTCATCCGCAGCCAGCACGGGCTGGCGCACAAACACGTCGGCAGCCTGCACGCGCCGGACGCCGAAATGGCCGTCAACAACGCGCGCGACGTCTACACGCGCCGCAATGAAGGCGTCAGCATCTGGGTGGTGCGCGCCGCCGACATCGTCGCCAGCAGCCCGTCCGACAAGGGCGCCCTGTTCGAGCCGTCCAACAGCAAGGTGTATCGCCACCCGACCTTCTTCCCGATGCCGGAAGAAGTCAAGAACCTTTAAGCGGAGCCGCACCGTGGATAACAAAGTCAACTACCTTCTGCGCCTCGGCGACAACGCGCTGATCCTGAGCCAGCAGCTGTCGCAGTTGTGCGGCAAGGGCCCTGCGCTGGAAGAGGACATGGCGCTGACCAACGTCGCGCTGGACCTGCTGGGCCAGACCCGCCTGTGGTACGAATACGCCGCCGAGCTGGAAGGCGCCGGCCGCGACGAAGACAAGCTGGCCTACCACCGCGACGCTCACGACTTCAAGAACTGCCTGCTGCTGGAACAGCCGAACGGCAACTACGCCGACACCATGATGCGGCAGTTCTACTTCGACACCTGGCACTACTTCCTGATCGTCGGCCTGACGCGTTCGAGCGACACCCGCATCGCCGCCATCGCCGAGAAATCGCTGAAGGAAGTCACCTATCACCTGCGTCGCAGCGGCGACTTGATCGTGCGTCTCGGCGACGGCACGGAAGTCAGCCACGCCAAGACGCAGGCGGCCGCCGACGAGCTGTGGATGTACAGCGGTGAAGTGTTCGCCTACGACGCCATCGACGACGCCATGGTGGCTGCGGGTATCGCGCCGTCCGCCGACGAACTGCGCGCGCAATGGCTGGCGCACGTGGCCGAGATCTTCGCCGAAGCCACGCTGGCGATGCCGCCGGCCGATGCCTGGATGCAGAAGGGCGGCAAGCAAGGCCGCCATACTGAACACCTGGGCTATATACTGGCCGAGATGCAGTTCCTGCAGCGCGCCTATCCCGGCGCCACCTGGTAACAGCGGGCCTGCCATGACAGCCGCCGCCATCAACGCCGGGCACACCGCCGCACAGGTCTGGTCCTGGCTGGCCGAGGTCTCGGACCCGGAGATCCCGGTCATCTCCATCGTCGACCTGGGCATCGTGCGCGACGTGCAGCTGGCCGCCGACGGCGCCTGCACCGTCACCATCACGCCAACCTATTCCGGCTGTCCCGCCATGCAAGTGATCGCCGACGCAGTCACCGATGCGCTGCACGCGCATGGCCTGCAAGACGTCCGTTTGCAAAACCAGCTCTCGCCCGCCTGGACCACCGACTGGATGAGCGAAGAAGGCAAGGTCAAGCTGAAAAACTACGGCATCGCGCCGCCCGCGCAGCAGGTCATCGACATCAGCGGCCTGCGAGGTGGAGCAGGAGCCCATGCCGCCATCTCGCGCCGCGCGCAACCGCGCCTGAGCGTCGTGTGCCCCAACTGCGGTTCCAGCCATACCGAAATCACCAGCCAGTTCGGCTCCACGCCCTGCAAGGCGCTGTACAAATGCCTGGACTGCCGCGAGCCCTTCGACTACTTCAAGTGCCACTAAAAAGATCATGAGCAAATTCCACCCGCTGACCGTCTCGCAAGTGCGCAACGAAACGCGCGACACCATCGCCGTCACTTTCGCCGTGCCGCCCGAGCTGCGCGACAGCTTCGCCTACCAGCAAGGCCAGCACCTGACCCTGCGCGCGCAGATCGGCGACGAAGACGTGCGCCGCTCGTATTCGATCTGCTCCGCCGTGCAGGACGGCGCGCTGCGCGTGGCCATCAAGCGCACGCAGGGCGGCCTGTTCTCCAGCTGGGCCAACGACACCATCAAGCCCGGCATCACGCTGGAAGTGATGCCGCCGATGGGCCACTTCAACGTGTCGCTGGACGCCACCAACCGCAAGCACTACCTGGCCTTCGCCGCCGGCAGCGGCATCACGCCCATCCTGTCGATCATCAAGACCACGCTGGCGGCCGAGCCGCACAGCCGCTTCACTCTGTTTTACGGCAACCGCGCCTCGTCGTCGGTGATCTTCAAGGACGAGCTGTCGGACCTGAAGGACGTCTACATGGAACGCCTGAAGCTGGCCTACGTGATGAGCCGCGAGCAGCAGGACATCGAGCTGTTCAACGGCCGCATCACCAAAGAGAAGGCCGCGCAGTTCCTGAAGTACTGGGTGCGCGCCGACGACATCGACGTCGCCTTCATCTGCGGCCCGGAAGACATGATGCTGGGCGTATCAGAAGCGCTGCAGGAAGCCGGCATGCCGAAATCGAATATCAAGATCGAGCTGTTCGCCGCCAGCATTCCCAAGCACCAGCACAAGCCGCGCGCCATCGACCCTGCCGCGGCGCGTCACGAAACGGAAGTCACCGTCATCATGGACGGCAGCGCCACCAGCTTCACCATGGACCAGGACAAGGAGTCGCTGCTCGACGCGGGCCTCAAGGCCGGCATCGACATGCGCTACTCGTGCAAGGGCGGGGTGTGCTCGACCTGCCGCTGCAAGCTGCTCGAAGGGAAGGTCGACATGGACGTCAACTACGCGCTGGAAGATTATGAAATCGCGCGCGGCTATGTCCTCAGCTGCCAGAGCTTCCCCATCACCGACAAGGTCGTCATCGACTTCGACCAGGCCGAATAACGCAATAAACAAGCCAATAACCAGCACGGAGACGCCATGAACTACGAGAACATCCTCTTCGACATCACCGACGGCGTTGCCACGCTGACGCTGAACCGTCCCGACAAGTTGAACAGCTTCACGCAGGCCATGCACGAGGAAGTGCGTCACGCCATCCACAAGGTCAACACCGACAAGAGCGTACGCGTATTCGTGCTGACCGGCGCCGGCCGCGGCTTCTGCGCCGGACAGGACTTGTCGGACCGCTCGGTGGAGCCGGGCGCCAGTCCGGTCGACCTGGGCGACTCGGTCGAGAAAAACTACGCGCCGCTGGTGCTGGCGCTGCGCGCCTTGCCGATGCCGGTGATCTGCGCCGTCAACGGCGTGGCCGCCGGCGCCGGCGCCAACATAGCGCTGGCCTGCGACATCGTGCTGGCCGCCAAATCGGCCTCGTTCGTCGAAGTGTTCTGCAAACTGGGCTTGATCCCCGACACCGGCGGCACCTACTTCCTGCCGCGCCTGGTCGGCAGCGCCCGCGCCATGGGCCTGGCCATGCTGGGCGATAAGCTCAGCGCCGAGAAGGCTGAAGCCTGGGGCCTGATCTGGAAGGCCGTGCCGGACGACGAACTGGCCGCTGAAACCGCAGCCATGGCGCGCCACTTCGCCAGCGCGCCGACCAAGGGCCTGGCCTTCACCAAGCAAGCCCTGTACGCCAGCCCGCACAACACGCTGCAGCAGCAACTGACGCTCGAATGCGGCATGATGAGCGAACTGGGTCGCAGCGACGACTACCGCGAAGGCGTCGCCGCCTTCATGGAAAAACGCGCACCGCAATTCAAGGGGCAATAACATGGCCGCCCTCGACAAAGACCGGGTCGTCGCCGTCATCGGCAGCGGCGCGATGGGCGCGGGCATCGCGCAGGTGGCCGCCGTCGCCGGCTATACCGTCAAGTTGTATGACACGCGCCCCGAGGCCGTCGCCAAGGCCATATCCGACATTGCCGCCGCCCTCAACAAGCTGGTGACCAAGGAGCGCATCAGCGCCGTCGACTGCGCCGCCGCCATCGCGCGCCTGCATGCGGCCGTCACGCTGGCCGATGTCGCCGACGCCGCGCTGGTGGTCGAGGCCATCGTCGAGAACCTGGACGTCAAGCGCAAGCTGTTCGCCGAGCTTGAAACGCTGGTCGCGGACGACTGCATCCTGGCCACCAACACCTCGTCGATCTCCGTCACCGCGATTGCCGCGCAGCTGCGCGTGCCCGCGCGCCTGACCGGCATGCACTTCTTCAATCCCGTGCCGCTGATGGCGCTGGTCGAAGTGATCAGCGGCTTGGCCACCGATGCGGCGGTTGCGCAAACCGTGTACGACACCGCCGCCGCCTGGGGCAAGAACCCGGTGCACGCCAAGTCGACGCCGGGCTTCATCGTCAACCGCGTGGCGCGGCCGTTCTACGCCGAAGGCTGGCGCCTGCTGAACGAACAGGCAGCCGACGCCGCCACCATCGACGCGGTGATGCGCGACTGCGGTGGCTTCCGCATGGGACCATTCGAGTTGATGGACCTGATCGGCCATGACGTCAATTTCTCGGTTACGCAGTCGGTCTTCAGCGCCTACTTCAACGATCCGCGCTTCACTCCGTCGGTGCTGCAGCAGGAGATGGTCAATGCGGGCTTCCTGGGCCGTAAATCGGGGCGGGGATTTTATTCATACGGCGAGGCCGCCGTTGCGGGTGCGCCGCTGCATTCCGCACTGCAGCCGCAGGCCGAGGCGCCGCAGCCCAAGCCTGAATATGTCAGCTACACGGTGGAACCCGGCGCCATCGGCGGCGCTTCGCATGCCGCCGGCGGCGTAGTGGCCGACGCGCTGGCCGCGCGTCTGCGCGCATCCGGCATCGCCGTCTCGCATCGCAAGTCGCCGGAGACGCGGGGCCACGCGGCGGGCGCCGACGAAGCGCCGGCCTTCCACTGCAACGGCGCCGCCGTCTTCCTGACGGACGGCCGCAGCGCCACCCAGCGGGCCCGGGACAACAACCATCCCGATACGGTGCTGTTCGACCTGGCGCTGGACTCCGGCAGCGCCAAACGCATCGCATTGTCATGCTCGGACCAGTGCGCGCCGGCCGCCTATCAATCCGTGGTCGGCCTGTTCCAGGCGGCAGGCTTCGTAGTCACGCGGCTGGACGACGTACCCGGCATGGCCGTCATGCGTACGGTCGCCATGCTGGCCAACGAGGCGGCGGACGCTGTCAACCAGGGCGTCTGTAGCGCGTCGGCGGCGGACATCGCCATGCAGAAGGGCGTCAACTATCCGCGCGGCCCGCTGGCCTGGGCCGATGCTGTCGGCATCGCGCAGATCGTGACCGTGCTGTCCAACCTGGCCGCAGGCTATGGCGAGGACCGCTATCGGGTGTCGCCGCTGCTGCGCCGCAAGCTGGCCAACGGAGGACGCTTCCATGACTAAGCTCGGCATCCTGGCCGCTGCGCAGGAACGCAGCATTGACGAAGCGCAGGCGCTGGCCGAAGCCGTCGCCACCTCCATGTTCGAGCGCGACCCGGCCTCGCAAGGACTGGGCATGACGATCGATGCCATCGCACCCGGCTACGCCCGCATGTCGATGCCGGTGCGCGCGGACATGCTGAATGGGCATGGCAGCTGCCACGGCGGTTTCATTTTCGCGCTGGCCGACAGCGCCTTCGCCTTTGCCTGCAACAGCCGCAATATGGTGACCGTCGGCGCAGGCTGCACCATTGACTATCTTGCACCGGGACGCCTGCACGACGTGCTGACCGCGACGGCGGTCGAACAGGCGTTGTCCGGCAAGAGCGGCGTCTACGACATCAAGGTCAGCAACCAGGATGGCCGCACGATCGCGCTGTTTCGCGGTAAGTCGCACCGGGTCAGCGGAGAAGTCATACCGCAGCAGCCAGCATAAAGAGGAGACAACGATGGTCCAACGCATTCCTGAACCGTCCGATCTGGAGCCGATCGAACGCGCCAGCAAGGACGAACTGCAAGCCCTGCAACTGCAGCGCATGCAGTGGTCGCTCAAGCACGCCTACGAAAACGTGGCCCACTACCGCGCCGCGTTCGACGCCGCCGGCGTCCATCCCGACGACCTGCGCACGCTGGCCGACCTGGCCAGGTTTCCCTTCACCGGCAAGAAGGAACTGCGCGACAACTACCCGTTCGGCATGTTCGCCGTGCCGCAGGACCGCGTGGTGCGCGTGCACGCATCGAGCGGTACAACCGGCAAGCCGACCGTGGTCGGCTACACGCAAAACGACATCGACACCTGGGCCAATGTGGTTGCGCGCTCGATCCGCGCCGCCGGCGGCCGACGTGGCGACATGGTTCACATCTCGTACGGCTACGGCCTGTTCACCGGCGGCTTGGGTGCGCACTACGGCGCCGAGCGGCTCGGCTGCACGGTGATTCCGATGTCCGGCGGCCAGACCGAAAAACAGGTGCAGCTGATCCAGGACTTCAAGCCGTCCATCATCATGGTCACGCCATCGTACATGCTGAACATCATCGAGGAATTCCAGCGCCAGGGGCTGGACCCGGCCGCCAGTTCGCTCAAGGTCGGCATCTTCGGCGCAGAACCGTGGACCGACGCCATGCGCAAGGAAATCGAACAACGCGCCGGCATCGACGCGGTCGACATCTACGGCCTGTCCGAAGTGATGGGCCCAGGCGTCGCCAGCGAATGCATCGAGAGCAAGGATGGTCCGGTCATCTGGGAGGACCATTTCTACCCGGAGATCATCGATCCCGAAACCGGTGAAGTGCTGCCGGACGGCGAAGAGGGCGAACTGGTATTCACTTCGCTGAGCAAGGAAGCGCTGCCCATCATCCGCTACCGCACGCGCGACCTCACTCGGCTGCTGCCGGCGACTTCACGTTCGATGCGTCGCATCGGCAAGATCACCGGCCGCTCGGACGATATGCTGATCATCCGCGGCGTCAACGTGTTCCCGACGCAGATCGAAGAACTGATCTGCAAGATGCCCAAGCTGGCGCCGCAATACCAGCTGGTGATCTCGCGCGACGGTCATCTCGACAAACTCGATGTGCTGGCCGAGCTGCGTCCGGAAACGCCGGTTGGCGAGACTGAAGCGCTGGCGCGCGAGCTTGAGCATCACATCAAGACCTACGTTGGCGTCACCACCAAAGTGCGCCTGCTAGCCGCCAACGGCATCGAACGCACGCTGACCGGCAAGGCCCGCCGCGTGGTCGACCAGCGCCCGAAAAATTAAGGAGATTCCGTGAACGACGCTTTTATCTGTGACGCCATCCGCACCCCATTTGGCCGCTACGGCGGCGCCCTCGCCGGCGTGCGCGCCGACGACCTGGCCGCGTTACCCATCGCCGCGCTGATCGCCCGCAACCCCGGCGTCGACTGGTCGAAAGTGGACGACGTCTACTACGGCTGCGCCAACGGCGCCGGAGAGGACAATCGCAACGTCGGCCGCATGGCCGCGCTGCTGGCCGGGCTGCCGGTCGACGTTCCCGCCAACACCATCAATCGCCTGTGCGGCTCCAGCCTCGACGCGGTGGGTATCGCCGCGCGCGCCATCAAGTCCGGCGAAGCACAGCTGGTGATCGCCGGCGGCGTCGAAAGCATGACGCGCGCGCCTTTTGTCATGGGAAAGGGCGACAGCGCCTTCTCGCGCGCAGCCAAGATCGAAGACACTACCATCGGCTGGCGTTTCGTCAATCCGCTGATGAAGGCGCAGCACGGCATCGACTCGATGCCGGAGACGGCCGAAAACGTGGCCCAGGAATTCGGCATCAGCCGTATCGACCAGGACGAATTTGCCGTGCGCAGCCAGCAACGCTGGGCTGCCGCCCACGCGGCGGGTGTATTCAAGAGCGAAATCGTGCCGGTCACGCTGCAACAGAAAAAAGGTGATCCGAAGATCGTCGACACCGACGAGCATCCGCGTCCCGACACCACTGTCGAGATGCTGGCCAAGCTCAAAGGCGTGGTCAGGCCCGACGGCAGCGTCACCGCCGGCAACGCATCCGGCGTCAACGACGGCGCCTGCGCCATCCTACTGGCGTCGGCCGCCGCCGCCGAACAATACGGCTTGAAGAAGCGCGCCCGGGTGCTGGGCATGGCCACCGCAGGCCTGGCGCCGCGCATCATGGGCTTCGGCCCGTCGCCGGCATCGAAGAAGGTGCTGGCGCAGGTCGGCCTGAGCATCGCCCAGATGGACGTCATCGAACTGAACGAAGCCTTCGCAGCGCAAGGCCTGGCCGTTACGCGCGACCTTGGCCTGGCTGACGACGCCTCGCACGTCAACCCGAACGGCGGCGCCATCGCCATCGGCCATCCGCTGGGCGCGTCCGGTGCGCGGCTGGTGCTGACAGCGTTGAACCAACTGGAACGCACCGGTGGCCGCTACGCGCTGTGCACCATGTGCATCGGCGTCGGCCAGGGTATCGCCCTCGTCATCGAACGCGTGTAAGCGCCGGGGAACCGTCATGGTCAAAGTCTACGAAATCAACGGTGTCACGCCGGTGGTCCACCCGACCGCCTACGTGCATCCCAGCGCGGTGCTGATCGGCGACGTCATCGTCGGCCCGCGCTGCTACGTCGGTCCGCTGGCGGCGCTGCGCGGCGACTTCGGCCGGCTGGTCCTGGAGGAGGGCGCCAACCTGCAGGACACTTGCGTCATGCACGGCTTCCCCGGCTGCGATACGGTGGTCGAGCGCGATGGCCATATCGGCCATGGCGCCGTGCTGCACGGCTGCCGCATCGGCCGCAATGCGCTGGTCGGTATGAACAGCGTCATCATGGACAACGCCGTCATCGGTGCCGACAGCATCGTCGCCGCGATGAGCTTCGTCCGCGCCGGCATGGAAGTGCCGCCGCGCAGCCTCGTGGTCGGCACGCCGGCCAAGGTGGCGCGCGCGCTGAGCGACGACGAAATCAAATGGAAGACGGAAGGCACAGGCCAGTACCAGGAGCTGGCCGTGCGCTCGATGAATACGATGCGCGAAGTCGAAGCGCTGACCGAAGTGGAAGCGGACCGCAAGCGCATCGAATGGGAAAGCTCGCTGCCGCTGCACCTGCATAAAAACGCGCAAGCATAACGAATGAAATAAGGAACGGAGATCAACATGGCATCAACCCTGCAAAGCTGGATCGGAGGCCGCTGGATCGGCGCCGAAGCGTCGGCGCCGCTGCACAGCGCCCTGAACAACTCGCTGATCTATCACACCCACGCCGAGAAGATCGACTTCGACGAAGCCGTCACCTATGCCCGCAAGGTGGGCGTGCCGGAACTGATGAAACTCGATTTCCAGCAGCGCGCCGCGCGCCTGAAGTTGCTGGCGCTGTACCTGGTCAGCCGCAAGGAAGAACTGTACACGATCTCGCACCTGACCGGCGCCACCCGCGCCGACAGCTGGGTCGACATCGAAGGCGGCACCGGCACGCTGTTCGCCTACGCAAGCATGGGCAGCCGCGAGTTGCCGTCGTCGAACGTGCTGCATGAAGGTCCGGCCATGGCGCTGGGTAAAAACGGCGGCTTCTCGGGTACTCACATCCTGGTGCCGCGCGGCGGCCTGGCGGTACATATCAACGCCTTCAACTTCCCGATCTGGGGCTTGCTGGAGAAGTTCGCGCCAAGCTTCCTGGCCGCGATGCCGTGCATCGGCAAGCCAGCCACCGCCACCAGCTACCTGACCGAAGCCGTGGTGCGCATGATGCACGAATCCGGTCTGCTGCCGGAAGGCGCGCTGCAGCTGGTCATCGGCAGCACCGGCGACCTGCTCGATCGCCTGGGCGGTGCCGACGTCGTCACCTTCACCGGTTCGGCCGACACCGCCGCCAAGTTGCGCACCAACCGCTACCTGATCGCCAATTCGGTGCCGTTCACCGCCGAAGCAGATTCGCTTAACTGCGCCATCCTGGCACCGGACGTCTCGCCGGACGACGTCGAGTTTGACCTGTTCGTCAAAGAGGTGGCGCGCGAGATGACCGGCAAAGCGGGCCAGAAATGTACCGCGATCCGTCGCATCATCGTGCCGGAAAATATGGTGGACGCCGTCGGCACCCGCCTGCGTGAACGGCTGGCGAAAGTCAGTGTCGGCGATCCGTCGGTCGAGGGCGTGCGCATGGGGGCGCTGGCCTCCAAGGACCAGCAACGCGACGTCGCCGAGCGCGTCGAGCTGCTCGCGCGCGGCAACGAGGTGCTGTTCAGTGAACGCGACGGCTTCAAGCCGGTCGGCGAAGACGTGGCCGGCGGTTCGTTCTTCTCGCCGACGCTGCTGCTGTGCCGCGACGGCATGAGCAACGACGCCGTGCACGACATCGAAGCCTTCGGTCCGGTCAGCACCATCATCAGCTACAACGGCATCGACGAAGCGATGGCCCTGGCCGCGCGCGGCAAGGGCTCGCTGGTCTCGACGCTGGTGACCAAGGAGCCGGCCATCGCCGCGTACGCGGTGCCGATGGCGGCCGCCTCGCACGGGCGCGTGCTGATACTCGAACGTGAAGCGTCGGTGGACTCCACCGGTCATGGTTCGCCGTTGCCGCAGCTGAAGCATGGCGGTCCTGGCCGCGCAGGCGGCGGCGAAGAGCTGGGCGGCATCCGCGCGGTGCGCCACTTCCTGCAGCGCGCCGCAATCCAGGGCTCGCCGACGATGCTGGCCGCCGTCACCGGTGAATACGTCCGTGGCGCCAAGGTGCAGGAAAGCGAAGTCCATCCGTTCCGTAAATATTTCGAAGACCTGAAGATGGGCGACTCGCTGCTGACGCACCGCCGTACCGTGAGCGAAGCGGACATCGTCAACTTCGGCGGCGTCTCGGGCGACTACTTCTACATGCACTTCGATGAGATCGCCGCCAGGGACACGCAGTTCGGCAAGCGCATCGCGCACGGCTACTTCGTGCTGTCGGCCGCCGCCGGCCTGTTCGTCTCGCCGGCGCCCGGTCCGGTGCTGGCCAACTACGGCCTGGACAACCTGCGCTTCATCACGCCGGTCGCCATCGGCGACACCATCCGCGCGCGCCTGACCTGCAAGCGCAAGGTGGACCGCAACCGCACCGACGACAAGGGCGTCGGCCAGGGCGTGGTCGCTTGGGACGTGCAGGTGACCAACCAGAACGACGAACTGGTGGCCAGCTACGACATCCTGACGCTGGTGATGAAGCGCAGCTGATATGGCAGCCGCGCCGGAAGACTGGATTTTTCCAGCGCGGCAATGCAGAATGCCTTATTTGCAACGATCAGGTGCTTCGTATGGCATGTACTTTTAAAAAACAGTCGATCGGCTTCAATCCCCTGCTGAGCGCACGCGACTGGATGGTGTGGGGCTGTCTTGTCGCCGGATTCCTGGCCGTTGCCCTGTTGGTCAGCTATTGGATGCCGAACGCGTTCGTGCGGGGAGCGCTGATCGGCGCCTGCATGGGCCAACTGCCCGCGCTGCTGATGTGCCTTCCGGTACGCGGCACCGTGGATGCGGCAGGCGAGATGGCCTTCCTCGGCCGCGTAGAGCAGTTTGGCTTCGTACCCGTAGGCGAAACCGATGCGGGGCGCATCTTCAACTACAAAAGCCCACGTTGGATGCGCTGGGATTCCAACCGTGTCGTGATCCGTCCCGCCGAAGGCACGCTGCATGTCACCGCACCGCTGTATTTCTACAATCGGCTCAAGCGCATGCAGGCATAAGGATTACTTGCGCAGGCCGAACGGATCGTCGATGCTGTGCGCCGGTTCGGTGAACCACTTCGGACCGCTCTCCGTCATGTAGAAATGGTCTTCGTGGCGCACGCCGAATTCGCCGGGGATGCAGATCATCGGCTCGTTCGAGAAGCACATGCCGACATCGAGTGGCGTCTTGTCGCCGCCGACCAGGTACGGCCATTCGTGGATATCGAGGCCGATGCCGTGGCCGGTGCGGTGCGGCAGGCCTGGCAGCTTGTAGCCCGGGCCGTAGCCATCCGCTTCCAGCGAACGCCGCGCCGCCATGTCCACTTCCTCGCACGGCACGCCCAGCTGCGCCGCATTGAACGCGGCCAGTTGCGCCGCCTTTTCGCTGTTCCACACCGAACGCTGACGCGCGCTGATTTCACCGAACACGTAGGTGCGCGTGATGTCGGAAATGTAGTTGTGCAGTTTGCAGCCTGTATCGATCAGCACAGTGTCGCCTCTCTGCAACGTCTGCACGTAGCTGACACCGTGCGGATACGCGGTCGCCTCGCCGAACAGCACGATCACGAAGTAGGAACCCGAGGCACCTACCTTGCGGTGCGCGCGGTTGATGAACTCCTCCACCTCGACCGTCGTGATCCCCTCGCGCAGCATGCTGGCGGTAGCGACGTGCACGGCCAGCGTCATGTCCTTGGCGCGCTGCATCAGCGCGATCTCGCTGGCCGACTTGCGGGTGCGGCAGTGCGCCGTCACCTGGCGCGCGTTCTCCAGCGCGTAGCCGGCGGCCAGTGGACGGATGCCGTCATAGATGAAGAAGGCCGCGCTCTCGCAAATGCCGACGCGCGGTGCCGTGCCGCCCGCCGCAGCCGGCGCGATGCCCATGCGCTTGAGCGTCTCGACGAACAGCTGATATGGGCTTTCATGCTCATGCCAGGTGTTGACGTTCCCTTCGACAAGCATGAAATCCTTCAGCGTGCTCTCTTCAAACGCAGGAGCGATGTATTCCACCGGGCCGCTGGCCGGTACGATGGCGCCGACCATGCGTTCGCTGGCGTGCCACTTGGTGCCGGTGAAGTAGGTCATGTTGGAGCCGGCGTTGACGTAGATCGCTGCGATGCCCTGCTCGCGCATGTAGGACTGTGCGCGCGCGATGCGCTGCAAGTGTTCGTCCTTGCCGATGGGGACCGCGCCCGCGGTCATGTCGGACAACGAGGCCAAAGCCTCTTCTATGGTTTTTCCGCCTATGGTCATTTTTATAATCCCTGAATTGATTTGCGAGGCTGCGCGGATCTTTGTCTGCGCCAGCCGGCGATCATAGCAGCTTCACACGCCTTACCTCGTCATAAGGAGGTAATACGCCGATGCTAATGTGCCGAATTCCGCATTCACTTCAGGACTCATATATCATGCCGTTTTCCTCCCGTTTTCGCCCACGCCAATTGCTGATCCCGACCGCCATCGCCATCCTGCTGACCGCTGCCGCCTGCGGCGGCGACCAGTCCCCAACCGTCGCCGCGCCTCCGCTGCCGAGCGGTCGCTGGATCGCGGGCGATCTGCATACCCACACCACCCAGTCGCCCGATACCGATGTCAGCCAGACACTGGACAAGGTGCTGGGCAAGGCCTTCACCAACTATGGCCTGGATTGGATGGCTGTCAGCAATCACCTGCGACTGTCCTCGCGAGACGAGAAGGGCGCCACGCTGCCTGCGGCGATTCCACTGTCGACCGGCGTCGAACGCTACGAGATTCCACACGTGAAGGCGCTGCAAGCTGCCGGCACCTTTGCCGACAAGCTGATTTTCTCCGGCTTCGAATGGGACATGCCGACCCACGACCATATCGGGATCGGCCTGTTCGAGGGCACCGACAAGCTGGCCGCCAGTACCAAGGGCATGAAGGAATTCGAATATCTGTTCACCAACCGCGACGCGGCGCTGTTCGATGCGGCCGATGTCGCCGCCTGGAAGGCCAAGTACGGCGCCACCCGCTACAACGCCTCCGCCGACGATGCGCTGAAAGCGATCAGCTGGCTGAAGGACAACTATCCGGATACCAGCTACGCCGTGGTCAACCACCCGTCGCGCAACAAGGGCAGCTACACCGTCGACGACTTCCGCCGCTTCAACGATATCGCGCCGAACATCGTATTCGCCATCGAAGGCATGATCGGCAACCAGATGGAGCCGGACCGCGGCGGTTACACGGCGGCCTACACGCCAGAAAACGCGCCGCTGCGCGCCTACGGCGGCGTCGACTACGTCGTCGCCAAAGTCGGCGGCGTGTGGGATGCGCTGCTCGGCGAGGGCCGCCGCATCTGGAACTTGACCGACTCGGACACCCACTTCAAGATCGTCGGCGGCAACAGCAGCGGCTATTTCCCCGGTGAGTACGCGAAGAACTACGTTTTCAACAGCGCCCAGGGCGCGCCGGCCGCGAAGGACCTGCTGCAAGGTCTGCGCTCGGGCAAAATGTTCTCGGTCTACGGGGACTTGATCAACGCGCTGGACTTCAACCTGGCCAGCAAGGACGACCGCAAGGAGATGGGCGGGGAACTGAAGGTCGCCAGCGGCGACAAGGTGACGATCACCATCCGCTTCAAGTCGCCCGCAAAAAACAACTACGAGAAGCCGGTCGACAGCGGTACGGCCGCCAACGTCAAGCCAGTGGTCGACCACGTCGACCTGATCGTGGGCGACGTGGGCGCCAAGGCCACACCGGGCAGCGCCGCCTACAGTGTGGCCACCAATGCCAGCACCCGCGTGGTGAAGCGTTTCACCAGTGCGGACTGGAAGGTCGATGCGGACGGCTACTTCAGCATCAGCTACGAAACCATCGCCGGCAAGAACCAGTACTACCGCCTGCGCGGCACCAACCTCGGCACCGATGTCGCCGGCCTGACCCTGGATGGCGAGCCGCTGGCGGACCAGCGCACCGGCACCACCGATAACACGGCGCGCTTCAACGACATCAACGATCGCAACTACCGCAGCCTGTGGTTCTATTCGAACCCGGTATTCGTCACGTTGAAGTAAGCGCGCCGTCCTGCCTTACTTGGCGATCAGGCTGATCTTGTCGAGCACGAACGAGGTCTGCTTCGACCGGTCCTCGCGCATCGCAAAGGACAACGTGACGGTCTGGCCTTTGTAGGGCAGCAGATCGAAATTGCGGATCTGGTAGCCCGCTGCCGCGTCGAGGTTGGTGTAGGTGGCCAGTGTCGACAGCACTGCGCCGCTGCTGTTTTTTACCGTGACCACCAGCCGGTCGTAGACCACGGCGCGGGTTTCCGAGGTGTCGATGTGCAGCGCGTAGGTCAGCGTCGCACTGGTGGCTGCGGCTGGAATCGATATGCTCTGGGTCAGCGTTTCGGTAGAAGTGCGGCCATTCCCCCCCAGCCAGGCGAAACGGGTGCCTTCGTAGGCGGTCTGGCCGGTGTGGGAACCGATCACGCGGGTGCTGCCGCTCCAGCCGGTGGTGCCGGATTCGAAACCGCCATTGATAACCAGTTCCGTGCCGTCACCTCCGCCGCCACCTCCACCACCCGCGCCGGCTTCGTCGATGTCGGCGCCGACGTTGATCGCCGCGTAGGCGCGCTGTACGGCGATGGCTTCCTTCGAATCGGCGCCATACAGCTCCTGCGCCGACGCAAGCACCTTGCCGCGGGCGTCGGCGTAGTTGGTCGACGAGGTGAACTTGGTGGTCAGTGCCTTGAACCAGATGCGGTAAGCCTTGTCGTTGCCGATGCCGGTCATCGCGGCGGGACTCTTCACCAGGTATTTGCTGTAGTACTCGGTCGTGGAGTCGGCGTTCGAACCCTGCGACAGGAAGTAGAACATGCGGTTATTCGGCCCGCTGGAATAGTGCACGTCCAGGTTCTTCAGCGAGGTGCTCCACGCATCGGGGCTGCTGCGATCCTTGCTGGGTTTGTACATCCAGCGCAGCGGCTGGCCGGATTTGCTGATCTCCTTGCCCATCATCCAATCGTTGCCGGTAAGCGGGATCGATGTTCCGGTGCCGCCCGCGCGCGCGTAGGCTTCCACCATTTCGCCGCCGATGTCCGAGTTCGATTCGTTCAAGCCGCCCGACTCGCCGGAGTACACCAGATCCGCCGTGGATGCGGTGACGCCGTGCGACATCTCGTGGCCGATGACGTCGATCGAACCCAGGCTGTAGAAGCTATTGCCGTCGCCGATGTACATGCACTTGCAGCTGTCGTCGTAGAAGGCGTTGTCGTAGGCGGTGTCGACGTGGGCGGCGATGTAGGTCGAAGTGTTGTTCCCGTCCAGCGACTGCCAGCCCAGCACATTCTTGTTGGCGTCGTAGGTGTTCATCAACCCCCACAACGCGTTGACCGCGGCTGTCTGGCCATTGGCGTTGGTGGTGCTGCCGCCGTTGATGTACTGCTTGCCGTCGCCCCAGGTATTAGTGCTGTTGGTGTAGATAGCGCCGGGATTCGGATTGTTGGCCGAGCTGTGGTTGGCGTTGGTGATCGCCATGCCGCCGAATTTTCCGCCGGTGCCGCGCGACGCGTCCAGCATCTGGAAGGTGGAGCCGGATTGCGTGGTATTGATCGGCACCGTGCCGTTGTACTGGCTGTTGCCGGTGCCGACCACCGTCTTCAGCGCCACCCATTGCGCGATGATCGCGCCGGTTTTCGCGTTGACGACGGTGTCGTAGTAAACCGGCTTGCCGTCCTGCGCCATACGCGTCTTCACGTAGTAGGCCAGCTCGTAGTGGTCGACTACGTCCTCAACGTCTGTGGCGTTCAGTTCCGATTCCGGCTTGCCGGCGGCGGTGGGCTTGCGCACGGAGTTCATCAACGGGTAGACCAGCAGTTCGGCGCTTGGCGGCCAGCGATGCGTACCGCGCGGCGCGGTCGACTTGGCAGCCACCGCGATGGCGTCATCGGTGCTCAGCACCGGCGTCGTGTCGGTCAACGGCGTCCCCGCCGCGGCGTTGGGGCTCAGTGCGGGCCGCCGGTCGGATGTGGAGACACTGATGATGCCGCCCGCTGCATCGGTGACCACCACCGATTCCGAGCCGAACACGCGCAAGCCCTTGTACGTATGCTGGGCGCGCGTGATCTTCTGGCCGGTCACGCCGGGGTGCTGGCTGCTGAGATGGAAGCTGTAGTCGGTGGCAGGCCCGCGCGCGGCGTCCAGCGCGGCCAGCCGGGCCACCAGCCCGGCGGCCTCCGGCGGAGAGGCGATGTTGACCGGTGCGGCCATCAGTTGTTCGGCCGCGCGCGACGCGGTGGTGGGCAGCATCGAGACAGCTGCGGCGATGCTGGCCGTTAGCAAGTGCATACGTAGGATCATCTCATCCTCCCATGTCGACATTCCAGCGGTATCGAATGATGTCGCCGATTCCGCCAATGCGGATGAGTCACGCTAGAACGGAGAGGCTGGACAGGTACTGTCCTATATCAATAAAATCAACGTTTGACCTCGCCACCCTGCGGGATGGTGAACAGATCGAAGGGATAGGTGAAGATCCAATCGGCATAGCGCGACTTTTTCGCCAAGCCCGCATCGTCGTCGTGGAAGTTGTCCTGCTTGATCGGACGCAGGGGCGATGTCGAGTGAATGCCGACGATGCGGCCCTGCTGCAGTATCAGGCTCCATTCCGGCTTGCCCGTGACCGGATCGGCGTAGAGCCGGCGCAGGTGGCGCCTGGGGTTGGCGAAGCGCGGGTCCTTCAGCAGGTCGTCGAGCGTCAGCGGATACTGGCTCTGGCCATTGGCCTTGACGTAGCTCTCCAGCGCGTGGCGGAATTCATGGCCGATGAACAGCAGCTCGCGTTCTTTGTCGCGCCGCATCGCGGTCGCGTACAGGTCCGCCGCAATGGTCAGGCCGACGCCCATGAACGCCACCAGCATCAGCGTCCACAGATAGGCGAAACCGCGCTGGCGCGGCGGCTTAGAGTTGGCCGAACGGGATGCCATCGCGGGTTTTTCCTTTGGCGCCGCTGCGGATGTCTGCCACGCCGGGTTTGTCGGCGTCGGCGGAGGGCAGCAACTGCCAGGTGACGGCGGATTCCGTCACAGGATCCATGGGCACCTTGCGGAAGTAGTGCTGGCTTACCAGGTCGGACAGCGCGGCCGGATATTCGCCCTTGTCCGCATAGTATTTATCGATGCCGCTGCGGAGCACTTGCAGATTTTCCTTCAGCGCGACTTCCTTCGATTTGTCGACGGAGCTGAAATACCGGGGCAGGGCGATCGTCAGCAGCAGCGAGATAATCGCCAACACCACCAGCAATTCGACCAGTGTGAATGCCTTGTTGCGGTTCATGGTGTCACCATTGTTTGAGGGGGATGCCGTTCAGGCCCGTTTTTCCGGAGCGCGAACTGATGTCGAAAACGTCTTCACCTTCGCTGGGATTGTCCGGCGGCGAGGCGTAGGCGCGGACGGCCCAGCCGCCGCCGCTCGCCTCGGACGGCGCGAACGGGTCGCGCGGGAGGCGGCGCAGGAAGTACATGTTCTGCTTGCGCGGGCTGCGCTGGTCCGGCACGCCAGTGACCAGGTCTTCGAGTCTTTTCGGATAGCCGGAATCGCCTATCGACAGCTTGATGCGGCCGTTGTCGGCTGCGCGCTTGTAGGCATCGATCGCCTCGCGAACTTCGATCAGCGCGGTGCGCAGCTGGTGCTCCTTCTCGCGCTGCAGCGCTACCTGCGCCATCGGCGCCGCCACCATCGCCAGCGTGGCAAGGATGGACAGCGTGATCATCAACTCGATGAAGGTGAAGCCGCGTTCGGCCTTGCGCGACATGCCTACTGGACCTTTTTCGATGAGTTGGAAACCGGGCCAGCCGGTTCGGGCTTGGCCGGAGTTGGCGCCGGCGGTGCGTCGCCGCCAGTCATGCCGGAACTGCCGGTCATGGAAGATCCGCCGGAAACCGGGGATGCGTCGCGCTGCGGTTGCGTGGCTTCCGGCGCTTCCGCTGCATCGCCCACCGAAGCCAGCGTGGTGACCTGGCTGCGGCCGCCGATGTCGGATTCGGTGCCGGAGTTGAACTCCGCCGCCGTCAACTCCGGCCGGCGTATCGAGCGCAGTATGCGCGGCGTGATCGACAACACGATCTCGCTCCGGGTCGAGTCGTCCTTCTGGGAGCCGAACAAACGGCTCAGCATCGGCAGGTCGCCCACGCCCGGCACCTTGTTGGCGGTGGTGCGGTCTTCGTCGCTGATCAAGCCGGCCAGCACCTGCGTCTCGCCGTCCTTCAGGCGCAGCACGGTGGCGGCGCTGCGGGTGCCGATCTGGTAAGCCTGCGTGCCGGATTTGCTGACGATCTCCTTGACCACGCTGCTGACTTCCAGGTTGATCTTGATCGCCACTTCATCGTCCAGGTAGATGTTGGGTTCAACGTCGAGCTTCAGGCCTACGTCCACATAGTTCACGCTGTCGGCGCTGACGCCGTTGTTGGTGGTGACCGTGATCACGGGCACGCGGTCGCCGATCAGCACCTTGGCCTTGTCCTTGTTGCGCACGCGGATGCGGGGATTGGCGAGAATATTGCTGTCTGTGTCCGTCTTGTTGGCGTTGAGCGTGACGGAACCCAGCGCCAGGCCGATATTGCTGCCGTTGATGCGGCGAAGGTCGCCGACGTTGAGCGCGCCATACTGGCCGCTGCCCAGCAAGGTCAGGCCGGCCGAATCGGGCCAGCGGATGCCCAGCTCCTGGCCGCGCGTGCGCTTTACTTCCAGCACTTCCACTTCCAGCATCACTTCCGGATCGGCGACGTCCTGCACCGCGATGATACGCTCGGCCATGCGTATCATCTCCGGCGTGTCGCGCATGATGATGGTGCCGATGCGTTCATCGGTGACGATGTCCTTTGCCTTCAGCAGCGTCTTCAGCGAGAAAGCCACGGTCTTGACGTCGGAATTGGCCAGGAAGAAGCTGCGTACCAGCAGCTGCTGGTAGTCCTTCTGCTTTTGCGGATTGTTCGGGTAGATGGTGACCGAGCGATCGCTGGTGATGCTTTGCTCCAGCTGGTTCGCGCTCAACAGCATGCCGATGGCTTCCTCGATGCTGGTGTCGCGCACCGAGATCGTGGCGCGCAGGTTAGGATCGACGTCGCGGTCGAAGACGAAGTTCAGGCCCGAGATCTTGCTGAGAAAATCGAACACCGACCGTAGCGGCACGTCGCGAAATTCCAGCGTCACGGGTTTGCGGTAGGCGACCGCCAGGCGGCCGCTGGCCGGCCGCAGTCGCGCTTGCGCGTCGTTGAGGCGTGTCTTCAGGCGCTGGAGGTCGCGCTGGTTGGGACGTTCGACCAGCAGGGGACGCAGCATCTCCTGCGCCTGCGTCAGGTTGGCATCGCCGCCGCGCTGCAGCAACGCTTCCGCATCGGTCATCGTCTGCTGCAGGCGCTGGTCCTGGGCCAGCGCCGCCAGGCCCTGGCGCGCGATCAGATTGGCCGGATCGATGACCAGCGCCTGTTCATACAGTGCCGTTGCGTCGGCGGACTGGCCTTTCAGGCGCAGCGTGTCGGCGCGGCTGTTCATCGCGTTGACCAGCTTGAGCTTGCGGTTCAGCAGGACGATGCGGTATTCGGCGTTGTGCGGATCTTCGTGCGCGGCCTGTTCCAGTTTGGCCAGGCCCTGGTCGATCTGGCCGGCGTCCAGCAGGGCATTGCCTTCCTTGAAGGTCTGGCTGCCGGCGCAGGCGCTCAGCAGCAGGCAGGCGGCCAGCGTGTGCAGGCGGTTGGCGATGGATTTCAATTGGTGTCCCCTACGACTAAGGTTTGTTTTTGGTGGAGCGGCAGGTAGATGAAGGTCATCGTTCCGCCGTTGACGCTGTCGAGCACGTAGTCGTCGTTGACCTTTTCGCCGGGACGGGCGACGATATTCTGGCCGTCGATCTGCAGGAACCACGCGGTCTTGCCTTCGTCGATAAAGCGGCCGACGAACTGGAACGGCAGCGCCGGCGGTCCGGATGGCGCTGCCGTCTGCTGTGCCTGTGGCGCCTGTTCCTGCATCATCTTCCTCGGCGCTTCCGGCGCCCAGCTTTGCTTGGCGAAGACGTTGCCCATGTCGTCGTCCGCGACGCGCGGGTGGATTTGCAGTTCTTCGGGCGTGCCGGCCGGGGTGACATCAGTGACGGGGACGGGCGGTGCGGCCTCGCGCGTCGTTGCCGCCGCCGGGCCGACGACGCCGCCATCCTGATCCGGCGCGAACCACGCGGCCAGCAGCGTGGCGACGGCGGCGGCGCCGATGACTATCTTCCTCATCGCCGGTCCTCCTGGCGGCGCACCAGCAGCACGAACTGGATGCGTGTCTCGACGTCGCCCGCTTCGATCTGTTCGCGCTTGAAGGCGACCGATTCCAGCGTCAGCGTCGGCAGCGCCTGCAATGCATTGATGATGAAGCCTTGCGTGCTGGCGTAATCCGCCTTGATCGGCAGCGTGATGCGGTAGCGCAGGAAGCCTGCCTTGCCATCCTGTTCGGCCTTGTACTCGGCCTTGTTCAGCGCGATGCCGCTTTGCTGCGCCACGCGCACCAGTTCCTTGAGCTGGTCAGGAATGGCGTCGTGCGCCGGCAGGTAAGCGTAGAAGGCGGCCACGCCGCCGGCGGCGGTGGCGACCGGAGCATGCGGTGTGGCGGCGGCGCGGGCGGCGGCATTCAGCTGGCGGGTCAACGCGATCTGGCGCTGGTCCAGCTGCGTCGCGTGCCATTGCGCCAGGACCGCCAGCAGCAAACAGGCGACACCGCCGACGGCGCCGGGGCCGCACTGGCGCAGCAGGCGGCGTGCCTGCCATGCCACCCGTGGGACGAGGTTGGGGGGCACGGCCAGCTTCAGCTTGGGCAGCGCACCGGATCTTATTGCCGCCATTGGGCCTCCAGCTGAAAGTGATACGGCCGTTCGCCGGTGCCGCCCGCCGCCATTTCGTGCTTGACCAGATACACGGAGCGGAACATCGGCTGCTGGTTGAGGAAGGCCAGGTAGTTGATCATGTCTTGCGCGGTTTCCGCTTCTGCCACGATCTTCAGGGCACCCGATGGCACGGCGGCATCGGTACCGTCTTGCGGCTGCTGGCCGTTCAAGTCCAGCGCGAGCAAGGCGATGCGGACATCGGCCGGCGCGGCGATGGATTTGATCAGGCGCGTGACGGGCAGGTTGAGTTGGCGCACCGCTTCGGCTACGGCCTTCACCTGCAGGTCCTGTTCGTGCTGCTGGGCCGGCGCCAATGCGGGACGGGTCAGCCGTACCGGTTGCGCGGCGGCTTGGGAGTCCAGACGAGCCTCCAGACGGCTCACAGCCTGCAGATGCGACGCCCAGTTGACGGCGGCCGGCAGCAGCGCTACGACGCCAAGGCTCAGCAGGGCAAGGCGCCAGCCGGAGAGTGGAACGGCGCGGGGCAGGAAGTTCAGGCGCGTCATGCGGCAGCCTCCGGCTGTGCGGGGAACGGCAGGATGGTTGCGGTGACTGCCGCTTCTGTGCCAAATGGGCTGTCGATCAGATGGAAGCGCGCCGGCAACGGTTCCAGCGACGCCTGCGCTATGGACAGGTCAACCACGGCGACCTGCTCGATCCCCGCCAGTTCCGGAGCGCGCAGGGTCCAGCGCTGCCAAGCCTGCGGCAGCGCGAGGCGCCAGGCGTCGCCGGCCGGCTGCGACTGGATCGCCGTGATGCGCTTGCCGTCCAGTGCAGCCATGGTGATGCGGCCAGGTTCGATCAGCGCCAGCGCGCCGGCCGCCGCGTCGAGCGGACGCAGGGCGGTGGCCAGCAGCGGTTCGATGGCGCGGCATGGATGACCGCATTCGGTGGCGACATCCTTCAATGCGTGCAGCAGCGTGCTGTCGACGCCGCAGACCACGCGCGTCTGGCCATAGGGTGCATCGTCGCTGGCGATGCTCCAGCCGCGCGCGTTGTCACCGTAGAGCGCGGCCAGCTGCATCTGCAGGAAACGGCTGGCGCCGGGCTCGGACAGAAGCGCGTCGCTCCACGGTGCCAGCACCATCTGGCTCCAGCGGCCCGACAGGCTGATTTCCAGCGGCAGCCTGGCCGATGCCATCGCCGGCTGTTGCAGCAAGGCGCGCAATGCGTCCACGCTGGCCTGCCAGTGGCCGCCGGCATGGTCCACGGCGATCTGCTGGACGCTGTCTTCGACCAGGCGCTTGCCCTGCACGACCACGCACCGCAGCTGCTGCGGCGCCAGCAGGATGCGCAGGCGGCCTTGCTGCATCAGGCGCGCCAGCGGCGCTCGTGAAAACAGGCGTTCAGTAAGTGACACGATTGAGCTCCAGTAAAGTCGTTTCACCCTGCCGCACCAGATCCAGCCCGGCGCTGCGCGCCAGCCGGAAGCCCATGGTGGCGGCTTCCTCCTTCATGCGGCTGACCGGCGCGCGGGTGCAGATCATTTCCCGCATGGCGTCGTTCAGGATCAGCACCTCTGCCACGGCCTTGCGGCCCTTGTAGCCGGTGCCGCGGCAATGGCCGCAGCCGCTTCCGGCCTTGAAGCGCCAGTCGCGCACGGAATCGGCGCTTAGGCCGCTATCCTGCAGGTCTTGCGAATCGGGCGCGACGTCCACCGCGCAGTGTTCGCAGTTGAGCCGCAGCAGGCGCTGGGCGACGATGCCGTTCAGCGCCGCCGCAAAACTGTACGGATCCACGCCCATGTGCAGGAAGCGGCCGACCACGTCGAACACGTTGTTGGCGTGGACCGTGGTGAACACCAGGTGGCCCGTCAGCGAGGCCTGCACCGCGATCTGCGCGGTCTCGTCGTCGCGGATCTCGCCGATCATGATCTTGTCCGGATCGTGGCGCAGGATGGAGCGCAGGCCGCGCGCGAAGGTCAGGCCTTTTTTCTCGTTGACGGGAATCTGCAGCACGCGCGGCAGCCGGTACTCCACCGGATCCTCGATGGTGACGATCTTGTCGCGCCCCGTGTTGATCTCGGTGATGGCGGCGTACAGCGTGGTGGTCTTGCCGGAGCCGGTCGGCCCGGTCACCAGCAGCATGCCGTGCGGCTTGGCGGCCAGGCGCCGGATCTGCACGATGGCGTCGGCGTTCAGGCCCAGGCTCTCCAGCCGCAACGCGGCCGCCGCCTCGGTCAGCGCGCGGCGGTCGAGCAGGCGCAGCACCGCATCCTCGCCGAAGATGTTCGGCATGATCGAGACGCGGAAGTCGATCTCGCTGCCTTTCACGCGCACCTTGAAGCGGCCGTCCTGCGGCACGCGGCGCTCGGCGATGTCCAGCTCCGCCAGCACCTTGATGCGGGAGATGATCTGCTCGGCCATCTGCAGGCCCTGCACCGTGCCGGCCTGCACCAGCACGCCGTCGACGCGGTACTTGATGACCAGGCTGGCGGCGTCGCATTCCAGGTGGATGTCGCTAGCCTGGAACTTCAGCGCGTCGTAGATCGTCGAGTTGACCAGCTTGACCACTGGGCTGCTGTCTTCGCTGATGCGTATCAGCGAGATGTCCTCGATGGTCTGATCCAGGTCCGCCAGCTCGCCGTGGCTGCCGTCCTCCATCATGTCCTGCATGGCCTGCTGCACGCTTTCCTGCTGCGCCAGATAGGCGGTCAGGTCGTCGGGGTGCGCCAGCGCCACCGTGTAGGCGGCGCCGATGGCGTAGTCGGCCCATTGCAGCGTATCGTCGGCGTAGGGATCGCCGATGACCAGCACGGGGACCGCGCCGACGCCTTCGCGCAGCAGCACGCAGTCGCGCTGGGCGCAGTCGGTGTACGACAGCAGGTCGAAGGCCGGCAGCGCGGCCTGTAGCTTGCTCATCGGCCAGGCCGGATAGCAGAACAGGTTGGCCAACTGGCGGGTCAGCTCTTCGGGCGTCAAGCCGGCGGCCTCCTGCAGCACCGCCATTTGCGGGCGGCCCTGCGCCAGCGCCGCGGCACGCGCGCCGTGCAGCATCTCGGGGCTGAGCACAGCCGGTTCGCGTGCATTCATGACAGACTCCCCGCCAATTCGAAAATCGGCATATACATCAAAACGACGACGCCGCCGATCACCACCCCGATCAGCGTCATCAACACGGGTTCGAGCAGGCGCGAGGCCCAATCGACCCAGCGGGCGAATTCTTCATCGTGGAACTTGGCCGAGCGCTCCAGCATGTCGCCCAGGCGGCCGGTGTTCTCGCCGACCTTGAGCAGCGACTGCGCCACCGGCGTGGCCAGCGCGTTCTGTTCCAGCGCGGTAGAAAACGGCAATCCCTGTTCGACCGCGCGGCGCGTCTGCACCAGCTGCACCTGTTGCGACGGCAGCAGCATGGCGTTGGTCATCGCCAGCGCCTTCGACAGCGGTATGCCGGCGTGCAGCAGCAGTGACAGCGCGCGGTAGAAGCGCGCCAGGCGGAACTCGGCCGCCTTGGCCGACAGCACCGGCAGCCGCAGGATCGCCAGCACCAGCCGCTGGCGCATGGCGGCGTTGCCCAGGCCGAGCACCACGCCGCCGACGACGGCCGCCAGCGTGGCGGCGCACAGCCACGGATGGGCCGCCAGCGTCTTGCCGAAGCCCAGCAGCATCTGCGAGGCCCATGGAATTTCGCGGCCCGAGCTTTCGTAGACCACGCTGAACTTCGGCACCACATAGCCCATCAGGAACAGCGTGACCAGCGTGCCGACCACCAGCAGCATGGTCGGGTAGATCGCGGCCGAGACCAGCTTCTTGCGGATGGCGTCGAACTGCAGCTGATAGCCGACGAAGCGCGCCAGCGCCTCCGGCAGGTTGCCCGAGCGTTCGGCGGCATGCACGGTGGCGACGTAGAGTTCCGGGAAGACGGCCGGGAAATCGGCCAGGGTGTCGGAGAAGCTTTTCCCCTGTTGCAGCGAGCGCTGGATGGCGGCCAGGGTGGCGCGCGCGCCGCCGCGGGTTTCCTTGTTGAGCAGCGTGGCGGTGGCCTCGCTCAGATTGAGTCCCGCTTCCAGTAAAGCCAGCAGCTCCTGGCTGAACTGCAGCAGCGGGAAGGGTTGCTTGCTGATGCGGGCGTGCGCGCTCTCCCCCGCACCGGATTGTCCGGTACCGATGATGGCCAGCACGCGCCAGCCACTGCGCGCCGCCTGCCGTATCGCCTCCGCCTCGCTGGCGGCGTCGATCGCTATGGTTTGCCGGCCGGATGGCCCGCCCTGCACTTGTAGGTGGAACTGCATCGCATGCTACTGCCTTACTCAACCAGAAAAAACGAGGCGGCGATGCGCTGCCGCCTCTTTAAAAACAGCCCCGATGGGGTGGACGGGGCTGTCCAGGTGTTACAACCTCACTTACTGGGTGATCAGGCTGACCTTGTCCACCACGAACGACGTTTGCAGCGACGAGTCTTCCGTCATGGCGAACGACAGCGTGACGGTCTGGCCTTTGTACGCGATCAGGTTGAAGGTGCGGATCTGGTAGCCGCTGGCCGCGTTCGCGTTCGAATAGGTGGCCAGGGTGCCCAGCACGGTGCCGGCGCTGTTCTTCACGGTGACAACCAGCTTGTCGTAGGCGGTGGTGCCCGATTCAGCGGTGTCGATATGCAGTGCGAAGGTCAGCGATGCCGAGGTGGCGGTCGACGGGATCGTCACGGCCTGGGTCAGCGTTTCGGACGCGGTCTGGCCGTTGCCGCCCAGGTAGGCGTACTTGGTGCCTTCGTAGGCCGTTTCGCCGGTGAAGGTGCCGATCACGCCGGTGGTGCCGCTCCAGCCGGTGGCGCCCGATTCAAAGCCGCCGTTGGTCACGCGCTCGGTGCTGCCGCCGGTGCTGCCGACGGTCAGCGTGGCGTTGCCGGAGGTCGCGGTCTTGACCGGCGACGACGAATCGCTGACGACGGCGTTGAACACCGCGCCGTTGTCGGTCGATTGCGCCGTCAGCGAGTAGGTGGCCGAGGTGGCGCCGCTGATCACCGCGCCGTTGCGGTACCACTTGTAGGTGTACGGCGCGGTGCCGCCGGTGGCGCCGACGCTGAACGATGCGGTCGAGCCGGCAGCCACGGTCACGCTGGCTGGCTGGGTCGAGATCGACACGGCGGACCCGCCGGCTGCTTCGTCGATGTCGGCGCCGACGTTGATCGCGGCGTAGGCGCGTTGCACGGCGATGGCTTCCTTCGAGCCCACGCCATACAGTTCCTGTGCTGCCAGCAGCACCTTGTTGCGTGCGTCGGCGTAGTTGGTCGAGGCGGTGAACTTGGTGGTGTTCGCCTTGAACCAGATGCGGAATGCCTTGTCGTTGCCGATACCGGTCATCGCGGCAGGGCTCTTGATCAGGTATTTCGAGTAGTAGTCGCTGGTGCTGCTGGCGTTCGAACCCTGCGACAGGAAGTAGAACATGCGGTTGTTAGGGCCGCTGGAATAGTGCACGTTCAGGTTCTTGATCGTGCTGCTCCAGGCGTCCGGGCTGCTGCCGTCCTTGCTCGGTTTGTACATCCAGCGCAGCGGCTGGCCGGTTTTGCTGATCTCCTTGCCCATCATCCAGTCGTTGCCGCTGGCCGGGATCACCATGCCGGTGCCGCCGTTGCGGGCATAGGCTTCGACCATCTCGCCGCCGATGTCCGAGTTCGACTCGTTCAAGCCGCCCGATTCGCCGGAGTAGGTCAGGTTGGAGGTGGCGTCGGTGACGCCGTGCGACATTTCGTGGCCGATCACGTCGATCGAACCGAGGCTGTAGAAGCTGGAGCCGTCGCCGATGTACATGCACTTGCAGCCCGGGTCGAAGAAGGCGTTGTCGTAGGCGGTGTCGACGTGGGCGGCGATGTAGGTGGCGGTGTTGTTACCGTCCAGCGATTGCCAGCCCAGCACGTTCTTCATCGTGTCGTAGGTGTTCATCAAGCCCCACAGCGCGTTGACCGCGGCGGTCTGGCCATTGGCGTTGGTGTCGCTGCCGCCATTGATGTACTGCTTGCCGTCACCCCAGGTGTTGGTAGTGTTGGTGTAGATGCTGCCGGCATTTGGATTGTCGGCCGAGCTGTGGGCCGCGTCGGTGATGGCCATGCCGCCGTAGGTGCCGCCGGTGCCGCGGGTCGAATCGAGCATCTTGTAGGTGCTGCCCGAGAGCGAGGTCTGGATAGGCACCACGCCGTTGTACTGGCTGTTGCCGGTGCCGACCACGGTTTGCAGCGCCTGCCATTGGGCGATCACGGCGCCGGTCTTGGCGTTGAGGATGGTGTCGAAGTACACCGGCTTGCCCTTGTTGGCCATGCGGGTCTGCACGAAGTAGGCCAGCTCGTAATGGTCGACCACGTCTTCCAGGTCCATCGCGTTCAGCGCGGCTTCGGACTTGTTGACGGCCGAGGCGATGCGCACCGACTTCATCACCGGGTAGATCAGCAGCTCGGCGCTCGGCGCCCAGCGGTGCGTGCCGCTCGGGGCGACGGCCTTGACCACCAGTGCGATGGCGTCGCTGGCGCTCAGCGACGGCGTGGTGTCGACGATGGCGGAGGTTTTACCGGCGGTCACGCCGTTGGTGTCGGCGCCCAGCGCCGCGCGGCGGTCGGAGACCGATTCGCTGACGATGTCGCCGGCGTCATTGGTCACCACCACCGATTCGGAACCGTACACGCGCAGACCCTTGAAGGTGTGCTGCGCGCGGGTGATTTTCTGGCCGACGACGCCAGGGTGCTGGCTGCTGATGCGGAAGCTGTGATCGGCCGACAGGCCGTGCTCGGCGTCCAGCGCCGTCAGCTTGGCGACCAGTCCCTTGCTCTCTTGTGGAGAGGCCAGGCTGACCGGGGCGGACATCAGTTGTGCAGCCGCCTGGGCTGCGCTGGATACCATCATCGGCAAAGCGGCGACGACGGATGCAGCAAGTAGGGTCTTACGTAAATTCATCTCTTCTCCATGGGGTCTAGGTGTATTTCGCTTGATGCTGCCTGGCCGGATCGTGGCCAACTCGGCGTCCTCGGCGCTGCCCCGGCGGGTGGCTGGTCAGCGATTTTTGTGCGGCTAAAACGGCGAGCAGTGGCGACACTATTCCTGTCGAGATGGCGAAGTCAAAAAACTTGGAAAATTAGTCGCGGGAGAAAAAAATGTCTGAATTTAGACAATTCCGGGGGGACATGCGGCCTTGTCCGACCATGGCGCATACCAGAGTAGGCCCGCCGGAAGGCGCACGATTGAAGGGTTTTGTCTTAAATGAACAACGAACTAGACGCCGCGCTCTATTTTCGGTGGCTACGCAACACTATGCCCAAAAATTCAGCAAATCCCAGTTGCATAGATTTAATATTGCGAATTAAACTAGTTGCAGCCGGCTGGGATTATGGTCCCGGACCGGCACATAAAAAGCGCAGGGCACGACCCTTGATAACAAGCGCAATCGGGAACCACAGGAAGAAGAAAATGACCGCACACCCACAGCACGATTTCAGTTCCGCCCGCGCGCTGCGCGCCTCCCATACGACGGCCCCGCCGCCGATCTAGCATCGCTCCCAGTTAAAGACCAACGCTTGCCGCATATCTTCCGCCGCCGCGTCCCTATCCGGGGCGCCGGCGAGGCTATTGCGTCGCTGCGCGGCCCCGATCACGGCGGCCGCGCGGCACAGCGCCTGCTATCAGCTTAGTTTTTGTCCGCCGGCGCGCGGACAAGGGGAACTTGCATGCTGTCGATTGCCACCAAAGTAGAACGCATCGTCATGGAGTCGTCTTTTCTCACGGAAGGGCTGCGGCGCAACCTGATCAACCTGTCGGAGCTGGCGCGCCAGCTGCAGCCGCAGCTGGAGAGCGATTTGTGGAAGCCGGTCGGCCAGGCGGCGGTGGTGATGGCGCTGCGCCGCGTCGCCGAGCGCCTGCCGGAGGCGAGCAACGAGCCGATCGCGTTGGCGCAGAAGACCGGCGAGCTGACCACCCGCACCGAGCTGACCGAATACACCTTCCGCTACACGGACAGCGTCAACGAATGCCACCGCCAGCTGCTGGCGCGCGCCGAGCCGATGCGCGGCTCCTTCGTCACGGTGACGCGCGGCGTCAACGAGGTGATGGTGATCTGCAGCCGGGTGCTCACTTGCATGGTGGAGGAGGTGTTCGTCGGCGAGCGGCTGCTGGCGCGGCAGGACAACCTGAGCGCGGTCACGCTGCACCTCAATCCCGACACCAGCCGCACGCCGGGCATCTATCACGCCATCCTCAAGCAGCTGGCGTGGGACAAGATCAACCTGGTCAACATGATCTGCACCTACACCGAGCTGACCATCCTGCTGGAGCAGAACCAGACCGGCGCTGCGTTTTCGGTGCTGTCGAAGATGGTGACGCTCTGATCGAGGGCGTCACGCCATCCAGAAGAACACGGCGGTCATGCGCTTGTCGTCGTGGTCGCAGCCGAAGTAGCCGCTGGCCGAGTGGACCATGTTGGCGCGGTACAGCAGCATGCGGTTGAACTGGTTGTCGACGCGCAGGTCCTCGTGCCAGGCCTGCGGCGGCAGGCTGGTCACGCCCAGCGCCTCGCGCAGGTTGGCGTGCGGGGGACTGCAGTAGTTGCCGCCCAGCGTGCCATCCGGATAGCGCAGCCGGTAGAACGAGGTGCCGGCCGCCGGCAGCGGGTCCGGCGACAGGTAGATCACCGCCGCGTAGCGGCACAGCTTGAGCGAATCGGTATGCGGCCGCGGGCCGGATTCGATCCCGCCCACCAGCTGCACGTAGTTGTGATTGAGCGTGCTGCCCTGCGGCGTGGCCTCCTGCCACAGCTTCTTCGCTCCCGTCACCTTCTTGACCCAGGCTTCCACCAGCGCCAGTTCGTCCGGCAGCAGCGCGCCCTTGCTGCGCATGCCGGGCCAGGGTTCCGGGCGGTGCGGCGCGCCGAGCTCCCAGTCTTCGCGGGCGAAGCAGCGCTGCGCGACTTCCCGCGCGTTGGGCAGGATGTCGTCCTTGACCCAGTAGTCGCGGCCCAGCTGCGGCTTGCGGTAGGTCAGCGTCGGGCGCGTCATTTCTTCTCCGTGTCGGTCGAGAAGTTCAGCTGCGGCGCCTCGTCGTCCTTCTTCTCTTCGGCAGGCGGTGGCGGCGTGTCGAGTTTCAGTTCGATCTGCTCGTTCATGTCGACCTTCTTCTCCACCGACACCAGGTTGGGGAAGCTGATGATCAGCACCACCATGACGATCTGGATCAGCACGAACGGGATCGCGCCCCAGTAGATGTCGGAGGTCTTCACTTCCTTCGGCGCGACCGAGCGCAGGTAGAACAGCGCGAAGCCGAACGGCGGGTGCATGAAGGAGGTCTGCATGTTCACGCCCAGCAGCACGCCGAACCAGATCAGGTCGATGCCCAACTTGTCCGCCACCGGGCCCACCAGCGGCACCAGGATGAAGGCAAGCTCGAAGAAGTCGAGGAAGAAGGCCAGCACGAAGAACAGGATGTTGACGACGATGAGGAAGCCGGTGCTGCCGCCGGGAAGGCTGGACAGCAGGTGCTCGACCCACAGGTCGCCGTTCACGCCGCGGAACACCAGCGAGAACACGGTGGAGCCGATCAGGATGAACACCACGAAGCAGGACAGGCGGGTGGTCGAGTGCATCGCCTGTTTGGTCAGGTCCAGCGACAGGCGGCCGTTGAACATCGCCAGCAGGATGGCGCCCATCGCGCCCATGCCGCCGCCCTCGGTCGGCGTGGCCAGGCCGATGAAGATGGTGCCGAGCACCAGGAAGATCAGCGCCAGCGGCGGGATCATGACGAACACCACGCGCTCGGCCATGCGCGACAGCAGACCCAGTTTCAGGTGGCGGTTGGCCAGCGCGAACGCGAAGGCGCCGACGATGCCGACCGCGCCGGAGAAGATGCCCAGTTCGTCGGCGGCCAGCGCCGGGTGGCTGGCGCCCCAGTAGTGGGCGAAGGCGAACGACGCGGCCACCGCGCCGATCACCAGCACCAGCAGCGAACGGGCGCCGCTGTCGCCATTGGGCTGGCGCAGGTTGCGCGCCTCCAGCGGCAGCGCCGGCACCATCTTGGGTTTGAAGATCGATATCGCCAGCACGTAGCCGGCGTACAGCGCGGTCAGCAGCAGGCCGGGCACGAAGGCGGCCTTGTACATGTCGCCGACGGAGCGGCCCAGCTGGTCGGCCATGACGATCAGCACCAGCGACGGCGGGATGATCTGCGCCAGCGTGCCGGAAGCGGCGATGACGCCGGCCGCCAGCTTCTTGTCGTAGCCGTAGCGCAGCATGACCGGCAGCGAGATCAGGCCCATCGAGATCACCGAGGCGGCCACCACGCCGGTGGTCGCCGCCAGCAGCGCGCCGACGAAGATCACCGCGTAGGCGACGCCGCCGCGTATCGGTCCGAACAGCTGGCCTATGGTGTCGAGCAGGTCCTCGGCCATGCCGGAGCGCTCGAGGATCAGGCCCATGAAGGTGAAGAAGGGGATGGCCAGCAGCGTGTCGTTGGCCATGATGCCGAAGATGCGGTTCGGCAGCGCCTGCAGCAGCTCGGGTTTCAGCAGGCCCAGTTCGATGCCGACGATGCCGAAGAACAGGCCGTTGGCGGCCAGCGAGAACGCGACGGGAAAACCGGAGAGGAGGAAAATCACCAGCGCGCCGAACATGATGGGCGCCAGATTCGCTACCAGGAATGCTTCCATGTATGTGCCTTAGTTGATCTTATTGGCGGCTTTGATCGCTTCGATCTCTTCCTGCGGCGTGGCGGCGTGCTTGGCGAATTCGTGGCCGTCGATTTTCCCGGCCAGGAAGGCGATGCGCTTGATGATCTCGGAGACGCCCTGCAGCACCATCAGCAGGAAGCCGACCGGCACCAGCATCTTGGCCGGCCAGACGATCAGGCCACCGGCGTTGCTGGACATCTCGGCGCTTCGCAGCGACAGCAGCGCGAACGGCGTGCCGTAGTACAGGATCACCAGCGAGATCGGCATCAGGAACAGCAGGTAGCCGAACAGGTCGATCCAGACCTGCGTGCGTTTGGAGAAGCGGCCGGCGACGACGTCGATGCGCACGTGCTCGTCGCGCTTGAGCGTGTAGGCCGAGGCCAGCATGAACATCGACGCGAACAGGTACCACTGGATCTCCAGCCAGGCGTTGGAGCTCATGTTGAGGGTGTAGCGCACCACGGCGTTGACGGTGCAGATGATGACGGCGGCCAGCAGGCACCAGCCGACGGCGTGGGCGATCTTTTCATTGAGCTTGTCGATGGCTCGCGAGACCGGCATAAACATTTGCGTCTCCTCTGTCCTCTGGCGGGCGTTCGGGATGTCCGGGTGCACGTCATTCCCGCGCAGGCGGGAATCCATGCCGAGCAGCTGCGGATGCCCGGCATGGACTCCCGCTTGCGCGGGAGCGACGCGGGGTTTATTTTGCCAGCTGTTCGCGCACGCGGGCAATCGCCTTGCGCACCTGGTTCGGCGCGGTGCCGCCGACGTGGTCGCGCGCGGCGACCGAGCCTTCCAAGGTCAGCACGGCGAATACGTCGTCCTGGATCAGCGCCGAGAAGGCGCGCAGCTGGTCCAGCGACATTTCTGCCAGGTCGATCTTCAGGTCGTCGCAGGCGCGCACGGCGCGGGCCACGGCTTCGTGGGCGTCGCGGAACGGCAGGCCCTTCTTGACCAGGTAGTCGGCCAGGTCGGTCGCGGTGGCGTAGCCCTGCAGCGCGGCGGCGCGCATCGCTTCCGGCTTGACGCTGATGCCGCCGGCCATGTCGGCAAAGATGCGCAGCGTGTCGACCACGGTGTCGACCGTGTCGAACAGCGGTTCCTTGTCTTCCTGGTTGTCCTTGTTGTAGGCCAGCGGCTGGCCTTTCATCAGGGTCAAAAGGCCCATCAGGTGGCCGTACACGCGGCCGGTCTTGCCGCGCGCCAGTTCCGGCACGTCCGGGTTTTTCTTTTGCGGCATGATCGACGAGCCGGTGCAGAAGCGGTCGGCGATGTCGATGAAGCCCACGCGTGGGCTCATCCAGATCACCAGCTCTTCGGACATGCGCGAGATGTGCGTCATGATCAGCGAGGCGGCGGCGGTGAACTCGATGGCGAAGTCGCGGTCCGAGACGGCGTCCAGCGAGTTGTGGCAGACGTCGTCGAAGCCCAGCGTCTTGGCCACGCGCAGGCGGTCGATCGGGAAGGTGGTGCCGGCCAGCGCGGCGGCGCCCAGCGGCAGGCGGTTGACGCGCTTGCGGCAGTCGGCCATGCGCTCGGCGTCGCGGCCGAACATCTCGACATAGGCCAGCATGTGGTGGCCGAAGGTGATCGGCTGCGCCACCTGCATGTGGGTGAAGCCGGGCATGATGGTGTCGGCGTTCTTTTCGGCCAGGTCGGTCAGCGCGCCGCGCAGGGCGTTGAGCAGTTCGACCACGTCGTCGATGGCCGAGCGCACGTACAGGCGGATGTCGGTGGCCACCTGGTCGTTGCGGGAGCGGCCCGTGTGCAGGCGCTTGCCGGCGTCGCCCACCAGTTCGGTCAGGCGTTTTTCGATATTCAGGTGGACGTCTTCCAGGTCCAGCAGCCATTCGAACTGGCCGGCTTCGATCTCGGACGAGATCTGCGCCATGCCGCGCTCGATCTCGGCGCGGTCGGCGGCGCTGATGATGCCCTGGGCGGCCAGCATTTCGGCGTGGGCCAGCGAGCCCTGGATGTCGGCCTTGGCCAGGCGTTTGTCGAAGAATACCGAGGCGGTATAGCGTTTTACGAGGTCCGAAACGGGTTCGTTGAAGCGGGCCGACCAGGCTTCGGCTTTTTTGGAGAGTTGTGCAGTCATAATGAAGAAAGTAGTTTGCGCGTTTTGTCGGCATCGATTATAAACCGGTAGATGCTCGAAAATACGTCAACGTTGTCTTTTTAATCACCGAAAACATGACTACTCTGCACATCAGCACCGACAAGGCGGAACTCGACCTGCCCTTGATTTACCAATTCCTCAGCGAGCAGTCGACTTGGGCCATCGGCATTCCGCCCGCCGTGGTGGAGCGGGCGATCGACAATTCGCTGTGTTTCGGCGCTTATCTGGACGGCCGGCAGGTGGGTTTCGCGCGGGTGATCACCGACAGCGCCACCTTCGCCAACCTGGTCGACGTGTTCGTGCTGCCGGAGGTCCGGGGGCAGGGATACGGCAAGCGCCTGATGGAGGCGGTGCTGGCGCACCCGGATTTGCAGGGGCTGCGCCGCTTCATGCTGGCCACCAGCGACGCGCACGGCCTGTACGCCCAATTCGGCTTCACGCCGCCGGCCCGGCCGGCGACGCTGATGGAGCGCTACTTCCCGAACATCTACGCCAACTAGCCGTTCATGCCAGCCAGGGGGACGTTGAGGGGGGGATCTGGGGCTCCCCATCGACAGGACCGCACGCGGCGGGTATGTCTTTTTTTCGGGTTTTACTAAAACGTGCGAACCCTTGCTATTCACCGATAGTCTCCGATATTTCGTCGGAGTTTGTACTATCGCGTGAACTAAACAGTACTAATCGGCTCTAACAAATACAGGCCGAAAATTAGTATCGTTTAGCGTTCGTCTTGGCAATTTTAGTAATCGATAGCGCGCAGTAGTAAGTTTTAGCGGCGGTTAGCAGCGCTTAGTAAAAACCGATTTTTTGGGAACCCCTCATGCATGCTCACGCATTCCCGATCCGCGTGCCCTCCGATGTGCTGGAGGCCCTGGGCGAATTCACAGGTCATTTCTGGTCCGATTCTCTAGCGCTGGAGCCGTTCATTTGCGAGGCGATCCGCAACTATATGAAACCGGCCCCGGCAGCCCAACAGCAGCCGGCGGCGCCATCCGAGGCCGGATACCAATGGAAGGAAGTCTTTCTGCCAGAGGGGACAAGGCTGCGCGCATGCTTCGATCACCAGTACTATTTCGCTGTGGTGGCGGGGGCGGAAATCAAATATGGCGAGCATGTAGTTTCGCCATCCTGCTTCGCCAATCTGCAAGGCAGCGGCAACCGCAACGCCTGGAAAGCCATCTGGCTACGCCTTCCGGGCAGTGATCAATGGCTGCTTGCCGATGTCTGCCGGTCGGCGCAAAAAGCGGCCATAGCGCGTTTGCTGGGAGGGACCGCCGCTCATGAAGCAGCTACTTAAAGCCCATCATTGCCAAACCATCAGGCACGGCGGCACCAGCAGCGCCAGCGCCAGCACGGCGTAGATCAGCTGTAGCGGCACCATCCACTTGGCCCAGGTGATCCAGGGGATGCGCGCCAGGGCCAGCACGCCGACGGTGATGCCGGATGTCGGTATCATCGGTGTGGTGAATTCGCCGAACTGGAACGCCAGGATCGCGGTCTGGCGCGTCACGCCCACCAGGTCGGCCAGCGGCGCCATGATCGGCATGGTCAGCGCGGCCTGGCCGCTGCCGGAGTGGATGAAGAAGTTGATCACCGTCTGGATGCCGAACATCTTCCATGCCGCGAAGATCGGGCTGGACGACTGCACCAGCGGCATCAAGGAGTGCAGCATGGTGTCGATGATGTGGGCGTCGCGCGCCAAAATCATCGTGCCGCGCGCCAGCGCGATCACCAGCGCCGTGCCGACCAGGTCGCGCGCGCCCTGGATGAAGCCTTCGACGATCTGCGTCGAATCGAGCTTGCCCACCAGGCCGATGACGATGCCCATGGTCAGGAACAGCGCGGCGATTTCATCGATGTACCAGTCGTAGCCGACCACGCCGCCGACCATGATCACCAGCGAGCCGACGAAGATCGCCAGCACCAGCTTGTGGCGCCCCGTCATGCCGTGGAATTCGCCCAGGCCGTGCGGCTGCTCGCGGCGCTTTTCCAGGTCGAGCGCGTAGGTCGGGCTCAGCTCCGGCGTCTTTTTCACGCGCGCCGCGTACCACATCAGGAAGACGATGGTGATGGCGGTGGCGATGAACCAGACGATCAGGCGATAGCCCCAGCCGGAAAACACCGGCACGCCGGCGATGCCCTGCGCGATGCCGACGTTGAAGGGGTTCAGGAACGCCGCCGAAAAACCGACCTGCGAACCGAGGAAGGGGATCGACACGCCGGTGACGGTGTCATAGCCCAAGGCCAGCGCCAGCGGCACGAAAATCAATATAAACGGTATGGCTTCCTCATTCATGCCGAAGGTGGCGCCGCCGATCGAGAACATGGTCACGAACACCGGGATCAGCGCCTTCTGGATGAACACCGAGCTGTCGTGCGCGCGCGCCAGCGACTTGATCATCGAGTCGACCGCCTCGGTCTTCTGCAGCACGGAGAAGGCGCCGCCGACGATCAGCACGAAGCCGATGATCAGCGCCGCGTCCACGAAGCCCTTGATCGGCGCCTTCATCAGCGCCGTCAGGCCCTGCGGCGCGCTGGCGATGTAGTGGAAGCTGGACGGGTCGATCAGCTGCTTGCCATTGACCAGGTGCGTCTCGTATTTGCCGCCGGGGACCAGCCAGGTGGCCGCCGCGATCAGCGCCAGGATGATGAACAGCAGGACGAAGGTGTGCGGCAGCTTGAATTTTTTGGTGGTCATGTTGTTTTGATTTATTGGCTCAGCAAATCGCCTGCGCGGAAGGCCTGGGCGCCGGCGACTTTGCCGACGTTCATGCCGCGTATCACATGGCGGTGCGCGCTGCGGGCGAAGAACACGCCGGCCACGCTGGCGCGGATCACCGTGGTCTCGCCGCTGACCGGGTCGATCAGGTCGGCGATGGCGTCGCCCGGCGCCAGGCGCGCGCCGAGGTCGCGGGTGTAGACCAGGATGCCGGCGTGCGGCGCGTACAGCGGCTCGACGCCTTCCAGTGGCGTGGCCTGGCACAGCGGCGCGGGCAGCACCGCGGCCGCCGCCGCGGCTGCGGCGTCCTTGGGCAGCAGCACGCCGCTCAGGGTCAGGAACTGCAGCAGGCCGGCGGCGTCCTTCTCGGCCAGCGCGTAGCTCACTTCCATTTCGCCGCGCAGCTCGACGGTGGTCGACAGGCAGGCGGCGGGGATCGGGTAGCGGCCTTCGAAGTGCTTGTCCAGGTCCCACCACAGGCGGCTGCAGGCCTCGTCGAACGGCTCGCCGCCGGCCTGGTAGGCCAGCAGCAGCGCGTGCGCGCCCATGATGGCCGACAGCGGCGCGATGCCTTCGGCCAGCGGCGTGCCGGCGTAGACGTGCAGCACCGCCTCGTTGTCGCAGTGCAGATCGATGACGATGTCGGCGTCCACCGCCATCGTCATCAGGGTTTTCTTCAGCGTCTCGGCGTCGGTGGCGGGCTGCCAGGTGGCGATCGAGGCGCGCGCGTGTTCGCGTATCAGCCGCACGTTGGCGTCGGCGTCTTGTCCCAGCAGGCCTTCCAGCGACTTTTTCAGGTCGTCGGCGACGTGCTTGTAGGAGCGGTTGAAGTTGATGCCGGTGGTCAGGTCGAAGCGGCCGAAGGCGGCGCCGTGGATCGCCTGCGCCAGGCCGATCGGGTTGGCGGCGGGCACCAGGATGACTTCACCGGCGATCTTGCCGGCTTGTTCGAGCGCGGTCAGTTCCTTGCGCAGGTATTGCGCGACCAGCATGCCGGGTACCTCGTCGGCGTGCAGCGAGGCCTGGACATAGACCTTTTTGCCGGTGCCCGCGCTGCCGAAGTGAAAACTGGTCAGTTCAAATGCGGCGTTGCTGTGCGGGCCGGAGAGGGGGTGTTTGTGTACTTGCATGGGTGAGCTAACACTATTTGCGGTCAAAGATTGAGTATGTAGCACTATTTTCACAAAGTAAATCGCTGCACGGCGAAAGGCGGCCTGCTTTCTTGAGTTTTCACGGCGATGTGCGTACAGTTAGTTTAATTGAATTATTTACATTGCTACCAGAGAGAATATATATGGGTGAATTGCACGGCATGCGGGTTTCGACGATGGCGCACTCGGTACGGCGCGCCCTGAGCGTGGGAGCGGTGATCGGGCTGCTGGGCCAGCAGGCCGTCGCGCAGGAGGCGCCGGCCGCGCCGGCGGCGGCGACTATCATGCCCAAGGTCGAGATCACCGGCTCGGCGATCCGCCGCATCGAGTCCGAAACGGCGCTGCCGGTGCAGGTCATCACCCGCGAGGACATCGAGAAGGCCGGCGTGACCACCGCGTCGGAACTGATGGCGCGCGTGTCGGCCAACGTCGGCGGCCTGACCGACGGCGCCAGCATCACCGACGGCCACGACCAGCGCGGCTTCAACAGCGCCAACCTGCGCGGCATCGGCACCTCGTCCACGCTGGTGCTGCTGAACGGCCGCCGCATGGCCAATTTCGCCTCGCCCGGCGACGACACCGGCGTCGACCTGAACAACATCCCGGCCGCCGCGATCCAGCGCGTCGAGGTGCTGCTGGACGGCGCCTCGGCGCTGTACGGCACCGACGCCATCGGCGGCGTGATCAACTTCATCACCCGCAAGGATTTCCAGGGCCTGGAGCTGAACGCCTACGGCGGCAGGACCGACGAGGGCGGCGCCGGCAAGCGCACCGCCACCATCAGCGCCGGCAAGGGCGACCTGGGCAAGGATGGCTACAATGTGTTCGCGGTGCTCGACGTGCAGCGCACCGACGCGCTGAGCACCTCGCAGCGCAAATTCATCAACAACCTGCAGATCCCCGAGCGCCTGCCGCACCTGCTGTCCGGCTATACCGGTCCGGCCAACATCCGCCTGACCGGCGCCCAGCGCGACTACCTGCAGGAGCAGGGCTTCACCATCAACGGCAAGCCGATCACCAACCGCACCATCAACCTGTCGGTGCCGAACTGCGCGCCGCCGGCCAACCTGTACCTGCCGACCGGCACCGGCGGCGTCGACGCCTGCACCTACAACTACATGGGCGACACCGAGCTGTATCCGAAGTCGGACAAGGTCAACCTGCTGAGCCGCGGCGTGCTGCAGCTGAACGCCGACAACCAGCTGTTTGCCGAGGTGGCGCTGAGCCGCTCGAAGACCAGCTACGTGGCCTCGTCGGCGCGCGTCAGGGCGCCGATCAACTACAAGAAGATTCCCGGCCTGGCCAAGTACGACCTGGAATCGGAGGAAGCCAGCGCGGACGACGACGTGGTCGGCGATGTCGAGCTGCGCATCCGCCTGGCCGAGGCGGGCCGCCGCACCAGCGAGTTGACCAGCGAAAGCCAGCGCTTCGTGGTCGGCATGACCGGCAGCGCGCGCGGCTTCGATTACGATATCGGCCTCAATCACAGCGTCAACACCATCAAGGACAAGGATACCCACGGCTATCTGCTGTACGACAAGCTGCAGGCGGGGATCTACGACGGCACGATCAATCCCTTCGGCCCGTCGGGCGCGGCCGGCGTGGCGCTGCTGAACAGTATCCAGGTCAACGACGACGTGCGCCACGCGCGCGGCGTGATGGATTCGGTCGACTTCAAGGTGTCGCATCCGGTCGGCACGCTGGCCGGCGGCGAGGCGGCGCTGGCGCTGGGCGGCGAGGTGCGCCACGAGCGCACCGACTTCACGCCGTCGGCGCTGCTGCTGAGCGATAACATCAACAACGACGCCGCGCCCGAAGGCGGCCGCGCCACCAGCGACAGCCGCACCGTGCAGGCGGTGTACGGCGAACTGCTGCTGCCGTTGACCAAGCAGTGGGAGGCGCAGCTGTCGGCGCGCTACGACCATTACCAGGTGGTCGGCGGCGCCGCCAGTCCGAAGATCGGCGTCACCTACATGCCGGCCAAGACCATGCTGTTCCGCGCCTCGGCCGGGCGCGGCTTCCGCGCGCCGTCGATGTCGGACATGTACCGCCCGACCATCTACGGCGCCACGGCCACCTTGCCGGATCCGCAGTACTGCGCGACGGTGGACAACAACTTCGCCGACTGCGCCGACAACTGGGACACCCGCCGCTATTCGAATCCGGACCTGAAGCCCGAGCGCAGCCGCCAGTACTCGGTCGGCATGGTGCTCGAGCCGAGCAAGCAGGTGGCGATGACGCTGGACTACTGGAACATCAAGCGCACGGACCTGATCAGCGAGATCGGCGACGACGTCATCCTCGGCAACCTGGCCAAGTACGGCAACCTGGTGCACCGCGACGAGGACGGCCTGATCGACTATATCGAGCTGCGCAAGGAAAACCGCGGCGCGCAGGTGGCCACGGGCCTGGACCTGACGCTGGACTTCCGCGGCGTGCAGACCTGGGCCGGCCGCTTCGGCGGCCACCTGTCCGGCACCTATGTGCTCAATTCGAAGATCCAGAACTCGGTCGGCGACGTCTACCTGAGCAATCTGGGCCGCTTCGTCACCGACGGCGTGGTGCAGCGCTGGCGCCATACCGTCACCTTCGACTGGGACCGGGGGCCGTATTCGGCCAGCCTGTCGAACACCTATTCGAGCGGCTATGAGGACCAGAACTCGGCGATCAACATCGACGACGGCTCGGTGGTGGCGTCCAACCACGTGAAGGCGTATTCGCTGTGGGACCTGTCGGGCGCCTGGCAGGCGACCAAGGGGCTCAAGTTCCGGGCCGGCGTGCAGAACCTGTTCAACACCGCGCCGCCCTATTCGAATCAAGCCTATTTCTTCATCTCAGGCTATGATCCGACCTACACCGATCCGCGCGGCCGCCGTTTCTATGCCAGCGCCAATTACGCCTTCAAGTAATGTAACGTAATGATGCTTTAAGTCGGATTGAGGAATAGATTGGTATCATCTGCATTATTACGGCGCCGCGCGAGAGCCCTGGCGCCGGTTTTCATCGGAAGGGCAACATGAAATTTACAGGTTTTGCGCTCCAGCGCCTTGTCATGCGCTTTGGCATGCTCGGGATGCTGGTGTTCTCCGGCGCCGGCGTGTGCGCTGCGCAGACGGCCGCCACGACGCCGGTCGCCAAGACCCATCAAGTGCAGGTCAAGGCCAGCAAGCCGGCCAAGGCGGTGCCCCCGCCCAAGCCGGTGCTGGCGCCGCCTGCGGGCAACCTGGTCATCATCGGCGGCGGCCTGCGGGCCGACAACGCGGAAGTCTGGCAGCGCATCGTGCAGCTGGCCGGCGGCAAGGGCGCGCGCATCGGCGTGTTCGGCTCGGCCTCGATCAACCCCGAGAAGTCGGCCCAGAACACCGTCAACAAACTCAATCAATACGGCGCCCAGGCCTTCTTCATTCCGCTGGGCGTCACGCTGCCCAACAGCGACTACCGCAAGGCGGCCGAGGACCCGGAAGTGGTGGCGGCGATCCATTCGGCCACCGGCATCTACTTCACCGGCGGCGACCAGGCGCGCATCACCAAGGCGCTGGTGCGACCGGACGGCAAGCACACGGCGGCGCTGGACGCGGTGTGGGACGTGTACCGCGACGGCGGCGTGGTGGCCGGCTCCAGCGCCGGCGCGGCGATCATGAGCACCACCATGTTCTACGACGCCAAGGGCACGCTGGAGATGCTCAAGCAGGGCGTCAACGACGGCCACGAGATCGCCTCCGGCCTGGGCTTCATCGGCGACGACGTGTTCGTCGACCAGCATCTACTGGTGCGCGGCCGCTTCGCCCGCATGATCCCGGTGATGTTGAAAAAAGGTTATCAGATCGGCCTCGGCATCGACGAGAACAGCGCGATGGTGGTCAACGCCAAGCGCGACGTCGAGATCATCGGCTACAGCGGCGCGCTGCTGCTGGACCTGTCGGCGGCGATCACCGACCGCGGCGTCAAGGGCTTCAACATCAGCAACGCCACCATCAGCTACCTGGACCGCGGCGACAAGTTCAACCTGGTGACGCGCGAGTTCACACCGTCGCCGGACAAGGCCGACAACAAGCTCGATCCGAACGAGCCCGATACCCGCGAGCCGGTGTACACCAACGACATCCTCGGCAACAACGCGGTGCTGGACCTGATGGTCAACCTGATCGACAACGCCCAGCAGGAAGCCATCGGCATCGCCTTCGGCAATCCACGCGACGTTTCGCCTGAGTTCGGCTTCGAATTCCGCTTCAGTAAAACCATCAACAGCGTCGGCTACAGCTCGACCGAGGCGGAGGCCTACTCGGTGCTCAAGCTGCGCATGGACATCCGGCCGATCCAGCTGCAGCAGCCGCTGTACCGCTACCGCTGACGGCCGCGCGAAATCGGTTATATTTAATGGGACGGCAGGCGCCGTCCCATTTTTTTGCCGGAGCCGCCATGGGCATGACCACCACCTTGTTGAAGCACCTGCTGCAGGCGACGCTGACGCTGGCGGTGCCGCTGGGCGGCGCGCTGGCCGCGCCGACCGTCGATCCGACGCTGCCGGTGGCGCCGGCCGGGCCCAAGGGATCGCTGGTCATCATCGGCGGCAACCTGCGGGCCGACAATGCCGAGGTCTGGCAGCGCATCGTGCAGCTGGCCGGCGGCCAGGGCGCGCGCATCGCCGTGCTGCCGTCGGCCTCGTCCGACCCGACGCTGGTGGGCGAGGCGATCGTGGCCCGGCTCAATGCCTACGGCGCGAGCGCCTTCCTGGTGCCGCTGGCGGTCAAGCTGGCCGACAGCGATTTCCGCAAGGTGGCCGACGATCCCGAACTGGCGGCCGCGGTGCGCGGCGCCGGCGGCGTGTTCTTCGTCGGCGGCGACCAGGCCCGCATCACGCAGGCGCTGGTGCGCGAGGACGGCAGCCGCAGCGCGGTGCTGGACGCGGTGTGGGACCTGTACCGCAACGGCGGCGTGGTGGCCGGCAGCAGCGCCGGCGCGGCCATCATGAGCAGCACCATGTTCTACGCGCCGAACACGGTGTTCGCAACCTTGCGGGCCGGCGTCACCGAGGGTCGGGAGATCGCGCCGGGGCTGGGCTTCATCGGCGACGACGTGTTCGTCGACCAGCACCTGCTGGTGCGCGGGCGCTTCGCCCGCATGATCCCGGCGATGCTGAAGAAGGGCTACAAGTTCGGCCTCGGCATCGACGAGAACACGGCGATGGTGGTGGACAACCGGCGCCGCGTGGAGATCGTCGGCCACAAGGGCGCGCTGCTGATCGACCTGTCGCGCGCCACCACCGATCCGGGCAGCGCCGGCTTCAACGTCTCGAACGCCGTCATCAGCTACCTGGACCGGGGCGACAAGTACGACCTGGCCACGCATACCTTCACGCCGTCCGAGGCCAAGGCCTCGGGCAAGCTGCAGGCGCATGCGGCGGTGCTGCGCGAGCCGGTGTTCTCGCCCGATATCCTGGGCAAGAACGCGGTGGTCGAGCTGATGGAAAACCTGATGAACAACCGCCGCAGCGAGGCGATCGGCATCGCCACCAGCGGCCGCAATACGCCGCTGCCGGAGCTGGGCTTCCAGTTCACCTTCAGCAAGACGCGCGACAGCGTGGGCTACGCGTCGGCGGCGCCGCAAAGCTACTCCATCCTCAATATGCGGCTCGACATCCGGCCGCTCGACATCGGCCAGTCGCTGACGCCGAAGTAGGCGCCAAAGGAGACGTCCATCGCTGCCGCCTGCGCGCGGCCGCCGAAGTATCACAAAAATGTTACGTATGCGATTTAATCGCAACCATTGACATGCTCCGGAATGCTGGTATTATTCAACTCATCCGATTAAAGCGGATGCGATTAATAACCCGGAGTGAACATGAATCAGTCAACCGCGCCCTCGGGCGCCGCCATCTCAACGGCGCTGCCGCAGTCTCTGCAATTGCTGGTGGCGCGGGTCGGCATCGCCGCCGTCTTCTTCCTGTCCGGCCGCACCAAGGTGCAGGGCTGGCTGGCGCTGAAGCCCTTCACCTACGAGCTGTTCCGTTCGGAATACCATCTGCCGCTGATACCGGCGGAACTGGCGGCGCCGCTGGCCACCTACGCCGAGCACCTGTTCCCGTTGCTGCTGGTGGCCGGCCTGTTCACCCGCTACGCCGCGCTGGCGCTGCTGGGCATGACGGCCGTGATCGAGATCTTCGTCTATCCCGCCGCCTGGCCCACCCACCTGCTGTGGACCGCCGTGCTGTTGCCGCTGGTCGCGCAGGGCGGCGGCAAGTGGTCGCTCGACCGGCTTTTTTTTTAAATAAATTCATCGCATCCGCTGACATCGCGCACGTTTAAATGTAGTTCAACCTCAACTGAAAAGGAATCACCATGCTTACCTCCCGTTCCGCCCTTGCCGCATCGCTGGCCTTGACGCTGGCCGCACTGACCGGCGGCGTCCATGCCGCCGACGCCGCCAAGCCGACCGAAAAATGCTTCGGCGTCTCGCTGGCCGGCCAGAACGACTGCGCCGCCGGCGCCGGCACCAGCTGCGCCGGCACCTCCGTCACCGACTACCAGGGCGACGCCTGGACCCTGGTCGAAAAAGGTACTTGCACCAAAATCAAGACACCCAAGGGCTACGGCTCGCTGACCGCGAAGGACAAGAAATGAAAACCTTGAACGCAATCGCCATGGCCGCCGCGCTGCTGGCCGCCGGCATGTCCTCCTCGATGGCGGCCGAAGTGCCGGCCGGCGCCAAGAACATCGTGCTGGTGCCGGGCTCCTTTGTCGACGGCTCCGGCTGGCGCACGGTGCACGACATCCTGTGGCTCAAGGGCTACCACATCACCGTGGTGGGGCAGCCGCATACGAGCTTCGCCGACGACGTGGCCGCCACCCGCAGCGCGCTGGAGCAGCAGGACGGCCCGGCGATCCTGGTCGGCCACAGCTCGGCCGGCGCCGTCATCTCCACCGCCGGCGACGGCGACAAGGTCAAGGCGCTGGTGTTCGTGGCCGGCGTGCTGCCGGACGTCGGCGAGACGCTGGCACAGGTGATCGGCACGATGCCGTCGCCGAGCAACGACATCGTCGCCACGCAGGACGGCCACCTGTACTTCGACCGCGCAAAATTCAACGCGGACTTCGCCGGCGACCTGACGCCCAACCGCACCAACTTCCTGGCCGCGTCGCAGGTGCCGGCCACCGCCGCCGCCTTCAACACGAAGATCGCGACGGCCGCATGGAAGAACAAGCCGAGCTACGCCATCGTCTCCACCGAGGACCGCGCGCTGAGCCCGGACCTGCAGCGCTGGATGTATAAGCGCGCCGGTTCCAAGGTGACCGAGATCAAGGGCAGCCACCTGGTCTACATCTCGCAGCCGGAAGCAGTCGCCCAAGTCATTGTCGAAGCCGCGCAGCGCGCGCAGTAATTTTTTGAACCATCACCAAGGAGTATCACCATGAACCAATCCGTCGCTTCCCGTGTCAGCATCGCCGCCGCTTCCGCCCTGATGGCGCTGGCCTCCCTCACCATCGGCACCCACGTCAGCGCCGCCGAAAAAGACGCCTCCGTCGAAAAGCCCGGCCGCTGCTACGGCATCAACACCTGCAAGGGCACCAGCCTGTGCGCCACCGCCAAGAACGACTGCAAGGGCCTGAACTCGTGCAAGGGCGAGGGCGTGCTGGTGCGCACCAAGACCGCCTGCCTGGCCGAAGGCGGCACGCTGACGGAAACGAAGTAATCATGAGCGCCACCGCTCCCCACTTTTCGGGATATGGCCTTGGCCTGCGCAAGGAGCATTACCGCGACTTCCTGGAAACCCGGGTCGCCGTGGACTTTGTGGAGGTCATCTCCGAGAACTTCATGATCGCCGGCGGCCAGCCGCGCCATATCCTGCGCCAGATCCGCGAACGGCATCCGGTCGCGCTGCATGGCGTGTCGATGTCGATCGGCTCGGCCGACGGCCTGCGCGCCGACTACCTCAAGCGGCTCAAGGCATTGGCCGACGAGATCGAGCCGCTGTTCGTCTCCGACCATCTGAGCTGGTCGCGCATCGGCGGCTTCAATTCGCACGATCTGCTGCCGGTGCCGTACACCGAGGAAGCGCTGGACATCGTCTGCACCAATATCTCACAGGCCCAGGATGTGCTGGGCCGGGCCATGCTGTTCGAGAATCCGTCCAGCTACCTGGCCTTCGGCGGCGCGGCGATGACCGAATGGGAATTCCTGTCGGCGATGGCCAGGCGCACCGGCTGCGGGCTGCTGCTGGACGTGAACAACATCTACGTCAGCGCCGCCAACCACGGCTTCGACGCCGGCGAATTCATCGCCGGCATCCCGTTCGAGCATGTGCGGCAGATCCACCTGGCCGGCCATAGCCGGGGCGCCGGCCTGCTGATCGACACGCACGACGGCCCGGTCAGCGAAGAAGTATGGCAGCTGTATTCGCAGGCGATGGCGCTGGCCGGACCGGTGGCGACCATGATAGAACGCGACGACGACATCCCGCCGCTGGCGGACCTGATGCGGGAGGTGTCGACGGCGCGTTCGCTGGGCGCGCTGCGCGCATGGCACCGGGAGGCCGCATGATGCTGGCCGACCTGCAGCGGGATTTCCAGACATGGCTGGTGGCCGCCGAGCCCAGCGCCTCCATCGGCACCGATGCGCGCGCGATGGCCGGGCTGGCGGTCTACCAGAACAACTACCGCGCGCAGCTGGTGGGCTGTCTCGAGCAGTCCTACCCGCGGCTGCGCGCGTGGATAGGCGAAGAGGCGTTCCGCACCGCCGCCATCACGCATATCGACAGGCATCCGCCGCATGCGTGGACGCTGGATGCGTACGCCGACGGCTTCGACCGCACGCTGGTCGCGCTGTTCCCCGACAACCCGGACGTGTATGAACTGGCGTGGATAGAGCACGCCTTGTCGGCGACCTTCATTGCGCCCGACGCCCGCCCGCTGGCGCTGGAAGGCCTGGCGCAGGTCGACTGGGACAAGGCTGTGCTGAGCGTCGCGCCCTCGTTCATGAGCGCCGTCGCCATCACCAACGCCGAACAAATCTGGTCGGCGCTGTGGGCCGAAGAAACGCCGCCGGAAAGCGAAATGCTGGCGCGGCCGGTCGGCTTGCTGGTCTGGCGGCGGGGCTATACCTCCTGCCTGAAGCAGGTCGACGCGCTGGAGCACGAGGCGTTGCTGCGCCTGCAGGCCTGCGGCAGTTTTACGGAGCTGTGCGACTGGCTGGTCGAACGTCTGGGCGACGCATGGGGCGTGACCAGGGCAGGCGAACTGCTGGCCGGCTGGCTGGCCAGTGAACTGATTGCCGGTATCGACGCGGCGTGACCGCATTCAACTCAAAGGAGCTTCACCATGTCTGACTCTGTACTGAACCGCCGCGGCTTTTTGCTGTCGGCCGCCGCCGGCGCCGCCGGGTTGTCGCTGGGCGGCGTGGCCGCTGCCGCTCAAGGCAAGGACCTGCCACCACCCGTCAAACCGAATACCGGCCCGCTGCCGGTGATGGCCGTGCGCCAGGTGGAGGCCGGCGTGCTGGACGTCGGCTATCACGAAACCGGGCCCGAGAACGGCCGGCCGGTGATACTGCTGCACGGCTATCCGTACGACATCCACAGCTACGTCGAAGTGGCGCCGATGCTGGCGGCGCAAGGCTACCGCGTGATCGTGCCGCACTTGCGCGGCCACGGCACCACGCGCTTCCTCGACGGCGCCACGCCGCGCTCGGGCCAGCAGGCGGCCATCGGCCAGGACGTCATCGACCTGATGGACGCGCTGCACATACCGGAGGCGGTGCTGGCCGGCTACGACTGGGGCGGCCGCGCCGCCTGCGTGGCGGCGGCGCTGCGGCCCACGCGCGTGGTCGGGCTGGTGTCGGTCAACAGCTATCTGATACAGGACATCGCCAAGGCAAGCTTGCCGGCGCCGGCCAAGGTGGAGGCGGGCTTCTGGTACCAGTTCTACTTCCTGACCGAGCGCGGTCGCGCGGGACTGACGGCCAACCGCAACGACGTCGCCCGCATCCTGTGGGAGAACAATTCGCCGAGCTGGCGCTTCGACGGCCCGACCTTCGAACGATCGGCCAAGGCGTTCGATAATCCGGACTATGTCGAGGTGGTGCTGCATTCGTACCGTCACCGGCTGGGCGCGGCGCCCGGCTATCCGGATTATGAAAAGCAGGAAGCGAAGCTGGCCACCGGGCCGGTGATTCCGGTACCGACGATCACGCTCGACGGCCTTGACGACGGCGTGATCCGCGCCACCGACGGCAGCGCGTCGGCGGCAAAGTTCAGCGGCCCGCGCAGCCATCGGCGCGTTCCCGGAGCAGGCCACAATCTGCCGCAGGAGGTGCCGAAAGTGTTCGCCGACGCCGTGGCCGAGTTGGTCCGCAACGGAAAATGGCGGACATAGAAGCGCATTTTGGCCAGGCGCGGGATTACAATGGCGGTCACTTTTCACTGACCGCCGGGAGTCCCATGAACCGCTTTATCTCTTACGTGCTGGCGCTGGCCGTCACTGTGCCCGCATTGGCTGCTGCCGCGCAGCCGGCCACGGTCCGCCTCGACTATCTTCACAGCGGCAATGCGCTCAACGAGCAGTATGCGATGGAGCGCGTGGTGATCGAGCCGCTGCCGTGGCCGGGCGACATGAGCCGCACCGTCGACGACACCAATCGCGGCAACAACATGGTCGAGGTGGTCGACGCCAAGACCGGCGACCTGCTGTACTCGCGCGGCTTCTCGACCATCTTCGCCGAGTGGCGCAGCACCGAGGAGGCCAGTCACGCCAATCGCGGCTTCCAGGAGTCGGTGCGCTTTCCGAAGCCGGACCGGCCGGTGCGCGTGCGCATCCTGAAGCGGGACGACCGCAACGCGTTCTCCGTGGTCTGGACCGCCGACATCGATACCGATGCGATGGACGTGGTGCGCAAGCAGACGCCTCCACCTGATTTGGCCAAACCGATCGGCATCCGCGTCAATGGCCCTTCGCCGGACAAGGTCGACCTGCTGATCCTGGGCGACGGCTACACCAAGGCGGAGATGGCGAAGTTTGAAGCGACCGCGCGCAAACTGGCCGACCACCTGTTTGAAACCTCGCCGTTCAAGGAGCGCGCGAAGGACTTCAACGTCTGGGCGCTGGCGCTGCCGACCGAGGAATCGGGCGTATCGCGGCCGTCGACCGGCGTGCATCATGCGTCGCCGCTGGGCGCGCGCTACGACATTTTCGGCAGCGAGCGCTATGTGCTGACCACCGACAACCGCGCCTTGCGCGAGCTGGCGCAATACGCGCCGTACGAATTCATCGAGATATTGGTGAACAACGAGACCTATGGCGGTGGCGGCATCTTCGGCCAGTTCAGCACCGCGGCGGCCAACAACGACTGGGCCAACTACCTGTTCGTGCACGAATTCGGCCACCACTTCGCCGGCCTGGCCGACGAGTATTACACCTCGCCCGTGGCCTACCAGTCGACCGGCGCGCGCCAGGAGCCGTGGGAGCCGAATGCGACCGCGCTGCGCGATCCGGCCAATGTGAAGTGGAAGAAGTTCGTCAAGCAGGGCACGCCGCTGCCGACGCCGTGGCCGAAGGAGGCCTATGAAACGGCGTCGCGCGCCTACCAGAAGGAGCGCGCCGCGCTGCGGGCGGCCAACCGGCCGGAGTCGGAAATGAGCGCCTTGTTCCGCAAGGACCTGGAGTCGACCAATGCGCTGTTCTCGAAAGACCCGCACTTCCACACGGTGGGCGCGTTCGAGGGGGCTAACTACGAGGCCAAGGGCTACTACCGCCCGCAGATGCAGTGCATCATGTTCGACCGCAGCGAGAAGTTCTGCTCCGTCTGCGCCGACGCGATCGGCACCATCATCGACCTGTACTCGCGCCCCGGGGCTCGGCGGTAAAATCGAGTTAGGTACGGTAGCGTACAGAGTGCTTTACCTCGTCGGCATATTCTGGGTACGTGACATCGAAAGCCCCGCTTTCATATGATAAGAACGTATCCAAATCAACATCGAGAGGAAACACCATGAACAAAATTATCGCTACCCTGATCGCCGGTCTGTTCGCCACCGCCGCCTTCGCACAAACCCCTGCTGTCGTCAAAGCTGAAAATGAAGTGAACAAGGACGTGGCCAAGGCCGAGCAGAAGGAAATGAAGGTGGACGCCAAGGCCGACAAGAAGGCTCATAAAGCCATCGCCAAAGCCGACAAGACCCACGACACCGCCGCCGCCCACGTTGAAGTGGAAAAAGCCAAAGCCAACGAAAAAGTAGCCAAGGCCGATCCGGAAGACAAAGCCAAGGCAGCAGCCAAGGGTGAAAAATCGGTCGCCAAGGCTGAAGAAAAAGCCGAGAAAAAGGCAGTGAAAGCCGACGCCAAAGCGATCAAGGAAACCGTTGACGCCACCGCCGACAAAGCGATCGCCGCCAATAAGACCGACGCCGTCAAAGCCAAAGGCGCTGCCGACGTCAAAGCTGCCGCTGCCAAGAACTAACTAGCAGCGGGATAAACCCGGGGTCAGGTCCGGCAATCGGACACGAGCTCTACCGTAGCATTCGCTACGGTAGAGCTCGTGTCCGATTGCCGGACCTGACCCCGGGTTTTTTTAGACGATAGGCGTCAGCGAGGTTGGTTTGATCTTGGTCGCCAGCGCCTTGCCCTTGCGGGCGCGCTTGCCGAAGTGGACCGCCAGCGCCGATGCCGACAGACGCTCTTCCTGCGGCTTGGCGCCACGGCCTATGCCCGAGACGATCACGCCCTTCTGGCTGATAGGCTTGGCCGCGATCAGGGTTTCCTTGTCGTCCAGCTCCATCAGGATCACGCCGCGGCCACCGTTGGTCAGCACTTTCATCTCGTCCATGCCGAACACCAGCACCCGTGCGTTGGCCGACAACACAGCCACCGCGCTGGCGCCTTCGCTGATCACCGCCGGCGGCAGCGGGACGTCGCCGTCCTCCATCGTGATGAAGGCCTTGCCGCCCTTGATGCGGCTGACCATGTCGCCGGCCTTGGCGACGAAGCCGAAGCCCGCGCTGGTGGCCAGCATCAGCTGCGTGGCGCCGCTGCCTGCGAAGTAGTGCAGGATGCGGGCGCCCGGCGCCAGGTCGATCAGCGTGGTGACCGGCACGCCGTCGCCGCGCGCGTTGGGCAGCGCCGCAACCGGCACCGAATACACCTTGCCGTTGCTGCCGAAGGCCAGCAGGTTGTCCACCGTGCGGCATTCGAAGGCGCCGTAGATCGCGTCGCCGGCCTTGAAGGTGAACTGGGTGGCGTCGTGGCCGATGCCGGTACGGGCGCGTATCCAGCCTTTTTCCGAAATGATGACGGTGACCGGTTCGTCCACCACCTTCTGCTCGACCACGGCTTTCTGCGCTTCCTCGATCACGGTGCGGCGGGCGTCGCCATACAGCTTGGCGTCGGCGTCGATTTCCTTGATGATGGCGCGCTTCATCGACGACGGGTTGTCCAGCAGGTCCTGCAGCAGTCCTTTTTCCTTGCGCAGTTCGGCCAGTTCCTGCTGGATCTTGATCGCTTCCAGACGCGCCAGTTGGCGCAGGCGGATTTCCAGGATGTCTTCGGCCTGGATCTCCGACAGGCGGAAGCGCTCCATCAGCGCCGCTTTCGGTTCGTCCGAGTTGCGGATGATGTGGATGACTTCATCGATGTTCAGCAGGATGGTCTCGCGGCCTTCCAGGATGTGGATGCGCGCGTCGACCTTGCCCAGCTTGAACTGCGTGCGGCGGGTGACGGTGATGAAGCGGAATTCGATCCACTCCTGCAGGATGTCGGTCAGGCCCTTCTGGCGCGGACGGCCATCGCCGCCGATCATCACCAAGTTGATCGAGGCCGACGATTCGAGCGAGGTATGCGCCAACAGCAGCAGCATGAATTCGGTCTGGTCCTGGTTCTTCGACTTCGGCTCGAACACCAGGCGCACCGGCGCCGCGCGGCCCGATTCGTCGCGTATCGTATCCAGCGAATTGAGGATCAGCGATTTGAGCGCCAGCTGTTCCGGCGACAGCGCCTTCTTGCCCATCTTGATCTTCGGGTTGGTCAGCTCCTCGATCTCTTCCAGCACCTTCTGCGACGAGGTGCCCGGCGGCAGTTCGTTGACCACCGCCTGCCACTGGCCGCGCGCCAGTTCTTCGATCTTCCAGCGCGCACGCACCTTCATGCTGCCACGGCCGGTGGCGTACATGTCGCTGATCTGCGAGGCCGGAGTGATGATCTGGCCGCCGCCCGGGAAGTCCGGACCGGGTATCATCGTCATCAATTCGCTGTGCGAGATCTTCGGATTGCGGATCATGGCGACGGCGGCCTGCGCCACCTCGCCCAGGTTGTGCGACGGGATTTCCGTCGCCAGGCCGACCGCGATGCCGGAGGCGCCGTTCAGCAGCACCATCGGCAGGCGCGCCGGCAGCAGGCACGGTTCTTCGGTCGAGCCGTCGTAGTTGGCCTGGAATTCGACCGTGCCGAGGTTGATTTCGTCGAGCAGCACCTTGGCGATCGGCGTCAGCCGGGCTTCGGTGTATCGCATCGCCGCGGCGCCGTCGCCGTCGCGCGAGCCGAAGTTACCCTGGCCGTCGACCAGCGGGTAGCGCAGCGAGAAGTCCTGCGCCATGCGCACCATGGCGTCGTATACCGACTGGTCGCCGTGCGGGTGCAATTTACCCAGCACGTCGCCGACCACGGTCGCCGACTTGCGCGGCTTGGCGGTGGCGTTCAGGCCCATTTCGTTCATCGCGTACAGGATGCGGCGCTGCACCGGCTTCTGGCCGTCGCACACGTCCGGCAGCGCGCGGCCCTTGACCACCGAGATCGCGTAGTCGAGGTAGGCGCGCTCGGCGAAGGTGGACAAGGTCAGCGTGTCGCCGCCATCGCCGCCGTCGCCGTCGCCCAGCGGGGCGCCCGGGCCGCCAGCGTCATCGCCGCCGCCACCGCCACCACCCATGGCGCCCATGCCGCCGTCGCCGCCCATGCCGTCGCCGCCTTGCGGCGGCATCGGTGGTGCGGGCGGAGCGGGCGGCGTGGCGATAGCCTGCTGGCCGGCTGCCGTTTCCGGCGCCGGTTCGTCAAAGAGATTTGCTTGATGAGTCATAGTCGGTCAGTAATTAGATATCGGCTTCGGCTTCGTTGCCGTGTTCTTCGATCCAGGCGCGGCGGGCGGCGGCTTCGCCTTTGCCCATCAACATATTGAAGCGCGCGGCCGATTCGCCGTGCGCGTAGGCACCCAGCGAGACCGGCAGCAGGCGGCGCGTGTCCGGGTTCATCGTGGTTTCCCACAGCTGTTCGGCGTTCATCTCGCCCAGGCCCTTGAAGCGGGAGATGGACCAGGCGCCTTCCTTCAGGCCGTCCTTGCGCAGCTTGTCCTCGATCGCCACCAGTTCGCCGGCGTCGAGCGCGTACAGCTTCTGGATCGGCTTCTTGCCGCGCGCAGGCGCGTCCACGCGATACAGCGGCGGACGGGCGATGCAGATGTTCCCGTTGGCGATCAGGCCGGGGAAGTGCTTGAAGAAGAGGGTCAGCAGCAGCACCTGGATGTGCGAGCCGTCGACGTCCGCATCGGAGAGGATGCAGATCTTGCCGTAACGGAGGCCGCTCAAATCCGGCATGGTGTCGGCGTTGTGCGGGTCGACGCCGATGGCCACCGAGATGTCGTGGATCTCGTTGTTGGCGAACAGGCGGTCCTTGTCGGTCTCCCACGAGTTGAGCACCTTGCCGCGCAGCGGCAGGATGGCCTGGAATTCCTTGTCGCGGCCCATCTTGGCCGAACCGCCCGCCGAGTCGCCCTCGACCAGGAACAATTCGGTGCGCGTGACGTCGGTCGATTCGCAGTCGGTCAGCTTGCCCGGCAGGACGGCCACGCCGGACGATTTCTTCTTCTCGACCTTTTGCAGCGAGCGCAGACGCGATTGCGCCTGCTTGATGACCAGCTCCGCCAGCTTCTTGCCGTAGTCGACGTGGTGGTTCAGCCACAGCTCGAGCGCGGGCTTGGAGTAGGTCGACACCAGGCGCACGGCGTCGCGCGAGTTGAGGCGTTCCTTGATCTGGCCCTGGAACTGCGGGTCCAGCACCTTGGCCGACAGCACGAAGGAGACGCGCGCGAACACGTCCTCCGGCAGCAGCTTGACGCCCTTGGGCAGCAGCGAGTGCATCTCGACGAAGTTCTTCACGGCGCCGTACAAGCCGTCGCGCAGGCCCGATTCGTGGGTGCCGCCGTTCGGCGTCGGGATCAGGTTGACGTAGGATTCGCGCACCACGGCGCCTTGCTCGGTCCATGCCACCACCCACGCCGCGCCTTCGCCCTCGGCGAAGCCTTCGGCGTCCGGCCCGGCGAACTGCGCGCCTTCAAACAGCGGGATCAGGGTTTCGCCGTCGGTCGATTGCGCCAGCGCCTCGGTCAGGTAGCCGCGCAGGCCGTCGTTGTACTGCCAGGTCTGCGATTCGCCGGTCTTGGCGTTGGCCAGCGTGACGGTGACGCCCGGCAGCAGCACGGCCTTGGAGCGCAGCAGGCGCTGAAGCTCGGTCTGCGAGATGGCCGGCGAGTCGAAATATTTGGCGTCCGGCCAGGCGGTGACGCGGGTGCCGGACTTCTTGCCGTCGCGCGGAGCGACGATGGAGGACAGCGGCTCGACCACGTCGCCGTGCTCGAAGGCCAGCTTGTGCAGGCCGGTGCCGTCGGGCTCCTTGCGCCAGACGGTGATCTCCAGGCGCTTGGACAGCGCATTGGTGACCGACACGCCGACGCCGTGCAAACCGCCGGAGAACGCGTAGGCGCCGCCCGAACCCTTGTCGAACTTGCCGCCGGCGTGCAGGCGGGTGAAGACGATTTCCACCGTCGGCACGCCTTCTTCCGGGTGCAGGCCGACCGGGATGCCGCGACCGTCGTCCTCGACGGTGATGCTGCCGTCGGCGTTCTGCGTGACGATGATGTTTTTGCAATGCCCGCCCAGCGCCTCATCGGAGGCATTGTCGATCACTTCCTGGATGATGTGCAGCGGGTTCTCGGTACGGGTGTACATCCCCGGGCGTTGCTTGACGGGTTCCAGGCCCTTGAGGACCCGGATGGATGATTCGCTGTAGTCGGAAACTGGTTTTTTAGTGGCCATACGTGATCAAGCTTGAGGTTTAATACTGGGTTTATGTACAGTTTTATGCGGGCGTTTGCGTATTCTATCCTCAACCGGGCGCAATCGCGGCGGAAAAGGGCCAAAAAAAAGGCGCGGGCCAATTTATACACGATGTTTACAACGACGGCCCGCCTTTTTAGACCGTTTTTACGGCGGCGTCGATAAGCTGTTTTGTATCGCAACGATCAAAACAGGGGCTTGCATGATCATCGCCATCGCCAACCAGAACGACGCCGCCAGGGCCGCAGTGGCCGCCCATCTGGCCCGGCTGCGCGCCCGCAGCGGCCATACCGTGACGCTGATCGACACCGCCGCGCGCACCGTTTCGGGGCGCGAGCTGGTGGCCGAGCTGGAACGGCTGCGCAGCCGCCGCTGCGACATCGTCATCGACACCGCGGGCCGTGACTCCGCCGATAACCGGGCGGCGCTGATCGCCGCCCGGCTGGCGGTGGTGCCGCTGGCGCCGTCGCAGGCCGATCTGGCGGGGCAGTATGCGCTGATCGCGCGGCTGAACGCGGCGCGCATGTTCAATCCGGGGCTGCGGGTGCTGTTCGTGCTCGTCGGCGACGCCGATGCGTCCGAACTGGCGGCGGTGCGCGCTTATGTGGCGCATGTGATGTCGGCGACGCTGGCCCACACCGTGCTGCACGCGGGCGCCAACGGCGACATGGAATCCCTCTATCACGAAGTTTTTACCCACTAGCAGAAAGACCGCATCATGAAGAAGTTAATACTCTCCGCCTCAATTTTCGCCGCTGTCTTTGGCGGCAGCGTGCGCGCGCAGGATGCCGCGCCGGCGGCGAAGCCGGACAACGAGACCAGCTTCAACGCCGCCGTCGTCAGCGATTACCGATATCGCGGCATTTCGCAAACCCGCTTGCAGCCGGCGCTGCAGGGTGGCTTCGACTACGTCAACAACCCGACCGGCTTCTATGCCGGCACCTGGCTGTCGACCATCAAGTGGACCAAGGACGCGGGCGGTGGCGGCGACGTCGAATGGGATATCTACGCCGGCCAGCGTGGACAGGTGAGCGAGGCGGTGTCGTATGACGTCGGCGTTCTGGGTTATGTGTACCCGTCGAACGGCCTCGATAAGGTGTCCGGCTTCGTCGACGCCAACACCGCCGAAATCTACGGCCAGCTGGGCTACGGCCCGGCCTACGTCAAGTATTCGCACGCGGTGACCAACCTGTTCGGCTTCGTCGACAGCAAGAACAGCGGCTACCTCGATATCGGCGCCAATATCGATGCGGGCGAGGGCTATACCGTCAACCTGCATGCGGGTCATCAGAAAGTGAGGCACAACGACGCGGCAAGCTACACCGACTGGAAAATCGGCGTGACCAGGGACTTCGGCGTGGTGACCGGCGCGCTGGCCGTCATCGGCACCAACGCCAGCAAGACCGCCTACGCTTCGCCGGCCAACGGCAAGTTCCTCGGCAAGACCGCGCTGCAGGTGATTGTTAACAAAACCTTTTAAAAACGGTCTTCAATCGAAGGCGACATCCTCTAGACGGAAGCGGTACTTGCGACGCTCAGGCAGCGTCCAACCCGGGCCGGGTTCCGCGGAGCGTGGCTTCTTTCCACGGCGGTTAATACGATCGCCGATGGATCCTGCGATGCCCGTTCCTGCCGGCCAGTTCGACTCCCCGCGATTTTTACGGTTTGTTTACACCCGCTCTCCAAGTCTTTACAAAATCTTTAGACCCTTCCCGCTAACCTTCTCATTATCAAAACAAGACCTGTGAGGGTGTGATGGACATAGTATTTATCGGTGCAATGGTGGTGTTCTTTGTCGTAACCGTGGCGTTTGCCGCCGGCTGCGACAAGCTGGGAGGCCAGCCATGAGCATCTTCTATCTGATCGGCGCAATCGCCTCCGCCGGCCTGCTGGTGTACCTGGTCGTGGCGCTGTTGAAAGCGGAGGAACTGTGATGACCATGCAATCGATACTACTGCTGGTGGCGTTCCTGGCCGCGTTGCTGGCGCTGGCCTGGCCGCTGGGCATCCTGCTGACCCGCGTCGGCGACGGCAGCGCCATTCCGGGCATGGGCTGGATGGGCCGGATCGAAAAGCTGCTGTACCGCTTGGCCGGGATTGCAGGCAAGGATGGCGCGGTCGAAGGCCAGGGCTGGAAAGCCTACGCCATCGCGCTGCTGCTGTTTAACGGCATCGGCGCGCTTGCCGTGTACGCCCTGCAGCGCGTTCAGGCCTTCCTGCCGCTGAATCCACAGGGCTTGGCCAACGTCAGCGCCGACTCCTCGTTCAACACCGCCGTCAGCTTTGTCAGCAATACCAACTGGCAGGGCTACAGCGGCGAACAGACCATGAGCTACCTGACCCAGATGCTGGTGCTGGCGGGGCAGAACTTCTTCTCGGCCGCCACCGGCATCGCCGTGGCCTATGCGCTGATCCGCGGCTTTTCGTCGCGCTCGGCCAAGTCCATCGGTAACTTCTGGGCAGACGTCACCCGCTCCGCCTTGTACGTGCTGCTGCCGCTGTCGCTGGTGTTCGCCGTGTTCCTGATGGGGCAGGGCGTGATCCAGAACTTCTCGGCCTACAAGGACGTGCGGCTGCTCGATGCCGTGACCTACACCCAGCCCAAAGTGGGCGCCGACGGCCAGCCGCTGAAGGACGCCAAGGGCGAGCCGGTCACGGAAACGCTGACCGCCACCACGCAAAGCATCGCCATGGGCCCGGTCGCCTCGCAGGAAGCGATCAAGATGCTGGGCACCAACGGCGGCGGCTTCTTCAACGCCAACTCGGCCCATCCCTATGAAAATCCCACGCCGCTGGCCAACTTCATGCAGATGCTGGCGATCTTCGTGATCCCGGCCGGCCTGTGCTTCGCCTTCGGCCGCATGGTCGGCGACAAGCGCCAGGGTTGGGCGGTGCTGGGCGCGATGACGGTGCTGTTCGTCGCCTGCACGGTGGTGGTGCTGGGCGCCGAGCAGGCCGCGCATCCCGCGCTGCAGGCGCTGCACGTCGACCAGACCATGAGCGCGCTGCAATCGGGCGGCAATATGGAAGGCAAGGAAACCCGCTTCGGCATCAGCGCCTCGGCCCTGTTCGCGGCGGTGACCACGGCCGCATCGTGCGGCGCGGTCAACGCCATGCACGATTCCTTCATGCCGGTCGGCGGCATGATCCCGATGCTGCTGATCCAGTTCGGCGAAGTGATCTTCGGCGGCGTCGGCTCAGGCCTGTACGGCATGCTGATCTTCGCCATCATGGCGGTGTTCATCGCCGGCCTGATGATAGGCCGCACGCCTGAATACCTGGGCAAGAAGATCCAGGCCTATGAAATGAAAATGACCTCGATCGCCATCCTGGTCACGCCGACGCTGGTGCTGGCCGGCACCGCCATCGCCGTCATGTGCGACGCCGGCAAGGCCGGCATCCTCAACCCGGGCGCGCATGGCTTCTCGGAGATCCTGTACGCCTTCAGCTCGGCCGCCAACAACAACGGCAGCGCGTTTGCCGGCCTGTCCGCCAACACGCCGTTCTATAACATCGCGCTGGCGATCGCCATGTGGTTCGGCCGCTTCGCGATGATCGTGCCCATCCTGGCCATCGCCGGTTCGCTGGCCGGCAAGAAGCGGCTGGAGGCCAACGCCGGCACCATGCCGACCCACGGCCCGATGTTCATCGGCCTGCTGTGCGGCGTGGTCGCCCTGGTCGGCGTGCTGAATTACGTCCCGGCGCTGGCGCTCGGCCCTGTGGTTGAACACCTGCAGCTGTTTGCAAAATAAGGAATCGCCATGTCAGACACAACGCAAAAAGAGATGACCCTCTTTACCAATCCACCTTCCAGTTCACCTGCCAATCCGCCTGCGAAGAAGCTGCGGCTGTTCGACTCGGAACTGCTGATGCCGGCCATCGCCGACTCGTTCCGCAAGCTCAGTCCCGCAACGCAGCTGCGCAGTCCCGTGATGTTCGTGGTCTATGTCGGCAGCATCATCACCACGCTGCTGTACGTGCAGGCGCTGTTCGGCCAGGGCGAGGCGCGGCCCGGCTTCATCCTGGCCACCTCCATCTGGCTGTGGTTCACGGTGCTGTTCGCGAACTTCGCCGAGGCGATGGCCGAGGGCCGCAGCAAGGCGCAGGCGGCATCGCTGCGCAGCCTGAAGCAGAGCGTCGTCGCCAAGAAGCTGGCCACGCCGAAGCACGGCACCACTTGGCTGCCGCAGCCCGCGCTCGACCTGCGCAAGGGCCACTACATCCTGGTCGAAGCGGGCGACGTGATCCCGATCGACGGCGAAGTGATCGAAGGCGTGGCCTCGGTCGACGAAAGCGCCATCACCGGCGAATCGGCGCCGGTGATCCGCGAATCGGGTGGCGACTTTTCCAGCGTCACCGGCGGCACCCGCGTGCTGTCGGACTGGCTGGTGGTCAAGGTCACCGCCAATCCGGGCGAGACCTTCCTCGACCGCATGATCTCGATGGTCGAAGGCGCCAAGCGCCAGAAGACCCCCAACGAAATCGCGCTGACCATCCTGCTGGTGGCGCTGACCATCGTGTTCCTGATCGTCACCGTGACCTTGCTGCCGTTCTCTCTGTTCTCGGTGGCCGCCGCCGGCTCGGGAACGCCGATCACCATCACCGTGCTGATCGCGCTGCTGGTATGCCTGATCCCGACCACCATCGGCGGCCTGCTGTCGGCCATCGGCGTGGCCGGCATGAGCCGCATGATGCAGGCCAACGTGATCGCCACCTCCGGCCGCGCGGTCGAAGCGGCCGGCGACGTCGACGTGCTGCTGCTCGATAAAACCGGTACCATCACGCTGGGCAACCGCCAGGCTTCGGCCTTCTTCCCCGCGCCGGGCGTGACCGACCAGCAGCTGGCCGACGTGGCGCAACTGGCCTCGCTGGCCGACGAAACGCCGGAAGGCCGCAGCATCGTGGTGCTGGCCAAGCAGAAGTTCAACATCCGTGAACGCGAGATGGCGTCGCTGCACGCCGTGTTCGTGCCGTTCACCGCGCAAACCCGGATGAGCGGCGTCGACATCGGCGAATCGGGTTCGGTACGCGCTGTTCGCAAGGGCGCGGCCGACACCGTGCGCCAGTATGTCGAGTCGCTGGGCCAGCCCTATCCGGCCGAGGTGTCGCGCACCGTCGACGACGTCGCCCGCCGCGGCAGCACGCCGCTGGTGGTGGTCGATGCCGGCCGGGTGATGGGCGTGGTCGAGCTCAAGGACATCGTCAAGGGCGGCATCAAGGAGCGTTTCGCCGAGCTGCGCCGCATGGGCATCAAGACCGTGATGATCACCGGCGACAACAAGCTGACCGCCGCCGCCATCGCCGCCGAGGCGGGCGTGGACGACTTCCTGGCCGAGGCGACGCCGGAGGACAAGCTCAAACTGATCCGCAGCTACCAGTCCGAAGGCCGCCTGGTGGCCATGACCGGCGACGGCACCAACGACGCGCCGGCGCTGGCCCAGGCCGACGTCGCCGTGGCGATGAACTCCGGCACCCAGGCCGCCAAGGAGGCCGGCAACATGGTCGACCTGGATTCGAATCCGACCAAGCTGCTGGAGATCGTCGAAATCGGCAAGCAGATGCTGATGACGCGCGGCTCGCTGACGACGTTCTCGATCTCGAACGACATCGCCAAGTACTTCGCCATCATCCCGGCGGCCTTCGTCGGCACCTATCCGCAGCTAAAGGCGCTCGACGTCATGCACCTGGCCAGTCCGTCGTCGGCCATCATGTCGGCGGTGATCTTCAACGCATTGATCATCGTTGTGTTGATCCCGCTGGCGCTCAAGGGCGTGCAGTACCGCGCCATCGGCGCCGTCGCGCTGTTGCGCCGCAACCTGCTGCTGTACGGCGTCGGCGGCATCATCCTGCCGTTCATCGGCATCAAGGCGATCGACCTGCTGCTGTCGGCGTTCAACCTGGTTTAAGGAGTCATCATGTCATCATCCCTGTCGTCCCATCTTCGCCCCGCCGTCGTCGTCTTCGGCGCATTGACGCTGATCTGCGGCGTGATCTACCCATTGGCCGTCACCGGCATCGGCGCCGTGGCGTTCCCGGCGCAGGCCGCCGGCAGCATCGTCGAGATCGACGGCAGGGCGGTCGGTTCGACGCTGATCGGCCAGTCGTTCTCGTCGCCGAAGTACTTCTGGGGCCGGCCGTCGGCCACCGGGCCGATGCCCGACAATGCCGCCGGTTCCGGCGGCTCCAACCTGGGCTCGAACAACGCGGCCCAACTGGACGCCGTCAAGGGCCGCATCGACGCGCTCAAGGCCGCCGACCCGGGCAACACGCTGCCGGTGCCGGTCGACCTGGTGACGGCGTCGGGCAGCGGACTCGATCCGGAGATCAGCGTCGCCGCCGCCCGCTACCAGGCCGGCCGCGTCGCCGCCGCCCGCCGGATGCCCGCCGAACAGGTGCTGGCGATGATAGACGGCAGCCGGCTGAAGCAGTATTTCGGCTTCTTCGGCGAACCGCGCGTCAACGTGCTGGAGCTTAATCTCGCGCTGGACCGGGCAAAACCGGCAACGAAGCAGTAAAATCGACGGATGGCCATGTTCCCCAACGATAGTGTGCGACCCGACCCCGATGCGCTGCTGGCGCAGGTGCAGGCGCAGGAGCGCAAGGCGGCGCGCGGCAAGCTGCGCATCTACTTCGGCGCCTCGGCCGGCGTCGGCAAGACCTACGCCATGCTGGCCGCCGCCCGCAAGCTGCAGGCCGACGGCCAGGCCGTGCTGGTCGGCGTGGTGGAAACCCATGGCCGCAGCGAGACGGCGGCCATGCTGGCCGGACTGGACGTGCTGCCGCCGAAGGCGGTCGACTATCGCGGCAAGCGCATCGCCGAATTCGACCTCGACGGCGCGCTGGAGCGCCGTCCGCCGCTGATCCTGATGGACGAGCTGGCCCATTCCAACGCGCCCGGCTCGCGCCATCCCAAGCGCTGGCAGGACGTCGAGGAGCTGCTCGACGCCGGCATCGACGTGCTCACCACCGTCAACGTGCAGCACCTGGAAAGCCTGAACGACGTGGTCGGCGGCATCACCGGCATCCGCGTCGGCGAAACCGTGCCGGACACGGTGTTCGACCAGGCCGACGAGGTGGTGCTGGTCGATATTCCGGCCGACGAGCTGCTGTCGCGGCTCAAGAGCGGCAAGGTGTACCAGGAACAGCAGGCCGAACGCGCGTCGAAGAATTTTTTCCGCAAGGGGAACCTGATCGCGCTGCGCGAGCTGGCGCTGCGCCGCACCGCCGACCGCATCGAGGACGACGTGCGCGCCTACCGCGTGGAGAAGTCCATCGCCGAGATCTGGAAGACCGGCGCCGCGCTGCTGGCCTGTGTCGGCCCGCGCCCGGGCGGCGAGCACACGGTGCGCAGCACGGCGCGGCTGGCCAGCCAGCTGGGCACCGGCTGGCACGCGATCTATATCGAAACGCCGTCGCTGCAGCGGCTGCCCGCCGCCCAGCGCGAACAAATCCTCAAGACGCTCAAGCTGGCCGAAGACCTGGGCGCGGCCACCGCCGTCATTTCCGGCCACGACATCGCGCTGGCGGCGGTCGATTACGCGCGCAGCCACAACCTGTCGAAGATCGTCATGGGACGCGGCCATCCGACCTGGCCCTGGCGCAAGCCGCACATCAAGCGCCTGGCCGTGTACGCGCCGGACATCGACCTGATCGAAATCGGCGAGCCGCGCAACGAGGCCGGCGCGGGTGTGCCGCGCGCGGCGGCGGGCGCAGGCTGGGGCTGGGATGCATCCGGCGCCGCCGACGGTTCGCCGGACGGCGAGCCGGATACCGCGCTGGTGCGCCGTCGCGCCGCCGGCTACCTCGTCGCCGGCGCGGCCAGCTTCGCCACCGCCTTGCTGGCCACGCCGCTGCTGGCCTACTTGGACCTGGCCAACATCGCCATGCTGTTCCTGCTGGTGGTGGTGCTGGTGGCGGTGCGCTTCGGGCGCGGCCCGTCGGTGCTGGCCACCTGCGTCAGCGTGGCCTGCTTCGACTTCTTCTTCGTGCCGCCGCGCTTCACCTTCGCGGTGTCGGATTTCCAGTACCTGATCACCTTCGTGGTCATGCTGGCGGTGGGGCTGATCACCGGCCACCTGACGGCCGACCTGCGCTTCCAGGCGCGCGTCGCCTCGCACCGCGAAAAGCGTTCGCGCGCGCTGTACGAGTTTGCCCGCGAACTGTCGGGCGCCCTGCAGACCGAGCAGATTTTCGAGACCACGCAAAGCTTCATCCAGCGCGCCTTCCGCGCCCGCGCCACCTTGCTGGTGCCGGACGACGCCGGCCGTTTGCGGCTGCCGCCGCTGAACGCGGCCGACATCGCCACCAGCGCCCACTTGTCGGTGCTGGACACCGGCATCGCCCAATGGGCCTACGACCGCGCCGAAAGCGCGGGCCTGGGCACCGACACGCTGCCGGCCAGCCGCATCTTCTACCTGCCGCTGGTGGCGCCGATGCGCACCCGCGGCGTGCTGGCGATCGAGCCGGAACACCGGCGCTGGATACTGATCCCCGAGCAGCGGCAGCAGCTCGACACCTTCGCCGCGCTGGCCGCCATCGCGCTGGAGCGGGTGCACTACATCGAGGTGGCGCAGAACGCGCTGGTCAACATGGAGTCGGAGCGGTTGCGCAACTCGCTGCTGGCGGCGCTGTCGCACGACCTGCGCACGCCGTTGACGTCGCTGGTCGGGCTGTCCGAATCGCTGGCCGGCTCCAAACCGGCGCTGGCGCCGTCGCAGCTGGACATGGCCGCCGCGCTGCACGACGAGGCGCTGCGCATGAGCGCACTGGTGTCCAACCTGCTCGACATGGCGCGCATCCAGAGCGGCGAGGTCAAATTCAACCTGCAATGGCAGCCGCTGGAAGAAGTGGTCGGCAGCGCATTGCGCGCCGTCGGCTCGCTGCTGAAGGGCCATCAGGTGCGCACCAGGCTGCCGCCCGAGCTGCCGCTGCTGCGCTACGACGCGGTGCTGATCGAGCGGGTGCTGTGCAACCTGCTGGAAAACGCCGCCAAATACACGCCGCCCGGCTCGCGCATCGAGATCTCCGCCGAGCTGCACGGCGCCTGGATCAACATCATGGTCTATGATGACGGTCCGGGCCTGCCGCATGGGCGCGAAGAAGCGATCTTTGAAAAATTCACCCGTGGCGAGCGCGAATCGGCCAAGCCGGGCGTCGGGCTGGGGCTGGCGATCTGCCGCGCCATCGTCGAGGCGCACGGTGGCCGCATCGCGGCGGCGCCATCGCCGCTGGGCGGCGCCGCCTTCACCATCACGCTGCCGCTGGGCACACCGCCGGCCATGCCGGAGCTGGAACACGAACAGGGACAGGAACATCGCCATGAATGACGCCGCCGCGCCGACCGCACCTGTCGCCCTGCTGGTCGAGGACGAACCGCAGATCCGCCGCTTCGTGCGCAGCGCGCTGGAGGAGGAGGGCTGGCATGTGCACGAGGCGGCGACCTTGCAGCGCGGCCTGATCGACGCCGGCACCCGCAAGCCCGACCTGATCGTGCTCGATCTCGGCCTGCCCGACGGCGACGGCATCGACTTCGTCACCGACGTGCGCAAGTGGTCGAGCGTGCCGGTGATCGTGCTGTCGGCGCGGGTCAACGAAGCCGACAAGATCCGCGCGCTGGACGCCGGCGCCGACGACTACCTGACCAAGCCGTTCGGCGTGGGCGAGCTGCTGGCCCGCGTGCGCGCCACCCTGCGGCGCCAGCGCCAGCCGGCCGCCGACAATTCCGGCCTGATCCAGTTCGGCGACGTCGCGGTGGACCTGAAGAACCGCCGCGTGACGCGCGCCGGCGAGAACGTGCACCTGACGCCGACCGAATACCGCCTGCTGGCGGTCCTGGTCAGCAACGCCGGCCGCGTGATGACCAACCCGCAGCTGCTGCGCGCCGTGTGGGGGCCGTCGCAGTCCGAGAACGGCCACTACCTGCGCATCTACATGGGCCACCTGCGCCACAAGCTGGAAGCCGATCCGACCCAGCCGCGCTACCTGCTGACCGAAACGGCCGTCGGCTACCGCCTGCAGCTGCCTTAAAACCGCGAAACCGCGGGGTCAGTTCCCGCGGCATTAGCGCGGCATTAGCGGCATTAGGGTCAGTTCCGGCAGTGTGCCACGCCTGGCAGATTGCCGGAACTGACCCCGCTGCCCGCTGACCCCGCTGCCCCCTGGTGCAGCGCGAGCTGGGCGCCGACCGCGCGAAGATGGCCGCCAACTACATGGAGTACGACTGGCGTCCGGAAACCGCCAAATAATTATTTGCTCAGCGTGCGCATGGCCCGTTCCAGGCCGTCCATCGTCAGCGGGAACATGCGGTTGTTCATCAGCTGCTTGATGATGGAGATCGACTGGCGGTACTGCCACACTCCTTCCGGCTCCGGATTGAGCCAGGCGAACTTGGGGAAGGCGTGGGTGAAGCGCGCCAGCCATTCGCTGCCCGCCTCCTCGTTGTTGTACTCGACCGAGCCGCCCGGCTGCAGCACCTCGTAGGGGCTCATCGTCGCGTCGCCGACGAAAATCAGCTTGGTGTCGGGCGGGTACTTGCGCAGGATGTCCCAGGTCGGGAAGCGCTCCGAGTTGCGGCGCCGGTTGTTCTTCCACATGTAGTCGTACACGCAGTTGTGGAAGTAGAAGAACTCCATGTTCTTGAACTCCGTCTTCGACGCCGAGAACAGTTCCTCGGTGCGCTCGATATGGTCGTCCATGGTGCCGCCCACGTCGAACAGCATCAGCACCTTGATGTTGTTCTTGCGCTCGGGCTGCATCTTGATGTCCAGGTAGCCGGCGTTGCTGGCGGTGGCGCGGATGGTCGCGTCCAGCGCGAATTCCTCCTCGGCGCCCTGGCGCGCGAACTTGCGCAGCCGGCGCAGGGCCACCTTGATGTTGCGCGTGCCCAGTTCGCGCTCGCCGTCGTAGTCCTTGTAGGCGCGCGCCTCCCACACCTTGACCGCCGTGCGGTTGCCGCCCTTGCCGCCGATGCGCACGCCCTCGGGATTGGTGCCGCCGTTGCCGAAGGGCGAAGTGCCGCCAGTGCCTATCCACTTGCTGCCGCCCTCGTGGCGCTCCTTTTGTTCCTTCAGCAGCTCGTTGAGGCGGTCCATCAGCTTGTCGTAGCCGAATTTCTCCAGCTGGGCCTTCTGCTCGTCGCTCAGCTCACGCTCCATGCGCTTGATCAGCCAGTCCAGCGGGATGGCGCTGTTGGTCTCGAAGGCGGCGTTGATGCCCTTGAAGTACTGGGCGAAGGCGCGGTCGAACTTGTCGAAGTGGGCCTCGTCCTTGACCAGCGTCAGGCGCGACAGGTAGTAGAAATCGTCCATCGAGGCGCCGATGACGTTCTTTTCCATCGCCTCCAGCAGGGTCAGGAACTCCTTGATCGACACCGGAATTTTGGCGTCTTTCAAAGTGAAAAAGAAATCGATCAGCATGTCAGCGGGCTCCGTGCTGTTCCAGCTTGTAGCGCAACTGCGCCTTGATTTCCGGCCATTCGCCGGCGGCGATGCTGTACATGACGGTGTCGCGCACGGTGCCGTCGCGGCGCAGCGCGTGGTGGCGCAGCACGCCGTCCTTTTTCGCGCCCAGCCGCTCGATGGCCGCCTGCGAGGCGAAATTGAAGTTGTCGGTGCGCAGGCCGACCAGCGCCGCGCCCAGCGTTTCGAACGCGTGCGTCATCAGCAGCAGCTTGCAGGTGGTGTTGACGTGGCTGCGCTGAAAACGCTTGGCATACCAGGTATAACCGATCTCCAGGCGCGCGATGGTCGGCACGATGTCATGATAGCTGGTGGTGCCGACCACGGCGCCGCCGGCGAGGTCGATGACGGCGAACGCCAGCCGGGCGGGGCGCATCTCCAGCGCGGTGGCGATATAGCCGTCGACCTGCTCCGGCTCTGGCACCGAGGTGACGCGCAGCTGCCACAGCGCGCCGTCGCTGGCGGCCGCGCGCAGACCGTCGGCGTGCTGGGGGCCCAGCGGTTCGAGACGCACGCCGTTCAGTTCCAGCGTGACCGGGGCGATGGGGGCGGCGGGGCGGGCGAGCTGGTTCATCAGCGGTTGGTCCTCGACATGAACACCAGGCGTTCGAACAGGTGCACGTCCTGCTCGTTCTTCAGCAGCGCCCCGTGCAGCGGCGGCACGATGGCCTTGGCGTCCTTGCTGCGCAGCGCCTCGGGCGGGATGTCCTCGGCCATCAGCAGCTTGAGCCAGTCGAGGAACTCTGACGTCGACGGCTTTTTCTTCAGGCCCGGCACGTCGCGCACCTCGTAGAAGGTTTGCAGCGCCTGCGCCAGCAGCTCCTTCTTCAGGTTCGGGTAGTGGACGGCGACGATCTGCTCCATCGTGTCGCGGTCCGGGAATTTAATATAGTGGAAGAAGCAGCGGCGCAGGAAGGCGTCCGGCAGCTCTTTTTCGTTGTTGGAGGTGATGATGACCAGCGGACGGTGCCTGGCCTGCACCATTTCGCGGGTCTCATAGACGTAGAATTCCATCCGGTCCAGCTCGCGCAGCAGGTCGTTGGGGAACTCGATGTCGGCCTTGTCGATCTCGTCGATCAGCAGCACCACCGGCTCCGGCGCGGTAAATGCCTGCCACAGCACGCCCTTGACGATGTAGTTGTGGATGTCGCGCACGCGCTCGTCGCCCAGCTGGGAGTCGCGCAAACGCGACACTGCGTCGTATTCGTACAATCCCTGTTGCGCCTTGGTGGTGGACTTGATGTGCCATTGCATCAACGGCATGTTCAGCGCGGCGGCCACTTCCTCGGCCAGCATGGTCTTGCCGGTGCCCGGCTCGCCCTTGATCAGCAACGGGCGTTGCAGCGTCAGGGCCGCATTCACGGCCAGTTTCAGGTCATCGGTCGCGACGTACTGGTCGGAGCCTTCAAAGCGGTGGGTGGCTTGCATACGGTTCTGTCTCAAAAAGAAGGGGATTTGCGCAGTATAGGGGAGTTCGATAGAGGGCGTGCTCGGTCCCTGGTATGTTGTTCTGGCAATGATTCGCTGTAGCTTAGAAAAAATACTTGGGTTAGAATCGCAGGCTGATAGTGCAAAAGTCAAGTTTTGCATCCGCGCGGTAGTACCCGATTACTTACTTGCAGACACCATGAAAAAAATCACCGCACTCCTCGTGCTCGCAGGCATCGCTCAAATCGCCACGGCGGCCGACGTAGTGGGCAATGCCCAGAACGCCAAAGCCAAGATTGAAATGTGTATCGGTTGCCACGGGATTCCCGGCTACAAGGCCACCTTCCCGGAAGTGTTCCAGGTGCCGATGATAGGCGGCCAGTCGGCCAAGTACATCGAGAGCGCGTTGAAGGCGTATCAAAAAGGTGACCGCAAGCATCCGTCGATGAAGGGTATCGCCAGCAGCCTGTCGGACCAGGACATCGCCGATGTTGCCGCGTTCTACTCGCAGCAGACCGCCACCACCGCCGCCGCGAAATGAGGACCGACATGATGAAAAAACTGATCACCGCGCTGTTCTGCTCCGCCGTTTCCTGCTCCGCCTTCGCTGGCGGCAATATCGACGCCGGCAAGGCGCTGGCCGACAAGTACAGCTGCTTCGCCTGCCACGGCAAGGATTTCAACACCCCGATCGACCCGAGCTATCCGAAGCTGGCCGGCCAGCACAAGGATTACCTGGAGCACGCGCTGACCGCCTACAAGCGGGGCGACGGCGCCAACGGCCGCAACAACGCGATCATGACCGGCCAGGTCAAGCCGCTGAGCAACCAGGACATCAAGGACCTGGCGGCCTACCTGCACAGCCTGCCGGGCACGCTGGCGGTACACCGCTGATCCGCTTCGATGCCTATGAAAAAGCCACGCAATGCGTGGCTTTTTCAATCCGGGGTCAGATCCGACATTTGGACACGGTCTCTGCCGTAGCGGCCGCTACGGCAGAGACCGTGTCCAAATGTCGGATCTGACCCCGGATTTTACAGGCGGCGCTTGACCGCTTCGATGTAGGCCTCGCCGTCGGGCGGGGTGCCGCTGCGCTGGGCGTTCCAGATCATCTCGCCCAGGCATTCCATGATCTCGTGGTGCGCCGCGTGGGCGTCGTCCAGCTTCAGGGTCAGCGCGGTGGCGGCGTCGCGGATGCCGCGCGGCTGGTCGATCGAGATCTGCTCGTCGATCGACAAATGCATCGACAGGTGCAGGAAGGGATTGGCTTGCGCCCCCTCGACCGAGTAGTCGCGCGCCAGCGCCGCGTCGACGTCGCCCAGCACGTCGTGGTACTCCGGATGGTTGCGCACCCAGTCGGCCGCCATCGTCTCTATGGGGGTCATGATTTCATTGGCCCGCTGCTTGCGGAAAGTCTCGCAGAAGAAACGGCGGACGTCGTCGGAGGAGGGATTAAACATGCCGATATTGTACCCGCTCGATAAAATAAGCGATGTCCGCGGCCTCGGTCGTATTTATTTAATAACCTTGATGGATATGCCATGCTGAACCAATCCGCCCTCGATACGCTGTTCTACAGCGCCCGCACCCACAACGGCTGGCTGGACCGCGAAGTCAGCAACGCCCAGCTGGAACTGTTGTACGACCTGCTCAAATGGGCGCCCACCTCGGCCAACAGCTCGCCGGCGCGGCTGGTGTTCGTGCGCTCGGCGGAAGCCAAGGCCAGGCTGCTGCCGGCCCTGTCCGCCGGCAACGCCGACAAGACCATGGCGGCGCCGGTCACCGTCATCGTCGGCATGGACCTGGCGTTTTATGAAAAGCTGCCGCAGCTGTCGCCGGCCGTCGATGCCCGCTCGTGGTTCGCCGGCAAGGACGAGGCGATACGCTCCACCGCCTTCCGCAACTCGTCGCTGCAGGGCGCCTACCTGATCATGGCGGCGCGGGCGATCGGCCTCGATTGCGGGCCGATGTCCGGCTTCGACAACGCCAAGGTGGACCAGGCGTTCTTTGCCGGCACGACGGTCAAGTCCAACTTCCTGTGCAATCTCGGCTACGGCGACGTGGCCAAGGTGCGTCCGCGCGCGCCGCGGCTGGCGTTTGACGAGGCCTGCAAGATCGTTTGAATAAAAAAATGGGACAGCCTGGCTGTCCCATCGTTTCAACCGCTTTTCTTTTCCGGTTCGGCCGCCACTGCCGGCTCGGCCGTCCCGCAGGTCGAACCCGGCGGTTCCGGATTCGGCCGCGGCGGATGCGGCTGGCGCAGGTAGCGCGAGCCGTGGTGCCGGCGGTCGTGGCCGTTGGCCGGCCAGGTCAGGAAGCGCGACAGCTCCTGCAGGGCCCGCTGATACACTTCCCGCTTGAATTCGATCACCACGTCCAGCGGCACCCAGTACTCATGCCAGCGCCAGGCGTCGAATTCCGGATGGTCGGTCAGGCGCAGGTTGACGTCGTTGTCGCGGGCGCACATCCGCAGCAGGAACCAAATCTGCTTCTGGCCACGGTAATGGCCGCGAATCTCGCGCTTGATGAAGTGGTCGGGCACCTCGTAGCGCAGCCAGTCGCGCGTGCGGCCCACGATCTTGACATGCTCTGCCCGTAATCCGATCTCTTCTTCCAGCTCCCGATACATCGCCTGTTCCGGCGTTTCTCCGTATTTGATGCCGCCCTGCGGAAATTGCCATGAGTGCTCGCGCACCCGCTTGCCCCACCACACCTCGTTCTGGGCGTTTAGCAGGATGATGCCGACGTTGGGCCGAAACCCTTCACGATCGAGCATATTGCACCTCAAACTTTCTGCGACCGAGCTCCCTGCTTATATTTTTGCCCACAAAACCGCGCCACGGCTGGGTTTTCGGGGTACGAAAACGGCCATGGAGCTATCAATTGAACGCATTTGTATAAAGTATGGACGCATCAGCCAGCTAATCCTTTAAAATTAGGTTGATTATAACTCTCTCTTTTTAAAAAGAATTCACCGTATGCGCGCCTCACGATTTTTTATTTCCACGCTTAAAGAAGCGCCTTCCGACGCCGAGATCGTCAGCCACCAGTTGATGATGCGCGCCGGCATGATCAAACGCCTGGGTTCGGGCATTTATACCTACATGCCGATGGGCTTGCGCATCATCCGCAAGGTCGAGGCGATCGTGCGCGAAGAGATGAACCAGGCCGCCGCCATAGAGCTGCTGATGCCGCTGATCCAGCCGGCCGAGCTGTGGCAGGAAACCGGCCGCTGGGACAAGATGGGCGCCGAGCTGCTGCGCATCAAGGACCGCCACGGCCGCGAGTTCGCTTTCCAGCCGACCGCCGAGGAGGTGATCACCGATGTTGTTCGTTCGGAAATTAAATCCTACCGTCAGCTTCCGTTGAATTTTTACCACATTCAGACCAAATTCCGCGACGAACGCCGTCCGCGCTTCGGTTTGATGCGCGGCCGCGAGTTCACCATGAAGGACGCCTACTCGTTCGACCGCGACCTGGCCGGCATGCAGGCCTCGTACCAGATCATGTATGACGCCTATACCCGCATCTTCAACCGCTTCGGCCTGAAGTTCCGCGCGGTGGCGGCCGACAACGGCGCCATCGGCGGCACCGGTTCGCATGAATTCCACGTCATCGCCAGCACCGGCGAGGACGCCATCGTCTACTGCCCGAGCTCGGACTACGCCGCCAACATGGAGGCGGCCGAGGCGCTGCCGCTGGCCGCCACCCGTCCGGCCGCCGCGCAGGCATTGACCAAGACCGCCACGCCGGACGCCACCAAGTGCGAAGCGGTGGCCGAACTGCTCAAGCTGGACCTGGCGCAGACGGTGAAAACCATCGCGCTGACGGTGGAGACCGAAAAAGACGGCAAAACAGCTAAACAGTATTTCATGTTATTGCTGCGAGGCGACCACGAGCTCAACGAAGTCAAGGTCGGCAAGGTGCCCGGCCTGGCGGCGCACCGCTTCTCGACCGAAGACGAGATCCTCGAGGTGTACGGCTGCGTGCCTGGCTACCTGGGTCCGATCGGTACCAAGGCCCCGGTCACCATCGTGGCCGACCGCACGGTCGCCAACATGGCCGACTTCGTCTGCGGCGCCAACGACGCCGGCTACCACTACACCGGCGCCAACTGGGGCCGTGATACCGCCGAGCCTGCCATCGTGGCCGACCTGCGCAACGTCGTCGCCGGCGACGCCTCGCCGGACGGCAAGGGCGTGCTGGCGATCGAGCGCGGCATCGAAGTGGGCCATGTGTTCCAGCTGGGCACGGCGTACTCGGAGTCGATGAAGGCCACCTTCCTCGACGAAAACGGCAAGCCCGCGCCGCTGCAGATGGGCTGCTACGGCATCGGCATCACCCGCATCCTGGGCGCCGCGATCGAGCAGAACTTCGACGACAAGGGCATCATCTGGCCGACCTCGCTGGCGCCGTTCGAACTGGTGCTGTGCCCGATGGGCATGGACCGCAGCGAGGCGGTCAAGGAAGCGACCGAGCAGCTGTACGCCGACGCGCTGGCGGCCGGCATCGACGTCATCGTCGACGACCGCGGCCTGCGTCCGGGCCAGATGTTCGCCGACTGGGAGCTGATCGGCGTGCCGCACCGCGTGGTGATCGGCGACCGCGGCCTGAAGGAAGGCAACCTGGAATACCAGGGCCGCCGCGACGCCGAAGCGACCGCCGTGCCGGTGGCCGACATCGTCAGCTTCGTCAAAGGCAAAATGGCGGCGTGAACGTGAAGCGCATGCTGGGCGCGGCGATCGCGGCGGTGCTGGTCACCGCCGGCATCGCCCACGCCGGCAACCAGAAGGAAGAAGCGCTGGCCGATTCGGTTCGGCTGGCGCTGTCGAACGCGATCAAGGATGCGACGCCGCCGCAGCCGACCTTCCGCACCGAGGCCGAGCGCCTGCGCTACCAGGGCTGGCTGGCGCAGATGTCGTCGCGCCTGAAGCGCAAGCTGCCGGACGAGCAGACCCGCAGCGAATTTCTCTCCACCGTCTGGTACGAAGCGCGCCGCGCCGGGCTCGATCCGGGCATGGTGCTGGGCCTGATCCAGGTGGAGTCGGCCTACCGCAAGTACGCGGTGTCGATGGTGGGCGCGCGCGGCTACATGCAGGTGATGCCGTTCTGGACCAACATCATCGGCGACCGCAACCGCAGCGCGCTGTTCAACATGCAGACCAACCTGCGCTACGGCTGCGCCATCCTGCGCATGTACCTCGACATGGAGGCTGGCAACCTGTATCTGGCGCTGGGCCGCTACAACGGCAGCCGCGGCAAGCCCGACTACCCGAACGCCGTGCTCTCGGCCTGGAACAACTGGAAATAAATCCGGGGTCAGATCCGACATTTGGACACGAACTCTGCCGTAGCGGAAGCTACGGCAGAGTTCGTGTCCAAATGTCGGATCTGACCCCGGATTAAAAAATGCCTCAAGCGCGTGAGCGATTGAGGCATCCCGGCGCGGCTGTACTGGCCGCTGCGCTTATTTCAGGTGGTCGGAAATGAGCTTGGTCATTTCGAACATGGACACTTGGGCTTTGCCGCCGAATACAGCTTTCAGCTTGTCGTCGGCGTTGATCATGCGGCGGTTGGCCGGATCTTGCAGGTCGAGCTTCTTGATGTAATCCCAGACTTTCTTGGTCACTTCGGTGCGCGGCAGCGGGGTGGCGCCGACCACGGCGGCCAGCGTTGCCGACGGCGTCATCGCTTTCATGAAGGCGGCGTTCGGTTTGCGCGCTGCGGCCGGAGCTGCCGCTTTTTTCACTGCTGGTTTGGCTGCTGCTTTTGCGGGTGCTGCTTTTTTCGCGGCTGCTGGTTTCGCGGCTGCGGCCTTCTTAGCTGGTGCTGCTGGGGTTTTTTTGGCTGTTGCCATCTTCGAGCCTCCTTAACGAACACATGGAAAATTGCGCAATTGATCGCACCGGCTAATATTGGTGGTGATTTAAGGCTTATGCAAGTGTTTTTCGCGTTTTTTCCCGGAAACACCACGTAAACACGGGGTTTCCCGGGCTAGCGCACCTTCACAGGGCGTAAACCGGGGCTTTTCCCCGTCTTAGCGCATGCCCGGCATCATGCCCTTCATCGAGCGCATCATCTTCATCATGCCGCCGCCGGAGAGCTTTTTCATCATCGTCTGCATCTGCTCGAACTGGGTCAGCATGCGGTTCACTTCCTGCACCTGGACGCCGGCGCCGGCCGCGATGCGGCGCTTGCGGGTGGCCTTGATCAGCTCGGGCTTGGCCCGTTCCTGCGGCGTCATCGAGTCGATGATGCCGACCATGCGCCGCACCTGCTTGTCGGCCTGGTCCATGTTGGCGCCGCCGGCGGCTTGCTGGAACTGGGCCGGCAGCTTGTCGACCAGGCTGGCCATGCCGCCCATTTTCTTCATCTGGCCCAGCTGCGCCTTGAAGTCGTTCATGTCGAACTTGCCGCCCGACTTGACCTTGGCGGCCAGCTCGGCCGCGGCCTTGCTGTCGACGCCCTTGCGCGCCTCTTCCACCAGCGCCATGATGTCGCCCATGCCCAGCACGCGGCTGGCCATGCGCGCCGGGTCGAACGCTTCCAGCCCGTCGAGCTTTTCCGACACGCCGGCAAACTTGATCGGCTTGCCGGTGACGTGGCGCACCGACAGCGCGGCGCCGCCGCGCGAATCGCCGTCCAGCTTGGTGAGCACGATGCCGGTCAGCGGCAGCGCGTCGTTGAAGGCCTTGGCGGTGTTGATGGCGTCCTGGCCCAGCATGGCGTCGACCACGAACAGCGTTTCGATCGGTTTCACGGCGGCGTGGACGGCGGCGATTTCCTGCATCATCGCTTCGTCGATGCCGAGGCGGCCGGCGGTGTCGATGATCAGCACGTCGTGGTAGTGCTTCCTGGCCCAGTCCAGCGCGGCCAGCGCGATGTCGACCGGCTTGTCCTGCGCGGTGGACGGGAAGAAGTCGGCGCCGACCTGGGCGGTCACCGATTGCAGCTGGGCGATCGCGGCCGGACGGTAGACGTCGGCCGACACGGTCAGCACCTTCTTCTTCTTTTCTTCCTTCAGGTACTTGGCCAGCTTGCCGACGGTGGTGGTCTTGCCGACACCCTGCAGGCCGGCCATCAGGATGATCGCCGGCGGCTGCTGGGCAAAGCTCAGCTGCGACGCTTCCGGCCCGAGGTCGGCGCCCATCAGCGCGGCCAGCTCGCGCTGCACCACGCCGACCAGCGCCTGGCCCGGCGTCAGCGACGAGATCACTTCCTCGCCCAGGGCCTTGTCCTTGACCTTGGCGATGAATTCGCGCACGGCCGGCAGGGCGACGTCGGCCTCGAGCAGCGCCAGCCGCACTTCGCGCAGCATCTCGGCGGTGTTGGCTTCGGTCAGGCGGGCCTCGCCGCGCATGGTTTTAACGACCTTGGCAAGGCGTTGGGTAAGATTGTCTAGCATGATGGACCCGGAATGAACAGTGGCCGCCATTTTACCCCATCGGGGCGGCGGCCGGCGTGGCGGCGGCCGGCAAGCCTGCTATCATCGCCGGATGAACCCAGCAAGCAGATTATTACGGCCGGCGGCGCTGGCCCTGGCGTCGGCGATCGCCGCGCAGGCCGGCGCCGCCACCGTCAGCATGGCCTTCGGCGACAACCTGCCGCCTTATATATTAGTGCGCGAGGATGCCGGCATCGAAGTCGAGATCGTGCGCGAGGCGCTGGCCTGGCGCGGCCACGCGCTGCAGGCGCGCTATTTGCCGATGGGGCGCATCCCGCCCAGCTTCAAGGCGCGCCAGGTCGACGCCATCATGATGGACGTCGGCGAGGACATGACGCCGCACGGCGGCTACTACGGCGCGCCGCCGGTGGTGTACGACAATGTGTTTTATACGCTCAAGAGCCGCCGGCTGGTGATCCGCAAGCCGCAGGACCTGGTCGGCCGCAGCGTGATGTCGTTTGTCGGCGCGGCCAACCGCTATCCGGTGTGGCTGGCCGGGCTGTCGCGCAACGACTACGTCGAGAACAACCACCAGGAAGTGCAGCCGCAGTTGCTGGCGCTGGGCCGCTACGAGGTGGTGCTGAGCGACCGCAGCGTGTTCCGCTACTACGCCCGCAGCAAGCCCGGCTTCGTGATGCCGGCGGTGGACGAGCACAGCGTCATCCAGGCCGATCCAAACGACTACCGTCCCGTGTTCCGCGACGCCGCCATCCGCGACGACTTCAACGCCGGCCTGGCCCATCTGCACAAGAGCGGCCGCTACCGCGCCATCTACGACAAATACCTGAAGGACTAGTGCGGCAGCACCACCTTGACGATGCCGCTGCCCGAGATCACGGCCACGCTGGCCGGTCCGGTGCGCACCGCCGACATCGGATACTGCAAACCGCCGGGCAGCGTGCCGAGCACCGTGCCCTGCTGGCCGGCCACGCCGGCCAGCGTGCTGCGGGTGCCGTCGGCAGCGGTGCGGTACAGCAGGGCCTGTGAAGAATCGGCCGCATAGGTATAGCCGTCGGGTGCCTGGGCGAGGCCGGTGGGCAGGCTGGCGATCGTCGTCACCACGCCCTGCGGCGTGACCTTGCGCAGGGTGAGCTGATGGTTGAAGCTGGCGTCGCGGTCGTTGACATACAGGTTGCCATCGGCGTCGATGCCGGCCAGCGACGCGCCGACGAAGCTGGCCGCCGCGCCGCTGCCGTCGCGCACGCCGACGCTGGTGATGCTACCGGCAAGCACGCTGACGGCGCCGCCCGGCGTGACCTTGCGGATGTCGCCGCCTAGCGCGCGCGGACTCCGGGTGTCGTCGAGCTTCTGGCTGGCGATGTAGATGTTGCCGGCCTTGTCGACCACCATGCTGTTGGGCTGGGCTGCCTCGGAGGTGTCGTGCGCCAGCGTGGTGACGTCGCCCGCCGGGGTAACCTTGCGCAGTATCAGCTCGATCGTTCCGGACGAGTGCGTGTCATAGAACCCGGCGGCATAGTCGATCACGTACAAGTTGCCGCTATTGTCGGCAGCCAGCACGCGCGGGCGCCCAAATATGGCGGCGGCGCCCTGGCCGTCCTTCTCGATGATGGTGAAGGGGGCGGCAGACAGCCCGTCGTGATAGACGTCGCCGGCCACCAGCCACACGCCGGGCGCGCCCGGGTCGGGATACAGCGTCAGCGTCGTGCTCTGGCTGGCGTTGCCGGCCTTGGCGGTGATGACCACGCTGGTCGGCGCGCTGACGGCGGCGGCCGGCGGCGTGTAGCTGACCGTCGCGCCGCTGGCGGCCGACAGCGTGCCGGGGCCGGCATCGACGCTCCAGCGGACGGTGCCGGCGACGTCGGGCGTGGCGGTCAGGCTGACGGCGGCGGCGCCGGGCAGCAGTTCGCCATTGCCGGATTTGCTCAGCGTGATGGTCTGCGCCGCCGGCGCGGCCGGGCCGCCGGCGCTGCCACCACCGCCGCCGCAAGCGGCCAGCATCGTTGCCAGCGCCAGCGCCAGCGCCAGCGCGCGGAGGGCGCCACGTGCGGCGGCAGGGAGGTTCGTGACGGACATGGTGCTCCTGTTTGTATAAAAACAATATTAAATATAATTGCAGGCGAATTGTCCATCATCCGGGTGCCGTTCATATACACACAATGTCACCAACGACCGGCGCAGTGATAAGTTTTTGCTGTTTTTCATGGAGCTGCTTGATATGATCGGTGCACAATAGCAATGGTGGCCGTCGGCCGACATTCGTCAAGGAGAGAGACTGCATGAAACTGAAAACGTTCGGCAAGATAATGACTGCGGCGGCATTGCTCATGGCCGCCGGCGCCCAGGCCCAGGAGGTGGTACGTCTGGGCAACCTGAAGTTCGCGCACTACGGCGCCGTCTCGTACATCAAGGAGATCGCGCCCAAGTGCGGCATCAAGGTCGAGGAGCGGGTGTTCGCCAAGGGGCTGGACGTCATGCAGGGCATCATCGCCGGCGAGCTCGACGTCGGCACCACGGCGTCGGAGGCGGCCATCTCCGGCCGCGCCAGCGGCGCGCCCATCTTTGTCGTGGCCGGCTTCGCCAAGGGCGGCGCGCGGCTGGTCGGACGCGCCGATCTCAAGCTCAAGACGCTCGCCGACCTGAAGGGCAAGAAGGTCGGCGTCACCCGCGGCGGCATCCAGGAAGTGCTGCTGCTGGCCGAGCTGCAGCAGGCCGGCCTGAGCTTTGCCGACCAGCCGGGCAAGGACGTGCAGCTGATCTACCTGGCGTACGCCGACCTGAACCAGGCCATGCTGGGCAAGAACATCGACGCCATGATGAATTCCGAGCCGCAGTCGTCGCAGGCGATCAACAAGGGCTACGGCACCGAGATCCTGAAGCCGTACAACACCCCGATCGGCGAGCCGATCCGCACCATGGTGATGACCGAGAAGTTCTACAAGGAGCGCCGTCCGCTGGCCGAGAAGTTCATGCGCTGCTTCGTCGAGGCCACCAAGACCTTCATCGACAATCCGGCCGTGGCCGAGAAATACGTGCGCGAGACGGTGTTCAAGGGCCAGATCACCAAGGACGACTTCGACGACGCGATCGGCAATTCGCCGTATTCCTACGACATCACGCCTGAACACATCCAGATCACCACCGACGTCATGTTCAAGACCGGCGTCGGCCGCATGGCCAAGCCGCCCGCCGCCAAGGAGTGGGTCAAGACCGACCTGCTGGACGCGGCCAAGAAAAGCCTGGGCGTGAAGTAATGGCCGGCGCCTCGGCTGGTTCGCGCTGGAGGGAGGCCGGCGTCGGCCTGATCGTGCCGGCGCTGGTGATCGCCGTCTGGCAGGTCGTGGCCGTGATGGGCTGGGCCAACCCGCAGATGTTGCCGTCGCCGCTGGCGGTGCTGGAACGCTGGATCGCCTATTTGCTGCCGATCCAGCCCTACGACGCGGCCCAGGGCAGCTGGCTGGCGTGGGCCGTGTCGGGCGAGTTGATCGTCGATTCGCTCGGCAGCCTGTACCGTGTGGTGGTCGGCTTCGCCATCGGCGCCGCGCTGGCGCTGCCGCTGGGCTTGCTGATGGGCGCGCGGCCGCGCGTCTACGCCTGGTTCAATCCGCTGATGCAGCTGCTGCGGCCGATCCCGCCGATCGCCTACATCCCGCTGTCCATCCTGTGGTTCGGGCTGGGCAACGCGCCGGCCATCTTCCTGATCGTGCTGGGCGCCTTCTTCCCGGTGCTGATGAACACCATCGCCGGCGTGCGCCAGGTCGACGGCATCTACCTGCGCGCCGCGCGCAACCTGGGCGCGACCGGCAGCACCCTGTTCGTGCGGGTGATCCTGCCGGCCGCCGTACCATATATATTGTCCGGCGTGCGCATCGGCATCGGCACCGCCTTCATCGTCGTCATCGTGTCCGAGATGATCGCCGTCAACAACGGCCTGGGCTTCCGCATCCTCGAGGCGCGCGAGTACTTCTGGTCGGACAAGATCATGGCCGGCATGATCACCATCGGCCTGATCGGCCTGGCCATCGACACCGGCGTCAACAAGCTGAACAACTACCTGTTGCGTTGGCACCGTGGTTTGGAGAACTGACATGAGCGCAGCCCACATCGTCATCTCGCAGGTCAGCAAGGTATTCCAGACCGCCGAGCGCGAACTGGTCGCGCTCAAGGACATCGACCTCGACATCCCGCAGGGCCAGTTTGTCTGCCTGCTGGGGCCTTCGGGCTGCGGCAAGTCGACCCTGCTCAACGCGGTGGCCGGCTTCGCGCTGCCGTCGTCGGGCAGCATCACCGCCGACGGCCAGCTGGTGACCGGCCCCGGCCCCGAACGCGGCATGGTGTTCCAGGAATATGCGCTGTTCCCGTGGATGACGGTGGCCGACAACGTCGCCTTCGGCCTGGAGATCAAGGGCATGCCGAAGGCGCAGATCAGCGCCGTGGTCGACAAGCTGCTGGCCATGCTGTCGCTGACCGACTTCCGCAACCGCTACCCGAAAGACTTGTCCGGCGGCATGCGCCAGCGCGTCGCCATCGCCCGCGTGCTGGCGCTCGATTCGCCGATCATGCTGATGGACGAGCCGTTCGGCGCGCTTGACGCGCTGACGCGCCGCAACCTGCAGGACGAGCTGCTGCGCATCTGGGCCGAGCTGAAGAAGACCATCATCTTCGTCACCCACAGCATCGAGGAGGCGATCTACCTGGCCGACCGCATCGTCGTCATGACCTACCGTCCCGGCACCGTCAAGCGCGACCTGATGGTGGACCTGCCGCGCCTGCGCGACCCGGCGGCCGCCGAGTTCAACGCGCTGAAACGCGAACTGGGCCAGCTGGTGATGGAGGAACAGCAGCGCCATCACCACGACGAGCTGCGCATGGCAGCCGTCGACTGAGCGATGGTGTAAACTGCGGCACATGCAGACCTATTTATTCCTCGCAGCCGTCGCGCTGTATCTCTTCTGCGCCGCGCTGCCGTCGCGCCGCGGCGGGCTGATTTCCGCCGTGACGGCGGCCGCCTGGCTGCTGCACGGCGCCGGCCTGTGGTCCGAGGTGGCCGGCGGCGCCGGCACCATCCGCATCGGCTTCGCCGCCATGTTGTCGTCGGCGCTGTGGGTGTCGGTGGCCGCCTACTGGATCGAGAACCGGAACTTCAGCCTGGACGGCCTGCGCCGCCTGGTGATGCCGAACGCCGCGCTGGCGGCCGCGCTGCAGGCCGGCTTCCCCGGCAACGTGATTCCGCTGGAAGGCAAGTCGCCGCTGTTCGGCTGGCATATCGCCATCGCCACGCTGGCCTACAGCACCTTGACCATCGCCGCCTTCCACGCGGTGCTGATGTCGCTGCAGGAAAAACGCCTGCACGCCGGCACCGACCGCAAGACCTTCTTGTCCGGCGCGCTGGACCAGCTGCCGGCGCTGCTGACGATGGAGAAGCTGTTGTTCCGCATGATAGGCTTCGGCTTCGCGCTGTTGAGCCTGACCGTGTTGTCGGGTATCGTGTTCTCCGAACAGCTGTTCGGCCAGGCGCTCAAGTGGGACCACAAATCGGTGTTTACGCTGATGTCGTGGCTGCTGTTTGCCGCGCTGCTGGCGGGGCGCCGCTTGCGCGGCTGGCGCGGCAAGACCGCGCTCAGCTTCACGCTGGCCGGCTTCGCCACCTTGCTGCTGGCCTACGTCGGCAGCCGTTTTGTGTTTGAAGTGGTTTTGCATAAGGGTTGGGCATGAGCCGTATTATCTTTTGGCTGGCATTGGCGTTCCTGGTGATCTTCGCCGTGCGCAGCAAGATCCGCCAGGCGCAGAAGCGCCACGAACAGCAGTTCCGCCAGCCGCCGGCTGCCGGCCCGCAGCCGCCGCCGCAACCGGGCCGTCCGGCCCGCGCCGCCCAGGCGGCCGACGCGGAAACCATGCTGCAATGCGCGCACTGCGGCATTTTCTATCCCGCATCCGAGACCGTGCAGGCGCGCGGGCGCGACTACTGCAGCGCGGCCCACGCCACGCTGCCGGCCGCCTAGGCCTCTGGCGTGATCGCGCGCCTGCAAGCGCTGTCGGCGTTGTCGGCCGAGTCGCGCGCGACCTTCTGGCGCTCGCTGCAGACGCTGGGCGCCACCCGCGTGGTGATCGCGCTGGTGCTGCTGGTCTACCTGAGCTTTGACAGCCACGGCCTGCGCGCCTCCGGCCCCTATCTGTACCTGCAGATCTGCCTGGTGTACCTGGGTCTGTCGGTGTTCTTCGCGCTGAGCGCCGTCTACTGGCAGCGCCGCTTCCTGCTGCAGCTGCTGTCGCAGATCGCCTGCGACCTGACCGTCATTTCGCTGCTGTACATCGCCGGCGGCGGCGCGCGCAGCGGGCTGGCCATCCTGTATTTGTTCCCGCTGGCCGGCTCGGCCATCCTGGCGCCGCTGCTGCTGTCGCTGTTCTGCGCGGCGCTGGTGGCGCTGTTCCTGCTGGCCGAGAGCATCTGGCAAATCTTCATGATGGAGGGCGACCACGCGATCCTGCAGGCGGGCCTGTACGGCGCCGCCTTCTTCGCCACCGTGCTGGTGGTCAACCGCATGGCCGCCAGGCTGATCGGCCAGGAAGAGCTGGCCAACCGGCGCGGCGTCGAGATCAACGTGCAGCAGGCGGTCAACCGGCTGGTGATGGCCAACATCGGCGACGGCATCCTGGTGGTCGACCCGGACGGCCAGGTGTTGGCCGGCAATCCGGCGGCGGCGCAGATGCTGGGCATGGGCGGGCCGGAGCTGCGCTTCCGCCTGTCGGCCGCCGCCGCGCTGGCGCCGCTGGCCCAGGCCTATGCCGAATGGCGCGCCGACGCCGCGCGCAGCACCGCCTTCGTCACCATCAAGCCCTACACCGAGGCCGCGCTGCAGGACGTCACCGCCGCCTGGAGCGCGCGGCGCGACCTGTCGGCCCACCTGAAGGTGCGCTTCGCGGCGGCCGACACGGCCGGCATGGACACCGAGCGCAGCGTGATCTTCCTGCAGGACGTGACGGGCATCGAAAATCAGGCGCAGCAGCTCAAGCTGGCGTCGATGGGGCGGCTGACCGCCAGCATCGCGCACGAGGTGCGCAATCCGCTGTCGGCCATCGGCCACGCGACGTCGCTGCTGGGCGAGGACCTCGACAGCGCCGTCCACCTGCGCCTGCTGAAGATCGTCGGCGACAACGTGGCGCGGGTCAACCGCATGGTGGAGGACATCCTGCAGCTGTCGCGCAAGGTGCAGCCGCACAGCGAGCCGCTGGCGCTGGACGTGTTCCTGGCCGAGCTGAAGACGGAGTTCGTCGAGACCCACGGCCTGCCGCCGGACATCGTCGCCGTGTCGGTGCCGGCCGGCACGCTGGTGCGCTTCGACGCGCTGCATCTGCGCGAGGTGGTGCTCAACCTGCTCAACAACGCGGTGCGCTACGCCAGCGGCGGCCCGCGCTCGATCCGCGTGGACCTGGTCAGCGACCGCGCGCGCCGGATGGCGCTGATGGAGCTGCACGTGCAGGACGACGGCCCCGGCATCTCGCCCGAAGTGCGGGCCCACCTGTTCGAGCCGTTTTACACCACCTCCAGCAAGGGCACGGGACTGGGGCTGTATCTGGCGCGCGAATTGTGTTTGAATAACGAGGCCAGGCTGGATTATGAATACCGTTTCGACGCCAACGACAGTCCGGATGGCGCTCCCCGCTCCAGCGGCCGATTTGTGATCACCTTCGCCCACCCGGCGCAGAAGCAAGGAAAGGCTGTTCCATGAGTGCTAGAGGTTCCCAACGCGCCCCGCGCGTGCTGGTCGTCGACGATGAGGCGGACCTGCGCGAACTGCTGGAACTGACCCTGCTGAAAATGGGGCTGGACGTCGACAGCGCCGAAACGCTGGCGCAGGCGCGCGCGCTGCTGGCCACGCCGGAGCGCGAATACCAGCTGGTGCTGACCGACATGCGCCTGCCCGACGGCCTGGGGCTCGAACTGGTGCGCGAAGTCAGCGCCGCCTACAAGAACACGCCGATCGCGGTGGTGACGGCCTTCGGCAGCGCCGACAACGCGGTGGTCGCGCTCAAGGCCGGCGCGTTCGACTACATCTCCAAGCCGGTGGCGCTGGACCAGCTGCGGGTGATGGTGCAATCGGCGCTGCGCCTGAGCGCCGGGCCGGCCGCGGCCGACGGTGAGGCGCCGGCCGCCGAGCCGGCGGGCGGCCGGCTGAAGGGCGATTCGGCCGTGATCCAGGCGCTGCGGGCGCAGATCGCCCGGCTGGCGCGCTCGATGGCGCCGATCGCCATCAACGGCGAATCGGGCAGCGGCAAGGAGCTGGCGGCGCGCGAGATCCATGCGCAAAGTTCGCGCGCGGGCAAGCCCTTCATCGCCGTCAACTGCGGCGCGATTCCGGAAGCGCTGATGGAGGCCGAGTTCTTCGGCTACCGCAAGGGCGCCTTCACCGGCGCGGCCGATGAGCGCGACGGCTTCTTCCAGGCGGCCAACGGCGGCACCCTGATGCTCGACGAGGTGGCCGACCTGCCGCTGGCGATGCAGGTCAAGCTGCTGCGGGCGATCCAGGAGCGGCGCGTGCGCAAGATCGGCGCCACCTCGGAAGAGCCGGTCGACGTGCGCATCATCAGCGCGACCCACAAGAACCTGGCGCAGTGCGTGGAGCAGGGCAGCTTCCGCCAGGACCTGTTCTACCGCCTGAACGTGATTGAACTGAGCCTGCCGCCGCTGCGCGAACGACTCGACGACCTGCGCGTGCTGACCGCCGCCATCCTGGAACGGCTGGGCACTTTCGAGCACAAGGTGCACCTGGGGCCGGGCGTGCTGGACGCGCTGCGCGGCTATTCCTTCCCCGGCAATGTGCGCGAGCTGGAAAACATCCTGGAGCGGGCGCTGGCCTTCGCCAACGATGGCGTGATCGAGGTGGCCGACCTGGCGCTCAAGGGCGCGCGCATGGTGGAGGCGGTGGTGCCGCTGCCGTCGCCGCTGTATCCTTCGCCGGACTTCGCCGCCAGCGAAGCGGCGGCGCTCGGCCTGCCGCCGACGCCCGCGCCGCCGCCCGAGGGCGGGGCCGCCGGTGATGGCGCCCCGGCCGCTCCGGCCCCGCCGCCGCTGCCGCACCTGGACGCGCTGCCCAGCAGCCTGCCCGACTACCTGAACCAGATCGAGCGCGACATCATCCTGCGCGCGCTGGCGCAGACGCAGTTCAACCGCACCCAGGCCGCCCATCTGCTGGGCATCAGCTTCCGCCAGCTGCGCTACCAGATGCAGAAGCTGAACATCCAGGAGCCGGAGGCGTGAGCGTTTTATCGCCGCTCGCCGCGCCGCTGCCGCCGGTCGGCGCCGACGGCTGGTGGCCCGCCGCCCGCCGCTACGACAGCCCGCACCGCGACGCCCGCCCCGACCCGGACGACATCACGCTGCTGGTGATCCACAACATCTCGCTGCCGGCCGGCCGCTACGGCGGCCCGCACGTGTCCGACCTGTTCAGCGGACGGATCGACTATAATGCCGACCCCTCGTTCGCCGACCTGCGCGGGCTGAAAGTGTCGAGCCACTTCCTCATCCGCCGCGACGGCCGCGTGCTGCAGTACGTCGCCGCCGGCGAGCGGGCCTGGCACGCGGGCCGCTCGGCGTTCCGCGGAAGGGAGCGGTGCAACGATTTTTCGATCGGCGTCGAGCTCGAAGGCACCGACGACACGCCGTTCGAGGCGGCCCAGTACCGGGCGCTGGCCGGGCTGACGGTGGCGCTGCAGACGCGCTACCCGCTGGCCGAGGTGCGGGGGCACGAACACATCGCGCCGGGCCGCAAAACCGATCCGGGGCCCATGTTCGACTGGGAATACTATCAAAAGCTGCTTAGGAAAGAGGCAATGTTAGTAGGCGCTAGCGCTGAACTTGGCTTCCCCATTGGGCTTCTTTAATGTCAAGAGCAAAATTGCTGGAAATATCAAAATTTCTCACTTGCCGTGCTACGGTGTGACCACTACAATCAGTGGATAGGTTCTGATCAATCACTAGATCTAGTAGTTATTCTCGTATTGCCGAGACACTGAATCTTGTGGGGATGACAAGCCTGCCGGGCCGGTTACACACCCTTTTATGGCATTTTTTTACACAACATACGTCGCGCAGCACTGACTGCACGCTGTTATCGGGGAGCTTAAATGCAATCTACTCAAGACATCACCATCAATCCAGCGCTGGTACCAGCAGCCGCTGCGAGTACCGCCAGCAGCCCGATCACGGCCGCCAGCGACCTCGGTGACTACCGCATCATCCGCCGTAACGGCGCGGTCGTCGCGTTTGAACCGTCGAAAATCGCGATTGCCGTGACCAAGGCCTTCCTGGCCGTCAACGGCGGCCAGGGTGCCGCCTCGGCCCGCATCCGCGAATTGGTAGAACAGCTGACCTCCAGCGTGGTCACCGCGCTGGTGCGCCGCCAGCCATCGGGCGGCACCTTCCACATCGAAGACGTGCAGGACCAGGTCGAGCTGGCGCTGATGCGCTCCGGCGAACACGACGTCGCCCGCGCCTACGTGCTGTACCGCGCCAAGCACATGGAAGAGCGCCGCGCCGCCAAGGAGGCGCAAGGCGCCGCCGCCGCGATCGACGCGCCGCAGATCCACGTGGTGGAAAACGGCGAGCGCAAGCTGCTCGACATGAACCGCGTCTCGAGCCTGATCAACGCCGCCTGCATAGGCCTGGAAAAACACGTCGACGCCGACGCCATCCTGGCCGAGACGGTCAAGAACCTGTACGACGGCGTGCCGGTCGAAGAGCTGCACAAGTCCGCCATCCTGGCCGCCCGCGCGCTGATGGAAAAAGACCCGGCCTACTCGCAGGTGACGGCCCGCATCCTGCTGCACACGATCCGCAAGGAAGTCTTCGGCAAGGAAGTCGCGCAGGGCGCGGCCGCGGCCGAATACGTGACCTACTTCCCGCAATACATCGCCAAGGGCATCAAGGAAGAACTGCTGGACGCCAAGCTGGCCGAGTTCGACCTGGCCCGCCTGGCCAAGGCGCTGGTCGCCGACCGCGACCTGCAGTTCGGCTACATCGGCCTGCAAACCCTGTACGACCGCTACTTCCTGCACGTGCGCGACATCCGTATCGAAATGCCGCAGGCCTTCTACATGCGCGTGGCCATGGGCCTGGCGCTGAACGAATCGGACCGTGAAGCGCGCGCCATCGAGTTCTACAACCTGCTGTCGACCTTCGACTTCATGTCGTCGACGCCGACCCTGTTCAACTCCGGCACCCTGCGCTCGCAGCTGTCGTCGTGCTACCTGACCACCGTGTCGGACGACCTCGAAGGCATCTACGACGCGATCAAGGAAAACGCGCTGCTGGCCAAGTTCGCCGGCGGCCTGGGCAACGACTGGACCCCGGTGCGCGCGCTGGGCGCCCACATCAAGGGCACCAACGGCAAATCGCAGGGCGTGGTGCCGTTCCTCAAGGTGGTCAACGACACCGCCGTCGCGGTCAACCAGGGCGGCAAGCGCAAGGGCGCGGTGTGCGCCTACCTGGAAACCTGGCACATGGACATCGAGGAATTCCTCGACCTGCGCAAGAACACCGGCGACGACCGCCGCCGCACCCACGACATGAACACCGCCAACTGGATTCCGGACATGTTCATGAAGCGCGTGATGGAAAAAGGCGAGTGGACCCTGTTCTCGCCGTCCGACTGCCCGGACCTGCACGACCTGGTCGGCAAGGCCTTCGAGAAAGCCTACCTGGGCTACGAAGCCAAGGCCGCCGCCGGCGAAATCCGCGTGTTCAAGAAGATCGCCGCGCTGGACCTGTGGCGCAAGATGCTGTCGATGCTGTTTGAAACCGGCCACCCATGGATCACCTTCAAGGACCCATGCAACATCCGCTCGCCGCAGTCGCACGTGGGCATGGTCCACAGCTCGAACCTGTGCACCGAGATCACGCTCAACACCGGCCCTGACGAAATCGCCGTCTGCAACCTGGGCTCGGTCAACATGCCGGCCCACATGAAGGAAGGCAAGCTCGATCACGTCAAGCTGCAGAAGACCATCCGCACCGCGATGCGCATGCTCGACAACGTCATCGACATCAACTACTACGCCGTCGACAAGGCCCGCAACGCCAACATGCGCCACCGTCCGGTCGGCCTGGGCGTGATGGGCTTCCAGGACTGCCTGCACATGATGCGCGTGCCGTTCTCGTCGGACGCCGCCGTGTCGTTTGCCGACACCTCGATGGAAGCGGTGTGCTACTACGCCTACCTGGCCTCGACCGAGCTGGCCGAGGAACGCGGCCACTATCAGTCGTACAAGGGCTCGCTGTGGGACCGTGGCATCCTGCCGCAGGACTCGATCAAGCTGCTGGCCGACGAACGCGGCGGCTACCTGGAGCAGGACACCTCGGCCGCCATGGACTGGACCCCGGTGCGCAACCGCATCAAGCAGTTCGGCATGCGCAACTCGAACTGCGTGGCGATTGCTCCGACCGCGACCATTTCGAACATCATCGGCGTGTCGGCCTGCATCGAGCCGACCTTCCAGAACCTGTACGTGAAGTCCAACCTGTCGGGCGAGTTCACCGAGATCAACGCCTACCTGGTGCGCGACCTGAAGGCGCGCGACCTGTGGGACGAGGTGATGATCTCCGACCTGAAGTACTTCGACGGCTCGCTGGCCAAGATCGACCGCATCCCGCAAGACCTGCGTGACATTTATGCAACCGCGTTCGAAGTCTCGCCGACCTGGCTGGTGGAAGCCGCCTCGCGCCGCCAGAAGTGGATCGACCAGGCGCAGTCGCTGAACATCTACATGGCCGGCGCCTCGGGCAAGAAGCTGGACGAGACCTACAAGCTGGCATGGCTGCGCGGCCTGAAGACCACCTACTACCTGCGCACCATCGCCGCCACCCACATGGAGAAGTCGACCACCAAGACCGGCGCGCTGAACGCGGTGTCCGTGGACGGCGGCATGTCGGCCAGCGCCATGGCGGCGGCAGGTCCTGCCGCGGCGGCCATGGCCGGCTCGGCGGCATCGGCATCGTCGGTGGCGCAAGCCGAAGCCGACGGCGCGGCCTGCTACCTGCGTCCGGGCGACGACGGTTTCGAGGAATGCGAAGCCTGCCAGTAAGCTGGCGACGAATGTACTGATAAAACGTACTAATATATAGAGTGAACCGTCCCGGCCCGTCCGGGCGGTTCTTTTGACACCGAATTCAGAAGGAAACCACCATGTCGCTGTCCTGGGACGAAGAGGCCGCACCGGCCGCATCGCAAGTTGTCAATCAAGCCGCTCTGGCCGCCACCGAAGGCAGCGCCGAGCAGGTCGCGCTGCGCGTCAACGCGGACGACAAACGCATCATCAACGGCAAGACCGACGTCAACCAGCTGGTGCCGTTCAAGTACAAATGGGCCTGGGACAAATACCTGGCCGGCTGCGCCAACCACTGGATGCCGCAGGAAGTGAACATGCAGCGCGACATCGAGCTGTGGAAGAACCCGAACGGCCTGACCGAGGACGAGCGCCGCCTGGTCAAGCGCAACCTCGGCTTCTTCGTCACCGCCGACTCGCTGGCCGCCAACAACATCGTGCTGGGCACCTACCGCCACATCACCGCCCCCGAGTGCCGCCAGTACCTGCTGCGCCAGGCCTTCGAAGAGGCGATCCACACCCACGCCTACCAGTACATCGTCGAGTCGCTGGGCCTGGACGAGGCGGAGATCTTCAACGCCTACAACGAAGTCAAGTCGATCCGCGACAAGGACGAGTTCCTGATCCCGTTCATCAACACGCTGACCGACCCGGCCTTCACCACCGGCACCGTGGAAAACGACCAGAAGCTGCTGAAGTCCCTGATCGTGTTCGCCTGCCTGATGGAAGGCCTGTTCTTCTATGTCGGCTTCACCCAGATCCTGGCGCTGGGCCGCCAGAACAAGATGATGGGCGCGGCCGAGCAGTACCAGTACATCCTGCGCGACGAGTCGATGCATTGCAACTTCGGCATCGATCTGATCAACACCATCAAGATGGAAAACCCGCTGCTGTGGACCCCGGCCTTCAAGGAAGAGATCAAGCAGCTGTTCCTCAAGGCGGTGGACCTGGAGTACGCCTATGCCGAAGACACCATGCCGCGCGGCGTGCTGGGCCTGAACGCGACCATGTTCAAGGGCTACCTGCGCTTCATCGCCAACCGCCGCGCCACGCAGATCGGCCTGGAGACGCTGTTCGAGCAGGAAGAGAACCCGTTCCCATGGATGAGCGAGATGATCGACCTGAAGAAGGAACGCAACTTCTTCGAGACCCGCGTCATCGAATACCAGACCGGCGGCGCGCTGAACTGGGATTAAGCTTGTAAGTTATAGAGCGTCAAACAAAAAGCCTCGCACTGCGAGGCTTTTTGCTATTGCAGGTCAATATCCTGCGCGGGAATACGAGTAAGAGTGAGCTCAGGTTTCGTAACCAGGGAGAACTTAATGAGTAAGTCCGATCCGACGCCAACAAATGACCTGGAAAATAACCTGGAGTCTCTGCACGCAGAATTACGTGCTCTCATCGCTTCCAGCCGGCAGCGTTTGTCTTCCACCGTTAACGCTGAGCTAAGTCGACTATATTGGACAGTAGGGCGCCGCCTATCCACCGACCTGCTGTCGGGAGAACGTGCGCGCTACGGCGCCCAACTTATGCAAGGTCTGGGAGAAAAACTGGCGAGGGAATTTGGTCGAGGTTTTGAGGTCAAAAACCTGCGCCGTATGGTGCAATTTGTACAAGCTTTTCCCGATGTGGAAATTGTCGCATCGCTGATGCGACAATTGAGCTGGACACATTTCTTGCAACTGTTGCCGGTGAAGGTGGAAGCTGCCCGCTGGTACTACGCGCAGCAATGTGTCGTGGAGTGCTGGAGCGTGCGCGAACTGCGACGGCAGATTGAACGCAAAGGCTTTGAGCGCAGCGAACTCGCCGATACACCCATGCCGCCAGTATCCGGCGAGGTTATATCTTCCGCTATCTTTAAAGATCCGTACTTTCTGGACTTCCTGGGGCTAAGCCAGGGCTACGACGAGGCCGATTTGGAAGCTGCGATTCTTCTGCAGCTGCAAGCTTTTATCTTGGAACTGGGACGCGGGTTCGCTTTTGTGGAGAGAAAAAAGCGCATGGTCATAGATGGCGAGGATTTTCATCTCGATCTGCTATTTTTTCATCGCCGTCTGCGCCGCTTAGTCGCCATTGAATTAAAACTTGGACGTTTCAAGGCGTCGCACAAAGGGCAGATGGAACTGTACCTTAGATGGCTGGACAAGCATGAGCGCCAGTCTGGCGAAGAAGCACCCATCGGTTTGATCTTGTGCGCCGAATCCTGTCGCGAGCAAATAGAATTGTTGCAAACGCATAAAGACGGCATCGCCGTAGCCGAGTATTGGACTGAGTTGCCACCAAAAGCAGAATTGGAGCGCAAGCTGCATACCGCACTTGTTGAAGCGAGGGAGCGTTTGGCGCGACGGGAAGTTTTGGTGGGAGGTGAAAAGTCGAATTGAGGCTCTCAATGACTGAGGTGCTCTCTCAAGATTCCGCGATCATCAAAAGGCAGGACGGCAGGTTGTGCAGCGCGTGGATGATCATAACGATCAGGAAGGCGCGTCCCTTGCCCTGGTCCAGCAGGCTGACATAGGCCAGCCCCAGAAAAACGCCGCAGGGAATGCCGGCCGCCAGGAGCGTCGACAGGCCGGCGCCGGCGTGCAGCAGCGCGAACGGAATCGACGCGGCGAGAAATGAATAGCCGTCGCCGGCGCGGAAGAAGCGACGCACAATCCCGACCGGCAGCATCTGCAGGAACAAGGTCTCCGTAAGTGGTGCAAAGATCAGGCCGACGAACAGCAGCTCGCCGGGGCCGAACTTGTCCATGTCGGTACGTCCGGGCAGCGACAACAGGTCGCAGATCGCGCCTATCGCGAACGATGCGATCAGGCTGGCGGCGACAAACGCCAGGATGAAGATGAGTGGACCGCGTTGGGCGTAGAAGCGTTGACTGCGCAGTACCGCCTGATGGATGGTCTTCAATTTGTCGCTAGCTTCCCGGTGGACTTGGCGGCGATTGTCGCATGGCCGTCAATCCACTGTCGAGCAGGGAGCTTCCTTACCCCAGCCACTTTATATAGTTGGCCAGCGCCGCGCCGTGCTCGTCGCCGGTCAGCACGCCGACGTAGCCGTCCGGCCGGATCAGCGCGATGTCGCCCGGCTGGAAGCCGTATGCATCGCGCAGATAGCCGTCGTCGTCGCGCAGCTCGCCGCGGACGCCGATGTCGACGATGCGCAGGCCGGGGCGCCCGGCGATCGCCGACGGCCCGCTCGCCTCATAGCGCAGCAGCAACCAGCCGCCGCCACCCGATAGCGTAAACAAACGCACGGGCTGTCCCGCCGCGCCGCGGCATGGCGCATCCGGTGCGCGGTCGCCGGCGCGCAGCACGGCGCTGTTCGACGCATCGTGCGCCCGCTCGTCGAGCGTCAGCGCGGACAGCGGATAGCCCAGGTCCAGCTGCTGTGTCTCCCGGCCGCGCCGCAGGTCGCCGCGCAAACGCGCCGCGTCCAACAGCTTGCTGGCCAGTCCCAGCATGCCGGCGGCCACCTCGCGCCGCTCCGCCTCATAAGTGTCGAGCAGCGCATCCGGCGCGCCGCCGAGCACCGCCGCCAGCTTCCATCCCAGGTTCCAGGCATCCTGCACGCTGGTGTTCAATCCCTGGCCGCCGGTCGGCGGATGCACGTGCGCGGCGTCGCCGGCGATGAACACGCGGCCGACCCGGTAGCGTTCGGCCAGGCGGGAGCTCATCGCATAGTCCGAGCGCCAGTGCACGGCATGCACCACGATGTCCGCGCGCCCGGTGCGCGCGGCGATGGCGGCGGCGATGCCGGCATCCGACAAATCGAATTCGCCTTCGAGCGGGATCGGCATCTGCAACTGGAACAGCGGCGTGCCGCGCAGCGGGCACAAACTGATCTGCTGCGCGCCGCCGCCGTTCCAGCGGTGCCAGACATCGTCCTTCAATCCGCTCAGCGACAGGTCGGCCACCACCGCGCGGGCGTTCATCGACTCGCCGGGAAAGTCTATGCCCAGCGCCTTGCGCACGAAGCTGCGGCCGCCGTCGGCGCCGATCAGGTAGCGCGCCCGCACCGTCACGTCGCCGTCCGGCGTCGCCACCCGGGCGCTGACGCCAGCTTGCTCATCCTGCTCGAAGTCGGCCAGCGCATGACCGTAGCGCGGCGCGTGGCCCAGTTCCATCAGCCGCTCGCGCAGTATCCCTTCGGTCAGATGCTGCGGCAGCATCAGCGGTTCGCCGTACGGTTCGGCGGCGCTTGGCGCCGCCGCCTCTACCGACGCCACGTCGTCGTAGCCGCTGTCGGCGCGGTACTTGCGCTGCGCCGGATAGCGCCCGCCGGCCGCCACCATGCGGTCGGCCACGCCCATCGCCTCGAAGATTTCCAGGGTGCGCGGCTGTATGCCCTTGCCGCGCGAGCCGCCGAACGGCGTCGTCGTTTTATCGATCAGCAGGAAGTCGACGTGGCGCCGCGCCAGCTCGATGGCTAGCGTCAGGCCGGCGGCGCCGGCGCCGCAAATGAGAACGTCGGTGTGGATGGTTCGCATGATGAACTCCTGTATGTGTGTATTTTGCACATATTATTCCGGGCTGAAGATCGTGTCAAGAACTATGTGTATAATGCACATATGAATAAAGATATCCGCGATATGCATGACGCGCTGCTCGACATCATCGGCTTCATGAGCCGTCCCGAGCCCGACGTCGCACTGATGGCCGACATGTCGATGCCGCTTGAGCGCGCGCTGCTGCCGCTGCTGGTGCGCATCGACCGGCGCGGTCCGATCGGCGTGGTGGAGCTGGCCGACCTGGTCGGCCGCGACTACACCACGGTGAGCCGGCAAGTGGCGCGACTCGACGAACTGGGTCTGGTGGTGCGCCGCTCCGGCGCCCGCGACAAGCGCGTGCGCGAAGCCGAGGTGACGGAGCTGGGCCGCGAGATGGCGGACGCCATCGACCGCATGCGCGAGCAGCTGGTCGGCGAACTGATGGCCGATTGGACCAACGCCGAGCGTCGCGATCTGGCGCGTTTGATGAAGCGCTTCGCCAACGACATGAACGAATGGGTGCTGCGCCGACGCGGCGAAGACGCCGACGAGTAAGGCGCACCGCTGTATTCTGCTTGCCATTCGCCGCACTCTGTCTCATAATCGCGACGAAATAAAAAACAGTGAGCAGAGACGGCGCGCACGCGATGCGCAAGCGCTCTCGAATTCGGAAGCGGGCGGTGCGGATTTTTCGTCGGCGATGCCGGCATCGCAGAAGCCCAGGCGGCACAAGGCGCGCTTTGAAGCGATCCTTTTTCGCGCGGCGCGGTGAGCGCCTTTTCGAACTCGATTGAGCGCGCACATCGCGCCGCGACGACGCGAGCGAGCTGTCCGAATCGGCGCGCGTATGTGAATTGGCGAGCTTAAGTCGAAAAAAAGCGCGCGAATATCTATCGTGCTGGTTGCGCACCGACAAGGTTTTCGTGTACTTTACGAGATTGAAAATGCGTGTTTGTAAATGTGCTGGTTTTTGAAAGCGCGCGCCACGCAAAATGATCGCGATACGGGATACAGATTCACACAGATATGCACAAGACCACCACCGTTTTTGAATAGCCGTCTCGCCTGATTAGGTTCAGGCTGGGCGGTTTTTTCTTTGAAAACGAAAACCGTGATGTGGCTGCGACGTAGGTCCATGGAGCTGAGTACACGCCCGACCACCCGCAAAACGTCGCAACAAGATTTGTACCTGAGCGCCGCGCCGGCCACGGACGGCGACCAGGTCGATGGCTGCAGTGCTGCACTCGTGAGGAGGGGCAGCAGTTCAGCCGGTGCCGAATTCATTAGCGCAAACCGTAGTCCGTTTGTGCCGATGAATAATTCGCCTGGCCTAATTCCGGGCCGGACGGGTTTAAATCTTGTTATGAATTTTTCCCATCCCCGATGAAGGAGAACTAAAAATGGCAACTGCCGCAAAGAAACCAGCAGCAAAAAAGCCGGCCGCTAAAGCCGCCGCCCCAGCGAAAAAGCCGGTAGCAGCGAAAGCCGCCGCCAAGCCAGCAGCGAAAGCTGCCGCTAAACCAGCAGCGAAACCAGCCGCGAAAAAAGCCGCTGCCAAGCCAGCAGTGAAAAAAGCCGCAGCCAAACCAGCAGCCAAACCAGCTGTGAAAAAAGCAGCCGCCAAGCCAGCAGCGAAGAAAGTCGTCGCCAAGGCAGCAGCCAAGCCAGCAGCTAAAAAAGCAGCCGCCAAGCCAGCAGCGAAAAAAGTAGCCGCTAAACCAGCAGCGAAAAAAGTCGTCGCCAAGGCAGCAGCCAAGCCAGCAGCTAAAAAAGCAGCCGCCAAGCCAGCAGCTAAAAAAGTAGCCGCTAAACCAGCAGCGAAAAAAGTCGTCGCCAAAGCAGCAGCCAAGCCAGCAGCTAAAAAAGCCGCAGCCAAGCCAGCAGCCAAAAAAGCAGCCGCCAAGCCAGCAGCGAAAAAAGCCGCAGCCAAGCCAGCAGCCAAGCCAGCAGCTAAAAAAGCTGTCGCCAAAAAACCAGCAGTAAAAGCAGCAGCCAAACCGGCTGCAAAGGCAGCGGCTAAGCCAGCAGCAAAAAAGCCGGTTAAGGCAGCTAAGCCAGCTGCCGCCAAACCAGCCGCCAAGAAAGCAGCCGCCAAACCGGTAGCCGCCAAACCGGCCGCGCCAGCTGCAGCACCAGCAGTGGCAGCCGCCGCTCCTGCTGCCAAGCCTGCCGCGAAAAAAGCTGCGCCGAAAAAGCCGGCTGCACCGAAGAAGGAAGCTGTCGCCAAGCCAGCCGCTCCAGCTCCGGCCGCCGCGCCCGCAGCAAAAACCGTGTTGGCACCGGCCGCAGCATGGCCGTTCCCAACCAGCACGCGTCCTTCCTGAGCTGGTAAATAGCTTGGGTGCCTGCTGAGGCAACCGGCCGCTGTGTGAGACAATCACACAGCGGCTTTTTTATTGGAGGGACCCCGTGCTTAGTATTGTCATGTTGATTGTCGACGCCATCGCCACCCTGTTGGGCGGGGCCTTGCTGTTGCGCTTCTGGATGCAGGCGATCCGCGTCCGCCCGCCGGCGTCGGTGGCCCAATTCACTTTTCAATTATCGGACTGGCTGGTGCGCCCCTTGCGCCGCATCGTGCCCGGTGTGGGCGGCTATGATTGGGCCAGCCTGATCGGCGCCTTCCTGATCGTGCTGCTGGCCACCTCGGTGCTGTTCCTGGCCGGCTGGACCACCCAGGCGGTGCTGCTGGTGGCCCTGCAACGCTTCCTGCAGTGGATTTTGTACGGCTTCATGGCCTTGCTGGTGATCGAGGCGATCTTCAGCTGGGTCAATCCGCACGCGCCGCTGGCGCCGTTCGTGCGCGCGCTCAACGAACCGCTGCTGAAGCCGATCCGCCGCATGGTGCCGCTGGTCGGCAACCTGGACCTGTCGCTGCTGGTGGCGCTGATCCTGCTGCAGATCGCCCAGATCCTGCTGGGCATGCTGTTCAGCCGCTGAAACCGCGTTGGCCAAAGAAAAAGGGCAGACCGACGGTCTGCCCTTTTTTTATGCGCCGCGCCGTTTAGTAGCGGTAGCCGAAGGCGGCTTCGAACTTGTCCGCGATCTCGGCGGCCGTCAGCTTGTGGTTCTGCGCGCCCTTGCTGGCGATCTTGATCGCGCCCAGCAGGCTGGCCAGGCGGCCGGTGGTTTCCCACTTCCAGCCGTTGGTGATGCCGAACAGCAGGCCGGCGCGGTACGCGTCGCCGCAGCCGGTCGGGTCGATCGCCTCGGCCACCGGCACGGCCGGGATCTCGATGCGCTGGCCGCCGGTGTAAATCTCCGAACCATTCTCGCCGCGCGTGACGATCAGCGCTTCCAGGCGGCCGGCGATGTCCGGTACGGTCAGGCCGGTGCGGTCCATCAGTAGTTCGATTTCATAGTCGTTGGTGGTGACGTAGGTGGCCTTGTCGATAAACTCGATCAGCTCTTCGCCGTTAAACATCGGCAGCTGCTGGCCCGGATCGAAGATGAACGGGATCTGCAGCCTGGCCAGGTCGGCGGCGTGCTTCTTCATGCCCAGGTGGCCGTCCGGCGAGATGATGGCGAGGCGCGCCGGACCCGCCTTGGCGATGTCGTTCTCGTGCGCGTATGACATGGCGCCCGGGTGGAAGGCGTTGATCTGGTTGTTGTCCTCGTCGGCGGTGACGAAGCACTGCGCGTTGTACGCTTCCGGCTTGATCAGGATGTTGTCGGTGGCCAGGCCCAGCTTGCGGAAGCGCTCCATGTAGGCCGCGTTGTCCTGGCCCATGACGCCGACGATGCGCGGATCGCCGCCCAGCATCTGCAGGTTGTAGGCGATGTTCGGCGCGCAGCCGCCGAATTCGGTGCGCATGGTCGGCGCCAGGAACGAGACGTTAACCTTGTGCAGCTGGTCGGCCAGCAGGATGCTGTCGAAGCGGCCCGGGAATTGCAGGATGGTGTCGATTGCGATCGAGCCGCAAATCAGGGAGGTCTGAGTCATGATAGGTCTTTATGGATAGAAGACTGCGATGTGATAGCCGGATGCTTTCAGCTGGTTCAGCTCGAAGTACAGTTTGACAGATTGCTCGGTGTGCGGGGCGAAACCCTTGTCCAGCGCGACGTCGGCGCCGAGATAGTCGCGCGGCGTGAACACGCGGCGCAACACGGCCTTGTCGGACGCGTCGTCCAGCACCAGTTCGATGTGCGGCCAGGCTTGCGCGGTGGCGCTCTGGTTGCGCAGCAGCGTGGTGAAGGAGAACGTGGTCTCGCTCAGGGTCTGCAGCTCGCCCTGTTCGATGGTGAGGTCGTCGATCTGCGTGGGCAGCTCGATCTTGCAGCCGAGCGCGTTGCAGGCGGCCAGCAGGCCGGGCTTGAGCGGCGGCAGCGCGGCGGCGATCTGGTTGCGGAAGGTGGTCAGGCCCTGGCCGATCAGCGCGGCCACCAGCAGCACCGAGCCCAGGCTCATGGCGATGGTGGCGGCCTTGCCGAACTTCCGGCGGCGGCGGTCGCGCTTGACGAAGCCGGGCTCGTCGGCGTCGTCCTCGGCCTCCACATCGGCGTGGTCGGCGGCCTCGTCCTCGACGGCTGCGTCCTCGACGGCCGGCGCGGACAGCGTGTGCACCCGGGCGGCCTGGGCTTCAGCCAGTCCGGCCGAGGACAGCTGCACCAGGGCTTCCTCATCCACCTCGTCCAGTTCGTCGTGGCGTGGGGCGGGAGCGGCGGTTGCGGCGGCCTCGACCGGCGTCTCGTCCAGCGTCGGCTCGCGGCGGTCGGTCGCGGCCAGCATGTCGGCGAAGGCGTCGGGGGAGGGTTCTTCCTCATCCTCCGGCTCGTGCTCCGGCGCACGGTTTTCCATGACCGCCAGCTCCGCCTGCAGCGCGGCCTCCAGCTCTTCGTCGGACATGGCTTCGATGGTGAGCGCGTCTTCGAGCGGCGGCTCGGCATCGGCCGCGGCCGGCCCAGCTGCCGGTTCAGCTTCAGGCTCCGGCTCCGGCTCGACGTCCAGATCGAGGTCGAACGCTTCCTCGGCGGCGGGCGGGACGGCGGCCGGTTCGGCCGGCAGCGCGATCGCCGGCATGGCGGCGGTGGCGATCGGCTCGTCGTCGAAGCTGTCGTCGGGGGCGGGCGCCGGCTCGCTGTCGGCGACCGGTGCATCGTCGGCGCCGGCGATCTCGGCCGCGTCCATCGCGGTGTCGAGTTCCAGCGTGAAGATCGGTTCGCTGCCCAGCACTTCGGCGGCGCGGGTATCCAGCGCGGCCAGTTTTTCATCGAGCGGCGTCGGCTCGGGCAGTGGAGATGCGGGATATTCGGGAACGGGCGCCGGCGCGGGGCTGGCCGCCGGCGGCGGTGGGCTCAGCGGCGAGCTGGAGGGATCGAGCAGCGCCGCGTTGCCGTCAAAGACTTCATTGCAGGAGCCACAGCGCACTATGCCCCCACGTAATTTCAACTGGTCATGGGCGACCCGAAATACCGTGTTGCAGTGGGGGCATTTGGTGGCGAGTGCCATTGCCGGGCTTAGCGCGCAGCCGGAACCACATCGCTGCCGAGGCGGCCATGCAGCGCCACCCAGCCGTCCTGCTCAGCCCAAACGCCGAGCTTGATGAACGGCGCATACGCGGCCGCCACTTCCTCGGCCTGGCGCGCCAGCACACCCGACAGGATCAGCGCGCCGCCGTCGGCCACGCGGCCCGACAGCATCGGCGCCATCAGCTTCAGCGGGCTCGACAGGATGTTGGCCACGACGATGTCGAAACGCTGCGTCGCGTGCTGCGATTGCGCGAACGTGTCCGGCAGGAAGTACTCGATCTCGCACTTGTTGCGCTGGGCATTGTCGGCCGCCGATTCGATCGCCTGCGGATCGATGTCCACGCCGACCACTTCGCCGGCGCCGACCTTCTTGGCCACCATCGCCAGGATGCCGGAGCCGCAGCCGTAGTCGAGCACGGTCTTGCCCGGCGCCGGATGCGCTTCCAGCCACTCCATGCACAGGCGGGTGGTCGGATGGCTGCCGGTGCCGAAGGCCAGGCCCGGATCCAGTTCCAGGATCAGGCCGTTGGCGTCGGGCGCTTCGTGCCAGCTCGGCACGACCCAGATGTTCTTGCCGATATGGATGGGCGCGAACTGCGACTGCGTCAGGCGCACCCAGTCCTGCTCCTCCACCTTGCGGGTGGCGAACTTGGGCAGCGTCGCCAGGCCGATCTGCGCGGCGGCGGCGGCCACGATCACGGCCTGGTCGTCATCTTCATTGGTCAGGGCCACCACGCGGCTGTGTTCCCACGCCGCTTCGGTCGGTTCCATGCCCGGCTCGCCGAACAGCGGCTTTTCCGCGTCGGTGCCTTCGTCCGCGTCTTCCACGGAGACCGACAGCGCGCCCACGTCCATCAGCGCGTCCGACAGGGCTTCCGCGTGATCGCGTGCGATTTCGATGACGATTTCAGTCCAGCTCATTATTGTGGCGCCTTGTTGCTCAAACTCAGTTTATGCAGGTCCGGCATGTCGGCCAGCTTCTGCTCCAGATAATGGATGTTGGTGCCGCCTTCGATGAAGCGCGCGTCGACCATCAGCTCGCGGTGCAGCGGGATGTTGGTCTGGATGCCCTCGACCACCATTTCCGACAGCGCGATCTGCATGCGGCGGATCGCCTGCTCGCGCGTGGCGCCATAGGCGATCACCTTGCCGATCATCGAATCGTAGTGCGGCGGTACATAATAACCCGCATAGGCATGCGAGTCGACGCGTACGCCCGGCCCCCCCGGCACGTGCCAGGAGGTGATGCGGCCTGGCGACGGCGTGAACTTGAACGGGTCTTCGGCGTTGATGCGGCACTCGACGGCGTGACCGGACAGCATCACGTCGCGCTGGCGGAAGCGCAGCTTCTCGCCGGCGGCGATGCGGATCTGTTCCTGCACGATGTCGATGCCGGTGATCATTTCCGTCACCGGATGCTCGACCTGCACGCGGGTGTTCATCTCGATGAAGTAGAACTCGCCGTTTTCATACAGGAACTCGAAGGTGCCTGCGCCGCGGTAGCCGATCTTGCGGCAGGCTTCGGCGCAGCGGTCGCCGATCTTCTCGATCAGCTTGCGCGGGATGCCCGGCGCCGGCGCCTCTTCGATGACCTTCTGGTGGCGGCGCTGCATCGAGCAGTCGCGTTCGCCCAGCCAGACGGCGTTCTTGTGTTCGTCGGCGAGGATCTGGATTTCCACGTGGCGCGGATTTTCCAGGTACTTCTCCATATAGACTTCCGGATTGCCGAAAGCGGTGCCCGCTTCGGTCTTGGTCATCGCCACGGCATTGATCAGCGCCGCCTCGGTATGCACCACGCGCATGCCGCGGCCACCGCCGCCACCGGCCGCCTTGATGATGACAGGGTAGCCGACCTTGCGCGCAATTTGCACGATCGCCTTTGGATCGTCGGGCAACGCGCCGTCCGAACCGGGCACGCACGGCACGCCGGCCTTGATCATGGTTTGCTTGGCCGAGACCTTGTCGCCCATCAGGCGGATCGAGTCGGAGCGCGGGCCGATGAAGACGAAACCGGATTTCTCCACGCGCTCGGCGAAGTCGGCGTTTTCCGACAGGAAGCCATAGCCCGGGTGGATCGCTTCCGCGTCCGTCACTTCGGCCGCGCTGATGATGGCCGGCATGTTCAGGTAGCTGAGCGTCGACGGCGCGGGGCCGATGCATACCGATTCATCCGCCAACTTCACGTATTTGGCGTCTTTGTCTGCTTCCGAGTGGACCACAACCGTCTTGATGCCCAGCTCGCGGCATGCGCGCTGGATACGGAGGGCAATTTCGCCACGATTGGCGATGAGGATTTTTTCAAACATGATAGGTTCGCGTATGTCTGTGAGCACCGGTAGCTCCGGTAACGTCAGGTAGAGGAGGGAATGCGGACCAAGCCGGCGCGCCCGTCACCGATGGGGAGGGCGCAGGCCGGTCTTAGCCTATCACAAACAGCGGTTGGCCGAACTCGACCGGTTGGCCGTTCTCGACCAGGATCTGGGTGATCGTGCCGGACTTGTCGGCGTCGATTTCATTCAGCAGCTTCATCGCTTCGATGATGCACAGGGTGTCGCCTTCCTTGACGGTGGCGCCCACTTCCACATAAGCAGGGGAGCCCGGGGCCGACGAACGGTAGAAGGTGCCGACCATCGGCGATTTGACGATGTGGCCGACAGGCTCGGCGGCAACGGCCGGTACCGGCGCTGCGGCGGCGGCCGGCGCTGCGGCTGGGGCCGGAGCGGCATGGTACTGGTGCATGCCTTGCGGCTGCATCATCACCATCTGGTTTTGCGGCATGGCGGACGACTTGACGATGCGTACTTTGCTCTCGCCTTCGGTCACTTCGAGCTCGGCGATGTCCGATTCCGCGACCAAATCAATCAAGGTCTTCAGCTTGCGTAGATCCATGTAACCCCCAGGAATGTCTTGTTATGTAAGTGTGAGCGGTAGCGCCTTTTGGGCGGAACCGTGCGGAATTGCGCGCAGATCGCGTAGATTAACGGTTTTTAAGTACGAAGTCGATGGCAAACCGATATCCTTCGATACCCAGCCCGCAAATAGTACCTATGGCGATCGCGCTTAGAAATGAGTGGTGGCGAAACGACTCGCGCTGGTAAATATTCGAAATATGCACCTCAACAAACGGTATCGCCACCCCCGCCAGGGCGTCGCGCAAGGCCACGCTGGTGTGGGTCAGGCCGCCCGGGTTGATGACGATGGCGTCCACGCCTTCCGTTCTGGCGGCATGGATGCGGTCGATCAGTGCCCCTTCGTGGTTGCTCTGAAAGCAGGACAAGCTCGCGCCCGCCGCCTGGGCTTGTGCCTGGGCAGCGCGTTCGATGTCGGCCAAAGTGCTAGCGCCGTAGACCTCGGGCTCGCGGGTTCCCAGCAAATTCAGGTTGGGACCGTTGAGCAGTAGGAGGTTTTTTGCCATGGGTTCAGGACCGTTTTCCGCGAAAGTTCCGCATTTTGCCGCCAACTGCCGGCATTGGCAAGAGAAAAAAACTTATGAAACTGATTACAGAGTTGCGAGGTCCTTGCGCAATTCGTCGAACTTCAGGCGGCCCAGATAGGTCTTCTTGACTTGGCCGTCGGCGCCGATCAGCACCGTGTAGGGCAGGCCGCCGGCGCTGTTGCCGAACTGGCGCGACAGGTCGGTGCCGGCCATGCCGGCCACGAAGACCGGGTAGGTGATCTTGAACTTGTCGCTAAATTCGGCGATATTTGTTGGCGAATCGATACCAATCCCGATAACTTGCAGCTTCTTACCCTCATCTCCGGCGGCCAGCGCCGACAGCTCCGGCATCTCCTGCACGCACGGGCCGCACCACGGCGCCCAGAAATTGACCAGCAATGGCTTGCCCTTATATTGGGCCAGCGCGGTGGCGGCGCCCTTGGCGTCCGCCAGCGTCTGTTTATACAGGTCGGCGACGGGGCCGGTGACGCCCGGTGCTACGGTGGTGCTTATAGGTGGTGCAGCCTCCTGCTTATGTAAGCCGACATAGGCGCCGGAGGCGGCAAATGCCAAAGCGACAACAACGTAGGCGGCAAGGTGTTTTTGGTTCATGGCGTGGATGGTTCGGATGGGGTTGGGTGGACACTGTTAACTAATAGGGCGCGCACGGTGGCGATATCGGCGCGCATCAGCTTGCCGTCGCCGCGCGTCTTGACGGCGCCGCGCAAATCGTCCAGTTCATACAAGGCGGCGTGCACGCCTTCCTTGTGCCACATGAAGCTGACGGTCTCGACCGAGCCGTGGCGCGGTCCCTTGAAGTGCGGCGTCTCGGAGATGTCGATTTGCAAATTGCGGTTCAGCAGGAAGATTTCCACCTCCTTGGCGCTGTCGGCAAACAGCTGCAGGTGGATATCGTCGTGCGGGCCGGCCGTGCCGTTCAGGACGGCGCCGGTCAGGTAGGGATGGAACGCGGCCAGGCCTTCCATGATGTCGACCGCCAGCGTGCGCAGCCGGAACAGGCGCGCGGGCTGGGTGTCGGCATGGAACAGCGACTGGTAGATCCGCACTTCCGCCTCGATCTGCGCGTTGTCGGGCAGCAGGTTCAGCGGCGGCTGGGTGTCGCCGAGGATTTGCTTGGCGGCCTTGCGCTTGGCCGAATTGTAGTCCTGGCCGTCCTGGACGATCAGGCGTGCGGCGGCGGCGGCGATCTCCGCGCGCAGCAGCAGAACTTCTTCGATAACATTCGGCGTCATGGACGAGATAATACTCTGAACCGGGAAAAGGGCGGCGGGTCGGGTAAAATCCCGTATTCATTCGTCGTCTTAATTACTATGCATATTCATATCCTCGGTATTTGCGGCACCTTCATGGGCGGCCTGGCGGTCCTGGCAAAAGCAGCGGGTCACCGCGTCACCGGCTGCGACGCCAACGTTTATCCACCGATGAGCACCCAGCTGGAAGCCCAGGACATAGAACTGATACAGGGCTACGGCCCGGAGCAGGTGCAGCTCAACCCCGACCTGTACGTGATCGGCAACGTGGTTTCGCGCGGCAATCCGCTGATCGAGGAGATCATGAACCGCGGCCTGCCATACGTGTCCGGCCCGCAGTGGATCGGCGACCACATATTAAAAGACAAATGGGTGCTGGCCGTCGCCGGCACGCACGGCAAGACCACCACCTCGGCCATGCTGACCTGGATCCTGGAAGACGCCGGCTACGCGCCCGGCTTCCTGATCGGCGGCGTGCCGATGAACTTCGGCGTGTCGGCCCGCATGCAAGGCGACAAGGATTCCATCTTCTTCGTCATCGAGGCCGACGAGTACGACACCGCGTTCTTCGACAAGCGCAGCAAGTTCGTGCACTACCACGCCAAGACCGCGATCATGAACAACCTGGAATACGATCACGCCGACATCTTCCCCGATCTGGGCGCCATCGAAACCCAATTCCACCACCTGGCGCGCACGGTGCCAGGCATCGGCCGGATCGTCTACAACGCCGACGAGCCGGCGCTGCAGCGTGTGCTCAAGCGCGGCTGCTGGAGCGAGAAGGAAAGCTTCGGCCGCGCCAACGACGCCGATTGGACCATGAACGAATACGATGACGGCAGTTTCGATGTCATCTTCGGCGGCGAAGTGGCCGGCCACGTCGAGTGGAGTCTGACCGGCAAGCACAACCGCGCCAACGCGCTGGCCGCGATCGCCGCCGCCCGCCACGTCGGCGTGCCGGTGGCGCAGGCGGCCAAGTCGCTGGCCACGTTTGAAAACGTCAAGCGGCGCATGGAAGTGCGCGGCGTGGTAAACAATATTACCGTGTATGACGATTTCGCCCACCACCCGACCGCCATCGCCACCACCGTCGGCGGCCTGCGCCAGAAGGTCGGCAAGCAAACCCGCATCCTGGCCGTGCTGGAGCCGCGCTCCAACACCATGAAGCTGGGCGCGATGAAGGACGCGCTGCCGGGCAGCCTGGTCGACGCCGATCTGGTCTTCGGTTTCGGCAGCCAGCAGGCGCTGGGCTGGAGCCTGGGCGACGCCTTGGCGCCGCTGGGCGCAGTCGCCACCGCCTACGACAACATCGACGTGCTGGTCGCCGCCATCGTCAAGGCGGCCATGCCGGGCGACCAGATCATCGTCATGAGCAACGGCGGCTTCGGCGGCGTGCACGACAAAATCCTGGAAGCGCTGGCTTGATGATTCTCTATCTGCACGGATTCCGCTCCTCGCCGAAGTCGATGAAGGCGCGCGTGATGGGCGAGCGCATGGCGGCGCTGGGCCTGTCGGAGCAGTTCATCTGCCCGCAGCTGCCGGCCTCGCCGAAACTGGCGATGGAACTGGCGCTCTCCTTAATAGAAGGCATCCCGGCCCACGATTTAACCATCGTCGGCTCCTCGCTGGGCGGCTATTACGCCACCTGGCTGGCCGAGCGCATCGGCTGCCGCGCCGTGTTGCTGAACCCGGCCATCGTGCCGCTCAAGGACCTGGACCAGCACGTCGGCGTCACCACCCAGTACCATTCCGACGAACCGTTCGAGTTCAAGCAGGAATATATAGAAGAGCTGCGCGCGCTCGCCGTCAATCCGGTCACGCGCCAGCAACGCTACTTCCTGATCGCCGCCACCGGCGACGAAGTGCTGGACTATCGCGACATGGTGGCGCACTATGCGGGCGCGCGCCAGCACGTGATCGAGGGCAGCGACCATGGCATTTCCGAGTTCCCCGACTATCTGGACGAAGTACTGGAATTTTGCGGCATCGAGGCGGCGCAGTGACGGTACGTACGCCGTCGCTGCGGCAAACGCAATGGCAGCCGCACGTGCTGGCGCTGAACGCGCCGCAGCAATACCGCCGGTGGCTGACGGCCGGCGGCTCGCTGACCGCCAGGCTGAAGGCCCACAGCCGGGATTTCCGCGTGCAGTGCCTGCATCAAACCACCGCGCGCTGCCTGAGCGACGAGGCGGCGGCCATCGGCATGCATCGCCCCGGCCGCGTTTGGGAGAGGGAAGTGCTGCTGCGGTGTGATAATACGCCTGTGGTGTTCGCCCACACGGTGGTGCCGATGTCGGCCACGGCCACGGATTGGCCCTTGTTCAGCGCGCTGGGCGAGCGCTCGCTGGGGTCGACCTTGTTCGGCGACCCGCAAGTGCGGCGCGGCGTGTTGGAATTTGCAAGATTGCGTGCGGGGCATCCCTTGGCACAGCGCGCACGCACTGCCCTCGGGCTCGACGGCCCGGAAGAACTCATACTCTATGCGCGGCGCTGTCTATATCGGCGCCGTCAAGGTACCCTGCTGGTGACGGAAGTGTTTTTGCCTTCCGTACTGGAATTGAAACAAATAACAACGAACAGAAGCTAGCAATGAATCTATTTTTCGAAGAATCCGGCGATTTCAAGGTCGGCACCATGATGTCGCAAGCCGGCGAGGCCTACCAGGTTGAGATGGCCAGCGGCAAGCGCACCAAGGTCAAGATCAAGGACGTGCTGCTGCAGTACGAGAAGCCGTCGCCGACGGATTTGATGGAACAGGCCAAGGCCGTGGCCGCCGACATCGACCTCGAATTCCTGTGGGAAGTCGCGGGCGAGGAGGAGTTCGGCTTTGCCGAGCTGGGCGCCGAATACTTCGGCCACGCGCCTTTGCCGGCCGAGGCCGCCGGCCTGATCCTGAGCCTGCATTCGGCGCCGATCTACTTCTATAAAAAAGGCCGTGGCCGCTACAAGGCCGCGCCCGAGCAATCGCTGCGCGCCGCGCAGGCCGGCATCGAGAAGAAGAAGCAGCAGGCGCTGGTCCAGGCCGAATATGTCGAGGAGCTGAAGGCCAACAAGCTGCCGGCCTCGATGCAGAACATGGTCATGCAGCTGTTGTTCAAGCCGGACAAGAACTCCATCGAATACAAGGCGCTGGAAGCGGCGTGCAATGAGCTGCACACCAACCCGCAGCGCCTGATGCTGGCGGCCGGCGGCGTGGCGTCGCCGAAGGCGCTGCACATGGCCAAGTTCCTGTTCGAGAACTTCCCCCGCGGCGCCGGTTTCCCGGATGTCGCCGTGCCGGTGCCGCCGACCAATCTGCCGCTGGCCGACGTGCAGGCGTTCTCGATCGACGACGTCACCACCACCGAGATCGACGACGCCTTCTCCGTGACCAAGCTTGCCGACGGCAACGTCAAGATCGGCATCCACATCGCCGCGCCCGGCCTGGGCATCAAGCCGGACGACGCGGTCGACAAGATGGCGCGCGCGCGCATGTCCACCGTCTACATGCCCGGCGACAAAATCACCATGCTGCCGGACGCCATCGTCGAAGCGTTCACCTTGGCCGAGGGCAAGACCTGCCCGGCGCTGTCGCTGTACGCCACGCTGAACCCGGCCGACTGGTCGGTGCTGGCCACCGAGACCCGCGCCGAGATGGTGCCGATCGCCAGCAACCTGCGCCACAACGACCTGGACGATCTGGTCAACGAAGAAACCCTGGCCAGCGGCGAGGGCGAGTACAAGCACAAGGAAGAGCTGGGCCTGATCTGGAAATGGGCGCAGGTGCTGGAGGCGGCGCGCATGGTCAAGCGCGAAGGCTTCGGCCTCAAGCCGGAACAGAACAACCGCGTGGACTTCAACTTCTACGTGGAAAACGACGTGGTCACCGTCAGCCGCCGCAAGCGCGGCGCGCCGCTGGACAAGATCGTCGCCGAACTGATGATCTTCGCCAACAGCACCTGGGGCAAGCTGATGCATGACCACGGCGTGCCGGGCATCTATCGTAGCCAGGGCCAGGGCGTCGGCGGCTGGGCCGCCAAGATGCAGGTGCGCATGGTCACCCATGCGGCGCCGCACCAGGGCCTGGGCGTGGACCAGTACGCGTGGAGCACGTCGCCGCTGCGCCGCTATACCGACCTGGTCAACCAGTGGCAGATCCTGGCCTGCGCCGAGCATGGCGTGACAGCGCCGCTGGTCGCGCACTTCAAGCCCAAGGACGCCGAACTGTTCGCGATCGTGTCGCAGTTCGACGCGGCCTACGCGGCCTATGGCGACCACCAGGCCAATATGGAGCGCTACTGGTGCCTGCGCTGGCTGGGTCAGGAAGATGCGCGCCAGGTCGAGGCGGTGGTGCTCAAGGACGAGGTGTTGCGCCTGGTTGACATTCCGCTGATCATCCGCCTGCCGGGCATGCCGCAGGTGGCGCGCGGCGCCCAGGTCAAGCTGGACATCCTGCGCTGGGACGAGGTCGACCTGACCATCGAAGCGCGCATCCTGGAAATCCCGGCCGCCGAAACGGTGGCCGCCGATGCCGAGCTGGACTACGAGGACGAGGAAGTCCCGGAAGACGCGGTCGATGCGCCGGAAGTGGCGGTCGAGGCCGCGGCCGAGGAGCCCGCCGCGGAATAAAACCCGCAGCCCCGCGCTCGCTTTGACGTAAAATCACAGCGCTATCTTTCTTAACCCGGCCTCGCGTGAAGTCTTTTCAAGAAAATCGGTTCCTGTACCTCGCCACCGGCATCTCGCTGCTGGCCCACGGCGCGTTGCTTGCGGTGCATTTTGTCGCCCCCAAGCCCACGCCCGTGCAACCGACCGATCCGGGGCTGGAAGTGATACTGGTCAACGCCAAGCACAGCAAGGCGCCCTTGAAAGCCGAGGCGCTGGCCCAGGCCAACCTGGACGGCGGCGGCAATGTCGACCAGGGCCGCTCCAAGTCGCCGCTGCCGGACATGCGCAAGATGGAAACCGGCGACAGCATCAAGGCCGCCAAGCGCCGCATCGCCGAGCTGGAAGAGCAGCAAAAGAACCTGCTGACGCAGGCGGCCAGGCAGACGCCGTTCACCGCGCCGCCGGTCACGGAAAAGAGCAAGCCCGATCCGTTGCCGACCGGCGCCGACCTGCTGGACGCCAGCAAGGCCATCGCCCGCCGCGCCGCCGAGATCAGCGAGACCATCGAAGACCAGAACAAGCGGCCGAAGAAAACCTTCATCACGCCGAGCACGCGCGGCGTGGGTTACGCGATGTACTACAAGACCATCCAGAAGAAGATCGAGGACACCGGGACCTTGAACTTCCCCAACGTCAACGGTCGCAAGCTGTACGGGCAACTGGTGCTGTCGATCCCGGTGTTCCAGGACGGCACGATTTATGAGCGGGACGGCGGCATCAAGGTCGACCGCAGTTCCGGCAACCAGGCGCTGGACGAGGCGGCGATGAACATCGTGCGCCGTTCCGCACCGTTCGGCAAGTTCCCGCCGAACATGCTGTCGACCGACAAGGACGATCTGTGGGTGATCGTCACCACCTTCAAATTCACCCGCGAAGACAAACTACAAGCCGACTTAAGCGGCGGAGGACGTTGATGGACCGCTACTGCGTATTCGGCAATCCGATTGCCCACAGCAAATCACCCGAGATCCATGCGGCCTTCGCGGCGCAGACCGGGCAAGACATCAGTTACGAAAAGCGCCTGGCACCGGTGGACGGCTTCGCCGCCGCCGTGCAAGCCTTCATCGCCGAGGGCGGCCTCGGGGCCAACGTCACCGTGCCGTTCAAGCTGGACGCGGTCAAGGTGGCGCAGGCGCTGACCATCCGCGCGCGCGCGGCCGGCGCCGTCAACACGCTGCACTTCACCGAGGACGGCATCGTTGGCGATAACACCGACGGCGCCGGGCTGGTGACGGACATCGTCAGCAACGCCGGCGTGACGATTACCGGCAAGCGCGTGCTGCTGCTGGGCGCGGGCGGCGCGGCGCGCGGCGTGGTGCTGCCGATACTGGAACACCGTCCGGCGCAACTGGTCATCGCCAACCGCACGGTGGCAACCGCCGAAGCGCTGGTCGAACAGTTTGCCGCGCTGGGCGGCGAGGGCGTGGTATCGGCCTGCGGTTTCAGCGCGCTGGAAGGCGCGTTCGACATCGTCATCAACGCCACCTCGGCCAGCCTGAGCGCCGAGCTGCCGCCGATATCGCCATCGATCTTCGGCCCCGGTTCGCTTGCCCTGGACATGATGTACGGAGCCTCCCCCACGGTATTCTTGCAGTTCGCGGACCGGCACGGCGCACAGTTGAAGCTGCGCGACGGCCTGGGCATGCTGGTCGAGCAGGCCGCCGAGGCTTTCAGCCTGTGGCGCGGCGTGCGGCCGGACACGGCGGAAGTACTGCAAGCGTTGCGGGCCAAGCTGTGAGCGCGGCCAAGGCGGGCAAGTGGCGCTGGGTGAAGTGGATCTTCATCGTGCCGGTGCTGCTGGTCGCGGTGGTGCAGCTGTATTTCTTCCTGCAGATCTGGTGGTGGGTTGACCACAACCCGTCGATGACCAGCTTCATGCGCGAACAGCAGTCGGCGCTGCGCGAGAAAAACCCGAACGCGAACATCCAGCAGATGTGGGTGCCGTACAACCGCATCTCGAACAACCTCAAGCGCGCCATCATCGCTTCCGAGGACGCCAACTTCTCCGAGCACGAAGGCGTGGACTGGGACGCGCTGCAAAAGGCCTACGAGAAGAACAACAAGAAGCACAAGGTGGTGTCGGGCGGATCGACCATCACCCAGCAGCTGGCCAAGAACCTGTTCCTGTCCGGCTCGCGCAGCTATGTGCGCAAGGGCCAGGAGCTGATCATCACCTACATGCTGGAAACCTTGATGGACAAGGAACGCATCTTCGAGATCTACCTGAACGTGGTCGAGTTCGGCACCGGCACGTTCGGCGCCGAGGCGGCGGCGCGGCATTACTACGGCGTCAGCGCGGCCAACCTAGGCGCGGCCCAGGCCGCCAAGCTGGCGGTGATGCTGCCCAATCCGCGCTTTTTCGACAAGCACCGCGACTCGGGCTACCTGGCACGACGCACCGGCGTAATCCTGCGCCGCATGGGATCGGCGGAATTACCTTAGGAGGCAGCTATGTTGAGCAAGCAGCGTGGACTCGGATTGATCCAGGTGGCCATCGTCATGGCGACGCTGGCGGCGATTGCGATGGCGTTTCTGATGTCGGCCCGCCACGAGCGCAACTTTTTCACCGAAGGACTGGCCAAGCTGGCCGGCAAGCCGGTGCCGGCCGCAGGCGCTTCGGCCGCATCGTCCGCATCGGCGGCCGCGGCCGTGCCGGTGGTGCCGGCCGGCGTGCTGCGCAAGTGCGTCATCAACGGCAAGACTGTGCTGTCGGACGTCGAATGCAAGGACGGCCAGGTGGTCAAAGCCATCGACACACGGGGCATCGAAGCACCCAAAGTCCCCAAGCCGGACCCTGCCGACAGCGCCCCGCAGTCGGCCACCGACAAAATGATAGAAAAAGCCACCCGCTAGGGTGAAAAACCGCATGGCAGGCTGGCCTCGGCAGGGGCTTTGCGGGTACACTTGCGCTGTTTCCAGAAGGCTTGCGTACCCATGATTAATGTTTTCGTTCTCCAGAATGGCCGGCTCAACCAGGTGCCCATCGACAGTCGCGAAGACCTGGAACAGGTCGAGCCGGTCTGGGTCGACCTGACCGACCCGACGGATGACGAACGCGCATGGGTCAAGGCCATCTACGGCGTCACCCTGCCGGGCGAGGACGAAGTCAAGGACATCGAAGCGTCGGCCCGCTACTACGAGGCTGAAAACGGCGACCTGCACCTGCGCACCGACTTCCTGCTGGAAGAAGAGGACGGCCCGTCGCGCATCGTCACGGTGGCCTTCATCCTGGCGCGCAAGATGCTGTTCTCGGTGCATACCGACGACCTGCCGGTGTTCCGACTGGTGCGCATGCGCGCCCGCTCGCGTCCCGGCTCGATCGCCGACTACATGGACGTGCTGCTGGACCTGTACGCGACCGACGCCGAGTATTCGGCCGACGCGCTCGAAGGCATCTACCAGAACCTGGAAGAGGTCAGCGGCCGCGTGCTGCAGGAAGAATTCACCGACCAGGACGCGGCCGCCGCGCTGAACGCCATCGCCCACGAGGAAGACTTGAACGGCCGCATCCGCCGCAACATGATGGACACGCGGCGCGCGGTCAGCTTCCTGATGCGCGGCCGGCTGCTCAATTCGGAACAGTTCGAGGAAGCCCGGCAGATCCTGCGCGACATCGAATCGCTGGACGGCCATACCTCCTTCCTGTTCGACAAGATCAACTTCCTGATGGACGCCACGGTCGGCTTCATCAACATCAACCAGAACAAGATCATCAAGATCTTCTCGGTGGCCAGCGTCGCCTTCCTGCCGCCGACCCTGATCGCCTCGATCTACGGCATGAACTTCAAGTGGCTGCCGGAGCTGGAATGGCAGCTCGGCTATCCGTTCGCCATCGTGCTGATGATCACCAGCGCGATCGCCCCGTTCTGGTACTTCCGCCGCCGCGGCTGGTTGAAGTAATCACACCGGTAATCACACCGGCTGCGGGCTGAATTCCAGCGACAAGGTGCTGTAGTAGGGGGCGCTGTTCCATTGCTGGTGCAGCGCCAGCGCGCGGTCGTACAGGGCGGCCTTGATGTCGACGCCGAAGCGCTTGAAGTCGAACGGCTGCTTGTCGCGCGCCGTGCAGGCGCTGGCGGCGCCGGCCAGGAAGGCTTGCTCGTCGAACGCGCCCGACCACAACTGGGCCTGCAAGCCCTCGACGATGGCTTCCGCCTGCACCGCCTCGGTCTCGACCTCCTTGTTGGCCCGGTCGTGCACCGCCACCATGACGAACTGCGCATCGGCGCCGCGCGCCAGCAGGCTGAGGAAGCCATGCCGCAGCGGCAGCGCGGACTCCACCACGTAGTGCACCAGGTCATGCGGCAGGATGCCCTGGCGCGGCATCACCGCCTCGGTCACGCTGCCGTTGTTGCGCACGAAGCGCAGCACATCGTATTTGTCGGTTCTGGAACGTTTTTCGGCGATCAGTTTCATATTGCTGCAATATGGCTAAATCAATCACATTATTATGCGCTTGTTAACCCCGCTGAATAGTCACCAACTTTCACGACCGTAATATATTTAAGGCCATATTCCTTTAGAATGGCGGCCTGTGTCACCATCCGGTCACCCGCCTCTCATATACTGGCCGGATTTTCCTTCCCGTCTCCACGCGACGCCCGTTGCCAGAGAAAGTACAAAGCAATGACAAAAAAACGGCAATTTTTCCCCCGCCAGGTGGTGGAGGCCGGCGGTAACCGCTGGGACTGGGCGCTGCTGCCCATCGTGCTGGCGGTGTTCGTCCTGATGGCGTACGGCAGCCAGCAAATGGCGCGCCCCTATGAACTGGGGCAGGCGCTGCCGCTGTCGCTCGATCCGAGCTATCTGCCGTACTACCTGCTGCGCACCACGCTGCGCATGTTCATCGCGCTGGGCGCGTCGGTGGTGTTCAGCTGCGTGTTTGCCGCGCTGACCACCAAGTACCGCGTCGCGGAAAAAGTGCTGGTGCCGCTGCTCGACATCTTGCAGTCGATCCCGATCCTGGGCTTCCTGTCGATCACCGTCACGGCCTTCATCGCGCTCTTCCCCGGCAACCTGCTGGGCGTCGAATGCGCGGCCATCTTCGCCATCTTCACCTCGCAGGCGTGGAACATGGCGTTTTCCGCCTACCAGGGCTTCCGCACCGTGCCGGCCGAATTGTCGGAAGCGGCGCGGGTGTTCCAGCTGTCGGGCTGGCAGCGCTTCTGGCGCCTGGAACTGCCGTTCGCCATGCCCGGCCTGCTGTGGAACATGATGATGTCGATGTCCGGCGGCTGGTTCTTCGTCGTGGCGTCGGAGGCGATCTCGGTCTCCAACCAGAACATCAAGCTGCCCGGCATCGGCTCGTACATCGCGCTGGCGATCGAGCAAAGCAACCTGGGCGCGATCGGCTGGGCCATCGCCGCCATGCTGATCGGCGTGCTGCTGTACGACCAGCTGTTCTTCCGTCCCTTACTGGCCTGGGCCGACAAGTTCCGCTTCGAGGAAACCGGCGGCGACGCCGGCCAGCAATCGTGGCTGCTGACCTGGCTGCGCCGCACCGAGCGCACGCAGGCGCTGGTCGAATGGTTCGGCAATATGCTGTCGCGCTCCATCGCGCTGTTCCGCCTCGGCCATGACGGCACCTCGATCCGCGCCCGCCGCGACCAGGCATCGGTGGTGCCGCAGCGCGTCTGGGACGCGGTGATCGCCGCCGTCGTGTTCTACGCCCTATGGAGCCTGGTGCACTTCATCAGCACCGAAGTGGGCTGGAGCGAAGTGGGCCACGTGATCACGCTCGGCCTGTACACGATGATACGGGTGGTGCTGCTGCTGGCGCTGGCCGCGCTGGTATGGGTGCCGATCGGCGTCTGGATCGGCATGAATCCGCGCTGGGCCTCGCGCACGCAGGCGGTGGCGCAGTTCCTGGCCGCCTTCCCGGCCAACCTGGTGTTCCCGGTGGCGGTGATCCTGATCGTGCGCTACCACCTGAATCCGGACATCTGGCTGTCGCCGCTGATGATCCTCGGCACCCAGTGGTACTTGCTGTTCAACGTCATCGCCGGCGCCTCGACCATCCCGACCGAGCTGCGTCACGCCGCCAAGAACTTCGGCCTGACCGGATGGCTGAAATGGCGCCGCTACCTGCTGCCGGCCATCTTCCCCAGCTTTGTCACGGGCGCGATCACCGCGTCCGGCGGTTCGTGGAACGCGGCCATCGTCGCGGAATTCGTCAGCTGGGGCCCGACCACGCTGAAGGCGCACGGCATCGGCAGCTACATCCAGGAGATGACCGTGGCCGGCGACTTCCCCCGCATCGCGCTGGGCATCGGCGTGATGTGTATCTTCGTCATGGGCTTCAACCACTTTGTCTGGCGCCGTTTGTACACCCTGGCCGAAAGCCGGCTGCATTTCTAGGAACAGAATCATGAGCACTCCTATCGTCGAATTGAAATCGGTCGGCAAGCACTTCCGCGGCGCCGACGGCTCCGCGCGCTCGGTGCTGGAAGGCGTGGACTTCACGCTGAACGAAGGCGAGATCGTCGCGCTGCTGGGCCAGTCCGGCTCCGGCAAGTCGACCATGCTGCGCATCATGGCGGGGCTGATCCAGGCCGACGCCGGCCAGGTGCTGTATCGCGGCATGCCCCTGTACGGCACGGCGCGCGGCATCCGCATGGTGTTCCAGTCGTTCGCGCTGTTCCCGTGGCTGACGGTGCAGAAGAACGTCGAGCTGGGACTGGAAGCGCAGGGCATGCCGGCCGAGGAGCGCGCGCGCCGCGCGGAAAAAGTGATCGAGTTGATCGGCCTGTCCGGTTTCGAAGGCGCGTTGCCGCGCGAGCTGTCCGGCGGCATGCGCCAGCGGGTCGGCATCGCCCGCGCGCTGGTGATGGAGCCGGAAGTGCTGTTGATGGACGAGGCGTTTTCCGCGCTGGACGTGCTGACCGGCGAGCGCCTGCGCGAAGAGATCCTGGAGCTGTGGCAGTCGGGCCAGATCCCGACCAAGGCCATCCTGGTGGTGTCGCACAACATCGAGGAAGCGGTGATGATGGCCGACCGCGTGCTGATCTTCGCCAGCGATCCGGGCCGCGTGCGCGCCGAGCTGCCGATTTCGCTGCCGCAGCCGCGCAAGGCCGAAGGCGCCGAAGTGCGCCACCTGATCGACAAGGTGTACGAGCTGATGACGGCCGGCGCCGGCAAGCGGGGCCTGATCAGCGAGAAGGAAGTCAAGCTGCAGCTGGGCGACCGCCTGCCGCAGGCCGACATCGCGCACATGGAGGGTATCTTGGAATTGCTGGCCGAGGAGCCGTTCTCCGGCCGTGCCGACCTGCCGCAGCTGGCCGAAGAGACCGAGCTGACCGACGCCGAGCTGCTGGAAGTCTTGAACGCGCTGATTTTGCTGGGCTTTGCCTACCTGACCAACGGCGACATCCTGCTGACGGAGCTGGGCGGCCGCTACGTCGCGGCGACCAACACCGAGCGCCAGGAAGTGTTCGGCAAGCAGCTGCTGGAGCACGTGCCGCTGATCGCCTACATCTGCCACGGCCTGGAGCAGGACAAGTCCGGCGATTTGCCGGAAGACCTGTTCCTGAAGCTGCTGCGCTTCACGCTGAGCGAAGAAGAAGCCGAACGCGCGCTGCGCATGGCGATCGAATGGGGCCGCTACGGCGACCTGTTCGAATACAACTTCAACACCGGCGTGATCCAGCTGGCCGAAGAAGACGAGGAAGACGAAGTTTAAAAAAAAGCGGGGTCAGTTCCGGCAACCTGCCACGTGTGGCAGGTTGCCGGAACTGACCCCGCTTTTTGACCCCGGGTTCTTACGCCAGCTTTTTAAAGACGCGGCTGGCGGCGGCGATGGTCTCGTCGATCACCGCGTCGGTGTGCTGGGCCGAGACGAAGCCCGCCTCGAACGCGGCTGGCGCGAAGTAGACGCCTTCATCCAGCATCGCGTGGAAGAACACGTTGAAGCGCGCGCGGTCGCCCGCCATCATCTCGGCGTAGTTGTTCGGCGGCGTCTCGCTGAAGTACAGGCCGAACATGCCGCCCACCGAGTCGGCGCAGAACACGATGCCCGCATCCCTGGCCGCCTTGGTCAAACCGGCCGCCAGGCGCGCCGCCGAGGCGCTCAACTTGTCGTAGAAGCCCGGCTCCTGGATGATCTTCAGCGTCGTCATGCCCGCCGCCACCGCCACCGGATTGCCCGACAAGGTGCCGGCCTGGTACACGGCGCCCAGCGGCGCCATCTTGCTCATCAACTCCGCGCTGCCGCCGAAAGCCGCCACCGGCAAACCGCCGCCGATCACCTTGCCCAGCGCCGTCAGGTCCGGCTTGATGCCGTACAGCTGCTGCGCGCCGCCCAGCGCCACGCGGAAGCCGCACATCACTTCGTCGAAGATCAGTACCGCGCCGTGCTTGGTGCACAGTTCGCGCATCGACTTGAGGAAGGCCTCGCTGGCCTTGATCAAGTTCATATTGCCGGCCACCGGCTCGACGATGACGCAGGCGATTTCGTCGCCGAACGAGGCGAACGCCTCTTCCAGCTGCTGCACGTTGTTATAGTCGAGCACCAGCGTGTGCTTGACGAAGTCCTCCGGCACGCCGGCCGACGTCGGATTGCCGAAGGTGAGCAGGCCGCTGCCGGCCTTGACCAGCAGCGAATCGGCGTGGCCGTGGTAGCAGCCTTCGAACTTGACGATCTTGTCGCGGCCCGTGGCGCCGCGCGCCAGGCGCAGCGCGCTCATGGTCGCCTCGGTGCCGGACGAGACCAGCCGCACCTGCTCGATCGACGGCACCAGGCGGCAGATCTCTTCCGCCATCAGCACCTCGCCCTCGGTCGGCGCGCCGAACGACAGGCCGCGCGCGGCCGCTTCCTGCACCGCCTTCACCACCACCGGATGCGCATGGCCGACGATCGCCGGGCCCCAGGAGCCGATGTAGTCGATATAGCGCTTGTCGTCCGCGTCCCAGAAGTACGGGCCTTCGGCGCGGGTGATGAAGCGCGGCGTGCCGCCCACGGAGCGGAAGGCGCGCACCGGCGAGTTGACGCCGCCTGGCGTGGTTTTCTGGGCGCGCTCGAACAGCACGTCGTTTTTCGAAATCGTGGTCATGATGGCATCTTCAATATCAAGTTGGTAAAGCCTGCTGCAGATGGAAAAAGCGGTTCGGCACGAATTTCCCCATGCCGTAGCGCTGCGCATGCGCCAGCGCGCCGACGGTGTATTCCTGCGCCGCCGCCACCGCCTCGGGCACGTCGGCGCCGCGCGCCATGTAGGCCGTCACCGCCGCCGACAAGGTGCCGCCGGCGCCGATGAACGGGCCCGCCATGTGCTGCCAGGGGTCGTGGCTGATCATGCCGTCGGCGCCGAACAGCGTGTTGGCCAGCGTGGCCGCGCCGAGCGGAGAGGCGGCCGCGTCGCCCGACGCGGCGCCGGCCGCCGTGCCGGTGACCAGCACGAATTCGCAGCCCAGGGCCAGCAGGTGCTCGACGTCCGATTCCAGCGTGTCCTCGCCGCCTTCGCGCCAGGTTTCGGCCAGACGGCCCAGCTCCACTTGCGACAGCATCAGCAGCGTCGCCTGCGGCACCAGCAGCTGGCGCAGGGCGGTCAGCAGTTCCTCGGCGTCGTCGGCGTCGGCCGGATCGGGCAGGCGGGAACTGAAGGGATCGAGTATCAGCGGGGCGTCCGGGTAGTCGGACAGGATCTCGGCGATCGCCGCCACCTGCTCGACATTGGACAGCGCGCCGACCTTGAAGGCGGCCATCGTCATGTCCTCGAGGACCACACGGGCCTGGTCGGAGACCCAGTCGGGATCGATTTCCTGCATGTCTTCGACACGGGCACTGTCGCCGATCAGCAACGCGGTGGTCACCGCCAGGCCGGTGCAGGAGAGGGCGGAAAATGCCGCCAGATCGGCCTGGACGCCTATCGCGCCGGCCGGATCGGCAGCGCCGAAGCTTAATATGAGAGGAGAAGTTTGGTTTTGCACGGCGGGTAGATTAAGATACCTAATTCAGCATTTTACTTGATTGAAGGGTGGCAGAACGTGAGTAGCAATGAAACAACGCAGGAGTTCCAAACCTGGATGTGCCTGATCTGTGGCTGGATCTACGATGAAGAAGCCGGCCTGCCCGACGAAGGCATCGCCGCCGGCACCCGCTGGGCCGATGTGCCGATGAATTGGAGCTGCCCGGAATGCGGCGCCCGCAAGGACGATTTCGAGATGGTAGCCATCTGATCGGCCCTGCCAGCGCCGCGCCCGTCGCCGTCCTCCTGTGCTATGGTATAGCACCATTCCTGCGAACTGATTATGACGACCACGCCGCACGCTGAATTGACAAACAAGGCATTGAAAATCATGGTGATCGACGACAGCAGCACGATTCGTCGATCGGCCGAGATCTTCCTGACCCAGGCCGGCTACCAGGTGGTGCTGGCCGAGGATGGCTTCGACGCCCTGGCCAAGATCAACGACCACCATCCGGCGCTGGTCTTCTGCGACATCCTGATGCCGCGCCTGGACGGCTACCAGACCTGCGCGCTGATTAAAAAGAGCGCCAAATTCCACGCCACGCCGGTACTGATGCTCTCCTCCAAGGACGGCCTGTTCGACCGCGCGCGCGGTGCCATGGTCGGCTCGGCCGCCTATCTGACCAAACCTTTTACCAAAGACAGCCTGCTGGCCGCCGTGCGCGAGCACACCGGCGGCGGCGCTGCCGCACCCGAATAAGAAAGCCCCAGGGGATACCATGGCCATACAAAGAATTCTGATCGTCGACGATTCGCCCACTGAGCGCTACTACCTGACCGACATCCTGGTCAAGAACGGCTTTTCCGTCTCCACCGCCGAGAACGGCGAAGAGGCGCTGGCCAAGATCAAGGCTGACAAACCGCAGCTGATCCTGATGGACGTGGTCATGCCGGGCGCGAACGGCTTCCAGGTGACCCGTTCGATCGCCCGCGATCCCGAACTGCAGGACGTGCCGGTGATTATCTGCTCCAGCAAGAACCAGGAGACCGACCGTATCTGGGGCCTGCGCCAGGGCGCGCGCGACTACCTGGTCAAGCCGGTCGATGCCGCCGAGCTGCTGGCCAAAATCGCGGCTCTCGGTTAATCGACGAGCGCGATGAGCAGCCACACGCCCGACACCCCCGTCCCTGCGACCGGCCCGGAACGCCGCAGCCGCCTGCGCCAGTACCAGGTGCAGCTGCTCGAACGCATGCAGGCAGCCAAGACCGGCGCCGCCGCCGGCGGCCGTGAACTCGGCGTGCTGCTGGGCGGCCGCCACTGCCTGCTGGACCTGACCCAGATCAGCGAGATCGTGCCGCCGCAACCGGTGACGCCGGTGCCGCTGGCGCAGGACTGGTACCAGGGACTGGCCAATATACGCGGCAACCTGACCGGCGTGATCGACCTGGCGCGCTACCAGGGCCTGTCCGCCGGCGACACGGCGGCGGCCGAGCGGCGCCTGATCACATTTTCGCCTGGGCTGGGCTTCAATTGCGCGCTGCTGGTCGAGCGCGTGCTGGGACTGCGCAAGCTGGCCGACATGACGGCCGCCAGCGACGCGCCCGACCAGTTCACCGACGCCGATGGCCAGCAGTGGATCCGTATCGACCTCGCGCAACTGGTGCGCGAACCCCGTTTCAGTCAAGTTGGTCTCGTGTAGCTGAGTAGTAAAAACTAATCCGGAGAGGGTGTAATGGCTTTCAACATGGGTATTTTCTCGCGTGGCAACCGGAATGCCGGCCAGGACATGGCAGCGAATTCAGAATTCGGCGAAGCCGGCGATTCACAGTTCATGCAGAACGCCGCCGAGGCGGGCAAGGGAGCTGCCGCGGCAGCGGCAGCGGCAGCTTCCGCCCCCGCCGCCGCCGGACAGGACGACCATCCCGACAACAATGCCGGCACCGACAGCGCGGCGCCGCTGCGCCTGCGCGATGCGCTGGGCCGTCGCGGCGCGCCCGTCGCAGCCGCCGAGGCGGGGGGCGGCTTCAAGCTGCCGCTGATCGGCCACCTGCCGGCGCAGCGCCAACTGAGCGTGCTGTCGACGGCGCTGGCGGTCAGCCTGGCGCTGAGCGCCGCCTTCGTCGCCCTCAACACTATCCACAGCGGCAACCGCTCCACCCAGACCCAGATCGCCAGCGACGCGCTGATGCACTCGCAGCGCATCGGCAAGGCCACGCCGAACGCGGTGCAGGGCAGTGCCGAAGGCTTCCGCCAGCTGGAGGAAAGCCGCAAGGAGTTGAACAACGACTTCACGCTGATGACGCGCGGCGGCCGCTATCAGGGCCGCGAGATCGGCCAGCCGATATCGTCGCTGGCGCCCATAGTCGCCGCGGCGCGCAAGCAGTGGAACCAGACGGACAAGGCGGCCAACACCATCCTGCTGCTGAAGGCGGACCTGAGCGGCGTCGACAAGACGCTGCAGAAGCTCAACGCGATGTCGCCCGAGCTGCTGACACGCGCCGAGGAAATCTCCGCCCTCAAGCTGCAGCGCGGCGGTTCGGCGCGCGAGATCGCGGCGCTCGGCAAGCTGACCATGCTGACCCAGCGCATGAGCCGCAGCGCCAGCGAGTTCCTCCTCGGCGGCGGCGTCAAATCGGAAAGCGCGTTCCAGCTGGGACGCGACACCACCGTGTTCCGCAACACCGTCGACGGCTTCCTTAACGGCAGCGCGCCGCTGGGGCTGGCCGCCGTGCGCGAGCCGGACCTGCGCGAAAAAATCATCGTGCTGAAAACCGAATTCGAGGAGTACCAGAAGCTGGTCACGGCCATCCTCGACAGGCTGGACAAGTTCAGCGCCGCCAAAGCCGCCGAAGAGCTGATCTTTAACGACAACGAAGCGCTGCGCCAGCGCCTGTCGGTGCTGCAGCAAGCCTACCGCGAAGACCAGGATTCCCTGGGCTTGACGTTCTGGCTGATGGTGGTCGGCGGCATGCTGACGCTGATCTCGGCGGCGGCCATCGGCCGCGTGCTGCTGATGGATTCGTACAACCGCACCCGCGGCGCGGACCGCCGCCGCCAGGAAGCGGAAGCCATGCGCCAGCAATCGCAGCGCAAGGAAGAAGAAGCGAAGGCCATGAATGACCAGAATCAGGCCGCGATTCTGCGCCTGATGAACGAGCTGCAGGAAGTGGCGGATGGCGACCTGACGGTGCAGGCCACGGTATCCGAGGACATCACCGGCGCCATCGCCGACTCGGTCAACTACACGGTCGAAGAGCTGCGCGGGCTGGTCGGCCGCGTCACCGCCACCGCCGAGCAGGTGACCAAGGCGTCCACCCACGCGCAGACGATTTCCAGCGACCTGCTGCTGGCATCCCAGCAGCAGTCGCGCGAGATCCAGGATGCGTCGGCCACCGTGGTCAAGATGGCCAACGAGATCACCGACGTGTCGCGCTCGGCCAGCGAATCGGCCGACGTGGCGCGCCAGTCGGTGGCGGCGGCGCAGCAGGGTTCGACGGCGGTGGAAAACGCCATCAAGGGCATGCACGAGATCCGCGAGCAGATCCAGGACACGTCCAAGCGCATCAAGCGGCTGGGCGAATCGTCGCAGGAGATCGGCGAGATCACCGAGCTCATTTCCGACATTACCGAACAGACCAACGTGCTGGCGCTGAACGCGGCGATCCAGGCCGCGTCGGCCGGCGAGGCGGGACGCGGCTTCTCGGTGGTGGCGGAAGAGGTGCAGCGCCTGGCGGAACGCTCGGCCGAGGCGGCCAAGCAGATCGGCGCGCTGGTGCGGACGATTCAAACCGATACCCACGACGCCGTGGCCGCGATGGAGAAGTCGACCCAGGGCGTGGTCGAGGGCGCGCGTCTGTCCGACGCGGCCGGCGCGGCGCTGAGCGACATTTCGCAGGTGTCGAACCGCCTGGCCGAACTGATCTCCGGCATCTCGCTGGCGACCGGCCAGCAGGCCACGTCGGCCACCGGCGTGGCGCAGAACATCCAACACATTTTGACGGTGACCGAGCAGACGCAGGACGGTACCCAGCAAACCGCACAATCGATTCATAAGCTGTCAGTGCTGGCGCAGGAATTGAAAAACTCGGTGGCGCGATTCCGCATCGCGTCCTGAACCGCCCATCATTGAAAGGCCGAGGCAAGCATGACCACAACTGATTTTTCGAACCCGCCGCAACCGCAATTCGATACCGGCCCCCTGTCGTGGGTAATGGTGGAAATCCGCGAGTCGCTGGCACGCTCGAAGACCGCGCTGTTCGAAGCGGGCGGCCGGGCACCGGAAGATCAGGCGACCCAGCTGCAGCACGCCAAGTCGCACCTGCACCAGGCGCACGGCGCCCTGCAGATCGTCGACGTGGACGGCGTGGCACTGATGACGCAGGTGGCGGAAGAGGCGCTGGACCGCTTCAAGGCCGGCACGCTCAAGTGCAGCACCGACCATGCGCAGACGCTGGCCGAGCTGTATCAGGCGCTGGTGGAGTATCTGCAGGAGCTGCTGGACGGCGTGCCGCCGCAGCCGGTCAAGCTGTTCCCTTACTACCGCGCGGTGCAGCAGATGATGGGCGTGGAGCGCATCCATCCGGCCGACCTGTTCTATCCGGACCTGTCGCGCGGGGCCGGCCTGCCGCTGGCGGCCGATGCCGGCGCCGCCGACTATGCGGCATTCCGGCAGCGGTTTGAAAAATCGCTGCTGCCTTACCTGAAGAGCACCGACGCGGCGCAGCAGCAGGAACATGCCGCCGCGCTGCGCGACGCGGTCAAGCTGGTGGCCGACGCGCAGCAGGACGGGAAGGCGCGCGCCTTCTGGGTGGCGATGCAGGGCTTCGCCGAGCTGGTGGCCAGCGGCGAACTGGCGGGCGGCCTGTACGTCAAGCAGCTGTTTGGCCTGATCAATCTGCAGATCCGTCGCTTGAGCCAGGGCGCCGCCGCCCAGCCGGAAGCGATGCTGCGCGACGCCTTGTTCTTCATCGCCGCCGCCGGACCATCGTCGGCGTCGGAAACCGTGCAGCAGCTGCGCCGCGTCTTTGCGCTCGATGGACTGGTGCCGGCCGACTACGAAGCCCGCCGCTACGGCCAGATCGACCTGGAAGCGCTGGAACGCGCCAGGACCGCCATGGCGCAAGCCAAGGCCGCATGGGACAGGCTGGCTGACGCGGTGATCGATCCTGAACTGGATGCGGCCTTCGGCGCAGCCTTGGCCGATGCCGCCGCCGAATGCGAAAAACTGGCCTTGCCGGCGCTGTGCACCCTGCTGCGCCAGTTGGCCGACGTGGCGCGCACCGCGGTCACCGCCGGCCGCAGCGAGGAGCTGGCGCTGGAGATGGCGACCGCGCTGCTGTTCGCCGAACACGGTCTGGAACAGATCCGCCACCTGCCGGACGATTTCGCCGCGCATGCCGACACGATAGGCGCGCGCCTGCTGGCGCTGGTGGCCGGCGATACGCCGCCGGCTCCTGCCCAATGGCAGAACGGCCTGGCGCGCCAGCTGCAGCAGGACGACACGGTGGTCGCGCTGGCGATGGAAATGAAGACCGGACTGCGCCAGGTGGAGAAGGTGCTCGACGAGTACTACGTCGATCCGTCCCGTCGCCCGTCGCTGGTGGAACTGGATCCGGTGCTGCACCAGCTGCAAGGCGCGCTGGCGATCCTCGACCAGGAAGACGCGATGCGCGCGGCCCAGCATGTGAAGGCCGCCGTGCAGGGCCTGGCGGCCGGCGGCGGCGATCCGTCGCTGGAGCCGAAGACGCTGGACGACATTGCGCAGAACGTCGGCGCGCTGGGCTTCTTTGTCGACATGCTGGCGCAGAACGCGCCGGGTGCGCGCGAGCGCTTTGCCTTCGACGCGGAGCATGGCAGCTTCCGCTCGGTGCCGTTCAAGAAGATGCCGGCTTCGGAATCGATCCCTGTGCTGGAAGAGCAGGTGCCGGCACCTGCGCCGTCGTCGATGCCGTTGGCGGCGCCCGCGCCTGCGCCCAGCGATGCGGCGGTGGAAGCTGAACTGCTGGAGATATTTATCGCCGAGGCGCGCGAGGTTTTGCAGTTTGTCGATGGGACGCTGGCCAAGCCGCGTTCGGAGTCGGGCGGCGAAGAGAGCCTGGCCATGCTGCGCCGCTCCTTCCATACGCTCAAGGGCAGCGGGCGCATGGTCGGCCTGAACCAGTTTGCCGACGCCGCGCATGCGATAGAGCGGGTGATGAATGTCTGGATGGCGGAAGCCCGGCCGGCTAGCGATGCCTTGTTCGACCTGCTCGGCAGGGCTGCGCAGGACATGGGGGCGTGGGTGGCGGAGCTGGTCGCCAGCGGCGTTTCGTCGCGCAATGCCGATGCGCTGGTCGTAGCCGCTGCCCGGGTGCAGGAGGGGGGCGATTTCACCATCGACGAGGCGCCGCCTGCCGAGGGCGCGGCGCCACCGGTCGAGGAGATCGAGGCCGTGGCACAGCCGCCGGAGGACGAGGTGCCGGCCGTTGAGGAAATCGCTCCCGCGCCGCTGGTCGTCAGCGGCAACGTCATCGAATTCCCGACCATCACGCCGGCGGTGCCGCGCGACGACAACGTCAAGCATATCGGCGATCTGGAGATCGCCCTGCCGCTGTACAACATCTATCTGCACGAGACGGACGAACTGGTTCGCTTGCTGACGCAGGACTTCGGCGAATGGCGTCACGAGCCGCGCCGTCCGGTGAACGCAGCGGCCTTGCAGGCGTCGCATACGCTGGCCGGGACTTCGGGCACGGTGGGGTTCAAGGCGCTGCGCGAGTTGGCGCTGGCGCTGGAGTCGACGCTGCAGGCGCTGCTGCCGCCGGCGCCGCACCTGGACCAGGTGCAGCATGACCTGCTGGACTTTACGATTGAACGCATCCGCCAGATGCTGCACAGTTTTGCTGCCGGCGAAATGCCCGCTTCGCAGCCGGAGCTGCTGACCGCCTTGCATGACCTGCGCGAGGAACTGGCGGCCACGCCGCCCGCGGCCAGCAACGATATCGAGGCGCGCCTGGATGATCTGGTGGCCGAGACGATGGACAACATCACGTCGCCGCCGGAACCGGTCGAGTCGGCGCTGGATCAGCTGTTCCGCGAGACGTATAACGCAATCAGCGGCAGCGTGCCGGAGTCTGAAGTGGCGGCGCCCGAGCCGGCACCGAAAAAAGCACCGGCGCCTGCGGACGATATAGACGATTTGTTCAACGCCGCCTTCGACGACACCTTTGCCGAGCCGCCGCTCAAGATCGCCGCGCCACTCGCGCCGGAGCCGGAGCCTGTGCCGCCGGTCCTCGCGCCCGAGCCAGAGCCTCAGCCCGAGCCAGAGCCAGAGCCAGAGCCAGAGCCGCAAGCGGCCGAACCCGAGCCCCAAGCCGCCGCGCCGGCGCTTGACTCAACGCCCGAGCCGATGCCCGAGCTGGACACGGAAATCATCGAGCTGCCGCCCGCCGAAGCGGAAATCCTGACCGCCGCGCCGGCGATCTTCCACGACGAACTGGACGCCGACCTGATGCCGGTATTCCTGGAGGAGGGCGCCGACCTGCTGCCGCAAGTGGGCGAATCGCTGCGCGCCTGGCAGCATCAGCCTGCCGACCCCTCGCATGCGCAAAGCCTGTTGCGCCTGCTGCACACCGTCAAGGGCAGCGCCCGCATGGCCGGCGCGATGCGTCTCGGCCAGCACGCGCACGAAATCGAAACCCACATTGAAAACATGGTGCACGCCGGTTCCGCCACGCCGCAAGCGTTCGACGAACTGCTGGCACACTACGACCACGCGCTGCTGTTGTTCGAACAACTGCAGCACCCGGAGGCGCTGCAGCAGGCCGGCACCTCCGGCCTGGCCGCCGATGTCGGCAGCATGGACGCCGGCGCCGCCGCGATCGCAGGCACCGATGGCGTCGTCGCGCTCGACGTGGATGCCTACGCCGGTGCCGCCGTCGAGTCGCCCGCCGGCGACACCGCCAAGCCCACCGCTCCGGCCCCGGTAACAATCGACGATCCGCAGCCCGGCGCCAAATCGCCGCTGGTCCGCGTTCGCGCCGACATCCTCGACCGCCTGGTGAACCAGGCCGGCGAAGTCTCGATCTCCCGCTCCAAGCTGGAAAACGAAGTGGAGACGCTGCGCTCCTCGCTGTTCGACTTCTCGGAAAACCTCACCCGGCTGCGCCGTCAACTGCGCGAAGTCGAAATGCAGGCCGAATCGCAGATCGCCTCGCGCATGTCGATCTCCAGCGAGCGCGAATTCGATCCGCTCGAATTCGATCGCTTCACGCGCCTGCAGGAGCTGACCCGCATGATGGCGGAAAGCGTCAACGACGTCGCCTCCTTCCACGAAAGCCTGACCCGCAGCGTCGACAACGCCGGCGAAGACCTGGTGCTGCAAGCGCGCCTGACGCGCGACCTGCAGCGCGACCTGATGCGCGTGCGCATGGTGCCGTTCGCCAGCATCTCGGAGCGGCTGTTCCGTGTCGCCCGCCAAAGCGCCAAGGAAGTGGACAAGCGCGTCAACCTCGATATCCGTGGCAGCGCCGTTGAAATCGACCGCAGCGTGCTGGAACGCATGGCCGCGCCGTTCGAGCACCTGCTGCGCAACGCCATCGCCCACGGCGTGGAAAGCCGCGCCGGCCGCGGCGAGGCGGGCAAGAACGAAACGGGTGAACTGCTGGTGCAGGTGGCCCAGCAGGGCAATGAAGTCGTCATCGAATTTACCGACGACGGCGCTGGCCTCGATCTGGAGCGCATCCGCGCCAAGGCGGTCAGCAACGGCCTGCTGCGCGAAGACGAGGAAGTCACCGATGCCCAGATCGCCGACCTGATTTTCGAACCCGGTTTCTCCACCGCAGAATCGCTGACCGAGCTGTCGGGACGCGGCGTCGGCATGGACATCGTGCAGTCCGAAGCACAAGCGCTGGGCGGCCGCGTCGACATGTTCTCCGAACGCGGCAAGGGCACAAAATTTACCATCCACCTGCCGCTGACGCTGGCCGTCACCCAGGTGGTGCTGCTGGCCGCGGGCGGCAAGACATACGCGCTGCCGGCCATCCTGGTCGAGCAGGTGCTGCAGATGAAGGAAGCCGCGCTGGCGGAAGCGCACCGCAACGGCCACGTGCCGATCCAGGGCCAGCAGGCGGCGCTGCATTACCTGCCAGTCTTGCTCGGCGCCGGCGGTGCGCAACCGCCGGTGCAGCGCTCCTCGCCGGTGATGATGCTCAAGAACGGCAACGAGCGGCTGGCGGTGCAGGTCGACGAGGTGCTCGGCAACCGCGAGGTGGTCATCAAGAACATCGGCCCGCAGTTGGCGCGCATGGTCGGCATCGCCGGCGCCACGGTGCTCGGTTCCGGCGATATCGTGCTGATACTGAACCCGGTGGCGCTGGCGCAGCACCTGGCGCATCATCCGGAACTGAAGGCGCAGCACGCACAGGCGGACGGGCGCGATCGGGCGGCGCATCAGCGCGGACGTTCCATCATGGTGGTGGACGATTCGATGACGGTGCGCCGCGTGACGCAGCGCCTGCTCGAGCGCGAAGGCTACACCGTCGTCCTGGCCAAGGACGGCGTGGACGCGCTGGAGCAGTTGCAGGGCAGCGCGCCGGACCTGATGCTGGTCGATATCGAGATGCCGCGCATGGACGGCTTCGACCTGACCCGCAACGTGCGCGGCGACGACCGCACCAAGGACATCCCTATCATCATGATTACCTCGCGCAGCGCCGACAAGCACCGCAACTACGCGCTGCAACTGGGGGTGAACGCCTACTTCGGCAAGCCGTTCCAGGAGCCGGTGCTGCTGGATGCGATCGAAGGGCTGCTGAAACAGTAAGGCATTTGCAAGCCATTTGTGGGTAGTACAAGATTACCTTTCTTCCTGCGGTCATCGATATTCCATCGGTGGCGCTCTCTTACAGGAAGAAAGCATCATGTCAGTCACCAGCACTTACTCATTCATACAGGGCTTCTTTAATGGAGTCTTTGTCGGCCAGAATACCGTCAAGGCGGCGGACCAGCCGTTTTCCGAATCGCCTCCGGGCAGCGGCGTGTTCGTCGTCCATCGTCCCAACGGCGAAAACCTGGTCGATCTGGGCAAGCTGATTAACACCAACGCCAACGTCGGCATGGTCGCCACACAGCTGATCAGCTCCGGCGCCTCGTTGACCAGCGGCCTGCGGGTGCAGGCCACGCCGTGGATCAGCGTTCCCTACTTCATGCAGTCGCCGGCCGCGCACAAGCCTTTCGACATGCTAGCCAAAGTCAATTTCGACTTCCATATCGAAACGCCGTGGTTCTGCAGCGATATCGACGGCACCATCTCGGTGTTCCTGTTCATGTTCCTCGACAGTCAGAAGCATCTGCACGTGACGGTCGACGGCACCTGGTTCTCGTTCGACGGCGGCGCGCCTTTCTGCGCCGGTCCCGCCAAGGATGCGCTGAAGAAGGCCATGCCGGCAGTGCGCAAGCAGGTGCAGGACCTGCTGCCGCAGCTGACGTCCGCCATCTCCGGCGTCAAATTCGCCAAGCCTTACTTCTTGCCGGGTAACGGCACCAAGACGGCCGGCACCTTCGTACAAAACGCCAGCAGCGACGCGTCGCTCGGCCTGCTCTTAGCTTAAAGGAAAACGAAAATGGACAAGGATCAAAAACTGGTCAGCGATATCAGCGCGCTGCTGCGCGAGGCGGGCTACACCGGCCTGACGGTGCAGAACGATCACTACGGCACACTGCTCAATGCCACCCGCGAACGTAGCGGCGTGGTGCTGCGGATGTCGCCGGACATGCAGAAGGTCGGCCGCCGCACCGAAGAAGGCGCGGCGGAAGCACGCACCGCGCGGCTGGACGTGCACGAGGTGCCGGTGATGGAAGGCGTCGCCGAACAGCTGCGCGCCAATCCGGAACTGGCCAGGGCCATGAACATCCCGGCCGAGCATTTGAAATACATCATGTAGCACGCTTGGGTCCGGCCTGCACTGCGTGTTGCGCAGGTCCGGACCTCGCCGCGGCAACTGCGCCGGCGATCAGTTGCTGCGCCAGCGCCTCGATCTCCGGCGCCACCGGCGCGCCCAGCGTGCTCAATGCCACGCGCTGGTAGCGCCGGTAGGCCGCCAGTCCCTCTTCAAAGCGCGCACCGTCGAGATGGATGCGCATCAGGTCTGCGTTCAACGCCTTGCAGCATTGGTCCGCTTCCAGCGCCCGTTCCAGCAACTGCACGGCGGCGGCCGTGCGGCCGGCCTGCGCCAGCTGGCGTCCGGCGTCGCCCAGGGTTCGCGCCAGCTTGCCGCGCCATAGTTCGCGCCGCGCCAGCAGCCATGGCGCGCTGTCCCCGGCCAGCAATTCTCCCCGATACAGCGACAGCGCCTGCGTGGCGGCCATCAGCAGCGCGGTCTCCAGCGGCGCATTCGCACCCGCACCTGCATCGGCGCCCCAGGCGCGCGTCAGTTCCTGCAAGCGTGGCAGCAGTTGCTCCAGTGCCGCCGTGTCGCTCCAGCACTGCTGTGGCGCCAGCGACAGTACTCCTTGCTCCAGCAGGATGCTGCCCGCGCCGATGGTCGCGCGCAATCGCGACAGCGTGGTCTCCAGCGCATGGCGGGCGGTATCGCCGTCGGCGTCGGGCCACAGCAATTCCGCCGCCCGTTCCAGCGTGACGCTACCCGGCGCATGGGCGGCGACCAGCTTCAGGATGTCGAGTTGGCGGTGCTTGGACTTGCCTTGCGAGCGCAACGGCTCGCCGGCGATGCGCAATTCGAAGCCGCCGAAAGTGCGCACCTGCACCGGCCATGGCCAGTTGTCGCCGGCGTCGGGCGGCGGCGCCAGGCGCCAGGCGCGCACCAGCATGCAGGCGGCACCGGGCAGGATGCCGGCGGCCAGCGCATGGGCGCACAGCGGTTGCAGGATATGCGGTGTGGCGAAGGTCAGGTAGCCGCCGCCCTGAGCGGCGACGTGGTTCAGCGCGCGGCGCAGCTTGTCCTGCGCCAGCAGCAGCTGCACCGGCTGCGCGCGCTGCAGCTGCGCCAGCGGCTGGGCGTGGCCGTCGGCGCCGGCGATGAACAGCCAGGCCTCCAGCAGGTCGGCCCAGGTTTGCGCCAGCGGCGAACGGTAGTCGACGGCATGCCGGCGCAGCACGGCGGTTTCGGCTGCGCAGCGCTCGCGGTCGAGCAGCGTGTAGGCGACGCAGCCGGCGGCCTGCGCATACACCTCGTACGGCACGCTGCCGAAGCGCAGCGCCGCCTCGTGCGCCATGTGGGCATGGGCCAGCGCGCTGTGGCCGTCGCCGTTATAGCTGGCCAGCCAGGTTCGCGTCAGCTGCAGGTGGGCCACCAGGTTGTGGTGCTGCGGCGGCGTTTGCGCCGCCACTTCGGCGATGACGGCGACCGCTTTGCCAGGCTCTCCGCGCAGCAGGCAGGCGGCGGCGTGCAGCAGCGCGTAGTGGCTGTCCATGATGCGGATGCCGCTGCTTTCGGAGCTTGCGCGGCAGGCCGCGTAGGTGGCGTCGAAGCGGTCGTGGTCCATGGCGGTCAAGGCGTCGTACAGCTGCACCAGATGCGACAGGTAGCGCGCGTAGGGCGGCAGCGCGGCCGCTTCCGGCATCGCGTCCACCAGCTCGCGCACCGCGTGCACGGCGGCGTAGCGGCCGGACTGGTAGTAGTGCTGGCCCAGCATCGCGCCCAGCCTCACCTTCAATGTCGGCTCGCCCGGCTGGCGCAGCACTTCCTGCGCGCGCTGTTCCCACAAATCCATGTCCTGGTGGCCGGGATCGGTCATGAACAAGCCGCTCCACACGCTGTGCGTCAGGTGCGCCTTGAGCGCGGAGCCGGGCAGGCGGTCGTAGTCCTCCGCCGGATCGACGTGCTGCCGCAGGAAGGCGCGCAGCGGCTGTTCGGCGGCGCCGTCGAAGAAGTAGGAACTGATGATGGCGCTCAGCGCCTGGAAGCGGTGCGTGGGCTGGTTTTGTTCGGTGAACGCCTGCAGCGCCTTGAGCAGCGCGGCGCGGGCGCGCGCGGTGTCGCTCATGAAGACGGCCAGTCCAAGCCAGTAGTAATGCCAGGCATTGCGATGCGCTTCGGGCAGGGCGTCGATCCAGCGCGCCAGCGTGGTGTGGCGGGCGCTGGCGAACATCGATTCGGCGCTGGCTTCGATCAGTCCGGCCGCGCGTTCGGGCATGCCGTGTTCCAGTGCCAGCTTGATGGCCGCATCGCCGCTGCCGTCGGCCAGCAGCACGTCGATGCAGCCGGCGATCCATGCGCGGCGCTGCTCTTCGCCGACGCGGGTGGCGGCCCATTTGCGCAGGAAGCCCTGGAACAGCGGATGCAGCGCGTACTGGCGGCCGGGGTATTCGTAGATCAGCGCGCCCTGCGCGGCCAGCCGGGCGACGATGTCGGCCGCGTGCGGCGCGCCGGACAGCGCCGCCGCCCAGGCGCCGCTGAAGTGCGGCAGCCAGCAGACAGCCAGCAGCGTCGCCCGTTCCTCGTCGCTGTAGGCGCTGAAGACTTCCTCCGCCAGGTAGCCGATCATGGCCTCCGACAGCACGTCCTCCGCCGCCAGCGCGGCGCCGGGGCGGCGCTTCAGCCACGAGGCCACCAGCGCGATGCCGGCGGCCCAGCCGCGCGTGAAGGCATAGACGCTATCGGCGACGGTGTCGGCTTGGCCCACGCCCAGCACATTCAGCAGCACTTCGGTTTCATCGCGGGTGAAGGCCAGCGCCGTGCTGTCCAGTTCATGCATGTCGCCATGCGCCAGCAGGCGCGCGCAGGCGGCCGGAGGCAGCGCGCGGCTCAGCACCACCACCTTGCTGGCCGGCGGCAGCTCGGTGGCCAGCGTTTCGAGGAACTGGCGGAACCACGGCGCGTCCTGGCAGCGGTGGGCGTCGTCCATGACGATGCAGCTGGCCGGCGCCAGCACCGCGCCCAGCGAGCGTGCGTACAGCCGCAGATAGCCCTGCGGCGCCGGCAGGTGTTCGCGCAGCAGCGGCGGCGGTTGCCAGCCTGGCGCCACGCCGCCGTTGACGATGGCTTGTTCGAAGTAGAGCAGGAAGCTGGCGGGATCGGTGTCGGCTTCGTCCAGCCGCAGCCAGGCCACGGTGGGACCGGCGGCCTGGCAGAATTCCAGCCCCAGGCTGGTCTTGCCGGAACCGGCCGGCGCGGCGATCCAGGTCAGCGTGGCGGGGGAGTCGAGCACCGTCTGCACGGCGCTGTGGCGGCCGATCAGGCGGGCGACCGGACGGGAGGTTTTGGCGAGTGATGCCATGATGGTGATTCCTCGAAGCGAGCTGCGCAGGAACCACTAGTTTAATTCTAATTATAAAAAGAACAAATATTTAATTTCAACAACTATTTATTTGCAACAGACAACTGCAAGGGGCGCCGCCCCTTGCAAGTCCCTGCCTTAGCTAGGGTCGACCTTGTTACTCAGCGTGAAGTGCGCCTCGGCGTAGTTGTCGCCGTCGACGAATATCCACCACGTGCCGGTCTTGCCCGGGCCGATGGTGAACGGCGCCAGATGCCCTTCCTGGTAGTTGTCGCCGTCGGCATAGCCCTCGCCGTAGCAGCGCAGCGTGGCCTTGACCTGGATGACGTCGTTGGCCAGCAGGTCCAGCGTCAGGATCAGACGCCCCATCGCGTCGTCGGCCACCTGGTCGAACACCTTGACCACGTGGGTGCTGGACGACGGTCCCAGTTGGGCGATGTTGTAGAAATCGCCGACGCTGTGCGGGTAGGCCGCGGCGGCGAATTCGTAGTCGGTGGTGGCCATCCAGCCGTCGATGGTCAGGCGGCGGAACAGGTGTGAAGGCTGCTTCAGGTCCAGCGTGACGTTGGCGGTCTTGTTGGCCGCGACGGTCACCGAGGCCTCGCCGTGCAGCGCCTGTTTGTCTGCCGTCACCAGCACGCTGCCCACCGGGACGTTGGCCAGCGTGAAGCTGCCGTCGGCCGCGCTGTGCGTGAACTGGTTCTGCGAAATCTGCACGCTGGCGCCGGCGGCCGCCTTGCCGTCGAAATGCACCACGCCGTGCAGCGTGCCGGTCTGCGCCACCTTCTTCCATTTGTAGATGGTCACTTCCTCCCAGCGCGCCGGGCGGTAGATCAGCGGTTCGGCGTAGCCGTATAGCGGCGCGTCGAAGAAGCACAGGTTGGCGGGGCTGACGGCGTTGGCGTCGCCGGTCTGGCGCCAGGCGTCGGAGTCCTTGGCGTCGGATTCGCACCAGTCGGAGGCGAAGGCGTTGAGCATCTGGTTGGCGGTGTCGTCGGCGGCGTCGGTCAGCGCGTTGCCGAACCAGCCGGCGCTCTCCAGCACCATCTCGTGGATCTTCGAATACAGGATCTCGCCGGCGGCGATGCGTTCGTCGGACTGGTAGACGTACAGGCCGTCCGGCGTCGACGGCACGATCTGCGCGCCGCCGGCCAGGTCGCTCTGTTCCAGCATGCCGCCTTCCATCGGCACGCCGGACTGTTTGATCGACATCCACAGCAGCGACGAGCACACCGTCGGGAAGGTGTTGGCCGCCCACTTGGCGCTGGCCGGCGCCTTGTCGGTCAGGCCGATGGCGGGCTTGGTATAGCAGTAGAAGCGGTAATGGCTCTTGCCGGCCTGCTGCGCCGCGAAGTCGGCGATGCCGTGCAGGGTCTGGCGGATTTCCAGCGTCTCGCTCAGAGGATCGGGCTTGACCACCATGGCCGGCACGATTTCCGGCGCCACGCCGCCCAGGTCCATTTTCGATTCGATGGTGGCGAAGCCGGCGATCGGGTACTTCTTGCCGGTCTCCGGATCGACCATGTCCTCGCCGTCGACGGCGTGGGCGACGGTTTGCGTGACCACGCCCGGCCACAGGTATTTGAGCACGTCGGGACGGGCGCCGTCGCCGTCGATGAATTCGATCAGGCGGTCTTCCGACGCCGTCGAGTGGGTGATCTCATCGCGGTTGCGGGTCATGATGCCGGAGTGCGAATAGCGCTGCGGCGGCGTCACCGTCTGCAGCACGGCGGAGATCAGGCTGCCGTTGCTGGGATTGAGGATCAGGTCGCCCTTCTTGGCGTTCATGAAACGCGCCGGCATCTGCATCCAGCGTTTTTCCTGCGTCGGCATGCAGAACATGCCGTCGGGGATGTGGTCCGGCAGGTTCCACGGATCGCACTCCTGGCCGTCGACCGGGAACGGCGGCGCCATATGCATGTCCATCGCGGTGAGCGTCGTCGGGCCGTGCAGCGCCACCGAGGAGGCGGCCGGCAGCATGCCGTAGCTGCCCAGGCGCGTCACTTCCTCCAGCGTGATCGATGTGGGATTGGCCACCAGCTGGCGGCTGGCCAGGTCGCTCAGCAAGGTTTGCGCGGCGGCGTTGACCAGCAGCTTCTTGCTCATGTGCTGCGGCAGGTCGAAGTGCGCGCTGACGCGCACCGGCAGGCCGTTCGGCGCCGTGCCCTTGTAGTGAACGCTGAAGGCGATGGCCTGCTGCGGCACCTGCGCTTTCGGAATCGCCACGTCGATGCGGGTCGTGCCCCGGGCCTTCAGCACGATGGCGCTGGCGGCGGCCGGACGCAGTTCGAATTCGCGCGGGCCCTCTTCATACGCCAGTTCCAGCTGCATGCTGCTCAGCGTCAGGTTGGTCGCTTCCGGATTGCGCACGGTGAAGCTGGCGCGGTAGCTGCCGTCGATGAATTGGGCGCTGAAGTCGCTGCTGTCCACCGGCGGCTGCAGCACGCCGCGCTGGCGCGTCAGGAAGTAGGGATTGGCCACGCTGACGCTGCGCTGTATCACATGCGGCGCATCGCCCGGCTGCTGCACCGTCACCTTGACGTGGAACACCGTGTGCGGACGGTTCGGATTCAGCTGCGTGGCGAAATCGTGCTGCAGCGTCGGATGCGTGCTGCCCATGGCCACCGTGCCCAGTTCCCAGTTGTAGGCCGCCGCGGTGGCGCCGCCGCCGGCATTGATGGCGAGGCGAGGTCGCGTGGTCGGCAGCAGGACGGGATGGGTGGCGGCGTCGCGCGCGGCGATGGTCTGCAGACCCATGGCCGTTTTGCGCGGCGCGATGTGAATCGGTGGACGGGTGCGCGGCGTGCCCTGGGTGCGGCGCTCCGGCGCGTTCTCCACCGTCAGTATCATCGCGGTGGGATTGTGCGGCGCCGTGCGCACCGTCAGCGTCGGCGGCTGCTTGCCGTCGGCCGGGGCGTTGATCTGGACTTCGGCTTTCAGCTTCTCGATGGCGCCGCGCTTGCCGGCCGTGACGTTGATGGTCTTCTTGCCGGCGCGGTTCCACACCAGGTACTGCTTGGAGCCGGGCACGCCGTTGATGCAGATGTTGCCTGGTTCATTGTTATCGTAGGACTGGCCGTTCGGCGCCTTGACTTCGACGCAGACGCTGTCGCCGATGGCGGCCACGGCGGGCGTGCAGACGACCGAGCCGAGCAGCGAGGTAGGGATCGTTGGAACTTGCAACATGGGAACTCCTGTAGACATTGGGAATGGTGACCTCAGGCCTGTTTGCAGCAGTCCTGGTGTTGCCAGTGTCGTTGGGAGCGGCTCACAAATCGCTCACAAATGCTAAACCCGGGGTCAGATACTAATGCCGTTAAGTTAAGGAACTAGGCCGGCCCCAGTTAGTTGTTGTAAACATACGCGAAGGCTGTTAACCTTCGCGCCATGCTTTCCGACGTTCTCCCTTTGACCACGTGTGACTTGCCAGCTCCGGACTGGGGCCGGCTTGGGGAGCAGTTGCCCGTCGAATGGATCATGGGAGCATTGAGCTACACCGGCAAGGCGAGTATTCGGCAGCGGCGTCTGCCGGCGGAGCAGGTAGTCTGGTTGGTCATCGCGCTAGCGATCTACCGACATCACTCAGTGCGACAAGTGCTGGGTGAATTGGAACTGGCGCTACCGGATCTGAAGGACACTTGCGTCACTGATAGCGCTGTAACGCAAGCACGTCAGCGGCTGGGCGAAGAACCGTTGGCGTGGCTATTCTCAACGTCCGCGCGCCATTGGCAGATGCAAGACGCCCATCGTTCCGACTTCCACGGCCTCCAACTGCTCGCCATGGATGGGACGACCCTGAAATTAGCCGATAGCGCGGAAAACCGGGCACATTTCGATTCGCCACACTTCGCCAAGGGAGCTTTGGCCAGTTACCCCCATGCCCGCATGGTGACATTGGCTGCGCTGCGCACCCAGTTGGTCTTGGCCGCCGATTTTGGCCCCTATAGCAAAGGCGAGATGAGCTTTGCCTTGCCGTTGCTAGACGATATACCCGACCATTCGCTGACGGTCTTCGATAAAGGTTTTCTAGCCGCCGAGCTGTTGCATAAACTTCGTATGCAAGGCCAGGAGCGGCACTTCCTCGTGCCGGCCAAGGCTAATACGCAATGGCGTCTTGTGAGCGGCGACAGTGAGGATGGCATCGTCGAAATGCGCGTTTCCCCACAAGTACGCAAGCGCGTCCCCTCCATGCCCGAGCAGTGGCAAGCGCGTGCCATTGCAACGAAAGATCCGACGGGCAAACTGTGCTATTTGCTGACCTCATTGACGGATCGCCGGCGCTTCTCCGCCAAAACCGTCCGCGACTGTTATAGCGAGCGCTGGCAGATCGAAACGAGCTACCGCGAGATCAAGCAAACCATGATGGGGATGGCCCTATGCCTGCGCAGCCAAAGTGTCGCAGCAACCAGGCAGGAAATCTGGGGCATTCTTATCGCCTATAACCTCGTGCGACTAGAAATGGCGCGCACGGCCGACCAGGCAAAATGCGCTCCCAATGACGTTAGCTTTGTCTTCGCCCTCGGCATATTTCAGCTCGAGATGCTACATGCGGCCTCCGAACGGGCCTTGGGCAATCTACCAGGAACGATCAAACGGATGCGCGAGAGGATGATCCTCGAACTCAATGTCTATCGACCCGACCGGAAATTCGATCGGGTCACCAAAGCAAAACCGCAACGCTATCCTGAACGGAGGCTCAGGAAATCCTTAACTTAACGGCATTAGGGTCAGATCCGACATTTGGACACGAGCTCTGCCGTAGCGGCTGCTACGGCAGAGCTCGTGTCCAAATGTCGGATCTGACCCCGGGTTTAAATTTTCTTCACCACCGCGTAGCGTTCCAGCGTGCGCTTGCGCGCTTCGTCGTGCATGACGATGGGCTCGGGATAGTCCAGCGGCAGCATGCGCGGCACCAGCCATGGCGCGTGGATTTCCTTGTCGCCCAGGTCTTTCAGCGCCGGCAGATAGCGGCGGATGAATTTGCCTTCGCTGTCGAACTTCTCCGACTGCGTGACCGGATTGAAGATGCGGAAGTAGGGCTGCGCGTCGCAGCCCGAGGACGACGCCCATTGCCAGCCGCCGTTGTTGGAGGCTAGGTCGAAATCGTTCAGGTGCAGCGCGAAGTAGGCTTCGCCACGCCGCCAGTCTATGCCCAGGTCCTTGATCAGGAAGCAGGCCGTGACCATGCGCAGGCGGTTGTGCATGTAGCCGGTGCGGTTCAGCTGCGCCATCGCGGCGTCGACCAGCGGATAGCCGGTGCGCCCTTCGCACCAGGCGGCGAACAGCTCGTCGGCCTCGGGGCCGGTTTCCCACTGGATGGCGTCGTAGGCCGGCTTGTAGGCGCCGCCCACCACGTGCGGATTGTGGAACAGTATCATCGCGTAGAACTCGCGCCAGATCAGTTCGGCCAGCCAGACCGCCGCGCCTTCGCCACCGGCGCCGCGCGCCGTCAGGTCCAGCACCGTGCGCACCAGGTGGCGCACCGACAGCGTGCCGAAGCGTAAATGCATCGACAGGTACGACGGTCCCTTGACTGCCGGGAAGTCGCGCGCCTGCTTGTAGCCGGCGAGGCGCGGCAGGAAGTCCTTGAACAGCGCGGCTGCGCCGGACATGCCGGTCGGGATCTTCAGCTCGGCCAGGTTGCTCGGCTCGAAACCGAGCTCGGCCAGCGTCGGCAAGGCGGGGGCGTGCGCGGGCGGCGGCGCCAGATGCGCGGCGTACGGTTCGACCTGCCAGGGCGCCAGCACCGAGGGATCGGCTTCCAGCTTTTTCAGCCAGGCGTTCTTGTAGGGCGTGTAGACGGAGAACACGCCGCCGGTCTGCGACAGCACTTCGCTTTTTTCAAAGACGACCTGGTCCTTACAGCTGAAGAAGCGGCGGCCGTCGGCCTGCAGCGCGCGCCCGACGGCGTCGTCGCGGGCGATCGCCTGCGGTTCGTAGTCGTGGTTGCAGTACACCGCGTCCACGCCCAGTTCGGCCGCCAGCGCCGGGATCTCGGTGGCCGGATCGGCATGGCGCACGATCAGGTGGCCGCCCAGCTGCCGCAGCTCCTGCGCCACTTCGGCAATGCTGGCGTGGATGAAATCGACCCGCCGGTCGCGCCGCGGCAGGCCGGCCAGGATGGTGCTGTCGTAGATGAATACGCAATGGACGAGGGCGCTGTTTTGCAGCGCCTGGCTCAAGGCCGCGTGGTCGAAAACCCGCAAATCGCGGCGCAGCCAAACCAGGGAGGAATTCAGTTTCATTCGGTCTGTGTCAATCTTGTGGCGGAACGCAAACATGGCCGCCCCCGCATTTCAGTGTAAACTATCGCTTAGACAGAGTTGCCAGCCGCGCGAATACTACAGTAATTGTTAGCAGCACAGAAAGATCACGTATATGAAGAAAAGCAAAATCGGCAAAACTCTCCCCGTACCCGGCCTGATGCAGGAAGCCAGCGATCCCCTCGAGGATGCCGGCTCCGGCGCGGCCGGTACCTTGAATCTGGCAAATCATTTCCTGATTGCAATGCCATCGATGCAAGACCCGGTCTTCGGCGGTACGGTGGTGTATGTCTGCGAACACAATGAAAACGGCGTGTTGGGCGTGGTCATCAACAAACCCACCGACATGACGATGCAGGTGCTGTTCGAGCGCATCGACCTGAAGCTGGAATCGGACGTGGATGTGGACGAGCCCATCATGTTCGGCGGCCCGGTGCAGGACGACCGCGGCTTCGTGCTGCACACGCCGGGCAGCCGCTATTCGTCGTCGCTGACGGTGACCAAGGACGTGGCGTTCACCACCTCGATCGACGTGCTGGAGGCCGTGGCCGCCGGCGACGGTCCGCAGCGCATGCTGGTGTCGATCGGCTACTCGGGCTGGAGCCCGGGCCAGCTGGAAGACGAGATCAGCCGCAACGGCTGGCTGACCGTCAGCGCCGATCCGGACATCCTGTTCAACCTGCCGATAGAAGAACGCTACACCGCCGCCATGCGCCTGCTGGGGATCGATCCGCTGATGCTGACCTCCGAGGCGGGTCATGCCTAAATGAGCATTGAGACCGTCTTCGCCTTCGATTTCGGCGTCAAACGCATCGGCGTGGCGATGGGCAATACCATGATACGCCAGGCCGAACCGGTCAAAGTCATTACCGCCATCGACAACGCCACCCGCTTTGCCGACATCCAGGCGCTGCTGGACGAATGGAAGCCGGCCCGGCTGGTGGTCGGGCTGCCCATGCATCCCGACGGCGCCGAGCACGAGATGACCGCGCGCGCGCGCAAGTTCGCCAATCAATTGCACGGCCGCTTCAACCTGCCGGTGGAGCTGGTCGACGAGCGCTACTCCTCGGCGGTGATTTCGGCCAGGCGCGGCGAGCTCATCGACGACCGCGCCGCCGCCATCATCCTGCAACAATATTTCGACGCTAACTAAAAAATCATGTCCACACTGAACCCCAACCAACTCGATGCCGAAGCGCTGTACGCGACGCTGCTGGCCGACGTCAAGGCCGGCCTGGTCGGCGTCAGCGATGTCGCCATCGTCGGCATCCACTCCGGCGGCGCCTGGATCGCCGAACGCCTGGCCGCCGACCTCGGCCTGAGCGCGCGCTGCGGCGTGCTGGACGTGTCCTTCTACCGCGACGACTACGCCAAGAAGGGCTTGCCGGCCGACGTCAAGCCGACCAACATCACCTTCGACGTGGCCGCCGCCAACATCCTGCTGGTGGACGACGTGCTGTACACCGGCCGCACCACGCGCGCCGCCATCAACGAACTGTTCGACTACGGCCGCCCGGCGCGCATCATGCTGGCCGCGCTGGTCGACCGCGGCGAGCGCCAGTTGCCGGTCGCCGCGGACTTCGTCGCCGGCCACGTGCAGGTGCCGCCGGGGCAGGCGCTGGTGCTGAAACGCGCCGGCGACGGAAAATTCACGCTCACCATAGACAACGCCTAAATCACCACTATGCTTAATCCGCAACTGAATAAACACGGCGAGCTCCAGCACCTGCTGTCGATCGAGGGACTGCCGAAGTCCATCCTCAATCACATCCTGGACACCGCCTCGTCGTTCGTCGGCATCTCCGACCGCGATGTGAAGAAAGTGCCGCTGATGCGCGGCAAATCGGTGTTCAACCTGTTCTTCGAAAACTCCACCCGCACCCGCACCACCTTCGAGATCGCCGCCAAGCGGCTGTCGGCGGACGTGATCAACCTGAACATCCAGGCCTCGTCGGCCAGCAAGGGCGAGTCGCTGCTCGACACCATCGACAACCTGGCGGCCATGCATGCCGACATGTTCGTCGTGCGCCACGCGCAATCCGGCGCGCCCTACCTGATCGCCAAGCATTTGATGGAGACCAGGCAGCCGCACGTGCACGTGGTCAATGCCGGCGACGGCCGCCACGCGCACCCGACGCAAGGCCTGCTGGACATGTACACCATCCGCCACTACAAGAAGGACTTCACCAACCTGCGCGTGGCCATCGTCGGCGACATCCTGCACAGCCGCGTGGCCCGTTCCGACATCCATGCGCTGACCACCCTGGGGGTGCCGGAAGTGCGCGCCATCGGCCCGCACACCTTGCTGCCGGGCGGCCTCGAGCAGATGGGCGTGCGCACCTTCACCAACATCGACGAAGGCTTGAAGGACGTCGACGTCATCATCATGCTGCGCCTGCAGAACGAGCGCATGAGCGGCGCGCTGCTGCCGTCGGCGCAGGAATACTTCAAGAGCTACGGCCTGACGCCGGAGCGGCTGGCGCTGGCCAAGCCGGACGCGATCGTCATGCACCCCGGTCCGATGAACCGCGGCGTGGAAATCGACTCGGCGGTGGCGGACGGCTCGCAGGCGGTGATCTTGCCGCAGGTGACTTTCGGGATTGCGGTACGCATGGCGGTAATGAGCATAGTGGCAGGGACTCAGGGATGAACGCAGGGATGAAACTTTATATTAAAAACGGCCACCTGATCGATCCGGCCAACGGCATCGATGCCAAGAACGACCTGTATATCGCCGACGGCAAGGTGCTGGCTGTGGGCTCGGCGCCTGCGGGCTTCGTTGCGGACCGGACCATCGACGCCGCCGGCCTGATCGTCTCGCCCGGCTTTGTCGACCTGTCCGCGCGCCTGCGCGAGCCTGGCTACGAATACAAGGCCACCTTGGAATCGGAAATGCAGGCCGCCATGCAAGGCGGCGTGACCAGCCTGATCTGCCCGCCGGACACCGATCCGGTGCTGGACGAACCGGGCCTGGTGGAAATGCTCAAGCACCGCGCCAAGACGCTGAACCAGGCCAATGTGCACCCGCTGGGCGCGCTGACCGTCGGTCTGAAAGGCAAGTCGCTGACCGAGATGGCCGAGCTGACCGAAGCCGGCTGCATTGGCTTCGCCCAGGCCGAGGAGCCGATCGAAGACACCAACGTGCTGCTGCGCGCGATGCAGTACGCCAAGACGTTTGAATACACCGTCTGGCTGCGTCCGCAGGATGCGCACATCGGCCGCGGCGGCATCGCCGCCAGCGGTCCGCTGGCCTCGCGCCTGGGCCTGTCCGGCGTGCCGGTGATGTCGGAAACGATCGCGCTGCACACCATCTTCGAGCTGATGCGCGCCACCGGCGCCCGCGTGCACCTGTGCCGCATGTCGTCGGCCGCCGGCCTCGAGCTGGTGCGCAGCGCCAAGAAGGAAGGCCTGCCGGTCACCTGCGACGTCGGCGCCCACCACATCCACCTGACCGACGCCGACATCGGCTTCTTCGATTCCAACGCCCGCGTGACGCCGCCGTTCCGCAGCCAGCGCGACCGCGACGCGATCCGCTTCGGCCTGCTCGACGGCACCGTCGACGCACTATGCTCGGACCACACGCCGGTCGACGACGACGAGAAGCTGCTGCCGTTCGGCGAAGCCTCGCCCGGCGCCACCGGCCTGGAACTGCTGCTATCGCTGACCTTGAAATGGGCCGACGACTACGCCGCCAGCCAGGACACCGGCGCGGTGCGTCCGCTGGCGCGCGCGCTGGCCCGCATCACGTCGGACGCGGCGCGCGTGGCCGGCCTCGACGCCGGCACCTTGTCGGTCGGCGCCACGGCCGACGTCTGCCTGTTCGATCCGGAAGCGCGCTGGACGGTGGACGCGTCGGCGCTGGCCAGCCAGGGCAAGCACACGCCTTTCCTCGGCTACAACCTGGCGGGACAAGTGCACACCACCATCGTCGCCGGTCACGTGGCCTGGCAACGCAGCTGATCGCACCGCATGAACATCTTGACGATCTTCCGCCTGGTGCGGGTGTTTCTGCACGTGCTGCTTGGGATGGCGATCTGCGCCACGGTGTTCCCGTGGCTCGGACAGGAAAAACGTAACGGCCACATCCGCCGCTGGTCCACCCGGCTGCTGCGCATGTGTAATGTGACAGTGGAGCAGCGCGCCGGCGGCGCGGCGGTGCTGGAGCGGGCGGCGGTGGTGGCCAACCATGTGTCGTGGCTGGACATCTTCGTCATCCACAGCCTGCATCCCTGCCATTTCGTCGCCAAGGCCGAGATCCGCGCGTGGCCGCTGGCCGGCTGGCTGGCGGAGAAGGCCGGCACCGTATTCATCGCGCGCGGCAACCGGCGCGACCTGCGGCATATCTTCAAGGGACTGGTGCACAGCCTGCAGCGCGGCGAGCGCGTGGCCTTCTTCCCCGAGGGCACCACGGCGGCGCAGGGCAGCCTGCTGCCGTTCCACGCCAACCTGTTCGAAGCGGCGATCGACGCCAAGGTGCCGGTGCAGCCGTTTGCGCTGTCGTACGAGGATCCGGCCGGGGCGTCGCATCCGTCGGTGGATTTCATCGGCGAGACCTCGTTCGCCGAGAGCATCATGCTGATACTGAACGGTCCGCCGGTGAGGGCCAGGCTGGCGATCCTGCCGGCCATCGCCACCATCGATGCGCACCGGCGCGAGGTGGCCGAAGCGGCGCACCAGGCTGTCGCCGCCGCGCTGGGCGTGACGGCTGCCGCGCACTAGTTACTTCTTGCCGCCGTGCTGCTGGAACTCCGGGCACTGCACCTGCAGCAGTTGCCGGTCCTCCAGGCAGACGGCGCTCAGCTGGCCGCCCCAGACGCAGCCGCTGTCGAGTCCGATCAAATTGGGCTTCAGCGTCAGGCCCAGCGCCGACCAGTGGCCAAACGCCACCGTGGTCCTGGCCGAGCGCCGGCCCGGCACGTCGAACCACGGCATCAGGCCCGAGCCTTCGTCGGCCTTGCCGCTTTCCTTCATCTTGAAATCCATCACGCCGTCCGCGCTGCAGAAGCGCAGCCGCGTCATCGCGTTGATGATGCAGCGCAGCCGGTCCGCTCCCTGCAGCGCGTCGTTCCATTGATCGGGCTGGTTGCCGTACATCTCGGCCAGGAAATCGGCCAGCGTCGACTCGGGGCCGCGCAGCATGTCCTGCACCTCGCCGGCCAGCGCCATCGCCTGCGCCGGCGTCCATTGCGGCAGCAGGCCCGCGTGCACCAGCACGTGTCCCTGGACCTGGATCGCCAGCGGACGCCGCCGCAGCCAGTCGATCAGCTCGGCGCGGTCGGGCGCGTGCAGGATCTCGGCCAGCGTATCCGATTTGTGCTCGGGCCGGATGCCGTAGGCGACGGCCAGCAAGTGCAGGTCGTGATTGCCGAGCACGCTGTCGATGCGGCCGCCGCTGGCCATGCACAGCGCGCGCACATGGCGCAAGGTGGCCAGCGAATCAGGGCCGCGATTGATCAGGTCACCCGCAAAAAATATAGTGTGTTCGGCATCGCTGTCGCGACGCGCGGCGTCGGCATTAACCAGTTTGAGCAGCGCCAGTGTTTGCTCATGGCAACCTTGTAGGTCGCCGATCAGGTAGGTTGTCATCGATATGCCGTAGATTTTTTTTGGGATGTGAAAAATTCGCAGAAAGGTCTTACACACAAGCGATTTTTCTCACTCGTGTTCGAAAGATCACATAAAATTGCAGTTATTGCCAAATTTTACTTACTTACTCGACGGGATACTAAATGATTTTTGTTACGGGTGGTGCCGGTTTCATCGGTTCAAACTTTGTGCTGGACTGGCTGGCCCAGTCCGACGAGCCGGTAGTCAATTTTGATAAACTGACCTACGCAGGCAATCTCAACAATCTGGCCTCGTTGAAGCAGGACTCCCGCCATATCTTTGTCCGTGGCGATATTTGCGACCAGGCCCAGGTGCTGGCCCTGTTCCAGCAGCACAAGCCGCGCGCCATCGTGCACTTCGCCGCGGAGAGCCATGTCGACCGTTCCATCCTCGGGCCGGGCGAATTCATCAACACCAACATCAACGGCACCTTCAGCCTGCTGGAAGCCACGCGCGCCTACTGGTCGGCGCTGCCGGATGACGACAAGGCCGCCTTCCGCTTCCTGCACGTGTCCACCGACGAAGTGTACGGCACGCTGGGTCCGGACGATGCGCCGTTCAGCGAAACCACCGCGTTCGCCCCGAACAGCCCGTACTCGGCATCGAAGGCCGCGTCGGACCACCTGGTGCGTTCCTACCACCACACCTACGGCCTGCCGACGCTGACCACCAACTGCTCCAACAACTACGGTCCGTATCACTTCCCGGAGAAGCTGATCCCGCTGATCATCGCCAACGCGCAGGCGGGCAAGCCGCTGCCGATCTACGGCGACGGCCAGCAGGTGCGCGACTGGCTGTACGTCAGCGACCACGCCGCCGCGATCCGCCGCGTACTGGAAGCGGGCCGCCTGGGCGAGACCTACAACGTCGGCGGCTGGAACGAGATGGCCAACCTCGACGTCGTGCACACGCTGTGCGACATGCTCGACAACCTGAAACCGAAGGCGGACGGCAGCAGCTACCGCGCGCAGATCACCTACGTCAAGGACCGTCCCGGCCACGACCGCCGCTACGCCATCGACGCCCGCAAGCTGGAACGCGAACTGGGCTGGAAACCGGCCGAGACCTTCCAGACCGGCATCGCCAAGACCGTGCAGTGGTACCTCGACAACCAGGCCTGGGTGGCCGACGTGCAGTCGGGCAGCTACGCCAAGTGGGTGGAAACCAATTACTTTAACCGCGAAGGCCAGCAATGAGCATCCCTAACCGTAAAGGCATTATCCTGGCCGGCGGCTCCGGCACCCGTCTGTACCCGGTGACGATGAGCGTCTCCAAGCAGCTGCTGCCGATCTACGACAAGCCGATGATTTACCATCCGCTGACCACGCTGATGCTGGCCGGCATGCGCGACATCCTGATCATCTCGACGCCGCAGGACACGCCGCGCTTCCAGGACCTGCTGGGCGACGGCGGCCAGTGGGGCATCAACATCAGCTACGCGGTGCAGCCTTCGCCGGACGGCCTGGCGCAAGCCTTCATCATCGGCAAGGAATTCGTCGGCGATTCGCCGTCCGCGCTGATCCTGGGCGATAACATCTACTACGGCAACGACCTCGACGCGCTGCTGCGCCACGCCACCGAGCAGGTCGACGGCGCCACCGTGTTCGCCTACCACGTGCAGGATCCGGAACGCTACGGCGTGGTTGAATTCGACGGCAAGCGCACCGCGGTGTCGATCGAGGAAAAACCGCTCAAGCCGAAATCGAACTACGCCGTCACCGGCCTGTATTTCTACGACAAGCAGGTGTGCGACATCGCGGCCAGCATCAAGCCGTCCGCGCGGGGCGAACTGGAGATCACCGACGTCAACCGCGTGTACCTGGAAAAGCAGCAGCTGAACGTGGAAGTCATGGGCCGCGGCATGGCCTGGCTCGACACCGGCACCCACGACTCGCTGCTGGACGCGTCGCAGTTCATCGCCACCATCGAAAAGCGCCAGGGCCTGAAAGTGGCTTGCCCGGAAGAGATCGCATACCGCAAGGGCTACATCGATGCCGCGCAGTTGCGCAAGCTGGCCGAGCCGCTGAAGAAAAACAACTACGGCCAATACCTGCTGCAGATTCTTGAAGATAAGGTGATTCCACGATGAATGTGATCAAGACTCCGCTGGAGGGCCTGCTGGTGCTGGAACCGCGCATCTTCGGCGACGACCGCGGTTTTTTCTATGAAAGCTTCAACGCCCGCACCTTCGCCGAACTGACCGGCGTCGATCTGGCCTTCGTGCAGGACAACCATTCGCGCTCGGCCAGGGGCGTGCTGCGCGGCCTGCACTACCAGATCCAGCAGGCGCAGGGCAAGCTGGTGCGCGTGACCACCGGCTCGGTGTTCGATGTGGCCGTCGACCTGCGCAAGAGTTCGCCAACTTTCGGCCAGTGGTACGGCCTCGAACTGTCGGCCGAGAACAAGCGCCAGTTGTGGATACCGCCCGGCTTCGCCCACGGTTTCGGCGTCACCAGCGAGCACGCAGAGTTCCTGTACAAGACCACCGACTACTGGGCGCCGCAGTTCGAGCGCTCGGTGTTGTGGAACGACCCGGCGATCGGCATCGAATGGCCGGCCGAGCTGGCGGCTCCGCTGCTGTCCGGCAAGGACGCGGCCGCCGTGCTGCTGGCCGACGCCGAGGTGTTCGCATGAAAATCCTGCTGACCGGCAGTACCGGCCAGGTGGGTTACGAACTGGCGCGCAGCCTGCAGGGCATAGGCGAGGTGGTGGCGGTGGACCGCGGCGTCATGGATTTGTCCGACCTGGACCAGGTGCGCGACGTCATCCGCCGCGAAAAGCCGCAGCTGATCGTCAATCCGGCCGCCTACACGGCGGTCGACAAGGCCGAGAGCGAGCCGGAGCTGGCGCACCGCGTCAACGCCGAGGCGCCGGGCTTGATGGCGCAGGAAGCCAAGGCGCTGGGCGCCGCCATGGTGCATTATTCGACCGACTACGTGTTCGACGGCAGCCAGCCGTCGGCGCGGCGCGAGGACGACGCCACCGGCCCGCTGAACGTCTACGGCGCCAGCAAGCTGGCCGGCGAGCAGGCCATCGCGGCGGCCGGCATTCCGCACCTGATCTTCCGCACCAGCTGGGTGTACGGCACGCGCGGCAAGAACTTCCTGCTGACTATGCTGCGCCTGGCCAAGGAGCGCGACGAGCTCAAGGTGGTGGCCGATCAGCACGGCGCGCCGACCTGGAGCCGCACCATCGCCGACACCACCGCGCTGGTGCTGTCGCAGGCCCATGCGGGCGGACGCGAGTGGTGGGTGCAGAACAGCGGCGTCTACCACCTGAGCGCGCAGGGTCAGACCACCTGGTTCGATTTCACCCGGGCCATCGTCGAGGAAGCCGGACTGTCGTGCCGCGTGCTGCCGATCACCAGCGCCGAATATCCGGTGCCGGCCAGGCGGCCGCAGTACTCGGTGATGTCGTCCGAGCGGCTGATGGCGCGCTTCTGCCGCTTGCCCGACTGGAAAGAGGCGCTGCATCTGTGCATGCGCTGATTTGTATCGATTGGTAAGCAATCCCGCCTCACCAATTATCTGCTGCTATGATGCCGGCGCACCGCGAAAGCGGCGCCGGCATATTCATTTGTATGGCCTTCAACGTTGCAAATGCGTCCCAAGCGGGCTGAGAAATGGCAATAAGCGGCTATCAATTCAAGACCGGCCTTGCCAATCCGGTACAATCGCGGGTTAGCGTGCTGACAATCCGGCGCAAGGCGCCAAGTCACATATCGGTTAGCGCATCCGATACTTTGTATAGATAAGATATGTTTTCATTTTTGCTGAGCTTTATCGCTTCCGCGCTACTAACCCTGCTGGTCATTAAAGAAGCGAGATTGCACGGTCCGGCGCTCGATTCCGATTTCCTGGGCGTGCAAAAAGTGCACGCGCATCAGGTCGCCCGTATCGGCGGCCTGTCGATCTTTTTATCGGTCGCGCTCAGTTCCTTTATTTCCATCTGGCGCGTGCCGGCCATGACGCATTGGCTGATGTCGCTGCTGGCGTGTTCGGCTGTGGCATTTGTCGGCGGCATCGTCGAGGATTACACCGGCAAGGTCAGCGCCACCCGCCGGCTGCTGCTGACGATGGCGGCCGCCGCGCTTGGCTATTTCCTGCTGGATGCCCGCATCGACCGCATCGACTGGGCATTTTCCGCCTGGCCGCTGCAATACATGTGGCTGACCTTGCCGCTGACGGTGCTGGCGGTGGCCGGCATCGCCAACGCGGTCAACATCATCGACGGGTTTAACGGCCTGGCCAGCGTGGTCTGCATCTGCATGCTGCTGTCGCTCGGCTACGTAGCGCTGCAGGTCAACGACATGTTCGTGCTGATCGCCGCGCTGATGGTGGCCGGCGCCACCGCCGGCTTCCTGATCTGGAATTATCCGGTCGGCATGATTTTCCTCGGCGACGGCGGCGCGTATTTTATCGGTTTCATGCTGGGCGAACTGGCATTATTGCTGGTGATGCGCAATCCGCAGGTTTCCACCTGGTATGCCGCGTTGTTATTAATCTATCCGACATTTGAAACTTTATTTTCCGTCTATCGACGAATGTTTGTCCGTGGAAAATCTCCGGCCATGCCGGACGGCATCCATTTGCATAGCCTGATCTTCCGCCGCATCGTGCAATGGGCGGTCGGCCGCAAGGAGGCGCGCGCGCTGATACGCCGCAATTCGCTGACGTCGCCTTATCTGTGGCTGTTTTCGCTGATGGCGGTCATTCCGGCAACCGTATTCTGGCGCTATACCTGGGCATTAATGTGTTTCTGTATTTTGTTTATCAGCAGTTACATCTGGATTTATGTACGCATCGTCCGATTTAAAGCGCCGCGCTGGATGATACGTCATAAGAAAGACTGATTTTTTTATGTTGATGTAATATATTCCGGCCAAGCTTTATATCACCTCACATAAAGGGAAATGCAATGGATCTGTCGAATATGTCGTCTGCGGAATTGCGCGATCTGCAGGAAAAAGTTAAACGCGAATTAAAACAGCGCGAAAGCCAGGATTTGGCCAAGGCGCGCGAACAGATCATGGCGATCGCCCAGAGCGTGGGCGTGCCGCTGAAGGATCTGGTGGCCGGCCCGGGCACGCGCGCCAAGACCGGCAGCGTGGCGCCGCGCTACCGCAATCCCGCCGACGCGTCCCAGCAATGGACCGGCCGGGGGCGCCAACCGAAGTGGGTCAAGGAATGGCTCGAGGCCGGTAAAGACATTGCCGGCTTAAAGGTTTAAACTGCTGAAATTCTGACAACAAGGCGGCAGGATGGGCCTGTCGCCGGCGCCGCACTCATCATCTCTCTCTTCCCTACATTATGGTCTCCTTATCCAAAACGATCTTCAAAGCCTACGACATTCGTGGCATCATCGATAAAACCCTGGACGCGGGCGTGGCGCGCCAACTCGGCCAAGCTTTCGGCAGGGCCGCGCTGGCCAAGGGCGAAAAAAAGGTCGTGATCGGCCGCGACGGCCGCCTGTCCGGCCCGTCGCTGGCGGCGGCGCTGGCCGAGGGATTGCAGGCGGCCGGGGTCGACGTCATCGACCTGGGCGTGGTGGCCACGCCCATGGTGTATTTCGGCACCAATGTGCTGGGCGCGGCGTCGGGCATCATGGTGACCGGCAGCCACAACCCGCCGGACTACAACGGCTTCAAGATGGTGCTGGCTGGCGAGGCCATCCACGGCGAGGCGATCACCGGTTTATACGACAGCATCGTTGCCCATGACGGCAGCGCAGCCGCCACGCCGGGCGCCTACAGCACCCACGACATCCGCGCGCAGTACCTGCAGCGCATCATCGGCGACGTCAAGATTTCGCGGCCGATCAAGATCGCGGTCGATTGCGGCAACGGCGTGGCCGGCGCGTTCGCGGGCGACCTGTACCGTGGCATGGGCTGCGAGGTGATCGAGCTGTTCTGCGAGGTGGACGGCACCTTCCCCAACCACCACCCGGATCCGGCGCACCCGGAAAACCTGCAGGACCTGATCCGCTGCCTGCGGGAGACCGACGCCGAGATCGGCCTGGCCTTCGACGGCGACGGCGACCGCCTGGGCCTCGTCACCAAGGACGGCCAGATCATTTATCCGGACCGCCAGATGATGCTGTTCGCGGCCGACGTGCTGAGCCGCAATCCGGGCGAGCAGATCCTGTACGACGTCAAGTGCACGCGCCACCTGGCGCCGTACATCGAGAAGTCGGGCGGCGTGCCGCTGATGTACAAGACCGGCCACTCGCTGGTCAAGGCCAAGCTGAAGGAAACCGGCGCCCCGCTGGGCGGCGAAATGAGCGGCCACATCTTCTTCAAGGACCGCTGGTACGGTTTCGACGACGGCCTGTATGCCGGCGCGCGCATGCTGGAAATCCTGACCCGGGAAAAAGATCCGTCGGCGCTGCTGAACGCGCTGCCGCAATCGGACAGCACGCCCGAGCTGCACCTGCACCTGAAGGAAGGCGAGAACTTCTCGGTGATGGACAAACTGCGCGCCGACGCCAGGTTCCCCGGCCACAAGCAGATCATCACCATCGACGGCCTGCGCGTGGAATACGAAGACGGCTTCGGCCTGGCGCGTTCGTCCAACACCACGCCGGTGATTGTCATGCGCTTCGAAGCGGAAACCCCGGCCGCGCTGGAGCGCATCCAGGGCCAGTTCAAGAGCGTGATCCTGGCTGCCAAGCCTGACGCGGAACTGCCGTTCTAAACGCATGGCGCCGCAAACGGGTGGCCACGGCAGGCCCTTGAACATACTGCTGGTGCGCGTGTCCTCGCTGGGCGACGTGCTGCACAACCTGCCGATGGTGGCCGATATCGCCCGCCATTTTCCGGACGCGAATATCGACTGGGTGGTGGAGGAAGGCTACGTCAGCCTGGTGCGGCTCAACGCGCGCGTGCGCACCATCATCCCGTTTGCGCTGCGGCGCTGGCGCAAGAGTCTGGGCAAGCCGGAAACTCGGGCCGAGATCAAGGCGTTCTTCCGCACCCTGCGCCAGCAGCAATACGACTACGTGTTCGACACCCAAGGCCTGCTGAAGACCGGCATCATCATGGGCGCTGCCCGGGTGGTGAAGGGCGGCCGCAAGGTCGGCCTGGCCAACGGCAGCGAGGGTTCCGGCTACGAGGGCGTCTCGCGCATCTTCCACAATCTCAGCATTCCGACCGACCCGCGCACGCACGCGGTGGCGCGCGGACGCATCGTCGCCGCCGCGGCGCTCGGCTATGCGGCCGACACGCCGGCCGATTTCGGCCTGCCGCAAGTCTCGGCCGGTGAGCCGCGTCCGGACTGGATGCCGGCCGAGCCTTACGCCGTCTACTTCCACGGCACCGCGCGCGATCCGAAGAAATGGGCGCCGGACAACTGGATCGCGCTGGGACGCGAACTGGCGCCGATGCCCATCCTGCTGCCATGGGGTTCGCCGAAGGAAAAGGCGGAGGCCGAGTTCATCGCCGCCGGCCTGCCGAACGCGCGCGTGCTGCCCAAGCTGTCGATGGCCGACGCCATGCTGCTGGCGCGGCACGCCGGGCTGGTGATCGGCGTCGACACGGGCCTGACCCACATCGCCGCCGCCTTCGTGCGGCCGACCGTGGAGATCTACGCCGACTCGCCGCGCTGGAAGACCGAGGGCAACTGGTCGCCACGCATCATCAACCTGGGTGACAAGGGCGCGCCGCCGCCGGTGTCCGAAGTGCTGGCGGCAGCCAGGCAACTGCTGGCCTGAACTGATAACTATGCGACTTTTTTATTCCGTGATGTGGTGGCTGGCCTTGCCGCTGGTGCTGGCGCGCCTGTGGCTGCGCGGACGCAAGGAGCCGGGCTATCGCCGGCATTGGGGCGAGCGGCTGGGTTTCTACAGCGGCGCGCCATCCACCGCGCAAACCTTGTGGGTACACGCCGTCTCCGTCGGCGAGACGCGCGCCGCCGAGCCGCTGATCGATGCGCTGCTGGCCGCGTATCCGTCGTCCCGCATCGTCCTTACCCACATGACGCCGACCGGCCGCGCCACCGGCAAGGCGCTGTTCGCCAAACATGGCGAGCGGCTGCTGCAATCCTACCTGCCGTATGACACGGGCTTCATGGTCGGCAGTTTCATCGGCCATTTCAAGCCTTCCGTCTGCATCCTGATGGAGACCGAGGTATGGCCGAACCTGATCGCCGGGTGCAACGCGCGCAATGTGCCGGTGGTGCTGGCCAACGCGCGCCTGTCCGAGCGTTCGCTGCGCAAGGCCACGCGACTTGGTTCGCTGATGCTGGACGCGGCGCGCGGCATTGCCCTGGTCGCCGCCCAGACCGAGGCTGATGCGCAGCGCGTGCGCTCGCTCGGCGTGCAGCGAGTGGAAATCACCGGCAGCATCAAGTTCGACGTGGTGGTGCCAGATGTGGCGCTGGCGGTCGGCGCTGCGCTGCGCGGGGCCATCGGCGCCCGTCCGGTGCTGCTGTGCGCCAGCACGCGCGAGGGTGAGGAAGAACTGATACTGGAGGCGTTCCAGCAGGCGCGGGCGGCGTTGCCGGCCGACGTGCTGCTGCTGATCGTGCCGCGCCATCCGCAGCGCTTCGACGAAGTGGAAAAGATGACCGCCGCGCGCGGCCTGAACCTCCAGCGCCGCAGCAGGCTGGCGCTGGACGGGGCTGTACTGTCGGGGGAGGTGACGGTGCTGCTGGGCGATTCGATGGGCGAGATGTTCGCCTACTACGCCGCCTGCGATGTCGCCTTCGTCGGCGGCAGCCTGCTGCCGCTGGGCGGCCAGAACCTGATCGAGCCGGCCGCCCTGGGCAAGCCGGTGCTGATCGGCCAGCACACCTTCAACTTCGCGCTGGTGACGGAAGACGCGCTGGCCGCCGGCGGCGCACAGCGCATCGCCGATGCCGCAGCGCTGATGTCGCAAGCGGCGCTCCTGCTGTGCGACACCGCCGCGCGCGATGCGATGGGCCGCAACGCGCTGGCCTTCGCCAACCAGCACCGCGGCGCCACAGGCCGAACTCTCGAGTTACTACGAGGAACGATTTCTTGATTTAAGAATTGCCACATTGCAATAAAGAAAATAAAATTTCATTTTCGCTAAACATTTTCAAAAATCCGTGGATACATTGTCGAGAAGGCCGCAATTCATTGTGGTCAGATAGGCAACTTGTGCGGCGCGCCGCATCACGTGAAGAAGAGAAAAATGGTAGCGATTATCAGCGGTAACGGTTTTGGTCTGGCCACGGGTTCCTCCGCGACCTTGGGACAATCGGGCATTTTCGGCAATCCGAATTTGGGCAACAGCGGCGAAGCGGCGTTCATCAACGTCGCCAACGGCAACCTGGTGCTGCGCGACCAGGACGAATTCGTCGCCGCGCTGGGCGCCGACCTGTCGCTGACGCGCACCTACAACGCGCAAGGCAGCTACAGCGACGGCAGCGGCGCCAACTGGCGCATGGGCGAGGTCAAGCAGATCGGCGGCCTGACCGGCACGCTGAACACGGCCGGCAGCACCGTCACCCGCACCGGCGGCGACGGCAGTCAGGCGCTATACGTGTACGACGTGGCGCAGGCCCGCTACGTCAGCACCGACGGCGCCGGGGGCTACAACAAGCTGAGCCTGAACGCCAGCCAGGAATGGGTCTGGACCAGCGACCGCCGCGACCTGGGCGGCGTCTCCGAGGTCTACAGCGGCATCGGCAGCGGCGGGCGCATCAAGTCCACCAACGACCAGACCGGCGTGCGCCTGGCCTACCAGTACAACGCCGCCGGCCAACTCAGCCAGGTCACCGACGCCTCCGGCGACGTGACCAGCTTCGACTACGTCGGCAGTAACCTGGGCCAGGTGCGCGTCACCACCGCAGCTGGTGCCACCACCACCCGCACCCGCTACGCCTATGACGGCCAGAACCGCCTGACCGGCGTCGTCACCGACCTGACGCCGGACGACAACAGCGTCGCCGACGGCAACACTTACAGCACCGCCTATACCTACGTCGGCAACACCAGCCAGGTCGCCAGCATCGTCCAGGGCGACGGCACGGCGCTGAGCTTCACTTACACGCTGGTCGACGGCGTGTCGAAGATCGACACCGTCACCGACGGCCTGGGCCAGAAGACCACCTTCAGCTATGCCGCCGGCCAGACCACGGTCACCGATCCGCTGCACTACGCGACGGTGTACGCCTACGACGCTGCCGGGCAGTTGTTGTCGGTCACGGCGCCGGCGGTCAACGGCGTCAGCCAGGTCACCGCATTCAACTACGACGCCAAGGGCAACGTGCTGACCGTGACCGATCCGCGCGGCAAGGTCACCACCTATGTCTACGACGCCAACGGCAACCGGATCAAGGAAACCAATGCGGCCGGCGATGTCGTCACCCGTGTTTACGACCTGGCCAGCAACAATCTGCTCAGCGAAACCCAGTCGCCCGACGGCACCTCGGCGCTGACGACCAATTACGTCTACGACGCCGGTAACCGGCCGCGCTTTGTCGTCAGCCCCGAGGGGGGGGTGCAAGAGTACGTCTACAACGCCGATGGCTTGCGCGCGAGCACGATCGAATACACCGGAGCCATCTATACGTCGGCGGGCACGCCAACCGAGGCCGGCCTGGCCAGCTGGACCGCGTCGGTGGCGATCAGGGCCACGACGATCAACCGTACCGACTATAGCTACGACGTGCGCGGCCAGGTGATCAAGTCGAGCAGTCATAGCGACAGTTTGGCGCAGATCCCGCTGACCTATGTTCAGAATCCCCTGCCGGCCGGGGTCACCCGCAATGGCAGCGCGTATTCCCTGACGTCGAGCTACCAGACAAGCTACAGTAATCCCGGGATCGATTCCACCAGCTTCGCGCTGGGCGCCTCGCTGCAGTTCGAAGTCACCACCCCGGCCACGCTGACCCGCAACATGTTGTCCGCAGGGTTCACCAGCGACTCGGCCGCCATGCGCGTCAATTTCGACGGGACCGGCATCAATACCGTCATGCGCACCGGATCGACCACGACCTACCCCGGTTGGAACGCCGCCAAACCGAACACGACCTACGTGATCGAGATGAGCACCTCGACCAACGGCGCGGCATCGATGCTGGTCTATGAAAAGGGACGGGACCGCAGCACCGGCTGGACCCAGACACAGCAGTTCCAGCCGGGCGAGGCCCTGCGCTTCGCCGCGCTCGCCAACAGCGGGCCGACGTCTGCCGCGCAAACGCCGGGCAGCTCCACCACCATCGTGCTCGACAAGCTCGTCGCCTACACGGCGCCGGGCGCCCCCGACTTCGTCGTCATTCCGCTGACGCCGACGCCGGCGCCGACGATGACAGGAGTCACGCGCAACGGCAGCGCGCTGACGCTGACGTCCACCAATCAGGCCACCAGCGTCTGGCCGGGAACGGCGGGCCCCAGTATCGCCCTGGGCGCCACCGTGCAGTTCGAAGTCACGACGCCCGCCGTGCTCACGCCCGGCATGGTCAATGTCGGCCTGGACAGCGGCACCTGGATGACCGAGGGCGGAGGTCGCGTGCGCGTCGGCTTCGGCGCCGGCAATATCAGTATCGGTTTCCAGAACGGCCTCAACTCCACGTCAAGAAACTTCGGCACGGACAAGCCGAATACGACCTACGTGGTGGAAATGGCCACCGGCACCGACGGTGCCACCACCGTCTACGTGTACGAAAAAGGACAAAGCCGCGCGACCGCGTTCACGGCTACCTATCAATTCCAGCCCGGCGTCGCCGTGCGCTTCGCCGCCGAGACGTATTGCGGCCCGACCGCCGTCACCGGCACCGCCGGATCAAGCAACAGCATCGTGGTCGACAAGATCACCATGCGCTCCACCGCGCTCGACAACGGCACCGCTCCAGCCACGTCCGGCACCGTCCTCACCAGGAGCTATGTCTACGACCAGCACGGCCGGCTGATGCAGTCGATCGACGGCAACAACAAGACCAGCGCCAGCTTTACCTACGACGGCCTGGGCCGCCAGCTGACCGCCACCGACGCCCTCGGCAACGTCAGCCTGACGACCTACAATAATATGTTCTCGTTTGTGCAACTGAACCAGGCCAATGGGCTGATCATCAGGAATTTCTACGGCCCCGACAGTAAATTGACGATCAGCCAACAGGTGAGCGCCACCGGCTTATATTCGCGCACGCAGAACAGCTACGACGCCGATGGCCGCCTGCGCATGACGGAGACGATGGATGGCCACGCCACGTACTATCTTTACGACGCGGCGGGACGCCAGAGCGCGACCATCGATGCCAACCACAACCTGACCGCGTATTACTACAACGCCGACAACCAGGTCACCCGCACCGTCCAGTATGCCGGCACCGTCGACGTGGCGCAGTTGAAAGTCGCCAACGGCAACTGGCGCGAACTGAGCGTGGCGGATCTGAATGCGGACGCCACCGGCAGCCGCAGCACCTGGAACGAGTACGACGATGCCGGGCGCCTGGCCGCCACCGTCGACGCCAGCGGCTCGGTCATCCGCTATCAATACGACCACGCCGGCCGCCTGACGGCGGTCATCCGCCGCGCCAAGGCGATCGATCCCGCCACGCTGGCCACGGTGTACGCGGCGGCCAGCATCGCCGACACCGCCTCCCCCGACGACCTGATCAACCGCAACTACTACGACAAGGATGGCAAGCTGCGTGCGGAGGTCGATGCGCAGGGCATTCTCACCGAGCACCGCTACGACGCGCAGGGCCTGCGCATCGAAACCATCGTCCACCAGACCGCGCTGACGCCGGCCTATCTCGGCACGAATCCGGCGCTCGACCAGCTGATCGCCACCAGCGGCGGCGTGGCCTCCCACGAACGCTACTTCTACGGCGTCAACGGGCAACTGGCCGGCACGCTGGACAACGGCAACTACCTGACCGAACTGAAGTACGACCTCAACGGCAACGTGAGCAGCCGCCGCCATTACGCGGTCGCCGTCAGCGCGCCGGGCGCCGCCAGGATGGCCGATCTCGGCTATGCCACCGGCGATGCGGACCTGCTGACCAGCTACACCTATACCGTGCGCAACCAGCTGGCAACGGAAACCGCGCCGGGCGGCATCGTCACCCGCTACAGCTACGACAACATGGGGCAGCTGATTGAGACGCGCGTCGGCCTGGGCAGTGGCACCGAGAGCGCGCAAGCCAGACAGTACGACCTGAAAGGCAACGTCACCGCCGAGCTGAGCGCCGAAGGCGCGGCCCTGTTGACCGGCAGCCAGCAAGCAGCCGCCGAAGTGGCGAGCATCTGGCAGCGCTATGGCACCAGCTACACCTATAACAGCAACAACCTGCGCCTGAGCGCCACCGACCCGAACGGCAACAAGACCCGCTATTACTACGATGCGCTGGGCAACCTCATCCGCACAGTCAACGCGCTGGGCGAGGTGGCCGCCCTGGCCTACAACGCCTTCGGACAGGTTCTCAGCCAAACCACCTACGGCACCCGCATCGATGCCGCCACGCTCGCGACGTTGAGCGGCGCTCAGAATAACGCCGACGCGCTGCAGGTGATCGACAGCTTCAAGTCGTCCGCGCTCGACAGCACGCAATCGTTCGAATACGACGGCGACGGCCATCTGACCGCCACGGTCGATGCGCTGAAGAACCGCAGCACCATCCATTACGATGTCTTCGGCCGCGCCGACGCCACCGAACAGCAGAACGTCCCGGGCACCAACACCCCAGCGCCCGCCACCGATCCGGGCGCACGCAGCTTCTACGACGCCGACGGCCGGCTGGCCGCCTCGCTGACCTCCGGCGGCAGCCTGACCGCCTACAGCTACAACGCGCTGGGCCAGCTGACCGACCGCATCACCTACAGCAAGCCGGTCGCCTTCGACATCACGGCGGCAGGCATGAAAACGCTGCTGGCCGATCCAAGCGCGCAGCGCGACACGGCGCACGACCTGCACCAGCGCTACTTCTACGATGCGCGCGGCCTAGTCACTGCGACCATGACGGCCGAGGAAGTCTCCGGCGGCCAGGTGCTGTGGTCGGTCGTCAGGAACACCTACGACGGCAACGGCAACCTGCTGACCCGCACCGCCTACGCCAACAAGGTGCCGACCGCCGACTCGCTGCCGGCGGCGGCAAGCTACCCGGCCGACAACGCCGCCGACAGCGTCGTCGCCTACGCCTACGACAGCGCCAACCGCCTGCTGGCGACGGCCACTGCGCAGAACGCCGTCAATCCGTCCGTGCCGGGCGTGCGCAACTGGTCGGTGGTGCGCAACACCTACGACCTGATCGGCCGCCTGGCCATGGTGACCGCCTACGCCACGGCCAGGACCGGCGCGACGCCGACCGCGGCCGAGCTGAGCAACTACAAGACCGCGTCGGCCACCGACGCCGTCACCAGCTACACCTACGACACGGCCAACCGCATCAAGACCGTGGCGACGGCGCAGGGCGCCGCCGTGGCCAACGGCGTCACCACCGTCCAGTGGACCGTGACCGAGCGCACCTACGATGCCATGGGTCAGTTGCGCGCGACCACGCAGTACGCCACGGCGGCCACCACGGCCTCGCTGGCGATCGCCCCCGCCGGCATTCCGGCCAAGGATGCCTCCCGCGACCGTGTGACCGCGTTTGCCTACGATGCCGCCGGCAGGCTCACCGACACCGTCGATGCGGAAGGTGCTAAGACCCTCCTGTTCTACGACGCCAAGGGTAATATCATCCAACGCATGGCGCTGGGCGCATCCCCGGTCGACGACCGCATCACCCGCTATTACTACGACCTGGACAACCGCCTGCAGTTCAGCGTCGACGCCGCCGGCGACGTCACCGAGCAGCGTTACGACGCACAAGGCAATGTAGCGGCGACGGTACGCTACGCCAAGCCGGTGGCTACGTGGCAATTGACCGACCTGACATCGAGCCTGACCACCCAGCTCGCGACGAGTGCCGACGACCGCACCGAGCATTACATTTACGACCGCAACCACCGTCTCGTGTATGCGATTGACGCGCTCGGCTACCTGACGGAGACCACCTACGACGCCTTCGGCCGCGTGGCCGCCACCAGCACCTACCCGACCCCGGCGCATCCAACCGACTACACCCTAACCGCCGTGAACACGGCCAAAGCGGCGGCCGGCACGCCGCGCGTGACCAGCTTCGACTACGACGCCGAAGGCAACCTGGTCAAATCGACCGATGCCATGGGCGTCAGCGAAAGCTACGGCTACGATGCGCTGGGCCGCAAGACCTCGTTCACCAACAAGCTCCAACAAATCTGGACCTACGCCTACGACAGCGTGGGCCACATGGTGCTGGAAACCGCGCCGGCAGTCGACGTCTACCCGAACGGCGCGATGAACTGGGCATCGCAGCCGCCGAAATCGGTCGCGCTGAAAACCGCGATGGCATACGACACGCTGGGCAACCTGGTCACGCGTACCGAAGGATACGGTTCGGACCAGCCTCGCGTGACCAGCTATGGCTACGACCTGGTGGGCCGGCAAGTCTGGACCAAACTGCCGGCCTCGGCTATCTACGACGTCAACGCGGCGGTCTCCAGCGTCGGCGCGGCGCCGCGCACGGAAGTGTCGCCTGGCCAGCCGACCATCACCGTCACCTACGACGTGCTGGGCAACGCCATCAGCAACCAGGATGTCGGCGGCGCCGTCAGCTACAAGCTCTACGACCGCCTCGGCCAGGTGCGCTACGACGTCGACGCCAACGGCTATGTCACCGGCTACGAGCACGACAGCTTCGGCGCGGTCACCAGGCTCACGCGCTACGCCACCGCGCTGCCGGACTACGCCAGCTTCGCCGCCGATGCCGCCAACCGCACGGCGGCCGTCGTCGGCACCCGCCTGGCCGCGCGCGCCAGCGTCGACAGCGCCAACGACCGCACCATCACCACCCGCTACGACCAGCTGGGCCATGCCGTCAAGGTCACCGAGCCGCTGGCTGCGGTGTACGACGAGCACGCGCTGAACGGCGTCAGGAATTTCCAGTCCGCGCGCACCACGGAAACCCATTACGACGCCTTCGGCGAAGCGCGCCAGGTGCTGGTCTATGGCGCCAGCAGCGCCGACGGTACCGGCTCGCAGCTCACGGCAGCCGCCAGCACGCGCTACTACTACGATGCGAACGGCAACAAGACCGCGCAAATCGCCACCTTGCAGGACGACGCGGCCGGCCGCAGCGGCTACCTGACCACCTTCGACTACGACGCCGCCGGCAGCCTGCTCACGCAGACCGAATACGCCACGCTCTACGGCGACTGGCAGGCCGACTGGAAGGACACGCGCTACGGCATCCCGGCCAGGGACAGCGCCACCGACCGCGTGAGCGCGTATGCCTACGACGCCAACGGCCGCAAGACCAGCGAGGCGCACAACGGCGCCGCCACCAGCTACGGTTACGACGTGCTGGGCAACCTCACCCGCACCACCGACGCCTTGGGCGGTGCGAGCTACAGCTACTACGACGCGCTGGGCCGCGTCAGTGCCGTGGCCGCAACCGGCGCGAATGCGGCCGGTTCGCTGACCGAATTCCGCCGCGACCTGTACGGCAACGTGGTGGTGCGCATCGACTACGCCAACGGCGCGCCGGCGGGCACCACGGCGGCCGCCAAGCCGGTGGCCGTGGCCGACCCGGCGAAAGACCGCGTCACCCTCACCAGCTACGACAACGCCGGCCACGCCACCCAGGTGATCGACGCAGAGGGCAAGTACAGCTTCACCTCGTACGACATATATGGCCGCGTCGCCAAGCAGTGGCGCACGGTGACCAATGCCGCCGATCCCGTCAACTCGGTGGAAACGAGCTACGTCATCACCGCGTACGACAAGCTGGGCAGGCAACTGAGCGTGACCCGTCCGGGCGCGATCGACCTGGTGCGCAACATCCTCGCGCCGGCACCCACCGTGCAAAGCTACGGCTACAACGCGTTCGGCGAGGCCACGCAGGTATCGACGACGGCCACGGCAACGGACGGCGTCGCCAAGACCGTCCAGACGCAATACACGCGCTACGACAACGCCGGTCACGCATGGATCAGCAACGCCGGCGACGGCATCGACAAGGTCTCGCTGTTCGACGCACAGGGCAATGTCACCGTGCAGATCCGCAGCGGCAGCACCGATCCGGCCAAGGTGCATGAGCTGGCCAACCTGAGCGACGCCACCGGTGCGTGGGCCATCGCCCAACAGCTGCGCACGAATAACCGGTACGACCTGATGGGCCGGTTGACCGACTCCAGCCTCGCTTCCGACGCTGGCAACGTGCTGCAATGGCAGAACGGCGCCTGGGTCCGGACGATGGTGGCCGACAACGCCTCGGTGGCCGACAGCCTGATCATCCTCGGCGGACGCGAAGACGCCGGCAAGGGCTTCCAGGTGCAGTACCGCTTGAAGCCGGACGGCGTGTGGATCGGCGACAATTCGATCAGGATGCAATGGATAGACGGCTACCCGGTGTTCAGCACCGGCGGCATGGCCGGCGGCGATTATGAATACAAGGTCCTTGCGCAGCCGCAGGGCGAGAACGCCTACCAGGTTGGCAGCGGCACCATGCATATCGCCAGCGTTGCCAGCGCGGCCAAGACGCCCAGGTTGTCGCGCTGTATCTGATGCTGATGGGACACGCGCCCGATACCGTGGCCCTGAGCCAGTGGATGACCGTCTACAACCAGGGCGCCACGCTCGCTCAACTGGCAGGCAGCATCTACGCCAGCGGCGAAGCGAAGACGCACCGGGCCAATAGCAGCAACACCGCCGTGCAGCAGATGTTCCAGGCCATCGGCCAGCCGCTGCCGTCCGACCCCGGTTACGCCGCCGCTGTCGCGCTGTGGGCGTCGCGCCTCGACCAGGCCGGCACCACGCTGGCGCAAGGCCAGGTGATACGCGCCATCATGGACGGCGGCATGCCGAAACTGGCTGCGCGTGCCAACGCCGTCGCCAACTATCTGGTGCAAGGCGGCGGCGACGCCGACGTGGTGACGCGCCTGCTGGCGCAGGCCGACAGCGCACCGGACGGCGCCATTGCCGAAGGCAGCAGCGCGGCCACGACGGAAACCCAGCACATTCAACTGGCGCGCCTGTACCTGGCGCTGTTTGGTCGCGCGCCGGACAAGACCGGCTTCGACTTCTGGGCCAACGCGCTGGCCAGCGGTTTTGCCCTGCAGTCGGTAGCGCTGAACATGCTGCAAGACGCAGAGAGTCTCGACGGCGGCTTGCTGCCGGCGCTCACGCCGGACCAGTACAACGAACGATTGGTCAACCTGGCCTACCAAAACCTGCTGGGCCGCGCGCCGACCGCCGCGGAGTTGGCGGCCGAAAAGACCCGCTTGGGCGCGGCCACCCCGCCATCGGCGTCGCAAGCCGGCTTCCTGATACGCCTGGCCGACCAGGTCGCCAGCGACAGCAGCAGCGATCCGGCCGCCCAGGCCGCCCGCGCCATGCTGTTCAACAAGGTCACCGTCAGCCTGGCCTATGCTGCCATGCCCTCGACCGGCATGGACACGGCGCAAATCATTGCCGCGAACAAGGCGGCCATTGCCGCCATGACCACGTCCGGCAATGCGGCGGCGGCGGCCCACCAGGCCACGCTGTATCTGCAAACCCAGGCGTTGATGGCCTTGGCCGCGGTCGACGCCACCAAGCAGGCGGCATCCGCCACGCCGCTGGAAACCCTGCGCCTGCAACTGGCGCGGATCTATTCCGTGGTGCTGAACCGGGCGCCGGACACCGATGGCTTTGCCTTCTGGATGGGGGCGCTGAAGACCGGCGATCCCGGCATGCTGCGGCATATCGTCGACGACATGCTGACCCGCGAGGGCAGCAACAGCGCGCTGTACCCGGCCGGCATGACCGACCTCGCCTTCGTCACCCGCGTCTTCACGCTGGGGCTGGGCCTGCAGCAAGGCAGCGCCGCCCTGACTAGCGCGATCGCCACCTGGGTGCCCCGGGCGGCGGGCGCCAACCGCAGCCAACTGATCCTGGACATCATCAACGCCGTTGTCGCCAGCAGCAAGCCGGATGAGCAGGCGATGCGCAACCTGCTGAACAACAGAGCCTCGGTCGGCATCACCTATGCATTGAACTTTGCCGGCAACGACCTGGGACAGGGGCAGGCCATCCTCGCGCTGGTGACCGGCAGCGACATCACGGCCGCCATCCAGTTCGGCAACGCCAATGCGGTGCAGGCTGCGGTGGACGCTGCGCTGGCGACCGTGCAGACCGCCACGTCGCTGGCAGCCCAAACCGCCGCCGTCGGCAATGGCTTGCAGCAGATGGTGAATGCGCAGGTCAGCTTGGCTCCAGCCCTGGCTGCGGCCAACGCCAACGCCATGGCCGCGCCGCTGATGCGAGCCACCCAGTTGTATATCGCGATGCTGATGCGTGGCGCGCCCGGCCAACCGGCGCTGGAACTGGGCGGTGTTACCACGATGGCGAAGCAGATGCTAGATGGCGCCACCGACGTGGCGATGGCGCAATCCGTGCTGGATTCCAACGAAGGCCGCGCATTGTTCCCTCGCGCCGGCTACAACCCCACCCAGTTCGTCAGCCAGATATACCGTCAGGCCTTGGGACGCGATCCCGCCACCGACCCGGATGGCGTGGCATACTGGACTGCCGCCGCGACCACTATAGACAGTCGTGCCTCTGTGATCGTCAACATGCTCAAGGCCTTCCTGGAAAACCCGGTCGCCGACAGCAATCCCAACAAAGTCGCCAACCAGCTTGCGCAAGCCGCGTTTTATGACAAGCTGAACAGTGCGCTGACCGGCCTGAGCAGTTCCGCCAAGCTGGCCACCGATGCGCTGGCGACCGCGCAGGACGCGGACACCAAGGCTAAAAACGTGTCAACCACGGCCGCTGCGCTGTCGGCAGCGGTTTCGAGCGCAGCGAGTACCAACGCCCGCAAGGTATTGGAGCTGTCGCGCCTGTATGTCGGCGTGCTTAACCGTGGCGCTCCCGGCATGCCGGCCATCGACATTGCCGGGCTAAATTTCTGGACCATGGCACGCACCACCGGCACCACTGTGGAACAGGTCGCCAACGGCTTCATTGAAGATAACAAGAGTTTCTTCCCAACTGATAACACGGCGTTCGTGAACCAGATTTACCAGCAGGTTTGGGGCCGTACTCCTGGCCCTGAAGGCAATAAGTGGATCCTTGCACTGATCAACGGCACGAAAAGCCGTGGCGTTGTTGCCGCCGGCATCATCGCCGAACTGACCGACACGACCTTGACTGCCGAGGGCGACTTCCGCATCAAGGCCACTTTCGACGACCGCGTGGCCCAGGCCATGCAAGTGGTGGCGGCCACCGCCGGAGCCGGCGCCACCGCGGCGCAAACCGATCTTGATAAGAAGGCAGGCATCAGGAAGGACGCCTTAGACCTTCGGGCAACGAAAGGCGACGCTATCACAACGGCCAACGGGCTCACGGTGGATGGCGACCAAGCCGTCAAGGACGCGCTGGTGGTGAAGTCGACCGGCCTCACCTTGAAGAACTCCTCGCAGACAAAGGAAGTGACCGAGCTGCTGGTTGCCCTGCGTCAGCCGGCCGACTTCAATGCCGTATACAGTTGGATCACCAGAGGCCAGGCCGATGACGATCTGTTACGCAGTATCTTCGCCGCCACCAATCTCTTCGGGCCCGCGCCCACCACCGACCCGGCAACACAGAAGGCATTCGTCATAAACTTATACAAGGTGCTGTTGGACCGGACACCGAACGTTGACCCAGGCACTATTTGGCCGGACGGTAACTATTGGTATCGTGCTGTCCGTGACAACTTCACACCGAACAAGAACAGCGCGGCCTTTCAGGAAAGGGAGTTCTACAGGGGGGCGATTGTCGAACTCTACAATCCCTCCGATGCTGCGCACATTAATTACAGCAAGCGCAAGTCGTTCCAGGTCGAGTTTAACACCGCCAACAATCCCAACTTGGCGGAGGCCCAGCGGCGTATTGACGCCTATGACACGGCGCGGCAGGATGCCACCAGCCGTATCGCTGCGTTGCAAACGGGCGCCGCCACAGCGTACAGGTTGGCCGACGAGGCCTATACGAACGCAGACGGAATTTGGGCGACTGCGTTCAACGTTAACGAGGCAGCCAAAGTCGCCGGCATCGCGCTGACAGCCGCCGCCAAAGTCCAGGCGGCCGCCGTCGCCGCCGACAACGCCGCCGCCGACTCGCTGGCCGCCAACGCCCGGATGGCCGGCGTCGCCGCCTCGGTCGGCCTGCAGGCTGGCTCCACGCTGGCGGACTACCAGACACTGGCCGACGCCGCCCTCAAGGTAAAAGACGCCGCGCCCCTGGACGCATCGCTGATGTCGGCCCGCGCGGCCCTGTCGCGCGCCAGCGCCGTGCACACCACCGCAGTCCAGTCCGCCGCCACGACCTGGCAAAGCCAGTACACCAACGCCGTCGCGCAAATCTACACCGCGCTGCTCAAGCGCAGCCCGACCTTCCTGGAACTGAACCAGGCCATGGGTTCGCTCAAGGCCGGCAAGACCGTGGACGACGTCGCCAACGCCGTCATCGCGGCCAACCCGACGCTGTATCCGAAGCAGGGCACCAACGACGCCTTCGCCACCAAGCTCTACACCCAGGCCACCGGCCACGGCCCCGACACGGCCACCCTGCGCGCGTTGAGCGACCCGCTGACCGGCGGCGCCAGCCGTGGCAGCGCGGTGGTGGCCCTGGTGCGCAGCCTGAGCGCCGACATCGCCAGCACCGACAGCGCCGCCTTCACCGGCAGCGTGGCCGCCAACCTGAGCACGCTGGCGGGGCTGGCGCAGCAAGCCACGACCGTCGAGCAGGCCACCGCCAACGTCGCGCAATTCATCCAGGCCAACAGCGCCAACGCCCAGGCCGAGGCGGCCGCCTACGACGCCGCCCACGCCCCGGTCCAGGCCACGGGCCAGTACGCCACCGAGCTCACCCGGCTGTACCTGGTCCTGCTGGGTCGCTCGCCGGAACCGGCCGCGCTGGCGTCGGCCGTCGAGCAGCGCAAGGGCGGCACCGCGCTCAAGGTCATCGTCAAAAGCATCCTCGACTCGGCCGAAACGCAGCTGGGCAGATCGCTCGGCAACTACGACTTCATCACCGCGCTGTACCGGCAGGTGATGGGCCGCGCGCCCACGGATGGCGAGGCCAACCTCGCCCTCGCCAAGCTCAGCAGCGGACTGGTGAAGCGCGAGGACCTGGTGCTCTCCGTGCTCGACGACCTGGACGCCTACAACGGTAGCGATGCGGCCATCTTGACCGCGCGCACCAGCCTGGCGAACCGGGTCAGCACCAGCCTGGAGCGCTCCGTGGCCGACGTCGTCGCCTACGGCACGGCCGCGCAGGTGGCGGCCCAGCGCAGCGCGGCGATGGAGACGTCGGCGCTGCTGGCGCGCATGGCCGACGCCACGCCGGTGCTCGGTCGCGACAGCGGCGCCGCGCTGGCGCAGCAGGCCACGGTGCGCACCGTCACCACGCTGGACCGCTGGGGCAACGTGCTCAGCGTGACCGACCCGCGCGACCAGAACTACCAGGTCAGCTACCGCTACAACTACAACAACCAGCTGATCGACCAGACCGTCAACGCGCTGGCCGGCAGCACCAACGTCGCGCACACGGCCAGCACCTATGACGCGCTGGGCCGGCTGACCTCGACCACCGACGCCCTGGGCAACACCAGCCGCTACGAGTACGATGCGGCGGGCAACGTGACGCGGGAAATCCACGCCGACAACGGCATCGTCAGCTACGCCTACAACCTGTTCGGCGAGCGCGTCTCGGTCACCACCACGCGCGGCGCCGGCCTGTCCGACCTGCAGACCAACTACGCCTACGACCACCTGGGCCACCTGACCGACAGCTGGAGCCAGGCGGCGGTGGTCAGCTACGTGGCCGTCGATCCTGGCCAGCGCTACATGCAGGCCGCGGCGCAGGCGGCGGCCCAGCTGCGCCAGCACTACGTCTACGACGAGCTGGGCCGCAACATCGGCAGCAGCGGTGGCGCCGGCGGCAGCACGACGACCAGCTACGACCTCGACGGCAACGTCATCCGCACCACCGACGCCGCCGGCAACCAGACGCTGTCGGCCTACGACGCCTTCCACCACCGCAGCGCCACGCTCGACGCCAACGGCAACCGGCTCAACTGGACCGTCGACAGCTGGGGCCAGGTCGCGGCCGAGGACAACAGCGGCAGCAGCGCCACGGCCGGCGCCATCGCCTACAGCGCCAGCTACCGCTACGACGCGGCCGGGCGCAAGATTCACCAGGGCTCGAGCAGCGGTCAGGACCTCGACTATGGCTACACCGACGGCCTGCTGACGACGGTCCGCGACAACGCGCTGGGCATGACCACCCGCTACGGCTACGACCAGGCCGGCAACCGTTTGAGCGAGCGGCAGGCCTACGACAACGCGGCCACGGCGCCGGCGCGGGTGCAGAACAACCTGATGACGTACGACTGGCAGAACCGCCTGGCCACGGTGGGCGACGGCGTCTACGCCATCACCTACACCTACGACAACAACGGCAACCGCACCCGCGTGCACACCGTCTACGACGGCATCACCGTCGACACCTACAACAGCTACGACAGCATGAACCGGCAGCTGGTGGTCAACGGCGCGTGGGTCGGCGACCCCGTGACCGGCCACGCGGTGCACGGCGCCACCGGCCACACGATCGCCTACGACTGGGCGGGCAACCGCGTCAGCGACACCTACCAGGGCTTCCAGCTGGGCGCGGGCGGCGACGCCACGGCCGAAACGGTGGAGCGCTATGGCTACGACGGCGCGGGCCGGCTGAGCGAGATCCGCCGCGACGGCGTGCTCACCGACACGCGCCGCTACGACCAGTTCGGGCACCTGAGCGAATCGGGCCTGATGACCGACGACGACAACGTCGCCCACATGCTCGAGGCGGCCGGCATCGCCACGCAGCGCCACGTGTATTCCTACGACAACCTGGGCCACCTGATCGCCCAGCGCGACAACGCCTACGTCAGGGACGCCGTGTTCACCAGCTACCGCAGCGAGGCGGGGCTGCTGCAGAACATCTGGTTCGTCGGCGACGGCAACGGCAACACGGCCGTCAGCGGCTACGACAAGGTGGGCAACCTGGTCCACTACACGATCTCGCCGGCCGGCACCGCGCCGGCGGCCAATCCGGAATACAAGGTCACGTTCAGCTTCACCGACGGCTACCGCGAGGCCACCAACAAGGAGCTGCGCAGCAGCGTGGTCAACGTCAGCGCCTACGACGCCAACGGCAACAAGGCCAGTCTGACGGAGCAGGGCAAGGGTACGCCGAAGGTGCGCTACTGGTACGACGCGGACGGGCGCGTGCAGTCGAAGGTAGATAGCACGTCGCACTTCTCGCTGATCGTCAACGGCCAGGTTCTGGGCGAGGAAGACAAGGTAGCCACCCACGTGCTCGGCTCGATCTACACGGGGGTGACGTCGGCGGCGCTGACGGCGCCGCCGGCCAGCTACAGCGTGCAGGGCAACGGCGAGACGCTGCAGAGCATCGCGCAGGCGGTGTGGGGCGACAGCAAGCTGTGGTACCTGATCGCCGACGCGAACGGCCTCGACAGCAGTGCCGCGCTCAAGGCTGGCGACATCCTGCGCATCCCGGCGCGGGTGAACACGGTGCACAACGACTACGCCACGTTCCGCCCGTACGACGCGGCCGACGCGCTGGGCAACTCGGCGCCGGCGATGCCGGCACCTAGCCATGGTGGTGGTTGCGGCAGCATCGGCACGCTGATTATGGTGGTGATCGCGGTGGCGGTGACGATCTACACGGCTGGCGCGCTATCGGGTGCAACGGCAAATCTGTTCTCCGCCGGTCTCGGCGTCTTGAGCGGCGCCGGTGGTTTCTCCGCCGCTACCGTGGCGTATGCCGCCGCTGGTGGCGCGGCCGGTTCGATCGCCAGCCAGGTGGTCGGCAACGCCATCGGCGCCCAGGATGGCTTCAGCTGGAAAGGCGTCGCGTTGAGCGCGGTTGCGGCTGGCGCCTCGGCGGGCATTGGCGGCCTTGCCGCCGACGGCGCTTTCGGCACGACGCTTGCCGGCACAACGTCCTTGCCGAGCGCTGCAGGGCGCGCCGCGCTCTCCAATGTGGCAGCGCAGGGTGTCGGCATGGTGACCGGTTTGCAGAACGGCTTCAGCTGGAGAAATGTTGCCGCCGCCGCCACTGGCGCGCTTGCCGGTGCGGCAGCCGGTGCGGCGTTCGGCCAGGCGCTTGGCAGCAACTCGACGCTGGCGGCAATCTTCGGCCAAACCAATGATCTGGCCGTGCGCACCGTCAGCGGCTTCGCCGCAGGCGCGACGGCATCGATACTGCGTGGCGGTAAAATCGCTGTGGCGCAGATCGCTACAGACGCGTTTGGCAATGCGCTGGGTAGCAGCCTGGCTGCGAACAGCAGCGGCACGCCGGACCTGAGCACCGACAAGTGGGATAAAATAAAACAGGACGTACAAAATGGCGCAAGGACAGCATCGTTAAACGGCCCAGGTTCGCCGTTGCGACCATGGTCTGGTGATGGCGAAATCATGCAGGACTTCGATCCTAATGAGAGGCTGTTTAAGGACGACTACGCTTACGACAATCGTTCTGACATTGCGTTCGGCAGTACACAACAAGATGCCGACCCAACCATGCAGCGAGTTGTCATTCCCGGAAAGCGTCTTTCCCCTGAAGAACAAGAGTCATGGTACAAGTATCAAATGCGAGCATCGATGCCTGACTTTGGTCGCTCAGCGCCGGTGGTTAACTCAAAAGCCAAAGCTCCGAGCTCCAAAGTAATCCAACGCTGGAACGACACGAAACAGTATTTTGTAGATGCTTCCATCAAAGCAAAGGTTGATGTAGGCACTGTCGTAAAGATTGCAAATTTTGAATCCTCTGGATTCCGCTCGGATGCTCGCCCTATTTCGTTTAAGTATCCAGAAAAGAATACCGTAAAACAGTTTGACGGCGTCATGGCGATGTCCAGTGCGTATGGTTTCGGGCAGTTCACTGACGATACCTGGACAGGAATGCTACGACAGAATGGTGCAAATTACGGTATTGATAATGCTGATAGTCTCACTGGCCTTCAAGCAGCGGGATATCGAAAGGATGTTAAATTGCAGGCAGCGATGCTGGCCGAGTTCACGAAGGACAACATATCCTTGGGGCGACGCATCGGGGGAACGGACGACGACGCCAATGTGTACGCATTGCATAATCTAGGCACACCGACAGGCACCAAGTTTCTTAACGCGCTCGTCGGCACGCCCGATGCCTCAGTTAGCACTGTGCTTAGGAGCAATATAATTAGCGGAAATCAGTCGCTTTACGGTGATGGGTCGATCTCGCTAAAACAAGCGTACGAACGTATGGGTAACGTGATGCGAGACGGCAACGTGTTTGCCGACGAAGCACGTATTTTGCTGAATAAGCAGAAGCGATAAATCAAGTTAGGAAATGATGTGATGAAGAAGTTGCTTATCTTTTGCAGTTTGATGGTCTTATTTAAGTCGGCCCTTGCTCAGTTTGCTAACGCAGACGGAGCTTATGTTTCTAATGACGTTCATTTGCAAGTAATTGTTCTAGAAACAGATAAGGGGACTGTCGCGGCCTCAACAAGCGTGACTCGTGGGGCGTGCGCTGGTGAAATCGCTGGATTAGGGAAAATCACGGAGAAGAAAATGGTTTTCTCTCCATATGCGAAAGAGCCGGGTGGTGAGGCATGCCTAGTCACCGTTGAATTTGATGCAAAGTTTCAACGTGGACGTATTTTCGCCAATGAAAGTTGCACGATCTATCATGGTGCTTCTTGTAGCTGGGAAGGACAGACAATTTCTAAAGAAAAGCCTAAAAAATAGTCGCTACAGATGCGTTCGGCAATGCGCTCGGGAGCAGCCTGGCTGATCTCGTCAATCCGCAATCCGGCGGCACGCAAGAAACTAATGGTACGACCAAACCAATCTCCCGAGAACAGGTGGAGCGCAATACATATGGCGGTATGACCTCCCGTCAATTATTTGCTGGAGATAAGGATTGGATGGGCACGCTGGGCGTGTATGACGCTCCTTACGGCGATAACGGTAACGACGACCGCACTCCAAATTACCAAGCACCAATCCCACAGACCATTGTTAATTCTGGCAACGTGGATCAGCGATTGAATGTGATCTTCGGCCTGACGCCAAAGAATATTGGCACGCCGCTGCCAACCAATGACGTCGTTGCTCAGCAAACGGCCGATTTTGGTGCAGGTATTTGGGACGGTATCAAGGCGATCCCGGGTGGTGTATGGAACGGCTTGGCGACTGTCGCTGACGGCTATCGTGGCTTGGCTTATCTGGCTACCGGAAACATCAGCAGCTTCCAGCCGCGTTCCAATGTCACGCTGGGCGGCATTGCCAAAGGCATCGTGGACAATAGCCCTGTTGGCGTCCTGGGTGCCATGTTCGACGATAATTATCGAGCTGCTGGCAGTCGCTTTACTGGCACTGTTGCTGGCTTGGGTACGAGCTACGCGAGCCCATACCTGACCAAGATCCCAGGCATGAACTATGATGTCGGTGCATTGGCAAGCAAAGCTGCTTGGTCATTAGGAGAGCATGCGTCCGCGATGATGGAGTCCTGGCTTGATAGAACCGGGATGCGGATGTATGCGGTACCTAGAGATAATTTTAACTATGGCTCCTATCTGCGTGACCGGGTTGGCCCAGCTCCTGAAGACATGATAGATCCGCATGCCCACCATATCCTTTTCAAAGAGGGTAATGGGGCCGCGCAAAAGGCGCTGGTGCAAGAAGGTCAGGAAATCTTAAGACGCTATGATATTGACCCGATACTTGGCACCGAAAATTTAACTTGGGCACCAAATCGTGTCGTGGGACAGCATTCTTTCGATGCTTTGCAAAACGTAGTCGATAACCTTAAGACTATCGATCAGTTTGGAGGTACACGTGCAGACATGGTGCAAAAACTTCAGGAATTAGGACAGCTCGCTGCACGGAGAAAATGAAAATGAAATTGAAAGAAACATACGATGCCATAAAGTCGAACGATACGGCTCAGGCACTTTTCTTGATCAGAGAAGACCATGCATTGATTAATGCACAGACCCCTTTTGGGCCATTGCTTCATGTGGCTGCTGCTGCCAATAATTTGGAGGTTATGCGGTTGCTCCTTGACTGCGGTGCCGACGTCAATGCGCGCGGTGGTACGTTTGGAGGGAACGCACTGAACTACGCGGCTTCCACGGGTCAAATCGAAGCGGTCAAATATCTACTTAAAAGCGGGGCTGAAATGGATGTTAGTGAGCCGGAAAAAAACCCTCTTTTTGGTGCGATCTATTGTGGCAGAAAAGATATCGCTAAGGAGTTGATTGAAAACGGCATCAGGACCGATATTCGCTATACCGGTGAATCGATGAAGGAAATGGATGCAAAAGCCTTCGCTGTAGAGCGAGGCGAGTTGGACATTGCACGTTTGTTAGACAATCACGTCTAAATTGTCTAAATATGCATTTTCTGCTTGGCACGCATTGCTACAGATGCGTTTGGGTATGCACTGGGCAGCATCTTGCTGAAAACAGGGAAGAGGAACACCGCCGCGTTATCGGTCTTGATGCGCTTGGGCTTGTCATATTTTTCAATCGCCATCAGCACTTGTTGCATGAGCGCGGCCGAGGTTTGCTCCACCATCCGGGTCATGACCAGGTTAGGTCGTGTGCCGTGGTCATGATGTCGAAGATGAAGTGTTCCGTGTCCTGGCATCGGCCTTGCGCACTGTGCCCGGGCACGCCGTCATGCCACTGACGGCATGCAGGCGGTTGAACTCCGTGGCGATCCCGCAGTGACTACCTCCCCAGCCGCGTGCAGGAGGTCCTGTGAAAACGCGGAAGAGCAAAGCCTCTCAGCTTGCCAGCTCGGTCTCCTCCGCGTAGCGCAGCACGCTGGAGTGCTGACGGCAGAACCTGGTCGCAGCCTTGTAGCCGATATCGAACAGCAGCTGCATGTTGGACGTGGACCAGTCCATGGTGTAGGGCAGGTGCTGTTCCGGCACTGCCGCCATCAGCTCGAGCTTGAGCAGGCGCCGCTTGGGCAGGCCGGTTTTGCGGTCGGTGTTGTGCTCCAGCTCGAACAGCCGCAGCTGGTTTTGCGATACCTTCACCAGCGGCGTGATCATCGAACCCACCCAGGCGTCGTACAGGTTGCGCGGCTTGCGCAGCAGGCGTTCGTCGCCGAGGATGTCGAGCACGATCAGGGTGTCGGTGTCGTGGTGCTCGCCCTTGCCTTCGATGAAGGGATCGAAATTCAGTGTCTCCAGCGCGGCGCCCTCGATATAGTCCTCGCCGTCGATTTCCGTCGGCGCATACAGGAACGGGAAGGATAGCGCGGCGCGCACATGCTGCGCCTGGATTTCCCGCTTGTCCCAGATCTGCATGCGGTGCTGGTTCAGGTTGTAGGCGTTGATGTAGAACTCGGGCTTCATCCGCGCGATGGCCGAAAAGTCGACGGCGCCTTCCAGGAACGGCGCGTGCGCGCACAGCCCCAGGCTTTTTGCCGACAGGTTAGACGGCGACATGGTCGACATCATCAGCTGGGTCCAGTCGGCCCAGGGCACGCTGCCGTTGGCGAACAGGTTTTGCATGCCCGGGAAGGCCGGACCGGCGGCGGGCTGGTTGAACGTGCCGCGGAAGGCGTCGGCTTCCTTGCCCGGCTTGTGGAAGATCTTGTAGTTGACCGGCATCATTTTGTAGATGCTGTCGGCCACGCCGGCGTCGGCCCAGCGCTTCAGCGCCTGGCGCGGCGATCCGTCCAGCGGCGCCGTGTACAGCAGTCCCATCAGGACCCCGGCGCCCGAGGCGGAGATCACGTCGAACTCCACTTCCTGGTCGAGAAAAGCTGCCAGCGCTCCCGCGATCAGCGGCGAATTCGGCGCGCCGCCACCGAGGACCAGGCCTGTTTTCTTCGTTACTTTGAGTTGAGTCATGAGGATTCTCCATGTTGCGATGCAGCAGAAGCTAACATGAATGATTCCGTACGGCAACTTTTTTTAACTGATGAGGGATATTCGGGAGAACCATAATGATGCTGCCGGCATTGTCGGGGAAACAAGGCCGGCAGCTCGTTGATGGCGTGCTCAGCGCTGCGGCAGCGGGTAGGTGGCGACGCTGACGTTGCCGTCCTTGTCGACCGCCTGCACGCCGAACAGGAAGTTGTCTTTCGAGCGCTTGATGGTGTACTGCGTGGTATTGCCGACGAAGACGGCGCCCTGCCACTGCGCGGCCGTGGTGTCGCGCCACACGATGCGGTAGCCGGCCAGGTCGGGCTCCTTGTTGGCCTGCCAGGTCAGCTCGGTATTGTTGTCCAGCTTGGCCGTGCGCACCTTGACCTGCTGCGGCGCGGCCGGCGCTAGCGCCAGCGAGGACAGCGACGCCGCGTTCACCCGCGCCACCTGGGCGATGTAGTTGAAGTCGTCGTATTCCGGCAGGTCGCCGATTTTCTTGCCGCCTTCCTCGCGCAGGTCCTGGTGCTGGTGGTTGAAGTCCTCGTTCGGCTCGGTGAAGCGCACCGCCGCATAGCCGCGGTCGAGGAAGGGGCTGTGGTCGCCGCCGCGCAGGTAGCGGTCGCGCCGGTAGATCACGTTGACGGCGAATTTGTCGACGTAGCGCTCGCCCGTTTCCTTGATGTGGCGCGCCAGCTGGCGGGTGACGCTATCGTTCTCGCCGCCGGTGGCCACCAGCGCGCGGTTGGCGTCGGACATCTCCTTGACGGCCGGGACGCCCTCGGCGAACAGGCGCACCTGGGTATTGTCGACATGGCCGTCGTCGGCGCGCGAGCTGCCGATGATGTCGTTGTTGAGCATGCCGGCGATGTTCCAGTTCTTCTGTTTGGCCTGCTCGGCCCAGTGCTCGGCGCCGAACAGGCCCTGCTCCTCGGCCGCCACCGTCATGAAGACCAGGGTGGCGTCGAACTTGTGGCGCGCCATCACGCAGGCCATCTCCATCACGGCGGCGGTGCCGGAGGCGTCGTCGTTGGCGCCGGGCGCGTCGCTGGTGGCGTTCATGACGTCGGTCACGCGCGAGTCGTAGTGGCCGCTGACCACGTACATGCGGTCCACCGATTCGGCCTGGGTGCCGGGCAGGGTGGCGACCACGTTGACGATCTCGGTCGGATGGCTCAGGCGCGGCATGACCGGATGCACGTGGCTGTCGTAGCCGACCTGCAGGCGGCCGCCGGCGGCCGCGCCGCAGCGTTCCAGTTCGCTCTTGATCCAGCGCCGCGCGGCGCCGATGCCGCGCGTGTCGGAGACGGTGTCGGACATGGTGTGGCGGGTGCCGAAGCCGACCAGCTTGCGCACATAGCCTTCGATGCGCTGCGGCGAAATCTCCTTGACGATCTGGTCGATCTGCGCCTGGTGGGCGGCGATGTTGGGCTCCGCGTCGGCCGCGTAGGCGCCGCCGGCGCACAGCAGCAACGCGGCCGGCAGGGCAAGTTTATGCGAGAACTTCATGTGTTTCCTTGTATCGGTCATGGGGTGGATCAGAACTTGTAGGTCGCGTTCAGGTAAACGTAGCGGCCGTTGACGTCAGCATAACTGAGGTCGTAGCCGCCGACAAAACTCGGCGAGTAGTTGGTGTAGGGCGGGTTGCGGTCGGTCAGGTTCTTGACGCCCAGTTGCAGGCGCGTCGACTTGAAACCGGTGTAGCTGAGCTGCGCGTCGAAGGTCTGGTAGGCGTCGACCTTGTGCAGCGCGGCGGCCGACTTATTGCCCGGGATGTCGTTGTAGCCCTGCTGGAAGTTCTGCGTCAGCGAGGCGCTCCAGTCCTTGCGCGCGTAGGTGGCGCTGGCGTTGTGCTTCCAGCGCAGGATCACGCCGTTGGCGGCGGAGCTGGCCTGGTTGATGGAGCTGGTGTAGCTGCCGTCCGGCCCCTGCACGTCGTACTTGCTCATGTAGGTGCCGGACAGCTGGAAGGTCACCTTCTGCGCCGGCGCCAGGCGCCAGTCGTACTTGCCGTCGATGTCGATGCCGGCCATCTGCGTCTTGAACAGGTTGGCGTTGGTCTGCAGGATGGCGGTGATGGCGCCCAGGCCGCTCGGGTTGGACGGATCGGCCGGGCCGCGGCGGATGTAGCTGGCGTACTGCTGCTCGCGCGCCGCCGTGCCGAGGATGTAGGTGGCGCTGAGGCCGCCGCCGACGATGGCGTTCTTCAGGTTGACGCGGAAGGCGTCGATCGACAGCGACATGTTCTTGACCGGCTCCAGCACCGCGCCCACGGTGAAGGACTGGGATTTTTCCGGCTTCAGGTCGGGATTGCCGCCGGTGATGGTGGGGAACTGGTTGTTGCAGTCGGTGGGCAGGCCGGTCTTGGTATCCGGGCAGCGCAGGATGTCGCGCGTGCCGTTGGCCGTCACGCTCGACGCCTGGGCGGCGTACAGGTCGGTCAGCGACGGCGCGCGGAAGCCGGTGCCGGCCGAGCCGCGCAGCAGCACCGATTCGGTCGGCTGCCAGCGCAGCGAAGCCTTGGGATTGACGGTGTCGCCGACGTTCTGGTAATTGTCGTAGCGGACCGCCAGGTCGGCGTCGAGCTTTTTCAGCAGCGGCACGCTGAGCTCGACGAAGGCCGACTCCACATTGCGCCGCGCCGACACCGGCAGCTGGTTGCCGCCCTGGCCGGCGATGTCGCCGGTCTGCACCGCCAGCGACGGGTCGTAGGCGAATTTTTCCTGGCGCGCCTCGGCGCCGAAGGCCACGTTCATCTGGCCCGCCGGCAAGGTCGCCAGCTCGCGCGTGGCGGTGGCGTTGATGCTGGTGATCGAGGTCTTGGAGCGGTACACGGCGCCGACGAATTCGGCCGCCTTGGCCGCGTCCAGCGCCGCCTTGTCGGTGGTGTCGCCGAAGGGATTGATGACGCCGCTGTCGAGCAGCGGCATGAGCTTCGAATACTGCGGGAAGCCGGAATACAGCAGCTCCTTGACCTTGCTCTCGCTGTACAGCAAGCCGCTGTCGTAGTCCCAGCCGGCCAGCTTGCCGCGCACGCCGGCCACGACGCGGGCCGCGTCTGACTGATCGGTCTGGTTGCGCACGCCGTTGGCCATGTCGCGGTAGCTGATGATCAGCGGCTGGCCGGCCAGGCCATTGGCGGCGGCAAACGCCTGCGGATAGTAGGGGCTCGACGGCGGCAGCAGGAAGGCGCTCGGATATTGCGCGCCGAAGGTGGCGGTGAACGGCTTGGTGGCCAGGCTGGGATACTTGGTCGCGACCAGGTTGGCCAGGTAGGCGTTGTAGGGATTGCTGGCCGGCAGGTTGGTGTTGAAGGCGATCGGCACCGCCTGGGTCTGCGTCATCGTGCGGCTCTGGCTGTAGGCGCTTTCGAAGTAGGCCTCGGCGTCGGCCGACAGCGTCTTGCGGCCGTTCAGCATCAGGTTGGCGTGCGTCGATCCCGGCAGGATGGAGACGTAGGGGCTGTTGTCGAAGCTGCAGATGGTGGGCGTGTACGGCGACACCTGCGACATCGGGCCGCAATTGGCCAGGTTGGGGTTCTTCAGCGCGCCAGTGGTCGGAATCCTCACATTGGACGGGAAGGCGATGTTCGACAGCAGGTCGTTCTGCTGGCCGACGTTGAGGCGCGACGCGTAAGGCCGGTCGGCGCCGAGGATGGCCTGCACCGTCTGGTAGTTGGCGCCGAAGGTGACGTTGTAGCTGTCGTCGCCGATGCCGGCCAGCACGGAGAAGCGCTTCTGGCCGCCGTGCGGCCCGGCCACGACGGGCGCGCCGTAGATGGCGTTGAGTTCGACGCCGGTGAAGTCCTTGCGCAGGATGAAGTTGACCACGCCGGCGATGGCGTCGCTGCCGTAGACGGCGGAGGCGCCGTCCTTCAGCACCTCGACCCGTTCGATGGCCGACAGCGGAATGCTGTTGACGTCCACCGAGGCGCCGGCCAGGCCGCCGGAACCGCCGCCGTAGACCGAGGCGCGGCGGCCGTTGATCAGCACCAGCGTGCGCGCGCTGCCCAGGCCGCGCAGCGACAGCGCGGCGATCGAGCCGGTCTGGGTGCCGGCCGCGGCGGAGGTGCTGACGCTGCCGGCGCTGCTGAAGGCGCTGATCTGCTTGACCAGTTCCTCGGTGGTGGCGGCGCCGGTGCGCTCGATGTCTTCGCGCTTGAGGATCTGCACCGGCAGCGCGGTCTCGCCGTCGATGCGCTTGATGGAGGAACCGGTGACGACCACGCGTTCCATTTTCGGCGCCTCGGTGTCGGCTTGCGCGGCGGCCAGGTGCGACAGCATCAGGCCGGAGCCGAGCACGGTGGCAACTGCGTAGGCGGATTTGGATATTTTTAATCGCGATGCGGACATGCTTGACTCTCCCAGATGGCTATATGAATGAAATGAATGCAAAGATTGTAGCTGGTGAAATCAACAATATTTTGCTATATTTGTTCTGTGGGAAAGTAAATTTGCGTAATAAATCCTATGCTTTTGACGAGGGAATGAAATGGATGTGCTGAAATGAAATTGGACCGCATCGATATGAAGATACTTGAGGCGCTGCAGGAAGATGCAAGGCTTTCAAGTGCCGACCTGGCCGAACGGGTATCGCTGACGACCTCGCCGTGCTGGCGCCGGGTCAAGCGGCTGGAGGAGGAGGGGGTGATACGCGGCTACCAGGCACGGCTGGATTCCCGCAAGCTGGGCTACCAGGTAACGGCCTTCGTCCACATTTCGCTGGAGATGAAGGACACCGCGAACCTGCAGGTCTTCGAGCGCGCGGTGGCGGCGATTCCGCAGGTGCTGGCCTGCCACCGCATCTCCGGCCGCTACGACCACCAGCTGATGGTGGTGGCGGAAGACCTGGCGGCCTACGGCGTGTTTGCCGAAGCCCACATCAACGGCCTGCCCGGCATCAAGGAGATCTACACCTCGTTCGTGCTGCACGAGGTCAAGGCGCCGGTCAACCCGCCGCTGCCGCAGTCTTAGCTGAACAGCACCGGCAATTCCTGCGCGCGCTTGCGCAGCAGGTTTTTCGCCTCTTCGTATTCGGGATAGATCAGGCCCACCGTGTTCCAGAACTGAGCGCTGTGGTTCATCTCCAGGATGTGCGACAGCTCGTGCGCGATGACGTAGTCGATCAGCGGCAGCGAGAAGTGGATCAGCTTCCAGTTCAGGCGGATCTTGCGGTCCACCGTGCACGAGCCCCAGCGCGTGCCGGCCGACGACAGGCCGAACGAGTGGTAGCGCACGCCCAGCCGCGCCGCGTACAGGTCCAGCCGCTGCTCGAACAGCAGCTTGGCCTCCTGCTGGTACCAGGCCTTCACCCGCTCCTTGAGCAGCGTTTCGGTGGCGCCGGGAATCAGCACCATCGACAGCTCGCGCGTGGCCGGGTTGTAGCTGGTGCGGTTGCGGCCGCCGACCAGCAGCCGCAGCGTGATGTCGGCGCCGAGATAGGGCAGCTGCGCGCCGTCGTTCCATTCCACCGGCGGCTTTTCCAGCCGCGCGGCGCGGCGTTCGCGCCGTTCCTTCAGCTTGTCCAGGATCCAGTGCTGCTTGGTGCGGATGGCGTTGTCGATTTCGGCGATGCTGATGCGCTTGGGCGCGGTCACGCGCAGGCCGTCGTCGTCGATCATGAAGCCGATCGAGCGGCGCGTCGAGCGGCGCAGTTCATATTCGAGTATGAATTCGCCGACCATCAGCTGGCGCTTGGGCGGCTGGTCGGTCGGCGGCGCCACCAGTGCGCGCGGCTTGACGGGAACGGCGGTTTGCGGCGGATCGACGTAGGGAGAAACCGGCGCCGGAGCATTCGAGGAAGAGGGGGATGGAACCGACCATACCGGCGCGGTGTAGACAGCTTTGGGAGAGGACTGCGCCTCCCGTCCAAACAGGTCCAGTTGGCTGGCGTCGCTGGGCGACGCCGGCTTCACCAGCGTGGCCAGATCATCTAGCCAGCGTTGTAGGCGTGGGGCGAAATGACGCGCATTTCTGATTCTATCCAATTTTCCACCTGTTGCATCATGCCGTCCGGGGTTTGACCTTCCGGAGAAATCGGTTTGCCTATCGATACTGTAACAAGCCCTGGGCGTTTGATGAAAGAATTTTTTGGCCAGCACTCGCCGGAGTTGTGCGCAATCGGTACAACCACCGCGCCGGTCTCGATGGCGAGACGCGTGCCGCCGCTTTTATACTTGCCGGCCTGGCCGACGGGAATGCGCGTCCCTTCGGGGAACATGATAATCCATTGGCCGTCGGCGAGGCGTCGCTTACCGTGGCGCACCACGTGCGCGAACGCGTGCTTGCCCTGCTTGCGGTCGATCGGGATCATGCGCAGCAGCGCCATCGCCCAGCCGAAGAATGGAATGTACAGGATCTCTTTCTTGAACACGAACACCAGCGGGCGCGGCAGGTTGGGCAGCAGGAAGATGGTCTCCCACGCCGACTGGTGCTTCGACAGCACGACGGCCGGCGCGTCCGGGAAATTTTCGGCCCCCTTGATCTGGTAGCGGATGCCGCAGATGACCTTGAGGCACCAGATCATGAACACGTTCCAGCGGGAGGTGACCCAGAACCGCTGGTTGTACGGCAGCGGCGCTGCCAGGAAGCATACGCAGGCCCAGACGATGGTCGATACCACCATGACGATGGTGAAAATCAGGGAACGCAGAAACAAGACGGGATGACCCAATGCAGACTCCAAAAACTGTTTAGCTGACGACTTGCAGCACCGGCGGGGCGCTGGTTTTGAGCAGGTGGTTGACCATGGCCGCCAGGTCCGGGAAAACCATTGTACCGGGCGGCAGGCCGCCTGTGGCCTGGGTTTTTTCGCCCTTGCCGGTCAGGACCAGGTAGGGCACGCAGCCGCTCACATAGCCGGCCTGCAGGTCGCGCAGCGAATCGCCGACCACCGGCACGCCTTTGAGGCTGATTTTATAGCGTTGCGAGATTTCCGTGAACATGCCCGGCTTCGGCTTGCGGCAATCGCAGTTGTCGGTCGCCGCGTGCGGGCAGAAGAACACCGCGTCGATGTCGGCGCCGACCTGCTGCGCCAGGTTGTGCATCTTCTGGTGTATCGCGTTGAGGATGGTCATGTCGAAGAACTCGCGGGCGATGCCCGACTGGTTCGACGCCACGACCACGCGGTAGCCGGCCTGGTTCAGGCGGGCGATCGCTTCCATCGAGCCGGGAATGGGGATCCACTCGGCCGGCGACTTGATGAAGTCCGGCGAATCGTGGTTGATCACGCCGTCGCGATCGAGGATGATCAGTTTCATGGACGGCGTACCCATTTAAGCCGCCAGTTTCGAAATGTCGGCCACGCGGTTCATCATGCCGTGCAGCGACGACAGCAGCGCGAGGCGGTTGTTGCGCAGCGCGACATCCTCGGCCATGACCATGACGTCGTTGAAGAAGGCGTCGACTTCCTCGCGCAGCTGCGCCAGCGTTTTGAGCGTGCCGGCGAAGTCGCCGCGGTTGAACGCGGCGTCGATTTCCGGCAGCACGCGCACCACGGCGGTGTTGAGGTTCTTCTCGGCCGCGTCCTGCAGCAGGGAGACGTTGACGCCGCTGTTGCCGGCGGCTGCCAGCGCTTCCTCGTTCTTCTTCAGGATGTTGGTGATGCGCTTGTTGGCGCCGGCCAGCGAGGCCGATTCCGGCAGCGCGGCGAAGGCCTGCACGGCCTCCAGGCGCTGCACGATGTCGTCCAGGCGGTCCGGGTTCTGCGCCACGACCGCTTCGATCTCGTTCGGCGAGAAGCCGCGCTCGCGCAGGATGCCGCGCAGGCGGTCGATCATGAAGGTGTAGACGTCGGCACCTGGATCCTTGAAGCCGGCCACGGAGGCGAACAGCTGCGAGGCGTGCGCCAGCAGGCCGGAGATCGACAGCGGCAGGCGCTTCTCGATCAGCATGCGCAGCACGCCCAGCGCGTGGCGGCGCAGCGCGAACGGATCCTTGTCGCCGGTCGGCGCCAGGCCGATGGCCCAGATGCCGACCAGGGTTTCCAGCTTGTCGGCCAGCGCCACGGCGGTGCCGGTGACGGTGGACGGCAGGGCGTCGCCGGCAAAGCGCGGCTGGTAGTGCTCGGACGCGGCCAGCGCCACGTCTTCCGGTTCGCCGTCGTTGCGGGCGTAGTAGGTGCCCATGATGCCTTGCAGCTCGGGGAACTCGCCCACCATCTCGGTGACCAGGTCGGCCTTCGACAGCTTGGCGGCGCGGCTTGCCAGCGCGGCGTCGCCGCCGATGGCGGTGGCGATGAACGCGGCCAGCGCGGCCACGCGTTCGCCGCGTGCTGCCTGCGTGCCCAGCTTGTTGTGGTAGACGATTTTTTCCAGCAGCGGCAGGCGCGATTCCAGCGTTTTCTTCTTGTCCTGCTCGAAGAAGAACTTGGCGTCGGACAGGCGCGGACGCACCACGCGCTCGTTGCCGTCGATGATGGCGGCCGGCGTGTCGGTGGCGATGTTGGAGACGATCAGGAAGCGCGAACGCAGCTTGCCGGCGGTGTCGGTCAGCGCGAAGTATTTCTGGTTGGTCTGCATGGTCAGGATCAGGCATTCCTGCGGCACGGCCAGGAACTCTTCCTCGAACTTGCACTCGTAGACCACCGGCCATTCGACCAGCGCGGCCACTTCGTCCAGCAGCGCTTCGGGCATCAGCACCTGGTCGGCGCCGGCCTTGGCCAGCAGCTCGGCGCGGATTTTTTCCTTGCGCTGTTCAACGCTGGCCAGCACCTTGCCCTCGGTGGCCAGGGTGGCGGCGTAGCTGTCGGCGTCGGCGATGGTGACCAGGCGCTTGCCCGGCGCGGTCAGGAAGCGGTGGCCTTCGCTGACGTTGGAGGCGGTCAGGCCCAGCAGCGTCAACGGCAGCACGGTGGCGCCGTGCAGCGCGATCAGGCTGTGCGCCGGGCGCACGAACTGCACGGTGGCGCCGTCCGGACGCTGGTAGCTCATCACCTTGGGAATCGGCAGCTTGGCGACCGAGTCTTCCAGCGCGGCTTGCAGGCCCGCTTGCAGCGCGCTGCCGGCCGCGGTGTAGGTGTAGAAGAAGCTTTCGGCCTTGCCGTCCTGCGCGCGTTCCAGGTCGGCCACGGTCAGGTTGGGGAAGCCCAGCGCGGCCAGTTTCTTGGCCAGCGGCGGCGTGCCGTTGCCGGCGGCGTCCAGCGCCACGGAGACCGGCAGCACTTTTTCGCGGATCGACTTGTCCGGCGAGGTGGCGCGCACCTTGGTGATGGAAACGGCCAGGCGGCGCGGCGAGGCGAACGAGGTGGCGACGCTGTCGGCTTCCAGGAAGTCGCGCGATTTCAGGCCGTTGACGATGCCGTCCGCGAAAGCCTTGCCCAGTTTGGCGAGCGCCTTCGGCGGCAGTTCTTCGGTCAGCAGTTCGATGAGCAGAGTTTGAGTCATATTATTTATACAGTTTATTCGGCAACGGCGGCGACGGCGGCGGGAGCCATAGGGAAGCCCAGGCGCTCACGCGAATCGTAGTAGGCTTGCGCGACCAGGCGCGACAGGGCGCGCACGCGGCCGATGTAGGCGGCGCGTTCGGTCACGGAGATGGCGCCGCGCGCGTCCAGCAGGTTGAAGCTGTGCGAGGCCTTCATGATCTGCTCGTAGGCGGGCAAGGTCAGTTGCAGCTCGATCAGGCGCTTGGCTTCCGACTCGTGGTTGTTGAACTGGGCGAACAGCAGCTCGGTGTTCGAGTGCTCGAAGTTGTAGGCCGACTGTTCCACTTCGTTCTGGTGGAACACGTCGCCGTACTTCAGCGTCTTGGTCACGCCGTTCTCTTCCCACGTGGTCCACACCAGGTCGTACATGTTCTCGACGCCCTGCAGGTACATCGCCAGGCGTTCGATGCCGTAGGTGATCTCGCCCAGCACCGGCTTGCAATCGAGGCCGCCGACTTGCTGGAAGTAGGTGAACTGCGTCACTTCCATGCCGTTCAGCCAGACTTCCCAACCGAGGCCCCAGGCGCCCAGGGTCGGCGATTCCCAGTCGTCCTCGACGAAGCGGACGTCGTTCTGCTTCAGGTCCAGGCCCAGCGCTTCCAGCGAACCCAGGTACAGGTCCAGGATGTTTTCCGGCGCCGGCTTCATCACCACCTGGTACTGGTAGTAGTGCTGGCCGCGGTTCGGGTTTTCGCCATAGCGGCCGTCCTTCGGGCGGCGCGACGGCTGCACGTAGGCCGCGCGCCAGGGCTCGGGGCCGATCGCGCGCAGGAAGGTACCGGTGTGGAAGGTGCCGGCGCCGACTTCCATGTCGTAGGGCTGGAGCAGGGCGCAGCCTTGCTGGTCCCAGTAGGTTTGCAAGGTCAGGATAATTTGTTGAAATGTCAGCATCTTGTGTAGTCGGTGGCACACATCGGGGCGTGCGGTTGCAGTTTCGCTAAAGCGGCAATTTTAGCGGGTTTTACAGGGAGCCTGTAGAGATTAAGCGGCTTTTGGCTGGTTTTTTGCGCGCCGGGCCCAAAACCAGGCGCCAGCCAGCGACAGCGCGGCCAACGCCAGGAACAGCTTGTTTCCCCACAGGATGTAGGGCGTGCTGCCGGCCATGCCCTGCACCTGCGCCGCCAGCGTGCCGTAGGTGTTCACCGGCAGTTGCTGGACGACGGTGCCTTGGCCATTGATGATGGCGGTGGCGCCGGTATTGGTCGCCCGCAGCATCGGGCGGCCCGTTTCCAGCGTGCGCATCTGCGAGATCTGCAAATGCTGGGGGATGGCGATGGTGTCGCCAAACCAGGCCAGGTTCGAGGTGTTGAGCAGCATGGTGGCCGGTTTCTGGCCCTGCGCGGGGTTGTTCAGCTGGCCGGCGATCTCTTCGCCGAACAAGTCTTCGTAGCAGATGTTGGGCAGCACGCGCTGGTCCTTGATGGCGAACGCCGGCTGGATGTCGCGCCCGCTCGTCATGTCGCCCAGCGGGATCGACATCAGGTTGACGAACCAGCGGAAGCCGAACGGGATGAACTCGCCGTACGGCACCAGGTGGTGCTTGTCGTAGCGGTAGTAGCTCGAACCCAGCTTGGACGGGATGCCGATCACGCTGTTGAAGTAGGCGGTCTGGCTGTCGGCCAGCGGGATGCCGAGGATCAGGTTGCTGTTGGTCTTGTTCAGGAACTGGGCGATGCCCGGCAGGTAGTCCGGCGGCAGCTGCTGCGGCAGCATGACGATGGCCGTCTCCGGCGTGGCGATCAGGTCGGCCGGCGCGGCCATGATGGCGTCCTGGTACAGCTGCATCGTCGCCTGCACGTGGGCGCCGTTGAATTTTTCATCTTGCGGAATATTCCCCTGCAGCAGGCGCACCGAGATCGGCTTGCCTTCCGGATAAGTCCAGTGCAGCAGGCTCAGGCCGAAGCCGGCCGCCGGAATGGCGACGAGCAGCGCGGCCGCCTTCAAACGGGTGCGGTGCGCCAGCAACAGCAGGGCGCCGGCGACGACCGCCGCCAGCCAGCCCAGGCCGTACATGCCGATCACCGGCGCGTAGCCGGCCAGCGGGCTGTGGTTGTGCGCGTAGCCGGCCGACAGCCACGGGAAGCCGGTGAACAGCCAGCCGCGCAGCCATTCGAACAGCGCCCACATGGCGGGCAGCACCAGCAGGTTGGCGGCCGGCAGCGGCAGCGCCCAGCGCTTGCGCAGCCAGGCCGCGCCGCCCATCGCCAGCGCGACGTACAGGCCCATGGCGGCGGCCAGCAGCAGCACGGCGGCCACCGCCAGCGGCGCCGGCATGGCGCCGTAGGTATGCAGGGAAACGTAAAGCCAGTGGGTGCCGGCGGCGGTCCAGCCGAAGCCGAAGGCCCAGCCGATCAGCGCGGCGGCCCTGACGTCGCTGCTGCGCAGCACCTGGTAGAACAGGGTTGCCAGGCCGAGGATCTCCAGCGGCCACCAGCCGAACGGCGCGAAGGCGAACACGCACAGGGCGCCGGCCAGGCCGGTGATGATCATCCGGCCTCGGGTCGGGCGTTGCGGCTTGGGGGGGGCGTTCGGATTGGCGCGGCGAAAGCGCATCACGCGTCGTCGCCGTCGATCGCGGCAGGCGGCAGTTTCTCCACCAGCAGCACGTGGATCTGGCGGGCGTCGGCGCGCAGCACTTCGAAACGCATGCCTTCGAAATCGAAGACGTCGCCCTTGTGCGGCATGCGCGCCAGGTGCTTGGCGACCAGGCCGCCGATGGTGTCGACGTCGTCTTCAGGCAGCGCCGTATCGAGTTCTTCGTTGAACTGGGCGATCTCGGTCAGCGCCTTGATGCGCCAGCGCGGGCCGTGCACGCCTTCCTTGATCGACAGAATGTTGTCCTCTTCCTCGTCGAAATCGTATTCGTCCTCGATGTCGCCGACGATCTGTTCCAGCACGTCCTCGATGGTGATCAGGCCGGCCACGCCGCTGTACTCGTCCACCACGATGGCCATGTGGTTGTGGTTGGCGCGGAAGTCGCGCAGCAGCACGTTCAGGCGTTTCGATTCGGGAATGAAGATGGCCGGGCGCAGCATGTCGCGCACGTCGAACGATTCCTCGGCGTAGTAGCGCAGCAGGTCCTTGGCCAGCAGGATGCCGATCACCTTGTCGCGCTCGCCTTCGATGGCGGGGAAGCGCGAGTGGGCGGTCTGCAGCACCAGTGGCAGCCATTCTTCGATCGGCTTGGAGATGTCGATGACGTCCATCTGCGAGCGTGGAATCATGATGTCGCGGGCGGACAGGTCCGACACCTGGAACACGCCTTCGATCATCGACAGGGCGTCGGCGTCGATCAGGTTGCGTTCGTGGGCGTCGTGCAGAACTTCGAGCAGTTCCGCGCGGTTCTCTGGCTCGGGGGAAATCAGTGCGGTCAGGCGTTCAAACAGTGACCGATGGGGTTTGGCGTCAGTCTTGACGCCACTAGAGTGCTCTTGCATAGGAGGCGTGAGCCGTTGTTTCGAAGGGGTATAGGATACACGAAATGGGGAGCAGGAGCCGTTTTTGTCAAAAAGACAGCTCCCGGCGCGTCAATCGGCGTAGGGATCGGCCATGCCGAGGCCGGCCAGGATCTCGGTTTCGATGCCTTCCATCTCGGCCGCTTCCTCGTCGTCCATGTGGTCGTAGCCCTGGGCGTGCAGCACGCCGTGGATGACCAGGTGGGCCGTATGTTCCTCCACGGTCTTCTTTTGCTCGGCCGCTTCCTTCTGCAGCACGTCGGTGCAGAGGATGATGTCGGCCTGGGTCGGCGCATCGTCCGGCAACGCCTCCCCTTCGTTGTAGGCGAAGGTCAGCACGTTGGTGGCGTAGTCCTTTTCGCGGTATTCGCGGTTCAGCGTGCGGCCTTCCTCGGCGTCGACGAAGCGTATCGTCAGCTCGGCCGGCGCGAACAGCGCGGCCTGCACCCAGCGGCGGATCTTCGGCCGGGTGATGGTTTCCTGCAAACGGGCGTCGGGATACTGCACCGACAGCGTCAGTTTATTTTTTACGGACATTTTTGAGCGCTGTGGCTTTGAGTAGGGGAGCGATTTCCGCTTCGTGGTTGTGCGCCGTCTCGTAGGCGTCGACGATGCGCGCCACCAGCGGGTGGCGCACCACGTCTTCGCTGTTGAAGTGGCTGAAGGCGATGCCGCGCACGTCCTTCAGCACCTGGATGGCGTCGACCAGGCCGCTCTTCTGGCTCTTGTGCAGGTCGACCTGCGTGACGTCGCCGGTGACCACGGCCTTGCTGCCGAAGCCTATGCGCGTCAGGAACATCTTCATCTGCTCGACGGTGGTGTTCTGCGCCTCGTCGAGGATGACGAAGGCGTGGTTCAGCGTGCGGCCGCGCATGTAGGCCAGCGGGGCGATCTCGATCACCTGCTTCTCGAACATTTTCTGCGTGCGGTCGAAGCCGAGCAGGTCGTACAGCGCGTCGTACAGCGGGCGCAGGTAGGGATCGACCTTTTGCGCCAGGTCGCCCGGCAGGAAGCCCAGGCGCTCGCCGGCCTCGACGGCGGGGCGGGTCAGGATGATGCGCTTGACGGCGTCGCGCTCGAGCGCGTCGACCGCGCAGGCCACGGCCAGGTAGGTCTTGCCGGTGCCGGCCGGGCCGACGCCGAAGCTGATGTCGTGCTCGAGGATGTTGCGCAGGTAGCGGATCTGGTGCGGCGTGCGGCCGCGCAGGTCGGCGCGCCGGGTCTTCAGGATGGGGCTGTTGATCTCGGGTTCGACGAACGGCGCCTCCAGCGGGCGCGGCTGGTCGGGCGCGGCGGCGGCGGCGATCGCGGCGGAGGCGACCGCCAGGCCGGCGCGCTGCTCGACCAGCGCCAGTTGCACTTCTTCAATCGGGACGATCTTGTTGGCGACCGCGTAGAACTGTTCGAGGATCTGCACCGCCCGTTCGGCGTTGTGGCCGCTGACGATGAATTTCTCGCCGCGACGGAAAATGGTGACGTCCAGCGCGGCGGAAATCTGGCGCAGGTTTTCGTCGAGGGGGCCGCACAAATGTGCCAGCCGCGCGTTGTCGAGCGGCTCCGGAACAAAGTAGTACGGCTGGACTGGGGTTTTGGTTTTCAATGGAATGCTTTATGAGAGAGGCCGGCGGGACCGGCACAGCCGATAGTTTAACGTAATTTGCCTGCGCCAACCGCGATAGTGCTTGATTTTGCCGCGCCGCGCTTCTACATTTAAAGCGTGGCCAATAGTCATTATTCGTCACTATCGATCAGCACTCCGGAGGGTTTCATGGCGGTTAATTCGATTTCGTCGTCGCGCATCAGCACGCCGCTGGAGGGCATCCAGGCGGCCAACCAGCGCGAGACGCGCGCCAACCGCGATACGCAGCGCGCCCAGCAGGCCAGCCAGACCGAACGCGCCGAAGGCCTGGCGCGCAGCGGCGAGGCCGAGCGTGCGGTGCAAAACCGCGTGGAAAAAAATACCGACGCCCAGCGCACCCGCGCCCAGGCTAATGAGGACGCCACGGCGACCCAGCGCCGCGAGGCCGAAGCGGCCGACCAGCGTGCCGAACTGCAACGCCGCGACAGCGGCAAAACCACGCTCGGCCGCAACATCGACACCACCGCATAAACCCCGCTTTCGCCGGACGGCGGCAACGCCGTCCGCGCCGCGTTATCGCCTCATTGCCGCCTCATTTCGCCTTCCCCCGCCTGTGTAAAGACGAACTTGCTTTGTGTAACAGTTTCCTACAAGTTCTTGCGTGCGACACCCTCGGGCCCCATGTGATGAAATAGCATTGTTGCTAAGGTTTCTAGCCGGCGATTGATGTCGAACAATCTTCGCTCTGCGCGTACCGGCTGGAACAGGCCCTTTTAAGCATAGAATAATCTTGCACGAAAGGCAATTCAGCAGTAACGAACTTTATTGAAAGTATCTAAGTTGTCCTTAAGTTCGAACCAGCACTATCCGATCACCCAACTCAACGAGGAAAATCATGGCACACCACGCTCTCGCTTCCCAGGAAAGCTACAACCCGAACCACCTCCTGGATATCTTGCTCGGCAAGATGCAACTGAAAAACGATGCCGCGCTGTCGCGTTTGCTGGAAGTCGCGCCGCCGGTCATCAGCAAGATCCGCCATCACCGCCTGCCGGTGGGCGCCTCGCTGCTGATCCGCATGCATGAAGTGACCGGCATGAGCATCCGCGACCTGCGCGATCTGATGGGCGACCGCCGCACCAAGTATCGTCTGTCCGATGCCCAGGGCCGTCCGAAGCCAGAGGAACGCACTGAAAAGGCCGAAGCCGGAACCTACGCGCGTCACTGATGCGCCCGCGCATCCGCTGCTGCCGTTGCCGTGGCTGACCCCAGCCCGGCCGGCAGCCAGCCGCCGCTTCACAGCTGATTCGTCAGCTCAGCAGCACCATGGAAATTTCTTCATATTGCAGTTCCGTCTCGCGGAACAATTGCAGATAGATTTCTTCATCGAGGCCCAGCGCAGTCCAGGCCACGGTGGATACGGGCGGGACCAGATCATCCTGCACCTGCGCCAGATCGAGCGCATGCACTATGGCGTCCGCCACGTGAATGATGGCGGCCAGGAACCCTGCGCCCGGCGCCTCCGGATCGTGATGGCCGCCGATGGCCAGCCGCATCGTATCGGAAAAATTCCAGTGTTCAGCCAGCGCCAGGCCGGCGTCGACATGATCGATGCCCAGCACGGCACGCTCCGCGTCCAGCAGGTAGCAGTCATGGTCGGCGCGGTAGGCGATGGTTTCCGAATACTGGTTGGGGAAGCAGGACACCAGCACCAGCCGGCCTATGTCGTGCAGCAAGCCCGCCGTGAAGGCGTAATCCTGGTTGAAACGCATCTGCCGCGCCAGCACCTTGGCGCAGGCGGCGGTGGCGATCGAATGGCGCCAGAACGCCTTGTGGTCGAAGCCCGGGCAATGGCCCTCGGCAAAGCAGCCGGTGACGGCGGCCGCCGTGATCAGGTTGCGCGTGGTCTGGAAGCCCAGGTAGGTGATCGCCTGCTGGATCGTGGTCACCTTGACCTGCAGGCCGTACAGCGACGAGTTGGCCAGGCGCAAGGTCTTGGCCGTCAGCGCCTGGTCGTGCGACACCTTCTTGGCCAGCACGGAAATATCGACATCGTCCTGGTCTATGCTGTTGAGCAGCTCCATCACCACCGCCGGCAGCGATGGCAGGTCGTCCAGCGTGCGGACGACGTCGTCGTAACTCAGCGTATTACTCATGCTCCGGCGTCTCCTCTGTGCCCAGGCGGAAGTCCGAGACGAAGCGGCGCAGCGTGGCGGTGGCCCAGTCGCTGTCGCTGTCGGCGTCGTTTTTACGGAACAGCTGGGCGATGCGGGCCTCGTGATGGTTCAGCGTTGCCTGCACCGCTTCCGCCGACACCTCCTCCTGCAGGATGGGCAGCACGGCGATGCCGTGGCGGGGCATCAGCGCCAGCATGGCCTCGGTCAAGACCGTGCCCTGCGGCAACAGCACATGGCCCTGCACGTCCAGCAATTCGTCGGACAAGACCATCCCCGGCCGTACCTGCGCCAGGTTCAAGGGTTGATAATTGCTAGTCATGACGTCCTCCGTTTTGCCACCTGATCTACATTGCCTGATCTTACCATTGCAAGCGGGCAAAGTCTGCCGGCGGTTTTGTCCCAAGGGTTATGTCCTAATTCTTGCCAAGTCTCATGCCATACCGTACATTGGGACGTTGCCGTCAATTCCATGTTGCCAGGGAGGTTAGCCGATGTTCGGGATTCAAGGCCGCTTGACGCTGCTTTTCGTGGTCATCGTGACGCTGGTGCTCGGCATTTCCGGCACGTATGCCCAATACAGCCTGGGACACGAGCTGGAAGTCAGCAGCCAGCGGCTGCGCCAGGGCGTGCTGACCCGGCTGCAAACCAGCTTGCCGTCGGCGCTGTGGGACCTGGACAAGGCCAAGGTCGACAACATCGTCGCCGCCGAGATGCTGCCGCCGGAACTGGTGTCGATCCGCGTCTACGACACCTCGGTCGGCCTGTTCTCCGGCAAGCTGCGCAATGAAAACGGCAGCGTCAGCTCGATCGAGAACGATGCCGCCGTCGGCGGCTCGCCGGTGGTGGCGGACCTGGCCTACCGCGATTCCGGCGCGGCCGGCGCCTCGCTCAAGCCGGTCATCGTCGGCCGCGTGGTGGTCAACTTCAGCCGCGCGCAGATCGATGCCACCTTGGCCGCCGAAGTGCGCCGCAAGGTCACCGAGGTGCTGCTGCTGGACCTGATCCTGGTGGCCGCGCTGGCGCTGTCGCTGCGCATCGTGTTCGATCCGCTCAAGCGGCTGCGCGACGGCCTGTTCGACCTGGCCACGCGCGGCAGCGACGAGGTCGAGGAACTGCCGGACAGCCGCCACGACGAGCTGGGCGAGGTGATCCGCGGCTTCAACGCCATCCAGCGCAAGGTCAAATCGAATATCCAGCGCATCCGCGAGGCCGAGGACGAGGCGCGCAAGTCGGCGCAGACCACGGCCAAGGCGCTCGACGACCTGCGCCGCACCCAGGAATCGCTGCTGCAGGCCGAACGGCTGGCCTCGCTGGGCGGGCTGGTGGCCGGCGTCGCCCACGAGATCAACACGCCGGTCGGCATCGCGCTGACCAGCGCCTCGGTGCTGATGGAGGCCACCGAAAAGGTCAAGCAGTCGGTCGACGGCGGCAACATCAAGAAATCCGACATCATGCGCTACCTGGACACGGCTTCCGAGAGCACGCGCCTGATCATGAACAACGCCTACCGCGCGGCGCACCTGATCCACAGCTTCAAGCAGATCGCGGTCGACCAGGTCAGCGAGGCGCGCCGCCGTTTCGAGCTGCGCGACTACATCAACGAGGTGGTGTCCAGCCTGCAGCCCAAGCTGAAAAAGACCCGCATCGTCGTCAGCATCGCCTGCCCGCCGGACATCATGCTCGACAGCTACCCCGGCGCGCTGGCGCAGGTGATCACCAACCTGACCTTGAACTGCGTCGAGCACGCGTTCGATCCGGACGACGAGGGCCGCATCACCATCGGCGTGGCGCAGCAGGCGGACTGGATCGAGATGCAGGTGACCGACAACGGCAAGGGCATCCCGCCGGACATGATCGACAAGGTGTTCGACCCGTTCGTCACCACCCGGCGCGGGCAGGGCGGCACCGGGCTCGGACTGAATATCGTGTTCAACTTGATGGCCAAGCAGTTTGGCGGCACCATTACCGTCTCCAGCGTACTGGGGCAGGGCGCCAGTTTCGTGCTGCGCATGCCGTGCGTGACGCCGGTCGACGAACAGGCCGCGCAGGCGGCCGAAGCCCATCTGCATACTTAGACAGGATCAGCATGACTACCGTTAGCGGTGAATTCAGCGTCAAGATGGCGCCCGAGGCGATGTCCGCGGTGGCGGCCGAAACCGGCCTCGGCCGCATGTCGCTCGACAAGCAGTACCACGGCCCGCTGGAGGCCAGCGGCAAGGGCGAGATGCTGGCCTTCATGGACCGCGCGCTGATGTCGGGCGCCTATGTGGCGATGGAGTTGGTGCAGGGGACGCTGGAAGGGCGGCGCGGCAGCTTCCTGCTGCATCATACGGGCACCATGGAGCGCGGCGCGGCCGGCCTGGCGGTGCTGGTGGTGGCCGATTCGGGCCGCGATGAACTGGCCGGCCTCAGCGGCAAGCTGCAGATCCGTATCGAGGGCGGCAAGCATTACTACGATTTCGACTATGCGCTGCCCGCCGTTGCTTAAGCAGGCGGCGCCACGCTAGAATGCCGCATGAATAAAGACACGATTAAAGGTTTGTTGATCCTGGCTGGCGTGGCGCTGGCGCTGGCGGTGTTCCTGGTGCTGGCCACCGACAACGGCGTGCAAAAACTCTACTGCATCCTGCGCGCCATCTTGCATGGCGTTTCCATCACCAATATCCACGCGGTATGCGGGCTGTAGCGCCCTGCGCCGGCGTCAGTCGCTGAACTTCTCCGACGCTCCGCGGTCACGCGATGCAAAGCCCAGTACCACCAGGCCCAGCATCAGCAAAATGAAGGTTTGCGGTTCCGGGACCAGGGCCATCGGCTCGACCGCCTGTTGGCGCTTGGGATCGTTGGGTGGCAGGGCGGCCGGATCACTGTCTTCCGGCGATTTACCGGCGGTGTTGTTGTTGATATCGCATGGGGCGGCGCCGTTGGCGTCGCAGTGAGCGAGTACAATTGTTGCGGTTGCAACTTTGTCTTTTGCCGGCGTTTCCGCCTGGGCCAATGCGGCGGCGGACAGGCCTGCGGCCAGCAAAATGGCGGTAATTAAGGTCGAAATTTTCAAAATGACTCCTGGCAATGCTGCATGGGCAGGATGTTAATACTGCATGTGGCACGGATTGGGAGTACCGTGCTCTACTGTTTTGATATTAGAACATGTTTCATGACACATTGCCATCTCTATTTCTCTAAAAACAATTTATTTTTGCATCGCAACAACAGTCGCCGCCGATGAATTCTACATTTAAACCAAGCTTGGCCGTCGCCACGCTGGCTGTCCTGGCCGGTTGTGCCAACGGGGCCAGGGCGCCGGCGGCAGCGCCCCCGTCCGCCGCTCCCGCCGTGGCGGCCGCGTCCGTCAATCCGCAGGTGCTGCTGCTGGGCGAGGTGCACGACAATGCGCAGGGCCACAAGTTGCGCTACGAGCTGCTGCGCCAGCGGATCGAAGCGGGCTGGCGCCCGGCCATCGTCATGGAGCAGTTCGACCGGGAAAACCAGGACGTGCTGAGCAAGGCGCAAAAAGGCTGCCTGGACGCGCAATGCGTGATCCGCGTGGTCGGCGGCCCGCGCTGGGACTGGCAGCTGTACTATCCGGTGATCCAGCTGGCGCTGACCTACCAGCTGCCGCTGATCGCCGCCAACCTGTCGCGCAGCGACGCCTCGCGCGTGGTGCGCGACGGCATCACCGCCACCTTCGATCCGCAAAGCATCAAGGACTACCGGCTGGACCAGCCGCTGCCGGCCGACGTGCGCGGCGGCCAGTACAAGGAAATCATGGCCGGTCATTGCAATATGCTGCCGGAGATGATGATCGGCGGCATGGTCAACGCCCAGGTGGCGCGCGACATCTGGATGGCCAAGATCGTGCGCGACCAGCAGCCGCGCGACGTCGTGCTAATCGCCGGCAACGGCCACGTGCGCAAGGACATCGGCGTGGCGCACTGGATCAACGAGGTGGCGCCGGCGCTGACGGTGCGCAGCGAAGGATTTGTCGAAGGCACCGACGGCACCGGGCGCTACGACGCCGTGCACAGTGTGCCGCCGCAGTCGCGCGCCGACCCGTGCGCGCAAGTGAAACCCAAATGAAATCCCAATCGTAACGGAGACAGCATGGAAAAAGTCTACATCCCCGCCGCGCCGGAGCGCGCCGCCGTCGACGCCATGAGCGGCGCCACGCTGCTGGAGTTCGGCGCCAACTGGTGCGGCCACTGCATGGCCGCGCAGGCGCCGCTGGAGCAGGCCTTTGCCGGCCACGAACAGGTCAGGCACTACAAGGTGGAGGACGGCCCCGGCCGCGCGCTGGGCCGCTCCTACCGGGTCAAGCTGTGGCCGACGATGATCTTCCTGCGCGACGGCCAGGAAGTGGCGCGCCTGGTGCGGCCGCTGAAGGCCGACGCCATCGGCGCCGCCCTGGCCCAGATCGATCCCAAGGGCTGACCATATCTGCTTGGCAACCTGCGGAGGGGGTGTGTATGATGGCCCGCACCATCCATCGCAGGAGCGTCAAGCATGAGTCAGTCCCACCCCGGATCGCCCAAGACCAATTCCCCCGCCACCGTGCTGTTTGCCAGCCTGATCGGCACCACGATTGAATTCTTCGATTTCTACATCTACGCCACCGCCGCCGTGCTGGTGTTCCCCAAGCTGTTCTTCCCGGCCAGCGATCCGGCCGCCGCCACCTTGCAATCGCTGGCCACGTTCGCCATCGCCTTCTTCGCCCGCCCGGTAGGCTCGGCCGTGTTCGGCCACTTCGGCGACCGCATCGGCCGCAAGGCCACGCTGGTCGCGGCGCTGCTGACCATGGGCCTGTCGACGGTGGTGATCGGCGCCTTGCCGACCTATGCGACCATCGGCACGCTGGCGCCTGCGCTGCTGGCGCTGTGCCGCTTCGGCCAGGGCCTGGGGCTGGGCGGCGAGTGGGGCGGCGCCGTGCTGCTGGCCACCGAGAACGCGCCGCCGGGCAAGCGCGCGTGGTACGGCATGTTCCCGCAGCTGGGCGCGCCGATCGGCTTCTTCCTGTCGGGCGGCATCTTCCTGCTGCTGAGCCAGACCCTGAGCGACGCCGAATTCTTCAGCTACGGCTGGCGCATTCCCTTCCTGGCCAGCTCGCTGCTGGTGATCGTCGGCCTGTACATCCGCCTGAAGATCCATGAAACGCCGGACTTCCAGAAAGTGCTGGACAAGAACGAGCGGGTCAAGGTGCCGGTGGTGACCGTGTGGCGCGACCACCGCCGCGTGCTGGTGCTGGGCACCTTGATCGCCATGGCCACCTTCGTGCTGTTCTACCTGATGACGGTGTTCGCGCTGAGCTGGGGCACCACCGCGCTCAAGTTCAGCCGCAAGGACTTCCTGATCCAGCAGCTGTTCGCCGTGGTGTTCTTCGGCCTGACGATACCGGTGGCCGCGCTGTGGGCCGACCGCTACGGCCGCCGCACGACGCTGATCTGGGTCTCGGCCGCGATCGCCGTGTTCGGCCTGGCGATGGCGCCGATGTTCGGCTCCGGCAGCAGCGTGCAGGTCACCATCTTCCTGTCGCTGGGCCTGGGCCTGATGGGCATGACCTACGGCCCGCTGGGCACCATCCTGTCCGAGCTGTTCCCGGCCGAGGTGCGCTACACCGGCGCCTCGCTGACGTTCAACCTGGCCGGCATCCTGGGCGCCTCGCTGGCGCCGTACGTCGCCACCTGGCTGGCGACCAATTACGGCCTGCAGTACGTCGGCTATTATCTGTCGGGCGCGGCGGTGATCAGCCTGGTGGCGCTGCTGCTGGCGCCGGGCGGCGACAGCAAGAAGTTGCAATAAAAGTCATCATACAACAATGGCCGCGCCGCCCGCCATGCGCAGGCGGCGCGGCCGGCAAGGTTCTACGCATTCCCTGAAGCGGCCGCATCTTTCCGCTTGCTTAAGCTGTTTTATAGTTGTACGATGACATACGACTAGAGTGATCTCGTGGAGACCGAGAGATCATCACCAAAAACCAGAAAATAAGTGATGCCATGAACCTGAGCGAGCCTGTGAACGCGCAAGCGGCTGGACAAACCGTCGGTAAATACCGCTGGACCATCTGTGCACTGTTGTTTTTTGCCACCACCGTCAACTACCTGGACCGCCAGGTACTGAGCCTGCTGGCGCCGGACCTGTCCAAGGAATTCGGCTGGAGCAACACCGACTACGCCAACATCGCCGCCGCCTTCCAGTTCGTGTACGCGATCTCGATGCTGTTTGCCGGCCGCGTGGTCGACAAGATCGGCACCAAGGCCGCCTATGTGCTGGCGATCTGCATCTGGTCGCTGGGCGCCCTGATGCACGCGTTCTCGGTGCCGATGGGCGAGGGCGTGCGCGTGCTGCTGGGCGCGGCCGGCGTCGTGGTGGTGCCGTCCATCGTCGGCTTCATGATCTCGCGCGCCGTGCTGGCCATCGGCGAGGCCGGCAACTTCCCTGCCGCGATCAAGGCCACCGCCGAATACTTCCCGAAAAAAGAACGCTCCTTCGCCACCGGCATCTTCAACTCCGGCGCCAACGTCGGCGCGATCCTGGCGCCGATCTGCGTGCCGCTGATCGCCAGCGTGTGGGGCTGGCAGACCGCCTTCGTCATGATCGGCATGCTGGGCTTCATCTGGATGAGCGTGTGGATCACGTTGTACGAAAAACCGGAGCAGCAAAAGCGCCTGTCGGCCAGGGAGCTGGCCTACATCCGCAGCGACCAGGCGGCGCCGGTCGAGAAGACCGAGGAAGAATCGGCGGCCGCAGCCAGGAAGGTGTCGTGGCTGCAGCTGCTCACATACCGCCAGACCTGGGCCTTCGCCTTCGGCAAGTTCATGACCGACGGCGTCTGGTGGTTCTTCCTGTTCTGGCTGCCGACCTACCTGTCGGCGCAATACGGCATGAAGGGCAACGCCATCGTCGTGCCGCTGGCCGTGTTGTACAGCATGACGATGGTTGGCTCCATCGGCGGCGGCTGGTTCCCCACCTACTTCATGTCGCGCGGCTACGCGCCCTACGACGGCCGCATGAAAGCCATGCTGGTGATCGCCTTCTTCCCGCTGGTGGTGCTGCTGGCGCAACCGCTGGGTGCGATCAGCTTCTGGGTGCCGGTGCTGCTGATCGGCATCGGCGCCTCGGCGCACCAGGCCTGGTCGGCCAACATCTTCACCACCGTGTCGGACATGTTCCCGCAAAAATCGGTGGCGTCGGTGATCGGCATCGGCGGCATGGCCGGCGGCATCGGCGGCGTGCTGCTGACCAAGCTGGGCGGCTGGGTGTTCGACTACTACAAGACGGTCAACGACATCCATACCGGCTACATGATCATGTTCGCCATCTGCGCGCTGGCCTACCTGGTGGCGTGGTGCGTGATGAAGGTGCTGGTCCCGCGGCACAAGGAAATCACCGACCTGTGACCGTCATGATGCGCGTGGCGCTGTGGCTGGTGCCGTTACTGGCCTTGGCCGGACCGGCACCGGCGGCCGCCGGCATCCGCGTCGAGCCGTTCGGCACCAGCCGCGCCGGCCAGCCGGTCGACAAGGTGGTGCTGGAGAACGATCGCGGCATGCGGCTGGCCTATATCGACTACGGCGCCACGCTGGTCGCCGCCGAAGTGGCCGACCGCCGCGGCCGGCGCCGCAACATCATCCTCAGCCTGCCGGACCTGGCTTCCTACGAACGCACGCAGCGCCGCTTCGCCGCCGTCATCGGCCGCTATGCCGGCCGCATCGCCAACGCCCGCTACACGCTGGACGGCAGGACCGTACAGCTGATCCCCAACGCCAAGGGCATCGCCATCCACGGCGACCCGGACGGCTACGACAAGCGCGTCTGGCGGCGCCAGGATTTCGCCGACGCCGTATCGATAGGCTCGATCTACCGCCTGCACAGCCCAGACGGCGACCAGAACTTCCCCGGCGCGCTGGACGTCAGCGTCACCTACCGGCTGCTGCGCAAGCGCGACGAATTCCAGATCGAATACCGCGCCGCGACCGACGCGCCGACGGTGCTCAACCTGACCAACCACGCCTTCTACAACCTGGCCGGCGCCGGCACGGGCGGCATGGCCACGCACCGCTTCCAGATCGCCGCCGACCGCTACGCCGAGACCGACGGCAACCGCATCCCCACCGGCGCGCTGGCCAGCGTGGCCGGCACGCCGCTGGACTTCCGCCGCCCCAGCGGCATCAGCGAGCGTCTGCGCACGGCCGCCGAGGTGCCGCTGCTGGCGCCGCCGGGCGGCCTGCCGGGCATCGACCACAGCCTGTTGTTTTCCAAGCGGGCCGGCGCTTACCAGCGGGTGGCGCTGATCGAGGACGTGGCCAGCGGCCGGCGCATGGAAGTGCGCACCACCGAGCCGGCGCTGCAGCTGAACAGCGCCAGTGGCTTCGACGGCGGCGAGATCGGCAGCGAAGGCGTGGGCTACCGCCGCTACGACGGTTTTGCGTTTGAAACCCAGCACCTGCCGGACAGTCCCAACCACCCGCAATTCCCCACCACGGCGCTGTATCCGGGCCAGGTTTTTCACGCGCTGACCAGCTTTCGCTTTTCGGCTGGCCGCCGCCGCGACTGAGCGCTCATGCCGACATGATAAGATTGTTCCTTTGGCGGCGCTGTCGCCGAGCCTTACGATAGTCTGAACATGAAAAAAAATGTAGCGACCATACGCGATGTGGCGGCGGCGGCCGGAGTCTCGACCGCCACCGTGTCGAAGTACGTCAACGGCGCGCAGCGGTTTTCGCCGGCGGTGGAGGCCACCATCAAGGAAGTGATCGACAAGCTGGGCTACCGTTCCAATCCGCTGGCGGCGTCGATGATCACCGGCCGCACCAAGAGCATCGGCCTGTCGGTGCTGGACATCGCCAATCCCCACTTCACCAGCATCGTCAAGGGCGTCAACCGCGTCGCGCAGGCGCATGGCTACACCGTGCTGCTGGTCGACACCGAGGAAAACCCGGACCGCGAGCGGCCGTTGCTGGAGGCGCTGAGCCGGCGCGTGGACGGCATCATCATGTTCTCGCGCATGCTGGAGCCGGAGATGGACTGGGTGATGGGGCTGGGCAAGCCGCTGGTCTACTTCGGCAGCCTGACGCGGCTCGATATACCGTGGGTGATCAGCGACGACCATCGCGGCGGCTACATGCTGGCGCGGCACCTGGTATCGCTGGGCCACAAGCGCATCGCCTACCTGAGCTTCCCGCGTTCGCGGCGCGACAGCGAGCGCCTCGGCGGCATACGCGAATGCCTGGCCGCGCACAAGCTGGAACTGACGCTGCATGAAGCCGGCGCGCCGACGGCGGCCGAAGGCGAGCGCATATGCTCGGCCATCATGCTCGGCGCCGAGCATCCGGATGCGCTGATCTGCTACAACGACCTGATCGCGCTGGGCTTCATGAAGGAGGCGCAGACGCTGGGCTTCAAGCTGCCGCAGGACATATCGGTGGCCGGCTTCGACAACATCCTGTACGGCCAGTACACCTCGCCGGCGCTGACGACGGTGGACCTGCAGAGCGAACGCATGGGCGAGGAGGCGATGGAGAAACTGCTCGCCTCCATCGACGGCAAGCCCGCCACCGACACCGTCACCATCGACCCGCAGCTGATCCTGCGGGCCTCGACCATCAGGCGTTAGATTTTTTTAAAACAGCGCGCCGACGTCCGGACGGTTGGCCAGCGCTTTTTCGACGATGGCGGTGACGCGCGCGCGCTCGGCGCCCTGCAGCGGCTGGCGCGGGCGGCGCACGTTCTCGTTGCCGACGCCGGCCAGCGTCTCGACCAGCTTCAGGTTCTGCACCAGCTTGTTCGACACGTCCAGGTGCATCAGCGGCATGAACCACTGGTACAGCTTGAGCGCCTCATCCCAGCGCTTGGCCTTCATCAGCTTGTACAGCGCCACCGTCTCCTTCGGGAAGGCCACCACCAGGCCGGCCAGCAGGCCGTCCGCGCCCACCGCCAAACCCTCGAACGACAGGTCGTCCACGCCCATGAACAGCTGGTAGCGGTGGCCGACGGCGTTGCGCAGGTCGGTGATGCGGCGCACGTTGTCGGTCGATTCCTTGATGGCGACGATCCATTCGCAATCGGCCAGTTCCTTGAAGTCGTCCGGCGTCAGGTCGACCTTGTACGACACCGGATTGTTGTAGACCATGATCGGCAGCTGCGCCGCCTTGGCGATGGTGCGCAGGTTGTCCATCGCCTCGCGCGAATCGGCCGCGTACAGCACCGACGGCATCACCATCAAACCCTGCACGCCCATCTCGTGCGCCTTCTCGACGAAGCGGCAGGCGGTGGCGGTGCGCGTTTCGCTGACGTTGAGCAGCACCGGCACGCGGCCGGCGGCGACGTCCAGCGCGGTCTTGGCCACGGCCAGTTTCTCGTCGAAGGACAAGGTGCTGGCTTCACCCAGCGAGCCGCAGGTCAGCAGCGCGTGCACGCCGCTGTCGATCTGGAAGGCGAAGTGCTTTTCCATCTCGGCGTGGTCCAGATCCTCGTTCTCCTTGAACTTGGTCGTTACTGCGGGGAAGACCCCTTCCCATTTTGCTGCTGCCATTGCGGTTCTCCTTGGTGTGGTTCGTTAATCGATGAGGGTGGATATGCGGGCCGGCGAGATCGGCATGCGCACCGCATCCGGGCGCCAGCCGTACAGCACTTCGGTGGCGCCGCCGCAGATGCGGCCCTGGCAGGGGCCCATGCCGCAGCGGGTTTGCAGCTTGGCGCTGCGCCAGCCGCCGTGGGTGCGCAGTTCGCCGTGGCAGACGTCCTCGCAGCGGCAGACGATCGTGTCGTCGCCGGCCAGCTCGCGCAGCTCGGGACGCAGCGCGAACGCACGCTCCAGGCGGGAGGCGAATTTGCGCCAGCGGGTGCGCTCGGCAAAGGCCGCGTGCGACGCGGTCACATGGCCGCTGGCGGCCAGGCCGGCGATATGGCCTTCCGCCAGCGCCAGGTCGACGCCGCCGATGCCGGTGCCTTCGCCCGCGCAGTAGATGTCGGCAATGGATGTCTGCTGCCAGGTGTCGACGGTCACCGATGTTTGTCCGTTGTGCGAGCTTGTCGCGCAGCCCAGCGCCTGCGCCAGTTCGACATTCGGCAGCAGGCCGTAGCCGCAGGCCAGGTAGTCGCACTGCAGCGTTTCCAGCTCGCGCGCGTCGCCGCGTTGCAGCTGTATTGATTGCAGCGTGCCGTCGCCATGCGCGGAGCGCACGTAGCTGTCGCGCAGATACGGGATGCCGCGCAGCTGGCCCGCCAGTTGCAGCGCTTGCGCCAGCTTGGCCGGTGTCGCCGGCAGGCCGGCGGCAAAGCGCGCCAGCGCCGGCAAGGCCGCCTGCTCGACGATGGCGACGATCTCGGCGCCGCGCGCGCGCAGCGTGGCGGCCACCGCCAGCAGCAGCGGACCGCTGCCGGCCACCACCACGCGCTTGCCGCGCAGCGGATAGCCGCCCTTGGCCAGCGCCTGCAGGCCGCCGGCGCCGGTCACGCCGGGCAACGTCCAGCCGGGGAAGGGCAGCAGGCGCTCGCGCGCGCCGGTGGCCAGTATCAGTTGCTTGTAGCGCAGCGTGGCCGACGACGACGGCGTCTGCACCTGCAGCTGTCCGGCGCAGGGCGCGTACAACACGCGCGTCTGCGGCAGGAAGCTGACGTTGGACGCCGCCTGCAGATTGGCCCACATCCGCTGCGCACGCGGGTCGTCCTGCTGCGACGGCCCGCCGCGCCATATCTGGCCGCCGGCCAAAGGGTTGTCGTCGACGATGCCGACCTGCGCGCCGTGCGCGCCGGCCGCATGTGCGGCGGCCAGTCCGGCCGGGCCGGCGCCGACGACCAGGATGTCATGGTGATTCATGTCGGATCCTCTTCCGCGCCGGCGCCGGTGACGACGTGCATGCCGTCCGCGCACAAGGTCTGGCAGGACAGCTGGTGCATGCGGCCGTCGATGGTCACCCGGCATTCGTGGCAGACGCCCATGCCGCACAAGGGCGCGCGCGCGGCGCCGCTGACCGAGCGGCGGGTGACGGCGCTGCCGGCCATCGCGATCGCGGCGGCCACGCTGACGCCCCGCGCCACGCCGATGTCGCGGCCGTTGATGTTGAGGACGATGATGTTCACGGTATCAGGCATGGAAGCGCGCCGGCAGGTAAGGGGCCGCCGGGATCTGCGTGCCGGTGCCGGTCATCTGGCTTGCCAGCAGCTGCGCCGTCGCCAGCGAGGTGGTGATGCCCAATCCTTCATGGCCGGTGGCCAGCCACAGGCCGCGCCGCGCGGCGTGGGGGCCGATCAGCGGCAGGCCGTCCGGCGTGGCGGCGCGCAGGCCGGTCCAGCAGCGCAGCACGTTCAGCTGTGCCAGCGCGGGGGTGAATGTCGTAGCGTGTCGCAGCATGCGTTGCAGCATGGCCGGCTCCACCGCCAGGTCGATTGTGTCGAACTGGCGGGAGGAGCCGATCAATACTTGTCCGGTAGGACGGGGCTGCAAATTGAACGCGACCGTGTCGCCGCTGGGCGCGTGGGCGCTCTTGATGTATCCCAGTTCCACCAGCTGATGGTGGACGAAGCCGGGATAGCGGTCGGTGATCGCGATATGTCCTTTTTTCGGCTGCAGCGGCAGCTCGGGCAGCAAGGCGGCGGAGCGTGAACCGGCGGCCAGCACCACGTACTGCGCCTGGTGGCGCGCGCCGTCCGCCAGCACGATGCCGTTGTGCTCGACCGCCGCGACGCTGCCGCGCAGCGTGGCGGCGCCGCGGCGTATCGCCCGGTCCAGCAGGATGCGCGCGCTCTTGGGCGGATAGACCAGGCCATCGCCGGCCACCAGCAGGCCGCCCGCCAGGCCGGGGCGCAGTTGCGGCTCGCGCGCATACAGCGCCGCCGGCGCCAGCAGCTCGCAAGCCAGGCCGTGGACCGACAAGGTCTGTGCCTTGTCGCGCGCGGCCTGCATTTCCTCCTCGTCGGCGGCGACCCAGATGGTGCCGCAGCGGCTGTACTCGTGGCGCTGCGGGCGGTCGCCCACCAGGTCGTTCCACAGCGAGACCGAATACGCCGACAGCGCCAGTTCCGCCGCATTGTCGTCCATGACCACCAGATGGCCCATGCCGGCGGCGGTGGCGCCGCCGCCCGGCATGTCCTGTTCGACCACCATCACCCGCAGCCCGCGTTCGCTGAGCGCGTCGGCACAGGCGGCGCCGACGATGCCGGCGCCGATGACGATGACGTCGGTTTTGTTCACCGTATGCCCCACACGAAGGGATCGGTCGGGTCGAGGATCAGCTGCGCCTGCGCGTTGACCCAGGCGCGGCCCCGTATGCTGGGGATCAGCTGCTCGCCGCGATAACGGTAGGACGCTTCGAACACGCTGCCGATCACGCTTTCCTGCTTCCACAGCGCGCCCTCGGCCAGCTTGCCGTCCGCCGCCAGGCAGGCCAGCTTGGCGCTGGTGCCGGTGCCGCAGGGCGAGCGGTCGTAGGCCTTGCCGGGACAGAGCACGAAGCTCTGGCTGTCGGCGCCGCTGCGCGACGGCGCGAACAGTTCGATATGGTCGATCAACGCGCCGTCCTCACCGGTGATGCCGGCGCGCTCCAGCGCCGCGCCGATGGCCACGCTGTAGGCGGTCAGCGCCTCGACGTTGTGCACGCCCAGTTCCAGCCCGTGGCTGGAGACCAGGAAGAACCAGTTGCCGCCCCAGGCCACGTCGCCGGTGACGGGGCCGTGGCCCGGCACGTCGACCGTGACCTGCGCCCGGCTGCGGTACGAGGCCACGTTGTCGACCGTGACGCTGCCGTCGGCGTGCAGTTCGGCTTCTACCACGCCGACCGGCGTATCGATGCGATGGCGGCCGGCGCCGATGCGGCCCATGAAGGCCAGCGAGGCCACCAGGCCGATGGTGCCGTGGCCGCACATGCCGAGATAGCCGACATTGTTGAAGAAGATGACGCCTGCCGCACAATCGGGCGCGTGCGGCTCACACAGCAGCGCCCCGACCAGCACGTCCGAGCCGCGCGGCTCGCACACCACCGCCGAACGGAAGTTGTCATGCCCGGCGCGCAGCAGCGCAAGCCGCTCGGACAGCGGGCCGGCGCCCAGTTCCGGGCCGCCGGCGACGACCAGGCGGGTCGGCTCGCCGCCGGTGTGGGAATCGATGATGGAAATGGTTTTCATGCATAAATCTTATGCTCATGGCGCCGCCGCGTCTTGCACCGTCTGCGCACGATGGATGACGATATCTGCACAATCGGCAAAAAACTGGAGACGCCGCCCGGCACCGCTGGCACAATCGAATCCATGCACACCAACCCACATCAGGACGACAGCGCGCGCCGCGCGCTGGGCGCCGGCATCGCCGATCCCTTCTTCGCCGAAGCGCTGTTCGACGCGCTGCCGGACGTGGTGTTCTTCGTCAAGGACGTGCAGGGGCGCTATGTGGTGGTCAACCAGACATTGGTGCAGCGCTGCGGGCAGCGGCACAAGGCCGCGCTGCTCGGCCGCACTTCGGCGGAGGTGTTCGCCCGTCCGTTCGGCCAGACCTACCTGGCGCAGGACATGGCGGTGCTGGCCGGCGGCGCCAGCATCGAGGACCAGCTGGAACTGCACCTGTACCCGAACCGCGATCCCGGCTGGTGCCTGACGCGCAAGACGGCGCTGCGCGACGCCGCCGGCCGCATCGTCGGCCTGACCGGCGTGTCGCGCGACCTGGCGATGGCGGATAAGAAGAATCCGGCCTACCGCAAGGTGGCGGCGGCGGTGGCGCTGATCCATGAGGAGTACGGCCGGCAGCTGCCGCTGGCGGAGCTGGCGCGCACGGCCAATATGTCGGTGGCGCAGATCGAGCGCTACTTCCTGCGCATCTTCCACCTGACGCCGCGCCAGATGATCATCCAGACCCGTGTCGATGCCGCCTCGCGGCTGCTGAAGGGCGGCGCCAGCGTGGCGGAGATCGCCCAGGCTTGCGGCTACGGCGATCATTCCGCCTTCACGCGCCAGTTCAAGGCCACCACCGGCGTCACGCCGACCCAGTACCGCCAGCTGCAGACGTCCGCTTCGTCCGCTTAAATCATCATGCCGACGTCGGCCTGCTCGACGCGGTTGCGGCCCAGCTGCTTGGCGCGGTACAGCGCCGTATCGGCGGCTTTCAGGAACGAGGCGATGGCGTCTCCCTCGTCCGGCGTGATCACCGCCACTCCCACGCTCACCGTCAGCACGTCGAACGGCGACGTTTCGTGCGGCAGCGCCAGGTCCTCGACCGATCGGCACGCCATGCTTGCCATCTCCAGCGACTGGTCCTCCGCGTTCGATTGCGAGATGATGGCGAATTCCTCGCCGCCGTAGCGGGCGACGAAATCGCCGCTGCGGCGGATGTGCGCGGTCAGCGCTTCAGCCACCCTGCACAGCGCCTCGTCGCCGGCCTGGTGGCCGTAGTTGTCGTTGTATTGCTTGAACAGGTCGACGTCCAGCATAGCCAGCGTCAGCGCCTGCTTGCCGCGCCGCGCGCGGCTCCATTCGGCGGCCAGTATCTCGTCGAAGCGGCGGCGGTTGGCGATGCCGGTCAGGCTGTCGGTGATGCTCATCGTCGCCAGCGCGCGGTTGGACACCTCCAGTTCGCGGGTGCGCTCGCGCACGCGGTTCTCCAGCTCGCGCTCGCGCGTCTGCAGCTCGTTCAGCAGCACCGCGAAGCCGATGCCGACCATGCACAGCGTCAGGATGAATTCCTGCGCGCGCACCGTTTCCAGGTGCACCGGCACGTCGCCGAAGGGCTTCATCCCGGTGGTCATCATCATCGCCGTGGACAGCGAGACCAGCGCCACGAACAGCGTCGTCAGGCGCGGACCGAAGCGGAACGCGATCACCGCCGCCGCCGGCATGAGCAAGGTCGGCGTCACGGAAACGCCGTCGATTTCGCCGCCGTGCGCCGACAGCACGGCCGCCGCCAGTATCAGCGTCAGGGCCAGCGCGAGGTCGTCGAGACGCGTCAGCTTCAGCGGCTGCTGGGACGGATGGGTGAAGGCCAGCAGCAGCGGCGTATAGATCAACAGGCCCAGGCCGTCGCCGAACCACCACAGGCGCGCCAGCGTGAAGTAGGAGGTGGTGACGCCGCCGGCCTTCTGCAGCACGAAGGCGGCCATCAGTCCGGCCAGCAGCGCGCCGGCGACAGGGCCGGACAGGATGAACTTGATCAGGTCCTGCAGCCGCTGCAGCCGGAACGAGGCGCCGCTGCGGCGCATCAGCTGGTAGGTGAAGACGACTTCCAGCAGATTGACGACGCTGAGCAGTATCGCCTCGTACCATGGAAAGACGGGCAGGTTGGCGAGGACGTCGGAACTGAAGGTGAGGGCGGCCAGCAGCGGCGCGCGCTGGCCGCGGAAGCGCAGCAGCGTGGCTAGCAGCACGGCGTTGGGCAGCCACACCACCACCACGTTTTCCGGCGTGACGGCACAGAAAAAAGTCAGCTTGACGCTGGCGAAATGGAACAGTGGCAGCAGCATGCAGAACAGCCAGTTCGGCCGTTCCCAGAATTGGTCTCGTTGTATCATCGGCGCCTTGCGGATAGTCGGCCGTATTTGCGCCGGTCGCTGCCAGATTGCCCTGCAATGCGGGCGCTGTCAACTACAGCAGTTTACTGTGCGGGACGCGGTGAGCCTTGCGGCCGCCAATCAGTACCACGTCCTGTGTTCCATCTTGCGCCAGTTCGATACTCTCTCCGGTTTCCGGGGCCACCAGGCTGGCGGCCCCGGTCGGCACCAGGCGGGTGGCGCCGATGTCGGGCATCACCAGCATCCAGTCCTTGCCATCGAATTGCAAGTCATAGCGGTTGGCGTAGCGGCCCTCGAATACATCCAGGCGATAAGTGCCCGCATAGCGCCTGGCCACGGCGATATCGAGCGGTGCCGGCTGCACCGGACGCGGTTTGAAGTCCGGCCACCCATATGCCGACGACACGGCCTTGACGATCTCGCCGCCCAAATAAGAACCGTTGTCGCCATCCGTCATGACCACCACGCCATCGCCGCTTTCGAGATACATCGCATAGGTACTTTTAAAACCGGCATTGCCGCCGGAATGCATGAAACGCAGGTGTTCGCCCTCGCCGACAACGAACAGGCCTTGCGCATAATTGTTCAAACCGGGCTTCAGAAGATCGTGTGCCTGAACGGTATTCAGGAACGCCGTGCCGGCTTTCCAGGACTGCTGCAGGGCGATGGCAAACCGGGCCAAATCGCTGGGAGTGGTCCACAATCCGGCGGCCGCCAGTTCGGGATAGACAAGGGCGCCACCCTCGACCTCGCTGCCATCAGCGTAGTGGCCGCGTGCGCGATTGCGCTCTCCGTCCGGCAGCGGCTGGGCAAAGCTGCTGCGGCGCATCGAGCTCAAGCTTGCCGCCGCGCGCCAGCCGGTGCGCCAGCGCCCCGGCGATGCCTTTGCTGATCGATGCCGCCTGATAAACCGTATCGGTGTCGATCCGTGGCGCGGCGGCTTGCTGGTACATGCCGGCCCAGGCTATCTTGCCATTGCGAATAACGGCCACGCTGACGCCGGCAACCCGATAGCGCTGCATGCGCTGTTGAATATTAAAAGTCGATGCCGGCTCGCCGGCAATCGCCACGCGCTGCTGCAGGCCATCGCCTATGCGCGCGCCGATATCAAATTCAGCGGCGGCAACCGACGCGCCGCCTGCCGCCGTGGCCAACAGAAGGACACGCAGCATGGCAGGCTGGGCTGATAGATGGGGTTCATGTCTTGCACCGTATCGCATGGAGCAGGCCTTGCCACGTCCCTGCGACGAGATGCTGAAAAAGCAGTCTGAACTGCATATTTCACCAGGCTACAAACACAAAAGGCCTAGCTCGATGTGAGCTAAGCCTTTAATTGTGTGGGATATTCTTTGGTGGTGATAGATGGACTTGAACCACCGACCCCAGCATTATGAATGCCGGGTGTTTTGCCCGCGTGCGGATGAGGCCGATCACCGATCCGGCCTACACTATTGATGCGTCGATTATCGGTTGGACAAATGGAAGGGCGCCGCTGGTTCCGTTCAGGCGGCCTGGTCTAGGTTTTTGGCCGGGAACATGGCGGCGGCGCCTGCCAGTACCAGCAGCGCCAGCATCAGCCAGATCAACAGGCCGTACTGACTCTCCCCTAGCACCAGCGCCCCCAGCATTGGTCCGGAGGCCAGTCCCACCTTGGAGGCAAAGCCGCCCCAAACGGCGCCGCTGCCGCGCTGGCCGAACCGCGCGCACATGCCCAGCAGGTAGGCGATGACGAAATTCCACGCCACGCCGGCCGCCACATTGGCCAACACCCAAATCCACACGACATGGCTGTACAGCAGCGCCCAGCTCCCCACCACCGCCAGCAACATGCCGCCGCCGATCGGTCCGGAGATGCCGAAACGGGTCGACAGTATCACCACCATCACCGCACCCAGCATCGCGATCCAGTTGGCCACGCCGAGCGTGCCGCTGACAAGGTCCAGCGACAGGCCGGCGCTGCGGCCCAGACCGATCAGGTAGGCATACAACCCCATATTGGCGGCCTGGAACAGCGCCACGGCGAATAGTGACAACAACAGTGGCCGCGAACGCACTGTTGCCGGCGCCGTTGTGTCCGCCGCCTCCGCCCGCACCGGATAGTCCGGCAGCCACCGCAGTAGCAACAACGTGATGGCGGAAAACAGGATCAACGCGGCAAACAGCACGGCGGTGCCCACCAGCGGCACCAGCAGCGGCAGCACCATCACGCCCAGCCCGCCAGCGCCGGCCTGGACCAGCAGTAGCACGCCGAAGGTGCGGTCCGGCGCCGGCGTGCGCGCGAACACCGAGAAGCTCAGCCCGACCAGCGCGCCGCCGACTACGCCGTGCACGAAGCGTACGCCCATCAGCGTCAGCGGCGTGTGCGCCGCCATCGACAACAGGTCCAGCAGCACCAGCGCCAGCAACAAGCGGCCCGACCAGCGCCGCCAGTTGAGTCGCCGCACCACGAGCGCCAGCAGCAAGGCGCCGCAGGCGCCGCCGTACATATTGAGGGAACCCACCATGCCCGCTTCGCGGTTGCTGAAATGCAGGCCCTGCTTCAAGCCATCGACCAGCGCCGGCATGATGTTGACGTAGTACAGCCCGGCCGTGGCCAGGAAGGACAGCAGGATGCGCGCCGCCATGCCGTCCGGCGCGGCGCGGGGAATGCCGAGGTATGTGTTCAAGTTGCTTCCTGTTGATGAGTAAAGTCGTGGTCGCCGCAGTCGACGCCGTGCGCGGTCAGGAACTCGGCCAGCGGCGCCAGTTGCTCCGCGTAGCTGTGCCAGCGCTGTACCGAGCGGCGATGCAGTGGCTGGCGCACCTGGGCCGCGCTGGCGGTGGCCGACGGCGCGGGATTACGGTGGAATTCAAGGCAGGCCGGTTCCCACGCCAGGCCGCAATAGGCCAGCAGCGCGCGGCTGCTCGCTTCCTGCGCGCCGACCAGCGCTTCGTAGTCGACCTCGTGGATGGCGTCCGGCAGGCAGTCGCGCCAGTGATGCATCAGCCGATGATAAGCCAGGTAATAATGGCCCAGGTCCTCCAGGCTGTAGGAATACGGATAGCCCATGCGGAACAGGGTTTTGTACATGGCCAGGCAGCTGTCGAGCGGATGGCGGCGCAGGTGGATCACGCGCGCGCCGGGCAGCGCCATGCGGATCAGCCCCAGGTACAGGAAATTGTCCGGTGTCTTGTTGATCAGCGCCGGGCTGTCGTCGCCATAGCCGGCGATGCCTTCGCGGTAGAGCCGGCCCAGTGCGGCGAAATCGATGCGCGCGGCGCGCGCGATCATGTCGCTCTTGCCGCCGCCGCCAGCCGCCAGCCGCATCACGCCGTAGACGAAATTGTTGATCTCGCCGAGGCTGCCGACGTGGCTGTGCGAACCGAGGATGCGCTCGACCAGCGTGGTGCCGCTGCGCGGCAGGCCGAGCACGAAGTAGGAGCGCTCGTCGGCGCGCGGCGGCGCCGCCGTGGCGAGCAGGCGGGCGTCGAAGGTGGCGGCGATCTGCGCCATCGCCGCCACGTCGCCGTCGACCCGATAGGCCAGGGCGGCGCGGCGCTGGTCGGCGCCGCGCCGCAAATAGGCGAACGAGACGGCCGCCTCGCCCAAGTCCTCGTGTTCCTTGGCCAGCGCGTAGCACAGCGGCACCGCCGCCGCATGGCCGGACGGCAGCCGGGACAGCGCCGCGCGCAGGCCGTCGATGTGGTTGCGCGCGACCGTCCACACCTGCAGCAGCGAGCGGTTGAGCCAGGCGGCGGCGTCGCCGGGGTCGCGCTCGATCACCCTGGTGTACAGCGCGTAGGCCCGCTCCAGGTCGCCCAGGGCGGTGCACGACGAGGCCAGGTTGTACAACACCCTGGCGTCGTCGGGCAGCAACTGCGCCGCCCGTTCGTGGCAGCGCGCGGCGGCCACGAAGCCGGCGCAATGCAGGTACAGCTGCGCCACGCGCTGCAGTGCCGCTGGGTCGTCGGCGGCGCCGACCTCCATCCGCGCCAGCGCCTCCAGCGCTTCGCCGGTGCGGCCACGCGTGATCAGCGCCTCGATCGCCAGCAGTTGCTGGGACAATTGGTGTTGGCCCATGGCCGTCGGCTCCATCAGCATAAAGACCTCAGTGTACCCGCACACCCGGCTCAGAACGCGTAGCCGGCGGTCAGGCCGATGGTGCGCGGCTGCGAGATCAGCACCTTGCTGCCGTTGCCATAGTAGTTCTGGCCCGGGCTGGTGCCCATCGACGCCTCCAGGAAGCCGCCGGTGACGCCGTCGCTGTTGCCCAGGTTCTTGACGTAGGCGGTGACGTTCCACTGCCCGGCCGACAGGCTGGTCGACAAGCCCCAGTCGCCGAAGCCAGCCCAGCGTTGCTTGACGGTGGGGAGCGTCGAGATCGCGTTCTCGGTGGCGCTTTGCGCATAACCGTGCACGCGCTGGGTCCAGTACCAGCCGTTGTCGAGCATCGTCACGTGTTCCAGCGAGCCGCTCAGCGTGTTGCGCGCGGTGCCAGGCAGCACCGTGCCGGCCTTGGCGGTGACCACCGACGGCTTGTCCGCGCGCAGCACGTCCTCGTCCAGCCGGGCGTTGACGTAGGCGTAGTTCAGGCCGTAGCGCCAGTTCTCGGCCAGTTTGCCGCTCAGCTCCAGCTCTAGCCCGCGGGTGCTGGCCTTGCCGCCGTTCTGGGCCACGTAGAAGCCCCAGTTCGGGGTGGTGGTGTCGATCTGGATATGCTTCCAATCGACGTGGAACAGCGACAGGTTGTAGCGGGTGCCGCCCAGCGTGCCCTTGACGCCGGTCTCCAGGTTGAGGTTTTTGTCCGGCGCGAAGGTTTGCCAGGCCGCGCTCTCGGCGAAATTGCCCGTCAGCGGCACCGCGTTGGCGCCCGCGCGGCGGTAGCCCTGCGACGCGGTGGCATACAGCATGTGGCGCGGCATGAAGTCCCATGACACGTTGGCCTTGAACAGGTTGCCCGAATCGTTCTGGGTGATCAAGGTATGGGTGGTCGCGTTATAGGGCGCGATGACGCCCGAGCCGACGATGCTGTCGTTGTTGAAATCGGTCTGGAACTTGCGCATGCCGCCGGTCACGCGCACTGTGGGCGCCACATGCCAGGTCAGCTCCCCGTACAGCGCGCGTTCCTTGAAGTTTTGCAGGCGGTGGAACACGAAGTCGTTGTCGCTGGTGACGCCGGCTGACGGCAGCGCCACGTCGGCCCAGGCCTTGAGCCCGCGCAGATAGCTCAGTTGGGTGGCCGCCAGGTCCTGGTTCTGGAAGTAGGCGCCAACGATGTAGTCGAGCATGCCGCCCGGCTTGGATACCAGCCGCAGTTCCTGCACCCAGGCCTTGTCGCCGTAGCTGCGATAGGCCTGCGCCATCGGCCGCGGATAATTGTAGTAGTAATCGGCCAGCCAATTGTTCTTGGCGTAGAAGCCGGTGTTTTCCGACAGGCTGTCGCCGCTCTGGTCGTAGTGCGAGGTGCCGCTCGACAGCGTGGCGAAGCCGAGGTCCCAGTCCATTTCCAGCGAGGCCATGCTGACCTCGCGCGCCGACGGCTCCAGCTGTACCGAACCATTTTCGTATTGGCCATACGGCACGCCGTAGCCGTCGCTGCCGCGGGTCGGCTGGCGCCGGCCGCCGACGTGGTCGCGCTGGGTCTGGTAAGTGAGCAGCGCGGTGAAATTGGCCGTCGGCTTGAACAGTGCCGAAATGCGAGCGTAGTCGATGCGCACCGTATCGGCGTCCTTGACGCTGCGGTAGCTGGCGGCCGGGTCGGTGATGCCCTTGGGCGCCACCGGCACGCCGGCCGCGTCCAGCACGTAGACGTTGCGGTAGTCGATGATGCCCGCGTTGTCGACCTTGCCGGCCGCCACCCGCAGCGCCGCCGTTTCGCCCAGCGGGATGTTGAACACGCCGTCGGTGCTGTAATTGTTACCGCCCGAGCCTTGGGTATGGCTGATGCCGCCGTCCAGCTTGGCCGACCAGGTGGCCAGTTCGGGACGGCGGGTCAGGTAGCGCACCGTGCCGCCCAGCGAACCGGAGCCGTACAGCGTGCCCTGCGGGCCGCGCAGCACCTCCACCCGGTCCAGGTCCTTGATCAGGAAGTTGGCGAAGATCGGGGTGTTGTTCAAATACGTGGACACGGTCGGCACCGCCGAGGTCTGGAAGTCGCCCAGGGCCGAGCCGTTGACGTTGAGTCCGCGGATGGTGATGCCGCTGATGACGCCCGAATTGCGCGCGCCGCGGTCCACCACCGAGGCACCGGCCACGCCGCGCAGCAGCTCGGACTGGTCGACGATGACGTTGTCCTCCAGCTGCTGGCCATTGATCGAGGAGATGTTGTAGGGAATCTTCAGGATGCTCTCCTTGCGTCCCTGTGCCGTGACGGTGACCGTGGCGATCTCGCCGGAGCCGGCCTCCTGCGCGGCGGCGCTGCCGGCCTGGCTGGCGCATGCCAGTGCGATGGCCGATGCCATGGCGCGTTGCTTCAACTGCTTGTGCGAATTCATTCCCGTGATCTCCCAGCGATTTTATAGTTGACTTGTCCGGCTGGCTGCCAGAGTCCCCACTATCGGCCAGCCGCCGCCGGATCGTCAATTACCCAGCATGAGTACCACAACGAGGGCATTGCCGCCGCCTGGCGGGCTGGCCTATATTGGTTCCCTGCGGGCCGCCTGGTCCGCCGACATTCACTTCAACCCCAACAAGGGATCGCCATGCCACGTCTTCTTACCATGCTGCCACCGGGCCTCGCGCTGGCTTGCGCGCTGGGCACGGCGGCCGCCGCCGAAGGCCGCGCCGCCCTGACCGCCGCCGCGCTGCATGGCCGTCGCGTCGACCTGGTCGACTACAGCGCCTATGCGCCGGCGCCGGGGGCTACTACCGCCCGCCAGGTGTTCCAGGGCACGCTGACGCTGACTCAACTGGCTGGTAGCGGCGGATTTAGTGAAACGGGCACTGGCGCGGCGGCGGCCTACCGCGATCCGCAACACCTGCCGCCGTTCGCATTCCAGTTCATCCAGCAAGGCGCCGACCTGGTGCCGCTGCGGCGCGGCCTGCTCGCCACCAGCCACCCGAATTGGCAATATATCATCGAGCCGGGCCGAGTCTGGCAGGAAGACGGCGACGAGGGCTACAGCCGCGCGGCGATTCCCTTCGCGCTGCAGGAAAAAGGGGCAAATTGCACCCATAACGGCGTGCTCAGCTTCCTGTTCAAATCCGACGGCAGCGTTTCCCGGGCCGCGTTCCAGATCGCTGGCGAAACCTGCGCCTACTTCAAGTTCGACCTGTGGGGGATGGCCGACGCCCGCTACATGCCCCAGGCCATTCCCGGCGCGGCGGCCGTGGCGGCCGCGTACCAGGCAGAGGTGGCGGCGCGCATGCCCACCCGGCCGATCGCCGCGCTGCCGGACGACTATCCGTCCGCCGGCGTGGTGGCGGCCAACATTGGCGCTGACCAGAGCGCGGCTGACATGACGGTCTACGGTGTGGCGGTGGATGGTGTCAACTACGTCGGCGGCTGCCAGACCCGGCGCGGGCGTTACCCGTACTGCGAGGTGCTTGACCTGCCTTCCTATTCGCTGGCCAAGTCCATCGCTGGTGCCATCGGCCTGATGCGCCTGGAAAAGAAATATCCGGGCAGCCAGTCGGTCCCGCTCAGTGATGCCGCCGGACCCTGCGGTGGCGCCATGTGGGCCGGTGTCACGCTGCTCGACGCGCTCGACATGGCGACCGGCCACTACGCCTCGGCCGCCTACGAAGCCGATGAAGGTTCTTCGACTACCGAACGGGGCTTCTTCGTACCGTCCACCTATCGTGCCAAGGCCCGCCATGCCTGTGCTTATGGCCGCCAGTCCGCTCCCGGTGCGTTGTGGGTCTACCACACCTCCGACACGTTCCTGCTGGGCGCCGCCCTCAACCGCGTCCAGCGCCAGCACGCGGGGGGCATCGGCGATTATTACGACATGTTGACGGCCGAGCTGTGGCGGCCGCTACGCCTCAGCCCCGCCGTCTGGACCACCGCCCGCACCCTCGACCGGGTCGCCGTGCCGCTGACCGGTTACGGCCTGACGCTGCACCACGACGACCTGGTGAAAATAGGCGAGTTCCTTAACAAGGACAACGCCAGCATCGCCGGCGTGCCCATGCTCGACGCCACGCTGTACAACGAGGCCATGCAGCGCACCGGCCGCCACGGCTTGGACACCGGGAAGGCTGGCCTGCGCTACCTGCACGGCCTGTGGGCCTGGAACGCCGGCCAAAGCCAGACCGGCGCACCGCCGCTGTGCCCGGGGGAGAAGTGGATACCGCACATGTCTGGCTACGGCGGCATTGGTCTGGTGTTGCTGCCCAACGACATGATTTATTACTTTGTCAGCGACCGCTTCGAATATGGATTCCAGCGCACCCTGGCCGAACTGAACAAGATTCGCAGTCTTTGCTAAGCTGCCAAAGCTGGCTTATTTTCCACCACTATAGGACCATCATGAGTTTTTTTACCATCGCCGCCATGCAACTGCCGATCTCCGGCCAGCAACCCAACCTTAGCGCCCTGCAGCAGGAAACCGACAACCTGATGCGGCGCTTCCCGGCCGTGCGAATGGTGCTGTTCAGCGAGCTGTGCACCTACGGCGCCGGCAAGGCGCACGCGCAGCCCGCCGGCGGCGTGGCCGAACAGGCCTACTGCGAGCTGGCGCGCCGGCATAACATCTGGCTGGTGCCCGGCTCGCTGTATGAACAGGACGGCGAGCGTCTGTACAATAGCGCCCCGGTCATCAACCCGCAAGGCGAGGTGGTGGCGCGCTACCGCAAGATGTTCCCGTTCCAGCCCTACGAAACGGGGATTGAACCGGGCGACGACTTCTGCGTGTTCGACGTGCCCGAGGTCGGCCGCTTCGGGGTGTCGATCTGCTACGACAAGTGGTTCCCCGAAACCACCCGCACGCTGGCGCTGATGGGGGCCGAAGTGATCTTGCACCCGACCATGACCGACACCATGGACCGTGGCGTCGAGCTGGCGATCGCCCGCACCAACGCGGCCGTCAACCAGTGCTATTTCTTCGACATCAACGGCATCGGCGACGGCGGCAACGGTCATTCGATCATCGTCGGCCCGGCCGGCGATGTGATCCACCAGGCTGGCATTGGCCGCGAGGTGATGCCGGTCGAGGTCGACCTTGGCCGGGTGCGGCGCGAGCGCGAGCGGGGATTGATGCAACTGGGGCAGCCGCTGAAAAGCTTCCGAGACCGCGGCGTCGATTTCGCCACGGCCCAGGCCGGCGCGCTGGCGGTCGACTACCTCGGCAGCCTTGGCCCGTTGGACAAGCCCGGCCGCGACTAGCGGACTGTGATGTGTGAATTGGGAGCGGCTGGCGCTACCGATTCACGCGTGATGGGCTAGTCCGGCGCCGCAGGTTGGCCTTGGTAAAAGATCGCGAACAGCTCGGACTGCGAGTTGATCTCCAGCTTGGCGTAAATGTGTTTTTTGTGCGCGCGCACCGTCTCGACCGAAATACCGAGCTTTTGGGCGATGTCCTTGGCGGAAAACCCGCCCAGCATCAACTGGCCGATCTCCACTTCGCGCGGCGTCAGGCGCGAGCCTTGCAGCCGTCCGAAGGCCTGGTCGGCCGCGGTGTCGCGGGGCGTCGGCGCCTCTGGAGCGGCCGGCGCCACCGGAACCACGTCGCGCAGGCACTCGAGCTTGTGGCGCTGGCTCATCAGTGGCACCACCCAGCCGGCCATCACCGACAGCGCTGCCACTTCTTCCGGCCGGTAGCGGCTGCCGCGCCCCATCGAAAAGCACAGCGTGCGCGTCGCGTCGAGGCGGCAGTTGAACTGGATTTCGTCAGCCACGATGTTCAGGTGAAAATACAGCCGGTAGTAGTCGGTCGCCGCGAAGTTTTCCGGCGCCACCTCGTCCAGCAGCACCAGGCCCGAGCGCGGGTGGTCGCGGCTGGCGACAAAGAAGGGATCGAGCAGGTACAAGCCGTTCAGGTAGTCCAGGAACAGCATGTCGGTGCCGCCGTCGGCGCCCGGGTTCTCACTGAAAACCTGCGGCGGGCCGGCGGGCGAAAAGCACAGCACGACCCAGTTGTCGAAGTCGATGAAACTGCGCACCCCGCGCACCAATTGGCCCCAGAAATCAGGCTGGTCGAGGACCTCGATCAGGTGGCCGATCTTGCGCTGATAGGCCAGGTCGTGCAAGTGCAAATCCATGTGCGTCCCGTGGTCCTAGGTCCCGAAGTGAAATTCCATCCGACCAAATACTACCATCAGCTCAGGTCGGCGATCCGCCGCAGCGCTGCCGCCACGTCGCAAGTGGCGGTATCAATCACCAGCTCGGCCGCCAGCGGCGGTTGGTATGGATCGTCCCAGCCGCTCAGGCCACGCAACTTGCCGGCGCGCGCCAGCGCGTACAGGCCCTTGGGATCGCGCGCAACGCAGGTGTCGATCGAGGTGCTGACGAATATCTCGATAAAATCCCCTTCGGCGAACAGCGCGCGCGCCGCCAAGCGGTCCTCACTGTAGGGGGAGATGCTGGCGACGATGGCGTTCATGTTGTTTGCGACTAGCACCTTGGCCACCTCAGCGATGCGCCGCACGTTTTCCTGCCGATCGTCACGGCTGAAGCCTAGGTCGCGGTTCAGACCCGCACGCAAAGCGTCGGCATCCAGCAACAGTGACGGTTGCCGCGCCGCCGTGAAGTGTACATGTAGCGCCGTCGCCAGCGTGGTCTTGCCTGCTCCCGGCAGGCCGGTGAACCAATAACAGCGTGGCATACTATTCTCTGCGGTTGTTACGGATGGCCCGCGCCAGCAAGGCAAACGCGGGGGCGATCTGTTCGTTGGCGACGCAGGCGTAGCCGAGCACCAAGCCGGGCGCGGCCCGGCCGGCGTGATAATAGTAGCGTGACAGCGGTCGCACAGCGACGCCCAGTGCCAGCGCGTCGCGTGCGACTGCCTGGTCGTCGCTGCCGGCGGGCAGCCGCAGCGCCAAGTGCAGACCGGTGTCGCCGCCGCTGACCGCCACCTCCGCCGGCTCGAAATGGCTGGCGATGGCGTGCTGCAGCAGCTCCAGTCGGCCGCCGTACAGCAAGCGCATGCGCCGCACGTGGGCGTTGAAATGGCCCTGGGCGATGAATTCGGCCAGCGTGGCCTGCACCGGCGCCTGTCCGGAGCGGTACAGCTCCTCCATGCCGGTGACGAAGGCCGGCGCCAGCGCCTCTGGCAGCACCAGGTAGCCCAGCCGCAGGCCGGGGAACATGGTCTTGCTGAACGTCCCCATGTAGAGCACCCGTTCACAGCTGTCCATGCCTTGCAGCGACGCCAGTGGCCGGCCGTTGTAGCGGAATTCGCTGTCGTAGTCATCCTCGATGATCCAGCAGCCGTGGCGCTGCGCATATTCGAGTAGCATGCGCCGGCGCGACAGGCTCATCACCATGCCCAGCGGGTACTGGTGCGAGGGCGTGACCACGATGAATCGCGGCGGCCGCGCCATCTGCGCGGGGGTAGGGCAGAGGCCTTCGGCGTCCAGCGGGATCGGCCGGATCTCCACCCCGGACGCGGCCAGCAAGGTGCGCGCCCCCCAGTAGCATGGATCCTCGACCCAGACCACGTCGCCCGGGTCGCTGAGCAGCCGCAGGCACAGGTCCAGCGACTGGTGGATGCCGCTGGTGACGACGATCTGGCCGGCGCCACAATCGACCGAGCGCGCCGCCTTCAGGTAGCCGGCCAGCGCCTCGCGCAAAGGCTGGTAGCCGCCGCCGCTGCCATAGGTCAGCGCCGACACCGGTGGCTGGCGCCAGACGCGCCGCTGCAGGTCGCTCCAGATCTGGTAAGGAAAGCGGCTGACGTCGGGCACGCCGGGAACGAAGGCGCCCCATTGCTGGGTTGCCGCGCCGGCCTGCGCCAACAGACGCTGGCCGCGCCGCGACAAACGTACCTGGCCGCCGCCCGCCTTGCGCGGCGCCTGTACGCCCGATAGACCGTCCAGGTCGGGCACGGTGTCGGCGACAAAAGTGCCGCTGCTGGCGCGCGCCTCCAGATAACCCTCGGCCAGAAGCTGCTCGTAGGCATACAGCACGGTGTTGCGCGAGATCCCGAGTTCGCCCGCGAGATCGCGGCTCGAAGGCAGGCGGGTATCGGCCGACAGTTGCCGGTCGAGGATGGCCTGCCGCAGCAGGCGGTAAAGCTGGCGGTTGCGCGGCAGCGCGGACTCCATGTCCAGGTGCAGCAGCAAATAATCGGAGACGTTGAAAGCGCGCATGCAGCCAGTATAGCGGGCACTGCGATGGTACCATCGAAAAATCTTATCTGGCACTACCCAATGGAACCAAAGAGGGCGACCATGCAAGCCTCGACTATCCAACAGGAGCACCGGTATGACCACTAATCTCGAATGGCAGCAACGTAAAAACATCAACTCGCCGCGCGGCGTCGGCGTCATGTGCCAGTTTTACGCTGAGCGCGCCCTCAACGCCGAACTGTGGGACGTCGAGGGCCGCAGGGTGATCGATTTCGGCGCCGGCATCGCCGTGCTGAACACAGGTCACAGCCATCCGAAAATCGTTGCCGCCGTCACCGAACAGCTGCAACGCTTCAGCCATACGGCATATCAGATCGTGCCTTACGGCGGCGCCGTCGCACTGGCCGAGAAGATCAACCGCATTACCCCTGGCACGCACGCCAAGAAGACGGCCTTCTTCACCACTGGCGCCGAGGCGGTGGAAAACGCCATCAAGATCGCCCGTGCCGCGACCGGCCGCAGCGGCGTCATCGCCTTCGCTGGCGGCTTCCACGGCCGCACCATGATGGGCCTGGCCCTGACCGGCAAGGTGGAGCCGTATAAGACCGGCTTCGGCCCCTTCCCGGGCGAGGTCTATCACGCGCCCTTCCCCAATCCGCTGCACGGCGTGAGCGAGGCGCAATCGCTGCAGGCCCTGAACGCCCTGTTCAAGAGCGATATCGATCCGGCCCGCGTTGCGGCCATCATCCTGGAGCCGGTGCAGGGCGAAGGCGGCTTCTATGTGGCGCCGCCGTCGTTCATGCGGGCCTTGCGCGCGCTGTGCGACCAGCACGGCATCCTGCTGATCGCCGATGAAATCCAGTCCGGCTTCGCCCGCACCGGCAAGCTGTTCGCCATGGATCACCACGACGTGCTGCCCGACCTGATGACGCTGGCCAAGAGCCTGGCCGGCGGCCTGCCGCTGTCGGCTGTATGCGGGCGCGCCGAGATCATGGACGCGCCGGCGCCGGGCGGCCTTGGCGGCACCTATGCGGGCAATCCGCTGGCGATCGCCGCGGCCCATGCGGTGCTCGACATCATCGATGAAGAGCAGTTGTGCAGCCGCGCCAATTTACTGGGGGAGCGCCTGGCCGCCCGCCTCGCGGCCGCTCGCGCCGAAGTGCCGCAGATCGCTGATGTACGTGGTCTGGGAGCGATGGTCGCCGTGGAATTCCGCGACCCGGACAGTGGTGCGCCGGATGCCGCCTTCGCCAAGAAGGTCCAGGCCGAGGCGCTGCGGCAAGGCCTTCTGTTGTTGACTTGCGGCGGCTATGGCCAGGTGATCCGCTTCCTGTTCCCGTTGACGATAGGCGATGCGGTGTTCGACGAAGCGCTCGCCATCCTCGACGCTGCGCTGCGTGCCTGAAAGGAGCAAGACATGAGCAAACCAAACCTCCGCAATCCCGACCTGTGGCGCGAGCAGGCGCATATCGACGGCGAATGGCATCACGCCGATAGCGGCGCCACCCTGGCGGTGTACAACCCGGCCAACGGCAAGCAGCTCGGCACCGTGCCGCTGATGGGGGCGGCGGAAACGCGGCGCGCCATCGCGGCAGCCGATGCCGCGTGGCCCAGCTGGCGCAAGAAGACCGCCAAGGAACGCGCGGCGATCCTGCGAAAATGGCACGACCTGATCATCAAGAACGCCGACGACCTGGCGTTGCTGATGACGCTGGAGCAGGGCAAGCCCATCACCGAATCGCTGGGGGAAGTGGCGTACGGCGCTTCCTTCATCGAGTGGTTTGCCGAAGAGGCCAAGCGCGTGGCCGGCGAGACGCTGGCTTCGCCCTGGCGCGACCGTCGCCTCCTGGTGACTAAAGAGCCGATCGGCGTATGTGCCGCCATCACGCCATGGAATTTCCCGATCGCGATGATCACCCGTAAAGTTGGCCCCGCGCTGGCGGCCGGTTGCACCATGGTGCTGAAGCCGGCCGAGGCTACGCCCTACTGCGCGCTCGCGCTGGCGGCGCTGGCGGAGCGGGCGGGACTGCCGCCAGGTGTGTTCAACGTTGTCACTGGCGAGCCACGGGAGATCGGCGGCGAGATGACGTCGAACCCCGTGGTGCGCAAGCTCAGTTTTACCGGTTCCACCGAAGTGGGACGTTTGCTAATGGCGCAAAGCGCACCGACGATCAAGAAGCTGTCGCTGGAACTTGGCGGCAACGCGCCTTTCATCGTGTTCGACGATGCCGACTTGGATGCGGCGGTGGAGGGGGCCATCGCGTCCAAATTCCGCAACGCTGGCCAAACCTGCGTATGCGCCAACCGTCTGTACGTACAGGACCGCGTCTACGAGCAGTTCGCCGAAAAGCTGGTGGCCGCCGTCGCCAAACTGCGGGTTGGCAACGGAGTTGAAAGGGGCGTGACGCAAGGGCCCCTGATTAATGAACAGGCAGTGCAAAAGGTTGAACGGCATGTGGCCGACGCGCTGGGCAAGGGTGGACGCTTGCTGACTGGCGGCAAGCGCCACGTGCTGGGCCATGGTTTTTTCCAGCCGACGGTGATCGCCGATATCAGCCCGGACATGTTGGTGGCTAAACAGGAGACCTTTGGCCCGCTGGCGCCGCTGTTCCGTTTCAAGACCGACGAGGAAGCGCTGGCCTTGGCCAACAACACCGAGTTCGGACTGGCCAGCTACTTCTATTCGCGCGATATCGGCCGCATCTGGCGCGTGGCCGAGGGGCTGGAGACCGGCATGGTCGGTGTCAATACCGGTTTGATTTCCAACGAAGTCGGCCCGTTCGGCGGCGTCAAGCAATCAGGCCTGGGACGGGAGGGCTCGCACTATGGCTTGGACGATTACCTGGTCATCAAATACATCTGCCTTGGCGGAATGTAATCCAGGGCGATTAGCGTATCGTCCAAGCTAGACCACCAAACCCGGCATACGCAGCGCGAACAGCGCGCCAAACGGCACCATCGGCAGCGTATGATCCGCGTCGGTGACGCTGTTACTTGTGGGACCGGGGCATGAGCGCGATCCTGCAACCCCAGCGCGGCCTAGACACAAGCGCCGGAAAAATACTCTAGAATAGAAACACAAAAGGCCTAGCTCGATGTGAGCTAAGCCTTTGATTGTGTGGATTATTCTTTGGTGGTGATAGGTGGAATCGCACCGATCGTCACGAAGGACATGTAAGTCCCTGATTTATAAGCCGTTGCCTTATCGCTTGGTGTCGAGATTGATTCAATGTGCATCACCTAAGTGATGCGCGCCAGGACAACAAGATGCTAGTGTATGCAAATCGTATCGCTCGCGCTAGTGCGCCATGCTGGCGCTGGTTGGATCGGGAGTTCAAGTCCCCTTCGAAGATTTTCCCATTGTGACTAGAACGTCTGCAAAGAGGGCATGCCTGCTCTGACCTACATGTAGGGGAATTCAATGCCCTTCAACCAATGCTCATTGCCAAACTGGTCGATCACCGCAATGTCGGCCTTGAACGTCTTGCCTTCTTCAATTACTGGTGGCTGAACAAAGAAGTCAAACCGCAGGTCGGTGATGCCGAGTTCGGGGATTACATGGTTGCTGCCATACACGGCAGAACCCTGAGCGCGGACCAGGGCGTGTCCCATTGCTTTAGGTTTGCGGAGTTTTGCACCCATGATGACCACGTCATACTTGGATATGTTGGTGACATTTAAGTCGCCGACTATTTGCATAGCGGGTCGCCCGCCCATCGACCCCATATGCCACCAGAGAGAGTTAGCACGAGACATTGGAACCAGGATTATCGTTTTCTTGGGGATATCGATAATGCCAGGTGACGCCTTGTAGCCAATGAGCGCGATAAACCAGGTCCAAGCTTTGCCGAACCATCCAAAGATTGTGCCAAGGATAGCAAGTGCGCTAGTAGCTATTCCGACGGCAATTTTCAGGTTTTCAAGATCGATTGGCATAGTTCCCTAGATGTGAGCCACTGACATTGGAGGCTATTTTTGGCAAGTCGCCGTTGTTCACCTGCGGTAACGTCAATTGCCTACTTTAACAAAATTAACGAGAAACGGCCTTAGTGAATCGCTGCAACGCCTTTTTTGTCAGTCACTATATGCTGTTGCGACAAGCCACGCCGCTTGGAACCGGCGAGCTTGTCACGTAGTTAGTCCGCATCTGCTAGCCGGATCAGACCGCCCACTCTTGAATTCGGCTTACGGCCTTCGCCGTCCACTTTCCACCTCGGATTGTCGGCACTCCCATCTGGTTCAAGTGGGCAGCAATCGCGTTCAAACTCATGCCTTCGCGCAGGTTCCCAAAGTGACCCATCATCTTTTTGGAGAACTCAACAGAAGCTAGTTCGCGAGCCTCGCGGCCCTTGGCCTGCGCGTCCTTCAGATTCGTTCGGTTTCCCAACACGACGCCGGAGGCCTTCTTCACCGCCAGCGCCGCCTTGGTGCGCTCAGAGATCAGTCGGCGCTCTTTCTCTGCCAGCGAGGCATACAGGTGCAGCACAAATGGGTCAACGTCGGCGCCAAGCTCTGCCACGATGAACGGCACCCGGCGGGCCATTAGACCGGAGATAAACGCCACGTCGCGGCTCAGTCGGTCCAGCTTTGCCACGATGACCGAGCAACCCAGGCGGCGAGCAGCATCGAGCGCACCGGCCAGGCCCACGCGATCTTCAACGGCCAGCTTGCCGCTGGCGACATCGACGAAGCCGTCCACGACCTCAAAACCCTCAGCGGCACAGAAACGCTCAAGCGTCGCTAATTGGCCGTCCAAACCCAATCCGCTCTTGCCTTGCTCGGAAGTGCTGACACGCCGATAGATGATTGCCTTCTTCATATTCTCCCTGTCTGTGTCATTCGTATATGACCGTTTACATATGACACAAGTATAGCCACTTCAGCTTAATATGAATAGACGTGACACGTCACAATAAATGTGATATAGTTAAAACATGACTTCGGAAACTACCACCCAACCTGCAAAGCGCGGTCGTAAGCCTACGGGAGCGGCCATGTCTGCCGCCGAGCGGAAGCGCCGTAGCCGCGAACGTCAACAGGCAACCGGCATCAAAGCGTTCCAGATGCAAGTCGAGGGTTTGCACCTGCAAGCCGTCGAACTGACGGCCGCTCGCACGAATGTCTCCGCTGGCGCAGCATTGCGTATGATCTTGGAGCCTGCGCTAGATCGATATACCGGGCTGATGCATCGCTGCTTGCGAATGATCGAGAACGGCGCTACCGATGAAGAGATCGCCCAATTCATGGACACACACTGGATGCCGGAACTGCCACCTATTCCGGAGAAAAACGGGCAGTAATGAAACACCCCTGCGCTTTATCGGTAAAACCTGAACGTTCGGGCGCAGGGTTCAAGGAATAGAAGGGACTGGCAAAATTCCAACGTCGGGAGTTGGCTCGAAAGAGTCGCCGCAGGACGTGCCAGTGAGTAGAGTTGACCGGCGCCGGACCTTGATCCAGTCAATTCTGCAACACAAGCTGTGGCTATGATCAAGGGCGAATGGAACCTATACCCAAGGCATCTTGGGGCAGGTGAGGCGACCAACCAACCAGGCGATACGTCGCTGGGTTGGGGGAGTTATGCACCTCACCTACCCCAAGGCATACATTCCACCAAACAGAATCAAACCCCTTCGGGGTTTTCTTCTTACCTTGAAAGACCCGCTCCAATGTCGAAGACCCACGCAACTCCGGAAGACATTGCCGAAGCCCTGGCATTGCGCGAGGCCGGTTTCACCGCCCTCGCAATCAGCCAGCGCCTCGGCATCAGCATCCGGACGCTACAGCGCAAATTCGCGGCCGCAGGCACGCGTAAGGGGGCAGCTAAGACCGAAGTCTTGCAGCGGGCCAAAGACGATCTGATGGCTCGCATCACCTGCGACCAGGTAATCAAGGAAGAGGCGGCCCGCCTCGTCGCCGACGATTTGGCCCATTCGCTCCATCTGCGGGAAGTCATCCTGGCTGCATCGGAACAGATGAAGGCAACCAATCTTGAAGAGGCGGCGCTAGTAATGCGTGCGGCGGCGGCATACTCGACCACGATCAAGAACACTTCGGACATCATCCGTCATAGCCTGCGCCTGAAAGACCTGGCTGACGACATGGATGAGCTGCCGGAGTTGGTAGTTACCGAACTTAGCCAGGATGAAATTGCTGAACTTCGTCGTCAGCCTGATGCGGATATGGCCTCTGTTGTAGACGCAACCGAACTCGTCGAGGATGACAATGGCATTGTCGAAGAGCTACCAGCATGACGTGATATTGGCGCACTCCTGGCATGGCAAAGTCCTAGAAAAAACGACAGCCCGCGAAGGCGGTGCTGCTGTCCACCCGGGTGTGATTTTGAAAATCGCGCTTGTCCTTACTAGAAATTCCCGGACCAGCGTTGGAGGCACATCTGCATAGATGCTGCCAGAAAATTAAATGTGCTTAGCTATAGGAGCCGGATTCCCAGGCTTTTAAGCGCTATAGTTTCCACCTTTTTCATCAGATAAATTGCCGCGTCATTTGCATCCGAAAACTCTTCAAAAATAACGGACGAAGTGCCTCCGTGAGCTATTGAGCAGCGCAGTTTATAAAAACGAATAATCCCTTTCTTGTAAGGGTCCTGCGCACCATACAAGGATTCACCTCTGGCACCCTCGTCCACCTGGGACATAAACTGATTTCCCAGTGCTAGAAGACTATCAACTTCAGCGCTAAAGGCAGCAAATTCGGCCCTTAGATTAACTGATTCGGTTAGCGTGACGAGTTGGTTTGGCTCGCTGGATAAGCTGTCTCCGGCTCGTTTGACGGCAGCTTTAGCATCGCGTTCGAATTCTCTTAGTAGAATCTGTTTGATGTTATTTAGATACGCATGTTCGACAATCCGATAGAACGATAGAAAGCGCCACTTCGGATTGACTTCCGTCATTGCATCCGACAACAGTCTCACCTTAGTTATGGACGTTGCGTCGTCAATGGTCGCGCTGAGGTCGGTGATCGTCGAGAGGACAGAACCGTTCATCCGCGTTTTTGGCAAGTCCGCATGTGTCAAAGCAAATAAGGCTGCCAATACTCGGCGCAATTGCACTTGATGGGGAATCGTTTTGGGGCATGCAACTAGCGCTACCCCAGCCATTGCTTGGCGCCAGGGGACCAGGGCTGCGTCTGCAATGAACAGATCACTATGCCAAGGTAGGTTATTGTCAACAAGCCCCCAAAACGCCAGGTTTTCCAGCGTCGTAGGGAGGGCGAGGGCAGGCTCAGATCCCACTAATCCAATCAGGGCGGGGTGTTCATGGCCGGGTAACGCCACACTGTAAAAGCGAGCGACGGGGGCCGTTTGCTGGGAAATCTCTAGGGTGTAGTCCAGGAAGTTGGCGAGCGACTGCCTCGCCGCAGCCCGGCTTTCCTCAGTTTGCAGCAAGCCATCCAGGCGCGGATCGTATTGATTGTCCAGTTGATCCAGCAAATTCAAAACTGTCGTGCCGGCACCCATTCCAAAGAATGCGCAAAGTTGTGGGCTGAGCTGCATGGGGTCAGTCTTTTGCTGCGCCAATAAGCCAGCATTCGTTCATATCGGTTTCAGCAGCACCACGAATGTATTCCTTGAAGGCGGTGAAGACCATTTCTCGTGTAGCTACGCCAACGTTTTTCGTTGACGAGTCAATACCTTGGCGCACTGCTTCGAAGGTGGGCAGTGCCAATGCGGTCGCGCCACGTAGGGTGGCATCAGCAAGCAAGGTGTTGAGTGCGGGCCATACTCGTTTTGCTAGAATGTTGCTGCGCTCAAGTGAACCAATTGCGGCAGCGATGCCGAGCATCACGGTTTCATTTCCGAGGAACTGAATATGATCAACGCCCAATGCTGTATCGAGTTGAACCAGCCATCCAACTAGCCGATAGAAGCCATCCTCCTCAACATTGCCGTTCCCATTTCCTTCTCCGACGCTATTTCCCAAGACCTCAATTGCGGACTCCGCCAGCAGCTCTTCCATTACCGTATTGCGCAGGTCGAGGTTAGGCTGTCCCTGCAGCCACGCTTGAAATGCTTGTGCCAGTTTTGCGAGTGGGAATTGTCCTGGCTGCGCCCGTCGCCGCCCATCAGAAACGCGAAATATATCCAGGTTGGGGATGGGCGCAAGGTCATCTATCAGCTTGGAACTCAATACTTCGACCTGATGTTTAACTGACATTGGACGCTGACCTGCATTCAGTAAAAGCATCCTATATGCGACCGCGCCGAAAGGAATATTCAGCCAGATTTCGACCCGAATCGGACGCTCTAGAAAATCATCTCGTTCTACCCCTTGAAGCTCGTTGGCTGTTTGGCGTATGGCGTTGGTTCGCTGAAGACCATCAATAATGTAGACCTCTGGGCTGGTCAATGCGGCCAGGGTAGGATTTAAAGGCTCTGGTTCCTGGCTCTGGTAGATGGCTTCTAGATCCTCTGCAATTTCTACGGTGGCTGCAAGAACGATGGGCGGTAGCACGCACCCACGCTTGAGGTCTTCCCGAAGAGTCACGTATGCCTTTGCTCCTTTGATTATCGCGCGTTGAATCACGAGATTTGCTTCCGCCCCGGTCGTAAGGTCGAGAAAGTCAGCGTAGCTACATTTTGCGGTGACGCAATAGGATTGTAGTCTGTCGTCGCGATCAATCGCGCAAGCGAAGATATTAGGCATTCGAAGTCCGTTGGGCAATTGTATTGGAGGAGTGTAAACACTTGCCTGGCGAATTGCCAATCTATATTGTTGCTTTACCCGCGCGGGTTTTACTGTTAAACGTCTAACGCCTTGTCGAGCAAAACTGTGAGAGCATCCAAGCCGTGTTCGATGCCGTCGGCTGCCAAGCGGCGGTGGTTTTGCTTCAACTTTTCATATCGCTCGGCGTCGGCGCCAGCATATCGGCGACCAGATAGGGCTTCTGATATTTCGCTGGGCACCCCTGCATCGCCCAGGACTCGCTTGAACGTGTGCCGCATCGAGTGAAAGTAAGCCAGGCGGTCAGGATCGAATCCAGCATGTTTTGCGATCACGTCTAATTCCCGTCCGCCCCATCTGCTGATGTAATGGCTCCATTTGGTGATCTGGCCGAGGTCGGATTTTACTTCGCGAGGCTTCCACTCCTTTTCAAAGGGGCGTTGAAATCCAGCCTGTTGCTGGCTTCGCAGAAAGTCAATGAAGCCATGGCGAACCAATGCGGCGTGGACCGGCACATGCCGCCAGCTCGACACCTTTTTCATCGACTTCCGAACGACGCCATCTGGATCAGCGCGGCCATCAAATATCAGATACCAGATGCCGGCTTCTTCATCGTTGACCAAGTCGGACCTCAAATGGATTTGGCAAAGCTCCTCAATGCGGCATCCCAGGAAGGCGGGCGCAATCGAAACCCAAAACTTATACGGATTATTCCGCCGATACTGCTTAGCGTTCTCGAAGACGAAGCCAAGCTGTTCCAGGCTGAAGGCGTCCCTATCGTCTGATTCAGGTGAGTCTCTTTTCGGCACTAGCGTTTTTGTCGTGAGCGCAGGCAGGCCCGCTGACCTGACGCGATACCAGTTCAGGAATGTTGCGACGGTGGTCATGTAGTGACCCTGTGACGTAGTGTTCGGCACGGTCGCTATCACGTGGTCGCAGTAGCCCACGAAATCCGCTTGGTCAATTCTCAGCACGTCTTTGGTATCGCCGAAAAACTTTTGAGCGTGGTCGAGTTTGCTGCGATAGGTCGCCTTCGTCTGGGCCTTGGTCTGCGACTTGCTGAAATATTCCGGTATGGCCTCGCTGAAGGGCTTTTGCGTGCCTGGGCGACTGCCCTTGCTGCTAGGCTCGCGCACGCCGTCCAGCGCGGCTCTGATCGCAGAATTGACTGCTTCTTGTTCTTCTGGCTCGGCCTTGACGTAAAGCGACGATGGCAAGCCAAGCTCGTTGAAGTCTAGCTTCATTTCGTAGTTGAAGGTGAAGCCGTCGGAATCGTTTGATTTTGTTGCCATTGCTATGCGCTGGAAAATTGAGTCGGTTTGAGCTGCAAGCGTCCGACCTCGAATGACCGCGAGGCGGCGGTCACTCGTCTCCAGTGACTGCACATATACTCGCCGTCCGATGACGTGTTGAGCAGCGTCGGGAACTCGCCGCCGAAAATAGTAGATGGTTCCGTGCCGCGATTTTATTAGGAATTTACCTGCCATGTGTAGCACCTTTGTGCAACACCATGCGGGTAGAGCGGACATGAAAAAGCCGCTGAACCTTTCGGGTCAACGGCTTATCGAATTCTTGGTGGTGATAGGTGGACTTGAACCACCGACCCCAGCATTATGAATGCTGTGCTCTAACCAACTGAGCTATATCACCTGCAACGCCCAGCATTATCGGGGTTGGAGCCATGGCTGTCAAGGATGGTTCCCCAAAATTTTCCAAAAAAATGCATCGCGGCGCGAAAAATTGGCAGATTGGTATTAACCCAGCCGGTCGCCGATCTGCGCCAGCATGGCGGCGGCCGGGTCGGGGGCGAGGCAATCGAGCACCACGCGCTGCGGCATGGAACGCAGCCACGTCAGCTGGCGCTTGGCCAGCTGGCGGGTGGCGATGATGCCGGTTTCGCGCATGGTCTGGTAGTTGATGGTCCCGTCCAGGTATTCCCACGCCTGGCGATAGCCGACGCAGCGCATAGCCGGCAGCCCCGGATGCAGGTCGCCACGGCGGCGCAGCGCTTCCACTTCGGTGATCAGGCTGCCCTCCGCCGATTCCTCCAGCATGATGTCGAAGCGGCGCGCGATGCGCTCGTGCAGCACGGCGCGGTCCGACGGCTCCAGCGCGAACGACAGCAGCTCGAACGGCAGCTCGGTCTTCTCGCGCAGGGCCAGCAGCTCGGACATCGGCTTGCCGCTCAGGGCGCAGATCTCCAGCGCGCGCTGGATGCGCTGGGCGTCCGCCGGCGCCAGGCGGGCGGCGGTTTCGGGATCGAGCAGGGCCAGCCTGGCATGCATCGCCGGCCAGCCGACGCGGGCCGCTTCCTCTTCCAGTTCGGCGCGCAGCGCGGGATCGGCGCCGGGCAGGTCGTCCAGGCCGTCGGCCAAGCCCTTGAAGTACAGCATGGTGCCGCCCACCAGCAGCGGCAGCTTGCCGCGCGCGGCGATCTCGCCGACCAGCCGCAGCGTATCGGTGCGGAACTGCGCCACCGAATAGGAATCCAGCGGGTCGATGATGTCGATCAGGTGGTGCGGCGCGGCGGCGCGTTCCTCGCGCGTGGGCTTGGCGGTGCCGATGTCCATGCCGCGATACACCAGCGCCGAATCGACGGAGATGATCTCGGACGGGATGCGCTGCGCGATGGCGAGCGCGGACGCCGTCTTGCCCGACGCCGTCGGTCCCATGATGGCGACCGCCAGCGGTTTTGATGCGGTGTCGCCCATGTTATTGGCCGCGCAGGAACAGCTTGTCGAGCGCGCCGATTTCCACCTGCACCCAGGTCGGGCGGCCGTGGTTGCACTGGTCGGCGCGTTCGGTGATTTCCATCTGGCGCAGCAGCGCGTTCATTTCCTGCGTCGACAGGATGCGGTTGGCGCGCACCGCCGTGTGGCAGGCGAGGGTGCCGAGCAGCTCGTTCTGGCGCTCGATCAGCACGCGCGAGCCGCCGAATTCGCGCACGTCGCGTAGCACGTCGCGCGCCAGCGTCTGGGCGTCGGCGTTTTTCAGCAGCACCGGCACGGAGCGCACCGCCAGCGTGGTCGGCGACAGCGTGGCGATGTCGAAGCCCAGCGCCTGCAGGGTTTCCTGATGTTCCGACGCGGTGCCCACTTCCACCGCGTCGGCATAGAAGGTGACGGGGATCAGCAGCGGCTGCACCTGCATCTCTTCGCCGGCCACGCGGCTGTCCAGCGCGGTTTTCAGTTGTTCGTAGAGGATGCGCTCGTGCGCCGCGTGCATGTCGACCAGCACCAGGCCCTTGGCGTTCTGGGCCAGGATGTAGATGCCGTGCAGCTGCGCCAGCGCGAAGCCGAGCGGGAACTCTTCCTGCGCCATCGCGGCCGGCGAGACGGTGAACGGGCTGGCCTGCGGCAGCGCCATGTCGGATTCGGCGCGGTAGCCGGTGACCGGACCGGAGCCGCCGAACAGGGCGCCGTATTTCTCGGTGCTCTGCGCGACGCCGCCTTCGTTGCCGCCGAAGCGCGGCGCGACGAAGCCGGCGGTGCCGCCGCCATCGCGCTGGCCGAACGGCGACGGCGAGAAGGTCGGCGAGTAGTCGGGCGCCAGCAGCGGCCCGAACGAAGTCTGTTCGCCGCGCCAGGTCGCGCTGCCGAGGCTTTCCGCCGCCGGCAGCGGCGACGGCACGCTGCCGTGCGATGTGGCCGAGGTCTGCGCCAGCGCGCGCTGCACCGCGTGGAACACGAACTGGTGCACCGCGCGGCTGTCGCGGAAGCGCACTTCGATCTTCGACGGGTGCACGTTGACGTCGACCAGCGCCGGATCGAGATCGAGCGCCAGCACATACGAAGGGAAGCGGTCGCCGTGCAGCACGTCCTGGTAGGCCGCCTTGACGGCGTGCACCAGCACCTTGTCGCGCACGAAGCGTCCGTTCACGTAGAAGAACTGGCCGTCCGCGCGCGCCTTGGAGGCGGTCGGCAGGCCGGTGTAGCCGTGCAGGCGCAGCGGGCCTGCGCTCTCGTCGATGGCCAGGCGCGCCTCGGCGAAGCCTTCGCCCAGGATGTGCGCGCTGCGCTTGGCCATTTCGCTGACGTTCCAGTGGTCGATGGTGCGGCCGTTGTGGCTCAGCGAGAACGACACGTCCGGCCGCGCCAGCGCGATGCGGCGCACGACTTCGGCGCAATGGCCAAACTCGGTCTGCTCGGACTTGAGGAACTTGCGGCGCGCCGGCGTGTTGAAGTACAGGTCCTGCACGTCGACCGTGGTGCCCTGGGCGCCGGACGACGGCGCCACCGTGCCGTTGTGCGAGCCGACGATTTCCCACGCGTGGGCCGCGTCGGCGGTGCGCGAGGTCAGCGTGACGGCGGCCACCGAGGCGATCGAGGCCAGCGCCTCGCCGCGGAAGCCCAGGGTGCCGACGTTTTCCAGGTCGTCCAGCGAGGCGATCTTCGAGGTGGCGTGGCGGGCCAGCGCGAGCGGCATCTGCTCGGGCGGGATGCCGCGTCCGTTGTCGGTGATGGCGATGCGTTTGACGCCGCCTTCCTCCAGCCGCACGGTGATCTGCGAGGCGCCCGCGTCGAGCGCGTTCTCCAGCAGCTCCTTGACCACGGCGGACGGCCGTTCGACCACCTCGCCGGCGGCGATCTGCGAAATCAGCTGGTCAGGCAGGGCCTGGATGGGGCGTGGGGTGCGGGGAGTGGTGTCGGGCGCGTTCATCACGAGATTATAACTGTTCGCCGCGCCCGATTCCCCGGGAAAGAATTACTCCTTCGGATGCTCGCGCACCGGGATCGGCGCGTTGCACAGCTCGACGTAGTTGGCCGCGTACTTGTTCCACGGGCCGCCGCGGTTGCGCTGCGCCTCGATCACGTCCTTGTAGATGGGCGCTTCGCTGCGCATCACCTCCAGGTGGCTGCGTTCGGCCTCCGGCACGTCGGCCTCCAGCCGCACCGTCTTGATCGGCAGGCGCGTGTCTTTGGCGCCATAGAAGCCCATCGCCTCGCCGCCGCGCGGCAGCGACGCCAGCAGCGGCATGCCCGCCACCACGCGGCCGACCACCGTGATGTTGCGGTCCAGGTGGCGCGGCGCGTGGCCGGTGATCGCATACAGCTCGGCGCCGTTGCCGCTGTCGGTGTCGTTGTCGCGGCCCACGCCGACCATGCCGTAGCAGTGCGTCAGCCAGGTGGTCTTGGCCTTGGGATCGCGGCCGACGGGGAAGCCGTTCGAGTGGCCGACCTGCGGCGCGTAGCCGTCGAAGTCCATCTGGCGCACGAAGTGCTTGTCATTGGGCATCGGCACGGTGAACTCGCCCACCACCTTGGCCTTGGCCGAGCCGAGCGGCTTGGGCGTGGTTTCGCTGTTCGGATCGCCCCACTGCGCCACGTAGTTGTCCTGCGAGCGCAGCATGGCCAGGCCGTCGAAATACTGTTCCTTGACCATGGTCTTGATGTTGGCGATGTTCTGCGGCGCGAACTCCGGCGCCAGTTCGATCACCACGCGGCCGGTGGGCAGCTCCATGTACAGGGTGTTGTTCGGGTCCAGCGGGCGCCAGTCCGACGGCCTGGATTTCTTGACGAGGTCGCCGACGCTGGGCTTGATGGGCAGGTCGGCGGCATGCGCCAGGGTGGCCAGGCTGATCGCCAGGGCGGAGAGGGGAAGGGCGCGGAACGGGTGGGTCAGGGACATCCATTATCTCCTTGGTTGGTCGAGCCCGCTTGCTGCGGACGCTGCGGGGATTGTAAACTGGATCAGATGGACGGAACACAGGGGCTTGAAACTTCCGCCTTGGCGCCACGGGTGGTGTATGATTCCGGCGCACACTTTATGGGAAGAATATGGATTTTATGCAATTTTTTGACATGATCCTTCATGTCGACAAAACACTGGAAGTTCTCATTCAGCAATACGGTACCCTGGTCTACGCCGTGCTGTTCGCGATTATTTTCTGCGAAACCGGTCTGGTGGTGCTGTTCTTCTTCCCGGGCGACACCCTGCTGTTCATTGCCGGCGCCCTGTGCGCGCTGGGCGAAATGAATCTGTTCCTGCTGATGTTGCTGCTGATTACGGCGGCGGTCACCGGCAACACCCTCAATTACTGGATAGGCGAGGCCATCGGGCAGCGCGTGTTCACCCACGATTACCGCTGGCTTAACAAGGATGCGCTGCGCCGCACCCACGATTTCTTTGAAAAACACGGCGGCAAGACCATCGTGCTGGCGCGTTTCGTGCCGGTGGTGCGCACCTTCGCCCCGTTCGTGGCCGGCGTGTCGGACATGACCCATACCCGCTTCCAGATGTACAACATCACCGGCGCCGTGCTGTGGGTGGCGCTGCTGACCACGGCCGGTTACTTCTTCGGCAACATCGCCATCGTGCGCGAGCACCTGACCGAGATCGTGCTGTTCGGCGTCGGCGTGGCCGTGGTGCCGATGGCGCTGGGCGGCATGTGGAAGCTGTCGCGCCGCATGCTGGGCCGCTGAGCCGCCGTTTCGCCGTTTTAAAAAACACGCCGCGCTCCCAGCGCGGTGTGACGTTTTATAAATAAATCTTTCCCGCCTCCGTCGCACCTCTCAAGTTTTGCCCAAATGCATCCGTAAACCAGTATGTAATTCTTTTACTTCTGGATCCCCATGCGTACTCTGCTCACCCTGATTGCCTGCTGCTGCGCCGTCGCGATGGCCACTGCTGCAAACGATCCGCTCATTTCGCCGTCGGCGAAAATAGCGGTGGGGGGAGGCACGGGCCCGATTTCGTCGATCCGTCCGAACAGTCCCGGTAGTAGCAGCGCCTCGGCGGCGTCGTCTGCCTCCGGCCCGACGCGCAAGCTGACCGAACGCGAACGCGAGGCCGAGGCGGAAGCCGACTTGTCGGCCAAGATCGCGGCCCGCCTGGCGATCATGCGCGCCAACCAGGCCGCGCGTGCGGCCGCCGCCGCCAAGGCCAAGAAGGCCGCCGCCGTTGCCGCCGCCGCGCCGCCGGCGCCCAAGGTGTACAGCAACCACTGGTCGTATGAAGGCGAAAACGGTCCCGCCAACTGGGGCAAGATCAATCCGGAATGGGCCAAGTGCGGCACCGGCAGCCGCCAGTCGCCGATCGACATCCGCGACGGTATGAAGGTGGAGCTGGAGCAGATCAATTTCGACTACCATCCGTCCTCGTTCAACGTGACCGACAACGGCCACACGGTGCAGGTGATGGTCAGCGGCGGGAATTTCATCACGGTCAACAACCGCATGTATGAGCTGGTGCAGTTCCACTTCCACCGGCCGTCGGAGGAGCGCGTCAACGGCAAGGGTTACGAGATGGTGATGCACCTGGTGCACAAGGATGGCGAAGGCCGCCTGGCCGTGGTGGCGCTGCTGCTGGAGCGCGGCCGTCCGCAGCCGGTGATCCAGCAGGTGTGGAACAACCTGCCGCTGGAAAAACTGGAGACGCTGGCGCCGTCGACCGTGCTCGATCCGATGGAGCTGATCCCGGCGCGCCGCGACTACTTTACCTTCATGGGTTCGCTGACCACGCCGCCTTGCTCGGAGGGCGTGCTGTGGCTGGTGATGAAGGAGCCGGTGCAGGCCTCGCCGGCGCAGCTGGCGCTGTTCAGCCGCCTGTATCCATTGAATGCGCGGCCGATCCAGCCCGGCGGCGGCCGCATTATTAAAGAGTCGAACTAAACGAGTTAATCTGCCGTGATGCGGTGGCTGCCGGTCCACACGGCGCCCGCATCCAGCGGCTGCTGGTCGATACGCGCCGGTTCTATGCAGACGAAGCGCAGGTACTCGTCATCGGCCAGGTCCACCAGCGCGGCCGCGTCGGCCTGTCCCGGATTCCACACCACCCAGTTGTCGTAACCCTGCTGTTCCAGGCGCAGCGTGGCGTTGGCCGTGTTCAGCGTCAGCGCCGGCGTCGATTGGTACAGGCGGTCGTGTTTCTCGGTGAAGTGCAGCGCGGGGTGCTCCTGCGTCAGCGTGTTCAGATGATGATCGGTGTAGCGCTGGTGCTGCAGGCCGCTGATGCTGGTGGCCGCCAGGTGGCCGACGTCGTAGTAGGTGTGCAGCGCGACGCCGAAGGGGAAGGTCTGTTCACCGCTGTTGCGCACCCTGAAGTCGAACTCCAGCGCGTCGCCGTGCAGCGTGAAGCGCAAGGACAGCTCGAAGGCGTGCGGCCAGGCTTGCGCGTGTTCCGGCGCCAGGTCGCTCCGGTTCAGGCTGAATTCGAGGAAGGACTTGCCGCCGTCGCCGCCGCTGTTGGTCAGGCGCCAGGTGCTGACGCGCGCGAAGCCGTGACGCAGGCCGGGGCCGCGCACATTAAACTGCGGGAAGATGACCGGCACGCCGCCGCGTATGGCCTTGCTGCCGTCCAGCGGGGTCTGCGAGCTGACGAACAGGCGCTCCTTGCCGTCGCCGGTCTTCCACGACAGCAGATGCGCGCCGAACAGCGACACCGTCGCTTCGGCACCGTCGGCGGCGGTGATCTGTACTGCGGGCAGGGCGCCATACTGGGTCATTGTTACTACGGCCATGTCTCTTCCAATGTCTGTTTTAACTAAGTCAGCCGGTTCTTGGCCAGCGGTGGATTCTTCGCGAAATAGCGGCGGATGCCTTTGACGATGGCGTCGGCCATCTGGTTCTGGTAGCCGTCGTCGAGCAGCTTGGCTTCTTCTTCCGGATTGGAGATGAAGGCGGTCTCGATCAGGATAGACGGAATGTCCGGCGCCTTCAGCACCGCGAAGCCGGCCTGCTCGACCGAACCTTTGTGCAGGCGGTTGATGCCGCCGATCTCGCCCAGCACCGATTTGCCCAGCTTGAGCGAATCGTTGATCTGCGCGGTGGTGGAAAGATCGAACAGCACGCTGGCCAGCTGCTTGTCGTGGTTCTTGACGTTGACGCCGCCGATGGTGTCGGCCAGGTTTTCCTTGTCGGCCAGCCAGCGCGCGGCGGTCGAACTGGCGCCTTTTTCCGACAGCACGAACACCGACGAGCCGCGCGCGGACGCCTGCACGAACGCGTCCGCGTGGATGGAGACGAACAGGTCGGCCTGCACCTTGCGGGCCTTCTCGACGCGCGTGCCGAGCGGAACGAAGTAGTCGCCGTCGCGGGTCAGCATCACGCGCATGTTGGGGAATTCCTCGATCTTGCCCTTCAGGCGCTTGGCGATGGCCAGCACGATGTCCTTCTCGCGGCTGCCGTTCTTGCCGGAGGCGCCGGGATCTTCGCCGCCGTGGCCGGGGTCCAGCACCACGGTCAGCATGCGTACCAGCTTGCCGGTTTTGTCGTTGGCCTTGCTCTGCGCTTCGGCCGTCTTCAATTCGTTTTTCAGTTCGGCGCGCGGATCGGCCTTGGTGTCCGGTTTCAGCGCTTCAAGCTGTTCCTTCGGCGGCTGCGGCGCGGCGGCGGCCACGTCGGCTTCGCCCGGCTTCAGCGGCGCCATCTCGGTTTTGGCCGTGCTGGCCTTGTCCTTGCCGTCGCTCGACCAGTCGCCTTTTTCAATCATCGCGGCAATCGGATCGACCGGCTGGACCGGGTACAGGTCGAAGATCAGGCGGTGCTTGTAATTGCCGGCGGGCGGCAGCGTGAACACCTGCGGCGTGATTTCTTCCTTCAGGTCGAACACCAGGCGCACCACGTTCGGCCGGTTCTGGCCCACGCGCACCTGCTTGATGTACGGGTCGTTGGACTGGATCTTGGCGACCAGGCTTTTCAGCGTCGGGTTCAGTTCCAGCCCTTCGATGTCGACCACCATGCGTTCCGGGTCCTTGACGATGAAGTGGGTGGCCTTGAGCGCGGCGTCGTTTTCCAGCGTGACGCGGGTGTAGTCTTCCGCCGGCCATACCCGCACCGCCAGGATTTGCGCCGCCATGGCGCGCATCGGCGCCACCACGGACAGCAGCAGCGTGGCGCCGGCCTTGAGGACGGTGCGGCGCGAGACTGGTTTGCCGCTCACATGTTGGGAGCGAATTTGAGGCGTTGAAGGCATGAGTTACCCAGGGCGGTGGATGCCTGCAATTCTACATCACGGCCGTTGCCGGACACAGTCAAAAACAGGTTGATGTCGGCCGGCGGCAGCACGCGGTCGGCCTTTTCGGGCCATTCGACGATGCAGATGTTGTCGCCGTTGAAGTCTTCGCGGAAGCCGGCGTCGAGGAATTCCTCCGGGCTGCCCATGCGGTACAGGTCGAAATGGATGACGTTGACGGCGCGGCCATCCAGCTGGATGGCGTACGGTTCGGACAGGGTGTAGGTCGGGCTCTTGACCGTGCCGGCATGGCCGGCGGCGTGCAGCAGGGCGCGGGTGAGGGCGGTTTTGCCGGCCCCGAGGTCGCCGTGCAGGTAGATCGCCAGGCCGGGCGCCAGCGCGCGCGCCAGCGCCGCGCCCAGGGCGGCGGTGCCGGCTTCGTCGTGGAGATGGGCTGTAAAGTGCTGCATCAATTAGAATGTCATGTTGGTTGGATCGCCAGCCATTGTAACCGCCACCGCACTCCCTACACCGCTGATGTCCCTGTCCGTATCCAATTTAGCCGAACTTGCCTCCAGCATCAAGCGCTGGGGTGTGGAGCTGGGCTTTGCCGAAATCCGCATCACCGACATCGACCTCAGTCATGCCGAGGCCGGCCTGCAGGCGTGGCTGGACGCCGGCATGCACGGTGAAATGGACTACATGGCCGCCCACGGCATGAAACGCGCCCGTCCGGCAGAGCTGGTGCCGGGCACGGTGCGGGTGATCAGCGCCCGCATGAACTACCTGCCGAGGGATACGGAAACGGGTGGGGCACATGACTGGCGCGAGCGCGAGGAGCGGCGGCTGGCCGACCCCGGCGCCGCCGTCATCTCGGTCTATGCCCGGGGCAGGGATTACCACAAGGTGCTGCGCGCCCGCTTGCAGCAGCTGGCCGACAAGGTCAAGGCGGAGATCGGCGATTTCGGCTACCGCGTGTTCACCGATTCGGCGCCGGTGATGGAACTGCCGCTGGCGGAAAAGGCCGGCTTGGGCTGGCGCGGCAAGCACACCTTGCTGCTGTCGCGCACCGCCGGCTCGATGTTCTTCATGGGCGAATTCCTGGTCGACCTGCCGCTGCCGGTGGACCAGCCGACCGGCGCCCACTGCGGCCAGTGCAGCGCCTGCATCGATGTCTGCCCGACCCAGGCCATCCTCGGGCCTGGGCGGCTCGATGCGCGGCGCTGCATCTCCTACCTGACCATCGAATTGAAAAGCGCGATACCGCTGGAGATGCGGCCCTTGATCGGCAACCGCATCTACGGCTGCGACGATTGCCAGACCGCCTGCCCGTGGAACAAGTTCGCCCAGCGCGCCGTGCTGCCGGATTTCGACGAGCGCCATGGGCTGGGCAGCGCCTCGATGGTGGAGCTGTTCGCGTGGAGCGAGGAAGAATTCAACCGCAAGATGGAAGGCAGTCCGATACGCCGCATCGGCCACGAACGCTGGCTGCGCAATATCGCCGTCGGCCTGGGCAACGCGGCGGCGGCAGGCGCCAGGGGCGACGCGGCCATCGTCGCGGCGCTGCAGGCGCGGCGCGACGACCCGTCGGAACTGGTGCGCGAGCATGTCGAATGGGCGCTGGCCTGCCACGCTTGAACTGCGCTACACTCGTGCGGTTCTTTTAAAAAGGCCCACGTCCCATGCAAACTTCAACCAGATTCATTGCGCTGCTTGCCGGTGCTTCCTTTACCCTCGCCGCACATGCCGTGAGCTTCGACGACTGGGCCGACAAAGTCGCCAACGCCAAGGTGCGCAACGATCCGGAGCAGGCCACGCAGAAGCAGTACTTCAGCGGCAGTGAGCAGGACCAGCTGGACCGCAAGCTGACGCCGAACTCGGTGGTGTTCCGCGCCGGCGAAGTGGCCAACGCCAAGGCGGCGCTGGCGCAGCTGAAGAAGATCGACCAGAAAAACCTGACGCCGCAGCAGCGCGCCAGCGCCGCCAGCATCGCCTGGAGCCTGCAGGGCGCGGTCGACGCCTATCCATACGCCGACTACAACTTCGTGTTCAACCAGTTCGGCGGCCTGCATGTGCAGATCGTGAACTTCCTGACGCAGGCGCACCCGATCCGCAATCAGCGCGATATCGAAAACTACCTGGAGCGCCTGAAGGCCGTCTCCGGCAAGATGGACACCGGCATCCTGCAATCGCGCGGCGCCGCCGGACGCGGCATCCTGATGCCGACCTTTTTGACGCAGGCCTCCATCGGGCAGCTGGATCGCTTCCTGGATGGTGCGCCGGAGAACAACGTGTTCGTCGCCACGCTGGTGCAGCGCATGGGCGGCTTGAAGGACGTGACGCCGGAGCAGCAGGCCAAGTTCGCCGCCGAGGCGACCGGTATCGTCAAGGACTCGATCATCCCGGTGTTCCAGCGTACCCGCACGCTGCTGCAGGAGCAGCTGCCGCGCACCACCAACGACGCCGGCCTGTGGCGCCTGCCGAAAGGCGACAAGGCCTACGCCGTGCTGCTGAAGCAGATGACCTCCACCACCTACACGCCGCAGCAGATCCACAATATCGGCCTGCAGGAAGTGGCGCGCATCGAAAAGGAGATGGATGGTTTGCTGGTGTCGCTGGGGTACAAGGACGGCACCATCAAGCAGCGCATGGAGAAGCTGGAAGTCGATTCGCAGCCGAAGGAAGCCGATCCGCGTCCGGCGCTGCTGAACCGCTATGACGAGATCCTGCGCGATGCCGAGGCGCGTTCGAAAGAACTGTTCGACGTCACGCCGAAAGCACCGGTGGTGGTCAAGCGCGAGCCGCCGTTCACCGAGAAGACCGCCGCTGCTCACTACACCGGGCCGGCCAAGGACGGCACGCGCCCCGGCATCTTCTGGGCGCCGATGCCGGGACCTGAGTTCCGCATCGTCGGCATGCGTACGCTGGTGTATCACGAGGGCGTGCCAGGCCATCACTTCCAGGTCGCGCTGCAGCAGGAGAATGAAGGACTGCCGCGTTATCGCCGCGACCGCGTGTTCTCGGTCGGCTCGGCGTATGGCGAAGGCTGGGCCTTGTATGCGGAGCAGCTGGCGTCCGAGAATAACTGGTACGGCAGCGATGTCGTCGGCCATCTTGGCCAGTTGGACGCGGAACTGTTCCGCGCGCGCCGCCTGGTGGTCGACACCGGCCTGCACGCGATGAAGTGGACGCGCCAGCAGGGTATCGACTACGGCATCCCGCCGGCGGAGGTGGACCGCTACGTCGCCATGCCGGGCCAGGCATGCGCCTACAAGATCGGCATGATGCGCATCCTCGACCTGCGCGCCAAGGCGCAGAAGGCGCTGGGCGACAAGTTCAACATCAAGGGCTTCCACAACGTGGTGCTGGAGACCGGCAACGTGCCGCTGCCGGTGCTGGAGCAGATGGTGGATGAGTGGATCTCCAAACAGAAGGCGGGCTAGTCACAGATGCGTCATAAAATACGCGAAGAATTGTCCGCCATCGTTCCCCTGGACGACCTGGAACGATGCCAGATTGCCGATGCACTTGAGTGGATTGATTCAGGCGCAGAGTTGTACCGGCTGGTTAAACCGGCCACGCCACCCAAACACCTCGTGTCTTACTTCGTGGTGGTGGATGGCGGACACGTGCTGTTGGTCGACCATCGGAATGCGCAACTCTGGCTGCCTCCCGGCGGACATGTCGACATTGGCGAGCATCCGCGCGATACCGTGACGCGCGAACTTGCGGAGGAACTAGGCATGGCGGCCTCGCATCCCATATGCGCCCCGCTGATGCTGACCGTCACTACAACGGTGGGGCTCACCGCGGGCCACACCGATGTCTCGCTCTGGTATGTGGTCAATGCGGACCGGACGAAGCGGATTCAGTATGACGAAGAAGAATTTCAATCCATACGGTGGTTTCCGTTTGATGAAGTACCCTTCGAACGAAGCGACCCGCATATGCGGCGCTTTCTGTCCAAATTGGCGGGTTAATACCGACGCGAGAGCTTGACGCATTGAGTCGATATATATATAGACATCGGGGGCCAGACATCGGGGTCGCCATACCTGCTATGCTATTTAGCCCACTGTAAGTCAAAAACATAGTGTTGAGATTATCCGATAAGACCACAGTACCTTGGATGAACGCCGCTTTTGGAGAGCGCGGTATACGGCGGTTCCCAGTTGGCCAGACTAATCCTAGAATCGTCGAGTACAACTACCATACCAACCTGCGGGGTTACGACGACAAGATTTCATGGTGTTCATCCTTTATGAATTGGTGTCTCGCCCAAGTCGGTATTGCAGGCACCGGTTCAGCACTGGCTCGCTCTTGGTTGGAATGGGGTATTCCGTTGGAAAGCCCCGTGCCTGGGTGTATCGCCGTATTGACGAGGGATGATCCCAATAGCTGGAAGGGCCACGTAGGGTTTTTCCTCCGGATAGAGGGGGACTCTGTTGTTTTATTTGGAGGAAATCAGCTCGAAGAAGTCCGGGAACACTACTACCCTGTCAAGAGTGTATTGAGCTATCGGTGGCCTGGTCCTAAAGCCGAAGCCGGCGCAGGGCTTGGAAGCTCGACTGTGGGTTACTAGTTGATGTTGACTGCAGTGCCTGGCTCAGGTACTGGAGCTTCACCCCTTGGATTTCCTGAACGGCTTCGGGTGTGGCTGTTCGCCTGGGAATGTGATGTTGGCTCTCGACCAATATGCTTTCACTTCAGCCTCGTTGTTCGGATCGTCGACATATTCTGGAGCGGCCGCGATGGTCGCTTCCAGATGTTCCTTGGTCAACATCGATTTCCTTGCATGGGATTTGCGTTCTTCTTTTTGGAAAGCGTGCTCGCCAGGCAAAATCATTTTTGCGTTTGACCAGTATGCTTCAAAGGCAACTGGGTCGTCAGTGTCGTATGGGCAATCGGGATCATCCACGTGCTCAGGTGCCGCAGCGACGATCGCCTCGATTTCCTCACGGCTAAAAGGGGGAATTTTGGAAGTAGGTTCGCGTTTCACGTCTATCACCATATCGACAAGAAATTAGTCTCGTAAGCTCACCCTGACAGGTCCAGATTAAGACTACGACTCTGCCTTTAAACAAGCAGAAGCTACGAAGACGCTTTTCGGAATGCGCTGCCGACTTGTCTTCGTTGGTGTACATCGGCAAATCAAATACCGACTCCAACTCGGCAAAGTCGATGCCATGCCTCTTCAGGTTATCCTTGCGCTTGTTTTCGTCCCAGGTAAGCATGGGACGATCTTGTCACTTCATAGTAGGCGTTCGCTTGAGGGGAATCAAGCGGCGTGAGGTGTGGGTTATTTGAGCAGCCCCGCCAGCTCGACAGCGGTCTTGACCTGCATCTTGTCGAAGATGTGGGCGCGGTGGACTTCCACCGTGCGCATGCTGATACCCAGCTGGTCGGCCACCACCTTGTTCATCTTGCCGGCCAGGATCAGGTCCAGCACCTCGCGTTCGCGCGCCGACAGCGTGGCCAGGCGCGCGTGCACCGCCGCCATCGCTCCGGCCTTGCGCGAGTTGGCCAGGCCTTCCTGCACGCGGTCCATCAATTGGTTGTCGTTGAACGGCTTTTCGAAGAAGTCGAAGGCGCCGCGCTTCAAGGCATCGACCGCCATCGGCACGTCGCCGTGGCCGGTCAGGAAGATCACCGGCATGCGCTGCGTCAGGCCGCGCGCGGACAGTTGGTCGAACGCGGCCACGCCATTCATGTCCGGCATGCGCACATCGAGCAGCACGCAGTCGCCGTCGGCGTCGAACTGGCCGCCCTCGGTCTGGGCGAGGAACTGCGGCGCCGAGTCGTAGGCGCGCGAGGGTATGCCGCGCGAAGTGGCAAGCCAGGTCAGGGAGTCGCGCACGACCGCTTCATCATCGACGATATGCAGCATTGTTTTATGTCTCCTGTTCCGTTGCCGCCAGCACCGCCGGCAGCACGAACGTAAATATGGTTCCGCCTTGCGGATTGGCGCTGTGGGTCAGCGCGCCGCCGTGGAATTCTATCGCGGTGCGGCAGATATTGAGCCCCATGCCCATGCCTTCCGCCTTGGTCGAGAAGAACGGCGAGAACAGACGCTCCGCCACTTCCTTCGGTATGCCGTGTCCCTGGTCGATCACCGCCACGCTGACCTGCGCCGTGGCCGCATCATACGCCGCCACCACGTTGAGGATGCGCCGCTGCGGCGGAATGTGCGCCATCGCCTCGATGGCGTTGCGGGTCAGGTTCAGCAGCACCTGTTCGATCATCACGCGGTCGGCGCGCACCGGCGGCAAGTCGGCCGGGATGTTGGTCTGGAACGAGACGTACGCTTGCCGCGCCTGCAGCTCGATCAGCGCGCGGATGCCATCCAGCAGCGAGGCGATGGCGATCTCCTGCCGCAGCGGCTCGCGCTTCTTGACGAATTCGTGCACGCTACGGATGATCTGGCCGGCCCGCTGCGCCTGCGCGCTGGCCTGCTCCAGCGCCGGCTTGAGGATATCGCAATCGACCGGCGTGCCGTCGCTGCCGGCGCGGCCCAGCACATTGAGCGCGCCGGTGGTGTAGCTGGAAATGGCGGCCAGCGGCTGGTTCAGTTCATGCGCCAGCATCGAGGCGAGTTCGCCCATCGTCGCCAGGCGCGCGGACGCCTGCAGCTTCTCGTGCTGCTGACGGTTCAGTTCTTCGATGCGCTTGCGGTCGGAGATGTCGAGGATGGAGCCCATCCAGCCGGTCTGCTTGCCGTCCTTGTCGACCAGCGGCGCTTCGAAAATCAGCACCGGCACCCGTTCGCCGTCGGGACGCTGGAAGATGGTTTCGAATTGCGGCGTCACCTTGCCGGCGAGGACGGAGGCGAAGCGGGTCTGGTATTCGGCCATCGCTTCCGGCGCCCAGTAGGGCATGGGCGGCAGCTTGCCGACGATCTCCTCGGCCGGATAGCCGACGATCTGGCAGAACGCCGGGTTGACGTAGGTGATGCGGCCTTCGAGATCGCGCGCGCGCAGGCCGGTCACCAGCGAGTTCTCCATCGCGGTGCGGAACGACATCTGCTGGCGCAGCGCACCCTCGGCCGCCAGCCGCCGCGAGATGTGGCCCCACAGAGCCAGCAGGCTCCATAACAATCCCAGCGACAGCACGATCACCGAGCCGACCAGTAAATTAGGCAGCAGCTGCGGTTCGCTCTTGACGCTGTCCGTCACCAGCGTGATCGAGGCGCCCGGCAGGTCTAGCGCGCGCTTGTGGGTGTAGACGCCGTGGCCGGGACCGGCCGCCGCGCGCCGCGCCAGCACCTTGTCGTCGCGGTCGATCAGCGAGACCTGGTTGTCCTGGGCGAACCACCACGGCACCATCTCCTCCAGCATGGTGGCGGTCTGGTAGGTGGCGACCAGGTCGCCCAGGTATTCGTCGCCGCGGTACAGCGGCACGTGGTAGTCCATCAGCACGGCAGCCGGCGCCGCGGCCTGGTCGGGCGTCTGCGCTTCCGGCTGGGTGTAGCTGGCGTGCCGGGTCTTGCGGGCCAGCTCCATGGTGGCGCGCGAGGCGGCCGTCAGTTCCACCGACGCCGCCTGCGGGTCGCTGCTGGCGGCCAGCTTGCCGTCCGGGTGCAGCCACACCACGCGCAGCAGCTCGTGGCCGTTCTTCAGCAGCCGCGCCAGACGCTCGTGCAGCTGGGCCGTCGTCAGGTGGCCGCCGCTGATCTCGGCGGCCAGGCCGCGCAGGCTTTCCTCGTCGCGCCCCAGCTGGAAGCGGATGGTTTGCTCGACCCACAGCGTGTCGGCGATCAACTGTTCCTGGCGCTCGTTGCTTTCCATCTGGCGCGCCTGCCACGGCAGCCAGATCAAAATCGCCAGGAAAAACAACACCAGCATGATGGGCAGCAGCCAGCGCAGCGCCGTGCTGGAGGACGGTCTGCGCGCGGCGGATGGCGTGGCTGGCGGGTTGCTCATGGGGCGTCAGGGTATCGCGATCGGCACCGGGAGCGGGCATTGTGGTTTTCCACAGTTGCCAGCGGGCCGATGTTTCGTGAGAATCTTCCAGAATAAAACAATAGTGTAACTATAAACCCCTCTGGAGACTCCATGAAACTGAAATCCGTCCTGCTCGTGCTGAGCGCCGCCCTGAGCTTCAACGTTTACGCCCAAGCGCCCATCGTCATCAAGTTCAGCCACGTGGTCGCCACCGACACGCCGAAGGGCCAGGCCGCCGAGCGTTTCAAGCAGCTTGCAGAAAAAGCCACCAACGGCCGCGTCAAGGTGGAGGTGTACCCGAACAGCCAGCTGTACAAGGACAAGGAAGAACTCGAAGCGCTGCAGCTGGGCGCCGTGCAGATGCTGGCGCCGTCGCTGGCCAAGTTCGGCCCGCTGGGCGTGAAGGAATTCGAAGCCTTCGACCTGCCATACATCTTCCCGTCGAAGACCGCGCTGTACAACGTGACCGAAGGCGAGATCGGCAAGGGCCTGATGAAGAAGCTGGAACCGAAGGGCATCACCGGCCTGGCGTTCTGGGATAACGGCTTCAAGGTCATGTCGGCCAACCGTCCGCTGCACTCAGTGGCAGACTTCAAGGGCCTGAAGATGCGCATCCAGTCGTCCAAGGTGCTGGACGCGCAGATGCGCGCGCTGGGCGCCAACCCGCAGGTGCTGGCCTTCTCCGAGGTGTATCAGGCGCTGCAGACCGGCGTGGTCGACGGCACCGAGAACCCGCCGTCGAATATGTACACGCAGAAGATGCACGAAGTGCAGAAGCACGTGACGGTATCGAACCACGGCTACCTGGGCTATGCGGTCATCGTCAACAAGAAGTTCTGGGACGGCCTGCCGCCGGACATCCGCACCGCGCTGGACAAGGCGATGAAGGAGGCCACGACGTTTGAAAAAGCCATCGCCCAGCGCGATAACGACCTGGCGCTGGAAGCGATCAAGAAGACCGGCAAGACCGAGGTCTATACGCCTAGCGTGAAAGAACAGGCCGAGTGGCGAAAGGCGCTGCTGCCGGTGCAGAAGGATATGGAAGGCCGTATCGGCAAGGACCTGATCTCCGCGATCAACAAGGAAGCGGCGAAGTAATCACGCGTCGGCTCCATTCCGGATTCCCTGCCGTTCAGGCGGGGAATCCGTTGAACTTCCTCAGGCTGCGATCCACCAGGAACTCGGGCATGAAGCGGCGCAGCCAACTCACCTGGCTGGCCTGCTTGCCGGCGGCATAGCGCAGTCTCGGCGTGCGCGCGGCCGCCGCCTTCACCACCGCCGCGGCGACCACTTCGGGCGCGTCTCCCGCCTCTATCCAGCTGCGCATCAATTCCTCCATCCGCTTGCGCTCCGCATCGTAGAGCGGCAGCTGACGGTCCGGCCGCGTCAGGTTTTCCTCGAATGCCGTGCGGGTCACGCCCGGTTCGACCAGCACGACGCGGATGCCGGCCGCGCGCAATTCGTGGTCCAGCGATTCCGAATAGCCTTCCACCGCGTGCTTGGTCGAGGCGTACAGCGCGTTGTAGGGGGAGGGGATCAGTCCCAAGATGGAACTCATGTTGACGATGCGGCCTTTGCGCTGGCGGCGCATCGCTGGCAGCACGGCGTTGGTGACGCGCAGCAGGCCGAAGACGTTCACGTCGAACAAAGCCTGGGCCTGCGCGGCGGAGGACTCTTCCGCGCCGCCCAGCAGGCCTATGCCGGCGTTGTTGACCAGCAGGTCGATGCGGCCCGCTTGCGCCAGCACCTGGGCGACCGCGTTCCGCACCGAGGCGTCATCGGTCACGTCGCAGACCAGCATGGTGATGCCGTCGCCCGCTTGCGCCGCCTTGCGGCTGGTGCCGAAGACGCGGTAGCCGGCCGCCTGCAACGCCTGCGCCGTGACCCGGCCGATGCCGGAGGAGGCGCCCGTCACCAGGGCGACGCCCATATCGTTCTTGCTCATAGTTGGTTCTCCACGTGTGGTTGATTGTGCGACAACGTAATCGGTGTTAGTATCGATTGAGTAGTGACTGTATCACTCATTTGAAAATAAATCACTATCGAAACGATATGAACAACGAAAATCCTTGTCCGATCGCGCGCAGCGTGGCTTTCCTGGGCGATGCGTGGAGCATGCTGATCCTGCGCGACGCCCATGCCGGCCTGACGCGCTTCGACCAGTTCCGCAAAAGCCTGGGCATCGCGCCGACCATCCTGACGCGGCGGCTGGCGACCCTGACGGAGGAAGGCATGCTGGAGAAACGGCAGTATTCGGAACGCCCGCCGCGCGAGGAATACGTGCTGACGGCGGCCGGGCAGGATTTCCTGCCGGTGCTGTTCGTGATGGGGGAGTGGGGGCGCCGGCATCGCGGCGGCGGCAAGCTGATACGCTTCTTCGACGAGGAAGCCGGCACGGAGATCAGGGCGGTGGCGATCGACGAGGCGACCGGCGCGAAGATAGGCACTCGCCCGATCCGCATCGTGCCGCCGGACGGCGAATAAAAAAGAGCAGGCCGCGATGGCCTGCCCTTCCGTGCTACTTGCGGCGCGTGACGTTGCTACATCAGTCCCATCGCCTTCGGCAGCCACAACGACAGCCCGGGCCAGTAGGTCACGATCACCAGGAACACCAGCATCGTCAGCAGCCACGGCATCACCGCCACGGTCAGCTCGGAGATGCTCATCTTCGAGATGCCGCTGGCCACGTACAGGTTCAGGCCGACCGGAGGGTGGCACAGGCCCACTTCCATGTTGGCGTCGATCATGATGCCGAAGTGGACGGCGTCGATGCCCAGGCGGATCGCGGCGGGGTGCAGGATAGGCGCCATCACCAGGATGATCGACGACGGTTCCATCACGTTACCGGCCAGCAGCAGCAGGATGTTGGTGAAGAACAGGAAGCCGGCCTGGCCCAGGTCCTTGGCCAGGATCCAGTCCGCCATCGCCTGCGGGATGTTCTCGTGCGCCATCAGGAAGGAGAACAGCACGGCGTTGGTGATGATGTACAGCAGCATCGCGCTCAGGCTGGCCGATTTCTTCAGCACTTCCGGCGTCTTCTTCAGCGGCATGTCCTTGTAGACGAACACCGAGATGATGAAGGCGTACACCGCGCTCATCGCCGCCGCCTCGGTCGGCGTGAAGATGCCCTTGGTGATGCCGCCGATGATGATCACCACCAGCATCAGGCCCCACACGCTGTCCTTGAACGCCTTGACGCGCTCGCCCCAGGTGGCCTTGCGCATGCGCGGGTAGCCGTTCTTCTTGGCCAGCACCCAGGTGGTGGTGCACAGCATCACCGTCAGCAGGATGCCGGGGAACAGGCCGGCCAGGAACAGCGCGCCGATCGACGTGTTGGTCGAGATCGCGTAGATCACTTTCGGGATCGACGGCAGCATCAGGATGCCGAGCGAGCCTGCGGTGATGATGACGCCGGCGCCGAATTTCTTCGGATAACCCTGCTTGACCATGGCCGGCAGGATGATGGAGCCGATCGCCACCACGGTGGCCACGGACGAGCCGCACACCAGCGCGAACATGGCGCAGGCGATGATGCCGGCCAGCGCCAGGCCGCCGTGCCAGTGGCCGATCAGGCTGGTGGCGAACTTGATCATGCGCTTGGCCACGCCGCCGTGGGTCAGGAAGTTACCCGCAAGGATGAACAGCGGGATGGCCATGATCTCGAACTTCTCGATGCCGCTGAACAGCTTCAGCGCCACCGCCTCGACCGGCACATGGGTCAGCAGGTACATGAACATCAGCACCGTCAGGCCGAGCGCGATGGAGACGGGAATCCCGGTCAGCATCAGCGCCAGCAGCAGCGCGAACACGATGCCGACCTTGCCGCCGATGACGCACACGGCCAGCAGGATGGCGGCGATGCCGATCAGCCAGGTGGCGGCGCGTTTCTTGGACATGACATTGCCTGGTTCGATAGCCGATGTGCTCATTTGGCACCTCCGTGGGCTGGGGTTGGGGCGACCGAGGCAAACATGTCGTCGTCTTCCGCATCGTCGAGTCCTTCGACGTGCGATTCGTCATGGTGTGGCATTTCGCCGGTGCGCCAGTAGATCAGCGAGACCTGGATGAAGCGGAAGCACATCAGGTAGGACCCCATCGGCACCACCGAGTAGATGAACCAGGTCGGCCATTCCAGGTCGGGCGTGGTCGGCCCTTCGGTCAGGTCGGTCATGTCCATGCCCAGCTTGTTGAAGATGGCGTAGTGCATGCCGTTTTCCCAGACGAAGGTCAGGCCCAGGGTGCCGATGATGCCGGTAAACAGCATGCCGCACATCAGCGCGACATAGGTGGCGCGGCGGCGCCAGGCGGTCGGCAGCCGGCTCACCAGCACGTCGACGCCGACGTGCACGCCCATGCGCACGCCGTAGGCGGCGCCGAACTTGGCCATCCACACGAACATGATGATGGCCAGTTCCTGCGCCCACTCGAAGTGCAGCGACAGCAGGTAGTCCTGCACGCCGGGGATGGGCAGGCCGGTGCCGTAGCGGTGCGCCACCGACAGGAAGATGATCAGGGTCGCCCCTGCCATCAGCAGGGTGATGATCCACTCCTCCAGATGATCCAGTATTTTTGTAAACATAGGTTGTCTCATGGGTTTTATTGATGCCAGGAAATCTGACATTTGCCCATAAATTATATTTTTGCCGGCATCGTGGCAATGAGGGGTACTACTAGGTGTTTTGCCAAGAGTGTTGCCAACAGCGAGGCTAATACCACAACTTTCTTGATACGCGTCAAATTTGTTTGATGTTTAAAACATGCGCGGCTCGGTACGGAAAAAAATGCGGAAAAAGCCAAAAAGATACGTTATGATTGCGTCGCTCTCAGGGATCCATGCATATCGATATGCAGCCCGGTAGCAAGAGCAAAGAATTGTAGGTGGGGAGTGTGTAGAGAAACGGTAATGAATACCGGCGAGATCGAGGAGACACACGTTTTACAGAATGTCGTTGCTATAGCCCTTGCAAGCCGCCACAAGCGCGCTACGAGGACAGGCAAACGACCGGGAACGTGAAGCAGGATTTGAAAACGCACCGCGAGGTGCGTTTTTTTTTGGCCGGCGTTCTACAATGCTGGCCAAGGCACGGAATGTTGTGGTTTTTATGCTGTAGCGGGAATGCGACGGTGTGGTGCATTTCGACAACTTTAGCTCTCTTTTGGTGCAAATCCCTGTGATGAAAATACAACAGCTGCATGAAATTTTTTCCGCCGTGGTAGCGTTCCCATTCGGGAAACTCGGTGTTCGTACGGAAAGTGGTCTGATAACTGAGCTGTGTTACCTGCCGCCCCATTTTGATGCGAAATCGCCACAGGACGCCATCGCCGAGCTGGCGATGGAGCAGATCGGGCGCTACTGCGCCGACGCCGATTTCAAGTTCGACCTGCCGCTCAAGCGCGCCGGCACCGCCTTCCAGCAATCCGTGTGGGACGCCATCAGCTCGATCCCGCGCGGCAGCGTGCGCACCTATGGCGAACTGGCCCGGTACATCGGTTCGGCGCCGCGCGCGGTCGGCCAGGCCTGCGGCGCCAACTGGTTTCCGGTGGTCGTGCCTTGCCACCGGGTGACCTCGGCCTCCGGCCTGGGCGGCTTCGCCAACAGCGACGACCCCAACGGCTACCTGCTGGGCATCAAGCGCTGGCTGCTGGCGCACGAAGGTTCCAAAGAATACGCATGGCAACAGACAACCTTGCTCTGATCGACGAGTTCTGCGACAGCCTGTGGCTGGAGGATGGCCTGTCGAAGAACACGCTGGAGGCCTACCGCCGCGACATGCGCCTGTTCGCGCGCTGGCTGGAAAAGATGCGGCCAGGCGTGGCCGGGCTGGCGGCCGCCGGCGCCCACGATATCGAGGGCTACATCGCGGCCCGCCACGAGGACAGCAAGAAGGCCACGTCGTCCAACCGGCGGCTGTCGGTGATCAAGCGCTTCTACCAGATGCTGCTGCGCCAGCGCCGCATCACGGACGACCCCAGCCTGAAATTGGTATCTGCCAAACAGCCCCAGCGCTTCGTCCACACCTTGAGCGAAATTCAAGTGGAGGCGCTGCTGGCGGCGCCCGACGTGGCCACGCCGCTGGGTCTGCGCGAGCGCACCATGCTGGAGCTGATGTACGCCAGCGGCCTGCGCGTGTCGGAGCTGGTGGCGTTGAAGATGCTGGAGCTGAGTCTGAACGACGGCGTGCTGCGCATCACCGGCAAGGGCGCCAAGACGCGGCTGGTACCGTTCGGCCAGCAGGCGCGGGTGTGGATCGAGCGCTACCTGAAGGAGGCGCGCGGCGTGATCCTCAACGGCCAGGTCGACGACGCGCTGTTCGTCACCGGACGCGGCGGGGCGATGACGCGGCAGATGTTCTGGGTGTTGATTAAAAAACATGCCTTGAAGGCCGGCATCACGGCGCCGCTGTCGCCGCACACCTTGCGCCACGCCTTCGCCACCCATTTATTGAATCACGGCGCCGACCTGCGGGTGGTACAGTTGCTGTTAGGGCACTCCGATATTTCCACCACCCAGATCTACACGCACGTCGCCCGTGAGCGCCTGAAGCATTTGCATGCGCAACATCATCCTCGTGGATGACCAACTTCGGTCATAATGTGACTTACGTAGTGCAATTCTGAAAGAGGTAGCAAATGGCAAAGACAAACTTCGCGTACGAAAAACGGCAGCGTGAGTTGGAAAAGAAGAAAAAAGCGGAAGAGAAAGCCCGGCGCAAGGCCGAGCTGAAGCAGAATCCCGGGCTGGCTGAGCCTGGTGAGCTGGACGACGACGGCGAGGAAGCCGGCGACGCCGCTCCTGCCGAGGAATAAAAAAACCGGGCTGCCAGCCCGGTTTGTGTTTGTTTGTGTCGTTAACTTAAGCCACTTCGGCTTCCTGCTTTACCTGATGCAGGTGCTCGCCGTCATCCTTGTGTTCATCCTCATGCTTGCCCTTGAAGAAGCGCGCGCAGCGTTTGCCCAGGCTGTCCAGATAGGTGTAGGCCACCGGCACCACCACCAAGGTCAGCAGGGTTGAGGTCAGCACGCCGCCGATCACCGCGCGGCCCATCGGCGCCTGCGTCTCGCCGCCGTCGCCCATGCCGATCGCCATCGGCAGCATGCCGAACACCATGGCCAGCGTGGTCATCAGGATGGGACGCAGCCGCACCTGGCCGGCGCACATCAGCGCCTCCAGCTGGCTCATGCCTTCCTTCTGCGCGTGGTTGGTGAAGTCCACCAGCAGGATCGCGTTCTTGGTCACCAGGCCCATCAGCATGATGAAGCCGATCACCGAGAAGATGTTCAAGGTGGTGCCCGTGACCAGCAGTGCCACCAGCACGCCGATCAGCGACAGCGGCAGCGACATCATGATCGCCACCGGCTGCAGGAAGCTGCCGAACTGCGATGCCAGCACCAGGTAGATGAAGATCACGGCGATGCCCAGCGCGATCATGGCCGAGCCCATGCTCTCTTCCATGTCCTGCGCGTTGCCGCCGACGTCGAAGCGCACGCCGGCCGGCAGCTCGATTTCCTTCATGGCCTTCTTGACGTCGCTGTCGACGTCGCCGCCGGGACGGCCTTCGACGCCCGCATACACGGCCACGCGGCGCTGCAGGGCCTGGCGCTTGAGCACCTGCGGGCTGAACGCCGGCACGAACTCGACCACCTGGCGCAGCGGCACCATGACCGGACGGCCGTCCGGTCCCAGCTTGCTCGACGCCAGCGACAGGTCGGCCAGGTCGGCCACCTTCTGCCGGCCGGATTTCGGCAGCTGCACGTTGACGTCGTAGTTCTGGCCGTCCGCGGCCAGGAAGTGCGAGGTCGTGTCGCCCGCCACGAACGGACGCAGCGCGGCGCCGATCTGCTGCGTGGTCAGGCCCAGGTCGCTGGCCAGCTCGTTGTTGATCTTGATGTTGGTGGACGGGTTGGCGCCCTCCTGGCTGTATTCCATGTCGGCGATGCCCTTGATCTTGCGCATCTTGTCCATCAGGCGGTGCGCCACGTCGTCCAGCTTGGCCTCGTCGGTGCCCAGGATGGCGATGAAGATGGGCTTCCAGCCCACCGTCAGCGTGATGCCGGCGATCTTGCCCAGGCGCGCGCGGATCGCCGTTTCCATTTCCTTCTGCGAGCGGCGCTTGTGCAGCTTGCGGTCCAGCAGCTTCATGTCGATCTGCGCCGTGTTGCGGCCGTCCTGCGTGCCCACCACCGCGATCACGTTGGCGATTTCCGGGAAGGCCTTGAGCGCGTCCTCGACCTGGTGCACCTTGTTGTCGGTGTATTCCAGGCTGGAGCCGACCGGGGTCTTGATCAGCAGGTTGACCCAGCCGCTGTCCTGGTCGGGCATCATCTCGCCGCCTATCATCGGCACCAGCAGCAGCGAACCGGCGAACAGCGAGAAGGCCAGGGCCAGCGTCAGCTTCTTCCAGCGCAGCGCCAGCGCCAGCACCTTGCCGTACACCTTGTGCAGCGCTTCGACGCCGCCTTCGAGCCAGTGCATGAAGCGGCCCAGCCACGGCACGTACTTGAAGCGGTCCTGCACCGGATCCGGCCACACCGACGACAGCATCGGGTCGAGCGTGAAGCTGACGAACAGCGACACCAGCACCGCCACCGCCACCGTCACGCCGAACTGCAGGAAGAAGCGGCCGATGATGCCCTGCATGAAGGCCACCGGCACGAACACGGCGACGATGGCGAAGGTGGTGGCCATGACGGCCAGGCCGATTTCGTTGGTGCCGTCCTCGGCCGCCTTGTGGTGGTTCTTGCCCATGCCCAGGTGGCGCACGATGTTCTCGCGCACCACGATGGCGTCGTCGATCAGCAGGCCGATGCACAGCGACAGCGCCATCAGGGTCATGAAGTTGAGCGTGAAGCCGAAGGCCTTCATGGCGATGAAGCTGGCCATCACCGCGATCGGCAAGGTCAGGCCGGTGATGATGGTCGAGCGCCACGAGTGCAGGAAGAAGAACACGATGATCATGGTCAGCACCGCGCCTTCGATGATGGTCTCCTTGACGTTGTCGAGCTGGCTTTGCACCTTCAGCGATTCATCGTTCAGCACTTCGACCTTGATGTCGGAGGACAGCGTCTTCTGCAGGTCCGCCGCCACTTTCTGGATGCGCTTGCCCACTTCGACCACGTTGGCGTCCTGCACCTTGATGATGTCCAGCGTGACCGAGCGCTGGCCGTTGATGCGCGAGATCGACAGCTCTTCCTGCGCGCCGTCCTCCACCGTGGCGACCTGCTCCAGGTAGACCGGGCCGTTGGCGCGGCGCGCCACGATGATCTTGTTGAAGTCGCGCGGGTCCTTCATCTTGCCTTCGACCCGCACCAAGCGCTCGCTGGCGCCGTAGCTGATGGAGCCGGCCGGCAGGTTGGCGTTGGTGTTCTGGATCGCGGCCAGCACTTCGTCGACGCCGACCGCCTGCGCGTTCAGGTCGTTGGGACGCAGGTTGATCAGGATCTGGCGCGCCGTCATGCCGTTGATGCGCACCTGGCCGACGCCGGCCACGCCCTGGAAGCGCTTGGCGATGACCTGGTCGGCCAGTGTCGACATGTCGCGCACCGAGGTGTTGGTGGCGGTGATGCCGATCTGCGCCATCGGGCGCGCGTTCTCGCCCTCGAAGCGGACGATGAACGGGTCCTTGGCCTCGCGCGGGAAGCGCGGCCGCACCTGCGCCACCTTGTCGCGGATGTCCTGCATCGCGCGGTCCATATTGGTGGTCAGCTCGAACTCGATGTAGACGCCGGCGCGGCCTTCCCACGAATTGGCGCGCAGGTTCTTGATGCCGCTGACGGTGTTGACCGCTTCCTCGATCGGGCGGGTGATGTCGTTCTCCACCGCTTCCGGCGAGGCGCCCGGATACTGCACCTCGATGGCCGCGCCGGGGATGTCGATGTTGGGCATGGCTTCCAGGCCCAGTCCCTTGTACGAGAACAGGCCCAGCACCATCAGCGCCACCATCACCATGGTGGCGAAGACCGGATTACGGATACTGATTTTGGTAATCCACATGATCAGCCTTTCGCTGGTTCAGCTGCTTTGGCCTGTTCGGCCGTGGGCGCGCCGCCCGCGCCGGCAGGCAGCTTGACGGAGGCGCCGGGCTTGAGGCTGTCCAGGCGCGAGACGATGACGTTGGCGCCGGCCTGCAGGCCTTCCACCACTTCGGCATAGCCTTCGTCCTCGTTGCGCAGGCCCAGCTTGACCGGCTGCGCGATCAGCTTGCCCTGTTCGACCTTGTAGACGATCTGCTTGTTCTTGTCCGCGTGCACGGCGGCCAGCGGCACGATGGGCGCGACGGCCGACCGGTCGGTGACGATGCTGCCCTTGGCGAACATGCCGGCGCGCAGCGCGCTGTCGTCGTTCTTGACCGAGATGTAGACCAGCATCGCGCGCGAGCCCGCTTCGGTGGCCGGATTGATGCGCGCCACCTTGCCGTGGAAATCGCGCTGCTGGAAGCCGTCGACCTTGAACTTGACGTCCTGGCCCACCTTGACGCGGGGGATTTCCGACGCCGGCACCTGTGCCTCCAGGGTCAGCTCGGACAGGTTGACGATGCTGTAGACCGGCATGTCCGGCGCCAGCTTCTCGCCGGCCTGCACGTGGCGCTTGCTGACCACGCCGCTGATCGGCGCCTTGATGATGCCGTCGTTCAGCGCCAGGCGGGCGATCTCCACCATCGCGGCGGTGGACTTGACGTTGGCGCGCGCCAGGTCGACGGCGTTCTGCGTGGTGTCGTAGGCGGTCTGCGCGATGAATTTCTGCTTGAGCAGGGCCTGGCTGTTGGCTTCGTTCTTCAGCGCCAGCGACAGCTTGGCCTGCGCCTCGTCCAGCATGGCCTGCTGTTGCTGCAGGCGCGCGCGCAGGTCGGCCTGGTCGATGCGGGCCAGCACCTGGCCGGCGCTGACGGCCATGCCTTCCTGCACCGTGGTGACCTCCACCACGCCCGAGATCTTGGACTTGATGGTGGCCGAACTCAGGGGCGCCAGCGAGCCGGATAAGGGCAAGCTGACCGCCAATGACCGGGCATCGATGGCCGCGACGTCGCCGCTGGCCAGTTCGAAGACTTCCTGTTTTTTCTTGTCGTCCTTGCCGGCCTGCGCGGCGGCCGGCGGCGCGGCCTTCTTCGCCTGCATCACGGTCCAGCCGCCGCCGGCGAGGGCGATGACGATCAGGGCCGCGGCCGGCTTGCGCCAGCGCTTGCTGCGGACGACGGGCTGTGGGGACATGGGCAAGGTTTCAAGTTTCATATCGTTCTTCTGGTCTAGGGTTGCCGCAGTGGGGATTGCGCATGTTGGCACTTTATGAAAATGCAAGGCCGGCGGCCACCGGAATGCGACGGGCGGTCAGAAAACACGGCTGAACTGCAGAAAAACGGGATCAAGCGCGTTTGCGCAAGGTCAATAGTCAATTCCTGAGGGCGGCAAGAATGAATGAGGCCTGAAAAGGCGTACGCCAGAGAGGGCCAAGTGGACGAACAGGATGACGGTGCGGAAGAGGGCGCGGAGGGGACTGCAATCGATTTCCGCGCATTGTACGAAAAGACCGGCGATGCGATGCTGCTGTTGCATAACGGGCGCATCGGCGGGGCCAACCCGGCGGCGCTGGCGCTGTTCGAGTGCGACCGGGTGGCGCGGCTGTTCGGCCTCGGGCTTGCCGATTTGTCACCATTGCAGCAGGCCGAGGGCGTGCTGTCGGAGCGGGCGCTGGCCGAGTTGACGGCCGCCGCTCTGCGCGACGGCAACTGCCGCTTCGAATGGTGCTGCGTCGGCTGCAACGGCGGCCCGTTCTGGGCCGAGGTGCTGCTGACGGCCCTCGCGCCGGACCTGGTGGTAGCGACTATGCACGATATTTCCGCCCGCAAGCAGGACCAGCTGGCGCTGTCGCTGGCCCTGCTGAGCGACGTGGGCGAGCGCCGCCGCTCCGAGGAGCGCACCCGCCACCTGGCCGAGCACGATTTCCTTACCGACCTGCCCAACCGCGTGCTGCTGCTCGACCGGCTCAGCCTCGCGCTGGCGACGGCGCGCCGCAAGCGCACCCGGCTGGCGATCCTGTTCCTCGACCTCGACCGCTTCAAGAACATCAACGACACGCTGGGCCACCACGTGGGCGACATGCTGCTGCAGGAAGTGGCGGCGCGGCTGGCGCGCTGCGTGCGCAGCGTCGACACCGTCAGCCGCCAGGGCGGCGACGAATTCGTCATCATCCTGTCCGAGCTGGGCGGCGTCGACCAGGCGGCCCACGTGGCGGCCTCGGTGCTCAACGCGATCAGCCAGGAGTTCGTGCTGGAGCCGCACCGGCTGCACGTCAGCACCTCGATCGGCATCAGCATCTATCCGGACGACGGCGCCGACATCGACACGCTGATACGCAACGCCGACCTGGCGATGTACCACGCCAAGGAAAGCGGCCGCAACGGCTTCCAGTTCTTCAGTCCCGAAATGAACGCGCAGATCGTCGAGCGGGTGGCCTTCGAGAACGATCTGCGGCGCGCGCTGCGCGAGCAGCAGTTCGTGCTGGAATACGAGGCACAGATCGACATCGCCAGCGCGCGCCCGCTGGCGGCCGAGGCGCTGATACGCTGGCGCCACCCGATGCTGGGCCTGCTGCGCCCCGAGCGCTTCATCGCGGTGGCCGAGGATTGCGGCCTGATGGTGCCGATCGGGCACTGGGTGCTGGAGCAGGCCTGCCTGCAGGCCAGGCGCTGGCACGACGCCGGCCATCCGCTGACGGTGGCGGTCAACCTGTCGCAGACGCAGTTCCTGCAAAAGAACCTGGCCGACAGCGTGCGCGAGGCGCTGGAATTATCCGGGCTGGCGCCGCAGTGGCTGGAGCTGGAGCTGACCGAGGCCGTCATCATGAAGCACAGCGCCAGCGCGCCGGCCACCTTACAGGCCTTGCGGGAGCTGGGCGTGCGGCTGGCGATCGACGATTTCGGCACCGGCTACACGCGCGTCGGCCATCTGCGCGAGTACCCGTTTGGCAAGCTGAAAATAGACCAGACCTTCGTCGGCGGCATCGGCGATGGCGACGGCGCGGCGCCGGCCGTCACGACCATCATCGCGATGGCGCGCAGCCTGGGCCTGACGGTGCTGGCCGAGGGGGTGGAGACGCAGGCGCAGCTGCATTTCCTGCGGCGGCACGGCTGCGACCAGTACCAGGGGCACTATGCGCGGCAGGACGGCCAGCTCGACGGCCTCAACGGCCTGCTGGACGGCGCATGACGATTACATCGCCGCCGTCAGGTCGCGCGCGCCGTACAGGCGCAGGCGCACCAGCACCTGGCCATGGTCCGACGCTTCCGGCTTGTGCTGCAGCAGGTGGTCGTTCAGATAGGTCACGTCCAGCACTTCGCCCACCGCATAGCGCGAGGCCGGATTGAATTCCTCCGACACCAGCACGTGGTCGATGGTCATGTAGTGGCCCTCGTGGATGTTGGTGTAGCCGATGTGGCGCAAGGTGTCGCGGCCCTGCTGGATCTGGTTGCAGTCGAACATGCGGCCGCTCAGTTCCTCGCCCGGCAGGCCGGCCGCGCCGGAGCCCATGACGATGGCGGTGGTGACGGCATCGGCCGTGTCGTTGAAGTCGCCGAGCACGATGCGCGGGCGGCGGGCCTGGTCCTCCAGCCTGCTCAGCAGCGCGCGCAGCGCCACCGCCTCGGTGCCGCGCCGTATCAGCGAGCGCAGGTTGGCTTGCGCGTACTGCATCGGATCGGCGAAGTCGTCGCCGCTGCGGTAGTCGGGGCGCTTGGATTTGAGGTGGATGACGATGACGTCGGCGATGCGCCGGTCCGGCAGCACCACCTGCGCATGCAGCGGCGCGCGGGCGAAGCGGCCGGCGTCGCGGCTGCCGGCGGGCAGCGCCACGCCGTCGGGGAAGTCGGTGTAGACGGCGGCCGGCACGGCCAGCGGCAGGCGCGAGACCAGCGCCACCTGCGGCATCAGGCGTGGCGCGCCGGTGTCCGGATCGGGGGCGGCATCGAAGCCGGCCAGCGCGGCCTCGCGGTAGCGGCGGCTGCGCGCCAGCACGTCGCGCAGCGCGTCCATCGAGAAGATTTCCTGCAGGCCGATCACGTCGGCGTCGAGCTGGTCCAGCTGCTGCGCGGTCCAGGCGACTTTCGCTTCGTATTCCGCCGGGGTCAGCGGCGGCAGATTGTCGTACAATTTCGCCCCAGGTTGGGAAAGATTGCAAACATTGAAAGTGGCAAAGCGAATTTCCTGCTGCATAATGGGCAACTCCCGGAATCAACAGACTTCATCAACAGCGTATCACGCATGGCCAAAAAAGAGCACATCTCCGAAACCCCCGCAACGCAAATGCTGCGCAAGCACAAGGTGGCCTTTACGGAGCACCCCTACGACTACGAAGAACACGGCGGCACCACGGTGTCCGCGCGCGAACTGGGCGTCGACGAACATCACGTGGTCAAGACCCTGGTGATGCAGGACGACGCCGCCAAACCTTTAATTGTGCTGATGCACGGCGATTGCAAGGTCTCCACCAAGAACCTGGCGCGCGGCATCGGCTGCAAGGCCGTCGAACCGTGCAAGCCGGAGGTGGCGCAGCGCCACAGCGGCTACATGATAGGCGGCACCTCACCGTTCGGCACCAAGAAAGCCATGCCGGTGTATGTCGAGGATAGCATCCTTGCGCTGGAAACGATTTATATCAATGGTGGCAGGCGCGGCTACCTGGTCGGCATCGCGCCGCGGGTGCTGGTCGATTTATTGCAGGCCAAGCCGGTGCACTGCGCTCTGGCCGACTGAGCGCCGGCAGTGTATATTCACCCTCCCGCAGGGGAATTGATACGACTTTGAGGAAATAATGAATACAGTTTGGATGACCGTCGCCGCCTACCTGATCGGCTCGATCTCATTTGCCGTCGTCATGAGCAAGGTGTTCGGCATCGCCGATCCGCGCACGTACGGCTCGAAAAACCCCGGCGCCACCAATGTGTTGCGCAGTGGAAATAAGGGCGCGGCCGTCATGACCCTGATCGGCGACGGCGCCAAGGGCTGGCTGGCGGTGTGGCTGGCGATACACTACCAGCAGCAGCTGCAGATCGGCGACGCCACCATCGCGCTGGTGGCGATCGCCGTGTTCCTGGGCCATCTGTGGCCGGTGTTCTTCCGCTTTGTCGGCGGCAAGGGCGTGGCGACGGCGCTGGGCGTGCTGCTGGGCCTGAATCCCTGGCTGGGTCTGGCGACCCTGGTGACCTGGCTGGTGGTGGCGTTCGCCTTCCGCTACTCGTCGCTGGCGGCGCTGGTGGCGGCGCTGTTCGCGCCGTTCTACTATGGCCTGCTGTTCGGCCTCGAGCCGCAGCTGCTGGCCGTGTTCGTCATGAGCGCACTGTTGGCTTTCCGTCACAGCAAGAACATTTCGAACCTGATCGCCGGCAAGGAAAGCCGCATCGGCAGCAAGAGCAAGGACGCCGCCCAGGCTGCGCCGAAAAGCAAAAAAAAGTAGTTTCGTCCCCTGCGCCCGGCGCTTGATTTTGCGCCGGGTGTCGCCATATGCTGGAAATTACTTTAGCAAAGGCGCGCCATGACCACTCCCCTGAAAATCGATTTCGTCTCCGACGTTTCCTGCCCGTGGTGCGCCATCGGCCTCAAGTCGCTGGAAAAAGCGCTGGACAATATCGGCGACGACGCGGCGGTGAGCCTGCACTTCCAGCCTTTCGAACTGAATCCCAACATGGGCCCCGAGGGCCAGGACATCGGCGAGCACCTGACCGAAAAATACGGCTCTTCCGCGGCGCAGCAGGAACAGGCGCGCGAGATGATACGGACCCGCGGCGCCGAAGTCGGCTTCGATTTCGCGATGGGTAAGCGCGACCGCATCTACAACACCTTCGACGCGCACCGGCTGCTTCATTGGGCGGACCTGGAGGGCAAGCAGAGGGAGTTGAAGGAGGCGCTGTTCTCCGCCTACTTCACGCAGGGCGAGGATCCCAGTTCGCACGACGTGCTGCTGCGCGTGGCCGGCCAGGTCGGCCTGGACACCGGCGTGGCGGGCGAGGTGCTGCAGTCGAACCAGTACGCCGACGAGGTGCGCGAGCGCGAGCAATTCTTCCAGCGCCACGGCATCAACTCGGTGCCGGCCGTGATCATCAACGAGCGCCACCTGATCTCGGGTGGCCAGCCGGCCGCCGTGTTCGAAAAAGCGCTGCGCGAGATTATGGCGCAGGCTTAAAAAATGCGGTCGCGGGCGGGGGCAAGTGCTCCCGCCATCCCTGTTTTGCGATAAACTGACCGGGTAGCACCACAGTTCGGACCCGCCGCATCGCGGGGACCCTAAAAAAGATCGCCGTCGCTACACAGGGAGGCCTATGCTGGCCGCAGAAAAAGTACATACACTTTCCACCGCCCGGCCGCAGGCCGACCAGTTCCGGCTGGCCGCGCTGCACCGTTACCATATCCTCGACACCCCCGCCTGCGAAGACTTCAGCTTCCTCACCGAGCTGGCCGCCAAGGTGTGCGAAGTTCCCTACGCTTTCATTTCGCTGGTCGACGCCGAGCGGGTGTGGATCAAGTCCTGCACCGGCATGCAGCTGGGCGAGCTGCCGCGCGGCGACAGCTATTGTTCGCTGGCCGTGCTGGGCCAGGCCGTCACTGAAATTCCCGACCTGACGCAGGACCACCGCACCGCCCACATGGCGATGACGGTCGGCGAGCCGCACATGCGCATGTACAGCAGCGTGGCGCTGACCTCGTCTGATGGCCATGCCATCGGCACCTTGTGCGTGATGGACACCAAGCCGGGCGGCTTGAGCGAGGCGCAGCGCGTCATGCTGGTCAAGCTGGCACGCCAGGTGATGGCGCTGATCGAATTGCGCTCGAATGAAAAAGCGCTGGAGTCGACGGTGCGCGAGCTGGAGCAGCTGGCCACCACCGACGAGCTGACCGGCCTGCACAACCGCCGCTCGCTGCTGCACAAGCTGAAGTTCGAGACGGCGCGCTCCAGGCGTTTCCGCTCGCCGCTGTCGGCGGTGATGATCGACCTCGATCACTTCAAGCGCATCAACGACGAATACGGCCACGCGGTCGGCGACCAGGTGCTGGCCAACGTCGGCCGCCTGCTGCGCGAGAGCGTGCGCGTGATCGACGTGCCGGGCCGCTACGGCGGCGAGGAGCTGTGCGTGATCCTGCCGAATACGCCGCTCGAAGGCGCCGTCAAGTTTGCCGAGACCCTGCGCGGCAAGATCGAGGCGCAACTGCATTATGCCGGCCCGCGCCTGCTGCCGGTCACGGCCAGCATCGGCGTGGGCGCGTTCGACCATATGGAAATCGCGGACGCCGAAAGCCTGCTGCGCCAGGCCGACGCCGCGCTGTACCGCGCCAAGCATGCCGGCCGCAATCGCGTGGAGTGCGGCCCCGTCTGACCAAGAGAGGGAGTACCTGATGCCTACAGCAACCTGGAACGGCGTCGTCATCGCGCAGGCAAGCGATGACGAAGTCGAGATCGTCGAGAACAATGTGTACTTCCCGCCGGCCAGCGTCAAGACGGAATACCTGCAGCCCAGCGCGCACACGTCGCGCTGCCCGTGGAAGGGCCTGGCCAGCTATTACAGCCTGAACGTCAACGGCAAGGTCAACGAGAACGCCGCCTGGTACTACCCGGAACCGTCCGAGAAGGCCAGCCAGATCAAGGATCACGTGGCCTTCTGGCGCGGCGTGGACGTGCAGCGCTAGCCGCCAGGCGATGGGCTTACAGGCCAAGCCGTATCTGCAAAGGATCACGGCGCTGTTCGGCGACGATATCGACTGGGAACGCCATCCGTATAGCGTGCCGGCGGTGCGCAACCTGGAGTCGATCAGCTTTCATCCGGATGTGACGTTCTTCATCGGCGAAAACGGCGCCGGAAAATCGACCGTGCTGGAATCGATCGCGCTGGCGCTGGGCTTCGGTATCGACGGCGGCAACAAGAACATCAGCCTGAATACCGCGAGCGAGAGAGCCCCGCTGCAGCATGCGTTGCGGCTCTCCAGGAGTTTCAGGACGCCTCGCGACGGCTACTTCTTCCGTGCCGAGAGCTTCCACAACGTCAGTACCCACATGGATGAGTTGTGGGAGCGAGATTCCGCCAGCGCGGAGTCGCTGCACGCGCGTTCCCATGGCGAGGCTTTCATGGCGGTGCTGTTGAACAAGTTCAAAGGCAGGGGCCTGTACCTGCTGGACGAACCGGAAGCCGCGCTGTCGCCCAACCGGCAACTGGCTGCGCTGACGGCGATCCATCAGCTGGTGGAGGAAGAGTCGCAATTCATCATCGCCACGCACTCGCCGATCCTGCTGGCTTATCCCAACGCGAAGATCCTGCTGTTCGACGGCACCGGCATCTCCGAAGTGGCCTACGAAGACACCGAACACTACTCCGTCACGCGCGACTTCCTGAATCACTACCCGCGGCGGCTGGAGCAGCTGCTCAAACCTGAATAGGTACATGGACAATATCACCCACAGCATCATCGGTTTCGGCGTTGGAGAAGTAGTGCATCGCAGTCTGCCCGACGAGGCGGACACTCAGTCGCAGCGGGTGCGGCATCGGCTGCTGCTGGTGTCGTGTGCGCTGGCCAGTAATTTTCCCGATCTCGATCTGTTCCTTGGTAAGCGCTTGCCCGATCCGCTGGGCTATCTGCTTTATCATCGCGGCCACACGCATACGGCCTTGATGGCGTTGCCGCAGGCCTTGCTGCTGGCAGCCTTGTTGTGGTTATGCTGGCCCTCCGCGCGGGCGCTGCTCAGGGCCAGCATGCCGGCGCGCTGGGGGCTGGCGGCCAGCATAGTCGCCGGCCTGGCGCTGCACCTGCTGCTGGACTTTACCAATTCCTACGGCGTCCATCCGTGGTATCCGTTCGACGGAAGATGGCTTTACGGCGACATGGTGTTCATTGTCGAACCGCTGTTCTGGGTGGCGTTCGGCGTGCCGATGGCGCTCGTCATGCGCTGGCGTTTCGCGCGCATGGCGGGACTGGCGGGTTTGCTGGCGGTGCTGGTGGCGTTTGCCGTCAAGGGGTACCTGGGGTGGACGTCGTTTGCTGCGCTGCTGTTGATTGGCGCGCTGTGCGGCGCAGCGCAGTGGCGTGCAGGCACGCGCGGCCGCGCGGGATTGCTGCTGGCGCTGGGCGTCGGTCTTGGGTTCATCGCGGTGCAGGGCGTGGCTTCGCAAGCGGGACGGCAGCAGATCACGGCGGCGTTGCAGGGCATCGATCCTGCATCGCGCGTGCTCGATGTGGCGATGACGGCGTTTCCGTCGCAGCCTCTGTGCTGGTCCTTTGTCAGCGTGGAGAGCAATGAGGCGCAGGGCAATTACCGCTTGCGGCGCGGCGTGGCCAGCATCGCGCCGACGTGGCTGGAACCGCTGGCTTGTCCGGTCGGGCTGGTGGAACAGCTGCCGTCGCAAGCGTTGTCGCCCGGCGTACTGCAATTCGCCACAGCGTCGGCGGGCTTGCAGGCACTGCGCCTGCTGAAGCAATCCAACTGCCAGGTCGACGCCTGGCTGCGGTTTGGCCGCGCGCCCTTGCTGGCATTGGCCTCCGGCGAATTGTCGGATTACCGCTTCGCCGCCACGCCGCGCGGGAATTTCACGACGCTGCATTTTTCGCAGGCCTTGAAATGTCCCGACGGCGTGCCCGGCTGGGGCTATCCGCGAGCGGACCTGCTGTCGCCTTAAGCGGCTTGCTTGAGCGGAGCCGCGTGGTCGGTCGATACCGCGAGCTCCAGCCATTGCGCCATCTCGGTTTCGACGAACAGGTTCTTGGCGCGCACGCGTTCCACCGTGTCGGAACCCAGTTGCAGGCGCACCGGCGGCTTTTCGCTGTCGGCCAGTTGCAGCAGTGCGCCGGCCAGCTTGAGCGGATCGCCCGGCTGCTGGTGGTTGGCGCCTTCGGCAAAGTCGCGCATCGCGCCGACGGTGGCGGCGTAGTCGGCGATGCGGTCGCGGGTGGCCACCAGCGACGACGCGTCAAGGAAGTCGGTGCGGAAGAATCCCGGCTCGACCACCGTGACGTTGATGCCCAGCGGCGCCAGTTCCATCGACATCGCTTCGCTCAGGCCTTCGACGGCGAACTTGGTCGAGCTGTACACGCCCCAGCCGGCGTAGGCCGAGTAGCCGCCGACCGACGAGATGTTCATGACATGGCCGCTGCCTTGCTTGCGCATCGCCGGCAGCACCGCGCGGGTGACGTTGAGCAGGCCGAAGACGTTGGTCTCATACAGCGCACGGATTTCCTCGCCGTTGGCTTCCTCCACCGCGCCCAGCAGGCCGTAGCCGGCGTTGTTGACCAACACGTCGATGCGGCCGAAGCGGGCCACCGCCTGCTGGGCGGCGGTGATGGCCTGGGCTTCCAGCTTCACATCCAGGCGCACGGCTAGCAGATTCGGATGCTCGCCCAGGGCGGCGATGACGGTTTGCGGATCGCGCGCGGTGGCGACCACGAAATCGCCCCGTTCCAGCGCCTTTTTCGCCGTCAGCAGGCCGAAGCCGCGGGATGCGCCGGTGATGAACCATACTTTTTGTGCAGTGGCAGTCATGATCGTTTCCTTCAGGTTGGGTGAGTTGGTAGAGGCAAGTGTAGGCCGTCGTTACCTGCTACACTAGCCATAGGAAAGCTGTTTGATTATCATCTTCTGGTTGTTAATATGGATAAAGCCCGGGTTATCAGTCTGTTCATCGGCGTGGTGCGCGCCAAGAGTTTCAGCCAGGCGGCGGTGGAGGCCGGCCTGACGCCGCAGGCCGTCAGCAAGGCGGTGCGCCAGCTGGAGGATCACCTGGGCGTGCGGCTGTTCCACCGCACCACGCGCAGCCTGAGCCTGACGGAGGAGGGCACGCGCCTGTTCGAGCTGGCCAACCCCGGCCTGCGCCTGCTGGACGAGGCGCTGGACCAGATCCAGAACAGCCGGCTGGAAGTGGACGGCCTGATCCGCGTGGCGGCGCCCTTGTCGATCGGCAACGGCATCATCGTGCCATTGCTGCGCGAGTTCCAGGAGCGCTATCCGGGGGCGCATTTCGACATGCAGCTCGACGACCACTTTACCGACCTGGTGGAAAGCAAGATCGACGTCGGCTTCCGCGCCGGCAGCCCGCCCGAGCGCAACCTGATTTCACGCAAGCTGGGCGAGATGCTGCTGCTGGTCTGCGCCACGCCCGGCTATCTGCAGAAATATGGCACGCCGACGACGGTGGCGGAGCTGGCGAACCACCGCTGCACCGGCTTCCGCCATCCGAATACCGGCCGGCTGCTGCCATGGGAGCTGCACGTGGACGGCGCCACCGTCTACCAGGACGTGCCGGCGGTGGCCAGTTTCAATACGGTGGAGGGGGAGCTGACGGCGGTGCTGAACGACACCGGCATCGGCCAGATGCCGGTCTTCATGATCGAGCGCGAACTGGCTGACGGACTGCTGATTCCTTTGCTTCCCGGAACCGTAACGTGCAATAACGGGGTCTTCATGTACTATCAGCAACGTACCCAGATGCCGCTGCGGGTGCGTCACTTCATCGATTTCATCTCGGAGCGGGCTGCGCAGAAGCTGGGCACGCAACAGGGCGTCGTGTCGCGCGTGCACCACAAAAGGGCCTGAAATCAAGCTGTATAGGCCAATCTGTGCCTATTTTGTTGGCACGACAATTGCGTTACTTTCCAGAAAGGAAGATCATCAACGGATATGGAGGCTGTTATGAATACCGCAACTGAGCAAAAAGCAAGCACCGTGGCCCACGAATCGTCGGCCGATGAACACCGTCTGCGCAGCGAGCGCATTGCCGCCCGTGGCGTGCGCCTGGGCGCCGGCAAGGCCAAGTACCTGATACCGCTGGTCGGACTGGCGGTGCTGGCCTCGATGGCCTTCGCCCAAGGCTAATTACACGACCTTGATGTCGTCCAGCGGCCAGCGTGGCCGGACGTTGAACGAGTAGTCCTTCTTCGCGGCGTCGGGATTGATCATCAGGCGCATGGCGCCGGCGAAGGCGATCATCGCGCCGTTGTCCGTGCAAAATTCCAGTTCAGGGTAGTAGACCTTGAACTTCTTCTTGGCTGCCGCCGCGTTCAGCGACGCCCGCAGCTGCGAGTTGGCGCCCACGCCGCCGGCAATCACCAGCCGTTTCAAGCCCGTATGCTTCAGCGCCGACACGCATTTGGCGGTCAGCACGTCGACGATGGCGTCGACGAAGCCGCGCGCGATGTTGGCCTTGTCTTGCTCGCAGATATTGGCGATGACCTTCTCTTCGTGGTTCTTCACCACCGTCAGCACCGCCGTTTTCAGGCCGGAGAAGCTGAAATTGAAATCCTTGGTGTGCAGCATGGGGCGCGGCAGCTTGTAGGCGGCCGGGTCGCCGAATTCGGCCAGGCGCGAAATCGCCGGTCCGCCCGGATAGCCCAGGCCCAGCAGCTTGGCCGACTTGTCGAAGGCTTCGCCGGCGGCGTCGTCCAGCGTTTCGCCCAGCAGCGTGTACTGGCCGACGCCATCCACCCGCATCAGCTGGGTGTGGCCGCCCGACACCAGCAGCGCGATGAAGGGGAATTCCGGCGGCTGCGAGGCCAGCAGCGGCGACAGCAGGTGGCCTTCCAGGTGGTGCACGCCCAGCACCGGCTTGTCCAGCGCCAGGCCGAGGCTGCAGGCCACCGACGAGCCGACCAGCAGCGCGCCGGCCAGGCCGGGACCCTGGGTGTAGGCGATGGCGTCGATGTCGGCGAGCGACTTGCCGGCACCTTCCAGCGTCTGCGTCAGCAGAGGAATGGCGCGGCGGATATGGTCGCGCGAGGCCAGTTCCGGCACCACGCCACCGTACTCTTCATGCATCGCCACTTGCGAATACAGGGCGTGGGACAGCAGGCCGTGTTGCGTGTCATACAGCGCAAGGCCGGTTTCGTCACAGGAGGATTCGACGCCGAGTACGATCATGAAGAATGCACAAATCAAAAGGGGAATCCGCCATTGTAATGGAAAGTGCGTGCAAGCATGCACCACGGCGGCCCCGGCCCGCACCCGCGCAGTGCGAGATTTTGCCAAATGGTCAGAATTTTCAGCCTTTTGCGTGGCATCGGTTTTGCTTAGACAAGTGCAGGAAGTTGACTAGGGAGACGGGCGATGTCCGGACAATGGAAGCTGATTTGCAAAGTGAGGGATGTGCCCATGAGCGGCGCGCGCCTTGTGCCGCGCGGACTGGCTTGGCAGGAATTGCCGGGCGTGGCGCTGTTCCGTACCGACGAAGAGCACGTACATGCGGTGCTCGAGTGCGGCGACATCGACCCGCGCGAGAGCACGACGCGCCGCTATTCGGTCAAGGTCGAGGATTGCAAGGTCTACCTGGACCTCGCTGAGCTGAGCGCCCCTGCCAGCAAGGCCGAGGCGGCGCTGGCGGGGTCGTTTGGTGTCGCCACCAGGGTGATGGCGTTCGGCTAGCGAACCAACCGTCATTCCCGCGAAAGCGGGAATGACGTGGCTTAGGGCCGGTTCTTCAGCTGCTTGTGCGCCTCGCGCAGCATCTGTTCGGTGGTTTCCCAGTCGATGCAGCCGTCGGTCACCGAGCAGCCGTACTTCAGCTGGCTCAGGTCGGCCGGGATCTTCTGGTTGCCGCCGACGATGTTGGACTCGATCATCACGCCCACCAACGACTTGTTGCCCTGCACGATCTGGTGGATGACGTCGGCCATCACCAGCGGTTGCAGTTCCGGCTTCTTGTAGCTGTTGGCGTGCGAGCAGTCGACCACCAGGTTGGCCGGCAGCTTGGCCTTGGCCAGCGCCTGCTCGGCAATCGCGATCGACACCGAATCGTAGTTCGGACGGCCGTCGCCGCCGCGCAGCACCACGTGGCCGTAGGCGTTGCCGCGGGTGCGCACGATCGACACATTGCCCTGCGAATTAATCCCCAGGAAGGAGTGCGGATGCGCCGACGACAGGATGGCGTTGATGGCGATGCTAATGTCGCCGTCGGTGCCGTTCTTGAAGCCCACCGGCGTGGACAGGCCGGACGACATCTCGCGGTGGGTCTGCGATTCGGTGGTGCGGGCGCCGATGGCGGTCCAGGCGATCAGGTCGCCCAGGTATTGCGGCGAGATCGGATCCAGCGCCTCGGTCGCGGTCGGCAGGCCCAGTTCGCACACGTCCAGCAGGAACTGGCGCGCCTTCTCCATGCCGGCGTCGACGCGGAAGGAATCGTCCATGTCCGGATCGTTGATATAGCCCTTCCAGCCGGTGGTGGTACGCGGCTTTTCGAAATACACGCGCATCACCAGCAGCATGGTGTCGGCCACTTCGGCTTGCAGGGCTTTCAGGCGGCGGGCGTAATCCAGGCCGGCCACGGGATCGTGGATCGAGCATGGACCGACGACCACGAACAGGCGCTTGTCCTGGCGGTCGATGATGTTGCGCAGGGCTTCGCGGCCCTTCATCACCGTGTCCGAGGCGCTGTCGGTCAGCGGCAGCTTGCTGTGCAAGGCTTCCGGCGACGGCATCGGGCCGAACGAGGTGACGTTGATGTTTTCGATATCTGGGGAGATCATGATTCTCTACGTATATTTATTGCGGGGGAGGGATAGTGTAGCCGAAATGTGGCGTAGTGGTTTAAGCTGATGCCATGACCACATCAACTCACGAACCCTTCCTCGCCGCACGTTTCATCAAAGAAATAGGTCGCGGCAAAAACGGCGCCCGCAGCATGAACCGCGACGACGCCCACGACCTCTACCAGGCCATGCTGGACGGCCGCGTTTCCGACCTGGAGCTGGGCGGCATTTTGCTGTCCATGCGCATCAAGGGCGAATCGGTGGAGGAGATCGCCGGCTTCCTCGACGCGGCCGAAGGCTCGTTCGAACCGCTGGCCGCGCCGCCGGGGCAGTTCGCGCCGGTCATCATCCCGACCTACAACGGCGCCCGCAAGATGGCCAACCTGACCGCGCTGCTGGCGATGCTGCTGGCGCGCGAGGGCGTGCCGGTGCTGGTGCACGGCGTCGCGCACGACCTGGGCCGCATCGCCACCGCCGAGGTGCTGGAGGCGCTGGGCGTGCCGGCCGCGCGCCACCGCGCCGAGGCGGAGGAGGCGATGGCGCAGGGCCATGTGGCCTTCATCACCATCGATGCGCTGGCGCCCAAGCTGGCGTATCTGCTGTCGCTGCGGCGCCGGCTGGGCGTGCGCAACTCGACCCACACACTGGTCAAGATCATGCAGCCGTTCGCCGGGCCGGCGCTGCGGCTGGTGTCGTACACGCACCCCGAGTATCTGGAAATGCTGGGCGAATACTTCACCACGGCGGCCTTGCACGAGCGCGGCGACGCCTTCCTGATGCGCGGCACCGAGGGCGAGACGGTGGCCAACGCCAACAAGGCGCAGCAGATCGACTGGTTCCACGGTGGCCTGCGCACGACCTTGGTGCCGAAGCAGACCCAGGTCGGAGAACTGCCGCTGCTGCCCGAGGGCAAGGATGCGGCCACCACGGCGGCGTGGATCGCCTCCGTGCTGAAGGGCGAGGTACCGGTGCCGCCATCGATCGCCGAGCAGGTGGCGCAGTGTCTGCTGGTGTCGCGCACCCTGCAGTCGCGTCAGCGGGTCAGCGAGCCCATCGAGTAAGGCCGGCCAGTCAAGTACAATACGCCTTTGGACGATTGGATTTGACATGGCAAAGTTTGATGTAGCGGTAATCGGCGCCGGCGCGGCCGGCATGATGTGTGCGGCGACGGCGGCCCAGCGCGGCAAGCGCGTGGTGCTGATCGACCACGCCACCAAGCTGGCCGAGAAAATCCGCATCTCCGGTGGCGGACGCTGCAACTTCACCAACATCAACGCCGGTCCGGCCAACTTCCTGTCCGAGAATCCGCACTTCTGCAAAAGCGCGCTGTCGCGCTACACCCCGGCCGACTTCGTCGCGCTGGTCAAGAAACACCGCATCGGCTACCACGAGAAGCACCGCGGCCAGCTGTTCTGCGACGACTCCGCCGAGCAGATCATCGACATGCTGAAAGACGAATGCGCCGGCGGCGACGTGCACTGGCGCATGCCGTGCAAGGTCACCAGCCTGCAGCAGGCGGCCGAAGGTGGTTTCCTGCTGCAGACCGACGGCGGCGACATCGAGGCCGACAGCGTGGTGATCGCCAGCGGCGGCCTGTCGATACCCAAGATCGGCGCCAGCGACTTCGGCTACCGCGTCGCCCAGCAGTTCGAGCTGCGCATGGTCGAGCCGCGTCCGGCATTGGTGCCGCTGACCTTCGATCCGCAGCAGTGGGCGCCGTTCGTCGAAATGGCCGGCATCGCGCTGGAGGTGGACGTGGAAACCGGCTCCCTCAAGGGCCGCAACCCGACCGGCGGCCGCTTCCGCGAGGACCTGCTGTTCACCCACCGCGGCCTGTCCGGCCCGGCGATCCTGCAGATCTCCTCGTACTGGACGCCGGGCACGCCCATCGTCATCAACCTGATACCCGAGCTGGACCTGGCGGCGACCTTGATCGAGGGCAAGGGCACGATCAAGAAGCAGCTGGGCAATGTGCTGTCGCAGTGGCTGCCGGCGCGCCTGGCCGAGGGCCTGCTGCTGGCGCACGGCTTCGCGCTGGACGCGCGCCTGGCCGACCTGCCGGACGCGCAGCTGCGCAAGCTGGGCGCGGCGGTCAACCAGTGGACCATCACGCCGAACGGCTCGGAAGGCTACAAGAAGGCCGAAGTGACGCGCGGCGGCATCGATACCCGCGAACTGTCGCAGCAGAGCATGATGGCCAACAAGGTGCCAGGCCTGTACTTCATCGGCGAGGCGGTGGACGTGACCGGCTGGCTGGGCGGCTACAACTTCCAGTGGGCGTGGGCGTCGGGTGTGGCGGCCGGGCAGGCGGTCTGATATAATTCGGTTCCCGGAAGTTAGCGGCGTAGAAAGATTGTCTAGTACGCCGCGTTGTTTTTGCAGTGAAAGCCGCATCGATGGCCGTCCAGATGGCCAAGCGTCTTCCATTTTGCTGCAAAACCTGCTATAGTCTCTTTCTCCCTATAACCTCAAACGGTTTGAATTTTTACATGACCACTATTCGCCTTAAAGAAAACGAGCCGTTCGAAGTCGCAATGCGTCGCTTCAAACGCACCATCGAAAAAACCGGCCTGCTGACCGAACTGCGCGCTCGCGAGTTCTACGAAAAACCAACGGCTGAGCGCAAGCGCAAGCTGGCAGCTGCCGTGAAGCGTCACTACAAGCGCATCCGCAGCCAGCAACTGCCGAAAAAACTGTTCTAAGACTGCTCTTGCAGATTCAACCCGGCAGTACGGCGCTTACGCCTCGGGTTGTATCTTGTTGCATCTGGAAGATACCCGCTCTGGTTCGCCACGGCGGGTTTTCGCATTTTTACTCCACTAATTTTCTGAGAGAAACGCCATGGGCTTGAGAGAACAAATCACCGAAGACATGAAAGCCGCGATGCGCGCCAAGGAAGCGGGCAAACTGAGCACCATCCGCCTGATCATCGCTGAAATCAAGCGCAAGGAAGTCGATGAGCGCATCGAAGTCAACGACGCGCAGACCGTCGCCATCGTTGAAAAAATGATCAAGCAGCGCAAGGACTCGATCACCCAGTTCGAAGCCGGCGGCCGCGCCGACCTGGCCGACATCGAAAAAGCCGAACTGGCCGTGCTGACCGCCTACATGCCTGCCGGCCTGTCGGACGAGGAAGTGGCCGCCGAAGTGGCCGCCGCCGTCGCCGCCTCGGGCGCCGCCGGTCCGCAGGACATGGGCAAGGTCATGGCCATCGTCAAGCCCAAGCTGGCCGGCCGCGCCGACATGACCGTCGTGTCGGCCCTGGTCAAGAAAGCGCTGACCCCGGCATAATGCCCCAGCTCTGTTGTGAGCTCTGCCGCGACTTGATCCGCATCAAAGCCGGATCGGCGCGGCGGTATAGTCTGATCAATAACAAGACCGCATAGCCAAGTGATACCACAATCCTTTATTTCCGATCTGCTGAACCGCGTCGACATCGTCGACGTCGTCGGTCGTTATGTGCAGCTGAAAAAAGGCGGCGCGAATTTCATGGGCCTGTGCCCGTTTCACAGCGAAAAATCGCCCAGTTTCACGGTCAGCCCGACCAAGCAGTTCTACCATTGCTTCGGCTGCGGCGCCCACGGCACCTCGATCGGTTTCCTGATCGAGTATTCCGGCATGGGCTTTGTCGATGCCGTCAAGGACCTGGCGCAGAACGTCGGCATGGTCGTGCCCGAGCAGGATGACAAGATACCGCCGGCCCAGCGCGCGCAAATGGCCGCGCAAAGCCTGGCGCTGACCGAGGCGATGACGCGCGCCAGCGATTTTTACCGCTCGCAGCTGCGCGGCGCCACCGACGCCATCGCCTATTTGAAGAACCGCGGCCTGACCGGCGAAATCGCCGCCCGTTTCGGCCTCGGCTATGCGCCGGCCGGCTGGGACAACCTGCGCTCCATCTTCCCCGATTACGAGGCGGTGGCGCTGGCCGAGGCCGGCCTGGTGATCGACAAGGTGGACGAGGACGGCGGCAACCGCAAACGTTACGACCGCTTCCGCGAGCGCGTGATGTTTCCGATTAAAAACACCAAGGGCCAGGTCATCGCCTTTGGCGGCCGGGTCCTCGACCACGGTGAACCGAAGTACTTGAATTCTCCCGAAACGCCTTTATTTTCTAAGGGATTCGAACTGTATGGCTTGTTCGAAGCGCGCCAGGCGATCCGCGATGCGGGTTATGTGCTGGTGACGGAAGGCTATATGGATGTGGTGGCGCTGGCGCAAATGGGTTTCCCGCAAGCGGTGGCAACCCTGGGCACGGCCTGCACCACCAACCACGTACAGAAATTGTTGCGTCAAACCGACACGGTGATTTTCAGTTTCGACGGCGACAAGGCCGGCCGCCGCGCCGCGCGGCGCGCGCTGGAAGCCTGTCTGCCGCACGTGACGGACAACAAGACCATCAAGTTCCTGTTCCTGCCGACCGAGCACGACCCGGACAGCTACGTCCGCACCTACGGCAACGAGGCGTTCGAACAGGAGATACACGAAGCGATGCCGCTGTCGCAGTTCCTGATCAAGGAAGCGGTCGGCGAGCACGATTTGCAAAGTCCGGAGGGCCGGGCCCGCGCCCAGTTCGACGCCAAGCCGATGCTGCAGTCGATGACGCCGACGTCGCTGCGCCTGCAGATCGTGCGCGGCCTGGCGCAGTTGACGCAGAGCACCCCGTCCGAGATCGAGGTGCTGTTCGAGCTGGCCAAGCCGGTCGCCGTGGCGCGTCAGGCGCCGCCCCGCACCGGACGTCCGGTGCCGGTCGGGCTGGAGCTGCAGATCGTGCGGCTGCTGGTGGCGCATCCGCCGCTCGCGCTGGACATCGACGCGGCGGCGCTGGCGGCGTTCCAGTATTTCGGCGCCGAACCGGCCGAGCGGCTGGCGCAGCTGGTCGGGGCGGCGCAGGCGCTGGGGCCGAACGGCAGTTTTGCGGCCTTTGCGCAACATCTAAAGTCGCAGGGCGAGGAGTACGACGGCATCATCTCCGAGATCGTCAAGGAGCCGGAGTCGGACTTCGATGCGGTGCGGTTGTTCCTGCGCGGCGCGATCCGCCAGGTCAAGAACGACGCGCTGAAGCAGGAGCTGAGCCAGCTGTTTGCGGCGGGTCTGTCGTCCGACGAGATCGGCGTGCGCTACCGCGAGCTGACCTCGCAGCAGGACCAGTTGCTGCGCGAGGCGCAGGCGGAGTTGGCTAGCAGGTAGGTTGTGGCAATAGTTGTCGGGCGTTTTGTGATGTAATGTTTCTGTCATTCTTCCGGGGCGGGAAGTGGGGTTTCCGCCTCTGGAAATTGAAAAGTGACGTGCTATAATAAAACGCTAAGTGTTGTATGTTTTGGCATCGTTTTCCAGTTCAGAGTGTGTTTGTTTTCAGTAAGTTAGGCTCTTGATCGACGCGGAAAGACAGGTGTCGGCGGCCAGGGCCAGCTTTGGTTTAGTTCAGCGCGCTGCGCTGTTTAGCAAACGTTCTGTTTGCTTTCTAACCTAGTCATGGTTTCTTGCCCCCACGCACGTGTCTGATGCAGTAGAATTTCTGCCAATCGCGGTGGAGTTCTGTTGAGATCGGTCGGCCTGACCGGGTGTAAGTAAGTCGTAGTATTGTCGAACTTGTGCAGTCGGCAAGTTCGAAGACGTAGGTTCGCAAGAGCCGCAAGAAACTTTATCCTAAATAAGCAAGTCGTTGTGTAATCGAAAGCGCCTGTGCCAATCAAGAAACCTGAATCCAAAGCGGCTGCAAAGCCGAGCAAAGTGACCGCAAAATCCGCGAAAACGGCGGACAAGCCGGAAACGCGTGTCGCCAGCAACCCGCCTGTGGTCAGCCAGACCACGGACGCGGCGACGCTTGCCGCCATCGATACCTCTGGCTACGTGCTGCCGTCGGTCAAAGTGCCGGGCCGGCGCGGGCGCAAACCGAAAGAATTCCAGCCCGAAAACGATGAAGTCGCCGCGCTGAATGCGGTCGAACGCGCCGAACTGAAGGCCGTCGACAAGGCCAAGGCCAAGGACCGCAAGGCCAAGGAAAAGGCGCTGCTGAAGGACGCTTTCTCGTCGGACACGGAAGCCACCGAGGAAGAACTCGAGCGCCGCCGCCAGAAACTCAAGACACTGATCAAGTTCGGCAAGGAACGTGGTTTCCTCACGTACGCCGAGATCAACGATCACCTGCCCGAGAATATCGTCGATCCGGAAGCGATCGAGGGCATCATCGGCACCTTCAACGACATGGGCATCGCCGTCTACGAGCACGCGCCGGATGCCGAGACCCTGCTGCTGTCGGACAACGTCGCCACCGTGACCAGCGACGACGAAGCCGAAGCGGCCGCCGAAGCGGCGCTGTCGACCGTCGACTCCGACTTCGGCCGCACCACCGACCCGGTGCGCATGTACATGCGCGAGATGGGCTCGGTCGAGCTGCTGACCCGCGAAGGCGAGATCGAAATCGCCAAGCGCATCGAAGATGGCCTGAAAGACATGATCCAGGCGATTTCCGCCTGCCCGGTGACGATCGCCGAGATCATCGCCGCCTCCGACCGCATCCGCGCCGATGAAATCAAGATCGACGAGATCGTCGACGGCCTGGTCGACGACAGCGAAGAAGTCGCCGCGCCGGTAGCGGCCGCGCCGGCCGAAGAGGACGAGGAAGAAGAGGAAGAGGAAGAAGAGGAAGAAGAGGAAGAGGAAGAAGCGAGCGCTTCGGGCGCCGCCGGTTTCTCGGCCGAACAGCTGGAAGCGTTGAAAAACGCCGCGCTGGAAAAATTCGACACCATCTCCCTGCAGTTCGACAAGATGCGCCGCGCCTTCGAGAAGGAAGGCTACAACTCCAAGGCCTACATCAAGGCGCAGGAAGCGATCTCGTACGAACTGCTGGGCATCCGCTTCACCGCCAAGGTGGTCGAGAAGCTGTGCGACACCTTGCGCGGCCAGGTCGACGAAGTGCGTCACATCGAGAAGCAGATCCTCGACGTGGCCGTGAACAAGTGCGGCATGCCGCGCGCCCACTTCATCAAGGTCTTCCCTGGCAATGAAACCAACCTGGAATGGGTGGACGGCGAAGTGGCCGCGGGCCACGCCTACAGCGCCATCCTGGGCCGCAACATTCCGACCATCAAGGAACTGCAGCAGCGCCTGATCGACCTGCAGGCGCGCGTCGTGCTGCCGCTGCCGGACCTGCGCAACATCAACCGCCAGATGGCGGCCGGTGAAATGAAGGCGCGCAAGGCCAAGCGCGAAATGACCGAGGCCAACTTGCGCCTGGTGATTTCGATCGCCAAGAAATACACCAACCGTGGCCTGCAATTCCTCGACCTGATCCAGGAAGGCAATATTGGCTTGATGAAGGCGGTCGACAAGTTCGAATACCGCCGCGGCTACAAATTCTCGACCTACGCGACGTGGTGGATCCGCCAGGCCATCACGCGCTCGATCGCCGACCAGGCGCGCACCATCCGTATTCCGGTGCACATGATCGAGACCATCAACAAGATGAACCGGATTTCCCGCCAGATTCTGCAGGAAACCGGCGCCGAGCCGGATCCGGCCACGCTGGCCATCAAGATGGAGATGCCCGAGGACAAGATCCGCAAGATCATGAAGATCGCCAAGGAGCCGATTTCGATGGAGACGCCGATCGGCGACGACGACGATTCGCATCTGGGCGACTTCATCGAGGACAACAACACGCTGGCGCCGTCCGACGCGGCGCTGCACGCGTCGATGCGCGGCGTGGTCAAGGACGTGCTCGACTCGCTGACGCCGCGCGAAGCCAAGGTGCTGCGCATGCGCTTCGGTATCGAGATGTCGACCGACCACACGCTGGAGGAGGTCGGCAAGCAGTTCGACGTCACCCGCGAGCGCATACGCCAGATCGAAGCCAAGGCCCTGCGCAAGCTGCGCCACCCTAGCCGTTCCGACAAGCTGAAAAGCTTCTTGGAAGGCAACTAAGACTTGACTAGTGGCTGTGCTAGCCCTTATCCTCGCGAGTTCGTTTTATAAACGGACGCGCGTAGGAGGGGCAGGCAAGGCTTCCAGCGCATAGCAATACCCTGGGCCTCTAGCTCATGCTTGGTTAGAGCAGCGGACTCATAATCCGTTGGTGCCGTGTTCGACTCACGGGAGGCCCACCAATTTATTCAGTTTTGAAATCAAAGGGTTGGCCTCGCGCCAGCCCTTTGTTTTTTGCGCTTCAATCCTAGTTCTCAAGACTGAGGTCGTCTGGCCTCGCTACAATAAAATTTCTGGCGTCAGAAAACCCAAGCTGTTTTGGGTTTTGTTACACTGCCTACAGTCTTAAGAGTCGGCGGCATGCGTTGTCGTCATTTATCTGACGATCATCGTCCTGCTAAAGCGTACAAAGCCTTGGCGCAAATCGCGAGCGATCTGAGTGGCAACATCGAGTTGCTCTGCAAGAAGTGGGAGGAAGTTCATGGACATTATTAATGACCAAACAGTTGAAGCCGCCAATCGCCGTGGGGCGGCAAAAAAAGCTACCTACCCGAGCGTTGTGGCTGCCCGCTATGACCGCCGAATTTCCCGCATCGTGATCTCTCTCGATACCGGCCTTGATTTATCTTTTTCCCCGCACCACGCTCAAAGCTTCGAAGCAGCACGTCCGGAAGATCTGGACGTTGTGGAGATCAGTCCTTCCGGCTTGGGTGTTCACTTCCCAAAGATCGATGCGGATATTTATGTGCCCAGCTTGATTGAGGGATTATTAGGTTCCAAGCGTTGGATGGCGGCTCAAAATGGCAGGGTAGGAGGGAAAGCGACAACGTCAGTAAAGGGCGCCGCAGCTCGAAAAAATGGGCTCTTGGCGGTCGCCCGAAAAAGAGCGATGCGGAAAAGATTTCTGCGAAGCTCCGTAAGCTACCGCGTGCTGACCAAGATTGACGTCACTCTGGCGTCAATGTGCTAATCTAAGTTTCAACTGTACGCAATGCGAGGTACCTTCGATGAGCGCGATCGTGGAAAAAGGCCGAATTTCGGCACGACTTGATACCGTCTCGATTGAGCGGTTGCAGCGGGCTGCCGATCTTTCTGGCGCAACGCTGGATCAGTTTGTGGTCCAAGCCGCAATGGAGAAGGCTGATCAGGTCATCGACCATAAGCAAACGATCTTCTATTCTCGTGAAGACGCAGCCTTATTCATCGACATGCTTGATAATCCTCGTCCCGCAAATGCCAAGCTGGTGAGAGCATTTGAGCGGTACATGGATGAGGTGACAAATGGGGCGCTCGATAGTGCCGCTGGCGGCGTTACATGATGTCAAAGAATTTGACTGCGGCGATCCCGACTTAAATGCCTGGCTGTGTCAGACTGCCAGGCAGCATCAGAAGAATTCTATTTCGCGTACCTTTGTGCTGACAGACTCAGCAGATCCGGCAAAGATCTTAGGTTTCTACGCGCTGGCGATCCGGCCCATGACGCCCCGTGACGAACTACCTGTCGAGGTTGCGCGCAGGTTGCCGCGTAAGCTACCTGGCTACACTCTGGCACGCCTCGCCATCAGGAAGAATGAACAACGTAAAGGCTATGGGAGCATTCTCATCGTGGACGCAATGAAGCGTGTGGAACTATCGACGTCTCAAGTCGGTGGTTATGCGTTCTTCGTTGATGCCAAGGATGCCGACGCAGCATACTTCTATGCGCGTTACGGGTTCGTTCCATTGGTCTCCAATCCGTTGACGCTGTTCATGCCGATAATGAGCTTCCCTAAATTACCGATCTGACAAACCCGCGCTTGGTATTCATACTACAATTGCCGCTCCATTCTCAACGACAGGAACTGGCAATGATAGATATGAACCGACGTGGTCTTGTTCTCGCTGCTGGTGGCGCCATCGCTGCAAGTGCCGTTGGCGCTCCTGTCTGGGCCGCGACTCCCCAACGCAAGCTGGGCTACGCGATTGTCGGCCTTGGCGGCTACGGTTTGGGCGTCATCATCCCGCAATTTAAAAACTGCGAACACAGCAAGCTGGTCGCGCTGGTCAGCGGCGATCCGGTGAAGGCGAAGCGCGTTGCGGCCGAATACGGCGTCCCCGAGCGCAGCATCTATAGCTACGACAACTACGACAGCATCAAGGACAACCCGGACATCGATATCGTCTACGTCTGCCTGCCGGTGTCCATGCATGCGGAATACACGATCCGCGCGGCGAAGGCTGGCAAGCACGTGTTGTGCGAGAAGCCGATGGCGCTGTCGAGCGCGGAGTGCGAGTCCATGATCGCCGCCTGCAAACAGGCCGGCAAGAAGCTGATGATCGGCTATCGCTGCCACTTCGAGCCGACCAACCTGGAAGCCCGGCGACGCGCGCGCGCCGGCGAGATCGGCAAGCTGCGCTACTTCCGTTCCGAGCACGGTTTCGTTCAGGGCAATCCGTCCACATGGCGGCTCAAGAAGGCGATGTCGGGTGGCGGCTCATTGATGGACATGGGCATCTACGCGCTGCAGGCGGCGCGCTACATGACGAACGAGGAACCCATCGCCGTCTACGCGCATGAGCGCACCGACCGTTCCGATCCGCGCTTCCACGAGGTCGAGGACATGATCGAGTTCGAATTGGAGTTCCCGTCCGGCGTGATCGCGTCCTGTATGTCGATGTACAGCGCCAACCAGAACCACATCCTGTTGATGGGCGACAAGGGCCGGATCGAGCTGGAACCCGGCACCGGCTATCACGGCAACCGGCTGTGGGTGGGTAACGGACGTACCGAAGAGATCACTTCGCCACCGGGACCCGGCGCGACGCAATGGACCGGCCAGCTGGACCACATGGCGCGGTGCGTGATCGACAACCGCGAGCCCATCGTCGCCGGCGAAGAGGGCTTGCGCGACATGCGCATCATCGAGGCGATCTACCGCTCCGCGCGGGAGCAGAAGCGGATCGCTCTCAAGGCTTAGTGCGCGCCGGCCGCTTCGGCGATCTTGACGTCGAACATCGAGATCACCAGGTCGGCCTGCTCCAGCAGGGCTTTAAGCGGGAAGCCGTCTTCCAGCGCGACCACCGCGCCGTCGGCGATCAGCGCGTCGGCGACACTGCCTGTCGGCGTGTGCGGCATGAAGGCGAAATGGGGGAAGATGGCGTTGCCGTGCTGGGCGATGTCGCGCAAGGTGCGCGGCGCCGCGCGCAGCAGGCCGTTGCGCACGTGGCGCTGGCGATCTTCGATGCGCTGCTTGAGCCGCGCCGACAACCGGACTATTTCTCCGTTCAAGCGGTCGACCTCGGCCTGCAGCTGACGCAGTTCGTCGTCGCCCAGCGCTTCTTCCCACTGCGTCAGCTTCAGCAGTCCGCGCTTGTGCAGGCTTTGGCGCTGCAGGTCGATCTCGATGGTGGCGAGGCGCGCCTGATGCGTTTCCAGATCCTGCGCTTCGTTGGCATCGCCGTTGGCGCGGTGCCATTTATCGTTGAAATCGAATACCAGGCCGTCGAAATAAAAATACATCGGCAGTCCGGATTCCAGTACTTGCTTGGGTGTCTTGTTCCAGCGCTCAGCCAGTTCGGCCAGCGTCAGGGTGATAGGTTCTATGGTGGGCATTATTGTCCGCTTGATCAGCGCAGGAATTTGCGCATGAAGATGGTGGCCTGCGGGTTGTCGTTGTAGCGCTCGCAGCGTTCGTAGCCCAGCCGTCCGTAGAGCGTGATGGCGGCGTGCAGGTCGTCCTTGGTGTCGAGATAGACGGCGTTGTAGCCGACTTGCAAGGCGTGGGTTTCCAGCGCCTGCATCAATGCTTCCGCCAGGCCGCGGCGACGGTATTTGTCGGCCACGTACAGGCGCTTGCATTCGGTCGCATTGGCCACTTCCGCCAGCGGACGCATGGCCACGCAGGCCGCCGGCGCGCCGTCGACATAGGCGATCCACATGGCCGAGCTGGCGTCGTTGAGGAAGGCGCGGATGGCGTCGTCGTCATCGCGTAGAACCACACCGATGACGTCGAAATATTCGTACAGCAGATGCCGCGCATCGTCGAGCTGGGCGGCTGTGGCGCGGATCACGGGGGAGGACTGGGACATTTGGCAACTATATCCACGGTGTACGGTACAGTCAACGGCCGCGCATGTAAAATGGCGCCTTCCATTAGCGGAGTAGCGAAGATGATGTTTCTAAAAGTTCCGTTTGCGGAAAAAGACGAAGCCAAGGCGCTGGGCGCGCGCTGGAACGGCGAGCGCAAGGCCTGGTATGTCCCGGACGGCAAGCCGACCGAGCCTTTCGAGCGCTGGCTGGCGCCTGGCGGCGCGGATTTCGTGCCGGCCAAGGCGTCGGTGGCGCCCAAGGCCAAGCCGCTGTCGGTGGATTCGTACATCGGCAAGTCGGTCGTCGGCAAGTTCTACATGGAACTGCCGCATGACTGCAATCCTTTCGAAACCTGCCCGGTCTGCGCGCCGGCGCTGGCCACTTCCGGCTGGCAAGCCGCGCACGACAGCGTCGAACAAATGCTGGCGACCTTGCGGGCCTAGGCTGGCGACATGCGGACCGGGGACAGACCAACCCAGCCCGTCGTCAGTTTCCAGCAGACTGGTGATGTGTTCGAGGCCTTGTTTCAAAGCATACAGGGTGGCGAGAAGCACGCGCGGCCGCCGCTGGAACTGGTGCCGGATTCGCCTTTTCTCAAGTTTATGGAAGTGGGCTACGCGCTGCGCGCCTGCCTGGAAGACCGGTCGCGCCGCGACTATCTGCTGCAGCGCTTGCGTCCCCATGTAAGCGTCATCGTCGGGACTCTGCCGGCCGGCATACTGCCGCATGGCATGCTGCCGAGGACCGCGGCGCCGGCCGGCTTCCGCTCGCTGGAGCAGATCGGCGATGCCGAAGTGCGGGCCTGGCTGGTCGAAGATGCGGGACTCATCTACGGCGAACTGCAGCGCTACGAACTGGAAAATTATTTCGACGTGATCGCGCCGCTGATTCGTCCCGGCGGCGTCATGGTCGATCTGGGCAGCGGGCTGGGCAAGGTGGTGATGTCCGCAGCGCTGGCGTTTCCCTTTCAGCGCTGCATCGGCGTGGAGTTGTTGGGCTACCGTCATCGTCTGGCTGTGCAGCGGCTGCAGACCATGCTGGGCCTGGCGCGCCAGGGATTGGCCTCCTTGCCGACGCCGTTGCTGCCGGACGCGCCGCTGCAGCTGCCGTTCGGCGCCCAGGCCAGCGGCCGCCATCTGCTCGAACTGGAGTCGCGCATCGCTTTCATCGAAGCGGACATGTTCAAGGTTGATGTGCGCGGCGCCAGTCTGGTGTTCCTTTACAGCACATGCTTCGGCCCGCTGATGGATGCGCTGGGCGACAAACTCGCTTGCGAAATGCAGGAGGGCGCGCTGGTGAGTACGACCACCTATCCGCTGAAACATCCGGCATTCAAGCTGCTGCACTATTTTCCGGCCGGTACCGTGGCGTGGACCAACGTCATGCTTTACCAGCGTACTGGGCCGTTGCAGTCATCGCCGCTGGCGGAAACCGGCGGCGCGTACGAACCGGACCCGGAGGCTTGGGAAGAACGTGCCCGGCAGGATATGGCGGCCTTGGACGGCAAGGCTTAAAGCAGCCATTTACGTGCAGTAGAGATCACGTTGTCGGACAATAGGCGGGTGAACGGCGTCTGGATATCCCACATATGCCAGATCAGCGGCACGTCCAGGTAGTCGCCGGGAGTCAGGTCGACCAGGGTTCCGGCCTTCAATGCCGGTTCGCACTGCAGTATCGGCAGCATGCCGTAGCCGAAGCCCGCTTCGACGAAGCGTACAAATCCATCGGAGCTGGCAAACGCGTGATGCGGATAGTGGCCGGTGTAGCCGGTGCGTTGGGCGATAAAGCGTTCCTGCAGCATGTCCTTGCGGTCGAATTCCAGGACCGGCGCCTGCTGCACCGCCATTGACGTCATGCCGTCCGGGAACCAGCGCGCGGCAAACGCCGGACTGGCGACGCACAGGTAGCGCATGACGCCGAGCGGGGTGGACGTAGTTCCCGCAACTTGCGCCGTTTCGCTCGTAACGCAGCCGAAAACGCGGCCTTCCCGCAACATCGTCAAAGTATGGTCCTGGTCGTCGAGGCGGATGTGCAGCATGCAGTCGCCGCTGCTCATCAACGGCGTGACGGCCTCCTGCAGCCATGTCGCGGCGCTGTCGGCATTGACCGCGATGGCAATTTCCGGCTTTGCCTCGCCCGCCTCGGGACGCTCGAACAAGGCCGCCTCCAGCAAACGCACCTGGCGATAGTGGGCAATCAGGCGCTGGCCGGCTTCGGTAGGCGAGGGCGGCTGGCTGCGCACGATCAGCAGCTCTCCGGCGCTGTTTTCCAGCATCCGTATCCGTTGCGAGACGGCGGACTGCGTAATCGACAGCGCGGCGGCGGCCTTGTCGAAGCTGCCGTAATCGATCACGGCATCCAGTGCCGCCAGCCCCCGGTAATCGACTTGTCTCATTAGAGTCTCTAATATTTACTCAATAATATTAATTATACTTATCTTCGCACGGGATTTAAGCTGGCGCCATTGTTCAGGAGAGAAAAAATGGAAGCCACAGCTTTTTTGAAAGGTATCGGACTCGGCGGCAGTCTGATCGTCGCGATCGGGTCGCAAAACGCCTATCTGTTGAGGCAGGCGCTCAAGCGCGAATTCGTGCTGACCTGCATCGCGATTTGCATCGCCTGCGACGTCGTGCTGATCGGCGCCGGCGTCGCGGGCATGGGCCAGTTGATCGTCGAGGCGCCGGCACTGCTGTTCTGGATTAAGATTGCCGGCGCCGGTTTCCTGTTCTGGTACGGCCTGCGAGCGGCGCGATCCGCGCTGAATCCCGGCGCGATGCTGGCCGGTGATGGGGCGCCGGCCGGCGACCGCGGCACAGTCATTGCGGCCATGCTGGCCTTCAGCCTGCTGAATCCGCACGTTTATCTGGACACGGTAGTCCTGCTCGGCTCGATCGGCGGGCAGCAGCCAGGTAATGGCCGGATGTATTTCGCGCTGGGCGCCATGCTGGCTTCCATCATATGGTTCAGCGGCCTGGGATTGGGAGCGCGTTATTTGACGCCCATCTTCGCCCGGCCGAGGTCGTGGCAGATACTGGACGCCATCATCGCACTGGTGATGTGGATCCTGGCTGTATCTTTGTTCATCTGACGCTAACTTGCCCGGATTTCGCGTATGCCCTTGCCGAGCCGCCGGCGCAGCAGCGTGCGCAATGTCACGCCGTCCGCATAGCCGACCATGGCCGCGATACGGTCGATATTGTGGCTGCTGGTCTTAATCAGGTGCACCGCTTGTTCGATGCGCAAGTCCTGCACATAGCTGACCGGTGTTTTGCCCAGCACCTCCTGCAACCGGCGCGCCAGCGTGCGTTTGCTGGTGGCCAGTTCGGCGGCGGCCTCGTCGAGGCTGAATCCTTGATCCATGTGGTCGCGTATCCAGCGGTCGAAGCGCTGGATCAGCGGATCGGCGTTGGCCAGATGGTCGGAAATCACATACGCCGATTGCGATGGCCGGGAGTCGATCACCAGATAGCTCGCCACCAGCGCCGCCAGCTCGGGGCTGGCCTGGCGTATCAGCCACAACGTCATGTCCAGATGGCTGAGCGCGGCGCCGCCGGTCACAAACTGGCCGGAACCGACCACCATGCGGCTGGTGTCCAGTCTGACTTTCGGGTAGCGCTGGCGGAAGTAGGCGGTCAGCCACCAGGTGGTGGTGGCCTCCTTTCCATCGAGCAGTCCGCTTTCCGCCAGCACGAAGGTGCCGATGCAGGCTGCGGCGATGCGTGTTCCGCTGCTTGCCCAATTTTTAAGCAAACCGATGGCTTCCGTGACGTCGTCGCGGGCCAGCGCCGGCTGCAGCGTGGCTGGCATTTTGTAGCCCAGCGCGGGCACGACCACCAGGTCCGGCACCGGCATACCGGCGGCAGCCACCACCGGCACGCCGAATCCCAGCGCGCTGCGTACCGTCGGGCGGACGCCGACTATCGTCACGTTGAACTGCACCGAGGGCCCGTTTTGCAGCGCGACGAGCTCGTTGGCGGTGCCGAAAGCGTCAAGGACGGTCGCCAGGCCGGTGTCAAACACGCCTTCGAGGGCCAGGACAGTGATGTTCATGATTTCGGCAAGATCAATACTAAAGATGTCAATCGTGCCAGTATCGCAGCGGTGGAGGCCTCTGTAAAGTGGATCCCAATCGCAGCCGCGATTTATTGCAACATTAAGGAGATCAGCATGATCAAGCATGCACTGTTTGCCCGTTTTGAAGCGAAGCCGGGCAAGGAAGCCGACGTTAAACAATTCCTGGAACTGGGCCTGTCGCTGGCCAACCAGGAAGCGCAAACTCCGATCTGGTTTGCCCTGCAGTTGTCCGACAACGTATTTGGCGTATTCGATGCGTTCGAGAATGAAGCGGGCCGCCAGGCACATTTGAAAGGGCCTATTGCTCAAGCCTTGATGGCGAAAGCGGACGAATTGTTCGTGCGCGCGCCGACGATAGAGGCGATAGAAGTGCTGGGACTGAAAAACAGTTAAAGCGTCAACCCTCGCCATAGAGTTTCAAAGCCGCCGGCACAATAATCTGTGCCGTCTTTTTTTGCTACTTTCTATATAAGCCATCGTGGTTTCAGCCAATACGCTAAACATGGCGTCGATGAAATTTACAGGATAATCCCGGATTAATTCATCGTTGATGCTGTTCTGCATTAATTCAATTAAAGCCGAAAAAGGAGGCGACCCGGCGGCCCGGCTTTCTTCGGTAATCTGATCGGACAGGCGTAATTCCCCGGCACTTTCATTTTCACCGGACTTTGCGCACCCCAATGGACGTGTCGACCAAACGCCGCGTGCGGCAAATTCGACAAGCGCGGCATTAATGATGGCAGTGCGTTTGTCTTCGCTGCGTGGCGCAGTGCGCAGCCCGGCACCCAAGCGCTCCAAGCTCAAAACTGGCAAGTACGTGCCAATTTTTAGCATAAAAAGCATGCTTGCAGCACTGGAGCCGGGGCAAAGCCTTGATTGTGCCAATAGGCAACACTGGAATCGGGATGGAATACCGCTGCCGCTGTCGTTCGGCATACAATGCAGATAGTCACTTTGATACGCTCTCCAGGATCCTGGTCCCGAAACGGCAGATATATATGAGCACGGACCTCAGTAATTACGCCCACCTCTCCGCAGTAGCAGCCGCATTCGCGGCAGACGCTATTCTGAGCTCATTGCTGGTTTTTCTCTGGCTTATGCAGCGCAAGGAAAAACATGCGCTGTTCTGGGGTATTGGCCAACTATCCGTGATGAGCGGAATCATGGTATGGTTCATTGGCGACACCATATTATCCGAATCGCTGCGTATTCCTTTGTGTGCATTCCTTCTTACTGTCGGCATGCTGGGTTATTGGAGCGGCACCAAATTCTTTCTTGGTGAATTGTCTCCAACTCAAATACGCTGGATATTTCCCTCAGGCGTATTGATCACCGGAATATTCTATTTAATCTGGCATAATAATCCCGCCATATTGGCGCCCGGCAGCGCCTTTGCACTCGGCACCGTGATGCTGTGGTGTGGTCAGAGATTAATGAGCGGGAAAAATCGCTATCGGCTGCTGGGATTAACGCTGGTCTTGCGTGGTGGGTTTAATTTGCTCAGCGCCGTCACGCTGGGGCCGGAATTGTATTTAATCTGGTTCGTCGGCACCACCATATTGAAAACCCTCAGCATGCTGGGTTTGATTTATGCGGTTCAAGAGGAAATCCAGCAGCGTTACGCGCGCACCATCGATAGCCTGAGCAATGGTTTCCTGATACGCGACCGCCGTGGATATGTCATCGTGGCCAACGAGCGCTGCGCCCGCTTATTGGGATGCAATAAACCTTCCGATCTGATCGGCCGCCATGTCAGCGAGTTGCTGCCCGGCCTGACCCGTCAAATGGCGGACGATTATTTCCGCCGTTTCGAGGCGCCAGGCGCCGAGTACCCCGTGGTGGAAACGGCAATGTTTACGCTGCATAACGGTCACAAGTTGCCCGTCGAAATGCTGGCGTCGCCGTACGTGGAGCGCGGCCGGCTGTACTGCCTGGTACAACTGCTGGACATCAGCGAGCGCAAGAAAAAGGACGACCTGCTGTACCGGGCGGCCCGTATCGATCCGGTCACCGGCTTTTTCAACCGCCACGCGATGTCGCAGCGGCTGGCGGAGGCGGTGGAAAGCGCCGCCGCCACGGAGGGCGAATGCGCGCTGCTGTTCATCGACCTGGACAAGTTCAAGCGCGTCAACGATTCCTTCGGCCATGCGGCTGGCGACGAGCTGCTGCGCCAGGCGGCCGGCCGCCTGCATGACGTGCTGCGGCCGCAGGACGTGCTGGCCCGCTTTGGCGGCGACGAATTCATCGTCCTGATCCCCGGCCTGCCGCGCGGCGCTGCCGAGCAGATGGCGGCCGATTGCGCCGGCCAGGTCATCGCGGCGATGGCCACCTGCTTCAATGTATCGCACCACATGATCGGCGTATCGGCCAGCGTCGGCGTTGCCTGCTATCCAATGCACGGCGGCGATAGCAACACGCTGGTACGCAACGCCGACATCGCCATGTACGAGGCCAAGAAGAGCGGACGCGGCGAGCTGCGCTTCTTTAACGACGCGATGAACGCCTCCGCCAAGGACGCGCTGGTGATCGACGGCGCCCTGCGCGGCGCCATCGAGGCCGGCGAATTCCATCTGGTCTATCAGGCGATCACCAATGCCCGCACCGGCAAGCTGACCAAGGTGGAGGCGCTGCTGCGCTGGGACAGCGCTTTATTGGGCCGCGTGGCCCCGGACCGTTTTATCCCGGTCGCGGAAGATAGCGGCATGATCGTGGAAATTGGCACCTGGGTGCTGGAAGAAGCGTGCAGACAGGTGGCCTGCTGGCAGCCGGGGGAGTTGGGCGGCATCACGCTCAGCATCAATGTCTCGGCCTGGCAGCTGGCCGATCCCGGCTTCGTCGGCCTGGTGCGTCAGGCGCTGGAGCGCCATGGCTTGCCGGCCCGCCAGCTGGAACTGGAGCTGACCGAGCGCGTGCTGATCGACGACGGCGGCACGGTGCGCGACGTGCTGGCGCAGCTGCGGACGCTGGGCGTCGGCATTTCATTGGACGATTTCGGCACCGGCTATTCCTCGCTCAGCTACCTGACGCAGTTCCAGCTCAACACGCTGAAAATCGACCGCGCCTTTGTCATGGACATCGAACATAGCGAGCGCAGCAACAATCTGGTGCACGCGATCATCGCCATGGGACACAGCCTGGGCCTGCAACTGGTGGCGGAAGGCGTGGAAACGGCCGGCCAGGCGGCGATCCTGGAAAAGATGGGTTGCCACTACCTGCAGGGGTATCACATCTCGCGCCCGATCCCGCCGGACGAGTTGCAAGTGTTTGCCGACAAGCTGCCGGCACAGCCGCTGGTCGACAATTTCGTTATTTGACGCCTGCGGCCACCGCTGCCGCGTCCGGCAGCTTTTGCGCCGCCTCGTCACGCGTCAATATCCAGATGCGGTCGATATTGCCGTTGCCGTCCACCGTGTAGTTGACCACGATATCGCTGCCGCGCAGCGAGGCCGGCATTTCTATCATGTTGTCCTGGTTGAAGATGCGCGCGGCCGGCGACAGCTGGCGTACCTTGCCGTCGATGGTCACGTCGGGAAAATAGCCGGGCGTCATTTTGCCGCGCAGCGCGTTGGTGGGGAAGGGACGTTCAAAGGCCAGCGCGGACAGGCTCAGCAGGCCAGACAGCAGCAAGGCAATCGATGCAATCGATGCAATAGGTCGCGCCATGAACAGCTCCGAGGGAAAAATCCAAGCTTACCCGATTATTTTCCCATCGTGGCGAACATCGCCAGCACGGCCGCCGCCATGACGCCGGTGCACAGCCAGCCCAGCACGGTCAGGCGGCGCGAGATCACCAGCTTGCCCATCACCGACGGCCGCGCCGCCAGCAGCATCACCACCGCCATGATGGGCACCGAGATCACGCCGTTGACCACCGCGCTCCAGTACAGCGCCTTGATCGGATCGACATGGGTGAAGCACAGCGCGGTGCCGATCACCGTCGAGGCGATGATGATGCCGTAGAATTTTTTCGCCCCCGACATCTCCAGCTCCAGGCTGTTCTTCCAGCTCATCGCGCCGGCGATGGCGTAGGCGGCCGAACCCGCCAACACCGGCACCGCCAGCAGGCCGGTGCCGATGATGCCCATGCTGAACAGCGCGAACGCGAAGTCGCCGGCGATCGGCCGCAGCGCCGACGCAGCCTGCGCCGACGACTCGATCTGCGTCACGCCATGCGCGCCCAGCGTGGCGGCGGTGGTCAGCATGATGAACATCGCCACCAGGTTGGAAAAGCCCATGCCGACCACGGTGTCGATCTTGATGCGGCGGAGTTGAGCCGGCGCCTGCTCGCTCGCATGCTTGAGTGCCTTGGCCTTGGGATCGGCACGCAAGTCCTCCACTTCCTGCGAGGCTTGCCAGAAGAACAGATACGGGCTGATCGTGGTGCCGAAGATCGCCACCACCATGGTGATGTACACCGGCTGCCACGACAGCTTGGGCAGCAGCGCATCGTGCAGCACCGTCAGCCACGGCAGCTTGAGCAGCAGCGCGGTGCCGACATAGGCCAGCAGGCTCAGCGTCAGCCACTTCAGCACGCGCACATAGCGGCTGTACGGCAAGGTCACCTGCAGCACCAGCGACAGCAGGCCGGCTCCCGCCGCATACCAGTGCGCGCCGCCGCCGGCCAGCAGCTGCACCGCCTGGCCCATGGCGGCGATGTCGGCGGCGATGTTGATGGTGTTGGCCACCAGCAGCAGGCCGACGATGGCGTACAGCAGCGGCGCCGGAAAGTGGCGGCGGATATTGGTCGCCAGGCCGTGTCCGCTGACCCGGCCGATGTGCGCGCTGATCGCCTGGATGCCGACCATCAGCGGATACGTCAGCAGCACCGTCCACAGCATGCCGTAGCCGAACTGCGCGCCGGCCTGCGAATAGGTGGCGATGCCGCTGGGGTCGTCGTCGGCGGCGCCGGTGATCAGGCCCGGGCCCAGTTTGCTCAGCCAGCCCGCCTTTGCCGCCGGTGCCGGTGACGGTGTGCTCATGTCCATAGTGCTCTCCTTTGTTCCATGCTAGGGCGGGGCCATGGGAGAGTCCGTACGTTGGCGTACGCTGGACATGTTGCCATGTCACCAATATGTCACAGCGCCGTCATCGCAACGTCATATGCGCTTCCTACAATCTTGCCAGTTTAGTTCCAGACTAGTTTCCACTAACCAGCAAGAAAGAACAACAATCATGCAACAGCGCTTCCCTTTGAAACCTTTGTGCCTGGTGGTACTGCAAACCTTGGCTTTCCACGCTTACGCAGCGGACGCGGCCGACGACAGCTCGGTCGCCGGCGCCATCGTCGGTCCGGTGCAAACGGTGGAAATCACCGGCCGCGGCCAGTCGCGCCAGGTGCAGAACATCAACAAGGCCGATCTGGCCGAAGCGCTGCCGGGCACCAGCCCGTTGAAGGTGCTGGAAAAACTGCCGGGCGTGAACTTCCAGTCCTCCGACCCGTTCGGCGCCTATGAATGGTCGACCCGCTTCAGCATCCGCGGCTTCAACCAGAACCAGCTGGGCTTCACGCTGGACGGCATCCCGCTCGGCGACATGAGCTACGGTAACAACAACGGCCTGCACATCAGCCGCGCCGTCTCGTCGGAAAACATCGGCAGCGTGTCGGTGTCGCAGGGCGCCGGCTCGGTCGGCACCGCGTCGACCAGCAACCTGGGCGGCACCGTGCAATTCTTCACGCTGGCGCCGACCGACGAGCGCGGCCTGACCTTCGCGCAAACCTTCGGCAGCGATTCGACCTCGCGCACCTTCGCCCGCGTCGATACCGGCCTGATCAACGGCGCGGTCAAGGCCTTCATCAGCGGCACCCGCCAGCGCACCGACAAGACCAAGGGCGCCGGCGGCCAGGACCAGGACCAGCTGAACTCGCGCTTCGTGTTCAACTTCGGCGAAAACAGCCTGACCGGCTTCGTCAACTACTCCGACCGCCGCGAAGTCGACTACCAGGACGTGTCGCTGGAAATGGTGCGCCGCCTGGGCTACGGCTGGGACAACTACCAGCCGGACTGGCAGCGCGCGGTCAATGCCGCCAAGGGCATCTACACCGGCGGCGTCAACAGCCTGGACGACGCCTACTACTCGGCCGGCGGCCTGCGCAAGGACACCATCGGCGGCCTGACGCTGGACCTGCACCTGACCCCGTCGCTCGACCTGAAGACCACGCTCTACCACCACGACAACGACGGCCAGGGCCACTGGTACACCCCGTACGTGGCGACCGACGCCGCCAATCCGATCTCGCTGCGCACCACCGAATACTCGATCGGCCGCGACGGCGTCACCAGCGACCTGACCTGGGAACTGGGCAACCACACCATCACCGCCGGCGTCTGGGGCGAGCGCAGCAACCACACCGTCAGCCGCAACTACTACGGCGTGACCGGTCCGGCCGACACCATGTATTTCCTGGCCAATCCGTTCCGCACCGACTTCAAGCAGAACTTCATCACCACCACCTCGCAGTACTACCTGGCCGACACCGTCAGCGCCATGGACGGCAAGCTGAAGTTCAACGCCGGCTTCAAGGCGATGGACGTCGACATCAAGGCCACCAACATCGTCGGCACCCGCGCCGCCGGCGACTTGGACGCGCAAAAGAAATTCCTGCCGCAGGCCGGCGTCAACTACGCCATCAGCGCCGACGACGAGGTGTTCGCCTCCGCATCGAAAAACATGCGCGCGCACCAGCCCGGCGTGTCCGGTCCGTTCTCGCAGACCCAGGTCGCCTACAACGCCGGCAAGGCCAACCTGAAGCCGGAAACCTCGGTCAACGTCGACCTCGGCTACCGCTTCAAGCGCGCCGACATCCAGGGTTCGCTGGCCGTCTACAGCGCCAATTTCGACGACCGCCAGCTGAGCGTGGCCACCTGCGCCGGCATCGTCGGTTGCCCGTCGACCTTTGTCAACGTCGGCAAGGTCGACACCAAGGGCGTCGAAGCGATCGCCGTGTGGAAGTTCAACCGCGAAATCAGCTGGTTCAACTCGTACACCTTCAACGATTCCAAGTACAAGTCGAACTACATGGACGGCAGCACCCTGGTGGCCGTCAGCGGCAAGACCGTGGTCGATGCGCCGCGCAACCTGTTCAACACCGAAGCGTCGTATGAAAGCGGCACCTGGTTCGCCCGCGTCGGCGGCAAGTACACCGGCAAGCGCTACTACACCTACCTGAACGACGGCGGCGTGCCATCGTTCTGGCTGGCCAACCTGTCGGCCGGCTACAAGATGAAGAACCTGGGCGTGCTGAAAGACCTGTCGCTGCAAGTGAACGTCACCAACCTGTTCGACAAGCAGTACATCAGCACCATCGGTTCCAACGGCTTCCAGGCCAGCGACCCGACCGGCACCGCGCAAACGCTGCTGACCGGCGCGCCGCGCCAGCTGTTCGTCACCTTGAACGGCAAGCTGTAATGCGCCGCCTCGCGCTGGCCTGCTGCGGTGCCCTGATATCCTCGGCCGCCGCAGCGGCCGGTGCGAGCACAACGCCTATCGAGCACGTCATCGTGCTGGTGGGCGAGAACCGCACGTTTGACAACCTGTACGGCGTGTACCAGCCGCGCAAGGGACAGACGGTGTCCAACCTGTTGTCGAAGAAAATCGTCAACAAGGACGGCACGCCGGGTCCGCGTTTTGCCGACGCGGCCCAGAAGCTGGGCCTGTCCGCCGGCGCCTACACGCCGACGCCGGAATTCAACGGCGTCTACGGCATCCTGCCGCAGCCGTGGGCCGGCGGCGCCTTCGGCCAGCGCCAGGACGTGCCGGATGCGCGCTTCCCGTCCAACCTGCCCAACGGCCCGTTCCAGATCACCCACCACGTCAGCTACGGCGCCCACACGGGCGACCCGACGCACCGCTTCTTCCAGATGTGGCAGCAGGTCGACGGCGGCAAGAACGATTACTTCGTCTGGGTGGCCGACCAGACCGGTCCCGGCCCCAGCAATCCCTATCCGACGCCCATGACGCCGGGCAAGACGCTGCAGGGCGGCGTGGCGATGGGCTTCTACAATATGTCCACCGGCGACGCGCCGCTGTTCAAGCGCCTGGCCGACCAGTACGCGATCGCCGACAACTACCACCAGCCCATCATGGGCGGCACCACCGCCAACTACTTCGCGCTGGCGACGGCCGACGTCGGCTACTACACGGAAAACGGCCAGGCCGCCGTGCCGCCGGCCAAGCTGATCGAGAATCCCGACGCCCAGCCCGGCACCAACAACTGGTACACCGAGGACGGCTATCGCGGCGGCACCTACGTCAACTGCGCCGATCCGGAACAGCCCGGCGTGGCCGGCATCCGCGGCCTGCTGGCCGGCCTGCCTTACCGCGCCTTCAACGACGGCAACTGCGCGCCCGGCCACTACTACATGGTCAACAACCTCGATCCGGCGTACGCGCCGTCGGGCGAGCCGCTGCCGCTGGGCCCGGACAAGTTCCTGCTGCCGCCGCAATCGATGCCGCACATCGGCGACGCGATGACGGCCGGCGGCGTGTCGTGGAAGTGGTATAGCGGCGGCCGCAACGACGGCAAGAAGCTCGACAAGGAATACTGCGGCATGTGCGACACGCCGACCTTCTTCAGCTCGACGATGAACGGGCCGGACAAGGACAAGCTGGTCGACCTGATGCAGTTCTATGTCGACGTCAAGGACGCCGCCAGCTTCCCGGCGGTGGCGGTGATCGCCCCGTACGACAGCATCTCCGGCCATCCCGGCTATGCGATGGAAACCAGCTTCGACGAACTGGTGGCCGGCGTGATGGAGCGGGTCAAGGCCAATCCGGCGTTGTGGAGGAGCACGGCGATCCTGGTCACCTTCGACGAGGGCGGCGGCTACTACGATTCCGGCTATGTGCAGGCGATCGATTTCTTCGGCGACGGCACGCGCATCCCGCTGATCGCCATTTCGCCGTGGGCCAAAAAAGGCGCGGTCGACCACACCTACTACGATCACGCGTCGATCGCCAAGTTCATCGAGCGCAACTGGTCGCTGCCGCCGATCTCGCCGCGCAGCCGCGATAACCTGCCCAACCCGGTGCACGGCAAGGCCGACCCATACGTGCCGGTCAACCGCCCGGCCATCGGCGACCTGATGAACCTGTTCGACTTTTCCAGCGCCCGCCGCTAAACGCTCAAGCCGCTCAAGCCGGCGCGCCGCCATGGCGCAGCCGCCACGCGGCCAGCGCCGCGTGGTAGCGCTCCAGCTCATCCTGGTACATGTCCTCGACGCAGAAGGTGCAGCCGCTGTGGCAGCAGTCGCCCGGTTGCGGCGGCTGCGGCGGCACCGGCATCGGATCGTCGGCCGCCGGCGTGGTCTGCCCGTCCATTCCCGCCTACTCCTCCGCGATGGCCAGCAGCGCCATGTTGCGGCCCTTTTCCTTGGCGCGGTACAGGGCGCGGTCGGCCGCCTGCACCAGCAGTTCCGGCGAGCTGTCCTCGGTCGGCACCATCACCGCCACGCCGACGCTGATCGTCAGATGCCCGAACGGCGACTGCTGGTGCGGCATCTTGCGGCGCGCCAGCTCGGCGCAGATTTCCTCGGCGATGCCGAAGGCGTCGGCCGTGTCGGTGGCCGCCGCCAGCAGCGCGAATTCCTCGCCGCCGTAGCGCGCCACCAGGTCGCTGGTGCGGCGGCCGTGCGCGGTGATCAGTTCGGCCACCGTGCGCAGCGCCGCGTCGCCGGCCTGGTGGCCGTAATGGTCGTTGTACTTCTTGAAGTAGTCGACGTCCAGCATCAGCAGCGCCACCGCCTGGCCGGTGCGCGCGGCGCGGCGCCATTCGGCTTCCAGCGCCAGGTCGAAACCGCGGCGGTTGCTGACGCCGGTCAGGCCGTCGGTGGTGCTCAGCGCGGCCAGCTTGCGGTTCGATTCCTCCAGCTCGCCGGTGCGCGCGGCCACCAGCTGCTCCAGCTTGGCCTGGGTGCGCGTCAGGCGGGCGATGCGGATCTTGTAGGCCAGCAGCAGCGAGCCGAGCACCAGCGCGGCCGCGCCGGCGCGGAACCACCAGCGCTGCCAGAACGGCGGCGTGATCGTGATGCGCAGGGTGGCCGGCTCGGGATTCCACACGCCCAGGTGGTTGGCGGCCTTGACCCGGAACACGTAGTGGCCGGGATTGAGGTTGGTGTAGCTGGCGCTGCGGTGCGCGGCGTCGGTCTCGACCCAGTCGCGGTCGAAGCCCTGCAGCTGGTAGGCATAGCGGTTCTCGGCCGGCTCGGTGTAGTGCAGCGCGGCGAATTCCAGCGAGAACACCGACGCCTGCGACGACAAGGTCAGCGCGGTCGGCGACGTCACCGGCCCCTCGGCCTTGACGTTCTCGCCCGGCTTGCCGTCCTGCAGCGAGTGGTTGAACACGGTGATGTCGGTGATCGCCACCTGCGGCGCGACCGAGCTCGAGCGCACGGCGCCCGGCGTCACCGCCGTCATGCCGTGCACGCCGCCGAAGTACAGGGTGCCCTTGGCGTCCATCGACGAGGAGTTGACGGTGAAGCCCTCGGTTAGGCCGTCCGACGCGGAGAAATGGCTGACCTGGCCGGTGGCCGGGTCGAGGCGGTACAGGCCGGCGATGGTGCTGCACCAGATCTTGCCGTCGAGGTCGTGCTCGATGGCGAGGATCTTGGGCGCGCGCATGGCCGCCGCGTAGGATTTGAAACGGACCGTGCCGTCCGGCTTGAACACCACCAGGTTCAAGCCCTTGCTGGTGCCGACCCAGACCCGGCCCTGGCCATCCTCGTGCAGGCTGGCGATGTTGTCGTCGCTGAGACTGGCCGTATCGTTGCCGGCGTGGCGGAAATGGCGGAACTTGCCGCTGGCCGGGTCCAGCAGGTCGAGGCCGCCGCCGTTCCATTCCGAGCCGGCCCAGACGCGGCCGGCCTTGTCCTCCAGCACGGCCGAGGTGCCGTTGACGCTGCGCGTGGTCGGGTCTTGGGCGTCGTTGTAATAGATCTTGCGGGCGTCGGTCTTGATCTCGTAGCGGATCAGGCTGTTGCCGGTGGCCAGCCACAGCACGCCGCCGGCGCCGGGCGCGATGGCGTTGATATAGTCGCTGGCGGTATTGCCGAAGTGGATCACCTGGAACGGGCTGTCCGGCGTGTCCAGGCGGTTCAGGCCGTTCGACGTGCCCAGCCACAGCGGGCCCTTGCCCTCGTCGTCCTGGTACATGCTGTAGACGATGGAATGGCTCAGCTTGCCGGGCGTCTTGTCGTCGGCGTGGTAGCTGCGCACCACGGTGCTGGTGGCCGGGTCGTACAAGCTCATGCCGACGTTGCCGCCGAGCCAGACGCGGCCGCCCGGCGCGCGGGCCAGGCTCAGCAGCGCGTTGCTGGCCGGCGCCGAGCGGCTGTCGATGCGGAACGGCACGTGGCGGGTGAAGCCCTCGCTCGACAGGTTGGCCAGGCTGATGCCGTCGGTGAAGGAGGCGATCCACAGCATGCCGCCGCGATCCTGCATGACGGCGCGCAGGTTGTCGCCGGGCAGGCTGTAGGGGTCGTCGGCCGCGTGCACGAACTGGTCGAACTCGCCGGTCGATTCGTTCCAGCGCAGCAGGCCGGCCGACAGGGTGGTGCACCACAGGGTGCCCTTGTTGTCGATGTTGAAGTTGGTGATGCGGCTGTACGGCGAGGGCACGGCCTTGCGCGTGTCCCAGTCGCTCTTGCCGTCCCAGCGGATGACGCCGGACTCGGTGCCTATCCACAGCGCGCCGGTGTTGTCGAACTGCAGCGCGCGGACGATGTTGACGCGCGCGTCCGGCTTGGTGGCCGGGTCGACCTGGTGGTGCTGGAACGTGGTGGCGCCGGGCGCCAGGTAGTCCAGCCCGCCGGGCCAGGTGCCGATCCAGACGCCGCCCCTGGCGTCCAGCGCCAGCGCGTTCAGGTCGTTGCTGGCCAGGCTGCCCGGGTCGGCCTCGTCATGGGCGTAGACGGTGAACTTGCCGGTGTTGGGATTGAAGTGCTGCAGGCCGCCCCAGCTGCCGACCCACATGCCGTCCTTGCCGTCGGAAATGATGTTCTTGATGATGCGGTGGTTCTTCGGCGCCTTGCCCGGCGGCGCGAACAGCGTGAAGTTGTTGCTCTCCGGGTTGAAGCGGGCCAGGCCGTTCTGGGTGCCGGCCCAGATGCGGCCCTGCTTGTCCTCGTAGATGGCCGACACGCGGTCGTGCGGCAGGCTGGCCGGGTCGTTGGGGTTGTTGATGTACTTGACCGCCTGGTAGCCGTTGTAGCGGTACAGGCCGTTGGTGTGGGTGCCGACCCACACGAAGCCTTTGCGGTCCTGCATCAGCGACAGCATCGACGGCTCGTCGCCGCCCAGCGGCCCCAGCTTCTTGAAGCGCAGCGACGGCGCCGGCGTGGCCTGGGAGAACAGTGAAATCAGCAACAGGAATAGCGGCAGGAAGCGGCGTAGAACCGGCAAGAGCGGGGGCATGTGGGGATTTCCGATGGCGTGCAGTTTCTGTACAGAATGGCTATTATACATGCCATTGATGCAATTGATTCCGTATATAAGTGCTGGTTTTTAGCGCAGTTGCCCCGATTTAGGGTATAGTTTACGGCGCTCATTGTATCCTGCTGTGGCCGCGCTGCCGCCCCGTCAGTCCTTCCGCACTTCCTCCAAGTTGTAGCTCCGTCCGGGCGGGCAGCGCACAATACGTCGTTAATTGAAGAAAGCTTGGCTGTCCGCTGCGGGCCGCCGCACACATTATGTCCGAAACCGAGATCATCACCCCGTCCGTTCCCGCGCCAGTCGCCGAAGCCCCAGCCGTGGCCGAACCTGCCGCCGAACCTGCCGTGGCCGCCGCGCCTGCCGAACCAGTCGTCGCCCAAGTCCGCTTTGCCGATTTCGGCCTGTCGCCGGACATCCTGCGCGCGCTGACCGGCCAGGGCTATGTGCACCCGACGCCGATCCAGGCGCAGGCGATTCCCGTGCTGCTGCAGGGGCGCGACGTCATGGGCGCGGCCCAGACCGGCACCGGCAAGACCGCCGGCTTCGCGCTGCCCATCATCCAGATGCTGCTGGCCCACGCCAGCACCAGCACCTCGCCGGCGCGCCACCCGGTGCGCGCGCTGATCCTGACCCCGACCCGCGAACTGGCGGTGCAGGTGGCCGAGAACGTCAAGGCCTACGCCCAGCACACGCCGCTGCGCTCGACCGTGGTGTTCGGCGGCATGGACATGAAGGGCCAGACCGTGATCCTGAAGGCCGGCGTCGAGATCGTCATCGCCACCCCGGGCCGCCTGCTGGACCACGTCGAACAAAAGAACATCAGCCTGGGCCAGGTGCAGATGCTGGTCATGGACGAAGCCGACCGCATGCTCGACATGGGCTTCCTGCCGGACCTGCAGCGCATCATCAACCTGCTGCCGGCCAAGCGCCAGAACCTGATGTTCTCGGCCACGTTCTCGCCCGAGATCAAGAAGCTGGCCAACACCTTCCTCAGCAACCCGGTGACGATCGAAGTGGCGCGCAGCAACCAGACCGCCGACAAGGTCACCCAGGTGGTGTACAAGGTGCCGGAAAACCAGAAGCACGCCTTGACCGCCCACCTGCTGCGCCAGCGCGAGCTGAAGCAGGTGATCATCTTCTCCAACACCAAGATCGGCGCCTCGCGCCTGGCCAAGGGACTGGAGCAGGAAGGCATGAAGGCGGTCGCCATCCATGGCGACAAGACGCAGCAGGAGCGCATGGCCGCGCTGGAATCGTTCAAGAAGGGCGAGATCGACATCCTGGTCGCCACCGACGTCGCCGCGCGCGGCCTCGACATCACCGACCTGCCGTGCGTGATCAACTACGACCTGCCGTACAACGCCGAAGACTATGTGCACCGCATCGGCCGCACCGGCCGCGCCGGCGCCTCCGGCGACGCCATCTCGATCTATTCGGACAAGGACGAGCGCCTGCTGACCGACATCGAGAAACTGATCAAGCAGTCCATCCGCCGCGGCGAGCTGGACGGCTTCAACCCGGCGCCGTCGTACGGCGGCGACGAGCGCGGCGAACGCCGCCCGCGCCGCGACGAAGCGCCGCGCGGCGCCTCGTCGTCGGCCGGTCGTCCATCCGACCGGGGTGACCGTGGCGACCGTCCCGCGCCGCGCGCCGCCGGCGCCTCCTCGTACGGCTCGCGCCGCGAGAAGGTCGATCCGTGGTTCCTCAAGCCTTACGAACCGGCCAAGGCCGTCACGCCGGCGCCGTCGGCCACGCTGGGCGGCGCGGCCGCCTCCAAGCCCAAGCAGAAGATCGCCTTCCTGCTGGGCGGCGCGCCCAAGCAGTAAAAGAAGACCGGCCCTGCGCCGGTTTTTTTTCGCCGGCCTTGCCTTTGCCGGGGCTGGCAGACGAGCGGAGGCGTTGCGCTTTTCATGTACAATTTCGCGTCCCCATGCTACGACAGAACCAATTGACCACCGTTCCCTATTCCCGCATCGCCATCGTGGTGCCCTGCTACAACGAAGCCTTGACCATCGCCTCGATCGTGCGCGACTTCAACGCCTGCCTGCCCGGCGCGCCGGTGTACGTGTTCGACAATAACTCCAGCGACGACACCCAGGCCGTGGCGCGTGCCGCCGGCGCTATCGTGCGCAGCGTGCGCCAGCAGGGCAAGGGCAATGTGATCCGCCGCATGTTCGCCGACGTCGATGCCGACGTCTACGTGATGGTCGATGGCGACGACACTTATGACGCCAGCGTGGCGCCGCAGATGGTGCGCCAGTTGCTCGACCAGGGCCTCGATATGGTGGTCGGCACCCGCCACACTGACGAGCAGCAGGCCTACCGCTTCGGCCACCGTTTCGGCAACCGTCTGCTGACCGGCTGCGTAGCCGCCGTGTTTGGCAGCAGCTTCACCGACATGCTGTCCGGCTATCGTATTTTTTCGCGCCGCTACGCCAAGTCGTTTGCCGCCCACTCGGCCGGCTTCGAAACCGAGACCGAGCTGACGGTGCACGCGCTGGAGCTGCGCATGCCGGTGGCCGAGGTGCCGACGCGGTACAAGTCGCGCCCGGAAGGCTCGGTCAGCAAGCTCAACACCTACCGCGACGGCGCCCGCATCCTGTGGATGATCGTCAAGCTGTTCAAGAACGAAAAGCCGCTGTATTTCTTCGGCATCTTCGCCGGCCTGTGCGCGCTGCTGGCGCTGGCGCTGGCCGAGCCGCTGGTGGCCACCTACCTGGCCACCGGGCTGGTGCCGCGCCTGCCGACGGCCGTCCTGTGTACGGGACTGGGCATGCTCAGCGTGCTGTCGCTGTCATGCGGGCTGATACTCGACACCGTCACCAAGGGCCGCATCGAGCAGAAGCGTTTCGCCTACCTGGCCGTGCCGGCGCCACAGCCGCCCGACGCCGCATGATCGGCCGCCAGACACGCATCGAGCTGCTGCGCTTTGCCGTTTCCGGGGTGGCCGGCCTGGCCGTGGACGTCCTGGTGCTGTATCTGGCGCTGGCGCTGGGCGCCGGCTTTCACGCCGGCCGCCTGCTGTCATTCCTGGCGGCGGTGTGGGTCACCTGGCAGCTCAACCGCCGCTACACTTTTACCGGCGCCGGTCTTTCGCCGTGGCGCCAGTGGTGGCGCTACCTGGGGGCGATGGCGGTCGGCGGGGCCGTCAACTACGCCGTCTCCGCCGCCGTCATGGCGCTGCTGGCGCACTCGCGCCGGGCGGCGCCGCTGTTGCCGGCCGCGCCGCTGCTGGCGGTGTGCTGCGGCACGCTGGCCGGCCTGACGCTGAATTTCATCAGCGCCAAATTCCTGGTCTTCCATAACGGCCACGGAGATGTCTCGCCGCTTGCGGCGCTGTGCCGGCGCTTCTGGCGTTGGCTCGACAGCGCCGCCATGCTGCGGCGCCTGTGGCTGCTGCCGCTGTTGTTCGGCCTGATGTCCTTGCTGCTGGGGCAGGATGACAACTGGGATTGGCGCAACTATCACCTGTATAACCCGTTCGCGCTGATGAACGGCAAGATCGGCCTGGACCTGGCGCCGGCCCAGTGGCAGAGCTACTTCAATCCGACGCTCGATTTGGTCCACTACGGGCTGGCGCGGCTGCTGCCGGCGCCGCTGGCCGGCTTCGCCATGGGCGCGCTGCAAGGGCTGAACGTGCTGCTGCTGTTCGCCATCGGGCGCCGGTCGCTGACCCATCTGCCGCATCCGGCGCCCCTGCGCACCCCCTTGCTGCTGGCGCTGGCGGGCTGCATGGGCTGCGCGTTCTTCAGCGAGCTCGGCAACTCGATGGGCGACAACCTGACCGCCTTGTTCGTGCTTGGCGCCGTGCTGCTGGTGCTGCGCGGCTGGCCGGTGTTGGCCGCGCCGGGCGCGGGCGGGAGGAACGCGCTGGCGCTTGCCGGCCTGCTGGCGGGCGCCTGCACCGGCCTCAAGCTGACCAATGCCACCTATGCGCTGGCCCTGTGCCTGGCCCTGCTGCTGTCGCCGGGCGTCTGGTGGCGCCGTCTGCTGCACGCCTTCCTCTGCGGTCTAGGCGTGCTGGCCGGCATCGCGCTGACGGCGGGCCACTGGTTCTGGCGCATGTGGCACGAGTTCGGCAACCCGCTGTTCCCGCAATTTAACAATATCTTCCACGCGCCGCTGGCCGCGCCGATCGGCATCGGCGACACGCACTGGCTGCCGCAGGGCTGGGCCGAGACGTTGCTGTGGCCGTTCATTTTCGCGCTGCATCCGCAGCGGGTCATGGAAATCACGGCGGTTTTGCTGTTGTGGCCGCTGCTATACCTGGGCTTTGCCTGGCTCGCGGTGGCGCTGCTGCGCGCACGGCCGGCCGCGACGCCGGCCGTGCCGGAGCCGGTGCGTTTCATGCTGGTGTTTTTCGTGCTGGCGTATGCGGGCTGGCAGGCGCTGTTCAGCATCTACCGCTACCTGGTGCCGCTGGAATTGCTGGCGCCGCTGGTGCTGTGGCTGATCGCGCACCGGCTGGCGCCGGCCGGCGGCGCCGGGCGCGCCGCCGGCGCCTTCATCGCGGCGGCGGTGCTGCTGGCGCTGCCGACGCCGCACTGGGGACGGGCCGGCTGGAGCGGCGAGGCTTTTCGCGTGCAGACGCCGGCCATGCCGCGTCCGGAGCAGGCGCTGGTCTTTTCCACGCAGGCGCCGATGGGCTGGTACGCGGCCGGCTTTCCGGCCACGCTGGCGTTCGTGTCGGTCGGCGCCGGTTTTCCGGAGTCGGCCGGCTACGCCGCGCGCGTGCAGGCGATGCTGGCGGCGCGCAGCGGCCCGTGGTATGTGCTGCTCGCTTCACGCCAGGCCGATCCGAAGTACCCGGCGCCGGGCGCCGCCGCCAGCGCGGCGGCGGCCGTGCGCGAGCACGACGAGCTGGCCGACGCGGCCGCCATCCTGGGCCGCTACGGCCTGACGCCGGACGGCGGCCGCTGCGCCGCCTATGCGGCCTACATCGGCCGCAACTACCTGCCATACCGGCTGTGCCCGGTCGGCCGCCTGCCGGGCTAGTGCGGCACGATCAGCCGCAGTAGCGGAACGGCCTGCAGCAGGCGCACCAGCGCCCCGCACAGCGCCAGCACACCCAGCGCCAGGCACGGAATGGCCAGCCAGGGATTGATGAACTGGAAATCGTAGCCCAGGGTGTCCAGATAAAACAGCACCAGCACGTGCAGCAGGTAAACGCCGAAGCTGACCCGGCCGATCGCCGTGAACAGCCGCTGCAGCAACACCGGCAGCGGCCGGCTGAACAGCGAGCGCAGCGCGACGAAGGCGGCCAGGGCGCCGATCAGCACCGGCGGGCTGGAGTACACATAAAAGGTTTCGTCGGCGCGGGCCAGGCGGTCGCACTGCCACCAGGTCAGGCCGGCCACGGCCGCCGTGGCACCGGCCCACAGCAGCCAGGCGGCGTACGCGCGCGGCGGCCGCGCCGGCAAGTGCCGGTAGATCAGCGCGCCGGCCGCCATATAGCCGCCGTACAGCGACAGGAAGGCCCAGCTGACGCCGACGTGCTCGCGGCCGGTCAGCGCCACCTCCAGCGGCACGACGCTGGCGCCGACGAACCAGAAGAACAGGCAGAACAGCTGCACCCGGACAGTGTTGGCCTGGTGGAAGCCGGCCAGCACGGGCAGGAACAGATAGGCGCCGATCAGCGTGTACAGGTACCACAGGTGAGCCACCACCGGCGCCTGGATGATGCGGGCCAGCCAGCCGCTCTGGTGCTGGTTGGCGTGGCGGAACCACAGCAGGTACAGCACAGACCAGCACAGCAGCGGCAGGCCGACGCGCCACAGGCGGCTGGCGATGGCCGGCACGGTATGCCGGCGCGGCAGCAGCAGGGCGCCGGTGATCATGAAGAACAGGGGCACGGCCACCCGCGACACGCTTTCATAGGCGTTGACGGCCCACCAGTGCGGGCCCAGCGCGCCAAAGCCCTTGGCGGCGATGTGGATGGTGATGACGAACAGGATCGCGACGCTGCGCATGCCTTCGAGGCTGAGGTCGCGCGCGACGCCGGACTGGTGGGCCGGAGGAGGGGACATGATGGCTTCCTACTGGCCGGAGGGGCGGAAAGTGATGGTCTTATGCAGCACGAAGGTCAGTACCGGACCGCACAGCAAGACCATCAGCAGGCCGATCAGGTAGTGCCAGTGCAGCGCCTGGGCCAGCGCCGACAGCGCCACGGTGAGCGCCAGGCTGCCCAGCGAGACCATGAAGAACTTGCCGTACAGTTGCAGCGTCGGGCGGCGCCGGAACGTCAGATAGCTGTTGGCAAAGAACGAGGCGCTGTTGGCCAGCGCGAAGCCGCCTACGTTGGCCAGCACCGGCGACACCTGCAGCGTCTCCACCAGCGCCACCACCACGGCCGAATGCAGCACGGTGTTGACCACGCCGATGGCGCCGAAGGTCAGCAGGTCGCGGTAGCGCCGCCAGTAGGGCTCAAGCAGCTTCACGCGCATGCTCTTCCCGCACCACGTACACCGGCCGCCGCTTGACTTCGTTGTAGATGCGTCCGACGTACTCGCCCAGCACGCCGATGCCGATCAGCTGAATGCCGCCCATGAACATGCTGGCCACCATCAGCGACGCGTAGCCCGGCACGTCGACGCCGTAGATCAGCGTCTTGATCACGATGCTGGCCGCATACAGCAGCGCCAGCGACGACACGCCGAGGCCGACATAGGTCCAGATCTTCAGCGGCACGGTGCTGAAGCTGGTGATGCCTTCCAGCGCGAAATTCCACAGCTTCCAGAAATTGAAGCTTGATTCGCCGGCGGTGCGGGCCGCCACCGCGTAGTTGACCGTCGCCGTGCGGAAGCCGACCCAGGCGAACAAGCCCTTCATGAAACGGTGGCTCTCCGGCAACTGGCGCAGAGCCGCCACCACCGCCTTGTCCATCAGGCGGAAGTCGCCGACATCCTGCGGCACGTCGATGTTGGCGATCTTGTTGTGGAAGCGGTAGAACCAGTTGGCCGACAATTTCTGCAGGCGGCCGTCGGTCAGGCGGTCGTTGCGGCGCGCCAGCACCACCTCGGCGCCCCCTTCCCACAGCGCCAGCATGTCGCCGATCAGCTCGGGCGGGTGCTGCAGATCGGAATCGATCGGCACCACCGCGTCGCCCCGCGCCCGGTCCAGGCCGGCCGTCAGCGCGGCCTCCTTGCCGAAGTTGCGCGACAGGTCCACCGTATGCAGCATCGGGTACTGCGCCTGGGCGGCGGTCAATTCCTGCCAGGTCTGGTCGCGGCTGCCGTCGTTGACGGCGATCACTTCGAAGTCGTAGCCGGGCAGGCCGGCCGCCACCAGGTCCACCCGCCGCAGGAATTCGCGCACATTGCCCGCCTCGTTGTAAAACGGCGCCACTAAAGAGACTAGTTTTTTCAATCTGTTTTCTCCACGCCCTGCTGGCGTTTGCATAGGTAAGCGAAATTCGCGTCGACACAGGCGCTCTGCGGCGGCTCGCCCAGCAGTTGCCGCACGCTGGCCAGCGATGGAAAGTCCTGCTTGATGAAGACGAAGGCCGTGCCCGGCGCCTGGGCGGCGCCGATCTCGCGCGCATAGTTGTCGCAGGGCTTTTTCAGCCGCGCCACATAGCCGGTCGACATCTTCAGCTGGCGTTTGACCGCGTAGCGCATGGTGGGCAAGATCGTCTGCGTGCCGGCCGAGGTGCCGCAGCCGAACGGCGGATAGACCATCAGCGTGTCCACCTGCGGACCGAGGAAGGCATCCCACAGCGCCGCCTCGACGCGCGACGACTGGGGCGCGTCGACGTCGTTGCGGGCCGACCGGTGGTGCCCCTGCAAGTCCCACCATTGCAGGCCGACCAGCAGCGCCAGCAGGGCTGCCGCGCGCGCCCGGCCGGCATGGCGCTGGACGCTGACCACCGTGAAGATCACGACCGCGTAGCCGACCGGCCAGAAAAAGCGGCCGGACGCGCGCAGCTGGTCGGTGACGGTGCGGGTCCACTCCGGCAGCTCCAGCGTGTACAGCGGCTGTGCCCCCAGGTAGACGTTGTTGGACAGCGCATACAGCGCCAGCAGCGCCAGCATCCACAGCAGCACCGCGTGGCGCCGGCAGAACTGGCCGTCGTGGCGCTGCCGCAGCCGGATGGCGCCGGCGGTAAACAGCAGCAGGAACACGCCGAGGTAATTGTAGCCTTCGCCCTGGCCGGTGGTGGCCATCGGGGTGGCGAAGCGCAACAGGTCGCCGCCGGCGATGGGACTGAGCAGGTTCATCGAGTAGAAGCCGAAGCCCCATTCGCTGGACTGGCCGGCCGGCGCCAGCGGCAGCATGGTCAGCCACAGGCTCAGCCCCAGCAGCAGCGGCGCGCCCAGCAGCGCCGGCAGCGCCTGGCGCCAGCCGCCGTTGCGCAGGTGGCGCAGCGCATCGGCGCCGAACAGCAGCGAGAGCATGCTGAACAGATAGATGTTGATGTAGAAGCCGCCGATCAGCAGCGCCGTCCAGCCGCCGCCGGCCAGCCGGCCCAGCCGGCTGCCGCGCAGATACAGCGCGAAGGCGAACAGCAGCAGCCACTGCGACATCAGGCTGATGTGATGGATGCGGAAGGTCAGCGCCGGGAAGGTGGCCAGCAGCACCGTCAGCGCGGCCAGCGCCGCCCACGAACGCAGCTGCGCCTCGCGGCAGATCCACCAGGCGCCGGCGCCTTGCAGCAGGTAGCACAGCATGATCCAGCCGACGTAGGGATTGCTGTAGCGCACGTCGGGGCCGTGGCGCAGCAGTTTGAGTACCAGCGCATACAGCGGAATGGTGTCGAGGAAGGTCGCCAGCGTGCCGTCCGGCCAGTTGACCGATTCGATGCGCAGCAGCGGCCAATGCCACGGCTCATGGACGTAGGCGTTGAAGCCGGAGATGTACTGGGCCAGGTCGCTGTCGTCGGACAGCCAGAAGCCCGACAGGCCGCGCATGAACTGGCCGCCGTACACCTGGTAGGCCAGCCACAGCGCCAGCAGCGCCGCCAGCAGCAGCGCCGCCGGCCCGGCCGGGTCGGCGCACAGCCACAGCAGGCGCCGTGCCGGCGGCAGCCGCAGGCGCGATGGAGGGGAAGAGTCGGCAGATACCATGAAGATGCTGTGGTGAAAAACCTAGCATTATAGTCGCTGCCGCGTGCTGTTGCCGATTAAATCACTATTGCCGGCGTGAACCGCCGGCGCCTGCTCAGGCGTCGTCGCCCCGTCCCTGCAGCACGGCCAGCAGTCCGGCCGCGTTGTCGGCCCAGGTCTTCCACGGCATGCCGGCCGACGACGGTGCCTTGCCCTGCGCAGCGAGCGCCAGCCAGTCGCGCACGGCGCCGGCCAGCGCCGCGCCGTCGGCGCCGTCGAAATAGTGCGCGTGCGGCCCCGCCACTTCGCGGAACACCGGCAGCGCGCGCACCAGCAGCGGCAGCTGGTGGCTGGCCGCCTCGATCAGCGGCAGGCCGAACCCTTCCCCTTCGCTCGGCACCAGCAGGCAGGCGCAGTCGCGGTACAGCTGCCGCAGCGCGGCGTCGTCCAGGCCCTGCAGCCAGAACAGCCGCTGGTCCAGCTGCGGGTGCTGCTGCAGGCGTTGCACGATCAGCGGGATGGTGCGGCGCTCGTGCGCCGGCAGCGGCTTCCAGCCTTCGCCGCCGACGATCACCAGGTTGGCCTGCACGCCCTCGGCCCACAATTGCTCGAAGGCGTCGAGCGCCTGCAGATGCCCTTTGCGCGGCTCGATCGTGCCCACCATCAGGAAACTCGGCAGGTCGGCAAAGCGCGCCAGTTCGGCGTTCGGCGCCGCCGGCGCGTCGCCGGCGGCGCCGATGTCGGCGCCGTGGTGCAGCACCGCCAGCTTGGGCGGCACGGCGTCGGCGTCCTGCTGCCGCAGCCACTGGCGCAATTCCTGGCGCACCGCGTCGGAGATGCAGATCAGGCGGTCGGCCTGGGCGGCGATGCAGGCCAGCCAGCCGCCGTGGGTCAGCGCGGCGCCGGACGGGAAGAACTCCGGCCGCAGCACCGGCAGCAGGTCGTGCACCAGGAAATTGACGTGCACGCCGCGCGCGCGCCAGTGCGCGTACAGGCCGGCCTGGGCGGCGGCCACCACCGCGCCCGGCGAGTAGTCGGCGCTGTAGAACACGTCGCCGGCGCTGGTGTCGGCCACCGCGTCCTGCAGTTCGGTGGCGATGCCCAGCAGTTGCGCCGTGTAGCGGCGCGCGTAGCGGTAGTGCCAGCGGCCGCCTTCGTCGCTCAGGTACACCGGCTCCACGCGCCAGCCGGGCAGCGGCTCGCGCAGCAGCTCGGCCACCTGGGTGCGCACCACCCGTTCGATGCCGGTCTTCAGGTCGTGGCGGGCGATCGCGGTGACGTCGACCAGCAGCTGGCGCGGCAGCGTGGCGTCCGGCGCGCGGGCGATCACCGCGGCCAGCTGCTGCAGCGCGGCGTCGTCGGCCGGCAGGTCGTCGCGCGCGGCCAGCGCCCGCAGCAGCGCCGGGCGGCCGTGGCGCGCGTCGGCTTCGGCCTCGGCCATCGCGCCGGCGTACAGCCTGGCGCATTGTTCCGGGCTGTGCGCGGTGTGCAGCAGGCGGGCGGCGGCGGCGCCCAGCGCCTGGCGGCGGCCGGCGTCGTCGCGCAGGCCGTCCAGCGCGGCCGTCAGCGCCGGCAGTTCGAAATGGTCGGCCAGCCGCCACACGGTGTCGGCGGGCAGCGCCGCCATCGAGCCGTTGGCGTTGACGATGGTGGCCAGGCCGTAGTTCATGCAGTCGAGCACGGCGGCCGAGGTCTCGCCGCGCGACACGCTGCGCAGCTGCACGCCGATGTCGGCGGCCTGCAGATACTGGTGATAGACGGCTTCGTCGGTCCAGCCGGCGATGCGGATGCGCTCGTGGCCGGCGATCGCGGCGCTGACTTGCTCGCCGTAGCCGCCGCCGTGGTTGGCGCCCACCAGTACCAGCAGGCAGCGCGGATCGGCGTGCAGCCGCGATGCCAGCCAGGCCTGGACCAGTTCCAGCGTCAGCTTGGTCGGCGCGATGAAGCCGAAGCTGCACGTCAGCAGCGCGTCGTCGGCGATGCCCAGCGCCCGGCGGGCGGCGCCGCGGTCCTGCTGCGCCGGCAGCGCGCGCGGCAGCGGCACCACGTTCCAGTTGGCCGCCGCCTGCGCGCCGTACCACTGGCGCGCCAGGCTGCGCGCGTGTTCGGAATGGACGATGACGCGGGTGGCGTCCTGCAGCACCGCCAGGTTGCACGGATAGCGGTCGCGCGCGGCGTCGGTGCCGTCCGGCTGCTGGCCGGCCAGCAGCGCCGGATAGCCGTGGCTGTCGAACAGCGCTTGCGACCAGGCGCCCGGCATGCCGCCGGTCATCTGCTCGTAGGCCAGCACGCTGCTGAGGAAGAAATCGTGCAGCACCACCACGCCCGGATGGCGGCGCAGCAGGCCGAACATGTGGCTGTGGAAGGGGCTGTTGCCGAACTGGTAGAGGATCTGCTCGTAGTCGCCGGCGTGCTGGTCGAACCAGGCCACGTCGCGCCGCGGCAGCGCGGCCAGCGCCGGCGGCAGGGTCAGCTTGTCCTGCCGCAGCACCAGCTCGATGTCGAAGTGGTCCAGCAGCGCCGGCAGCAGCTGCGCGGCGTAGTCGGCGATGCCGGTGCGCTCGGGCGGCAGCGGCGAGACGAAGGCCAGCTTCGGCTTGCGCGCGGCCGGGACCGGGGCGGGCTGGCCTGCGCCGGCCTGGCCGCGCCAAGCCTCCAGCGCGCGCACGGTGCGCTGCGCGGTCGCGTCCCACGAGAAGCGCGCAGCCTGCCGGCGACCGTGCTCGCGCAGGCGCTGCTGCAGGGCGGCGTCGGTCAGCACTTCGGCGATCTTGGCCGCGATGGCGGCCGGGTCGTCGGCGTCGAACATGGCCTCGTCGCAGCCGATCACTTCCGGGATGCTGGTGTTGTCGGCGCCGATCACCAGCGCGCCGCAGGCCATCGCCTCCAGCGCCGGCAGGCCGAAGCCCTCGTGGCGCGACGGGAACACGAACAGCGCGGTGTTGCGGTACAGCTCGATCAGGTCGGCGTCGCTGACGTAGCCGGTCAGGATCAGCTCATCGGCGCCGACGCCGGCGGCGGCCGCATGGGCCAGCAGCGCGTCGCGGTCGTGCTGGCCCAGCTTGCTGGCGATCAGCAACTGATGGCCGGCGCGCACCGCCGCCGGCAGCAGGCTGTAGGCGTTGATCAGGCCGTCGATGTTCTTGCGCGCGTCGAAGCCGCCGGGCGCGTACATCAGCATCGCGCGCGTCACGCCGAAGCGATGGCGCAGCGCGGTCCAGCGTTCGGCGTCCGGCGCGGCCGGGCGGAAGCTGTCGTCCACCGCCGTGGAGATCGCCACCACCTGCTGCGGCGGCAGCTGCAGCGCGTCGATCGCCTCCTGGCGCGAGTAGTCGGAAATCGACAGCAGCAGGCCGACCCGGCGCAGCGAGGCGATCTTGCGGTCGTAGTAGTGGCGCTGGGCCGGCGTGCCGAGGTAGGCCTCGGGATTGAGGAAGGGGATCAGGTCGTACAACACCACGGCGGTGCGCTCGGCGCCGGCAAAGCCGCCGACCGACACCACGGCGTCGTCGACGAAGCCTTCGAACAGGCTGGTGACCAGCACCGCGTCCGGCCGCAGCTGGGCGATCGCGTATTCGCGCAGCAGTTCGGCGGCGCGGGTGCGCGCGCTGTTGTCCGGATGCAGCTCGGCCAGCGGACCGGCCACGTCGAACACGCAGATGCGCTCGGGCGGCACCAGGCCGGCAAAGGCCGCGCGCAGCTCGGCGATGGCGTCGGCCAGCGCGCCGTTCAGCAGCAGCCACACTTCATGCTGGCCGGCGTTGCGCGCCACGCCCAGCGCCAGCGCCAGCGAATAGCGGCCGATGCCGCGGAAGCGGCTTTCCGACTGGGCTCCCTGCAAATCGATGACGATACGCATCAATGTTTCCTTGTCTTGAGCGCGGATTGGAGATCGTGGTAGATGCGCAGCGCGCGCGGCGACATGTCGCCCAGCGGCGCCGGCGGTTCCGGCGGCATCGCCTGGCTGGCCTGCACGGCGGCGTGGTACAGCATGGCCTGCAGGCGGGGCTGCAGGCCCGGCACGCGCGCCAGCCACGGCTTGAGCAGGCGCTTGACGCGCGGCCGGCGCAGCGCGGCGCGCGCCATGCGCAGCAGCAGGGCCTTGGCGCGCGGCCGCGCGGCGGCGCGCGCATCGCGCACCCAGCCGCCGACCAGGCGCCACGGCCCGGTGATGCGCCACGAACTGCTGGCCAGCAGCGCGGCGATGTGCTGCTCGGCGTGGGCGCGCTGCTGCGCCGCCTCCTGGCGCGCCTGCTCGGCCTGCTGCATGGCCTGCAGCGCCTGCTGCGCGGTCTGCTGGGCCTGCTGCAGCGCCTGGTGGAACGCCTGGTCGGCGGCGTGCAGGCGGCCATCGAGCGCGGCGATGGCGCGCGCCAGCTCCTCGTTGCGGGCGTCGTTGCGCTGGCTCAGGCGGGTCACGCCCTCCAGCCCCGACTCGGCGCCGGCCAGCCGCAGCTTGCTGTCGATGGTGTGCTGCTCCAGTTGGGCCAGCGCGGCGCGCAGGGCGTCGTGGCGGCCCTCGAGGCGCTGTTCGAAGCGCTGCGCCAGCTGGGCCAGCGCCAGGCCGTAGCCGGCGCCGAAGGCAGCCTCGAACGGCGCCAGCACGGCGCCGCCGGCGTCCTTCTGCGCCACCACGGCGTAGTCGGGGCTGACGCCGTCGAGCACGTTGATCAGGCCGACCGGGGCGTCGCCGCGCAGGCCGGCCTCCTCCTGCAGGCGCACCACCTTGTGGCGGCCGAAGCCGCCGAACTCGGTGACAAAGGCCAGCAGTTGCGGCGGCAGCGGCCGCAGGTGGGTGGGATCGAGGTAGAAGCTGGAGGCGCCGACCACCAGGTTTTCCGGATTCGGCGTCTCCATGATCAGCAGGCCGCCAGGCAGCAGCACGCGCTGCGCCTCGGCCACCAGCGCCTGCAGCAGCTCGAACGGGATGTGCTCGACCAGGTGGAAGGCCGACACCAGCGCCAGGCTCCGGTCCGGCAGCGCGCGCAGGCAGGCGATGGCGTCGCCCAGCTCGACGTCCAGGCCGCGCTCGCGGCAGGCCGCCAGCATGCCCTCGTCGAGGTCGACGCCGCGGGCGTGAAATCCCTGTTCGCCCAGCAGCTCGAGCCACTCGCCGCGGCCGCAGCCGAGGTCGAGCGCGGCCGGCGGCTGTTGCAGCGTGGCCAGCGGCGCGATGAACGGCAGGTAGGCGCGCAGCCTGTCCTTGATGATCGCGCGCGCGCCGCGGTAGCGGTCCTCGAAGGCGCGGTAGAAGCCGGCGCTCATCGGGCGATCTCGATCGCCGGTTCCATCCAGCTGGTGCCGACGAATTCTTTACGGTTCATGTTCATGACGATAAACAGCAGCGCCAGGTCGCGCCACTCGTAGTTGTCGGCCAGGTGGGTCTCGCTGCTGGTGAGCGCGGTGGTCACCGAATAGCTGCCGGGGCCGAGGTTGAGCGGGAAGCGGAAACGGTATTCGATCTGCTCGCCGGCGCGCACGGCCGTCAGCGGCTGTTCCATGTGGTGGGTGTTGGTGCCGTAGATCTGCTGGCCCAGGCGGTCCTTGATCATATAGCCCAGCACCAGGCGCGGCAGGTCGGCGTGGACGCTGACCTTGATGCGCAGCGTGACCGGCACGCCGACATTGAGCACTTCCAGCGGCGCGCCGTCGGCGTTCTCGATGCTGATCGCCGTCACCGTCGCCATGCCGTTGCCCGAACTGGTCTGGGTGCGGCCGTCGGCGCCGGTGGTCTGCTCGACGTTGACGCCGTCGCGTTCGGCGATCAGCGCGTTGTAGTAGTCCATCACTTCCTCGGGCCGGCCCTGGTACGCCAGGCGGCCGCGGTCGAGCAGCAGCGCGCGGTCGCAGATCGACTGGATCGCCGCGCGGTCGTGGCTGACGATCAGCAAGGTGGTGCCCAGCTGGCGGAACTGGCGGATGCGTTCGAAGCTCTTGTGCTGGAAATACGCGTCGCCCACCGACAGCGCCTCGTCGACGATCAGCACGTCCGGCCGGCGCACCGTGGCCACGCTGAACGCGAGGCGCATCTGCATGCCGGACGAATACACGCGCACCGGCTGGTCGATGTAGTCGCCGATGTCGGCGAAGGCCTCGATCTCCGGCATCAGCGTGCCGATCTCCTCGACCGACATGCCCAGCAGCTGGCCCGCCATGTAGGCGTTCTGGCGGCCGCTGAACTCGGGATGGAAGCCCATGCCCAGCTCCAGCAGCGCGGCCACGCGGCCGGTGATGTGGACGCTGCCGGTGGTGGGCTGGGCGGTGCCGGTGATCAGCTTGAGCAGCGTGCTCTTGCCGGCGCCGTTGATGCCGATGATGCCGACCGCCTCGCCCGGCGCCAGCTGGAAGCTGACGTCCTGGATCACCCACTTGAGGCGGTGGCGCGGGCCCAGCGACGGCAGCACCCACTCCGCCAGCCGGCCCCAGCGATTGCCGTATTGTTTGTAGGCCTTGCCCAGTTGTTTGACGCTTATCGTGCCCATGGTGTGCTCCCGGTGTGGCGCTTACAGTTCATCGACCATCTCGCCGGCGCGCTTGCGGAACAACTGCAGTCCCAGCGCGCAGCAGGCCAGGCCCAGTGCCGCGGCCGGCAGCAGGCCGCCCCACTGCGGCGGCTGGCCGTTAACCAGCACCTGCTGGTAGGCGCCGATGACGGCCGCCATCGGGTTCCACACCAGCAGCGCGCGCACCGGGGCCGGCAGCGCGCCGACCGGGTAGACGATGGGCGTGAACCAGAACCAGAACTGCAGCACGATGCCGAAGAACTGGCCGACGTCGCGGAAGAACACGTTGAGCACGCCGAGCACCATGCCCAGGCCGATGGCGAAGACGATCTGCAGCAGCAGCACCGGAAACACCAGGAAGTAGACCCAGCCGGGAAAGTTGCCCGAGAGCGCCAGGAAGGCGGTAAACAGGCCGAAGATGATGGCGAAGTTGACCAGCGCGTTGAGCACCACGATGATGGGCAGGCAGATGCGCGGGAACTGCAGTTTCTTGATCAGGTTGGCGTGGTCGATGAACACCGACTGGCTGCGCCCGGTGATCTCGGCAAACAGGCCCCAGGTCAGCGCGCCGGCGCACAGATAGATGCTGTAGGCGAAGGTGGCGTTGCTGCCCTGCAGGCGGCTGCCCATCACCTGCGAGAAGATCACCGTGTAGACCACGATCATGGCCAGCGGATTGAGCACGGTCCAGGCCGCGCCGAGCAGCGAATTGCGGTAGCGCGACTGGAATTCGCGCTGCACGCTGCCGAGCACGAAGCCGCGGTAGCGCCACAGGCCGCCGATCATGGCGCGCGAAATCATCGTGCCGCTCCGGCCGGGCTGACGGGCCGGCGCGGGACGCGGCGGTGATGCGGGCAGGTGGGTTTCGTCATGGTGCGGTGGCGCGCGGGCCGGGTGGCAAAGCGGCGGATTATAGCATGCGGTCCCTGCGGCGGCAGGGCCGCGCACGGGCGCGGCGCCCTAGCTCTGTGCCAGTTTCTGCAGCGCTTCCGGGTTGACGATGATCAGCCGGTGCGTGCCTTTCTTGATGATGCCCTGCTGGACCAGCGTCAGCAGCGTGCGGGTCACCGTCTCGCGGCTGGTGTTGATCATGTTGGCGATGTCCTGGTGGGTCGGCAGGTTCTCGACCACCTCGACGTCGTCGCTCTTCTTTTCCTTGACCAGCTCGAGGAAGCTGTAGATGCGCTTGGCGGTGTTGTGGATGCTGAGCAGGGCGCGGAACTCCGAGTCGCGCTGCACCTTGGCGGCCAGGAAGCGCAGCATCTGGTTGGCCACCGACGGCGAGTGCGAGAACAGGTGCAGCGCGGTGGCGCGCGGCAGCAGCGCGATCAGCACCGGCGTCGTCGCCACCACCGAGGCCGAGCGCATGGTGCCGTTGATGACGGCGATTTCGCCGAAGAAGTCGCCCGGCGCCAGCATGCGCAGGCCGATCGCGCGGCCATCCTCGGTGATGTCGACCACCTGCAGCTGGCCTTGCAGCAGGAACAGCAGGCTGTCGCCGCTGGCGCCCTTCTGCAGCACCACCTCGCGCTTGGCGTACTGGCGGATGCGCAGGTCGGTGCGCACCATCAGCATTTCCTCGTCAGTCAGGTTGGCCAGCAGCGGGATGTTGCGCAGATGAATCTGCATATTGATTTGCTGGCCGCCATCCAGGGCCGCCGCAGCCTCCTGCGCCGTCATCGTCGCCGGCAAAGCGGGGTCGGGCGCCGTCATGGTGCGGGCGCCGCGACGGCAGCGGTGGTGGTGGTGCGGGTTGCAATCATCGGTCGCTTAAAAGTTGTCCCAGCGCCAGTTGAGCTGGATGGCATGGCTATTATATTGAAACAGGGAGATGTTTTCCTGATTTCTTACCGCGCGCCATTCCAGCTGCAGCGTCTGGTGGGCGCCGACCGGCATCTGCACGGCCGCGCGCAACTGCCGCGTGTCCTGGTGGCGGACGATGTCGATCAGGTCCGGCGAATACACGGCGCTGCTGCGCCAGGCCTGGCGCGTCCAGCCCAGCTCGCCCTTGAGGCTCCACGGCAGCGGCTGGGTCAGCTGCAGCGCGCCGTACCAGCCCAGCCGGTTGCCGCCCAGGCGGCCGTTCTGGCCCTGGTCCGACAGGCCGCTGAGCGAGAACGACACCTGCTGCGCGCCGCGCCAGTACAGGCTGGTGCCCAGCTCCAGCGTGTTGGAGTCGTACTTGGTGCGGGTCGGATAGCGCACGTGGCTAAGGCTGGCCAGCAGCGACCATTGCAGGTTCTCCGGCAGGGTCAACGGCGGCGTGGCGCGCAGCTGCAGCTGTTCCTGGCGCTGGTACAACTGCCGTTCCAGCTGCAGCGCGCTGAACGCGACCGTGCCATAACCGCGCCACGCGCCCCATTGCCACGGCCGCTCGTAGCCGAGCAGCAGCGAGGCCGAATCCTGCTCGTGCACATGGTCGTTCTGGCGCAGGCGCAGCTGCGTGATCAGCAGCGAGCCGGTCTCGTCCAACTGTTGCAGGTAGTCAACGCCGGCCGTGGTCACGTGGTCGGCCTTGGGCAGGTAGTCCGGGCCCAGGTCCCACTGGGTCAGGGTGCTGCCGCTGCCGGTGGCGAACTGGCTGTTGCTGGCGCCCTGGTTGATGTTGTTGTCATAGCCGCGCCCCAGCGACAGCGCCCACAGCGGGCGCCACGACGGCCGCGTGTTGCAGCCGCGCGCGCGGTGGTCGTCGATCAGTTGCTGGATCGCCGGCGGCGGCTTGAAGCGGGTTTCAATCTCGCGGAACAGGCGCTCGGCCTCGGCGCCGTGGCCCAGTGTGCACTGGCTGAACGCCAGGTCCAGCCAGGCGCCGGCGTGGCGCGGCTCGTTTTCCAGGAAGCGCAGCAGCAGGGCGTTGGCGCGCTCGGGCTGGTCGGCCGCCAGCGCCCGCATCGCCTCCAGATACAGTTCCTCCTGCTGCACCGGCGGGTAGGACGGTGGCGCGCCGCTGTCGGCCGCCGCCACGGCGATGTCGGCCTCCGGCGCCTGGGCCGCCGCCGGGGCGCTCCACAGCAGCGTCAGCAGCGCCAGCAGGGGCAGGGATGTCAGTGCGCGCATGGCGCGTCCTCGAGGGTGTACAGGTTAATCGGGTGCTCCTTGCCGCGCAACACGCGCTGGCCCAGTTGGCGGAAACGGTGGCGGCTGGCGCGGCTCACGGTTCCTTCGCCGATGATGATGTCGTAAGGGTAGTCGCGCGCCGCCTGTTCCAGCCGCGAGGCCGTGTTGACGCTGTCGCCCACCGCAGTATAGATGCTGCGCATGGCGGTGCCAAAGTCGCCCGCCATCGCCAGCCCGCTTTCGACGCCGATGCGCACCCGCAGCGGCGCCAGGCCGTCGGCCGCGCGGCGGGTGTTGAGCTCGCGCACGGCCCGCAGCATGGCGCCGGCCGCGTCCAGCGCCAGGTTGGCGTGGTCGGGATTGGGCAGCGGCGCGCCCCAGAACGCCACCATGCCGTCGCCGGTGTATTTGTCCAGCGTGCCGCGCAGCGCCAGCACCGGGCGCGTCAGGCAGTCGAGGAAGTCGGTGGTCAGGCGCGCGGCCTCCTCGACCGGCAGCGCCTCGACGTGGGTGGTGTAGCCCTCCATGTCGGCGATCAGCGTGGTCACCTGCAGCTGGCGCGGCGCCAGCGGATCCTCGAGGTTGCTGCGCAGCAGCTCGTCGACGACGTCGCCGGCCACGTACTGGCGCAGCGTGTCGAGCAGGCGGCGCGAGCGCGTCTGCGCCAGTTGCCAGTGGAACGGCACGGCCACCAGCAGCAGGAACAGGTTCGACAGCAGCGGCCCGGACGGACCGAAGGCGCCGTCGTGCGGCGCGATGACATAGGCCAGCGGCAGCCACAGCGCCGAGCTGGCGAGCAGCAGCGTGATATTGGCGGCGGCGGTGCGGCGCGGCAGCGTGTAGGTGGCCAGCGCCGTCGCGGCCAGGCAGAACAGCAGCGCGATCAGGCTGCCGGGCCATGGCGCCGGCGCCAGGCCGGCCTGGCTGTCGAGCAGGCCGGTCAGCATGGAGGCGTGCACCATCAGCCCGGCGCTAAGCGCGCCCAGCGGCGTGGCGACGCGGTCGCCGATGCTCAGCGCGGACGAACCGATCAGCACCAGCCGGCCCTGGATGAATTCGGGCGGCACGCGCTGGTCCAGCAGGTCGGCGGCCTTGGCCACGGTATAGGCCTCCCAGGAGCGCGCGTACGGGATGCGGACCCAGCCGGAGGCGGTTTCGGCCAGCGGGCGGCCGCCGGCGCAGCAGTCCAGCAGCGCGCGCGACAGCGTCGGGTAGCTGCGGCCGTTGAAGACGGTGCGCATCGGCACCTGGCGCAGCACGCCGTCGGTGTCCGGGGCGACGCCGATGTTGCCGAAGTGAGCCGCCTGCGCCAGGCCGCCGTGGTTGGCGATGTAGCCGTAGGCGGGCACGGCGCCGGGGGCTGCGCCGGGCGCGCCGCCGGCCAGCACGCCGCTGTGCAGCGGATCCTCGCGCTGGCCGAAGTCGAACAGCTGCGCCACCACCAGCGGCGCATGCTGCGACAGCATGGCCATGCGCGCGTCGCCGGCCGCATCGGCCGGCTTTTCCTGCAGGATGTCGAGCGCCACGCCGCGGGCGCCGTCGGCCAGCAGCGCCTCCACCATTTCCGCCATGCGGGTGCGCGGCCACGGCCAGGGATAGCGTTCCAGGCTGGTTTCGTCGATGTCCACCAGCAGCACGCGCTGTTCCGGCTGCGCCGTCGCGTGCAGCACCGTGTAGCGGTCGCGCAACCAATTATCGAGCCGCTGCGCCGCACTGCCGTGGTCCCACTGGACCCAGGCGGTGATCAGCAGTGCGGCAATGGCGATGCAACCGCGTGCGACGGAGGTGGATGGAAACGGAATGCGCAAAATAACGGCTGATCCAGGTGGGTGTGGCGGCTCACAGACCGCACAAAATAAAGTGATTGCTAAGGTAGAATAGTCGCCCAGTATAACGGCTTGTGCTTGGAAGGAATAGTGCGTATTGGTATTTTTGCATCGCTTTCAGCGGTCACGGCCACAACTGTCGCGGCGTCGTCCGGTCAATTGTATCCAAATGAAAGAATGTGACCCGAGTCACATACTTTCATCGAGGATAGCGGACAATGTAGGCTGAGGGAGATACTTATTATGCGCAATCAATTTCACACCATGTTAGCGGCCATGCTGCTGGGGCTGGGGATGCTGGCATCGGCCGCCCACGCCGGCGAGGCCGGGAAGCTCGTGTTCGTCACTGGCCAGGTCAGTGTCGCCGCGCGTCCCGCCGTGCTCGACGCCGCCGTGCAAGAGGGTGACGAATTGACCACCGGCGCCGATGGCTATGTTTATGTCAAGACGGTCGACCAGGGTTTCCTGGTGTTGCGGCCGAACAGCAAGGCGCGCATCGTCGCCTACCATATAGATACACAAAATCCGGCCAACACCCGCGTCAAGCTGGAGTTGCTGAGCGGCGTAGCGCGCAGCATTTCCGGCGTCGGCGTCAAGCAGGCGCGGCAGAACTTCCGCTTCAACACGCCGGTCGCCGCGATCGGCGTGCGCGGCACCGACTTCGTCGTCTATACCGACCAGCAGACTTCGCGCGTGACGGTGATCTCGGGCGGCGTGGTGGTCAGCGGCTTTGCCGGCGGCTGCGGCCCCGAAGGCGGCGGCCCCTGCGAGGGCGGCGCCAGCCGCGAACTGTTCGCCGGCCAGGCCGGGCTGATGCTGCAGGTGCAGCGCGGCCAGACCAGCCCGCAATTGCTGCGCAGTCCGGTGATGTCGCCGGCCGACCAGGGCGCGCCGGCGCGTCCGGATGAGCCGGTTGGCAAGGTTGGCGCCAGCAATCCGGGCACCGATGTCAATCTCGACGCGCAGAAGTCCGGCAATGCGCTGACCAGCGGCAAGCAGATCACCCAGACCACCAACCCTGGTGGTGGCGGTGCGCTGGTGCCGCCGCAGGTGGACCAGAAACCTGATGCGGATCCGCCGGTGGTGACACCGCCGCCGGTGGTGGTGGTGCCGCCTACGCCGCCGGTGCTGCCGCCGGTCACCGTGCGCGGGCCGGAGGAAGTGATCTGGGGGCGCTACCAGGCGATTGCCGGCGGTCCTGCGGATGCCGAGGTACAGGCCAAGCTGGGCGGTGGCACCTACGCCGCGCAGGAATTCCTGGGCGCGTATCAGATCGCCCGCCTGAAAACGACCGCGTATGTGGCGCCGCGGGAAGGCACGGCTTCGTTCGTGCTGGCCGGTAGCGATGCGGTGCTCCAGCGCACCGGCCGCGATGCGGTGCAGGCGGCGGTGGAGGATGCGCATCTGGATGTCGATTTCGGTACGCGGACCTTCAAGACCGGATTGACCGTCGTCGGCGACGAGTTGCGGGTACCGGTGAATATTAATGGCAATATCACCAAAGCGGGCGAGCTGGTGAATACCACCTTATTGACCGATTCCAAGATCAAAGGTTATCTGGGCGGAGCCAATGTGGAAGAAGCTGCCTATTTGTTCCAAGTTAAATCCAGCACGGTGACGGTGAACGGCGCCACCAAATGGAGCCGCTGATATCCGCTGGCATTGGCCAGCGCGCGCCCTGAAACGGCTCCGGCGCTGTAATTCGAACTAAGAAGGCGGGTAATGTTGCAACAGCGGCATTACCCGTTTTTGTGTATACCCGGCACCTGTGATATAAAGGCGGCCGGATGGGGCTGATAGCGCAATGTTAATGTGATTATTTGTGTATATTTATGCGGATTGCATAAATATGCGGCAAATAATTTACAACTAGTTGCAAAGTCGGAAGAAAAACATTTGATTTGTGATGCCCGTCACAACAATTGTCCCTTGGTATGGCAATATACTCCCACCTTCTGCAAAAAGGGTTCAGTGTCATACGGCGCTGTATGCTCTGAACTGCGGAATTTCTGGTTTAAACCAAACTTTTTAAGGAACTATCATCATGGCGGCAACTGATTACGCAGCAGTAGTACAACAACTGTACATTTCCTACTTTGGTCGTCCTGCTGACACCTATGGCCTGCAGAGCTTCGAAGCTCAACTGGCTGCGGCTGACACTGACGGCACGCTGGTCACCACCGATGCGTTGAACGCCTACGTTCAAGCTAACCCGACCTCGGCAGTCGCCAAACTGGTCTCCAGCTTCAACACCGCGCCTGAATCGGTGGCCCTGTACGGCTCCGGCACCGACATCCTGTCGATCTCCAAGTTCGTCAACGCGATCTACAACAACGTGCTGCACCGCGATGCCGACACCGACGGCGGTACCTTCTGGATCAACGAAATCGTTGCCGGCCGTCTGAGCAAGGCTAACGCCGCGCTGGCCATCACCCAAGGCGCGCTGGCCAACACCAGCGCCCAAGGCGTGATCGACGCAGCCCTTGTCACCAAGACCGCCGCTGCTGCCGCTGACTTCACCACCTCGCTGGACACGATCCCTAAGATCAACTCCTACGCTGGCGACGCCGCAGCAGCCGCTGCCCGTGACCTGCTGAAGCAAGTGGATTCGACCACCGACCTGACCGCTTTCCACGCCACCATCGTTAGCTCGATCACCGCTCTGATCCCTCACCCAGTTGTGAACACCCAGCTGACCGCTGGCGTGGACGTACTGACGGGTTCGACCGGCGACGACGTGTTCTTCGGCGCTAACACCGCTTCGGCCACCACCACCACCTGGAGCGGCCTGGATAAGATCGACGGCGGCGCTGGCAACAACACCCTGACCCTGACCGACACCAACGGCGGCATCGATCTGTCCCTGGGTACCGTCACCAACATCCAGACCCTGAACGTGCAATCGACCGGTGCCCTGGCTTCGAACGCTGCTGACGTGTCCGGCTTCACCGGCCTGACCGCAGCAACCTTCCTGCTGAAGTCGGCAGCTGTACAGACCATCACCGCTGGTGATGCTACCGCAGTGACCGTGTCGAACACCGCTGGCGCTACCGTGGTTGGTGGTGCATCGATCAACGTCACCTCGACCGGCTCGACCGCTGCCGCTGCGACCTCGACCGCCGCTGCTGCTCAAGCTGCCGCGACCGCTGCTCTGCAAACCGCTGTTGCCGCTGCTGCCGATGCTACTGCTGTTGGCGTGCTGACCACTGCTGCAGTGACCGCAGGCACCCTGACCGCCGCTCAGAAAACCACCATCGATACCGCTGCTGGTACCTCGGTCGCTGCTGCTGCCACCGCAACTGGCACCATCGCTACTGCTGACGCTACCACGGCCGCTACCGCTGCCGCTACCCTGCTGACCTTCAACGTCGGCGCAACCTCGAACAGCGCGCTGGCTAGCGCAACGATCAAAGGCGGTAACACTGTTACCCTCAGCGATGGTGGCAACAGCACTCTGAAATCGGTAACGCTGGATGGCAATGCTGGCGCCGCTACCCTGACCGGCAAACTGCTGACCTCGGTATCCGTGGCTAACACCGCGCAAAGCGTAACCATCAACAACAGCACCACGGCTCATGCTGAAACCATCACCCTGAACAAGGTGACTGGCGGCACGATCACCGACGCAGCTGCTAAAACCCTGACCGTGACTTCGACCGGCTCGTCGTCGTCGGGCGTGACTATCTCGGCTGCTGCTGCAACCGCCGTCACCCTCGCTGGCGACAAGGCTCTGAGCGCTACCCTGACCGCTGGTCTGGCAACCGCTGTTACCCTGACCGGCGCTGGTGGCTTCACCGGCACCTTCGCTGGTGTTGACGCTGCTGCCGTGATTACCGCAACCGCATCGACCGGCGCAAACAAAGTGACCGTTGGCGCTGGCCAATCGTACCTGGGTGGTTCCGGTGTTGACACCGTCACCATCGCTGCAGCTCCTACCGCAGCCATCAGCGGCGGCGCCGGCACCGCTGACGTTCTGGTTGCCAACATCGCTGCTGACTTCAGCGCTTCGGGCAACACCAAGATCTCGGGCTTCGAAACCCTGGGTCTGGGCACCCTGGCTGATGCACACCTGTACGACGCAACCGGCTTCACCCACCTGCAAGTGGCTAACGCCATCGCCGGTGCCGCTACCTTCAACAACGTAGCCGCTGGTACCGACCTGGCGTTCTCCGCTGCTGCTGGTCAAGTTGTGACCTACGCACTGGCCAGCACCGTTGGCACCACCGACGTGCTGAACGTTTCGCTGAAAGGTTCGACCACCGCTGCTGCTACCAACTCGCTGGCTGCCGCTGGTATCGAAACCGTCAACATCACCACCAACGACAGCAACTCCACCGCAGGCCACACCGCCTTCGCTGGTCAGCTGACCCTGGCTGATTCCGCTGTGACCACCATCAAAGTGACTGGCACCATGGGCCTGACCCTGGTTGACACCGCCGACGTGGCAATCACCTCGGTTGATGCATCCGGCGTTAGCGCTGGCGGCTTCATCTGGACCACCGGCGCCCTGACCGCAACCAGCGCTGCTGTAACGATCAAGGGTAGCGCTGCTGGTGGCGACACCATCAACGCCGCTGCTGTTATCGGCAAAGGTGTGACCATCACCGAAGTCGCTGGTACCAACACCATCACCGGTTCGTCGACCATCGCTAGCACCCTGACCGGTGGTACCGGTGCTGACACCATCCACGGCGGTGCTGGTAAAGACACCATCGTTGGTGGTGGCGGTGCCGACGTTATCAACGGCGGCGTTGGCGCTGACCTGATCACCGTATCGGGCAACACTGCCAAGATCGTTCAAGCCAACGGCGATTCCGGCGTGAACACCTCGACCACGATCCAAACCGCTGAGCTGACCTCGACCTTCGACGTCATCAAAGGTCTGGTTGCTGGCGACAAGATCGATCTGGGCAATGCCAACATCATCACCGGCACCACCACCCTGGCAGGTACCAACCTGGCAGCTGGCGCCGACAACACCGCGGTGTTCTCGGCTGGTACGTACGATGCGGCTAACGGTGTGTTCACCTACGGTGCCGCTGGTACCGACACCGCCCTGACCTACGATGCTGACTCGACCGGTGGTACCCACTTCGAGACCATCATCCTGGTTGGCTACCACGCAACCACCGCTGCAACCACCGTTGCAACCGGCGTGTTCACCCTGTAATTAATATTCCTCGCGGAATAGCATTACTCTGAAAGGCCGGGCGCAAGCCCGGCCTTTTTTCATCGGCAGCGCGTTCGCGCCGCCTGTAAAAATTATCAATACAACTATTGATTAATTTTCTTCCTTGCCGTCTGTTTTTAAAAAACACGATAAATGTGTAGCAAAATGTGATTTGCATCACATTTTGGCGCGCAGTTGATCTATAATCTCTCGCCTAACATAAATATTGCAGTGTCTTGCGCCGAGCTCGGCTCTGACCTGCCACGTCACCGCTGCAGCTGTTGTGATCACCTGCCTGCCGCTGTACATTGCTACATACACTGGACTGTACCAAGCACTTACATGAAAAAACTCCTCACTCCCAAGAATGAAATTCAGCAGGTATTGTCTGATTTTCGGGGCACGTTCTATACGGTCGGCACCTTCAGCGCGATCACCAATTTGCTGATGCTGGCGCCGTCACTGTATATGCTGCAGGTCTACGACCGCGTGCTGAACAGCCGCAACGAGATTACGTTGCTGATGCTGACGCTGCTGATGCTGGGCGCCTATCTGGCGATGAGCGCACTCGAACTGATACGCAGCTTCGTGCTGGTGCGCGTCGGCGCACGTTTCGACATGCAGCTCAACAAGCGCATTTACACGGCCGCCTTCGAGCAAAACCTGAAGCGCGCCGGCGGCAACGCCGGCCAGGCGCTGCAGGATTTGACCAATATCCGCCAGTTCCTGACCGGCAATGCGTTGTTCGCCTTCTTCGACGCGCCATGGTTCCCGGTCTACCTGATCGTGATCTTCTTCTTCGAGCCGTCACTGGGTGTGTTCGCGCTGTGCGGCACCGTCATCCTGGTGATCCTGGCGTACGTGAATGAAAAGGTGTCGCACAAGCCGCTGGCCGAAGCCAACAGCATGTCGATCGCCGCCAACACCTTGGCCACGAATAATCTGCGCAACGCCGAGGTAATCGAATCGATGGGCATGCTGCCCAACCTGATGTCGCGCTGGTTCAAACTGCACGGCAAGTTCTTGACGCTGCAAGCCGAAGCGAGCGAAAAGTCGGGCAAGGTCAACGCCGTGACCAAGTTCGTGCAAGTATCGCTGCAGTCGCTGGTGCTGGGCTTCGGCGCGCTGCTGGTGATCGAAGGAAAAATCACCTCGGGCATGATGATTGCCGCGTCGATCCTGATGGGCCGCGCTCTGGCGCCGGTGCAGCAGGTGATCGGCGTATGGAAATCATGGAGCAGCACCCGCAGCGCCTATGAGCGCCTTACCGCTCTGCTGGAAACCAATCCGGCGCGGCCGGCCGGCATGCAGTTGCCGAAACCGGAAGGCCGTATCACTGTCGAAGGCGTATCCGCCGCGCCGCCCGGCGCCAACCTGCCGGTGCTCAAGGGCGTCAATTTCGCCATCGCACCGGGCGATGCGCTGGGCGTGATCGGCCCCAGCGGTTCCGGCAAGTCGACGCTTGCGCGCCTGCTGGTGGGCGTATGGCCGGCGATGATGGGCAAGGTGCGGTTGGATGGCGCCGACATCTTCCAATGGAACAAGGGTGAATTGGGTCCATACATCGGCTACCTGCCGCAGGATATCGAATTGTTCGCCGGCACCGTCAGCGAAAACATCGCCCGCTTCGGCGAGATCGATGCGGACAAAGTGGTACAGGCGGCGCAGCGCGCCGGCGTTCACGATCTGATCCTGCATCTGCCACAGGGCTACGATACCAGGCTCGGCGATGGCGGTGCCGGCCTGTCCGGCGGCCAGCGCCAGCGTCTGGGCCTGGCCCGCGCGATGTACGGCGATCCGTCGATCATCGTGCTTGACGAACCGAACTCCAATCTGGACGAAGTCGGCGAACAGGCCCTGGTCAACGCGATCCAGGATTTGCGTCAGCGCGGCAAGACCATCGTATTGATCACCCACCGGACTAGCGTCATCAGCATCACCAACAAGCTGCTGTTGCTGCGCGACGGCGTGGCGGAAATGTTTGGCCCGACCAATCTGGTGCTGGCCAAACTGCAGGAAAACACGCAAAAGGCCTTGCAGGCGCAGCAGCAAGCGCAAGCGCAGCAGCAAGCCCAGGCACAACAAGCACAGGCACAGCAGGCCCCGACTCCACAAGAACAGGAGTTGGACGCGCAGCGCAAGGCACAGACCGACGCGCAGCTGGCACAAGTACATGCGGCCCAGGCGGCCGAGGAGCGCGCGGCCCAGGCCGCCGTCGAAGCTAAGGAACAGGAATAAATCATGCGGAACTTACTTACCAACAGCAAGACTGACGTTGCGGAAGTCATCAGCCACGACGTCACTCCGCTGACCGTCAATACGGATGCGGGTGCGTATAGCAAGCTGGGTTGGCTGATCGTGCTGCTGGGCGTCGGCGGCTTTCTGTTGTGGGCCATCTTCGCGCCGCTGGACAAGGGGGTGCCTGTCAGCGGTACGGTGGCACGTGAATCGAATCGCAAGACGATTCAATACCTGAACGGTGGCACCATTGAGCAAATCCTGGTCAAGGATGGCGACGTGGTCAAGGCTGGCCAGGTGCTGGTGCGGATGAACGATGTCCAGGCGCGCGCGCAAGTCGACATCTCGCAGAGCCAGTATCTGACAGCGCGCGCGATGGAAGCGCGCCTGCTGGCCGAGCGTGCCGGCAGCAAGAGCGTCGCTTATCCTGAAGAGTTGAAGGCCCAGCGTACCGACCCGCAGACGGCGCAGGCCATGATGCAGCAGGATCAGTTGCTGATCACGCGCCAGATGGCGTTGCAGAACGAATTGTCGGCCTTCGATGAAAACATCGCGGGTCTGAAAAGCCAGCTCAGTGGCCTGACGGCTTCGCGCGATAGTAAGAAAGAACAGCTGGTGATCCTGAAGGAACAGCTTGAAGGTTTGCGTGACTTGGCCAAGGACGGCTATGTCGCCCGCAGCCGCCTGCTGGATCTGGAGCGCACCAATGTACAGCTGAGCGGCGCCGTATCTGAAGACATAGGCAATATTGGACGCACCCAGCGCCAGATCGCGGAAATCACCTTGCGCCGTGCCCAGCGTGCACAGGAATACCAGAAGGAAGTCAGTTCGCAGCTGGCGGAAATCCAGCGCGACCGTGAAGTTACCGAAAGCAAGTTGCGCGCGCAAAAATACGATCTAGGCAACGTTGAGCTCAAGGCCCCGGTCGATGGGGTGGTCGTCGGCCTGAACGTCTTCACCAAGGGGGGCGTGGTGCAGTCGGGCTTCCACATGATGGATATCGTGCCGACCGACGACGCCTTGATCGTCGAAGCGCAACTGGCGGTCAATCTGATCGACAAGGTGCGTGTCGGCATGCCGGTGGAGTTGATCTTCTCGGCCTTTAACGCCAACAAGACGCCGCATATTCCGGGCACGCTGATCCAGGTATCGGCCGACCGTGCAGTGGAAGAGCGCACCGGACAGCCTTACTACAAGATTCGGGCGCGCGTCACGCCGGAAGGCAGCAAGCTGATCGCCGCCAAGAAGCTAGACATCCAGGCCGGTATGCCGGTGGAGATGTTCGTCAAGACCGGCGAGCGCAGCATGATGAGCTACCTGCTGAAGCCGGTCTTCGACCGCTCCAAATCGTCGATGGCGGAGGACTGATCGTGGCCCCTATGCTGAAAGTACGTCCGCGTCTGTTGGCTGGTGTGATCGCCGTCGGTGCGGCGCTGTCGTTGTACAGCCAGGGCGCGCTTGCGCTGGGCTTGATGCAGGCCTACGAGATGGCCTTGAAAAACGATCCGACCTACCGTGCGGCGTACTACTCCAACGAAGGCGGCAAGGAAAACCGCAAGCTGGGCCTGTCCAATCTGTTGCCAAATATTTCCGGTAACTGGAGCGGCAGCCAGAACCGGACCACGTTGACCGAAGCGGGCAAGGATTTTCCGCGCGACTATATTTCGCGTTCGGCGACGATATCAGTACGGCAGTCGTTGTTCAACCTGGATGGCTGGGCGCGTTACAAACAGGGCGTCGCGCAGAGCAACTACGCGCAGTCGCAGTTCGACAGCCAGAAGCAGGAAGTGATTTTCCGCGTCGTCAATGCCTATCTGGACGTGCTGTACAAGCGTGATCTGCTGGCCTTGGCCAAGGTCGAGCACGACATGTATGTCGAGCAGCGTAAAGTCAATGACCGCATGTTCGACAAAGGTGAGGGTACCAAGACCGACATGCTGGAAACCCAGGCGCGGCTGGACGTCTCCGAGGCCCAGGTATTGGAGTCGGAGGACAATCTGACGACGTCACGCGAGACCTTGGCCACGATCATCGGCGGCGAAGTCGGAGAGGTCGACGAGTTGTCGCCTGATTTCCGGATTCGCCCGGATGACGGCCAACCTTTCGAATATTGGAAGAAGGTCGCCATCGAGACCAATCCGGACATCAAGACGCTGACCTACGGCGTGGAAATCGCCTCGCAGGAAGTGAACAAGGCGCGTGCCGGCCATATGCCGCGTGTGGACTTTGTTGGCACCTATGGCAAAACGGCATCCGATTCGATCAACACCTTTGACCAGGACCAGATCATCCGCAGCGTTGGCATCCAGGTCAATATCCCGCTGTATTCCGGCGGCCAGGTCAATGCGCAGTCGCGCCAGGCGGTGGCCAGTCGCGAAAAGGCCAAGGCTGACCTGCAAGCCCAGACCGACAAGATCGTGCTGGAATTGCGCAAGGACTACAGCGTAATGTTGAGCAGCGTGAAGCGCGTCGATGCGTTGCTGAAGTCGGTGGCCTCGTCGGAGACGCTGATCAAGGCGACCGAGCAAAGCATCAAGGGTGGCGTGCGCATCAACCTCGATGCGCTCAACGCCAAGCAGCAGTTGTACACCGCCAAGCGCGATCTGGCGCAGGCACGTTATAACTATTTGCTGACGTCGCTGCGCATGCGTGCATCGGTGGGCACGCTGAATGTGGATGACGTGCGCGAAATGGCGGCGTATTTCCGCTGATTGCGGTTGGCGAAAGGAATTATGGACGACGAAATCGAAGTCACCGTGGACGGCGTCACCTTCAAGCTCAGCGAGCTGAGCGAGGAGGCCAAGGAGCAGGTCGGCAACCTGCAATTCGTCGATGCGCAGATGAGCGAGCTGAACGCCAAGCTGGCGGTGTACCAGACCGCCCGCAACGCCTACCAGGCGGCGCTGCAGCAACTGGTGCCGCGCACCACGCAATAAACCTCAATCCGCCTTGAGCTGCTCCGGGCCGCGCGCCAGGAACAGCTCCAGCTCGGCCGGCGTGCCCAGCACGTGCACGCTGTCCGGCGCCAGGTCGCTGATCGAGATCTTGCCGCCGTCGCGCAGCAGCTGGCGGTACAGCGGCGCGATGTAGCGTTCACCCCGCACCAGGTTGGCCGGATCGGCGAAGAAGCGTTCGTAGGCATCGGCATAGCCGGCGCCGTCGGCGAACCAGTACAGGCCGATCGACGCATACTCCGAAATCCGCTGCTTCTCCGCCAGGTCCACGGCCCAGCCGTCGGCGCCCAGGCGCACGAAACTCCAGTGCTCGCCCGGCACCTGGAAGCACGGCACCCAGCCGTCCGATCCCTCCCGAATCTGCGACGGTTGCAGCGCCTGCGGCTCGACATAGGTATCGATGTTATAGACCAGCAGCGGCGCGTCCGCCAGCCACAGCGCGCGCGACAGGTAGGCGCTGGTGGCCTGGCCGTCGGTCAGCTCGTCCAGCTCGAGGATGCGGATGTCGGCGATGCCCAGCGCGGCGCAGCGCGCCCGCACGTACGGCGCTGAATCGTTCTCTTTCAGGCAGACGAAAATCGCCCGGCTGCCGGCCGTCAGGAAGTGCTGCAGCGAGCGCATTGACCAGTCGAACAGGCTGGCGCCGTGCGCCATGATTTCGTATTTCGGCATGGTGTAGCCGGCCGCCGTGAAGCGCGAGCCGCGTCCGGCCATGGTGATGACGATGTTTTGCTTCATTGATTTTCCACCAGATCCAGTATGGCGTCGGCCTTCAGCAGGAAGGCCATGACCTTGTTCGGCACGTCCAGGTGCAGCGGCAGCATCGACAGAAACAGCGAGGCCTCGCCCAGCCGCACGATGCGCTCGTCGTGCCCGGCCGCCTTCAGCTGGCGCTGGAACACCGGCTTCAGCGACGCGTGGTTGCTGTGCTCCAGGTGCAGCTGCAGCGCGTTGCCGTCGTCGAAGCCGATGCGGTACAGGTTGTTATTGATGAAGTCGTAGTCGCCCAGCGCGCTGTGCGACAGCTTGCAGATGTCGTACAGCGGATGGGTCCACAGCGCCTCCTCGCTGACGGCGCCGCGCGGATCGATCAGCCGCAGCAGGTAGCGCTGCTGGTCGTACAGCACGTTCGAGAAGCACGGGTCGCCATGGCCGATCGCCATGTGGTCGAAGGCGAAGCTTTTCTCGTGGCGCTGGTACAGCCGGCGGAAGCGTTCGACCTGCGCCGCCAGCGCCAGGTGGGGCGAGGCGCTGGCGGCCAGCGCGTCGATGCGGCGGCCGGCGTCGGCGGCCAGGAATTGTTCGGCGCGCTGCTCCAGCTTGGTGACGAACAGCGCGCGCGCGGCGGCGGCCGATTCGGCCTTGCCGCAGGCGCGCCGCGGCCGCTCGGCCATGAAGAACAGCAGGCGCTCGACGAAGCTGTCGAAGGCGTCGGCGTCGAAGGCGCCGTGCACCCATTGCAGCGCGGCGTCGGCCAGGTAGTAGCGCAAGGTACGGTAGGAGGCGCGGCCGTCGCGCTCCTGGTAGTCGAACGGTTGCACCAGCCATGGCCGCATGGCTTCCGGCACCAGGCCGTAGAACGCGTATTCGGCCCGCATCTTGGCCACGTCGGCCGAGCTCTTGGTGTAGTAGTAGGCGTCCAGCTTGACCTGGTTGAAGTGGCGCGCGGCGGTGGCGCCGCTGATGAAGGACAGGAAGTCGCGCATGCGCGCCAGGTCCAGCGGCTGCACCGAGGCGATGCGCTGGCAGCCGTGCCACGCCAGTTCCCAGCGGTGCAGCGGCGCGGCGCTGAATTCCTGCCATTGCTCGACCAGGCGGTGGGCATTGCGCAGGAATACCAGCAGCGGCTGGTACAGGCGGTCGGTGAAGTCTTCCTCGGCATAGGGCAGGCGCTCGACCAGCTGCAGCAGCCGCTCGGCCTCGGCGAAGCCGGCGCGGCCGGCGATGACGCAGACGCCGCATTCTTCGCCGCTGGCTTCGAGCGCGGCGCGCAGCGCCGGCAGGTCGTCGGCGCCGCGCAGGTGGATCAGGCGGCTGGCGGCCCAGGCCGGCAGGCCGGCGCGGAAGTGGTCGACCAGGCGGCGGCGCTGGAACATGATGTCGCCGAAGCGGCGGGCGCCGACCACGCCGCGCACGTCGCCTGTGGCGATTTCGCGGTCGTCCAGTATCAGCAGTATGTTGTCGTGCAGGGTGGACATATCAGGGCCTTGTGTGTCGGATGCGGGCGGCCAGCGCGAGGCCGGCCAGGAACAGCAGGGTCAGGGCGACCAGCGCCAGCGAGCGATACAGGCCATACGCGGCCGAGCCGCTGCCGGCCAGGCTGGCCATGACGCCGCTGGCGAACAGGCCGGCGAAGCCGGACCAGCCGTCGGCCATCAGCTGGATGAACAAGGCCAGCGCGGCGATCTCCAGCACCCAGATCAGCAGCGACACCAGCAGGAAGCCTGCCAGCCGGCCCTCGACCGCGCGGTAGATGGCCAGCTCCAGCTGGCGCAGCGCATGGCTGGCGCGCAGCAGGCGCAGGCCGCGCGTGCTGTGGCTGCTCAGCACCAGGTGCCGGTTCAGGTAGACGAAGGTCTTGGCCACGGCGAACAGCGCGGTCAGCGCGAAGGCGCTGACGACGACGAACAGCACGAACACCAGCCGCATCGCCGGCGGCACGTCGACCCGCAGCAGATACAGGCCGAGGATCAGCGTGGCCAGCACCAGCACGTCGCCGAAGCGTTCGGCCAGCCACACGGCCAGCGCTTCGCGCCGGTAGTCGTAGACGTGGAACAGCGCGGCCAGCCGCAGCACTTCGCCGATCTTGAACGGCAGCAGGCTGCTGGGGAAGGCGGTCAGCGCGTGGGCCGCGGCCAGCGCCGGCGCCTTGTCGCGCTGGTTCAAGGTCAGCAGCGCCAGCCGCAGCATGCGCGACAGATGGGCCGCGCCATACAGCGCGCAGACGGCCAGCAGCAGCGGCGTGTCGCCGTGGCGCAGCAGCTCGGCCACCGGCGTCCAGTGCATCAGCAGCCACAGCGGCACCAGCAGCGCCAGCGCGGTGCAGTAGGCCGGGACCAGCCGGGGCGCCGCGCGTATCATGGATGCGAGCCTGCGGCGGACGGCTTGTCCTGTACCGGCGCCTGGTTGTGGACGATCTGGCCGGTATAGGCGTCGATGGCGCGGGCGCGCAGGTCGCGCCGCAGGAAGCCGCCGCGTCCCAGCAGGAAGCCGCCCAGCAGCGACAGCACCTTGAAGGCCTGGCGGAACAGCCGCACGTTCGAGACCTGGTCTTCCTCGCGCCAGCTGATGGGGAAGAAGCGCGCGCGCTGGCCGCGGTGATAGCTGGCCAGCAGCATCACGTAGTTGAAGGTCAGGTCGTCGGGGAAGCCGCGATAGTAGAACTCGCGCAGCGCCGCCAGCTTGTACAGGTTCAGGCCGGAGCCCAGGTCGCTGATGCGGCGCCAGGCCACCAGCGAGAACAGCTTGTTGTACACCACGTTGCCGACCGTGCGCAGCGTCGAGTAGCCTTGCAGGCGGCTGCCGCGCATGAAACGCGCGCCCAGCAGGCAATCGGCGTCCAGGTGCGCGCCTTGCTCCAGTTGCGGGATCAGGTCGGCGATGCTGGCCTGGTCGTCGCCGTGCAGCACCACCAGGTAGTCGTAGCCCTGCTCGATGGCGTAGCGCATGGCGGCCTTGTGCGAACCGCCCAAACCGTAGTTGTCGTCGTTGCGCCAGGCGATGAAGTGGCAGCCGGTCAGCTTCTCGCGGCCGCGCTCGATGGCCGCTTCCAGCGTGCGGTCGGGCGAGCGGTTGTCGACCACCATCACGGTGTCGATCCAGCCTTGGACGCGCTGGTCGAACTGGTCGATGACGCGCACCAGCTGCGCCTCGCAGCGGTAGGCGGGAATGAAGACCAGGATGCGTGGACGGGGTGTGTTCATGGTTTTATGGTGCTCGCATGGTGCGGGTCAGCGTCTTCATGAAGATGAAGTTGGTGACCAGGTTGAACGGGGTGATGAAGATCTTGGCGACCAGCGGGTTGGGCAGCGCGGCCGCGACCAGTCCCAGGATATGGGAGTAGGCGAGGATGGACAGCAGCTGGTAGCCCCAGTAGATCAGCAGGTAGCGCCCGCCGCGCGGCCCGCTGTGCTGGAACACCGACTTGAGCGAGGTGAACCAGACGAAGGTGACGCCGGCGTACGACGACGCGATATTGGCCAGCGGCGCCGGGCAGCCGGCCAGCTTGACCAGCAGCGTGAAGGTGGCCATGTCGCACAGCCAGCCCAGGCCGGACAGCGCGACGAAGCGCAGCAGCATCGTCATTTCTTGGCCGCGCGGCGCGCGAGGTAGTCGGCCTTGACGCGGGCCATGGCGGTGTCGAGCTGGTCGCCGTCGTACAGCCAGATCTGCAGGCGGTCGACCGGACAGGCCTGGACGCGGCTGGGCGGCGGCAGCAGCTTGCCGATGGTGTCCGGCGTGTAGTCGAACTGGCCGCCGGCGCCGTTGTCGCGCAGCAGCGCGAAGTTGTAGTGCTGGTGCGCCGGATAGTTTTGCGGACGCAGCAGCGGACCCAGGGTGGTCACCCAGAACATCGGCACCGTGTCGTTGGTGGTGATCGTGACCGGATTGTGGCGCGGCAGGTAGTAGCTGATGGCGCTGCCGTTCCAGTAGTCGCCGATGCCGGCCTTGAGCGGGAAGCCGCCGGCCTCGATCGCCTTCAGGCAGTCGGCCACGTTGCTGGCCATGTCGACGTTGGGTTGTTGCTGGCGCGTGACCTGGACGGCGCCGGCGACGATGACGGCCGCCCCGAGCACGGCGCCTACATGCCAGGCCAGCGCGCGGCGGCGGTGATGGTGGTCCAGCAGGATCACGGCCAGCACGCAGGCCAGCGTCAGCGGGAAGGTGAAGTAGCGGTAGGAGTTCAGGTCGCCGAAGCCGGACGACAGCACCGAGCCGGCCACGGTGACCGGCAGCGCCACGCACAGCAGCGCGGCGGCGGCGCCGTAGCGCCAGCCGAGATCGCCGCCCAGGCGCGGCCAGCGCAGCGCCGGGCCGGCCGGATCCAGCTCCAGCCGGCGCAGCAGCGCCACCAGCAGGTAGCCCAGCACCAGCAGCAGCACGACGGCCAGCGCCTGCACCCAGTGGTTGGACGGCGAGAACGCGGCGGCGGTGGCCTGCATGAACAGCTTGAGCGAGTTGCCGACCGTCTCGGGCGAGGCGTGCGCGTGGCCTTCGTAGGGGATGTTACGGATCAGCAGCGCTTCCAGCGCCGAGGCCAGCAGCTGCGAGGCGGCCAGCAGGCCGAGCAGGCGCCAGGCCTGGCGCCGCCAGCGCAGCGGCAGGTGCGACTGTTTCGGCAGCGCGATCAGCGCCAGCGCCGCCAGCACCACCAGCGGCGTGACGAAGGTCAGCGCGAACAGCCGGGTCGAGGCCTTGGCGGCGGCCATCAGCAACACCAGCAGCAGCGCCGTGCTCCAGCGCGGCGCGGCCAGGTGACGCAGCAGCAGGCCCAGCCCGACCAGGCCGGCCATGGTGGCGCCGAGGTGGTTGTTGGTGCTGTAAAAATAAAACCACATGCCCGAGGCGGACGCGGTCAGCGTCACGTAGGCCAGCAACAGCAGCAGCGCGGCCTGCGCCGAGCGGCTCAGTTGCGGCGCGACCTGGCGCGCGCACCACAGCGCGGCGGCGCCCAGCAGCAGCACCTGCGCGGCCGACACCGCGAAGATGCGGCCGGGCGCGTCGGGCCACAGCGGATAGGCGATCAGGTACAGCAGCATGTCGGGCACGAAGGCGGGGGCCTGGACGAATTTCCATTCCGTCCAGCGTCCGCCGTGCTGGAACAGGTCGGTGAACAGGGAATCGAGGAACAGCGTGTCGCTGTTCAGCGTGACTTTGAAGCGCAGCAGCGTGGCGGTGGAGGCAAGCAGCAGCCAGGCCGCCGCCAGTTTGATTTTTTCGATGGACATTGTTGTTGTGTTCGTTTCCGGCAGGGAATTGCCTGATTATAAAGCTTATCAGGCTTGCCGCAACGAACAGCAGTGTGCCGGCCGCTCAGTGCTTGACCACCAGTTGACATGGCTTTGCGCGATGTCACCATATATTGGCTTGTCCGTTGCATCATCTTCATTTGAACCTCACTGGCGTGGGCGATGTCAAATGGATATTAGTGAAGACAGATCAATTCAATTTCGGGTTAGGCAGCTTCAGCACACTTTTCGACATGCGGCGAGTTTTGGCATTGTTGGGAATGCAAATCGAAAGACGCTTTTCGCGTTCCAGTTGGCGTTGACGAGACATGTTGAGTCTCCCAAGACGATGCTGCGAAATGGGTATTATCGAAACCGCGCGGTCACACATTTTGTTGACATCGATTCCCGGTTGAATGTGATGCGTCTGCATAGTGGCGATTATCTTTCTGCTTGGCGATTGAGTTCACAGCAACTAGAGTGTTTACTGAGAACTGGCAGATTGGGAGGGGGACAGCATGAGCAAAGCAGTTGAAATGTACGGTGACTTGATAGAGCGCTTTTTGGGGCATAAGCTATCCATCGAGGAGTTCAGTACTACTTTCATGGAACGTTTTCAAAGCGAGACAGAACAACTGGATGAGCCGCTTTTTTTGTTACTGGATGAACTTTTTGGCGATGTCGATTCCACTACGGACAATCTTGAATTGTTGGCCGAAAATCCCGAGTTTTATATGGACAAAGAAGGGTTGGAAGTCAAAGCGAGAGATATCCTGCAACGGATGCGGGCGTGGCGCACCCATCGTGTGACAGCCTAGCCATGGTGGCGAATCAGAGCCGCGCATCACATAGCAATCAGCCATACAGCAACGGCGCCCTCGGGCGCCGTTTTCCTTATTCCTTGCTGTAGCAGTGCGGGCACGACTTCTCGTAGACATACTCCGGCGACAGCTGCTGGCGCGGGGTGACCACGGCGCGGCAGACGAAGCATTGCACGGTCTCGGTCGGTTCCAGTTTCGGGTTCAACGCGGTGCGGTAGTCGAACACGAAGCAGTCGCCGGTGTAGTGGGCGCCGCCGACTTCCTCGAAGTACTTGAGGATGCCGCCTTCGAGCTGGTAGACGTTTTCGTAGCCGATGTTCTGCATGTGGATCGCGGCTTTTTCGCAGCGGATGCCGCCGGTGCAGAAGGTGACCACGGTCTTGCCCTCGAAGTCGCCCTTGTGGGCGGCGATCACTTCCGGGAACTCGGTGAACTTCTTGATGCGGTAGTCGACCGTGTTGTCGAAGGTGCCGACGTCGACCTCGAAATCGTTGCGGGTGTCGACCATGACCACCGGCTTGCCGTTGTCGTCGACGCCGTTGTCGAGCCAGCGCTTGAGCGTATGCGCCTCGACGAACGGCGCGCGGCCTTCCTCCGGCTTGATCAGCGGCATGCGCATGGTGATGATTTCTTTTTTGATCTTGACCAGCATGCGCTTGTGCGACTGCTCGACCGAATAGCTTTCCTTCACTTCCAGGTCGGCGAAGCGGGCGTCCGCGCGCACCCAGGCCAGGTACTCGTCGATGTGCGAGCGCGGGCCGGACAGGAACATATTGATGCCTTCCGGCGTCAGCAGGATGGTGCCCTTGAGGCCGAGCCGCTTGCAGATGTCCTGGTACAGCGGACGCATCTCTTCGGTGTTGTCGAAGGTGACGAACTTGTAGGCGGCAATGTTGACGTGAGCGGCAGCGGCAGCGATGGCGGCGGCATGCGCTTCAGCTTGTAAAGCAGTATTAGCGTGCATGATGGGCAGGAGCAAAAAAAGTAAAGAGCCGACATTATACGCGTTTTTGCTGCCCATAAAACAGGCACGACAGAGGGCTTCAGTGTTAATATTATTACTACAAAAGTGGTAAAGGGACGGTGAGGGCTGACAGCACGTGCCAAGGATCTTGATCCCATCAAATCAGATTATCGGTCCGGGCCGCCGCACGGTAAAATAGCTGGTTATTGAACCAGCATCGAGCGGCGTATGAACATGGTAGCAAACGAACAAGAAGTGGCGGCAACTTCAGCGGTAGCCCCGGTCGGACCGGCTTTCGTCCATCTGCGGGTGCACTCGGAGTATTCCATCGTCGACGGCCTGGTCCGCATCGACGACCTGGTCGGCGCCGCCGCCAAGGACAAGCAGGCCGCGCTGGCCGTCACCGACCTGGCCAATATGTTCGGCATGGTCAAGTTCTACAAGGCCGCGCGCGGCAAGGGCATCAAGCCGGTGGTCGGCGTCGACGTCTGGATCACCAACGACGACAACCGGGAAAAGCCGTCGCGCCTGATGCTGTTCGCGAAAAACCGCATGGGCTATCTGCAGCTGTGCGAACTGCTGTCGCAAGCCTGGCTGACCAACCAGTACAAGGGCCGCGCCGAGATCCGCACCGAGTGGCTGGCCGAGCTGACCGCCAAGACCTATGCGCTGCTGCCCGACGACAGTCCGGCCAACGGCCTGATCGTGCTGTCCGGCGCGCACTTCGGCGACGTCGGCCAGGCCATCGAGAACGGCAACCCGGCGCTGGCCGAAAAGAACGCCGAGAAGTGGGCCAAGCTCTTCCCCGGCCATTTCTACATCGAGATCCAGCGCGCCGGCCAGGCCAACCAGGAAACCCAGGTGCGCCACGCGGTCGCGCTGGCGGCCAAGCTGGGCCTGCCGGTGGTGGCCACCCATCCGGTGCAGTTCATTTCCAAGGACGAGTTCATCGCCCATGAAGCCCGCACCTGTATCGCCGAAGGCGAGATGCTGGCCAATAACAAGCGCGTGCGCAGGTTCAACGAGCAGATGCGCTTCCTGTCGCAGGCCGAAATGCGCGAGCTGTTCCACGACCTGCCGGCCGCGCTGCAGAACTCGGTGGAGATCGCCAAGCGCTGCAACCTGACGCTGACCCTGGGCAAGCCGCAGCTGCCGAACTTCCCCACGCCGGGCATGACCATCGACGACTTCCTGCGCGCGGAAACCCGGAAGGGCCTGGAGGAGCGCCTCGAGCAGCTGTACCCGGACCCGGTCAAGCGCGAGCAGCAGCGCCCGCGCTACGAGGAACGGCTGGAGTTCGAGAACAACACCATCATCAACATGAAGTTCCCCGGCTACTTCCTGATCGTGGCGGAGTTTATCCAGTGGGGCAAGAACAACGACGTGCCGATCGGGCCGGGCCGCGGTTCGGGCGCCGGTTCGCTGGTGGCGTACGCGCTGAAGATCACCGACCTCGATCCGCTGAAGTACAACCTGCTGTTCGAGCGCTTCCTCAATCCCGAACGCGTCTCGATGCCCGACTTCGACATCGACTTCTGCCAGGAGAAGCGCGACCTGGTGATCCAGCACGTCAAGGACCTGTACGGCCGCGATGCCGTGTCGCAGATCGCCACCTTCGGTACCATGGCGGCCAAGGGCGCGATCCGCGACGTCGGCCGCGTGATGGACTTCGGCTACAACTTCTGCGACGGCGTGTCCAAGCTGATTCCGTTCAAGCCGGGCAAGCCGGTGTCGATCGCCGAGGCGATCGAGGAAGAGCCGATGCTCAAGGAGCGCCAGCAAAATGAAGAGGAAGTGGCGCAGCTGCTGGACCTGGCGCAGCAGGTCGAGGGCATCACCCGCAACATCGGCATGCACGCCGGCGGCGTGCTGATCGCGCCGGGCAAGCTGACCGACTTCTGCCCGCTGTACACGCAGGGCGGCGACGGCGGCGTGGTGTCGCAGTACGACAAGGACGACGTCGAGGCCGTGGGCCTGGTCAAGTTCGACTTTTTGGGCCTGACCACGCTGACCATCCTCGACCGCGCGGTGCGCTACATCAAGGCGCTCGATCCGAAGGAGGCCGATTTCGACCTGGCCAAGCTGCCGCTGAACGACCGCCCGTCCTACGAGCTGCTGACCAAGGCCAAGACCGTGGCCGTGTTCCAGCTGGAGTCGCGCGGCATGCAGGGCATGCTGAAGGACGCGCGTCCCGACCGCTTCGAGGACATTATCGCGCTGGTGGCGCTGTACCGTCCGGGCCCGATGGACCTGATCCCGGACTTCTGCAAGCGCAAGCACGGCGAAAAGTTCGACTATCCCGATCCGCGTACAGAATCCATTTTGTCCGAAACCTACGGCATCATGGTGTACCAGGAGCAGGTGATGCAGATGGCGCAGATCGTCGGCGGCTACTCGCTGGGCGGCGCCGACATGTTGCGCCGCGCGATGGGTAAGAAAAAAGCCGAGGAGATGGCGGAGCACCGCGAGATCTTCCGCGCCGGCGCGGCCAAGGACGGCCTGTCCGCGCAGAAGGCCGACGAGATCTTCGACTTGATGGAAAAGTTCGCCGGCTACGGCTTCAACAAATCGCACGCCGCCGCCTACGCGCTGCTGTCCTACCACACCGCCTACCTGAAGGCGCACCATCCGGCCGCGTTCATGGCGGCCAATATGTCGCTGGCGATGGAGGACACCGAGAAGGTCAAGATCCTGGTCGAGGACTCGATCGACATCTGCGGCCTGACCATCCTGCCGCCGGACATCAACAAGTCCGACTTCCGCTTCATGCCGGACGGCCCGCCGCCTTCGGTGACCGGCAAGAAGGTCACGCAGATCCGCTACGGCCTGGGCGCCTGCAAGGGCGCCGGCCAGAACGCGATCGAGGCCATCATCGCCGCGCGCACCGCCGGCGGCCCGTTCACCAGCCTGTTCGACTTCTGCAAGCGCGTCGACAAGAAGCAGATCAACCGCCGCACCATCGAATCGCTGATACGCGCCGGCGCCTTCGATTGCCTGAACATCGACCGCGCGATCCTGCTGGCCTCGGTCAGCTTCGCCATGGAGTGCGCCGACCAGGAGGCCAAGGCGGCCAACCAGGTCAGCCTGTTCGGCGGCGACGATTCCGACCTGGTGGCGCCGCCGGAATACGTCAAGGCCGCGCCGTTCACCGACCGCCAGAAGCTGGCCGAGGAAAAGATCGCGCTGGGCTTCTATCTGTCCGGCCACATGTTCGACTCGTTCGCGCCGGAAGCGCGCCGCTTCGCCCGCACCAAGCTGTCCGAGCTGGAGCCGTCGCGCGAGCCGCGCATGCTGTGCGGCGTGATCACCGGCATCCGTCCGCAGATGACGCAGCGGGGCAAGATCCTGATCGTCACCCTGGACGACAAGACCGCGGTGGTCGAGGTGACCGTGTATGCCGAGGTGTTCGAAGAGAACAAGCGCATGTTCAAGGACGACGAGTTCCTGGCCGTGGTGGGCAAGGTGTCGGAGGACCGCTTCTCGGGCGGCTTGCGCATCTCGGCCGAGAAGGTGTTCGACATCGTCACCGCGCGCGTCAACTACGGCAAGCAGCTGGGCATGGCCTTGCCGACCACGGTCGACGTGCGCAAGGTGGCCGAGGTGCTGGCGCCGCACCGCCACGCGGACGGCCTGCCGGTGTCGGCGCGCATCACGCCGCAAGGCGTCAGCTGCGTGCTGCAGCTGGGCGAGGGCTGGCGCGTGGCGCCGTCGGACGAATTGCAACTGGCGCTGCAGCAGGTGCTGGGCGCCAGGGATGTCGCGATCGAGTATTGATCAGTGATCAGAGCTGCTGGTTCACGCCGGTGATGGCGTATCCCTTGGCTCCGATCTGCTGCAGCGGGTGAACGATATGGTAGCGGGACAGGTCGTCCTGGTTGTCGTCGACTTCCACCTGCTGGGCTTCGGGGTGCCAGTCGGTATTGGTGGCTTCCTCGGGGATGGGCTTTCCTTCCGGCACAGCCAGATAGCTGTGCTTGCCCTTCGCTTCATCTCGGCAATAAATATCCACTCGCATGGTACCCTCCTTGGACGAAAAGGCCATGGTACCGGAATTTTTATGCCAATGCGTATTCGTCGCCGTCGCGTGCGCCGGGTGCCAAGGTGGAATAATTCTGGCTCAGCGGTGTCGGCACGGCCTCGAAGCGCGGCGCCTGCAGGCCGCCGCGGATGGCTTCGGCCAGCGCGGTCAGCGTGTCGTGGCGCTTGCGCGCCTCCGAGCGTTTCTTCGACGCGATGGCGGCCAGGTCCGGCGGATTGATCGCCTCGCAGTCCAGCTGGTAGTCGCCGTCGGCGCGCGGGCGCGCCTCCATCTCCTGCCACAGCGTATCGTAGTCGGCGTGCACCTTGCCCTGGCGGGTGGCGCCGCACACGGCGCGGTTGGCGTTGCCGACCAGCCGCAGCTCGGCGCAGCCGTAGTCGTGGCCGATCTGGCCCAGCAGCTTGACCATCATGTTCTTCGGCCGCAGGCCGTGCAGTTCGCGGGTCGCGTCCTTGATCAGCTGAAGGCCCTGCTCGCCCCTCGGCCCCTGCATGCAGCCTATGCCCAGCACCGTGCCGCGCTCGCCCTGGAAGAACGAGAACGCGCAGCTGTAGACCAGCTCGGCGTTCTGCATCAGTTGCAGCACCAGCTCGCCTTCGCGCTCCATCGGTTCGATCGCCCGCAGCCGGATCTGGTAGGGCAGGCCGGACTTGCCGCTCACGCCGCCCAGCACCACGGGACCGCGCGCGGCGCGCACCGTCAGCGGGCCCAGGCCGTGGCGGAACACGAAGCGGTAGTGCTGCCGCAACAGTTCGACGCGCTGCGCGCAGTCCATCGTGTTGCTCAGGTAGGGGCGGTAAATCTTGTAGACCAGTCGCGGACGGGCCTTGACCAGCTCGGCGAACAGCGGATGGGAATTGAGCAGCTGCAGCCAGCCATAGGTGGCCTGGCGGTGCAGGGCGGCGCGCAGCGACAGCTTGAGCGTTTCGCGCAGGTGCTTCAGGCCTTGAAAATCTGCTGCGCCGGAACGGATGGTGATTAAGTGCGACATCGTGACATCTCTCTTGAAAACGGGCTGCAAAGGGCTGTAGTGCGGCAGCTGCACGAGAGACACGACCTGCGGCGCTAGGGTGGGGCGCGGCGATCTGACAGGTTGAAACCTGTGTCTTCAAGTCAATGGGAGGTGCCATTACGATAAGCAACGAGTGTATCCATCGTGTAACGTAATGTAAATTGGGGTAAAGGCGTACGCATTCCACTTAATAATTGCGGCGCGCAATTCACTGCTGTGCTATAGAGGGAATGCCAAACCCTTAAGGGGTACACGTAGGTGGAAAAAGCAATGCGCGATGGGTTTTGCCCATGCATAATGCTACATTACGATACATCACACGCTACCGAACGCACTATCGCCCGATGGCCCACTCCCGTCTCCGCTACCTCGAATTTCCAGCGTTTATCGCGCTGTACCTGCTGTTCGACTGGGCCACCTATATCGATCCGCTGTACGGGCTGAACATCACGCCGTGGAATCCGGATCCGGCGCTGGGGCTGGTGTTCTGGCTGCGCCATGGCAGGCGCGCGGCGCTGCCCTGGTTCCTCGCGCTGGTCGGCGGCGACCTGCTGGTGAGGGGTATGCCGGCCGGCATGCTGGTGACCTTGCTGTCGTCGCTGTGGCTGACCGTGGGCTACGGCCTGATCGGCGTGGCGCTGCGGCGCCAGTTCGGCGGCGGCGGCGTGTTCGACAACCGCGACCGACTGTTCCGCTGGGTGCTGATCGTGGCGCTCGGCACGCTGGTCAACGACCTGGTCTATATTTCGCTGCTGTCGGCGGCGGGGCTGATCCCGGCCGGCAAGTGGGGCATGGCGGTGCTGCGCTTCGGCATCGGCGACATGGTGGGTGTGCTGGTGTCGATGCCGCTGATCTGGATGCTGTCGACCGCGCCTGGCCGCCAGCGGCTGCGCACCATCGTCTGGCGCGCCGAGACGGTGAGCTACCTGGCGCTGGCCCTGTTCGTGCTGTGGATGGTGTTCGGCACCATCGCCACGTCCGAGTTCAAGCATTTTTACTTCCTGTTCCTGCCGGTGATCTGGGCCGCGTTCCGCCAGGGCCTGTACGGCACGGCGCTGATGGTGTTCGCGCTGCAGGCCGGCATCGGCGCGCTGGTCAAGTGGAACCACGCGGTCGATATCGCCGTGCCGGAGCTGCAGATGCTCGACGCGATGCTGGCGCTGGTGGGCTTTTCGATCGGCATCGCGGTCGATGAGCTGCGCAAGGTCGCGGCCGACTTGAAGCAAACGCTGCGGCTGGCGGCGGCGGGCGAGATGGCCGCCGCGCTGGCGCATGAGCTGAACCAGCCGCTGACGGCGCTGGCCACCTACGGCAAGGCGTGCGAATACCTGCTTGAGCGGGGCGAGGCAGGCAGCAGCGAGATGCTGAAGAGCGCGATCCAGCGCATGATCGCCGAGTCGGGCCGGGCCGCCGAAGTGGTGCGGCGGCTGCGCGATTTCTTCCGCACCGGCGCGATGAAGCTGGAGCCGGTCGAGGCCGGCCAGCTGGTGTCGGGCATCAGCCAGCAGTTCTTCAGCCAGCTGCGCGAGCAGGGCGTCGAGCTGCAGGTGCGCGAGATACCGCAGCTGTCGGTGCTGGCCGACCGCCTGCAGCTGGAACTGGTGCTGCGCAACCTGATCGCCAACGCGATCGAGGCGGTGCAGGAGCAGCCGGCCGGCGCGCGCCGCATCACGCTGTCGGCCGAAAAGCTCGACAGCCAGCGCGGCTGCCTGCAGCTGTCGGTCGAGGACAGCGGCAAGGGCGTGTCGGCGGCGCTGGCCGCGCGCCTGTTCGAGCCGTTCGTGTCGTCCAAGGCCAGCGGCCTGGGCCTGGGACTGGTGCTGAGCCGCGCGATCATGGAGGCGCACGGCGGTTCGCTGTGGGCCGAGGTGGGCGACCACGGGATTTTCAGGATGGCGCTGCCGTTGGCGCGCAGCGGGGAACACAAGCCCGAAAAAGATGGAGAACAGGTGAGCTATGCAGCATGATTTGACCGTATTCATCGTCGACGACGACCCTTCGGTGCGCGACGCCCTGAGCCTGCTGCTGGGCGTGCGCGGCTACCGCACGGCGATGTTCGCCAGCGGCGAGGCCTTCCTGCAGGCGTGGCAGGCCTCGTGGTCCGGCTGCCTGCTGATCGATATCCGCATGTCCGGCATGGACGGCCTGAGCCTGCAGCAGGAGCTGACCGCGCGCGGCTGCCGCATACCGGTGATCATCATGAGCGGGCACGGCGACGTCAGCATGGCGCGCGCGGCGTTCAAGGCCGACGCCGTGGATTTCCTGGAAAAGCCGTTCGACGACGCCAAGCTGATCGCCGCCATCGACGAGGCGCTGGGCCGCGCCCGCGCCGACTACAGCGAGCGGCAGCGCCGCAGCCGCAGCCGGGACCTGCTGGGCGAGCTGACGCCGCGCGAGCGGGAAGTGATGCAGCTGGTGGTGCTGGGCCGCCACAACCGCGAGATCGGCCCGGCGCTGGGCATCAGCGTGCGCACGGTGGAGGTGCACAAGGCGCGCCTGATGAGCAAGCTGGGGGTCGACAACGTGGCCGACCTGGTGCGCATCAGCATGCTCGACGGCGAAGCCTGAGCCGGCCCTTCAACCCTTTAGTCTTTCAATCCCTTGACCGCCAGCACGGTGCGCTCCCTGGCTCGCTGCAGCACGGTGGCGCGGTTGCTGGTTTCCTGGTCGCGCGCGTTTTCGCGGTGCCACAGGTGCAATACCTCGGTGGCATAGGCGCCGTCCTTGCGCATCACCCCCGCATTGAACAGCCGTACCACCAGGTCGGAATCCTCGTGGCCCCAGCCGAGGAAGCTTTCGTCGAAGCCGTTGACCAGGTCCAGGTCCGAGCGCCACACGGCCAGGTTGCAGCTCTTGATGCGGCGCCAGGTGAAGCGGCGGCTGGTGCGGCCCACATCCGGCAAGGTCAGCAGCAGCGGCAGCACCTTGTTCAGCGCGCCGCTGCGGCGCCAGGCCAGCTTTTCGGCCGTGCCCAGCGCTTGCAGGTCCAGGTGCTGCGCCAGCACGCGCGCGGTGGCCTCTTCGCTGAGCAGGATGCGGCTGCCCTGGACCAGGTAGCCGCGCTGCGCCAGCTTGCGGTGCTGGCTGATAAAATTACGCTGCGGTACGCAATCGCCGTCGAGGAAGACGATGTAGTCGCCGCGGGCGTCCAAGGTGCCGAGGTTGCGGGCGCGGGCGGCGCGGAAACCCAGGTCCTCCTGCCACACATGGCGCAGCGGCACCGGCGAGCGCGCCTGCAGCACCGCCACCGCCTGCTGCGTGTTGTGGCCGGAGCCGTCATCAGCGATAATGATTTCGAATCCGGCATCGTCCTGTGCGAAGCAGGCCTCGACCACGGCGGTCAGGGCGTCCGGACGGTTGTAGGTGGTGATGACGACGGAAATGGTAGAGGATGGCATAGAGGATGTTTGCGCTTGCAGGGCGTGGCGATGTCGATACATTGCCGTCTTGCAATATAAAACTATAAAAATGAATGAATAATACCTTACCAAAGAATTCCGCCAGCTCAGTCTTTATCCACAGCCTGATTTTCATGCTGCCCTTTCTGGCGCTGATCAGCAGTTTCGGGGTCGGCCTCTGCAGTTTCGCCTTTTTGCTGGCGGCCATCGTCTGCCGGCGCCGGGCCTGGCCGGCGCTGCAGCACCACCTGCCGTCTGTGCGCGGCGTGCTGATCGCCTTCGGCCTGGCGCTGGGGCTGGCCTTGCTCAACTTCTGGTTCAGCGCCGGCGCGCTGCTGCGCGACCTGGAAAAACCCAGCCGCATGCTGGCCGCCGCCACCGTCATGCTGACCGTGCTGGCGCTGCGTCCCAGCCGCAAGGCCCTGTGGTGGGGGCTGATCGCCGGCTCCATGGCCGGCGCCGCCTTCATCGCCTACCAGCGCTGGGGCATGGGCGTCGAGCGTCCCGGCGGCCTGATCAACTCGATCACCTTCGGCGACATCGTCCTGTGCATGGGCCTGCTGTGCCTGGCCGGCATGCTCGATTTCGCCGGCCGCGCCGCGATCTGGCCCGGGCTGGGCGCGCTGGCCGGCCTGACCGGCTCGATCGCTTCCGGCACGCGCGGCGGCTGGGTGGCCATCATTTGCGCCATCGTCGTGCTGGTGCGCTATGGCCACGTGCTGCGCGGCCGCCTGCGCAAGGGGCTGGCGCTGCTGGCGCTGGCGCTCATGGTGAGCACTTACTTTATCCCGCAGACGGGCGCCCGCATGCGCATCGACCAGGGCATCAGCGACATCCAGCAATACATGAACGGCGGCGAGACCTACACCAACGTCGGCGTCCGCCTGGAGCTGTGGCGCGGCGCGCTGCGGCTGATCGAGCGCCGTCCGCTGCTGGGCGCCAACGCGGCCACCGAGCGTGAGGAACTGGCGGCGCTGGTGGCGGCGCACCAGGTCCATCCTTACGTGCTGGAGTTCCCGCACTATCATAACGACATCCTGCAGGCGCTGGTGTTCGGCGGCGTGGTGGGCCTGCTGGTATGGGGCGCGACGCTGGTGGCGCCTTTCCTGTTCTTCGTGCGCCTGCTGAACCGTCCGGAATCGGCGGCGGCCGGCGTCACCGCGCCGGCGCTGGCCGGCCTGCTGCTGGTGCTGAGCTACTTCAGCTTCGGCCTGACGGAAGTGATCTTCTGGTCGGTGCGCAGCTGCATGTTCTACGCGCTGATGCTGTTCCTGCTGATCGGCTTGTGCCTGAACGCGCAGGAAAGGACGACCCCATGACCCATGATTCCTCGTCACCGCGCACGCTGGTGATCTCGCCCAACTGGATCGGCGACGCGGTGATGGCGCAGCCCTTGCTGCAGCTGCTGCGGGCCGCCCATCCCGAGCGGCCGATCGACGTGCTGGCGCCGCCGGCGGTGTCGCCGGTGTGGCGGCAGATGGCCGAAGTCGACGAGGTGCTGGAGACGCCGTTCCGCCACGGCGCTCTGCAGCTCAAGGAGCGCTGGAAATATGCGCGCATGCTGCGCCGGCGCGGCTATGCCGACGCCTATGTGCTGCCGAACACCATCAAGTACGCGCTGATCCCCTGGCTGGCCGGCATCAGGCGCCGCGTCGGCTACAAGGGCGAGAGCCGCCATGGCCTGATCAACGTGATGCACTTCGACGAAGCGCCGCCGCGGCCGATGACGGCGTTCTACGCGGCGCTGGCGGCACCGCCGGTGACGGTGCAGGGCGCGGCCCTGCGCGCGGCGCTGCCGCGGCCGCGGATGGCGGCCAGCGCGGCGCAGATCGCCGCCGTCTGCGTCCGCACCGGCATCGATGAGGCGCGGCCGCTGGTGGCGTTTGCGCCGGGCGCGGAATTCGGCGGCGCCAAGCGCTGGCCGGCGCGCCACTTCGCCGGCCTGGCGCAAGCCATCCTGGCGCGCGACCCGGCCACGCAGATCGCCCTGCTCGGATCGCCGAAGGACAAGGAGGCCTGCGCCGAGGTGGCGCAAGACCTGCCGGCGCAGGCGGTGTTCAACCTGGCCGGCGCCACCAGCCTGGCCGAAGCGATCGCGCTGATCGCGCGCGCCGCCGCCGTGGTCAGCAACGACTCCGGCCTGCTGCATATCGCCTCGGCGCTGAACCGCCCGGTGGTGGCGCTGTACGGCCCCACCGATCCCGATCATGCGCCGCCGTTTTCCGACCTCGCCGCCTCGATCTCGCTGCGCCTCGATTGCGCGCCCTGCAAGCAGCGCGAATGCCCGCTCGGCCACCAGGATTGCATGGTCAAGATGACGCCGGACCTGGTCTGGCACCGTTTGCAGCCGATGCTGTCGGCGCCCTAGGGCGGCCATGCAACAGCGCCGTCCAAAACGGCGCAGTTGCTCCGATTTGCTGTATAAAGCAGAAATACCCTCGCCCCGCGATCACGGGCCACTTCGCCATGTTTAAACGATTTTCCATCACTTTCTGGGCCACCGTATTCGTCGGCGCCGTGTGCGTGTCGCTGGTGGCCGTCGACATCTGGCGCAGCCTGTCCGCCCGCGACGCCCAGTTGCAGGAGATGGAGCGCCTGACCTCCAACGTCGCGCGCGCGATGGCGCAGCACGCGGACGACACCATCAAGGCCGCCGACACCGCGCTGGCCGACATCGTCGAGCGCATCGAGCATGACGGCCTCGCCGCGCCGCAACGGGCGCGCGTGTACGCCCAGATGATGGTGCACGTCGCCAACCTGCCGCAGCTGGCCGGCCTGTTTGTCTATGACGAAAACGGCGCATGGGTGGTCAACTCGCGCAACATGCTGGCGCCGACCAACAACAACGCGGACCGCGAGTATTTCGTCTATCACCGCACCCATGCCGGCAGCGAGGCGCACGTGGGCGAGCCGGTGGTCAGCCGCAGCAGCGGCAAGTGGGTGATTCCGGTGTCGCGCCGGCTGGACAAGCCTGACGGCAGTTTCGGCGGCGTGGCGCTGGCGACGCTGGACATCGACTACTTCCGCCGCTACTACCAAAGCTTCGACATCGGCGCGCGCGGCGCGGTGGCGCTGATCTCCGACAGCGGCGTGCTGCTGCTGCGCCGCCCGTTCGACGAGAAGCGGGTCGGCATGAACCTGCGCGGCACCGAGGTGTTCCACGCGATCCACGACCTGCGCGCCGGCGAGGTAAGCGGCAGCGGCTTCTTCGCCTCGCCCAACGACGGCGAGCTGCGCCTGAATAACTTCCGCAGGCTCGAATACTATCCGCTGTTCGTGACGGCGGCGCTGTCGAAGCAGGAGATGCTGGAGCACTGGCGGCACGACAGCTTCACCCGCTCGATCGGCGCGGTGGTGCTGGCGGCACTGCTGGGCTTTTTCGGCAAGCGGCTGGTGGGGCAGATCAATCTGCGGGCGCAGGCCGAGACCGAGCTGCGCCAGGCGCGCGACGCGCTGGAAAGCGCCAACCGCACGCTGGAGCGGCTGGCGATGCAGGACGGCCTGACCGGGCTGGCCAACCGCCGCCAGTTCGACGTCACGCTGGGCAATGAGTTCAGCCGCGCGATGCGGCACCAGCACGTGCTGGCCTTCGTGATGATCGACGTCGACTACTTCAAGCAGTACAACGACGTCTACGGCCACAGCACCGGCGACGACTGCCTGCGTTCGCTGAGCAAATTGATACGCGCGCTGACCCCCAAGCGTCCGGGCGACGTGGTGGCGCGCTACGGCGGCGAGGAGATCGGCATCCTGATGCCGGACACCGGCATGGACGGCGCGCTGGCGGTGGCCGAGCGCATCCGGCAGGCGATCGTGGCGCAGAACACGCCGCACAGCGGCAGCCCGTTCGGCATGGTGACCATCAGCGCCGGCGTGGCCACGCTGTCGCCGCAGCGCGGCGTGCACTTGCCGGGGATGCTGGTGGAGGCGGCCGACAAGGCGCTGTACGCCGCCAAGTCGGCCGGCCGCAATCGCGTGCTTGCGGCGCCGCCTATCGTGCCGTCGGCGCCCCCGCCGCCGCCCGGCGCCTAGCCTCGTCGTCTGGCGTCTAGCGCTGCTGCGCCAGCAGCCGCAAGGCCTCGCGCGCGACCGGCGGCGAGACGACGTGGGCGCCGTCGAACTCCGCATACCTGACCTCATAGCCTTCGCCGGCCAGGCGCAGCGCGATGCCTTTGCCGCGTTCGACCAGCAGCACCTTGTCCGCCACGCCGTGCGCGACGAACACGCGCGGCTGGCCGGTGCGCCGCAGCGGCGCCATGAAGCCTGGCGAGAAGGCCAGGATGTCGCCGAACAGATCGCCGTTCATCAGGCCGACCGACAGCGCGTACGAGGCGCCGTCGGAAAAGCCGCCGATGGCGACGGCGCTCGCGTCGACCTCGTAGCGGCGCATGATCCAGCCCAGCGCGCGGTCGACGAAGGCCAGGTCCGGCCCGTAGCCGCCGCGCAGCACGTCCCAGCTGGTCGACAGCGCATCGGGGATCAGCAGCAGCGAGCCTTGGCGCGCCGCGTGCGCCAGCGCGATGGCGTCGCCACCGCCGTGCTGGCCGCCGGCGCCGTGCAGCAGCACCAGCAGCGGCATCGGTCTCGGTGGCTGCTGCGGATCCTGCGCCGGCACATGCAGGCGCGCGTGGCGGCCGTCGGGGAAGGCCAGCTTGTGGGTGCCCGCCGGCAACGGCGGCGCGGCCGGCAGGCCGGCATGCAGCAGGGCGGGGCGGGCGTGCAGGCGGCCGTCGCTGTAGGGCGGTGGCGGCGATGCGTCGGGCGGAGCGGTTGCCATCACGCCTCCTGCGTGGCGGTTTTTTGGGACTAGTTTACTCCGTCCCCGCCGCGCCGGCGCTCATTTGCGCACGTAGGCGGTCAGCTCCCAGTTGTCGCGGTTGTAGATCCGGCCCATCCAGTCGGTATCGTGATAGTCCATCTTGACGAAGTTGTTGACCGCCGGCGCGAACCACACGGTTTCGGTCAGCTGGCCGTTGCCGCCGTTGCTGCCGGGCTCTTCGCCGCGATACAGCGCCTCGACCTCGATCTTCAAGGCGTCGAATTCACCGGCCGCCACTTTGATTTTTTCCCAGTTCAGCACCTTGCCCTTGACGTAGTAGCGCCAGCGCTTGCCGGATTTCGGATTGTCGCCGTCGACTTCGCTGCTCCATTCCTTGCCCGGCGCCAGCGGAAAGGCGTAGCGCGTGAACGACGGCGCGAAGTGCATGGCGCCGCGATCGATGGGATTCATTTCGGCGCTGAGCAGCTGCTTGCTCAGCAGCGCGCCGCTGGCCGCCCGCTTGATGTCGAGATGGATGCCGGCGTTGTCGATGCCGACCACCTCCAGCCGGTTGAGGCCGCCTTTCACGCCTTTCCACACGTCGGTGTACTGGTAAGTCCAGGAATCGCCGACGGCGGGCGTCGGCGCGGCCACCGGTGCATTGTTGTCCGCCAGCGCGAAAGGCGCGGTGGCTGCGAGGGCGAGGGCGGCAAGCGTCCGCTGGATCGAAGTCATGCTGTCTCCTTGGTATTATGATAAGATTATATTATCACAACATCGCCCGCGCGTAACTGCGCGGCGGCTGGCCAACGTGGCGACAGAAGGCGGTGCTGAAGGTGCTGGCCGAGCTGTAGCCGACCCGCCCGGCGACCTCCTCGATACCGAGCTCCTGGCCGCGCAGCAGATCCTTGGCCAGCGCCATGCGCCAGGACAGCAGGTAGGCCATCGGCGCCAGGCCCACCTCGCGCAGGAAGCGGGCGCAGAACGCTGAGCGCGACAACGCGGCCGATTTGGCCAGCTCGGCCACCGTCCATGGGCGCGACGGCGCATCGTGCATGTGCCGCATCGCGGCCGCCAGGCGGCTGTCGGCCAGGCCGCGCAGCAATCCCGGACTGGCGCCCGCTTCCGACGTCGAGCGCAGCGCCTCGATCAGCAGCACCTCCACCAGCCGCGTGAGCACCAGCTCGCGCCCCGCCAGTTGCGCGCCCGCCTCCTCGCCGACCATCCCGACCAATGCCGACAGGCGCTGCGCGCCGCGCACGTGCACCAGCGCCGGCAGCAGCGACACCATCAGGGCCGCGTCGGGCGAGTCGAACATGAAGTAGCCGCCCAGCAGGCGCACGTCGGGCGCTCCGGCCTGGACGCCGTGGCGGACGTCCCCGCTCTGCGCCGCCATGGCGTTGGGGTCGTAGTATTCGGGCGTCACCGGGTCGAAGCCGGACAGCGTGAAGCCGGGCGTGGCCGGCAGCAGCACGAAGTCGCCCGCCGCCAGGTCGATGGCCGGCTCGCCGTCGACCGCCAGCCGGCAGCTGCCTTCCAGCACCGCGCAGAAGCTGGGCTGGCCGAAGTCCGAATAGCGCACGCCCCAGCGGCCGGCGCCGCTGATGCCTTTCGACAGCACAGACCGCGGCCGCAGCAGCGCGATGACCTCGGACAGTGGATCGTTCATGATTGGACGCTCGCAAATGAAATCTGGACGCCTCATTGTAGTCAATCCTGCACGGCTCCACTATCGTTTCATCATCGAAACCACAAGGGAGTATCACCATGAAAACCGTCCTCATCACCGGCTGTTCTTCGGGCTACGGCCGCGAGACGGCGTCCTATTTCCTGCTGCAGGGCTGGAACGTGATCGCCACGATGCGCACGCCGCGCGCGGACGTGCTGCCGCGCTCGGACCGGCTGCGCGTGCTGGCGCTGGACGTCACCAGCGCGGACAGCATCGCCGCCGCGGTCGCCGCCTGCGGCCCGGTCGATGTGCTCGTCAACAACGCCGGCATCGGCCTGTTCGGCGCCTTCGAGGCGACGCCGATGGCGACGGTGCGCGAGGTGTTCGAGACCAACACCTTCGGCGTGATGGCGGTGACGCAGGCGCTGCTGCCGCAATTTCGCGAACGCCGCGCGGGCGTCGTGGTCAACGTGACTTCCAGCGCGACGCTTGCGCCGCTGCCGATGGTGGCCGTGTACACCGCCAGCAAGATGGCGATCGAAGGCTTTACGGCGTCGCTGGCCCACGAGCTGGCCGCGTTTGACGTGCGGGTCAAGTTGGTGGAGCCGGGCTATGGACCGACGACCGCGTTTTCCAGCAACACCGGTCCGCGCCTGGAGGGCTTGATACCGCCGGCCTACGCGCCGTTCGCGCAGTCGGTGTTTGCCGCCTTCACCAGTCCGGCGGCGGTGACCACCGAGGCCGACGTGGCCGAAGCGGTGTGGCGCGCGGCGAGCGATGCGACGGGGCAGCTGCGCTTCCCGGCCGGCGCCGACGCGGTGGCGCTGGCGGCGGCATAGCGGTGTTGGTTCTTTGTGGGGATTTTGGCGCCGGCGGTGGCGGCATCGACGCGCAACAGGTAACATTGCGTTAAGCCCCACAGGATGAGAAGTACCGATGCCTATACCCAGCGTGCGAAAACTGATGGTCCTGAGCGTGCTCGGGCTAGGCATCCTTCGCGCCGGCGCCGAGCAGGCCGCCGCGCCGGCGAAATTCGCGCCGATACCGGTGCTGTCGATCTTCCGTCCGCTGCAGGCCAACGGCTCGGCCGACGATGCGCTGGCCAGCGGCCGCGTCGTGCCCGGCCATTATGCGATGGCGCCGCGGGCCGGCAAACGCTGGCGCATTGCCTTCCTGTTCCCGCACCTGAAAGATCCGTACTGGACCGGATGCGCCTACGCCGTCGTCAGCGAAGCGCGCCGGCTGGGCGTCGCTGCCGACATCCTGCCGGCCACGGGCTACGACGATCTGCGGGGCCAGTTGCGGCTGATGGACCAGGCCATCGCGGCCAAATACGACGCCATCGTCATCTCGCCGATCGGCATGACGGCCAACAACGCCTCGATCGCCAAGGCGCGCGCGGCCGGCATCGCGGTATTCGAGCTGGCCAACGACAGCCGCAGCGACGACCTGAACATCAAGGTCACCACCTCGCTGCGCGGCATGGGCCAGGAGGCGACCCGCTGGGTGGTGCGCGACGCCCAGCAGCGCGGCCTGAAGTCGGTCAACATCGCGCTGCTGCCGGGACCGATGGGGGCGGGCTGGGTCAAGGGCGAGGTGGACGGCACGCGGATCGCCGCGCAGGAAGCGCCTATCGCCGTCAACATCATCGACATCCGCTACGGCGACAGCGACTTCGCGCTGCAGGCGCAGCTGGCGACGCAAATGCTGGCCAGGCATGGCGCCAAGCTCGATTACCTGATCGGCTGCACCGGCTGCGCGCCGGCCGCGCTGGCGCCGCTCAAAAAGGCCGGCCTGGACGGCAAGATCCGGCTGGTGGCCTACGACCTGACGGGCGACATCGCGCACCTGATCCGCAACAAGGAAATCTACGCCGCCGCCGACACCAAGGGCGTCAGCCAGGGCAGGGTGGTGATCAACGCCGCCGTCAACCTGCTCGAAGGGCGCGGCAAGGAGCTGCCGCATACCATCCTGGTGCAGCTGGGCGTGGTCGACCAGTCGAATTTTTCCAGCTATCCGTTCGACACCTCGATCGCGCCGGACGGCTACAAGCCGGTGCTGTCCTACGACCCGGCACGGAACTAGGCTACATCAGGATCACGTCGTACTGCTCCTGGTGGTAGGCCGTCTCGACCTGCAGCGAGATTTTCTTGCCGATGAAGTCGCCCAGCATCGCCAGGTGTTGCGACTCCTCTTCCAGGAACATGTCCACCACTTCCTGCGAGGCGAGGATGCGGAATTCACGCGGGTTGAACTGCTTGGCTTCGCGCAGCAGTTCACGCAGGATTTCGTAGCAGATGGTGCGCGAGGTTTTCACCTGGCCCTTGCCGCTGCAGGCCGGGCACGGTTCGCACAGGATGTGCGCCAGCGATTCGCGGGTGCGCTTGCGCGTCATCTCCACCAGCCCCAGCGCCGAGAAGCCCGACACCGACACCTTGGTGCGGTCGCGCGACAGGGTCTTCTTCAGCTCCAGCAGCACCGCGTTGCGGTGCTCGGTGTTTTCCATGTCGATGAAGTCGAGGATGATGATGCCGCCCAGGTTGCGCAGCCGCAGCTGGCGGGCGATCGCGTGCGCCGCCTCCAGGTTGGTCTTGAAGATGGTGTCGGCGAAGTTGCGCCCGCCGACGAAGCCGCCGGTGTTGACGTCGATGGTGGTCATCGCCTCGGTCTGGTCGACGATCAGGTAGCCGCCGGACTTGAGGTCGACGCGCCGCCCCAGCGCGCGCAGGATCTCTTCCTCCACGCCGTACAGGTCGAACAGCGGCCGCTCGCCGGTGTAGTGCTGCAAACGGGGCAGCACGCCCGGCGTGTAGGCCTGGCCGAACTCGACCAGGTTCAGGTAGTTCTCGCGCGAGTCGACCTGGATGGTGGCGGTGTCGTCGTGGACGAAGTCGCGCAGCACGCGCTGGGCCAGGCTCAAGTCCTGGTGCAGCAGGGTGGTGGCGGGCTTGGTCTTGGCGCCGTGGACGATGGCGCCCCAGGTCTTGCGCAGGTATTCGACGTCGGCGGCGATGTCGGAGTCGGACGCGTCTTCCGCCTGGGTGCGCACGATGTAGCCGCCCTTTTCCTCGGCCGGCAGCAGGCCTTGCAGCCGCGCGCGCAGCGCTTCGCGCTCCGCTTCCTTTTCGATCTTCTGCGAGATGCCGATGTGGGAGTCCTGCGGCAGGTAGACCAGCATGCGGCCGGCGATCGAGATCTGCGTCGACAGGCGCGCGCCCTTGGTGCCGATCGGGTCCTTGATCACCTGCACCGTCAGCACCTGGCCGTCGAACAGGATCTTTTCGATCGGCGTCGGCGCGGCGTTCTGGCCGCCGTCGTGCGGGCGGGCTTCCCAGATGTCGGCCACGTGCAGGAAGGCGGCGCGTTCGAGGCCGATGTCGATGAAGGCCGACTGCATGCCGGGCAGCACCCGCACCACCTTGCCCGAATAGACGTTGCCGGCCAAGCCGCGCGTCAGGGTGCGCTCGATGTGCAGCTCCTGCACGGCGCCCTGCAGGATGAGGGCGACCCGGGTTTCCTGCGGGGTGATGTTGATCAGGATGTCTTCGTTCATTTGTCTCTACGGCCGGTTAGGTGAAAATCGGCTTCTGTATTCCCTGTTGACTGAACGACGATCATACACGCCGCTCAGGGTAGCGGCAAACCGGCCTGCCTGAGCAGCTGTACCGTCTCGTACACCGGCAGGCCCATGATGCCGGAATGGCTGCCGGCGATGTGTTCGATGAACTGGGCGGCCGGGCCCTGGATGCCGTAGCCGCCGGCCTTGTCGTAGGGTTCCTGGGTGGCGCAGTAGGCGGCGATGGCGGCCGGCGTCAGCACGCCGAAGCGCACCTCCGACACCTGCGTGACCTGGCCGGCGAAGTCCGCCGACTGCACGGCGACCGCGGTCAGCACCTGGTGCGTGCGCCCCGACAGCTGGCCCAGCATGGCGATCGCTTCGTTGGCGTTGGCCGGCTTGCCGAGGATGGCGCCGTCGATGGTGACGGTGGTGTCGGCCGACAGCACCACGCGCGGCGCCATGCGGCGCTTGACCACCAGGTCGGCCGCGAAAGCGGCTTTTTCGCGCGCCACGCGGGCCACGTAATCCATCGGCGCCTCGCCGGGCAGCACCTCCTCGGTGACGTCGGGGCCGCGCGGGCCGTCGCTGCGCAGCAGCAGCAGTTCGAAATCGATGCCCACCTGGCGCAGCAGTTCGCGCCGGCGCGGGCTCTTGGAGGCGAGGTAAATCTTTTTGTCGACCGGCTTCATATAGTTATGTTTTAAACGCGGTGATAAGGATGGTTCTGAGTGATGGACCAGGCACGGTACAGCTGCTCGGCCAGCATCACGCGCACCATGCCGTGCGGCAGCGTCATGCTGGAGATGCGTATCAAACCTTCGGCGCGCGCCTTCAGCTCGGGATCGAGGCCGTCGGCGCCGCCGATCAGGAAGGCCGTGTCGCGCCCGTCCTGCTGCCAGGCTTCCAGCTGCTGCGACAGGCCGACCGAGGTCAGGTCCTTGCCGCGTTCGTCGAGCGCGATGATGCGCACCGATTTCGGCAGCGCCGCCTCGATGCGCTCGCGTTCGAGCGCCATCGCGGTGGCGGCGGTCTTGCTGCCCGAACGGTCGACCGGCTTGATCTCCTTCAGCACGATCTTCAGTTCCGGCGGCATGCGCTTCGCGTATTCGGCGAAGCCGGTTTCGATCCAGGCCGGCATCTTGTGGCCGACCGCAGCGATGATCAGCTGCATGGCGGTTTACTCTGCGACTTTTTTGATGCGCTTGATGACGGTCTTGGCCGGCGCTGCGGCGGAGGCGAGCGCCGAATCTCCCTTTGGCTTGGCTACTTTACGTTTAGGCGGCAGCGCCTTCAGCACTTCGGCGGCGGCGACGGCCGACTTGGTCTTGCCGACCTTGATGGTCTTGCCGGCCGGGACGGCGGCTGCCTTCTTGGCGGCAGGCTTCTTCGCGGCGGCCGGTTTGGCGGCGGCGGCTTTGCGGGCCGGGGTCTTCTTCTCGATCACCGGCGACGCGTCGACCGCCTTCTTGCCGGCGGCCAGGTGGCTGCTGACTTTCTTCGGCGCGTCGGCTTCTTCGCCTTCCTTGGTCGACTTGCGCTTGGCGGCGCCCATCTTGACCGGCTTGTCGCCCCAGATCTCTTCCAGGCGGTAGTAGGCGCGGATCGGCGCCTGCATGATGTGGACGATCATGTCGCCCAGGTCGACCAGCACCCATTCGCCGGTGTCCTCGCCTTCCATGCCGTAGACGTCGCCGCCGGCGGCCTTGACCTTGTCGCGCACCGAGGCGGCCAGCGCCTTGGTCTGGCGGTTGGAGGTACCGGAGGCGATGGCGATGCGGTCGAACAGGCTGGTCAGGTGGGTGGTATCGAACAGGGCGATATCTTGGGCCTTGACGTCTTCGAGTGCGTCAACGACGAGGGATTGCAGTTTTTTGATGTCCATTTAGCTTTTGTATAGATTGTGTTGTTCAATATAGTCTAGCACTAGCGGCGGGATAAGCGAGTTTGCCGATTCCCCCCGTTGTAATGCCGCACGTATTTCGGTGGCGGAGATATCCACCGCGAAGTCTTGTGCCAGATAAGTCAGACCGTGCGGCGTGTTGCGGATTTGTTCAGGCGTTCCCAGTCGGCTGGAAAACGCCTCGGCCACTGCCGGCGGCAGGCCGGCGGTGGCAATGCTGAAACCAGGGCGGGCGGCCACGCAGATATGGGCGTAGTCGAACAGCGCCTGCCATTCATGCCAGGTGTCGAGCCGCTGCAGCTGGTCGGCGCCCATCAAAAAGGCGATGGAGGCCGACGGCCCCAGCTCGGCGCGCACCTGGCGCAGCGTGTCGATCGTGTAGGTGGCAAGCCCCTGCTCGCTGCGCTCGATCTCCTGCAGATCGACCACGACGCTGTACGGCTGGCCGGCAAAGGCCAGCGCCACCATGTCGGCGCGCTGCCGGGGCGTCGCTTTCAGCGTGGATTTCTGCCATGGCAGGCCGGCGGGGATCACGCGCAACTGGTCCACCTGCAGCAGGTGCGCGAAATGCGCGCCCAGTGCGATGTGGCCCTGATGCACCGGATCGTAGCTGCCTCCCAGCAGTGCGGTTCGGTAGACCATCAGCAGGCCATCGTCACGCCGCGAGCCAGTCGCGATGCGGCAGGAAGTCGGTGTAGAGCGCCGCTTCCGGCGTGCCGGCCTCGGGCTCCCAGCGATAGCGCCATTTGACGATGGGCGGCATCGACATCAGGATCGCCTCGGTGCGTCCGCCCGACTGCAGGCCGAACAGCGTGCCGCGGTCGAACACCAGGTTGAACTCGACGTAGCGCCCGCGGCGATAGGCCTGGAAGTCGCGTTCGCGTTCACCGTACGGCGTGTCCTTGCGCGCTTCCAGTATCGGCTGGTAGGCCTTGAGGAAGGCGTCGCCGACGCTCTGCATCATGGCGAAGCTCTGCTCGAAGCCCGCTTCGTTGAAGTCATCGAAGAAGATGCCGCCGACGCCGCGCGCTTCCTGGCGGTGTTTCAGGTAAAAATACTCGTCGCACCATTTCTTGAAGCGCGGATGCAGTTCGTCGCCGAACGGCGCCAGCGCGTCGGCGCAGCTCTGGTGGAAGTGCCTGACGTCTTCCTTGTTGCCGTAGTACGGCGTCAGGTCCATGCCGCCGCCGAACCACCACGCCGGTTCGCCGCCGGCGGTGGTCGTGGTGAAGAAGCGCACGTTCATGTGCACCGTCGGCGCGTACGGGTTGCGCGGATGGATCACCAGCGACACGCCCATCGCTTCCCACGGCTTGCCGCCCAGGTCGGGCCGATGCGCCGACGCCGATGGCGGCAGCTTGGCGCCCATCACGTGCGAGAAGTTGACGCCGCCGCGCTCGATGACGTTGCCTTCCTCGACCAGCCGCGAAATGCCGCCGCCGCCCTCGGGCCGATCCCACGCGTCGCGCAGGAAGGACTTGCCGTCCACGGCCTCCAGCGCCTGCACGATGCGGTCCTGCAGGCCGAGCAGGTAGGCCTTGACGACTTCGGGGTTCGGAAAGGACGACATCTTATCCTAATGCTTCAGGCCGCGCCAGCCAATATCGCGGCGGCACTGCATGCCGTCGAACGCGATCTGGTCGACCACGTCGTAGGCCTGCTTCTGCGCCATCTTGATGCTGTCGCCCAGGCCGACCACGCACAGCACGCGGCCGCCGGTGACCTGTAGCTGGCCGTTGACGTCGGCGGTGCCGGCGTGGAAGGTCACCGATTCCGGCGTTTCGGCCGGGATGCCTTCGATGACGGCGCCTTTTTGCGGCGTGTCCGGATAGCCGGCGGCTGCCAGCACCACGCCGACGGCGGTGCGGCGGTCCCATTCCAGCTCGATCTGGTCCAGCGTGCCGTTGACGGCGTGTTCCATCACCGCCACCAGGTCGGTCTTCAGGCGCGACATGATCGGCTGCGTCTCGGGATCGCCCATGCGGCAGTTGAATTCCAAGGTGCGCGGATTGCCCTGGGCGTCGATCATCAGGCCGGCGTACAGGAAGCCGGTGAAGACGATGCCGTCCTTGGCCATGCCGGCGATGGTCGGGTTGATAATCTCGCGCATCACGCGGGCGTGCATGGCCGGCGTGACGATGGGGGCAGGGGAGTAGGCACCCATGCCGCCGGTGTTCGGGCCTTCGTCGTTGTCCTTCAGGCGCTTGTGATCCTGGCTGGTGGCCAGTGGCAGCACGTGCTTGCCGTCGCACATGACGATGAAGCTCGCTTCCTCGCCGGCCAGGAATTCCTCGATGACGATGCGCGCGCCGGCGTCGCCGAAGCGGTTATCGGCCAGCATGTCGTCCACCGCGCGGTGCGCTTCTTCCAGCGACATCGCCACCACCACGCCCTTGCCGGCGGCCAGGCCGTCGGCCTTGATGACGATCGGTGCGCCGTTGGCGTCGATGTAGGCGTGCGCCTGCGCCACGTCCGAGAAGGTCTGGTATTTGGCGGTCGGGATGCCGTGGCGCTGCATGAAGGCCTTGGCGAAGTCCTTCGACGATTCCAGCTGCGCCGCTTCCTTGGTCGGGCCGAACACCTTCAGGCCGCGCGCGCGGAACAGGTTGACGATGCCGCCGGCCAGCGGCGTCTCGGGACCGACGACGGTCAGGCCGATGTGCTCCTGCTCGACGAAGTTCGCCAGTTCATGCAGGTCCGTGATGTTGACGTTGACCAGGCGCGAATCGCGCGCGGTGCCGCCATTGCCCGGAGCGACATACACCATCTGGATACGTTCCGATTGCGCCAATTTCCAGGCCAGCGCGTGTTCACGGCCGCCGGAGCCGACTACCAATATTTTCATAAATCCTCAGTCTTCGATCAGCGTGTTGGAATAGACTTCCTGGACATCGTCCAGTGCTTCCAGCGCGTCCAGCAGTTTTTGCATCTTGACGGCGTTATCGCCGGTGAATACGGTCTCGGTGGCCGGCTTCATGATGATCTCGGCCACTTCGGCCTTGAAGCCCGCCGCTTCCAGCGCATCCTTGACGGTGGCGAAGTCGTGCGGGCCGCACAGCACTTCGAAGCCGCCTTCTTCATCGGCCACCACGTCTTCGGCGCCCGCTTCGAGCGCCACTTCCATCAGCGCGTCCTCGTTGGTGCCGGGCGCGAACAGGAACTGGCCGCAGTGCTTGAACATGAAGGCCACCGAGCCCTCGTTGCCCATGTTGCCGCCGTTTTTGTTGAACGCATTGCGCACTTCCGCCACGGTGCGCACGCGGTTGTCGGTCATGCAGTCGACGATGACGGCCGCGCCGCCGACGCCGTAGCCTTCGTAGCGTACTTCCTCGTAGGCCGCGCCATCCTCGCCGCCGGTGCCGCGGGTGATCGCGCGCTGCACGTTATCTTTCGGCATATTGGCGTCGGCCGCCTTGTCCACGGCCAGTCGCAGGCGCGGATTCGAGGTCAAGTCGCCGCCGCCCATGCGCGCAGCCACGGTGATTTCCTTGATGAGACGGGTCCAGATCTTGCCGCGTTTAGCGTCGGTGGCAGCCTTTTTGTGCTTGATGTTGGCCCATTTGCTGTGTCCAGCCATGTTCGGTCTTCCTTCGGCGGTGTTCGTTGGTATGCGGTGAGGGCAGTATTTTACCATAGGCTGGCCCTCAGAAACCGCCGCCGGGCCGCCGTCGGCCGCCGCCCGGGATACTAGAGGGCCGCCTCGACTTTTTGTAGGGCGCCTGTCACATGCCGATGCTAACATTTATTTTTTAAACATTATTATAAAAACCACGGAGACGACATGGACAGAAGGCAGTTTCTCAAGTACGGCAGCTTCATCACGGTATCGGTAGCATCGGGCGCCGGCCTGAGTGCCTGCGGCGGCAGCGGTTCCGCCCCCGCCGACGGCGCGGCGGGCGACCTGCCGCTGGCCAGCGGTCCGTGGAAGTTCCCGCAGAGCGTGGCCTCGGGCGACCCCAAATCCGACAGCATCATGCTGTGGACCCGCGCCGTGCCGTCCGGTGCCGACAGCGTGGCCGCCGCGCCAAGCGCCGCCGACAGCGCGATCCGCCTGGTGATGACGGCCGCCGACAACAGCGCCGCCCTGGGCGGCAACACGGCGCTCAGCGGCGCCACCGTGGTCGATGTCAAGCTGCCATTGCAGTCGCAATACGACAACACGGTGCGCCACAAGGTGACCGGGCTGGCCGCCAATACGGTCTACTACTACCAGTTCGTGGCCGGCGACACGCGTTCCAACGTCGGCCGCTGCAAGACCGCGCCGGCCGCCGACGCCGACGTCGCGCAGCTGCAGTTCGCCTACATGACCTGCCAGGACTGGAGCGTCAACCACTGGGGCGCGATGACCAGCATCGCCGGCGAGAGCCTGGACTTCATCGTCCACCTGGGCGACTACATCTACGAGACCGTCGGCGAGGACTTCCAGCTCGGCGCCGTCGAGTCGCGCCACGACGCGCTGAAGCTGCCGGACGGCGCCTTCAAGAGCGGCACCTCGGGCGCCAAGTACGCCACCACGCTGGCCGACTACCGCTACCTGTACAAGAAGTACCGCACCGATACGCGCCTGCAGGCGCTGCACGAGCGCTTCGCCTTCATCGCCATCTGGGACGACCACGAGTTCACCGACGACGCCTGGCAGGACGCGCAGACCTACGACGGCTCCTTCAGCACCGCCGACGGCTCGGACCTGCACCAGACGGGCCGCCGCCGCAACGCCAACCAGGCGTGGTTCGAATACATGCCGGCCGACGTCAGCCTCGACACGGCCACCACCAGCTTCCAGAACATCAAGATCTACCGCGACTTCCAGTTCGGCAAGCTGATGCAGCTGGTGATGACCGACGAGCGCCTGTACCGCTCCGACCACGTGATCCCGGAATCGTCGATCAATCCGGCCACCGGCCTGCCGCTGGGCCGCATCGGCGCGCGCTACCTGGTGCCGCAGGATATCTTCAACACCGTGGAGGCGCAGAAGATGGCCGGCGCCACCGCCATCGGCCTGGCTTCGCCGCTGGATACCGTGTCGATGCTGGGCTCCACCCAGCGCCAGTGGTGGATGGACAAGATGAAGGCCGCCACCTCGACCTGGAAATTGTGGGGCAATGAAGTGTCGCTGCTGCGCATGGGATTGAACGGCGTCGACGCCATCGCCACCTTGCTGGCGCTGAACGCGGTGCCGACCATCGCCGCGTCGATCCTGACCACATCGGCGGCGGCGGGGAACAACCTGCCGCTGGCCGGCGCGATCGTGGCGACGGCCACCGCCGGCGCATCTTCAGCGCTGGCGCAGCGTGGCGCCGGCGCGATCATGCAGACCTACGGCACGCCCGGCAGCAGCGCAACCACGCAGGCCGCGGCCGCCGTGGCGGCCGGTCTGACGGCGCCGCAAGCGGCGATCGCGGTGGCGACTTACGGCGCGGTGTATATCGCCATCAGCGGCATCGTCGCCACGCCGCCGGCCACGGCCGCCGGCATCGGCGCGCAGACCATCGCCTTCGGCTACATCAAGCCGGACGTGCAGGCCAATAAGGCCGAGTCGCCGTTTGTCGCGGCGTCGGGCAAGAAGGCCGCGCTGGCGCCGTTCTTCGCGCGCTTCCTGCTCAACTGCGACCAGTGGGACGGCTACAACAGCGAGCGCAAGGCGCTTATGACGCACTTGAAGACCAACAGCGTCAGCAACGTGGTCGCGATCACCGGCGACATCCACGCCTTCTTCGCCGGCACCGTCAGCGACGACTACGACGCGGCCAACGGCGGCACGCCGGTGATGGTGGACCTGGTATCGGCGGGCATCAGCTCCGATTCCTTCTTCACCTACCTGCGCGACGCGGCGGCCGCGCTGGGCGACATCAGCACGCTGGTGTCGTACCCGCTGGCGATACCGGTGCCGGGCGTGGGTACCTTGAGTTTGTCGTTCAACCTGCTGGACTACACGATGGGCAAGACCGCGCCGACAGTGGCGTCGCTGCTGGAGCAGATGCGTGTGCAGCTGCGCGGCGCGCTGGGCGCCAAGGGCTTGCCGGAAGCGCAACTGGATGCAACCACCAGCGCGGTGCTGGCCGGCCTGCAGGCCAGCAGCGATTTCAGCGTCAGCCTGCTGGCGCTGGCGCAGCAGCTGGCGAGCCTGGGCAACAACCAGTGGATCAAGCATCTGAACAACGATGCGCAGGGTTATACGTTGGTCACGCTGACCCCGGGCAAGCTGGTGGCGCAGTTCAAGCAGGTCAACAAGCTGGTGGGCGGCAACGCGCCAACGACGGTGGTGGCGCGCATCGCCACCGCGACCGTGGCGGCGGGGGCGCCTTCGGTGACGATCAGCTAGCGACTACACCCAGCTCCCGCTTGAGTGCGCTGAAAATGGCACTCAAGCTGGGGCTGGTAGCAAGAGAGTCTGTCAAAAGGGCGCACCGTAAAGCTTCGCCCGTCATAGCCAGCGGACGGGACAGCACGTCAAATCCCGTCGTGCCCGCTACCACAACGCGGAGCATTCCACGTGCGGCGGCCTCTTCCCCAGCCAGCAGCAGCTCGCCGATCTCATCCAACATGGCGTTTGCGAATGCAGGATCGGCGGCGATTCGTTCGATCAAGCCGGTTTCAACATCCTGAGTCAGTTCCATAATTTCGCTCCCGCTGCTTTCTTCCTCAGCTTGAATTCTTCATGTAGTGCCTTGACTTGCGCGATGTCCGCCGATTGCCGATTCTTCGTCCCGCCGCCATACAATATGATCAGCGTCTCGCCGTCCTTTGCCAGGTAGAGGCGATAGCCTGGACCCCAATCGATGACATATTCGCCTATTCCGCCGAACCATTTGATGCGGGAGAGGTTCCCACTTTCCATCCGAAATATTGCGGTTGCAACTTTTGCCGCGGCACGCGCATCAAGGCGATCGAACCATTTCTGGAATGGAATCGACTGGTCCGGCCGCACGTATTTTTTTACACTGATCGCCATCCGTCGATATTTACACAGCCTATCACGGCTGGATTGAGCCGGCTCACCTGATTCGCTGCCCAGCCGAAAAATCGCCTCGTCAAGCGAGGCGAAGCGTTTGCCTTTACAATTTGGGCATGACTAAAAGCATCACGGACAGCGCCCCGGCGCGTGCCGCCTATCTGGGCGGCTTGGGCATCGCCATTGGCGGCGCGGTTCTTTTCTCGACCAAGGCCATCGTCGCCAAGCTGCTGTACCGCTATCACATCGACGCCGTCACGCTGATCGCCTTCCGCATGCTGTTCTCGCTGCCGGTGTTCGCCGCCGTCGCGCTCTGGAAGATGCGCACCGAGGCGCCGCTGACCAATTCCGACCGCTGGCGCCTGATCGGCCTGGGCCTGGTCGGCTACTACCTGTCCAGCTTTCTCGACTTCCTCGGCCTGCAATACATCTCGGTCGGCCTCGAACGCCTGATCCTGTTCCTGACGCCGACCTTCGTGCTGCTGATCTCCTCCACGCTGCTCAAGCAGCACATCAAGCGCAAGCAGTGGCTGGCGTTGCTGACCTCCTACTGCGGCATCGTCTTCGTGTTCCTGCACGACCTGCAGAGCGGCAGCAAGAACGTCGTGCTCGGCGCCACGCTGGTGACCGGATCGGCCGCCGCCTACGCCGTCTACCTGCTGCTGTCGGGCGAAATGGTCAAGCGGCTGGGCGCGCTGCGGCTGGTGTCGTACGCGATGTGCGTCTCCAGCGCAGCCTGCATCGGCCAGTTTTTCCTGCTGCGGCCCGCGTCCGGCCTGATCCAGCCGCTGCCGGTGTACGGCCTGTCGCTGGTCAACGGCATCCTGTGCACGGTGATGCCGGTGTTCATGACGATGGCCGCCGTCGAACGCATCGGCGCCGGTACCGCCTCGCAGGCTGGTATGATCGGACCCGTTTCAACGCTGTTCCTGGGCGCGCTGATGTTGGGCGAGCCCGTCACCTCCTGGCAACTAGGCGGTACCGCGCTGGTGCTGGCCGGGATTTACCTGCTGTCGAAAAAATAGAGGATCACGAAATGAAGACCCGTATTGCCCTGATTGCACACGACAAGAAAAAAGACGACATGATCGCGCTGGCCGGCGAATACAAGGCCTTCCTCTCCACCTGCACGCTGACCGCGACCGGCACCACCGGCGGACGCCTGGCCAACGAGCTGGGCCTGACGGTGGACCGCAAGCACTCCGGCCCCTTCGGCGGCGACTTGCAGATCGGCTCGATGCTGGTCGAAGGCGAGATCGACTGCGTGATCTTCCTGCGCGACCCGATGACGCCGCAGCCGCACGAACCGGACATCAACGCGCTGGTGCGCGCCTGCGACGTGCACAACACGCCGTGCGCGACCAACATGTCGTCGGCACATCTGGTACTGTCTCAGCTTCAGCAGCTCGCCGCTGCAAACTGACACGGAGGCAGGCATGACCAAGGCAATCCGCATCAACCGCGTGGGCGGTCCGGAAGTGATGGAGCTGGTGGACGTGGATTTGGGTCCGCCCGGGCCGGGCGAGGCGCAGGTGCGGCATGAGGCGATCGGCCTCAACTTCATCGACGTCTACTTCCGCACCGGGCTGTATCCGCAGCCGCTGCCGGGCGCGCTGGGCATGGAAGGCGCCGGCATCGTCGAGGCGGTGGGCGAGGGCGTGACGGAAGTGCAGGTGGGCGACCGCGTGGCCTATGCCGGACGGCCGATCGGCGCCTACGCCGAAGCGCGCAACATGCCGGCCGCGCAGCTGCTGGTGCTGCCGGAAAAAATCGGCTTCGACACGGCGGCGGCGATGATGCTGCAGGGCTTGACGGTGCAGTACCTGTTCCACCGCACGGTGCCGCTGAAGGCCGGCGACACCATCCTGTTCCACGCGGCCGCCGGCGGCGTCGGGCTGATCGCCTGCCAGTGGGCCAAGGTGATGGGCGTGACCCTGATCGGCACGGTCGGTTCGGAAGAGAAGGCCGCGCTGGCCACCGAGAACGGCGCGCACCACGTCATCAACTACAACAAGGAAAACTTCACCGAGCGGGTGAAGGAGATCACCGGCGGCAAGGGTGTGTCGGCGGTGTACGACTCGATCGGCAAGGACACCTTCATCGGCTCGCTGGACTGCCTGCAGCCGCTGGGCACGATGGTCAGCTTCGGCAATGCATCCGGGCCGGTGCCGCCGTTCAGCCTGAGCGAGCTGGCCAATCGCGGTTCGCTGTTCATCACCCGGCCGTCGCTGATGGCCTACATGGCCAGGCGCGAGGATCTGGAAGCTGCGGCCAAGTCGCTGTTCGGCGTGGTGGCCAGCGGCGAAGTCAAGATCGACATCCGCCAGCGCTACAGCCTGGCCGACGTCGCCCAGGCCCACATCGACCTGGAAGCCCGCAAAACCACCGGCTCCTCGATCCTGCTGCCCTAAAGCAAACCCGGGGTCAGATCCGACATTTGGACACAAGCTCTACCGTAGCGTGCGCTACGGTAGAGCTTGTGTCCAAATGTCGGATCTGACCCCGGGTTTCAGCCGGCCTTGGTCGAGGTGGCTTCGACGGTTTCGGTTTTTGGCTCGATCTTCAGGTCGACCTTGCGCGGCACGCCGCTCGGGCCGGGGAAGCCGGTGAAGGCGCTTTGCACCAGGGCCGGCATCACGTGCGGCGTGGCCTGCACGCGGCTGGTGTTTTGCACCGTGACGTCATACAGCTTGCGACCATCGACGCCGTTGATCGTCACGCGCAGCTGGCGCTGGTATTCGTGCTTGACGCGCTCTTCCAGCAGCACCGGGCCATAACGGAACGGATCGTAGAAGTACGGGCGGTAATAGCCCCAGCGCGAATATCCCCAGCCGCCCCAGCCATAACGGCCCCAGTACGGCCCGGTCATGAACGGATCATCGGCCTCCAGCACCCGCACCGCATGGTCCACGGTATTGAATTTCATGCCAACGAGCAACTTCGGCTGCTGGTTGTCGGCCACCTGGTGGAAGCCCAGCTTGGCCAGTTCATTGCTCACCAGTACTTGATAATTGCGGTATTCCAGCGTGTCGTCGGCGCCCTGCGGGGCCACGAAGGCATAGGACTTGTCGCCGATGTCGGCCGGCCAGTCGTTGAAGGCGGTCACGTCGCTGTGGATGGTGGTGGCGCAGCCGCTCAGCAGCATGACGGCGGCGGTCGCCAAAATGGCGAGATATTTCATGATGTTGCCCCTCTCTTGTAAGACGGTATTTTCCAGTACTAAGTCTACGACGCACGCGCCGGCCCGGCACGATTATTACAGATTGTTACGGCGGCGTGGAAACCAGCAACTTGTTGGAGCTTATTTGTCCTATAACAGGCGATTCGCGCATGGTCCCCGCGCTGGTATTGGTAAAATAGGCTTTTGCCTACGTCATTCAAAGTCCCCATGCGCACAGACAGCAGCCCCAAGACGATATTCCGCAAAGATTACACCCCGCCATCCTATCTGGTCGACACCGTGGAAATCGGTTTCGACCTCGATCCGGACCGTACCGTGGTCGCCAACCGCATCACCATGCGGCAGAACCCGGCTGCCAAGAGCCGCGGCAGCCACGATATCGTGCTGCACGGCGAAGAAATCGAACTGGTGCAGCTGCGCATGAACGGCAAGCTGCTGGCGCCGACCGAATACAAGATCGACGGCTCGACGCTGACCATCGCCAAGGCCCCGCCCAAGGTGGTGCTGGAAATCGAAACGCTGTGCGCGCCGGTGCAGAACACCTCGCTGTCCGGACTGTACGTCTCGAACGGCAACTTCTTCACGCAGTGCGAGGCCGAGGGCTTCCGCCGCATCACCTATTTCCCCGACCGCCCGGACGTGATGGCCAAGTACACCGTCATGCTGCGCGCCGACAAGGCCGCTTATCCGGTGCTGTTGTCGAACGGCAACCTGATCGAGCAGGGCGACCTGGGCGACGGCCGCCACTACGCCAAGTGGGAAGACCCGTTCAAGAAGCCGTCCTACCTGTTCGCGCTGGTGGCCGCGCGCCTGGTCTGCCAGGAGGAGAAATACACGCTGCAATCGGGCCGCGAGGTGCTGCTGCAGGTGTGGGTCGAAGACGGCAACCTCGACAAGACCGACTACGCGATGCAGTCGCTGAAGAACTCGATCCGCTGGGACGAGGAACGCTTCGGCCTGGAGCTGGACCTGGACCGCTTCATGATCGTCGCCGTGGGCGACTTCAACATGGGCGCGATGGAGAACAAGGGCCTGAACATCTTCAACACCAAGTTCGTGCTGGCCAACCCGCGCGTGGCGACCGACATCGACTACGCCGGCATCGAAGCGGTGGTCGGCCACGAATACTTCCACAACTGGACCGGCAACCGCGTGACCTGCCGCGACTGGTTCCAGCTGTCGCTGAAGGAAGGCCTGACCGTGTTCCGCGACCAGGAGTTCAGCGCCGACATGATCGGCACCGACAGCGGCCGCGCCGTCACCCGCATCGACCAGGTGCGCACCTTGCGCCAGGCTCAGTTCCCGGAGGACGCCGGCCCGATGTCGCACCCGGTGCGCCCCGACTCCTTCGTCGAGATCAACAACTTCTACACCGTCACCGTGTATGAAAAGGGCGCCGAAGTGGTGCGCATGTACCAGACCCTGGTGGGCCGCGACGGCTTCCGCAAGGGCATGGACCTGTACTTCAAACGCCACGACGGCCAAGCCGTCGAATGCGACGACTTCCGCGCCGCCATGGCCGACGCCAACGGCCGCGACCTGCGCCAGTTCGAGCGCTGGTACTCGCAGGCCGGCACGCCCGTCGTCACCGCGCGCACGCGCTACGACGCCGTCAAGCGCAACTTCGACATCATCCTGAGCCAGCGCTGCCCGGCCTCCGCCGGCCAGCCGGAAAAGCTGCCGTTCCACATTCCGGTGGCGGTCGGCCTGCTGAGCGCCAGCGGCAAGGACCTGGCGCTGAACCTGGAAGGCGGCACGCACGCCAAGGGCGCCACCACGGTGGTGCTGGAGCTGACCGGGCAGGAGCAGATCTTCCGCTTCCGCCATGTCGACGAGCGTCCGACGCCATCCATCCTGCGCGACTTCTCGGCGCCGGTGATCCTCGAATACGACTACACCGACGCCGAACTGCTGCACCTGTTCAGCCATGACAGCGACCCGGTCAACCGTTGGGAAGCGGGCCAGCGGCTGGCGATGGAACGCCTGCTGAAGCTGACCGCGCAAGTGGCCGTCGCCGGCGGCAGCGACGCCAACTTGAAACTGGACCCCACCTTCATCAACGCCATGCGCTCCGTGCTGATCAGCGAGTCGCTCGACCCGGCCTTCCGCGAACTGGCGCTGATTTTGCCGTCGGAGACCATCATCGCCGAGCAGATGGACGTGGTTGATCCGCAAGCGATCCACACCGCGCGCCAGTTCATGCGCCGCACCATCGGCACGGCCTTGAAGAGCGAGCTGCTGGAGCAGTACCACGCCAACCAGACGCCGGGCGACTACAGCCCGGACGCCCTGTCGGCCGGCAAGCGCGCGCTGAAAAACCTGTGCCTGTCCTATCTGATGGCGACGCCGGACATGGCCGAACTGAAGCTCGCGCAGCAGCAGTTCGAAAAAGCCGGCAACATGACCGACCGTTCCGCCGCGCTGGTGGCGATGATCCAAAGCGGCGCCGAAGCGGGCCCGTATCTGAAGAACTTCTACGAAGACTTCGAAAGCGAAGCGCTGGTCATCGACAAATGGTTCGCCATGCAGGCCGCCGCGCCGACCACCAACGTGGCGGCGGTGCGCAAGCTGATGCAGCATCCGGCCTTCACGCTGAAGAATCCGAACCGCGCGCGCAGCCTGATCTTCAACTTCACCAGCGCCAACCCGTCGCAGTTCCATGCGGCCGATGGCAGCGCGTATGAATTCTGGGCCGAGCACGTGATCAAGCTCGACGCGATCAATCCGCAGGTAGCAGCCCGCCTGGCGCGCGGCCTGGACCGCTGGCGCCGTTACGCGCCGGCGCTGCAGGCCAAGATGAAACGCGCCCTGGAAAAAGTCGCCGCCCGCTCCAAGCTGTCGAACGACGTGCTGGAAGTGGTGACCAAGGCTTTAGCAAACTAATCACGCCTCACTCCCCGGGCAGCGGGGAGTGAAAAATAATTTTTATACTTCAAGGGAAGCCATGAAACGCATCAGCCTCACACAATACCTGGTCGAGGAACAGCGCCAGAACAACTCGATCCCGGCCGAACTGCGCCTGCTGATCGAAGTAGTCGCGCGCGCCTGCAAAACCATCAGCCACTCGGTAGGCAAGGGCGCATTGGGCGAAGTGCTCGGGACCGCCGACACCGAAAACATCCAGGGCGAAGTGCAGAAAAAGCTCGACATTATCTCCAACGAGATCCTGCTCGAGGCGAACGAATGGGGCGGCCACCTGGCGGCGATGGCATCGGAAGAAATGGAATCGATCCATCCGATCCCGAACCGCTATCCAAAAGGCGAATACATGCTGCTGTTCGACCCGCTGGACGGCTCCTCCAACATCGACGTCAACGTCTCCATCGGCACCATCTTCTCGGTGCTGAAGGCGCCGGACGGCATGGGCCAGCCGACCGAGGCCGACTTCATGCAGGCCGGCACCAAGCAGGTGGCCGCAGGCTACGCCGTGTACGGCCCGCAGACCATGCTGGTGCTCACCACCGGCAATGGCGTCAACTGCTTCACGCTGGACCGCGAAATGGGCTCGTGGGTGCTCACGCAGCGCAATATGCAGATCCCGGCCAAGACCAAGGAATTCGCGATCAACATGTCGAACCAGCGCCACTGGCACCCGCCGGTGCAGCGCTACATCAGCGAACTGCTGGCCGGCGACACCGGCCCGCGCGGCACCAACTTCAACATGCGCTGGATCGCCTCGATGGTGGCCGACGTGCACCGCATCCTGAACCGCGGCGGCATCTTCATGTACCCGGCCGACACGCGCGACACGTCGATGCCGGGCAAGCTGCGTTTGATGTATGAGGCGAACCCGATGGCCTTCATCGTCGAACAGGCGGGCGGCGCGGCCACCGACGGCCAGCAGCGCATCATGGACATCCAGCCGCACAAGCTGCACCAGCGCGTGCCGGTGTTCCTGGGATCGCGCGACGAAGTGGCGGTGGTGACGGGCTACCACGCAGGCTGAGAAGCCTGAAAACCGCACAAAGCAATGACATTTTTGCAGCATGGCCAAAATTTATCGGTTTGGGACTAGCGTGCAGCAAGAAATATTTGTTAGAATGTGCGACTTCGCCGCTTTAGCTCAGTTGGTAGAGCAGTTCATTCGTAATGAAAAGGTCGCCAGTTCGATTCCGGCAAGCGGCACCAGAACTCAGCAGTAAAAAGTATTAAGAAGTCCCAAAACCCGCTTCCTCCCTAGGAGAAGCGGGTTTTTTGTTGTCATTGAAAATCCGAGGGGTTAACATAAAATCAAGGACGTATACTGACACTTTTGACGGTATCTCGTTGCTGAGCTCGATTTCGTACCTAAAGGACTACGCCAATATGAGGGAGCTAGTAGGACAGGTGCAGTACGCGCCAGCAAGGGGGGGGCGGCGCGCTGATCTTTAGAGCGGGGACGAACGACAGTGCCGGCCCCGCTCCGCTCTTTGCATCAGAAAATAGGCGCTAGGTTAAAGTCGCCGCTGGTCTGGAAGGTTTCCACTTTCGAGAGCCCATTGTTGAATTCATGATGGAATCCCGTGAGGTAGTTCTCCATGAACTGGTTGGTGAAGCTGCGGTTGAACACAATCTGGCCATAGTTGGGATCGAACATCGAGACGTTCTTGTCCGATGCAACCAGGGCCACCAAATGGCTGGAACCGTTGCTCAGAACCAGATGAAGCGCCAGCGACGTATTGATGCTGCCAATTGCATCGCTCACTGCCTTGGAGGTGTTCTTGGTTTCGAACTTAAGCGCGGTGGTCTTCAGCCAATTCACCTTTTGCGAAGCGATGCCGACACCTTTTTGCGCAAACACTTCCTTCCATCCCGTTTCATAGAAAGCGTTCTGGGCATTGATGGCCGCCAGCTTGTCTTTAAAGGTCGGAGGGAACGTTGTTTTCCCCTGGTTCAGAGACTTCAGCCAATACAGGCAATAGCCGGCACAGGCGCCCGCTCTGGTTTTGGGTGTGACGCCAATCAAGCCATCCGCCGTTTGGTCCCAGGGGATGAAGCTGGACACATAGCTCTTGCCGAATTCTTTGGATATTTCCTGAAAAAGATTCATGACATTTTCCTTTGCGATATGAGTGAGTGCCAATAGGGGCACAACTTCATTGTCACAGTCAGGCAACTGTCATTGATGACCAAATCTGACAGCCAATCAACCTAGGTCCGTGTGACTGCCCCGCCCAGTGCCACCTGCTGGACGATGTGCGAAATTCAGCATCTGTAACGCGCTTCTTAATGACTTTGGAAGCGCGTTATCCTGGGCGATTAACCTATCGACCATTGTGACGAGCCAGGCAGCCCGTGGGACTCGTCGCCTAGCAAGATGGTGCTTCCCTCGGCCCCTTCCGTCATATGGAGCCGCCCGTCATCGCCGTAATACGCCACAGTCAATGTCTTTCCATGACCGTATGCCGGGTCGCCACCCATAGACTCGTTGTTGATGGCGATGGTGCGGTTCGAATCCTGCGCCATGAGCTGAATGCGCGCGGTGACATCGTTGTGTCGGTCGGGTAGGCCGTAACGTGCCGATTGTATTTTGATGCTCATAATTCTTACCTTTCTATCGTCGCGAATTGGAAAGCCCGGTACCGCCGCGACATTGCGGGAACCGGAGGTAGTGCAGGGCCAACATCAAATATCTCAGTTGCAGTGCCGGGCTTTCCGGGGAGGCATCTGCACTACAGCGCAGGCCAGACATGGCTTTGAGTCAGATTCTCTATAGCCTCTTGTAGCGCAGAAGAAGTCACGCTGAAGTCACCCGCAAACGGATGATCCACGGCGACGATGAAGAAGAAGGCTAAACCCAAGGTGCAGGCCCAGCAGCCTATGAGGAAGATATCAAAGGGCCTCGGCGGTAGCACGTACAGCAATACAAACGACATGGCGCTGACAATGAGAATGACCGCCCACAATGTCAGGGGCATGCAGACAACCAGTCCCTGCAGGCGTTGCTGGCGAAATTTGACCATTTCATTCATCCGGGCCATGACTTCAGACAGCAGGATGGTTTGCCGTGGCGTCGTGGGACTGAGGAGACTGACCGACTCAAAAACCTTGTTGAAGCAGATTTCTGTGCCCGGATCGGCACGCTGCTGTCGCTGCATGCTCGGCCATTCGGCTTCAACGACGCGCACCAAGTAAGTTCGTAAATCGAGGTCGGCCGCGTCGGCATCTCGGCTGCCAAAGACCGATAAATCTCGCGCCAGCTCGCTGGCGCTGATGGCTTCGGAGGCGACCGTGCGATCGGCGTCGTTGTAGTTTCCCCATACGCTGATCGCCGCAAAGGCAACCAGCAGGGAATTAATGGTGGTGATGATGGAGACCATCATCAGTGCCAGGGCGCGCTGTTCCGCATCGACCTCCAGCCAGTGAAAATACTTGACGATGGCATAGCCGAAGAAGACGCTGAACACGGTCATGCCAACAATGATGAGGGCCATATAAATGCCGGGTATATGGTATAAAAAGTTCAGCATGATTTACTCCCCGGAGTGGCCGTAGTGGATGACGGAGCTGCCGCGGTGTAAATCGGTGGCAGCATCGACAAGGTCAATTCGGCCAGCCGCTGGCGTAGCAATTCAGGACCGGAGTCGGTGTGGCACGTCTGCTGCAGTGCGAGTAGTTGTGCGGCCAGCTCATTCTTTGAATTGGCGCGGTCGGCAAGCATCTGGGCCTTGTACGTGTCCAGTGAAGACCGGTACTGGGCCGACGGATCACCACGGACCAAGGCGTCGAGTGTTTCGATCAGGCGATGCAGGATGTGATGGACCGCCGTCGAGGAAAAGCCGCCCAGGATGGCAAGCGCGGGCTTCCCGAAATTGCCCAGGGAATTGCCCTCGAATAATTGGGCCGGCAACATCTCGGACAGGATCAGGCCGGCGATCACGCCCAGGATCAGGCGGGCATAGTAGGAGGCGTCATATTTCGGATCGTAGCTGGAGTTCGCGATATAACGGTGGGCCTGAAACAGCGCCGCAAAAGAGGCTCCCAGGCCGGCGCAAAATAACAGGAACAACAGGTTCAACAGTAGGACATCGCCGGCTGACTCCAGCAGGCCGAGCGTAATGTTCTTGCTCGAAACCTCGCTGGATAATCCGGTCAACATCACGGCCATCAAAAAGACCATGGCGGTGACGGTCAGCATGCGGATCAGCGGCACCGGGCCCAGCCAGGCAAGGCGCTGACCCGCAAGGCGCTGCGGGTCCAGCAGCATGATCCCCTGTGGCGTGGCCGGCGCCACAGCGGTAGTCAGCTTGCCGTGGATTTCGGCCAGTGCGAAGATCGCGGCCGGATCTGCCGCCTCATCCTCGTTCGGGGATGCTGTGGTTGCAGCGAGCAAGGCCGCCAGCCTCGCAACGAGCTCCGGCGCAATCGCCAATCCCTGATGCAAAATGTGGCTGGCCATAGCTTGGCATTCCAGCTGGATCTGGCAGATCAAGTCTTGCGTATGCAGCCGATTCGGCGCGTCTTCGCTGAGCTGGAAAGTGTCAGTGTTCATACGATCGACCTTCAGTTAAATTACCGCGATTGAGAGAGTTCATTCGGATGCTGACGGCCCAAAAAAAGATGGCGGCCTGCCTAGCGATCGATGACCAATACGTCGTTGAAAGAAAATCCGCGCACCCTCACCGTGTGCAAAGGCAGCATTTTCTGCGCCTCGTGTTCAACTTTCTTGCGCAAGCGGGTAACCAACGTGTCCAGCCGATTCTGGTCGTAGTTGAGATAGTTCTCGCCGAACTCCTGGACAATGCGTTTGCGCGAAACCGGCTCGCCAACCTCATGCAGCGCGAACAGCTTAATGAAGGTAAATTCCAGGCTGGTGAGGGCGACGCTAACGCCGTTCGGTGCCTGCAATGACTGGCGGCGCATGCTCAGGCACCACCCCGTCTCCACTGGTCGCTCCAGGTCAGCCAACAATCGTTGAAGTTTTTGCAGCTCCGCCGGCGCTTGCACCGCGCCATCGTCGTCCAGCAAATACTGGGAACAACTCGCCGCGCTACTGACTTCCGTAACGTGGTATCCGGCGTTGCTGAATAATTTCGTTAGCTCTTGATCAACTAAGTTGACTCTAAATAGTACTAAATTAATCATATGTTTCCAGACCCTAGATTGACGATTTGTTACAATCTTAGGATCATGGATCGTTTACAATCTGACAGTATCTGACAATCAACACTATCATTTTGGCATCTACTAAAAATCACTATTTAGTGCCATGCTGAACGCGTTACTGACCGTCAGGAGCCGGCCAATATTTTCTGCAGGCGCCGCCACAAATCGATGCGTGCCTGCAGGCCGTGATCGCCTCCGTTGATTATTTTGGTGATGCGGCTAAAGTCGGCGACAGCATCGCCGCCCGGCCGGGCATCAGCTAATTCATTCAATCCACGCGACTTCCAAAACCAGGCGGCCGACCGGGATGCTGCTGTGGGCTGCAAGAGCAAATCGGGTCTGGCGAGCAAGTCCTGCTGGAGTGCGAGGCCGCAGCGGGTATAGTTTTCGCGCCCGGTCAGCTGGATCAGGCCGCGTCCACGGAAGCTATAGCCGTCGCCGCTGCGTTCGTCGCCATTGCCCATGCGGTTGGCATAGACCAGGTTGGCCAGGCGTTCGGGATTGTTGGCAAACGGCGCCGCCGCTTGGGCGCTCTCAAAGCGCTTCGGCCAGACCATGCACAGGCGGGCGGCCGTATAGTTAAGGTTCTCGGTGAGCTGGTTGAACGACGCCGATTCATGGATGACTTGCGCCAGGAAGGCGGCCACGCGCGCGTCGGTATTGATCTCCCATTCATCCATCGCCTGGCGCACGGGCTCGATCCACGACGCGGCCAGATCTTGACGGTTTTTGTGTTCCAACATCGCGGCCAATTGGTCTTTGGTAAGGTGTGACATGCTTGCTCCTCAAGTGGCGAAAAAAAGGCCATGCCGGCGCTAGCTCCGGCATGGCCGCGGGGACTTAGGTTTTGTCCTGGATCGCGGTTTGCAGAATGTCGATCACGCGCGACAGGCCTTCCGGCATGCCGGCGTCTTCAGCGAGCACTTGCACGTGGTACTTGGCCGAATTATCCGAGGTGCGCGTGTTTTCCTTGTGCGAAGCCACCGAGCCTTCCATGTGGACCGAAGCGCTGAAGGGGCCCCAGCCCACCTTCATGTCCGCGCTGAACGAGGCGGAGGAGCTCGAGCCCTCCTTGGCCACGAAGGACGACTTCACTTCCATGTCGAAGGTGATATCGACTTTGGTAATCGCCAGGCTGGGCACCTTGACGATCGCCAGCAACGGCACGTCCAGCGTGACGTCTTCGTCCACCTGCTTGCTCGGATCGGCCGGATCCTGCTTTTTGCGCTTGAACTGGAACGTGGCGGTGCGCGTCACCGTCGGCTTATCGCCGGCCGTCGCCGGCGCCTCGAAGCCGATATATTTGATGAAGTCGGCAGTGGCGTTGGCCAAGCGCACTTGGGCATCGCAAGCGGCGGTCAGCGGGGCTCCGATCAGGTCGGCCATCGGCAGACCGCGGAATTGTGAGGCGATATTGACAAGTTCAGTCATCATGTACTCCTTCAGTTAAGTGACCCCTAAGGGTCGGGAAATTGCCGCGCTTGCACCATGCAGGCGTGGCGAGGCATCGCTGGGTGGCAGCGAATTCTGTTTGATGCGGAATGAGGAAAGCTGGGTGGGGACTTGGCATCCCCGGAATACAGCTTAAGAGCCGTACAGCGCTACTTCGTGACGTTTCCTGTCACTCGCCGCAACCAGCGCAGCAGACCTGCAAGCCAATGGCTGCTGCGCCGCTTCGCCGACGGTTCCAGGCGCAGCTCAGCCAGTTGTGCTTGCTGTTGCGGGCTGAGTTTTAAGCGCAGCGCGGCGCCGGATCGTGTTGCCATGGGAGTCAGTCCGGTGGCGGGATGGAATCGCAGCGTGCAGACGCCATCGGCAACGGCGAGATGGACTTCCAGCGTTATATGCGCACCCTGCCACCACGCCGGCGGGCGCGTGCTCAACATGGCTGACCTGGCAGCGGTCTTGCGTCTGACATAGAAGGCGAGCATCAACTCGGCCGATTCCAGCTTCAGCCGCTGTCGTGAGTAAAACTGCTGCCAGGGAGTGGGCCCGCCGCCGCGATCGCTCCAGTCCGGCCCGCCTGCCATTGAGTCGCCAGGCAGGGGGATGTCGGCCAGCAGACGATTGGCGCGGGCGAACGAGGCCTGTAGGGCGGCGCACAGCGCGTCCAGTGAAATGTCGGTCGAGGTCACGATGGCGCTCAATCGAAGAACATGGGCTTGCGGTTGAAACCGATGTTGTAGACCGCGTACTGCAGCACCACCTGGTGTTCGCCAATGGTGTAGAGGCCGAAGTTCTTTTCGATGCTGACGATATGACCGCGCGGCGTGCCTTGCAGGCAGCGGTTGACCAAGGCCATGGCTTCTTCCACTTCGGCCTCGGTACGCATATTTGTCGGATTGTCGTTGCCCACCACGACACGTTTGATGAAGCGGACCTCGCTGAGGCTGAATCGTTCGGTGCTCACGGCTGTCTCCTGGCGCGGCGCATCACAAGGCCGCCACGGGCGTGTAGCCCTGGCCTTTGACGACATCGTTGATCAGTCGTGCCAGTCCTTCCGATTTCTCGGCGGCGACCAGTTTGAGTTTGATGTGCGCAGCATTGCCGCTCTTCTTGGCCAGACCGCCCGTTTCGGGATTGACCATCAGGCTGGGCCTGCCGGCCTGCGTATCGAAGCCGTCCGGTTGCAGAGCGTCAGGATGGCTGGTGGCAGGCTCTGCTTCGGACAGGGCGCCGAGTTCGACGTCCATCTCGATTTCCGCTTCACCGATGATCAGCGCGCTGTGCGGCACCAGCGAAATCAGCGGCAGCCGGTACAGATAAAATTCGTTGTCGGCGGCGGTGCTGTGGATGGCCGGCAGTTCCAGGTCGATGACCATCGGTCGACGTTCGCGATCGAAGAAGGAGCTGATGTTCGCCACCTGCGCCTTTTCCACCAAATTCTGCGCATCCATTATCGAGCCGGCAATCGCCCGTACCACGTTTTCGAGATTCGCCATCATAGCCATGTAGCCCTCCGAGTTTAGTTTGAGGACTCAGCTTACGCGGCGTTTTTTTATGCCACCTGACCGTTTCTGACGAAGTAAAAAGTACGAGGAACGAGGCCATCGCCACGGCCCCGTATTCAAGCGCTCTATTTGCAGCTTCCTTTGGCGGTGATATCGATTTTCACCCCACGGCGCAGACTTTCACCGAGGGTCGTGGTCAGTGCGCGATGATAGTCATGCAGCCACTTCTGGGGCACGTTAGACGGACCATGAACGGAAGCATACAGCGCTGGCTTCTTGTTGGACTCGACTTCCCGGCCAATGGTCCAGGTATCTTTGCCTTCGCGCGCAAAGACGATCCCATCCTGGCTATGCGGAAGAAGGCGAGCCGCCACGATATCGTTAGGCGCTAACTTTTCAATAAGTTCCCTGCCATTCGCATCCTCGACAGGTGTCGGCTTAACGTACTCTTCGATTAGCCCAGCTTCTTTGGGGTAAAACTTGCACGTATCATCACTGGCGATAGCCAGGTTTGCCGTCAGCGTCACCAACAGGCCCAGTAAGATTTTTTGTTTCAGTAGCTTTTTCATCATGAGATCGCTCCGCATTAGTGTGAAAGGAAAAGAACGGGATACCCAGCAAACAGGCCCAACGACTATACGGCTCCGTCGGGCTCCTAACTGGGGTCCGGTCATAAACCGTCAGGAACAGTCATGTCCAGTGCGGTTCCGTACTAATTTGGGTAGCGGGTCACTAACATCCTAGGACCGAAAGAAGGTAATAAACCCTTCCGAATTTGATCGGCATGATAGTTTGAGTTGTGGTGATCAGAATGCTGTTAGCATTTCCCTCGTTTGGATGAGTTGGTTCAAGCACCGCCCAGACCAAGCTGCCAAAACCAGGAGAAATGATGACGATGAATTTTCGTGCGTGCACCTTGCTCGCATTGTGCCTTGTAGCGCTTTCGGCCAGTCTCGGACATGCCGCCGAGCTAAGCCCGGTGAAAGTTACCGGCGGCGAAGTCGTCGGCTCGCGAGTGGGCTCGCTGACGACCTATCTCGGCATTCCCTTCGCCGCGCCCCCTGTCGGCAATCTGCGGTGGCGGGCGCCGCAACCCGTTGTGCCTTGGGCCGGCGTCAAGGAGGCGCGCAGCTTCTCTACTGCTTGTGCCCAGACCGCCGTGTGGATCACGATGCCCAAAAGCGAAGACTGCCTCTATCTCAACATCTGGGCGCCTGAAAAAGCCAGGAAACTTCCCGTCATTGTCTGGATTTATGGGGGCGGCTATTACGGCGGCACGGCCGCGCAGCCAAGGTACGACGGCGCCAATCTGGCGAAGCGCGGCGCGATCATCGTCACGATCAACTATCGTCTTGGAATATGGGGTTTCTTTGCGCACCCGGAACTGACGGCGGAGTCGCCGGACCATGTCTCCGGCAACCAGGGCATCCTGGACCAGATCGCTGCCTTGCGCTGGGTGAAAAGCAATATCGCAGCCTTTGGCGGCGATGCCGACCGCGTGACGATCATGGGCGAGTCCGCCGGCGCCGGATCTGTTGCGATCCTGATCGCTTCGCCTCTGGCGAAAGGGTTGTTCCAGCGTGCCATCGCCGAGAGTGGCAGCGATATCTTCAACAGTCAGTACGACCGGAAGAGCGCCGAGGCAAAAGCGGAGGTGTTCACCAAGACCGTGGGCGCGCACAATCTGGCGGAGTTGCGCGGCATGAGTGTCGAGGCCCTGCACAAGTCTGCATGGTCGCCGCGCGCGATTATCGATGGTTATGTATTGCGCGAAGACTTGCCCACGGCATACCGCAATCACCGTCAAAATGACGTTCCCTTGCTGGCGGGATGGAACGCGGAGGAGGGCAACGACCTGGCACCGGAAATCCTGGGCACCGGCGATTTCAAGGTAGCCAACCATCGCGAACTGATGGGGCAGATGCTGGGCTATGCGCCTTCCGATGCATTGCTGGCGGCCTATCCCGCTTCCACCAATGCCGAGGCCCAAGCCTCAATGCTTCAATTCACCAGCGACTGGTGGGGCTGGCGCACGTGGTATTGGTCGGGACTTCAGGCGAAATACGGGCGATCCAAGCCGTATGTCTATTTCTTTGCTCACCGGCCGGTGCAGCCGCTGACGCCTTGCGGTTATGGCTGTGGCGCAGGCCATGGCGCCGAGCTGCCGTACGTGTTCGACAATATCGATCAGGACCAGCGCCCGTGGAGCAAGGCGGACCGGCAATTGTCGACCAGACTTGCCGATACCTGGGTTAATTTCGCCCGCACGGGAAATCCGAACGGAAAAGGCTTGCCGGCTTGGCCGGTATTCGATGGATCGAATGCGTCTATCTTCCGCATCGGCGACCAGGACCGGCTGCCGGATTTCCCGTTATTTCAGCGGGCCGGCAAGGATTAGTCATCCGCGCGAGCGGAAAATATTTTTCGCAAGCGTGTCGATTTTGTATGCCGCCACCCGTCGTAGGGATGAAGTACCGATTGCCCATTCCACTCTAACCAAGGAAACGCCATGAACAAACAGATCATCCTCAACCTGCCTGTGAAAAACCTGGACAAATCCAAGGCCTTCTTTTCCGCTCTCGGCTTTACCTTCGATCCCCGATTTAGCGGAGAGAAAGCGGCGTTCATGAACATCGTCGACGACACCATCCGGGCCATGCTGACGAGCGAACCCTTCTTCCAGTCCCTGATCGACAAGCCCGTCGTGAATGCAAAGGAAGCCAATGAAGTCGTCATTTGCCTGACTTGCGAAAGCCGGGACGAGGTGGACAGCCTGATCGCCAAGGCCCTTGCCGCTGGTGGCCGCATACCGCATCCGCCCGAGGACCATGGCTTTATGTATGACCAGGGCTTCGAAGATATCGATGGCCACCTGTGGAATCTGGTCTGGTCGGCGCCAGAAGCCTGATTATTCCTCGGGGCACGCGCCTAGCGGATTACAGAGGAAAATCTGGCCGCAAGATCCCTGGCGGTACGCTGATAAAATACAGAATCAAGCCGACACCGCGAGAGACCATGAACGACTACATCATCCTCATGCTTGACGATACCGCCCACCCTGATGCCGCCAGCAGCACGCTGTGGGAAGCCTATATCACCGGCCTGCGGCAAAGCGGCCAGTTCGACGGGGGCAGTTCCATCGGCCAGGGCGCGCTGTACCGCAAAGGCGCCCCCACCGATTCCGCTAGCCTGGACGTCACCGGTTTCCTGCGCGTGCGTGCGACGAGCATCGACGATGCCGCGCGCTTCCTGGTCGGCAATCCGCACTACGAAGCCGGCGGTGGTGTGGAGATCCGCGAGCTGCCGCAGGATTAATTCGGCGGCTGCGCCGCCAGTTGCTCTCGCACGTAGCGCGCTGGCGGCAGTCCGACATGGCGGGTGAAGGCGACGCTGAACGCGCTGGCCGAACCGTAACCGACGCGTTCGGCAACCTCGGCGATGCCAGCCTCTTGCCGCCGCAGCAGGTTCTTCGCCAATGCCATGCGCCAGGCGAGTAGGTACTCCATCGGCGCGACGCCCAATGCGCGGCTGAAGCGCTCGAAGAACGTCGAGCGCGAGAGGGCGGCCTCTTTCGCCAACTGCGCGACCGTCCAGGGCTTGGTCATGTTTTCGTGGATGCGCCGTAGCGCGACAGCGAGGCGTTCGTCGGCAAGGCCGCGCAGCAAGCCCGGCGATGCGGCAGTTCCCGCCGCGGAGCGCAGCGCTTCGATCAACAGCACCTCCAGCAGCCGCGCCAGGATCACCTCGCGCGCGGGCCGGGCCGACCGCGATTCTTCTCCCACCAGCTGCACGATCGTGGCCAGCCGCTTCTCGCCGCGTACGTGCACCAGTTGCGGCAGCAGCGAAACCAGCAAGGCCGCATCGGGCGAGCCGAAGGTGCAGTGGCCTACCAGCAGCTGCGTGTCGGCCGGTATGTCCTGAGGGCCGTGCCTGAACTCGCCATTCGGCAGCAGGACAGGCGGGCTATCCAGATACTCCAATGCCGGCGGCTCCAGGCTGGTCATCGTGAATGCGTATGCCGACGGAACCAGGACAAAGTCGCCTTGCTGCAGCTGGATCGGCTCGTGACCATTGACTTCAAGCCGGGACGAGCCTTCAAGGATCACGCAGTAGAACGGCTGCCCGGACTCCGTGCGCCGCACCCGCCACGAACCTGCGGCGCTAACGACTTTCGAGAACCGGGCCTGCGGTTGCAGCAGCGTGACAACCTCGGCGAGCGGATCGATCATATCTGGACTATTGCTAATTAAAAGTGGACTCCTGATTGTAGCAAGTCCGGAGACTGCGCACTATAGTTTGGCTACTGCAAACCACCCAACAGGAGTCGCCATGAAAACCGTCCTCATCACCGGATGCTCATCCGGTTTCGGCCTTGAAACCGCCCAATACTTTCTTGATCGCGAATGGAGGGTCGTCGCCACCATGCGCACGCCGAGCGAGGACGTGCTGCCGCGTTCCGAGCATCTGCGCGTGATCGCGCTCGATGTCACCGATGCCGACAGCATCCGCCGTGCGGTGGAGGAGGCCGGGCCGATCGACGTGCTGGTCAACAACGCGGGCATAGGCGCGCTGGGCGCGTTGGAGGGCATCTCGATGGCAACCGCGCGTGAGGTCTTCGAGACGAACACCCTCGGCACGATCGCGATGACGCAGGCGGTGCTGCCGCAGTTCCGGCTGCGGCGGGCGGGTGTCGTCGTGAACGTGACTTCGAGCGTGACGCTGATGCCGCTGCCTCTGTTGTCCGTGTACACGGCCAGCAAGGCGGCGGTCAATGCGTTCACCGAGTCGCTTGCGCTGGAACTGCAGCAATTTAACGTGCGGGTGAACCTGGTGCTGCCGGGACGTTCGCCGACGACCAAGTTCGGCGAGAACGCACGGTCACGCATGGAGGGCGCGATCCCCGAGGCCTATGCCGGCCTGGCGCAGAGCGTGTTCGAGGCGTGGGGGCAATCGACTGCGGTCACTTACGCGGCGGATGTGGCGGAAGCGGTATGGCGTGCGGCGAACGATCCGTCATGCCCGCTGCGCCAGGCGGCTGGTGCCGATGCTGTTGCGTTGTCGCAGCCGAGGTGATCTTCAGGCGACGACTACCTGTGTTTGCCCCAACGCGTGTCGGCCATCCTTTTTCACGACGATGTCCACATCGCAGCCGAGCCGGTTCAGACACTCGATCATTCTTGCCCGGCTAATACCTCGGAACTTGCCGCGAAGTAGATCGGATGGAATCCCGCCAGCGACTGATTGATCGCGCACATGAGCGGGGCCGACATTCGCGGCCGAGCGGCCGCCATCCTTCGCGGTTGACTACTTTACTTGCTCACTTGTGCGCAAATGGCCATGTGGTCGGTCACGGCGGCGACGCTGCCGCCGATCGGCGTGAACTGGGACAGGTATACGGCCTTCACCTCCTTGACCGTCTTGGTGTTGTAGACCGCGACATCGTACTTGGCCGTTCCTTTTGCGTTGGTCCCGCCGGACGTTCTGCCGAACGAGTCGGCCATCTGAATTTCCTTGCCTCCATACGCATCCGTGAATTGAATGCCTATCGCATTGGTCAACGCTGTCGGCGTGAAGCCTGCGCTCTTCTGGTTGGTATCACCCATCAACAGGTCGATCAGGCCGCCGCCTTTGGCGTTGGAGACAATCCCTTGGATCTCGTGGTAATACTCTTGTACTTTGGTCGCGTTACCCGCGAAGTCATTCGGCACGTGAACGAAGAGAGCGATAACGTCGATGCAGCGCACTGCGACCCAGCTCGTACCTTGCGCGATGATGCCGACACCAGAATGATTGCTGTGTACCGAAAAGCATTGGCAGGTCTTGCTGCTCGAGGTCGCCCCGACCAGCGTGCCGGCGTGCTCCGACAGCTTGTTCCAACCCGAGTTGCTGCTGTCGAGTTCGCCGATGACCATCAGGTCGCAGTTGACGCCAAACTCGCGGAACTGCGCCTGCTGCATTTGCCGCATTTTTTCATAGGTCATCCTCTGAAACTCCGCGTCGTCGATCTGGCCTTTGGTGGTGTAGTCGGACGAGGTAGAGGTGGACATCAACTGTGCCGGGCCTTGCAGCGCAATGTGCGGTGCCAGCGTGTGCGAGGTGGGATACACCAGCGCCCAGTTTTCACTTCCCTGTTGCATGGAATGCTTTTGCGCCATGCGTGTGTAGTACTGGATATTGCTGGCCGAAATATCATGGCTACTGCTGCTGTTGGAGTTCAATGACTGATAAACGATAACTGGCATGCGTATCCTTGGATGGCGGAGTTATTTCTTCGACGCCGGCGTAATAATCGGCGTGATCGTGCAGATCGGATTCTTCGGATCGTCGCAGCAGGTCATGATTTTCTGCAGCGATTCCAGGTTCGCCTTGGTCCAGAACGCCTTGGTCTGATCGTTATTGACCGGCATCCAGTGGCTGAGCGGATAACTCATCGCCATCGCGTCGCCGCCTTTCGGGCTGATCTTGCCGGTGGCCATGGGGATATACACCGCGCAGCTGGCCTGGTCGCCGATGCGGTGGCAGCCGACGCAGGTGTTATCGCGCGTGCTGATGCTGTTCGAATGCCACGACGCGAAATCCTTGCCGATGTTGCTGTAGCGGCCCAGCGGATCGGTCGGCACCTTGTGCCACACCTGGCCCAGCCACGGGCTGTACATGAACGGATCGGCGTCGTGGCAGCTGGCGCAGTTCTTCTGCGCGGTGCGGCCGGGCGTCCACCAGAAGTCCTTGGCGGAGACGCGCTTGGGCGGGGCCACCTTCTCGTTCGGCGGCGGCACGCGCGAGGCGTCGAAGCCGCCGCGCTGGCCCGGCTTGTCTTCCGCATGGAACCAGCAGGTTTTGCCGCTGTTGGCGTTGTGCGCGATGATGTCGACCTCGTCGAACATCACGCTCTTCGGATCGCGCAATTGCTCGCGCCGGCAGAAGGCCGAGATCTGCACCTTGTCGCGGGAAAAATTCAGGATGCGCGAATACGGCGTGCACTGGCCGAACGAGTCCGGCTTGTACGGCAGCAGGGCGGGGCGGTCGCAGGTCATGCCGGACGTGTATTCGGACGGCGTCTTGCCGTCGACGGTGATCGGCACGATGGTGCCGTCGAGGCAGTCGAATGCGGGAATCTGTCCGATCATCTCGGCGCATTCCTGGCCATATTCCTGCAGGCTTTGGGTGGCGATCTTGGGCGTAGCCGCGTGCGCGCCGCCGGCGGCCGCGGCCAGGCACAGGGCGGACAGCAATGACGTGATTTTCATTTCTCCTCCTCGCGCGCGGCTTTGGTATAAGGCAGCGCCACCTGGCGTATCGCCTCCATGTAGCGCACATAGCCGGTGCAGCGGCAAAGGTTGCCGCCGACCCAGGTGTTGATGACCTCGTCGAGATGCTCGGCATAGACCGGCGCGTCCTTCAGGTGCGACAGCATGGCCGTCGCCGCCATCAGGAATCCCGGTGCGCAGTAGCCGCATTGGAAGGAGAAGTTCTCCAGGAAGGCGAGCTGCAACGGCGCCAGTGCTTCCTGCGTGCCCAGGCTTTCCACCGTATAGATCCGCATGTCCTGCACTGCGCTGACCGGCGTGGAGCAGGAGAGCGTCTTCTCCATCAGCGCGCCTTTCTCGTTGCGCGTGGCGACGGTGCAGGCGCGGCAGACGCCGATGCCGCAGCAGAACTTGGTGCCGGTGAGGTTCTGGCGCTCGTGCAGGAAATCGATCAGGGCCATGTCGCTGTCGGCCGCATCGGCCTGCACCGGTTTGTCATTGATATGGAAGTGGATGGGCTGTCTCATTTCAATGACTCCAGGACGTTGTGCGCCGTCACCGGCAGCATGGTGTAGCGCTGGCCTCCGGTGGCCATGGCCAGCGCATTCAGGATGGACGGCGCGATCGGACACATGACCGCTTCGGCGATGCCGCGCGCCGTGGTTTCGCCGGGTGCCGGCGGCAGTATCACCAATTCCTGTTTCGGGATGTCGGTGGAGCGCGCGATGGCGTATTTGTTCAGGTTCCAGGTGCCGTTGCCAGGCCCGGACTCGTTGTTGGGGCAATGCTCAAGCAGCACGTTGCCGATGGCCATGGCGATTGCGCCCTGGGATTGTCCGGACACCATTTGCGGGCAATGCAGCACGCCCGCGCACAGTACCGACACCACCGATTCGATCGCGATCTGGCCGCTCTCCGGGTTGATGGTGGCGGCAACCAGCGAGCCGCAGGGCGCGTATGTGGTGCGGCCGAATTTGCTGTTGATCACCGGCGGATTGTTCAACTGGCTGCGGGTCAGGGGCTGCAGCGTGTCGACCGTGGCGCCCATCGCGATATAGTCGAGCGGAACCGTGGCGGCGCCGCTGGTGAACGCATATTGGGCGGTGGCGAACGCACCGACGTAGCTGGCGTGCACCACCGCCACCATCGGCAATTTCATCCGCATCGCCTGCTTGATCAGCGCCGACCATGGCAGCGACGGCAGGTCGCCCGCATGCAGCCGGTTGTCCTTCCAGCTCAGCGCGGAGGCGGGCGGTTCCGCTTTCCACAAGGCCCGCGCGGCCGGCAGCAGGCTTTGCAAGATCAGCGCCAGTCCAGCCTGCTCGACCACGTGGTATTGATAGAAGGCGCCCAGGCAGGCGCTGGACGAGCCGGAACTCTTCAGCACGTAATTGGGCGGCGTCGGCGTGGCGGGTTTGGTCGTCAGGTTCAGGGCGTCGAACAACTGGGTTTCGCCCATGTTGATGCTGTTGGCGTTGCGCCCCAAATAGGCGGCCGGCGCGAGGCCGAGCGCGGTGGCCGCGCCGTTGCCCATGTCGACATACGGCGTGTAGACCGTGATTGTGCCGGTCGGCTCGATCTGCACCGCGCCGAACATGCCGTCTCCGGAAGTGCCGTAGGCTTCGTTGGACATCGCGAAGCCCACGCCGTACAACAAGCCCTCGCGCTTCTTGGCCTGCTGCGTGGCCGCGCGGTTTTGCCACAGCGGATGCTGCTCCAGGCGCTTCAGCATGTCGTCCAGTTGCAGGTCCTGTAGTATCGGCGCGCCTGTCACGGTGGCGCCGCGGTTTTTTGCCAGCAGGTTTTTCCGGCGCAGCGCAAACGGATCGATCTTCAGTGCCTGCGCCGCTTCGTCGAGCAGGGTTTCAATGGCGATGAAGGCTTGCGGTCCGCCGAAGCCGCGCTGCGAACCGCCCAGCAATTGCGGCGTCTGCATCGCGCTGGCGGTGGCGACGGCGCGCGGGATGTTGTAGCAGCTCATGGAACTCAGCGCGGCCAGCTGCGCGACATAAGGGCTGAGATTTTTCTGGTCGCCGCCGTTCAGCGTGAAATTGCAATCGATCGCCTGGATCATGCCGCTGCTGTCCACGGCGAGCGTTTCGCGGAAGTGGGTCTCGCAGCGCTTCAGGCCGATCTGGAATTGTTCGAAGCGGTTCTGCGCCCAGCGCAAGGGCTTGGCCGAAAACGGCGCCGCCATCGACAGGTACATCGAGAAGTACGACTGGTCGCGCCCGCCGAATCCGCCGCCGGGGTAGCACGACACCAGGTCGATATCCTTCACCGGGTAGGCGCTGTTTTCGAAGATACCTGCGGCGTCATACGCGTCGCCGGTCGGCGATTGCGTGCCCAGCACTAGGTTCAGCTGCTGCGGCCCCGGGTCGTACCACGCCAGTCCGGACTCCGGTTCCATGAACATCGGGTCGATGGTCTGCGTGTAGAAGGTGCGCGCAAAAGTCGGCCAGGTCTGGCTGTCGATGCTGGCCTTGATCTGCTTGGCCACCTCGGCCTGGCGCGTCTGGTAGTCGGCGCTGTACACGTAGTTGAAATTCTGCGTGTCGTCGCGCACGTAGCTGGTGGCGGGAGAGTAGACGGTGCGCTTGGTGCTTTCCTTGGCGCCGTAGGAGATAACGTCGGGATTGAATTGCAGGATCTTTACGGCGTGGCGATAGATGTCGAAACTGGCGAAGATTAGCATCACCACCGGCTGCCCGAAGAAGTCCGCCGGCTTGCCGATCGTCGCCAGGAACGGGCTGTTCATGTTGCTGGCCAGGTTCATCTTCTTGGCGACCAGCGCTGCCGCGTCGATGACGGCCACCGGCTGCAGTTCCTTCGGCAGCATGCTCAGGTCGTAGCTGTCGATAACCTGGTCGTAGCGGTCGCAGCGCACGGCGTACAGGAAGTACTCGCCGTCCTGGGGCCAATCCTTGAAGTCGCGGGCCTTGAAGTCGCGCGCGTAGATTTTCTGCCCCAGCACCTTTTGCATGCCGTCGATGCGCCAGCGCGCCTTGCCCGGTTCGGGCGCCCATTCCGGCACCTCCGTCATCCTTGGCCTTGAGGCGTTCATGGCCAGCGCGGTCAGGCTGGTCACGGACAGGCTGACCGTGGCGCCGCTGGCCAGCACTTTCAAAAAGGTACGACGCGTGACTTCCGAAGAAATATCCATATTCATCCACCGGTAAAAAGCCGTTCGTGGACCGATTATAGATAAGTTGACAATTGGAAAACTCTCCAATTGTTGCGCTGTGGCAGCAATGGCGATGGCCGAATTGATGGCCGTTACCGCCAGTGAAACGTTTTATAATTGGTCTCAATTGCCCAACTACGCTAGTCAATGAAAAAAAATGTTTCCACTATCCGCGACGCGGCCGCCGCGACGAGCGTATCGACGGCAACGGAGCCGGCCCGTCCGGGCCGCCGCAACAAGACCGGCGGATTGACGCTGCGCGACGTGGCCCTGGTGGCCGGGGTGGCGCCGATCACCGCATCGCGCGCGCTCAACACGCCCGACGCCGTGTCGGCCAAGGTGCTGAAAAAAGTGCGCGCCGCCGTCGCCAAGACCGGTTATGTGCCCAACCTGCTGGCCGGCGCCCTGGCGTCGAAGAAAAGCCGGTTGGTGGCGGCGGTGGTGCCTAACCTGTCTGGTCCGGTGTTCCTGGAAACCATACAGTCGCTGACGCGCACGCTGGAGGAGTCGGGCTACCAGCTGATGCTGGGCCAGAGCGGCTATGAAAACTCGCGCGAGGACGCGCTGCTCGACGCCATCATCGGCCGCCGTCCGGACGGCATCGTGCTGACCGGCGCCCTGCATACTGAAGAGGCGCGGCGCAAGCTGAAGGCCAGCGGCATCCCGGTGGTGGAAACCTGGGACCTGACGCCGACCCCGATCGACATGCTGGTCGGCTTCTCGCACGAGCAAATCGGCATCGCCGTAGCGCGCTACCTGCATGCCGCCGGCCGCCGGCGGGTTGCCACCATCAGCGGCGACGACGACCGCAGCCTGCGCCGCGCGGGCGCGTTCCGCAAGGCCGCCGCCGAACTGGGCATGGGGCAGGCCGACGGCGAGGTGCCGTGCTGCTCCGTGCCGGCGCCGACCACGCTGGGCGGCGGGCGCAGCGGCCTGTGCGAACTGCTGGGCCGCGGCCTGGAGATCGACGCCTTGTTCTGCAGCTCCGACATGATGGCGATCGGCGTGATGATCGAAGCGGCCGCGCGCGGCATCGCCATCCCGTCGCAGCTGGCGCTGATCAGCTTTGGCGACCTGGGTTTCGCCCGCGACCTGCAGCCGGCGCTGACCACGGTGCGCGTCGACGGCACCGCCATCGGCCGCACGGCCGCGCAATTCATCATGGACCGGGCCGCCGGCCGCGTCGTGGCCGAGCCGTGCTGCGACATCGGCTTCACCATCATCGAACGCGACAGCGTGTGATGCAATTTGAGCAATTCCACGCAATTATCGGTTGACACACTAAAACGGTACCGCTACCATTAAATTTGGTAGCGGTACCGTTTTGCGTGAAAAATTGGGCGCGTCGCTATCTTTACCTTGAAGAACATCAACATGAATCAATCAATTCAGGCGGGCACTCCCACCGTCGTCAAGCTGCAGGTGATCCCGGTCGCCGGCCATGACAGCATGCTGCTCAACCTCAGCGGCGCCCATGGCCCTTACTTCACCCGCAACATCGTGATCCTGACCGACAGCGCCGGCAACACCGGCGCCGGCGAAGTGCCGGGCGGCGAGCGCATACGGCAAACCATCGCCGACGCCGCCGAGCTGGTGGTCGGCCAGCCCATCGGCCATTACCAGCGCATCCTCAACCGCATGCGCACCGCGTTCGCCGGGCGCGACGCGGGCGGCCGCGGCCAGCAAACCTTCGACCTGCGGGTGGCGGTGCACGCCGTCACGGCGGTGGAGTCTGCGCTGCTCGATTTGCTGGGCAAGTTCCTCGGCGTGCCGGTCGCAGCGCTGCTGGGCAACGGCCAGCAGCGCGACCAGGTCGAGGCGCTGGGCTACCTGTTCTTCGTCGGCGATCGCAAGGCCACCGACCTGCCTTACCTGGATGGCGCCGGCGAGCAGGGCGACTGGCTGCGCCTGCGTCACGAAACGGCGATGACGCCGGACGCCATCGTGCGCCTGGCCGAGGCGGCCTACGCCCGCTATGGCTTCAACGACTTCAAGCTCAAGGGCGGCGTGCTGCGCGGCGAGGAGGAAATGGAAGCGGTGACGGCGCTGGCCGAGCGCTTCCCGAACGCCCGCATCACGCTCGATCCGAACGGCGGCTGGCTGCTGAAGGACGCGATCCGGCTGTGCCGCGACCACGGCCACGTGCTGGCCTACGCGGAAGATCCGTGTGGCGCGGAGGACGGCTACTCGGGCCGCGAGGTGATGGCCGAGTTCCGCCGCAGCACGGGCCTGCGCACGGCGACCAATATGGTGGCCACCGACTGGCGCGAGATGGGCCACGCGATCCAGCTGCAATCGGTCGACATTCCGCTGGCCGATCCGCATTTCTGGACCATGCAGGGCTCGGTGCGCGTGGCGCAGATGTGCCAGGAGTGGGGCCTGACCTGGGGTTCGCATTCGAACAACCACTTCGATATTTCGCTGGCGATGTTCACCCAGGTCGCGGCAGCCGCGCCGGGCGACATCACCGCCATCGATACCCACTGGATCTGGCAGGATGGCCAGCAGCTGACCAAACAGCCGCTGCGCATCGTCGGCGGGCTGATCGACGTGCCGGCCGCGCCTGGCCTCGGCGTCGAGCTGGACATGGAGCGGATCGAGGCGGCGCACCAGCTGTACCGCGGCATGGGCCTGGGCGCGCGCGACGACGCGGTCGCCATGCAGTTCCTGATCCCCGGCTGGAAGTTCAACAACAAAAAGCCCTGCCTGGTGCGCTAGCCCCGTCAGTAATCGGCCAGCTTGGCGCCGTCGACTTCGATGAGCTGGTCGAGACGCAAGGTTTCGCCGGTGCTCATGGCCAGGTAGTCGGCGCCGGCTTTCGCGTACACGTCGGTAATGACCGCGTTGCGCAACTGCTCGGCGCCGTCCGCGTCGCGGAAGGCGATCCGCGCCGGCTTGCGCCGGGTCGCGTGCACTTCCAGCAGGTCGTGAAACTCGCAGTTGATCGGCTGGTAGCTGGATGGCGTGGCGGTCATGTGAAACTCCGATTATATGTGCACGCTATTATATCGCATGCGCTTTTAATGATCAAAAATTAAGCGACGACAGCTGTCAACACCACGTCGATATTGCCCCGGGTGGCTTTCGAATACGGGCAGATCTGGTCGGCGGCGTGGGCGATCGCGGTGGCGACTTCCTGGTCCAGGCCGGGCGCGTTGAGGTTGATGCGCGCCTGCAGGAAGTATTCATTGCCGGCCACGCCCAGGTCGACTTCGATGTCCACCGAGGTGTCGGCCGGCAGTTCCACTTTCTTTTCCTTGGCCACGATGCCGACGGCTGCGCTGTAGCAGGCCGACCAGGCGCCGGCAAACAGTTGCTCGGCGGTCGGATGCGGCTGGATGTCGGCAAACACGTGTTCGCGCACCGCGCTGTTGCCCGGCGCCGTCAGGTGAATGTTGAGGTTGCCATTGTGGCTGCGCGAAAGACCGCCGGCGTCGCTCGAGGTGGTGTGGGTTTTGCCTGTGGTCAGGACTTTTTGAATTTTGCTCATGATGTTTTCCTTTGATTGCTATGGTTGGTTTAAGCTTCGCATCCGCTTGTGTCGTATGCGATGGAATGCATCATGAGCCACAAATCAAGCACTGTCAAGCGCTTTCTGAACGATGGTGGAGCCGAGCTGGGTCAGCAGCCAGGCGCGGAAGCGGCGCACCTTGGCGGCCTTGGCCAGGGTCTGGGTGGACACCAGAAAATACGAGCGCGGACTACGCACGCTGATCTGGAACAGCCGCACCAGTGCGCCGCTGGCGATGTCGTCCTGCACCAGCGAATGCCGCGCCAGCGCGATTCCCTGCCGCTCCCTGGCCGCCTGCAGCAGATTGACGGCGTCGCTGTAGGTGGTGCCGCGCGGTTCGCTGGTGTCGTGCAGCCCAGCCGCCTGCAACCATGGCGACCACGGCTCGTCATGGCACAGCAGCAGCGGAAACTGCCGCAGCGCGGCCGGCTCCGGCGGCAGCGCCGCCGGCCAGTAGCCGGGCGCGCACACCGGATAGTATTCATCGTCCAGTATCCGCTCGCATGCCAGCCCCTCCCATGGACCGACGCCAAAGCGGATGCACAGGTCGACGTCGCCGCAGCGCAGGTCGGCCAGCTGCGTCGACGTCTCGATGATCAGTTCCAGATCGGGGTTGGCGTCGATGAACGCGCCGACCCGCTTGACCAGCCAGCGCGCCGCGAACGATGGCAGCACGCTGAGCGTCAGGCGGTTGGCGGCGTCGGCGCGGGCCATCTCGGCGGTCGCGGCGGCCAGCTCCAGCAGCAGGGCGCGCGTGCGCCTGGCATAGCGGGCACCGGCCTCGGTCACCATCACGCCGCGCCCGACGCGGTCGAACAGCGGTACGCCCAGCATGCCTTCGAGCGCGCGTACCTGCTGCCCGATCGCGCCGTAAGTCAGGCTCAATTCCAGCGCGGCCTGGGCAAAGCTGCCCAGCCGGGCCGCGCTCTCGAATGCGCGCAACGCCTGCAACGGCGGCGTGCGCGGTAGGGCTCCTTCGTATTTCATCTGCATCGGTATGCGGCTAACTTTGAACATGGTTTCAGCATAGTCGCGCCGCAACGCGTCTAACTTACAAATCGATAATCTTCGTTCAGGCAAGATTGCTGGCGCAGCAAGTCGCCAAACTGGACCGCCGACAAGGGCTTGCTGAAGTAGTAGCCTTGCGCCGCGTCGCAGCCCAGTCCCGCCAGCTCCTCCAGCTGGCGGCTGGTTTCCACGCCCTCGGCGATCACCGACAGCTGCAGCGTGTGGCCGAGCTGGATGATGGCTTTGACGATGGCGCTGTTGCCGGCATCCTCGCCCAGCCCGCGCACGAACGATTGGTCGATCTTGAGCTTGTCCACCGCCAGGCTTTTCAGGTACGACAAATTCGAATAGCCGGTGCCGAAGTCGTCGATCGACAGCGCCACGCCCATCGCCTTGAGTGCCTGCAGCGAGCGGTTGACGCTGACGCTGTCGTGCAGCAGGATCGATTCGGTCAGCTCCAGTTCCAGCTGCGCCGGCGCCAGCCCGGAGCGCCGCAACGCCGCCGCGACGGTGGCCACGATGTCGCCGTGGCGGAACTGCAGCGCCGACAGATTGACCGCGACCGTCAGCGGCGCATGGCCCTGGTCCTGCCAGGCGCGCGCCTGGCGGCAGGCTTCGTTCAGCACCCATTCGCCGATGGGGATGATCATGCCGCTGCGTTCGGCCAGCGGAATGAAGCTGCCGGGATATTCCATGCCGCCGCCCGTGCGCTGCCAGCGCAGCAGCGCTTCCATGCCGATCATGCGGCCGCTGCCGACCGACAGCTGCGGCTGATAATGCAGCAGCAACTCGTCGCGGCCGATGGCGTTGCGCAGCTGTCCGTGCAGCCGCATCCGATGATCGGTGTCGTCGCGCATCTGCCCGGTGCAAAAGGTGCAGCCGCCGCGCGTGCCGTCGGCGGCGTGGGCCAAGGCGATGCCGGCGGCTTTCTGCACCTCGTCGTAGGTGCGGCCGTCGGCCGGGAACAGTGCGATGCCGATGTTCAGCGATAGCGCCAGCATCAAGCCGTCCAGCTCGAACGGTTCGACAAACGCGGCATGCAGCGCCTGGCCGATCTGCCGGGCGTCGCCGGCGTCGCAGGTCAGCAGGATGGTGAATTCGCCGCCGCCGTGATGGCTCAGCAGGGCGTCCGGCTGCAGGCAGGCAAGTAGCCGGTGCGCCGCCTGCAGCAGCAAGGCGTCGCCGTCGGCATGGCCGAGATTGTCGCGCATGTGCTTGAAGTCGCAAAGGTCGACCGCCATCAGCGTCAACGCGGCGCCCGGCGCGGCGGCGCGTTCGAAACGCTGGCGCAGTTGCAGGCGGTTGGGCAGCAGCGTCAGCGCGTCGTGGCGCAGCAGGAAGTCCAGCCGGCGCCGCAGCTCGGCCACCTCTTCCCGGATCTGCGAGGCTGGCGTGCAGCCGGCCGGGGAGAACGGTGCGCTTCCGGGCAACGGCTCGGCAGCGGCTGCGATGCTGGCTCCTGGCGGCATGGTTCATCTCCTGTCGGTGGTTCGTGCCGGTATTGCGCGCGAAACAGCGCAACCAGTCGCTATCATAGGGAGAGGAATAGTTGTGGACCAGTCATTAGTTTTGCCTGACTGGATAGTTTTGAAGTTGAATGATGAGTGCGCGCCGCAGCGGGGCGGCGGCACCGGACAGCCGCCGCTAGCGCAAGTCTTCGGCGCGGCGCTTTTCCGGCTCGCTCAACACGCGGGCGATGACCGGCAGCGGCACGCCGGCGTCTTCCAGGAATGTGGCGGCAGCCTCGCGGCCGTCTTTTTGCGCCATAGCGATGCCGGCATTGACCGCAGTGGCCTTGACCCGGTCTGGGCGCGAACGTCGTTCGAATTGCATATTGATGCCTCCCCGTTTTTTTATTAACGGTAGCACAAAAATTATTTCAACGGGGCACGGGCTGGCGCTTTATGCAATCTTGCGCTCGAAACTGTCGCGCATCGCGCAAGCCGCGCCGATGCCCTTGACGATTTCATCCAGGCTGGCCGGCTTGGTGATGTGCTGGTCGAAGCCGACGCTGCGCGTGCGCTGGCGGGTGGCCACGTCGCCCCAGGCGGTGAACGCGACCAGCGCCAGGTTGCGATTTTCCGGCAGCGCGCGCAAGGCGGTGGCCACCTCGTAGCCGTCCATGCCCGGCATGCCCAGGTCGAGCAGGATCACGTCCGGCGCGAAGGCAGCGGCCGTCCGCAATCCGTCGGCGCCGGAATAGGCGACCGTCGTCTGATGGCCGTACAGGGCGAGCAATTCCGCAGCGATATCGGCCGCCTGATGATTGTCGTCGACGATTAAAATACGTTTGGCAGGGATGGTCTGGTCCATGATGTTGAACGAAAGAGGGGCAACAAAGACTGTTGCGGTCGTTCGGCTGGGTCCAGGCCGGGCAAGAGATACGGAATGTGTTTGGGATTTCCGTCTGTAAATTATATCCCAGTAAGGACGGCGTGAGTAACCTTGAAGAAAGGGATAACGTCACTAAATCATGGAGAGACCAATGCGATACAACAAAGGATAGATAATGACTACAGTAACGGAAAAGGCCATCCTGGCCGGCGGATGCTTCTGGGGCATGCAGGATCTGGTGCGCAAATATCCCGGCGTGCTGGCCACGCGCGTCGGCTACAGCGGCGGCGATGTGGCGAACGCAACCTACCGCAACCATGGCACCCATGCCGAGGCGATCGAGATCGTCTTTGATCCGGCGGTCATCAGCTATCGCAAGATCCTGGAATTTTTCTTCCAGATCCACGACCCGACTACCCGCAACCGCCAGGGCAACGACATCGGCACCAGTTACCGGTCGGCGATTTACTATGCCAGCGAGCAACAAAAGGCGACGGTGGAAGACACCATCGCGGACGTCGACGCGTCCGGTTTGTGGCCGGGCAAAGTGGTGACCGAAGTGGCGCCCGCCGGCCCATTCTGGGAAGCGGAACCCGAACATCAGGACTATCTGGAACGTCTTCCAAACGGCTATACCTGCCATTTCGTCCGCCCGGACTGGCAACTGCCGAAGCGTTGATGTTGTTTTTTTGATTTGAAATATAGTTTATAAACAATCACTTAGCTCTCGGAAGGTATTCGGAAGGCAAACTTGGCTCACCATCCCTACAGTGGACTCATGTTTTCATCATCACCGTCAGGAATCACCATGAGTCAATTATTTACCGCAGTCTACGAAGTCACCACCGAGCGCCAGGATCACCCCACTTTGCGCCTGAACCTGATCGTCAACCGGCAAACCGACAGTGTGCTCGGGCATGCCCACCTCGCGTTCAGCGATGGCGAAAGTGTCGGCATTTCGGTCCGTGGCCACTACACGGAAATCGGCGGCGAGCGTCCGTTGCAGGCCATCGTGCTGGCCGGCTTGCCGGCGATTTTCCCCGGTGTCGAAGAGGTACCCAGCGGATTCCAGATGCTGATGGTGCTGCCGACCGCCTCCCGCGACGGCCAGGTTTGCTACAAGATGAGCTTTGGCACCGATCGCCGGCGCATCGTGGAAATCCGTGACGGCGTCGGCCGTGCCTTGCTGCCTGAAATGGTCCACTGACCGTTTTTGTGCGCGGGTGGCGCACTACCACTTTTCCAGCCCTCAAAATTGGTACTAGCCGTTTAACGGAATGTTCATTTTCAGACATTCTGTTAAGCGGCATGCTAGTCGCTTGATTTGTAGCGCCAACGAAGTTGGTGGGCGCTCACACTCCGTGTATCGTTTGATACCTATTCTTTCCCGCGTGGCTCTTACCTCCTTGCAACTGGTATTGGATTGGATGCTATTTAATAAAACCACTTGACTACCACTTATTTCGGTTTCATCCTGAAAAGATAATAAAAAAGAAAACCACCCACCACACCAAGGAGAGACCATGGAACGTGCAGTCAAGGGGAATGCGGCCGTATTAGGCCTGATCGCCGGCATGCTTGCGGCTTGCGGCGGGGGCAGCGACAGCCCCGCCACCGATACACAAAAAATGAAGCTGCTCGGAGGGACGCAAACCGTAGCAGCCGATACTTGTCCGGCATGGTCGTCCAGCGCGATCTACACGCTGGGCATGTGCGTGACCTACAACGGCGCCACCTACAAAGCCAAGTGGTGGACGCAGAATAATATTCCGGGCACCGAGGAATGGGGACCATGGGAGCTGCAAGCGACTACGCCGACCCCGACCCCGACCCCAACGCCAACTCCGACGCCCACTCCAACTCCAACTCCAACGCCAACTCCGACACCCACCCCGACGCCTACTCCAACGCCAACACCGACCGGCGGCCGTGAAATCGGCTCCTACTTCGCGCAGTGGGGCGTCTATGGCCGCAACTACGAAGTGGCCGACATCCACACCACCAAGACCCCGGTCAACGGCGTGCAGACCAGCATCGCCGACCAGCTCACCTTCGTCAACTACGCCTTCGGCAATACCTACGCCAAGAACGGCGGCTACGAATGCGACATGCAGACCCGCGCCGAGGTCGGCAACGACAGCCCGACGTCGCCCGCGGCCGGCACCGGCGGCGACGCCTACGCCGACTATCAACGCTCGCCGGCGCGCACCGTCAACGGCCAGGCCGTCGCATGGGATGCTCCATTGAGCGGCAACTTCCTGCAATTGAAGCTGCTGAAAGCGGCGCACCCGAACCTGAAGATCTTCATCTCGCTGGGTGGCTGGAGCTGGTCGAAGAACTTCTCGGCAGCGGCCAAGACCGACGCGCTGCGCAAGCAGCTGGCCAAATCCTGCGTCAAGATGTTCATCGCCGGCGACCTGCCGGTACAGGATGGACGCGGTGGCGCGGGTTCCGCCAAAGGCGTGTTTGACGGCATCGACATCGACTGGGAATACCCGGGCGGCGGCGGACAGCCGTACAACACCTTCGACACGGTCGCCGACAAGCATAACTTCACGCTGCTGATGGCCGAGTTCCGCGCGCAGCTTGATGCGCAAGGCGCCATCGACGGCAAGCGCTATGCGCTGACGGCCGCCATCGGCGCCGGCACCGAGAAGATCGCCCAGACCGAACCCAACCTGTATTCGCAGTACATGGACTGGGTCAACCTGATGAGCTACGACTTCCACGGCGGCTGGGAAAGCACCACCAACTTCCACGCCCCGCTGTACCACGACAGCGCCGATCCATCGACCGGCGTGCTCGCCAAGTACAACGCCAACGACGCCATCACGGCGCTGGTGGCCGCAGGTATGCCGCGCAATAAGATCCTGCTCGGCGTGCCGTTCTACGGACGCGGATGGAAGGGCGTCGCCGCCGGGCCTAACGCCAACGGCCTGTATCAATCCACCACGGGCGCCGCGGCCGGCACCTACGAGGCGGGCATAGACGACTACAAAGTCCTGGTCAACAAGACGGGATCGCGCTGGTACCACCCGGCCACCAAACAGCTGTTCCTGTACACTGGCAGCGGAGAATGGTGGAGCTATGACGACCCGACGGTAATCGCGACCAAGATGCAGTATGTGCGCGACCAGAGTCTGCGTGGCGCCTTCTCGTGGGAGCTCGACGGCGACGCCAGCGGAGCTTTGACCAGCGCAGTGTGGAAAGGACGATAAGCGATGAACCGCCATGACGCCGTACAACAGATAGACGTTAACGACTCATGGCGGGGATGGATCGCCGAGAACCTTATTCTCGGCGGCCATCCGGAAGCGCTCATCGGCATCATGATCCAGTCTGGCATCGTCGAGACCTCGGCGCGCGCGGAGATGGACGCCGCGCTGCGCAGCCCATACCTGCGGGGCGTATCGCGACTGCACAACCGGCTGGCCAAGCGCGACTGGGTGCTGCGCATCCAGCAGCGCCTGAACCGGCTGGGGCCCAATGAAGTGCCGCGTCGGGAGCGCCTGTCCGGCGCCGCTTTCCTCGACGAGCACTATCGCCGCAACGAGCCGGTGATCATCACCGGCATGCTGGACGATTGCGTCGCGCGCGAAAAGTGGACTTACGACTACCTGATCGGGCAACTGGGCGGGCGGGAAGTCGAGGTGCAGTTCGGCCGCGAGGCCGATCCGAACTACGAAATGAACAGCAACTCGCACAAGCGCCGCATGCCTTTCGGCGAATACGTGGCAATGGTGCGGGACAGCGGCCCAACCAACGATTTCTACATGACCGCCAATAACGACGGCCGGAATCGCGAGGCGCTGCAGGAGCTGATGGCGGATCTGCCGCCGTTGGCGGAATACCTGGAGCAGGGGCGCGGCGGCTTTTTCTGGTTCGGACCGGCCGGCACGATCACGCCGTTCCATCACGACCTGACCAACAATTTCATGATCCAGATAGCGGGGCGCAAGCGGGTGCGGTTGATCGCACCGTGCGACACGCCCAACGTGTACAACCAGCGCCACTGTTATTCGCAGGTCGATGGACGCAACATCGATCTGCAGCGCTTCCCGATGATGGCCAACGTGCCGGTCATCGAATGCGTGCTGGAACCGGGCGAGATCCTGTTCCTGCCGGTGGGTTGGTGGCATTTTGTCGAGGCGCTCGATGTGACCATCACGGTCTCGACCACCCACTTCCTGTGGGATAACGACTTCTATACCCATTACCCGAGCAATCAAGACTTCTAATCACGGGATATAAAAATGAGACAAAATATTTTGATGCTGACGCTAGTCGGCAGTACTCTGGCCGCCTGTGGTGGCGGCAGCGACCCTCAAAACGCAGCTGCTCCAGCGCCGAAATTATTGGGCGGCGCCGTGCGCATGGGCGCCGCGGCCGTCACCTGCGACGCGTGGAGTGCTTCGGCGGTCTACACCGTCGGCATGTGCGTGACGTACAACGGCGTCACCTATACAGCCAAGTGGTGGACGCAGAATAACGTGCCCGGCACGGAAGAGTGGGGCCCTTGGGCGGCGCAGACGACCACGCCAACTCCGACCCCAACTCCGACCCCAACGCCAACTCCGACACCGACGCCGACGCCGACGCCGACACCGACGCCGACGCCGACGCCGACGCCGACGCCAACTCCGACGCCAACTCCAACGCCAACTCCAACTCCAACGCCGGTCGCATGCCGCCCGGACGGCCTGGCCACGCCGGTACCGAACGTGAACTACTGCGGCGTGTACGATGCCAACGGCCGCGAGAAGCTGGCCAATGGCCTGAATCGCCGCATCGTCGGTTACTTCACCAGCTGGCGCACAGGAGCGAACAACACGCCGTCCTACCTGGTCAACAACATCCCGTGGGACAAAATCACCCACGTCAACTACGCCTTCGCCGCGGTCGACGCCAACGCCAAAGTCCAACTTGGCACCGGCGCCAACAACCCGGACACCGGCATGACCTGGCCGACGATCCCCGCCGCCGCGATGGATCCGTCGTTGCCGTACAAAGGCCACTTCAACTTGCTGGCGCAGTACAAGAAGCGCTACCCCGGCGTGAAGGTGATGCTGTCGATCGGCGGCTGGGCGGGCAGCGGCGGTTATTACACCGCCACCACCAACGCCGACGGTTCGCTGAACACCGCCGGCATCAACACGCTGGCCGATTCGATGGTCGCGGTGCTGCGCCAGTACACCTTCTTCGACGGCATCGACATCGACTATGAGCACCCGACCACCAACAACGCGGCCGGCAATCCGCTCGATTTCGGCGTCTCCAAGCCGCGCCTCGCGGGACTGATGACAGGCTACAACGCGCTGCTGAAAACCGTACGCCAGAAACTGGATACGGCCGCCGTCGCCGACAACAAGTACTACATGCTGACCATCGCCGGTTCGGCTTCGGCATGGATACTGCGCGGCGAGGAAAACCTCTCCGGCCTGCAGTACCTCGACTACGCCAGCCTGATGTCCTATGACCTGCACGGCGGCTGGAACCAGTACGTCGGCCCGAACGCCGCCCTGTTCGACGACGGCAACGACGCCGAACTCAAGGCCGGCAACGCCTACCAGTACGGCGGCATCGGTTACCTGAATGTCGACTGGGCCTACCGCTACTACCGCGGCGCATTGCAGGCGGGCCGCATCAACCTCGGCGTGCCGTACTACACGCGCGGCTGGAAGGACGTCACCGGCGGCACCAACGGCTTGTGGGGCACGTCGCCACTGGTCAGCAACACCGTCACCTGCGCCGGCGTTCCTACCTGCGGCACGGGCGCCATCGGCATCGACAACGTCTGGCATGACCTGGATACCAACGGCCAGGCGGTACCCGGCGGCGGCAATCCGCTGTGGCACGCGCTGAACCTGCAAGGCGCGATCGTGCCGGATTACCTGGACGCCTACGGCATCACCGAGAAGACCATCACCGGCGTCTACAGCCCCAACTACAGCGCCACGATGGCCGCGCCGTGGTTGTGGAACGCCACGCGCAAGGTCTTCCTGTCCACCGAGACGACGCAGTCGATCGCGGCCAAGACCCAGTACGTGATCGACAACGCCATCGGCGGCATCATGATCTGGGAACTGGCCGGCGACTACGCCTGGGACGCCGGCAAGAATGGCGGCAAAGGCGAGTACTTCATGGGCTACACGCTGACCACCAACACCTACAACGCCTTCAAGACCGCCGGTCCGTACGGCGCGGCGCGGGCGGAATCGGCGATGCCGGCCTGCAGCGCCAAGGTCAGCATCTCGCTCGGCGGCTGGAAGCTCGGCGACAGCAACTACCCGATCAACCCGGTCATGACGGTGACGAACAACACCACCGTCACCATTCCGGGCGGCTCGGTGGTGGAATTCGACTATCCGGTATCGGCGCCGGCCAACATGAGCGACCAGTCGGGCTATGGCCTGACGGTGACCAAGGCCGGCTACTCGGGACCGAACAACATCGGCGGCTTCAAGGCCAATTTCAACCACGCCAGGTTCACGATACCGTCGTGGCAATCGCTGGTGCCGGGTGCTTCGGTGGCGATCACGCTGAACTACTCGCTGCCGATTTCCGGACCGTCCTCCTACGTCGTCACCGTGAACGGCGTGCGCTACGCGCTGAGCGAAGAGTACCCCGGCCTGCCGGTCGCGCTGAAGTAAGGAGACGGCGAGATGAAGATCACTTATATCTTTGCCTCGCTGACCGCCGTGCTGCTTGCCGCCTGTGGCGGCGGCAGCGACGGCGGCCAGGCCGGCAGCGCGGCGCCCCGCATTCTGGCGGGCGGCACGACGGTAGCAGCCGCATGCCCCGTATACAGCGGCACCGCCGTCTATACGGCCGGCATGTGCGCGATCTATCAGGGCAAGCAGTTCGAGGCGAAATGGTGGGTGCAGGGCACCGCGCCCGACGCCGCCGATACCTACGGGCCGTGGAAGTACGTCGGTGTCGCCACCGATCCGCCGCCGACCGATCCCGGCACCACGCAACCGGGCGGCGTGCCGACCAGGGGGCAAGCCGAGGCGCGCGAAGCGGAGCTGACCAACAACGACTTCTTCCGCAAGGTGAAGGCATCGATCCGCACGCTGGACAACGCGGCGGTCGATGCCGTGGCGCCGGGCGTGGCCGCCAATCCCGCCAACGTCAAGCGGGTGGAGCGGCTGCTGTCGCCGGCCAGGTGGGACTACTACTTCGGCGTGCGCGAGCCCAGCTACACGTACGGCCGCTTCCTGCAGGCGGTGGCCAAGTTCCCGGCGGTCTGCGGCGACTACACCGACGGCCGCGACGCCGACGCCATCTGCCGCCATTCGCTGGCGACGATGTTCGCTCACTTCGCGCAGGAGACGGGAGACCACAACGCCAGCTTGCCATTGCCGCAGTGGCGGCAGGGTCTGAAGTATCTGCGCGAAATGGGCTGCGACGAAACCGGCACCAACTGCGGCTACAACGCCGAGTGTTCTGATCCGGTGTTCAACACCGTCTGGACCTGCGGTAAGAGCGCCGACGGCAGTTTCAAGAAGTACTACGGACGTGGCGCCAAGCAGCTTTCGTACAACTACAACTACGGCCCGTTCTCGCAGGTGATGTACAACGGCGACCAGTCGGTGTTGTTGAAGAATCCGGACCTGGTGGCGTCGACCTGGCTCAATCTCGCTTCGGCGACGTTCTTCTTCGTCTATCCGCAGCCGCCCAAGCCGTCGATGCTGCATGTGCTGGATGGGACCTGGGTGCCGAATGCGGCGGACCGGGCGGCCGGTGCGGGCAACAACTTCGCCACGACGATCATGATCATCAACGCCGAGTGCGGCACCGGTACGGAGAAGGCGGCGGCGCAGAACCGCATCGACTACTACAAGCAGTTCGCGGCGGACCTGGGCTGGAACGTCGGCAGCGAGCAGCTGTCGTGCGCCACCATGCAGCGCTTCACCGCATCCAGTTCGGCCGCCTACAATATCTATTGGGAGAAGAACTGGAGCAGCGGCGGCGATTATCAGTGCCAGCTGGTGAGCTACCAGACGCCGTACAGCGCCCTCATCGCCGGCAACTACACCAGGTGCGTCGAAAAGAACTGGAACGTGGTATTGAAGTAGATGCCTGAAGTGAGGTGATGGCATACAATGGAATGGCCGACAGCAATAAAGAGGCCAGCCATGCCCATGCACTACCTGCGTGCCTTAACCAGCCCGCAACGAACCGATATCAGCAACCGCCGCCTTGGCCGTTCGCTGGCCTTCGTGGCCGGCGCGGTCAATGCCGGCGGTTTTTTCGCAGTAGGTCAATACACGTCGCACATGTCGGGCATCGTCTCGGCGCTGGCCGACAACGCCGCCCTGGGCGAGGTGGCCCTTGTGGCGGCGGGGTTCGCGTCACTGCTGGCCTTCCTCTTCGGCGCGGCGACGTCGGCGATCCTGATCAACTGGGGCCGCCGGCGCGGCGCGCACAGCCAGTATGCGCTGCCGTTGATCGTCGAGGCGGCTCTGTTGTTGTGCTTTGGCCTGATGGGCGCCAAGCTGGGCGCGTCGGGCCAGATCTCCGCCATCGTCGCGCTGCTGTGCTTTGTGATGGGGTTGCAAAACGCCATCGTCACCAAGGTGTCGCGCGCCGAAATCCGCACCACCCACGTCACCGGCCTGGTGACCGACATCGGCATCGAGCTGGGCAAGCTGGTTTACTGGAATGGACTGCCAAGCGCCGGGCCTTCGGACACGGTGAGGGCCGACCGCGGCAAGCTACGGCTATTGGGTTCCCTGCTGGCGATGTTCCTGGCGGGCGGCCTGGTCGGCGCCTTCGGCTTCAAATATATCGGCTATATCGTTACGGTGCCGCTGGCCTTGGCGTTGCTGACGCTGGCCATCATCCCGGTTTTCGACGACCTGTACGCCGCGCGCCAGCGCTGAACGATGATCAAGGTGGATCAATGCGGCGCAGTCTGCGCCTGTAGCAGCTGCTTGTTGCGGTACATGGCCATGTCGCCCTCGGCCAGCATGTCGCCGATGGTGTGGTGGCGGGCCAGGTCGAGGTTGACCTGGCCGACGCTGAAGCGGATGTCGTAGCCGCGCCGGTCCTGCGCGTTGCGCACGTCGACGGCATCCTGCAGCCGCTGGACGGCGGCCATGGTTTCGGCAGCGTCGGAGTTGATCAGCAGGGCGGAAAATTCGTCTCCGCCCAGGCGGCCGATCAAATCGCTGTTGCGGAAGATGGTGCGCAGGATGTCGGCAAACACCGTCAGCGCGCGGTCGCCTTCCGCATGGCCGAAGGTGTCGTTGATTTTTTTAAAATAGTTCAAATCGAAGAACAGCAACGAGGCCGGCTTGCCCAGCCGGTGGCATACATTCATCGCCTGCTGGCCCAGCACCTCGAAGCCGCGCCGGTTCGACAGCATCGTCATTGTATCCATGGTCGCCAGCTGCAGCGCGCCCATTTCCTGCTCGACCATCGCCGCCAGGTCGCGCAGCAGCTTGCAGTCCTCGCCCTCCAGCATGCGCGGCATGGTGTCGAGCAGGCACAGGGTGCCCAGCCGGCAGCCGCCCGGTATCGTCAGCGGGCAGCCGGCATAGAACCGCACATAGGGATCGTCGGTGACCAGCGGGCTGTCGTGAAAGCGCAGGTCCAGCGTGGCGTCCGGCACCACCAGGATATCTTCGCTGAGGATGGCGTGGGCGCAGAAGGATGCGTCGCGCGGTACCGACACCACATCGTTGCCGGCGCAGGATTTGACGAACACGTTGTCGGAATCGACCAGGGTGACGATCGCGATCGGCACATTGAACAGCCGCCTGGCGAGCCTGGTGAGCCGGTCGAAGCGTTCCTCCCGCTCGCTGCCAAGGAGGTTAAGGGCGTGCAGCGCCTCGATGCGCTGGGTCTCGTTTGACGGTCTAGCGGCGGCCAGCATGTCGATCTCCCGGTTCTTTTTGTTTTGTCCTGAACAGACGAACAGATAAATCATACGCGCTTTTTATTCGCGTAAACCGGGGCGTTGCGGCTTCCATACAAACACGCTATTGTTAAGCTCATCTCTTCAACCACAACACCATGCCGATGATACGACCCGCCACGCCTGACGATGCCGCCGCCATCGTCGCCATCTACAACCACTATATCGCCACCACCACCATCAGTTTCGAGGAGCACCCCGTCTCGCCGGAGGAAATGGCCGGCCGCATTCGCGACGTGACGGCGCACCTGCCATGGCTGGTGCACGAGCGGGATGGACAGGTGGCCGGCTATGCGTATGCGACCAAGTGGCGGGTGCGCGCCGCCTACCGCTATTCGGCCGAGACCAGCGTATACGTGGCGCAGGGGCAGGGCGGCCAGGGCATAGGTTCGGCGCTGTACAAGGCGCTGCTGGAAGAACTGCGCACGCGCGGCATCCACATGGCGATCGGCGGCATCGCCCAGCCCAATCCCGCCAGCGTGGCGCTACATGAAAGCCTGGGCTTCGAAAAGGTCGCCCACTTCAAGCAGGTCGGCCGCAAGTTCGATCGCTGGATCGACGTCGGGTACTGGGAGCTGCGGCTCTCCTAGACGGCCTCCCTCAACTTAATAGGTAGTCAGCGGCACCGGCTGGCCGCCCTTGAAGTTGAAGATGGTGACCGGCGACTGCTTCATGTCGCCGTGGTCGTCGAACGAATAGGTGCCCGCCACGCCCTTGTACGAACCGGCGCCGATGGTGGCCGCCACCTTTTGCGGATCGAGCGAGTTCGCCTTCTGCATGGCCTGCGCATACATCATGGTCGCATCGTAGTAGGCGGCCGCGTAGACGTCGGCATCCTGCTTGAAGCGGGCCTTGAACTTGGCCTTGAAGGCCGGGCCGCTGGCCGCCTTGTCGAGGATAGCGCCGCCCTGCGAGCACAGCACGTTGTCGCCGACGGCGTCGCCGCCAAGCTTGCCCATCTCCGCCGTGCAGATGGTGTCGCCGCCCAGCAGCCTGGCGTTGATGCCCAGCTGCTTCATCTGGCGCGCCATCGGCGCGGCCTGCGGCGCGTAGCCGCCGAAGAAGATCGCTTCGACCTTCTTGGTTTTCAGCTTGGTCAGGATGGACGTGAAGTCGAACGCCTTGTCGTTGGTGAACTCATGGCCGGCCACGGTCATGCCGGCGGCCTTGGCCTGCTTCTTGAATTCCTCCGCCACGCCCTGGCCGAACGCGGTGCGGTCGTCGATGACGGCCACGGTCTTCAGTTTCAGTTCATTGGCCGCGTACAGCGCCATCTTGGTGCCCAGCTGCGAATCGCTGGCGTTCACGCGGAACAGGCCCTTGTAGCCTTGCTGCGTGATCTTCGGATTGGTGGCCACGGTGGCGATCAGCACGCCGGCGTCGTTGTAGGCGCGCGATGCGGGAATCGCCACGCCCGAGTTGTACGGGCCGACGACGAACTTGACGCCCTGGTCGATCAGCTTCTGCGCCGCCGCCACGCCGGCTTTGGGATCGCCCTGGTCGTCTTCCGACTGCAATTCGAACTTGAGCTTCTTGCCCGCCACGGTGATCGGCTTGGCGTTCAGTTCCTCGATCGCCAGGCGCGCGCCGGATTCATTGTCCTTGCCGGAGAAAGCCTGGGCGCCGGACAACGGGCCGCTGTGGCCGATCTTGACCACGGTGTCTTGCGCGTGGACGGTGGCGGCGCCCAGCAGCGCCAGGGCGGCAGCGATATGCTTCAGTTTCATGCGGTCTCCAGAAGGTGTGAATAAATGCGATGACAGGATTATCGCCAAAATCCGCAAATATTATCGCGTGAGTTGGGCTTGCGTATGGCCTTTTTTCGGGCAGATCCGCTTTCGAAGGGCGGCCTGCCAAAATTTAATTCGGCGCGCGCTGGCGCCTGGCCTCTTCCTCGCGCTGGCGGATGCGGGCCAGCGCCGCGTTGATGCGGTCGATGATGCCGTCGTCCTTGCCGCGGGCGATGGCGAAAAACTGGCCGCTGTCGGTGGCCATCGGCTTTGGCAGCACGCTGAAGCCGGCGTTGGCGGCGGCGCCGATGGACGGCAGGCGCGGCGCCATGAATTGGCGGATGTCGGCCTCGAGATCTTTCGCGGTCTGGCCGTTGGGCTGGAACAGCAGCACCACGTCGACCCGCTTCAGCATCAGGCGGGTCAGGCGGGTGCCGCGCGAGGAGATGTCGTCGTCGGTGCGGAACAGTTTTTTGCCGCGCGCCTGCTCGAATTCCTCGCCGTAGTTGTAGCCGCGTACCGTGCCGACGGTCTTGCCGCGCAGGTCCTCGAGGCTGTTGAAGGGGAAGGTGGCGTCGCTGCGCGTGACCAGCCACAGGCTGTTGTGGGTGGCGATGTCGGAGTAATGCAGCGCGCGCAGGCGTTCTGCGGTTTTCGGCAGCCCGAAAATCAGGCCCACGCCGTCGAGGGCGTAGCGTTCGGCGCGCGCCCATGGATACATATGCGGCTCGAAGGTCACGCCCAGCTCCCGCTCCACCGCGGCGATCACCTTGCGTTTGACTTCCGGCATGGGCCTGGGCCTGCCCCTTTCGTCGAGCGTATCGCCCATCAGCAGCTGCACCACGGGACCGGCGGCCGTCGCGCGGGGCGGTAGTCCGCACCACAGCAACGTGACAAGCAAAGTGGCAGACAAACCCGCCGGCATCGACAATTTGGCTTTGAGCATCGTCCGATTATTGCAGAAAATTCCAAGCATGTTCACAAATACTGAAAGGCTTGTTGCGCCATTGCGCGTTCTGCCGGGCGATTCTGATCCTGAGGGGCTGCCCCTCTAACGCGCGGTGCCGATGCCGCGCGAGCGGGCCGGGGCTTCGACCGCCGACACGCGCGGCACCGCACCGCCGGCAGGCGACGCGGCGCGGGCATTGGCGCCCAACACCGTCGTATCGTTGATGTTGTAGGCGGCGATGGCGGAAGCCAGCGCCGGATTGGCGCGCAGCGGGTCGGTTTGCAGCAGGTTGGCGCGCACCGCGGCCTGCTGCGCTGCGGTGTTCTGCGCGGCCAGCGCCTGCGCCGCCTGGGATGCCTGTGTCGCCGCGCTTTGCGCGGCGGCGGCTTGTTGCGCGGCGGCTGCCGCAGCGGCGTTGGCCGCGGCCAGGCTGGCGGCGGTGGCCTGGGCCGCACCGGCTTGCTGGGCGGCGACGGCCGCCGCGGCGTTGGCGGCTTCCGGCGTCGTGGCGGCGGCTTGCGCCGCGCGCGCGTCCGCCACCGCGGCGGTGGCCGCAGCGTTCTGCGCGGCCAGCGCGTCGGCCGCACTTTGCGCGGCCTGCGCCTGGGCCGCCGCCGAGGCGGCGGCGGCATTGGCGGCAGCCACGTTCGCAGCGGCGTTTTGCGCAGCCGTGGCCTGTTGCGCCGGCGTGGCGTTGGCGGTGTTGAGCGCGGCAGCCGAAGCCGCCGCGTTCTGCGCAAGCCCGGCCTGCGCCGCGGCCTGCGTGCCGGCCGCCGTCGCCGCGCCCAGGTCCGCCGTCGATTGCTGCCGCGCCGTCTGCGCCGCCGCGGCGGCGCGTGCCGCGTCCGCAGTGGCTTGCGCGGTGTTCGACGTGGTCTGCGTGGTATCCGTGCCGGCCGGTGCCGCCGCCGCATCCGCGGCAGCCTGGGTTGCCTGGGTTGCCTGCGGCGCCTGCGCATTTTGCGCGGCGATCACCTCGGCCGTCGATGCCTGCAGCGGATTGACAAGCGGATTGACGATCGGCGAAGGCGGCGCCAGCGACTGCGCGGCCGGCGGCTGTTCCTGCGCCGCCCGCTGCGCGGCCAGCCGGTCGGCGGCGGTTTCCTGGAACGGATTCCGTGCCAGCTGACCCAGGTCGGCACGGGCCAGGTCCAGCTGCGCGTTGGCCACCGCATCGGCCAGTGTCAACGGCGCCTGGCTGGCGAACGGCAGCGCCTGGGTTGCGCTGGTGCCGGCCGCGCTGAGCTGCTCGGCGAACCGCGTGGCCAGGTTGCTGAAGGTGTCCAGCGTGTTTTGCAAGGTCGACGTGGTGGCCTGGCTGTCCGTGTTGAACGCCGCACGCAGCACCTCGTTGTCCAGCGACAGGCCGCCGGTCGCATCCGACAGCAGCGGCGGCTGCAAGGTCACGCCCACGCGCGCCAGCTGCTGCGCGGTATTCTGCTCGCTGATGCTCTGCACCAGATTGTTCAGCAGGGAATTGCCTTGTGGCTGAGCTTGATTGAAATCCACCGACGGCAATAAGTTGAACGCATTCACCACATTTTGCGTTGCGTCATTCAAGAGGCCGGCACGCAGGTCGGCGTCCCGTGTTTGCAGGCCAGTAAGTTGCTCCCGGGATTGCGATACGGCCAGCAGGAAATTCGCCACCGGCGACAGCTCGACGGAGACCGATGCCGCCCTGGGCGCATCGGTGGCGGACCCGACGGCGGTGACGCCTTCCTGGCCGACCTGCGTAACGGCGCTGCTTTCCACCACTGCCGGCACGAAGCCTGGCGCTGCGGATGAGATGGGAAACATGGCGCTCTCCTGGACTCGATCGTAACGCCCCAGCATCCTCCTTTTTGCCGGCCCCGTCCGTGTGCCAGTTCACATATAAGAACGCATTGGTGCGATGCACCCGTTTGTTAGTTTCCGCACGGTCAAGCATCGGCAAGGGGCCTATCGTGTCCCTTGCAGTCCAACATACAACGAGAGGAAAGCATCATGGAAAACAGTATTGAAAACAAACTCAACAGCACCCGCGACGGCGTCACCCAAATCGGCAAGGATTTGCGCGCCGACGCGCACGCCGCCATCGACAAGGTGGCCGATAAGGTGCCCGCAACCACCGACCGCCTGGCAGCCAGCGCCCATGGCGGCGTCGACAAGGTTGCCGACACGGTGGAAAGCACCTCGGACCGCCTGATCGCGCGCAGCAAGCAAGTGAAAGAGAGCTACAAGGCGCTGGCCGAATCGGGCCGCAGCCACGTACGCGCCAGCCCGGCGATTTCGGTGTTGATCGCCGCCGCCGCCGGCTACGGCATCTCCAAACTGCTGAGCTCGCGCAGCGCCAAATAACATCTGGCTGTCCGGCCGGTGCTGCCGGCATGACCGGCTGCCCGTCCGGGCGCCGTTCATCAAGGGACATCCATGAATCAAGGTAAAAAAGTACCGGCCGCCATCATGGGGGCCGGTTCCGTTTTGAGCACGGTGGCAGGGCCGTCGTCGGCGCCTCCGCCGGACAGCCTGGGGAACGATTCCCCGCAACAGCAAGCCTTGCTGGACAAGGCGGCAGGCGGCCAGCAACTGGCCGGCGAAATGCCTTACAACGCCAACAAGGAAGGCGAACATGGCGAGGCCGCGCGCACGCCGCAGGCGGGCCTGACCTGCCCGGTGCCGCATCCGGTCGCCACCGCCAGCACCGCCGGCGAGACCACCGAGTCGCCGAAGACCGGCGGCGGCGTGCCGCCGCACGGCGTCAATCCCGCCAACGCTTCGCTGGACCGGGCCCGCGTCGATTCCGGCGGCCAGCGCCTGACCACCAACCAGGGCGTGCCGGTGGCGGACAACCAGAATTCGCTGAAGGTCGGCCTGCGCGGCCCGACCGCGATGGAAGACTTCATCCTGCGCGAAAAAATCACCCACTTCGATCACGAGCGCATTCCCGAGCGCGTGGTGCATGCGCGCGGTTCCGCCGCACACGGCTACTTCGAAAGCTATGGCGACTTGAGCGACGTCACCCGCGCCGCGCCGTTCGCCAAGGCGGGCAAGCGCACGCCGGTGTTCGTGCGCTTCTCCACCGTGGCCGGCGAGCGCGGCTCGGCCGACACGGTGCGCGATGTGCGCGGCTTCGCCGTCAAGTTCTACACCGACGAAGGCAACTGGGATCTGGTCGGCAACAACATTCCGGTGTTCTTCATCCAGGACGCGATGAAGTTCCCGGACCTGGTGCACGCCGTCAAACCGGAGCCGCACAACGGCATGCCGCAGGCGGCGAGCGCGCACGACACCTTCTGGGACTTCGTCACGTTGATGCCGGAATCGACCCACATGCTGATGTGGCACCTGTCGGACCGCGCGATCCCGCGCAGCTACCGCACCATGCAGGGCTTCGGCGTGCACACCTTCCGCCTGGTGAACGCCGAGGGCAAGTCGGTGTTCTGCAAGTTCCACTGGAATCCGCTGGCCGGCACGCACTCGCTGATGTGGGACGAGGCGGCCAAGATCTGCGGCGCCGACGCCGACTTCCACCGCCGCGACCTGTGGGAAGCGATCGAGGCGGGCGCCTATCCGGAATGGGAGCTGGGCCTGCAGATATTCACCGAGGAGCAGGCCGCGCAATTCCCGTTCGACGTGCTGGACGCCACCAAGATCGTGCCGGAGGAACTGGTGCCGGTGCGGGTGGTCGGCAAGATGACGCTGAACCGCAATCCGGACAATTTCTTCGCCGAGACCGAGCAGGTGGCCTTCTGCACCGCGCACATCGTGCCGGGCATAGACTTCAGCAACGACCCGCTGCTGCAGGGGCGCATCCACTCCTACCTGGACACGCAGATCAGCCGCCTGGGCGGAGCCAATTTCCACGAGATCCCGGTCAATGCGCCGCTGGCGCAGGTGCACAACAACCAGCGCGACGGCATGCATCGCCAGGCCATCCCGCGCGGGCGCGTGGCGTACGAGCCCAATTCGCTGGGCGGCGGCTGTCCGTTCCAGGCCGGCATGGCCGGCTTCACGACCGCCTTCGGCATGCCGCAGCCGCCGGAAGACAAGGTGCGCGGCAAGCCCGAGCTGTTCGCCGATCACTATTCGCAGGCGCGCCTGTTCTGGATCAGCCAGAGTCCCGCCGAGCAGGCCCACATCGTCGACGCCTACCGCTTCGAGTTGAGCCGCGTGCAGACGCAAGCCATCCGCGTGCGCCTGCTGTCGATGCTGGCCAATGTCGACCCGATATTGGCCGACGGCGTGGCGCAGGGCCTGGGCCTGGAGGTGCCGCCGCCGATGCCGCTGGCGACCAGCCTGCCGCCGCCGCACTACGAGCCGTCGCCCGCGCTGTCGCTGCTGGCGCGGCCGGGCGCCACCGGCGTCGCCACCCGCCGGGTCGCCATCCTGGCCGGCCATGGCGTCGATGCGGACAGCGTGAAGGCGATCTACGCGGACCTGCTGGCGGCCGGCGCGGTGCCGCGCCTGGTGGCGCCGCAGCTGGGGCAGCTGATGGCGGCCGACGGCAGCAAGCTCGATATCGAGATCTCCATCGAAGCCGGCGCGCCGGTGCTGTACGACGCGCTGATCGTGCCGGACGGCGCGGCCAGCGCGGCGATGCTGATGCGCGACGCCGACGCGCTGGACTTCGTGCGCCAGCAGTACCGCCACTGCAAGCCTATCCTGGCGGCCGGCGCGGGCGCGGAACTGCTGCTGAAGGCGGGTCTGCCGGCCACGCTGGAGAACGGCGCGCCGGATCTGTCGCTGTGGTGCGTGAAGAAGGAAGAGCTGGCGCCGGCGCTGGCGCAGTTCAAGCATGCGTTGGCGTCGCACCGCAACTTCCAGCGCCAGGTCGAGGCGGTGGTGCTGTAGCGTTTTGTCTATCCCTTTTGGATAGCGTGCAAAATATTCAACGATGGCGCGCATAGTGATATGCTCGTCATCGTGGTATTTTGCCTCCCAAAAGACAGATCAGGAAACGCTGACGCATGGATGTTTATGCCCCACAAGTTTGGCTTCCACACGAGCGGCCCTTGCTGCCCGGGTCGCCGTCCAGCCCCCTGCACACGGCGCCGCGCCGGCTGGCGTTTTTCGTGGTCGGCTTCATCGTCGCCATCACCGGCGGCCTGGGCAACGCGCTGGTGTCGGTCAACCTGCCTTACCTGCAAGGCTCGCTGGGCGTGTACTCGGCCGAGATCCAGTGGCTGCCGGCCGCCTATGTGATGGCCAACGTGTCGATGAATCTGTTGCTGGTCAAATTCCGCCAGCAGTATGGCCTGCGGCTGTTCACCGAACTTTTCCTCGTGATCTATGCGATAGCGACGGTGGCGCACTTGTTCGTGCACGGCCTCGGCTCGGCCATCGCGGTGCGCGTGGCGCACGGCATGAGCGGCGCCGCGCTGTCCACGCTGGGCCTGTACTACGTGCTGCAGGCCTTCCCGGCCCAGCACCGGCTCAAGGGCGTGGTGCTGGGCATAGGCTTCTCGCAACTGGCGCTGCCGATGGCGCGCCTGTTTTCGTCCGAGTTGATGGAGTACGGCGAGTGGCGCGGGCTGTACTTCTTCGAGCTGGGACTGGCGCTGCTGTCGCTGGCCTGCGTGCTGGTGCTCAAGCTGCCGCCGGGCGACCGCATCAAGGCGTTCGAGAAAATGGACTTCCTCACCTTCGGCCTGTTCGCGCCCGGCGTGGCGCTGCTGTCGGCGGTGCTGGCGCTGGGCCGCACCGTGTGGTGGCTGGAGTCGCGCTGGCTCGGCCTCAGCCTGGCCGGCGCCATCGTGCTGATCGCCGGCGCGCTGCTGGTCGAGCACAACCGCGCGCGGCCGCTGCTCAACACGCGCTGGCTCACCAACGCCAACATCGCGCGGCTGGCCTTGTCGGTGCTGCTGATCCGCGTGGTGCAGTCGGAGGCCAACGGCACCGTGGGCTTCCTGCAGACGCTGGGGCTGAACAACGACCAGATGCAGATGCTGTGGTGGGTGGTGATGGCCGGCACCGTGGCCGGCCTGGTGCTGAGCGCGCTGACCATCACGCCGGCGCGCATCCCCCTGCAGCTGATGTTTTCGCTGGCGGTGATGGCGGCCGGCGCCTACATGGATTCGGACGCGACCAACCTGACCCGGCCCGCCGACCTGTATGTCAGCCAGTTCCTGCTGGGCTTTGGCGGCGCCTTCTTCATCGGGCCGACGTTTGTCTCGGGCTTCGGCGCCGTGATCGCGGCGCCGAACAACCTGGTCAGCTTCTCGGTCATGTTCAGCATCACGCAAACGCTGGGCACCCTGCTCGGATCGGCGCTGGTCGGCACCTTCCAGTCTGTGCGCGAGAAATTCCATTCGAGCATACTGGTCGACCATCTGACCCTGCTCGATCCGCTGGTGGCTGCGCGCATCCAGAGCGGCGGCGCGGCGCTGGCCGATCCGTCCACCCGCGGCGCCACCGGCGTGGCGGCGCTGGGCGCGGCGGCCACGCGCGAGGCCAACATCCTGGCCTATAACGATGTGTTCCTGATGATCACACTGGTGGCGCTGCTGACGCTGGCCTGGATGCTGGCCCGCTACCTGTGGGACATCTGTGTTGTCTGCCAGGCCAAGCCCGCGCACAATGCGCAGACCGGCATGGCCAACGTTTCCCTCAACAATTCCGGAGCTCGCTGATCTACATGGCTACCAATACTCCCGACGATTCCTCTTCTTCCGAAAAGCGCGTGGCGGCGGTGGCTGCCGCCGCAGCGGCGGCCGCGGTGGCTGCGGCGGCGCCCACCGCGCCGGCGCCGGACCGGCGCGCGCAGATCATCTCGGCGATCGCCTTTTCGCTGGTGGCGCTGATCGGCGTGCTGGTGGTGCTGTATGCGTGGCGCCTGCCGCCGTTCAGCAGCGCCATCGTCTCGACCGAGAATGCGCTGGTGCGCGGCCAGGTGACCTTGATCGGCACACAGTTGTCCGGCTATGTCACCGACGTCAAGGTGCAGGACTTCCAGCAGGTGAAGCAGGGCGATCTGCTGGTGCAGATCGACGACCGCATCTACCAGCAGCGCTACGAACAGGCGGAGGCGCAACTGGCGGCGCAGAAGGCGGCGCTGGCCAACTGGGAACAGGCGCACCGCACGGCGGAGGCGGGGGTGGTGCTGAACCAGGCCACGCTGGCCAACGCGGAGGCGCAGTCGGCCAAGTCGGTGGCGGACCTGAGCCGCGTGAACTCGCTGGCGGCCGACGGTTCGCTGTCGCTGCGCGAGCAGGATTCGTCGAAGGCGGCGCGGGCGCAGGCCATGGCGGCGGTGTCGCAGGCGCGCGCCAGCCTGGATATCGCCAGGCAGCAGGTGCAGTCGGTGGTGGTCAACAAGCTGTCGCTGGAGGCGGCGGTGGCCAACGCGGCGGCCGCGCTGAAGGCGGCCAAGGTGGATCTGGACAACACCCGCATCACGGCGCCGGAGGATGGCCAGCTGGGACAGGTCACGGTGCGCAAGGGCGCCTACGTCAACACCGGCGCGCAGTTGATGGGGCTGGTGCCGCGCCAGCTGTGGGTGATCGCCAACCTGAAGGAGACGCAGATGAACGGCGTGCAGGTGGGGCAGAGCGCGACCTTCAAGGTCGATGCGCTCGACGGCGCGCTGCTGACCGGGCAGGTCGAGCGCATCTCGCCGGCCACCGGCTCGGAGTTCAGCGTGCTGCCGGCCGATAATGCGACCGGCAACTACGTCAAGATCGCGCAACGCATACCAGTGCGCATCCGCATCGATCCCGGCCAGGCCAAGGCGCGGCGGCTGGCGCCGGGGATGTCGGTGATCGTCAGCATCGACACATCGGCGGTGCTGAACGATGCGGACAGCGCGCCGGCCAAGCCGTCCGTCGCCGCCGCGGCCGGGGCCAAGCCATGAAATGCCGGGCAGTCCTGACCGGGGCCGCGCTGGCGCTGGCCGGCTGCGCCGCGAAGGCGCCGCCGCCGCCCGCATCGTCGTTGCAGACGCCCGCCGCGTGGCGCAGCAGCGACTCGGGGGCGGGCGCGGCGCAAGTCGAACCGCAGTGGTGGCAAGCCTACGGCGATCCCGCGCTGACGGCGCTGGTCGCCGCCGCGCTGGAACACAACGGCGACCTGCGCATCGCCCGTTCCCGCGTGGCGCAGTACCGCGCGCTGGTCGGCGTCGCCGCCGCCGGGCAGAAGGCCAACGTCTTCGTCGACACCGCGCCCACCCGCACGCGCCAGCTGGCCTACAACGGCGTCCCTTACGTCACCAATGTGTACCAGGCCGAATTCCAGGCCAGCTATGAGGTGGACGTGTGGGGCCGCCTTGCCGCGCTGACCGACGCCGCCACCGCCACCTACCAGGCCGAGCAGGCCAACGCCGACGCCGCCGCGTTGTCGATCGCCGCCACCGTCGCCTCGGGCTACCTCAACCTGCGCGGGCTGGACGCCCAGCTGGCGCTGACCGAAGCCACGCTGAAGCTGCGCGAGGAATCGCGCGACCTGGCCAAGCGCCAGTTCGACGTCGGCTACAGCTCGCGGCTGGAGTGGCTGCAGGCGCAGGCCGAATACCAGGCCACCGCCGAACAGCTGCCGCAGCTGAGGCGCTCCATCTTCGAGCAGGAAAACGCGCTGGCGATCCTCGCCGGCGGCAATCCCGGCCCGATCGCGCGCGGCGCCGAACTGGAAAAGCTCGAAGCGCCGTCCGTGCCGGCTGGCCTGCCGTCCGAGCTGCTGCGGCGCCGGCCCGACATCGCCCGCGCCGAATACAACCTGATCGCCGTCAACGCCAACCTGCAGGCCACGCGCGACCAGCTGCTGCCGTCGTTCAAGCTGACGGCGGTGGGCGGCGTGCAGAACCTGAAGTGGCACGATTTCGTCAACGCCCCGACCGCGCTGTGGCGGCTGACCGGTGCGGTGGCCGCGCCGGTATTCGAAGGCGACCGGGTCCAGCATCAGACCGACGCCGCCGCCGCGCAGCGCGACCAGTCCGTCTTCGCCTACGAAAACGCCGTGCGCACCGCCTTCGCAGAAACCGACAACAGTCTCGGGGCGATCTACCGGCTCAAGGAGCAGGCGGTGCAAAACGACGCCCGCCGTGCCACGGCCGCCGAAACGCTGCGCATCGCCCACAACCGCTACCGCAACGGCTATGCCTCCTACCTGGAAGAACTGGACGCCCAGCGCACGCTGTACAACGCCGATGTGGGGCGTTTGCAACTGAAGACGCGCATCCTGGTCGCCTCGGTGGACCTGTATCGCGCCATGGGGGGAGGCTGGGTGGCAAAAAAATAGACAGATGGCCAACAATTCCGTATGCTTGCTGTGCAATTCCCATTGCTAGCTAGCATGGGAAAATTCATGGCAGGCTTTTACGGCTCTTCGTTTGTGAGCAATTTCAACGTCCCCTCATCTGTTGCCGGCACCCTTGCCGGTGCCTTTTTGCTGCGCCTCAGTGCCGTGCCGCTACTGGCTTGCCTGTGGTGCGCGCCGGCGGGCGCGGCGGATGCGCCCGACCGCTGGCAGGCGCTGGCGCCGGCCATGTTCGACCATCTGGTGCCGGCCGACCGGGGCTTCCCCAGCCCCATCGTGATGAAGGTGGTGCAGGACGGCGACGGTTTCATGTGGTTCGGCACCCAGGCCGGCCTTGGCCGCTGGGACGGCTACCACATGCGCAATTTCTTCTTCGATGCGGACGATTCCCATTCGCTGCCGGGCGACTTTGTCCAGGCGCTGCACGTGGATGGCCAGGGACGGCTGTGGATAGGCACGACCACCGACGGCCTGGCCATGTACGACAAGCAGCAGGAGCGCTTCATCCGCTACGCCGCCGGCAAGAACGGCTTGAGCAGCCCCGCCATCGGCGCCATCGCCAGCGACAGGCGCGGCGGCATCTGGGTCGGCACCGGTGCCGGTCTCGACTACATCGATAGCCAGAACGGCAACGCCATCAGCCACCTGCCGCGCGCGGCCGGCGCGACAGGCGGGCCCCGCAGCAACCAGATCCGCGCCCTGCTGGTCGACCGCGGCGGCAACCTGTGGATAGGCTCGAACGGCGGCTTGGCCCGGCGCGACGCCGCCACCGGCCGCGTCGACGATATCGCCATCGCGGGCGGCGTCAGCGACGCCGTGTTGTCGCTGAGCGAAAATGCGCAGGGCGGGGTGGTGTTCGGCACGTTCAGGAGCGGCATCGGCCTGGCCGGCGCGGACGCGGCCACCGCCGGCGCGCGCATGCTGGTGCTGGATCAGGTCAAGGACAGCAACAACGCCATGGTGCTGTCGCTGGCGGAAACCAAGCCGGGTCAGTGGTGGGCGGCCACCTACGGCGGCGGTATCATCGAGTTCGACGCCGGCGGCCATGGCCGGCGCATCGTGCACCGGCCGGCGATCGCGATCAGCCTGGCCAACGACCGCGTGGCGGCGCTGTGGCGCGACCGCAGCGGCCTGATGTGGGTCGCCAACGAGCGCGGCGTCGACGTGCACAATCCGCGCAACAGCATCTTCAGCACCATCCTCGACGGCGTGGGCATGCCGGAAGTCTCCGTACCCTCGTTCATGACCGATTCTGCCGGCCGGCTGTGGGTGGGGCTGGCCGACCAGGGCATCGACCTGGTGGCCGCCGACGGCAGCCGCACGGCCGGGCTGCGTCCCGATCCGCTGCATCCGGAAACGGCGCTGCCCAACCGGATGATCACGGCCATGGCCGAGGCCGAGCCGCAGGAGGCGTGGGTAGGCACCTTGCTGGGCCTGTACCACACCAGCGGCAAAGGCAGCCGCGTGGTCCGCGTGCCGCTGCCTCACACCGATCCGTTGCCGCGCATCGGCGCCATCGTGCCGCAGGACGGGGTGCTGTGGCTGGGCACGGCAAACGGCCTGCTGCGCTACGATTCGCGCGCCGGCAAAGTGCAGGTCTATGGCCAGGGACCGGCCGACTCGGGCGGCCTGTCGGACAGCCGCATCAGCACCATCCTGGCCGCGCCGGACGGCGCGCTGTGGATCGGCACCCGCAACGGCTTGAACCGCTTCGACCCCGCCAGCGGCAAGGCCGAGCAGATAATGCCGGCGCCGGAAATCGCCACCCGCCTGCCGCAGGGATTTATCAACTGGATGGCCTTCGATGCGCAGGGCCGGCTGTGGGTGGCCACCAACAGCGGCGGCGTCGCGGTGCTGGACGGCCGCGCCGCCGATGGCACGCGCCGCTTCCACCGCGTGGGCCTGGAAGCGGGCATGCCCAGCAAGTTCGTCAACGGCCTGCGCGCCGACGCCGCCGGACGCATGTGGGCCTCGACCAGCGAGGGCATCGCCGTCATCGATACCGGCACGCTGCGCGCGCAAGCGCTGGGCCGCGCCGACGGCCTGGTGTACCAGGCCTATTACGGCGGCTCGGTCGGGCAGACGGCCCATGGCGAGATCGTCTTCGGCACCTCCGGCGGCTATGTCGTGGTGCAGCCGGAGCCGCCGGCGCGCTGGACGTTCCAGCCGCCGCTGGTGGTCAGCTCGGTGCGCCTGGACCGGCAAAGCGTGTCGGCGGCGCCGCTGCTGGCGCCGGACGGCGCCAGCCTGAGCATCCCGGCCGGCACCCGCAATGTCGAAGTCGAAGTGGCGGCGCTGGATTTTTCCGCCAGCCAGCGCAACCGCTACGCCTTCCGTCTCGAAGGCTATGACAAGGACTGGGTGGAAAAGGATGCCAACCACCGCAGCGCCACCTATGCCAACGTGGCGCCCGGACGCTACCGGCTGCGCATGCGCGGCAGCAACCGCGAAGGCGTGTGGAGCCCGCAGGAATTGAGCATGACGCTGGAGTTCCTGCCGGCCTGGTACCAGACCTGGTGGGCGCGCTCGGGCGGCGTGCTGGCGATCCTGGCGCTGGGCTGGGGCCTGTACCGCTGGCGCGTGCGCCAGCTGCAGCGCGCGCAGATCGAACTCCAGCTGCAGGTGTATTCGCGCACGCGCCACCTGGAGCGGGTGCACGCCATCGTCAAGTCGATCAACGAGCAGCTGGACTTCGACGCCCTGCTGAACACCATCCTGCGCGAATCGAGCGCGATCGGCGCGGTGCGCATGGCGTATGCGCTGATCGGCGAAGCCGGCGAGGCCGGCGAGGCCGCGCTGGCGCTGCGCGCCGGCTGGCCGGACGGCGTGCCGCTGGCGCGTACCGGCATGACATTGGCCGAGGCCCATGCGCAGCTGGTCGACGCTGCCGACAGCATCGCGCCGGACATGTTCCTGAGCCGGGCCGGCGCCGTGCTGGCGGTGCGCATCTGCGTCGAGCAGCAGTTGCAGGGCTACCTGGTGTTCGAGCAGGACGCGCCGTTCGCCGGCGGCGACCTCGACATGTTCAAGGCGCTGAAGGAGCCTTTCGTCTCGGCCTTCCAGAAGGCCCACGCGATCCGCGCGATCCAGCAGGCGCGCGCCGACGCCGAGGCATCGACCCGCGCCAAGAGCGACTTCCTGGCCAACATCAGCCACGAGATCCGCACGCCGATGAACGCCATCCTCGGCTTCGCCGGCCTGGGCACCTACCTGGACCTGCCGGCCAAGCCGCGCGACTACTTCAACAAGATCGGCCGGGCGGGGCAGAACCTGCTTGGCATCATCGACGACGTGCTGGACTTTTCCAAGATCGAATCGGGCAAGCTGGAACTGGAAAACGTGCCCTTTGAGCTGTCCGACACGCTGAGCCAGGTGGCCGACCTGTTCTCCTGGCGCGCGGCGGAAAAAGGCCTGGAACTGGTGGCCTGGGCCGATCCCGCCGTGCCGACCCGGCTGTCCGGCGATCCGCTGCGCCTGAGCCAGGTGCTGGTCAACCTGGTGGGCAACGCGCTCAAATTCACCGCGCGCGGCTACATCGTGCTGCGCGTCGAACTGGACGGCCCGGCCGGTGCCATGGATGGCCAGGTGCGGCTGCGTTTCTCGGTGGCGGATACCGGCGTCGGCATCAGCCCCGAGCAGCAGGCGCGCCTGTTCCGCGCCTTCAGCCAGGCCGACACCAGCACCACGCGGCTGTATGGCGGCACGGGCCTGGGGCTGGCCATTTCGCAGCAGCTGGTGCAGGCCATGGGCGGCGTCATCGGCATCGACAGCCTGCCCGACAGCGGCAGCTGTTTCCATTTCAGCGTGGCGCTGCATTGCCTGGCGGACGAGCCGGACGGCTTGCCGGCGCTGCCCGAAGGCGCCGCCGGCAAGCGCGTGCTGATCGTCGACGACTGCGCGCCGGCGCGCGAGATGCTGGAGCGGCAACTGCGCAGCGCCGGCTTCGCGACCGATTCCGCCGCATCGGCCGCGGCCGCCATGCAGGTGCTGCGGGAGCAGCCGGCCGACCTGGTGCTGATGGACAGCCACTTGTCCGAGGGGGACGGCATCGAGGCGTCGCGCCGCATCCGCGCCGAGCCGGCGTGGCGCGCCCTGCCGGTGGTGCTGATGGTCACCGACTTCGCGCGCGAGCCCATCGTGCAGGCGGCAGCGGAGGCGGGCATCCACGCCTGCCTGGCCAAGCCGGTGCATCCGCCCCAGTTGATCAACAGCGTGCTGCTGGCGCTGGGCTTCGAGGCCGCCGAGCCGGCGCTGCCGGAGCCGGCGCCGGTGGCCTTGTCCGAGGCGGCATTGCGCATCGCCGGTGCCCGCGTGTTGGTGGTCGACGACAACGTCATCAACCAGCAGGTGGCGCGCGAAGTGCTGATGCGCGCCGGCGTGCAGGTCGAACTGGCCGGCAACGGCGTCGACGCGGTGCACATGGTCGACAGCGGCCGCTACGACGCGGTGCTGATGGATATCCAGATGCCGGAGATGGATGGCTACGAGGCGACCGCCCGCATCCGCGCCAAGCTGCAGCAGGCGAGCCTGCCGGTGATCGCGATGACCGCCCATGCGGTGGCCGGTTTCCGCGAGAACAGCCTGGCCATGGGCATGAACGATTACGTGACCAAGCCGATCGACCCGGAACGCCTGTTCGGCGTGCTGGCCAGCTGGATACGGCTGGACCCGGACCGGGTGGTGGTGGCCGCGCCAACGGCGGCGCAGGATGCGGCGCCGAATGTCCCAGGCGTCGACATGCCGGACGCGATGGCCCGGATGGGCGGCAATGGTCAGTTGGTGATGATCTTGCTGAACAAATTTGCCCGGGAATTCGAGGCCACTCCGCAACAGCTGCTGGAAGCCATCGACAGCGGCGACTTCGAGGAGGCCTCGGTGCTGGTGCACAAGATTCGTGGCGCGGCCGGCAATTTGTCGATGGCCGAACTGCACCGCGCCGCCGGCGGGCTGGAGAATCTGCTGCTGCCGCCGCGGTTAACCCAGCTCGACGAGGCGCTGGCGGCCTTTGGCGCGGCGCTGGAAACGGTGATCGACGGGGTGCACGCGCTGGACGGTGTGGCGCAACACTAAGTTGCTTGGCAAGGAGCATGGTTTACCGTAGCATGGATCGGCGGCAACGCTTAATTCCATCCATAAACTAGGGGATAACTATAATGACCAAGCATACTTCCGGCGAACTCAGCACGGTACTCGACAAACTGGCCAAGGACGACGCTTTCCGCGACCACATGCTGCGCGATCCGGTGGGCGCCCTCGGCGGCCTCGGCATCTCGCTCGACCCGGCACAGGTGCCTGCCGTGCGCAGCCTGCCGTCCAAGGACAGCATCGTCGCCGACCAGACCGCGATGCACAGCAATATCGTCAGCGAAGGCACCATGGTGGTCTTCCTGTTGTCGGGCGGCGCCGCCGCCTGAGTCGGCGCCACACGCCGGCCCGGCATCAGTCCGGGCCGGTTTCTCCATAACGCAGTTCGACCATATTGCGCGGGCCGGTGGATGCCGGCCCGCAACCGCAGACCGCGATGACGGCATGGCGCAGATGGTCCAGTTCCAGCAAGCGTTCGATGTCGACGTCGTTGATCGCGGCCGTGATAAACGCCGGCAAGCCCGCTTCCGCCGCCAGCAGGTAGAAGGTCTGCGACAGGTGGCCGGCATCGAGGGCGAGCGCGCGGTAGGCCTTCTGGTGGTTGCGGTACTTCCAGAAACTGCGTTCTATCCTTCCCACCATCACCACCTGCATGGGCGCGTCGGCCAGCCATTGCTGTTCGGCCACCATCAGCCGCGCCACGGCGGCCGCTTCCTCGCTTTCCATGGTGCGCAGCGGACGCAGTTCGTGCTCGATCGGATGATAGTAGTACAGTCCCGGCGCCACGCCGGCGATGCGCTGCACCAGCACGAAGGCCTCGACCGGATGCAGGCCGCCGCCCGACGGGCTGGTTTTCTTCAGCACGTTGGCATGCGGCCCCACCTGGCGCTGTTCCTGCGCGCCGAAGGTTCGTTGCAGCAGGCGCGCCGCCACGGCCAGTGGCAGGCTGGCCCCGGTGTCGAAATTGCGGCCGGTGTAGCGCTTCATCAGCGTTTCATCGAGGATGCCGCTGGCGGCCTTGGGCAGCTTGAAGGCGCTGGCGGGCGTGCCCAGGTCCATCGTCGGCGCCGGCGGCGCGCCGTAGCGGTCCAGCAGTTGCTGGATGCTGGGCGCTTCCATGCCGGTTTCGGTGCGCACGTCGTGCCAGCGCGAGAAGGTGTGGGCCAGCGCCGCCAGCGGCCGCCAGTGCTGGGCGCGCAGGGTTTCGTCGCGTTCGCGCAGGGCCTCGTGTTCGGGCGCGTCGCCGATCAGCAGGCCCAGCTCCAGCAGGCGCGCGACGCAGGCGGCGCCGTGGCGCTGCTCGCATGCTTCCAGTTCGGACCAGACCGTCTGGCTGACGGCGGCCATGGCGGCCAGGTCGGCGGCATCGACTTCGATTTCGCGGTCCAGGTGCGGCGCCAGCGCCAGCCAGCGCGTGCTGGCGGCCAGCGTGGTGGAACCGGCAAACAGGGAGGACCAATCGATGGCGAGTTCTTCGCGTGGTTCGATGTACAGTACAGCGCAACGTCGTATTTTCATGAACTCACTGGCCTTGCGGTGGTTGCCACAACTCGACCTTGTTGCCGTCCGGGTCCACTACCCATCCGAACTTGCCGTATTCCGATTCGTCGACCTTGTCCAGCACCTGGCATCCTTCGGCGCGCAGCGCGGCCAGCAGGGCGTGCAGGTCGTCGACGCGGTAGTTGATCATGAAAGAGGAAGAACTCGGAGCGAAGTAATCGGTGTCCGCCTTGAACGGATTCCACACCGTGGTTCCCGTGCCGCCTGGGTTGTCCGGATTGGACCACTGGAATGAGGCGCCGCCCCATGCCTCGACATTCAAACCAAGATGGACCCGGTACCATTCGGCCAGCCGCTTCGGGTCTGCGGATTTGAAGAACACACCGCCAATACCGGTGACACGTTTCATATGGGGCTCCTGAAGTAATCGGGCTACTTTACTCTGATGTAAGAGCGCGATCAAGATGCGGGGGCATGAACCAGCCCATCACGTGCGAGGCCACCGTCTCGGGCTGGATCGCCGTCATGCAGGGGCAGGGCACGGCCTGGTTGCTGGCGGCCTCCGATACCCTGCGCTCGCCGCGGCAGCGCACGCCGCTGTGGATCACGCTGGCCGATTCGCCCAGCGGCCGCCAGCGGTGGATGTCCACCTTGCGCGACTGGAACAGGCCCAGCGTGTTGATGCCCAGCGCCGCCGCCAGGTGCAGCGGGCCGGTGCTGCCGGCCACCAGGCCGTCGCAATGGCTCATGAAGCCCATGAACTCGGTCAGCGACATCTTGCCGACCAGGTTGGTCACATTGCCGGCCTCGGAATGGCGCAGCAGCAGCGGCTGCAAGGCTTCGCGGTCTTCGTTGGTGCCGCAGATGAACCAGTGCACCAGCTGCGGATCGATGCTGCGTATCAGCTTGGTGTAGTAGGCCAGCGGCCATTGGTGCGACTTGGCCGTCACCAGCGCGGGGCTGAGGATGACGGTCTTGCGTCCCTGCGCGAAGTGGCCGGGATGCAGCTCGGCCACCGCCTCGGCGATCCGTTGCGGCGGCGTCAGGCGGCACAGCGCGGGCAAGGTCTGCTGGTCGTCGATGACGATGCCGAGCGGCCGCAGGTACTGCAGGTCCAGCAGCCGCTTGTTCAGGCCCGAGGTGGGCGCGGAGATCGCCACCAGGTGGGTGCAGCGGCGCCAGTTGTAGACCCGGAACAGCGAGCCTATGCGCACCGGCACGGCGGCGTCGCAGGCGCCCCGCGCCAGCCTGCGGCAGGTGTTCACCTGGACGAAGATATCCAGCTTCAGCGACACCAGCAGGGCGGTCAGTTCCTCGTCGGATTCGGGAGCGGCGTAGACCTCGTCCACGTCCGGGCAGCGGCGGGCGATTTCCACCGTGCGGCGGTTGGTCAGCAGGATCACAGTGCAATGCGGGTCGCGCTGCTTCAGGGCGGCGGCCATCGGCAGGCTGATGACGAGGTCACCAAGCTGCGTGGTCTTGGCCAGCATGACCCGCCCGTAAGGCGCGGAGATCGCCCTCGGCGATCGAAGCAATTTCTGAAAAAACGTCATTGTCCCTGGCACTCCCGTTGTACCCGGCGAGTATCGCATATTCGCCGATTTTGCTGGCAATAATATGCTGCGGTGCCGCATGGTGAAACGGAAGGTGCCGGGATACGGGACGTGGAGGAAGGCGCCTTACTTGACGGGGATGCAGAACTCCGCTTCGAACACGCCGGTGGCCGGATCCATCGCGAAGTCGGCCGGGTAGCGTTCGAAGCAGGGGCCGGCGTCGGCCTTGCCTTCGGCGTGCAGCCGGCCGAAGAACGCGCCCCAGGCGCCCGGCACGTCGGCGCCGCTGCCCTTGAACCTGGCCACGGCGTAGCGGCCGGCGGGGATATGGGCTTCCCTGGCCGGCTCCCTGATCGGATAGTCGGCCGAGACCTCGACGCAGGCGTCGTAGCGGCATTCGGACGGCGGCGTGGTGGCCGGGTCGTCCTGCGCCACGCCGTACGTCACCTTGTTCACCAGGCCGCAAGCCTTTTGCCACGGCGTGAACACTTCCTTCCAGAACTCGCCGATCGGCGCGCCGAACGGGCCCTTGTAGCGTAGGTAGGCTACCCGCACTTCCGGTAGATCTTGTATCGTGTATTCCATGTCGGTCTCCTCGCAGATGCTGTGCTTAATGACCGCCGCCGGCGATCTTGCGCAGCGACGGCACGGTTTCCTGCTCGGGCGAGGCCGCCGGCTGGCGGCGCAGCTTGCCCATCACGCGTTTCAGGAAGTGCTCGAGGTCGTCGATGTAGGTGAACACGGCCGGCACCACCAGCAGGCTCAACAGCGTCGATGTGATCAGGCCGCCGATCACCGTGATCGCCATCGGCGAACGGAAGCTCGGATCGGCGCCCCAGCCCAGCGCCAGCGGCATCATGCCGGCGCCCATCGCGATGGTCGTCATCAGAATCGGACGGCTGCGCTTGTGGCAGGCGTCGACCAGCGCATCGAAACGGCTCATGCCTTCCTGACGTGCCAGAATAGCATAATCAACCAACAAGATTGAGTTCTTTGTAACGATCCCCATCAGCATGATCAGGCCGATCATCGACGGCATCGACAGCGCGCGGCCGGTGATCAGCAGCGCCACGAAGGCGCCGCCGATCGACAGCGGCAGCGCGGCCAGGATGGTCATCGGCTGCATGAAGTCCTTGAACAGCAGCACCAGCACGCAGTAGATGCACAGCACGCCGATCAGCATGGCGATGCCGAAGCTGGCGAACAGCGCGGCCATCTCCTGGGTGTCGCCCAGTTCGGCGATCTTCACCGACGGCGGCAGGCTCTTCATCGACGGCAGCGCGCGCGCCTCGGCGTTGACCTCGCCCAGCGAACGCTTGCCCAGCTCCACTTCCAGCGTGACGTTGCGGCTGCGGTTCAGGCGGTTGATCTGCGCCGGGCCGCTCTCCATCGTGATGGTGGCGACGGTGGCCAGCAGCACCGGACCGTTCTTGCCCGGCACCGTCAGGCGGCCGATGGCGTCGAGGTCGGCGCGCACGGCGTCCGGCAGCTTGACGCGGATCGGCACCTGGCGCTCCGGCAGGTTCATCTTGGTCAGGTCGGTGTCGTAGTCGCCGGCGGTGGCCACGCGCACCGTCTGGCCGATGGACGAGGCGGTCACGCCCAGATCGGCGGCCTTGGCGAAGTCCGGCGTGACGATGATCTCGGGACGCACCAGCGAGGCGCTGGAGCGCACGTTGCCGACGCCCTTGAGCGTGCGCATTTCACGTTCGACCTTTTGCGCGGTTTCCTTCAGCGCCACCGGGTCTTCGCTGCGCAGCACCAGCTGCATCTTGACGCCGTTGTCCGGCGGGCCCACCTTGAAGCGGGCGCCGGGAATCGCGTCGAGCTTGTGGCGGATTTCCGCTTCCAGGTCGGCCATCGATTCCTTGCGCTTGTTGCGGTGGACGGTGGTCAGCGTCAGCACGGCGCTGCGCGCCTCGGCCGCCGCGCCGGGCGCGAAGGCGTCGCCGGACGAGCCGCCGCCGATGGAGCTGAACACGGCCTTGATGCCCTTGACCTGCATCGCGGCCTGGCGCGCGCGCTCGGCCACCACGCCGGTTTCGGCCAGCGTGGAGCCGGGCGGCAGTTCCAGGTTGATCTGCGTTTGCGCGCGGTCGGCCGCCGGCACGAAGCCGGTCGGCAGCAGGCCCACCAGCATGATCGAGCCGGCGAAGAACAACGCCGAGGCGATCGCCGTCACCAGCCGGTGTGTCAGGCACCAGCGCATCACGCGGATGTAGCGCGTCATCAGCCAGCCATCTTTTTCCTCGCCGTGGATGGCGGGCTTGAGGATGTAGGCCGCCATCATCGGCGTCAGCAGGCGGGCCACCACCAGCGATGCCAGCACGGCCACCACGGCGGTCCAGCCGAACTGCTTGAAGAACAGGCCGGGCACGCCGCCCATGAAGGCGGTCGGCAGGAAGACGGCGACCAGCGCGAAGGTGGTGGCGATGACGGCCATGCCGATTTCGTCGGCCGCTTCCATCGCCGCTTCCATCGGCGTCTTGCCCATGCGCAGGTGGCGCGCGATGTTTTCGATTTCCACGATGGCGTCGTCGACCAGCACGCCGACCACCAGCGCCATCGACAGCAGGGTCACGGTGTTGAGCGTGTAGCCGAACAGGTACAGGCCGAGGAAGGCCGGCATCACCGACAGCGGCAGCGCGGCGGCGGCCACCAGCGTGGCGCGCCAGTCGCGCAGGAACCACCACACCACCAGCACCGCCAGGATGGCGCCTTCGTACAGCAGCTCCATCGAGCCGGTGAAGTTTTCCTCGACCGGGAAGGCGTTGTCGATCACCTGTGCCAGCGCCACTTTCGGATTGTTCTTCTGCAGTTCCTCGATGGCGGCGCGGGCGCCCTTGGCGACGGCCACTTCGCTGGCGCCTTTGGTGCGGAAGATTTCAAAGCCGATCACCGGCACGCCGTCCTGCAGCGCGACGGCGCGCGGTTCGGCGACGGTGTCGGTGACGGTGGCCACCTGGTCGAGGCGGATGCGGCGGCCGTCCGGCAGCGGCAGGTCCATCGCCGCCAGTTCGGCCGCGCTCTTGACGGTGCCGATGGTGCGCACCGATTGCTCGGCGCCGCTGATGTCGCCGCGTCCACCCGGGGCTTCCTTCTGCACCAGGCGCAGCTGGCGCGACACGTCCAGCGCGGACACGCGCAGCGCCGCCATGCGGGCGTCGTCGAGCTCCACGCGGATCTCGCGGTACACGCCGCCGACGCGCTTGACCGCGCCGATGCCGGGCACCGCCAGCAGGCGCTTGGCGACGGTGTTGTCGACGAACCAGCTCAGTTCCTGGTTGTCGAGCTGTTCGCCGGTGGTCTTGGCGGCCGATGCGGTGAAGGTCAGGATCACGCGGCCGGCGGTGGACGCCTTGGTCACCGTCGGGTCGCGCAGCTCGGCCGGCATGTCGGCCTTGACGCGGGCCACCGCGTCGCGCACCTCGTTGACGGCGTCGGAGATCTGCTTCTCCAGGATGAATTCAACGGTGGTGGTCGAGACGCCGTCGAGCACCGTGGTGTAGATGTTCTTCACGCCTTGCAGCGTGGCCACCGAGTCTTCGATCTTGCGCGCGACTTCGGTTTCCAGCTGGGCCGGCGCGCTGCCGTCCAAGGTGGCGACAATGGTGACGATGGGCAGTTCGATGTCCGGGAAGTCCTGCACCGGATTGGCCTTGTAGGCCAGCATGCCCGCCAGCGTCAGCAAGGCGAACAGCATGATCGCCGGGATCGGGTTCTTGATTGATAAGGAAGAGAAGTTCATGGCGCGTCCTTACTTGGCAGCCAGCTTGGCGGCGGCCGGCGACGATTCGGCGACGTTGTTCACCAGGTCGCCGTCGTTGAGGAAGCCGGCGCCGCGCACCACCACCTGCGAGTCGGCGGTCAGGCCGCCCAGCACTTCGATGCGGTCGCCCAGGCGGCGGCCCGGCTGCACCTTGATCTGGCTGACATGCTGGTCGGCGTTCAGGCGGAACACGAAGCTGAAGCCGTCGCGCACGACGATGGCCTGCTGCGGCAAGGTCATCGCATCCGAGGTGCCCAGTTCGAACTGGCCGCTGGCGAACATGCCGGCCTTGAACGGCGCGTCCTTGGCCGTGGCGCCTGCGCTGGCCGGCAGGTCGACGTAGACCAATGCCGAACGGGTTTGCGTGTCGACGGTCGGCGCGATCATGCGCACCTTGCCGGTCACTTCGCTGCCGTTGGCGGCCTTGACGACGGCGCTGGTGCCGGTCTTCAGGTTGCGCAGGTCGGCGGCCACCACTTCGGCGCGCCATTCAAGGCGGCCCTGGCGGATCATGCGGAACAGTTCCGTGCCGGGGCCGGACACGGCGCCGACGGTGGCGCTGCGCGCGGAAATCACGCCGCTGTCCGGCGCCACCACCTTGGTGTACTTGAGGCGCAGCTGCTGGCTCGCCAGCGCGGCCTTGGCCGAGGCGATGCGGGCGTTGGCGGTTTGTTCGGCGGTGGTGTACTGGCTGATCTGCTGCGCGCTCAGGGCGCCGGTGTTTTGCAGCGTGCGGGCGCGGGCCGCGTTGGCGACGGCGTCGGCGGCGTTGGCTTCGGCCTCCTGCACGGCGGCTTTCGCCTGCGCCAGGTCGGCGTTGACGGTATCGGCCGAGAACACGGCCAGCACGTCGCCGGCCTTGACCACGTCGCCGACATTGACGCGCACTTCGGTCAGACGCAAGCCGTTCGATTCGCTGCTGACGCTCGCTTCCTGCCAGGCGGCGACGTTGCCGTTGGCCGCCAGCTTGATCGGCAGGCGCGCGGCCACCGGCTTGGTGGTGGTGACGGTCAGCGCCGGCTTGGCGGTGGCGGCTTTCTTGTCGTCGGCCGCCTGCGTGGCGGGCGAGTATAAAGCGATGCCGGTGCCGCCGATGGCGAATACGGCCAGCAGGACGACAGCGACGGGTTGCAGCTTGGTTTTCAGATTTTTCATGATGTCGTTCTTTTAGTTGACGCTGATGTCGGCGACGGCGGGGGCGCCGTCGGTCGGGGCGGTCCAGCCGCCGCCGGCGGCGCGGTACAGCGCTACCCAGGCGGCGCTGCGTTCGCGCTGCAGGTTGATGACGGTTTGTTCGGCGGACAGGCGGGTGCGGCGCGCGTCCTCCAGTTCGAACAGGCTGGCCAGGCCGTTCTTGTAGCGGTCCTCCACGGCGGTGAAGTTGACGCGGTAGCCTTCCAGCGCGGTTTGCGCGTCGGTGGCGCGTTCGCCGGTGGCGTCCAGGTTGACCAGGGCCTGCTCGACTTCGCTGACGGCCTGGCGCACGGTGGCGCGGTAGGCCGAGACGGCGGCGTCGTAGCGGGCGCTGGCCGCGTCGACGTTGGCGCGGCGCCGGCCGGCGTCGAAGATCGGCAGCGACAGCGAGACCGGGCCGATGTTCCAGGTGTCGGTCTTGGTGTTCTCGCCGGCGGCGCGGAAGTTGGCCACGCCGACCGCGCCGGACAAGGTCAGGCGAGGGTAGCGCTGCGCCTGCGCGGAACCGACATCGGCGCTGGCCGCCGTCACTTCGCGTTCGGCGGTGAACACGTCGGGCCGCTGGCTCAGCGTGCGTGCCGGCAGTTCCGCGATCGCGATCGACGGCGCCACCGCGGCGGATGCCGCGCCCGCGGCCAGCTTCTGCCGCAGCTCAGGCTCCGGCATCGATGTCAGCGCCACCAGCGCCTTGACGTCGACATCGCAAACGGCGCGCTGGGCGATGTAGCGGCTGTTGCCGTCGGCCGCGCTGGCGCGGGCCAGCGCCATGCTGGCGGGAGACTGGAAGCCGGCCTTGGCACTCAGCTCCGTCAGGCGCGCCGTATCGGCGCGGGACGATGCATCCTGCTTTGCCACCGCCAGCAGCTGCTCGCAGGCGCGCAAGCCGTAGTACTGGTTCGCCACCTCGGCAGCCACCGACACCCGCGCATCGTGCCAGCCGGCGTGCGCGCTGTCGAGCCGCGCCTGCGCCGCGTCGCGCGCCGCCCGCTTGCCGCCGAACAGATCGATCTCCCACGAAGCCTGCAGGGCCGCCTGCGAGGTGGTCCCGGTCGGCAGTGCCGATTGCTGGTTCGAGCGGCTGACGCTGGCCGCCGCGTCGAGCGACGGCGCCAGCGCCGCACCGGCCGCCACGCGCTCGGAGCGCGACTGCGCGATGCGCGAGCCGGCCGAGGCCACGGTCGGGCTGACCGCCTGCGCCGATTCGATCAGCTGCACCAGCAGCGTATCGGACTGCTGCTTCCACCAGCTGGCCAGGTCGGCCTGGCTGCCGTTGTGCGGCAGCGGCGCCTGCCACTGCTGCGGCGCCTGCGCGGCCACGTGCGGCGCTGGCGCCTGCGTGACGCAGCCGGCCAGCGCCGCGGCGACGGCCAGTGCCGCCGCGCGTAAGAATATCTTCATGCTTTCCCTTTTTGGAGTTTGAGTTTTTCGGCGTTGACCAAGGCTTCGGCATAGCCGACCAGATGGTCCACCCAATGTGCGATCGTGTCCGTGGACTCCAGCATGTGCGGCGTGATGGCGTTGACGACATCGCGCCCGATCATGATCTGCAGCGCCATGCCGACGATGGCGTACGCCAGCCGGTGCGCAGCGTCGGTGGGCTGCTCCAGCCCCAGATGGCGGCTCAACACTCCGACCATCGCCAGATGCTCCGGCATGATATTGTTTTGAATTTCCTGCTCCCACAGCCCGGTGGGTTCCAGCATCTCCCGATAAAACAAACGCAGCAGCAGTTGCGCATCCTCGCCGGCCATCAGCGGCGCCATCATCTGCCGGTAGAACCCCTCCAGCGATTGCCGCAGCGTGAAGTGCGGCTGGTCGAACATGGCGATGTTCTCCGGCGACGGCGAACACATGGAGCCGAAACAGGCCTGGTACAGGCCGGCCTTGTCGCCGAAGTAGTAGCTGATGGCCGCGACGTTGGCGCCGGCCGCCTGCGAGATTTCCCGCGTCGAGGTCTTGGAAAAGCCCTGGCTGGCAAACAGCCGCATGGCCGCCAGCAGCAGGCGCTCGCGCGACTGCTCGCCGTCCGAACGTGGCTTGCGGCCTTCTTCGGCTGGCTGGCTGGTATCGATGGAAGTAGGTTTAGGATTCATTGCGACATTACAACACATAATTTAAACAATTGATATAAGTAAATCGATTGTTTAATTTATTGCTGAGGTTACCGTAACAGGCCGTTACAATCGATACATGGGAGTCGTTTGAGCGGCGAGGATATTGCGTTATAAAGGAAATATTTCCTGAATGGAGTGCCGCCATGACCATGACACGCTGGATTGCCGCCGCCGCACTGATGGCGTCCGCCATCGCCGCCGTCGCCGCCACCCCGACGCCGCTGGCGCCCGAACAGGCCGCGGCCCATGTGCTGAACCGCATCGCCTACGGTCCCAAGCCGGGCGACATCGAGCGCGTGACGCAGATGGGCGTGCAGCGCTACATCGACGAGCAGCTCAATGCCGCCGCGCCGCTGCCCCCGGCGCTGACCGGACGCCTGGCCAGCCTCGACGCGGCGCAGCAGCCTGCCGGCGAAGTGCTGCGCCGCTTCCTCGCCGTGCGCGGCATGGCGAAGAACGAGTCCGAAGAGGACAAGGCCAGGCGGCGCGAGGTGGTCACCGCGATCACGCAGCAGACGGCGGAGGCGCGCATCGCCCGCGCGGTCGACAGCCCGAACCAGTTGCAGGAGGTGATGGTCGATTTCTGGTTCAACCACTTCAACGTCTTTTCCGGCAAGGGCGTCGACCGGGCGTTGGTCGCCAGCTACGAGCGCGATGCGATCCGTCCTTACGCGATGGGGAATTTCCGCGATCTGCTGGGCGCCACCGCGCATCATCCGGCGATGCTGTACTACCTGGACAACTGGGTCTCGACCGCCAACGGCTATGTCCCGCGCGGCAAAAAGCAGGGCGGCCAGAAGGCCAAGAGCAGCGGCCTGAATGAAAACTATGCGCGCGAGCTGATGGAGCTGCACACCATGGGCGTCGACAGCGGCTACACGCAAAAGGACGTCACCGAACTGGCGCGCATGCTGACCGGCTGGACCTACGACCAGCGCGAGCTGGCCGCGCGCAACCGCACCTTCGCCTTCGATCCGGCGCGCCACGACCGCGACGACAAGGTCTGGCTGGGTCGCCGCATCAAGGCCGGCGGCCAGGAGGAGGGCGAGTATGCGCTGGACGTGCTGGCGATGCTGCCGGCCACCGCGCATCACCTGAGCTTCCGGCTGGCGCAGTACTTCGTGCAGGACCAGCCGCCGCCCGCCCTGGTCGACCGCATGGCCAAAAGTTACCTCGACAGCAAAGGCGATATCCGCACCGTGCTGCGCACGATGCTCACCAGCGCCGAGTTCATGGCGCCGGAAGCGGTGGGCGCGAAATTCAAGACGCCTTATCAGTACGTGATTTCCGCCGCCCGCGCCAGCGCCGCGCCGGTCACCGACATCAAGCTGACGATGGGCGTACTGAACCGCCTCGGCATGCCGTTGTACGGCTGCCAGACGCCGGACGGCTACAAGAACACGCAGGACGCATGGCTCAATCCCGACGCGCTGAGCCGCCGCATCGGCTTCGCCACGATGCTGGCGCCGGCACTGGATGCGCAGGCGCTGCAGGCCACGCTGGGCGGTTCGATCTCGCCCAAGACGCAGCTCGCCATCGCCGGCAGTCCCGAACCGCTGCGCGCGGCCATGCTGCTGGGCAGTCCCGATTTCATGCAGCGCTAATCACCTCGGAGTTCACCATGCAACGCAGAGACTTCCTCAATACGCTGGCCGCCAGCGCCGGCCTGATGATACCGCTGGGCCGCGGCGCCTGGGCGGCGACGTCCGCCACCGCGGGCGACAAAGCCACCGGCCGCAAGCTGATCGTCATCATGCTGCGCGGCGCCGTCGACGGCCTCAACGTGGTGGCGCCGGTGGCCGATGCCAATTACGCTCGGCTGCGGCCGACCATCGCGCTGGCCAGGCCGGGCGAGGACGGCGGCGCGCTGAACCTGGACGGCTATTTCGGCCTGCATCCGGCGCTGGCGCCGCTGCTGCCGCTGTGGGAGCAGAAGAAGCTGGCCTTTGTCCACGCCAGCGGCTCGCCGGACGCCACGCGCTCGCACTTCGATGCGCAGGACTACATGGAATCTGCCACGCCCGGCGTCAAGAGCACGCAGGACGGCTGGATGAACCGGCTGGTGGCGGCGCTGCCCGGCGCCACCACGCCGACGCGCGCGCTGAGCATCGGCCCGACCATGCCGCGCATCCTGTCGGGCCGCGCGGTGGCGGTCAACCTGGCCAACGGCGCGGCCGGCACCAAGGCCAATGTGCTGGACCGGCCGGCGGTGAGCAAGGCCTTCGACCAGCTGTATGCGGGCAACGAGCGCTTCGGCGCGGCCTACCAGCAGGGCCAGGACGCGCACAGGGAAGTGATGGATGCGGCGGCCGGCAAGATGGTCGGCGGCGGCATGGGCGGCGGCGGGATGTCGGCCGAGATGCAGGCCGCGAACGGCGGCGCGCCGCTGCCTAACGGCTTCCCCGACGACGCGGCGCGGCTGGCGGCGCTGATGCGCAACGATCCGAATATCCAGCTGGCCTTCGTGGCGCTGGGCGGCTGGGACACGCACGCCAGCCAGGGCGCGGCGCGCGGCCAGCTGGCCAATCGCCTGCAGCCGCTGGGGCAGGGGCTGGCGGTGCTGGCGCAGCGGCTGGGTCCCCTGTTCGACGACACCACCATCGTCGTGATGTCGGAGTTCGGCCGCACCGCGCGCGAGAACGGCAACGGCGGCACCGATCACGGTCACGGCAACGTGATGTGGGTGCTGGGCGGCGGCGTGGCCGGCGGCAAGGTGCTGGGCGACTGGCGCGGCGTCGGCGACGCCGACCTGAACGAGGGCCGCGACCTGCCGGTCACCACCGACTTCCGCAACGTGCTGGCGACCGTCGCCGAGCGTCATTTGCGGCTGAGCGACAAGCAGCTGGTGCAGGTGTTCCCGTCGCTGCCGCGCATGAGCGGCAAGCTGGATTTGCTGCGAAGCTGAAGCCAAGTCAAGGACAAAAAAAATGCCCGCTACCTTGACGGTGCGGGCTGAATTCCAATGTTCAGCGAACGGTTGGAGGAGACAGTTCCCACTATATCCTCATTTATGTTGCGGTGCAATACCGTAGAACTACGGTGTCTAAGCTTCTACAGTATAAAAATGCCAAAGTTTTTATGCTGCGCCGCACAGGTCAGCGTTTCGGCAGCGCCAGCGTGAACGTGCTGCCGTGGCCGAAATCGCTCTTGAAGAACAGCGAGCCGCCGATCAGGTTGGCCAGGTTCTGGCACAGGTACAAGCCCAGGCCGGCGCCTTCGGCGTGGCGGGTCGAGGTCGAATCGAGTTGCGAAAACGCCTGGAACAGCTTGGCCTGGTCTTCCTCGCGGATGCCGGCGCCGCTGTCGGCCACCGAGAATTCGATGATGTCCTGTCCCAGGCTTTCCCCCTGACGCTGCGCCAGCGTCACGCTGACCTTGCCGGTCTCGGTGAACTTGATCGCGTTGTTGGCCAGGTTGAGCAGGATCTGCGTCAGCGCGCGGCGGTCGGTATCGAGCACGATGGGTTCGTCGGTCAGCGCCACTTCCAGCTCCAGGCCTTTTTGCGCCGCCAACGGCCGCAGCGTGTCGACCACGTCCTGCACCAGGTCCTGGCAGCGCACCGTCTCCAGTTCCAGCGTGACCTTGCCGGCCTCGATCTTGGCCACGTCGAGGATGTCGTTGATCAGCGAGAGCAGGTGGCGCGCGCTGGTGCGGATGGTGTTGAGCTGCTTGTCCTGCTCGACCGTCAGCGGGCCGGGCAGCTTCATCAGCAGCGCGCCGGTGAAGCCGATGATGGCGTTCAGCGGCGTGCGCAGCTCGTGCGACATGTTGGCGATGAACGCCGATTTCATGCGGCTCGCCTCGGCCAGCTCCAGGTTCTTCAGCGCGATTTCGCGGTTGATGGTTTCCAGTTCGCCGGCGTGGTGCGCCAGCCGCATGTTCAATTCGATCACCTGGCGTTCGCGCGCCTGCAGCTCGCTGTTGACCTGCACCGCCTGTTCGTAGGTGGAGATCAGCAGGTCGAGGATCTGCTGGCGTTCGGCGTTGATGAAGTGTTTTTGATCGCCCAGGTACAGGGCGATGCCGATCTCCATATTCTGGTTCTTGCGCAGCTTCTGGTTCATCAGCATGTGGCCGATGCGGTTCAGCAGATAGTCTTCCGCGTACGGCTTGCGGATGAAGTTGTCGGCGCCGCATTCGATGCCGCGGATGATGTCCTTCGGATCCATCAGCGAGGTCACCAGGATGACCGGGATGGTGCGCAGTTCGGGGTCGTTCTTGATCGCGCGGCACAGCGCGTAGCCGTCCATTTCCGGCATCACGATATCGGACAGCACCAGGTCCGGCTTGCGCACGCGGATCGCTTCCAGCGCCAGCTGACCGTTGCCGGCCACCCGCGCGCCGTAGCGCATGGACTGGATCAGGCGGCGCAGGCGCTCGGCCTGGGTCGGGCTGTCTTCGACGATGAGGATCTCTATCTCATCGGGCTGTATTTCGTAGCTGGTGTCCACAGGCCACCCCTCCTGGATGCTTAGTATAGGCTGTTGTGACTATATCGGATTTAGTCCGTCAGGGGTGAGTTTCCTGTCCCTGGAAACCGCCCGCGCGCCAGGTCAGCACCAGGGTGTCGCGATAGCCGTGCGCACCCAGCGGCTGGATCGGCGTGGATTCATGGATGACAGTCGCATCGTCCAGCAACAGCAGGGTCCACGGCTCGGTCATCGTGAAGCGTTTGCCGTTGGGACCGTCGGCTTCGAAGATGCGCGTCTCGCCGCCCTTGATCTGCTCGCGGCCGATCAGGATCACGGCGACGAAGTCGACGCCGTCGCGGTGCGCGCCTTCCGGCGTCGGGCGGCCGATGCCGTCCGTGGTGTCGATGCGGAACTGGTGCGCCTCGACGAACCACGGCGTGGAGGTGCGGCGGGCCGCGCTGCATACCCGGCCCAGCGCGCCGACCAGCGCCTGCCATGCCGGCTGCGCCACCGTGGCCGGCAGCATGGGTTCGAACAGGCGGTTCATGCCGCCGTGCAGCGCGTTGTATTCCAGCGGCTGCCAGTGGGCGCGGTGCGCCGTCTGCGTCAGGCTGTCGCCGTCCTGGACAAAGCAGGAGTGGCGGCGGCGCCGGTAGCGGCCGCCGTCCTTCAGGTAGTTGTCCAGTTCCAGCGTGTTCCAGCTGGGCGCCAGCGCGTCCAGCGCGTCCGGCGTGACGCCGGCCAGCGCCGCCACGTCCTGGGGCGGCAGCACGGCATAGCCGTCCTTGCGCAATGCGTCGGCCACCTGGGCCGGATGGGTGAAGATCGGGGCGGAAGTACTCATCGGCGCGCTCAGGCCTCCGACATCAGGCCGGCGCGCAGGGCGTCGATCTGCTGCTTCATGTTGACCACTTCCTCCAGCGTGCACTTGGTCGCCTGCAGGATGGACGGCGGCAGCTTGGCCGCCTCGTGGCGCAGCGCGTCGCCGTGCGGCGTGAGCGAGATGATGACCTGGCGCTCGTCGCTGGCGGCGCGCGTGCGGGTCAGCAGGTCGGCCTGCTCCATGCGCTTGAGCAGCGGCGTCAGCGTGGCCGAATCGAGGAACAGGCGCTCGCCGACCTCGGACACGGTCAGTTCGTTTTTCTCCCACAGCACCATCATGACCAGGTATTGCGAATAGGTCAGGCCGAGGGGGCGCAGCAGTTTGCGGTAGATTTTGCTCATCGCCAGCGAAGTCGAATACAGCGAGAAGCAAAGCTGGCCGTCCAGCCGGGGAACGGCGGCGGATGGCGTGTGTGGGGCGGTTTTGGTATCCATGACCACAGTATAGGTAGTGCACTATACAATTGCAAGCTAACAGAGAAAAAATGTTTTGAGAGTAAATCCGCTCGGTTATGATGTGGAAGTAACTAATCAATCGGGAGTTGGGGCGGATGAACATTAAAAAGGCCATCGTGCTCATCGTCGACGAGGCGCCGGACAACCTGATCCTGATGAACGGCCTGCTGCAGGAGCAGTACCAGGTCATGCTGGCCAACAGCGGCCGCGCCGCGCTGGACGTCATGCAGCAGGTGCCGCGCCCGCACCTGGTGGTGCTCGACGTGGCGCTGCCGGACATGAGCGGCTACAGCGTGTGCCATCAGCTCAAGTCCAGCCCGGACACGGCGGGCATTCCTGTCATTTTCCTGCAACAGCAGCCCGACGAGGCGCGCGCCTTCCAGGAGGGCGGCGCCGACGTCGTCGCCAAGCCGGTCGCCGGCGACGTGTTGCGCGCCCGCGTCGACACCCATCTGCGGCTGAGCCACTCGACCGAGCTGCTCAAGCAGCAGCGCAACCTGCTCGAGCACGTGGTCGAGGAAGTGACGCTGGAACTGAGCCAGATGCTCGACGCGATGATCTGGGCGCTGGCATCGCTGGCCGAAACGCGCGAATACGAAACGCCGAATCACCTGAGCCGCGTGCAGCACTATGTGGCCGCGCTGGGCCGCCAGCTGCAGACGCACAAGCGCTTCTCGGAGGAGCTGAGCGACGCCAGCATCAAGGCGCTGTTCAAGGCCGCGCCGCTGCACGACATCGGCAAGGTGTCGATACCGGACGCCATCCTGCTCAAGCCGGACCGGCTCACCGACGAGGAGTTCAGCGTGATGAAGATGCATACGGTGTATGGGCGCGACGCCATCGTCGACGTCGAGAACCGCCTGGGCTACACCAACACCTTCCTGCGCTACGCGCGCGAGATCGCCTATTCGCACCAGGAGAAGTACGACGGCTCGGGCTATCCGGAAGGACTGGCCGGCGACGCGATTCCGATGTCGGCGCGGCTGATGGCGGTGGCCGATGTGTATGACGCGCTGATCTCCAAGCGCGTCTACAAGCCGGCCTTCACGCACGAGACGGCGATGGAGATGATACGCCAGGGCAGCGGCGAGCATTTCGATCCGGACGTGGTGGACGCGATGCTGACCGTCGAGGAGGAATTCATGGCGATCGCGGAGCGCTACAGCGATCCCGCCTAGCGATGCTTCCGCATATGCTACGCTCGCGCGGCTACCTGGCCTTCATCGTCGGCATCTGCCTGACGGTGGGAACCTGTTACCTGGTGACGACGGCGCAGCATCAGCAAGCCAAGGCCAATTTCCAGCGCGACGCCGACAAGGTCCGGCGCGACGCCGAAGTCCGGCTGCAAACCTATTTCGACATGCTGCTCGGGATCAAGGGCATGTATGCGCTGGAAGACCGCATCGACCGCGCGCGCTTCGACCGCTTCCTGAGCGAGCTGCAGCTGGACCGGCGCTATCCCGGCTTCCAGGCGATCCAGTTCGTGCGCACGGTGCCGGAGGCGCAACTGGCCGCCTTCAGCGAGGCGGTGCGCGGCGACACCACGCTCGATGCACAGGGTTATCCGGACTTCCACATCCATCCCGCCAGCCGCCGTCCGCTGCACTACATCATTGAAATCACCAAGCCGCTGAAAGGCAACGAGAATGCCTTCGGCCTCGATCTGGCCGCGCTGCCGCCGCACCTGAAGGCGCTGGAGCTGGGCCGCGATACCGGCGAGATCGTCGCCACCGAGCGCATCACGCTGGTGCAGGACGCCAGCGGCGAACCGGGATTCGTGGCGCGCGCGCCGGTGTACCGCAACGGCGCGCCGCTGCAGTCGGTCGGACAGCGGCGCGCGGCGCTGGTCGGTTTCGTCGCCATCGTCTTCCGCGTCAACACGCTGATGCGCGAAGTGATCGATCAGTCGCTGCTGGAGCACCTGCACGTGCGCATCGAGGACGGCGGCTATCTGTCCGACGTTCTCGCCACGCCGCATGGCGCCGACTCGCTGATGTACGACAGCGACGGCAAGGCCGAGACCCATCAGCCGCGCGGCGCGCGGCTGGACGGGCTGGTGGCGGAAAAGATGCTGCCGGTCGGCCAGCGGCGCTGGGTGATGCGCTTCGAAGGCTACGACGGCGCGCGCTACGGCCGCAATCCGCTGCCGGTGCTGCTGATCGGCGTGGCCGGTTTCATCATCAGCGCGCTGATCGGCGCGTTGCTGGTGTCGACGCGGCGCGTGGTGGACGCCAAGCACGGCCTGGAATACAGCCTGGCCGAGCTGGAACGGCAGAAGGGCAATGTGGAGCAGGCGCGCAGCGACCTGTCGGTGGTGGCGGAGACGCTGAAGCAGGCGCAGACCAATCTGCTGACGTCGGAAAAGATGGCGTCGCTGGGCGCGCTGGTGGCGGGCGTGGCGCACGAGCTGAATACGCCGATCGGCAACAGCCTGCTGACGGCCAGCGCCCTGAGCGACATGGTGCGCGATTTCGAGCGGCGGCTGGCGGATGAGGGCGGGTTGAAACGCTCGGCGCTGGAGGCGCACCTGGCCGACGCGCGCAAGGCTTGCGACATCATGAACAGTTCGCTGACGCGGGCGGCTGACCTGATCACGTCGTTCAAGCAGGTGGCGGTGGATCAGGCCAGCGGCCAGCGGCGCCGCTTCCATCTCGACGAGGTGGTGCACGACACGCTGGCCACCTATGCGGCGCAGCTGCGGCGCAATGTGTGCCTGGTCAGCGCCGACGTGCCGGAGGGGCTGGAATTCGATTCCTATCCGGGCAGCTTGAGCCAGGTGCTGACCAACCTGATCGGCAACGCGCTGCTGCACGGCTTTGACGGCCGCGATTGCGGCACCATCGCCATCGAGGCGCGGCGCGAGGCCGGCGACATGGTGCGGCTGACCTTCAAGGACGACGGCGTCGGCATGTCGCCCGGTACGCTGCACAAGATCTTCGATCCCTTCTTCACCACCAAGCTGGGACAGGGCGGCTCGGGACTGGGGATGAATATCGTTTATAACATTGTCACCGGGGTGCTGCGCGGGACCATCAAGGTCGAATCCGTGCAGGGCGTCGGCACCACCGTCACGCTGGTGCTGCCGATGCGGGCGCCGGACGGTGCGGCCGTCCAGGCTTCAGGTTCGGTTTTGTAGCGGCGGCGCAGCAGGTCCAGCATCGCCAGGTTCAGCTCCCACGCGTTCGATACTTCCTTTTGCGTGTAGGGCAGCGTTTGCGTGTACGGCACGGGACCGAATTCCGGCGTCAGCGTCACGCGTTCGGCGCCGGCGGCGCGGCGCAGGCGTATCACCTCATCCCACCACGACAGGTGCGCCTGCAGCGCGGCCTGCGCTTCCGGCGCGCGGAAGTCGGCCACCTGCGGGCCTTGTTGGTGGCCGACGCGCGCATGGATGTGGCGCACGTGCGGCAGCGTGGCGGCCAGCGTTTGCGGCTGGTCTTCCAGCAGCGATTCGCAGGCGCAGCACCAGTGCGACAGGTCGGCCGTCAGCTCCAGCCCGGGCATCTGTTGCAGGTAGGGCAGCAGCAGCATCGGATGGCCGCTGAAGCGGCTGCGGTGGATCTCATGGACGATGGGCACGCCGTGCTCGCGCGAGATGGCGGCCGCCAGCTCCAGCAGTTCGCGGTTTTGCTCCGGTGTGAAGTAGTCCTTGCCGGTGTGCGAGTTCACGTGCAGCGGCCTGGCGGCGCAGGCGTTGTGCAGCAGTTCGGCCAGCGCCGCCTTGTGCGGCTCGAAGGTCGGATGGAATACCGTTTCCCACTGCGCTGCAATCAGCCCGAGGCCTGCCGCGGCGATGCGGCCGGTCCAGTCCTCGCGCGCGGCGGCGTCCAGCGGCAGCGACATTTCGATGCCGTCGAAGCCGGCCTGCTTGACGCGGTCGATGAATACTTGCGGCGCCAGTTCGTTGTTGCCCCAGTGGGCGGCGAAAATTTGAATTTGCATTGTTGTCGTTAGCCCGTCGCTCCCGCGAAAGCGGGAGTCCATAGGCACTGTGCTTGCAAGCTAAGTATGGATCCCCGCGTGCGCGGGAATGACGTTAGAGGAAGCCTCGGACCGGGAAGGCGGCGTCGCGCTGTATCCAGTTCTGCGGCGAATATTCGGTGGCGCCGTCGGTCACGTGCAGCGTGTAGGCGTGGCGCGAGACGGCCGAGCGGTTGGGCGCGCTGTAGTGCGGCAGCAGGCCGTGGAAGCACACCAGGCTGCCGGCCTTGCATTCGAGCGGCACGGCGGTGCTGTTGTCCGGCCATGGCATGTCGCTGAGTTTTTCCATGCGCACGTCGTCGCCGTTGCGCAGGAAGCGTTCGCGCATCGGGCCGCGGTGGCCGCCCGGTTCGGCCCACATGCAGCCGTTGTCCAGGGTCGCGTCTTCCAGCGCGAACCAGAAGGTGGTGACGCTGACGGGCGTGGTGTCGAAGTAGGTGGCGTCCTGGTGCCAGCGCACTTCGCCGCCGATGCCGGGCTGCTTGAAGATGTACATCGATTGCCAGATATGGGCGTCGGACAGGCCCAGGTCGCGCGCCACGGCGGCCAGCCGCACGTCGGTGGAGAAGGCGCGGAACACCGGGTCGAGGTCGTGCATCGCGTGGCCGATCTTGTTGATCGACAGCGACTTGTCCTGTTTCAGCTCACCGTCCGGGCCGAAGGCTTCTTCCTCGAAGAAGCAGCGCACCGTGTTGTCCGAGCCGAGGAAATAGTCGTCGGTGGTCTTTTCCTGTTCGATGGTGCTGAAGATGCCGGCGCCTTTCGGGTCGAATTCGTTGACAATCTCCGCGGCCCGCCCGCGCAGCGCCGCGATCTCCTGCGGTGTCTTGAAGTTTGGCAGGATGATGTAGCCGTCGGCCTGGAATTGTTGTTTTTGCGCGTCTGTCAGCATGGCGGGCTCCGGATGGGAAGTATCGATGATGCCATTGTAAGTCCGGGTCCCGGGCCTAACAATCCGCAAAAGGTTGACACATTGTCGCCAATATGGAGACAATCGGGCCATGGACCAGTTACGGGCAATGGAGATTTTCGTCGAGGTGGCAAGGCTGCGCAGCTTCAGCGAGGCGGGCCGCCGCCTGGGGCTGACGCGCGCCATGGTCAGCAAGGCCATCCTGCAGCTGGAAGACAAGCTGCAGGCGCGCCTGCTGCACCGTTCGACGCGCGAGGTGAGCCTGACCGATGCCGGGCTGGCCTACCTGGCGCCGTGCATGGCGACGGTGTCGCAGGCCCAGGAGGCGGCGCGGGCCGTCAACCAGGCCGCGCAGGGTGGCGCCGAACTGGCCGGCCCGCTGCGGATACAGGCGCCGTCCAGTTTCGGCAGCGAGTGGCTGGCCGACGCCGTGGCGCGATTCAGCCTGCCGCACCCGCAACTGGCGCCGATGCTGACCGTGGACGACGCGCTGCTCGATCCGATCGAGCACGGTTTCGATTTGACGATACGGGTCGGCGGCATACCGGACGTGCATGCGCTGGCGATGCGGCCTCTGGCGCCGTGCCGCGGCGTGCTGTGCGCGTCGCCGGCCTACCTGGCGCGGCACGGCGTGCCGCAGGCGCCGCAGGACCTGGCGCAGCACCGCTGCCTGCATTTCAGCCATCTGACCGGCGGCACGGCGTGGCATTTCACGCGGGGCGACGAGCGGCAGACGGTGCGGGTGCAGGCGGCCTTCACCGCCAACAATGGACTGGTATTGCAGCAGGCCGCGCAGCGCGGGCTGGGCATCGTCTACAACACCACCTTCCTGGCGTGGCGCAGCCTGATGGAAGGCACGCTGGTGCCGGTGCTGGCGGACTGGGAGCTGCCGCTGAACCACTTGAGCGCGCTGTATCCGGCCAGCCGCCAGCCGTCGCCCAAGGTGCGTGCGCTGATTGATTTCCTGGTGGCCGAGTACCAGCCGGTGCCGCCATGGGACCGCGAACTGGCCTCCGCCGGGATGATGTAGATGGTATTTTATTCAATTAAAAAAAAAGATAGTTAAGTATCTAGAAATCATAGTGAAAAAAGATACTATACTGTCGATATACGCTAATTGGATAGAAAATTATCATGAAGACGCTTATCGAAGTCGGCAATGCATTGCAGGAGGCCCGGGCAGCCAGAAAGATCAAGATGGGGCAGCTTGTCGACAGCACGGGGTTGACGGCGGTGACTTTGCGCGGTCTGCTGGAAGGTAAGACAGACGCAAGATTATCCTCGGTCTTTGCCGTGGCGCAGGAGCTGGGACTGGAGTTGATGCTGGTACCCAAAGAGCTTGCGTCATCCTTTTCGGATAACGCCGCCGGGGCTGCGCCGGTGGAATCCGCAGTAGAGCGCGCCTTGCGGGAACCCGGTGCATTCAAGCTCAGAAGAATGCCATGAAGTTCCGGGTCCTGGAGATACGGATAGGCGAGCGCCGTGTCGGCCACCTTTTCCAGTACGGCGACATCGTCAGGTTGAGCGTCGCCCCCGGCTATGCGAACGATCCCCGGAGGCCGGTGTTGTCGCTGTCGATGCTGGCCGGCGCTCCCGAGCAGCAAGTCGCGTTCTTCCTCGATCAGCTTAATCCCGCGCTGAACTCGCCGGGGGAGGGGAAGCTGCCTGCATTTTTCCAGAACCTGCTGCCGGAAGGCGTGCTCCGCACACATATTGCGCTGGAACGCAGATGCGATGAAAACGACCATCTCGAAATTCTTGCCGCTTGCGGCGGCGACCTCCCGGGCAACGTCTATGCATTCCCGTCGCGCGATGCCGGCCTGGTTGAGGAACTGGTGACGCAACGACACGATGCGCTGGAAATGAGCGTCATCGACGAGCCCATGGAGGACGGATTTTCGCTCTCGGGGATGCAGCCGAAGCTGGCGCTGATCCGGCAGGGCGGGCGTTTCGTGGTGGCGCGCCATCTGGAAGGCGGGCACGTCATCGGCAAACTGCCCACTGCAGCCTATGACTTCCTGCCACAGGTAGAACATCTGTCATTGAAACTGGCTGCCGCCGCCGGCGCCACGGTGTGCCAAGCCTCTCTGCAACCGATGAGTCTGGTCATGGCCGACCATCAGTTTGCGCTGGGGAAGTCGGACCACTTCCTGGCCGTCGAGCGCTTCGACAGGGACCACGAAAACCTTCCCGGCGGGCGCTTGCACGCAGAGGACTTCGCGCAGATCCTGGGCAAGGATCCCAGGATGAAGTATGCCGGCGCGACCTACGCCGAGATGGCGCTGGTGATGCTCGCATTTGAAGGGCTCGGCGTTGAAGCGGTACATGAACTGCTTCGGCGCATCACTATCAATGAGCTGCTGGGCAACTACGACGGGCACCTCAAAAATACCGGCATCCTGCATTATCCGGACGGCAGCATCGCACTCTCTCCGGCTTACGACGTGGTGGCTTATTCGGTCTATCTGAAAGGCGAAGGACATGCGCTGGCATTTGCGCCTGGCCTGCCGAAGCGGCAAATTCTGAATCCTCAGGCATTGCGCGCATTGAGCAATGCAACCGGGCTTCCGGAGGCGCCGTTGCGCAAGCTGGTGCGCACCGTTTGCGAGCGGGCCCTGGCGCTATGGCCGGCGATGATCGCCGACAGCGATCTGCTGCCGGAGCAGAAGGAACGATTGTCGGCCTTCTTCATGGCGCGGCCGCTGATGGTGTCGCTGCTCAAGCGTCGCCGCGCTGGCGCCTAGGCCGCGGCGACCTGCCAGGCGCCGTCGCGGTGGACCGGTTCGTCGTCGAGGTAGACGGCTTCGGTGACCGCGAACACGTCGACGTGGTAGCGCGCCTCGGTGAACACTTCGCCCAGCGGGAACTGGCCGCCGACGTTGTTCATCCCGCTGTAGTCGCCGATATTCAGCTCGGCCATGTCGACCGTGTGCTCTGGAATGTCGCCGAAACGGCTGACTGATTGCTCGACCCGATCGAGCACGGTTTCGATTTGACGATACGAGCGGCAGACGGTGCGGGTGCAGGCGGCCTTCACCGCCAACCATGGGCTGGTGCTGCAGCAGGCCGCGCAGCGCGGGCTGGGCATCGCCTACAACATCACTTTCCTGGTCTGGCGCGCGCTGAAGGAAGGCACGCTGGTGCCGGTGCTGGCGGACTGGGAGCTGCCGCTCAACTATCTGAGCGCGCCATATCCCGCCAGCCGCCAGCCGTCGCCCAAGGTGCGCGCGCTGATCGATTTCCTGGTGGCCGAATACCAGCCGGTGCTGCCCTGGGACCGCGAGCTGACAGCGGCGGGCCTGCTCATTCCCGGTCAGGTCGCGGCCAACCGGTACTGATGCGGGCTCATACCCAGCCGGGCCTTGAACGCCGAACCCAGATGCGATTGATGGGCGAATCCGCAATCGAGCGCGATCGCGGCGAGTGGCGCATTCGTCGAGCGCAACAAGGCGCGTGCCCGCTGCAGCCGGCGCTCGGTGATGTAGGCGTGCGGGGTGGTGCCGATGGCGCTTGAAAAACTGCGCAGGAACCGCAGCGGCGGCATGCCGGCCAGCCGCGCCAGCTCGTCGAGACCGAGCGCGCCGTCGATGGTGTCGTCGATGTATTCCAGCACGCGCGCGTGGATGGCGCGATCCAGGCCGTAGCTGCGCGGTGCCGCCTCCGGCTTCGCCAGCAATGCGACGCCGCGATCCAGAAACAGCGCCGCCTGTTCCTCGATGAGCTGGATGTCCGGTTGTGATTTCAGCATCAACCACCGCAAGCGCGAGCCAAGCCGGACGGCATGCCGGTCTCCATGGAAGACGACCCGTGGACCATCCGGCGAGGCGCCGGGCGTGCGCGCCACATGCAAAGCCAGGTATTCCCCGCCGTGCGCGGACTCCGAAAAGATATCCACCTCCGGCGCGGCGAGGGCCAGATCGCCGGGCCACGCATCGAAATCGCATCGACTGCCGCCGCCGATGGCGTGCACGCCGCGTTGCCGTTCAAACGCCATGCCGATCACGCAGGACGGCGAGGCGTCGCTGATGGAATACGGCGCCGAGGCGAACAACTCCATGCTGGCCCAGCCGAGATCGAGCTTCATGAAATTTCCTGATAGATGAGAGCCGTGTATCGAATTATTGTAGCCCAATTCAAACACAGCACAAGGAGCGGACATGAAGACCATAGGCTTGATTGGCGGGATGAGTTGGGAATCCACCGTTCCCTATTATCGCCAGATCAATGAAACGATCAAGGAACGCCTGGGCGGCTTGCACTCCGCGAAAATCATCCTGTACAGCGTGGATTTCCATGAGGTGGAGCAGCTGCAGCGCGCCGGAGACTGGGAGGGCGCGGGCGCGCTGCTGGCCCATGCCGCGCGCACGCTGGAATCGGCGGGAGCGGATTTCCTGGTGGTCTGCACCAACACCATGCACAAAGTCGCTTCCGCCATCGAGGCGGCGGTGCGCATCCCGCTGTTCCACATCGCCGATCCGACGGCGGCCGCCATCAAACGGGATGAATACGCGAAGGTCGGCTTGCTGGGAACGCGTTTCACGATGGAGCAGAGCTTCTATCGCGACCGCCTGCGCGAGCGGCACGGGATCGAGGTGCTGGTGCCGGAACTGGAGGACCGCGACCTGGTCCACCGGATCATCTATGAAGAGCTATGTCTTGGCAAGGTCCTGCCGGAATCGCGCGCGCAATACCTGCGGGTGATGGCGGAGCTGGCGGCGCGGGGCGCGCAGGCGATCATCCTTGGATGTACGGAGATCTCGCTATTGGTCGATCAGCGCGACGCGACGATACCCTTGTTCGACACCACCGGCATTCACGCGCGGGCGGCGGCGGAGCTGGCGCTGTCGACGGCGACCTGCCAGGCGCCGTCGCGGTAGACCGGTTCGTCGTCGAGGTAGACGGCTTCGGTGACCGCGAACACGTCGACATGGTAGCGCGCGTCCTTGCGCTTGAACTGCGGCTTGGCGTACACGCCGTGCTTGGCGCCCAGCGACAGGTGGATGCCGCACATGCGCTCGAACGTGCCGATGTCGTTGACCATACACTCGCGCGAGAACGCGCGGTTCATGCCGAAGCCCAGTTCGCGCAGCCATACCTCGCCCTCATGCGCGCGGATGATGGCCAGCATGTTGTCGAATTCCGGCGTGGCGTTTTCGGCGCCGGTCACGCGGCCCTTTTCGACGATCAGCGTGACCGGCGTGGCCGGCTTGTTGACCATGAACGAGGTGTCGCCGAACACGAAGATCCGCACCCGGCCGTTCACCGCCTCCAGGTCGCGCGCCTCGGTGAACACTTCGCCCAGCGGGAACTGGCCGCCGACGTTGTTCATTTCGCTGTAGTCGCCGATATTCAGCTTGGCCGATTCGAACGGCGAACCGAAGACCAGCCGCTCGCCGTTGCCGCTGTCGACCATGCCGTGTCGGGCGCTGTCGATGCGGGCCTTGAGCGCGTGGCCGACGCCCCGGTAGTAGGCCGGGTCGTAGGCCAGCGAAGCGATGTAGTGCAGGCCCTGCTCGCCGGGCATGCGCGACAGGTGCACGTGTTCGATCACCTTCAGGCCGCGCTTGAACAGTTCGATGCGGATGCGGAAGGCTTCAAGCCGGAAGCTGGTCGACTGGACCAGCACCACCAGGTCGCCGCTGTGCATGCCGGCGAAGGCGGACAGCACGTCTTCCGGCGCGACGGTGTCGAAGTCGACGAAGCGCGCGTCCGGCACCACGCGGCGGTAGGCCTCGGTCAGCGCGCGGTTGAGGTCGGTGCGGGTGTCGTAGACGATCAGCGCGGCCTGCGGCGCGGCGTGCTCGATGGCCAGCGCCAGCGTGTCGCGCACGTTGCGCTCCGCCGTGTCGACCGCGTGCTCTGGAATGTCGCCGAAACGGCTGGCGGAGGGGGAAAACGTCATGGTGGTGTCGGACTGAAGGATCAGCCGACATTATAAAGTAAGCGTCGAGCCCGATTACCCGGCGCGCCACGGTGGCGCTGTTTCTCCTTGTATTGCCCGGACCCGCGATATAGAATCACAAATATAGCCTAGCAGCAACTCCGGCGTAGAGAACAGGAAGCGTGATGAGCGTATTAATGGGACAGGATTTGCCGCTGGAGCGACCGGATTCCACCGGGCGCGCAGCGTTGTTTGTGCCGACGGCAACGATCAAGGACGATGTGCTGGAAACGGTGCGCATGGGGGCGGCGATAGTCGGCTTCGGCAATCACGACCGCACGCTGACCATCTACTACGAGAGCAACCGCTTCAACGAACCCAACCTGGTGAAGTGGGAGCAAAAGGCGCGCAAGGCCTTCGAGCGCCTGGCGGACAACCTGCCGACGGTGTCGAAGATGGTCAGCAAGCCGGAAAACTTCGAGCAGGTCGGCTACATCAGCAGCAAGGGCATCCTGATCCGCCGCATGGAAAAGCTGATGAACTGGCTGGAAAAATCCGAAGCGCTGGACACCGCGCCGGCCGGCGAAAACATCGTCTTCACGCCACCGCCCCCACCCAAGAAAATCGCCTGACCCGGCGCCCGCATCGGCGCCTGCCCTGGCGCCTTCAACCAAGGAGACCCGCCATGAAAAACCTGTTCCAGTTCCTGCTGGCCGCAGCGCTGACGCTGACCCTGACCGGCGCCGCCACGGCGCAGGACGCGCCCAGGCGCGGCACCGCCGACGAGGCGGTGGCGATGGTCAAGCGCGCCAGCGAATACCTGCAAAAGAACGGCAAGGACAAGGCGATCGCCGCGTTCAACGACCAGAAGGGCGAGTTCGTGCAGGGCGACTTGTACGTGTTCATGTTCGACAAGACCGGCACCGCGCTGGCACACGGCAACAACGCCAAGATGATCAACAAGCCGCTGATGGAACTGAACGCGGGCGGGGTCTATCCGGTCAAGGAGTTCCTCAAGATCGGCGCCAGTCCGGCCGGCAAGGGCTGGGTCAAATACATGTGGCCCAACTCCATCACCAAGAACCTCGAAGAGAAAAACACCTACGTTGAAAAGTCCGGCGACTATGTCATCGGCGTCGGCATCTACAAATAGCCTGCCGTGCGCTGCGTCGCGCCGCGTCGTTGTATGCTGTTGGAAATATTTCATTCCTCTTGGAGACGATGATGACAAGCAAAACAACGATGGGCGGCGCAGCCGCCGTACTGATGATGCTGGCGCTGCTGGGCGGCTGCCAGAAGAAGGACGACACCGGCGCCGGCCCCGCTGAAACGGCGGGCCGCAGGCTGGACCAGGCCACCGACAAGGCCGGCCGCCAGCTGACCGAGGCGGCGCAGCAGGCCAACCAGCAGATCACCGATGCCGCCAAGGAAACCAGCCAGCAGATCGACAAGGCCACCGACGCGGCCGGCGACAAGCTGAACAAGGCGACCGAGGCCGCCGGCAAGAAGCTGGAGCAGGCCGGCGAGAAGATGCAGGAAAAGGCGCGCGAACGCGAAGCGAGCGCGCCGGCGAAGTAGGCCCTGCGGCCCCCTGGCGCCCTACAGGCCGGCGTTGACCGGCTTGGCCGGTAATCCGGGCGCCTCGCTCAGCACCAAACTCAAATCGACGAGGCCGGCGTGCCAGGCGGCTTCCAGGTTCTGTTCGATCGCCTCGATGGAGGCGGCCCCGATGTTGTCGAAGCCGCGCACGCCATAGGCGCGATTGCGGCCGCCGGTCTTGGCCAGGTACAGCGCCATGTCGGCCAGGTTGACCACGCGCTCCCACGCCAGCGGCACGCCGGCCGGCGCCAGCGGGAACGGCGCGAAGCCGACCGAGACCCGGACCGAGATGTCGTGCCCCTGGTAGCTGACGGTCTGCGACGAAACGCCGGCCAGGATGCGGTGCGCCACCTCGTCGATGCGCCCGCGCCGGATCGCGGGCAGGAAGGCCAGGAATTCCTCGCCGCCCCAGCGCACGATCATGTCGGTCTCGCGCAGCGCCACGCGCAGGCTGTTGGCCACCATCTTCAGCACGATGTCGCCGGCGGCGTGGCCGTAGTGGTCGTTGACCTGCTTGAAGTGGTCGACATCGAGCAGGAACAGCGCACCGATGATGTCGTCGTCGCGCGGCGCGCGCCGTTCGGCGGCGTTGCCCTCGGCCGCCAAGCGCTGCATGTGGTCGCGGAAGTGGCGGCGGTTGTACAGCGCGGTCAGGGGATCGAGCATGGACAGCGCCTTGAGCTCCAGGTTCTTGGTCTCCAGCCGCCCGTGTGCCTGGCGCACCTTGCGATACAGCAGGGCGCCCGCCACCGAAGCCAGCCCAAACACCAATGCCAGCAGCCACCACAGGCGCTGCTGAAGGCGGCGGTTGTCGATCTCGACATCCTTGATCCGGTTCTCGCGGCTGAGCAGCGCGATCTGGCGCTGCTTCTCGTCCGCCGCGTAGCTTTCCTGCAGTTCCAGCACGGCCTGCCGCCGTTTGGACTCGAACAGTTCGTTCGAGATGAGGCGTTCGCGGTGATAGGCCTGGATCGCCCCGGCCATGTCGCCGGCGTCTTCCAGCGCCTGCCCGTATTCCAGCAAGTTGGACTGTATGTCGGGCTTGCTTTGTACGTGTTCGAACCAGGCCAGGCTGGCCTCGAAGCTTTTTTTGCCTTCGGCGATGCGTCCCATGCCCAGGTAGGCCTGGCCCAGATTCGAGTGCGCCGCCGCGTCGCTGCCGGTGAGGTTGAGCCCCTTCGCCTCCCGCAGCGCTTCGGACGCGTACTGCGCGGCCCGCGCGTAGTCGCGCGCCTTCAGATAGTTATCGGCCAGGTTGTTGAGCGTGGGAGGCAGCATGTACCTGGCGCCCAGCTTGCGTTCCAGGGCCACGCAGTCCAGCAACGCGCGCAGCGCGCGTTCGCGCTGGCCGAAGTTGATCGTCACGATGTATTCGCTGGTTTTCAGCTGCACCATTTGTATCGGCCGGCGCTGTTTTTCCGTCGTCGCCGTCAGTTCGTCCAGCGTGGCGTAGGCCTTCGCGCGATCCTTGGTCTGGACATACAGCCGGGTCAGCGCCCTGAGCGCGTAAAACAGCAGCATCTGGTCGTCGTCCACCCCACGCGCGGCGCCGACCGCCGATTGCAACGTGGCCAGCGCGGCGGGAAAGTCGCCCAGCTCGGCGCGGGCCACACCGGCCTCCACCTCGACCTGGGCCAGCAGGGATTTGTCGCCGGCGCGCTGCGCCAGCTGTTCCGCCTCGAAGATATGCCGATGCGCCGCCTTGCTGTCGTCCCGAGCGTAGGCCACCGTTTCCTGTGCCAGCAAGCCCTTGGCCACGATGACGTCGTCGCGCTGGGATCGCCCGTAGGCGACGATTTGATCGGCCGTATCCGCTGCCGCGGCGAGCTGGTTCAGGCGCGTGCGCACCGCGCTGATCTGGGTCAGCAATTCAGCCTGCGTGCGCGGCGCTTCGACGCCGATCCGGGGCTGCAGCTCGAGCAGTTGCGCCAGCGCCTTGTCCGGGAACATGCGGATCTGGTCGCGCAGCTCGATGATGCGTTGGTCCATCTCGGACAGCGGCCGCGCCGATGCCGGCGCCAGCGCCAGCGCGGCGGCCATGACGGCGAGGGCGGGCCGCACCGTCGGGCGCCAAGGCCAAGCGAGGCGGCCGGTTTGCACAGACATCAGGGCGCCGCCTTCGCCGCCGGTTTGAGCGCCCGCACGTTGCCGTGTTCCGAAGGCGGCTGCGGCTGCGGCGCATCGCCCAGCACCACGCTCAGGTCGACGAAGCCGTCACGCCATGCCCGTTCCAGGTCCTGCTCGATCGCTTCCATCGAGGTGTGCTGGAATTTGTTGAAACCGCGTACGCCATAGGCGCGGTTGCGGCCGTGGGCCTTGGCCAGGTACAGCGCCATGTCGACCAGGTTGACCGCGCGCTCCCACGGCAGCGGCGCGTCGGCCGGCACCAGCGGGTAGGGCGCGAAGCCGACCGACACATTGACCGAGATATCGTGCTCCTGGTAGCGGATGGTCTGCGACGAAATGCCGACCAGGATGCGGCGGGCGATTTCATCGATGCCGTGGCGCGGTATCGCCGGCAGGAAGGCGAGGAATTCCTCGCCGCCCCAGCGCACGATCATGTCGGTCTCGCGCAGCGCCACGCGCAGGTTCTCGGCGATCATCTTGAGCACCACGTCGCCGGCGGCGTGGCCGTAGGTGTCGTTGATGTGCTTGAAGTGGTCGACGTCGAGCAGGAACAATGCGCCGACGATGTCGTCGCCGTGCTGGCCGCTCTGCCTGTCGGCCAGGTTCATGGTGCGCATGAAGTCCTGGAAGTGGCGGCGGTTGTACAGGGCGGTCAGCGGGTCCAGCGTGGACTGCGCCTTCAGTTCCATGTTCTTCACTTCCAGCCGCGCGTTGGCATGACGCACCTTGCGGTACAGCAGGCCGACCACCATCGACGCCAGCGCGAACGCCGCGGCCAGCAGCCACCACACGCGCTGCTGCAGCCGGCGGTTGTCGATCTCCGCGCCCTTGACCTGGTTCTCGCGGCTCAGCAGCTCGATCTGGCGCTGCTTCTTCTCGGTCTCGTACTTCTGCTGCAGTTCCAGCATGGATTTGCGGCGCTGCGCCTCCGACATCTCGTCCGACAGCGCGCGCTCGCGGTGATACGCCTGCACCGGGCCGGCCATGTCGCCGGCGGCTTCCAGCGCCTGGCCATATTCCATCAAGGCTTCCTGCAGATGGGGCTTGAGGTCGTTCTTGTCGAGCCATGCCATGCCGGTCTCGTAGTATTTCTTGCCCTCGGCGACGCGCCCCAGGCCCAGGTAGGCATGCCCCAGGTTCATGCGCGCCTTCGACTCGCCCAGCGGGGACTTGTTGGCCACCGCCTGCCGCAGCGCTTCGGACGCGTGGTGCGCCGCCGATGCGTAGTCGTGGCTCTTCAGATAGAGATTGGACAGGTTGACCTGGGTCGAGACGAGCAGGCGCCGCGCGCCCAGTTTGCGTTCAAGATCGAGATTGTCGAGCAGCGCCTGCAGCGCGCGCTTGGGTTGGCCGAAGCGGTTCGCCACCTCGTATTCCATAAACTTGGCTTCGATCGACAGCGCCGTGGAGCGCAGCCTGGCCGTCTCCTTCTCGAGTTCGTCCAGCGAGCCGAAAGCCTTGTCGCGCTCGCTGGTCTGGACATGGAGATACGTCAGCTGCAGCAGCGCGTTGACCAGCAATACCGGATCTTCGCCGGCCTGGCGCGCAAGCCGGACCGCCGCTTGCAGATGATCCAGCGCGGTCAGGAAATTTCCCTGGCGCGCGCTGATCTCGCCGGCGGTGGTGGCGGCCTGCGCCTGCAGCGCCTTGTCGTTGGTGGTGTAAGCCAGCTTTTCCGCGTCGAGGGCCAACTGGTGGGCAGCCTTCGCGTCGCCGCGCGCCCCGACCGCGATCGCCTTGACGCGCATGCCGTGGGCGATGACGACATCGTCGTGCAGGGATTGGCCGTAGGCGATGATCTGCTCGGCCGTCGCCAGGGCCGCGTCGTTCTGGCGCATGAGCCGCTGTGCAAGGCCGATCTGCACCAGCCGCTCTGTCCGGGTGAGCGGAGGCGCGTCGTCCATCCGCGGCTGCAGCGCGAGCAGTTGCGCCAGCGCCTGGTCGGGATCGATGCGACCTTGTTCGCGCAGGTCCAGGATGCGCTGATCCAGCTCGGAATGGGCCAGTGCCGGCCCCGCCGCCAGCGCGGCCAGGACGGCCGCGCCCAGCGCCAGCGACCGTGCTCCGGACAACCACCCTCGATGCTTGCTAACCTCCAACTGACGCCCCCGATCTATATTTTGACAAAGATGCGCTGTCAGTGCCCGGGTTCCTGGAGCACGCGCTTGAGCGGCACGACATTGCTGTGCTCCGATGGCGGTTCGACCCGTTCGCCGCCGAACACCACGCTCAGGTCGACGAAGCCGGCGCGCCAGGCGCCCTCCAGATCCTGCTCGATCGCTTCCATCGAGGTGTGCTGGAAGTTGTTGAAACCGCGTACGCCGTAGGCGCGGTTGCGGCCGTGGGCCTTGGCCAGGTACAGCGCCATGTCGACCAGGTTGACCGCGCGCTCCCACGGCAGCGGCGCGTCGGCCGGCACCAGCGGGTAGGGGGCGAAGCCGACCGACACATTGACCGAGATATCGTGCTCCTGGTAGCGGATGGTCTGCGACGAAATGCCGACCAGGATGCGGCGGGCGATTTCGTCGATGCCGTGGCGCGGTATCGCCGGCAGGAAGGCGAGGAATTCCTCGCCGCCCCAGCGCACGATCATGTCGGTCTCGCGCAGCGCCACGCGCAGGTTCTCGGCGATCATCTTGAGCACCACGTCGCCGGCGGCGTGGCCGTAGGTGTCGTTGATGTGCTTGAAGTGGTCGACGTCGAGCAGGAACAATGCGCCGACGATGTCGTCGCCGTGCTGCGCGCGTCGTTTTTCGTGCTGGTCCCGTTGGTCGCCCTGCAGGTTCATGCTGCGCATGAAGTCCTGGAAGTGGCGGCGGTTGTACAGCGCGGTCAACGGGTCCAGCGTGGACTGCGCCTTCAGTTCCATGTTCTTCACTTCCAGCTGCGCGTTGGCATGGCGTACCTTGCGGTACAGCAGGCCGACCACGATCGACGCCAGCGCGAACACCAGTGCCAGCAGCCACCACACGCGCTGCTGCAGCCGGCGGTTGTCGATCTCCGCGCCCTTGACCTGGTTCTCGCGGCTCAGCAGCTCGATCTGGCGCTGCTTCTTCTCGGTTTCGTATTTCTCCTGCAGCTCCAGCACGGATTTCTGCCGCTGCGCTTCAAACAGCTCGTTCGACAGCGCGCGTTCGCGGTGATAGGCCGACACGGCGCCCGCCAGGTCGCCCGCCCGTTCCAGCGATTCGCCGTATTCGCGCAGGGCCGACTGCAGGTCAGGCTTGTTGTTCTCCTGCTCGTAGCGGGCCATGCCGGCTTCGTAGCTCTTCTTGCCTTCGGCGATGCGGCCCAGGCCCAGGTAGGCCTGGCCCAGGTTGACGCGCGCCGTGCCCTCGGTGGACTTGTCGCCGGTCAGCAGCGTCGAGCGCAGCGATTCGGCCGCGTACTGCGCGGCGCGCGCGTAGTCGTGCTCTTTCAGGTAGCTGTCGGCCAGGTTCACCAGCGTCACGCCGATCATGCGCTCGGCGCCCAGCTTGCGCTCCAGGTCCAGGCTTTGCAGCAGCGCGCGCAAGGCGCGCTTGGGCTGGCCGGAATCGATGGCCAGGCCGTACTCGGTATTCTTGGCGATCGCCATGCGGCCGGGCGACTTGAGCTTTTCGCTTTCCGTCAGCAGCTCGTCGAGCGTGGCGGAGGCCTTGTCGTATTCCTTCATCTGCGTGTACAGCGTGGTCAGCGCGTTGAGCGCGGCCGGCAGCATCGCGGGATCGTCGTTGACCTGGCGCGACATGTCGACCGCCGCCTGCAGCTTGACCAGCGCATCGGGGAAGTTGCCCTGCTCGGCGTAGGTCTGGCCGGCGGTGACGGTGGCCTGCGTGCGCAAGGCCAGGTTGCTGGTGGCGAGCGCCAGCTTCTCGGATTCGAAGGCCAGCCGGTGCGCGGCCTTGACGTCGGCCTGGGCGAACAGCACGTAGACCTTGGCCAGCATGCCCTTGGCGATGATGACGTTGTCGCGCAGCGTCTTGCCGTAGCTGATGACCTGCTCGGCCGCAGCCAGCGCCTCCTCGTTCTGGCCCAGGCGCATGCGCGCGGCGCTGATCTGGGTCAGCAGTTCGGCTTGCGTGTAGGGGGCTTCGGTGCCCACCTCGGGCGCCAGCTTGAGCAGCTGGGCCAGCGCCTTGTCCGGCACGAAGCGGCTTTGCTCGCGGATGTCGAGGATGCGGTGGAACAGTTCGTTTTTCGCCGTGTCGGCCGCGGAGATGGGCGCCGCCGATTGCGCCAGCGCCGGCGGCAGTGCCAGCGACAGCGCCAGCAAAGTCCCCGCCGCGACGGCGCGCGGCCTTGCCTGCTTCAGCAACCAGCCATTTTTCATCCCTGCCAACACACGCCCCCGATTGTCGTTTGCACTTGTAAAGTGTCTAGACAATTATATTCTTGTTGCAGTCGAGAAAGCCCGCGCGGCGATGATTTTTTCCATCAAAATGCACAGTATTTGTGGTGAAAAAATTAACAATGTGGCCGACCGTGCCATTTATTTCTACTGTTTTGACAATGTTGTTCAAGCTGCCAGTTGCTGCAGCAGGTACAGCCGCTGGTACAGGCCGCCGTCGATCTGCATCAGGTGCTCGTGCGGTCCGGTCTCGGCGATGCGGCCGTGATTGAGCACGATGATGCGGTCGGCGTCGCGGATGGTCGACAGGCGGTGGGCGATGGCGATCACCGTCACCTTGCCGCGCAACTCGTCCAGCGCGGTCTGCACGATCTGCTCGGTTTGTGAATCGATGTGCGAGGTCGCTTCGTCGAGCAACAGGATGCGCGGCCGGCCGGCCAGCGCGCGGGCGATGGCGACCAGCTGCTTCTGCCCGACCGACAGGCGCGAGCCGCCTTCGCCCAGCGCGGTGTCGTAGCCCCGGTCGAGCGCCATGATGAAGTCGTGCGCGTGGGCGGCGCGGGCGGCCGCTTCGATCTGCGCCTGCGTCAGGCCGCGGCCCATGTCGATGTTCTCGCGGGCCGAGGCGGCCAGCAGGAAGGGGTCCTGCGGCACCAGGCCCACTTCGGCGCGGAAGCGCTCGTTGGCGATGGCGTCGAGCGGCATGCCGTGGATGGCGATGCTGCCATGCCTGGCCGGATAAAAGCGCAGCAGCAGCGACAGCAGCGTGGACTTGCCGCTGCCGGTGTGGCCGACGATGCCGAAGAAGGCGCCTTGCGGTATCTCCAGCGACAGGTCGTGCAGCACGGTGTTGCCTTCGTTGTAGGCGAAGTTGAGGTGGCGGATGGCGACGGCCGGCACGTGGCTGTCGTTGGCGGCGGCGCGCGCGGTGGCCAGGCCGGCGTCCTTGCCGGCGTCGCTGGCGGCGTCGTGCTCGTAGGCGGTCGCCTCGTCCAGCAGCGTGGCCACGCGCGCGGTGGCCACCACCGATTGCTGCAGCTGGCTGAATTGCATGGTGATCTGGATCAGCGGTTCGATCACGCGCGCCAGGTAGCTGATGAAGGCGTACAGCACGCCGACTTCGGTGGCGGTCATCTCGCGCTTGCCGAACATGAAGATCACCGCCGCCAGCAGGATGATGTTGAACATGTCCAGCGCGGGACGCAGCAGCCAGGCGTTGGCGCGCAGCTCGGCCAGGCGCGCCGTGTAGTGCTGCTGGTTGGTGTCGGCGAAGCGGGCGCCGAAGCGCGCCTCCGCGTTGTTCGCCTGCAGCACGCTCATGCCGCCTATCGATTCGGCCATCTGGCCGTTGATGTCGCTGCGCAGCGCGCGGGCGCGGGTGACGGCCGGCGCGCTCCAGCGCTGGTACAGCCAGACGATCAGCAGCACCGCCGGCAGCAGCGCCAGCACGATGAGCATCAGGTGCCAGTCCAGCCACGCCATCGCGGCGACGGTGCCGACCAGCACGATGGTCGAATCGAGCATGACGAACAGCACCTGGATGTACAGCGTCTTGACGGCTTCCGTATCGTTGGTCACGCGCGAGACCAGCTGGCCGGTGATGGCGCGGTCGAAGAAGGCCATCGGCAGCAGCAGCACGTGGCCGTAGACCATCTCGCGCAGCCGCATCACCGAGCGCATCGCCAGGCCGGACAGGCGCACCAGCTGCAGGTAGCGCAGGCCGCTGGCGATCCAGCCGGTGAACAGCACGCCGGCCAGCAGGGCGGCCATGCGCGGCCAGTCCAGGTGGTGCGGCAGCAGGTGTTCGTCGATCAGCGCCTTGCCCATGATGGGGCCCAGCACTTCGAGCAGCGCGGCCAGCACCAGCCACATGACGGCCCAGCCGAGATGGTGCTGGTCGGGCAGCGCGGCCCGGCGCAGCAGGGAGACCGCCTGCCAGGTCTGGCGGCGGGCGGAGACTGCGGGGGAGGCGGCGGGTTTAGAGTGCATCGAGGCTGGCTTCCAATTGTTGATAGCGCCACTGGCTGGCATACCAGCCGTCCTGCTCCAGCAGCTGTTCGTGGCTGCCGGTTTCGCTGATGCGGCCGTCGCGCAGCACGACGATCAGGTCGGCGCTGACGACGGAACTGAGGCGGTGGCTGGCGATGACGGCGCTGCGGCCCTTGCGCGCCTGGCGCAGTTCTTCCAGGTGCTGCAGGATGCGCGTTTCGGTGCCGGTGTCGACGGCGGACAGCGCATCGTCGAGCAGCAGCAGGTCGTTGTCGGCCAACAGCGCGCGGGCGATGGCGACGCGCTGGCGCTGGCCGCCCGACAGCGTGATGCCCTTCTCGCCGACCTGCGTTTCGTACCCCTGCGGGAACTGCAGGATGTCGTCGTGGATGGCGGCCAGGTTGGCGGCATGCTCCACCTGCGCGCGGCTGGCGCCGGGGCGGGCCAGCGCGATGTTGTCGGCGATCGAGGCCGAGAACAGGAAGGACTCCTGCGGCACCCAGCTGATGGCGGCGCGCAGCGCGTGCAGCTTGTATTCGTCCAGAGCATGGCCGCTCCATTGCACGCTGCCCGATTGCGGCGTCAGCTGGCGCAGCAGCACGCGCAGCAGGGTCGACTTGCCGCAGCCGGTGGGGCCGACCAGGCCGAGCGTCTGGCCCGGCTTCAGTTCGAGGTCGATCTCTTTCAGCGCCGGAATGCTTTGCTCGGCATAGGCGTAGCTGACGCCGCGCAGCGACAGCGGGCCCGGCGCGACGCTGGCCAGCGTGCCGTGATCGTCGATGGCCAGCGGTGCGTCGAGCATCGGCTGCAGGCGCTGCCAGGCCGCGCGTCCGCGCTCGATCAGCGACAGCACCCAGCCGGCGGCGAACATCGGCCAGATCAGCTGCCCGAGATACATGGTGAAGCTGGTCAGCGCGCCGATGGTCAGCTGCTGTTGCCAGATCAGGTAGCCGCCCAGGCCCAGCGTCAGGCCGCCGGCGGCGGTCAGGGTCAGGCCGACCGCCGGTTCGTAGGCGGCCTCCCACACCTGCGCGCGCAGGCTGGCGTTGGACGCGTGCTGCGCCAGCTCGCCGAACTGTTTGGCGCTGCGCTGCTCGAGGCCCAGCGCGCGCAGGGTGCGCACCCCGGACAGGGTTTCCTGCACGTGGTCGTTGAGCGCGCTGAAGCGCTTCAGCGAATCGGTGGAGGCGGTGTGGATATGGCCGGAGATGTACCAGAACGCCCACGCCATCAGCGGGAACGGCAGCAGCGCGATGCAGGCCAGGCGCCAGTCTACGCCAAGCAGCATCACGCCCAGCACCATCACCAGCGTCAGCGCGCCGTCGAAGCCGGCCAGCATCGCTTCGCCGGCGGCCATTTCAATCGCGTCGATATCGTTGGTGGCCAGCGCCATCAGGTCGCCGGTGCGCTGGCGCTGGTAGAAGGCCGGGCCTTGCAAGGTCAGGCGGGTGTACAGGCGGGTGCGCAGCGACACGCCCAGCTGGTAGGCGGCGCCGTACAGGATCTGGCGCCAGCCGACGCGCAGGAAGTAGATGCAGGCGCCGATCAGCAGCAGCGAACCGATTTCCATCAGCAGCGCGTTGCCGCCCAGCGTGTGGGCGGCCAGGCCGTCGATCATGGCGCCGACCTTGCGCGGCACCCAGACGGTGAGCGTGGCGACACCCGCCAGCATGGCACCGGACAGGATATAGGCGCGGCTGTGCTGGCGGACGAAGCCGCCGATCAACGCGGATAATTTTGACATGTTGCCTCAGAAGCGTGGGGCCGGCGGACAAGCACCGGCGCTTAGCCCGCTAGGATACAACATGGCTGCCGGATCCGCCCGGCACGCTGCGGGACTTTTATTTCTTGGCTTTGGCGCCGCTCAGCATGTCGAGCTGCTTGCCGGCCGGTTTGGCGGCCTGCTTGGCTTTCGGCGCCTCGACGGATTTCAGCGCGGGCTTGCCTTCAGCCGCCACCGGCTTAGGCGGCGCCGCCGGGAACGATGGCTTGGCGGCGACCTTGACGTCGATCACGTCGCTGGCTTCGGGCACCGGCGCGGCGGCCGGTTTCGGCTTGGCGACCTTGGCGGGAGTTTTCGGCACGGCCACCGCTTCGTTGGCCGGCGCGGCGGCGGTTGCGGCGACCACCGGCGGCTTGGCGACCGTGGCAAGCGGGGCAGGCGGCGCCACCGCTGCCGAGACGGCGGCCGCCAGCGCCGGCGGCGTTGCCTTGGCGGCGGCGGTCACCGGCGCGGTGGTCAGCTCGGTCACTTGCTTGATGGTGCTTTGCGCGGTCTGGATCAGTTCACTCTGGACGTCGGTGGCGATGGCGTACAGCTGGCGGCCGTAGGCCAGCAGGCTGTCGAAACTGGCCGGCTCGGCGGTGCTGAGGCTGAAGAATTCCTTGGGATCCTTGGCTTCCAGCAGTTTCTTCGCGGCGGCGGACGACTTTTCCACCGAAGCCTTGGTGGTGCTGATGTTCAGGGCGATGACCTTTTCCGCGCTTTCCACGGCGGTGCTGGCAAACGTGCTGAAGATGTTGAACTGGGCTTCCAACTGGGATTTCGTAGCTGCGGAAAACTGTTCGGTGATCGAAGACATGGTTTCTCCTGGGGCGATAGAATGATCAGTGCGTATTGGCGTATGGATATGGCAGCGCGGTATGGCAGTGCCCGGAAGGCGCATTATGATGCAATGCAATAATCCCATTCTAGCGACGAAAGTGGGGCTTGGAAAGTTATTTTTTCTGCTATGACGCAAAGCTTGCAACAAGTAAAAATGCCGCATAGACACTATCTGTCTATAATTTGATTTATAACAACACGCACGGCCGGAAATGCAGACAATTAGTGCATCGCAACAACTTACTGGAGAACGCTGAATGGATGTCGTCATACGCAATGCCAACCTGGCCGACGGACAACAAGGCGTCGACATCGCCATCGAGCACGGCCGCATCGCCGCCATCGGCAAGGCGCTGCCGCTGCGGGCCGCGCGCGAGATCGACGCCGGCGGCGATCTGGTCAGCGCGCCCTTCGTCGACGCCCATTTCCACATGGACGCCACGCTGAGCTACGGCCTGCCGCGCGTCAACGCCTCCGGCACCTTGCTCGAAGGCATAGCGCTGTGGGGCGAGCTGAAGCCTGACCTGACCCAGCAGGCGCTGGTCGAACGGGCGTTGCAATATTGCGACTGGGCCGTGGCGCGCGGGCTGCTGGCGATCCGCACCCACGTCGACGTCTGCGACGACCGCCTGCTGGCGGTCGAGGCGCTGCTGGAAGTGAAGCGGCTGGTGGCGCCCTACCTCGACCTGCAACTGGTGGCCTTTCCGCAGGACGGCGTGCTGCGCAGCCCGACCGCGCTGGCCAACCTGAAGCGCGCCATCGCGATGGGCGTCGACGTGGTCGGCGGCATACCGCACTTCGAGCGCACCATGGCCGACGGCGCGGAATCGGTGCGCATCCTGTGCGAATTCGCCGCCGAACAGGGCCTGATGGTGGACATGCATTGCGACGAGTCGGACGATCCGCTGTCGCGCCACATCGAAACGCTGGCCTATCACAGCAACCGCCTCGGCCTGCACGGCCGCGTGGCCGGCTCGCACCTGACGTCGATGCATTCGATGGACAACTACTACGTCAGCAAGCTGCTGCCGCTGATACGCGAGGCGGGCGTGGCGGCGATCGCCAATCCGCTGATCAACATCACCCTGCAGGGCCGCCACGATAGCTATCCGAAGCGGCGCGGCATGACGCGGGTGCCGGAGTTGCTGGCGGCCGGCGTCGAGGTGGCGTTCGGCCACGACTGCGTGATGGACCCGTGGTACAGCCTGGGGTCGGGCGACATGCTGGAAGTGGCGCACATGGGCCTGCACGTGGCGCAGATGACCGGGCAGGACGCGATGCGCGCCTGCTTCAACGCCGTCACGGCGGCGCCGGCGCGCATCCTCGGGCTGCAAGGCTATGGCGTGGCGGTCGGCTGCCATGCCGACCTGGTGCTGCTGGACGCGGCCGATCCGGTCGAGGCGATCCGCCTGCGCGCGGCGCGACGGCTGGTGATGCGGCGCGGACAGGTGATCGCCGAATCGCCGCGCGCGCAGGCGCAGTTGAGCTTGCCTGGCCGGCCGCCGGTGGTCGGTTTCCGGCTCGGCCGCTGAGACGGGCGCGGCCGTCCGCACGGCTGCGCAAACTGGACTTGCCATCGGAAATACATGACAATCGAACACTGTTTAACCGGCTTGGAGCTACCGTGAAAGAAATCGCCATCCGGCCCGCGGCGGAAGCCGACTTCGCCGCCATGTGGGGCATCTTCCAGGAACTGATCGCCAGCGGCGACACGTTTTATTTTGCCGCCGACACCAGCCGCGAAGATTGCCACGCCTACTGGTTCGGCCCCGGCGTGCAAACCTTTGTGGCGATCCACAACGGCGAGCGGCTGGTCGGCATGTACCGCCTGATCGCCAACCAGCGCGACCGCGGCGCCCATGTGGCCAACGCCTCGTTCATGGTCAGCCCGGCGGCGCAGGGCGTCGGCGTGGGCAAGCTGCTGGGCCGCGACTGCCTGGACCGCGCGCGCCGCCAGGGCTACCTGGCGATGCAGTTCAACTACGTGGTCAGCTCCAACACGCCGGCCGTGCTGTTGTGGAAAAAGCTCGGCTTCTCGATCGTCGGCACCTTGCCGCGCGCTTACCATCACCGGCTGCTGGGCTACGTCGACGTCTACGTCATGTACCAGTTGCTGGAAGACCCCTCTCATTGGCCCGACGCATGAAAATACTGGACACCGAACGCCTCACGCTGCGCACCATCGGCGCCGATGACGCAGCCTTTTATTATGAACTGGTCAACGATCCAACCTGGCTCGAGCATATCGGCGACAAGGGCATCCGCAGCGTCGAAGGCGCGCGCGCGGCCATCCTCGAAGGCCCCTGCGCGATGCAGGAGCGGCTGGGCCATTCGCTGTACGTCATGGAGCGCAAGAGCGACGGCAAGCCGCTGGGCTTGTGCGGCCTGATCAAGCGCGACAGCCTGCCCGGCGTCGACATCGGCTACGCGATCCGTCCGGCCTGGTTCGGCCAGGGCTATACCTACGAGGCCGCCGCCGCCGTGGTGCGCTACGCGCGCGAACAGCTGGGCATGAAGCGGCTGCTGGGCATCACCAATCCGGCCAACACCAATTCCATCAATCTGCTGGAAAAGCTGGGCATGAGCTTTGTCGAGTTGCAGATGCTGCCGCCGGATGGCCGTCCTACCAATATTTACTGCATCGAGTTCCCGCCCGGTTGAGCTGATATGTTGCAGGGGTGAGAATTCGATAGAATTTTCATGCCACGGCCTTGGATTTTCCGGCCGCTGGGCGCATGATGAATCTGAAGAAACTGAAGTTGCCTATTGCCGAAAGGGTCAATATGAAACTCTCCAATCTGAAGATCGGTGTGCGTTTGGGACTGCTGGGCGCGTTCTTCTTCGTTGCGCTGGCCGTCGTGGCCACCGGCGGCTGGCGCGCGCTGGAGAGCAGCAACGTGCGCAGCGCCGAGGCCATGCAGCGCTCGGTGACCCTGAGCCAGGCCATCGACGTGGCGCGCAGCGCCCAGGTCGAATTCAAGATCCAGGTGCAGGAGTGGAAAAATACCCTGTTGCGTGGCAACGATCCTGCGCAGTTCGACAAATACAGCAAGGCCTTCGTCAAGGGCGGCGAAACCACCCGCGCCGAACTGCAAAGACTGCAGGCATTGCTGGCCAAGCTCAATCTGCGCACGCCACTGGTCGACGAGGCGATCGCCACCCAGAACCAGCTGGTGACGCGCTACATGGCGGCGCTGGAAAAATACGATCACGCCAACCAGGAAAGCGCCCATGTGGTCGACGCGCTGGTCAAGGGCATGGACCGCGAGCCGACCAAGAAGATCGACGACATCGTCGCCTTCATCGGCAAGGAGTCGCAGCGGCTGATGCAGGAAATGGACGCCGAAAACCAGGCCGCGCATGCGCGCGCGATGCTGGCGATGGGCATCACGCTGCTGGTCACGCTGGTGGTCGGCTGCGTCACGGTGGTGTGGCTGATCAAGAGCATCACGGTGCCGCTGGACGAGGCCGTCAGCATGGCGCAGACGGTGGCCGGCGGCGATCTGCGCAGCGAGGTGCATGTGACCAGCACCGACGAGATCGGCGCGCTGCTGGGCGCGCTCAAGCTGATGCAAAATAACCTGTGCAGCATCGTCGGCAAGGTACGCACCGGTACCGAGAGCATCCACGGCGCGGCGGTGGAAATCGCCGCCGGCAATCTCGACCTGTCGGGCCGCACCGAGGAGCAGGCCAGCTCGCTGGAGGAGACGGCTGCCGCCATGGTGCAGCTGACCACCACCGTGCAGCAGAATAACGTCAACGCCGCCGAGGCCTGCAAGCTGGCCGATACGGCGTCCACCGTGGCCGCGCGCGGCGGCGACGCGGTCGAGCAGATGGTGCGCACGATGGGCTCGATCAACGAGTCGTCGAAGAAGATCGTCGACATCATCGGCGTCATCGACGGCATCGCGTTCCAGACCAATATCCTGGCGCTGAACGCGGCGGTGGAGGCGGCCCGCGCGGGCGAACAGGGCCGTGGCTTCGCCGTGGTGGCGTCCGAGGTGCGCAACCTGGCCCAGCGTTCGGCGGCGGCGGCCAAGGAAATCAAGGCGCTGATCGGCGATTCGGTCGAGCGCGTGGAGGCAGGCAGCCGGCTGGTCGGCCAGGCCGGCGAAACCATGGGCGAGGTGGTGGCCAGCGTGCAGCGCGTGACGGCCATCATCGGCGAGATTTCCATCGCCAGCGGCGAGCAGCGCGACGGCATCGAGCAGATCAGCCTCGCCATCAACCAGATGGACAGCGTGACCCAGCAGAATGCCGCGCTGGTGGAGGAGGCCGCCGCCGCCGCGGACGCGCTGGAGCAGCAGGCGGCCAGCCTGACGGAGGCGGTCAGCGTGTTCAAGCTGCAGGAACAGAGCGCCGCGCCGGCCGCGCATGGGCCGTCACGCCGGATGCTGGCGGTTGCCTGACATGCCTGAGGCGGCTCGCACGATTTGATGCGTCTCAATTGTGCGTTGGAAGCACCGGCGAGGTCCGCCGGTATCCACTATGATGCCCTCTTCCCCGGTGCACCGGATGGAGAGGGACAGCATGAACAGCCTATGGCCGGCGCTGGCCGGCATCGCACCTTGTTTGCTGGCGTTGTGGTATGGCGAAGCACGTGTCCGCGTCCTGCGCGCGCGCTGCACCCAATTGCAGGGCGCGCTGGAATCCCACCGCGACGCCGAAATGCGCCTGGACTACATCGCCCACCACGACAGCCTCACCGGCCTGCCCAACCGCCTGCAGTGCCAGCTGCGGCTTGAGCACGGCATCGCCTACGCGCGCCGCCACAGCAGCCTGCTGGCGGTGCTGTTTATCGACATCGACCATTTCAAGGCCATCAACGACAACCTCGGCCACGACGCCGGCGACCAGGTGCTGGTGCAGTTTTCCCAGCGCCTGCGCAGTTGCGTGCGCGAGGTCGACACGGTGGCCAGGCAGAGTGGCGACGAGTTCATCGTGCTGCTGACCGAACTGCACAGCGCGCTCGATGCGCAGCAGGTGGCCGACAAGATCATCGCCGCCATCGCCGCGCCGTTCCTGGTCCACGGCGAAACGCTGGCGGTGGCGGCCAGCATCGGCATCGCCGTCTATCCGGACGACGCCGCCGACACCGACGCGCTGCTGGAAAAAGCCGACCTGGCGATGTATGCGGCCAAGCAGCGCGGCAAGGGCAGCGGCCTGCGCTTCGTGCCCAGCATGCAGGCCAAGGCGTATTCGCGGCTGGTGCTGGAAACCTCGCTGCGGCATGCGCTGGAGCACAACGAGTTCGTGCTGACCTACCAGCCCAAGCTGAACCTGAACGAGCAGAAGATCACCGGCGTGAAGGCGCTGATACGCTGGCGCCATCCGGAGCTGGGGCTGGTGATGCCGCCGGATTTCCTGCCGGTGCTGGAGGAGAGCGCGCTGATCCTGCCGGTCGGCGTGTGGGTGATGGCGACGGCGGCGGCGCAGGCGCGGCGCTGGATGGAACTGGGCCGTCCGCTGACGGTGTCGGTGCACCTGTCGCCGCGCCAGTTCTACCAGAAGGATATCGCGCACGACTTCGGCGAGATACTGCGGCAGGCCGGCGTGCCGGGCCGCTACATCGAACTGGAAATCACCGAGGACATGTTGATCGACAAGGGGCAGAACTGCGACGCCATCCTGCGCCAGTTCAAGCAGCTGGGCGTGGGCATCTCGATCAGCGACTTCGGCACCGGCTATGCGTCGCTGAACTACCTGCGGCGCTTCCCGGTGGACCTGGTCAAGATCAACAAGTCCTTTATCGACGACCTGCGGCGCAGCGCGCGGCAGCCGACCGACCGCCTTGCCGACGGCCGGACGGCGGACGAGGGGGCGATGGTGCGCGCCATCATCGCGATGGCGCATACGTTGAACATGCGGGTGGTCGCCGGCGGCGTCGAGACCGGCGACCAGCTGAGCCAGCTGGAGGCGATGGGCTGCGACGAGGCCTTCGGCTTCTGCCTCAGCGGGGCGGTGTCGCCGGACGAGCTGGAGGCACTGCTGCTGAGCCGCCAGCGCCGCCTGGAAGCGCTTACTTCGTCGTGATCGCTGGCAGCGTCGTCGGCGGCGCGAAGAACCACGTCAGCGGCCGCTGCACGCGCGCCGCCCACGAGCGCTCGTTGTGGATGGCGCCTTCGGCCGGGTAGAACATCAGGTCTTCATTCAGGCGGTAGCCTTTGGCCAGCATGGCGTCGCGCATTTTCAGCGTGTCGGCCAGGCCGTCGTCGTCGCTGCCGGCGTCGAGGTAGAACTTGACGTCCGACGGCGCCGGCACCCTGGCCGTCATGTCGCCCTTGTTCCACCAGAACGAACTCGATACGCCGCCGGCCATGGAAAACACGTCCGGCCGGCGCTGGGCGATGTAGACCGAGGCGATGCCGCCCAGCGAGGAACCCATGATGGCGGTGTGCTCGCGGCCGGGCAGCGTGCGCAGGTTGGCGTCGGCCCACGGCTTGACGGTATCGACGATGAAGGCCATGTAGGCTTCGAGCTTGCCGCCGCCGTATCGCGGGTCGCAGCAGGGCGTGTATTCCGGCAGGCGGTCGGAGGTGTTGTCGATGCCGACGACGATGGCCGGGACGATGGCGCCGCCGGCGATCAGCCGGTCCATCGTCTGCGCGATGTCCCAGGCGGCGCCGTAGGCGGCATCCTTCGGATCGAACAGGTTCTGGCCGTCGTGCATGTAGAGCACCGGATAGCGCTGCTGCGGATGGGCGTCGTAGCCGGGCGGCAGGTAGATGCGCAGCTTGCGGCTGTTGCCCAACTGCGGCGAGGCGAGCTGCTCGACGATGCGGATCGTGCCCGCCGGCGGCACGGCGGCCCAAGCCGGAACAGTGGTGACGGCGCCTGTGGCGGGTTTGGTCGCGGCGCGCGGCAACGGCATGACGCGGATGCCATGAAGTTCGAAACGGTTCGACGGTCCCTTGACGCCGCCCGCATCCGCATAGCTGGTGTTGGACTTCAGGTAGCTCATGTTGTAGAAGTCGGACAGCTCCAGGCTGTAGCTGCCGGCCGTCAGGTCGGCCTTGACCGGCGTCGACCATGACGGTCCCGCATCGGCGGGCGAGTGCGGCAGCTGCACCACGCCTTGCGCCGCGACCTTGCCGCCGCCATCCCTGACCGTCAGCCATTTCACGCCGCCGCTGATGCCCAGGTTGATCTGGTGCGCGGTGTTGCGGTACTTGAGCTGCAGCGCGTAGCTGCCGTCGCGGTCGACCTTGATGCCGGGCAGCGCGGCGACATCGGCGGCGATTTCCACGCCGGTATTCAGGCATACGGGCGCGCTGTGGTGGCTGCGGTTGCCGGAGCCGGTGTACAGCGCCTCGACCGCGTAGCACAGGTTGTCGTTCTCGCCTTTGCCGAGCAGCGGCGCGCGGCGGTCGGCCCAGGTCCTGGCGGTAACGCGCTGGGTCGCCAGCTTGCCGTTGCGGTAGATGTTGACCACCGCTCCCTTGTCGACGCCGTCTATCGTCAGCGTCGGGAAATCATAGGTGCCGCGTTCCAGTTTGACGATGCGCGGCTCGGCGGGAGAGTAGACCGCGGGATCGCTCGCCAGCGGTTGCGCGCTCACGCGGTGGATCGACTGCTGGCCAGCGATCAGTTTGCCGAGCGCGATCTCGATGACGTTGTCGTCGGCGAGCGCCGACCACGGCATCGTGGCGGAATTCACCGGCTTGCCGTTCAGGCGCGCCGACTCGATGGCGTAGTAACCGTCGCCGCGTACGGCCGGCGGCAGCGACAGGCGCAACTGCATGCGCTTGCCGCGCAGGTTCAGGCGGTTCATCGTCACCGTATCGCTGCCGGCAAAGGTCTCGCGGCGCAGCTTCGCCGTCACGAACGGTTGCAGCGCTATGCCGTCATCGGTGGTCTGCACGCCGAACACGCCGCCGACCACCATGCCGAGATAGGCGCCGACAGACCACAGCTGGCGGCGCGAATCGACCACTGGGCCGCTCAGGTCGCCCTGCGCGCGCTTGTCGCTCAACATCGGCAGGCCGGACAGCCACTCCAAGTTCTCCATGTTCGACAGGTTCAGCGCTGCGCCGCGCATCAGCGTGTCGTAGGCCGCGTCGGCCACCGCCGTGTTGCCCGCCTTGGCGGCCGCCTTCAGTCCGAACGCCGTCACGAAAGGCCAGATCGCGCGGTTGTGGTAAATCGCCACGCCCGGCTGCTGCGGATAGATCACCGGCGCGCCCATCGGTCCGTGCGGATAGTGCGCCAGGATGCTCTGCGCCTGCTTGTCGTCGGCGATGCCGGTGACGATCGCCAGCGTCTGGCCGAGCCAGTCATACTTGTACAGCGGGGCGCCGTCGAAATGGCCGGCGGTCACGCTGCTGTACATGCCAGCGTCGGGCTGCCACAGGCGCTGGTTGATGGCGCGCTTCAGGTCCGCCGCCCATGCGGTGTACTTGTCGGCCAGCGCGTTGTCGCCCTGTTCGCGCGCCAGCCGCGCCGCCAGCGTCAGCGCCTTGTAGTGGCCGGCGTTGGTGGACAGCGCCTTGGAGGTCGCCATGCTGGCCAGGTCGCGCGGGATCCAGGCGGCGTAGCTTTGCTCGCGCCAGTCGAGGAAGGATTCCTCGCCGTTGTACAAGCCGTCGGTCTGGTCGTAGACGGCAAGGCGGTCGTTTTCCAGCGTGTTGTAGAGCGCCTTGAGCGCGGTCGCCGCGAAGGCCTTGCGCTCATCGGGGGCCAGCGCCTTCAAGGCCTCTTCGGCACCGAAGGCCCAGCTGACGCGGTCCGTGCTGACCGGCCAGCTGCCACCGCTGCCGGTGTCCTGAATGACCTGCAGGCCGTCGGCGGTGCCGGCGACGTGCGCGCCGGGCGTGACGCCGTCGCGATAGCCGGACAGCTTGAACTCCAGCGAATTGCGCACGCGGCGCGGATCGAGCATGCCCAGTCCCAGCGATGCCGCGTAAGACAGGTCGCGGGTCCAGACGTAGTGCCACAACTCGCCCGTTTCAAAGCAGTTGCAGGAGATGGCGTTGCCGCCGTTGTAGCTGCCGTCGCGGATTTCGCTGACGGAGTCCAGCCGCATTTCGTTGGCGGCCATGGCGAACAGCGCGTCGAAGGCCAGGTTGCCGCTGCGGACGGTCGGGAAGTGCTCCGATTCCTGGTAGCTGATTTCCTGTTTGCCGCCTTCGCGCACGCGCATCGTGGTCGATTGCGTGTAGCTGCGCACCGCCGCGCCGGCGTCCGGCGTGGTGTAGCGGACGGTTTCCTGCTTGCCGTCGTAGGTGGCGTAGCTGGCGCTGACGGTGGTCGCCGCCATCGACGGCAAGGAGGGCAACGTCAGCGCGACGGCGGCGCACAGCAGGCTCAAACGAAAACTCATCATTCGATCTCCAGGATCAGCGCCGAGCGCGCCGGCAGTGTGACTTCGCCGTCCAGCGACACGCGCCGGCCGGTGGCGACGTCCACGCCCGAGCGCACGCCGTCCAGCATCTCGTGGAAGCGCGCGGTTTTCAGCACGGTGTCGGTCTTGTTCTTGTTGAAGGCCACCATCACCTTCTTCGCGCCATCGTAGCGGAAATAGACATAGGTGTTCTGTTCCGGACCGTAGTGCATCATCTTGCCGTGATGGATAACGGCGGCGCCCTTGCGCCAGTTGAGCAGCTTCTTCACATACGCCTGCGCCGCCAGCTGCTGCGCGCTCAGTCCCGCGCCGGTGAAGGCGTTGACGGCATCGCCGCTCCAGCCGCCGGGGAAGTCGTGGCGGTAGGAGGCGTCGTCGCGGCCCTTGGTGGTGCTGGTCATCTGGATCTCGGTGCCGGCGTAGAACTGCGGAATGCGCGGCGCCGTCGCGACGAAGGCCATCGCCATGCGGAACAGCCCGTCGTCGGCATTGAGCTCGCTGTAGATGCGCGACACGTCGTGATTGCCTTCAAACAGCACCAGATTGCCCGGATTCGGATACAGGTAGTCCTGCGACAGCGTTTCGTACAAACTGGTCAGGCTGTATTGCTCGCCGTCGGCGGCCGAGAGGGCGCGGCGCAGCGTGTCGGTGAGCGGGAAGTCCATCATGCTCGGCATGTGCGACACGTAGCCGTTGAAATTCTGCTTGCCCTCCTGCCAGTGCGCGACGACCGGAATCAGCGGGCTCCATTCCTCGCCCACCAGGTTCAGTTTCGGGTACTCGGCCATCATGCTGCCGGACCAGCGGGTGAGGAAGTCGTTGTTGGAGTAGCCGTAGGTGTCCACGCGCAGGCCGGACAGGCCGGCGTACTCGATCCACCAGATGTCGTTCTGGATCAGGTAGGTCGCGACATAGGGATTGGCCTGGTTCAGGTCCGGCATGCCCTGCACAAACCAGCCCTCGGTGAAGTTGCGCTTGTCCTCGTCCGACGCATAAGGATCCTGCAGCGCGACGCGGTGATGCTCGGTCGGCACGTACTTGCCCTGGTAGGTCAGCCAGTCCGGCGCCGGCATGTCCTGCATCCACCAGTGCTTGCTGCCGATGTGGTTGAGCACCACGTCCTGGATCACGCCCAGTCCCTTGGCCCGCGCCTGCGCGACGAAGCCGCGGTACTCCTCGTTGCTGCCGTAGCGCGGATCGATGCGGTAGTGGTCGGTGGTGGCGTAGCCGTGGTAGGAGCCGTCCGGCATATTCGACTCCAGCAGCGGCGTCGGCCAGATCTGCGTGTAGCCCATGCCGGCGATGTAGTCCAGGTGGTCGGCGATGCCCTTGATATCGCCGCCGTGGCGGCCGGAGCCGTCCGCCCGGTTCACGCGGTCGGCCATGCCGGCGGCGTTGTCGTTGGCCGGATTGCCGTTGGCGTAGCGGTCCGGCATGACTTCATAGATGGCGTCGGCGCTGCTGAAGCCGATGCGTTGGGCCGAGTCCCTGGCGCGCGCCAGCAGTTGATAGCTGTAGTGGACATCCTGGTTGCCATGCTTGAAGGCCAGGTCCATCTTGCCGGGCGCCGCGTCCGGGGCGATCTCCAGGTCGATGAACAGGTAGTTCCTGTTGGCGACCCGCGACACCGAGGCGATGCGCACGCCCGGATACGCCAGCGCCGGCTCCAGGTCGGCGATCCGCGGCCCGTGCACCATCAGCTGCAGTTTGCTGTTGTGCATGCCGGTCCACCACAGCGGCGGGTCCATATGGTCGATGCGGTAAGGCTCCGCGTGAGCGACAAAGGGCAGGGCGGCCAGCAACGCGGCGGCAAGGGTTTGGTTCATGGCGTCTCCAAGTAGTCGGACTACAGGTTGGTTATCTAGGCTTGTCGGGCGAGAATACTATGAAACAAACGGGCTATCAAACGACAAATTCTAGTTTTAATACAATTCCAGCTGCCATTTTTGCTGGCATCCGCCGCCATTTGTTTTTCCGACAAGGTTAGTGGTGGCTTTTAGTTTGAAATGCTACGAACTGAAGTGGTATGGTAGGTAAAAATGTAGTTCCACTACACGTTGCTATGCCTTGGTCTGTAGCCGAAATACAACGGGGACAACGTTTTCATAGGGAGTCTACGGGCTGCCACCACTCTGCGGGCGTAGGCCGATTGAAGTTTAATTGACATGGAATCTAGTTTTAGTACAAAATTCTTCGTAGAACGTCTTTTAGAACGTTTGCATTCCTTGGAACCCGTGTAGTCGATGTAGCGAGAGCTGGCTGTAGTGTCGCGGGTATATTTTTAGATGAGTGAGGGGACATTAATGAAGAAATCCGCCAACCAGCGTGGTGCCGGCTCCGCGCCGACCAATGTTGCATTCAAATTGAGCCCGGTTGCCGCCGGCTGCGCCATTCTGCTGTCCGCAATGGTCACCCCATCGTACGCGCAAGACGCGACGACGGGCGTCGGTGCCGATGGCAAGCCGCTGCAAACGGTGACTGTGTCCGGTATTCGCCGCGGTATCGAAGACGCTATCTCCGTCAAAAAAGACGCCAGCTCCATCGTTGAGGCCATCTCCGCTGAAGACATCGGCAAACTGCCCGATACCACCATCGCCGAATCGCTGGCCCGCCTGCCAGGCCTGACCACCCAGCGTACCAAGGACGGCAGCGCCTCCACCATCAGCATCCGCGGCCTGGGCCCGGACTTCGCCGGCTACCTGTTGAACGGCCGCGAACAGACCAGCACCGGCGACAGCCGCGCGGTCGACCTGAGCGTGTACCCGGCCGAACTGATCGCCGGCGCCACCGTCTACAAGACCAATGACGCCGCCGTCGTCGGCCAGGGCCTGGCCGGCACCATCGACCAGCAACTGATCGACCCGCTGGCCTTCGGCAAGCGCACCATCTCGGTCAAGGCGCAGAAGACCAAGAACGGCCTGGGCCTGGACGTGCAGGGCTCCGGCCGCCGCGCCAGCCTGACCTACATCGACCAGTTCGCCGACCGCAAGATCGGCGTGGCGATCGGCTACGTGCACCAGACCGGCAGCTCCGGCCAATTCGAATTCGGCACCTGGGGCGACTACACCGGCCCGGTGACCACCACCGGCGGCGCCACCGTCAACGCCAAGGTCCCGGGCGGCAACGGCTTCAACATCGACACCCGCACCGTCACCGACAAGCGCGACGGCGTGGCCGCCATCCTGGCGTTCAAGCCGAACAAATCGTTCAACAGCCAGATCGACATGTTCTGGTCCAAGATCGACGACTACACCAAGATCGACCAGATCCAGATCCCTGGCACCGGCAAGTTCATCAACGCCAACGTCGCCAACGGCGTCGCCACCTCGGCCACCATGACCGGCGTGGGCCTGATCGACCGCAACGAAGGCATCTTCGACCACGACAAGATCAAGTCGATCGGCTGGAAGAGCAACCTGAAAATGGCCGACGGCTGGAGCGCGATGGTTGACTTCAGCCACAACTCGGCCGTGCGCGTCGAGCGCGACGACGAATACTACGGCGGCACCCCGACCAACGCCAATCTGACGATGACCGGCCTGGACGGCCGTACGCCGCAGCTGAGCTACGGCAACAGCCTGACCGATCCGAACACCATGGCCGTGCGCAACCAGTGCGGCTGGTCCGGCATCGCCAACAACTCCGCCTGCGGTTCCGTGGCGCAGGCCGGCTACGCCAAGGGCCCGACCGTGACCGACCAGGTCAACGCGATCCGCGCCGAAGGCAAGTATGAGCTGCCGGACGGTTCGATGTTCAGCACCCTGAAGTTCGGCGCCAACGTCACCAACCGCACCAAGGACCGCGTCACCGACGAAGGCCTGATCGTCTCGGCCAGCGGCGGCGGCTACGACCGCGTTCCATTCCCGACCGGTTCGTCCGTGGCGCACAACGTCGGCGGCGTCGGCATCGACATGCTGGTGTTCGCGCCGCAGGAGCAGCTGATTCCAGGCGCCGCGCTGCAGCGCAAGTACAACAACGACATCCTGTCGAAGAGCTACGGCGTGAAGGAAAAGGTCACTACCGGCTATGCCCGCCTGGACATCGACACCAAGCTCGGCGAGTTCCCTGTGCACGGCAACGTCGGCGCCCAGCTGGTCCATACCGACCAGTCGTCGACCGGCTTCCGCGCCAACGTCGGCTCCAGCCCGACCCTGACCAACCCTTCGCCAGGCATGTCGGAAGACGGCACCAAGTACCACGACTTCCTGCCGGCGTTGAACCTGAACTTCGACCTGGGCAACAGCTACCTGGCCCGCTTCGGCCTGTCGCGCCAGATCGCCCGTCCGGACATGACCGACATGCGCAACTCGTTCAGCTTCGCGGTCAACACCAACCCGACAGCCGTGAACGGCGTGCCGCAGCCGGCCCGTTATGAGGGTTCGGCCGGCAATCCGCACCTGAACCCGTTCCGCGCCAACGCGCTGGACCTGTCGCTGGAGAAGTACTTCGCCAAGAAGGGCTACCTGAGCGCCGCCGTGTTCTACAAAAAGCTGAACAGCTACATCGTTCCGCAGACCTACTCGGACTTCGACTTCACGCCGTTCCTGGCGACCTTCGGCCTGCCTAACCTGCCGAGCGGCAACAAGGGCATCTACACCACGACCACCAACGGCACCGGTGGCGACCTGAAGGGCCTGGAGCTGAGCGCGTCGGCGCCGTTCGAGATGATCCACCCGATGCTGAACGGCTTCGGCGCCAGCGGCAGCTATTCGTCCACCTTCAGCTCGGTGCAACTGCCTAACATCATCGGCAAGAATCCGGACCAGGTGGCCGACGCCGGCAGCATCCCGCTGCCAGGCCTGTCGAAGACCAACGCCAAGGCCCAGCTGTACTTCGAGAAGAAAGGCTTCAGCGCCTTCATCGCCGAGAACTACCGTTCGCGCTACGTCGGCAAGGTGGCCAACGACACCGTCGGCGGTTTCCCGGCGCTGGTGTTCATCGAGTCGCAGAAGTGGATCTCGGCCCAGGTCGGCTACGAGTTCCAGGAAGGTCCGCTCAAAGGCCTGTCCCTGCGCGTCGAGGCGAACAACCTGAACAGCCCGTACTACGTCGAGTCCAATGCTGACGGTTCCACCAAGACCCGTACGCAAACCGGCCGCACGCTGTTCTTCACGGTCGGCTACAAGATGTAATAAGGCAGTGGCCTGAAACCTCCAAGCCCCTTGCCGGAATGTTGCCGGCAAGGGGCTTTCTACCTTTATACTTCTGACAATGCCGTGCAGGGACCCTTGCATGGCGTCCTCGTGGGTCTGGATGATGGAACAACGCAAACTGAAAAATATCGTCATCGTCGGCGGCGGCACGGCCGGCTGGATGACCGCCTCCGCGCTGGCCAAGTCGCTCAAGGGCCAGTACAGCATCAAGCTGGTCGAGTCGGACCAGATCGGCACCATCGGCGTGGGCGAAGCCACGATCCCGATGATCAACCTGTTCAACCGCATGCTGGAGCTGGACGAAGACGAGTTCATGCGCCAGACCCAGGGCACGTTCAAGCTCGGCATCGAGTTCGTCAACTGGGGCCGCATCGGCGACCGCTACTACCACGGCTTCGGCGTCATCGGCCAGGACACGTGGACGGTGGACTTCCACCAGTACTGGCTCAAGCAATATCTGGCGGGCAAGGCGCCCGAGCTGGACCATTTCTCGCTCAATAATGTCGCCAGCATGCACAACAAGTTCATGCGCGCGCAGACCGACCTGCCCAATTCGCCGCTGGCGCAGATCGTGCACGCCTACCAGTTCGATGCCAGCCTGTACGCCAAATTCCTGCGCAACTTCAGCGAGGCGCGCGGCGTGCAGCGCATCGAAGGCAAGATCGCCGAGGTCCAGCTGCGCGACGCCGACGGCCACATCGCGGCCGTGGTGCTGGAGGACGGCGGCAGGATCGACGGCGACCTGTTCATCGACTGCTCGGGTTTCCGCGCACTGCTGATCGAGGGCGCGCTCAAGACCGGCTACGAGGACTGGTCGCACTGGCTGCCGTGCGACACGGCCATCGCCGTGCCCTGCGCCAACGCCGCCGAGCTGACGCCGTTCACGCGCGCCACCGCGCGCGGCGCCGGCTGGCAGTGGCGCATCCCGCTGCAGCACCGCATCGGCAACGGCCACGTCTTCTCCAGCAAGTACATGAGCGAAGACGAGGCGACCTCCATCCTGATGAGCAACCTCGATGGCGAGCCGCTGGCCGAGCCGCGCCCCGTGCGCTTCCGCACCGGCAAGCGCACCACGGCGTGGAACAAGAACTGCGTGTCGATCGGCTTGTCGTGCGGCTTTATCGAGCCGCTGGAATCGACCAGCATCCACCTGATCCAGATGGGCATCGCGCATCTGCTGACCTACTTCCCGGCGGCCGGCTTCGATGCCGCCGATATCCGCCAGTTCAACCGCGTGATGGACGACGAGTACATCTGGGCGCGCGACTTCGTGATCCTGCATTACAAGGCCACCGAGCGCAGCGACACGCCGTTCTGGGACTACTGCCGCAACATGGCGGTGCCCGAACTGCTGCAGCACAAGATGGATCTGTTCCGCAGCAACGGCCGCGTGTTCCGCGAAGGCGGCGAGCTGTTCACCAAGAACAACTGGCTGCAGGTGATGCACGGGCAGCGGCTGCGCCCCAAGTCCTACAACCCGCTGGTGGACCTGATCGGCGAGCAGGAAATCAACGGCTACATGGACGAAGTCACCAGCGTGATCAAGAACTGCGCGGATGCGATGCCGCTCCATTCCGCCTACATCGCCGCCAACTGCGCGGCGAAGCGGCACAAAATGTAATGTGTGTTTGATTTGACGATAAAAGGAGATATCAATGAAAAAAATAGTCCGTCTGGCCCTGCTGGTTTCGTTGTCCGCCGCGTTTGCCGGTTGCGCCACCACCGGTCCGCGTACCGCCATGCTGACCTACGACAGCAATCCTGCCGGCGCCACCATCTACGAAGGCGACAAGTCGCTCGGCATCGCGCCGGTGACGCGCACCTATGAGTTCGGCGATTCGGTCAGCAGCATCGCCACGCCGGAAGTGACGGCGGTGTGGACCAGCGGCGCCAAGGCCACTTACTGGACCAATCTGTCCGTGCGCACCGATCTGGCCGCGACCATCGAGCGTCCATTGAATGCGCCGGGCCTGGACAAGGACCAGGCCGCGGCCAAGCCGCTGCTGGAGCAGCGCGCGCGTGAGGCGGAGCGTCTGAAGGATGAGAACATGCGCGAAACCGCGCGCAATTCCGCCCGCTGCCGCGAGCAGATGCAGAAGGGGAACGTGGCGACCAGCGATTGCTGACCGCCATGCCAGGTCACCGCGTCATTGGCCGGAGCGGTTCTTGACGCTGGGCCGTTCGGCCACCCTGGCCTGCCACGCCGCCAGCGCGGGCAGGCTTGCCGGCACCGTGACGTCGACGAAGGCCGCGTGCAGCAGCGCGCAGTAGGCGGTGATGTCGGCCACCGAGAACTGCCCGCCGGCGAGGTAGGGCTGGGTGGCCAGCACGCTGTCGAAGTACGCCATGCCGCGCTTGAATTTCTCCAGGTTGCGTTCTCCCCATTCCTTGCGGTGCGCCCATTCTGGGCTCTTGTACGCCTGCAGCGCTTCGCCCAGGCCGGGCGTGGCGTGATGGAAGTAGATGCCGATGGCGTCGATCAGCTGGTCGTCGGCGCGTTTTTGCATCATGTGGATCATGGCCTTCTCGCGCGGGGTGGTGCCGGTCAGCACAGGCTTGCCGTCGAGGTTGTCCAGGTACTCGGTGATGGCGATCGATTCCGAGATGAAGACGCCGTCGTCGAGTTCCAGCACCGGCACCACGCCGGTCGGATTCTTGGCCAGGAAGGCTTGCTGCTTGTGCTCGGCCGCGAACAGGTCGACCTTGACGAATTCGACCTGCTCGGTGAGGCCTTTCTCGGCAAGGACGATGCGGATGCGGGCGGGGTTGGGGAAGCCGGGGATGTCGTGGATTTTCATAGGATCTTTCATTAAATCTACCTCTCGGTAGATAGGTTACAATGGATCGATAAGCTGGATTTGTCTATCTATCGATAGGTAGATAATAAGTCCGGAGGTTTTGTCGCGTCAAGCGATTTTTTTACCGGGAATGGATATGGCAAGCGACAAGAAGCAGGAAGTGATGATGGCGGCGCGCCTGATGGTGCAGGCCGGCGGCTACAACGCGCTGAGTTTTCGCGACCTGGCCGAGGCGGTGGGGGTCAAGAGCTCCAGCATTCATTACTACTTTCCGACCAAGGGCGACCTTGGCGCGGCGCTGGCGCGCCAGTACACCGAGGAGTTCCTGGGCTACCTGGAAGGCTTGCTGGCCGATGGGCTGGACTGGAAGGAGTGCATCGCCAGGTATGCGGCGGTGTTCCGCGATACGCTGATGCGCGAGAACCGCATGTGCATGGCCGGCGTGCTGGCGGCCGAGCGGCCCAGCCTGGCGCCGGAGGTGAAGGCGGAAGTGGAGCGGTTTACCACATTGATCGTCGAGTGGCTGGCCAGGGTGCTGGCGATCGGCAAGCCGAAGATGGCGCCGGCGGCGTTGAAGGGATGGGCGTTTGCCGTGTTCTCGGCGATTGAAGGCGCGCAGCTGGTGGCGCGCGGGTGCGATGATGTGAAGGTGTTCGACCAGACGTTGGCCGGATACAGGGCAGCGGGTCTGCTGCCCTGATATGCTGGCCTTACTTCTTTTCAGCCGCCGCAAAGGCGGCGTTCTGCGCATCCAGCCAGGTTTTGAGCGGTGCGAAGTAATCGAGCAGCGCGCCGCCGTCGATCTTGTCTTCGCCTGAAATCGCCTTCAACGCTTCCGGCCACGGCTTGCTCGCGCCCATCGCCAGCATCTGCTGCAGCTTGGCGCCGGCCTTGGCGTTGTCGTACACCGAGCAGCGGTGCAGCGGACCGGTGTAACCGGCTTCGCGGCACAGCGCGCGGTGGAACTGGAACTGCAGCATGTCGGCCAGGAAGTAGCGCGCGTACGGCACGTCGGCCGCCACGTGGTACTTGGCGCCGGCGTCGAAGCCGTCGCTGGAGATCGCGGCCGGGCGCTTCATGCCCATGTATTGCTCGCGCAGCTGCCACCAGGTCTTGTCGTAGTCCGCAGGCTTGGTCTTGCCGGAGTAGACGTCCCAGCGCCATTTGTCGACCGAGTAGGCGAAGGGCAGAATCGCGACCTTGCTCAGCGCGCGTTCCAGCAGCTGGCCGATGTCGGCGTCGGCGTCCGGAGCCTGGTCCATCAGGCCCACTTTCTGCAGATAGCCCGGCGTGATCGACAGCGCCACGGTGTCGCCGATGGCTTCGTGGAAGCCGTCGTTGGCGCCGTTGCGGAACAAATAGGGTTGCTTGCCATAGGCCAGGAAGTAGTAGACGTGACCCAGCTCGTGGTGGATCACGGTAAAGTCTTCCGCGGTCGGCGTGATGCACATCTTGATGCGCACGTCGTCCTTCTCGTTCAGCGGCCATGCCGAGGCGTGGCACACCACATCGCGGTCGCGCGGCTTGGTCAGCAGCGAGCGCTCCCAGAACGATGCCGGCAGCTTCTGCATGCCCAGCGAGGTGTAGAAACGCTCGGCGTATTGCGTCATTTGCCTGGCGTCGGTCTTGCGCTCCTCCAGCACCTTGCTCAGGTCATAGCTGCTGGCGCCGGTCGCCGGTTTCAGCAGCGGATACAGGTTGTTCCAGTTCTGCGCCCACATATTGCCGAACAGGTGGGACGGGATCGGGCCGGTCAGCGGCACGACGTCCGGGCCGTAGGTCTGGCGCAGCTTGTAGCGGGTGTAGGTATGCAGCGCGTCGTACAGCGGCTTGACCTGCTGCCACAGGCGCTCCATCTCGGCGGAGAAGGCTTCCGGCGGCATGTCGTACTGTGCGCGCCACATGGCGCCGGTGTCGGCAAAGCCCATTTGTTTCGCGCCCTTGTTCGACAGGGCGACGTATTCGGTGTACTTCTGCTTGTACGACGGCGACTGCGCGTGCCAGCCCAGCCACATTTCCTTGAGCTTGGCCTCGTCGCGGCTGCTGGCCAGCACCTTCTCCATTTCGCCCAGCGCCATGCAGGCGTCGCCGGTGCTGTCGTCCTTCTTGACGCAGTACTTGGCCTTGCCGTAGGCGCCGTTCATGGCGGCCTGCAGCTGCGCATATTGTTCGCGTTCCTTGGCGTCGGCGAAGACCAGCGTCTGCTGCAGCAGCATCATCTTGCGCGCCGATTCCGGCGCCAGCTTCAAGCCGTTGAAGCGGCGCGCGGCAATCGCCGCCTCGCCCGCCGCCGTCAGGTAGCGTTCGGCGAAGTAGGACGCGATGGCCTCGGTGTCGTCGGTGATGAAGTTGGAACCGACCCAGGCGCCCCTGGCCTGTTCGTTGTTCAGCTTATTGAGACGTTCCTCGGTGTCGGCCAGGAAGCGTTCGGCTTCGGCGACGGTAGGTTTTTTTGCGGGGGCGGCCAGCACGGTGGTACTGGCGGCTGTCATGGCGCTGAACGCCAGCAGCGTGCTGATGAGTTTTGGTGACACAGGCATCTCCCTTGGTGGTCTTGTTGTACAAACCCGGGGTCAGATCTGACATTCGGACACGAGCCCTGCCGTAGCGGCCGCTACGGCAGGGCTCGTGTCCGAATGTCAGATCTGACCCCGGGTTGACAGCAATGATACACGCTTACAGGGCGATGGCGACGCTGCGGCTGGCCTGGCTGGAGGCCGGCATTGGCACGTTCAGCACCTTGGACGCTTCGTCCCAGACGAAGATCACCGGCTTGCCGTCGACGCGCACCATCGATGGGTGGCTGGTCACGTTGTGCACCTGCAGCGCGATGCTGCGCTCGGGGCGCTGGTACCGATTGCCCGTTTCCGACTCCACGCGCAGCGTCAGGCTGCGGCCCTGCAGCTTGCTGGCGAAGTGCAGCAGTTCGTACTTGCCCTGTTCGTAGGCTTGCGCGGTCAGGCCGTCGTCGTCATACAGCTTGCCGGCGCCGGCGCTCACCGAGGCGTCGTGGTAGTAGTGCAGCTCGAGATTCTTGGTCGAGTAGTCGCGCGTGGACTGTACCGGCTTGACCATCGGGATGAAGGCGCCGGCGCGGACGTAGACCGGCACGTGGTCGGCGGCCAGCGCGATCGTGTCGGTGACGCCGCCGGCGCGCTTCTCGCCGGTGTAGAAATCGAACCATGCGCTGCGTGCGGGAAAGTAGACCTCGGCCGTGGTGGCGCCTTGCTTCAGCACCGGCGTGACCAGGAAGTCCTTGCCCCACAAGTAGGTCGACGACATCGCGCGCACCCTGGCGTTGCCGGGCTCCTCGTAGATCATCGGCCGCATCAGCGGCAGGCCCTTCTGGTTGTTGTCGAAACCGAGCGTGTAGTTGTATGGCAGCAGGCGGTAGCGCATGCGGATGGCCTCGCGCGCCAGCGTCTTGATCCGGTCTTCGCGGTAAACCGGCTCCGACGGCACTTCGTCCTGCGCGTGCGGACGGAACACCGGCTGGAACACGCCGTACTGCAGCCAGCGCGTATACAGCTCATTGTCCAGCACCGGATTGGCGAAGCCGCCCAGGTCCGAGTGCATATAGCCTGCGCCCTGCATGCCCATCTGCAGCGAGATCTCCGGCTGCGATTGCAAGCCGCCCCAGCCCCTGTCCACGTCGCCGGACCACGGGATGATGCCGTAGCGCTGCGAACCCGAGTAGCCGGCGCGCATCAGGATGAACGGACGCTCGGTAGGGAAGTCCTGCTGGTAGCCTTCCGCCACCAGCCGCGCCCATTGATGGCCGTAGATGTTGTGGACCTGGTCCGCCGTCAGGCCGCCCGCATGGCGCATGGCGGTCGGATGCACTTCCGGCTCGCCCAGGTCGCCCCAGACGCCGGTCACGCCCTGCTGGCGCAGGCCTTTGTAGATATTCCAGAACCAGTCCTTGCCCGGCTTGGCGAAGATGTCGATCAGCCCCGTGTGGCCGAAGTAGAAGTCGTAGGCCAGCGGCTTGCCGTCGGCGTCGGTGCCGAGCACTTTTTTGTCGATGGCCTCCTGCCATTTGCTGGAGGAATCCAGGATGAACGGCTCGGTGATGACCACCGTCTGCACGCCTTTTTTCTGGAAGTCCGCGATCATGCCGGTGGGATTGGGGAAGCTGTCCTTGTCCCATTCCAGGTTGCCCATCGTGCCCTTGATCTCCTTGCCGAACCAGAACAGGTCGAACACGATGGCGTCGAGCGGGATGTCGTCGGCGATGAACTTGTCCACCGTCTGCCGCGCCACGGTCTCGTTGCGGTAGCCGAAGCGCATCGCGAAGTTGCCGAAGGCCCAGCGCGGCGGCAGCGGTTGTTTGCCGGTCAGGCTGGTGTAGTTGCCGACCACGTCTTCCCACGTGTCGCCGGCGACGACCTGGTAGGTCTTGCGGCCGCCGATGGTCTCGTAGGTCAGGCTGTTGTCCTTCCTGCTGTCGAAATCGAGGTAGCCGGTTTGCGGATTGTCGAAATGGATGGCGTACATTCTCGACGACAGCGCCACCGGTATCGCATAGCCCATCTGCTCCGACTTGTCGCCGTAGCCGTAGTGCGCCTTGTTGTACAAGGTGAAGCGATGGCCGCGGCGGTTCATGCCGACCGCGCGCTCGCCCGCGCCATACAGCGCCTCGTCCTTGTCCAGTGCGAACTCGATGGCTTCCAGTTCGCGCGCTTCGCCCTTGTTGATATCCTTGCTGCCGGTGGCGACATCGTCCTTCATCTTCAGGTAGCCGTGTTTTTCCGCGACCAGCTTCCTGCCCTTGTAGGCGTAGGCGATCTGGAACGGCGACTTGGTGATCGTGACGACGATGCCGGGTGTGGCATATTCGACGCTGTTGGCTTTCGTGACCAGCGTGGTCTTGACTGCGGCCGGCGCCAGCACCACCGCATGCGATGCCGGGTCGGCCTGCTCACCCTTGGGCACGAAGGTGGTTTCGACGATGGCGGCGGAGTAGGGCTTGATCAGGTAGCTGCCGTCGCTGGTGTGGACTTCCAGCTGGCCGTCGCGGCGGGTGGCGCTGTCGAATTTGCGGTCGGCGTTCTGCGCGCTGGCTGCCTGGCTGACTACAATCAGCGGCAGTAGGGCCGCCAGTGTGGCGATGGAGTTGCTTTTCATGAAAGTATGCGGTCTCGGTGGTTGTTATGATTTTGTTGTTTGGCTACATTTGACTACAAAATTCGGTCCCTGGGATGGCCTTAAGCCTTTATTTTACTGGGTAATTCTTTCAATTGACACTGATGGGGTGCCGTGTTATTTTGCTACAAATTCAAATAATCGGGGACCCGCAGCATGCAACCATCCAGCAGCAAGCCCATACTGTCGTTCTGGCAGTTATGGAATATGAGCTTCGGCTTTTTCGGCATTCAATTCGGCTTCGCGCTGCAAAACGCCAACACCAGCCGCATCTTCTCCACGCTGGGCGCCAATCCCGACGACTTGTCACTGTTCTGGCTGGCCGCGCCGGTCACCGGCTTGCTGGTGCAGCCCATCATCGGCTATTTGAGCGACAACACCTGGCACCCGACCTGGGGCCGCCGCCGTCCGTTCTTCTTCGTCGGCGCCTTGCTGGCGTCGATCGCGCTGTTCCTGATGCCCAATTCCACCGCGCTGTGGATGGCCGTCGCCGTACTGTGGCTGATGGACGGTGCCATCAACGTGTCGATGGAGCCTTTCCGTGCCTTCGTCGGCGACAAGCTGGGGCCATCGCAGCAGACCGCCGGCTTCGCGATGCAGACCTTCTTCATCGGCTGGGGCGCGGTGATCGCCTCGCTGCTGCCGACCATCTTCGCCGATGTCCTCGGCGTCAGCAACGTGCCGGTCAACGGCGCCATTCCCGACACCGTGCGCTACTCGTTCTACGCCGGCGGCGCCATCTACATGCTGGCCGTGCTGTGGACCGTGGTCACCGTCAAGGAAACGCCGCCGGACGACCTGGCCGCGTTCCGCTCCGAGCAGCAGCGCAGCAAGGGCCTGGGCCACGCCTTCGCCGAGATCCTCGGCGGCTTCACCAAGATGCCGAAGACCATGGTGCAGCTGGCGGCCGTGCAGTTCTTCGCCTGGATTGCGCTGTTCGCGATGTGGATCTACACCACCTCCGCCATCGGCGAAAACGTGTTCGGCACCACCGACGCGCAATCGGCCGCGTTCCAGGAAGCGGGCAACCGCGTCGGCGTGATGTTCGCCGTGTACAGCGGCGTGGCGGCGCTGGCCGCGTTCATCCTGCCCGTCCTCGCGCGCAAGACCAGCCGCAAGTTCGTGCACATGAGCTGCCTGCTGATCGGCGGCGTCAGCCTGTTCAGCATCTACGCCATCCACGACCTGAGCATGTTGTACCTGCCGATGATCGGCGTGGGCGTCGCCTGGGCGTCGATCCTGACCATGCCGTACGCGATCCTGGCCGGGGCGCTGCCGGCCAAACGGATGGGCTACTACATGGGCGTGTTCAACTTCTTCATCGTCATTCCGCAAATCGTCAGCGGCGTGCTGCTGGGGTTTGTGACCAAACACTGGTTCATGGGCCATACCGTCAAGACGCTGATGCTGGGCGGCGTGTGCATGGTGGTGGCGGGCGTGTTGACGCTGGCCGTGCGCGATAACGCAGAACCGGCCGGCCATTGATGTAATATTGTTCGTGAGACAAGTTACTTGTGCGACGCGATTTTGCCGGAACAGGTAAAACCGTTGCAGTAAATCTGTCACCACCCTACGCGGAGCGAACATGAGCATTCAGACGGTCAACACCAAATCCTTCCCTGGCCAGCGGCCGGGGACTTCCGGTCTGCGGAAAAAAGTCACGGTCTTCCAGCAGCCGCACTATCTCGAAAACTTCGTGCAAAGCGTGTTCGACACGCTGGGCGACTGCGCCGGCAAGACGCTGGTGCTGGGCGGCGACGGCCGCTTCCACAACCGCGACGCCGTGCAGACCATCCTGCGCATGGCCGCCGCCCACGGCTACGCCAAGGTGCTGGTCGGGCAGGGCGGCATCCTGTCGACGCCGGCCGTCAGCTGCGTGATCCGCAAGCATGGCGCGCTGGGTGGCATCGTGCTGTCGGCCAGCCATAACCCGGGCGGACCGGATGGCGACTTCGGCATCAAGTACAACATCGCCAACGGCGGCCCGGCGCCGGAAAGCGTGACCGAGGCGATCTACCAGCGCACCGAGACCATCACCGAATATCGCATCAGCGACGCCGCCGCCGTCGACCTCAATCGCATCGGCGTTACGCGCATCGAGCAGATGGAGGTCGAAGTGATCGACTCCGTCGCCGACTATGCGGAACTGATGCAGAAGCTGTTCGACTTCGAGGCGATCCGCAAACTGTTCGGCGGCGGCTTCCGCATGTGCTTCGACGGCATGCACGCGGTCTCCGGTCCGTATGCCAAGGCCATCCTCGAAGGCATGCTGGGCGCGCCGGCCGGCACCGTCATCAACGGCGTGCCGCTGGAGGATTTCGGCGGCCACCATCCGGACCCGAACCCCGTCAACGCCGCCGAGCTGATCGCCATCATGGCCGCCGACGATGCGCCGGACTTCGGCGCCGCATCCGACGGCGACGGCGACCGCAACATGATCGTCGGCCGCAAGTTCGACGTCACGCCGTCGGACAGCCTGGCCGTGCTGGCCGCGAATGCGACCGTGGCGCCGGGCTACCGCGACGGCCTGAAAGGCATCGCCCGTTCGATGCCGACCTCGCAGGCGGCCGACCGCGTGGCCGAGGCGCTGGGCATCCCCGCCTACGAAACCCCGACCGGCTGGAAGTTCTTCGGCACGCTGCTGGACGCCGGCAAGGCCACGCTGTGCGGCGAAGAGAGCTACGGCACCGGCTCCGACCATATCCGCGAGAAGGACGGCCTGTGGGCGGTGCTGTTCTGGCTTAACCTGCTGGCCGCAAGCGGCAAGTCGGTTGAGCAGCTGGTGAGCGAACACTGGGCGCGCTTCGGCCGCAACTACTATTCGCGCCACGACTACGAGGCGGTGGAAACCAACGCGGCCAATGAGCTGATGGCTTCCCTGCGCATCAAGCTGGCCACGCTGCCGGGGCAGGACCTGGGCCATTACGTGGTCGCCCTGGCCGACGATTTCGAATACACCGATCCGGTCGACGGCTCGGTGGCCCGGCAGCAGGGCATACGCATCGTCATGACCAACGGCTCGCGCATCGTGTTCCGCCTGTCCGGCACCGGTACCGAAGGGGCGACCTTGCGCGTCTATCTGGAGCGCTACGAAGCCGATCCTACTTATCACCATTTGCCGACGCAGCAGGCCTTGGCGGCGTTGATACTGATCGCCGAGCAGGTCGGCGGCATAACCGGATGGACCGGACGAGCGCGTCCGACCGTCACCACATAAAACCATAAGGACGACAGCATGAAATTGACTCCCCTCGCAATGACTCTGGCACTGGCGCTCGGCGCCGCGTATTCCCCGGCGATGGCGGCCAAGCCGTCCGCCACCGCGCCGGCGGCCAAGCCATTCCTGTGGGAGAACGCCACTGTCTATTTCCTGCTGACCGACCGCTTCAACAACGCCTTTACCGGCAACGACCTGGCCTACGGCCGCAAGGCGGACGCGGGTCCGCTGCGCGGCTTCATGGGCGGCGACCTGGCCGGCATCACCAGCAAGATCAACGAAGGCTATTTCGACAGCCTTGGCGTGACGGCGATCTGGCTTACGCCGCCGGTGGAGCAGATCCATGAAGGCACCGATGAAGGCACCGGCAAGTCCTACGGCTTCCACGGCTACTGGGCCAAGGATTTCACCACCGTCGACGCCAACCTGGGCACGGAAAACGACTTCCGCAATTTCGTCGAAGCCGCGCACGCGCACGGCATCCGCGTGTTGCTGGACGTGGTGATGAACCAGACCGGACCGGTAACGGAGACCGACTACGTATGGCCGGACGACTGGGTCCGCACCGGACCGCAGTGCACCTACAAGGACGCGAAGACCTCCATCGAGTGCACGCTGGTGAAGAACCTGCCGGACTTCCGCACCGACAGCGACACGCCGGTGGAGCTGCCGGAAAACCTGGCGGCGAAGTGGCAGCGCGAAGGCCGCTTCGAGCGCGAAGTGAAAGAGCTGAACGAGTTCTTCGCCCGCACCGGCTATCCGCGCGCACCGCGCTACTATCTGATGAAATGGCATACGGACTGGATACGCAAATACGGCGTCGACGGCTTCCGCGCAGACACCGTCAAGCACGTCGAGGCCAAGGTCTGGAAGGAGCTGCGCACCGTGGCCGACGCGGCCTTCGACGACTGGAAGCGCGCCAATCCGGACAAGAAACTCGGCGACGACAAGTTCTACATGACGGCGGAAGTCTTCAACTACAACATCGCACAAGGCCAGATGTTCGACCTGGGCGGCGGGCAGGCCTTCAATTACTACCAGAACGGCTTCAACAGCCTGATTAATTTCGGACTGGTGTACGACGCGGAGAATGACTACGAATCGCTGTTCAGCGCTTATTCGAGGCAGTTGCATGGCGGCGCGCTGGACGGCTACTCGGTGCTGAACTACCTGGACTCGCACGACTTCGACAAGCCGTTCGACGCGTCGCGCAAAAAGCCTTTTGAAAGCGCCAACAAGCTGCTGCTGGCGCCGGGCGCCGCGCAGATCTACTACGGCGACGAAACCGCGCGCAAGCTGGACGTGGCCGAGGCGGTGGGCGACGCCAAGCTGCGTTCCTTCATGAACTGGGATGAGCTGGAGCGCAACGTCGAACGCGACGGCTACAAGATCGCCGAGGTGCGCGCGCACTGGGCCAGGATCGGCTTGTTCCGCAAGGCCCACGTGGCGGTCGGCGCCGGCGTGCACCAGCAGCTGCAGGCCAAGCCTTATGTTTTCAAGCGCACCTACGACCAGGGCGCGCTGCACGACAAGGTGGTGGTCGCGCTGGACCTGCCGACCGACAAGCCGGCGAAGATCGACCTGCACGGCGTGTTCGCCAACGGACAAAAGGTGAAGGACTACTACTCCGGCAAGACTGCGGTGGTCAAAGGCGGCGGCGTCACATTTGGAACGCGTAATGCGACGGTGCTGATCGGCCAGGAGTAATGGCGGGAGCGGAAGAGGCGCACCAGCCGGTTAACTCTTCCGCCTCCATCGGCCGGGCGAACAAGTAGCCCTGCGCTTCGTCGCAACCTGCCAGCGTCAGGAAGGTGCGCACCTCGTCGAACTCCACGCCTTCGGCAACCACGCGCAGGCCGAGATCCTGCGACAAGGTGATCATGGTGGCCACCAGCGCCTGCTTGCGCGTGTCGTCCTCCAGGCCGATGATGAACGACTGGTCGATCTTGACCACGTCGGCCGGCATGCGCTGCAGATACGACAGGCTGCTGTAGCCGGTGCCGAAGTCGTCGATCGCCAGCCGCACGCCGGTGGCGGCGATGGCCTCCAGCATCGCGTGGGCCTTGACCGGCTGCGCCATGATGGCGCTTTCGGTGATCTCCAGCTCCATGCAGGCGGCCTCCAGGCCATGCTGCCGCAAGCCCGCTTCCAGCGCGGCGGCGAAATCCGGTTCCAGCAGATTGGCCGCCGACACGTTCACCGACAGCTGCAATATCAAGCCCTGGTCGCGCCACAGCCGCTGCTGGCGCATCGCCGACGCCAGCACCCAGGCGGTGGTGGCCTGCGCCATGCCGGAGCGCTCGATCACCGGTATGAATTCCGCCGGCCCCACCGCGCCGAGCGTCGGATGCTGCCAACGCAGCAACGCTTCGGCGCCGGTGCACATGCCGGTGATCAGGTCGATGCGCGGCTGGAACACCAGCCGCAGCTGGCCGGGGCTTTCCAGCGCCGCGCCGAAATCGTTGAGCAGGGCAAAGCGCCGGCGGTAGCGCGCATCCTCCGCTTCCGAATACACCGCGATATGGGTGGGCGTGTCGATCGCATCCTGCGCCGCGCTCTGCGCCTGGCGCAGCACGCTGAGGCAATCGGAGGCGCCCACTTCGAACGGCGCCACGCCGACCATGGGCGTGGCCACGTAGCGCGATTTGGCGATGCACTGTGCCTGGGCGATTTTCTGCTCCAGCAGCGGCACATAGGTGGCGACCGTCGCGCCGGGCGGCGCGATCAGCGCGAACTGGGTGCTCGACACCTGGTACACGATGCGGCCCGCACCCGCCATCGCGCGCAGCCAACACGCGGCGTCGGTCACCAGTTCGTCGAGATAGGAGGGACTCATCGCGCGCGCCGCATGGCCCAGCTGGTCGGGCGTCGACAGGTTGATCAGCACCGCCAGCCGCTGTTCGCCGGCCGGGCGGTCGTACTGCAGGTCCTGGAAGTCTTCCATGAACTGGTTGCGGTTCGGCAGGCCGCTGAGCGGATCGATGCGGCCCAGCGCGTGCTGCAATTCGATCTGCGACATGATCATGCTGGCCAGATCGCACAAGGCGCTGATCTCGTCGGGCGTGGTCTGGCGCGGCTGCATGCCCAGCACGCACATCGCGCCCAGGCAGTGGCCGTCGGCGGTGGTCAGCGGCGCGCCGGCGTAGTAGCGGACGCCGCTGGCGGCCAGCGGGCTGTCGCGAAAATATTCGTCTTCCAGCAGGTCGGGGACCACCAGCAGGTCGCCGCTGTCGGCCACGCTGCCGCAGGGGGCGCGCATGCGCGGGATGGCGGTGTGCTCGACGCCCACGCGCGACTTGAACCACTGGCGGTTGGCGTCGGTCAGCGACACGGCGGCGATCGGCAGGTCGAACAGCCGGGCCGCCATGCGCGTGATGCGGTCGAAGGCTTCGCTGGGCGGCGTGTCCAGCAGGTTCAATTTATTGAGCGCGTCCATGCGGCGTGCTTCGGCGAGTGTGCAAGAAATAGTCATGATCTGGTCTTTGCGTGGTAACGCGGTTCTCTGACAAGGGCTATTCAATGCGGGACTGGGCACTGGAGGACTGCAGCGGGAGCGGGGTGGGGCTCCCGGGGCGCAACTTATGATTTAAATTGCCGAAAGGAAAGACATAGCATAGCACGGTCTCCGGTTCATTGCTCGATCACAATTGACTAGTGTTGCGGATCGGCCGACAGGGAGTATGGCGCGTCGGCGGCAGAGGTGGAGCGGCGGATATTGGGCTTTTCGGCCATGTCAAAATCCAGGATTGCGCCTTGCATCAAGCTAGTATGGTCCAGCCAATTCCTCGAATAAGGCTTGCCGTTGACCTTGAGCGCGTTCACATAGCGCTTGCTGTCGCTGTTGGCCGGCGCGTTGATGACCACCGTCTTGCCGTTCTCGAGCTTCAGCGTGACCTTCTTGAACAGCGGGGCGCCGACCACGTATTGCGGCACCGCCGGCGTGACCGGATAAAAGCCCAGCGCCGAGAACACATACCAGGCCGAGGTCTGGCCGTTGTCCTCGTCGCCGCAGTAGCCGTCCGGCGTGGCCTTGTACAGGCGGTTCATCGCCTCCCGCACCCAGTACTGGGTCTTCCACGGGGCGCCGGCGTAATCGTACAGGTAGATCATGTGCTGGATGGGCTGGTTGCCGTGCGCGTACTGCCCCATGTTCGCGATCTGCATTTCGCGGATCTCGTGGATCACTTCACCGTAATAGCTTTCATCGAAAGTCGGCGGCAGCGTGAAGACCTGATCGAGCTTGGCGACGAACTTGTCGCGGCCGCCCATCAGGTCCACCAGCCCGTTCACGTCCTGGAATACGGACCAGGTGTAGTGCCAGCTGTTCCCCTCGGTGAAAGCGTCGCCCCATTTGTATGGATTGAACGGCGACTGGAAGCTGCCGTCCCGGTTCTTGCCGCGCATGAGGCCAGTCTCCGGATCGAACAGCTTCTTGTAGTTCATCGCGCGCTGCCTGTAGATGCCGATCTCCGATTGCGGCTTGCCGAGCGCCTTGCCCAACTGGTAGATGGCGAAATCGTCGTACGCGTATTCGAGCGTGCGCGCGGCGTTCTCGTTGATCTTGACGTCGTAGGGCACGTAGCCCAACTCGTTGTAGTACTTGACGCCTGCGCGGCCGACGGCAGTCATCGGGCCTTCGTTGTCGGCGCCGTGCTTCAGCGCTTGCCACAGCGTGTCGATGTCGTAGCCGCGCAGGCCCTTGACGTAGGCCTCGGCCACCACCGACGCCGAGTTATTGCCGATCATGACATTGGCCAGGCCTGGACTGGACCACTCGGGCAGCCAGCCGCCTTCCTTGTAGTCGTTGACCAGGCCCGCCTGCATCTCGCGATTGATCGATGGGTACATCAGGTTCAGGAACGGATACAGCGCGCGGAAGGTGTCCCAGAAGCCGGTGCCGGCAAACATATAGCCGGGCAGGATCTGGCCGTTGTAGGGACTCCAGTGGACGATCTGGTTGTTGGCGTCGATCTCGTACAGCTTGTTCGGAAAGAACAGCATGCGATACAGGCTGGAATAGAAGGTGCGCGTCTGGTCGACGCTGCCGCCTTCGACGCTGATACGGCTCAGCGTCTTGTTCCAGACTTCCTTGCCCTTTTGCGCGGTGGTGTCGAAGCTGTCGGTGGCCAGTTCGCGCTTCAGGTTCAGTTCCGCCTGTTCCGCGCTGATGAAGGAGGAGGCCACGCGCATGCCGACCTTCTCGCCTTTTTCGGTCTTGAAGCCGAGCACCGCGCCGCTATGGTCGCTGGCCAGCTCCATCATGTCGCCAGCCAGCTTGTCGCCGCTCCAGATGCGGGTGGAGGCGAATGGTTTGTCGAAGGTGATGACAAACCAGTTCTTGAAGTTCTTCGGCAGCGGGCCGCGCGCGTAGCGCGTGCTGTAGCCGATCACCTTGCGCTCGGCCGGGATCACCTTGATGTACGAGCCTTTGTCGTAGGCGTCCACCACCACCCAGGCTTCGTCGGTCTTGGGGAAGGTAAAGCGGAACTGCGCGGCGCGTTCGGTCGGCGCGATTTCGGTGGTCACATCGGCGTCCGCCAGGTAGACGCTGTAGTAGTAGGGCTTGGCCACTTCGGCCTTGTGCGAGAACCAGCTGGCGCGGTCGTCCTGCGTGAATCTGAGCTTGCCGGTGACAGGCATGATGGCGAACTGGCCGTAGTCGTTCATCCACGGCGACGGCTGGTGCGTCTGCTTGAAGCCGCGGATCTTGTCGGCGTCGTAGGTGTAGGCCCAGCCGTTTCCCATCTTGCCGGTCTGCGGCGTCCAGAAGTTCATCCCCCACGGCAGCGCGATGGTCGGGTAGGTGTTGCCGTTCGAGAGTTCCGGCTTGCTGGCGGTGCCCATCAGGGGATTGATCCACTCGACGGGATCGGTGATGGGCGCGGCCGCAGCGGTCAGCGCAAATAAGAGGGCGGGCAGAGCGAGCGTATGCAGTTTCATATCCTGGGCGGTGATGACTGGCGTCATTCCAGTGTAGCAGAGCTATCCTCGCATTCGGCCAGGATGGCGCACAATGCGTCGAAGATCAGCCTGACGCGCGCCGGCACCGGCGTTCTTTGCGGGCGATACACATAGATCGATGCAGGAGCAGGCCTCGACTTGTCCAGGACCGAGACCAGCCGCCCGGCGAGCAAATGGCGTAAGGCGAGATGGCCCGGAAGTTGGCCGAAGCCTATGCCATCCAGTACGGCCTCGCATTCCGCTTCCGGATCATCGGTGACAAATACCGGGTCCGACGGCACCTGTTCGCGCCCGCCCTTGAACATCCATGGCCAGGGCATGCCGGTATTTCTGTCTATGAGCACGGTCAGAGGACCGCGCAATAGTTTTTCCTCGTTGCCGGGCCGGCCCAATCGATCGATCAGCGCTGGAGCGCCGACGAAATACAGCGATGCTGGCGAAACCCGGCGTACCACGAAGCGGCTGTCGCGTATATGGCCAATACGAACGCCGACGTCAATTTGCCTTTCAACCACATCAGCGGAAACTTCAGAAAGCCGCAAGTCAATTCGAAGACCAGGATGGACGGCGAGTATCGGCGCCAACTGACGGCTGATAAACCGGCGGCCCAGCACACTGGGCGCCGCTATCCTGACCGTGCCCGCGATGTCCTGCGTGACGTTGAGCCTTTGATCCGAAAATATCTCGTCAATGCCCGCAACCGCGCCAGCCGCCTTGAGCGCCAGTTTTTCACCGAAGCCGGTGAGGCGCACGCCTCTTGTATTTCGATGAAACAGCAGCTCACCAAATTCCGCTTCCAGTTCCTTGACCACGCGCGTGACCACCTGAGGGGAAACGCCGAGCCGCGTCGCCGCGTCGCGAAAATTGACGGCGTCGGCAGCGATGCCAAAGATGCGCAGTGTTTCGAGCTTGTTCATTCGCAGTCCGGGTGGAATAGGGAATTCCATATTCTACGGTATTCCGGTTTGAGGAATTCTGAAATCGTACTGTCTTCATTTACGCAACACTGGGTTGTGAGCATACTGAATTCCTCTTGCAACCCATGTTAGAAAGATCAATATGTCTTCAGTACTTTTTATTCTTACCGGCGCAACTTCGTGGACCCAAAAAGACGGCAGTCAGCGCGCCAGCGGCTTTTGGGGCGAAGAGTTCGTCGTGCCGCATCAAATATTTTCCAACGCCGGTGTGAGCATCACGATAGCCACGCCGGAAGGCTCGCCTGCCGTTGTTGATGGCTTGAGTCTCAGCCCTGAAGCGAACAATGGCGACACCGCCAAGGTAGCCGCCATTTCGGCGTATCTGAATTTGCATGGCAGCGCGCTCCGTGCTCCTGCCCGGGTTGCGGATCTCGATGTGGGGGATTTCGACGCAGTCTTTGTTCCGGGTGGCCACGGCCCGATGCAAGACCTGGCGGTCCATGGCGGCGTGGGCAAAATTCTCGCCGAGGCGCTGAACCATCCTGCCAAAGTCGTCGCGGCGGTCTGTCACGGTCAAGCGAGCTTCCTGGCGGCCGGGGACGCCGCAAGCTGGACTTTCAAAGGTCGCAAGCTCACGGCGTTCTCAAATGCCGAAGAAACGCAAGTGGGGCTGGCGGATAATGCGCCGTGGTTGCTGGAAGACCGTTTGCGTGCGGCGGGAGCCGCATATGAGGCGGGAACGTCCTGGGCGCCAAATGTCGTCATCGACGGCGACCTGGTCACGGGACAAAATCCGGCCTCGGCGGAGGCGACAGCCAAGGCCGTGATCGAGTTGCTTTCGCAGCGCGCTACTGCGCGGTGATGGTAACGGTGGACGGCACGCTGTCAAGCGTACCGTCGTTGACGATCAGCGTGGCGGCATAGGCGCCGGGCAGGTCGGCAAAGAAGGTAGGCGTGGCGACGTGATAGTTCAGCAGCGTCGCGGTGCTGCCCGCCGGTTTGGTCAGCGTCCACGAATAACCGAGGATGTCCTTGTCCGCATCGGTGCCGCTGCCGGCCAGCTTGACCGAGCTGCCCGCCGGGACGGTTTGTGCCGGGCCGGCGATGGCCACCGGCGCGTGGTTGGCCGGTGTGGTGTAGTCGCCTCCGCCGCCGCAGGCGCCCAAGGCGAGGAGGAGTAGCGCGGCGGGGAGGCGGTTCATCATGATCTCTTTCCGGATCCATAGGGAGCCGAAAAGATAGCATGGTCTTTCCTACTTTTCCACGAAGACCACGGCGCTGCGTGGCGGAATTGCAAACGTGCCGGAGGCCTTGTCGTATTTGGCTTCCAAGGCCACGCGTTTGTCCGCTGCGGCCATGCTGGTGTGGACGGGATGCAGCTGGTAGCGGCGGTTTTTCTCTTCCGCCACGGTGACGCGTTGCGCGACTTTGTCGACGTTGATCAGGTAGGTGATGGACTTGAAATTGGCTCCGGCATAGCCGGCGCCGTCGAGGTGCGCGACGATCACTGTCGGCACCTGGCCGCTGCCGGTGTTGTGGAAGCGCAGGCGCTGCTTGATGTCGGCGGCGGTGCGCAAGCGGAACAACGTGCTGCTGGAGCGGATCGCCAGCAGGTCGCGGAAGGCGTCGCGCGCGTAGGCGATGTCTTTCGGCGACGGCTTGATGGCGGCGTTGCGCAGCAGCGGTTTGATGAGGGCGTAGTCCTTGCCGTTGTCTTCCTCGCGCGGCACGCCGATGCCGTAGTAGTTGTCCTGGTAGCTCCAGTCCAGGCGGTTGAACCAGTCGCCCGACTCGAAGCTGTTGCGGTCCAGCGATTTGGAACGCAGGATGTCGAAGCCGGCATGGAAGTAAGCCACACCCTGGCTGAAGGCGTTGATGGCGGCGCCCAGCATCTGCACCTGCGCGCGCTCGGCGCTGGTGGTGGCCAGCGGCAGCTTGAAGACATTGATGTCGAACAGCGTCTGGTTGTCGTGGTTCTCGACGTAGTTGACAACTTCGCCCGGTTCGCTGGCGTAGCCGGCCGGCTGGTTGCCGCCGTAGACGATGTCCTGCAGCGCGACGGTGCGGTCATCGGCGGTGGTCAGCGGGTAGCTGCGGATCGAGCCGGCCAGGCCCACCTTGACCAGGTCGGCCGCGTGCAGCAGGTCGACGGTGGGACGGGCGCCGGCTTGCGCATTGGCGTCGTACACCAGGCCATTGATGTAGCCCTGCTGGGTAATCATCTGCACGCCGCTGTCGCCCGCGCCGCCGCCGCGCACCGCATCGCGCCCGCGGTCGCTGAAGGTGCCGATGCCGCTGCCGTTCAGCGACAACTGCGAGGCCTGAACGAAGCGCGCGCCGTCGGCCACTTCGCCGAAGTTCCAGCCTTCGCCGATCAGGTTGACGTGGCGGCCGGTGGCGCGGTCGGCGCGGGCCTGCAGTTGCTCCATCGCGGCGCGCGGCTGGTGGCCCATCAGGTCGAAGCGGAACGAGTCGATCTTGTATTGAACGGCCCACTGTTCGACCGAGTCGATCATCAGCTTGGCCATCATCAGGTTTTCGGTGGCGGTGTTGTCGCAGCAGGTCGAGCGTTCGACCTCGCCCTTGGCGTTCAGGCGGTGGTAGTAGCCGGGCACCACGCGGTCCAGCACGGATTTCTCGTGTTGGCCGGCGATGAAGGTATGGTTGTAGACCACGTCCATGCCGACGCGCAGGCCGGTCTTGTGCAGCGCCTGCACCATCTGGCGGAATTCGACGATGCGTTTGGCGCCGTCGGAGGGATCGGTGGCGTAGCTGCCTTCGGGGGCGTTGTAGTGGTACGGATCGTAGCCCCAGTTGTAGCAGTCGGCGGACTGGGTTTTTGCGACCAGCGCCTGCTGCTCCTCGCCGTCCGGTTTCAGGCCGGGCAGGGTGGCAACGTCCGGCACGGCGCAGCCTTGCTCCGGCACGCTGCCGATGTCGAACACCGGCAGCAGGTGGATGTCGGTCATGCCGGCTTTGCTGAGCGCTGCCAGGTGCTTCATGCCGTTGGAGCCGGCCTCGGTGAAGGCCGTGTACTTGCCGCGGTGCGCGGCGCTGACGGTGCTGTCGTTGATCGAGAAGTCGCGCACGTGCAGTTCGTAGACTGTCATGTCGGGTTGGGCGGCGACTTTTTTCGGGGCTGGCGTCTTGTCCCAACCGGCGGGCTTCAAGCTGGTGGCGTTCAGGTTGGCGATGTAGCTGCGCCTGGAATCGGTGGTCAGGCTGATCGAGTAGGGATCGGTGACGAGGTTGCGCACTAGGCCTGCTGACGGCGCGACGACGTCCACGAGGTATTGGTAGTAGTGGCCGGACTGGTTGCCAGGCAGCCGCGCGGACCAGATGCCGGTGGCGTCGTCGCGTTGCATGGCGGTGATGGCGCTGGCCTTGCCGGAGCCGCTGGCGTAGGTGCACAGCGCTACGCGCTGCGCGGTTGGCGCCCAAAGTTTGAAGCCGGTCGCCGCGCCGACCGTCACGCCGAGATCGCGCGCATTGGCGGCGCCGGCATACAGGTCGTCCAGCGCGCCGGCGATTTGCAGCGTGGTGGCATCGCGCACGGTGCCGTCGTCGGCCTCGTGTACCAGCATCACCTGCCGCGTCAGCACGCCGCCGAGGCGCGCTCCGTCGGCAGGCGCCAGGGCCAGCACCGCGCCATTGCCGACAAATTTGAACCGCTGCGCGGCATCCGCCGGCAGGCCGCCATCGAAGTGCGCCAACGCCAGCGAGCCGTCCGCACCGGACACGCGTGCGCCGGGCGTCGCATGCAGCGATGCGGAAGACGAGTAATAGAGTTTGAAAGCGCCACCGGCGGCATCGGCGCCCGGCCACTTGATCAACTGGCGATTGAGCCAGTAGGCGCGCGCGTCGGCGGCGGAGGCCTGCCGCAGGACGGTGGCAAACGGCCCGTCGCAGGCATCCAGCGTCGGCCCGGCGGGCGGATTGGCGGCCGCAGCGGCCAGACAGCTCAGCGCGAGCGCGCCGCCAATAGAAATTCCAGCAATCCGATTCCCCGCCATGTGCCGCCTCCAAAACTATAGATTTAGGTAGTGTGGCTACAAAAAACCAGCAAATACCCTTGAATTTGCCGGTTATGGTAATCCAAAATCTGTAGTTTTGATACTTTGACCTACGACTTATCCTCCGCGGTGGCTGGGTAACACAAGCTTGCGGCGCCTTCGCTGCGGTAGTTGTCCACCATCTTGTAGCGCAATGCGTACAGCGCGAAGATGGCCGCGACCAGCAGCGCGAAGGCGGCGAAGAAGAACATCTGGAAGCCGATCAGACTCACGCCGCTGCCGGCGATGTAGGCGCTGACGGCCTCGTTCTTCACGCCGGCGTTCACGATCAGCACCCACAGGTTGCCGATGGTGACAGCCAGGTACCAGAAGCTCAGGATGATGCCCTTCATCGACGCCGGCGCCTGGCTGTACGCGAACTCCAGGCCCGTGGCCGAAACCAGCACCTCGCCCAAAGTCAGCAGCGCATACGGCAGCAGCTGCCACAGGATGGACACCTTGTCGCCGCCATCCATCTTCAGCTGGATCATGCCGATCACCACCCAGGCCAGCGCCGACAGCGCGATGCCCATGCCCATGCGGCGCAGCGGCGTCGGCGTGATGCCGATGAGGCGCATGATCGGGAACAGCGCCAGGTTGTTGAACGGGATCAGCAGCATCACCAGGATAGGATTGACCGCCTGCATCTGCGCCGGCAGCAGCTTGAATTCCCAGCCGAAGATCGACAGCAGCGGGCTGTCCATCGAATTGGCCTGGACGATCCAGGTCGAGGCCTTCTGGTCGAACAGCGACCAGAACGGCGTGATCATCGCGAACACGATCAGGATGCGCAGCACCGCGCGCACGCCTTCGACCGCTTCATCGGTATGCAGTCCACGCGCGCGGTCCAGCTGCATCGACACGCCGATGCCGCCAAACGCCAGCAGCAGCACCAGCGCCGTGCAGGCGGCGATGACGAAGCCCCATTGCGGCGTCATGACCAGCGCCGCGACCGCGCCCAGCGCGCCGACGCCGGCGATCAGCAGGCCCGGGTTCGACCGGCCCGGCACCTTGGTCATCAGGGCGGTGCGCGCCACGCTGCTGAAGGAGTCCGGATTCGGCGCGGCCGGCGGCACGTGCACATATTTGCGTTTGCCGAGCCAGAACACCAGCGTGGCGATCGCCATCAGCACGCCGGGAATGCCGAAGGCCACGGCCGGGCCGTAGTCGCGCAGGAACACCGGCATCAGCAGCGAAGCGAAGAAGGAGCCGAAGTTGATGATCCAGTAGAAGGCGTCGAACACCACCTTGGCGCGGTTCTTGTTGGTCTGGTCGAACTGGTCGCCGACGAAGGCCACCACCAGCGGCTTGATGCCGCCGGAGCCGAAGGCGATCAGGAACAGGCCGAAATAGAAGCCCTTGAGGTTGTCCTCGAAGATGGCCAGGCAGGCGTGGCCGGCCACGTAGATCAGGCTGAACCAGAACACCGTGTTGTACTTGCCGAACCAGCGGTCGGCCAGCCAGCCGCCCAGCAGCGGGAAGAAATAGACGCCGATGACGAAGGTGTGGAACACGTGCTTGGCCTCGCTGGCGCGGTCTGCCAGCGGCACGAACAGCAGCAGGGTGCTGAGCAGGAAGGGCGTCAGGATGTTGCGCATGCCGTAGAAGCTGAAACGTTCGCAGCCTTCGTTGGCGATGATGTATGGAATTTGCCGGGGCATCGGCCCGTTGCCGGTGTTGCTCACTATTTTCTCTCCCAATTTTGTGTAGTTTGACTACTATTTTTACCTGACGATTTTTTATAAAAATACGTAAGATATTGATTTTTATGGATTAATCGTGTTAATCCGCAAGAGCCTCATGGATTGAAAATTCCATATTCGTGATGTATATTGTCTACAAACCTATATCCAGTTTTGCCAACCCCGGATTTTCTTATGACTAAACAACTTACACAAGTCTCCCCGCACGCCCAGGACTGGTACCGCGAGGCGATCATCTACCAGGTTTACCCGCGCAGCTTCAACGATACCAACGGTGACGGCATCGGCGATATACCTGGTATTACGGCAAAGCTGGACTATATCGCATCGCTGGGCGTGGACATCGTCTGGATCTCGCCTTATTTCAAGTCGCCGATGAAGGACTTCGGCTACGACATTTCCGACTACTGCGACGTCGATCCGATGTTCGGCACCTTGGCCGATTTCGACGCGATGATCGCCAGGGCGCACAGCCTGGGGCTGAAGATCATGATCGACCAGGTGATGGCGCACACGGCCGAAGAGCATCCGTGGTTCAAGGAGAGCCGTTCCAGCCGCGACAATCCCAAGGCCGACTGGTATGTGTGGTCCGATCCCGCGCCGGACGGCAATCCGCCGAACAACTGGATGTCGGTGTTCGGCGGCTCGTCGTGGCAGTGGGATACCCGCCGTCGTCAATACTATTTACACAATTTCCTGGTCAGCCAGCCGCAGGTCAATTTCCACAATCCGCAAGTGCAGCAGGCGCACCTGGACGCGCTGCGCTTCTGGCTGGAGCGCGGCGTCGACGGCATCCGCCTGGACGCCTCCAACTTCCACTTCCACGATCTGGAGCTGCGCAGCAATCCGCCGGCCACCAACCGCGACACGGCCACCGTATCGGACGTGAACCCATACGGCATGCAGGCGCACATCTACGACAAGAGCCGTCCGGAGAACCTGCCGTTCCTGCAGAAGCTGCGCGCGCTGCTGAACGAATACAAGGCGGTCGCCATCGGCGAAGTGGGCGCCGACGATTCGCTGGCCGTGATGGCCGAGTACACGGCCGACGGCGACAAGCTGCACATGGCCTACAGCTTCAACCTGCTGGTGCCGACTTGCTCCTCGCACTACATCCGCAAGCAGGTCGAGAATTTCGAGGCGCGCGTCAAGGGCGGCTGGGCTTCCTGGTCGGTCGGCAACCACGACGTGCAGCGCGTGGCGACCCGCTGGGGCGGCCCCGCGGCGCCGGTGGCCTTCGCCAAGATGATCCTGGCGATGCAGCTGTCGCTGAAAGGCACGCCGTGCCTGTACCAGGGCGACGAGCTGGCGTTTGCCGAAGCGGACGTGCCGTTCGAGCTGCTGCAGGACCCGTACGGCATCACCTTCTGGCCGGAGTTCAAGGGCCGCGACGGCTGCCGCACGCCGATGGCGTGGAGCGCCGAAGCGAACGGCGGCTTCACCAGCGGCAAGCCGTGGCTGCCGGTGTCGCCGGACCACATCGCCAAGGCGGCCTCGGTGCAGGAAGGCGATGCCGGATCGTCGCTGGAATTTACCCGCAAGTTCATCGCCTGGCGCCGCAAGCTGCCGCAGCTGACGCGCGGCGCGATCCAGTTTTTCGACACGCCGGAACCAGTGCTGGCGCTGCGCCGCGATGCGGAGGGCGAGCGCGGCATCATCGCCGTGTTCAACCTGGGCGCCGAGCCGGCCAGCTTCTCACTGCCGCAGGCGGTGGGCGCCGAGCAGATGGAAGGCTACGGCCTGCCGGGCACGGTGACCGACGGCCAGGTGCGGCTGCCGGCCTTCGGCGCGTGGTTTGGCTACGCCAGATAAAGGAAGGGAGCGCCACGTTTTCGCATCGTTTCCTTCTTAACATTACGTATTTCGGGTATGCTTCCGCCAACTGTTTTGACTGAATCGACGATGAAACAAGCTGAAGTGGATCAAAAACTGAATCGCACCGCCTTTGCCGACGGCCCGCGCCTGCTGGCCGACATCGGCGCCACCCACGCCCGCTTCGCGCTGCAGACCGCGCCCGGCGAGTTCCGTGCGGTGCGCGTGCTCAAGTGCGACGACTACACCGACATCGTGGCGATGCTGCGCTCCTATCTGTCGGATCATTCCGATATCACGCTGAACCACGCGGCGCTGGCGGTGGCCAACCCGGTCAGCGGCGACCACGTGCGCATGACCAACCGCGACTGGGAGTTTTCCACCGACGAAGTGCGCCGCGCCTTGGGCCTGCACACGCTGCTGGTGGTGAACGACTTTACCGCGCTGGCGATGTCGCTGCCGGGCCTGAAGCCGGCCGACCTGATGCAGGTGGGCGGCGGCAAGCCGGCGTCCAATTCCGTCATCGGCGTGCTGGGGCCGGGCACCGGCCTCGGCGTGTCGGGCGTGATCCCGACCGTCGACGGTTTCGTCACGCTCGGTTCGGAAGGCGGCCACACCAACTTCGCGCCGGCCGACGAGCGCGAATATTCGATCCTGCAGTACGCCTGGCAGACCTGGTCGCACGTGTCGACCGAGCGGCTGATTTCCGGCCCCGGCATGGAGATCATCTACCGCGCCATCGCCAAGCGCAACGGCCGCCAGGTGCGCGACCTGACGTCGCAGGAAATCATGGCCGGCGCGCTGACCGACAAGGATCCGCTGTGCCTGGAAGTGCTGGAATGCTTCTGCGCGATGCTGGGCGGCGCCACCGCCAACCTGGCCGTCACCTTGGGCGCGTTCGGCGGCATGTTCATCGGCGGCGGCATCGTGCCGCGCATGGGCGAGTGGTTCGCCTCGTCGCCGTTCCGCACCCGTTTTGAGGCCAAGGGGCGCTTCACCAGCTACCTGTCCGAGATTCCGACCTACGTCATCACCACGCCGAACCCGGCGTTCTACGGCGTGGCGACCATCCTGTCCGAGCACTTGCGCGGACGCAGCGGCGCCAACACGCTGATGGAACGCGTCCAGCATCTGCAGCACGAGCTGACGCCGGCCGAGCAGCGCGTGGCGCAGCTGGTGCTGGAGCAGCCGCGCCTGGTGCTGAACGAGCCGATCGCCGACATCGCGCGCCTGGCCGAGGTGAGCCAGCCGACCGTGATCCGCTTCTGCCGTTCGCTGGGCTTCCTGGGCCTGGCCGATTTCAAGCTGAAGTTCGCCAGCAGCCTGACCGGCGCGATTCCCGTGCGCCACAGCCAGGTGCGCGTCAGCGACAGCACGCACGACCTGAGCGCCAAGGTGATCGACAATACCGTTTCCGCGATCCTGAAGTTCCGCGACCAGCTGGACGTGCGTTCGCTGGACAAGGCGATCGCGCTGGTGGCCAAGGCCAAGCGGGTCGAGTTCTACGCGATGGGCAATTCGCGCGTGGTGGCGCTGGACGGCCAGCACAAGTTCTTCCGCTTCCGCATTCCGACCTCGGCCTATGGCGACTCGCACCTGCTGACGTTGGCGGCGGAGCTGCTGAATCCGGGCGACGTGGTGATCGCGATTTCCAATTCGGGCAAGCTGCCGGATCTGCTGGCGGCGGTCGACGCGGCGCGCGCGGCGGGGGCGGACGTCATCGCCATCACGTCGAGCAATTCGCCGCTGGCCAAGAAGGCGACGGTCTGCCTGGCGGTCGACCACAGCGAGGACAGCACGACCTTCCTGTCGATGATTTCGCGCATCTTGCAGCTGCTGCTGATCGACATCCTGTCGGTCGGCATTTCGCTGGACACGCAGAACTCGCGCCTGGTGGTCGAACACAAATCCAGCGGCGACGCCGACAACCGCCGCCTGCTGATTTCCCACCTGGACAGTTAAAGCCGTCCGGACCGGGCAAGAAACAATCCGGGGTCAGATCCGACATTTGGACACGAACCCTGCCGTAGCGGCTGCTACGGCAGGGTTCGTGTCCAAATGTCGGATCTGACCCTAATGCCGTTAAGTTAAGGAACTAGGCCGGCCCCAGTTAGTTGTTGTAAACATGCGCGAAGGCTGTTAACCTTCGCGCCATGCTTTCCGACGTTCTCCCTTTGACCACGTGTGACTTGCCAGCTCCGGACTGGGGCCGGCTTGGGGAGCAGTTGCCCGTCGAATGGATCATGGGAGCATTGAGCTACACCGGCAAGGCGAGTATTCGGCAGCGGCGTCTGCCGGCGGAGCAGGTAGTCTGGTTGGTCATCGCGCTAGCGATCTACCGACATCACTCAGTGCGACAAGTGCTGGGTGAATTGGAACTGGCGCTACCGGATCTGAAGGACACTTGCGTCACTGATAGCGCTGTAACGCAAGCACGTCAGCGGCTGGGCGAAGAACCGTTGGCGTGGCTATTCTCAACGTCCGCGCGCCATTGGCAGATGCAAGACGCCCATCGTTCCGACTTCCACGGCCTCCAACTGCTCGCCATGGATGGGACGACCCTGAAATTAGCCGATAGCGCGGAAAACCGGGCACATTTCGATTCGCCACACTTCGCCAAGGGAGCTTTGGCCAGTTACCCCCATGCCCGCATGGTGACATTGGCTGCGCTGCGCACCCAGTTGGTCTTGGCCGCCGATTTTGGCCCCTATAGCAAAGGCGAGATGAGCTTTGCCTTGCCGTTGCTAGACGATATACCCGACCATTCGCTGACGGTCTTCGATAAAGGTTTTCTAGCCGCCGAGCTGTTGCATAAACTTCGTATGCAAGGCCAGGAGCGGCACTTCCTCGTGCCGGCCAAGGCTAATACGCAATGGCGTCTTGTGAGCGGCGACAGTGAGGATGGCATCGTCGAAATGCGCGTTTCCCCACAAGTACGCAAGCGCGTCCCCTCCATGCCCGAGCAGTGGCAAGCGCGTGCCATTGCAACGAAAGATCCGACGGGCAAACTGTGCTATTTGCTGACCTCATTGACGGATCGCCGGCGCTTCTCCGCCAAAACCGTCCGCGACTGTTATAGCGAGCGCTGGCAGATCGAAACGAGCTACCGCGAGATCAAGCAAACCATGATGGGGATGGCCCTATGCCTGCGCAGCCAAAGTGTCGCAGCAACCAGGCAGGAAATCTGGGGCATTCTTATCGCCTATAACCTCGTGCGACTAGAAATGGCGCGCACGGCCGACCAGGCAAAATGCGCTCCCAATGACGTTAGCTTTGTCTTCGCCCTCGGCATATTTCAGCTCGAGATGCTACATGCGGCCTCCGAACGGGCCTTGGGCAATCTACCAGGAACGATCAAACGGATGCGCGAGAGGATGATCCTCGAACTCAATGTCTATCGACCCGACCGGAAATTCGATCGGGTCACCAAAGCAAAACCGCAACGCTATCCTGAACGGAGGCTCAGGAAATCCTTAACTTAACGGCATTAGGATCTGACCCCGGATTTTCTTTGCCTGTTACAAATTCCTGCTTGAACTCGTCCGCAAACAAGTTAAGATATGTCTTAATAAGTTATATCTTAAATTGTCATATCGAAGGAGAGACTCATGTTTGGATTTTTACATCATAAGCACCGTCCGCACGGCCCGCACGGCGACCATCACCACCATCGCGGCGGCGGCCGTGGCCGTGGTCCGAAAATGTTCGATGCCGGCGCCATGCGCTATATCGTGCTGCAGCTGATTTCCGAGAAGCCGCGCCACGGCTACGAGATCATCAAGGAGCTGGAGCAGCGCTCCGGCGGCGGCTACACCCCCAGCCCCGGCGCGATCTATCCGCTGCTGTCGATGCTGCTGGATATGGGCCATGTGGTCGCCACCGCCGACGGCAACAAGAAGCTGCACACCATCACGCCGGAAGGCGAGGCTTTCCTGGCCGAAAACCGCCAGTTTGTCGACGCCATCGTGGCGCGCATGAGCGATCCGGCCGAATCGCGCGACGACCTGCGCAACATCATGCATGAGCTGAAGCATGCGGTGATCGCCCAGGGCCTGGAAAACCACCCGAGCGCGGCCAAGCTGGAGCATATCCGTGCCATCCTGCGCCGCACCACCGCCGAGATCCTGGCGCTGGATTGACACCGGAAGGGAAACAACAATATGCAATCAACAGTCCCTCCCGCTGTACCGCTGCCCGAGGCGCGCGAGCGCCTCGTACTGTGGCTGCTGGCGCTGACGCAGTTCACCGTCATCATGGACTTCATGGTCATGATGCCGCTGGCGCCGCAGCTGATGCGCGCCTTCGCCATCGAGCCGGCGGCCGTGTCCGGCGCCGTGTCGGCCTATGCCTGGTGCGCCGGCATCTCCGGCCTGCTGGCGTCGATGTACATCGACCGCTTCGACCGCAAGCGCCTGCTGCTGGCCATGTTCGCGCTGTTCACGCTGTCGAACCTGGCGTGCGCCGTCGCGCCCAACTTCCATGTGCTGGTGCTGTCGCGCGCCTTTGCCGGCCTGACCGGCGGCGTGCTGGCGTCCATCATCATGGCCATCATCGGCGACCTGATCCCGGCCCACCGCCGCGGCGCGGCCACCGGCATCGTCATGACCTCGTTCAGCCTGGCGGCCGTGGCCGGCGTGCCGACCGGCGTCATGCTGGCCGCGCACTACGGCTGGGCCTCGCCGTTCTACCTGCTGGTGCTGTTCTCGCTGCTGATCTGGTTCGGCGCCTGGCGCGTGCTGCCGTCGCTGGATGGCCACCTGGGCAGGCGCGTGCCGCTGGCCCAGGTGCTGCCCGACCTGATCGGCTTGTACAAGGTGCGCGGCCACCTGAAGGCTTTCCTGCTGTCCGGCGTGAACATGATGACGGGCATGATGGTGATTCCCTTCATCTCGCCTGTGCTGGTCAGTAACATCGGCGTGCAGCCGGCCGAGATCACCTTTGTCTACCTGGCCGGCGGCGTGGCGACCTTGTTCACGGCGCGCATGCTGGGCCGCTGGTCGGACCGGGTCGGCGCGCACAAGGTCTACCGCTACGTGGCCCTGTTCTCGATCCTGCCGCTGATGTTCATGACCCACATGCCGCGGATACCGCTGTACGCGGTGATCCTGTTCTTCCCGTTCTTCATGACGGCGCTGTCGGGCCGCAACATTCCGATGCAGGCGCTGATGACGACGGTGCCGGATCCGGCCAAACGCGGCGCCTTCCTCAGCGCCAATTCGGCGATCCAGCAGATCGGCAGCGGCGTCGGCGCGCTGGTGGGCGGCTTGTGGCTGCATACCGATGCGGCCGGACATATCTCCGGCTACAGCCTGAACGGCTGGATCGCCGCGGGATTGACCTTGTTCTCGGTACTCTGGATAGGGCAGGTGGGAGGCGCAACGACGGCTGCCGCTGCGCCGGCCGGGGAGCGCCAGGCGGCCTAGTTGACTAGTTATCGATGCTGGTGCGCTTGGCGGGGTGTTTTTCGCGGCGCCAGCGCGCCAGGCTGATGACTTCGTCGGTGCTGGCGTCTTCCACCAGGATCTCTTCGTCGCTCGACGATACCAGGAAGCTTTCCCAGCGCTGGGCGGCTTCCGCGCTGTTTTCCACAAAGCTGAACTGCCAGTAATTCTTGCCGTTCAGCTTGCGCGGGGCCGGGTCGTACTCGATCAGCGCCCCGTGCGATTTTCCGCCCGAATTCTTCTCGACGATGGCCGACCAGGCTTGCAGTTCCGGCAAGGCCATCAGCGCGCTGGCGGCCTGCTCCTTGCTGCGCAGATGCTGCGGTTCCGCCGGCACCACCGGCGCCACATTGGCGGCGGCGGGAGCGCGCGGCGCCACGACGGCCTTGACGCTGGCCGAGGCGGATGCGCTGGCGCTGGCCGGCACCTTGGCCGACGCCGGCATCACCTGCGACTCGGCCGGCGTGACGCTGGCGAAATACGCGGCCGCGCCCAGCAGCAGGGCGCCGGCAACGGCGCCTGCCAGGTACAGATTTCGGGGGGACGGGGTGCGAGATTCCATAGGGGGAGTTGCCTGGACTATTTTCTTGACGGCCATACTAAACCAAAGGCATCTATCGGGCAACTTTTCCCGGTGACTGGCTATATCATTTTTGTATTACTCCGGCGTGATAATTCATTGGAGTGGGGGCGGGCTTTTTCGTACCATCATGACAGACAATCAAAGGATTCCGTCATAGTGGACAAAAACATACTGGCAATAGACTGGGGCACCAGCAACCGGCGCGCCTATCTGATCGATCAAACCGGCGCCTGCGTGGCCGAACACGAGGATGGCCAGGGCATGCTGGCGGTCGGTGGACAGCAGCATTTCAGCGCATCGCTGGCCGGGCTGCTCGCTGCCATGGGCATCTCCGCCGATGTGCCGGTGATTATGTCCGGCATGGTCGGCAGCGCCTCCGGCTGGCAGGAAGTCGGCTATCTCGACGCCTCGGTGCCGCTGCGGCAGTTGCCCGCGCACCTGGCGCCGGTCGCCGATCCCGACTGGGCCGGCCGCTGCCGCATCGTGCCCGGCTATTGCTATCGCAGCGGTTCGGACGTCGACGTCATGCGCGGCGAGGAAACGCAGCTGCTGGGCGCGGTCGCGCTGGGCCATCGCGACGGCTGGCTGGTGCTGCCCGGCACCCACAGCAAATGGGTGCTGCTGCGCGACGGCGTGATCCAGTCGCTGTCCACTTACATGACCGGCGAGCTGTTCGCCATGCTGTCGGCCGGCGGCACCTTGTCGTCCATGATGGGCGGCGACGCGGCCGATGCCGAAGGCTTTGCCATCGGCTTGAACCAGGCCGGCAGGAACGAACCGCTGTCGAACACGCTGTTCCGTGTGCGCGCCGGCGTGGTGTCGCGCTCCGCGCCGGCGCAGCAGGCGCCGGCCGTGGTCAGCGGCCTGCTGATCGGCGCCGAATTCGCCGCCGCGCGCGCGCAGGCCACCGCCGGCGGCATCACCGTCATCGGCTCGCCGGCGCTGGCGGCCCGCTACGCCGTCGCCGTCGCGCATTTCGGCTTGCAGTGCGAGGTGCTCGATCCGCACCGGGTCTATTGCACCGCGATCTCCCAATTCCTCAAAGGTCCACAATGAACCAACCCCACCCCGCCACGCCATTGGTCGCTATCCTGCGCGGCCTGGCGCCCGCCGAAGCTGCCGATGTCGGCAAGGTGCTGCACCAGGCCGGCTTCCGCGCGCTGGAAGTGCCGCTGAACCGTCCCGGCGCGATCGAGTGCATCGCCACGCTGGTCAAGCTGAACCTGGCCGATACGCTGGTCGGCGGCGGCACCATGCTGACCGTCGCCCACGTCGACGCGGTGCACGAGGCGGGCGGCCGCCTGCTGGTGTCGCCGAACTGCAATCCGGCGGTGATACGCCGCGCCGCCGATCTGGGCATGTATTGCGCGCCGGGCGTCGCCACGCCAACCGAGGCATTTGCCGCGCTGGACGCCGGCGCCGACGCGCTCAAGCTGTTCCCCGCCGATATGGTCGGCCACGCAGGCCTGAAAGCCTTCAACAGCGTGGTGCCGGCCGGTACGCCGATGTGGCCGGTCGGCGGCATCACGCCCGACAACATGGAAGGCTGGGTGCGCGCCGGCGCCACCGGTTTCGGCATCGGCGGCCAGCTGTACACGCCGGGCACGACGCTCGACGAACTGGCGCAGCGCGCGGCGGCCTATGTCGCCAAGTGGCGTGCCTTGAAAGTATGATGCGGGATTCCAGACTCGGAGCAGAACTGATGAGCGAACAAGATGTGCAACCCGATGTGCAATGCCTGTGGGAAGCCAACGCGCAGCTGGGCGAAGGCCCGTTGTGGGTGGCGGAACAAAACCGCTTGTACTTTGTCGACCTGAAGAACCAGGCCCTGCATGCGCTGGACGTGGCAAGCGGCGCGCGCCGCAGCTGGGCCATGCCGGACTACATCTGCTGGCTGATCGCCCGCCGCGACGGCGACGGCTTCATGGCCGGCCTGCGCGACGGCATCGCCCGCGTGTGGCTGGAACCGGAGCTGCGCATCGAATACCTGCACCGCCCATTCCCGGCCGGCAGCGGCCTGCGCATGAACGACGCCAAGGCCGACAGCGCCGGCCGCATCTGGGCCGGCTCCATGCACAACACCGATTACGCGCAGGCGATCGGCATGCTGTTCCGCCTCGATGCCGACCTGTCGCTGACGGTGGCGGACGAGGGCTATCACATCTGCAACGGCCCGGCTTTCAGCAACGACGGCGCCACCATGTACCACACCGACAGCTACGAGGACCGCACCTACGCCTATCCGCTGGCGGCGGACGGCACGCTGGGCGCGCCGCGCCTGTGGCGCCAGTTCGGCGAAGGCGAAGGTTCGCCGGACGGCATGACGGTCGACAGCGAAGGCTGCGTGTGGATCGCGCAGTGGGGCGGTGGCCGCGTTTGCCGCTATTCGGCCGAGGGCGAGCTGCTGGCGACCATCCGCGTGCCGGTGCGCAATCCCGCCTCGTGCACCTTCGGCGGCGCCGACCTGAAGACCTTGTTCATCACCACTGCGCGTGAAGACAACACGCCGGAGCAGTTGCAGGAGTTTCCGCTGACCGGCGCGCTGTTCGCCGTGCAGGTCGAGGTGGCCGGCGTTCCCGCCGCGCGCTTCGGCTAGCGACGCGGTTTAACGCTTCAATTCCGAGCTTCAGTTTTTGACATGCCGCGCGACGCGGCGGGGGGAGGTGCGCACAGGCGGTTCGCAGCGAGTGTCATTCAAACCATAAAAACACTGGAGACTACATGAAACTCAAGAATTTGCTGTTCGCATTTTTCGGCCTGGCGTTGAGCGCGGCCGCGTACTCGGCCACCTTCGCCAACGGTGCCGATGTGGGCTGGGTCAGCCAGCAGGAGTCCAGCGGCTACTCGTTTTATAACAGCAGCGGCGTGAAGACCGATCCGTTTGTGCTGCTGAAAAACCTGCAGGTCAATGCGATCCGGCTGCGTGTGTGGGTCAACCCGAGCGGCGGCTGGAACGACGGCGCCGACGTGCTGTACAAGGCCAAGCGCGCGGCCGCCCAAGGCCAGCGCATCATGATCGACTTCCACTACAGCGACAGCTGGGCCGATCCCGGCCAGCAGACCAAGCCGGCCGCCTGGAGCAGCCACACGCTGGCGCAGCTCAATAACGACGTCTACAGCCACACGCAGGGCATCCTGAATTACCTGAAGACCAACGGCATCACGGTCGAGTGGGTACAGGTGGGCAATGAGATCAACGGCGGCATGTTGTGGCCGGAGGGGAAGACCACCAGCTTCAGCAACCTGGCGGGCCTGATCAACAGCGGCTACAACGCCACCAAGGCGGTGTATCCGAACGCCAAGGTGATCCTGCATTTGTCGAACGGCTATGACAACGCGCTGTACCGCTGGTTCTTCGACGGCGTCAAGAACGCCGGTGCCAAATGGGACGTGATCGGCATGTCGCACTATCCGCCGGCATCGGACTGGGCCAACTACAACAACAAGATCTCGACCAATATGTGGGACATGGTGTCGCGCTATGCCAAGCCGGTGATCGTGTCGGAAGTGGGCATGGACTGGACGCAGGCGGCCGCCACCAAGGCGATGCTGGCCGATCTGCTGGCCAAGACCAAGGCGCTGGGCTCGAACGGGCTGGGCGTGTTCTACTGGGAGCCGCAGGCGTATCCGGGCTGGCAGGGGTATACGATGGGCGCGCTTGATGCGAGCGGCAAGTTCACCGTCGCGCTGGATCCGTTTTAAACCGTGAGCGCAGGGAGGGGCTTGCCCCTCCCTGTTAAAATCCGGGAATCGTCATCTATGGTTCCATCATGCAGAAACCCGTCATCCGTTATTTACATCTCGCTCCGGACAGCGATCTTCCCGTACTGGAGGGGCTGTCTCCATTCAAAGCCGTGCTGGTCGTCGAGGCCGACGTGGCGGAGATGACGATGTGGGAAACCAGCCGCGCCCTGGTGGCGTCGGGCTGCGTGTATGCGCTGGCATGGGGCAGCCAATGCGAAGCCTGGCGCGAAGCGGTGGAGGACGCCAGCCTGGAAGCGTCCGACTACGAAGACGTTCCCGACGAGCAGTTGGTGGTCACCACCGCGCACGAGGACGAAGAGTTGGGCGAGGTCTTCTGGTTTGCCAAGCACCGCGCCGTGCATCCCGCCCACGAGCTGCGCGAAACCTTGGTCCTGCACATCGCCGACACCCCGCGCCGCGATGAAATCGAAGCGGAGTTCCGCGACGCCTGAGCTCAGGCAATCCGCAATCGGGGCGCCATAAAAAAACGCCAGCATGATTGCCGGCGTTTTTGATGACTGCGCGGGTTGCTTAGCTGGACTTGCGGCGGCGCGCGACGAAGCCCACCAAGCCCAGGCCGGCCAGCATCATGCCATAGGTGGTCGGTTCCGGAACGGCCGACGTCATCGTGCGCTGGCCGGTGTAGATGCCCAGGTTCGAGAACGTCGGAATGCTGCTGAGGCTATTGGCGTTGTTGAGCCATTTGATGGCCCAGGTGCCGGTCAACGTTTGACCTGCCGATACCGCCTGGTTGTCGAACAGGAAGCTGCCGACGTTATTACCGGCATGGAAAGACAGCGCCAGGTCGACGGTGGTGTTCTTGGTCAAGCTGGTGTTGGTGACCGACCAGGTGCCGGTGGTGCGGCCGGCTGCCTGGGTGAACGCGAAGCTCAGGCCGTCGGAGGCGGCTTTGTCCGTCAGCGTCAGGCTGTTGGTGGCGTCGTTATATTGGACCGTTTCGGCCAGGGTCCAGCCGCTGGACTGGGTCAGGGACGTCGCGGCGAACTGGCTGGCGAAACCATCTGTCGACTGGATCGGGTTGATATTGCTGCTCTGAATCAGCAAGAACTTATCGGCAGCATCCGTGCTGAGTTTGACATCGCTGGCGCTTGACGAGCCTGGGCCAGGATGCGGAGCGGCATGGACGGCGCCGGCTGCCAATATGGCGCTCAGCAGTGCGACTTTGACGATGTTCTTCATAATGTTTTTCCTGACTGGGGGCTGGGTTAATGCTCGATTGGTAACACATGTTTCCAAATCACAAGCGTAAGGTACCACGATCCGTCAGGAGGATGCAAGAAATATATCTGTTGTTGCGTATTTGCAATTACCCGCCAGCAATAGGGGCCGAGGATTTCCTGGCGCCTAGAGGCTGTCCGACGCCACCGGCAGCGCCTCGCTCTTCCAGCGCAGCATGCCGCCGGCCAGGTTGGCGACCTGGCTGAATCCGGCCTTGGCCAGCAGCACACTGGCCTGGGCCGAGCGCACGCCAGAGCGGCAGACCGCCACCACCGGCCGGTCGCGGTCCAGTTCGTCCAGCCGATCCATCAGCTGCGACAGCGGCACCAGCTGCGCGCCCGGCAAGTGGCCGAGGCGGTCGATGAATTCCGGCGCTTCGCGCACGTCGACGATCTGTACCTTGGCCGCGTGCTCCAGCAGGGCCATCGGTTCGATTTCCCATACGCCGCTGAAGCGCAGCGTCAGCGGCGCCCAGGTGGGCGAGTCGGGCGCGGGCGTGTCGCCCTCGGGTTTGCCGCAGCGCAGGTTGGCGGGTACCGCCACATCCATCAATTTTGGATGCGGCAAGTTGAGATGGTTCATGTAGCCGCTGAAGTCACCGACGTCGACATCGCCGCCCAGGCGCGGGTTGAAGCGGCGTTCCTCGGCCACGCTGGTGACGGTGATGCCGCGATAGTCGTGCGCCGGATAGAGCAGGCAGGTGTCGGGCAGCGTCAGGATTTGCTGGTGCACCGAGGCGAACAGCTGCTGCGGGCTGCCTTGCTGGAAGTCGGTGCGGCCGCAGCCGCGTATCAGCAGGCTGTCGCCGGTGAAGGCCATGCTCTGGTCGTCCAGCACATAGGTCAGGCAGCCGTTGGTGTGGCCGGGCGTGGCGCGCACGGTCAGGTGGCGGCTGCCGAAGTCGATGCGGTCGCCATGCACCAGCGGCCGGTCCGCCAGTTCCGCGCCGGCCACTTTCGCCAGCGCGATGCCGCTGCCGCAGCTGTGATGCAGGCGCCAGGCGCCGGTCACGTGGTCGGCGTGCACATGGGTGTCGAGCGTCGCCAGCAGGCGCAGGCCCAGCTCCTGCAGCAGCGCCAGATCGCGCGGCACCTGCTCGTACACCGGGTCGATCAGTAGGGCCTCGCCGCTATCGCCCAGCAGGTAGGTGTAGGTGGAGGAGGTGGGGTCGAAAAGCTGGCGGAAGATCATGATGGCTGAATTCTGAACGAGGTCGATGCGGTCATCATAACAAACCGGGATAACGCCAGCCAAATAGTCGCCTAGAACGTGATTTTTACCGACGGTACACTGCGCTGGGCGGCGCCGTGGTGGACGGCTTCGATATTGTTGCCGTCAGGGTCCAGCACAAAGGCTGCGTAGTAGCCTGGATGATAGGCACGCTCGCCGGGGCCGCCGTTGTCCGCTCCGCCGTTGGCAAGCGCCGCCTTGTGGAACGCGTCCACCACGGCGCGGTCCCGCGCCTCGAACGCCAGATGATGGCGGCCGGTCAGGACGCCCTGGGCCGCTTCGCTGTCGGCGTAGAACCCATTAATTCGGCGCGCACAAGCCGTTCAACTCCTGTTGCACGCGCCACGATAGCGGCAACGTGAACAGCAGGATGGCCGCCAACGCGATCAAGGCGACGGGCACGCTGGTGGCGTCGCCCAGGCTGCCGAACAATACGGGCGACAGCGCGCCGGCGCCGATGGTGCCGGTGTAGAACAACGCGAAAGCCTGCTCATGCCTGCCCTCGGCGGCCAGTTCCGGCACGACGCCATACAGCACCGACGAAGTCCCGTTCAAGGCCAGCCCAAGCAGCGGCAGCATCGCCATCACGCCGGCCAGCGGCAGCCACACCGCCAGCACGATGCACAGTGCCGTGAGCGACTCGGTCAGCCACACAGTCTTCATCATGCCGATGCGCGCGCCCAGGTAGCCGCAGAACAGCTTGCCGAACGCGCCACCGACAAACAGCAGCGATAAAGCGAAACCGATGCCGGCGGTCCCCGCGCCCTTGCTTTTCAACAGGAAGGGCAGGAAGGTGAGGAAGCCCATGCGCACGGCGCTGTCCAGCGTGCCGGTCAGCAGCAGTGCGCGCAGGCCGCGCGCCGAACCCTTGCCGCCACCGTCCTTGGCGGACTTGGCCTTGCCGGGCGCGAAATCGCCGCGCGCGGGTATCAGCCACCACAGCAGCCCGGCCGCGGTCAGGCCGAGCAGGCCGATCATCGTCACGCTGGCCTGCCAGCTGACGACCACCAGCAGCAAGCCCGTCAGGCCCGGAATCAGCGTCTTGCCGATATCGCCGGCAAAGTTATATTGCGACAGCGCTTCCTTAACGCCGCCGCCGGCCGCGTGCGCATCGGTGACCATGGACGAGGCCAGCGGATGCTGCGTGCTGGCGCCCAGTCCACCGAGCATCAGCGCCACCAGCAGCATCGCCAGGCCGCCGGCCTGGCCCGCGATCAGGTAGGCGATTCCGGCCAGCACGGTGCCGCCCACCAGCATGCGTTCCCGTCCCCAGCGCTTCGCCAGGCGGCTGGCCAGCAACTGGAAGCTGGCCATCACGCCGGAATAGGATGCGCGCAGCAGTCCGACCACCGCGTAGCTGATGGCGAACTGCGCCTGCCAGATCGGCAGCAGCACGTAGATGAGATCGGTCAGGCCATCGTGGACGGCATGCGCCGTGCAGGCGGCGAACAGCGAACGGCGGCGGGTTGACGCATCTGATTTCATGAGCTGGCTGGGCTAAGGACAAACGCCGAGTTTAGCAGACATGAAATGGCCCTTGCCGGGCCCGGCTTTATTGCTTGACCAGCTCGACGCGGCGGTTCTTTTCGCGTCCGGCTTCGGCATCGTTCGACGCCGCCGGCGCGTACGACGCCACGCCTTTGGCGCTCAGCCGTTTCGCATCGACCTTGTAGTCGGCCGCCAGCGCCTTGATCACCGATTCCGCGCGCTTCTGCGACAGGTCGACGTTGTGCGCCAGCGCGCCCTGGTTGTCGGTATGGCCGACCACGTACAGTTTTAATTTTGGGTCCTGTTGCAGCAGCTTGGCCATCTCGGCCAGCGCGGTTTTCGACTCCGGCTTGACGTCGGTCTTGTCGGTGTCGAAGTAGACGCCGTAGACGGCCACCTTGCCATCGGCGGCGATGCCCTTGGCCATGTCCGCCGCGTTCAGGCTGGCGGAGACTTTGCCGGTTTCCATCGCCTTGGCTTCGACGATCTCGACGTAGATGCCGCCGTTCTTGTCCTGCACCGGCGCCACCGAATACACGGCGACGTGGACCAGCGAGCCGTCGGGGCGGGTGCCCTTGGCCAGCAGGTAGCGCTCGTCGTCGCGGCCGTAGTTGAAGGGCGACCAGTAGTCGGAGCTTCCCTTGACGAAATTGTCGCCGACGCGCTTCTCCAGGAAAAACTCGCCAAAGTTTTTGCCGCAGGTTTCCTTGGCACAGGCGAACACGGTTTTCAGTCCGGCCTTGTCCAGCGCAGCCTGATAGTTGCGCATCACTTCCAGCGCCGAGCGCTCCTTCGGATAGTTGTAGGCGATGCGAGTGTACTTGCCTTCCAGCTGCAGCGCACTGTCAAACGCCATCTGGCCGCCCTTGTTCTCGACGCGTTTGCCGGAAGGCAGCATCACTTCGTCGAATTCCTTGATGCCGTAACCGACCATCTTCGACCCTTCAAAGCGGGACAGCAGCGGATGGTCCTTGCCGCCTTTGACGGTGTCCTGCGTCGGCATCTGGGCGTGGGCGAGAGAGGCGGAGCCGGCGCAAAGCAGCAGCGGCAGAAGGCTATAGGCGCGCATAGGGTGACGTCCGAAAGTGGTTGATGAAGATCGATTGTAGAGATTGATTGCATTTAAATCAATTTTGACTTTTCAATTGAATCGATGGTCGCCAGTGATAATTGGTGCATTTTCTATATTAATTAAATGATATCCTTTCGGGAGGAAAACCTATGGAGATCGCATGAATAAATTTACGGTAGCGCCGTTGGTACTGGCTTTGTGTATTGTCGGTTGTGGCGGAGGCAGTTCCACGACGGATATCCCCGCGCAGAAATCGGCAAGCATCTCGGGCAGCATGAGCGGGTTGTCACCCGGCGTCACCGCCTTGCTGGTCAATAATGGAACGGAAACCATCGCCGTCAGCGCGAACGGCAGTTTCAAGTTCGATCATCCAGTCGCTGCCGGTGCGGCGTACAGCGTTACCTTGTTTGGTGACCCGAACGGCAACGCCTGCAAGGTCGCCAATGGAGCGGGCATGGTTGCGCAGAACGCAGTCGATATCAGCAATGTCGCCGTGACTTGCCAGCCTGCTGCGATCACCTTGCTGCGATATAACGTGGGTGTCACGGTATCGGGACTGACGGCAGGCAATAGCGTCAACTTCGCTGATGACCAAGGGAGTATCTTGAAGGTCAGCGCCAACGGTTTGGGCGTGTTTCCGAAGTCGTATTCGCCGCTGATGGTTCCCGGCGCGGACTATAACGTGACCGTGTCCGCCAACCCCAGCGGGCAGACCTGCACGCTGGCGAACAGTTCGGGTACGAATCCGGCGGGCGTCGGATTTTCCAACTTCATCAACGTGACCGCCGTCTGCAAATAAGTTCAACAATACGCCGCACTTGAATAAAAAAAGCCCCTGATCGCTTGCGACGGCCAAGGCCGCCGCAATGCCACAGGAGCTTTTTTGTACAGCGAGGCCTATGCCGGCAATTACATCATGCCGTCCATACCACCCATGCCGCCCATGCCACCCATACCGCCCATGCCGCCGGCTGGTTTGTCTTCGGTGACTTCAGCGATCATGCAGTCGGTGGTCAGCATCAGGCCGGCGATCGACGCTGCGTTCTGCAGTGCCGAGCGGGTGACTTTGGCTGGATCCAGCACGCCCATTTCAACCATGTCGCCGTAGGTGCCGTTGGCGGCGTTGTAACCGTAGTTACCTTTGCCTGCCAGAACCGCTGCAACCACCACCGAAGCTTCTTCGCCGGCGTTTTGCACGATCATGCGCAGTGGCTCTTCCATGGCGCGCAGGACGATCTTGATGCCTGCGTCCTGGTCCGGGTTGTCGCCTTTGACGTTCAGAGCGGCACGAGCGCGCAGCAGGGCTACGCCGCCGCCTGGCACGATGCCTTCTTCCACGGCAGCGCGGGTAGCGTGCAGTGCATCTTCAACGCGGGCTTTCTTCTCTTTCATTTCAACTTCGGTGGCTGCACCGACTTTGATCACGGCAACGCCGCCGGCCAGCTTGGCCACGCGCTCTTGCAGTTTTTCACGGTCGTAGTCCGAGGTCGCTTCTTCGATCTGCACGCGGATTTGCTTGACGCGGCCTTCGATGGCGGCAGCCTGGCCAGCACCGTCGATGACGATGGTGTTTTCCTTGCCGATTTCGATACGCTTGGCCTGGCCCAGTTCTTCCAGCGAGATTTTTTCCAGGGTCATGCCGACTTCTTCAGCAACCACTTGACCGCCGGTCAGGATCGCGATGTCTTCCAGCATGGCCTTGCGACGGTCGCCAAAGCCTGGGGCCTTGACTGCGCAGGTTTTCAGGATGCCGCGGATGTTGTTCACAACCAGGGTGGCCAGCGCTTCGCCTTCGATGTCTTCGGCGATGATCAGCAGTGGACGGCCGGCTTTCGCGACTTGTTCCAGTACCGGCAGCAGGTCACGGATGTTGGAGATTTTCTTGTCGCACAGCAGGACGAATGGATTGTCCAGGATGGCGACTTGCTTCTCTTGGTTGTTGATGAAATATGGCGACAGGTAGCCGCGGTCGAACTGCATACCTTCAACGATGTCCAGCTCGTCGTTCAGCGACTTGCCGTCTTCCACGGTGATGACGCCTTCCTTGCCGACTTTTTCCATCGCTTCAGCGATGCGGTCGCCGATCGACGAATCCGAGTTGGCGGAGATCGAGCCGACCTGGGCGATTTCCTTGGTGGTGGTGCATGGACGGGCGATGATGGCGATCTGCTCGACGGTGGCGGCAACCGCCTTGTCGATGCCGCGCTTCAGGTCCATTGGGTTCATGCCGGCGGCAACGAACTTCATGCCTTCGCGGACGATGGCCTGGGCCAGCACGGTGGCGGTGGTGGTGCCGTCGCCGGCGTTGTCGCTGGTGCGGGAAGCAACTTCCTTGACCATTTGCGCGCCCATGTTCTGCAGCTTGTCTTTCAGTTCGACTTCCTTGGCAACGGATACGCCGTCCTTGGTGACGGTAGGGGCGCCGAACGAGCGTTCCAGCACGACGTTGCGGCCTTTAGGGCCCAGGGTGACTTTGACTGCGTTGGCGAGGATGTTGACGCCTTCAACCATTTTGGCGCGCGCTGCGTCGCCGAAAATTACTTCTTTAGCTGCCATGTTGTTTCTCCAGAATTAGGTGATTGCTAGTGCAAACTGCTAGTGCAATGCGGTCAATTATTTGACGACGATTGCCATGATGTCTTCTTCGCGCATGACCATCAGTTCCTGACCGTCGACTTTGACGGTTTGGCCGGCGTATTTGCCGAACAGGACGCGGTCGCCTACTTTGACATCCAGCGGACGGACTTTGCCGTCTTCCAGAATCTTGCCATTGCCAACGGCGAGCACTTCGCCTTGATCCGGTTTTTCAGCAGCCGCATCAGGGATGATCAGGCCGGACGCAGTTTTGGTTTCCTGGTCGAGGCGTTTGACGATTACTCGATCGTTCAAAGGGCGAAGGTTCATACAAAACTCCTTAAATTTAACAATGGTACAGTTTGTTGTTGTATCAGTAATCTTGTTACAACGGAAAGTTTGGCCGAGAGCGCTGTTAGCACTCCCTTGGAACGAGTGCCAATTATAGGGACGACCTTGGGGTATTTCAAGGCGAACTGTTTGCGTGTGCGCAAAAAAGAGGGGGAATGATGCAGATATGACTACGTTTTGATGCGCCGGGCGCCTGGGCGCCGGGCATTCCTGGAGAGATCAGGGGTCCAGCGGATCGGCGGGGTCGATGCGCAGCGACTTGGCCGACGGCCGGAAGGTCAGCTCGGTGGGCGACAGCCGCGTGCCGACGGTGCCGGGCGGGTAACCCAGCTCTTTCTGATTGCGCGCGGCGAATTCCGCACTTTCTATGTAGCGGCTTTGGTCGACGTTGGTGATGATCAGGCTGTCTTTGTCCAGCGGCGCCCCCATCGCGGCCAGCCGCCGCGTCACGTTCCGCAAATTCGTCGTGGTGTGGCGGGCATACGGCTCGATGATGATGGATTCCGCCGGCACGCCGAAACGTTCGATCAGGGCCCTGCGCATTTCAACCGCCTCGACAAACCGGCTTCCTTTCGGATGCACCGAGGCGCCACTCAGGATCACGAAAGGCGCTTCGCCGTCCGCAAAGCGCTTGGCGGCCATCCGCACGTTCAGTTTGCCCCGCGCGCTCAACGCCATCGAAAGAGTTTCCGGACCGACGCCCGGAATGATAATCGCCGTATAGTGATAGAGCTTCCAGTCGATGATGCGCGCGCGCCCGAGCGCTGCAGCGTTGTGGGCCATGTCGAGCGGCTCGAAGGCGACGGCGTCGTTGCGGTCGTTTACATCAAGCAAGGCGATCGCAAGTCTGAGGCTGGGATCCAGGCTCGGCACCGGATCGTCTTCGCCAGCCTCGGCCAGCCAGACCGCATCCTTGACCGTCGCGTTGAAACGCGCGCTGCCGGCCGCATCGATCGGACCGTCGATGAGCGGATAGTGTGGCGCCATACCCAGGCCGTACACCTGGATGATGCTGTTCAGGCCGCGAAGCTCGCGCGCCACCTGGGCCTGCGCCCCATCGTCGGCCAAGGTCGCTTTTCTCCAGGATGACGCCGGCGCCTTGGCGGCGGCCGCCGCGATGGCTTCGATTTCCGCGTCGGTCCACAGGCCGGCATTCAGCACGCAGCCCGGTTCCTGTTTGCATGCGTCGATGCGTGCGCGGCGGCCGGCCAGGACGGCGGTGCCGGGGCGGGCTGTCCCCATGTCCACCAGCGCCGGAAACAGCCGGTTGGCCAGCAGCGACCAGTGCTGGTCGCGCACCGGCGCGGCATGGACCTGCTGCGCCAGCAGCAGCGAGAGGGCGATGACAGTCTTCTTGATCATATGACTCACCATGCCTTGCTCAGCACCAGGCGGAAATTGCGGCCGAACACGGGACGTCCGTAAATCGCTTCCCTGCTGCCTTGTCCGGCCAGCGTATCCGTTCGGGTGTTGCCTTCGGTCAGACCCTTGGCGTTGGTCAGGTTGTCTCCGACGACCTGGAGCCTCCAGTTGCCGCGGCTGACGGACGCGCCCGCGCCGAGGGCGTGGTATGCCGGCATCGCGGTGGCCTCGAAGAAGTCGACGTAGCGCTTGCCCGTGTACGAGTAGCTGCCGTACAGCTCGACAAGGTTGTCGCCTACATTGAAATTGAAATTCGGGCGGATGTTGCCGAATACCCTGGGCTCGCGGATGATCTGGTTGCCGACCACCTTGGAAGGATCGGCGCCGGTGGCGCTGACGAAGTTCCGGTATTGCGGATCCTGCAGCGTCAGCGAGCCGTTGATATAGAAGCGGTCCGTCAAGTGCAGCGCGCCGTCGAACTCGGCGCCGCGCACCACGGCCTTGCCGAAGAACGGCACGGTCTGATCGTTGCGCCCCGTCACCGGGTTGAAGGCGATGAAGGAGGCGTTGAGCGGATCGAATTGCGTGTAGAAGCCGGTCACATACAGATAGGAGCGGCCGGCGGTCATTTTGAAACCCACCTCATATTGATCCGCCTTGGTCGTCAGGACCAGCGGATCGACCGAGGCTGCCACCTGCATCGACGGCGGCACCTCCAGGTGCGACACCCTGGCGTAGCCGCCGAAGCGCTGCGAGAAATCGTAGTTGGCGCCGAGCGTCCAGTTGACGGTGTCGGTGTTGTACTTGTGCGCCTGCCTGTCGCCGGTGAAGGCGCGCGTCGTGTCGTCGGCCAGGGTGGCCGGATCACCCAGGTTCAGCTGCTTGGTCAGCAAGGCGTAGCCGTCGTAGTGATAACGCTCTTTGCGGACGCCGCCGTCAAGGCGCAGCCCGTCGAACACCTCCCACGTATCGTTGACATAGAGCGCGCCCATTTTGGCGTCGACGTCGCCCTGGTTCAGCGTGGTGGTGTAGCGCAGCACGCCCTTGTCGGTAACGTAGCCAAGCACCGCGCCGGAAGCGGAGTAGGCGACCAGGTCGAGGGTGCGCGGCTTGCCCTGCACCTCGATCAGCATGTCGTTGTAGACCGACTTGCTGGTCTGGCCGTAGGTGCTGCCGTAGAAACCGATCTTGACGTCGTGGTTGCCCAGGCCGGTCTGGAAATTTCGCGTGATATTGATATCGGCCTGATTCGAGTAGAAGTCCGAACCGGCGGCCCGGTATTGCGCCTGCATCACCAGGCCGGAGGCCAGCGCGGGATTGTAAGCCTGGGTGCCGTTGGTGCCGGCGATCGCGTAAGCCAGATGGTCGACGGCGCCGAACGCGGTCTTGGCGGCGTTCATGAAGCCGCCGGCGAACTGGGTGGCGTCGGCCGGGTTCGAGGTGGAATAAAACGCGTCGAAGTCCAGCGTGCCCTTGGTCATGCCGCCCTTGGCCGACAGCTGCCACTTGCCGAGATCGCCTTCATAGCGCACGCCGATATTGCCGTATTCGAGGTGGCGTCCATCGGCCAGGTCGCGCGTGTCGGTCTGCAGCTTGCCGGCGCCGTCCAGGTATTTCTGGGGCACGCTGCGCAGCGACGGCGAATTCATCGTGCCGTCGAAGTAATCGATGTACTTGTCGAGCGACACCGCCGGGTTGCGCGGATCGGAGATCGGGATCGGCAGGTAGAAGGTGTTGTGGTCGTTCAGGTAGTTGGCGCTGACCGTCAGCGTGCCCGAGTCCAGCACGCGCTTGATGTTGCCGCGGATCTGGCCGCCTCGGTCGTTGGGGAAGCCGTTGTCCCGATGGCCGTCATCCTGGCGCACGAAGCCGCCGACGGCGTAAAAAGTCTTGTCGTCGATCTTGCCCGCCTGGTAGGCGTCGATGCGCGCGAGGCCGGTGGTGCCCAGCGTCACCTGCGCCTTGCCCTTGGTCGTCTCGGTGCCGGTGACCGTGCCGCTGTTGACGATGGCCGCCGCCTGGCTGGCGTAGATCGAGGCCGGTCCGCCGCGCACCACCTCCAGGTTTTTGGTCATCAGGTCGTAACGGTTCAGGCTGTCGCCGCGGAAAAAGAAGCCGTTGATTTCCGTGAACAGCGGCAGGCCGTCCTGCTGGAACAGCGCCAGGCCATCGTCGGTCGGAATGCCGCGCACGCGGGTGATGTTCTGCACCTCGCCCCCGGTGGCCTCGACCTGGATGCCAGGCAGCTTGCCCAGCAGGTCGGCCATGTTTTGCGGGGCGAGTTTTTGCACATCGTTCTGCGACAGCGAGTTCACCGCATAGGACACGTCGAAACGGCGCTGGGGACGGGCCGACCCTGTAACGACCACGCTGGCGATGTCGGCTTCCTCACCCGGCTGCGCCGTCGGCGCGGGGCCGGATTCCGCCGGCACAGCCTGGGCGAACGCCGGGCCGGCCATGGCGCACAGGGCGCCGATCGCCCAGCCGTGGGCGAGCGTATTTTTTCGTTTCATCATATTTCTCCGGTTGAAAATGGATGGGGGCAGCTGTCGAGCCGGAGTATAGCCACGGTCTTTTGGTATAATTATTTATTACTTGTAAAATAAATAGAATATGACAGGCGTGTGACAAGAATTGCCTTTATATAAATGAATGTATGAAAATTGCGCGTCTAAAACTGTCTTCAGAAGAAAAACGTTTGTTATGGCAGCTTCGGACCAAGGGACCGCTGCCGCGCACCGAACTGTCGATGGCGCTGCAGGTGAGCAATTCGGCCTTGACCAAGCTGTCGCGCAACCTGATCAGCATGGGCTTGGTCGAGGAGCAGGCCTCGTCCGATACCAGCGGCCGCGGCCGCCCAACCGTGCCGTTGACGATCTCGGCCGCAGGCGGCTTCGCGGTGGGTGCGACGGTGCACAAGGGCGTGCTGGAAATCGCGCTGGTCGACTACGCCGGTGGCATCATCGCGCTGACCAGCGAGGCGGTCGGCGCGCCCGACCCGCTCGGTTTCGCGCAACTGCTGGAGCAGCGGATCACCGAACTGTCGGCCAAGCACCGGCTTCTCGGCGGACGCTTTCTCGGCGTCGGCGTCGGCCTGCCGGGGCCGCCCCGGGGCCGCGACGGTGGACAGTGGAACATCGTCAATGACTTGCCGGGATGGCGCAATGTCCCGCTGCGCCAGATACTGGACAACGCGCTGGGCTTGCCGACCATGCTGGAAAATGACGCCAACGCGTCCGCGCTGGCCGAGTACTACCTGAACGACACGATACGGCGCTCCTCGACGGTGGTGGTGTTTTTGCTGGGGTACGGCATCGGTGCGGGCGTCATCGAGGACGGGCGTCTGCTCAAGGGCGAGTTCGGCAGCGCCGGCGACATTGGCGGGCTGTACCCGATGGACCGGCCGCGCCCCACCACCATGGACCTGCTGTCGGTGCTGCGCGAAGCTGGCTGTCCGATCCAGTCCATCGCGCATTTCGACGAGGCCAGCGTCGGCCACGAAGCGCTGATCGAACGCTGGCTGGACCGGGCGGCCGGGCAGCTGGAATCGGTGGTCAACAGCGCGATCTCCTGGTTCGATCCGGGCGAGATCATCTTTTCCAGTCCGCTGCCGGAATCCATCATGGTCCGCCTCGCCGCCAGGCTGAACCGGGGCCAGCTGCGCTGGCCCGAGCACCGGCAGGCTACCGAAATCCGCGTGTCGCGGCTCGGCGGCAGTTCGATCGCACTGGGCGCCGCGCTGTTGCCGATACACGCGTCCACCGCGGTTTCCTTCTGGTAGGGGACCGGCGATCATGGGCCGTTATCTCGACAGGATGAAGGCGGACCGGCACTTGATCGGCTATTCGAGCGGCAATTTCGGCAAGAACCTGATGCTTGGCAGCGTAGACGTGACGCTGCTGTTTCTGCTGACGGACCTGCTTGGCATCGACCCGCAAAGCGTCAGCTTGCTGATGCTGCTGGTCTTCGGCGCTGACCTGGTGCTTGACCTGGGCGCGGGCTGGTTGGCGGCTTGGGCGCAAAACAGGGGCACGGGCTACCGGCGCCTGATCGTATTGGGCACGCTGCCGTGTGCCGCCGCGTTTGTGCTCATCTACAGCCTGCCGTTGCTGGGGGCGAAGAGTATCGCGGCGATTGCCCTGGTCATTATCTTTTTCCGCGCGGCGTACGCGGTCATCGACGTCCCCCACAACAGCCTGCTCGCGCGTGTCGCCACCGACAGCCGCGCGCGCGGGCGCGCATCCGGATATCGCACCGTGTTCAGCTCGGCGGCCAGCGCGCTCATCGCTACCGTGCTGGTGCCATTCATGGTCACCGCCGGCCAGCCCGCCACCGCCGGCCAGTTGTCCCGGCTGGGCGTGACAGGCGGGACGGTGTTTTGCGCGGCGATGTGGTTCGCGGCCTGGTCGGCGCAGGAAGAGGACGGCCGCGGAGAGCGCCAGGTGCGGCCGTCCGCGAGGATAGTCATCCTGCCCAAGCTGGACCGGCTGTTCGGGGCCTTCGCCATCGTCGCCTTGGTCACCGGATTTGCGACCCCGGTTTTCTCCAAAATGATGCTCTACATATCGACGTATGTGTTGAAGGAGCCGGGTTTCGCCGGTCGGATTTTACTGACCATCACCCTGGGCCAGCTGGCCGGCGCCGCGTTATGGATATTCCTCGTCCGCTCCCGCGACAAGACCGTCTTGCTCGCTGCCAGCCACGGCATGGCCGGCTGCGGCGTCTGGCTTTTCTCGATGGCGGGAGAGCACACGTGGTGGTTGACGGCTTCGGCGGCGCTGATCGGCGTCGGCTTCGGCGGCGTGTTCATGCTGCCCTGGGGGATACTGGCGGACATGACGGATTTCGCCGAATTCCGCCATGGCGAGCGGCGCGAGACGGCCACTTTCGCCACCGTGCTTGTCCTGCTCAAGGCTGGCGGCGTGGGATCCGCGGTCGCCATAGGCTGGACCTTGGGAAAGCTGGGTTACGTACCCGGTGTCGCGCAATCCGACGCCGTCATCCAGGGCATGAAGCTGCTTGCCTTTGGCGTGCCGATCCTGGGTTCACTCATCGCGATCGCGACGCTGCGACGCCTGGCGGTCGGGCATGAGGTGCATGCCCGCGTTGTTCGGGCTAACCTGGAGCGGCAGCGCCGGCTGGCCGCCGCGTCCCGGCCGGTTTAGCGGCGTTCGCCGCGCGTTTTCAGCTGGTCCAGCAGCACGGCGGCCAGCAGGATCACGCCGCGCATCAGGTACTGGTAGAAGGCGTCGACGTCCAGCAGGTTCATGACGTTTTCCACCGTGCCCATGATCAGCACGCCGATCAGCACGCCGAACATGCGCGCCTTGCCGCCCTGCAGCGACACGCCGCCCAGCACGCAGGCCGAGATCACGTCCAGCTCGAAGCCCTGGGCCGCGTTCGGCTGGCCGCTGGTGATGCGCGACGCCAGGATCAGGCCCGCCATCGCGGTCACCAGGCCTTGCAGCAGGAAGATCCATACGCGCAGCCGCTCGACGCGCACACCGGCCAGGCGCGCCGCTTCCGGATTGCCGCCGATGGCCAGCGTATTGCGGCCGAATACCGTCTGGTTCAGCAGCACGCCGAACACCAGGAAGCAGCCGGCGCACACCAGCACCGGCAGCGGCAGGCCGAAGACGCGGGCATCGCCGAAGTCGATGAAGGCGTCGTTGCTGATGCCGACCGCCTGGCCCTTCGATACGATGAAGGCCAAACCGCGCACCATCAGCATCGTCGCCAAGGTGGCGATCAGCGCGTTGACGCGCAGGTAGGCGATCAGCACGCCGTTGCAGGCGCCGATCAGCGCACCGGCGGCCAGGCCGGCGCCGACGGCCAGCAGCACGCTGCCGCTTTGCTCCAGCACGATGGCGCCCAGCACGCCGGCGAAGGCGATGGTCGAGCCGACCGACAGGTCGAAATCGCGCGAGGCAAGGCACAGCATCATGGTGCAGGCGACCATGCCGATCTGCGCCACCGACAGCATCAGGCCGACCACGTTGGTCAGCGAGAAGAAGTTTTCAACGGTGACCGCCAGCACGGCGAACAGCACCACGTAGGCCAGCGGCATGCTGTATTCCACCAGCCACTGGCGCTGGGCGTTGGACGCCGCGGACGGCGCGGCAGGATTCAATTGTGAGACGTTCATGCAATGCTCCGTGTGGGAAGTGCGGGAGTTTCAATAGGGGTGGGGATGACCGAATCGGGCAGCGCAAGGCGCAGCACCTCGGTCTCGCTGGCCTGGGCGCGCGGCAGTTCGCCGCAGATTTCGCCTTCGCGCATGACGATCACGCGGTCTGAGATGCCCAGCACCTCCGGCAGTTCGCTCGACACCACGATCACGCAGCAGCCGCGTTCCGCCACTTCGTGAATGATGCGGTAGATGTCGTTCTTGGCGCCGACGTCGATGCCGCGCGTCGGTTCGTCGAGGATCAGCACCTTCAGGCCGGGTTCGGCCAGCCAGCGCGCCAGGATCACCTTCTGCTGGTTGCCGCCGGAGAGCAGGCGGATCTCCTGCTGGCGGTTCGGCGTCTTGATGCGCAGGCGGGCGATGTACTCCTCGGCCAGCGCCGCTTCCTGCTTGTGGCGCAGGAACAGGCCCGCGCGCAAATCGTTGCGGCGCACGCTGATGTTGATGTTCTCCGCCACCGAGGCCGTGGCCAGGATGCCTTGTTCCTTGCGGTCCTCGGGACACAGCACGATGCCGGCGGCAATCGCGGCGGAAGGGCCGCCGGTGGACACGGTCTGGCCGTCGAGCACCACGCTGCCGGCGCTGCGCACATCGGCGTTGTACAACAGGCGCATCAACTCGCTGCGGCCGGCGCCGACCAGGCCGAAGAAGCCCAGCACCTCGCCGCCGCGCACCGAAAAGCTTTGCGGGCCTTTCACGTGCTTGCCGGCCAGGCCTTGTATCTTCAGGCGCTCTTCGCCGAGCGGGCGGGCGCGGTAGTCGTAGATGTCGCTCAGTTCGCGGCCGACCATGTCGCTGATCAGGCGCTCGCGCGGCACGTCGGCCATCACGTCGTGGGTGACGATCTTGCGGCCGTCGCGGAAGATGGTGCAGGCGTCGCACAGTTCGTACAGCTCTTCGAGGCGGTGCGAGATGTAGATCAGCGTGCGGCCGGCGGCGCGCAGTTCCTTCACGAGGCGGAACAGGATCTCGGTTTCGCGGTGCGACAGGCTGGACGTCGGCTCGTCGAAGGCGATGACCTGGGCGTCCTGCATGATGGCCTTGCAGATCTCGACCATCTGGCGCTGCGCGATCGACAGGTCGGCCAGCTTGGCGTCCGGCGCCAGGTCGACGCCGATGGCGGCCAGCTTCTCGGCCACGAGGCGGTAGGCTTTCGGCTTGTCCAGCAGGCCGAAGCGCGTGGGCATGCGGCCCAGTAGCACGTTCTCGGCCACCGTCAGTTCAGGCACGTATTGCAGTTCCTGGTGGATGATGGCGACGCCCGCCTGGATCGCGTCCTTGGAGCTGCCGAAGCGGCATTCCTTGCCGTCGACCAGCAGGCGTCCGCCGTCCGGCTTGTACTGGCCGCCGAGGATCTTGAGCAGCGTCGACTTGCCGGCGCCGTTCTCGCCCAGCAGGCCGTGGACCTGTCCGGCGTGCGCGGCGAAGCTGACGCCGTTGAGCGCCTTCACGCCCGGGAAGACCTTGCTGACCTGGTCAAATTGAAGATACGCGGTCATCTTACTGGCCCATCTGCTTGCGCACGTCGGCCTGGTTGGCGCGGGTCATCAGCATGCCCTTGGTCAGCACCTCGGCTGGCGGCACGCCTTTGCCGGTGATCCAGTTGTACAGGTTGACGGAGGTCTGGTAGCCGTGCTCCTTGGCGCTGATCATCACGGAGCCGAAGAAGCCGGTCGGCGCGGGCTTGTTCAATTCATTCTCCGCCGCCTTGGCGCCGCCGATGCCGACGCCGACCATGTTGTCGGCCTTGATGCCGCGGCCTTCGGCGGCGCGCACGGCGCCCAGCACCGCTTCATCGTTCAGGCCGACCGCGACCCAGTGCTTGAAGCGCGCGTTCTTGGTCAGCGCGATGTTGGCGGCGTTGAAGGCGTTTTCGGTATCGGTCTTGGCCTGCGGCGCGTCGATGACGTTCGCGGCCGGGAAGCCGGCCGCTTTCAGCGCGTCGACCGCGCCCATGGTGCGCTCCTTGGCGGTGGGCAGCTGGTCGTAGGCGACGCGGATCGCGCCGACGTCGGCCATATTCCACTTGCGCGCCTTGATCTCGGCGGCGATGCCTTCGCCGACCTGCTTGCCGATGGCGTAGCCGGAGATGCCCATGTGCGGGATCGAGGCGATAGGCTTGCCGCTGCCGTCGACCAGGCGGTCATCGACCGAGATGACTTTGAGGTTGTTGCGGGCGGCCGAGCGCTCGACGGCCTTGCCCAGCTTGACGTCCGGCGCGCAGATGACGAAGCCTTGCGCCTTTTGCGCGGCCAGGTTGTCGATCGCGGCCATCATTTTTTCGCCGTTCGGCACGCCGATCTTCACCAGCGTAAAGCCCTTGTCCTTTGCGGCTTGTTCGGCGTAGCGCCATTCGTCCTGGAACCAGGGTTCTTCGGCCTGTTTGACGAGGAAGCCGATCTTGACCGGTTCGGCGGCGTGGGCGGCTGCCATCAGGCAGAGTGTTGCGGTGGCCAGCAAGGTGCGTTTCATTTGAATCTCCGGTTGATATTGTTATTTATGGCGTCACGCGCAGCTGATACACGGGTATCACGCTGACGCCGCGCACCGAGGCCATTTGTGTTTGGCCAGCGAAGTTTGGTCTCGCCTCTTTGGGCAAGTAGATGGGGGCGTCGGCGCGCAGCGGCAGTACCGATACGGTCAGCGGTTGGTCGAGCAGGGCGCCGGCCTGGCGCAGGCCGAACTGCCATGGATAGCCGCTGTAGTACCAGTCGTCCAGCAGGCGCGTGCCGGAGTACAGGCGGCCGATGTCGCCGACAAAATCGATTTGCAGCAGCGCGTCGTCCAGCCCGCGCAGCTGTTCGCGCGGGACGTTGATCCGCCAGCTGGCCGCGGCCTTGAAGTTTTCCGGCGCCGGCTGCATGGCGGCCTTGGCGCCGCCGCCGATGGCGATGGCCGCCGCTTCCTGCGCCGCGCGCGTTTGCGTGACGGTGGCCTTCAGGTCGCGCACGGGAAGCTCCGCCTCAAAGGCCTGGAAGATGCCGTCGTTGCCGGCGGCGCGCAGCGTGGTGCCGGAGTTGCCGGCCGATGCCTTCGGTTGCGCGGACAGCGGCGGGTAGACCGCGAAGCGGAACTTGTTGCCGCCCGCCGAGCGCATTTGCAGCGCGCCGTCGCCGACCCAGGCCTGCTGCGCGCTGAGGATCAGGCGGCGCTGGCCGGCCAGCTCCGCCACGCTCAGTTGCTGCGATTGCTCCGGCGTCAGCACGACGACGGTCAGCGGACGCTTGCCGCTGCGTTGCACGGTCAGCGCGGCGCCTGCGCCGGGATGCACGCCGCTCACCAGCGCGCGGCCTTCAGACATGGCGACCTGCGCGCCGCCGGCCTTGATCTGCGGCGCCAGCGCGGCATCGAACGCCAGCTCCACCGGGATACCTGCGCCGGCGGCAAACACCGCCACCAGGCCCGCCTTGCCCTGGTCCAGCAGCGCCAGGGGCTGCGCCGTGGCGTAGACCAGGTTGACGCCGTCGAGGTCGAGGTTCAGCGGCCAGATGAAATAGGCGCCGTCGGCGATATCGACCGGCTTGCCTGGCAGCGTGATGCGCTGGCCCGGCAGCTTGACCGAGAACTGCGTCGCCTGCTGTGCCGCCATCGGATACTGGCGCACATGGTTGTTCACGAACAGGAAGCCGCGGTCGCCTTCGCTGCGCACCGCGAAGCGGGCCATCTTCAGGTCGTCCGGCGTGGCCGGCGCGGCATCGGGTTTGCGCACCGTCATCGGCGCCAGGCGCGAACCGAAATCGTGCAGGAACAGGTGGAAGGGACGCAGCTTCTCCAGCACCTTGCGCTGCTGGCCGTCCGGGCCCAGCGGCGCCTGGAAGTCGTAGCTGATCATGGTGGTGTCGTTGTAGCCGCCGCTGAGCGTACTTTCTTCCATCGACGTGCCGCCCAGGCCCATCGGATTGCGGCCGCCGTGGAACATGTAGTAGCCCATCATGTTCAGGCCGGAGCCCAGCTGCACCGGCAGCATCGACGCGATATCGTCTGCCGACACCACCGTGCGGCGGCGGTACATGAACGGCAGGCCGGCGCCGTATTCGGCGCCGAGGAAGGGCGTGACGTCCTTGTCCGTCTCCGCCGTGCCGGGCGCGTGGGCCGCCGTCTGCGCACCGAGGTCGCCGCTGACGCGGGTGTCGAAGCGGAACGCATAGGTTTCCTTGGGCGGCAGTTCGGCGGTGCTGGTGCCCCACGGCTCGTCGGGATAGCCGCCGAACACCGGCGTCACTTCGCCGCTCGGATAGATGGTGCCGTCCCAGCCGGTCACGGTGTAGTAGGGCACGTCCATGCCCGCCTTCAGCGCCAATTGCTTCAGCGCGGCGATGTGCGCCGCGCCTTTGCCGGGACCGTCGATGTTGTATTCGTTTTCCAGCTGGATGCCGATCACGTGGCCGCCATCCTTCCACAACTGGCCCTTGAGCTGGGCGCCGATCTGCGCGTACAGCTTCTCCACCAGCGCCATGTACTGCGGGTCGCTGGAGCGGGTCGGCATCGCGTTGACGACCCAGTCGGGCACGCCGCCGAAGCGTACTTCCGCGTGCGCCCACGGACCGACGCGCACCACCACGTCCAGCCCGGCCTTGCCGGCCAGCTGCACGAAGCGGCGCAGGTCGCGCTCGCCCTTCCAGTCGAACTTGCCGGCGATTTCCTCGTGATGGTTCCACATCACGTAGCTGGAGACGATGTCGACGCCGGCGGCCTTCATCTTGCGCAGCTCCGCTTCCCATTGCGAGGCGGGCGTGCGGCTGTAGTGGAATTCTCCCATCACCGGCAGCCACGGGGCGCCGTTGCGGGTCAGGTAGCGCGCGTTGGCGCCCAGCTTGTCGCCGTTGGGCGCGACGGCGCTGCCCATGCGCAGGGCGGCTGCGCGCGGCGCCGGCGCAGGTGCGCTGGCGTCGATGGACAGCGTGTCCCCGTTGGCCACGCCCGCCATGCTGGCCGCCAGGACGCCGAGCAGCAGCCCGGCGCCTGAATGGCGGCGTAACCGGCATAACATCAAGGACATGTCGTCTCCAGTGTCGTTATTATTGTGGACGCTGTACCGCGCTTACCACTCGGCGACGCTGCCGTCGGCGTGCCGCCACAACGGGTTGCGCCAGTCTGGCGCATTGCGGCTGGCCTCGATCACGCGTTCCTCGTCCACCACCACGCCCAGGCCGGGCTTGGACAGCGGCTTGATGTAGCCGTCGGTGATCTTGAAATCCTCCTTGTTGACCACGTAGTCCAGCAGCTCGCCGCCGCGGTTGTAGTGGATGCCCATGCTTTGCTCCTGCAGCACGGCGTTGTACGAGACGAAGTCCACGTGCAGGCAGGCCGCCAGCGCGATCGGGCCGAGCGGGCAGTGCGGCGCCAGCGCGATGTCGTAGGCTTCGGCCATCGAGGCGATCTTCATGCATTCGGTGATGCCGCCGGCGTGCGACAGGTCCGGCTGCACGATGGACAGGCCGCCGGCGGCGAACACGTTCTTGAACTCGAAGCGCGAGTACATGCGCTCGCCGGCGGCGATCGGTATCGACGTCATTTCGGCCAGGCGCGGGTAGTATTCGGCCTGCTCGGCCAGCACCGGCTCCTCGATGAACAGCGGGCGATACGGCTCCAGCTCGCGCATCAGTATCTTGGCCATCGGCGCGGCCACGCGGCCGTGGAAGTCCAGGCCGAACTCGATTGTATTGCCGAAGGCCTCGCGGATCTCGGCCACGCGGGCCACCGCCTCGTCGACCTTGGCGGCGGTATCGAGCATGCCCATTTCCTCGGTGCCGTTCATCTTGAAGGTGTCGAAGCCGGCCACCCGCAGCGCGCGGATGCCTTCGATGACGTCGGCCGGCCGGTCGCCGCCCACCCAGCTGTAGGTCTTCATGCGGTCGCGCACCAGGCCGCCCAGCAGTTCGTAGACCGGCTGGCCCATCACCTTGCCCTTGATGTCCCACAGCGCCTGGTCGATGCCGGCGATGGCGCTCATCAGGATGGGGCCGCCGCGATAGAAGCCGGCGCGGTACATGGTTTGCCACAGGTCGTTGATGCGGGCCGGGTCCTGGCCGATCAGGAACGGCTCCATTTCCTGCACCGCGGTCTCCACGGTGCGGGCGCGGCCTTCGATGACCGGCTCGCCCCAGCCGACGACGCCTTCATCGGTTTCGATCTTGAGCAGCATCCAGCGCGGAGGAACACGGTAGGTCGTCAGTTTGATGATTTTCATAGGAGAGGAGGTGAGTTCAGGAACAGCGTCCAGTCTAAGCCGGGTCGCTAGACCGGAAATATGATTAATTCGAAACTAGCCATATCAATATCGGATAGCAGAGGGAGCGCTTCCACAAGCTATCAGATATCGGCATGGCAGCGGGCGATTTATTCATATCTGCGAATGGCGGGGGGCGCTTAGACTTGCGCATAGCCACTACTTTTTCCGGAGCACCCGCCGCATGAGTCCTACCAGTACGTCCGTCGCCTCCACTCCCGGCATCATGTTGATACGCGTCGGCCAGGCCGGCAGCGCGTTGCGCTGGGACGCGACATGCAGCTGCTGGCGCTGGCCGGACCCGAAAGGCAGCCAGCTGTACGCCTGGCCGGCGCCGGCCGGCATGCCCAGCGGCGTGCGCCTGCAGGAAAGCGCCGGCGTCATGGCGTGCACGGCGTCCGGTCGGGTGCTGCTCGGCCTCGGCAAGCGCCTCGGCATGGTCGACTTGCCCTTGGCCGGACAGACCAGCCGTCCGCTGCAGGCCCAGGTGCTGGTCACCATCGACGCCGCCGAACCGCGCACGATCATCAGCGACGGTTGCGCGGACCGGCATGGCCATTTCGTCTTTGGTACCGCTAACACCGGCGCCGACCAGCGGCCGATCGGCAGCTTCTATCAATATTCGCAGCGCCACGGCCTGCGCCGGCTGGCGCTGCCAGTGGTGGTCACGGCGGGCAGCATCGCCTTCAGCACCGACGGCACGCGGATGTTCTTTGCCGACGCCGCCGGCGGCGACATCCTGCAATGCAGCTACGACGCCGAGCGCGCCAAGGTCGGCGACGTGCGCGCCTTTGCGCAGCTGGTCGAGCCGGGCGCCGGCGCGGCCGTCGTCGACAGCGAGGACATGCTGTGGAGCGTGCAGGGCGGCGCGCTGGTGCAGTACGACGGCGAGGGCCAGGTGCGCCAGCAGATCGCGCTGGCGCGCGAGGCGGCGGCCAGCGTGGCTTTCGGCGGTGCCGACCTGAAGCAACTGCTGTTGCTGGGCGCGCGCGGCGGCTTGTATGGCCTGCCGCCGGACCTGGCGGCGGGACTGGCGCCGGGCGTCGCCGATACGCTGTTCGACGACAGCCTCGCTTGAGTCGTCCTGCAAGGCCTGGAGTCGCCGATTCCCAACTTCCGCGCCACGGTGATTGACGCTGCACCAGCCCGCCCTTATGATGGGCGATCAAAAAAATCACCCCTATGACTGATTCCAGCTCCGACCGCTTCGTCCGCTCCCACCTGAAAACCCGCCATCTGGTCTTGCTGGTCGAGCTGGGCCGGCACGGATCGATCGCCCACGCGGCACAGGCGGCCAACCTGACCCAGCCCGGCGCGTCCAAACTGTTGGGCGAGCTGGAACACGCCCTCGGCGTGCAGCTGTTCGAGCGCCTGTCGCGCGGCGTGGCGCCGACCTGGTACGGCAAGGTGCTGATACGCCGCGCCGGCGCAGCGCTGGCGGAGATGGACGCGGCGCACCAGGAAGTGATGGAGCTGCTGTCCGGCCTGCGCGGACGCGTGGGCATCGGCACGGTGCTGGCGCCGGCCACCGGCCTGGTGCCGAAGGCGATCAACCTGCTGAAGTCGCGCCACTCGCGCGTGCACGTCTCGGTCAGCATGTCGACCAGCAAAGGGCTGGTCGAACGACTGCGCAGCGGCGACCTGGATCTGGTGGTCGGCCGCATCCTCGACACGGCCGCCGCCGACGAACTCAATTTCGAACCGCTGACCGACGAGCCGCACCTGCTGATCGCGCGCGCCGGCCATTCGCTGGCCAGCCGCACCGACCTGCGGCTGGAAGACTTGATGGAGCAGTGCTGGATATTGCCGCCGGCCGGCAGCATCCTGCGCGACCGCCTGACCGCGCTGTTCCTGTCGCACGGCCTGGAGCAGCCCGCCGAAACGGTCGAGACGCTCGACTTGCCTGTCGTGGCCAGCCTGCTGATGGGCAGCGACATGATCGTCGCGCTGCCGTACGACGCCGTGCAGTCGTATCTGGACGCGGGCCTGATGGCCGTGCTGCCGTTCGACCTCGGCGTCAGCATGGATTCGTTCGGCATTGTGACGCGCAAACGACACCAGCTCTCGCCTGGTGCGGATGCGATGCTGCTCGCCTTGCGCGACGCCGCGGCCAGCATGTACCCGCATTATCGGAAGCCTCTCCAGTCCTGATATACGATCTTGGTATGGCCCATGCGCAATAAGCTATTGGAATGCGCAAACTTGTTTCGTTAGCATCCAGTTATTCGTCCAAGAACAAAGAGACGAAGCCAAAACAAACACTGGAGATGCAATTGAAACATAAAAAAATGAGCTGGCTCATTGCCACGCTTTTCACGTCCCCCCTGCTCGTACAACAAGCGCTGGCCCAGGAAGCCGCGGCCGCCGGCGATATCCAGCAAGTCAACGTGACCGGCATCCGCGCCTCGGTGCGCAACGCGCTGGCCGCCAAGGAAGCCTCCAACTCGATGGTCGAAGTGGTGTCGTCGGAAGACATCGGCAAGCTGCCGGATACCACCATCGCCGAATCGCTGGCGCGCCTGCCAGGCCTGTCGTCCGGCCTGGATCGCGGCAACGCCAGCCAGATCGTCGCGCGCGGCATGGGCCCGCGCTTCATCGGCGCCACCTTGAACGGCCGCGAACTGGCGTCGTCGGAACCCAACCGCGCGGTGCGCTTCGAGCAGTTTCCGTCGGAGTCGCTGAGCGGCGCCACCGTCTACAAGACGCAGAACGCCGAGCTGGTGGAAGGCGGCGTCGCCACCACCATCGACCTGCAAACCGTCTCGCCGCTGAAGTACAACGGCCGCCAGGTGTCGCTGAAGGCGGACGCGCTGTACTACGCGCTGGCCAAGGACATCGGCGGCGCCGACAAGACCGCGCCGCGCCTGGGCGGGGTCTACATCGACCAGTTCAACAACAAGACCCTGGGTGTGGCGCTGGCCTTCAGCTACCAGGACCAGCCCTCGCTGCAAAAGAACGTGCGCCACTGGGGCTTCAACGAGGACCATTCCGCCGACCTGAATGGCGACGGCAAGGTCGACAAGACGCCGTGGGGCTTCCAGGACGAGGTCAAGCGCGGCAAGGACAAGCGTACCAGCCTGCTGGGCAAGGTCGAATGGAAACCGTCGAACGACGCGCTGATCACCGCCGATACGTACTACGCCAAGGCCGCGATCCGCGAGCCGGGCCTGCAGCACTGGACCGGCGACCTGGGTAACTGGGACGGCTACGAATCCGGCAACTTCAGCAAGCTCGATATCCGCAACGGCTACGTGGCGGGCGGCACGCTGTCGAACACCAGCCTGGTCACCAACGACTACCTGTGGATACAGGACACCAGCGTTGCCGCCAGCGGCGTGAACGGCAAGTTCAACGTCGGCGACTGGAAGGTGGAAACCGATCTGTCCAGTTCCCACGCGATGCGCAGCAGCCAGTGGGGCGACGTGCGCCAGTATTCGAACAACCCGACCACCATCACCTGGGACTTCACCGGCGACGAACACCAGAGCTACAACTTCGGCATGGACACCGGCAATCCGGCCAACTTCGGCGCGCCGACGCTGTATGTCAATACCGACGGCCATATCAAGGACCTGCTGAACGCGGCGAGCCTGAGCGCTTCGCGTCCTATCGAGGGCAGCATCATCAGCCGCCTGAAGGTGGGCTTGCGTGCCACCGACCGCGAGAAGAGCTATCGCCAGACCACCTGGCAGATCAACCCCACCGCAGCGATTCCGGCATCGGCCTACGAGACGGTCTACGTCAGCGGCTTCCCCTCGTTTATCGCACTGAAGGACTTTGGCGCTTCGACCGCTGCGGCCTTCGGCAAGGACGCCTTCAATCCTGACGGCCGCCCGCAGTCGCAGGAAGATCTGCTGGCCGGCTGGAAGGTCAAGGAGCGCAGCACTTCGGCTTTTGTGCAGGGTGACCTGGACGGCGAAGCCTTCGGCAAGACCTATCGCGGCAACGTCGGCGTGCGCTTCGTGCACACCTCGCAGACCGGCTATGGCATGCAGTCGCTGAACGGCGCCGCGGCAACGGCGGTGGAGGGCGGAACTTCCTACAACGAGATCCTGCCTAGCATGAATCTGATCTTCAACATGGACGAGGCACAGGAACGCCAGGTGCGCTTCAGCGTGGCGCGCGCCATGTCGCGGGCGCCGCTGGACGAGATGCGCGCATCGCGCAATCTGAACCTGGTGACCGATACGTCCCAGCCGGTCACCGGCAGCGCCGGTAATCCCGAGCTGAAGCCGATGATGGCCAACCAGGTGGACCTGGCGTACCAGTGGTACTTCGGCAAAGGTTCGCTGCTGTCGGCCGGCGCGTTCTACAAGAAGGTCTCGCGCTATATCGCCATCACCAGCGACAACAGTGCGATCCTGAATGGCCGTGCCGCCACCATCACCCGTTCGGTCAACGGCAACGGCGGCGATATCCGCGGCCTGGAGCTGGTGTACCAGCAGGCCTTCACGTCGCTACCGGCGCCGTTCGACGGCCTGGGCATCGCCAGCAACTACGCCTACACCACCAGCAACATCCATGAGCAGACGCCGGCGGTGAATCCGTATCCGATCGAAGGCCTGATGAAGAGCAACGGCGGCGTGACCTTGTGGTACGAGAAGGCTGGCTACGAAGCGCGCGTTTCGGCCAACTATCACAGCGCGTTTGTGCGCAACCCGACCTGGGGCGCCGGCCAGTTGATCATGAACGAAGCCGAAACCTACGTCACGCTGAACCTGGCCAAGCAACTGACGCCGCAGATTCAACTGCGCTTCGGCATCGACAACCTGACCAACCAGAAGGCTGTCTACACCAGCGCCAACATCCCTGTGCAGCAGGAAGTGACGGAGTTCGGCCGCCGCTTCAACCTGGGTCTTTCGTTCAAGCTGTAATCGAGTTTTATCGTGGTTTGGCGGAGCGGTGCGTGATGGCGCTGCTCCGTTTTTTTTACTTCGGGAGGTCGGATTGAAACCATTGATGCTGAATTGGCGGCGCCTGTGCGCCGCAGTGCTGTTGCTGGCGTGCGCTTGTGCCCAGGCGGCGCCGGGCCGCGAGCGTTTGTCGCTGGACCGCGGCTGGCTGTTCCATCTGGGCGACATCGTCGAACCCCCAATCAAGGGACACGGCGAATCCTACGGCAACGCCAAGGCCGGCAACGCCGGCGGCGCGGCCGGCAACGAATTCGACGACTCCGACTGGCGCCATCTCGACCTGCCGCACGACTGGGCCGTCGAAGGCCCGTTCGACCCCAACGCCAACGTGTCGCAGGGCTACCGCCCGCGCGGCATCGGCTGGTATCGCCGTTATCTGCAGGTCGATCCGAAAGATCGCGGCCGCCATTTTGAATTGCAGTTCGACGCCATCGCCACCCATGCCACGGTTTGGGTCAACGGCAATGTGGTGAACCGCAACTGGTCCGGCTACAACGCCAGCTACATCGACATCACGCCCTATCTCCGCTACGGCGGCGAGACCAACACCATCGCCATCCGCGCCGACGCCGAGGCGATGGAGGGCTGGTGGTACGAGGGCGCAGGCATGTACCGCCATGCCTGGCTGGTCAAGCGCAATCCGGTGCACGTGGTCACCGATGGCGTGCACGCCACCCCGCGCGCCGGCAAGAATGGGCAGTGGACCATTCCGGTCGAGGTCACGCTGGACAACAGCGGCAAGCAGGCCGCCGCCGTGACGGTGGAGGTGACGGTGTTCGACCCGGCAGGCAAGCAGGTGGCGCGCCGCAGCGTCGCCGCGCGTCTGGGTGTGCTGGCCAGCAGCACCGTGCAGGTGCCGCTGTCCATCGCCAACCCGGCCTTGTGGTCGCTGGAGAAAACCAATCTGTACCGGATCGCCACGCGCGTGCTGCAGGACGGCGAGGCGCTCGATGAGGTATCGCTGCATACAGGCTTCCGCACGATACGCTTCGACGCGGCGCAGGGTTTCTTCCTGAACGGCGTGCATATGAAGCTGCAGGGCGTGTGCATCCACCAGGACCATGCGGGCGTTGGTGTCGCCGTGCCGGACTCGGTGTGGGAATATCGCCTGCGCCGCCTGAAGGAACTGGGCGTGAACGCGATACGCTTCTCGCACAACGCGCCGGCGCCGGAGGTGCTGGACCTGATTGACCGCATGGGTTTCCTCGTCATGGACGAGAACCGCAATTTCAATCCGTCGCCGGATTACATGAAGCAGCTGGAATGGATGGTCAAGCGCGACCGCCATCATCCGGGCGTGATCCTGTGGTCGGTATTCAACGAGGAGCCGGTGCAGGCCACCGAAGTGGGCTATGAGATGGTGCGCCGCATGTCGGCCGCGGTGAAGGCGCTGGACGACACGCGGCCTGTCACGGCCGCGATGAACGGCGGCTTCCTGACGGAGCTGAACGTGTCGCACGCGGTGGACGTGGTCGGCGCCAACTACCAGGTGCCGGACTACGACCGCTATCACAAGGCGCATCCGGACAAGCCGTTCACCAGCTCGGAGGACACCTCCGCCTTCATGACTCGGGGCGAGTTCAAGACTGTGCGAGAGAAGAACCTGATCGCCAGCTACGACGACGACGCGGCCGAGTGGGGCAACACGCACCGCGACGCATGGGAAGCCATCGCCACGCGGCCTTATGTGGCGGGCGGTTTCGTCTGGACCGGCTTTGACTATCGTGGCGAGCCGACGCCTAACGAATGGCCGTCGGTCAGCTCGGTGTTCGGCATCATGGACCTGAACGGTTTTCCGAAGAACGCCTACTACATCCACCAGGTACAGTGGATCAAGGACCGGCCGCTGATCCACATTGCGCCGCACTGGAACTGGAGCGGCAGCGAAGGCAAGGACATCCGCGTGATGGTGATGGCCAACGTCGAGCGCGTGGAGTTGCTGCTCAATGGCCGTTCGCTGGGTGAGCAGAAGGTCGATCCGTACCGGATGAACTTCTTCAACGTCGCCTATGCGCCGGGCAAGCTGGAGGCGATCGGCTACCGGGGCGGCAAGGAAGTGGCGCGCACCTCGGTGGAAACCACCGGCGCCGCTGTCGCGCTGGAACTGGTGCCGGACCGCGCGCAACTGGCCGGCGACGGCCGCGATGCGATGCCGATCACCGTGCGCGCGCTCGATGCGCAAGGCCGCGCGGTGCCGCTGGCCGATGCGCAGGTGACGTTCGCGGTGAAGGGCGGCGGCCGTTCCATCGGCCATGGCAACGGCGATCCGAATTCGCATGAAGACGAGAAGGGCGCCACGCGGCGCCTGTTCAACGGCCTGGCGCAACTGATCGTGCAGACCGACTACGCCGGCAAGGACGCCATCGACGTCGTCGCCACCGCGCCGGGACTGGCGCCAGCGCACATCAGCATTCCGGTCAAGGCCGTGCCGGAGCAGCCGTACGTGGCGGCGGCCGAAGCGCCGCTGACCTTCGTGCGCAGCTGGCGCATCGCGCCGGACGGCGACCAGCGTCCGGATCCGAACCAGCAGCTGGCCGGCTTCGACATGAACACCTGGGGCTGGGGCTCGCCGCCGATGATCGCCGGCGCGGAGAAGCCGGGCCGATACCATCTGTATCGTGCCAGTTTCACGGCGCGCAAGAATCTGGCGGACGGCAGCGGCCAGATCCACTTTGCCGGCATACGCGGCAAGGCCGAGGTCTGGCTGAACGGCAAGCTGCTCGGCCAGAAGGACAGCTACGCGCTGGCGGCGCTGGACCTGCCGCTGCCGGCCGGACCGGGGAAGCGCGACATCAACGTCATCGTCGAGGCGGAACCGGGGCAGGCCAGCGGCATCGAGGGCGCTGTCAGTATTACGCCACGCTTGCTGGCAAAGTAGCAATATTCGCCACGACATTGGCAGCGAGGAAATAAATCGGCCGCTTGCCCGCCAAATATTCCGGGCAAGCGTGCGATTCTGTTGACGGCGTAACGCGCGCTCCCTATAGTGGCGGGATGATTTCAGAATTCCAAGAACTATCCGACAAAATCGACCAGCTGGCCGAGATGACCGTGGCACTGCGCCGGGAAAACGCGCAATTGCGCCAAGCCAATGCCGCCCTCGTGGTGGAGAACATGGGCTACCAGCGCAAGCTGGACGAAGCGTCCAGCCGCATCGAGGCTTTGCTGGAAAAAATCCCCGCGCTCGACGGCGACGCCGAAGAGGACGACCAGCCTGAAAACGAGGATGTACGATGATACAGTTGGATGTCACCATCATGGGGGCGTCGTATCGCCTGGTCTGCAAAGAGGACGAGGAACGCGCGTTGCGCGAGGCCGCCGCATTCCTGGACAAGAAGATGACCAGCATCCGCGACGCCGGCAAGGTCAAGGGCAACGACCGCATCGCCGTGATGGCGGCGCTGGGCATGGCGGCGGAGTTCCTGTCGGTGAAGGCGCCGCAAGGTCCGTTGTCGGACATGTCTATACTGGAAGTGCAGACCAAGATCGCGGCCATGCACAAAGTGCTCGATAGCGCGCTGACTCCACAAGAAACCCTGTTTTAATTCGCTAAACTTCTTCCTTTGCGGCGGACAAGAGAGTAAACTTCGTTTCACCCTGCGGTGTTCGCGATTGCCATATATTCCTTGAACCATTTATGTGCACCGGTTGCGGAATTTTGTTCGATGGGCGTGAGCGTCGCTAGTCCGATGAACCCGAAATTGAACTAACTGTGACCACCTTGAACCGTTTGGTTCGGGATGCCGGCAAAGACGGCACAGGCGGGGCCTTATCCATAAGAAGCGGTTGCAAGCATGTGAGTGCGCAGCCGCTTTTTTTCGTCTGGACGTTTTTGTTTGGAGATGCTCATGCAATATTGGTTGATGAAATCCGAGCCTGATGAAGTCAGCATCGACGACGTGATGGCGTCGCCGGACCAGACCACGCCGTGGTTCGGCGTGCGCAACTACCAGGCGCGCAACTTCATGCGCGACGGCATGAAGGACGGCGACGGTGTGCTGTTCTATCATTCCAGCTGCCCGGAACCGGGCATCGCCGGCCTGGCCAAGGTGGTGGGCGGACCGTATCCGGACGCCACGCAGTTCGACAAGGACAGCAAGTACTTCGATCCCAAGGCCACGCCGGAACAGCCGCGCTGGATCTCGGTCGACGTCAAGGGCACGCAGAAAACACGTTTGCTGCCGCTGGCCGAGATGCGCACGATAGCGGCGCTGGAGGACATGGTGGTGCTGCAAAAAGGCAGCCGCCTGTCGATCACGCCGGTGACGGCGGGGCAGTGGAACACCATCGTCAAGCTGCTGAAGAAGGGCGGCTGATGGATATCGGCCTGGTGCTGATATTGCTGCTGATGGGCGCCATCGGCGGCTTCGCGGCGGGCCTGCTGGGCATAGGCGGCGGCATGATACTGGTGCCGTTCATCACGATGATCTTCAGCGCCAAGGGTTTTCCCGAGGCGGCGATTATCCACATGGCGGTGGCGACGTCGCTGGGCGTGATCCTGTTCACGTCGATGTCGTCGGTGCGCGCGCATCACCAGCATGGCGCAGTGCTGTGGCGGGTGGCATTGCTGCTGGCCCCGGGGATCTTGCTCGGCGCGTGGTGCGGGCCGTGGATCGCCAAGCAAATGAGTTCGGCGGGACAGGCTGTATTGTTCTGCATCTTCCTGACCTTCTCCGCCACGCAGATGCTGTTGGCTAAGAAGCCCGCAGCTGTGGAAGGCATGGCGCAGCGCGGACTGCCGGGCAGCGGCGGCATGTTCGGCGCCGGCATCGTGATCGGCCTGGTGGCGGGACTTGTGGGGGCCGGCGGCGGCTTCCTGTCGATTCCGTTCTTGACCTGGTGTAATGTCCGCATCCACAACGCGGTGGCGACCAGCGCGGCGCTGGGCTTCCCGATCGCGCTGGCCGGCACGCTGTCGAATATTTATTACGGCTGGGGCGAGCCGGGTTTGCCGGTGTATTCGCTGGGCTTTGTCTACCTGCCCGCGCTGGTGGTGATCGCGGCGGCCAGCGTCACACTGGCCCCGCTGGGCGCACGCACCGCGCACAAGCTGCCGGTGCAGACCCTCAGGAAAATCTTCGCGATCGTGCTCTACTGCCTCGCCGCCTACATGCTGCGCAAGGCGCTATAAATCCGGGGTCAGATCTGACATTTGGACACGGGCCCTGCCGTAGCTGCGGCTACGGCAGGGCCCGTGTCCAAATGTCAGATCTGACCCCGGATTTTTACGGATTTTTAGACCGGCGCGCGGCCTTTCTGCCTGACCTTGTAAGCCCACCCCAGCATGGCCAGCGCGCCGACGATCATCGGCAGCGACAGCACCTGGCCGGAGGTGATCGGCATGCCGAGGATGGTGGTCTCCCAGTCCGGTGTGCGGAAGTATTCGGTGAAGAATCGCGCGCAGCCGTACAGTAGCGTGTACATCGCGCCGACCGCCAGGCGCGGGCGCTCCTTGCGCGAGAACAGCCATAGGATCACGAACACCAGCAGGCCGTCGATCAGCAACTGGTAGATCGGCGACGGATGGCGCAGGCCTTGCAGGAACACGGGATTCGGCGACAGCGGGTAGTTCGTGTCCGGCCACATCATCGCCCACGGCAGCGACTGGTCCGTCACCACGCGGCCCGGCAGTTCGGCGTTGATGAAGTTGCCCAGGCGGCCGGCGGCGTAACCCAGCGGCACCAGCGGGGCGATGAAGTCGTAGACGTCCAGCAGATTGCGGCCGCTCTTGCGCGCCCACAGCGCCATCGCGATCAGCACGCCGAGGAAGCCGCCGTGGAAGGACATGCCGCCATGCCAGACCTTGAAGATCTCGATCGGATTCGAGAAGAAGAAATCGGGACGGTAGAACAGCACCTCGCCCAAGCGACCGCCGATCACCACGCCCAGCATGCCGTAGAACAGCATGTCGTCCAGGTCCTCCTTCCGCCATCCCTGCGCGGCGATGTGCGGCTGCTTGATGCGCACGCGCCCCAGCGTGATGAACAGCGCGAAGGCGAGGACGTACATCAGGCCATACCAATGTATCGCCACCGGTCCAAGATGGACGGCGATCGGATCGGGCATCGGGTGTATCAGCATAAGGCGTTCTTTCCTATTTCTTTTCTTAGCAGTTCCAAAAAGCCGCGCAATACCGGCGAGGCGTTGTCGCGGCGCCAGGCCAGGCCGGTTTCGACCAGCGGCGTGGCGTCGCTCAGCGCCCGGTATTCTACCCCGGGCCGCATCAGGTTGGACACGGATTGCGGCACCAGCGCCATGCCCATCCCCGCCGACACCAGGCTGACGATGGTTTGCATCTGGATCGCCTGCTGGCCGATCTCCGGCGTGATGCCGGCGTCGCGGAACACCGACAGGATGGCGTCGTACAGCGGCGGCGAGATCGCGCGCGGGAAGACGATCAGCGGCAGCGGCGGCAATGCCGCCAACGCCAGCTTGCCCTTCTTTTTCAGCGCCGGCAGCCCGGCCGGCAAGGCCAGCACCAGCGGCTCGTTCAGCACCGGCAGGTAGTCGAGTTCCAGCTTCGCCTTGTCCGGCAGCGGGGGGATCAGCAGGCCGGCGTCGATGCGGTTCTGCAGCAGGTCGTCAAGCTGCAGGTCGGACGTGGCTTCCTGCAGCGTGATCTGCACCTGCGGATACGCGGCGCGGTAGGCGCGCAGGAAGGGCGGCAGCACGCTGTAGTCGGCCGACGAGACGAAGGCCAGCGTCAGCCGCCCGACCTCGCCGGCGGCGGCGCGCTGCACCAGCTGCGGCAGCTCCAGCGACTGCGCCAGCATGCGCCGCGCTTCCGGCAGCAGCGCCAGGCCGGCCGGCGTCAGCGCCACGCTGCGGCGGTTGCGCTCGAACAGCACGGCGCCCAGCAGCTCCTCCAGCGCCTGGATTGTCTGCGACAGCGGCGGCTGCGTCATGTGCAGGCGCAGCGCCGCCTTGCCGAAGTGGAGTTCCTCGGCGACGGTGACGAAATAGCGCAGCTGACGCAGTTCCAGATTCATATGGCTAACTATTCAAATTCAGACTTGTGATATTTTATACGACTCACAGGGTCGGAAATCATATATTTGACATGGGAGCGTGGTGGAGGCAATCTGTCATGCTAAGCCAGCAAGCTTAAGCTAGCCTTTATCACTGGAGAAACATCATGCCGCAATACCGTTCCCGCACCACCACCCACGGCCGCAACATGGCCGGCGCCCGCGCCCTGTGGCGCGCGACCGGCATGAAGGACGGCGACTTCGACAAGCCTATCGTCGCCGTGGTGAACTCCTTTACCCAATTCGTGCCCGGCCACGTGCACCTGAAGGACCTGGGCCAGCTGGTGGCGCGCGAGATCGAGAAAGCCGGCGGCGTCGCCAAGGAATTCAACACCATCGCCGTCGACGACGGCATCGCCATGGGCCACGGCGGCATGCTGTACTCGCTGCCGTCGCGCGACCTGATCGCCGATTCGGTCGAATACATGGTCAATGCCCACTGCGCCGATGCGATGGTCTGCATCTCCAACTGCGACAAGATCACGCCGGGCATGCTGATGGCCGCGATGCGCCTCAACATTCCGGTCGTGTTCATTTCCGGCGGTCCGATGGAAGCGGGCAAGGTGCTGAAGGTGGTCGACGGCAAGCAGAAGATCATCAAGCTCGATCTGGTCGACGCCATGATCAAGGCCGGCGACCAGAGCGTCAGCGACGCCGACGTGGCCGAGATCGAGCGTTCCGCCTGTCCTACCTGCGGTTCCTGCTCGGGCATGTTCACCGCGAACTCGATGAACTGCCTGACCGAGGCGCTGGGCCTGGCGCTGCCGGGCAACGGCACCATCGTCGCCACCCACTCCGACCGCGAGCAGCTGTTCCTGCGCGCCGGCCGCCTGATCGTCGAACTGGCCAAGCGCCATTACGAGCAGGACGACTACTCGGTGCTGCCGCGCTCCATCGCCACCAAGGCCGCGTTTGAAAACGCCATGGCGCTGGACGTGTCGATGGGCGGTTCCACCAACACCGTGCTGCACTTGCTGGCGGCGGCGCATGAAGCCGAAGTCGATTTCGACATGGGCGACATCGACCGCATCTCGCGCAAGGTGCCATGCCTGTGCAAGGTCGCGCCGATGACCGACAAATACCACATCGAGGACGTGCACCGCGCCGGCGGCATTGTCGCCATCCTGGGCGAGCTGGCACGCGCCGGCCTGCTCGACACCTCGCTGCCGACCATTCACGCGCCGACGCTGGGCGATGCCATCGAACGCAACGACGTCAAGCGCAGCGACGATGCGGCCGTGCACCAGCTGTTCCGCGCCGCGCCTGGCGGCGTGCCGACGCAGACCGCGTTCTCGCAGTCGGAGCGCTACGACGCGCTGGACCTGGACCGCAGCACCGGCTGCATCCGCGACAAGGCGCACGCCTATTCGCAGGATGGCGGCCTGGCGGTCCTGTACGGCAACCTGGCGGAGAACGGCTGCATCGTGAAAACGGCCGGCGTGGACGAAAGCATCCTGAAGTTCAGCGGCAAGGCGCGCGTGTTCGAGAGCCAGGACGCGGCGGTTGAAGGCATCCTGGGCGATACCGTGCATGAAGGCGACGTGGTCATCATCCGCTACGAAGGTCCGAAGGGCGGCCCCGGCATGCAGGAGATGCTGTATCCGACTTCGTACATCAAGTCCAAGGGCTTGGGCAAGGCGTGCGCGCTGCTGACCGATGGCCGCTTCTCGGGCGGGTCGTCGGGCCTGGTGATCGGCCATGCTTCGCCGGAAGCGGCCGAGGGTGGCGCCATCGGCCTGGTGGAAGAGGGCGACATGATCGACATCGACATCCCGAACCGCAAGATCAGCCTGCGCATCAGCGATGCCGACCTGGCGGCGCGCCGCGCGGCCATGGAAGCCAAGGGCGACGCCGCCTGGAAGCCGGTCAACCGCGAGCGCTATGTCTCGCAGGCGCTGCAGGCCTACGCGGCGTTGACCACATCGGCCGATCGCGGCGCCGTGCGCGACCTGTCGCAGCTGAAGCGCTAACTAGTCGCTTAGTCGGTCACTTCAAAAGCGGCCGGGTCGAGTTCGTCCAGCGTGACGATCGCATTGCGCCCCGGCTGCGACGCCTGCAGGCTTAACCTGGCGTTCAACTGCGCCAGGTAGTCGGCGCGGCAGCGACGCAGCACATAGTCGCGGAAATTATCCTGTTCCAGTTCGCGCCAGGCGCGCTCGCGGCCCTCGCCGGAGCGCAGGCGCGCCTGCGTCGTCAGCTCCGGCGTGATGACGGCGTCGCCGTCGGTCAGGCGCGTGTAGCCGTAGCGGTCCATGTAGTCGCCGGCCAGCGTTTCGATGACGTTGATCTCCGGCGTCGTCAGCTGCTGCTTGAACTTGTTGATGTTGGCGACGATGGGCGGATAGCAGTTGGACGACCACAGCGCCGACAATTGCGAGATCTGCTTCGCCTCCTGCGATCCGGCGACGTCGAGCATCTGCGGCAGGAAGTCTATGCCGAGGAAGCCGCATACCGCTTCCAGCGTCGCCTGCTGGCGCGACAGGAAGTCTTCATAACGTATCGTCAGCACCCGGTCCGGCCAGCGCTGGCGCACATGGTCGGCGGCGCGGTGCGCGGCCACCCAGGTCTGGGCGTTGAGCATGGTGTCGAAGTCGTGGATGATGGCGCGGTTCATCGACGCCACCTGCGCGCGCGGATCGCGCACCACGTTCACGAACAGCATGTCCGGATACAGCTGCATCAGTTCATCGGCGTAGTGCACGCTGTCGAGCGACTTGTCCATTACCACGCCGGCGTGCTGGCGTTCGCCCGCGCGCAGCAGCAGTTCCCACACCACGCGGTGCACGCTGCGCGGCTGGTGGCGTATGGCTTCGAATATCTCCACTGGATCGAACACCGTTCCCGGCCACTTGACCATGCTGACCGCCTGCAGTCCGACCACGTCGGTCACCATGCGGAAGTAGGCGCGGTCGTCGCGCAGGTCGCCGTAGTGCGGCACCAGCGGCATGAAGTCGACGATGTGCAGCGGGTAGGGCGAGTAAAACTGCGGCGACATGTTCAGGCGCAGGCGCAGCGCGTGGCTGCCGCAGCGGCGCAGCGGGATCATCATCACGGGGCGCGGGCGGGCGCCCTGGGTGTTCGTGGCATTGTTCATGGCGGTATTCGTGGCATTGTTCGTGATAGTCATTCCATTTCCCTTTTCAAAAAACCAGCCAACCTGCCAGCGCCGCGCAAGCGACGATCCAGGCGGCGTCCACACGAAAACGCACCAGCGCTACCAGCGCCAGCACGCAGATCAAAACGGATATCCATGCCGGCGCGGCCATCCGGGCGATGGAGACGGCCGCGGAAAACACCATGCCCGCCAGCGCCGCCCGCACGCCGGACAGCGCGGCCTGCACAGCCGGCGAATGGCGCACGCGCTGCATGGCGCCGCTGGCGGCGATGATCAGCACCGCGCTGGGGATGAACATGCCGGCGCTCGCGGCGGCGGCGCCGGCCACGCCGGCCACCTTCAGGCCGACGAAGGCGGAGCTGATCATCACGGGGCCGGGGCTGAGCTGGGTCAGCGCCAGGCCGTCGACGAACTGGCGCGCGTCGAGCCAGCCGTAGGTGTCGACCACGGTGTGCTGCAGCAGCGGAATGAAGACGTAGCCGCCGCCGAAAGTCATCAGGCTCATGCCGGCGAACACGGCGGCCAGCTTGAACAGCAGAGCCGATTGCGCGCCCTGCGACGACAGCCAGGCCAGCGGCGGCAGCAGCGCAGCCAGCGCGGCGCCGATGCCGCGCGCCGACGACGCGCCGCCATCGGCCGGGCGCACCGCAACGGACGGCGCCGGCGCAACCGCGGCCGGACGCCAGATGTAGCCTGTCGCTGCGGCAAGCGCCATCACGGCCAGTGTGGTCGGCAGACCGGGCACGATGGTCAGCGCCAGCGCAGCTCCGATGCCCAGCGCGGCCTGGCGGCCGTCGTGCACGGCGCCGCGCCACAGGCGGCAGCCGGCGGCCAGGATGACGGCGACGATGGCCGGTGTGATCCCTTGAAACAGCGGCCGCACGATGTCCATGCTGCCGAAGCGGAAATACAGGCTGCCCAGCGCGACGATGCAGGCGAAGGCCGGCAGCACCGCGCACAGCATGGCGACGCAGGCGCCGGCGACGCCGCGCAGCCGGTAGCCGGTGTAGGCCACGACGTTGATCGCCACCGGACCTGGCAGCACCGAGGCCATCGCCAGGCCGTCGAGCAGGTCGGCGGCGGGCAGCAGGCGGCGGCGCTCGACGATGACGTGCTGCGTCATCGACACCATTGCCATGAAGCCGCCGATGCTGGTGCAGCCGATGCGCAGGAACAGCAGCGCCAGCGTTGCCAGGCTCACTTGATGCTGGCCGGCGGCGCGCGGTTCGGCCGCTGTCAGCGGATGGCGTTCAGCATGCATGGCCGATGTCGCCAGCAGGTGCGGCCGAGAGGCCGAAATAATGGCGGAAGCGGTCCATGAAGCGGCCCAGTTCCCCCTGCGGCAGGCTGTTGATGCCGGCGGCGGCAACGCGGCCGCCGCCGCCTTCGAATTGCTGGCACAGGCCGCAGGCGCTGTACAGCGCCGGCGCGCCGGAGCGCACGCTGACCAGGTAGGAGCCGTCCGTCCGCTCGTTGAGCACGGCGAACGACGAGCCGTCGCGGCGCGCGGCGAGGCTGTTGGCCAGCACGCCGCTGATGCGGCGCGACCAGGGCGCCGCCGGCAGCACGTAGATGGCGCCCCCCGGCTCTTCCCAGTACGGGCGCAGTTCGCGCAGCAGGCCGCAGTCTGCGCGATAGCCGTCGAGCAGGCCGCGATAGGCGTCGCTGGCGGCGATGAAGTCGAACGGATCCTCGTAGCCGCTCAGCTCCCGGTACAGCGCGGCGGGCGCGATGTGCAGGTCTTCCACGCACTCGCCATAGGCGTTGTAGTTGATGGCCTGGCCCAGCTGGGCCAGCGCCGCGGTGGCCGCGTCGTCCAGCGCCAGGCTTTGCGCCAGCTGCCGCGCCTCCGGTTCCAGGTTGTCGCCGAAGGCCGCCGTCACCGCCCAGCGCCGATAGCGGCCGCCCAGGTGGCGGTCCACCAGGATGCTGGTGCAGACGTCGGGCGCGGCGTTGCAATGCAGGCGCAGCGCGGGATGAAGGAATGCCTGGTCGGCAGAATGGTGGTCGAAGTATTCGACGCGCGCGCCGGCGTCGAGCACGCGCCGCAGCTCGCCGGCGTTGGCGTCCAGCGAGATGTCGAGCACCAGCACGCTGGCGCCGGCGCAGGCATGGCTGGGCACCTTGCGCAGCAGCTCGATGTCGCGCTTGACGCCGGTCACCAGCGCCGTGTAGGCCGGGGCGTGCAGCCGCATCTGGTGCAGCGCGCAGATGCCGTCGGCGTCGCCGTTGAAGACGTCATAAGCCACCGCCGCAACGGTGCTGGAGTGATGCTGGTCCATGGCGTCAGAGGAAGCGGTGGGACAGATGCTGGAACAGCCGGTCGCAGGCCAGCTCCAGCGACAGTTCGCCGGTGTCGAGCGACATCGCCGGCTCCAGCGGCACCTCGTACGGCGCCGAGATGCCGGTGAACTCGGGTATCAGTCCGGCGCGGGCCTTCTTGTACAAGCCCTTGGGATCGCGTTCCTCGCACACCGCGCCCGGCGTGCTGACGTAGGTCTCGACGAAGTTGTCCTCGCCGATGATGTCGCGCGCCATGGCGCGGTCGCTGCGCAGCGGCGAGATGAAGGCGCAGATGACGATCAGGCCTGCGTCGTTCATCAGCCGCGCCACCTCGGCGCTGCGACGGATGTTTTCCTGTCGGTCGGTCGGCGAAAAACCGAGGTCGCGGTTCAGGTGGTGGCGCAGGTTGTCGCCGTCGAGCACATAGGCCATGCGGCCGTCGGCGATCAGCCGGCGTTCCAGCGCGCAGGCCAGCGTGGATTTGCCGGCGCCGCTCAAGCCGGTCAGCCATACGGTGGCCGCATGCTGGCCGACATGGTGCAGGCGGGTCTCCGCCGTGACCTGGCTGGCATGCCAGAAGATGTGCGGCGTCCCGGCCTCGCTGTCAGCGCCGATTTTGTCTAACTTACCCATGATGTTGGCTCCCGCTGCGGCTTAGAACTGTTCCCATTCGGCCGCCGCCGGTGCGGTCGCCCTGGGTCGCACGGCCGGCTTGCGTGCCGCGCTGTTGGTCAGGCGCGGTGCAGGTGCGGGCGCCCTCATTGTCACCAGCGGCCGCCGTGCGCCGGCCGTGGCCATCGCGTCGGTACGGAAGATGCCGACCACTTCGTTCAGGCTGTTGACCTGTTCCTGCATCGCCTGCGCGGCGGCAGCCGCTTCCTCGACCAACGCGGCGTTTTGCTGCACCACGTCGTCCATCTGGGTCACGGCGTCGTTGATCTGCTCGATGCCGGCCGATTGCTCCTGGCTGGCCGCCATGATCTCGGACATGATGTCGGTGACGCGCTTGACGCTGGTGACCACCTCGTGCATCGTCGATCCGGCCTGCTCGACCAGGCGGTTGCCCGCTTCGACCTTGTCGACCGAATCGCCGATCAGGTCCTTGATTTCCTTGGCCGCCGCCGCCGAGCGCTGCGCCAGGTTGCGCACCTCGGTCGCCACCACGGCGAAGCCGCGACCCTGTTCGCCGGCGCGGGCCGCTTCGACCGCCGCGTTCAGCGCCAGGATGTTGGTCTGGAAGGCGATGCCGTCGATGACGGCGATGATGTCGACGATCTTGCGCGCCGAGACATTGATGGCGGCCATCGTGTCGACCACCTGGGCCACCACGGCGCCGCCCTTGGCCGCGACGTCGGACGCCGATTCGGCCAGGCCGTTGGCTTGCCGCGCGTGGTCGGTGTTGATGCGCACGGTGCTGGTCAGTTCTTCCATCGACGACGCGGTTTCCTCCAGCGTGCTGGCCTGCTGCTCGGTGCGCGACGACAGGTCCAGGTTGCCGGAGGCGATCTGCCCGGCGGCGGTGGCGATGGTCTCGGTGCTGGTGTGGACTTGCTTGACGATCTGCGCCAGGCTTTCGCGCATCGATTCCATCGCGAACAGCAGGCTGGTCTTGTCGCCTTGGCGGATGTCGATGTGCACCGCCAGGTTGCCGGCGGCGATCTGGCCGGCGATTTCCGCCGCTTCGTGGGGTTCGCAGCCGAGCTGGCGCACCACGCCGCGGGTGATCAGCAGCGCAGCGATCACGCTGGTGATCAGGGCCAGCGAGCCGATGATCAGCATCACCGTGCGGGCCTGCTGGTACGCTTCGGCCGCGGCCTCGGTACCTTCGATGTTTTGTTTTTCCTCGACGGCGATCAGCTTGCGCAGCAGCTCCCACCAGGCTTTTTGCACAGGCCGGAACTCATAGCGCAACAGCTTGTACGCCTCGTCCTGCTTTTGCTCCAGCGCCAGCGCTGCGGCGCGCTGGATGAACGGGCCCGCCACCACGGCCTGCTTGCTGATCTGTTCCAGCAGGGTTCTTTCCTCGTCCGAGGTTTCCTTTTGCGTCCGGAACATTTGCCCCAGCTGCTCTTGCGCCGCCGCATATTTCTTTTCCTGCTCGGCGATGCGTTTGATCTCGATCTGGATTTCCTTGTCTTCCTTCAGCAGGATCAGGTTGCGCATCGCCAGCGCCCGTTCGGTCACCGTCAGGTCCATGGTCTGGGCCAGCTTGGTCTCGACTCCGTTGATTTTGGTTATTTCATCCATGCGGTCCTGGATCTGCCGCATGCTGGTCAGACCCAGCGCGATAACCACCAGCAGAAACACCGCCACCAGGCCAAAACCCATGCCCAGCCGTTTTGCAATTGTCAAACCTTTCATACATCCCCCCGACGATCCGACACCAAGATTCAAATAAGCAAATGCGAAGCCCGCATAAGCAAACCTATCTTAGTGACCGGAAGCGAGCAACAAACTCCCCAAAAATCACATAGGGCGCGGATGCAACAGCCAAATTAGGGATTGACGTTGACGTGTGGAAAGTTTAATTCGCTTTTCTTCATAGGGCGGCGGCGCGAAGATGGCCTGCCGGAGCGGCCGGCGGCTTGCATAGAGGTAGGCTGAAATAGATTTGTATGGAATTGTAAAAGCGCCCGCCGTGCGGCGACATCAGGGCTTTTTGTCGAAGTTTTGCTTCACCCGCGCCTTGCGGCGTTTTTCATCTTCGTCGTGGGCCTTGCGTTTGTCCAGGCCAAACATGGGTTCCAGGAATTCGAACCAGGCGAAGGCAAACACCATCAGCCCGATAATCCACCACCACGATAGCAGGGCGAACTTCCACACTTCAAAATAACGCAGTCCGCACAGGACCACGATCAACAGGATCATAGGCATGGTCATCTCCTTCAGTTACGTCATCTTACAAAGAAAATGCCTTTGCAGGGAGCAATATTCCGTTATCGGTCAACGGGGATATCCCGTATGGCGTTAAATGCGTAGGGGAAAAACACGGTAGAATTGTTGGCGGAATTGAGTAGGACTTACCATGGAGAAGACAATGAAACGTAATTTGATGATGGTTGGGATGGTTGTCGCGTCGGCGTTCGCGTCGCAGGCCGCAATGGCCGATGCCGGCATGGACCTGGCGAAAGCCAAGAACTGCCTGGCTTGCCACGCTGTGAGCACCAAGCTGGTCGGCCCGGCCTACAAGGATGTGGCCGCCAAATACGCCGGCCAGAAAGACGCCGAAGCCAAGCTGGTCACCAAAGTGATGAAAGGCGGTTCCGGCGCCTGGGGCGCGATCCCGATGCCGGCCAATCCGCAGGTGACCGATGCGGAGGCGAAGACGCTGGTGAAATGGGTGCTGGCGCAGAAATAATCCACGCCGCAGCCGCAAAAAAAAACGCGCCGGGGGACTGAACCCGGCGCGTTTTTCGTTGGTGCGAGGAGGCTTACTTGATGACCGACATCCGGGTCTTGCTGCCGTTGTCGTAGTTGTACAGCGTCAGCGCGCCGTCCTTGATGTCGCCCTTGTTGTCGAACTCGATCAGGCCGGTCACGCCCTGGTACTTGATCTTCTGCAGGAACGGCAGGTACTTGGCCGGCTCGGCCGAGTTGGCGGCCTGCATCGCGGCGGCCATCGTCATCACCGAGTCGTACACGTACGGCGCGTACAACTGGACGTCCATGTTGTACTTCTTCTTGTAGCGGGCGTGGAAGTCGTCCATATTCTTCTGCAGCTCGGGCGAGACGCCGCCCGCTTCGGCGCAGGTGACGACCTTGACCGCGCCTTCGCCGGCCAGCTTCGGCAGCGATTCGGTGCACAGGCCGTCGCCGCCCATGTACTTGGCCTGGATGCCCAGTGCCTTCATCTGGCGCAGCAGCGGGCCGCCTACCGAGTCCATGCCGCCGAAGAACACCAGGTCGGGGTTCTTGCCCTTGATGGTGGTCAGGATGGCGTTGAAGTCGGTGGCCTTGTCGGTGGTGAATTCCTTGCCGACGATTTGCACGCCGGGCAGCGCCTTCTTGGCGCCCTTGATGAACTCCTCCGCCACGCCCTGGCCGTAGGCGGTGCGGTCGTCGATGACGGCGATTTTCTTGATGCCCATCTTGCCGACGGCGTAGCTGCCCAGCGCGCTGCCCAGCTTGGCGTCGTTGGCGACCACGCGGAAGGCCGAGTTGAAGCCCTGCTGCGTGTACTTGGTCTGGGTGGTGGCCGGCGAGATTTCCGGAATGCCGGCGTCGAAGTAGATCTTCGAGGCGGGGATGGTGGTGCCCGAGTTCAGGTGGCCGATCACGCCGTTGACCTTGGCGTCGACCAGCTTCTGCGCGACCGCCGTGCCCTGTTTCGGATCGGCGCCGTCGTCTTCCAGCACCAGCACGAACTTGACCGGCTTGCCGCCGATCTTGATGCCTTTGGCATTCAACTCTTCAACCGCCATCTTGGCGCCGTTTTCATTGTCCTTGCCCAGGTGAGCGGAAGGACCGGAGACCGGAGCGACGTGGCCGATCTTGATCACTTCTTGCGCACCGGCGCTGCCAGCGAAAGCCAGGGCGATGGCGAGTGGAATGAACTTCGTCTTGAACAGCATATACATTCTCCAATGGTTGAATAACGGTGTCTCGTGAACGCCGCAGAATTTTTTCTGCAAGGCCAAAAGGTACAACAAATTATTCGCTACGCAAAGGGAGAATTGCAGGGAATTGAACTTTTGGCGGTTACCGGGGGTAACCGCCAAGGAGGGGGAAGCGGGGAAACTACTTTTTTTGCGCCTGCAGGTGCGTCAGTTCCTGCGACACGGCGCGGGCGACGATTTTTTCAATGGTGTCGTGCAGGCCGATGCGGATCTCGTTGGTCAGGTCGTGCAGCGCGTGGCTCAGCACCTCGGCCATGCTGTCCTTGATGCGCTGCTCCAGCACGAAGTCCACGCGCGACTGCAGCTGGTGCATGATGCGCTCGGACAGGCGGTGTTCCATCATCGCCCATTCCGCCTCGCTCCAGCCGTCGATGGCTTCGGCCTCCAGCTCGGCGGCCATTTCGGAACGCTTGGACAGCGTCGAGCGTGTACCGGAAGCGGCCTCGCCTGGCAGCAGGTCTTCGCCCAGCGGCTCGGCTTTCAGGACTTCCGTCAATACAGGGATACTGGCGTCAAACGATTGGGCTTGGCTCATGATTTTCCTGTGACAAAGTGGGTAAGTGGGTAGTCTTGCTGCTTGTATGCGACGTATCGCTTGCGGCCGGCAGCCGCATCATCCTCGTCGGAGGAAATCACTTCTATCATGCGCTCGAATTGCGCGACCCCGGAAGGTGCGCGGCGCGACAAATTTACCAATAATTCTTTGTGTGGTAATTCCGCCTCATCGTTGTCGGTGAGAATGATTGGAGTATGTGGCGCGAGCGCATCGCCGGCAAGCACGTGCGGCAGGAAGCCGGTCGCGGAAAATGTCCACATCGCCGCGTTAAGTTCCGCCAGTTGCACCTCATCTTCGGCCATCAGCACCACGCGGTTGTTGGCCGCGTATGCCTTGCGCACGAGGCGGCAGGCATAGGCGATCTTGTCCGGCACGTTGGTGTGGAAATCGATGCGTGTCATGGCTGTCTGGTCTGCTCTGTAGAGGGAAGTGCATGCGGCGTGGCGCCGCTTGATTCCAGTTTATTCGAAATTGATTGTTACCGCTGGCACCGATGTTGCTACCGTGCGCCGATTTTTAGAATTGGAAGCCCGGCGGCGCGTTGACCGGCGGCGGAGGCTTGACAGCGTCGATTTCTGTGCGTGTCGGCTGCTCCGGTGGAGGCGGCGGTGGCGGCGCCGCAGGGACCGGCGCGGGGTACTGGTAAGTCGCCGGCAGGGTCTTCTCGGTCGGATAGCCGGCCTCGCTCAGCAGCACGTCCCAGCTGCCCTGCTCGAAGCCGGTGAGCTTGCTGCGGCCCACCAGCAACAGCGGCAACTGGCCGTTGCTGCCGGCCTTCTTCAAGGCCGCCTGGTCGTCGGCCGTGGCGACGGTTTTTTCGCGGAACGGAATGCCGCGCGCCATCAGCATGGCGCGGCCGTTGCTGCAGCCGCCGCAGTCCGCCGTGGTGTACAGCGTGACCGGGCGATTGCGGACGGCGTCGGCCAGTTCCGGCGGCAGTTCCACCGACGCGCCGCCGGTGGCAAACGATTTCACTTCGACCCTGGTCCTGGCCGGCGTGCTCGGCGGCGGCGGCTGGTCGCTGTAGTGCGTCACGCCCTTGTCGTCCTTCCACTTGAAGACCTGCGCGCCGGCCGTGCCTGAGCACAGCAGCGCAAGGGCGAGCACGAGCACGGCCGGCCGCTTCATGCTCAGGCCGCCATGCCGCTGTGACGCAGCAGCGCGTCGATGCTCGGCTCGCGGCCGCGGAAGGCGGTGAACGATTCCAGCGCGGGGCGCGAACCGCCGACCGACAGGATCTCCCGCAGGTAGCGCTTGCCGGTTTCCGAGACGGCGTCCGGACCCAGCGCCTGCGCTTCCTCGAACGCCGCGTAGGCGTCGGCCGACAGCACCTCGGCCCACTTGTAGCTGTAGTAGCCGGCCGCGTAGCCGCCGGAGAAGATGTGGCCGAAGGAATTCTGGAAGCGGTTGAACGCGGGCGGAATGACCAGCGCGAATTTGGCGCGCACCTCGTCGATGACTTGCTGCACGGTCTTGCCGGTGCTGGCGTCGTAGTCGTAGTGCAGGTGCATGTCGAGCAGCGAGAACTCGACCTGGCGCAGGGTTTGCAGGCCGGACTGGAAATTCTTCGCGGCCAGCATCTTGTCGTACAGCGCGCGCGGCAGCGGCTCGCCGGTGACGGCGTGGGCCGTCATGTGTTCCAGCACTTCCCACTCCCAGCAGAAGTTTTCCATGAACTGAGACGGCAGCTCGACCGCGTCCCACTCGACGCCGGAGATGCCGGACACGCCCAGCTCGTCGACCTGGGTCAGCATGTGGTGCAGGCCGTGGCCGAACTCGTGGAACAGCGTGGTCACTTCATCGTGCGTGAACAGCGACGGCTGCACCTTGCCGTCGACCACGGCGGGCTCGGTGAAGTTGCAGGTCAGGTAGGCGACCGGCGTCTGCACCGCCTTGTCGTCGGCGCGGCGGCCGCGCGCGTCGTCCATCCAGGCGCCGCCGCTCTTGCCGGCGCGCGCGTACAGGTCCAGGTAGAACTGGCCGATCAGCTTGCCGTTGCGTTCGATGCGGAAGAAGCGCACGTCCTTGTGCCAGACCGGCGCGGTGTCCGGCTTGATCTCGACGGTGAACAGTTGCTGGATCAGGCGGAACAGGCCGTCGATCACTTTGTGCTCGGGGAAGTACTGCTTCACTTCCTGCGCCGAGAAGGCGTAGCGGCGCTCCTGCAGTTTCTCGGAAGCGTAGGGGATGTCCCAGGCTTTCAGTTCGGCTATGCCCAGTTCGTCCTGCGCGAATTTTTTCAGCTCGGCCAGGTCCTGCTCGGCGAACGGACGGGCGCGTTTGGCCAGGTCTTCCAGGAAGGCGATGACTTCGTCGGGCGACTTGGCCATCTTCGGCACCAGCGACACTTCGGCGAAGTTTTTATAGCCCAGCAGCTTGGCTTCCTCGTCGCGCAGCTTCAGCAGCGTGACGATGTTTTGCGTGTTGTCCCAGTCTTCCTTCTTGCTGAACACCTCGCCCTGCTCGGACGCCTTGGTGGCGTTGGCGCGGTAGATGGTCTCGCGCAGCTCGCGCTTGTCGGCGAATTGCAGGATGGGGAAGTAGGACGGGAAGTGCAGCGAGAACTCGTAGCCTTGCTTGCTTTCCTTTTCCGCCGCGGCGCGGGCTGCGGCCTTGACGTCGGTGGGCAGGCCGGCCAGGTCGGCCTCGTCGGTCACCAGCAGCTTGTAGTCGTTGGTGGCGTCGAGCACGTTTTCGGAGAAGCGCGTCGACACCGACGCATGCTCTTCCTGGATCTCGGCGAAGCGTTCCTTCTTATCCGCCGGCAGTTCGGCGCCGCCCATGCGGAAGTCGCGCACGGCGTTGTCGATGATGCGCTTGCGCGCCGGCGCCAGCGTGGCGAACTCGGCCGAGGCGCGCAGCGCCTTGTATTTGGCGAACAGCGCCTCGTTCTGGCCCAGCTCGGTCCAGAACTCGGTGACCTTGGGCTGGTTCTCGTTGTAGACGGCGCGCAGCTCAGGCGTATCGACCACATTGTTCAGATGGCTGACGATGCCCCAGGCGCGGCCCAGCAGTTCGGTGGCGTTTTCCAGCGGGGTGACGAAGCCGTCCCAGGTCACTTGCTCCGACGGCGCCTGCAACTGCTCGACCACGGCGCGGCTCTTGGCCAGCAGATCGTCGATGGCAGGGGTGACATGCTCGGGCTTGATCGCATCGAAACGCGGCAGTCCGGAAAAGTCCAGCAGGGGATTTTGGTCAGTCATCTTGAGTCCAATAGGTACGATACGGTTTATTTAAGTGCGCTCGGCCGCTTCGACGGTGTTCATCAGCAGCATGGTGATGGTCATCGGACCCACGCCACCCGGCACCGGCGTGATGTGCGAAGCCACTTCCTTGATGCCGGCGAAATCCACGTCGCCGCACAGCTTGCCCGCCTCGTCGCGGTTGATGCCGACGTCGATGACGATCGCGCCCGGCTTCACCATATCAGCGGTCAGCGTGTTGCGGCGGCCGGTTGCGGCCACAACGACGTCGGCCTGGCGGGTGTACAGGCCCAGGTCCGGCGTCGCACTGTGGCAGATGGTGACGGTGGCGTTGGCTTGCAAGAGCAGCAGCGCCATCGGCTTGCCGACGGTGTTGCTGCGGCCGATGACGACCGCGTGCTTGCCGCGCAGGCTGACGCCGGTGCTTTCGATCAGCTTCATGCAGCCGTACGGCGTGCACGGGCGGAAGCCGTCCAGGCCGGCCATCAGCTCGCCGGCGCTCAGCACCGAATAGCCGTCCACGTCCTTCTTGGTGGAGATGGCTTCGATGACCTTGTGCGGGTCGATATGCTTGGGCAGCGGCATTTGCACCAGGATGCCGTGGATGGCCGGATCGGCGTTCAGCGCGGCGATGCGCTCCAACAGGGCGGCCTCGGTCATGTCCGCAGGGTATTGTTCCTTCAACGAATAGAAACCGGCGTCCTCGCAGGCCTTGACCTTGTTGCGCACGTACACATGGCTGGCCGGGTCGTCGCCGACGATGATCACGGCCAGGCCGGGCTGCTTGCCTTGGGCGGTGAGGGCGGCAGCACGTGCAGCAATTTCCGTGCGCAGTTTTTGGGAGAGGGCGATTCCGTCGATCAGTTGTGCAGGCATGATTTAACCAGGTTGGAGAGGAAAGCAGGATTATAAAGCCGCAGCGCGCGCTGCGCCTCGTTTCCCACGGTTTAGTGATGTTGCGCCGCACAAGATTCTCATAGGTAAATTTCATAATACGAAATGGCGTATCGTAATTTGAAAAATAAGAAAACTGCTGTTAGAATCGCACACGGCATTGAAGTATTGGTAAATAATCAGCGTTACGTCAGCACTCAAACTCAGGAGACTTAATACATGTCAGCTCAACTTGACCAGGTTACGGCAAACACCGACCCTGATTCGCAGGAAACCAAAGAATGGTTGGACGCACTGGCTGCAGTGCTGGAACAAGAGGGCCCTGAACGTGCTCACTACCTGATGGAGCGCCTGATCGACCTGGCCCGCCAAAGCGGCTCGGATATCCCGTTCTCCGCCAATACCGCCTACGTCAACACCATTCCCGCCCACCTCGAAACCCACTGCCCCGGCAACCTGGAATACGAAGAGAAGCTGCGCTCGTGGATGCGCTGGAACGCCATGGCGATGGTCGTCAAGGCCAACCGCGTCGACGGCGACCTCGGTGGCCACCTGTCCTCGTTCGCCTCGCTGGCCAACATGCTGGGCATCGGCTTCAACCACTTCTGGAAAGCGCCTAGCGACAGCCATGGCGGCGACCTGCTGTACATCCAGGGCCACTCGTCGCCAGGCGTCTACGCCCGCGCGTTCCTGGAAGGCCGTTTGAGCGAAGAGCAGCTGACCCATTTCCGTCGCGAAGTCGGCGGCAAGGGCCTGTCCTCGTATCCGCACCCGAAACTGATGCCGAACTTCTGGCAGTTCCCGACCGTGTCGATGGGCCTGGGCCCGCTGATGGCGATCTACCAGGCCCGCTTCCTGAAGTACCTGCACGCGCGCTCGATCGCCGACACCACCGACCGCAAGGTCTGGGCATTCTGCGGCGACGGCGAGATGGACGAACCGGAATCGCTGGGCGCGATCGGCATGGCCGCGCGTGAAAAGCTGGACAACCTGGTCATCGTCGTCAACTGCAACCTGCAGCGCCTGGACGGCCCTGTGCGCGGCAACGGCAAGATCATTCAAGAGCTGGAAGCGGACTTCCGCGGCGCCGGCTGGAACGTCGTCAAGGTCATCTGGGGCCCGGGCTGGGACGCCCTGCTGAAGCAGGACAAGGACGGCATCCTGCGCAAGGTGATGATGGACACCATCGACGGCGAATACCAGAACTACAAGGCCAAGGACGGCGCCTACGTGCGCAAGCACTTCTTCGGCAAGCATCCGAAGCTGCTGGAAATGGTCGCCAACATGACCGACGACGACATCTGGCGCCTGACCCGCGGCGGCCACGATCCGCACAAGATCTACGCCGCCTTCAAGGTCGCGCAGGAACACAAAGGCCAACCGACCGTGCTGCTGGTGAAGACCATCAAGGGCTTCGGCATGGGCAAGCACGGCGAAGCACGCAACACCGCGCACAACACCAAGAAACTGACCGACGAAGCGATCCGTGAAATGCGCGACCGCTACTCGATCCCTATCCCGGACGACCAGCTGGCAGACATCCCGTTCTACAAGCCTGCCGACGACGCGCCGGAAATCAAGTACCTGCACGAGCGCCGCGCCGCGCTGGGCGGCTACCTGCCGGCCCGCCGCATGAAGGCCGACGAGAAGCTGACCGTACCACCGCTGACCGCGTTCCAGAACGTGCTGGACCCGACCGCCGAAGGCCGTGAAGTGTCGAGCACCCAGACCTACGTGCGTATCCTGACCACGCTGCTGAAAGACCCTAGCGTCGGTCCGCGTATCGTGCCGGTGCTGGTCGACGAGTCGCGCACCTTCGGTATGGAAGGCCTGTTCCGCCAGGTCGGCATCTTCAACCAGCAAGGCCAGTTGTACGAGCCGGTCGATAAAGACCAGGTGATGTACTACCGCGAAGACAAGGCCGGCCAGATCCTGCAAGAGGGTATCAACGAAGCCGGCGGCATGAGCTCGTGGATCGCAGCGGCGACTTCGTACTCGACCAACAACCGCGTGATGATCCCGTTCTACACGTACTACTCGATGTTCGGCATGCAGCGTATCGGCGACCTGGTCTGGGCCGCCGCCGACATGCGCGCCCGCGGCTTCCTGATGGGCGGCACCGCCGGCCGCACCACGCTGAACGGCGAAGGCCTGCAGCACGAAGACGGCCATAGCCACCTGTTCGCAGCGGCTGTACCGAACTGCATGCCTTACGATCCGACCTTCGGCCATGAAGTGGCAGTGATCATCCAGGACGGTATGCGCCGCATGGTGGAAGATCAGGAAGACGTGTTCTACTACATCACCATCATGAACGAGAACTACCCGCACCCAGGCATCAAGCCGGGCCAGGAAGAGGGCATCCTGAAGGGTATGTACCTGCTGCAGGAAGGCGACAAGAAAGCCAAGCAGCGCGTGCAGCTGATCGGCTCCGGCACCATCCTGCGCGAATCGATCTTCGCCGCCGAACTGCTGCAGAACGACTGGAACATCGCCGCCGACGTGTGGTCCGCTCCGTCGCTGACGCTGGTGGCGCGCGAAGGCCAGGACGCCGAGCGCTGGAACCTGGTCAATCCGACCAAGCCGCAACGCGTGCCTTACGTGGCGCAGCTGATGAAGGATACCTCCGGCCCTATCGTTGCGACGACCGACTACATGCGTGCGTTTGCTGAACAGATCCGCGCCTTCATTCCGAAAGACCGCACCTACCGCGTGCTGGGCACCGATGGTTTCGGCCGTTCGGATACCCGTGCCGCACTGCGCGAGTTCTTCGAAGTGAACCGTTACTACATCACGGTCGCCGCGCTGAAATCGCTGGCGGAAGAAGGCAAGATCGACGCCAAGGTGGTTGAACAGGCAGTCGTCAAGTACGGCCTCAATGCCGACAAACCAAATCCGGTGACCCAATAATCCGCTAAGAAAAAAGAAACGGAGCAAACGCTATGAGCATTGTGGAAGTTAAAGTCCCGGATATCGGTGATTTCAAGGAAGTTGAAATCATCGAGTTGATGATCAAGGTCGGCGACACCATCAAGGTGGACCAGTCGCTGATTACCGTTGAATCGGATAAGGCCAGCATGGAGATTCCTTCGTCCGCCGCTGGTGTGGTCAAGGAAATCAAGGTCAAGGTCGGCGACAAGGTGGCCGAAGGTTCGCTGCTGCTGTTGCTGGAGGCTGATGGCGCCGGCGCGGCCGCTGCTCCTGCCGCCGCCGCACCGGCCGCCGCGGCTCCCGCACCGGCGCCTGCCGCTGCCCCAGCGCCCGCGCCGGCTGCCGCCGCTTCGTCCGGCCCGGTCGAAGTCAAGGTGCCGGACATCGGCGACTTCAAGGAAGTGGAAGTCATCGAAGTGATGGTCAAGGTTGGCGACACGATCAAGGTCGACCAGTCGCTGCTGACCGTTGAATCGGACAAGGCCAGCATGGAAATCCCTTCGTCGCACGCTGGTGTGGTGAAGGAAGTGAAGATCAAGGTTGGCGACAAGGTTGCCATGGGCACGGTCGTGCTGGTGGTGGAAGCTACGGGCGGCGCTGCCGCATCTGCAGCTGCCCCTGCCGCAGCCGCCGCGCCAGCAGCTGCAGCCGCCCCGGCCGCAGCCGCTCCATCGCCGGCACCAGCCACTGCCGCCGCTGCGCCAAGCGCATCGCAAGGCTCGGTCCAAACCGGCAAGCTGGCGCACGCATCGCCGTCGATCCGCAAGTTCGCCCGCGAACTGGGCGTGGACCTGGGCAAAGTGCCAGGTTCCGGTCCTAAAGGCCGCATCACCCAGCTGGACGTGCAGAACTACGTCAAGGGCGTGATGGCCGGCACCACATCGGCGCCTGCCGGCGCAGCCGCGGGTTCGGGCGTTGGTGGCGGCGGCAACTTCAGCGTACTGCCATGGCCGTCGCTGGACTTCAGCAAATTCGGTCCGACCGAACTGCTGCCGCTGTCGCGCATCAAGAAAATCTCCGGTCCCAACCTGCACCGCAACTGGGTCCAGATTCCGCACGTCACGCAGTTCGACGATGCCGACATCACCGACCTGGAAGCGTTCCGCGTCGAGACCAACAACGCCAATGCCAAGAACAAGGACGCAGCCAAGCTGACCATGCTGGCCTTCGTCATCAAGGCATCGGTCGCCGCGCTGAAGAAATTCCCGTCGTTTAACGCGTCGCTGGATGAGAAGGGTGAAAACCTGATCCTCAAGCAGTACTACAACATCGGCTTCGCCGCCGACACGCCGAACGGCCTGGTTGTACCGGTGATCAAAAACGCCGACCAGAAATCGGTCTCGCAGATCGCCAAGGAAATGACCGACCTGTCGCTGCAGGCGCGCGAAGGCAAGCTGAAACCGACCGACATGCAAGGCGCCAGCTTCACCATCTCGTCGCTGGGCGGCATCGGCGGCACGCACTTCACGCCTATCGTCAACGCGCCGGAAGTGGCGATCCTGGGCCTGTCCAAGGCCTCGATCAAGCCGGTCTGGGACGGCAAGGCATTCCAGCCTCGCCTGATGATGGGTACCTCGCTGTCCTACGACCACCGCGTGGTCGACGGCGCGATGGGTGCTCGCTTCTCCGTGTACCTGAGCGAAGTGCTCGGCGACATGCGCAAAATTCTGCTGTAAGGAGCGACTATGAGCACAGAAGTGAAAGTGCCGAACATCGGCGACTTCGCAGAAGTTGAAGTGATCGAAGTGATGGTCAAGGTTGGCGACACGATCAAGGTCGATCAGTCGCTGATCACCGTGGAATCGGACAAGGCCAGCATGGAGGTTCCGTCCTCGCACGCCGGCGTGGTCAAGGAAGTCAAGGTCAAGGTCGGCGACAAGGTCAAGGAAGGTTCGCTGATGCTGGTGGTGGAAGCTTCCGCCGGCGCGGCCGCCGCTCCGGCAGCCGCAGCCCCTGCACCGGCTGCCGGCGCACCGGCTCCGGCCCCTGCGCCGGCACCGGCCGCACCGATCGCCGCGCCAGCCGGCAGCAGCTACGCCGGCAAGGTCGACATCGACTGCGACATGATGGTGCTGGGCGGCGGTCCTGGCGGTTACTCCGCCGCGTTCCGCGCCGCGGACCTGGGCCTGAACACCGTGATCGTCGAGCGTTACGAAACGCTGGGTGGCGTGTGCCTGAACGTGGGCTGCATCCCGTCGAAAGCGCTGCTGCACGTGGCATCGGTGATCGACGAAACCTCGCACATGTCCAACACCGGCGTCACCTTCGCCAAACCGACGATCGACATCGACCAGGTACGCAAGTACAAGGAAGGCGTCATCAAGAACATGACCGGCGGTCTGGCCGGCATGGCCAAGGCACGCAAGACGCAGGTCGTCACCGGCGTCGGCCAGTTCCTGAGCGCGAACCACATCGAAGTCACCGCCGGCGACGGCACGAAGAAAGTGGTGCAGTTCAAGCAGGCCATCATCGCTGCCGGTTCGGCCGTGGTGAAGCTGCCGTTCGTGCCTGAAGATCCGCGCATCGTCGACTCGACCGGCGCGCTGGAATTGCGTCAGATCCCGAAACGCATGCTGGTCATCGGCGGCGGCATCATCGGCCTGGAAATGGCCACCGTGTACTCGACCTTCGGCGCGCGCATCGACGTGGTCGAAATGATGGACGGCCTGATGCAAGGCGCCGACCGCGACGCGGTCAAGGTCTGGCAGAAGTTCAACGAGAAGCGCTTCGACAACATCATGACCAAGACCAAGACCGTCGGCGTTGAAGCGCTGCCGGAAGGGATCAAAGTCACCTTCGAAGCGGCGGAAGCCGGCGCCACCGCGCCTGCGCCGCAGGTCTACGACCTGGTGCTGGTCGCAGTGGGCCGCAGCCCGAACGGCAAGAAGATCGCCGCCGACAAGGCCGGCGTCGTGGTGACCGATCGCGGCTTCATCCCTGTGGACAGCCAGATGCGCACCAACGTGCCGAACATCTTCGCCATCGGCGACCTGGTGGGCCAGCCTATGCTGGCGCACAAGGCGGTGCACGAAGGCCACGTGGCGGCGGAAGCCGCAGCGGGCCAGAAGTCGCACTTCGACGTGAAGGTGATTCCATCGGTGGCCTACACCGATCCGGAAGTGGCATGGGCCGGCATCACCGAGGACGAAGCGAAAGCCAAGGGCATCAAGGTCGAGAAGGGCCACTTCCCTTGGGCAGCGAGCGGCCGCGCCGTGGCCAATGGCCGCGCCGAAGGCTTCACCAAGCTGCTGTTCGACGCTGAAACGCATCGCATCATCGGCGGCACCATCGTCGGCACGCACGCCGGCGACATGATCGGCGAGATCGCGCTGGCGATCGAGATGGGTTGCGACGGCACCGACATCGGCAAGACGATCCACCCGCACCCGACCTTGGGCGAGTCGATCGGCATGGCCGCCGAAGTGTACGAAGGCGTCTGCACCGACCTGCCTCCACCACGCAAGCGCTAAGCGTAGTATCATCACAAAACCGGGACTTGTTCCCGGTTTTTTTATAGCCGGGGTTTCAAGATGTCTTCCATACTGTCGTTTATCCCCTTGCTGCTGTCGATCGCGCTGTACACCAGCATCGTCAAGTTCGCCGCCTTCCTGTACAGGCGCGCGCTGCTGAGCTGGCGCGACGCCTGCATCTTCAGCTTGATCTTGTTGATGGTGCTGGGCGCCGGCACGCTGCTGAACCGTTTGTCGGGCAACGCGATACCGCTGGCCGTGTCGATCGCGGCCGGCATGGTGATCCAGGTCGGCATCGGCGCCTGGTACCTGGCGCCCCGCGCGCACACGGCCGGCGGCGAACCGCAGGGCAGCAAGGGCGCAGCCATGCTGGCGCTGATCGCCTATGGCTTGATCGCCGCACTCGGCCTGTTGGCCGGCGTGGCGATGGTGGCGCTGCGCGGCTGATGACTTAGCGCGTCAGACGGTAGAGCAGGATCGCGGTGCGGATGGTGGCGCGTTCGATGGAGGCGATTTCCAGGTCTTCATCCGGCGAGTGGGCGCCGTTGCCGGTGGCGCCCAGGCCGTCGAGGCTGTCGACCAGCGGCGCCACGAACTGCACGTCGCCGGCGCCGCGCTGGCCCGGCGGCAGGGCGGGGATCTCGCCCAGGCCGGCGTCGCTGCTGGCTTGCGAATAGGTTTTCAATACCGCCAGGTTGCCCGGCGTCGGCGACATCGGCGGATACGATTCGTGGAACACAATGCTGGCGCTGGTGCCCGGCAGGTTCTGCGCGACGATGGCTTTCATCTTGGCGTGCGCGCGGTCGCGCTGCTCGTAGCTGAGATAGCGCAGGTCTCCTTTCACAGTGGCCGTCTTGGCGATCACATTGCCCTTGCCGGAAGCCTGGCCGTTGGTGCCGGTGGCGTCGACGCTGATGTCGGTGCCGCCCATGATCAGGCCGGGGCTGAAGGTCAGGTCAGGCTCGATCACCTGCTGGCGGAAGCCGTCCAGTATCCGCGCCGCTTCGTACACCGCGCCATAGCCGGCGCCTTCGGTGAAGATGCCGCTGGAGTGGCCTTGCTTGCCCTTGACCTCCAGTTCCCACGACGACGAGGCGCGGCGGCCGATGGTGCCGGTGTCCTTGCCGTTCTTGTCGCGCACCGTGGCCTCGAAGGCGAGGGCGATGTCGCTGCGTTTGGCGGCGGCGATCATGTCGCCGCGAGAAATCTCGATCGGATGGCCGGCGCTTTCCTCGTCGCCGCTGAACATCACCGTGATATTGGTATTATCCAGCGCGCCCACGCGCTGCAAGGCGCGCAGGGCTTCGACGATGATAACGTCGCCGCCTTTCATGTCGTTGACGCCTTGGCCGCGCACGCGTGCGCCGTCGCGCTTCCACAGTTGTACCTTGCTGTCTTTTTCAAACACGGTGTCCAAGTGGCCGATCAGCAGCAGGCGCTTGCCTTGCTTGCCTTCACGCGTGGCGACCAGATGGCCGGCGCGTTGCAGCGCCGGCGGCATGTCGATCCAGCGCGTGACGAATCCCAATTGATCGAACTGCTCGCGGAACAGCTTTCCAACTTCGCGTACGCCTTCGTAGTTCATGGTGCCGCTGTTGATATTCACCGAGCGCTCCAGCAACTGCAAGCCCTGCTCGGAATGCGCCTTCACTTCGGCGACAATCTTCTGCTCAACCGGCGAAAGCTCGGCGGCATGCGCCACGCTCAACGTCATCATCAGTGCTGCGAACGCGTACGGTTTCAATACCATGTGGACTCCGGAAGTTGAATCTCAAGCTTGCGCCGACGCGGGCAGACCAAAGATGCGGTCGAAAGCGAGGCTGAAGAGAAAGGTATAAATCATAAAGAATACCACCAGCCCCACGTCCAGCACAAAGGCTTCCCACAGCGAGACATCCAGCCACCACGCGAACAGCGGCACCAGGATGATCACCAGGCCGCCCTCGAAACCCAGCGCGTGCGCGACGCGGCGCAGCCAGCTGCGGCCACGCTTGGCCTGGCGCGCTTCCCATGCTTCGAACATGCCGTTGTAGAGGAAATTCCACACCACCGCGACCAGCGACGAGGCCACGGCGGCGATGCCGGCATGTCCGGCGTCGTGCCCGGCCAGGAACACCAGCGCACTGCTGGTGAGACCGATGGCGATCAGTTCAAACAATGAGATATAGACGACCTTGCGTTTCAGTCCTTGCATAATGTTTCCTCCGTAATACGATGCAACCATGGTAATCGACTATTTCTGATCGAAAAAGTCGACAGCTATCAGTTTTTCTGACAGCATGAGGCATGGCCTTCTCCAGCGATAACATCACCATCTTTCTTGCCGTGCTAGATCACGGCTCGTTTTCCTCAGCGGCGCGGGCGCTGGGACGGGTGCCGTCCGCCGTCAGCATGGCGATTGCGAACCTGGAGGCGGAGCTGGACCTGCAGCTGTTCGAGCGCAGCTCGCGCGAAGTGAGGCCGACCGCATCGGCGCGCGCATTGGAGGCCGAGGCGCGGCAGATGGCCGGCCAGTTGCGCCGCCTGCAGGCGCATGCGCTGTCGCTGCACCAGGGGCTGGAGCGGCGGCTGACGCTGGCCATCGCGCCCGAGCTGTTGTCGGCGCCGTGGAGCGATCCGCTGGCGCGGCTGGCGCAGGAGTTCCCGTCGCTGGAGGTGGACGTGCTGTCGGCGCCGCAGAACGACGCGCTGCGCATGCTGCACGACGGCTCGGCGCAGTTGGCGCTGATCTACGAGCGTCCGCAGACCGACCAGCGCGAAAGCTTCCAGGAGCTGGGCAGCGAGGTGCTGGTGGCGGTGATCTCGCCGCGGCATCCGCAGGCGCGCGAGCGCAACGGCCAGTTCCGGCTGGAAGACCTGGTCGATATCCGTCAGATCGCCATCGTCAGCCGCGACGCGCGGATGGAGGACGAACGGGTGCTCATCTCGCGCAAGCTGTGGCGCACCGACAGCCATCTGGCCACGCTGCGGCTGGTGCAGGCGGGCGTCGGATGGGCCTACCTGCCGCGCAGGCTGGCGGCGCCGATGCTGGACTCGGGCGAACTGCTGGGCATCGGCTTCTCGCACATGAGCAACCAGGTGCAGTTGTGGGTGGACGTGGTTTGGCTCAACGACCAGCCGCTGGGCCTCGGTGCGCGGCGCCTGATCGCGCTGATGAAGGACATCGCCGGGCTGGAGGCGCGTCCGCCGCAGCAATAGCGAAGCTGGTATATTCGCAGTGCCGATTTTTGATAAAGGACATCCATGCTACGCTTGAAACTCGCAGTCGCCGCTGTCGCCTTGCTGGCCGGCGCCTCATTTGCATCGCCCACCGCGCCGCGCAACGGCGCCGAGTACACCACCTTGAAAACGCCGCAGCCGGTGCAGGCGCAGGGCAAGAAGGTCGAGGTGATCGAGTTCTTCATGTATCACTGCCCGGCGTGCTACGCGCTGGAGCCGGCGATGCTGGAGTGGGTCAAGAAGCAGGGCGACAACATCGTCTTCCGCCGCATCCACCTGCCGCTGACCGGCGAGAACGATCCGGAGGCGCACCTGTTCCTGACTCTGGAAGCGATGAAGCTGGAAGAGTCGCTGCACGCCAAGATACTGAGCACCTGGCACGTCGAGCGCCGCCGCCTGAAAAGCGACGCGGACAATCTCGATTGGGCGGTGAAGAACGGCATCGACAAGGACAAGTTCCTGGCGGTGTACAACTCGTTCTCGATCGTCACCAAGCTGAAAAACGCCGGCCGCGTGGCGGGCACGTATGAGGTCACGAGTACGCCGACCTTGATCGTCGGCGGCCGCTACTCGACCAATCCGTCGATGGTCGACGCCAGCAATCCTGGCATCCCGCGCCAGAAGCTGGACCAGGCGACCTTGCAGGTGCTGGACGCGCTGGTCGCGCTGGTCGCGCAGGCGCGCAAATAAGGTGGCGGCGAACAAGGAGTTTGTGAGCTGGATGCGCGAGCAGTTCGCGCCGCTGGGCGGCGCGGTCACGGATGCGGTGTTTTTCGGCGGACGCGCGTTCAGTTATCACGGCAAGCAGTTCGCGTGGGTGATGGGCAGCACGCTCTACCTGCGTGTCGGCGACGCCACCCGCGCCGGGTTCGAGGCCGAAGGCGCGCAGCCGTTTTCCTACGAGACGAAGAAGGGCACGGTGCAGGTCCGCAAATTCTACACGGCGCCCGAGTTCCTGCTGGACGATCCCGAGCAGATGCTGGTGTGGGCGCGCAAGGCGATCGATTCGGCGGAATAGACTTCCAGGTCGGATGCGGTTTGCGTTTATCCGCGAAGGGTGGCGTTCGTCGGCGCCTGGCTGCGTTTGTCGCAAGCCTGCCCCGGCGCTCGTTTCAGGATGCATAGTGATGCCATGACAATCCGTCATGACCACGGAGAATTGATATGAAATGCAAAATCCTGATTGTGATACTGCTGGCGTCCATCGGCATCGCGGCATCTGCGGCGACGGCAGGCAACTGGTTCTTGACCGGCGGGAAGCCAAAATCGTATGAAATCGGCGAGGACAGCAATGTGACGGTCAGCGGCAAGGGCGCGCGGTACATACGCTATGTCGACGGTGATGCCAACGCATTCGGCACGCTGATGCAGCAGATCTCCGCCAAGAATTATCAGGGCAAGCGCGTTCGTTTCCAGGCGATGATCAAGACCCGCGACGTCAGCAACTGGGCTGGTTTGTGGATGCGTATAGACAGCCCGGGCCCCCGCAACGCAGCGTTTTATAACAGCCAGGATAAGCCCATCGCCGGCAGTACCGACTGGCAGTTGCGCAGTGTGACCCTGGATGTCCCGGAAGACGCGGCGGCATTGAGTTTTGGCGTTATCGATGCCGGCAAGGGACAGGTTTGGATAGACCAGCTTTCACTGGAGGTGGTCGGTCCGGAGATTCCCGTGGACGTGTACCCCGGACATGGTTCATTGGCAGCGGAACCCGTACTGTAAGGTTGAACGCCATATGAAACCCCTGCACGTGATCGCCACTGTGCTGACCGCGACCTCCCTGTGGGTCGTGGCGGCGGAATCGGTCGGAAAGCTGCCCTCCCCATGGTTTGTGTCGGGTGACCGCATCAGCTCTTACCAGGCTGGCATAGACAATGTGGAAACGGCCAGCGGCAGGGGGGCCAAGTTCTTGCGCTATACCCAGGGCGACGGCAAGGGTTTCGCAGCGCTGACCCAGGTCATCTCGGCCCAGCGCTATGTCGGCCAACGGGTACGCTTCCGCGCGAAAATCAAGACCCGTGGTGTGAGTAACTGGGCCGGCTTGTGGATGCAGGTACAGGCAAAACAGCGTCCCAACGCCGCCTTCTATAACAGCAGCGATCAGCCCATCAAAGGCGACGCCGATTGGCAGCTGCGCAGCGTCACGCTGGATGTGCCGGAAGATGGCGTCAGCATCGCCTTCGGCGTGATCAATTCCGGCAGCGGCCAGGTGTGGATAGATGAGCTGTCCTTTGAGGTGGTGAGCAGCGCCGTGCCGGCGGATGTGATGCCTCCCACCCATCTGCCGGAGCAGCCCACGCTATGACCGGCCTGCGTGCGTGGATGGGCGCCGACCCTGGCGGCGCCGCGCAGGCGGTGCGGCAGCATGCCGGGTGCTCGCCGCGCCAGCTGGGACTGAGCGTGGTGTTGGTCGGATTGACGTCGGCCCTGGCTTTCCAGCTGCGGGCCTACACTTGGCTGGCCCTGTTCGCGGCTTTGCTTGTGCCGCTGGGAGGCACTGCCGGGCTGTTGCTGCTGATGCAAAGCAGCTGGCCGGCGACACGGACATGGGGCGCAGTTTGGGCCAGCCTGATGGTGTTTGTGCCTGTCAGTGCGGTGTCGGCCGGCTGGATCTACGCGGCTTGCCTGTCGCAGATCGGAATCGATGTCCTCAACGAACGCCAGGTGATGGCGGCGGAAGCGGCGCTGATCATGCTGCTGCTTTTGCTGCCGCTCTGGATGTCGCAACATCATGCGCGCGCGTTGCGCCTGGCCCAATTGTCGCAGGCTGCCCTGGCTTCAGACCTGAAGGCGCTGCAGGCGCAGATTGAGCCTCACTTCCTGTACAACACGCTCGCCAATACGCGCTACCTGGTACGTCATCAGCCGGAACGGGCGGTCGAGATGCTCGACCACCTGATCGCCTATCTGCGCAGTGTCTTGCCTGATCTGCGCAGTCCTATGTCCACCCTGGGCCGCGAGTGCGAACTGGCTGGGCATTACCTCGAATTGATGGCGATACGCTATGGCGAGCGCCTGAGTGTTCAAGTCCATTGCGACAATGATGTGCAAGGCTTGACGTTGCCGCCGCTGATGCTGATGCCTCTGGTGGAAAACGCCGTCCAGCACGGCGTGGAGCCGCATGCGGGGCCGGTGACGGTTGCGGTGTCCGCGCAGCGCACCCAGGACCGCGTGCAGGTTATGGTTCGGGACAACGGTGCAGGCGTCGGCAACGCCGTGCTGGGAAGCGGCGTGGGCCTGCGCAATGTCAGGCAACGCCTGGACGCGTTGTATGGGCCCGCCGCCAATCTGCGCCTGAGCATGGGGGCGGATGGTTGGACCACCGCGGAGTTGACACTGCCGTTTTCATTAACCAGTTCCAGTTAAAAACATGACTATCGTCTCCCCGCGCATCCTGATTGCTGACGACGAGCCGCTGTTGCACGCTGAATTGCGGGCCGCCCTGGCCTCCTTATGGCCAGAGGCGGTATTGGTAGGCGTAGCCACCGACGGCGCGCAGGCGTTGCGGCTGGCCCGCGAGCTGGAGCCCGATGTCGCCTTCCTGGACATTCGTATGCCGGGATTGAGCGGCCTCGAAGTGGCCCGCGCATTTGGTTCGCGCACGCATGTGGTTTTTGTGACGGCGTACCAGGAGCATGCGCTTGCCGCATTCGACGAGGGCGCGGTGGACTATGTGCTGAAGCCCATTGATCCGGTGCGCCTGACACGGGCGATCGAGCGCTTGCGTGCCCGGCTGGGAACGCCGCCGCCTGACCTGGCGCGCCTGGTTCAGCAACTGGCGCCGAAGAAGCCTCCGGCCTGGCTTCAGGCCAGCGTTGGCAACACGATCCACTTCATCGATCTGAACGATGTGATCTATTTTGAATCCGAGTTCAAATACACCCGGCTGGTCAGCGACCAGATGGAAGCTCACATCCGCACGCCGCTCAAGGAGTTGGCGGAGCAACTGGAGGAGGCGGGGTTCTGGCAGATACATCGCGGCTATCTGGTCGCGGTCAAGCGCATCGAGGCGGTGAACCGGGATGCCGACGGGGCGCTGTGGCTAAGCCTGCGCGGTCATGCATCCCGCCTGCCCGTGAGTCAGCGATTCCAGCATCGCTTCAAGGGGATGTAGGAGCGGATCCTCAAGGATGCGCGGCGAGGAAGGCCAGCATGCGCTGGTTGAAGATCGCCGTCTGTTCCATCTGCGGCAGGTGGCCGGACTGGTCGATCTCGACGTATTCGGCGGCGGGAATCGCGCGCCGGATGTGGGCCGATTGCGCCACCGGTATCGTCGGATCCTGCTTGCCCCAGATTAGCTGCACCGGCAGGCCTGCCTTGGCGATGGTGGCGTACATGGCGTCGAAATCGACCTGCGCCAGCTGCATCCGCGACCGGTACAGCGCGCGGCCGAAGCCGCGGAACGCCATCTGCGGCCGATAGCGGTCGGCCCAGCCGGGGAACTGCTCCGGGTGCAGGAAGTCGGTGGCCTGGTTGTCGGCCATGGTCGGCACGGCGGCGACCTGGAACAGATAGGGGCCGAGCAGCGGCACTTGCAGCTGCCACGGGATGGTCGGCCGCGCGTTCGATGGATCGACCAGGGTCAGCGTGCGGATCCGCTGCGGATGCGTGGACGCGTAGTGCGCCGTGACGAAGCCGCCGAACGAAAGGCCGAACAGGTCCACCTGCCCGCTCACTTGCAGCGCCTTGAGCAGGTCGTCGATCTGCTGGTCGTAGAAGGTGCCGTCGTAGGCGGCGTCGGGACGGTCGGACAGGCCGCGCCCATACAGGTCGTAGCGGATCACGCGGTAGCCCGCCTCGTTGAGCGCCTTGAAGGTCGGGTCCCAGATGTAGGAAGGCACCGAGAAGCCGTGCACCAGCAGCGCGACGCGGCCGTTGGCGGGACCGGCGGCTTCGTAGTGCGTGACGCCGCCGCTCAGCGCGACGAAGGCGCCGCGCGCGCCCGCGCTGTTGCGGGCCTGGTCGTCAAGCGTGAGTGTTTCGGGATTTTTATAGCGGTAATAACCGGCGGCGCCGCCTCCGGCAAGCACGATCACGATCAACAGCCAGCGTAGCAGTTTCATAGCAGTCCGACATCAAGTTGGCAGACCGCCATCGTCTCATATTTCAGCACTACGGATCAGCTCGTGTCCAAATGTCGGCACTGACCCCGGGGCTTAGTTGACGGTGAAGAGGGTGGGGATTTCGATGCCGCCACTGCGCGCGGCTTCGGCGTAGGCTTGCAGCTGCTGGATTACCGCGTCCAGCTGTTCCTGGCCCGGGTTGGCCTGAAAGTTCTTGATGCGCTCGTTCATCAGCGTTATCTGCTTGCTCCAGTCCAGTCGATTCGTTTTGCTCATGTGCGCTCCGTGTTCGAAAAATCCAGTATAGAGCAAATGGCAAACTTGCACAGCATCTAACGAAGCACGCCGCGCAGGAACAGGTCCAGCCCTTCCTTCGCCTGCGCCCGCAACTCTTCGCTCGACCGCGTTTGCTCGGTCGGGAACAGCAGCCGCGTGATGATGTCGCCCATGATGCAGTTGATCAGGAATATCGGCAGCGTGTCGACCGGCAGGTCGCTGCGCAACTGGGCGCGGATGTCGGGGCGGGCGAAGAAGCGGCCCAGCTCCTCGCGCGTGCGCTGCGGGCCGGCCTTGAAGAAGGTCTCGGCCAGCTCCGGCGTGGTGCGCGCCTCGGCCACCACCATGCGGTGCAGGCTGCAGAAGGCCGGCATCGAGATCAGCTCGAGGAAGCGCAGCGAGAAGTCGCTGAGGATGTCCTGCAGCGGCCGGGTGTCGGTTTCCATGTTGTCCATGCCTGCGAAGAAGTGCTCGCGGCCGTTGGTGATGACGGCGTTCAGCAAACCGGACTTGCCGCCGAACTTGACGTAGATCGTGCGCACCGCCACGTGCGCCTCGCGGGCGATCATCTCCAGACTGACCTTGCTGTAGCCCTTTTCCAGGAACAGCGTGGCGGCCGTGTGCAGCAATGCCTGCCGGCGGGCTTCCTTGTCGGCCGCGCGCGGGCGGCCGGCGGCCTTGCCGTAGCAGGGCGAGTCGGGGGAGTCGTTGGCGGCGCCTTCAGGACAGTCTTGCTCCTGCAGGGCGGCGGCGTTGGCGGCGGTGATCTTCATGGTTGCTTATGGTAATGGATGCTGACATCGTAGTCCAAAATAAAATGAAATGCAATCGTTTCATTTCTTGACTTTGCCGAAAAACCGGCCAATAATGCACTTCTTCCATTTCATTTCTCTTTTGGAGCCGCACATGTCCACCCAGCACAACCAAGAACAGAAAGTGCTCAGCGCCGTTCCCGCCGCCCAGACCGCTCCGGTGGCGCCGGCCGCCCCGGCAGCGCCGGCCAAGTCCAACCGCCGCGTGCTGGTGATCGCCGCGATCATCGCGCTGGCCGCACTGGCAGCCGGTGGCCGCATGTGGTATCGCAGCCATTATTTCGTCGAGACCGAGAACGCCTATGTGGCCGGCCACGTGCATCCGGTGTCGGCGCGCATCTCCGGCGTGGTCACCAAGGTGCTGATCGACGATAACCAGATCGTCAAGGAAGGCGATGTCATCGCCGAACTGGATCCATTCGACCAGCACGTCAAGGTGGAGCAGATCCAGGCGCAGATCGCCAGCGCCGAGCAGCAGGTGCTGCAGTCGGACGCGCAGATCGCCCAGGTGCAGGCCCAGGCCAGCGGCGCCGCCGCCCAGGTGGCGCAGTCGGAAGCGCAGCTGGTGCGCGCCAAACAGGACGCCGAACGTTACGGCCAGCTGTATAACAGCCAGATGAAAGCCGTGTCGAAAGCGGAACTGGACGCCGCCGTCGCCGGCCGCGCCAGCGCCGTGGCCGATCTGGCCGCGCGCAAGGACAGCGCCACCGCCGCCAAGGCCCAGATCAACGCCGCCCGTTCGGCGCGCGACGTGCTCAAGGCGCAGGTGAGCGTGCTGCGCGTGCAGCTGAAGGACGCCGAGCAGCAGCTGGCCTACAACAAGATCCTGGCGCCGGTCGGCGGCCGTATCGGCAAGCGCACCATCGAAGTGGGCCAGCGCGTGACGGCCGGCCAGCAACTGACCGCCATCGTGCAGGAAAACGTCTGGCTGACCGCCAACTTCAAGGAAACCCAGCTGGCCGGCCTGAAGCCGGGCCAGGAAGTCAAAGTCACCATCGACGCGATTCCGGGCCGTGAACTGATCGGCAACGTGGACAGCTTCGCCCCGGCCTCGGGCGCCCAGTTCGCGCTGCTGCCGGCCGATAACGCCACCGGCAACTTCACCAAGATCGTCCAGCGCGTGCCGGTCAAGATCACCTTCAAGCCGGAAGACGTGAAAGCGTTGAGCGGTCGCCTGGTGCCGGGCATGTCGGCGATCGCCGAAGTGGCGATCAACCAGCACTAAGGACGCGCCATGGCTAGCACCACAATCGATACGCCTGCCGCCGGGAAGCCTTTCGTGCCCGCCGTGCCGGGCGAGAAGGTCTCCGGCCGCACCTGGATGGCGGTGGCCGCCGGCATGCTGGGCGCCTTCATGGCGGTGCTCGACATCCAGATCACCAACTCGTCGCTGAAGGACATCCTCGGCACCCTGTCGGCCACGCAGGAAGAGGGCTCGTGGATCGCCACCGCCTACCTGGTGGCCGAGATCATCGTCATTCCGATGACCGGCCTGCTGTCGCGCGTGTTCGGCGTCCGTGCCTACATGATGGGCACCACCGCGCTGTTCCTCGGCTTCTCGACCCTGTGCGGTTTCGCCTGGAACCTGCCGAGCATGATCGCCTTCCGCATGCTGCAGGGCTTTACCGGCGGCGCGCTGATTCCGATGGCGATGACCTTGGTGATGACCCAGCTGCCGCCGTCCAAGCGCGCGGCCGGCATGGCCATCTTCGGCCTGACGGCGACGCTGGCGCCGTCGATGGGCCCGACCTTCGGCGGCTATCTGAGCGAGCTGTATGGCTGGCCGTCTATCTTCTACATCAACTGGGTGCCCGGCCTGCTGCTGATCGGCGGCATCGCCGTCGGCCTGGACAAGGAAAAGCGTCAGCTCAACCTGCTGCTCAACGCCGACTGGCTGGGCATCGCCTTCATGGCCGTGGGCCTGGGCAGCCTGACGGTGTTTCTCGAAGAGGGCAACAGCAAGGACTGGTTCGATTCATCGTTCATCATCACCTTCGCGGCGCTGGCCATCATCGGCCTGCTGGGCTGGGTGGTCACCAGCGCCATGCGCGCCCAGCCCTTCGTCAACCTGGGACTGTACGGCCGCCGCAACTTCTTCGCGGCCACCGCGCTGTCGATGGCGATGGGCATGGGCCTGTACGGCTCGGCTTTCCTGCTGCCGCTGTACCTGGGCCAGATCGCCGGCTACTCGCCGATGCAGATCGGTGAAGTGATCATGTGGGCCGGTCTGCCGCAGCTGTTCATCATGCCTTTCGTGGCCAAGCTGTCGTCGAAGATCGACAACCGCATCCTGTGCACCTTCGGCCTGCTGCTGTTCGGCGGCTCCTGCCTGATGAACGCCTACATGGACGCTTCCACCGGCTACGACCAGCTGCTGCTGTCGCAGGTGGTGCGCGCGCTGGGCCAGCCGTTCGTCATGCTGACCTTGTCGAACTTCGCGATGAACGGCATCGAGCCCAAGGACATGCCGTCGGCATCAAGCCTGATCAACATGACCCGCAACCTGGGCGGTTCGATCGGCATCGCGCTGCTGGCCACCGCGCTGACTTCGCGCGAGCACTTCCACTCGCAGCGCATCGGCGAATCGGTGACCGGCTTCGCGGCGGCCACGCAGGAACGCCTGGCGGCGCTGACGCAATCCTTCATGAGCAAGGGCTTCGATGCGACCAGCGCGTCCGACATGGCGCTGAAGGCGGTCGACGGCATCGTGCGGCGCGAGGCGTATGTGATGGCTTACAACGACGGCTTCTTCCTGGTCGCGGCGGTGCTGTTCGGCTGCATCGGCGTGCTGTGGTTCTCGGATAAAGTCAAAGCCCCTTCGTCGGGCGGTGGCGGCGGCGCGCACTAACCATAACTGCAAACCGTCATTCCCGCTTTCGCGGGAATGACGAGGGGTGATAACTAATTTTAAGTGAGGTAACACCATGTTGAATTCAGCTTTGAAGCGCCTGACGCTCGCTGTCTCCGTTACGCTGGCCATCAGCGGCTGCGCCACCGTCGGCAGCGATTTCTCCGCGCCGAAAAACGTCGCCGATGCGTCGTTCCGCCATCTGCCGCAAGCCGGCGCCAGCGAGGCACACTTGCCCGCCCAGTGGTGGACCGTATTCAACGACGATACGCTGAACCGTCTCGAACAGACCGCGCTGCGCGACAACCCGAACGTGAAGGCTGCGGCGCAGCGGCTGGTGCAGGCGCTGGAGCAGGCCGGCGTGTCGCGTGCCAACCAGCAGCCGTCGCTGAGCGTCAGCACCTCGGTGTCGAACTCGCGCACCTCGGCCGAAACGTCGCAGGGCCTGGCGCTGGGCGGGCGTTCGATCAAGGGTAACAACTACGCGGTCGGCGCCTCGATGTCGTACGAACTCGATCTGCTGGGCCGCGTGCGCCGCCTGGTCGAAGCGTCGGACGCTCAGGCGCTGGTGGCCGAAGCGGACCGTGACGGCGTGCTGTTGCTGCTGTCGTCGCAGCTGGCGACCACCTACTGGCAGCTGCGCGGCCTGGACGCCGAGATGGCGATCCTGAACGGCGCGCTCGACACCCGCCGCGAAACCGAGGAGCTGGTGACGGCGCGTTTCAACGCCGGCCTGTCGAATGAACTGGACGTGTCGCGCGCGCGCATCGAGCGCGCCAACGCGCAAGCTGACCTGCATGAAGTGCAGCGTCAGCGCAACCTGCTCGAGCACAGCCTGGCGACCCTGGTCGGCGCCTCGCCGTCGGCGATGCTGACTGCGGCCAAGGCCGATCCGGCCGTGCTGCCGCTGCCGCCGGCGATTCCTGTCGGCCTGCCGGCCAGCCTGCTGGCGCAACGCCCGGACCTGGCGGGCAGCGTGGCCAACCTGCGCGCGGCCAATGCGCAGATCGGCGTGGCCGAAGGCGCGTTTTACCCGTCGCTGACGCTGACCTCCAACTTCGGCTATGCGTCGGAGAGTTTGCGCGAGCTGGGCAAGGGCGGTTCGCGCCAGTTCAGCGTCGGCCCCTTGGCGCTGTCGCTGCCGATCTTCGACGGCGGCCGCAACAAGGCCAACCTGGCGATCTCGAAGGCGCGCTATGAAGAGGCGATCGCCAACCACGAGACCAAGCTGCTGACGGCGCTGCGTGAAGTGGAAGACGCGCTGTCGGACGTGCAGGAACGCCAGCTGCAGGGCGAGGCTCAGCAAGCCTCGCAAGCGGCGGCGGCGCGCGGCTACCTGGTGGCGCGTGCGCGCTACGAGCGCGGCGTGTCGACCTATCTCGACGTGACCGATGCGCAGCGCAGCGCGCTGGCGGCCGACCGCGCGGCGGTGCAGATCAACACCCAGCGCCTGCTGGCGGCGGTGTCGGTGGCGCGCGCGTTGGGCGCTGGCTGGCAGCCGAGCGCACAACTGGCGACGGTGGCGCAGAACGGCGCCATCAAGCCGCTGGCCAACTGACGTTACCCTTTACGCGGATGAGGCCAGCGGCAACCCTGCCGCTGGCCCGAAGCGTTCCACCACGAAGTCGATGAAGGTGGTCAGCTTGGGCGTGGCCCGCCGGTCGCGCGGGTAGACCAGGTTCATCGGACGCGCCGGTGGCAGGTGGCCGCACAGGATGGGCACCAGCCGTCCGGCGGCAATGTCCTGCGCCAGCAGCACTTCGGCCTGCATCACAATGCCAAAATCCTTGAGCGCAGCCATGCGCAAAGCCTGTCCGCTGTTGGTGCGGAAGCGGCTGGCCGGCAGTTCGCGTTTGCCGCGCACGTCATGCACCGACTGCAGGCGCCAGCGCACGCCCACCGCGCCGACCATGAAATCCAGGCATTCGTGTCCGGCCAGGTCGTCTGGCGTTTGCGGCGTACCATGCCGCGCCAGATACGCCGGCGAGGCGCAGATCGCCATCGCGTAGTTGAACAGCGGACGCGCGATCATGCCGGAGTCGTCCAGCGCGCCGATGCGCACGGCGGCGTCGTAGCCTTCCTCCACCATGTCGACCATGCGGTCGTTGAGACTGAGATCCACGCTCACTTCCGGGTGCAGGCGCAGGTAGTCGGTGATCGCCGGCGCCAGCCACTCGCTGCCGAAGGAGAAGGGCGCGGTGATGCGTATCCGTCCGCGCGGCACGCTGCGCATCGCCTCGGCGCCGGTTTCGGCGGCGGCGATCTGCGCCAGGATGGCGCGGCATTGTTCGACGTACTGGGCGCCGATCTCGGTCAGACTCTGGCGGCGCGTGGTGCGCGTCAGCAGGCGCGCGCCCAGCGTGGCCTCCAGGTGGGCGATGTGCTTGCCGATCATCACCGGCGACAGCTGGAAGGCGCTGGCGGCGGCTGTGAAATTGCCGGCGTCGACGACGGCGACGAAGATCTCCATGCTGCGCAGCTTGTTCATGTTATTGCTAAGTATGAGTTAGTAATGATCTTCATCTTAGCTCATTTATTCCTTTGGTGTTGAGGTGGATACTGACGTTCATCCCATCACTCACAAGGAGAACATCATGAAAGTAGTCGTTATTGGCGCAGCGGGCACGGTTGGCAAGGCGGTTGTGGAGCAACTGGGGCAGCGGCATGAGATCGTCACCGTCGGCTCCAGCAGTGGGCAGTATCAGGTCGACATCGCGGATATCGCGCAGGTACGGGCTTTGTTTGCGCAGATCGGCCGCGTCGATGCGGTGGTGGTGGCTGCGGGCGCTCTGCATTTCGCGCCATTGGCCGGCTTCACGCCGGAGCAGTTTTATGTGGGCCTGAACAGCAAGTTGATGGGTCAGGTCAATGTGGCGCTGGTGGCGCAGGAATACCTTAACGACGGCGGCTCGATCACGCTGACCAGCGGCATCGTGGCCGATGAGCCTATCCGCAACGGCGTCAGCGCCACCATGGTCAATTCTGCGATCGAAGGCTTTGCGCGCGGCGCGGCGATCGAGCTGCCGCGCGGCTTGCGCATCAATGTCGTCAGCCCGACGGTGCTGGAAGAATCGATGGGCAGCTATGGTCCGTTCTTCATCGGCTTCGAGCCGGTGCCGGCGCGCCGCGCGGCGCTGTCTTATGCGCGCAGCGTTGACGGTGCGCAGACTGGCCAGGTATATCGCGCGTGGGGAGCCGCGGCGTGAAGGTGGTCGTTGTCGGCGGGAGCGGGACCATCGGCCGGGCCGTTGTCGAGCAACTGGGGCAGCGGCATGAGGTCGTGACGGTCGGTGCGCGCGGCGGACAGTATCAGGTCGATATCGAGGACATCGCGCAGGTACGGGCGTTGTTTGAAAAGGTCGGCCGCGTCGATGCGGTGGTGGTGGCGGCGGGGGCTTTGCATGTGGGGCCGCTTGCCGGGCTGACGCCGGCGCATTTTCACGTGGGCCTGAACGGCAAGCTGATGGGGCAGGTCAACGTGGCGCTGGTCGCGCAGGAGTTTCTCAGCGATGGTGGCTCGATCACGCTGACCAGCGGTGTCGATACCGAGCATCCGATACGGGGCGCGGTGGCGGCTTCCACCGCCAATGCGGCGGTGCAGGGATTCGTGCGGGCGGCCGCGATCGAGCTGCCGCGCGGCTTGCGCATCAATGCCGTCAGCCCGACGGTGCTGCAGGAGTCGGCGCATCTGTTCGGCGACCTGTTCACCGGCTTCGAGCCGATCGAGGGCAGCCGCGCCGCCTTGTCCTACGCCCGCAGCGTCGATGGCGCTGAAACGGGTCGGATATACAGGGCCTGGTGAGGCACGCGGGGGCGGTGATCGTATAATGTGGGCCTCACTCTACCCGAGGATCCAATGAAAAAAATACTGCTCCCTCTGGCCCTGGCAGCCGCCTGCGCCTCCGCTTTCGCCGCGCCCGCGAGCGTGGCCGATCTGGACAAGATGACCAAGCGGTTCGCGCCGATCGCGCTGACCGCCGACACCAGCAAACTCTCCGCTGGCGACAAGAAGGCCATCGCCAAGCTGATCGAGGCGGCCAAGATCATCGACGTGCTGCAGCTGCGCCAGCGCTGGTCCGGCAACGAGGCCCTGTGGGCCGCGCTGCAAAAAGACCAGACCCCGCTGGGTAAGGCGCGCCTGAACTACTTCTGGCTCAACAAGGGCCCGTGGTCGATCCTGGACGACCATCGAAGCTTCCTGCCCGCCGAAGTGTCGGGCATCGCCGTGCCGGCCAAGAAGCCCGAAGCCGGCAATTTCTATCCTGAAGGCGTCAGCAAGCAGGCGCTGGAAACCTGGATGAACGCCTTGCCGGCAATTGACAAAGAGCAGGCGCAATGGTTCTTCACCACCATCCGCAAAAACGCCGACGGCCAGTTCAAGACCGTCAAATACTCCGACGAATACAAGCCGGAACTGGAGAAGGCCGCCGCGCTGTTGAAGCAGGCCGCCGCCGAAACCGACAACGCCTCGCTGAAGAAATTCCTGGAACTGCGCGCCGATGCCTTCCTGAGCAACGACTACCTGGCCTCCGACTTTGCCTGGATGGATCTGGACGCGCCGGTCGACATCACCATCGGCCCATACGAAACCTACAACGACGAGCTGTTCGGCTACAAGGCCGCGTTTGAAGCCTACGTCAACATCCGCGACCAGAAGGAAACGCAGAAGCTGGACTTCTTCGCCAAGCACATGCAGGAGCTGGAAGACAACCTGCCGCTGGATGCGCAATACCGCAATCCGAAAGTCGGCGCGCTGGCGCCGATGGTGGTGGTCAACCAGGTGTATGGCGCCGGCGACGGCAACATGGGCGTGCAGACGGCCGCCTACAACCTGCCGAACGACGAGCGCATCATCAGCCAGCGCGGCTCCAAGCGCGTGATGTTGAAGAATGTGCAGCAGGCCAAATTCAAGTCCACGCTGACGCCGATCTCCAAACTGGTGCTCAAGCCGGCCGATCAGAAAGACGTCGATTTCGATTCCTTCTTCACCCACATCCTGGCGCACGAAATCACGCACGGCCTGGGTCCGCACATCACCAAAAACTACGGCGCCGAATCGACGCCGCGCCAGGACCTGAAGGAAGCCTATTCGACCATCGAGGAAGCCAAGGCCGACATCACCGGCCTGTACGCGCTGGGCTACATGATGGACAAGGGGCAGCTGGCCGGCACGCTGGGGCAGGGCGCCGCCGCCGAGCGCAAGCTGTACACCACCTTCCTGGCATCGGCCTTCCGCACCCTGCACTTCGGCCTGACCGATTCGCACGCGCGCGGGATGGCGATCCAGATGAACTACATCCTCGACAAGGGAGGTTTCATCTCGCACGGCGACGGCACCTTCGCGGTGGATTTCAAGAAGATCAAGCAGGCCGTGATCGACCTGGACCGCGAGTTCCTGACCATCGAAGCCACCGGCGACTACGCCCGGGCCAAGGACATGATGGCCAGGTATGTGGTGATCCGTCCGGACGTGCAAAAAGCGCTGGATAAAATGAAAACAGTTCCGAACGACATCCGCCCGGAATTCAAGACCGCCAATACGCTGCTGGGCAAGTAAGCATACCGGGGGCCGCAGTGGCCCCCGTTTCAAAACTTCAACGATTCAACTTTTTCTACGTATTAATTTAGTGTTGTAGAACCTTCCATAAGGCAATTTTTATTGCCGTCAGCATGCTACAGTTTGATCACCATGATCAAGCGCACCTTATTCCTCCTGCTGCTCCTGTCATCCAGCCTCGCGTCGGCCGCCCAGCTGACCGAGATGGAAACCCGCTGGCTCAGCGCCGGTTCCGCCGTGCTGGCCTACGCCAAGCAGGAACTCAAGCTGCCGATCGATATCACCGTGCAACCGCAGGCGCGCGCCAACGACGTGCCGCTGGCGCTGGGCTTCCAGGACGGCCGCTGCAAGCTGGTGCTGTCGATGCGCGGCAATCCGAATGCGGAAGACATCCTGTCCTCGGTGCCTGCCGCGCAGCAGCCGCTGATGATCGAGGCGATGGTCGCCCACGAGATCGGCCATTGCTGGCGTTACGCGCAAGGCATCTGGCACGTGCTGCCGGCCGGTTTCGAGGAAAGCGCTCCCGCGGCGCCGGATGCGACGCAGGAGCAGTTGCAGGCGCTGCGCGTAACCCGCCGCGAGGAGGGCTTCGCCGACCTGGTCGCGCTGGCCTGGATCCAGCAGCGCCACCCGGCGCAGTACGGCGACGTCGCCGCGTGGATGGCCAAGGTGCGCCAGCCGTCGCCGGCCACCCGCTCGCACAGCACGCTGGCCTGGCTGCAGCTGGCGCCCACCGGCGCCGCGTTTGCCGGCGACCTGCCCCTGTTCGAACAAGCCGGAAAACTGTGGCGCCAGGGCCTGCTGCGCGACGAATAAACCACACCGCAGGCAATTGCCGAACAGTGTACGTTTGCGCACAGAGTATCCGCGCGGCCCGGCGTTTAATGTGTTCCTAGCCAACCACCACAAAAAGGGACACATCATGAACAAGTTACTCTTCTTCGTCATGGCCACCGCGGCCAGCGCCAGCTTCGCCGCCACCACCCCGAATAACGACACGGTGGCGTACAAGGCCGCGACCAAACAGGCTGAAATCGACTATAAATCCGCCAAGGCCGCTTGCGATGGACAATCGGGCAACGCCAAGGATATCTGCGTCGAACAGGCCAAGGTGACCCGCGCCAACGCCGAGGCGACCGCCGCGATGCAGTACAAGAACGATAAGAAATCCATCCAGAAAGCCCAGACCGAAGTGGCCGACGCCAACTACAGCCTGGCCAAGGCCAAGTGCTCGCCGCTAACCGGCGCCGACAAGGATAGCTGCCAGAGCACCGCCAAGTCGATGCACGTGGCCGCCATCAACGACGCCAAGGCCGGCAAGCAAATGGCCGACGTCGCCCAGACCGGCATCGATTGCAGCACGCTGACCGGCACCGACAAGGCTTCCTGCGAAACCAAGCAGAAAAGCGCCATGGCCAAGGACACCGTCGCCGATTCCGTGATCACCACCAAGGTCAAGACCGAACTGCTGGCCGAGCCGGCGCTGAAGTCGCTGGACGTGCATGTGGAAACCACCAACGGCACCGTGATGCTGAGCGGCTTCGTGCCGTCGCAGGCTGAAGTGGACAAGGCGGTCGATGTGGCCCGCAACGTCAAGGGCGTGAACAAGGTGCAAAGCTCGCTGCGCATCAAGTAAGCCGTCTTTCCGGGCCGCCTCCCAGCGGCCCATTATTTTCCTTGTATTCATGATGATCATAATGTAAAGTGGCGACATAGCGTGCCTTCCTGCACGCATCGCCATCGTGAGGACATCATGTTAGCCCTGAGCTTATCCAACTGGCTGCACAAGCGCGGCCTGCACTTTTCGTGGGTGATCGTCGCCATCACCTTCCTGACCGCCTTGACCTCGTCGGCCGCGCTGGGCCTGCCGGGCGCGCTGCTGCAACCGTTGTCGAAGGAATTCGGCTGGGACGTCGAGCAGATCTCGTCTGCGCTGGCCGTGCGCTTCGTGCTGTTCGGCCTGATGGGGCCGTTTGCCGCCATCCTGATGGAGCGCTTCGGCCTGCGCAACGTCGTCGTCACCGCGCTGACCCTGGTGGCGGCCGGCCTGGCGCTGGCCACGCAGATGACCCAGTTCTGGCACCTAGTGCTGTTCTGGGGCATCATGCTGGGCATCGGTTCCGGCATGACCGCGCTGGTGCTCAGCGCCGTCGTCTCCACCCGCTGGTTCGACACCCATCGCGGCCTGGTGGTCGGCGTGCTGACGGCCAGCTCGGCCACCGGCCAGCTGATCTTCCTGCCGGTCGGCGCCTGGCTGATCGAGCACTTCGGCTGGCGCATGGCGGTGATCCCGGTGTTCGCCGCCTGCGCCATCGTCGCCGTGCTGGTGTTCCTGCTGATGCGCAACCGTCCGAACGAGGTCGGCCTGACGCCGTATGGCGCCGCGCCCGGCACTCCGGTAGCCCCGATCGCGCCGCCGATGAAAGTGACTTTCGCCACGCCGTTCAAGGTGCTGGCCGGCGTCGCCAACAACCGCGTGTTCTGGATACTGTTCGGCACCTTCTTCATCTGCGGCCTCAGCACCAACGGCCTGATCCAGACCCACTTCATCTCGCTGTGCGGCGACGCCGGCCTGTCGGCCGTGCCGGCCGCCTCGGTGCTGGCGATGATGGGCGCGTTCGACCTGGTCGGCACCATCGCCTCGGGCTGGCTGTCGGACCGCTACGACAACCGCAAGCTGCTGTTCATGTACTACGGCCTGCGCGGCTTGTCGCTGTTCTGGCTGCCGTATTCGGAATTCACCTTGTACGGCCTGTCGCTGTTCGCCATGTTCTACGGACTGGACTGGATCGCCACCGTGCCGCCGACGGTGCGCCTGGCGGGCGCCACCTTCGGCAAGGAGAAGGCCGGCATGGTGTTTGGCTGGGTGTTCGCCGGCCACCAGCTGGGCGCCGCCGTGGCCGCGTACGGCGCCGGCCGCGTACGCACCCTGATGCTGACCTACAACCCGGCGCTGTTTGCCGCCGGCGCCGCCTGCCTGGTGGCCGCCGGCATCATCCTGCTGATACGCAAGCCGGCGGTCGCTGTGGCGACAAGCACCGCCGCCCCGGCCAAGGCGGCATAAAAGGAAACTGGAAGCGCTACCAAAATGTAATCAGGCTGTCACGTGTCGGTGCAACAATGCGCTCGACCTTAACAGCCTGATGGAGTTTTGTATGCGCTTAGCCTTCCCCGGCGGCCCGCTGATCGCGGCCGCCGCCATGACCTCGCTGCTGGCCGCCTGCGGCAGCGACGGCGTGCCGATCACCGAGACCAATCCCGGCAACGGCTACAACTCGACCGCCGTCGCCTTCATGAGCGACGTCCACTTCGAGAACATCTACGGCGACCTGAAGAACCCCAACTTCGCCGGCATCCCGACCAAGGACGGCAAGAACGCCACCATCCGCACCATGTATGCCGAGCTGACCTCGACCCGGCTGTTCAACGAAAACTACTTCGCCTTCCGCGCCGCGCTGGACGACGCCTTCAGCAAGAACATCCGCCTGGTCGCGCTGCCGGGCGACATTTCCGACGACGCCCAGCCGATCAACATCGACGGCATAGCCGACATCCTGCACGAATACCAGGGCAAGGGCATGCGCTTCTTCATCGCCCCCGGCAACCACGATCCGAACGAGCCGTTCGACGATGACGAAGCCGGCAAGAACGACTTCCTGACCCGGGACGGCAAGGAGCAGAAAATCTACGCCACCGGCGCCGCCGCCTGCAAGACCAAGGACCCGGCCGTGATCTGCACCAACCAGCTGATGGAGCAGGGCTACGAAAAGCTGCTGACCAAGCTGGGCGACTTCGGCTACACGCCGAACCAGAACGACATCTACTGGGAAACCCCGTTCACCAAATACGCCGACGGCAAGTACAGCTACAGCGCCGCCGTCGCCGCCGCCGACCTGGGCAAGCGCCAATTCGAGATCTGCGCCGAAGGCGAGGGCGGCAGCTACAAGGCCGCCGGCGAAGCCAAGCTGGGCAAGGCCTACACCCGCTGCGGCAACATCATCGACGCCAGCTACCTGGTCGAGCCGGTCAAGGGCATCTGGCTGCTGGCGCTGGACGCCAACGTCCACATTCCGAACGCCAAGTTCGATCCGTCCAATCCGACCTCCTTCAAGGGCTATGACGGCGCCGGTGACGCGGGCTGGAACAAGGTGCTGACGCACAAGATCCACCAGATGGAATGGATCAAGTCGGTGACCGAGCGCGCCAAGGCGCAGGGCAAGCAGCTGATGGCCTTCTCGCACTATCCGACGATGGACTTCTACGCCAACCAGACCAGCGCCATGAAGGCCGTCTTCAAGTCCGGCGCGTTCCAGATCACGCGCATGCCGGACGCTGCCACCACCGCCGCGCTGGCCGCCACCGGCCTGCCGCTGCACATGGGCGGCCACATGCACTTCAACGGCACCAACGACTACAAGGATGCCGCCGGCAACTACCTGGTCAACGTGCAGTCGCCGTCGCTGGCCGTGTTCGGCGCCGCCTACAAGATCGTCAGCTACCAGAGCAAGGACCAGATCGACGTGCAGACGGTGGCGTTGAACAGCGTCCCGCGCTACAACGAGCTGTTCCCGCTGTACCAGACCGAGTACGACTACCTGCAGGGCAGCGTGCTGGCAAGCGATGTCGCCAAGCGCTGGAACCGCGGCATCCTCGACACCAGGTCGTATGGCGAATTCACCCGCACCTACTTCGGCGAACTGTCGCGCCTGCGCTTCATGGGCGACTACTGGCCGTGCGAAATGAAGGAAGCGGCGATGTCGCTGGACGCGCGCCAGATGCTGATACTGTCGCAGCTGCAGACCAGGGTCACGCTGGCGCAGCTGAAGGACAATCCCGGCGTGCTGCCGATCACGGCCGCCTGCGCCGCCAAGGGCGCGGTCGCCGACGGCGGCGTCGCCGCCAGCCAGCTGACCGCCGACTGGGCCGCGGCCACCGCCAAGGCCGAGCAGCTGGCCGCCGCCGCCAACCTCAAGCTGGCCGACTTCGCCAAGATCAGCGCCTACGAGTTTTACGGCGACTTCCACCGCACGGTGTACGCCGGCGAGCTGGCGCTGCGCGACATGGGCGCCGAGCGCGTGGCGCAGTACAAGGTGTTGATGGCGGCGTTCCCTGCGTCGCCTGCCGCCATCGCCAGGATCGGCGATCAGCCGTCGGACCAGAACCCGGTGCACGTGCTGTTCCAGAACCAGTTCAAGCAGGTGTTCGCAATCCTGAAGGGCCTGGGTTCGGGCAAGCCGAGCGACCACTTCACGATCGACCTGAAAGCTAAGACGCTGAGCAACGCCAGCAGCAGCGGGCTCAGCTTCAACTAAGGGGAGGGGGCGTCAGCTCATCGCCATCAGCGCGATGCTGACGCCCACGCCGGCCAGCACCAGTTTGCGATCATCATACAGTCTCCCTTTTATTTTAAATATTTCGCCAGCCAGCCGTGCACTTCGCTGTAGAAGTAGCGGCTGTTGTCGCCCTTCAAAATCCAGTGGTTCTCGTCCGGGAACACCAGCAGCTTGGCCGGCACGTTCAGGCGGTGCTGGGTCGCGTAATTCATCAGCGCATTGTTGGCCGGCACGCGGTAGTCCAGCTCGCCGACCGAGATCAGGATGGGCGTGGTGAAGCCCGTGCCTTTTGCATGATTCCCCGCCTGCATCACCGGGCTTTGTTCGCGCCACACCGCCTGCTCGCCCCATACCGGGCCACCGCTGTTGACTTCGCGGCCGTGGATGCTGTCGCTGCTGCCCCATTGCATCACCAGGTCCATCTCGCCCGCGTGCGACACGATGGCCTTGTAGCGCGTGGTGGTGGCCTGCAGCCAGTTGGCCAGGTGGCCGCCGTAGCTGGCGCCGCCGGCCGCCAGCCTGCCGCCGTCGATGTAGCTGTATTTCCTGACTGCCTCGTCGACCGCCTCGTTGACCTCGTCCCCCGGCCCCTTCAGCGGATCGCCCTGGATCGCGCGCGCGAATTCCTCGCCGTAGCCGGTCGAGCCCTTGTAGTCGGTCAGCAGCACCACGTAGCCAGGCTGCGCCAGCAGGTGGTAGTTCCAGCGGATGACGAACTGGTCGCGCCACATATTGGCCGCGCCGCCGTGGATCACCGCGAACAGCGGATATTTTTTCGCCGGGTCGAAGCCGGCCGGCTTGACGATCATGTTGTGGATCATGCGGCCGTCCCTGGCCTTGAACCAGAAGTGCTCCGGCGCCTGCCAGTCGATGGCTGCCGCGCGCTCTGTGTTGAACGAGGTCAGCCGCTTGGGCGCGCCGTTGCCGAAGGCGTACACCTCCGGCGGATTGATCGACGACTCCCACACTCCGACCATGGCCTTGCCGCCGGACGCCAGCGAACCGATGCTGCCGGTCGGCGGCGAAGCCTCGTCGCGCAGGTCGCCGCCGGCGTAGTTGATCGAATGCAGCTGCTCCAGGCCGGCGTGCTCGAAGCTGAACACGACCCGGCCGGTGCCGTTCGGCAGCACGTAGCGCGAGATCGAGCGGTCCAGCGCGGCCGTCAATATCTTCGGCGCCGGGTTGGCCAGCGGCCAGGCAAAGCTGGCCAGGCGCGTGACGTCATAGACCTTGCCTTCTTCCTCCGCCTCGGTCAGGCTGAACAAGGTCTTGCCGTCGGCGCTGAAGCGCAGGCTGTGATAGCTGTGCTTGTCCCGGGTGAGCTGTTGCGGCTCGCCGCCGGCCGTGGCCACGCTGAAGATCTGCGTGTAGCCGGATGCGCGCGCCGCCTCGTCGCGGTTGGTCGAGGCCGAGAACAGCACCGACTTGCCGTCCGGCGCCCACAGCGCTTCCAGCGACTGCCCCTCGTCGCCCTGGCCGCCGCCGAAGCCCGGCATCGCCGCCAGTTGGCTGCCGGCCAGCAGGTCGCGCGGCTTGGCGCCGGCGTCCGCATCCATGACGAACAGCCGCACCTTCTTGTCGTCCAGCCACTTGTCGAAGAAGCGGGGCGGGAAGGTTTCGTAGGCGCGGGCCGTGTACTTGCGGTCCTTGCGCTCCTTGGCGGTTTTCTTGACGTCTTCCTCGCTGGTGTTGCCGGGGAAGATATCGCTGACGAACAGCAGCTGCTTGCCGTCCGGGCTGAAGCGCGGCGAACGCGCGCCCAGGGTCAGCGTGGTCAGGCGCTGGGCCTCGCCGCCGGCCGCCACGTCGATGCGGTAGATCTGGCCGGCATCGTCGCCATCGCGCTTGGCCACGAACACCAGTTGCCTGCTGTCCGGCGACCAGTTGGCGGCGCTTTCGCCGCCCTTGCTGAAGGTCAGGCGGCGCGGCGGGGTATCGTCGGTCAGCGACTTGATCCACAGGTCCGACCACTGCTCCTTGCTGTCGTAGGCCGGCTCGGTGACGGCGAACACCGCCCACTTGCCGTCCGGGCTGGGCAGCGGCGCGCCGACGCGCTTGGCCAGCCACACGTCTTCGTGGGTGATCGCATGTTTGGCTGGCGGAGCGTCGGCAGCGGCGGCGCCGAGGCTGGCCGACATCAGCAGGGCAAGTAGGGCGAGGCGTGGCATGGTCATGGCGAGTGTGCTTGAAAATCGGTGAAGCAACGATAGTGGCCAAAACCGACGTTGCTGTCAATCAAGCTTATTCAGTCGCCGTTGCCGTTCCACTTCTTCAGCAGCCGCGCCAGTTCGCCGGTTTTTTCCATCTGCTCCAGCGCCCGCTGCACGCGCGCCGCCACCGCCGGATCGACATGCGTCCCCATCGCCATGTAGACGTTGGTGGTGTACATCACATGCGGCAGTATCCTGACCTGGCCGGCCATGCCGGCCCGCGCCAGAAAGCCTTGCAGGTCGGGGCCGCGGTGCAGGAAGAAGCGGCCCCGTCCGGCGATCAGCTTCTGCAGGTTCATGGCCGGGTTGGTCGCGCTGGAATTGATGCGCAAGCCGCCGAACTGCTCCAGCATCTCGGCGGTGGAATAGCCGCGGTTGACCAGCACCACGCCCTGCGCGCCCAGCTTGCGCACATCGTCCCAGCCGTTGATCACCACCTTGTCGTTGATCCGCGCCAGCAACATGTACTGCAGGGGAAACAGCGGCAGGTCCAGGTACAGGTATTGGCGCTCGCGTTCGGCGGTGCGCTGTACCGCGCACAGCGCGTCGTGCTGGTGATTGGCCAGCTCCGAATGCGCGCGCACCAACGGCAGCCATTGCTGGTCGCCGACGAAGATCAGCCCGGGGTCGATGCGTTCTATGGTGCGGAACAAATCCACGCAGTAGCCGACGATGCGATCCTTGCCGGCGGCGATGAACTTGGGCTCGGTGCCTTCCTGCGCGGCCACGCGCAAGGTCACCTGCGTCGCGTGCGCCGGCGAGCCCAGCAGCGTACAAGCCAGCATGACCAGCCAGAACGGCCTCAGCAATTTCATTTCACCCCTTGCGTGTTGGTTGCCTATATACTTGTATTTTTATCATGGAAAGTATATCAGTGCGCAAACTACTCACCGTTATTCTATGTTGCGTGGTGGGCCTGAGCCAGGCCGCATCCAATTTCAGCTTTGATGTCGCCCCGGGGCAACACGGCGTCGGCCTGCGCGTGGTGGAGCAATATGATTATGCCCGCTCCTACCTCGGCAAATACGATGTCGTCACCGGCAAGCCGGTCAGTGGCGAGACCGCGCGCCCCATGCAGACGGTGATCTGGTATCCGGCCGCCAAGTCCGGCAAGCCGGTCAGCTACGGCGAGTACTTCCGCCTGGCCGCCAGCGAGGAACGCTTCGGCCGCGGCGACGCCGTCATCAACGCCGAACTGGCCACCAGGCTGAACGGCACGCCCGGCGGCAAGGAACACGCCGGCGAGGAAATGGCGCGCCGCATGTGGGCCGTGCGCGACGCCAAGCCGGCGTCCGGCAAGTTTCCGGTGGTGATCTATGCGCCCAGCTTCGGCGCCCATTCCTATGAGAACGCCGACCTGTGCGAATACCTGGCCAGCCACGGCTATGTCGTCATCGCCAGCCCCAGCATGGGCGCGCATGGCCGCTCCATGACCGACGACGTCGAAGGCATCGAAGCGCAGGCGGCCGACATCGCCTTCCTGATCGGCTATGCGCATACGCTGCCGCAGGCGGACACCGGCAATATCGCGGTGGCCGGCTACAGCTGGGGCGGTATCTCGAACGTGTTCGTGGCCGCGCGCGACAACCGCGTCAAGGCGCTGGTCAACCTCGACGGCTCGGTGCGCTACTGGCCCGAGCGGATCCAGGAGGCCAAGTACGTGCAGCCGTCGCGCCTGACGGTGCCGATGCTGTTCCTGGCCGCGCGCCCGCGTTCGCTGGAAGACCTGGCCAAGCGCGGCAAGCCGGTCACCAGCTTCCTCAACGAGATGAAGTATTCCGACGTGCGCATCGTCACGCTGCCGGCGATGGAGCACTTTGCTTTCTCCTCGGACGCGCTGCGCTTCATGCCGTCCAGCTCCTACAGCGAGTACAGCGCGGCCGAGGTGAGCCAGTCGCACAGCTGGATGGCGCGCTACGTGCTGCAATACCTGGACGCCTATTTGAAGCAGCAGCCATCGGCCAAGACCTTTCTCGACAACGAGCCGAAGAAGAACGGGGTGCCGGACCATTTGCTGACGGTGAGCAAAACGCTGTCGACCGGAGCGCCGCCGACGATGGAAATGCTGGCGCATGAATCGGCGAAGAGCGGCTTTGCCGACGTCCAGCAGGTCTACGAAGGCTTGCGCAAGGCAGACCCGAAATTCGAGCTGTCCGAATCGGATATGAACAACTGGGGCTACGGGCTGATGCGCGCCGGCGACACGCAGGGCGCGATCGCCGTCCTGAAGCTCGTGACGGTGCTGCATCCGGACAGCGGCAATGCCTACGACAGCCTGGCCGAAGCCTACGAGACGGCGCAGGACAAGGCGCAGGCGATCGAGCACTACCGGCGCTCGCTGAAGCTCGATCCGAAGAACGACAATGCGGTACAGCATCTGAAGTTGCTGAGCGCGCCGCTGTAGCACTGTCGGCGAACTTGACAGTCATCCGCGCGCCGTCCGTCCGGCGCGCGCTAATCATCTGATTTCAAAGGAAAGGCAGAGCACGGCACGATAAATGCGTTACACCGCCGGTGCCCGCCATTGCGCGGGCTGGTGTATCCACGCATGGGAAAGGAAATCGTATGCGCATTGCTCCCTCGTTGTTGCTGGCGTCGCTGTTGCTGGTCGCCAGCATTCCCGGCAAGGCCTTCTGTCCCAAGAACGGCTTTGTCTGTTTCATCACTTCCAAGTCTGCCGGCAGCCTGACCCACCAGGACATTACCCAACGCGGCATCGAGGCGCTCGACAAGCGCTACTTCGCCGTGCCCAAGCTGACCGCGTCGATGCAGAAGGCGCTGGACCAGATCATTGAAGCGGACGCCAAGGTCGACGAAGACCAGACCAGCTCGGCCAAGCACTTCGACGGCGAGAACGCGGCCGGCGCCCAACTGCGCCTGGCCACGCTCAAGCAGAACGTGCTGGACGCGCTGCGCAGCGATCCGATCAACGCCACCGGCGCGCGCGACAATCTCGGCAGCGCGCTGCACACCATCCAGGACTTCTATTCGCACAGCAACTGGGTAGAGCAGGGCAACAGCGCCGCCCATCCCGGCGTCGGCCGTCCCGGCGCGCTGCCGTTCGCCGGCCCCGCCACGCCGACCTGCTCGGGCTTCACCGACACCGGCCTGACCTGCGCCAACTCGTCCAACATCATCGGCTCGCTCTTGACCAGCGGCTATTACGGCGGCGAGGACCGGGTCAAGCCGGGCGCCTTCAAGTGCAGCCACGGCGGCCCGCTGGACAAGAGCTCGCCGTCCAGCGACCCGGTCGGCTACTTCCGCGAAGGCATCAACAAGGACACGCTGTATTGCGACATCTCGCCGCACAGCAGCTACCACGGCACGGCCGCGGCCGCCGCCATCGCCGGCACCCAGCAGTTCATCGAAGACATCAAGGCCGAGATCACGCCGGCCCAGCTGAAAGCGCTGCTGGGCGCAGGCCCGACCTTGGCCTTCGCCATCGACACCACCGGCAGCATGGGCGGCATCATCGCCGGCGTGCGCGCCTCGGCCGCCAGCATCGTCGACGCCCGCCTGGGCACCGACGAGGAACCGCTGCAATATGTGCTGGCGCCGTTCAACGACCCGTCCACCGGCCCCACCGTCGCCACCAACGACGCGGCGCTGTTCAAGAGCTTCATCGGCGGACTCGGCGCCTCGGGCGGCGGCGACTGTCCGGAACTGGCGATGACCGGCATGTACAACGGCCTGTCGCTGGCCGATCCCGGCGGCGACCTGTTCATGTACACCGACGCCACCGCCAAGGACGCGGGGCTGGCCGGCGCCGTCATCAGCCTGGCCAAGAGCAAGGACATCAAGATCTATCCGATGCTGTTCGGCAGCTGCTCGCCGCTGACGCCGGGCTACCTGCAGGCCGCCGCCGAAACCGGCGGGCAAGTGTTCTTCCTGTTCGGCAGCGAAGCCGGCACCGTCACCCAGCTGGCCGACCTGGTGGGCCGCAACAACGTGGTGCAGCTGCTGTCGACGGTCGATACCTACGCCAGCAGCAAGAGCTACACGGTGCCGGTCGACAGCAGCATGACGCGGCTGACCGTGTCGGTCAGCGGCACGCTGCAGGGCATGCAGCCGACGGTGACCCTGACCCGGCCGGACGGCGTCGTGGTCACCCTCGCCAATGCCACCAAATACCTGAGCCTGTCGAGCGGCGTCATCATCTCGATCGACAACCCGCCGCGCGGCGCCTGGACCCTGGCCGTCGGCAATTCGTCCGACCAGACCTATGTCAACGTCAACGGCATCGCCGACCTCGCGTTCAGCTCGTTCAAGCTGGCCCGCTTCGGCGCGATGCCGCCGCACCAGGGCTTGCTGGCGATCGATGGCGAGCCGGGGCCGGGCCAGGCGCTGTATGCGATCGCGGCGCTGACCGGCATTTCCAGCGCGCCGCAGTTCCAGCTGCGCCGCAAGAACTTCGAGCTGCTGTCGCCGCTGGCGCTGGAACAGGACCAGACCGACAACGGCAAGTTCTTCGGCGCGCTGACCGTGCCCAATGAAGCCTTCGTCGCCTACGCCACCGGCACCGACAGTTCCGGCTTCCCGTATCAGCGCCTGGTCAGCGTGCTGGTGCAACCGCAAACGGTGTCGGTCACGCCGCCGTCGCGGCAGGACCTGCGTCCCGGCGTCACCACCACGCTGACGTACCAGGTCCGTAACGACGGCCCCGCCGGCACCTTCGGCATCAGCGCCACCGACGACCAGCATTACATCACCTCGGTCTCGCCCACCACGCTGACCCTGGCCAGCGGCGCCACCGCCAACGTCACCGTCACGCTGGCGCCGCCGGCCGGCGCGCGCATCGGCAGCTCCGACAGCATCACGGTGACGGCGCAAAGCAGCAGCGTCATCACCGTCCACAACAGCGCATCGCTGACGGTGTTCGTCACCGGCGCCGTGCAGCTGCCGGGGCGGCCGGACTTCGTCGCCCAGATCGTCGGCCAGGAAAATGTGGCGCCTGGCGTGGTCGGTGTCGATGTGCGCCTTACCAATACCGGCGTCGGCACCGCGCGCGACATGACCTTGTCCTCGCTGTCCATGCATACCTTGTCCGGCAGCGGCGCCGTCACGCTGAACGCAGCCCTGTCGCCGGCGCTACCGTTCGTCACGCCGAATGTCGACGTGGGCAGTTTCTATACCGTGCGCCTGACCTTCAACGTGCCGTCCACCGTGAAGCGCTTCAGCGTCAGCGAAAACGGCAGTGTGAGCGACCTCGACGGCGTGATCTACGCCTACTCGCAGGCGCAATCCATCATTCCAAAATAAGGAGCAGCCGCCATGAAACTCAGAAATTTGTACGCCGTGTTCGCGTTGCTGTTTGCCGTGCTGTGCTGGTCGCCGGCCGTGCAGGCCCTGCCGTTCACGTTCACGTTTGCCGCCCAGCCGGCCGGCGGGTCGATCAGCGGCTTGCCGGGGGAGACGGTAGGCTGGGGTTACGAGCTGGTCAACACCGACACGCTGAACTGGTTCGTGCCGACCCAGCTGAGCGCATCATCGTTCAGCATCGGCTCGCCCGACGCCAGCTACTTCGACTTCCCCATCCTGGTGCCGGGCGCCGCCGCGACCGTCGCGTTCGATGCGGCCCTGCACACCGGCCTGTATGGCGTGCAGATCTTCCCGTTCGCGCTGCCGGGGCAGATCGACAGCGGCAGCTTCAGCCTGTCCGGCGAATGGTGGAGCGGCGACCCGCTGTCCGGCGGCACCTTCCTGCAGGCGGCCGACGTGGTGGTGTCGCCGTTCTCGCTGGAAGTGGCCGGCATCACCGCCGTGCCGTTGCCGGGCAGCTTGCCGCTGCTGGCGCTGGGCCTGGTGCTATTGTGGGTGTGCCAGCGCCGCCGCAAGGAAGGCGCGCAGTTCGGCCTCGGTCTGCGCTGACGGCGTGGCGGGGCGCAAGTCCATGTAACGGCCGGGGCCGGTGCGGCCCAGCAGGTCGAAGTGCTTGCCGGCATACTCGGTGGGCCGCACCTGCAGCAGCGCCAGTTGCGAACCGGCGCCACCCCGGGCCTGGACGTGGATGATGAACTGGCAACTGTACTGGCGGCCCTCGGCGTTCCAGTAGTAGTCGACGTCAGGGGTGATCAGGACGTCGTACCGGCGCTGCGCGGCGGGCAGGGCAAGCCAGGCGGCAAGTGCCGGCGCGGTGGTTGATGCGGTGGTTGATGGCGCGGCGAAATCGGCGTCGGGCGGGAACAACGGCGCGCCGAAGGGCAGGGCCATGCGGTAGCGCCGGTGTTCCTCGCGCTGGGGTGCAAGCTGCCGCACCGCCTGCAGTATCGTCCGCTGCGCCTGCTGCGGCGGCATCGTCACCACCAGTGCCGCCTGCATGTCGGCGGCGGCGCCCGCGCCCGATGCCGCCGCCAGCAGCAAGGCGGCGAGGGCGCGCGCCAGCTGCTTCAAGTTCAATCCCATTTGCGCATCATGCGTTCCAGTTCGCCGTTTTTCTCCAGCGCGTACAAGGCCTGCTCCAGCCGCGCGTTGATATCGCCGGTCAGCTTGTTACTGGTGGCGAAGTACAGCTTGGCGCTGTACATCACCTGCGGCAGGATGCGGACCTTGTCGGCGGTGCCGGTGCGCTCCAGCAGTTTATTCAAGCCGGGGCCGCGATGGAAAAACAGGCGTCCGCGCCCGGCGATCAGTTTTTGCAGATTGTGCTGCGGGCTGGTGGAGTTGGCGTCGACGACGATGCCGCCCATCGCCGCCACGATGTTGCCGGCAGCGAAGCCGCGGTTGACCAGCACGACGTTGTCCGGCGCCAGGCGGCGCACGTCGTCCCAGCTATGGATCGCCACATTGTCCTGCATGCGCGCCAGGAAGTGATACTCGATGGTGTACAGCGCCGGCCCGAGGAAATGAAAACGCGGCTCGCGGTCCGGCGTGCGCTGGACCGCGCATTGCACGTCCTGCTGGCCGCTCTCCAGTTCGGAGTAGGCGCGTATCAGAGGCTTCCAGCGCTGGTCGCCGATGAACTGCAGTTTGGGATCGAGCTGCTCGATGGCGCGCATGATATCGATGCACAGGCCGACGATGCGGTCCGGTCCGTCGGCGATGAATTTCGGCTCGGTGCCCTCCTGGGCGGCGGTGCGCAGCGTGACCGCCCGCGCAGGCAAGGCAGCGGCCAGCAGCGTGCCGCAGCATGCCGCACACAACAGCCGTTGCCATCCGACCTGCCATCCTGCCATCTGGTATCCTCAGCCATGCGCTGTGCGCTCATTGACGTTAGCTTACACCAGTAGCCGTTCCGAGGCAGAGTGTGGCGAAAACTCACCAAATATTGCAAATGCATTGGAAATTCTATACGGCAACGCTTCGATAAGTCTATGATGAAATAGCCTGCACAGGCACGACAACGAGGGGACTGGCATGGATACCTATTCAGCGCGTTCGCCCATGAAGTTATGGCACAAGTTTTTGATCCTGAGCTTGATCGCGGTGGTCATCGCTGTCATCCCAACCTATCTGTACATGCGCGAGGCGGCCAAAGGGCTTGATGCCTATCTCGATGAGCAGCAGGGCCTGCCTGCCGTCATGACGGGCCTGAGAGTGGTCCAACTGACACAGCAGCACCGCGGCCTGGCGGCGCTGGTGCTCGGCGGCGTCAGCGCCGCGCAGGACAAGCGCGAAGCCAAGCAGAAGGAGGCCGACGCGGCGTACGCCGAGGTCGACGCCATCGTCAAGAACCTGCACAACAAGGATATTGACGCCGCGTGGGAAACAGCCCGGCGCGATTGGGAGACGTTGCGAGGTAACGTCAGCGGCCAACGCATATCCGTGCCGCAAAGCTATGCCGCGCACACCGCGCTGGTACCGAAGCTGCTCAAGGTAAATGACCTGCTCGGCGACTACTACGGCCTGAGCCTCGACCCCGACCGGGATACGTACCAGCTGATCCAGGCGATGTTCTACCAGCTGCCCTACCTCAGCGAGGAGTTGGGCAAGACCCGCGCCAAAGGTGCCGGCCTGCTGACCAAGAAGGACATCACCGCCGACGACCGCCTGCAACTGTCGTCCATCGTGGCCCGCGTCAGCGACCGGCTCGACCAGACCCTGACCGCGTTCAACAAAGCCGGTTCGGCCAATCCCGAGTTCCAGGCCAAGCTGGGGCCGGCCATGCAGGAGGCGGCGCAGGCGGCCAGCAAGATTACCGCACTGGCGCTGGCGCAAATTATCCAGGCCGACACGCTGACCTACTCGCCCGAGGAATACGTGGCCCTGTCGACCCAGGCGATCGACCTGCAGTTCAAGCTGAACGCCGCGGCCAGCAAGGAGCTGGATACCATCCTGTCCGATAAAATCTCCGCGTTCTACAAGACGCGCTGGACCATGCTGGCGGCGATGGCCGGGTTGCTGGCGCTGGCCTGCTATATCTCGATGCTCATTTCGCGCTCGGTGACCGTTCCGCTGCACAATGCCATCGAAGTGGCGCAAAACGTCGCGCGCGGCAATCTGGTCAATGATTTCGATGTCGGGGTGCCCAATGAAATCGGACAAATGCTGCGCGCGCTGAAGGAAATGAACGACAGCCTGCGCGACCTGGTCAACGGGGTGCGCACAGGCATCGACAACATCAGCGCGGCCACGCGCGATATCGCCAGCGGCAACGCCGATGTCTCGGCGCGGCTCGAATCGCAGGCCTCCAACCTGGAGGAAACCGCCTCGTCGATGGAGGAGCTGACCTCCACCGTCAGGCAGAACGCGGACAACGCGCGCCAGGCCAATGCGCTGGTGATCAACGCATCCAGCGTGGCGACCAAGGGCGGCTCGGTGGTCACCCAGGTGGTGCAGACCATGGGCGAAATCAACGACAGCTCGCGCAAGATCGTCGACATTATCGGCGTCATCGACGGCATCGCTTTCCAGACCAATATCCTGGCCTTGAACGCGGCGGTGGAAGCGGCGCGCGCCGGTGAACAGGGCCGCGGCTTCGCGGTCGTCGCCAGCGAGGTGCGCAACCTGGCACAGCGCTCGGCTGGCGCGGCCAAGGAAATCAAGGAGCTGATCGGCACCAGCGTCGAAAAGGTGGAGGTGGGCAACCGCCTGGCCGACGAGGCGGGCCTGGCGATGGGGGAAATCGTCAGCAGCGTCAGGAAGATTACCGACATCATGTCGGAAATCGCGGTCGCGTCGGGCCAGCAGGGCGCCGGCATCGAGCAGGTCAACCAGGCGATTACCCAGATGGACGACATGACCCAGCAAAACGCGGCGCTGGTCGAGCAGACGGCGGCGGCCTCGGCCAGCCTTCAGGAACAGGCGCAGACGCTGCAGAATTCGATGAGCGTGTTTGTTCTTGCCGATGAGGCGGACAAGCGCAAGACTGCCGCGCGGCTGGCGTCGGCCGGCGGCAAGATCGGAGCGGACATAAAAAAAAGAGTCACGATTGCTCGTAACTCCTTGATTTAGTCCTGCGAATTCGGTGGTAGGCCGTGCGGGATTCGAACCTGCGACCAACGGATTAAAAGTCCTCGATGCCATAGGCAAATGCGTCGCTTCCACACAGGCACTTCCCAAAAAAAGTGGGGAATATTTTTTGGTATTCTCCGCGCACATTCGCCCCGGAAAAATGATTTTCATCATCGGATATTCCCCAATTCTGGTATGAAATTGCAGTGGGATCGGGGGATATTATTTTCTTGAGCTCAAGATTTTTTTGGACTTCGCGGTTGCAGTGCCAGCGATGAATTCTTCGCTCACTTCTACTGTTCCGATAAGCTCGCCTTGGGCTGCATTGAAGGCCACATGCACGGAATGACCAGCAGATTTGTCAAAGAACCCCCCGACGGCCAATTCTTGATCGTCGTATGTTACTTGTTTCATGTCCAGTGATCGGTAATTGGATTTGTAGCCCATAACTACGGTGATTTTCTTTGGCCACGCGGCCCGACCCTCTTGGTCACGAAATTCGTATTGTTCGCCAAGGTCGAATCCGACCTCTACAATCGGGTCCTTGCTCGTAGCCTCATTTTCCTTCAACTCCGCAAATGCACGTTTTCCGATTTCCGCTGAATGGAAAACGTCGCTTGCAAACTGTCCAACTTGCACTGGTAAGCGCGACGATTCGCGCAAGGGGCGAATGTCCACACGAACGCTGTCCTACGTGGTTGCGAAGATCGCCGACCATGCCCAAGTAGGCGGTGTTCACCCTCATCGCTTCCGGCATCATGTCGGATACCTCATGAACGAGCGCGGCGGCATTACGGCAGTACAGAAGCAACTCGGCCACCGGAACATTGCATACAGTGCCGGATATTGTCAGCGAACGGATGATGAGATGGCACTATATTTAGAAACGAAAACAGTTCCGAGATACGAAGCTGGGAAATGAGGTTAAGTAATTTATGGAAGCCCAGACTCCAACTGATACCTGGCGTCAGACGGCCGACGGCTTTTTGCCATACACCTTAGCGGATATGGAGTCATCAAAATTTATTCAGATAATTCATAAATTGCTCACCGGTCATTAGTACCTTGCCTTTGGGTTTCCAAAGATCCAGAAACGCCGTTCGAAGAAAGCCGAGTTCGTTTGTCACAAGAATATCGCCATGCAGAAGATGCGCCATTACGTTGAGATCAGCTTGAGCATTTAGGTCTATGGGTGCATTGGGTTTTGTCGAGGAATAAAAAGCCATGTACAGCATGCCACGAACGAATTCGGTGAAATAGGGATAGAAGTCTTTGTTGCGACTCCATCTATCAGCAATTGCCCTTGTATTTCTTGACTTTACAAGAACGTCGATGAAATCGCGGCCAGCGTTGTCAATTTCGATTTGGATGTAGCGATTGAGATTCGGCGTTCCGTGTTTTGTTGGCTGATATTGAATCGTTCTCTTCCAATCTAGGACTTCGGCACGAATCTCCTTGGATATTTGCCGCTGAGCTGCTCGCTTTTCGTCCTCAATATCCCGCTCTGCTCTTGAAGCATGCCACGCGTGCCAAGTACCGTCTAAGGGTATTTTTGGCAGTTGCTCCTTGACTCGATCATGGTTTCTCCGCGACATGAACTGGCGCGCATGCAGGCCGCGACCGCGCACAAGCTCCTCGTGGAATATGCTATTGAAGTCATTGCATATGCTATTGCAGGTAGCCATGATAAAGGGAAGCCATCTGTTCACCAGAAGCTCCCTTTTTCCATCAGCGCCATAGGCACGCATGGTTTCTTCAATGAATACGTGTCCATAGATCGGCAAAATTCTCCCGCTTGCAAACAGTCGCCTCAAAGCACTTCGTTCCAAGGCCTCGAAGCTATTGATCGCAAATATGTTCGAATCGAATACTACCCTTACTGCATTCATCTATTGCTCCAACACTCGGCATTGAAGCTCATTGTCAGCTTGAGCCCGTATCGCACTCTGCACCGCCGCATGACTGTACTCTGAGATTAGCAATTCCGCTTTGTCGGTCATTTCTATTAATGTGGAAATGGTTGCGACAGGGTAGCCGTTTATAGTAGATATACCGGCGCCAAATTGATTTTCTATTTCGACTTTCTCATCCTCCTTGAGCGCTCCATTTCTGTGGGCTACGGCGTTTCTGGCGGCTCGAAGAGCAGATATCAAAGCTGCTTCGCGACTGATTTTCTCATTCGATATGCGTAAGTGAATGAGCAAATCTTCGATTGTCATTTCAAGTTTATTGTTCCGTGGCGGATCTTTTTCAAGATAATACTTGTACTCTTCAAAAAAGAATCCCTCAAGAAGTGAGTAGGTCATGAGAATTGTCGTATCCGAAAGAGCCATTTCCAATCCACGGCGTCTAGTTGACCCAGACTCGCTTTCAATCTCGTCGAGTTTTGAGGCCAATGAGCTGCACAGATGCTCAAGGATTTCTGAAAATGCAGACACCGGTCTATGACCCGTTTGCATCGTAAACTGTGCGTAGGCGAAAGTGTCTTTGCTCATTGTCTTGCCAATCTTTGTCGTCTACTAGCGCAAATTTGCCCCGGCATTGCCAGTCGGGTCAAATTTGCGCTAGTTCATTTTTCTGCCATGGGTCAAGCCGGGAGATAGGTCTTTTTCAATGGAACGAGTCGTTTTGTTTCTGAGTCCGTCAGCTCGTAATTTTCGATTAGCGCTCGAACAAGATTATCAAGCGTCCATAGAGTTAATGGCACGCTTGCTCGCTCGGCTTCATAGTGCGCCTCTTTTGAGAAGCCGCCAGTGCTTACATACAGGCCTCGATCATCTTTATGCCGTCCGCCCAAAAAACTACGGATTTGTTGTGTGCCGATTTGTCCGCTTCGATGCTTTACCTCAACAATAATTCGAGGGTTTTCGAAACCAAATCCGTCAGGCGACGCGATAATATCCTTGCCCCGATCAGGCCCAGCCGGCGAAACTTGCGTCTTGTATCCCATGGCACGTAAGAGACCCGCAACTAGCTCCTGCATCTCTGCCCAATCAAGCGCCCCGACTAGGTCTTTGATTCGTTCGATTGCAAGGGCTTCAAGTCCTGCCAAAGGATTTGCTTCCGGTTCAGCATCTTCAATTTCGATATTCGCAGCTTTTAGCGTAACGTCGCCATTCGCGTTCGACAGCAGTTCCAGCATTGCAGCTTGAGGGATTAGAAACACCGTTAGCGTTGCACCCAGTGTATTCTTGCTCGTGGTGCCGAGGGAATCGCGCTGCACCTCATTCGGCTGCCATTGAACGGGGCGAACGAGCGGCATGTCATCCTGCGTCCACTCAGGCTTGTATTCGTATGGCCCCGTAACCTTTCCAACCAGGTACGTGCGGTTGGCTGGAGAGTACGTGACGATCCAATCGCCTACCTCGATCTCATTAATAAATCTCCATACCTGAGCTGCGCCGGAAATCGCAGTTCCACGCCGAACGTCTGGTTCAACCTCGTGATAAAGCTCGGTAAGCTGCTTCTTGCTCATTCCTGGGGTCGCAAGGGCGGCAAGCTTCGACCATCCTATAGCCGCTACGTTTCTATCTCTGAAATCGTCATATAGTCGGCCACCTTCGCCTCGTATCATCCACATGTTTGGCATTGATTTTCCTAAGGTGAAAATAAAGCTGTTGAAATTCTTTCGATGAATTTGCGGCGTGATCGCTCATCATCTAAAAATGGGCACGAGAACATTTACAGCAGTATACTATTTTGTCTCTTCTTAATCATCTCAGCAACAGCTACCTGATGAACTAGCGCGGTGGCGTCTCAGTAGTACAGAAGCAGCTCGGCCACAGAAATATCGCGTACAGCGCTGGTTATTGTCAGCGGCCGGATGATGAGATGGCCGGATATTTGGAGCGGAAACGGCAGGTATAATCAATTGCTTTGTTTCAATGCAAGGGGCACAAAAAAATCCAGTTTTAGCGGATTCACAAACCTCACTATTAAGGATTTTCGATGTTAATTTCAGAAATTCACGGCTGGCATTACTTTGTTTCTTGGGACAATCCGACCCCGGCAGATTCCAGGACGATGCTGAAAGCGCTGCGCAAACTTGGTAGAGTAACGACTCTTCAAACGAAGACAACAGTGGCACTGGCTCCGCGTTCGAGCACGCATTGGCAACACGTCAGAGACGCAATATACGACAATCTCCATTCGATAAATGGCAACGCCATCTACGTCAACGTGCGAACCGGAAAGGGCTTTCAGATAAGCGCCAATACCAACTGGCGTTGGAAGAGCGCTCCATAAGAAAAAATCCGCAGCGCCGAAGCCTGCGGAATTTTTTCGTCCTATGAATTTCTATGGAATCATGACAAAGAATGGCTCTCCGCGAACACCTTGGCCTTTGATTTCGGTTACGACTGCCATTCGCAGCAGGACGAGAAACAGAAAGGTCGCGTTGCAATTATGCCCTGCTGGCCTCGCCTCGGAATCGAATACTGAAGGCGAAAAAGCCTTCAGCTCCGACGACGACATTTCCTTGCCACGAAACGCAGCGAATGCGCTGAAGAGATCTTCGATGGAAATGGTAATAGTCGAATCGCCGCGCTTGTAGCGTACCTTGTCATTTCGGATAGACAGCACTTCAGATGTGCCGCCGCCTGGATTTTGAAAGATAGTTCCGGTCGTAACTGCCTCCAGGAGGCGCGAACTGAAGGTGTCGATATTCACGTTGGCATCCTTGACGTTATTTTTCTTGCGCGACGACGGCAAGGACAGGTGCCGGAACAGGCGTAACTGTTCCACCATTTTTCACTGCATCTTCAATTTGCACCATGAGGTCAAAAATTTCTTTGACGATTGCTTTGTCGAACTCTTCAGCTTTGTCTTCCTCGTGAGCGCCCTTGTTCAGCTGGCTCCATTCTATCGCGTGAGTCTTGTGCTTCGCGATCATCGTGTCCAGTATCGGAATAACGTTCTTATAAATTGAGACTTCGGGCTTGGATAAGAACGCTTGCAACCCGTTTGCGATGCTGCTCAAATCAGGGGCGCTTTTTGGGCCTCGCATCCCAACGCTGATGAGTGCATTAAAATTTTTGTCGCCGAGTTTTTTCCAAATTCGGTGAAGTATCTCTTCAAACGATTTTCTCAGATATCCAAGGCATTCATGCATTTTTCCATCTTTATAGCTCTGCTCAGCAATAACCAAGTAGTGACGCGGTGACTCCAGTTTCACAACAATTTTCTTGGATTCCTCCGGAGTAAGAAAGTCGATTCGTGTGATCTTGGTCTTGTATTCGTTCTTTGGAATTGCATGCTCCAGGCGTTTCATAAAGTCTTCGCCGTGAGTCGTAATAATGAGCTGGCGGTTCTTGATTTCGTCATCGCCCAAGATGAGATCCACGATTCCGCTCCTGTGCTCGTCGTCGATGGAATTCACTACATCGTCAAAGATAAGGAACGGCAGATCATCACGCACAATTTTCGAAAGCAGGATCGCCAGGCCGAGGCAGCGTATGTGGCCTTCGCTGAGGATTTGCAAGGCATCGCACTTTTGCCCCATTTCAAATTCAATGTCGATCTTCTTGTCCGGCGAAGTCGGCAATGTGAGCGACTTCAAGCGGTCTGACGGGTGGTCGTTCTTGTTGATCGCGTTGTAGAACTTCAGCGTCTTCTCGTTTAGGTCTGCGGCCAGCGCAACGGGGAGATTGCTGTTGTAGTTCAGGAGCTTTTCGCGGAAGCTCTCGTATGCCACCAGGTACTGCATATTTCGAGCAATGACGGGCTTCTCTTGCTCTACCAGCTTTATCAATTCCTCGTTCTCCGCCTTGAATTTTTCAATGGCGAGATTTGCGGCCGCCGCGCTTGTAACATTTGCCGCGACAGTAGTGCTCACTGTGACTACTTCCTCCAGATCTTTGGCCAAGAGGGCGTTTTTGTCTTCGAGCTTCTTGATCTCAGTTTTTGATTTTTCGATTTGCTGGTTGTATGTAGTGATCGCAAGCTTTAACGCATTCAATAGCTCGGCCTGTGCGATGAACTGATTCATTGCCGGTTCCAGCGTTCTTGTATTTTCGACCGCTGCGCCCGCATCGCGAAGGGTATCTATCTCTGGAGTCTGCGCGAAGGCGATGGCGACGGCGACAGGGGAGATATTGGAAATCTTTACGTTCAAAGGAACCCAGCGAGATTTAAGCAGCTCCGTAATTTCCTTGATTCGTACTTCCTTCTTTAGCGCCACTTCAAACTGCTTCAGCTTCTCTTCGGCATTCGCATAGGGATCTTTCGGCACCGCGAGTTGTCCGTCTTGATATATAGTCGATTCACATGCCGGGCAATTGTGCTCGTATTTTTCGCGGTTGTTCAGCACTGCCGTGTACAGCTCGCCAAGGGAAAGCTGGTCTTTGTAGGCCGCGAGGAACTGGCCTGCTGCTCGGCGCTCTTCAATTAGCTCAACCAGCTCTTTTGCATCGGAGAGGATTTCTGATACTCCGGGATCGACGACGAGCTTGAGATTGGTCAATCTCCCGATTTCGGTGTTGTTCGTTTTCGTCAGGCCGCCGTTCCCATCCAGCCCGGAAATATGAGCTTTGATCTCTTCCAGGGTTTTGCAGGTGCCATATTTCAAGAGAAGTGCGTCCTGCTTCGCCTTGGCGTCTTTTTCCTTCTGCGGAATCTGGAGCAGAATAGCTTTGTGCCCTTGGATTTGCTTCTCTTTGTCGGACAATTCCTTCGTCTTCTTTCCGGTGCAATCGAGGTAGTTGTCAAAGTGGTCGTTGAATTGCGTGGAGAAGGCATTGAACTCTTCCAACCCAAACAGCGATGCCAGCCTTGCCTGCTTTGTCGTGGCAGTGTTGGCGGCAACACGCGCGAATCCGTCGATGCGGTTTTTTTCGATAAAGCAAAATTCGTATGCCTTGGAGTCTGCGGTGACAGGCACGCCTAGTTTGCCATCGGCGGTCGTTCCAAGCAAGACCGGGCGGTTCGACTTGCCGGTTATGGAGTTTCTTATGTACGCGGCCACATCGATGCGCTTTGCTTCAGCTTCATTGATGGAACCCAGCAGACCGTATTCTAAGGCCTCGCAAAGGCTCGATTTTCCTGTGCCGTTCGGGCCGTACACGAATGTGTAAGGGTTCTTGAATTCAAGGGTGTGCTCTGTTGAGAACCCACGGAAGTTTTGAACTTTGATACTGGAAAGGCGAACGATCTTTCCCTGTTCGTCTTGCGCGGCGTCAGCCTCGACATTCAAGTCGCTGGAGGCTGCATCGCCCGCAGCCGCAATAAGCTGGGCGATTAGCTTTCCGCGTCTCCCTCCAGCCGTTCCCGCCACTTCCACTTTGGGGAAGTTATCCAGGATGAGCCTTGCCAGTTTTTTCTCGTGATCCGAAAGAGTCGGCAGGGATTTGCCAATGAATCTCTTAAATTCCGATAACGACTTAGACATGGAAATCCGATCAGTAATGAGTAGGCTAGTTTGGAACTTCTCATACAGCGTATTTCGTCACTCTGGCTGTGCAGCAGATGGCTAATCTTTCTTGTCTTCGCCGACCTTATCGATCCTCGCTCCCCGCGCTTTTTTGGGCGCTATATCGATCTTTCCGAGAGCAGTTCGGAAATCAAGGCCGTTATCGGCCAGCTCGCCCAACAACACGGCAATGATCGCCAAGTGCACAGGAACCAGGTCTTTCTTGCGGTAATTGCTCAATGCCGTAGGCGTCATTTGCATAAGGCTCGCGAACTCATTGAGCTTCAGGCCAGCCTTTCCGATATGTCGTTGAAATTCGTTGTAGTCCATAGAATTCCATTATAGCAACTTCTCATCAAAGTCAACTCGCAATTTTACGGTGGGACTTCATGTTTTTGCGAATTTTCTTTTGCAATTATTATCTTTGCGGATATACTTCGTAAAAATATGAATTAACGAACTGCACATGCTCACACTCACACACGAAGAACTTACCGATCTAACGGACAGAACGCAGCCGATGGCGCAGATCCGATGGCTGAAGGATCGGCGCTGGCTCTACGAGGTCGGTCGGAACTGATCGCCCAAGGTGGCACGCGCCTACTTCGAGCGAAAGATGGTGCTCGATGCCGACGAGGTGACAGGAGAGGTCTGCGGTCACGGAATCAGTCACGAATGGAGCGTCAACGCCGACGCACTCCGAAAAAAATCTATCAAGTAACTAGCTTCCCATGGGCCGACGCAGAGAAATTTTCGACAAGCATGATTTGCCGCCAAGGGTCTATCTTCACCACGGCTCGTATCGCTACCATCCGCGTGAGGGTAAGCGTATCCCGCTCGGGAAGGACTACGGCGAAGCAATGCGTATCTGGGCGTCCATTGTGAAGCCAGTAACCGATCTCGGCACCGTAAGCGCGCTGATCGACTGGTATCTCATCAACGTCGCGCCGAAAAAGGCACCGCGCACCTATGCCGACAATAAGAAGGAGGCCGAGTACCTGAAGAAGGGGCTGGGGCATATCCCGTATTCGCAGCTCAAGCCGCACCATGTTGCCACCTATCGCGACGAGCGCGGCCAGGATGCGCCAGTGCGGGCGAACCGCGAGAAGGCGTTGCTATCGCATGTGTACACGAAGGCGATGGAAAAAGGCATGGTCGATTTCAACCCGTGCAAGGGCGTAAAGCGCAACGCCGAAAAGCGCCGAGAGAGGATGATCGAGGATCGCGAATTCCAGGCGGTCTACGCATGCGCGGAACCGTCCGTGCAGCGCATGATGACGCTCATATACCGGACATGCCAGCGTCCGGAGGATCTCATCAAGGCCGGGCCTGCAAGCATCAAGCGCATCGAGCACGAGGGCCGTGAGATCCGCGTCTTGCGCATCCAGCAAGGAAAGACCGGAAAGACCGTGGACATTATTCTTGCGGGCGACCTGGAGAAGCTGGTCGATGAGCACCTGAGCGCCAAGACCGTGTGGCCGACGTTTGTGCATACGCGTGTCGGAAAGAAATATACGTATTCCGGTCTGGTCGCTATGTTCGGGCGCTATGTCCGTAAGGAGAAGCTGACCGACTTCGGCATGTACGATCTGAAGGGGAAGGGCGCAACGGATATGTTTCGCTCCGGGACGCCGATTGAGCGCATCCAGCACCTGCTTGGTCACGAGAGCGTCACGACCACGGAGATCTACATCAAGGCCCGTCTGCCGGACGTGTCCATGCCGAACATGCGCGAGATGGCCGAAAAAGACTCGTCGCCAATGCCGCTGCAATCGGCACAGCGAAAGTGAGCAGGCCTAGAGCGCTTTTCATTGGTCGGGCGGTAGACGATTTCCTCCGACCCTATCCAAGACTGAACTAGAAACTCATCAGTTCGCGCAGCAAGAAATAGCAGTGCTTCACTACGTCGTGGTTCTCGCGATTAGGTTCCATTTGCCCATGTACGAGCTGGCATCGGACTTGATAAATTATCTCAAGAAATCCATTAAATAATACCGATTTATCATCGGTAAGCCGGAGTGCATCGCCAATGACAATACCTGGAACCTGCGGTTTAACAATCAAGCTGCCGTAAGTCTTTGGATTTGATGTCAATAAACAGTTGGTGTAGGTAATCGCACTGTTGGCTTGTTCTTCATTCCAAAGTAACACCGCCGTATTCAAGGCGAAGAAAAGACCTTCAATATGATTGATGAGATCTGCGCGGCCCTTTGTTCCCTCGGCTTGCAAGACCTTATTGAATCGCGCGAAGAGCTTGTTTCTGGTGCTGTGATCTTCCCGAAGTTTATTCAGGAAATCACGATCACTTTTCGTCGAGATCTCCGAATAGTGTGAGCGATACCATGAATTCGTGGAGAGCCACAAGATCACCAATTGCGGAAAATAATCGATCTCAGCATTGGCCCGCCACTCTTTGTAAAAATCTCCGCTCATTAGCTAGCCTTGATGAATTTATTTGCTTGCGATTCGTCAGTTTCGATTGCGATTTCGATGGCTCTAGTCGCAACCTCAAGTAGCTCTGCGGAACGCATTATTGAAGTGCTGACTGATTTTTCAATTCGCTCAAATTCAACCTGTTCAGCGTTCGGAAGGATCGGAATCCAAAATTTTGCCACATCCTTTGCGTAAAGATGTAGTTGGCCGGTTGCACCAGTAATGTAGCGTTCGATTTGCATTTGTCCAGGTTTCGAACGGAAAAATGCAGCGAGGTAATAAGGATTTATTTTATTTTGTCGAATTACAGTTACTTCGCTTACCGTACCATAGCGTCCCGGTTTGTCGAATACCTGCACTTTTCCTATCGAGCCGAATCCGATACATGAAATAAGTACATCTCCACGCTGGAGTTCAAATATCGCTTCGTCCGGAGCTGCTCGAAGAAAACGGGATTCATCGTCAAGATCAGATAGGTCGCCCGAGCGAATAATCGGAACTTGCCCGCCTTCAGTGTACGGAACCGTAAATCCTTTCAGGACGGCACCTAGTTTTCCAAGCAGCTCTACGTCGAATCTAGCGGAAAGCTCCTCAAATATCGCTTGGTATTTGGGTTGTTGAAATTCCGCGTCCAATCTGGCTGAGGAAAATGCGAACGAGAGATTGCAGGCATAGGAAAGAGGTTCAGGGGCATTCCAATTCTCAAGTCCAAGTGCATTCATAAGCGTGTCAGATGATTTCTCCACGGTTGCGGCGGCGTCGAGAATACTATCTTTCGAGCGCACGACAATTGAAGAAATCGCTGACTCGAATTTTTCGCTGAGGCGAGGGACTTGAATTTGATCCATGTCAGCAAGCAAGAGTCCCATCTGCACGGCCCCTCGTGTATTGCGCCGGATTTGACTGTTACCTTGACTAGTTCGCAAAAAAGCCGCTAAGTATTCTGGTTTCACTTTGCGCGGTCGCAGTATTGCAAGTTTGCAACTGCATGTGGCATCAGCCTCTTCTGAAACGATGCTTGCTTTGCCAATTGTTCCAACAATAGAAAGCAAAACATCACCTCGCTTTAGATGCGAGCGCGTCATGTATGGACGCTTGAAACTTTCATTTGATATGAGATTGGGACTTGCTTGCTCGACAAAAAAATGCGATGCAACGTCTTGTCCTCGATAGTAAGGTATGCCTTCGTCTACGAAGTCTGCGCTGACAGAGAAGTGATTGCCATCGGAGACACCGGCGAGATCAGTAATTGGTTCTGTACTGAGTTTTGCAAGTTGTGCGGCGACGCGAACATGTTCATGCGCGAAATACTCGGCATCTAGTCGCATGGTGCGCTCCAGTGATGAGAGCGGGATTTCTAAGGCTTCCAGCCCTTTCAAAAGTGTCCTATATCGGACTTCATTGAAAGGGCTCATTGAAAAAAACTCAGTTCCTCCTTCTTCGCGAATTCGACGAAGGCTTCAGCAATGCCATCCTTAGTCATTCCATCGTGGTTGAACAGATCATGCTTGACGATCAAGTGCTGGTGCTCATCGAGCATAGGGGCGCCATCACCCGTTCGCACGTAGATCTTGTCCCCGGAATTATCCTTGCTAGGTTCCTTCATTGTGGCGAAGAAAATCGGATAATCTTTTTTTCGTGGGCACAATGGGCCAGCCGTCGCGGAATCGTTCCATTTTTGAATAAAAAGAACACTGGTTTTTGTTCCTGTGTGCGGTTTGAAGACGTTGCCATGCAAACCTACCACAGCCAGGATACGGCAATGCTCGGCCAGATATTCTCTTAGATCTTTGTCGCCTGAATTATTGAAACGACCTTGTGGTAGCACAACGGCCATGCGACCGCCTGGTCTCAAGAAGTTGAGGTTCCGTTCGATAAACAAAATGTCACGTCCGACATTATTTTGCGATTTGACTTTTACCTTTCGATAGGTTCCATCCGGCATTTTGAAGATAGTCTCGTGGCTCACGCGCAGATACTCGGGGAACGTCGGTGCACCACTACTGACATCTTCAACGTTTCGATCACTGGCATCGACATTGTTTATTTTATCCAAACTAACGGTACGAGCCAGTTCATACTTAGAAAGGATTCGCGTTTCTTTGATGTCTCCTGCGAATGGAGGATTGGCCATCAAGACATCGAAGCCAAAGTCGCGGTTGCTATTTTTGTCCAGCCGCAACTTCTTCAGCCTTTTCCATCCTTCACCGTAAATGTCAGTCCACTCTTCGTCTTTTGTTTTCTCATCCCAGCGCTCGTAGTCGAGCGTGTTGAGATGCAATACGTTGGTTTGACCATCGCCAGCAATGAGGTTGAGTGTCCGGCCCACGCGCACAGCTTTCTCGTCGAAGTCGATAGCAAAGACTTTGTTTTGGACATAGTCGATCTCGCGAGCGTGGCGCTGCTCGGTTGTAAAGTTTGGGCTTATTGGTAACCCAAGTGAATGACGGATTTGTGTCCAAACATGAAAGATCCCATGCACCGGAAACCCGCAACTCCCCGATGCTGTGTCGATCAGTGTTTCACTTTCCTGAGGGTTAAGCATTTTGACGCACATATCGATGACATATCTTGGCGTAAAATACTGACCTTTCTCCCCTTTGCTTGATTTGTTAATGAGGTATTCGAAAGCCTCATCGACCACATCAAGGTTTGAATTAAAGAGTTTTACCTTTTCCAACGATGACACGCATACCGCCAAATGGCTTGGAGTAAGTTGAATCTTGGCATCTTCGCTAAAGACACCTTCCCACTTCTTTCGCGCCTTGTCGAACAAGGTCTGTATCTTTGCTCTCAGCTCAGTTTCAGTATCACCATAGTTCTTGAATACTAGATGGCGCTTTCTATCGCGACCGCTTTCCATCTCGTCAAAGAGCTTCGTGAAAATCAGTTTGAACAACTCTTCAAACACATCAACACCAGCGTTGGCGAGTACTTCATCTTCCATTTCAAGGATCAGATCCTTTAGCGACTTTCGCTCGTTGACCAGCTTGTCTAGCCGAACAAGATCCTCGATGTACCAACGTTCACTTAGGATATCTGAAAGCTTTTCACGCGCCGAAGGGATCGCAGGAATGTCTTCAAAGTAGTTCGGATCTTTGCGATGGTAATAAGAAATCTGATCGCCATTGCTCCAAACGCCCATCGGAGCGCCAGTAGCGTTGCAGTAGCTTTTTAGCTGCTCTTTCCCGTCCTTTAATTTTGGTTTCTTGACCTCGACCAGAATGTACGCATCCGATGTGCGAGCAGCGTCGAACACGCAGATATCCGCCCGTTTTTTCTCGCGCCCGAATGTGACCTCGTACTCCAACTGAATGCGGCTGACTGGATAGCCAAGATCGTCTGTTAGCACCATTACATAGAGTTGACGCATAGCTTCCTCTGGCGTCAATTTGATGGGCTTTCCGCGAACCAGGCATTGCACATATGGTGCTGGCTTTTTTCCAGTTTCCTTAACCGTGATTCTGGACTCAAGCTGTTTGATTTGTGCCGTCGTGAATTGGGTCAGCTTGTAGTCGCTGTCTTTAAGTAGTTCAGCAAGGCTGATAGTCATCTATTTGTTCCTTGAAATGCATTGTTCTTGTACGCAAAGCAGTTTTGCTCGCTTAAATTGCCACGGCGAATCTTGCGCCAGTCATCGCGAAGAAGGGGCAGGTATCTGTATCGTGCGTCCGGTACGTCCGCGTGAGCACAGGAAATACCTGACGAGCGAGAGTATCCCCGGCGCAAGGGGCGCTGTCAAACAGCATGAATATTGTTGCTGCCCTTCTGCTCAACTAGGCGCAGACATTGGAACTCGATGATGGGATGCAGGCGAATTCAGCGAGAAATATTCCCCAATTGGGGAATATTTTTCATATAGGGCGCAAAAAAGGGTTACGCGCCGAAGCGGGTAACCCTGTTCTGTACTGGTAAATTCGTGGTAGGCCGTGCGGGATTCGAACCTGCGACCAACGGATTAAAAGTCCGCTGCTCTACCAGCTGAGCTAACGACCCCCGAAAGAGGCCGTATTATATACACCACGCCGGAAACTGCAAAGGGTTTTGTGAAAACAATTTAGCCCTTTCCCGGCGTTGTTTTTATTTCATCCCCAGCGCCGCCGTCACCTTCAGCACTTCGTCGGCCGTGGTCACGCCTTCCTGGATCTTCATCGCGCCGGCGATGCGCAGCGGCTTCATGCCGTCGGCCGTGCTTTGGCGGCGCAGCGCCTGGATGTCGGTTTCCTCGCGCACCATGTCGCTGAAGCCTTCGGTCACCGTCAGCAGCTCGTAGATGCCGGTGCGGCCGCGGTAGCCGGTCTGGCGGCACTCGGGGCAGCCCACCGCGCGGTAGATCTTGTCCGGCTTGGGCAGATTCCAGGCGCCGCCCAGGCTGTGCCAGATATCGTCGCTCAGCTCGCCGTCGTCCTTCTTGCACTCGGTGCACAAGGTGCGCACCAGCCGCTGCGCCATGATGCCGATCAGCGTGGCCTCCAGCAGGTAGTAGGGCACGCCCAGCTCCAGCAGCCGCATCACGGCCGACGGCGCGTCGTTGGTGTGCAGGGTCGACAGCACCAGGTGGCCGGTCAGCGCGGCCTGGATCGCCATCTCGGCGGTGGCCAGGTCGCGGATCTCGCCGACCATGATGATGTCCGGGTCCTGCCGCATCAGCGCGCGCACGCCGTCGGCAAACGACAGCTCGATGCCCGGCTGCACCTGCATCTGGTTGAAGGCTGGCTCCACCATCTCGATCGGGTCTTCCACCGTGCAGACGTTGACTTCCGACGTGGCCAGCGCCTTCAGCGTGGTGTACAAGGTGGTGGTCTTGCCGGAGCCGGTCGGCCCGGTCACCAGGATGATGCCGTGCGGACGGCTGGTCAGCGCGTCCCAGCGCTCGGCGTCGTCGGCGGGGAAGCCCAGCTCCGGCAGCGTCTTGACCACCACGTCCGGATCGAAGATGCGCATCACCAGCTTTTCGCCGAAGGCGGTCGGCAGGGTCGACAGGCGCAGCTCGATTTCCTGGCCGCCGGCGGTGCGGGTCTTGATGCGGCCGTCCTGCGGGCGGCGCTTCTCGATCACGTCCATGCGGCCCAAGAGCTTGATGCGCGCGGTCATCGCGATCATCACCACCGCCGGCACCTGGTACACCTGGTGCAGCACGCCGTCGATGCGGAAGCGGATCGCCGCCATGTCGCGCTTGGGTTCGAGGTGGATGTCGGAGGCGCGCTGCTCGAACGCGTACTGCCACAGCCAGTCGACGATGTTGATCACGTGCTGGTCGTTGGCGTCGACCTGCTTGTTGGTCTTGCCCATCTCGACCAGCTGCTCGAAGTTGTTGCGCAGCGCGAGGTCGTTGCTGTTGGACTTGTTGGCCTTCTTGATCGACTTGGCCAGGCTGAAGAACTGCGTGATGTATTGCGCGATGTCGAGCGGGTTGGCGATCACGCGGAGTATCGTGCGGCGCGAGATCTTGGCGATCTCCGCCTCCCATTCCACCGCGTACGGATCGGCGGTGGCCACCACCAGCGTGTCGCCGCTGATTTCCAGCGGCAGGATGTTGAAGCGCGCCGCGTAGTTGGCCGACATCACGTCGGCCACGCGGGTGAAATCGATCTTCAGCGGGTCGATGCGGGTGAAGGCCAGGCCGGAACGCGCCGCCAGCCATTCGCACAGCGCGTCCAGGGTCAGCAGCCGGTGCGGCGGCTGCGCCGACAGCAGCTTGGCATGCGCGACCGCGCACAGCGGATGCATGTGGCCCACGGTGTTCTTCAGGATGCCCTGGCTTTGCGCGTACAGCTCCTTGACTTCGGCCTTGCGTATCATGCCGTCGGCCAGCAGCCAGGTGTAGATTTGCTGCAGATCCAGCGGCGCTGGTTTCGGCGTGGGTTGTGCGGACGTTGCGGACATCGTGGAAGCCACTTTCAAAAGTCGTTACAGCGACGTGATACCCGCTGTTATACCCTTCACCCAGCTCTTGGCCGGCAGCTTGGTCTCGGCGACGATCTGCGCGGCGCGCCCGGCCAGTGCCTCCAGGTCGATCGCGCGCTTGCGCCGGAAGGCGATCGCGACCACGTTACCATCATGTACCTGCGGCAGGCAAATGACTTGCTCGAAAGCGAACTTGATGGCCTTGATGTTGCGCGCATAGCTGGGATGGTCGCCGAACAGGTTCACCGTCATGATGCCGTCGTCGGTCAGGCAGGCGTTGCAGGACTGGTAGAACTCGGCGCTGTCGAGCACCGGGCCGCGCGCGGTGGCGTCGTACAGGTCGACCTGCAGCACGTCCAGCGTGCCGGCGTTGGCTTCATCATTGACGAAATCGAGCGCGTCCATTTCCACCACGCGCAAACGGGCGTCGTTCGGCGGCAGCTTGAACATCGACTCGCAGATGGCGATCACCGACGGGTTCAGCTCCACCGCCGTCACGGCGGCCTCGGGGAAGGTGACGTAGCAGTACTTGGTCAGCGTGGCCGTGCCCAGCCCCAGCTGGGCGATGTGGGCCGGCTTTTGCCGCCACAGCATCCACGTCATCATCTGCTGCGCGTATTCCAGCTCCGGCCAGTTCGGCTTGCGGATGCGCATCGCGCCCTGCACCCACTCCGTGCCGAAATGCAGATAGCGCACGCCGTCCTGCTCCGACAACGTCACCGGCGCGTACTTGGGCTTGCGGGCCGGGCGGGAGGATTCTTCTTGTTCGATGGATTTTCGTTTGATCAGCATGGGGAAGGTAAAACAGGGGGTGAACGGTCATTATCCCGCGTTGCCTTACTCTAAGGCAAGCCGGAAAACAACAATGCCGGTCGCGGGACCGGCATTGCTGGGGGAGGGCTGAAGCGGATTAACGCTGCATCGGCTCGACGACCACGCGCAGGCGCACGCGCTCGCCCGGATCGTAGGACATCACGCTGGTGTAGTTGCGGCCGCGGTAGTCGTAGGTGACTTCATAGCCGGAGGTGCGCGATTCCCAGTGATCGACGGTGCGGCACTGCTTCACTTGCTGTTCCTGCACGCCGCCGCCGTTCGGGGTGTTGGCATTGTCGATGCGGTCGCCTGCGACCGCGCCGGCGATGGCGCCGGCAGCGGTGGCGACCGAGCGGCCGGTGCCGCCGCCGACCTGGTTACCGGCCAGGCCGCCGATCAGGCCGCCGATGATGGCGCCGCCCACGCCGCGCTGCGGCGCCGGCTGCTGGACCTGGACGACTTCGGTGCGGCACTCCTGGCGCGGACGGTTGATCTGTTCCACTTGCGGGGTGACGCGAACCACGCGGCCGAAATCTTCAAAATCGGCTGCTTGAGCGGCGAAAGGCAGGGAGCCTGCGCAAAGTACGGATGCGATCAGTTTGGCTTGCAAGTTCATTTGAGACCTCGTTTCAGTTGGATGTCTTATCAGGGATTCTGATATTGCATGCTTAGTATGGTAATCCCGCCAAGAGCCCTTAACCAGCCCTGAACAGGTATCTGTGGCAACAAATTGTAACAGCGGACACGACGACCCGTCGCCGCCTCTGCAGAGCGAACTGTGCCGATTTAGCCCCTAAAACACTTACAAAATGTTCTGTTTTTAACAAATATTGCGTGAGGCATCACATTCGTGTTGATCTGGAAGGAACAACACGTTACCCTAATATGCGTATGGGATTCGAGAAACACGTTGAATCAGCCACGGCCGACGCAGACCAGTTTGCCGTGTTAAGTGGACAGGTGCTCAAATTATTTATTCATTAATTCACAAGATAGGCACTCTCGACAGTAAAGTGGACACACCGTACATGCCAGGTCAAATTGAGGGAACCATGAGTTTGCTAATGACCGTGCCGCCCAACCTCGTGCAGTCGATCCGCGCCTTCCGCGTGGCCGAGCTGCAGGAGGAAGCGGCCCGCCTGGGGCAGCACTTCCTGTACGCGCACTGCATCGCCGGCGCGACCAAGCAGCAGGTCCTGGGCATCATTGCGGAATCGTTCCTGTTTCCCAAGGGTATAGGCAAGAATTTCGATGGGTTGCGGACAACCTTGACCGAAACCATGGCCAACGCCGGTCCCCAGGAAGGTTTCCTGGTGGTGCTCGAGCAATTGCCGAATACTCAAAAATTTGACAAGGAAGCAAGGGAAACCTTGCTGGACGTCTTCCGCGACGCTGCCGACTACTGGGCCGACAAAAAAGTTCCGTTCCGGGTGTTTTACTCCTTCGAGTAAGCCGGAGGCCTTCCCGCGTCTGCGTGGAAGCGGGTCCGGTGCGGCCCACGGCGTCCTGCTGCATTGCAACAATCCTTGTTCATTTGTAGTCCCGCCCGCATGAACAAGGTACAATGTCGGCCTATGAAAAACATCGTCATTCTTATTTCCGGTCGTGGCAGTAACATGGAAGCGGTAGTCCGCGCGGCGCAAGCCGAGCAGTGGCCGGCCCGTATTGCCGCCATCATCAGCAACCGCGCCGACGCTCCGGGCCTGGCTTTCGCTGCTGAACACGGAATCGAGACGGCTATTGTTGCCAATAAAGACTATGCCAGCCGCGCCGATTTCGACGCCGCCCTGCAAACCGTGATCGACGGCTTCCAGCCCGATCTGGTGGTGCTGGCAGGTTTCATGCGGATTTTGACGGAGCAGTTTGTCGCGCACTATGCCGGCCGCATGCTCAACATCCATCCATCGCTGCTGCCGCTGTTCCCCGGCCTGGCGACACACGCGCAGGCGCTGGCCGCCGGCGTCAAGGAGCATGGTGCGACGGTGCATTTCGTGACGGCCGAACTCGATCACGGGCCGATGGTGGTGCAAGCCGCCGTGCCCGTGCTGCCCGACGATACGGTTGAAACCTTGTCCGCCCGCGTGCTGCAGCAGGAGCACGTCATCTACCCGCGCGCGATCCGCTGGTTTGTCGAGGGCAGGTTGACGATAGCGCAGGGCGAGGTCCACGTGGACCACACACAGTAAAACTAACCAAGGATTTTCATGAGATTGCCACCAGCGATACTCGCCAACGCCGAAGAAGTGTTGCGCGAGATTTTGCGCTTTGCCGCGCCTGCCGATACCACCCTGTCGCGCTATTTTAAAGACCACCCGCGCCTGGGCGGCCGGGAACGCGGCGCCATCGCCGAGTGCATCTACAACGTATTGCGCAGCAAATCGTTTTATACCGATTTCTCCGAAGCGGGCGGCGGCGCCACCATGCGCCGCCTGACCCTGCTGGGCATGGCGGACGCGGTCGGCGTCGAGGCGCTGGGCGGCCTGACCGAGGAGGAAGTGACGTGGGTCGAGCGCATCCTGCAGATCGACCGCAAGGTGATGCACAAGTCGAGCCGCTCGAACATGCCGAAGTGGCTGTTCGACAAGCTGGTCGAGCAGATGGGCGAGGAAGAGACCCTGCTGCTGGCCGACGGCATGAACGCGCCGGCGCCGCTGGACCTGCGCGTCAACGCGATGAAGGCGACCCGCGACGAAGTGGCCGCCAAGCTGGCCGAAGCGCCTATCCGCAGCACGCCGACGCCGTTCGCGCCGCTGGGCCTGCGCGTGCTGCAAAAGCCGGCGCTGCAGAACCTGCCGCTGTTCAAGGAAGGCCATATCGAGGTGCAGGACGAGGGCAGCCAGATCCTGTCGGCCATCGTCGGCGCCAAGCGCGGCGAGATGGTGGTGGACTTCTGCGCCGGCGCCGGCGGCAAGACGCTGGCGCTGGGCGCGACCATGCGCAACACCGGCCGCCTGTACGCGTTCGACGTGTCCGAGAAGCGCCTGGCCAAGCTCAAGCCGCGGCTGGCGCGCAGCGGCCTGTCCAATGTGCATCCGGTGCAGATCGCGCACGAGCGCGACGCCAAGATCAAGCGCCTGGCCGGCAAGATCGACCGCGTGCTGGTCGACGCGCCATGCTCGGGCCTGGGTACCCTGCGCCGCAATCCGGACGTCAAGTGGCGCCAGCAGCCAAGCGCGATCGGCGAGCTGCAGGTCAAGCAGGCCGCGATCCTGGCCGGCGCCGCCCGTTTGCTGAAGGGCGGTGGCCGTCTGGTCTACGCCACCTGCAGCTTCCTGGACGACGAGAACGAATTCATCGCCAAGCAGTTCCTGGAAACCCATGCGGACTTCGAGCTGGTGCCGATGAGCAAGGTGCTGGCCGAGCAGAAGATCGAGCTGGACATGGGCGACTACCTGAAACTGCTGCCGCACAAGCACCAGACCGACGGCTTCTTCGCCGCCGTGTTCGAGCGCAAGCCGATGGCCAAGAAGGTCGTCGTCAAGGACGAGGACGAAGCCGTCGAGGAATAATCCTTCCCGGAACGCATCGCAAAGGCCGGCTGGTGTCTCCACCTACCGGCCTTTTTTACGCTAATCTACGCATCTCAGCCACTCAGCCCGTCCCTACGATGAATCAACAGCCACTGCTCAACCTGATCGACGACCTCACCGGCGATATCAACGATCCCAGCCTGCTGTGGCAGCTTGGCGCCATCGTCGCCGCCGTGGTGCTGGGTTTCGGGCTGGCGCGGCTGCTGAAGAAACGCTTCGGCCGCCAGGACACGCACGGCACCATGATGCGTTTCGGCGTCGAGAGCTTCGGCCGCGTGATGGCGCCGCTGGCCGTGGTCGGCCTGCTGGCGCTGGCGCGCGTGGTGCTGGTCAAGTACCACTTCCACGTCAACCTGATCAAGGTGGCGTTGCCCATCTTCGGCTCGCTGGCGGTGATACGCTTCACCTTCTACCTGCTGCGCCGCGTGTTCGCGCGCCATGGCCAGGTCAGCGCCACCATGCTGGCCTTCGAGAAGGTGTTCCAGCTGCTGGTGTGGCTGGCGTTCGTGCTGTACATCACCGGCTTGTGGGTCGACGTGTTCGAGTACCTCGACGGCACCATCCTCCCCATCGGTAAATACAAGGTGTCGATCGCCGACATCCTGCAGGCGACCATTTCGGTGATCGTGCTGCTGATGCTGGCGCTGTGGGCCGGCGCCGCGCTGGAAGAGCAGCTGATGAAGGTGCAGGGCATGCACACCAACCTGCGGGTGGTGGTGTCGCGCACGGCGCGCGCGGTGCTGATCCTGGTGGCCGTGCTGATGAGCCTGTCGCTGGTGGGCATCGACCTGACCGTGCTGTCGGTGTTCGGCGGCGCGCTGGGCGTCGGCCTGGGTCTGGGCTTGCAGAAAATCGCCAGCAACTACGTGTCCGGTTTCGTCATCCTGCTGGACCGCAGCCTGACCATCGGCGACATGATCACCGTCGACAAGTACAGCGGCCGTGTGACGCAGATCAATACCCGTTACACCGTGCTGCAAGGCCTGGACGGCATGGAATCGATCGTGCCGAACGAGATGCTGGTGTCGGGCGCGGTGCAGAACTCGTCGCTGTCGAGCAGCATGCTGAACATCTCGACCAAGGTGTCGGTGGCCTACGACACCGACGTCGACATGGTGCTCAAGCTGCTGGAAGAAGCCGCGCTGACGGTGGAGCGGGTGCTGAAGGAAGACAAGCTGCCGTCGGCGCAGCTGCTGAGCTTTGGCGCGGACGGGCTGGACCTGCAGGTCAATTTCTGGATCAATGATCCGCACAACGGCCGCGGCGGCGTGATCTCGGACGTCAACCGGGCGATCTGGCGTGCGCTCAAGGCCAACGACATCTCGGTGCCGTTCCCGCAGAGGGAAATGCGCATCCTCGGCCCCGTGCCGGAGCAATTGTTGCCGCAGGAAAGCACGCCCGTGCCGAAGGAATAGGCAGTTACCAGAGGAAATCCTTCCGCAAATCACCCCCAAATCAGCGTACAATAACGTCCAAAAGTAACAGCGACGGACTTCCTGCGCCTGTCAAAAGCGCAACATTGATGGAACCACCGCGACGCGAGACACGCCCTCTTTGGAGTAGTAATGACTTTTAGTTTAAATGCAGTACTGGATTTTTTGTCTAACGGCGTCACCCGACTCACCGCATGGCAAGTGTTTTTCTATACGCTGGCCGTCACCCACATCACCATCGCCAGCGTGACGATTTACCTGCACCGCCACCAGGCGCACCGTGCGCTGGAGCTGCACGCCATCCCCAGCCACTTCTTCCGCTTCTGGCTGTGGCTGACCACCGGCCAGGTGACCAAGGAATGGGCCTCGATCCACCGCAAGCACCACGCCAAGTGCGACACCGAGGAAGATCCGCACAGTCCGGTGACCCGCGGTATCAAGAAAGTGTTCTGGGAAGGCGCCGAGCTGTACCGCGCCGAGTCGAAAAACCTGGAAACCATGGAAAAATATGGACATGGCACGCCTGACGACTGGATCGAGCGCAATGTGTACACCCGCTTCAGCTGGCAGGGCGTGGCGGCGCTGCTGGTGGTCAACTTCATGCTGTTCGGCGTCATCGGCATCACCGTGTGGGCGGTGCAGATGATGTGGATCCCGGTGACGGCCGCCGGCATCATCAACGGCATCGGCCACTACTGGGGCTACCGCAACTATGACTGCGCGGACGCGGCGACCAACATCATCCCGTTCGGGCTGCTGATCGGCGGCGAAGAACTGCACAACAATCATCACACCTTTGCCACCTCGGCCAAGCTGTCGTCGAAATGGTACGAGTTCGATATCGGCTGGGGCTACATCCGCGGCCTGGAAATGCTGGGCCTGGCCAAGGTCAAGAAGCGCGCGCCGGCGCCGAAGTTCGCCAAAGACAAGGTGGAAGCCGACTTCGACACGCTGCAGTCGGTGATCGCCAACCGCTACGACGTGATGGCCAAGTACGCCAAATCGGTCAAGCATGCCTGGAAAGAAGAGCTGGAACACCTGAAGGACAAGGCCCAGCTGGAATCGCGCTTCCTGAAATCGTCGCGCAAGCTGCTGCAGCGCGAGCCGGGCAAGCTGGAAGCGCCGCAGCAACAGCAACTGGTTGAGCTGTTCCAGCACAGCAAGGCGCTGGAAACCATGCACAATATGCGCGTGGAGCTGGGCGTGATCTGGGAACGTTCGCACTTCACCCGCGACCAGCTGCTGCACAAGCTGCAGGACTGGTGCAACCGCGCGGAAGCGTCGGGCATCAAGTCGCTGCAGGACTTCTCGCTGCGCCTGCGTAGCTACGCTTAAGCAAGTATTGATACAATAAAACGGCCCCGGGGTGATGAACCTCCGGGGCCGTTTTTCATTTTCGGGAACCTTATGAAAGCTCATTTGATGGCCTTGGCGCTGGCACTGCCGTTGTGCGGTGCCCATGCCGCCGGCTGGACCGTGCGTTTCGACGGCGCCGGCCCGCTGAGGATCGGCATGCGTTTCGACACCGTCAACAAGGTGCTGGGCGAGCACATGGAGCGCACGCCGAAAGAGCTGCGCGGCAACGCCAACTGCTTTCAGCTGGAGCCAGCCCACCAGCCGGGCCTGCTGCTGATGTTTGTCGACGACGTGCTGAAGCGGGTCGACGTGATGGAAGAGGGCATCCAGTCCGAACGCGGCATCGGCCTGGGCGACCCGGTCGAGAAGATCCGGCGCGGCTACGGCGAAGCGGTAGTGACGACGCCACAAGCCTACGACGACAGCGAACAGACGCTGACCATCAAGGCAGGCGGCGGCCAGTACGCGATCCGCTTCGACACCAGCAAAGGCAAGGTCGGCGCCATCTACGCCGGCGCCTGGAAGGAAGTGCAATACATCGAAGGCTGCCTGTAAGCAAATCCGGGGTCAGATCCGACATTCGGACACGAGCTCTGCTGTAGCAGCCGCTACAGCAGAGCTCGTGTCCGAATGTCGGATCTGACCCCGGATAAAAAAAGCCGCTGAGCGTGAGCTGAGCGGCTTTTTTTGAGAACGAAGATCGGATTACTTGATCTTGGTTTCTTTGAACATGACGTGCTTGCGAGCTTTAGGATCGAACTTCATGATCTCCATTTTCGCAGGGGTCGTACGCTTGTTCTTGGTGGTGGTGTAGAAGAAACCCGTACCTGCGGTCGATTCCAGTTTGATTTTGTCGCGGCCAGTTTTTGCCATGGTAGCTCCCTAATTAGACTTTTTCGCCACGGGCGCGCATGTCGGCCAGTACGGCATCGATGCCGACTTTGTCGATTACGCGCAGACCAGCGTTGGACAGACGCAGGGAGACCCAGCGGTTTTCAGATTCAACAAAAATACGACGGTTCTGCAGGTTAGGCAGGAAACGACGTTTGGTTTTGTTGTTTGCGTGGGAAACATTGTTGCCGACCATCGGCTTCTTCCCAGTAACTTGGCAAACACGTGCCATAACGCACTCCTTAAAAGACATTCCACAATTGGAAAAACAAGAGTATATCCAAAAAACTCAGCTTTTTCAATGACTTGTGAAAAACAATTGTGTCTTAGAAATATAAATAAATTTAACAATTGTGAATTCCAGGTGTTTACACTCGGTAAACCCTTGAGCCGACAGGGGTAAACTCACAGCTGCCCATGCTCGGCAAACGAGTGGACCCGGTGCCCGGCAACCACGAAATGGTCGAGGATGCGGATGTCGACCAGTGCCAGGGCTTGCACCAGCGCCCTTGTCAGCACCAGGTCGGACTCGCTAGGATCGGGCGTGCCCGACGGGTGGTTGTGCGCCAGCATGACGCTGGCCGCGTTGCAGTCCAGCGCCGCCTTGACCACCTCGCGCGGATACACGCTGGTATGGGTCAAGGTGCCGCGAAACATTTCCCGGGACGCGATCAGGCGGTTTTTCACATCGAGGAACAGCACATAGAAGGCTTCGAAGGTCTTGCCATGGAAGATGATGCGCAGGTAATCCTTCACCGCGTGCGGCGAGCCCAGGGTTTGGCCGGACTTCATTTCCTCCAGGATCGCCCGCCGTGCCAGCTCCATCACCGCCTGCAGCTGGGCGAACTTGGCCGGGCCCAGCCCGTTGATCGCGGAAAACTCCGCCAGGCTGGCGCCGAACAGTCCCTGCAGCGAGCCAAAATGGTGCACCATGTCCTGCCCCAGCTGCACGGCGTCCTTGCCGCGCACGCCGACGCGCAGGAACACCGCCAGCAATTCGGCGTCCGACAGCGCCGGCGCGCCGTCCCGTATCAGGCGCTCGCGCGGGCGGCGCTCCAGCGGCCAGTCGTTGATGGGCATCGATCTCTCCGTATGTCGGTGTATCGCATGCTTATTATCGACGCGCCGTCGGGGGCGGTACTGATCAAAGCCTGAAGAACAGCTTTCTGCGGTAGAGCAGCAACAGCGCCGTACCCAGCACGACCACCAGGCCCGCCGAGTAGGTGACGGAGGCAACACGCGCATCCGCGATCGCGTTGCCGAGTTCTTGCGCCAGTCGGTCGTGCCAGCTCCGCGGATTGGCCGCTCCGAACGGCAGCTGGAGCACGCAATCCATCAAGCTGATGCCGATGAAGGCCAGCGTGGCGTTGGCGCCAAACGCCAGGACCGGAGTTGGCCGGGCGCGCTCGGGCAGGGACTTCAGCAGTAAAAGCGCGAGCAGGGAAAATCCGGACGACAGCAAGGCGAAGCTTGGCGTCCAGATCTTCTTGACCACTGGAAGCACCGGATCGAGCGCGAAACCCAGTGCCAGCAGCGCCGCGCCAGCCAGGCCCAGCTTGAGCCAGCGCCCGTCCGCGGCGTCGCCGTCCCGGTGCAGGACCAGACCGGCGGCCAATCCCACCAACACGTTGATCAGCGCTCCGGCTGTGGACAGCAAGCCTTCGGGCTCGTAGGTCACCCGGCCGTCCGTGGTGCCGTAAGGCCAGAAGTGCTGGACACCCAGCACCGCGCGGTCGATAACCGTCGGCAGCGAATGGACGGAGTCGAAGCAGCCGCGTCCGCACTCCGGCGCATCCCACGCCAGCAGCAGGGCCGCATAGGCGAGCCCCAGCGCCACGGCCGTGCCGATCACGCGGCCCAGCGGCAGCAGGTACCCTTGCGCCGATAGCCGGCCTAGCGCCAGCACCATCGTTCCGGCGATGAAATAGCAGATGCCGATGCGCTGCAGTATGCCGAGGAGGCGCACGTGCGCGAAGTCGAAATAGGGCAGCAGATTAAGCAGCAGGCCGAGCGCGAACAATGCCGCGGAGCGACGCGCCAGATACAGCATGACTTCGGCGGCGGGCCGCTCACCGGCCCGCTTGAGCAGGGAAAAGGGCATGGCCGCGCCGACGCAAAATAAAAACGAGGGGAAAATCATGTCGGCCAGGGCATAACCGCGCCAGTCGGCATGCGTCAGCACGCGAAAGCGATGCTCCCAGTCGCCGGCATAGGCCACCAGTATCATGCCGATCACCGCCAGTCCGCGCAGCAAATCTATCGCCGCGATGCGGCCGGTTCGGGAAACCTCTTGCATGGAACACGCTCTCCTTTTTGAGATGAGATCGTTTCCAATATGCCGTTGAAAACGTTTTCAGTCAATCGGCATATGATAAGCGGCATGCCGGCAGGGCGCGAAGGGCAAGGTGGCTTACAATAGAGCCTTTGCCAGCTTACCGAACCCCAAGTCATGTCTAACGCGCAACCTGCTGTCGTCACCAAATCGGCTTATCTCACCCTGCATTATCGTCTCGCCTCGCTGGACGGTACGGATATCGTCACTACCTTCAGCGGCAATCCGGCCACGCTGATGCTGGGCCAGGGCCAGTTGGCGCCGGTGCTGGAAGAATTGCTGATCGGCATGCCTGAAGGCACGCACAAGACCTTCGACCTGGAACCGGGCATCGGCTTCGGTCCGCGCAATCCTGAACTGGTGCGCGAAGTCACGCGCGCCACGCTGGACGAGAACTCGGTGCCGGGCGCCGACTATAAAGTAGGCGACCTGGTCGACTTCGCCGCGCCGGGCGGCGGCCGCTTTGCCGGCATCCTGCGCGAGCTGGGCGACGAAACCTGTCTGTTCGACTTCAATCACCCGCTGGCCGGCCAGCCGCTGAAATTCGAAGTCAAACTGATCTCCGTGCTGTGAGGAACTGATGAGCGATAAAGAAATCCTGTTGGCCCAGCCGCGCGGCTTTTGCGCCGGCGTCGACCGCGCCATTGAAATCGTCGAGCGCGCGCTGCAGCAGTTCGGCGCGCCGATTTATGTGCGCCATGAAATCGTCCACAACGCCTACGTGGTGGACGACCTGCGCAACAAGGGCGCCATCTTCATCGAAGAACTGGACGACGTACCGGCCGGCAATACGCTGGTGTTTTCAGCCCACGGGGTGTCCAAGGCGGTGCGCGCGGAAGCCGAGTCGCGCGGACTGAGCATTTTCGACGCTACCTGCCCGCTGGTCACCAAGGTCCACGTCGAAGTGGCCAAGATGCGCAAGCAGGGTTGTGAGATCGTCATGATCGGCCACGACGGCCATCCGGAAGTAGAAGGCACGATGGGCCAGACGGAAGAGGGCATGTACCTGGTCGAAACGGTGGCCGACGTGGCCACCCTGAACGTTGCCAAACCCGACCAGCTGGCCTACGTTTCCCAGACAACGTTGTCGGTAGACGACACCGCCGACATCATCGCGGCGCTGAAGGCGAAATATCCGGCGATTATCGAGCCGAAAAAAGGCGACATCTGCTACGCCACCACCAACCGCCAGGAAGCCGTCAAGTTCATGGCGCCGCAGGTGGAACTGGTGATCGTGGTCGGCAGCCCGAACAGTTCGAATTCCAACCGCCTGCGCGAAGTGGCGGAAAAGAAGGGCACGCCCGCCTACATGGTCGACAACGCCACGCTGATCGACCCGCTCTGGCTGGAAGGCAAGCAGCGCATCGGTGTCACCGCTGGTGCGTCGGCGCCGGAGGTGCTGGTGCAAGCCGTCATCGACCGCCTCAAAGAGCTGGGCGCGCGCAGCGTGCGCACCCTGGACGGCGTGGAAGAATCGGTCACTTTCCCGCTGCCCAAGGGATTGGACGGCCCAAAAGCTGGACCAGCCGGGGGCGTGGTTTAACGACTTTTTGAATAAACGGAATTTAATTCAGCACCTATCGCGTTATTCCGCAGTTCGTTTTCCGAAATTCTCGCTATCATTGCCTCGCTCTAAAAAAGTTGTCGTTTAGGCTTATATGTTTAGGGCGGCGCGCAGGAGATGATACCGGTTCAGGCACGATACTTGCATCATGAACGCGTAGTCAACGGCGGCACTACGGGGACAACCTCCCCGGGTGCCGTTTTTGTTACTTGATTCGTCTGTGCAGGCATAACACAAAAAGTAAAGGCTCTTAATGGATACTTTTATCCAACAAATTATTAATGGACTGGTGCTCGGCAGCATGTACGCACTGGTCGCGCTGGGCTACACCATGGTGTACGGCGTGCTGAACCTGATTAACTTCGCCCACGGCGACGTGCTGATGATAGGCGCGATGACCGGCCTGACCATTCTCAAATACCTGAACGAATACGCCCCGGACCTGCCCGGCTACGTCAAGCTGGCGATCGCCATCGGCGGCGCCATCCCGGTCTGCATGCTGGTCAACATCATCATCGAGCGGGTCGCCTACCGCCGCCTGCGCAACGCGCCGCGGCTGGCGCCGCTGATCACCGCCATCGGCGTGTCGATCCTGCTGCAAACCTTCGCCATGATGATCTGGACCCGCAACCCGCTGGCCTTCCCGCAACTACTGTCGTCCGAGCCGATCACCATCGGCGGCGCGCTGATCTCGCAAACCCAGATCCTGCTGCTGGTGCTGGCGGCGCTGTCGATGACCGGCCTGGTGCTGCTGGTGGAAAAAACCAAGATGGGCCGCGCGATGCGCGCCACGGCGGAAAATCCCCGCGTCGCCGGCCTGATGGGCGTCGACTCCAACAAGGTCATTGTCGCCACCTTCGCGCTGGGCGCGGCACTGGCCGCCGTGGCCGGCGTGATGTGGGGCGCCAACTACGCGTCGATCCAGTTCGCGATGGGCTTCGTGCCCGGCCTGAAAGCCTTCTCGGCCGCCGTGCTGGGCGGCATCGGCAACATCTACGGCGCGATGATAGGCGGTATCGTGCTCGGCATTATCGAGAGCCTGGGCGCCGGCTACATCGGCGACCTGACCGGCGGCTTCCTCGGCAGCCACTACCAGGACATCTTCGCCTTCGTCGTGCTGATCATCGTGCTGACGGTGCGCCCGTCCGGCATCATGGGCGAACGCGTCGCGGACCGTGCATAAGAGGGGAACAATATGGCACTTCTGAATTTCGACACCACCCGCAACCCGCGCAAGGCCTACAGCAGCATGGCCGTCGTGCTGATCGGCCTGATGATCTTCCCGTTCGTGGCCGCGCAGTTCGGCAACTCGTGGGTGCGCATCATCGACATGGCGCTGCTGTACATCATGCTGGCGCTGGGCCTGAACATCGTGGTCGGCTTTGCCGGCCTGCTGGATCTGGGCTACATCGCGTTCTACGCGGTGGGCGCCTACATGACCGGCCTGCTGGCGTCGCCGCAGTTCGCCACCTTGCTGGAATCGCTGATCAATGAATACCCGGCCATCGGCAACACGCTGGTGGCCATCCTCGGACCGGACATCCAGCAGAACGGCATCCACCTGTCGGTATGGGCCATCGTGCCGCTGGCGGCCGCGCTGGCCGGCCTGTTCGGCGCCCTGCTGGGCGCGCCGACCTTGAAGCTGCGCGGCGACTACCTGGCCATCGTGACCCTGGGCTTCGGCGAGATCATCCGCATCTTCATGAACAACCTCAACGAGCCGATCAACTTCACCAACGGTCCGCAGGGCATCAACCTGATCGACCCGATCCGCGTGTTCGGCGTCAACCTGGCGGGCGAGGCGGGCTCGCGCGCCAATGTGGTGATCGGCGGCTTCTCCATGCCGTCGGTGAATGCCTACTACTTCCTGTTCCTGATCTTGTGCGTGGCGATCGTGTTCATCACCTCGCGCCTGCAGCATTCGCGCCTGGGCCGCGCCTGGGTCGCGATCCGCGAAGACGAGATCGCCGCCAAGGCCATGGGCATCAACACCCGCAACGTCAAGCTGCTGGCGTTCTCGATGGGCGCCTCGTTCGGCGGCGTCGCCGGCGCCATGTTCGCGTCCTTCCAGGGCTTCGTGTCGCCGGAATCGTTCTCGCTGACCGAGTCGATCGCCGTGCTGGCGATGGTGGTGCTGGGCGGTATCGGCCACATCCCGGGCGTCATCATGGGCGGCGCGCTGCTGGCCGCGCTGCCGGAAGTGCTGCGCCACGTGGTCGAGCCTCTGCAGGAAAAATTGTTCGGCCACGTGCTGATCGAAGCCGAAGTGCTGCGCCAGCTGCTGTACGGCCTGGCGATGGTGCTGATCATGCTGAACCGTCCGGCCGGCCTGTGGCCCGCGCCCAAGCATGAAGACCGTCCCGACGGCGACTCCGATACCAAAGATCAATCGTCCGGCACCGTGGCGGCTTGAGGAAGACAGAAATGAGTGAACAGGTAATTCTCCACATCGCCGGCGTCAACAAGCGCTTCGGCGGCCTGCAGGCGCTGACCGATGTCGGCATCAAGATCATGAAGGGCCAGATCTACGGCCTGATCGGCCCCAACGGCGCCGGCAAGACCACCTTCTTCAACGTCATCACCGGCCTGTACCAGCCGGACACCGGCACTTTCGAGCTGGCCGGCAAGCCATACTCGCCGTCGGCGCCGCATGAGGTGGCCAAGGCCGGCATCGCCCGCACCTTCCAGAACATCCGCCTGTTCGGCGAGATGACCGCGCTGGAAAACGTCATGGTCGGCCGCCACGTGCGTTCGCACCAGGGCGTGTTCGGCGCCGTGTTCCGCCACAAGGCCGCGCGCGAGGAGGAAGCATCGATCCGCAAGCGCGCGCAGGAGCTGCTGGACTTCGTCGGCATCGGCCAGTTCGCCAGCCGCACGGCGCGCTTCCTGTCGTACGGCGACCAGCGCCGGCTGGAAATCGCCCGCGCGCTGGCGACCGATCCGCAACTGCTGGCGCTCGATGAACCGGCGGCCGGCATGAACGCCACCGAGAAGCTGGCGCTGCGCGAGCTGCTGGTCAAGATCAAGAACGAAGGCAAGACCGTGCTGCTGATCGAGCACGACGTCAAGATGATGATGGGCCTGTGCGACCGGCTGATGGTGCTGGAATACGGCAAGCCGATCGCCGAGGGTCTGCCGGCGGAAATACAAAGCAATCAGGCGGTTATCGACGCCTACCTGGGAGGATCGCACTAATGGGCGACAACGTTCTTAAAGTATCGGGACTGAAAGTCGCGTACGGCGGCATCAAGGCCGTCAAGGGTATCGATCTGGAAGTGAACAAGGGCGAGCTGATCGCGCTGATCGGCGCCAACGGCGCCGGCAAGACGACGACCTTGAAAGCCATCACCGGCACGCTGCCACCTTGCAAGGTCGAAGGCACGGTGACCTACCAGGGCGAGTCGCTGAAGGGCAGCAAGTCGTTCCACCTGGTCGAGAAGAAACTGGCGATGGTGCCGGAAGGGCGCGGCGTGTTCACCCGCATGTCGATCCAGGAAAACCTGATGATGGGCGCCTACACCCGCGACGACAAGGCCGGCATCGAGGCCGACATCGCCAAGTGGTTCGATGTGTTCCCGCGCCTGAAGGAACGCGCGGCGCAGATGGCGGGCACGCTGTCGGGCGGCGAGCAGCAGATGCTGGCGATGGCGCGCGCGCTGATGTCGCATCCGAATTTGCTGCTGCTGGACGAGCCGTCGATGGGCCTGTCGCCGATCATGGTCGAGAAGATCTTCGAAGTGATCCGCAACGTGTCGAAAGAAGGCATCACGATCCTGCTGGTGGAGCAGAACGCCAAGCTGGCGCTGCAGGCCGCGCACCGCGGTTACGTCATGGACTCCGGCCACATCACGATGACCGGCAACGCCAAGGACATGCTGGACGATCCCCGCGTCAAAGCCGCCTACCTCGGCGAATAAAGATCCGGGGTCAGAGCTGACATTTGGACACGGTCTCTGCTGTAGCGACCGCTACAGCAGAGACCGTGTCCAAATGTCAGCTCTGACCCCGGATTAAAAAAAGCCCCGGTGTTGCGACCGGGGCTTTTCTTTGCAGGAGCCGGCACCCTACCGTGCCGGACGTCCTTAATTACTTCTTCGCTGGAGCAGCCTTGGCGGCGGCAGCGGTGAACTGGTTCACGGCCGAGCTCAGGTTCGACTCGATCGACTCAACAGCTTGCTTGGCGGTCTTGGTGAACTGCTCGTAGCCGGCGTTGGCGTTGCCGATTGCCGATTTCAGCATGGCAACAGCGTTTTCCGAACCAGCTGGGGCGTTCTTGCTCACTTCTTCCACCAGCGAGATGACTTTGCGGTTGGTTTCAGCGATTTGCGTTTCTGCGGCTTTGCTGAATTCAGCGCCGGTGCTCGAAGCGATGGTCGCCAGGTGACGGCCGTAAGCGATGGTTTTTTCTGCGCTAGGCTGGGCTTGTGCCGAAGCCAGCGAGAAGAATTCTTGTGGATCCTTGGCCGACAGCAGTTGCTTGGTGGTGATCGACGACTCTTCCAGCGATGCCTTGGCAGCGGTCAGGTTCAGGTCGACAAACTTCTCCACGCCTTCGAACGCTTTGTTGGTCAGGGCCGAGAAGATCGCGAATTGAGCTTCGAAGTTAGCTTTGGTCGCATTGGAAAATTGCTCAGGAATCGAAAACATATAAATCTCCAGGAAAGTAGTCATTGATTAAGTACTGCCGTTTCTAACCGTCGGCGAGAAACAGAGAACCCACGTTTCAGACCGAACATATTGTGCAACGCAACAAACCCGATTTTACGGCCTTCAGAAATTAAGTCAAGCGATTTTTTGTGCGTTGCATCAAAGAATGGACTCTATCCAAAGCAAAGTGTTTTCTTGTAGAAACATCCACACTGGGGGCCGCCGCCGATGGCATTCGGGCCGCCGTGATAGACTGGCCTCATCCACAGTCGGCGCCCCAATGCGGCGCCGATTTACTTTCATTTAGCTAGTGAATATTCCTGCCGATATGCCCAACTCCACCAAGGCCGCAGCGACCGCGCAGCACGCCACCTTCCTGTCGCCGCTACCGTTGTTTTTTGTACTATTGTGGAGCAGCGGATTTATCGTCGCCAAGTTCGGACTACCGTACGCGCCGCCGCTGACTTTCCTGGTGATGCGCTTCGCCGGCGTGCTGCTGTTGCTGGTGCCGGCCGTGCTGCTGCTGAAGGCGCCCTGGCCGCATGGCCGGATCTGGCAGATCGCGCTGGCCGGCCTGCTGGTGCAGGCCGGCTACCTGATCGGCGTCTGGTGCGCGATCAAGCTCGGCATGCCGGCCGGCTTGACGGCGCTGATCGTCGGCATGCAGCCCATCCTGACCGCCTTCGCGGCGCCGCTGATCGGCGAAAAAGTGCGTCCGCGCCAGTGGCTGGGTCTGCTGTTCGGCATAGTCGGGGTGGGGCTGGTGGTGGCCGCCAAGATCAAGCTGGCCGGCCTGTCGACCGAGGCCATCCTGCTGTGCATGTTCGCGCTGCTGTCGATTACCGTCGGCACCCTGTATCAAAAACGCCATTGTCCGCAGTTCGACCTGCGCACCGGCACCGTCATCCAGTTCGCCGCCTCCCTGGTCGTCGTGCTGCCTTTGGCTATCATATTCGAAGGTCTGGGCGCGGATTTTGCTGCGGTGCAGTGGACGCCGCGCTTCATCGGCGCCTTGCTGTGGTCGGTGCTGGGTTTGTCGATCGGCGCGATTTTCCTGCTGTTCGCGCTGATACGCCGCAGCGACGCCACCCAGGTCACCAGTTTGTTGTATCTCACGCCGCCCACCACCGCCATCATGGCCTGGCTGATGTTTGGTGAAGCTTTCAACGCCCTCGGCATACTGGGAATGGTGCTGGCGGTGACAGGCGTGGTATTCGTCGTCAAAAAAACCAAATAAGCGAGGCTCCATGATTTCTACTCCCGACCAGCAAGCCGTCGATGCGGCAATCACCTCGCGCCGCTCGATCCGCGCCTACCTGCCGCAGCCGGTGGCGCGCGAGGATGTGGCGCAGATCCTGCGGGTGGCGGCGCGGGCGCCGTCCGGCACCAATACCCAGCCCTGGAAAGTCTACGTGCTCGACGGCGAGCGCAAACAACAGTTGAGTTCTGCGATTCTGGCCATACATACTGACCCAGAGCAGGCGAAACTGCACACCGAGGAATATGCGTACTACCCGCGCGAATGGGTGTCACCTTTCATCGAACGCCGGCGCAAGGTCGGCTGGGACTTGTATGCACTACTGGGGCTGACCCGCGACAACAAGGCCGGCATGGCGGCTCAGCACGGCCGCAACTATGAATTCTTCGGCGCCCCGGTCGGCTTGATTTTCACAATGGACCGCATCATGGAGCAGGGCTCCTGGCTGGACTACGGGATGTTCCTGCAGAACATCATGGTGGCGGCTCGGGCGCGCGGGCTCGATACCTGTCCGCAGGCGGCATTTACCCAGTATCATCGGGTCATCGGACAAGTGCTGGGCTTGCCGGAAAATGAAATCGTGGTGTGCGGCATGGCGCTTGGCGTGGCCGATCCGACAAAGATTGAGAATACTTTGATCACAGACCGTATGCGGGTTGAAGAATTTGTTAAATTTGTCGATTAGAACTAGCTTGTTAAAACCGTATTGCGTCATTGCAACCAATGATGCGTTCAATGTTAAATATGCTTGCGCTCGTGCAGCGTTTTGCTACACTGCAACAGGTGCTTCGCTTTCGTGGTATTGCTCTTTTCCGGGGATATGAATGTATAAATTAGCTCTTAGTGCGCTCATTTCACTGATGTTCGCTTCCACGGCGGTGACCGCAACGGCTGCGACGGCCACCGATGCCGCGCCGAAGAAACATCAGACCAAGAAGAGCAAGACCCGTCAGCCTCTGCGCATCGCCGCCGCCGATACCGGCGAGCGGGTGATCAAGCGCGTCATCAAGGTCAACGGCCATCGCAAGGTGGTGTACCAGCGCATGATGGTGGCCGCGCCCGCCGTGCCGACCATGGGCGACCTGGCCGGCCTGAACATGACCCACGATCCGCTGGACCTCAAGTCCAACGTCGCGCTGGTGCTGGACCAGGCCAATTCCGAAGTGCTGTTTGAAAAGAATTCCAACGTCGCCTTGCCGATCGCCTCGATCACCAAGATGATGACCGGCCTGGTGGTGGTGGAAGCCAAGCAGGACATGGATGAAGTGCTGACCGTGACCGACGAGGATGTCGACCGCGAGAAGTTCAGCAGTTCGCGCCTGAAGGTCGGCTCCCAGCTGACCCGCGCCAACATGCTGCACGTGGCCCTGATGAGTTCGGAGAACCGCGCAGCGTCCGCGCTGGGCCGCAACTATCCGGGCGGCAAAGCCGCGTTTGTCGAAGCGATGAACGCCAAGGCCCGCGAGCTGGGCATGGTCGACACGCACTACGTCGATTCCAACGGCCTGTCGAAAATGAATGTGGCCAGCGCGCGCGACCTGGCCAAGCTGGCGATGGCGGCGTATCAGCAGCCCATCCTGCGCCAGTACTCCACCGACGCCAAGGCCATGATCGAAACCAATGGCCGTCCGATGCAGTTCGGCACCACCAATCACCTGGTGGCCAGCCCGGACTGGACTATCGGCCTGCAGAAAACCGGATTCATCAATGAAGCCGGCCGCTGCCTGATGATGCAGGCCGTGATCGAGGGCCGCTCGGTGATCATGGTGTTCCTGGATTCCAAGGGCAAGCAGTCGCGTACGGCCGATGCCGGCCGCATGCGCAAGTGGCTGGAGGCGTTGAAGCCTGCAACCCTGGTCAGCAGCCCGTCTTATTCGACCGGGATGTAACCCAGCGTGGCGGAGATCTGGTTGGCGGTCGTGACCAGGTCGTCCAGCCACTCGTCCTGCAGACGGTCGGCCGGCGCCGAGATCGACAGCCCGGCAATCAGCTTGCCGCTGTCGTCGTGGATGCCGGCGGCCATGCAGCGCACCCCCAGCTCCAGCTCTTCATTGTCGCGCGCGTAGCCGCGCGATTTCACCAGGCTCAGCTCGCGTTCCAGCTTGGCCAGGTCGGTGATCGAATTCTTGTTGTGCCCGGCCAGTCCGGTCCGCGTGGCGTAGGCGCGGATGGCTTTCGGCTCGTCCACCGACAGGAACAGCTTGCCGGTCGAGGTCAGGTGCAGCGGGCCGCGTCCGCCGATGGCGCGCACCACCTGCATGCCCGAGCGTTCCGAGAACGCGCGGTCGATGTAGACGATCTCGTCGCCCTGGCGCACCGACAGGTTGATGGTCTGCTGGGTCTTTTTGTGCAGTGCACGCATGAAATCCAGCGCGGCCTCGCGCACCGACAGCCGGCTCTTGACCACATTGCCCAGTTCCAGCAGCCGCATGCCGAGCCGGTAGGTGCCCGGCTCGATGCGGTCGACAAAGCGGGTCAGCACCATATCGTTGAGGATGCGGTGCGCGGTCGACGGGTGTAGCCCGGAAACCTTGGATAATTCCTTCAGGCTCACGGGGTCGGGATACTTGGCCAGGGCATCGAGCAGCGCCACCATGCGCTCGATCACCTGGATAGTGGTCTTTTGCTCGGGAACGGTTTCGATTTTCATGATGTGGTTGGTGCAGTGCGGTATGCGATACTTACTTTATACCATAATGTGAAAAAAATGGGAATTAATGCATAATGATGCATTCTATTTTTTCCGGCGCATCCATGGAACCAGTGAGCGAATTCAAGAGCAAGAGCGGCCTGAAACGTATCTATTCGGCCTGTTTGTATTCCATCGACGGCTTCAAGTCGGCATGGAAGCACGAGCATGCTTTCCGCCAGGAGGTCAGTGTGTTCGTGGTGGGCACCATCATCGCGCTGGTGCTGCGCATCTCGGCGTTCGAGAAATTGATGCTGATCGGCGTGCTGATGCTGATATTGATCGTGGAACTGATCAATTCATCGATCGAGGCGGTGGTGGACCGCGTGTCGCTGGAGCGCCACCCGCTGTCCAAGAACGCCAAGGACTTCGGCAGCGCCGCCGTGCTGCTGACGTGCCTGCTGGCGGCGGCCGCCTGGGCCGTCGTGTTGTTCAACCGCTTTTACTGAATCCTTTATTCGGTTTTGGCATATTGAACTGCTAAAAGCTTAGTTCTCATTTATAAGGGACGGCATTAACCTGAAGACCTTCACTACTAGGGGAATCAGATGCTGTCCAAAAAAATAATCGCCGCCGCCGTTTTCGCCGTAACCGCTGCCGTGCCGGCATTGGCCGCCGAAATCACCTTGCTGAACGTGTCCTACGATCCGACCCGCGAGCTGTACCAGGACGTCAACGTCGCCTTCGCCAAGGAGTGGAAAGCCAAGACTGGCGATACGGTCAAGATCAAGCAATCGCACGGCGGTTCGGGCAAGCAGGCGCGCTCGGTCATCGACGGCCTGGAGGCGGACGTGGTGTCGCTGGCGCTGGCCTACGACATCGACGCCATCGCCGAGCACAAGCTGTTGGCGCCGGACTGGCAGAAGAAGCTGGCGCACAACAGCACGCCATACACCTCGACCATCGTGTTCCTGGTCCGCAAGGGCAACCCTAAAGGCATCAAGGACTGGAACGACCTGGTCAAGCCGGGCGTTGCCGTCATCACGCCGAATCCGAAGACCTCCGGCGGCGCCCGCTGGAACCACCTGGCCGCCTACGGCTACGCGCTGCGCCTGCCGGGCGGCAGCGAAGCGTCCGCCAAGGACTTCCTGACCAAGCTGTACAAGAACGTGCCGGTGCTCGACTCCGGCGCGCGCGGCGCCACCACCACCTTTGTCGAGCGCGGCATCGGCGACGTGCTGATCGCTTGGGAAAACGAAGCGCTGCTGGCGATCAAGGAACTGGGTCCGACCAAGTTCGACATCGTCGCGCCGTCGGTCTCCATTCTGGCCGAACCGCCGGTGGCCGTGGTCGACAAAGTGGCCGACAAGCGCGGCACCCGCAAGGTGGCCGAGGCTTACCTGAACTTCCTGTACACCGACGAGGCGCAGGAAATCATCGCCAAGAACTACTACCGTCCGGCCGTGGAAAAGGAGGCGAAGAAATACGCCGGCCAATTCCCTAACGTCAAGCTGTTCAAGCTGTCGGATGTGGCCGGCGACTGGACCAAGGCGCAGAAGACCCACTTCGCCGACGGCGGCCTGTTCGACCAGATCTACCAGCCGAAGTAATCATGGACGGTGTGCTGAGCCAGTTTCGCGTGTTGATTGCTCCCGGTCTGCATGGCAGCGGACCGGAGCACTGGCAAAGCCGCTGGCAGCGCCTGTTCCCGGCCTTCGAGCGAATCGAGCAGGACGACTGGGATGTGCCGGACCTGCCGCGCTGGTCGGCGCGCGTGGACCGCCAGCGCCGCGCCGTTGTCAACACTGGCGACGATCCGCGCCCGCTGCTGATCGTCGCCCACAGCTTCGGCAGCCTGGCCGCCGTGCACAGCGTGGCGCGCGATCCGGCCGGTGTGGCCGGACTGCTGCTGGTGGCGCCGGCCGATCCCGACAAATTCAATGTGGCGGCGCTGCTGCCGAAGCAGGCGCTGCCGGTGCCATCCGTCATGGTCGGCAGCACCGACGATCCGTGGATGGCCGCGCCGCGCGCCGAACTGTGGGCGCGGCACTGGCACAGCCGCTTCATCAACGGTGGTCCGCTGGGCCACATCAATGCCGAGTCGGGGCTGGGCGATTGGCCGGAAGGGCTCGAAATATTGTATTTTTTAGCAGAAAAGGCGCAAAATAACGCGCTGACGGCCCACTGACTCACAATTACTCTGGAGATGACCATGACCCTGCGTTTGGGCGACACCGCCCCTGATTTCGAACAAGACTCTTCCATCGGCAAGCTGCACTTCCACGAGTGGGCTGGCAATTCGTGGGTGGTGTTGTTTTCGCACCCGGCGGACTTCACGCCCGTCTGCACCACCGAGCTGGGCCTGACCGCCAAGCTGAAACCTGAATTCGACAAGCGCAACGTCAAGGCGATCGCGCTGTCGGTCGATCCGGCCGAATCGCACAAGGCCTGGATCAGCGACATCGAGCAGACCCAGGACACCGTGGTCGGCTTCCCCATCATCGCCGACGAAGACCGCAAGGTCGCCACGCTGTACGACATGATCCATCCGAACGCCTCGGCCACGGCCACCGTGCGCACGCTGTTCGTCATCGACCCGAACAAGAAGGTGCGCCTGAGCATCACCTATCCGATGAGCACCGGCCGCAACTTCGACGAAGTGCTGCGCGTGATCGATGCGCTGCAGCTGACGGACGGCTACACCGTGGCCACCCCGGGCAACTGGAAAGACGGCGACGACGTCATCATTCCGCTGACCGTGCAAGACCCGGAAGTGCTGAAGCAAAAGTATCCGAAAGGCTATACCGCCGCCCGTCCATACTTGCGCGTCACGCCACAACCCAATAAATAACGCATAAGCAAATAAGCATTCCGTTGTTTGGAAGTTTCCCTAGAGTAGTTTACTCTGCGAGCTACTCTTGGGGAATTGCATGGATTTGTCCTTTGTCGCATCTGGTTTCGCGGTCGGCCTGCTGGTCGGCATGACGGGCGTGGGCGGCGGCTCGCTGATGACGCCGCTGTTGACGCTGTTGTTCGGCGTGTCGCCGGCGGTCGCGGTCGGCACCGACCTGGCGTTCGCCTCGCTGACCAAGGGCGTCGGCACCTTCACCCACCGCATGCGCGGCACGGTGCACTGGGAAATCGTGCGCCGGCTGTGCATCGGCGCCTTGCCGGCCGCCTTGCTGGCCAGCTTTGCGCTCAAGCATTTCGGCACCCTCAACCAGGAAATCGGCCAGGTGATCCGCTACATGATCGCCGGCTCGGTGATGTTGACCGTGGTCGCCTTACTATTCAAACGCAAGATGCTGGCCTGGATCACGGCCCGTCCCGAACGGCAGCTGCAGGGCAGCGCGCTGACCACCGCCACCATCGTTGCCGGCGCCGTGCTGGGCACGCTGGTGACGATCTCGTCGATCGGTGCTGGCGCCATCGGCGCGACCCTGCTGGTGATGCTGTATCCGCGCCTGAGCGCGGCCGAAGTGGCCGGCACCGACATCGCCTACGCCGTGCCGCTGACCGCGATTGCCGCCGTCGGCCACTGGTGGCTGGGCTCGATCAACTGGTCCTTGCTGCTGACCTTGCTGGTCGGCTCGCTGCCGGGCATCACCATCGGCGCCTACGCCGCGCGCGCCGTGCCGGAACGCCTGCTGCGCGGGCTGCTGGCCTTCACTCTGGTGGCGGTTGCCGCCAAGCTCGTATCTTGAACGGATTTCCGGATCGATATACCGGAATCGTCTAATCAAATGAAAAAAGCTTCGTTTGTATTATGAAGCGTAGATGAGATTATGCAGCCCTTATAGAAGAATTTGTAATAAGGGAGCATACATGTCCGCAGTTCTCGCAGCGCCCGCCACGGCCCCCGTTGCGTCCAGGGGAGCGCCGTACCGCGTGATGCCGGGTTTCCGGCTCTCGCTGGGATTTACCATTTTCTACCTGACGCTGATCGTCCTGATCCCGCTGTCGGCCGTGTTCCTGAAGACGTTCACGCTGACCTGGGAAGCGTTCTGGCACGCCGTGACGTCGGACCGGGTGATGGCCTCGTACCGCCTGACCTTCGGCGCCTCGCTGATCGGCGCCTTCATCAACGTCATCTTCGGCGGCATCGTCGCCTGGGTGTTGGTGCGTTATGAATTCCCCGGCAAGCGTATCGTCGACGCGCTGGTCGACCTGCCGTTCGCGCTGCCCACCGCCGTGGCCGGCATCACGCTGACGGCGCTGTACTCGGCCAACGGCTGGTTCGGCCGCATTCTCGAAGGCATGCTGGGCCTGAAGGTGGCGTTCACGCCGATCGGCGTGGTCATCGCGCTGACCTTCATCGGCCTGCCGTTCGTGGTGCGCACCGTGCAGCCGGTGCTGGAGGACGCCGAGCGCGAACTGGAGGAGGCCGCCGCCAGCCTGGGCGCCAACGCCTTCCAGACCTTCTTCCGCGTGGTGTTCCCGACCATCCTGCCGTCGCTGATGACCGGCTTCGCGCTGGCCTTCGCCCGCGCCACCGGCGAATACGGCTCGGTGATCTTCATCGCCGGCAACATGCCGATGGTGTCCGAGATCACGCCGCTGTTCATCATCACCAAGCTGGAGCAGTACGACTACGCCGGCGCCACCGCGATCGCCGTGGTGATGCTGATCGTCTCCTTCCTCATGCTGTTGACCATCAACCTGTTGCAAGCCTGGGCTCGCGGAAAGTCGGGGAATAAATAATGAGCGGCGTTCCTGTTGTTCCTGCTACTGCAGTGCGGCGCGGCGAACTGCCGTCGGCCCCGCAAATCCTCGAACCGCTGTGGGTGCGCGGCGCGCTGATCGCCATCGCGCTGACCTTCCTGACCTTGTTCCTGTTCGTGCCGCTGGTGGCTGTGTTCGTCGAAGCCTTCCGCAAGGGCTGGGAAGCCTACGTGTCCGCCATCGTCGAGGAAGACGCGATCTCGGCCATCAAGCTGACCCTGATCACCGCCGTCATCGCCGTGCCGCTGAACCTGGTGTTCGGCGTGGCGGCGTCGTGGTGCATCGCCAAGTTCGAGTTCCGCGGCAAGAGCATCCTGCTGACCCTGATCGACCTGCCGTTCTCGGTATCGCCGGTGATCTCCGGCCTGATCTACGTGCTGCTGTTCGGCGCGCAGGGCTGGTTCGGCCCATGGCTGCAGGAGCACGACATCAAGATCCTGTTCGCGGTGCCGGGCATCGTGCTGGCGACCATCTTCGTCACCTTCCCATTCGTCGCACGCGAACTGATCCCGCTGATGCAGGCGCAGGGCAGCGAGGAAGAGGAGGCCGCCATCGTGCTGGGCGCCTCCGGCTGGGACACCTTCCGCCGCGTCACGCTGCCCAACATCAAGTGGGGCCTGCTGTACGGCGTGATCCTGTGTAACGCCCGCGCGATGGGCGAGTTCGGCGCGGTGTCGGTGGTGTCCGGCCACATCCGCGGCGAGACCAACACCGTGCCGCTGCAGGTCGAGATTCTGTACAACGAATACAACTTTGCCGCAGCTTTCGCCGTGGCGTCCCTGCTGGCCCTGCTGGCGCTGGTGACGCTGGCCCTGAAATCCTTTATCGCCTGGCGCTTGAACGAATCCATCGCCGACGACGTGCGCCCTACGGAGTAATACCATGACGATCGAAGTTAAAAACATCAATAAACGGTTCGGCGATTTCGTCGCCCTGAACAATGTGTCGCTGGACTTTCCGCAAGGCGAGCTGACCGCGCTGCTGGGGCCGTCCGGCTGCGGCAAGACCACGCTGCTGCGCATCATCGCCGGCCTCGAGCATCCTGACTCGGGCCAGGTGCTGCTGGACGCCAACGACGCTTCCCACCGCCACGTGCGCGAGCGTCAGGTCGGCTTCGTGTTCCAGCATTACGCGCTGTTCAAGCACATGACCGTGTTTGAAAACGTCGCCTTCGGCCTGCGCGTCAAGCCGCGCGCCGAACGGCCGTCGGAAGACCAGATCCGCTGCAAGGTCAAGGAGCTGCTGGAGCTGGTGCAGCTGGACTGGCTGGCCGACCGCTATCCGCCGCAACTGTCGGGCGGGCAGCGCCAGCGCATCGCCCTGGCGCGGGCCTTGGCGGTGGAGCCTCGCGTGTTACTGCTGGACGAACCGTTCGGTGCGCTGGACGCCAAGGTGCGCAAGGAACTGCGCCGCTGGCTGCGGCGCCTGCACGACGACCTGCACGTGACGTCGATCTTCGTCACCCACGACCAGGAAGAGGCGCTGGAAGTGGCCGACCAGGTGGTGCTGATGAACAAGGGTAACGTCGAACAGATAGGCGCGCCGAGCGAGGTCTACAACCATCCGGCCTCGCCGTTCGTCTACGGCTTCCTCGGCAACGTGAACATGTTCCACGGCCGCGTGCAGGACGGCGTGCTCGCCAGCGGCGACGCCTCGTTCACCGTGCCGGGCCAGCCTTCGGCCGACGGCAACGGCACCGCCTATGTGCGTCCGCACGACCTGGAGATCGACCGCTACACGCCGGGCGCGGAAGGCATCGTGGTCAAGCTGCGCCGCGCCCATGCAATCGGCCCGCTGGCGCAACTGGATCTGGAGCGCGGCGATACCGCCGAGCTGATCGAAGCGGTGATGTCCAACGAGCGTTTCAGCCATCTGCAACTGAAAGAAGGCGAAACCCTGGTGGTGCGTCCCAAACGCCTGCATGTGTTCGTTGACGGAGGAGCCGCCATATGAATTTTCAACAATTGCGCTCCATCCGCGAAGCCGCGCGACGCGGCTACAACCTGACCGAAGTGGCGAACGCCTTGTTCACCTCGCAGCCTGGCGTCAGCCGCCAGATCCGCGAACTGGAAGACGAACTGGGCGTGGTGATTTTCGAACGCAACGGCAAGCGCCTGACCGGCATGACCGAGCCGGGCAAGGGCATCCTGAAGATCATCGACCGCCTGCTGATCGAGGCGGAAAACCTGCAGCAGGCCAGCCTGGAATACACCGGCCAGCAAAGCGGCACGCTGAGCGTGGCGGCCACCCACACGCAGGCGCGCTACGCGCTGCCGAAAGTGGTGCAGAGCTTCCGCACCGCCTATCCCGACGTGCGCATCGCCCTGCAGCAGAGCGCGCCCGAGCACATCGCCGAATGGATTTTGTCCGGCAAGACCGACATCGGCATCGCCACCGAGGGCCTGTCGCAGTTCCCCGACCTGGTGTCCTTCCCTTGCTACCGCTGGAGTCATTTGATCGTGGTGCCGGACGGCCATCCGTTGCTGTCGCGCTCGCCGATCAGGCTGGAAGACCTGGCCGAGTTCCCGCTGATCACCTATGACGTGGGCTTCACCGGCCGCGGCCATATCGACGCGGCGTTTGCGGCGGCCGGCGTCAAGCCCGACATCGTGCTGACGGCGATGGATTCGGACGTCATCAAGCAGTACGTCGCGCTTGGCCTGGGCGTGGGCATCGTGGCGTCGATGGCCTTCGACCACGGCCGCGACAAGGGCATGCGCGCGGTGGAAGCGTCGCACCTGTTTGCGCAAAACACCACCCGGCTGGCGGTGCGCCGCGGCGCCTACCTGCGCTCGTACGCCTACCATTTCATCCAGCAATTCGCGCCGGACCTGACCCGCGCCGATATCGACGCCGCCTTGAACGGCGGGGATCCGTCCTGATCCGGAGGCCGCCGCCACCGGTGTGGCGGCGGTCTGACAGTTGCAGAAAATTTCCGTCAGAGATGTCTGATTGACCATATACTGAAACCACAAAACTAAAACGCGGCAACCAAGAATTCAAGCCTTTGGTCTTACTCTGGGGAGCATGTGATGGGTATTGGAAACTGGAAGATAGGGGCCCGGCTCGCCGCCGGCCTGGGCGTGTCGATCATCTTTATGGTCGGCATTTCGGTGATCGGTATCGGCAATCTTGGCAAGTTGAATAACAACACCCAGGATCTCGCCGCCGACAAAATTCCCAAGGTGATACTGGCTTACGAAACGATAGGCGGTCTCAACGACATTGCCCGCGCCATGCGCAACGCCATGTTGTCCAAAGACACCGCCGTGGTCAAGGCCGAGCTGGAGCGGGTCGACAAGCGCAAGGTGGAAATCGCCGGCCGGCTGGACAAGCTGTCCGCGCTGATCGCCGACGACGAAGATCCTCAAAGCAAAGCCAAGCTGCAAGCGGTGCTGGACGCGCGCGACAAGTATGCGGCGGTGCAGACCGCCTTCGTGCAGATGTCGCACGACGAAAGCAAGCGCGAAGAGTCGGTCAATTACCTGTTGACGACGGTGCGCAAGGAGCAGACCGCCTACCTGAACGCCTTGTCCGAGCTGGTCAAGTTCCAGAACGCGGCGGTCGAAGACGCGAGCGCCGTCGCCGCGCAATCCTTCTCCAGCTCGCGCAACATGATGATACTGCTGACGGTGGTGGCGGCCGGGCTGGCGTCATGGGTGCTGTTCTGGATCACCGGCAGCATTACGCGGCCCTTGAACCGCGCGGTCGGCATGGCGCAGGCGGTGGCCGGCGGCGACCTGACGATGCAGATGGAATGCACCACCACCGATGAAACCGGCCAGCTGCTGCGCGCGCTGATCGACATGAACGACAGCCTGGCGCGCACCGTCGGCCAGGTGCGCTCGGGCACGGATACCATCGCCACCGCGTCGAACCAGATCGCCAGCGGCAATATGGACTTGTCCAGCCGCACCGAACAGCAAGCCTCCAGCCTTGAAGAGACGGCGTCGTCGATGGAGGAACTCACTTCCACCGTCACGCAGAACGCCGAGAACGCGCGCCAGGCCACCAAGCTGGTGGTGGCGGCGTCGGAATTCGCCACCAAGGGCGGCGCGGTGGTGGGCCAGGTGGTGACCACGATGGGCGCGATCAAGGAAAGCTCGGGCAAGATCGTCGACATCATCAGCGTCATCGACGGCATCGCGTTCCAGACCAACATCCTGGCCTTGAACGCGGCGGTGGAAGCGGCGCGCGCCGGCGAGCAAGGGCGCGGCTTCGCCGTGGTGGCGTCGGAGGTGCGCACGCTGGCGCAGCGCTCGGCCAGCGCGGCCAAGGAAATCAAGGAGCTGATCGGCCGTTCGGTGCAGACGGTGGACGCCGGTTCGGCGCTGGTCGACGAGGCCGGCGTGACGATGGAAGGCATCGTCAAGGCGGTCAAGCAGGTGGCCGACATCATGACTCAGATCAGCGCCGCCAGCAGCGAGCAGAGCACGGGGATCGAGCAGGTCAATCAGGCCATCGTGTCGATCGACGATGTGACGCAGCAGAACGCCGCGCTGGTGGAGGAAGCCGCCGCCGCCGCGCAAAGCATGCGCGACCAGGCGGACTTGCTGGCGCAGGCGGTCAGCGTGTTCAAGCTGGCGGGGCAGGGCGGCTACTCGCCGCCACCGCCGCGCAAACAGCGCACGCTGCTGATCGCGCCGGCCTGACCATCCTGACCCTACCGGCCATTACCAGCTGTAGCCGGCCTTGGCGTAGTAGTAGCGTCCGTTGAAGCCGTTCGGCGCGAAGCCGCTGTACGGATTGATGCCGTTGTTGTTGAGGTTGCCCGCCGACGTGACCTGGTCCGGATAACGGTTGGTCACGTTGTCGATGCCGGCGCTCAGGCGCCAGTTCTTGCCCAGCTTGACGCTGCCCGACAGGTCCAGCACCCATTGCGGATCGTAGACCTGGTCCAGCGTCGCGTTGTTCTGCGGCACGGTGAAGCTGCCGTAGCGCGTCACCACGCCGCGCGCCCCCCACTGGCCCAGCGTCCAGTCGGTCGCCAGGCTGAACTTGTCCTTGGGTGAGCCGACGGTGATGCGGTTGATGGTCTGGCGGTCGATCAGGGTCAGGCCGTTGGCGGTCAGGATGGCCGGATTGTCGTTGACGTGCTCCAGCGAATTCTTGTTGTGGTTGTAGGCCGCGGTGAAATCGTAGCGGCCGCTCGAGGTATCCCAGCGATAGGTGCTGACCACGTCGACGCCGGTGGTGCGGGTGTCGATGGCGTTGGTGAAGTAGCGGCCGGCGCCCACCAGGATGCCCTGCTTGGCCAGCGCCGTCTGCAGCGCCGGCGACAGCGTCATGTTGGCCGACAGCGCGATGCGGTCGTCGATGTCGATGCGGTAGGCGTCGACCGTGGTGTTCCAGTTGCGGGTGGGCGACAGCTGCAGGCCGAGGCTGTAGTTGCGGGCTTTCTCGGCCTTCAGCGGGGTCGCGCCCAGCGCCGCCGCGGCGGCGCTGCCGACCGCGAAGGTGCCGGTTTCTATCGGCGTATTGACGCCGTTGACCACCGAGAAATTGGTGGTGGTGATGGTGTAGAACTGCTGCGCCAGCGACGGCGCGCGGAAGCCGGACGATGCCGTGCCGCGCAGCGACACTTCGGGCGAGAACGCATAGCGCGCCGAGCCCTTGGCCGAGGTGGTGTTGCCGAAATCGCTGTAGCGCTCATGGCGCAGCGCAGCCGACGCCGAGAACTGCCTGGTGATCTCGGCTTCGAAGTTGGCGTAGATCGATTCGTTGTGGCGGCTGTTGCTGCCGGCGTTCACCGGGCGGAAGCCGGAGAAGCCCTGGGCGCCGGTGCCGGTGTAAGACGCCTCGTCGCCGGCGCCGATTTTATATTCCTCGTGGCGTGCCTCGACACCCAGCGCCACCGTCAGCGGGCCGCTGAAGGCCTGCACCGGGAATTCCCTGGCGACGTCGAAGTTGAACAGCTGCTGCGTGTTGGTCAGCTTGCCCGCGTAGAAGTGGGTCGGGCTGGCCGCGCCCAGCGTCTGGTTGACGGTGTGGTCCAGGTCCAGCTTGAACTCGTTGCTGCCGTAGTTCAGGCTCGCGTCCCAACGCCAGCCGGCCGCTTCGCCGCGTAGGCCGGTCACCAGCGACTGGTCGGTCGATGTGCTGTTCTCCAGCGGCAGGAAGCCTTCCGGGAACAGCGGCGTGCGCTGCGCCGTGCCGTTCAGCGCGGTGCGCCAGGTGGCGGCGGCCGAGGTGTCGCGCTGGCCGTAGTTGGCGAAGGCGTACCAGTCGATGTCGTCGTTGACGCGGTACTGGCTGTTGACGAACAGCGTGCGCGGCTTGGTTTCAGGATCGCCGAAGCGTTGGTTGACCTTGCCGTAGCGCGGTTCGGCCGGATTGCGGAAGTCCGGTCCGGCGCGGTTGGTCGGATCGCGGTCGGCCGCCTCGACGGCGACGCGCACCCAGCCCTGGTCGCCCAGGTTGAAGCCGGTCGAGCCGCGCACTGTTTTCTGCTTGCCGTCGCGCTTCTGGTATTCGCCGAAGCCGACTTCGACTTCGCCGCCGCCCGCGCCTTTTTTCAGGATGATGTTGATGACGCCGGCGATCGCGTCCGAGCCGTACTGTGCCGCAGCGCCATCGCGCAGCACTTCGATGTGGTCGATGGCCGACAGCGGGATCGCGTTCAAGTCCACCGGCGCCGAGCCGCGGCCCTGGGTGCCGTTGACGTTGACCACCGCCGACGTGTGGCGGCGCTTGCCATTGACCAGCACCAGCGTCTGGTCCGGCGACAGGCCGCGCAGCTGGGCCGGACGCACGGCATCGCTGGCGTCGGCGCCGGAAGGGCGCGGGAAATTCATCGACGGCAGCAGGCGGCCCAGCACGGTGGCCAGCTCGGTCGAGCCGCTGGCCTGCAGCTCGCGCGCGCCGATGATGTCGATCGGCGATTCCGAATCGACGGTGCGGCGGTTCTTCGCATAGGTGCCGGTGACGACCACCGACTGTAGCTCGCCGTCGGCGACGGCTTGTTGGGCAAAGGCGGGGGTGAAAATGGAGGCGATCAGGCTGCTGAGCAGCAGGGGACGAGCGATGTGGCGTGAACTCATGTGGCGGTCTCTCTGGTTAGTGATGACTTGAGCTTATCAGTGCGCAAACCTGCTGCCCACGAATGGTTGCGTCTAATGATATTCAAGAACTGGATAACGTGCAGGAAACAACAACTTTATTGAATTCCCATGTGCTGCAGGTTGCCGGCATAGAAGTCGGCAAACGCGCGCGCGGCCGGTTTGGCGGCGCGGCCGGCGGCGAACACGGCATGCAGCTCGATGGCGCCCATGTCCCAGTCGGGCAGCACGCGCACCAGCGTGCCGTCGCCGAGCTCCTTCAGGCAGGCGCCCAGGCTCATCGAGGCGATGCCGATGCCGGCCACCGCCGCGGCCGTCGACACCTCGTTGACCGACACCGACAGCTGGCCGTCCACGCGCACCGACTGCGTCTTGCCGTCCCTGGTGAACTTCCACGGCGCGGCCAGCCGGCCGGGGCCGGCGATGATCGAATGCCGCGCCAGGTCGGACGGCGTTTGTGGCGTGCCGGCGCCGGCCAGATAGGCGGGCGAGGCGGCGATCACGCGCGGCACGGCACCGAGGCGCTGCGCCACGGCGGTCGAATCGGGCAGGGAGCCGAAACGCAGGCCGACGTCGACGCCTTCGGTGACCAGGTCCTGGCGCAGGTCGTCCAGCAGCAGTTCCACGCGCAGTTCAGGATGGCGCTGCAGGAAGCCGGGCAGCTTGGGCATCACGCCGCGGATGGCGAAGCTGGAGGACACGCCGACGCGCAGCAGGCCGCGTAGCTCGCCGGTGCCGCGCGCGGCCTGCTCCGCCTCGTCCAATGCCGCTAGCACCGGTTCTATGCGGGCCAGGAAGTCGATGCCGGCCTCGGTCAGCGTGACGGCGCGGGTGGTGCGCACCAGCAGCGCGGCGCCGATGTGTTTTTCCAGGTTGGCGATCAGGCGCGAGACGGTTGGCTGCGGAATGTGGAGTTCGCGGCCGGCGGCCGAAAAACTGCCCTTGCGGGCGACGCGGACAAACAAGCGGAGGGTGAAGAGATGGTCATTCATGTGATTAATCCACTAAGTGAATAAATCATAGACGATTTCAGTGGCTACCGCAGGATTTATGCATGAGAGATGATCACTTCATCGGCAAGCATTCCGCTGGCCAATTTAAAGGAAATCATCATGTCTCAGAAAAAACTGGCAGGTAAAGTCGCTGTGGTCACCGGCGCATCGAAGGGCATCGGCGCGGGCATCGCCAGGGAATTGGCGGCGCAGGGCGCGTCGGTGGTGGTGAATTACGCGTCCAGCGAGCAGGATGCGGCCAAGGTGGTGGCGGAGATCATCGTCGCCGGCGGCAAGGCCATCGCAGTCAAGGCCAACGTCGCCATGCAGGCGGATATCGACAAGCTGTTCGCGGCCGCGCGCACCGCGTATGGCCGCCTGGACATCCTGGTCAACAACGCCGGCGTGTATGCGTTCGGCGGATTGGAGACGGTGACGGAGGAAAGCGTGCGCAGCATGTTCGACATCAACGTGACGGGGCTGCTGCTGTCCAGCAAAGCGGCCGTGGCGATGTTCCCTGCCGAAGGCGGCAGCATCGTCAACATCGGTTCGGTGGTGGGGGAGTTGCCGCTGCCGGGGGCCTCGGTCTACACCGCCACCAAGGGCGCGGTGAACACCATCACGCGCGGGCTGGCGAAAGAGCTGGGCGGCCGCAAGATCCGCGTCAACGCTGTCAATCCCGGCGCGACCGATACCGAAGGTTTCAACGCGGCCGGCATGAAAGGCGACCTGTCGGACATGATGATCGCCCAGACGCCGCTGGGTCGCCTGGGCACGCCGGCCGACATCGCCAAAGCCGTCGCCTTCCTCGCCTCCGACGACGCCGGCTGGATCACCGGCTCGCTGCTGGACGCCGCCGGCGGCTGGCGTTAAAACTGGGGTCAGATCCGAAAATTGGACACGAACTCCGCCGTAGCGGCCGCTACGGCGGAGTTCGTGTCCAATTTTCGGATCTGACCCCGGATTTACTGGCCGGGGTTGGTGATGCTGGCGTGGATGGCGTCCACCTGCGCCAGCACTTCCGCCGGCAGTTGCAGTTCGTAGGCGTCGATGTTTTCCTTCAGCTGCGCCAGGGTGGTGGCGCCGATGATGGTCGAGGCCACGAACCAGCGCGAGTAGCACCACGCCAGCGCCAGTTGCGTCGGCGTGATGCCGTGGTCGCGCGCCAGCTTCGCATAGCGCGCCACCGCTTCCAGCACCGCCGGCCGCAGATAGCGCGGGCTCCACGTCGGCGGGAAGATCGTCAGCCGGCCGTGCGCCTTGGCGTCGTCGTGGTACTTGGCGGTCAACTGGCCGAACGCCAGCGGGCTGTAGGCCAGCAGACTGACGTTCTCGCGGTAGCAGGTCTCGTCCAGCAGGCTGGTCTCGTAGTGCCGCGCCGTCAGGTTGTACAGGTTCTGGATGGTGGCGATGCGCGGCAGGCCCTTTATCTCGGATTGCTTGATGAACTCGTTCACGCCCCAGCACGATTCGTTCGACACGCCAATCGCGCCGATCTTGCCTTCCTTGATCAGCTCGCCCAGCGCGGCCAGCGTTTCCTCCACCGGCACGCAGTCGCGCTCCAGCTTGGGATTGAAGGCGTTGGCGCCGAAGATGGGCACGTTGCGGCTGGGCCAGTGCAATTGGTATAAATCGATATGGTCGGTCTGCAGCCGCTGCAAACTGGTGTCGACCGCCGCGCTCAGGTTGGCCGCGTCGAAGTTCTGCTTGCCTCCGCGCACCCAGCTGATGTTGGGATTCGGTCCGGCCGCCTTGGTGGCGATGACCACCTTGTCGCGCGCGCCGGTCTTCTTCAGCCAACCGCCGATGAAGCGCTCGGTCGCGCCCTGCGTGGCCGGGCGCGGCATCACCGGGTACATTTCCGCCGTGTCGATGAAGTTGATGCCGCGCTCCAGCGCGTAGTCCAGCTGGCTGTGGGCGTCCGCTTCGGTATTTTGCTCGCCGAAGGTCATCGTGCCCAGGCAGATCCGGCTGACGTTGAGCGAGCTCGAGCCAAGTTGTATCTTCTGCATGCTGCTTCCTTATTTCAAGCGGATCGCGTCGGCGCAATCGCGTATCAGCGCCGGGCCGGCGTAGATCAGGCCGCTGTACAGCTGCACCAGCTGCGCGCCGCACTCCATTTTTACTTTGGCGTCCGCGCCGCGCATGATGCCGCCGACGCCGATGATCGGCAGCGCGTCGCCCAGCTCGGCCTTTAGCAGGCGGATCACGGTGTTGGACAACTCGAACACCGGCGCGCCCGACAGCCCGCCCGCTTCGGCGCCGTGCGGCATGCCGGCGACGGCGTCGCGGCTCAAGGTGGTGTTGGTGGCGATGACGCCGTCGATCTTGTGGCGCAGCAGCGCGTCGGCGATGTTCTTGACCTGGTCGCCGTCCATGTCCGGCGCGATCTTCAACGCCAGCGGCACGTAGCGCTTGTGCTGGTCGGCCAGGCGCAGCTGGGCCTCCTTCAAGGTGCCGAGCAGGCCGTCCAGTTCCGAGCCGCCCTGCAGCTGGCGCAGGTTCTTGGTGTTCGGCGACGAGATGTTGACCGTCACGTAGCTGGCGTAGGGGTAGACTTTTTCCAGGCAGTGCAGGTAGTCGTCGGTGGCGCGCTCGATCGGCGTGTCGGCGTTCTTGCCGATGTTCAGGCCCAGCACCCCGGCCTTGTCCTGGTAGAAGCGCGACGACTGCACGTTGGCGACAAACGCGTCGACGCCGCCGTTGTTGAAGCCCATGCGGTTGATGATGGCCTTCGCCTGCGGCAGGCGGAACATGCGCGGCTTGGGATTGCCCGGCTGTGCGCGCGGCGTCACGGTGCCCACTTCGATCGAGCCGAAGCCCAGGTCGGCCAGCGCGTCGATGTAGGCGCCGTCCTTGTCGAGGCCTGCCGCCAGGCCGACCGGATTTTTAAACGTAATGCCCATCACGGTGCGCGGATCGGCCTTGGGCTGGCCGGCCAGCCTGGTCAGGCCCAGCGCGGCGGCGCGTTTCAGTGCGGGGAGGGTGAAATGGTGGGCGGCTTCGGCGTCCATCGAGAACAGCAGCGGACGGGCCAGCGAGTACAGGAGTTTTTCGGACATGGGGGAGCTCTGGTTATAGTTCCCCGTATTTTATCAGGCGTCCAGCACGCTCCACGTGCCCTTGATGCGCGCCTCCAGCGGTTTGAAGTTGGTCTTGTAGGACATCTTCGGACTTTCTTTGATCCAGTAGCCCAGGTACACATAGGGCAGCTGCAGCTCGCGCGCCTGGGCGATCTGCCACAGCACGTTGAAGGTGCCGAACGAGGCGCCCTCGACGTCGGGATCGAAGAAGGTGTAGACCGACGACAGCCCGTCCGACAGCACGTCGATGATGCTGACCATGCGCAGCGTGCCGTCCGGCTCGCGGAACTCGACCAGCCGGGTGTTGACGCGGCTTTGCAGCAGGAATTGCGCGTACTGGTCGCGGCTGTCCTGGTCCATGCCGCCGCCGGCGTGGCGCTTGCTCTGGTAGCGCAGGTAGAGGTCGTAGTGCTCGTCGGAGAACGACAGCGTGGCCACGCCCGCCATCAGGTGGCCATGCCTGACCCAGGCGCGGCGCTGGCCCCGGCTGGGCTTGAACTGGTCGGCGACCACCCGCACAGGGATGCAGGCCTGGCAACCGTCGCAATATGGCCGATAAGTAAAGATGCCGCTGCGGCGGAAGCCGTTCTTGACCAGCTCCGAATAGACGTCGGCGTTGATCAGGTGCGACGGCGTAGCCACCTGCGAGCGCGCCTGGCGCGCGTCCAGGTAGCTGCAGGGATAAGGCGCCGTGGTATAAAACTGCAGCGTCGCGAAAGGCAGATCGTTCAGGTGCGTCATGCACGTCCTATCGAGGGCGGTTTGTTTAGAAGACGTTTCAAAATGAGCGTGGCTAGGCGCGGCGACGAAGACAGTGCGCCTGCACGGCTAGGAGCCGCAACGACGCCACGGTCATTTTGAAACCTCTTCTTCTTCTGAGTCCCAATCATAGCGCTTAGTCCAGGACAGCGCTTGTCACCTTTAGCTTAACTGTCCGCAGCCAGCGGTGCAATGGGTTCCCACAAGGTGATCTGCGGCAATTCAATACTGTTGCGCAGATGCGCCAGGAATTGCGCGCGCGGGATGGGCGAGGCGCCCAGCGAGGCCAGGTGGCCGGTCTCCTGTTGGCAATCGATCATCTTTACCCCGTGGCTGCGCAGGAAGCGCACCAGGTAGGCCAGCGCGATCTTGGAACCGTCGGTGACGCGGGCGAACATCGATTCGCCGTAGAACATCCCGCCGATCGATACGCCGTAGGCGCCGCCGACCAGCTGGCCGTCCAGCCACAGCTCGGACGAGTGGGCGTAGCCGAGGCGGTGCAGGCCGGTATAGCCGGCGATGATGTCTTCCGAGATCCAGGTGCCGGGGCCGTCCCGGCGCGGCGCGGCGCAGGCCCGCATCACCTGTTCGAAGGCGCTGTCGAAGCGCACCTGCCAGCGGCCGCCGGCGCTCATCTCGCGTTCGACCTTGCGCAGGGTTTTCCTCAGGCTGTCCGAGATGCGGAAGTTGTCCGTCATCAGCACCATGCGCGGATCGGTGCTCCACCACAGGATGGGCTGGCCTTCGGAAAACCAGGGGAAGATGCCGTGCTTATACGCCGTCAGCAGGCGTTGCGGCGACAGGTCGGCGCCGGCCGCCAGCAGGCCGGGTGCGTCGATGGTCAGCGCCTCACTGACGTCCGGGAAGGGACTGTCGGGATCGAGCCATGGGATCATATTACCGCGTCAAGTAGGTTAAAGATCCGTACGCATGGGACGGGTGATGTCCTGGGTGTGGAAGCCGTAGCTGCCGCCCTCCCGCATTTTGACGCGGTCGGCGAAGAACAGTTCCAGCGTGGTGCGGATGGTCGGGAAGGCCAGGTCGTCCCACGGGATTTCCGCCTCCGAGAACAGCTGCACTTCCAGGCTTTCCTCGCCGGGCGCGAAATCGAGGTCGAGCAGGGTGGCCAGGTAAAACATGTGGACCTGGTGCACGCGCGCCACGTTCAGCAGCGTGAACAGATTGCCCAGCGCGATGTTGGCGCCGGCTTCTTCCTGGGTTTCGCGGATTGCCGCTTCGCTGGTGGTTTCATTGTTTTCCATGAAGCCGGCCGGCAGGGTCCAGTAACCGTGGCGCGGCTCGATCGCGCGCTTGCACAGCAACACTTTCAGTTCGCCGTCGCGTTCCCACACGGGGATCGAGCCGAGGACCATTTTCGGGTTCTGGTAATGGATGGTGGCGCACTGGCCGCACACGTAGCGGGGGCGGTTGTCGCCGGCAGGTATGGCCAGGCTGACGGGGGAGGCGCATTCGGAACAGAATTTCATAGGTAGCTCAAGTCGGTATGGGTACTCACTTTGGCTACTTTACACCGATTGGCGCCGGCGCGGCATGGCCTATGCTTATAGGTAACTGCATTTATTCGGACTATCGCAGACGATTTCGGGATTAATATTGCCTAACATGCGAATTTGCCCTATAATGATTACATCAGACGCGGGGTGGAGCAGTCTGGCAGCTCGTCGGGCTCATAACCCGAAGGTCACAGGTTCAAATCCTGTCCCCGCAACCAAATTCGAAGCCGTTGATACCGTCAGGGATCAGCGGCTTTTTCGTTTTCAATTCCGCGACTGTAAGACCTCCCTTTTCCTATAATCGATGCTCTTATAGGGAGTTTTTCATGCGAAAAATCAGACCGTCCGCCATAGTCGTTTTCCTGTCCATGCTGGCGCTGGTATTGATGCTCTCGCTGCTGAGCGCCTACTGCGGCGTGGGAAGCATTCCCCGCCTGGGCGATTTCAGGGGCGTGGCCGTCAGCGCGGCAGCCGTGGTCCTGGTCTACCTGTACGGCATGCTCATATTTCGTATTTTCATGTGGGCGCTGCCTCTACACGAAGGAAATATCGAGTTCGGCTCCAGGCAGGAATTCATCTATCAGGTGTATGTCTTGTTTTACCTGATACTTTTTAATTCCCTGATACGCGGCGGAATTATTCCGATCCCTATCATGCGGCTGATCTATCTTGGACTGGGCGCGCGCCTGGGCGACAACACCTACAGTTCGGGCATCATCTACGATCCGTCGTTTGTGACGATAGGCGCCAACAGCGTGGTCGGCGAAACGGCCTTGCTGGTGCCGCATGTGATCGAGGGCGATACCTTGGGCCACTATCTGATTACGATAGGCGACCATGTGACGATAGGCGCCCATGCGGTCGTCTTGTCCGGCGTGACGATAGGCGACAACTCGATCGTGGCGGCCAATTCGCTGGTCGTCAAAGGCACGCACATCGGGAGCGGCGAAATATGGGGAGGCAGCCCGGCGCGCCGCCTGAAATAGAGACAGGCCGGGCATGAAAAAAAAAGCCGGTGCGCCCCAGCGCACCGGCCTTCGATTGCAAGCCCGGACCACGGACTATTTTTGTTTTTCGCGCCGGCGGCCGAACGAGCCCATGCCGAAGATGCCTGCGGCAACCAGCGCCAGGGTGGCTGGCTCAGGCACGGGCGTGAACTGCTGGCCACCATCCACATTCAACACGAATTGCGAGTCGGTATTCGGACCGGTGGCGATGCCATTGACCAGGAGCGGACGCGTGAAGCCAGGTGCGTCCGGTCCGGGGAATTGCAGCGTCGTGTCGAAGCGGGTGCCGGCCAGGGCTGGCGAAACATAGGCCGCATTGGTAAACAACACGGTGCCGACCAAGGTGGCCGAGCCAACGCCGGTGGCGCCGGGGGTGCCGGACGTGCCGGTCGCCAGGAAGGTCGACAGCTCCGAATCCCAGCTACCCGACAGCATCACCGCGCCATCCGTGAATCCGGTTCCGGCCGCTTGATTGGCATCGGGCGTGTTATCGAAATAAACCGTCCAGTTGCTGCTGGTGGCGGGAGTGAAGGTGATCGCAACCGTGGAGCAACCGGCGTTAAGGCAAGTGGCCCGCTCATGCAAGGTGGCGATCGTCGTCAGCTCATAGGTACCGACTGCGGGACCGGGCGGGGCTACACGCAGATCCGGCGTGGCCGACGTGGTGCCGATGGCTGCGGCGAATGCTTGGTACGTCAGGGTGAAATCGGCGAAATCGCCGGCATTGTTAGCCGGGGTGAGCGTAAAGCCCTGAACCAGGCCCGCGCCGTTTTGATGCCAGTCGATGCCCGTGAAATTTTGCAGAATGCCGTCACCGCCTAGAGCCTCTCCCGGATTGCCGGAAATTAGCACGTTGGCGGCGCTGGTGGTGTCCAGCGTTGTAGCCTGGGCCGCGCCGACCGAAAAGAGCGCTCCCAGCAGAGCGCTGAGAATGGTAAGTTTTTTCATTTTGTTTCCTTCCTAGATGAATGGAGAGTCGCTACGCAACGGTGTGGGTTTCGATACCTTGCCGGCCGGTTGGAACCAGCCAGCTATCCACTACTAAGCAAATGCCACGCCATGTTTGGAAGGGTTTCTAAGTGGCTGTTTTAAAACAGTTTTTCAAAAATTTCCGGAATATTTTCGGCTCTTCGCGCAAAGATGTAAAAAAAGCCGACAGTACCCCGGAGTGTAGTTACAAGGATTCCAGCATCGCCTTCACTTCGGGACGCTTCGGGAAGTCCTTGTTGGCGGCCAGCAGCTGTTCGAATTGGGTGCGCGCGGCGCGCTTGTCGCCCGACTTCATCAGGCCCAGGCCGAGGTGGTAGCCGATTTCGGTCGCATCGGGCGCCAGCGCCCTGGCTTTTTGAAGCAGGGGCAGGGCGCGGGCCGTATCGCCTTTCTCGAGCAATATCCAGCCCAGGGTATCAAGAATGCCGGGGCTGGTGCCGGCCAGTTGGTAAGCCCGTTCGGCGGTCGCCAGGGCCCGTTCATCCTTCTCGTGCTGGTAGGCCCAGGCCAGGTTGTTCAGCGCCACGACATTTTTCGGGTCTTGCCGGATGACGGCCTCGAACAAGCTGATCGCCGGCTTATATCGTCCGTCCGCCAAATTGGCGCTGGCAAGGTAGAGCCGGACGCTGAGATCGGTCGGGTGCTGCTGCAACCACTGGCCGGCTTGAAGGTCCGCTTCCTTGGTTTTGCCCGCCAGAAGCAGGGCTTGGTGGATCTTGATCGCCAGGGGCGCCAACTTGCTCATCTTAAATGCCCGCTCGTAGGCCTGCAGCGCCTCTTGCGGTTTATGCTGGGCCATCCAGATGTCGCCCTCCAGCGTCAGCCCGGCTGGCAGATCGGCCCGCTGGCGCTGTACGGTCTGGGCGATGGCCAGCGCTTCCGGGTAGCTTTTACTTTCCACTAATAAGGTCGCCGCGAGGACCTGGGCTTCGAACCAGTCTTCCTTCAACCGCAATGCTTTCTTGACCGAAGCGAGGGCGCCGTCCTTGTCCTTGAGCGCGACCTGGGCATAGGCGATGCTCAGTTGCACGGCGGCCGACGCAGGTTGCAGTTCGGCCAGCCTGGTATAGCTTTCCAGCCCGGCTTCGTAGTTGCCGTTCGCGATCTGGATCCGTGCCAGCAGCGCGAGCGTGTCGGGATTGTTCGGATGCGCCGTCTGCAGCGCTTGCGCCAGCTTCAGCGATTTTTCCTTTTCGCCGGAACGCTGGTAAAGATTCGCCAACAGCAATGCCGGCGTCAGGGCGTCGGGACGTTCGCTGGTGGCGCGTTCCAGCCAGCGCACCGCTTCCGCGTTGTTGTTCTGTGCGAAGGCAAGCTTGGCCAATGCCGTCATCAGGCCCACGTTCTTCTTGTCCTTGGCGAGCGCAGCTTCGTAGCGCTGGCGCGCCCGTTCAGGCTTTTTTTCCGCCAAGTCCATTTGCGCCAGATTTTCCAGGGCCGGCAGATAGGCCGGGTCCAGCACCAGCGCCTGCTCGAAGCCGGCGCGCGCACCGGCCAGGTCGTTTTTGGACAGCAGGATGCCGCCTTTCATGTTTTTCACCAGCGGATTCTTGCCGTCGCGCCGTTCCATTGCCTCAACCGCCAGAAGTGCCTTGTCGTATTCCTTGTTGCGCAAGTGGGTCATCGCCAGCAGGATGCCGGCCCGGCCGCTCTTGTCGTCCAGGGCGGTTGCCTGTTCCAGCTCGCCGACTGCGCGTGCCGATTCCCCGGCGCCCAGGCGGCTCAATCCCAGCGACGTGTGCAAGCTGGCCGTTTGCGGTGCGAGGTCGCTCGCCGCCTGGAAGTAGTCGGCCGCCTTGGCGAAATGCCTGGCCTGCATCTGCGCCTGTCCCGCCAGGGCCAGCAGCTCCACGTCCGTTCGATTCGCCTCCAGCAGCGGGTCCAGCACGGCGATGGCATCGTCGGCCTTGCCGCCCTTCAAAAGGAGTCCGGCCAGGCGCTTGCTGGCGTAGACATGGCGCGGATTTGCGTCGAGAAATTTGCGCATCGATAATTCGGCTTCCAGATACGAGCCCATGGCCAATTGCACGGAACCCATCAACAGGATGCTGGGCATGTGCTCGGGCATCACTCGCAATATCTGCTGCAAGGCATCGCGGGCCGCCGGATATCTCGCGTCCTGAAAGTCGAGCAAGGCCTGGGTGTAGATCACCGGCAGGGTGCCCGGCGCGTTCTTGCGGGCGGCGTCGATCTCGGATCGGGCCTCGGCCAGCTTCTTGGCCTGGATCAGGAGGGTGGCGCTGTCGATATGGGCTTGGGTATTGTTCGGCTGCAAGGTCAGAATTTGCTTGTATGCCAGCAGGGCCGCCGCGTCTTTTCCCTGCAGGCGCAATAAGTCGCCCTTGAAGCGCAGGCACTCGATATTGTCGGGATGCTTGGCCAGGGCGCGTTCGATAGTTTGGGTGGCAAGGTCCAGGTGTTGCGACAAGGCGGCGATCTTTGCCAGGCCCAGCATGGCTTCGGGCAGATCCGGGTTTTTCACCAGCAACTCGTCGAACAGTGCCTGGGCCTGCGCCGTCTCGCCCAGGCCCAGATACGCGTTGGCGCGCAATACCAGCAGTTCCGTCTGGTGCGGGCTGGCCGGGTCCGGCTTGACGTCGTCGATAAGTTTCTTGAATTGCCCCTGCATCAGCATCACCTTGCCCAGGCGCGGCATGAGTTCCACGTCCCCGATGCCCAGCTCCCCGGCCTTGCGCATTTCTTTTTCGGCCGACGCGGTATCGCCCGATTCAATATAGACCTCCCCCAGCAAGAGGCGGGCGCGGGCATTGTCGGGCGCCTTCTGCAGGGCATTTTTCAGTTCGATGATGGCGGCCTTGGTTTCGCCTTTGGCACGATATTGCCGGGCTTCGGCCATCAAGGAGTCGGTGTCGCGCGCGGTGTTGCAGGCGGTTAGCGTCAACGTCAGCAGCAGCAGGGCTGCGCGCGGCACGCGTCGGCCGGTGGAATCTACGGGGGGGCGGGGCATACTGGTCTCCTGGGCGGTGGGCACCTCCGCGATGTTAGGACACAATATGGAGCATCACCTTACGTTCGATCAAGCCAGCGTGGCGTAGGACAGGCGGATGTAGTCAAGCATGGCGGGAGTGACCCAGGTGCCGCTCAACAGCGCGGGTTCCTGGTCGTGCGCGGCGCGGATCTTGGCCAGCGTGGCCGGATCGCCGCCGATCTGCGCCAGGTAGAGCGCCATCCACTGGCGCGCCAGCGTTTGCGCCGACGGCGCGTCGTGCGGGATCCCGCTTTCCAGATGCCGATGCACGTCGGCGATCAGCGCAATCCATTCGTTCTGGTTTTTGCCGTTGTTCTCACGCATGCCGCGCATCTCGTCGGCGCTCAGGTACTTCGCGTAGATGCACAGCTTGCGCGCGCCAAACGCCGCCGACACATACTGCTTCAGCGCCGGCGTGATGCGGGTGTGCTGCTGGGCCGCGGCCTCCTGGTCCAGCATCAGCGTCAGGCGGCGCGCAAACTCCGGATTGGCGGCGGTATCGCGCTCCAACGTTTGCATCCAGCGTTCCGACAACGCGCCCGCTTGCGGGTCGTCCGCCGGCACGCCTTGCGCCATCAGCGTTTCCGCCTCGCCCACCAGCGCGATCCAGGCGGCGTTGCGGCGCGCATCCTGCTGCCAGAAGGGCAGGCGCCGCAACTCCTCCGGCGTGAAGTATCGTTCGTACAGGTTCATATGCTCCAGCGCCGCCAGCCAGTCTTCCAGTTCGGGATCGCTGCCGCTTGCCATTTGCTGTTGCAGTTGCGCGAGCTGCGCGCGCAGCGCGGTCGCCTGTTCGATCTGTTTGCCCAGCGCGGCGATCTGCTGCGCGACGATGTCGGCGAACGGCGCGTCGGGACTGGCGAGGAAGGTCGCGATGTCCGCCAGCGACATGCCGAACCGCCGCAGCGCCTGGATGTTGTGCAGCCGCGCGACGTCGGTGCGGTTGTAGAGACGGTAGCCGGAATCGGCGCGTGCCGACGGCGTCAGCAGGCCGATGCTGTCGTAGTGGTGCAGCGCGCGCACCGTCAGGCCGGAACGCGCGGCCAGTTCGCCGATCTTCAGTACTGATTTATCCATGCCGCATAGTTTACGTCAAACCGTGGCCCTGATCATGCGGAAGATGCCGCTCAGGCGCTGGCCGTTGTTGTGGCAGGCCAGATAGCGTTCTGTGAGCTCCTTCGGGCCGAAGTGTTCGACCTGGCTGTAGCCGAAGCGGCCCAGCATGTGCTCGAGCTTTTGCGGATCGAAAGAGCTGAGCAGGTGTTCGCCCTGCGCGGCCAGCGCCGTGGTCACCACTTGCAGGCCGGCGCGCTCGGCATCGGTCAGCTGGTCGTCATGCACGCGGTAGTCGAACACGATGCTGCTGCCCGGCGCGCAATTGGCGATGTCCTGCAAGGTGTGCATCACCTGGTCCGGGCGCAGATACATGGTGACGCCCAGCCACGAATGGCAGGCCGGCTTGTCGTCGGCCAGGCCGGCCCGCTGCAGATCCGCGCTCAACGAGTCGTTTTCAAAATCGGTGGCGACGTAGCGCAGCGCGGCAGGTTCGCCGATGTCCGCCGCGCGCAGGCAATCGCGCTTCCATTGCTGCATGGCCGGCAGGTCGACCTCGAACAGGCGGGCGGATGGCGCGCAGTCGGCACGATAGGCATAGGTATCGAGGCCGGCGCCGAGGATCACGTATTGGTCGACCGCGCGGCGCTGCGCTTCGTACCAGCTGTCTTCGGCGAGGCGGGCGCGGACCGCCATCGTGGTGCGCATTGCGACGGAGAGCTGGTGGCGCTGGCGTACTCCATCGGCGCGCAACCGGGCTTCGGCATCGGCGCCAAGGATGCGCAGGGCGACAGAGTCGCGCAGGATCAGCGGCTCATCGAACAACTGGTGCGCGGCGCGCAGGGTGGCGGTCATCCAGGCGCTGGGCTTGGGGGCGGATGTGGGCTGCATGGTCATCTCCTTCACGTTAATGCAGCCGATCGTAAAGCCTGACGTAGCGTCAGGCTCAAGCAAAATCTACTCGGGATCGCGAGGATGCAGGCTGGCCCACAGGTGGGCAGCGGCCATGGTGCGGTGAGGGCTGTATTGGGCGAGGATTTTTTCGGTGCGAGGCATGTCGGGCTTGGCGTCCTCGCCCAGCAAGGCTTGCAGCGCGGCGCGGATCGCCACGTCGCCGTGCAGCGAGCAGTCGGCATAGCCATAGCCGCGCAGCAGGCCGTAGTTGACGGTCCACGGGCCGATGCCCTTGACGGCCAGCAGCGCGGCCGAAATCTGTTCGATGCTATTGGCTGGTGTGACGTCCAGCAGCAGTTCGCCGTCGTTGACCAGGTGGGCCAGCCGCAGCAAGGTCTCGGCCTTGGCGCGCGAGAATTTGCGGCTGGTGAGGTCGTCGACGGTCAGGCGCGCCACGTCGGCCGCGGTGGGGTAGCACCACAAGCCGCTGCTGTGCTGGCGGCCGGCCTGCAAGATGAAGGTGCGGCGCAGCGAGATGGCGAACGACAGGTTGATCTGTTGGCCGATGATGGCCCACGTCAGCGCCTCGAACACGGTGGCCGACTGCACGATGCGCAGGCCGGGCTGCGCGCGCGTCAGCGGGCCGAACATCTTGTCCCTGGCGGCGAAGACGCTGAACGGCTCGGGATCGATGCGCAGGCCGAGGATGCTCAGCGCAGCCTCGCGCACCTGCTCCTGCGCGGCCTTGGACAGCTTGCCGTCGGCGTGGACGGTGCAGCCGGCGCTGGCCGGCGCGACGGGGTTGTCGGGCACGATCTCCAGCACCACCGGCACGCCGCCGGCCAGCATGCCTTTGCGCAGCCGCTCGGGACTCACTTCCTCGGCCACGCTTTCGGTGTCGCGGCTGTGGAAGGCCAGCACGTCATGCAGGCGGTAGTTTGCCGGCAGGGATAGGGTAAAGGGCTTCACGCCGCCTTGGCCTTGCCGAGGAAGCCCAGGCTCGGACGGAAGCCGGTCACCAGCGCGGTGCCGGCGATGACCACGGCGGCGCCGACGAAGGTGTACCAGCCGACGCTCTCGCCGAGGAACAGCATGCCCCACAGGATGCCGAACAGGGGGCTGAGGAAGGTGACCGTCAGCGCCGACGACGGGCCGACGTCCTGGATCAGCCGGAAGTAGATCAGGTAAGCCACGCCGCTGCACAGGATGCCCAATGCGAGCACCGCGCCCATGATGCCGATGGTCGGTTCGCCCGGCGCCGGGAAGAACGGCAGCGCCGGCAGCACCAGCAGCGTCGACGCCCACATTGAGCCATGCGCGTTGGAGAACGGCTCGACGGCCTTGGCCTGCTTGGCGTAGTTGCTGGCGATGCCGTAGTTGAAGGAGGCGAACAGCACCGCCGCGATGGCGATGCCGGCGCCCGGCTTGGTGGTCACGTGGTCGAAGCCGACCAGCAGCGCGACGCCGCAGGCGCCCAGCAGCAGGCCGAACATCACCTTGGCGCTGACCATGCTTCGGGTCCAGATGGCGGCGATCAGCGTGCCCCACAGCGGCGTGGTGGCGTTCAGCACGGCCAGCAGGGAGGCCGACAGCGTGCGGGCGGCGAAGGCGAACATCAGGAACGGGACGGCGGAGTTGAACAGGCCGAGGATCAGGTAGTGCTTCCAGTTCTGGCGCAGGTTCAACGGCTTTTTCAGCACCAGCGCGATCACCGCCAGGAACAGCGAGGCGAACAGCACACGGTATTCGATCAGCACGGCGGCGCCCAGCACCGGCGCGGCGATCCGCATGAACAGGAAGGAGCCGCCCCAGATGGCGGCGAGGAAGATCAGGCGTAGCAGATTGGCGGTGCTCATGCGGATTCCAATTGTAGGTGCGGCGCCGGACAGCGCGGCGTCGCTATTGTCCCGCACTCGCGTGCGGCGGGCCAGCCGGTTCTTGCTTTTGAATTGTCCAGGCTTGCGCTTTTTATACCGCGCCGCTGTCGACCGCGCAGACTGCCTCGCCTGGCGCGACCGGCGAGGCGGCGTGCGGCACCAGCATCCCCGTTGGCACGCCGTTTTTAATCGCGGTCATCTCGGCCAGGATGGAAATCGCGATCTCGGACGGCGTCTTGCTGCCGATGTACAAGCCGATTGGCCCATGCAGGCGAGCCAGCTGTTCCGCCGTCAGGTCGAATTCCAGCAGCCGCCCGCGGCGCTTGCTGTTGTTCAGGCGTGAGCCGATCGCGCCGACATAGAAGGCGTCCGACTTCAGCGCCTCCATCAGCGCCAGGTCGTCCAGCTTCGGATCGTGGGTCAGCGCGACCACGGCGCTGCGGCGGTCGAGCTTCATGTCGATCACGATATCGTCCGGCATGTCGTGCACCAGCTGCACGCCGTCGACGTGCCAGCCGGCGCGGTATTCCTCGCGCGGGTCGCAGACGATGACGTGGTAGTCCATGGCCGTGGCGATCTGCGCCAGGAAGCGCGATAACTGGCCGGCGCCGATGATCAACAGGCGCCAGCGCGGGCCGTGCAAGGTCACCATGGCGCGTTCGCTGACCTGCATCTGCGCGCCCGGCGCGGCCTTGGCCAGTTCCACTTCGCCGGTCTGCAGATCGAGCCGGCGCTGCACCAGCTCGTGCTGTTCCAGCCGCACCAGCAGTTCGGCGATGCGGCTGCGCCCGGACAGCGGCTCGATCGCCAGTTCGATGGTGCCGCCGCAGGGCAGGCCGAAGCGGTGCGCCTCGTCGGCGGTGATGCCGTAGCTGACGATTTCGGGAATGTCGCGGCTGATGCCCTCGTCGCGCACGCGGGCGATCAGGTCGTCCTCGATGCAGCCGCCCGAGACGGAGCCGATCACCGTGCCGTCTTCGCAGATGGCCAGCGTGGCGCCCACCGGACGGGGACTGGAGCCCCAGGTCTTGATGACGGTGATCAGTTCGCAGCGGCGCCCGGCGGCGATCCATGCTGCGCTGGTTTTGAGTACTTCGAGATCGATACTGTCCATGGATGGAATATACTACGCCTCTACAAAGCTTGCAGGGACTGCCCCATGACCAACCCAAAGGAAGACGACGGCTCGCCTAAATTCGGCCGTTTGCTGATCGTGCTGATACTTGCCGTGCTGTTGTGCGCCGGCCTGACCTGGCTGATGGGGAATGTGTTTCCCAATTTTCCCAACTAAGTTCCCCGGCTAGCCCTTGCAGACGGCCGCCAGCGCGTTGTCGAACGGGCTGTCCGGCACGATGTCTTCCGGGCTGAATTTCTCGTATTTGTAGTTTTCTACCGGCTCGCCCTTGCCCATGGCCTCCGGATAGTAGATCTGCGACAGCAGCACCGTGGTGCGGTCCTCGCAGGAATACACGTGCAGCGCCTTGACCGAGCGGTAAGGCTTGCCCTCGGGCGTAATTTGCGGCTTGCTGAAGGTATGCATGGACCAGACCTTGCGGGTCTTGTCGGCCTTGATGATGCTGCCCTTGTCGATGTAGAAGACGTCCGTCTTGCCGCCGCCAACCCGCGCCCATTGCGCCGCCTGGACCCCGCCGCACATCAGTATCAACATGAATGCCAACAAGCGGCGCATGGCTGTCTCCCGGTTTTACGGCATCAGTGTTTTCTTGGCCGCCTGCTTGCCCTTGATTTCGACGATGGTCTGGTCGATCACGGTGAGGCGCTTGCCGATGGCGGGATGGGTGGCAGTATAACCGTTCAGCACCGTCGCCGGATATTGGGCGGCCATGCGCTGCCAGAAGGCGTGCGCGTGATCGAGGTTGTAGCCGGCGCGCGCCACCATGTACAGCGACAGGTAGTCGGCCGCCGTGTCCAGATCGGCCGGCACCGGCTTGACGCCGGCGCTGCCGATCAGCATCGACAGGTCCGGCCGCACGGCGACCAGGTTGTCGATGATGCTGCCGACGGTGTAGGCCTGCTTGGTGATGGCGGCGTGGCCCAGCACATTGTGGGCGATGTCCTTGGCCAGCACGTAGGCGATGTTCTCGTCGGTTTGCGCGAAGTTGACCATGCCGCGCGTGATCATCACGCGCTGGCCGTCGGAATAGGAATTGATGTTGTCCGAATTGCCGATGTCGATCTTGAAGGCGCAGGCGCGGGTGACCGGCACGTTCAGTTCCTGGTTGCGGCCATTGCGGGCGACGATCAGGTTCAGCGACTGGTGGCCCGATACCAGCGGGCCGAGGATGCCGGCCGCCTGCGTTTCGGCGTTCTGGCCGGTCGGCAGGCTCTTCGTTTCGGCCGCCACCAGACCGTCGCCCTTGCGCAGGCCGGCGCGCGAGGCGCCGCTACCGGACAGCACGCTGGCCACTTCGAGGCGGTCGCCGTAGTTCAGCACCGCTTGCGCGGCGTCGACGAATTCGCCGGTGTACGAGTATTTGTTCTTGGCGGTGAAGCCGAGCAGGTTGCGCGCCTGCGTGCGGCACAGGTCCGCATTGTTGATCAGCAGGGGACCGGCGATGCGGTACAGGCGGTCCTGCAGCGCCACCATCTGGCCCAGCGCCTCGCGCGCGGCGGCCATCTTGGCGGTGACCACCGGCGGTTCTTCGTTGATGACGCGGGCCACCACCGGCGCCGGTTCGGGCGCCGCGGGTTTGGATTTGAAGACCGAGCAGGCCGATAGCAGGGAGACCGCCGCCACGGTGGTCAAACGCCAAGACAACGAAGCGAGTTTATTGATTTTCTTTGTCTGCTGGACCATCCCGGTCTCCGTATGTTTTTTTAGTGTTTTCCAGTGCTGCCGAAGCCGCCGGCACCGCGTTCGCTGGTGTCGAACTCCTCGACCACGTTGAAACCGACCTGCAGCACCGGCACGATGATCAGCTGCGCCAGGCGTTCCATCGGGTTCAGCGTGAAGGCGCTGTGGCCGCGGTTCCAGGTCGAGATCATCAGCTGGCCCTGATAGTCGGAGTCGATCAAGCCTACCAGATTCCCCAGCACGATGCCGTTTTTGTGGCCCATGCCGCTGCGCGGCAGGATCATGGCGGCGTAGCCCGGATCGGCGACGTGGATCGCCAGGCCGGTCGGAATCAGCACGGTCTGGCCGGCTTCGATGACCATAGGCGCGTCGATGCAGGCGCGCAGGTCGAGACCGGCGGAACCCGGGGTGGCGTAGGCCGGCAGCTGGTCTTTCATGCGCGGGTCGAGGATTTTGACGTCGATGTTTTTCATTTATTTGGCAAATAAGGAGTGCTGGGAGATCCGTTTGGAGATCTCGGAAATCAGTTGGCGCGCCAAGGTCAGTTTGTCGGCGCGCGGCAAAATGGTGTGGCCGTTCTCGTCGAACAGGATGATGGTGTTGTCGTCCTGGCCGAAGGTGTGGTGGCCGATATTCCCGACCAGCAGGGGGATGCCTTTTTTCTCGCGCTTGTCGGCGCCGAACTGGATCAGGTTTTCCGATTCGGCGGCGAAGCCCACGCAGTAAGGATAGCCGGCCAGCGTGGTGCGGGCGGCGACGGTGGCCAGGATGTCCGGGTTCTGCTCGAACTTCAGGTCCGGCACCGAGCCGTCCGGGTTCTTTTTCAGTTTCTGCTCGCTGGAATTGGACACGCGCCAGTCGGCGACGGCGGCCACCGCGATGAAGATGTGCTGGTGGTCGACGTTGGCCATCACCGCGTCGTGCATCTGCATGGCGCTTTGCACGTTGATGCGGGTGACGCCGAACGGCGCCGGCAGCGCGGTCGGGCCGGACACCAGGATCACTTCGGCGCCGGCTTCGCGCGCGGCGCGGGCCACGGCGTAGCCCATCTTGCCCGAGGACAGATTGGTGATGCCGCGCACCGGGTCGATCGGTTCGAAGGTCGGGCCGGCGGTGATCAGGATGCGCTTGCCCGCCAGGACCTTCTGCTGGAACGACGCGATCAGCTCTTCGAGCAGCTGCGCCGGTTCCAGCATGCGGCCCATGCCCACTTCGCCGCAGGCCTGGTCGCCGGCGGCCGGTCCGAAGATGACGATGCCGTCCTCGCGCAGCTGCTGCGCGTTGCGCTGGGTGGCCGGGTTCTGCCACATCTCCACGTTCATGGCGGGAGCGACCAGCAGCGGCACGTGGCGCGGACGCGCCAGGCACATGGTCGACAGCAGGTCGTCGCAGACGCCGTGCGCCAGCTTGACCATGAAGTCGGCGGAGCAGGGCGCGATCATGATGGCGTCCGCGTCGCGGGTGACGTCGATGTGGGCCATGTTGTTGTCCACGCGCGGGTCCCACTGGCTGCTGAACACCTTCTGGCCGGACAGCGCCTGCATGGTGACGGCGGTGATGAAGTGGGCCGCGGCGTCGGTCATCACGACCTGCACCGAGGCGCCGGCCTTGGTCAGCGCGCGGCACAGTTCCGCGGCCTTGTAGCAGGCCACGCCGCCGGACAGGCCGAGGACGATTTTCTTACCGGTGAGTTCCATCATGGTGCTACCTCAGTGGTTAACGATTCACCCGGCGCAGCTCGTCCAGGATGAACAGGCCGGCGCCAAGACAGATGGCCGAGTCGGCGAGGTTGAACGCGGCGAAGTGGCCGAATCCCTGCCAGTGGAAGTCGAGGAAGTCGATCACATGGCCGTAGATCAGGCGGTCGATGACGTTGCCGATGGCGCCGCCCAGGATCAGCGACAGCGCCCACGAGAACATGCGCTGGCCGCCGTGCTTTTTCAGCAGGATGATGATGTAGATCGCCGCGCCGATGCCGATGGCGGTGAAGAAGTAGCGCTGCCAGCCGCCGCTGTTGGAGAGGAAGCTGAAGGCCGCGCCCTTGTTGTAGGCCAGTACCAGGTTGAAGAACGAGGTGATGACTTTCTCTTCGCCGAGCTGGAAGGTCTTGGCGATGGTGATCTTGGACAGCTGGTCGAACAGGATGACGATGGCGGCAATGCCCAGCCAAGGCGTGAGGCTCGACGAGGATTTGGTCGGGAAGATTTTTTTAGTGGTGGCCATAAAATATTCGGTTGGTTCGTGGCGACGGTGCCGCCGATCGGGGTTGGAGATCGGCGGCCATCATATTAAGCGAACTTGCGTTTTTCGCCCGCACCAAACAGATTGCTGTGGCAGCGGCCGCACAGGGTCGGATGGTCCGCATGCGAGCCCACGTCGGCGCGGTAGTGCCAGCAGCGCTCGCACTTTTCAGCCGCCGAGGCGACCACTTCGACCGCCTCGTCCGCTTCGTTCTCCACCTGCACCGCCTGCGCGGCGGAGGTGATGAAGACGAACTTCAGGTCGTCGTCCAGGCTGGCCAGCAGCTGGTACTTGGCGCCGGCGGCCTTGATCGACAGCTCCGCCTGCAGCGACGAGCCGATCGCGCCCGAGGTGCGCAGGTCTTCCAGCTGCTTGGTGACGTCGGTGCGGACCGCGCGCAGGGCGGTGTACTTGTCCAGCAGGGCGGCCGCGTCGGCCGGCTGCGGCAGCTTCCACCAGGTTTGCGTGAAGATGGTTTCGTCGCTGGCCTTGTAGGCTTCCGGACCGGCAAAGATGGCCCAGGCTTCCTCGGCCGTGAACGACAGCGCTGGCGCCATCACGCGCAGCAGGCTTTGCGTGATGTGCCACAGCGCGGTCTGCGCCGAGCGGCGCGCCGGCGACGTCACGGCGGACGTGTACAGGCGGTCCTTCAGGATGTCGAGGTAGAAGCCGCCCAGGTCTTCCGAGCAATAGTTCTGCAGCTTGGAGTAGACCGGCTGGAATTCGTACTGCATATAGTGCCCGGCGATTTCCGCCTGCAGCGCGGCCATGTTGGCGATCGCGTAGCGGTCGATCTCCAGCATCTGGTCGATGGCCACGGCGTCCCTGGCTGCGTCGAAGTCCGACAGGTTGGCCAGCAGGAAGCGCAGCGTGTTGCGGATGCGGCGATAGGCTTCGGTGACGCGCTTGAGGATCTCGTCGGAGATCGACAGCTCGCCCGTGTAGTCGGTGGTGGCCACCCACAGGCGCAGCATGTCGGCGCCCAGCTTGTTCCAGACATCCTGCGGCGCGACGGTGTTGCCGACCGACTTGGACATCTTCTTGCCTTCGCCGTCGACCACGAAGCCGTGCGTCAGCAGGGCCTTGTACGGCGGCGCGCCGTTCAGCATCGACGACGTCAGCAGCGACGAGTGGAACCAGCCGCGGTGCTGGTCCGAGCCTTCCAGGTACAGGTCGGCAGGGAAGGCCGACTGCTCCTTGTGCGAGCCGCGCAGGACGGTCTGGTGGGTCGAGCCGGAGTCGAACCAGACGTCCAGCGTGTCCTTGTTCTTTTCGTAGATGGCCGCTTCGTCGCCGATCAGGTCCTTCAGGTCCAGCGCCAGCCAGGCGTCAATGCCGCTCTTCTCGATCAGCTTTGCCACCTGCTCCAGCAGCTCGGGCGTGCGCGGATGCAGCGCGCCGGTTTCCTTGTGCACCACGAAGGCCATCGGCACGCCCCACTGGCGCTGGCGCGACAGCGTCCAGTCCGGACGGTTGGCGATCATGCCGTGCAGGCGCGCCTGGCCCCAGTCCGGGAAGAACCGGGTTTCGGCGATGCCCTTGAGCGCGGTTTCGCGCAGCGTGTGGCCGCCGTCCTTCGGCTTGACATCCATGCCGGCGAACCACTGCGAGGTGGCGCGGTAGATGATCGGCGTCTTGTGGCGCCAGCAGTGCATATAGCTGTGGTCGAACATCTTCACTTCGAACAGCGCGCCCACTTCCTTCAGCGCGGCGCAGATCGGCTTGGACGCTTCCCAGATCGTCATGCCGCCGAACAGCGGCAGCGAGGCGGCGAATTTGCCGTCGCCCATCACCGGGGTCAGGATCTGCTCGTCCTTCAGGCCGTGCGCGCGGCACGAGATGAAGTCGTCCAGGCCGTAGGCGGGCGCCGAGTGCACCACGCCGGTGCCGCTTTCGGTGGTCACGTATTCGGCCAGGTACATCGGCGACAGGCGGTCGTAGAAGGCGTCCGACGCGTGCAGCGGGTGGCGGAAGCTGATGCCGCCCAGCGCCGCGCCGTGGCAGGTGGCGATGGTCGTGCCTTCGAGCTTGTAGCGCGCCAGGCAGGCCTCGACCAGGTCTTGCGCCAGGATCAGCAGCAGGGGCTGGCCGTCACGCTCGGTCTGCACCAGCGAGTAGATCACCTCGGCGTTGACGTTCAGCGCCTGGTTGGACGGGATGGTCCATGGGGTCGTGGTCCAGATGACGACGAAACCGTTCTCGGTCGGCAGTTTATCCAGGCCGAAGGCGGCGGACAGCTTGTCGAACTCGGCGAACTTGAAGCCGACGTCGATCGCCGGATCGCGCTTGTCCTGGTATTCCACCTCGGCCTCGGCCAGCGCGGACTGGCAGTCGAAGCACCAGTTGACCGGCTTCAAGCCGCGATAGACATAGCCTTTTTCCAGCAGCGTGCCGAGGGCGCGCAGTTCGTCGGCCTCGTTCGAGTAGTTCATCGTCAGGTAAGGATTCTGCCATTCGCCCAGCACGCCCAGGCGGATGAAGTCCTTGCGCTGGCGGTCGACCTGCTCCAGCGCGTAGGCGCGGGCCTTGGTCAGCACTTCGGCGGTCGGCAGGTTCTTGCCGTATTGTTTTTCGATCTGGATCTCGATCGGCATGCCGTGGCAGTCCCAGCCCGGCACGTACGGTGCGTCGTAGCCGGCCAGGCCGCGCGCCTTGACCACCATGTCCTTGAGGATCTTGTTGACGGCGTGGCCGATGTGGATGTCGCCGTTGGCGTACGGCGGGCCGTCGTGCAGGATGAACTTGGGACGGCCGGCGGCGGCCTTGCGCACGCGCTCGTAGATTTTCTTGTCTTGCCATTCCTTGACCCAGTTCGGCTCGCGCTTGGCCATATCGCCGCGCATCGGGAACGGGGTTTCGGTCATATTGACCGGGTATTTGCTTTCAGGCTTCTTTGCAGATTTGTTGTCGGACATGGTTTTTCTTCAGTGATGTATTCGGGGTGTCTGTGTAGCCGGCGCGCGTAGCTGGTCGCGCGGCTAAATTCGGTCGGTGGCGTTGGTCGCGCCTACGCGCTCTTTGAAAAAGTCGCGGGCGATGGCCGCATCGCGGTCGATGGCGGCGGTCAGCGTCGGCAGGTCGACGTATTTTTCCTCGTCGCGTATCTTGTGCAGGAACTCGACGCGCACCTGCTTGCCGTAGCAGTTTTCGGCGAAGTCGAACACGTGCACCTCCAGCAGCACGCGGCCGCTGTCGTCGACGGTCGGGCGCACGCCCAGGCTGGCGACGGCCGGCAGCGGCTGCGCGGCCAGGCCGTGCACCTGCACGATGAAGATGCCGGACAGGGCGGGGCGGTGCGGCACGCGCAGGTTCAGGGTCGGGAAGCCCAGGGTGCGGCCCAGCTTCTGGCCGTGGATCACGTGGCCGGAGATCGCGTACGGATGGCCCAGCAGCGCCTGGGCGTGCCGGAAGTCGCCCTCGGCCAGCGCGGCGCGCACGGCGGAGGAGGAGATGCGGATGCTGCCGTTCATCACGGTCGGCAGGGTCTCGACGTGGAAGCCATAGTGCCTGCCCGCTTCCAGCAGCATCTGCACGTTGCCGGCGCGGCGGGCGCCGTAGCAGAAGTCGTCGCCGACCATCAGCCATTTGACGTGCAGGCCCTCGACCAGCACTTTTTCGGTGAATTCCTGCGGCGTCAGGGCGGCGAAGGGCGCCGAGAAGTGCTCGACGATGACGCGGTCGATGCCGTTGTCGGACAGCGATTGCAGCTTGTCGCGCAGGTTGGCGATGCGCGGCGGCGCCTTCGACAGGTCGCCGGCCTTGTGCGCGAAGAATTCGCGCGGATGCGGTTCGAAGGTCATCACGGCCGCCTCCAGCCCGAGGCCGGTGGCGGCCGCGCGCACGCGGCCCAGCAATGCCTGGTGGCCGAGGTGGACACCGTCAAAGTTGCCGATCGTGAGCGCGCAGGGCGCGCGCGCCGCTGCATTGGGAAGACCTCGAAATACCTTCATGGGAATCTGCTAAGAACTATCGCGAAATAGAGGATTATACGGGGAATCCCTCGAAGCGAAAAAAAAGCGCTGCCGGCGGACCGGGCAGCGCTTTTTCGCGGCAACTCCCAAATTACATCGGGTGGTTGATGTTCAGGGTCCAGTAGCGGGCCAGGTCGGCGGCGCCGTCCTTGCCTTTGACCGATTTCAGCGTCGACAGCGCGGCGGCTTTCTTGCCGGCGATCGATTGGGCGATGCCCTGGTGCAGTTTCACGGTTTCAGGATACTTGGCCGTGCCCAGCTTCACCGCCTGGTCCATCAGGGCCAGGCCCTTGTCGGCCTTGCCCTGGGAAACCAGCGCGTAGCCCATGTTGGCCAGCGCGTCGGCGTCCTTGTTCTTGACGGCTTCGGCTTCGTTGGCGGCTTGCTTGGCGTCGAACTCGGCCTGGGTCTTGGTGGCCAGGTCTTTCAGGCGCTGGTGACGGGCGGCGTCGGAACCGGTGCCCAGCGCGCCTTTCTTGTAGCCCTGGTCGATGATCTTGATGGCTTCGGCGGGATTGCCCGCTTGCAGCGCCAGCTGGGACATCTCCATGTACTCGCCCGGCTTGGTCAGCAGGCCGTTGGCCAGGCGCAGGCGCAGCACGTCCAGCGACAGCGTCGGCGAGAAGCCAGGCTTGCCCGACACGCGGTTCAGCAGGTCGGCCCAGTAGCTGGTCTTCGGGTAGGCGCCGGCCAGGCGTTCCAGCGTCTGCACGTAGCCTTCCTTGTCGTTCTGCTTGAGCTGGATGTTGGCCAGCATCTGCAGCGACGCTTCCGAACCGGCTTTCGACGATTGCAGCTCCTTGGCCGCTTCCGAGTATTTGCCGCTGATGTAGTAGGTCTGGATCAGCAGTTCATGCATCTGGCCGTCGTTTGGATTGTCTTTCAGCGAACGCTGGATCCAGGTGATGGCTTTTGGGTAGTCCTTGGCGCGGTAGTAGATGCCGGCCAGGGCCTGGGTGAATTTTGGTTGTTCGGCAGGCGACAGCTTGCCGGAATTGATGACCGCTTCGAAGGCCTTGGCGGCGGCGTCGTTATCGCCAGCGGCAGCTGCGGCCGAAGCGCGGGTGCGCTCGATCAAATAGGATTCGTGTGGGGACTTGCCACCGACAGCGTCGGCTTCTTTCAGTTTGGCGAGAGCTTCCTTGTTCTTGCCTGCCGCAGCCAGTTTCTGTGCTTCTTGCAATGGTTTGCCGATTTCAGCACGCACCGCGTCGGCCGCATAGGCAACCGAGGAAAGACCAACCATAGGAGCTGCTGCAGTGAAACCAATAGCGGCCATTACCAGGCCGAGATGAGCGAGACGAAACTTGGTCATGGGTAAGTTTTCTTTCTTCAAAATGCGAAATAGGCAGGAATGGTCCTGCCTATCGTTGAACATAGAACTGATTATTGGAACTGTTCGTTGCCGACCAGGCCAATCTTGGTCACGCCGAGACGCTGAGCCGAAGCCATCACGCCTGCCACGACTTTGTACGACACCAGCTTGTTCGGACGCAGATGCACTTCCGGCTGGTCAGCTTGCGCTGCGACATCGGTCAGCTTCGCTTCCAGGGTGCCGCGGTCGGGAACGACAGCGTTATCCCACAGAATCGTGCCGTCGAAGTCGACGTCAATCGTGATCACCACAGGTTCCTTGGTAGGCGGTGGCGGGGTGCCGACCGGCATATTCAAGTTCACCGAGTGGTTGGCTTTTGGAATCGTAATGATCATCATGATAATCAGCACCAGCATCACGTCGATGAGGGGCGTCATGTTCATTTCCATCATTGGTTCCGGATCCGCGCCACCGCTTGGGGAGCCGACATTCATACTCATGGTGTTTCCTTTTAAGAAGGGCAGGCCTGGAGTCCAGGCCTGCGATGCACTAGAGGGAATTAACCCTTGTCAGGCGGTTCGGTGATGAAGCCGACCTTCTGAATACCAGCGCGCTGGGTAGTGTAAATAACCTTGCCGATTGCTTCGTAGCGAGTTTCTTGGTCGCCACGTACATGCACTTCCGGCTGAGGCAATTTGACCGCTTCCACCTTCAGATTGTCGAACAACTCATTCGCGTCGCGCATCTTCCGCTGATTCCAGTAGATATCGCCATCCTTGCTGACAACGATGTTGACATCTTCCGGCTTGGTCTGGATAACCTGGTTGGCTTCTTCCGGCAGCTTGATCTTGATCAGCTTCAGAACAACCGGGCTCGTGATCAGGAAGATAATCAGCAGAACCAACATGATGTCCACCAGGGGCGTCGTGTTGATTTCTGACATGACTTGATCTTCGTCTCCGCTATCGGAGCCTACGGACATCGACATGATTAATTATCCAATCTTTTTAGCGCCGGCTGCGCGGCCAGCTTCGCTGGTGGACATGGCGCCCGAGATCAGTACCGAGTGCACGTCAGCCGAGAACGAACGCACGTCTTCCATTGCGGCCTTGTTACGACGGACCAGCCAGTTGTAACCCAGAACGGCAGGAACCGCGACGAACAGACCGAAGGCGGTCATGATCAGCGCTTCACCCACTGGACCTGCAACCTTGTCGATCGATGCGTTACCCGACATGCCGATGGCGATCAGTGCATTGTAAATACCCCAAACGGTACCGAACAGACCGATGAACGGTGCGGTCGAGCCCACGGTTGCCAGGAACGACAGGCCGTCTTGCAGACGCGACTGAACTTTGTCGACAGCGCGCTGGATCGACATGGTGACCCAGGTCGACAGGTCGATTTGTTCCAGCAGGGCGCCGTCGTGGTGCACGGTGGCCTTGGTGCCGGTTTCAGCGATGAAGCGGAATGGCGAACCGTCTTTCAGGGCAGCCGAACCAGCAGCGATCGACGATGCTTTCCAGAACTTGGCCGAAGTTTCTTTCGACTGTTTGAAGATCTTCATCTGGTCGATCAGTTTGGTGATGATGATGTACCACGAACCCATCGACATCAGCGACAGGATGATCAGGGTGCCGCGCGATACGAAACCACCGTTCCAGACAGCTTCGAAGCCGTATGGATTGTCCACTTCTTCTTTACCGCCCTTGGCGGCTGGAGCTTCTGCTGCAGGTGCTGGTGCTGCGGCCGCATCCGCTGCTGGAGCGGCTGCTGGTGCCGAAGCGGCTGCCGAGGCTGGCGCGTCAGCGAAAGCTGGTGCGCTTACCAGGGCGGTGGCTGCGGTCACGGAAAACAGCACAGCGGCCAGTACAGCGGACAAACGGGTATTCTTAAACATGCTTCCTCCAAATTGATAAAATAATCAGATCGCTGAACGTAATGACAACGAAAATTACTAGATGAGACGGTGCTCTGCCTCGGTTTTACTCCAGCGTCCAGACGTATTGCATCTGCATCCACGCTTCCGTCGGTTTCCCGTCGGTCAGACCCGGTTTGAATCGGCATTTACTGATGCCGGTTACCGCGGCCTTGTCCAAGTCCCTGAAGCCAGAGGATTTGACGATCTTGGAGTCGGCGACACGGCCGTCGGCTCCAATCAGGAACGATAAGGTCACCGTACCGGTTTCTTCGTTACGCAGGGAGGACTTAGGCCACTCCGGTTTCGCGCAAGTACTGAAGTCGGCCACTGCGGCGACGTTGACCGATTTTGCTGGTCCCGGCGGCGCTGCCGGCGGTGCCGGCGGCGTTCTTTGGATCTCGGTCGTCGCAGGTTTCACGTTGGTCGCGTTAGCGATCGTGTTCTGCGGCGGCGGAGGCTGCTGCACATTCACCTCAACTGGCGGGATGAAAGGCGGCGGTGGCGCTTTCATCTCTGGTGGAGGTGGTGGCGGTGGGAGTTCTTTCGGTGGAGGAGGTTTGACCTCCTCGATGATCTTGGTCTCCACTGGTGCGATCATCTTGCTCACCAGACGTTTACCCAAGCCCGTCACGATCCCATAAGCGACCAGGAGGTGCAACAAAACGACAATGGTAATGCCTGTAAAGTTCTTCCCGGTGCTTTTCTCGTTGTGCGTGAAATTCATGCCTGCTTTCTCCAATACCAACTCTTTTTGTTGCTACTAAACCCCAAAATGGCGACATAAAACAACAGCCGCATCCGGGACGTCGGCGAATTATACATACGAATTCTTGATTTTACATAGAATTTTCATCCCTAAAACCGGTTAAATTTCATAGGGTTTTCCTATATGGTAGCGCTCACTTTGCACTGTTCTAGATCAATCGGCAACACAGTTCTGCTCATTTTCGTGCGCCAACGCACCACGACATTACTTAGTTTTCCCTTAAGCCTAAAAACGGAATTTTATGCACGTAATTTTACTACGGGCAGTTGATAATTTGGCCGCAGAAGTTTCTTTTGTGAAATTATTGCGGATTCCCCGGTGCAAGAACATGCAGAAAAAGATTGACTTCCCGCCCGCTACATGCTTTCCACTAAAAAAAGCAGGGCCAGAACTATTCTTCTGACCCCGCGCCGCCGTCTCCGGCTATATCCCTTGCAAGAGCCGTGCCTGAAATCGGCGCCGGCGTTGCTGTCTATATGTTGCTCAGCTCCCGCGCCCCCGTTTCTCGCGCTTGACCTCCATCGAGCTGACGACTTCGCCGTTCGGCCCCACGGTTTCCAGGTGCACGTCGAAGCCCCATAGCCGGGCCACGTGCTTGAGCACCTCGCCGGCCTGCTGGTTCAGCGGACGGCGCTGGAACTGCGTATGGCGCAGGGTCAGCGCGCGGTCGTCGCGGGTGTTGACCGACCACACCTGGATATTCGGCTCGCGGTTGCCCAGGTTGTACTGCTCGGCCAGCTGCTGGCGCACATAACGGTAACCGAGGTCGTCATGTATCGCGGAGATTGCCAGCTTTTCGTTATTGTCGTCGTCCAATACCGCAAAGAAATGGAACTCGCGTATCAGCTTGGGTGACAGGTACTGGGCGATGAAGCTTTCGTCCTTGAAATTGCGCATCGCAAAGTCCAGCGTCTTGCGCCAGTCGCTGCCCGCGATGTCGGGGAACCATTCGCGGTCCTCGTCGGTCGGGTGCTCGCAGATGCGGCGGATGTCGGTCATCATCGCGAAGCCCAGCGCGTAGGGATTGATGCCGCTGTAATACGGGCTGTTGACCGGCGGCTGGTAGACCACGTTGGTATGGCTCTTGAGGAACTCCATCATGAAGCCGTCGCCCACCACGCCCTCGTCGTACAGCTGGTTGAGGATGGTGTAGTGCCAGAACGTGGCCCAGCCCTCGTTCATCACCTGGGTCTGGCGCTGCGGGTAGAAGTACTGCGAGATCTTGCGCACGATGCGCACCATCTCGCGCTGCCACGGTTCCAGCAGCGGCGCGTATTTCTCGATGAAGTACAGCAGGTTCTCTTCCGGCTCGGGCGGGAAGCGCGGCGCGGCCTTTTCCGCCTCCTCTTCCTCGCGCCGGGGCAGGGTGCGCCACAGTTCGTTGATCTGCGACTGCACATAGGCTTCGCGCTCCTTCTGCCGCGCCCGCTCCTGCGCCATCGACAGCTTGGCCGGCCGCTTGTAGCGGTCGACGCCGTAGTTCTGGATCGCGTGGCAGGAATCGAGCAGCAGCTCGACCGCGTCGATGCCGTGGCGCTGCTCGCACTCGGCGATGTAGTTCTTGGCGAACACCATGTAGTCGACGATGGCTTCGGCGTCGGTCCAGGTGCGGAACAGGTAGTTGCCCTTGAAGAAGGAGTTGTGGCCGTACGCCGCGTGCGCGATCACCAGCGCCTGCATGGTCAGGCTGTTCTCCTCCATTAAATAGGCGATGCACGGATCGGAGTTGATGACGATCTCGTAGGCCAGGCCCATCTGGCCGCGCTTGTAGCCTTTTTCGGTCGACAGGAAATGCTTGCCGAAGGACCAGTGGTTGTACGACACCGGCATGCCGACCGAGGTGTAGGCGTCCATCATCTGCTCGGCCGTGATGATCTCCAGCTGGTTGGGATAGGTGTCCAGCCCGAAGCCTTCGGCCACGCGGCGGATTTCCTGGTGGGCCTGCTCGATCAGTTCGAAGGTCCACTCGGACTGTTCGGGCAGGGCGCGCGGATGGCGCGGCTTGGGGGGCGGAAATTTCGTCATGTCGTTCATATGCGTTCCACTAAATCGGCTGCCTACTTCGGCTGTTTCTTGAACAGTTCGCGGAACACCGGATAGATATCGGCCGGCGTGACTATTTTCTGCATGGCGAAGTGCGCGTGGTGGTCCGGCACCTGCGAGTACTGCTCCCACAGGTTTTGCGCCGGGCCGTCGGTGATCTCGACGTAGGTGTAGTACTGCACCTTGGGCATGATGGTGTTGATCAGCAGCTGGCGGCACAGCACCGAATCGTTGTCCCAGTTGTCGCCGTCGGACGCCTGCGCCACGTAGCTGTTCCAGCTGCCGGCGCCGTAGCGCTCGTCGATGATCTTGTCCAGCAGGTGCAGCGCCGACGACACCACGGTGCCGCCCGATTCGCGCGAGTGGAAGAATTCCTCCTCGTCGACCTCGGCCGCCGCCGTGTGGTGGCGGATGAACACCACCTCGATCTTGTCGTACACCCGCTTGAGGAACAGGTACAGCAGGATGAAGAAGCGCTTGGCGGTGTCCTTGCGGGTTTCGTCCATCGAGCCGGAGACGTCCATGATGCAGAACATCACCGCCTGCGTCATCGGTTTGGGCACCTTGACGCGGTTGGAATAGCGCAGGTCGAACGGGTCGATGAAGGGGATGGCCAGCAGCCGCGTGTGCAGATGGTGGATTAATTTCTTCAGCTCGAGCACGCGCGGCGCGTCCAGCGGCGCGCCCTCGAGCAGCAATTCCTCCAGCTCGCGCTCGGCCTCGATGACGCGCTTGCGCGAACTGCCGCCGACCGCGATGCGCCGGCCCAGCGCGCCGCGCAGCGAGCGCAGCACGTGGATGTTGGACGGCGTGCCCGACATATTGTAGCCGGCGCGCTGGTTCTTGAATTCGGTGGTGGCCGTCAGCTGCGTCTTGATCATGTGCGGCAGCTCGAGGTCCTCGAAGAAGTAGTTCATGAATTCTTCGCGCGACAGCTCGAAGATGAAGTCGTCCTCGGTCAGCTGGTCGCTGTTGCCGGCCTTGCCGCGGCCGGCCCCGCCGCCGCCTTTGGGGCGGTTGATCTGGTCGCCCTTCTGGTATTCCTGGTTGCCGGGATTGATGGTTTCCCACACGCCGCCATGGGCGTGGCCGAAAGAAGGCTCGCCCACGTCCTTGACGGGGATGGAGACTTTCTCGCCGTTTTCAATATCGGTGATGGAGCGGCCCTTGATGGCGCGACCCACCGCGTCCTTGATCTGTGCCTTGTAGCGCCGTAGGAAGCGCTCGCGGTTGACCGCGGACTTGTTCTTGCCCTGCAAACGTCGGTCGATGAGATAAGTCAAAAGATGCCTCCTGCTGCGTTTGGTGCGGCGGTCGTAGCGAGGGGCGCGCCGCCGAGGCGCGCCCGGACTGCGGCCGTCTTAAGACGACTTCCTCACGCGCAAATACCATTCGCACAGCAAGCGGACCTGTTTGGCCGTATAGCCTTTTTCCACCATGCGCGCGACAAAGTCGGCGTGCTTGTTGGCGTCTTCGGCGCTGGCCTTGGCGTTGAACGAAATCACGGGCAGCAATTCCTCTGTGTTCGAGAACATCTTCTTCTCGATCACGGTGCGGAATTTCTCGTAGCTGGTCCATGAAGGATTCTTGCCGCCGTTGTTGGCGCGCGCGCGCAGACCGAAGTTGACGATCTCGTTGCGGAAGTCCTTGGGGTTCGAGATGCCTGCCGGCTTCTCGATTTTTTCCAGCTCGTTGTTCAGCGACTCGCGGTCGAAGCTCTCGCCGGTATCCGGGTCGCGGAATTCCTGGTCCTGTATCCAGAAGTCGGCAAAGGTCACGTAGCGGTCGAAGATGTTCTGGCCGTACTCGGAATAGCTCTCCAGGTACGCGGTCTGGATTTCCTTGCCAATGAACTCGACATATTTCTGGGCCAGGTGCTCCTTGATGTAGGAGAAGTATTTCTGTTCGGTCTCGGGCGGGAACTGCTCGCGCTCGACCTGCTGCTCCAGCACATACAGCAGGTGGACCGGGTTGGCCGCCACCTCGGTGTTGTCGAAGTTGAAGACCTTGGACAGGATCTTGAAGGCGAAGCGCGTCGACAAGCCGTTCATGCCCTCGTCGACGCCGGCGTAGTCGACATACTCGTGCATCGACTTGGCCTTCGGATCGGTGTCCTTCAGGTTCTCGCCGTCGTAGACCAGCATCTTGCTGAAGATGCTGGAGTTTTCCGGGTCCTTCAGGCGCGACAGGATCGCGAACTGCGCCATCATCTTCAGCGTTCCGGGCGCGCACGGGGCCTGGTACAGCGAGGAGTTGGCCACCAGCTTGTCGTAGATCTTGATCTCGTCGGTCACGCGCAGGCAGTACGGCACCTTGACGATGTAGATACGGTCGAGGAATGCCTCGTTGTTGCGGTTGTTGCGGAAGGTCTTCCATTCCGACTCGTTCGAGTGGGCCAGGATGATGCCGTCGAACGGGATCGCGCCGAAGCCCTCGGTGCCTTTATAGTTGCCTTCCTGCGTGGCCGTCAGCAGCGGATGCAGCACCTTGATCGGCGCCTTGAACATCTCGACGAATTCCATCAGGCCCTGGTTGGCCAGGCACAGGCCGCCGGAATAGCTGTAGGCGTCCGGATCGTCCTGCGAATAATCTTCCAGCTTGCGGATGTCGACCTTGCCCACCAGCGAGGAGATGTCCTGGTTGTTCTCGTCGCCCGGTTCGGTCTTGGAAATGGCGATCTGCTTGAGCACCGACGGGTAGCGCTTGACCACGCGGAACTGGTTGATGTCGCCGTTGAACTCGTGCAGGCGCTTGACCGCCCACGGGCTCGGGATGTTGCGCAGGTAGCGGCGGGGAATGCCGTAATCCTCTTCCAGCAACACGCCGTCCTCTTCCTCGTTGAACAGGCCGAGCGGCGACTCGTTGACCGGCGAGCCTTTCAGGCAATAGAAGGGCACATGCTCCATCAGCGACTTCAGCTTTTCCGCGATCGACGACTTGCCGCCGCCCACAGGTCCCAGCAGATACAGGATCTGCTTGCGTTCCTCCAGTCCCTGCGCGGCGTGACGGAAGTAGGAAACCACTTGCTCGATCACTTCTTCCGTGCCGTAGAACTCGCGGAATGCCGGGTATATCTTGATGACCTTGTTCGCGAAGATGCGTGACAGCCGGGTGTCGTTGCGGGTATCGACCAGTGTCGGTTCGCCGATGGCGGCCAACATGCGTTCTGGGGCGCTGGCATAAGTCAGCCGGTCTTTTTTACAAAGTTCGAGATATTCCTTCATGGACATCTCTTCTTCTTTGGTCCGTTCGTACCGTGCGGCGTAGTTGTCAAAAATGGTCATTTGGGTGTCCTTTAATGTAAGCCTACTTGTCACGGGTCACCGGCAGTTTTGCCTGCCCTGGCCCTGGTCTGTGCATTCCCTTTCTGTATTATTTTTCTTATTGGCCAGCTTCCATTTGGTGGCACGGATTGCCCGTGCCGATGAGCTGGCTTTATCGCCGGTTGGCGGCTTTTATTTGTCGGTCGTAACGCTTCTTACGTCTATGAAATTGATTATTGCGCTATTGGTGCAGGAAGTCAAAAGATATGTCGTAATATCGTTAATACTCTTTCGTAAGCTGTTGATATGTAAAGATAATTTCCAAGAAAACAGTGTTCTTTTCGTGAGTTCAATGACATTTTTTTCGCTCATTTATGCCACAGTATCACGCCTGTGCGCGCCGTGCTGATCGCACCTCAAACAGATAAATTTTGCCGCAACTTGGCGGCCGCTGTCGCACTCTCGCATCATGCGCTAAGATGCGTTGATCCAGCCATCCGTCACAAGGGAAAAAGAATAATGTTGAACGAACAATTGCGCACCGTCGTGCAGCAGATGCCGAAGGCCGAACTGCACATCCACATCGAAGGTTCGCTGGAGCCGGAACTGATCTTCGCGCTGGCCCGGCGCAACAACGTCCAGCTGGCGTACGGCTCGGTGGAGGAATTGCGCGCGGCCTATGCCTTCACCGACCTGCAATCCTTCCTCGACATCTACTATGCCGGCGCCAGCGTGCTGCTGCAGGAGCAGGATTTCTACGACATGACGGCGGCCTACCTGAAGCGCGCTGAGCAGGACAACGTGCGCCACACGGAAATCTTCTTCGACCCGCAGACGCATACGGCGCGCGGCGTGCCGATCAAGACCGTGATCGACGGCATCCACCGCGCCTGCCAGGACAGCCCGGTCAGCGCCACGCTGATCCTCAGCTTCCTGCGCCACCTGTCGGAGGAAGACGCCTTCGCCACGCTGGAGGAGGCGCTGCCTTACCGCGACAAGTACATCGGCATCGGGCTCGATTCGTCCGAGGTCGGCAATCCGCCGGAGAAGTTCGCGCGCGTGTTCGCCAGGTGCCGCGAGCTGGGCTTCCACCTGGTCGCGCACGCGGGCGAGGAAGGCCCGCCGGCCTACATCGAGACCGCGCTCGACACGCTCAAGGTCGAGCGCATCGACCACGGCGTGCGCTGCCTGGAAGACGCGGCGCTGACGCAGCGCCTGGCGCGCGAGCAGATCGCGCTGACGGTGTGCCCGCTGTCCAACGTCAAGCTGTGCGTGTTCGAGCGCATGGAGCAGCACAACCTGCTGCAGCTGCTGGACGCCGGCATCGTGGCGACGGTGAACTCGGACGATCCGGCCTACTTCGGCGGCTACATGAACGCCAACTTCGTCGCCACCTTCGAGGCGCTGCCATTGGGCCTGTCGCATGCGCAGCGGCTGGCGCGCAACAGCTTCGCCGCGGCCTTCCTGCCGGCGCAGCAGAAGCAGAAGTTCCTCGATGAAGTCGACGCCTATTTCGCAGCCCTCGCACTGTAATCCCCCATGTTCAAACTCGCCCTGAAGATGACCGCGCGCGACTGGCGCGCCGGTCAATTGCGCTTCCTGCTGATCGCGCTGACGGTGGCCGTTGCCGCGCTGTCGGCCACCGGCTTCTTCATCGACCGCCTGCGCAGCGGCCTCGATCGTGACGCCCACCAGCTGCTGGGCGCCGACGTCGTCGTCAGCGCCGACCTGCCGGTCAACCCGGCGTGGCGCGCGGAAGCGGCCCGGCGCGGCCTGCGGATGACCGACACACTCAGCTTCCCCAGCATGGCGCAGGCGGGCGAGGGCGAGCAATCGACGTCGCTGCTGGCGTCGCTGAAGGCGGTCGGCCCCGGCTACCCGCTGCGCGGCCAGCTGAAGATCACCACCGACGCCGAACAGGCCGAGCAAAGCCAGGGCGCGGCGGCCGCCGGCGTGCCGGCGCCGGGCACCGTCTGGATCGACGCCGGCCTGCTGGGCAGCCTGAAGACGCAGGTCGGCGGCCGGATCAAGCTGGGCGACAAGAGCTTCCGCATCGCCCAGCTGATCGCCTCCGAGCCGGACCGCGGCGCCAACTTCCTCGCCTTCGCGCCGCGCGTGATGTTCGCGCTGGCCGACGTCGAGGCGACCAATCTGATCCAGCCTGGCTCGCGCGTGTCCTACCGCCTGCTGGTGGCGGCGCCGGCGTCGCTGAAGAACGGCGCGGCCGTGGCCAGCGCCTACGAGCAATGGCTGCAGGCGGAAATCAAGAACAACAACACCAAGGGCGTGCGCGTCGAGTCGCTGGAGAACGGCCGGCCCGAAATGCGCGCCACGCTGGACCGCGCCGACCGCTTCCTGTCGCTGGTCGGCCTGCTGTCGGCGATGCTGGCGGCGGTGGCCGTGGCGATGGCCGCGCGCCGCTTCATGCAGCGCCACCTGGATGCCTGCGCCATGCTGCGCTGCCTGGGCCTGACGCAGAACCAGGTCACGCTGATGTACCTGACCGAATTCCTGCTGGTCGGCCTGGTGGGTAGCCTGATGGGCGTGGCGGTCGGTTTCGGCGGCCACTACGTGCTGCTGGAAGTGCTGGGCAAGCTGGTGTCGGCCGACCTGCCGGCGCCGACCATCTACCCGGCGCTGCAGGGTGTGGCCACCGGCATGCTGCTGCTGGCCGCGTTCGCGCTGCCGCCGATACTCCAGCTGCGCAAGGTGCCGCACAACCGCGTGATCCGGCGCGAGCAGGAGCCGCCGCAGGTGGCGGCGCTGGCCACCTATGGCCTCGGCATGGCCGGCTTTGTCGTGCTGCTGCTGTGGCAGGCGGGCGACGCGCAGCTGGCGCTGTACACGGCGCTGGGCTTTCTCGGCGCGTTCGCCGTGTTCGGGCTGGTGGCCTGGGGCGGGCTGGCCGCGCTCAAGCCGCTGCGCCGCGCGATCGACCACCAGAGCTGGCGCTTCGCCGTGACCTCATTGCAGCGCCGTCCCGGCGCGACGGTGGTGCAGGTGGTGTCGCTGGCCTTGGGCATGATGGCGCTGCTGGTGCTGACCGTGGTGCGCGGCGACCTGATGACGGCCTGGCGCAACGCCACGCCGCCGGATGCGCCGAACCGCTTCATCATCAACATCCAGCCGGAGCAGGCCGCCGACATCGGCAAGCGGCTGCAGGCGGCGGGCGTGGCGTATGCGCCGCAGTATCCGATGATACGCGGCCGGCTGACCGCCGTGAACGGCAAGCCCGTCACCGCCGAGACCTACACCGAGGACCGCGCCAAGGGGCTGGCCGACCGCGAATTCAACCTGTCGACGATGGCGCGCATGCAGGCCGAGAACAAGATCAGCGCCGGCCAGTGGTTCGCCGACAAGCCGGGCGCGCCGGAAGCCTCGGTGGAAGAGGGCATCGCCAAGACGCTGCGCTGGAAGCTGGGCGACAAGCTGCGCTTCGACATCGCCGGCGCGCCGGTGGACGCCACCATCACCAGCCTGCGCAAGCTGGAATGGGGTTCGATGCGGGTCAATTTCTTCGTCATCATCAACCCTGCCGCGATGACGGAAGTGTCGCAGAGCTGGATCACCGCCTTCCATCTGCCGCAAGGGCAGGGCGCGGTGATGAACGCGTTGACGCGCGATTATCCCAACCTGACCATCGTCGACGTCGGCGGCCTGCTGCGCCAGGTGCAGGCGGTGCTGGACCAGGTGGTGACGGCGGTCGAGTTCCTGTTCGTGTTCACCTTGGCCTCCGGCGTGCTGGTGCTGTATGCGGCGCTGATGGGATCGCAGGACGAGCGCACCCGCGAATCGGGCCTGCTGCGGGCGCTGGGCGCCACGCGCAGGCAATTGTCGCAGGCGCAGCTGATCGAGTTCTCGCTGGTGGGCGCCTTGTCCGGCGTGCTGGCGGCGACCGGCGCGGCGGCCATGGGCTGGGCGCTGGCCACGTACCAGTTCAAGTTCGCCTGGAGCTTCAACCCGTCGGTGTGGGTGGTCGGCTTGCTGGCCGGCGCGCTGTGCGCCATCGCGGGCGGCTGGCTGGGCTTGCGCAACGTGCTGCGCCAGCCGCCGCTGCAGACGCTGCGCGAGGCTTAAGACTCAAGCCGCCACGCTTTCCTGCGCCATCTGCTCCTTGAGGAACTGGGCGTAGGAATAGGGCCGCTTGTCGAAGTAGTGCGACGGCAGGTCGAACAGCGCCCAGTAGTAGGTCTCGCGGCCCTGGCAGATCTGCGGCGCCGCGCAGTAGCGGTGCCAGTTGTCGGCCACGCGGCTCGAATACATGCCGTCGCCGTAGGGATCGGAGAAGAACGGCAGCACGCGGCGCTCCAGCAGCGCGTCCAGCAGCGACGGCGGGGCGTCGCTGTCGCGGGCGATCTCGTATTGCGCGTACATGCCCTGTTCGGTCTCTATCATCATCAGGCTGGCCTTGCCGTGCTTGTCGAGGAACAGGATGCCGGTCGGCGCCGGGAAGATGTAGTGCTCGACGAAACCCTTGCTGTCGCTGAGCTGGCGCACCAGCTGGGCCAGCGCCGGGTCGCCGAGGAAGTGGTAGTTATGCAGCAGCACCAGCTCGCGCAGCGTCTCGGACTGCGCGTCGAAATACGCCCGCTGCAGCGCGGCGATCTCCAGCTCCAGGATGTCGAGCGCGTGGTCGTCGCTCTTCTTGATGTAGCGGTCGATCAGGCCGCGGTTGAAGGCGCCCACGGCGATCTTCTCGTCGGCGGCGCCGGTGAACAGGATCTTCTTGCACGGCAGGTGCGCCACCGCCTCGCAGAATTCCAGCCCGTTCATCTGCGGCATCGAATAATCCACCACCAGCACCGACGGCGTCGCGAAGCGCTGGCGCTGCTCGCCGATGCGGTAGATGCACTCCAGGTCCAGCGCCACGTTGCACTGGTCGGCCGGCAGGTTCTGCATGTCGAAATTGACGTGCAGCGGTACGCTCCCCGATTGGGTTCCCTGTCGCAGCCATTGGAGCGCGGCCGTGGTGTCATGGAAGGTCTTGCTGGCCAGCATGGGATCGAGCTGGAACGACAGACTTTTCAGGAACGAGTCGCTGTCGTCGACCAGCACGGTCAGCGTGGGATGGGAGTAGACGGGCAGATGCATGTTTCACCTCGGGAGGGACGGCTGGGGAAATTCCAGGACAAAAATCGCATAGGCGCTCTCGCGCGATACGCAACGGATGGTGGCGTTCCAGGCGCTCATGATTTCTTCGCACAGCGCCAGGCCGATGCCGGCGCCGTTATGCGGCGGAAAGGAGTAGAAGCGGCGGAAGATCAGCGGCATCTGCTGGGCCGGAATGCCGCAGCCGGTGTCGATGAATAGCAGGCGCGGCGGCACATGGGCGCCGTCGACCACGATGCGCACGCGGCCCTTGCCGGCGCGCTGCACGGCTTTCAGCGCGTTGCGCAGCAGGTTCAGCAGGATCACCACCGACAGCTCGGTCTGGCCGGAGAAGGTGAAATTGCGGCGCACCTCGAGCGCGACGATTTTTTGCTGGCCCGCGTTGACGAAGGGGTAGCGCTTGAGCATGCCCTCCACCACGCCGTCCATCATCACCGTCTCGACCGGCCGCAGGTTTTGCCGCACCGCTGTCGCGCTGAGCAGGAACAGGTCGATCATGTGGTTCATGTGGCGCACTTCAAACTGGATGCGGGCCAGCGCGTCGACGGTGCCGAGGCGGTCTTCCAGGTTGCGGCCGCCGGCGTCGGAAAACAGGCGCAGCAGGCCGCGCACATTGGCGTCGACGCTGGTCAGCGGCGTGCGCAGCTCGTGGGCCACGGTGGCCAGGCCGGCGCCCAGGCCGGCCAGCTTTTCCTGCGCCAGCACGTGGCGGCTGATCTTGGCGGCCGACAGCGCGGCGATGGTGAACCAGTGGATCGGCACCTGCTGCAGCACGGATTGGCTGAGCAGCGTGGCGCCTTCGCCCAGCCCGACGACGGCGGCGACCGCCAGCGTGGTGCCGGCCACGTAGGCCTTCAGCGCCAGGCCGGTGTCGAAATGGAACAGCACCACCAGGCCGATCAGCAGCGATTCGCTCCACACGCCCGACGCATGGTTCATCAGGAACATGAAGGTGAAAAAGAACGGGAAAATATAGCTCAGCGTGACCACCAGATAGATCTGCAGCATCCTGCGGCTGAACTGGCGCGCGAACAGGCCCAGCGCGCTCAGCAGGATCCCCAGCAGCCTCAGCGGCAGCGACTCGTATTCCTGCGGAAAGAAATGCTGCCAGATCACGTAGTACAGCGGCATGCCCACCGTGCCTATGCAGGCCAGCAACAGGACGCGCACCATGGCATGGTCCTCGCGGCCATGGTAGAGCAGCAAGGCCTGGATCTTTCCGTGCTGCCAGCGTTTCCAGCGTTCTTGCAGAGGGGGCTTCATTGTGAGATTGACTTTTATCAAGTTCCCATGATCGCCTTAATTTGCAACTTCAACCGGCAATTCAAATCAAGAGTTGATCCGCATCAATCTCTTCATGTTTTTTTGGCCTCATGGTTGGCATTGGATTCATAAAAAAACAACCTTTTCCAAAACCCATACAGGAGCAAAAAAATGCCTCACGCGATTGCTATAGATCATGCCCAGCCCCGCGCTTTTGCTTTACCGGCTGAACAGCAAATGCCCGAATTCGTGACCCGCCGCATGGACGAACATTACATTACCCGTATTGAGCAATTGCTGGGCGGCGAGCATCCGCATGCATGGCAACCGACGCCGGCCGGCGCGGTTTTCCTCGCCGGAAACGATTACCTGTGCCTGGCTGGAGAACCGGCGCTGGTGGGCGCGCAGATCGCGGCGTTGCGCCGGGGACCGGGCGAGCTGCTGATGTCCGCCGTGTTCCTGCAGGAGGGCAGCGCCCAGCACCGGCTGGAACAGAAATTCGCGCGCTTCATGGGGGCGCAGGACGGCATCCTGGCCCAGTCCGGCTGGGCCGCCAACGTCGGCCTGGTGCAGACGCTGGCGGCGCCGGGCATCCCGGTCTACCTGGACATGCAGGCGCACGCCTCGCTGTGGGAAGGCGTGCAATCGGCCGGCGCCACGCCGGTGACCTTCCTGCACAACGACATGGAACATCTGCGAAAGCAGCTGGCGCGCCATGGCAGCGGCCTGATCGTGGTCGACGCGCTGTACAGCACCAACGGCAGCCTGGCGCCGCTGGTGGCGCTGGTGGAAATCGCCGAACGCTCCGGCTGCCTGCTGATCGTCGACGAATCGCACTCGCTGGGCACGCACGGCCCGCGCGGCGCCGGGCTGGTGGCGGAACTGGGGCTGAGCGAGCGGGTGCATTTCCGCACGGCATCGCTGGCCAAGGCGTTTGCCGGGCGCGCCGGCTTCATCACCTGCTCGACCAAGTTCAAGGGCTATTTCCTGTCGGAGTCGCGGCCCGCCATCTTCAGCTCGTGCATGCTGGCGCACGAGCTGGCCTGGTTCGACGCCGCCGTCGACTTCGTGGCGGCGGCCGACGACCGCCGCGCCGCGCTGCACGCGCATTCGCGCGAGGTGCGCGAGGAATTGAGCGCGCTGGGCTACAACGTCGGCGACGGCAGCGAGCAGATCATCGCGCTGGAGCCCGGCCCGGAGCCCAAGACGCTGGCGCTGCGCAAGCTGCTGGAGCGGCGCGGCGTGTATGGCGCCATGTTTTGCGCGCCGGCCACGCCGAAGAACCGTTCGCTGGTGCGGCTGACGCTCAATTCCGGGCTGGACCGGTCGCAGCTGTCGCGCATCGTCCAGGCCTGCGACGACATCCTCGACGAGATCGACCTGGAGAACTGGTCGTCCACGCGCCGCCTGCGCCGGCTGGCGCTGGTGTAAGAGCGCCTGAAGGCGCGGATCGCCGCCCGGTACGCTATCATGGAGGCTATGACTGAATCCCGAACTCTCTATGAAGTGATCGGCGGCGAATCGCGCGTGCGCGATATGGTCGACCGGTTTTACGATTTGATGGAACTCGAGGCGGAGTTCGCGCTGCTGCGCTCCGTGCATCCGCCCACGCTGGACAACGCGCGCGAAAGGCTGTTCATGTTCCTCAGCGGCTGGATGGGCGGGCCGGACCTGTACATCGCGGAACACGGCCATCCGCGCCTGCGCATGCGGCACATGCCGTTCGCCATCGGCACCCAGGAACGCGACCAGTGGCTGCGCGCGATGGCGTGGGCGATGGAAGATGTCGGCATCGACGAGGCGCTGCGGTTGCGATTGATGGAGTCCTTCTATCAAACCGCCGACTGGATGCGCAACAAGCCGGATTGACGCCATGAGCCAGACCGAATTTTTTGTGCTGCTGGCGATCGGGCTGGCCGTGCTGGCGCTGCAGGTGCTGGCGCTGCTGCGCGGGCGCGCCGGCGGCGATGCTGCGGCCAGTGCCGGCCTGGCCGAGCGCATCGAGCGGGTCGAGCGCGAAGTGAGGATGCAGCTGCAGACCACGGCGCAGGCCACGCACGCGGCCAGCGTGCAGCAGTTCGAGGCGATGCGCCGCCAGCTGGAGGCGCAGGGACTGGTGGGACGCGACGAGCAGGCGCGCAGCCTGAAGCAGTTCGCCGACAGCATGAACCTGGCCCTGATCCGGCTGACCGAATCGAACGCCGCGCGCATGCAGGAGGTGCGCGCCACGCTGGAGGCGAAGATCAAGGACCTGCAGGCCGACAATGGCGCGCGGCTGGAAGAGATGCGCAAGACGGTCGACGAGAAGCTGCATGCGACGCTGGAGGCGCGCTTGAGCGCATCGTTCCAGCAGGTGTCGGAGCGGCTCGAGCGCGTGCACCAGGGGCTGGGCGAGATGCAGCAGCTGGCGCTGGGCGTCGGCGACTTGAAGCGCGTGCTGACCAACGTGAAGACGCGCGGCACCTGGGGCGAGGTGCAGCTGGAGATGCTGCTGGAGCAGGTGCTGACGCCGGAGCAGTATGCCAAGAACGTCGAGACCATCGCCGGCAGCGGCGCGCGCGTGGAGTTCGCGCTCAAGCTGCCGGGCCAGGTCGAAGGCGGCGCGCCGGTGTGGATGCCGATCGACGCCAAGTTCCCGAAGGAGCAGTACGAACGCCTGCTGGATGCGGCCGAGCGCGCGGACGCGGACGGCGTGGCGCTGGCCGGACGGGAGCTGGAACGTGCGGTGCGTGTCGAGGCCAAGACGATTTCGGAGAAATACGTCTCGCCGCCGCACACCACCGATTTCGCCATCCTGTTCCTGCCGACCGAGGGCCTGTATGCGGAAGTGATGCGGCGTCCCGGCCTGGCCGACGAGCTGCAGCGCGTGAACCGCATCAGCATCGCCGGGCCGTCGACCTTGTCGGCGCTGCTCAACAGCTTGCAGATGGGCTTCCGCACCTTGGCGCTGGAAAAGCGTTCGTCGGAAGTGTGGCAGGTGCTGGGCGCGGTGAAGACGGAGTTCGGCAAGTTCGGCGACGTGCTGGCCGCCACCAAGCTGTCGCTGGAGCGCGCGGCCAAGAACATCGAGACGGCCGAAACCCGCAGCCGCCAGATGGCGCGCAAGCTGAAGACGGTGGAAGCATTGCCGAGCGAAGCGGCCCAGCTGCTGCTTGGTCCTGAACTAGACAAGAACGATCTGGATGTAGACTAAAACGAGACTAAAAACGGAGCTTGCCATGCCTGCTCGTCCCCCTGATTTTTCCACGGTCGGCATGCCGGCCGTCCAGCGCAGCAAGATCGTCAGCGCGGCCGACGCGGTCGGCCTGATACGCGATGGCGACACCATCGCCACCGGCGGCTTTGTCGGCGTGGGATTCGCCGAGAACATCGCCGTGGCGCTGGAACAGCGCTTCCTGGCCGACGCCCATCCGCGCGACCTGACGCTGGTCTACGCGGCCGGCCAGGGCGATGGCAAGGACCGCGGCCTGAACCACTTTGGCCACGAAGGCCTGCTGAAGCGCATCATCGGCGGCCACTGGAGCCTCGCGCCCAAGCTGCAGCAGCTGGCCATCGGCGGCAAGGCCGAGGCCTACAACCTGCCGCAAGGCGTCATCAGCCAGCTGTTCCGCGACACCGCCGCCGGCAAACCCGGCCTGCTGACCCATGTCGGCCTCGGCACCTTTGTCGATCCGCGCCACGGCGGCGGCAAGATCAACGACCGCACCACCGAGGAACTGGTCGAGCTGATGACCATGGGCGGCAAGGAGTACCTGTTCTACAAGGCGCAGCCCATCCACGTCGGCATCATTCGCGGCACCACGGCCGACGCCAACGGCAATGTCACCATGGAACGCGAGGCCCTGACGCTGGAAGCGCTGGCGATCGCGATGGCGGCGCACAACTCGGGCGGCATCGTCATCGTGCAGGTGGAGCGGATCGCCGAACGGGGCACGCTCAATCCGCGCCAGGTGAAGATCCCCGGCGTACTGGTCGACTGCGTGGTGGTGGCGGAAAAGCCCGAATACCATATGCAGACCTTCGCCGAGCCTTACAGCGCGGCCTTTGCCGGCGAGGTGCGCGTGCCCTTGTCGGCGGTGGTGCCGATGCCGCTGTCCGAGCGCAAGATCATCGCCCGGCGCGCGTTGATGGAGCTGCGTCCGAATAACGTCGTCAACCTGGGCATCGGCATGCCCGAGGGCGTGGCCGCCGTGGCGGCCGAGGAAAAGCTGCTGGACCTGGTGACGCTGACGGCGGAGCCGGGCGTGATCGGCGGCATGCCGGCCGGAGGCCTGAACTTCGGCGCGGCGACCAATGCGGACGCCATCATTGACCAGCCGTACCAGTTCGATTTCTACGACGGCGGCGGCCTCGATGTCGCGGTGCTGGGCCTGGCGCAGGCGGATCGCCACGGCAACCTGAACGTCAGCAAATTCGGCAGCCGCCTGGCCGGCGCGGGGGGCTTCATCAACATCAGCCAGAACGCGCGCAAGGTGGTGTTTGTCGGCACCTTCACCGCCGACAAGGGCGCCACGCGCAAGTTCATCAACGAAGTCGAGCACCGCACCTACAGCGGCGAATACGCGGCGCGGCGCGGGCAGGAAGCCTTGTTCGTCACCGAGCGCTGTGTGTTCCGGCTGGTGCTCGACGGCGGCATGTCGGGCCTGGAGCTGGTCGAGATCGCGCCGGGCATGGACCTCGAGCGCGACGTCCTGGCGCACATGGATTTCAAACCGGCGGTCAGCGCGCAACTGAAGCTGATGGACGCGCGCATCTTCTCGCCGCTGGCGATGAACTGGCGCGGCGATTTCCTGGCGCAGCCGCTGGAACGGCGGCTGGTGTACGACGCCCAGCAGCAGCTGTTCTTCGTGAACTTCGAAGGCTTCGAGGTGACCGATGCGGCCACCATTACCACCATCTGCGACATGGTGGCGGAGCGGCTGGCGCCGCTGGGCCGCAAGGTGCCGGCGGTGATCAACTACGACAACTTCTCCATCGCGCCGGACTTGATGGACGATTATGTCAAGGCTGTCAACGGCCTGGCGGAGCGCTACTACAGCAAGGTCACGCGCTACGCGCACAGCACCTTCATGCGCGCCAGTCTGGGCCGGGCGTTCCGGCGTATCGAGAAGGATGCGGCGTTGTTTGTCAACTCGGCCGAGGCGCTGCTGCGTCTCAGAGAAGATAGCTAGCGTTTCTGTAGTCGTTCCATCCGCAGGCGGTGGCGTTCGTCGGTGACGCTGCGCGCCGCCAGGTACACCGCCAGCGCGACCGACAGGCCGCTGCCGCCGGCCAGCAGGAACATCAGCAGGATCTGGTAGCGCACCGCGTCCATCGGGTCCATGCCGGCGAGGATCTGGCCGGTCATGATGCCGGGCAGCGTGATGATGCCCGCCGCCGACATCTGGTTGATGATGGGGATCAGGCCCTTGCGCACCGAAGCCCGTATCAGCGGCGCCAGCGCCTCGTTGCGCGAGGCGCCCAGCACCAGTTGCGCCTCGATCGCGCCGCGCGCGTCGACCACGCCGCTGTAGAAGGTATCGAGTCCCAGGCTGGCGGAATTGAGCACGTTGCCCAGCACGATGCCGATCAGCGGGATCGCGTATTGCGGCTCGTACCACGGCGTCGGATGCAGCACCGTGAACAGGGCCAGCATCACCGTGGCGATGCTGGACAGGCCGACGCTGGCGGTGCTCAGCCACACGCCAGGCCATCCGCGCAGGCCGTGCGCGGGCCGCACCGCTACCTCGCGCGCGGCGGCGACGATCATCAGCAGCGCGACGGCCAGCGTGGCGGCCGGAGAGGCCAGCGCGAACACCCAGCGCAGCACCACGCCGACCAGCAACAGCTGCACCACCATGCGCAGGGCCGACCACAGCATCTGGCGTTGCATGCGCAGGCCGAGATAGGCCGAGATGGCGGCGTTCAGCAGGATCAGCGAGGAGGCGACGGCCAAGTCGACCGCGCTGGGCTGGATCGGCGTCATGCCGGTCATGGCGCGGCTTCCGTCAGGCGGCGGTCGCGCATGATCATGGAGCGGTGGCCGAGGGTTTGCGCCTGCGCTTCGGAGTGCGTGACCAGGATGATCGACAGGCCGGCCGCCAGTTCCTTTTGCAGCAGCCGTTCCGTGGCGGCGACCGATTGCGGGTCCAGCGCGGCGGTGGGTTCGTCGAGCAGCAGCACCTGCGGCCGGCAAGCCAGCGAGCGTATCAGCGCCATGCGCTGACGCTCGCCGGTGGACAGGCGGCCGATCTCATTGTCCAGCAGGTCCGGCGACAGGTTCAGTTGCGGCAGCAGTTCGCGCACGTGGTCCATCTGTCCCGGCTTGAAATGGCCGGCGGCGGTCGGCAGCCACCACGCCGCCTCGGCCGGCTGGTAGACCACGCTGGCGCGCCACGCGGTAGCGGGCATGGCGGCGCGGGCGACGCCGTTCAGTTGCGCCTCGCCGGTATTCGGATCGAGGTCGCACAGCATGCGCAGCAGCAGGCTCTTGCCGGCGCCGGATGGGCCGGAGATGGTCAGGCACTGGCCCGCTGCCAGGTCGAAGGAGAAGGGGCCGGCCAGCGTCGATTGCAGTTCGCGGATGTGCAGGCGTGGAGTGGCCGGTGGGTTCATCGAGCCAGGCCGGTTATATCAACCCGTCGAACAACAGCACCTCGACCATCTCGCCTGCGGCGACGTTGCCCTGCGCGTCGTGCAGCACGACGATGCAGTTCGCTTCCGTCATCGAGCTGAGGATGCCCGAACCTTGGGCGCCGGTCAGGCGCACTTGCGGTTCGCCATCGGCGCCGGTGTCCAGGATGCCGCGCTGGTATTCGGTGCGGCCGGGGCGCTTGCGTATCGCTTGCGCGGCCTTGGCGCGCATGGCCGGGATGCCTTGATTTTGCGTGCCCATCATGCGCAGCAGGGCGGGGCGGGCGAACATGTAGAACGAGACCATGACGGCGACCGGATTGCCGGGCAGGCCGAACAGCCACGCGCTATGGCCGTCCGCTTGCACCTGGCCGAAGGCGAGCGGCCGGCCGGGACGCATCGCCAGCTTCCAGAAGGCGACGTCGCCGAGGCGGGCCATGATGTCGCGCGTGTAGTCGGCCGCGCCTTCGGAGACGCCGCCGGAGGTGATGATGGCGTCGGCATCGGCGGCGGCGGTGCGCAGCGCCGCTTCCAGCGCGGCGGGATCGTCGCGCACCACGCCCATGTCGATCACTTCGCAGCCGAGCCGCGTCAGCATGCCGAACAGCGTGTAGCGGTTGCTGTCGTAGACGCAGCCGTCGTCGAGGCAGTCTCCCAGCGAGCGCAGTTCATCGCCGGTGGAGAAGAAGGCCACGCGCAGCTTGCGCAGCACGCTCACCTCGGCAATGCCCAGCGATGCGACCAGGCCCAGGTCGGCGGGACGCATGATCTTGCCCCTGGCCAGCGCGATGCCGCCGGCCTGCAAATCTTCGCCGGCGCGGCGCAGGTTGGCGCCCGCGCGGATCGCGCCGTGCCCGATGGTGACGGTGTGCTCGCCGATGTGCGCGGCCAGTTCCTGCGGCAGCACGCTGTCGCAGCCGGACGGGATGGCGGCGCCGGTCATGATGCGCACGCACTCGCCGGCTTGCGGCGCCTGCGTGCACGGCCGGCCGGCGTAGGCGATGCCGATGACCTTGAGCGTGACTTCGGGCGCGCCGGCGTCGGCGGGCAGGTCGGCGCCGCGCAGGGCGTAGCCGTCCATCGCCGAGTTGTCGTAGGCCGGCACGTTGATCGGGGAGATGATGTCTTCGGCAAGCACGCGGTCGAGGGACGCACGCAGGGCCAGTTTTTCGTTGCCGTCGACCGGCGCGACCCGCTCGCAGATGATGCGGCGGGCTTCGGCCACAGGCAGCGTGTCGGCGTCCCCCGCAGGCGCAGGCACGGCGGTCGGTGCCGGCTGTTCACGCTCGTGCTGCTGCAGTTCGGTCAGCGTATTGATGTTGCGGAAGGCGTCGGCGTCGTCGAACAGCACTTCGGCCACGCGCAGCGATTTGTACCAGCTCTCCATGCGGCGCGCGCCGGTGTCCAGGTAGGCGTCCAGCTGCGGCAGCAGGCTGGCCTTCATCAGGCTGAAGACGGGATGCAGCTGGCGGTAAGGTTCCGCGGCGCCGTCTTCCTTTTCCATCGTCACGGCGACGGCCAGGTCGGCGTTTTCGGCCTGCATCGCCGCGTAGAGCCGCTCGGCCAGGTCGGCCGGCAGGAAAGGCGAATCGCAGGGCGCCGTCAGCAGCAGCTCGGTCGGACAGTACTGCAGGCCCACCTGCAGGCCGGCCAGCGGGCCCTCAAAGCCGTCGATGAAATCCGGCAGCACCGGCGCGTCGCCGGCCGCCGCCTGGTACTGCGGCAGGTTGCGGTTGGCGTTGATGGCGACGATGGAGACCTGCGGCGCCAGCCGTTGCAGCACGTGCGCCACCAGCGTGGCGCCGCGAAACGGCTGCAGGCCCTTGTCGACGCGCCCCATGCGCGTGCCGCGCCCGCCCGCCAGTATCAGTCCGGTGACCTTGCTCTTCAAAGACAAACTATCCCCCGATGTAAGACATTTCCACTTTGTTGGCGCGCTGCAGGCCGTCCGTCTGGCTGGTGCGCAGTTCCGAATAGCGGTCGCCGCGCGCGCGCCACAGCTGGGCGACGACGCTGGCGATTTCCTCGTCGCTGCGGCCGTCGCGCAGCAGTGCGCGCAGATCGTGGCCGCTGGTGGCGAACAGGCAGGTGTACAGCTTGCCCTCGGTCGACAGGCGCGCGCGGCTGCAGTCGCTGCAAAACGCCTGGGATACGCTGGAAATCAGGCCGATTTCTCCGCTGCCATCCGCGTAGCGCCAGCGCGCGGCGGTTTCGCCAGTGTAGTTGGCCGCCACCGGCTCCAGCGGCATTTCGGCCTGGATGCGGCGCACCACCTCGGCCGACGGGATCACCTCGTCCATCTTCCAGCCGTTGGAGGCGCCGACGTCCATGTATTCGATGAAGCGCAGGATGTAGGGCGTGTTCCTGAAATGGCGCGCCATCGGCAGGATTTCCTGGTCGTTCATGCCGCCCTTGACCACCATGTTGATCTTGATCGGACCCAGGCCCACCTGGTGCGCCACGTCTATACCGTTGAGCACATCGTCGACCGCGAAGTCGACGTCGTTCATGCGCTGGAAGGTGGCGTTGTCGAGCGCGTCGAGCGAGACGGTGATGCGCTGCAGGCCGGCGTCCTTCAGCGCCTGCGCCTTGCGCGCCAGCAGCGAGGCGTTGGTGGTCAAGGTCAGGTCCAGCGGCTTGCCGTGGACGGTCTTCAGCTCGGCCAGCATGGCCACCAGCTTTTCGATGTTCTTGCGCAGCAGCGGCTCGCCGCCGGTCAGGCGGATTTTCTCGACGCCGTGGGCGATGAAGGTTTTCGCCAGCCGGGTGATTTCCTCGAACGACAGCAGCGAGGTATGCGGCAGGTATTGATAGTCGTTGTCGAACACCGCCTTGGGCATGCAGTACACGCAGCGGAAGTTGCAGCGGTCGGTGACCGAGATGCGCAGGTCGTGCAGCGGACGGGCCAGTTGATCGCTCAGCAGGCCGGTCGGCGCTTCCAGGATCGCGGGGATGGCCGGCGCAGCATGCGGCTGCCTGACTATCGGAATGATTTTTTCTGCCATGAGTGATGCAATCTTGCTTTTTTTAAAATCGACGCGGCGGATGGTTATGCGCCCAGACAGCTACGATACCACGAGCGGCATACGAACATTGGCACAGCGAAAAAGCAGAAGGAAAAAAAGGGAAGCATCAAGCTTCCCTTTTTTGTTTTACCGGACCGGATTATCGGCGGGTATCGACTTGCACCAGCGGCTCGTCATTTTGCGGCGGCAGCGGCTTGCGCTCGCGTGGCACGCGGGCTGGGGCGACTGCCTTGGCGGCGGCTTCCTGCGCGGCGCGCAGCTTGGCTGGATCGGTGGCTGCCAGCGTCAGGCCGGCGGAGCCGAGCACTGCCTGCAGGTCGATCGGTGCCGATGGCGCCACCGGTGCCGGTGCAGGCGCTGGAGCGACAGCTACCGGAGCCACTGCTGGCTGGGCAACTACCGGCGCAGGTGCCGGAGCAGCGACCACCGGCGCGGCTTCCACCACGACCGGAGCGGCTACCTCGGCAACCACTGCCGGCGCTTCGACGACTGGCGCTACAACTGGTGCTGGTGCCGGCGCCGGTGCGGCAGGTGCCTCGACTTCGGCGGCAACCGGTTCGACCACTGGCACGGCTTCGACGACCGGCGATGCCGGTGCAGCTTCAACGGCTGGCTTTTCAGCGAACGCGTATTCAGCGACTGGTGCAGGTTCCGGCTCCGCCACGGCGGCAACGACAGGCTCGGCGGCTGGTGCTGCCGGCGCTTCCGCGATTACCGGTGCGGCAGGCGCAGCGGCTGCCACTGGCGCCTCCACTGCCGGCGCTGCGACTGCTTCGACTGGTGCGGCAACGTCGCTGGCAACGGCTGCCTCGGCGGCTGGTGCGGTGAAGCTCATGGCGATCTGCTCGCCTGGCTCACCGGCTTCACCGGCCGCTGCGGACTCCTGGCCTTCAACGCCTTCAGCACCTTCGCGGTCACGGCGATTGCGGTTGCGGCCGCCACGACGACGACGACGACGCGGTTCTTCGCCATCGGCCGCTTCGTTCTCTTCACCTTCCGGGCCGGTCACCGGCGCGGTTTTCAGGATGCTGGTGGCGGCGTCGGTCACCGGACCGGTCGACGGCACGCCGGCATTCAATGCCAGCTCTTCAACCTTGGCTTCGACCGGCGCCTTGTCGGCACGCGGTTCGCGCGGTGGGCGCGGCGTACGTTCCGGGCGTTCCGGACGTTCTGCGCGTTCGCGTGGCGCCTGGCCTTCCGCGGCCTGGTTTTCACGCGGTTCGCGCGGCTCGCGTGGCGGACGCGGTGGGCGTGCCGGACGGCCGTTGGCGTCGACCGCCTTCGCTTCGTCGGCTGCCGGACGGGCCGGGGCCGCGCCTGGTTCGCGCTCTTCGCGCTCGCCGCGGCCGGCACCCTTGCCGTTACGGTTGCGGCCGCGTGGGCCACGTGCGTTGCGGTCGCCGCGGTCGCCCGACGGCGCCTTGACCACGATGGTCGGCTGCTGCGGCAGCGCAGGGGTTTCCGGCTTGCCGGTGAAGAAACTGATCAGCTTGGCAAAGAAACCTTGCTCGGCCGGTGCCGGCACCGGGGCCGGGGCTGGCTTGATGACGGTCTCGGTCGGCTTGCGCTCGACCAGCGGTGCAGGCTGGTCCGGGGTGATGGTCTTGACCATGGCTTCCTGGCGCGGCTTGGCTTCTTCCTTCTGGCGCTTGCTGTAGGCCATGTCGGTTTCGGCTTGCTCGGCCAGCGAGTAGCTCGCCTGGCTGTCTTCCAGGCGCGGATCGTCGTGCTTGATGCGTTCCAGCTTGTAGTGCGGCGTGTCCAGATGCTTGTTCGGGATCAGGATCACGGAAATGCGGTGACGGTTTTCGATCTTCAGCACTTCGCCGCGTTTTTCGTTCAGCAGGAAGGCTGCCACGTCCACGGGAACCTGCACGTGGATGGTGGCCGAGTTTTCCTTCATCGCCTCTTCCTGGATGATGCGCAGCACCTGCAGGGCGGACGATTCGGTATCGCGGATGTGGCCGGTGCCCGAGCAGCGCGGGCAGGTCACGTGCGAACCTTCGGACAGCGACGGACGCAGGCGCTGGCGCGACAGTTCCATCAGGCCGAAGCGGGAAATCTTGCCCATCTGGACGCGGGCGCGGTCGTGGTGCAGCGCGTCTTTCAGGCGCTGTTCGACTTCGCGCTGGTTCTTGGCCACTTCCATGTCGATGAAGTCGATCACGATTAGGCCGCCCAGGTCGCGCAGGCGCAGCTGGCGGGCCACTTCTTCGGCCGCTTCGCAGTTGGTGTTGAAGGCGGTGGTCTCGATGTCCGAACCGCGGGTGGCGCGGGCCGAGTTGACGTCGACCGAGACCAGCGCTTCGGTGTGGTCGATGACGATGGCGCCGCCCGATGGCAGCGGCACGGTGCGCGAGTACGCGGTTTCGATCTGGTGCTCGATCTGGAAGCGGGAGAACAGCGGCACGTCGTCGCTGTAGCGCTTCACGCGGTGCACCATGTCCGGCATCACGTGGCTCATGAACTGGTGAGCCTGTTCGTAAATGTCGTCGGTGTCGATCAGGATTTCGCCGATGTCCGGCTGGAAGTAGTCGCGGATCGCGCGGATCACCAGCGACGATTCCTGGTAGATCAGGAACGCGCCGGAAGCCGACTTGCCGGCGCCTTCGATCGCGCGCCACAGTTGCATCAGGTAGTTCAAGTCCCACTGCAGCTCGTCGACGTTGCGGCCGATGCCGGCGGTGCGGGCGATGACCGACATGCCTGGCGGCAAGTCCAGCTTGTCCATGGTTTCGCGCAATTCCTGGCGCTCTTCACCTTCGACCCGGCGGGAAACACCACCACCGCGCGGGTTGTTCGGCATCAGCACCAGGTAGCGGCCGGCCAGCGAGACGAAGGAGGTCAGGGCGGCGCCCTTGTTGCCGCGCTCTTCCTTTTCGACCTGGACCATGATTTCCTGGCCTTCGCGCAGCGCTTCCTTGACCGAGGCGTTACGGACATCGACGCCTTCGCGGAAGTAAGTGCGTGCTACTTCCTTGAATGGCAGGAAACCGTGGCGATCTTCGCCGTAGCTGACGAAGCAAGCTTCCAGCGACGGTTCGATGCGGGTGATCACGCCTTTGTAGATGTTGGACTTGCGCTGTTCGCGTCCGGCGGTTTCGATGTCGATATCGATCAGTTTCTGACCGTCGACGATCGCTACGCGCAGTTCTTCTTGCTGCGTAGCATTAAACAACATGCGTTTCATTTTTATTGACTCCGCGACCCGTAGGTCATCTCTGTGCCGCCCGGCTGGTTGGGCCGGGGCAGCGTGGTACAGGGATATACGCGAGAATCAGGTGATTGCGGTGGGTATGCCCATCCTGTGCGGCGCAGAAACGCGGACCTATCATCCGCGTTGCGGCCGCAACTGGGCGCATGAGGTCGATCGACATGCCGCTGTGCTCGCATCACCTGCAACTCATCCATGCGGCCCGTGGGGGCGGCAGAGAAATGCGGGCGGTGAACAGCGTCGTTGAGAGCCAAATCCTGGCCAAGCCTACGTACTACAAGTATCGCAACTTCGCGAAGTAACAATGCATCAGGCTTGTTTCAGCCTTCCATCGAGCTTGCAGCAAAGCATGGGGTCTGGCGAAAACGGCAAGCGTTATCAACTTCATCTACCGGCCAGCTTGGCTCTTGACCAAGCTGGCCGGACTTTATCCTTACAATCCAATCAATCCGATTCAGCATCCTTGCAGGCATCCGATTACAACAACGGTGCAACCTTGATTCCGGCAGGGGTGGTGCGTATACATTTTTTCCTCTGAATTTGCAATTTGGCGAGGCCAGTGGAGACGCCCCTGTGTAAAATGTGCTTTTATTCTTACACCTTGCCGCAGATTGAACCGCAGCGAAACAATTATATATTCAAAATGAAGGACTTAGAGAGATTTCTGGGAAGACAGAGCAAATGAAGCAACAAAATGATGTTAACCCACCTTCAACACCGCAGGATCGCCTGCCGATTCCGCTGCAAGCACAATTCGTCACAATTACTGAAGAAGAAGCCGGTCAGCGCATCGATAACTATCTGTTGCGCGTTTGCAAAGGCGTGCCGAAAAGCCACGTCTACCGCATCCTGCGTTCGGGAGAGGTGCGTGTTAACAAAGGGCGCATCGATCAATTGTACCGATTGGTACAAGGTGATATCGTCCGTATTCCGCCGGTCCGCATCGCGGAAAAGGCCGACACCACCCATGTGCCGGCCGCCGAATTCAAGGTCATTTTCGAGGATGCCCACCTGCTGGTGATCGACAAGCCGGCCGGCGTGGCCGTGCACGGCGGTTCCGGCGTGTCGTTCGGCGTGATCGAGCAGTTGCGCGCCTCGCGTCCGGACGCCAAGTTCCTGGAACTGGTGCACCGGCTGGACCGCGACACCTCCGGTTTGCTGTTGCTGGCGAAGAAACGTTCGGCGCTGACCAGCCTGCACGAGCAGATGCGCGACGGCCATACCGACAAGCGCTACCTGACGATGGTGGCGGGCGACTGGAAAAACGCGCGCCAGCATATCAAGCTGCCGCTGCACAAGTACACCACCGCCGACGGCGAACGCCGCGTCGCGGTGCAGGCCGAGGGCATGCCCTCGCACACGGTGTTCACGCTGTTGAAGAAATTCAAGGATTTCGCGCTGCTGGAAGCCGAGCTGAAGACCGGACGCACCCACCAGATCCGCGTGCACCTGTCATCTTCCGGCTTCGCCATCGTAGGTGACGATAAATACGGCGATTTTGCCCTGAACCGCGCCTTGCTGAAGGCCGACGCCACGCGCGGCGCGCTCAAGCGGATGTTCCTGCATGCGCACCAGATCACGTTCACCCATCCGGATTCCGGAAAAATCATGACGTTGAACGCGCCATTGGCCGCCGAATGCGAGCGATTCTTGGTAAGCTTGGGAAAACCTCTTAACTAATCGCAAATATTATGAAGGAGCCGGCCTGCGTCGCGGCCGGAACACATGGCAAGAAAGCAATTTGATCTAATCGTCTTCGATTGGGATGGTACGTTGATGGATTCCACCTCAACGATCGTCAAATGCATACAGGCGGCGGCGCGCGACCTGTCCCTGCCGATACCGCGCGACGATGTTGCCGCCCACGTGATCGGCCTCGGCCTGCATGAGGCCATGCAGGCGGTGCTGCCGGAAGTCGATCCGTCCTACTATCCGCGGATGGTGGAGCGGTATCGCTATCACTTCCTGTCGCGCGACCATGAATTGACGCTGTTCCCCGGCGTGATGGACATGCTGACGGAGCTGTCGCAGAACGGCTATTTCCTGGCCGTGGCGACCGGCAAGAGCCGTGTCGGCCTCAACCGCGCCATGAACGACGTCAAGGTGCTGTCGATGTTTGACGCCACCCGTTGTGCGGACGAAACCTTCTCCAAGCCGCACCCGGCCATGCTGCAGGAGCTGACGCGGGAGTTGGGTCAGGATATGCGCCGTACGGTGATGATCGGCGATACTTCGCATGATTTGCTGATGGCTAACAACGCCGGCGCGGCTGCGGTGGCGGTGCAGTACGGCGCCCACCCGGTCGACCAGCTGGCCGCCTGCAATCCGCTGTATTCGGCCGCCACGGTGGCGGAGTTGCATCGTTGGCTGAGCGAGTACGCGTGATGGCGGACGAGGAGATCCTGGTCTGCGCCTCCGACGCCGTGCAGGAAGGCGGCAGGGGAGTGCGCTTTGCGTTGACCGCCGGCGGCGAGGATGCCACCGGTTTCGTGGTGCGCTACGGTGGCAAGGCTTACGCCTATCTGAACCGCTGCGCCCACGTGCCGATTGAACTGGACTGGGCCGAAGGCGAGTTCTTCGAGTCCAGCAAGCTGTACATCATGTGCTCGACGCACGGCGCGATCTATGTGCCGGAAAGCGGCTTGTGCGCCGGCGGACCCTGCCGGGGCGGGCGCCTGCGCCCGATCGGCGTGGTCGAACGCGAGCAGCAGATCTACTGGCAACCGGACGACTATGTGCGCCCCGTGCGCGCCTGAACATACTAAAAGACGACTATGAGCGATAACATCAGCGAAAACGGCGACAACGGCATTGGCGGCGAAAAAAACGCCCCCTCCGCAACCCCGCTCCCGGCCAAGCCGCAGGTGACGGCCTCCAACTGGGAGCGCGAAGTGCTGGAAAAGCTGGTATTCGCCACGCTGAAGGAGCAGAAGGCGGCGCGCCGCTGGGGCATCTTCTTCAAGGCCGTCACCCTGCTGGTGATCGTGGTCGCCCTGAGCGCCTACCTGGACATCAGCTGGACCGGCTCGGACGGCGAAACGCTGGGCCGCCATACGGCGCTGATCGAAATCGAGGGCGCCATCGAGTCCGAGGGCAGCGGCGCGGCGTCGGTGGTGATCCCGGCGCTGAACAAGGCGTTTTCCGACAGCGGCTCGGTGGCCGTGGTGATGCATATTAATAGTCCCGGCGGCAGCCCCGTCCAGGCCGGCATGATCGTCGATGAAATGGTGCGCCTGCGCAAGGGCTATCCGGCCAAGCCGCTGTACGTGGTGGTCGACGAGATCTGCGCGTCCGGCTGCTATTACATCGCCGCCGGCGCCGACCGCATCTACGTCAACAAGGCCAGCATCATCGGCTCGATCGGCGTGCTGATGGACGGCTTCGGCTTCACCGGCATCATGGAAAAAGTCGGCGTCGAGCGCCGCCTGCTGACGGCCGGCGAGAACAAGGGCTTCATGGACCCGTTCAGCCCGCTGACCGAAAAAAACAAGCAGTACGCGCAGACCATGCTCAACGAGATCCACCAGCAATTCATCCAGGTTGTGCGCAGCGGCCGCGGCAAGCGCCTGAAGGAAACGCCGGAAATGTTCTCCGGCCTGTTCTGGACCGGCGCCCGCAGCATCGACATGGGCCTGGCCGACGCCTTCGGCACCGTCGACAGCGTGGCGCGCGACGTCGTCAAGGCCGAGGACATCATCGACTATACCCAGCATGAAGGCTTGCCTGAGCGCGTGCTGAAGAAATTTGGCGCAGCAATGGGCGCCGGCGCGGTGAAGGCGGCGGTGGATAACGTCAGGCCCAGTCTGCGTTGAGTCGCGACTAACAAGACTGGCCTGCCGATTAACATTATCAATCCAGCCTTTTTTCGGCTTGCATATCCGATTTGGTGAACTATAGTGGTTTTGTAGTTCTTTCCAAGGGGGCCGATATAAACAGTTTATCTTGTTGTCAGCACGAACTTGATTCAGTTTGATGGAACTACTGGCCGCATCACGAATGCGGAGTAGAGAGAATTTCGATTCCTCGTAAAGAGTCCTGTAATGGGGCTGAGAACAGCGGCGCAATGCCGCTGTTTTCAATTGGCGCGTCGGTTTGCGGCTCGGGCTGGCCGAAACCGCCGGCATCGAGCCAGGCCAAAAAGTGCGCCTGCCGGGTCGCGTGCCAGATGGCCAGCGCGGTGGCCGGCACCTCGTCGGGTGCGGTGCCACAGCGGCAGCGCACCAACAGCAGACCGGTTCTGTGCGTGGCGGCCTGTTCTTGCGCCGCCGGGCTCACGGTGAGGGAGGTAGTCATGGTATGTCCTGCTGAGTAATTCCTAGTTCATTAGGCCGATTCCTAATGTAGTTTCATACTATCAATACAATTTGCCGTGACACTTGATATGTATCAATGAAGCTTCATGCCCAGCACCGCTTTCCGGCCCACTTCCGCGCGGCTTCCCGCTGATAGTCGCATCCTGTAAAATCCGGACCATGAGTAAACTATCCCTAGACCGCATCTTGCAATCGCAAGGTTACGGCACCCGCAAGTATTGCCGCTCCCTCATCGAGGATGGCGAAGTCAGCATCGCCGGCGTCGTGCACGACAATTACAAGGAAGCCGTCGAGACCGACGGCCTGGTACTGACCATCTTCGACGAGGAATGGGTTTACCGCGAACACCTGTACATCGCGCTGAACAAACCCGCCAATTTCGAATGCTCGCGCAAGCCCAGCCACCATCCGGGCGTGCTGACCCTGCTGCCCGAGCAATTCAGCTGGCGCGAAGTGCAGCCGGTCGGCCGGCTCGACCACGACACCACCGGCATGCTGCTGATGTCCGACGACGGTCCGTTCATCCATGCGCAATCGTCGCCGAAGCGCCACGTGCCGAAGATCTACCAGGCTACGACGCAGGAAGCGGTGACCGACGAGCTGGTCGCGCAACTGCTGGCCGGCGTGCAGCTGCACGATGAACCGGCGCCGCTGGCCGCGCAAACCTGCGTCAAGCGCGGCGAGCACCAGCTGGAAATCGTGCTGGAGCAGGGCAAATACCACCAGGTCAAGCGCATGCTGGCGGCCGCCGGCAACCATTGCAGCGCCTTGCACCGCTCCGCCATCGGCACGCTGACCCTGGAATCGCTGGGCATCGCCGAGGGCGAGTGGTGCTACTTGACGCCGGAGCAACTCTCGATGTTGGCCCCCGCATGAAGCTGGCGACCCTGAAGGACGGCACCCGCGACGGCCAGCTGATGGTGGTCTCGCGCGACCTGAAGACTGCGCAGCTGGCCGACGGCGTGGCGCGCACGCTGCAGCGCGCGCTCGATGACTGGACCTTCATCGCGCCGCAGCTGGAAGCGATCTACCTGGACCTGAACCACGGCCGCGGCCGCCGCAGCTTCGACTTCGAGCCGGCCAACTGCATGGCGCCGCTGCCGCGCGCGTTCCAGTGGGCCGACGGTTCGGCCTACGTCAACCACGTCGAGCTGGTGCGCAAGGCGCGTGGCGCCGAGATGCCGGCCTCGTTCTGGGACGATCCGCTGATGTACCAGGGCGGCAGCGACGATTTCCTCGGTCCGACCGACGGCATCGCGCTGCTGCGCGAGGAGTGGGGCATCGATTTCGAGGCCGAAGTGGCGGTCGTCACCGACGACGTGCCCATGGGCGCGACGCCCGACCAGGCGCACCAGCGCATCCGCCTGCTGATGCTGGCCAACGACGTGTCGCTGCGCAACCTGATTCCGGACGAGCTGGCCAAGGGCTTCGGCTTCGTGCAGTCCAAGCCGGCCACCAGCTTCTCGCCGGTCGCCGTCACGCCGGACGAGCTGGGCGACGCCTGGAAGGGCGGCAAGGTGCACCTGCCGCTGTTGTCGACCTGGAACGACAAGCTGGTCGGCAAGCCGCATGCGGGCGTCGACATGACGTTCAATTTCCCGCAATTGATCGCCCACCTGGCCAAGTCGCGCAACGTCCGGGCCGGCACCATCGTCGGTTCGGGCACCGTGTCCAACAAGGACGCCAAGCGCGGCTATTCCTGCATCGCCGAGCAGCGCTGCCTGGAAATGATCGCCGGCGGCGAGCCGGTGACGCCGTTCATGGCCTTCGGCGACACCATCCGCATCGAAATGCTGAACGATGGCAAATCCGTGTTTGGCGCCATCGAGCAGACCGTCAAGCTTGCCGTAAGGAATTAACGAGTAGCCACGGAAATACCGGCGTATTCCACCGATGGTCTCTTACTGCCGCGCCCGATAATGTCATGGTCGACATCAACCCACGCAGCAGGCAGATTCCATGGCAGAAGACAGCGACGCAGAAAAGACCGAACCCGCGTCACCGAAGCGCCTCGAGCAGGCGCGTGAGGAAGGCGACGTTCCGCGTTCGCGCGAGGTGGCGACGTTCACCGTGCTGATGGCGGCCGGCGCCGGCCTGTGGATGACCGGCGGCGGGCTGATACGCCAGCTCAACGCCACCCTGGTGTCCGGCCTGTCGCTGAACCAGGAGCAGATTTTCGATTCCGACGTGCTGCTCAACCGCATCCTGGTCGACGTGGTGCAGGTGATGATCGCCTGCCTGCCGCTGGGCATCGCCGTGATGGTCGTCGCGCTGGCGTCGCCGCTGCTGGTGGGCGGCTGGCTGTTCAGCGGCAAGGCCTTCATGCCGAACTTCGGCAAACTCAATCCCGTCAACGGCATCGGCAACATGTTCTCGACCAACGCGCTGGTCGAGCTGTTCAAGGCGCTGGCCAAGGCCATCGTGGTCGGCTTCGTCGCCTGGCTGGTGGTGATGAAGCAGAAGGACGCCGTGATCGGCCTGGCGGTCGAGCCGCTCAAGCTGGGCACCGTGCACGTGCTGGACATGCTGGCGAGCAGCTTCATGTTCATCACCGGCGCGCTGGGCCTGATCGCCGCCATCGACGGCCCTTACCAGATGTGGCACTACGCGAACAAGCTCAAGATGACGCGCCAGGAGCTGATCCAGGAGTCGAAGGAATCGGACGGCAACCCGCAGGTCAAGGCCAAGATCCGCCAGCTGCAGCGCGAGATGGCCAAGCGCCGCATGATGGCCGACGTGCCGACCGCCGACGTGGTGGTGACCAACCCGACCCACTACGCGGTGGCGCTGAAATACAGCGACGGCATGCGTGGCGCGCCGAAAGTGGTGGCCAAGGGCACCGACGAGGTGGCCGCGAAGATCCGCGAGATCGCCAGGGAACACAAGGTGACGATGCTGGAAGCGCCGCCGCTGGCGCGCGCGCTGTTCAAGCACACCGAGATCGGCGACGAGATTCCGGAAGCGCTGTACTCGGCCGTGGCCGAAGTGCTGGCCTATGTGTTCCAGCTGCGCCTGTTCAGCAAGGGCGGCGGCAACCGTCCGGACATACCGAAGAAACTCGACGTGCCGCCGGAGCTCGATCCGCTGGACCCGGCCTTTGTGCCCAAGCACGGCAAAAAACCTGATTTGAATAACGGAGCATCCGCATGAACGCCCTGAGCAACCTGAAACTGCCGCCATGGATGCAAGGCATAGCCAACAGCCGCAACAAGAGCAGCCTGGCCGCGCCTATCCTGATCATCATGCTGCTGGCGATGATGGTGCTGCCGCTGCCGGCGTTCGTGCTCGACATCTTCTTCAGCTTCAACATCGCGCTGGCGGTGATCGTGCTGCTGACCAGCCTGTACACGGTCAAGCCGCTCGATTTCATGGCCTTCCCCACCATCCTGCTGGTGTCGACCATGCTGCGCCTGTCGCTCAACGTGGCGTCCACCCGGGTGGTGCTGACCGAGGGCCACACCGGCGCCGACGCGGCCGGCAAGGTGATCGAGGCCTTCGGCCACTTCCTGATCGGCGGCAACTACACGGTCGGTATCGTGGTCTTCATTATTTTGACGATCATTAACTTCACCGTGGTGACCAAGGGCGCGGGCCGTATCGCCGAGGTGGGTGCGCGCTTCGCCCTGGACGCGATGCCGGGCAAGCAGATGGCGATCGACGCCGACCTGAATGCCGGCCTGATCGGCGAAGCCGACGCCCGCAAGCGCCGCAGCGAAGTGGCGCAGGAGGCGGAATTCTACGGCGCCATGGACGGCGCCAGCAAATATGTGCGCGGCGATGCCGTGGCCGGCATCCTGGTGACGGTGATTAACGTGGTCGGCGGCCTGCTGGTCGGCCTGTTGCAGCACGACCTGACCTTTGCCGACGCGCTGAAGAACTACACGCTGCTGGCCATCGGCGACGGCCTGGTGGCGCAGATCCCGTCGCTGGTGATTTCAACCGCGGCCGGTATCGTGGTGTCGCGCGTGGCCAGCGAGCAGGACATCGGCACCCAGGTGGTGGGACAGTTGTTCGCCAAGCCGCAGGTGCTGTACATCACCGCCGCCATCATCGGCGGCATGGGCCTGATTCCTGGCATGCCCAACCTGGTGTTCCTGTTGCTGGCCGGCGTGCTGGCCGGTTCCGCCTACCTGATGACGCGCAAGGCCGCCGCCGGCAAGACCGCCGAAGTGGCCGCGGCCGAGGCGGCCGCCGCGCCGGCCGCCGCGCCGGAGCAGGAAGAGGCCAGCTGGCAGGACATCATGCCGGTCGACACCCTCGGCCTGGAAGTGGGCTATCGCCTGATACCGCTGGTGGACAAGACGCAGGGCGGCGAGCTGCTCAAGCGCATCAAGGGCATCCGCAAGAAGTTCGCGCAGGAGGTGGGCTTCCTGGCGCCGCCGGTGCACATCCGCGACAACCTGGAGCTCAAGCCGTCGGCCTACCGCATCACGCTCAAGGGCGTGGAAGTGGGCACCGGCGAGGCCTTCAACGGACAGTTCCTGGCGATCAATCCGGGCATGGCCAGCGGTACTCTGCCAGGCCTGGTGACCAGCGATCCGGCCTTCGGCCTGCCCGCCACCTGGATCGACGCCAATCTGCGCGACCAGGCGCAGGGCATGGGCTACACAGTGGTCGACGCCGGCACCGTGGTGGCGACCCACCTGAACCACCTGATCACCACCCACGCTTCCGAACTGCTGGGCCGCGCAGAAGTGCAGGCGCTGCTGGATCATCTGGGCAAGGACGCGCCCAAGCTGGTGGAAGACCTGGTGCCGAAGATGGTGTCGCTGTCGACCCTGCAGAAGGTGCTGCAGAACCTGCTGGTGGAAGGTGTGCACATCCGCGACATGCGCTCCATCATCGAGACCCTGGCCGAGCATACCGTGCATACGCAGGATCCGAACGACCTGACGGCGCTGGTGCGCATCGCGCTGGGCCGGGCGATCGTGCAGCAGCTGTTCCCGGGCGCCAGCGAGTTGTCGGTGATGACCCTGGACAATCGCCTGGAACGCTTGCTGATGCAGGCGCTGGCGGCCAGCGGTCCGGACGGGGCCGGCATCGAACCCGGCCTGGCCGACACCATCGCGCAGCAGGCGCAGCAGGCCGCCGCGCAGCAGGAAGCGCTGGGCTTGACGCCGGTGCTGCTGGTGCCGGGACCGCTGCGCGCCTTGCTGTCGCGCTTCCTGCGCCGCGCCTTGCCGCAGTTGAAGGTGCTGTCGCATGCCGAGATTCCGGAGACCAAGACCATCCGCGTGACGGCGCTGGTGGGCCAGCAGCCGGCATAAGTTTGACGCGGTCGCGGACGCATCCATGCGGGCGGCCTAGACTGCTCGCATGGACAACGACGACTACGACACGCCGTGGAAGGAAGTGGTTACGCACCACTTTCCGGAATTCATGGCATTCTATTTTCCTTTGGCGCACGCGGCCATCGAGTGGTCGCAGCCGCACACCTTTCTCGACCAGGAGTTTGCGGCGCTGACCCGCGATGCCGAGCTGGGCAAGCGCTTGCTCGACAAGCTGGTCAGCGTACATCTGGTCGATGGCGGGCAGCAGTGGGTGCTGGTGCACTTGGAGGTGCAGGGCTGGCATGACCGCGATTTTGCCGAGCGCATATTTGTCTACAATTATCGCGCTTATGATCGCTATCGCCGCGCGGTCGCCAGCCTGGCGTTGTTGACGGATGATAGCAAGCGCTGGCGACCGGATACGTTCGGTTACCGCCTGCTTGGCAGCGAAATGGGGATCAGATTTCCTGTCGTCAAACTGGGGGATTTTTCCGATCGGATCGCTGAGTTGGAGATGCATCCGAATCCCTTTGCACTGGTTACCGTGGCCTATCTGCAAGCGCGGCAGACCCGGAATAGCATCCATCGGCGGCGCATCGCCAAGTGGCGCCTGACCAAGCTTTTGTATCAGCGTGACTGGGGCAAGCAGCGTATTATTAATTTGTACCGAGTGATCGATTGGATCATGCGTTTGCCACAGGGACTTGAAGCACGATTGCGGGAGGGCATCCTGCAAATGGAAAGGAGGAAGACCATGACTTACCTGTCTTCGATAGAGCGCATAGGCATGGAAATTGGCATGAAAAAGGGCATGCAACAAGGACTGGAAGAAGGACGGCAAGAAGGACGGCAAGAAGGGCGGGCGGAGTTGCTTGCCGAGTTGCTGGCAAGGCGCTTCGGCGAGCTCGGTGGGGATGTGCGGGAGCGGTTGGCTACGGCGACCGCGGAACAACTGTCCGTCTGGGGCGCGAACTTTGTCGATGCGCGGTCGCTGGCCGAGGTTTTTCGGAGCGGCTAGGCCGCCCCGGCCGCAATAGCGAAATGCGGCCCATTTGCCCCCCTGTTCAATGGATCGTTTCCAGAGTGCATCGTCAATAATGGCACTGTCGAGTAAAGGCGTCTCATCCGGAAGACGCGCTGCTCCATCCAGTTCCCTGAGAGACGGCCATGAACGTGAAAAAATTTACCGCACCGACGTCCCGCGAAGCGCTGCGCAAAGTCCGCGAATCGCTCGGCCCCGATGCCGTGATCCTGTCCAACCGCCAGGCCGACGGTGGTGTTGAAATTCTCGCCCTCGCCAACGACGATGCCGCCTCGCTGGCCATGCCGGCGCCCCATACGCCGATGGCCGATCCGGCGCCGTCGCTCGACCTGAATACCGCCGTGCCGCAAGGCCGCGCCGACCAGCGTATCGAGCCGCGCTTTGAGTCACGCATGGAACCGCGCATGGAATCGCGTACCGATTCCCGCTTCGAGCCGCGCATGGAAACCAACTACCCGACGCCGGCGCCAGCCGCCCAGCCATCCCTGCCAGCGCAACCGGTGCGCCGCGTGGTGGCTTCGGCTTCGTCGTTCGCCACCGCCACCAAGGCCGCCGCCGCTGCCGCGCCAGCGCCGGCCAAGGCATCGGTCGACGTCGACCAGATCGCCGCGATGGTGGCCGCCGCCGTCGCCAGCGCCAAGGAAAACGCCGCCGCCGAAATGCACGGCATGATGAGCGAAATCCGCGCCATGCGCGGCATGATGGAAACCCAATTGGCCGAAATCTCCTGGGGCGCGACGCAGGCGCGCGAACCGCAGAAAGCCGCCGTGCTGCGCGAAATGCTGGCCGCCGGCTTCTCCGCCAGCCTGGCGCGCTACCTGCTCGACAAGATGCCCGCCAACCGCGACGCCGCCGACAGCCTGCGCTGGATCAAGACCGTGTTGACCCGCAACCTGTCGACCATGGCCAACGAAGAAGCGCTGATCGACCAGGGCGGCGTGTTCGCGCTGGTCGGCCCGACCGGCGTCGGCAAGACCACCAGCACCGCCAAGCTGGCCGCGCGCTGCGTGATGCGCCACGGCCCGGACAAGCTGGCCCTGATCACCACCGACGCCTATCGTATCGGCGCCCACGAGCAGCTGCGCATCTACGGCAAGATCCTCGGCGTGATGGTGCACTCGGTGAAGGACGAGGCCGACCTGCGTATCGCGTTGAAGGAACTGAAAAACAAGCACACGGTGCTGATCGACACCGTCGGCGTCAGCCAGCGCGACCAGATGGTCACCGAGCAGGTGTCGATGCTGCAAGGCGCCGGCTCCGACGTCAAGCGCCTGCTGTGCCTGAACGCCACCGCCACCCAGGAAACCCTGAACGAAGTGGTGCGCGCGTATCAGGGCAGCGGCCTGGCCGGTTGCATCATGACCAAGCTCGATGAAGCGGCCGCCATCGGCAACGTGCTGGACGTGGTGATCCGCCAGAAACTGAACCTGTTCTACGTGTCGAACGGCCAGCGCGTGCCGGAAGACCTGCACCTGGCCGATCCGGCCTATCTGATCGACCGCGCTTTCAAGCTGAAGCGCGACGTCGTCAACAGCCAATACCTGGACGCCGAACTGCCGCTGTTGATGAGCAATGCGGGCAACGCCGGCGCGCTGCGCGAGGTGCACCTTGGCTAATTTCGATTTCGACCAGGCGGAGGGACTGCGCCGCATGCTGGCGGGGCCCAAGCCCCGCATCGTCACTTTTTTGTCGGCCACCCCGCAGGATGACAAGGGCGCCATGCTGGTCAACCTGGGCGCCTCGCTGGCCCGCGCCGGCAACGACGTGCTGCTGGTCGACGCCTGCGCCAGCGCCCACGGCGTGGCCTCGCGCCTCGGCGTCGACGGCGGCGCCAGCCTGCTCAACGTGGCGCGCCAGGAATGCGGACTGAATCAGGTGATACACCAGGTGCCGCAAGGCTTCGCTGTGGCGTCGATGACACGCGGCCAGCCGCGCTGCGGCCCTGACGAAACCCGCCGCCTTGCCAAGGCTTTCGACGTGCTGGCCAAGCAGACCGGCATCGTCATCGTCGACGGCGAATTCGACGGCGAGGCTTTCCCGGTGCCGGTCATGGCCAGTTCGGAAATCGTGGTCCAGGTATCGAATAGCGCTACCTCGATCAAGGCCGCGTACAGTATGATCAAGCGCCTGAACCAGGAGCTGGGACGCCGTCCATTCGGAATTCTGGTCACCGGGGCTTCCGAATCGGAGGCAAAGGTGGTATACGATAATATGGCACAGGCAGCCAGCCGATACCTCGCCGTGAACCTCGTTTCGATGGGATCGGTGCCGGCGGATGAATACCTGCAGCGCGCGGCACGCTTGGGGCGTGCGGTGGTCGATGCGTTTCCGCTGGCCGGGGCTTCGGTGGCGTTTCGTCAACTGGCGGGGCGCTTCGCGCTGGCTGGCTCGCCTTCATTCCAATAGAAGGCGTTTCCTTGAGGAGTAACAGCATTATTTTGGCGCTCAATTAACACAAAAACAGCCTATGTACACGGTCAAAGGGAAAGCGGACAAGGATTCTTTGCTGACGGAGCATATGCCGTTGGTCAAGCGCCTGGCCCATCACATGAAGGCGAAACTGCCGCCCAGCGTCGAAGTCGACGATCTGGTGCAAGCCGGAATGATCGGCCTGCTCGACGCCATCAGCCGTTACGAGGAAACCCATGGCGCCCAGTTTGAAACCTACGCCGTGCTGCGCATCCGCGGCGCCATGCTCGACGAACTGCGCAACAGCGACTGGCTGCCGCGCTCCATGCGTCAGAACATGCGCAAGATCGAGACCGCGATGAGCACCCTGCAGCAGCGCCTGGGCCATCCGCCGACCGAGTCGGAAGTGGCCAAGATGCTCAAGCTGTCGCTGGCCGACTACCAGGAAATGCTGTCCGACGGCGGCGGCCACCAGCTGGTGTACTACGAGGATTTCCACGACGACGACGGCAACGACAGCTTCCTCGACCGTTACTGCTCGGATGAAGACAGCGACCCATTGCGCTCGCTGCTGGACGGCGACTTCCGCCAGGCCGTGATCGACGCCATCGACGCGTTGCCGCCGCGCGAGAAGATCCTGATGGGGCTGTACTACGAGGAGGAGCTCAACTTGAAAGAAATCGGCGCCGTGATGGGCGTATCGGAATCGCGCGTGTCGCAGCTGCACACGCAAGCCGTGGCGCGCCTGCGCGCCTCACTCCGGGAGCGGTCTTGGACTGGGCCAGCGTAGCCGGGGTGCTGCTGGCGCTGGCCGGCATCGTCATCGGCCAGTCGCTTGAAGGCGGCAAGCTCTCTTCGCTGCTGCAGCCGGCCGCGTTTGCGATCGTGGTGGTCGGCACCTTCGGCGCCGTGCTGCTGCAGACCCGCTTCCGCACCTTTGTGCGCGGCCTGCAGATGCTGCGGCTGGTGTTCGCGCCGCCGGCCGACACCCGCGCCGTGCTGGCGCGCGACATCAACGCCTGGAACCTGGCCGCGCGCCGCGACGGCCTGCTGTCGCTGGAGCGCTACATGCTCGCCTCCAAGCACCAGTTCAACACCAAGGGCCTGCGCCTGATCGTCGACGGCATCAATCCCGACAAGCTGCGCCAGATCCTCGACACCGAAATCACCGCCTACGAAACCGAGGAAAGACAGGCGGTGCGCATCTGGGAATCGGCGGCCGGCTACTCGCCGACCATCGGCATCCTGGGCGCGGTGCTGGGCCTGATCCACGTGATGGAAAACCTCACCGATCCGAGCAAGCTCGGTTCCGGCATCGCGGTCGCCTTCGTCTCGACGATCTACGGCGTCGGGCTGGCCAACCTGCTGTTCTACCCGATCGCCAACAAGCTCAAGGCCATCGTCACGCAGGAAGTGCACCAGCAGGAAATCGCCGCCGCCGTGTTCTACGACATCGCCACCGGCGACCACACGCGCGTCATCGACGAACGCATCGCCACGCTGCTGCGGGAGCACTGACATGCAGTACCGGCGTGCGCGCAGGAAGTTCGACGACGAACCGGAGAACCATGAGCGATGGCTGATCTCCTACGCCGACTTCATCACGCTGCTGTTCGCGTTCTTCGTCGTCATGTACGCGATCTCCTCCGTCAATATCGGAAAATACAAGGTTTTCTCCGACGCCTTGGGCGATGCCTTCGGCGGCGCTGGCGCGGCACAGCCGATTAACACGCAGATCCAGAACCTGCCGATCCCCAATCCAGGCCTGAAGCGCCGCACCGAGATGCTGCGCAAGGAAAAAGAGCACATGACCAAGCTGGCGCAGGACTTGTTGTCCACGCTGGCGCCGCTGGTCAAGGAGGGCAAGGTGCGCGTGACGCAGAACAGCCGCGGCGTCAGCGTCGAGATCAACGCCTCGGTGCTGTTCGATCCGGGCGACGCGCGCCTGACCAATGAGTCGACCGAAGCGCTGCGCGCCGTCGCCGGCCTGCTGAAAAACGACGAGCACAATGTGCAGGTCGAGGGCCATACCGACAATCAGCCCATCCGCAACGCGCTGTTCCCGTCCAACTGGGAATTGTCGGCGGTGCGCGCCAGCAGCGTGGTGCGGCTGTTCATCGACGCCGGCGTGGCGCCGGAGCGCCTGACCGCGGTCGGCTTCAGTTCGAACGTGCCGGTGGCGTCCAACGACAACGCGATCGGCCGCGCGCGCAACCGCCGCGTGGCGGTGACGATACTGTCGGGACTGCCGGATACGGTAACGGAATTGCCGACGCAGGCGCCGGCGCAATAAGGAAAGTAAGAAGCTTAGCCGGCGAGGAAGCCGCGGCTGCGGGGCAGGGTGGTGGACATGCCGCCGGGGCCGTAGAAATTATTCGCCGCGCCGCCCTGCGGACGCAACGCCTGCAAGGCTCCCTGCGTATGGCCCATCTGCTTGTTGATCAACATGCCGTTGATGCGGTTCAGTTCCTTGGCTTCGCGGCTTTGCTCCAGCAGCGTTTTCCACAGCGGGGCCGCTTCGGCGGCATCGGCGCCGCTGGCGGCGATCCACGCATCCATGCCCGATTCCTGTGCCGGGTAGCCGGCCTTGCCCAGGGCGCGGTGGCGCTGGGCGGACAACAAGGTCATCTGCGTGACCAGGGCCGATTTCTTGGTCGTGACGGCCGTCAGGCTGTCGAGGTCCGCCGCCACCAGGTATTGCTGCTCCTGCTTCAGGACGCCCAGCAGGGTCGTCATGATCTGTTGTTCTTCGCGCAGGCTGTTCAGCGGGGTAGCGGTTGACATGATGGTCCTATCGTTTCCTTGAGTGCAGCAGATCCTTGACCGTATCGAGCAAGCCATCCGCCACTTTTTCCGAGTTGACCTGGAACTGGCCATCGGCAATCGCCAGCTTGATGCGTTCGACTTTTTTCGTGTCGAACACCGCGCCGTTGCCGCTGGCCGCACTGGCCGCCAATGCCTGCCCTTGGGGCGACAGGCGCACGCTGTCCGAGGTTGCCGCGGTCGACGGTGCCGCCGCCTTGTCCGCGCCGCGCGCGGTCGAGGTCGAAGCGGGCGTCGACGACGGCAAGCCGGTCGTGCTCTTTAATGTATCGTTAATTTTCACAGCCATATCCTTCTCGGGTAGGAGTACGAAACTCCGGGATCTGAGTATGTAACGGCGGCGTCCCGCAAAACTTTAGCGCCGCCCCTTGCTCCAGACCCCTGGCGCCCGTCAGAACGCCACCTCCACCAGCCCGCCCGCCTTGGCGATCCCGGTGATTTGTTGCCCACCGGAAGTTTTTACCTGTACCACCTGGCCGTCGCCCGCCGTGCTCATGGCGCGCGCCTCGGCCGACACGGAAAAGCCGTTGCCGCTGGACACCAGCCGCACCAGTTGTCCGGATTGCACCACCGGCTTGCTGCGCAGCGTGTCGAGCCGCAGCGGGGTGCCCGGCGGCAGCGAAATATTGGTGCTGCGGCCGATCACCTGCGCCATGTCGGTGGCTATACCTGCAGGCAACATTGTCAAATCACCCTTCAAGGTCACCAGCTGGTTGGCGGCGATGGCCTGGCCCTGGGCCAGCGGCGCGGCGCTGGCGATGTAGTCGCCCACCACTGTGACGTTGGCTTGAATATATACCGTCCAGGCCGCCGGTGTCGCACAGCGCACGCCGACGGTGGTCTTGCCCCAGGCGCGCGCGCCGGGCATGAAGAAAGCTTGCGGATCGGGGCAGGCGGCCAGGTTCATGCGCGGGTCGATGGCGCCCACGGTCACCGTCACCTGGCCGGGCAGGCCGCCGCTCTGCACCTGCAGGAACTGCTCGACGGTGCGCTTGAGCGCGGCCGCGTCCTGATAGGCGGGCTGGGCGTGCGCCGCCACGGTCAGCGTGAGCAGGGCGGCGGGAAGTAAGAGTCGGCTTGATTTCATGGCGTAGGTTTCCCCTTCAATGTTGCCATCATATTCTGGCGGCCTGAACTTGAAGCCTTGAATAGGACCGAAAAGCATGTGCTTATCGCCCGATGGTTACCAGGAAGACCTCCGTATCATCGATCCTGTCATAACAAGTTCGTCCATTGGGGGATGTCATGGTTGGGAAACTCGACGATTACATGCGTTTCAACGAAGCCGCGCTGAGCCTGCGCTCGCAGCGGCAGACCGTGCTTGCCTCGAACATCGCCAACGGCGACACGCCCAACTACAAGGCCCGCGACATCGACTTCACCAGCGCGCTGCAGGCCGCGCTGGACAAGGCCAGCCCGAGCGCCAACGCCACGCTGAAGACCACCGCCGGCAAGCATTTCCCCAACCCCCGGCAAGACGGCACCACGATGGCGGACGGCACGCCGCTGCTGTACCGCGGCGTGGTGCAGGGGGCCGTCGACGGCAACACGGTCGACATGGACGTCGAGCGCAACCAGTTCGCCGATAACGCCGTCCGCTACGAGGCCGGCATCACCGCAATCAACGCCCAGATCAAGACCATGATGGCGGCGATACAGGGAGGTAGCTGATCATGTCGCTGTTTAATATTTTTAATGTTTCCGGCTCGGCCATGAGCGCGCAGGCGCAGCGCCTGAACGTGGTGGCGTCCAACCTGGCCAATGCCGACAGCGCCACCAGCGCCAGCGGCGAGGCCTACCGCGCGCGCCAGGTGGTGTTCGAGGCCACCACGCCGACCGATGGCGGCGCCTCCACCGGCGTGCGGGTCAAGCAGGTGGTCGAGGACCAGTCGCCGATGAAGCAGATGTACGACCCCAAGCATCCGATGGCGGACGACAAGGGCTATGTGACCATGCCCAACGTCAACGTGGTCGACGAGATGGTCAACATGCTGTCGGCCTCGCGCTCCTATCAAACCAACGTCGAGACCATGAACGCGGCCAAGACGCTGTTGCTGAAAACACTGACCATCGGTCAGTCTTAATTAAGAGGTCATCATGAGTTTAATCGGAGGCGTGATCGATACGCCCAAAGCGGCGGCCACCAACAGCGTGCCCACCACCACCAGCAGCACCGCGACGGACGACGTCGGCGCGGACCAGGACAAGTTCATGAAGCTGCTGGTGACGCAGCTGAAGAACCAGGATCCGCTGAACCCGATGGACAACGCGGCCATGACCAGCCAGCTGGCCCAGCTGTCGACCGTGACCGGCATCAACAAGGTCAACGCCACCTTGGAATCGCTGCGCACCGACCAGGCCAGCGCGCAATCGCTGACCGCGACCAACCTGATCGGCAAGGGCGTGCTGATCGCCGGCAAGGGCATCGAACTGGCCAGCAGCACCGACGACGCCGGCAAGACCACCAGCAGCAGCGTGTTCGGCTTCGACCTGGCCTCGCCCGCCGAAAGCGTCGAGATCGCGATCCAGGACAAGGCCGGCACCACGGTGCGCACGATGACCATGAAGAATGCCGACGTCGGCACCTACCCGATCACCTGGGACGGCACCACCGACGGCAAGACCACCGCGCCGGCCGGCAGCTACACCTTCACCGTCAAGGCCGTCAGCGCCGGCAAGACGCTGACCGACTCGACGCCGCTGCAGCTCGCTGCCGTGGCCAGCGTGTCGACCGGCAGCGGCGGCGTCAAACTGAATACCTCGCTCGGGCAGTACACGATGTCCGAAGTCAAAGAAGTTTTGTAAAGCAGTCACACCTAGCATAGGGGAATACCATGTTCCAACAAGGACTTAGCGGCCTGAACGCAGCATCCAAATCGCTGGACGTCATCGGCAACAACATCGCCAACGCCAGCACCGTTGGTTTCAAGAGTTCGCAGGCGCAGTTCGCCGACCTGTACGCCAATTCGCTGAACGGCGTATCCGGCAACAACCCGGGTATCGGTGTGACGACGGCCAAGCTGGCCCAGCAGTTCACGCAGGGCAATATCGAAACCAGCAGCAACCCGCTGGACGTGTCGATCAACGGCGGCGGCTTCTTCCGCGAAGTGGTCAACGGCGCGGTGCAGTATTCGCGCAACGGCCAGTTCCATGAAGATAACACCCACACCCTGGTCAACGCCCAGGGCGCCCAGCTGACCGGCTACCTGTCGAACGCGGCCGGCGTGATCCAGCTGGGCGCGCCGGTGCCGCTGACCCTGGACAAGTCCGACCTGACGCCGGTGCAAACCACCGAAGCGAACTTCCAGCTGAATCTGAGCTCGGCCGAGAAAGTGCCGGCCACCATCCCGTTCGATGCCAGCGATCCGACCAGCTACAACAAGCAGACCGTGCTGAACGTGTATGACAGCCTGGGCACGTCGCACATCATGACGACCTACTACGTCAAGACCGACGCCAACACCTGGGACGTCTACGCCGCCGCCGACAACAAGGAAATCGTCTCGGCCGGCGTGGCCGCCGCGATCAACACCGACCAGCCCACGCTCGACGCCCGCGCGCTGTACAACGACGCCGTGCGCGCCACGCCGCCGGATCCGGCCGCCATCGCCGCCGCCGCCGGCGCCTATGCGATCGCCGCCGCAGCCGCGATGACCACCGCCGCCAGCACGCCGCCGGCCGCCGCCTCCCAGGCGCAGCTCGATGCGCTGGCCGCCGCGGCCACCGCGCTCGACCCGACCGGCAGCGGTTCGATCACCGGCATGACGCCGGACGCCATCAACGCCAAGCTGGCCGCCGCCATCACCGTGCCCGCCGTGAAAGCCGGCACGCTGCTGTTCAACAAGAATGGTTCGCTCGATCCGGAAGCGATGGCGCTGGCGACCGTGCCGCAAACGCTGCCGTTCCAGATCCAGCTGCCGATCTTCCCCGACACCGGCGCCCAGCAGCCGATGACGGTCAGCACCACCTTCGACAAGACCACCCAGTACGGCAGCGTCACCAACGACCTGGGCTCGACCCAGAACGGTTACTCGGCCGGTTCCTGGCAGCGCTACGCGATCGACGAGAACGGCGTGATCCTGGGCCAGTACAGCAACGGCAAGTCGCGCCCGATGGGCCAGATCGCGATGGCCAACTTCTCCAGCGTCGACGGCCTGACCCCGCTGGGCAACAACGCCTGGGCGGAAAGCTCGTCCTCGGGTCCTCCAAGCGTGGGCGTGCCGAACGCCGGCTCAATGGGTTCGCTGCGCGCCAGCTCGGTGGAAACCTCGAACGTCGACCTGACGGCCGAACTGGTCAACATGATCACCGCGCAGCGCGTCTACCAGGCCAATGCGCAGACCATCAAGACCGAGGATTCGATCCTGCAGACGCTGGTGAATCTGCGGTAATGCACAGCGTTAATCGGAGATAGCCATGGACCGCCTGGTTTATACCGCGATGACAGGGGCGCGGCACGTGATGGAGCAGCAAGCCACCGTTGCCAACAACCTGTCCAACGCCACCACCACCGGCTTCCGCGCACAGCTCGACAGTTTTCGGGCGGTGCCGGTGGTGTCGGAGGGCTTGCCGACGCGCGCCTTCGTGGTCGACTCGACGGTCGGCGCCGATATGCGTGCCGGCCCGATCCAGACCACCGGCCGCCCGCTCGACATCGCGGTGCGTGACCAGGGCTGGCTGGCGGTGCAGTCGGCCGACGGTTCGGAAGCCTATACCCGCAACGGCAGCCTGAAGATCAGCGAGAACGGCCTGCTGCAGACCTCGGGCGGCCAGACCCTGGTCGGCGACGGCGGCCCGATCGCCATCCCGCCCGACGTGACGGTGATGGTGGCCGGCGACGGCACCGTCAGCACCATTTCCACCGATTTCAAGCCCGGCCCGGCCAACGTGCTGGGGCGCATCAAGCTGGTCAATCCCGACCCCAAGGGCCTGGTGCGCGGCGACGACGGCCTGTTCCGCCAGACCAGCGGCCTGCCGGCCGACAACGACCCGGCGGTGCGCGTGGTCGACGGCGCGCTCGAGGGCAGCAACGTCAATCCGGTCGATTCCATGGTCAACATGATCAGCCTGGCAAGACAGTTCGAAATGCAAATGAGTTTGCTGAAGAACGCCGAGAATAACGCCGCAAAAGCCACCCAGATCCTCGCTTTGAGTTGATGACCTCTCCCGCATAATGGTTGCGTGGGATGAGTAGCTGTCGCTTTTGACGGCTCCCGTCCAAGCAACGGGAGAAGCATCATGATACGTTCACTGTGGATCGCCAAGACCGGCATGGAAGCGCAGCAGACCGCGCTGGACGTGACGTCCAACAACCTGGCCAACGTCAGCACCAACGGCTTCAAGAAGTCGCGCGCCGTGTTCGAGGACTTGCTGTACCAGAACATCCGCCAGCCGGGCGGCCAGTCGTCGCAGCAGACCAATCTGCCGTCGGGCATGCAGCTGGGTACCGGCGTGCGGCCGGTGGCGATCGAGCGCGTGCACACCCAAGGCAATCCCCAGTCGACCGGCAACGATAAAGACCTGATGGTCAACGGCAACGGCTTCTTCAACGTGCTGCTGCCGGACGGCACCACCGCCTACACCCGCGACGGCTCCTTCCAGCGCGACAATAACGGCCAGATGGTCACCTCCAGCGGCTTCGTGCTGCAGCCTGCCATCACCATCCCGATCACCGCGCAATCGATCACCGTCGGCCGCGACGGCACGGTGTCGGTCACCTTGCCGGGCCAGGTGGCGCCGCAGCAGATCGGCAGCATCCAGCTGTCGACCTTCATCAACCCGACCGGGTTGGAATCGAAGGGCGAGAACCTGTACGTGGAAACCGGCGCCTCCGGCAATCCGCAAGCCAATACGCCGGGCACCAACGGCACCGGCGTGATCCTGCAAGGCTATGTGGAAACGTCGAACGTCAACGTGGTCGAGGAAATGGTCAACATGATCCAGACCCAGCGCGCCTACGAAATCAACTCGAAGGCCATCACGACCTCCGACCAGATGCTGCAGAAGCTCTCGCAGCTGTAACGCACTGCAAGGACCATGATCATGAAATATGTCTTCACTTCCATCACCTCCGTCACCTGCTTGCTGCTGCTGAGCGGCTGCATGACCACGCCGACCTCCATCGTGCAAATGCCGATGTCGGCCCGCCCGCTCAACACCGAGCAGCTGGCCGCCGCGCCGAGCAACGGCGCGATCTACCAGAACGCCGCGTTCCGCCCGATCTTCGAAGACCGCCGCGCGCGCCACGTGGGCGACGTGCTGACCCTGGTCATCACCGAGAAAACCTCGGCCGTCAAGGCCGGCGCCAGCTCGGGCAACAAGTCCGGCAGCGTCAGCGCGACCATGCCCAAGCCGCTGCAATCGACCTTCGGCAATCCGCTGTCGGTGACCAACGACAGCAAGTACGCCGACGGCGACAACCAGTCCGCCAGCAACACCTTCACCGGCACCATGGGCGTGACCGTGGTCGAGGTGCTGTCCAACGGCAACCTGATCGTCGCCGGCGAAAAACAGGTGGCGATGAACAAGGGCGTGGAATTCATCCGCTTCTCCGGCATGGTCAACCCGGACAACATCGCCACCGGCAACACCGTGCAATCGACCGCCGTGGCCGACGCCCGCGTCGAGTACCGCACCAACAGCCAGATCGACCGCGCCGAGATGGCCTCGATGGCCTCGCGCTTCTTCCAAAGCCTGCTGCCTTTCTGACCATCATGAAAACTTCCCAACTCAAAGCCGCGCTGCTGGTGTGCCTGTCCCTGCTGGCGCCGTTCAGCCGCGCCGAGCACCTGCGCGACCTGGCCAGCATCGCCGGCGTGCGGCAGAATCAGCTGATCGGCTACGGCCTGGTCGTCGGCCTCGACGGCAGCGGCGACCAGACCACGCAGACCCCGTTCACCGTGCAAAGCGTGGTCTCCATGCTGCAGCAGCTGGGCGTGAACCTGCCGCAGGGCACGCAGCTGCAATTGAAGAACGTCGCCGCCGTGATGGTGACGGCGTCGCTGCCGCCGTTCGCGCAGCCGGGCCAGACGCTCGACATCACCGTGTCGTCGATGGGCAACGCCAAGAGCCTGCGCGGCGGCACCTTGCTGATGACGCCGCTGAAAGGCGCCGACGGCCAGGTCTACGGCATGGCCCAGGGTAACGTGCTGGTCGGCGGCGTCGGCGTGCAGGCCGGAGGCGCCGGTGGCGGCGGCAGTTCGCTGACCGTCAACCACCTCAGCGTCGGCAAGATTTCCGGCGGCGCCACGGTCGAGCGCGCGGTCGCGTCCAGCTTGGGCGAGGGCAACTTCATCAAGCTGGAATTGAACACCGCCGACTTCGCCACCGCCAGCCGCGTGGTCGAAGCGATCAACGACAAGTACGGCCCCGGCATCGCCTACGCGCTGGACAGCCGCGTGATCCGCGTGCAGTCGCCCAGCGGCAGCGACCAGCGCGTGACCTTCATCGGCACCCTGCAGGACATGCAGGTCAATCCGGCGGAGCAGCCGGCCAAGGTCATCATGAACGCGCGCACCGGTTCGGTGGTGATGAACCGCGCCGTCACGCTGGACACTTGCGCGATCTCGCACGGCAACCTGTCGATTTCGGTCACCGCCGACACCCAGGTCAGCCAGCCGAACCCGTTGTCGGGCGGCCGCACCGTGGTCACGCAGAACCCGCAGGTCGGCATCAAGGCCGACAGCGGCAAGGTCATGCTGGTCAAGGGCGGCGCCTCGCTGGCCGACGTGGTCAAGGCGCTCAACGCCATCGGCGCCACGCCGCAGGACCTGCTGGCCATCCTGCAGGCGATGAAGGCCGCCGGTTCGCTGCGCGCCGAGCTGGAAATCATTTAAGCCGGGGGCCGTCATGACGAACTCAACCAACACCTCCAACGACCTCAGCAGCAAGTTCGCGCTCGACGTCAAGGACATGGGCAGCCTGCGCCAGTCGGCCAAGGCCGGCAGCCCCGAGGCGCTGAAGACGGCCGCGACGCAATTCGAAGCCATGTTCGTCAACATGATGATGAAGAGCATGCGCGACGCCACGCCGCAGGACGGCATGATGGACAGCCAGCAGACCAAGATGTTCACCACCATGCTGGACCAGCAGACCAGCCAGAACATCGCCAAGAAGGGCATCGGCCTGTCCGACATGCTGATACGCCAGCTGTCGAAGACCGCCGACAAGCAGGCGCTGGCGATCGGCGGCGAGGCCGGCGACAGCGCCAGCGGCGTCAACGGCGGTAGCTTTGCCGGCGCCGCCAGCCTGATGGACGCCAAGCTGCAGCGCGCCATCGCGGCCGCCGGCGGTCCCGGCGCCGTGGGATCGGTCGACGACAACAGCGCCGTGCCAGCCACCATCAAAAGCACGCAGCCCTCGCACGTGCGCAACTTCCAGGAAAAGCTGGGCGCGCATGCGGAGGAAGCCAGCCGCACGACCGGCATCCCGGCCAAGTTCATGCTGGGCCAGGCGGCGCTGGAGTCCGGCTGGGGCAAGCGCGAGATCAAGGGCCGCGACGGCACCAACAGCCACAACCTGTTCGGCATCAAGGCAGGCGGCGACTGGAAGGGCAAGGTGGTCGAGGCCACCACCACCGAATACGTCAACGGCAAGGCGCAGACCAGGGTCGAGCGCTTCCGCGCCTACGACAGCTACAGCGACAGCTTCAAGGACTATGGCAAGCTGCTGGCCAGCAATCCGCGCTACGAAAAAGTCCTGGCCAGCGCGGGCGACGCCAGCAGCTTCGCCCAGGGGCTGCAAAAAGCCGGCTATGCCACCGATCCCCATTACGCCAGCAAGCTGACCAGCATCATCAAGCGCTCGCTGGCCGGTTAGACCAGCAATTAAGGTTTGCGCGATGTGCCGTAACCCATCACAGATAGAGTAAAAAATCATGTCCAGTCTCCTCAGCATCGGTAAGAGCGGTTTGTTGGCAGCCCAGGTAGGTCTGTCGACCACCGGCAACAACATCACCAACGCCGGCGTGGCTGGCTACAGCCGCCAGGTCGCGATCCAGTCCGACACGGCCACGCAGGACCAGGGCTTCGGCTTCGTCGGCAGCGGCACCGAGGTGACGGCCGTGCGCCGCTACTACGACAACTTCCTCGCGGTCCAGCTGCGCAACGCCGAATCGAACCAGGCTTCGCTGGACGCCTACACCAAGCAGGTCAGCCAGATCGACAACCTGCTGGCCGACCCGACCGCCGGCCTGTCGCCGGCGCTGCAGGACTTCTTCAACGGCGTGCAGGATGCCACCTCGAACCCGGCCTCGGCGGCATCGCGCCAGGCCATGCTGTCGACCGCCGATTCGCTGGCCTCGCGCTTCCAGGGCTTGAGCGCGCGCCTGTCGGAAATCGCGTCCGGCGTCAACGGCCAGATCACCTCCAGCGTCGGCGAAATCAATTCCTACGCCAAGGAGATCGCGGCGCTGAACCAGACCATCGCCGGCCTGACCACGGACGGCAAGGCGCCCAACGACTTGCTGGACCACCGCGACCAGATGCTGACCGAGCTGAACAAGCTGGTCAAGACCACCGTCATCCCGGGCGACAACAACACGCTGACCGTCGAGATCGGCACCGGCCAGCCGCTGGTGGTGGGCAACACCGCGTTCCAGCTGGGCACCTCCACCTCGCCGACCGACGCCAGCCGCGTCACCGTCGGCTACCAGACGGCAAGCGGCGCCTTCAGCCCGCTGCCGGACAGCGTGCTCAGCGGCGGCCAACTGGGCGGCCTGCTGCAATTCCGCGACGGCACCATGGACCGCGCGCAGAATTCGCTGGGCCAGGTGGCGGCCGCGCTGGCCGTCAGCTTCAATGCACAGCACGTGCTGGGCCAGGACCAGAATGGCGCCCCCGGCACGCCGTTCTTCGGCCCGATCAACGCCTACATCGGCGTCAACCAGAACAACTCGCCGCTCAGCACGGCCACCGTCAGCGCCGTCGTCACCGACGCCAGCAAGCTGACCGCCAGCGATTACAGCGTCGATTTCGACGGCACCAATTTCAACGTCACCCGCCTCAGCGACGGCCAGATCACGCAGATCAATCCCTTCCCGCAGACGGTGCCGCAAACCATCGACGGCGTCGACTACACGATCAGCGGTTCGCCGGTGACCAAGGATAACTTCCTGGTGCGGCCGACCTACAACGCCGCCAACGACTTCAGCGTGGCGATCCAGGACCGCACCAAGATCGCGCTGGCCGCGCCGATCGCCACCAGCGCGCCGACCACCAACGCCGGCAACGGCAAGATCACGGCCGGCACCGTCGACGCCAACTACCTGACGCCGGGCAACGCGCTGGCCGCGCCGGTCACGCTGACCTTCGACAAGGCCACCGGCACGCTGTCGGGCTTCCCGCCCGCGCAGGACGTGACGGTGACCGTCAACGGCGTGGCCACCGTGTATCCGGCCGGCACGCCAACGATCCCTTACACCGACGGCGCGGCGATCAGCTTCGGCGGCATCAACTTCAACATCAGCGGCACCCCGGCCGACCTCGACACGTTCAGCGTCGGCCCCAACACCAGCGGCGTCGGCGACAGCCGCAACGGCGCCTTGCTGGCCGGCCTGCAGACCAAGAACATCCTCGACAACGGCAACGCCACCTACCAGACCAGCTACGCGCAGATGGTCAACTTCGTCGGCAACAAGGCGCGCGAGGCGCAGATCAGCGGCAGCGCCGCCGACGCCGCCGTGAGCCAGGCCACCGCGCAGCGGGAGAGCGTGTCCGGTGTGAATCTCGATGAGGAAGCGGCAAATCTGTTACGCTACCAGCAGGCGTACCAGGCTTGCGGCAAAGTGATGCAGGTCGCCAGCCAGCTGTTCGATACACTGATCAACATTAGGTAAATATCATGATCATGCGCATCAGTTCCAAGACGATCTTCGATACCGGCGTCGGGCAGATCAGCTCGCTGCAGTCGGCGCTCGCCCGTACCCAGGCGCAGCTCTCCACCGGCCGCAAGAACCTGACCGCCGCCGACGACCCGATCGCCACCGCGCGCGCGCTGGAAGTGACCCAATCGCAATCGATCAACACCCAGCTGGTGACCAACCGCTCCAACGCCAAGGGCACCTTGTCGCTGGAGACGGTGGCGCTGGCCAGCTCGACCTCGATCTTGCAGGACATCAAGACGCTGACCGTCAACGCCGGCGACGGCAGCATGACGCAGAAGGACCGCGAGTCGCTGGCGGTGGAGCTGGAAGGCCGGCTGGCCGACCTGCTGGGCCAGGCCAACACCTCGGACGGCGTGGGCGGCTATGTGTTCTCCGGCTACAAATCGACCACCTTGCCGTTCACCCAGACCGCCACCGGCGCCGCCTACCAGGGCGACCAGGGCCAGCGCGAACTGCAGGTGGGCTCGACCCGCAAGCTGCCGATCAGCGATTCCGGCTCGTCGGTGTTTGAAAACAACGCGACCGGCAACGGCACCTTCCTGACCGGCGCCGATCCCGGCAATTTCACCCGCGGCGGCAGCGGCATCATCAGCCCCGGCTCGGTCAAGGACGCCACCCAGCTGACCGGGCACCAGTACCAGATCGATTTCCAGGTGGTGCCGGCGACGCCGGGCGTGCCCAAGGTCACCACCTACACGGTCACCGACGTCACCTTGAACCAGCCGGTGCCGGCGGCACCGGTGCCGGCCGTGCCGCAGCCCTATGTCAGCGGCCAGAACATCACGTTCGATGGCTTGCAGTTCGACATCAAGGGCGACCCGGCCGACCTCGACCAGTTCACCGTGCAGCCCAGCACCAAGCAATCGATTTTCACCACCGTGTCGGACCTGATCGCGGCTCTGCGCGCGCCGGGCGACGGCGCGGCGGGGCAGGCCAGCCTGAACAACAAGCTGAACCAGGCGCAGATGAATGTCGACAACGCCACCGATAACTTGCTGTCGGTACAGTCGGCGGTGGGCTCGCGGCTGAAGGAGCTCGATTACCTGGACAGCTCGGGCGACGATTTGAACCTGCAGTACGCCACCACCTTGTCGGACTTGCAGGATGTCGACACGGTCAAGGCGATCTCGCTGTTCACCCAACAGCAGACCACGCTGGACGCGGCGCAGAAATCGTTCAAGAGCCTGGCCGGATTGTCGCTGTTCAATTACATCACCTGACGAAGAGCACCGCTCAGGCGTAAGGCGTGCCGGCCACGGCGGCCTTGACGCCCAGGGTTCCCTTGTCGACGATGGACAGGAAGGCCGCCTGCGCCTCCTCCGTATTCCGGTTCTGTCGATAGATCCGGTGCGCCTGGATCAGGGCGACAGTCCACGTCGCCAGCAGCAGGCCGGCCGCCAGATGGGCGTCGGCGTCGTCCGGTTCCCGCCCCGCGCATTCCCATAGCGCCTCCGCCACCAGTTGCCACAGTTCGTTGCGTATCGCCCTGGCCCTGGCCTTCAGGGTTTCGCTGCCTTCGATGGTCTCGACGAAGCCCTGGCTGTCGGCATTAAAACTGACGTAAGGACTCTGTTCGGCCACCAGCCGGTGCGCCAGCAGGCGCAAGATCTCGACCGGCGCGACCTGCGGATCGCGCTGCCGCAGCGCGTCGCGCAGCATCGCGCGGCCTTCCTCGTCGCGGTCGAAGAACATGTCTTCCTTGCGCGGGAAATGGTTGAACACCGTCATCCGCCCGACGTCCGCAGCTGCGGCGATCTCATCCACCGTGACGTGGTCGAAGCCCCGCTCAAGGAAAAGCCGCGTGGCGGCATTGGAAATGCTTTGCCGCGTGGCGAGACGCTTGCGGGATCTCAGGTCGGTTGGTATTGACATGCCGCGAATGATAGCATACCTTGTATGTACTTAGTATATATTGGGATTGGGTATATGTTTTATGATGTGATGATTAGCGGGGCTGGCCCCGTGGGGCTTTTCCTTGCCTGTGAACTGGCTTTGGCCAAATGTACCGTGCTGGTGCTGGAAAAGGCGGAGCACCCGCACTCGCCCTTGAAGCAGCTTCCTTTCGGCATACGAGGACTGTCGGCGCCCACCGTCGAGGCGTTCTACCGCCGGGGCGTGCTGAAGGAACTGATGGTGCCGCAGCGCCTCAAGGATCCGTTCGGCAATACGGCCAAGGCGCAATCGCGCCGCCAGGCGGGGCACTTCGCCGGGATTCCATTTTATTTCGACGATATCGATACCTCGCAGTGGGCGCACCGCCTTCCAAGCTCGACCGACACCATGCTGTTGTCCGAGATGGAGGAGCTTGAAACGGTGCTGGCCCGCCGCGCGCAAGCGCTGGGCGTCGTCATCAAGCGCGGGGTTGCCGCCACCGGCTTGCATCAGACAGGGGATGGCGTGCGCGTTGAGTCCGACGGCCAATCTTTCCAAGGTAAATGGCTGGTCGGCTGCGACGGCAGCCGCAGTGTCGTCCGCAAAATGGGCGGTTTTGAATTCGCCGGTACCGAGCCGGAATTTACCGGCTATTCCGCCCAGGTGGAGATTGCAGATCCGGAGAAGCTCAGCCCAGGCCGGAACCTGACGGCGACCGGCATGTACTTCCAATCGCAGCCGGGCTTCCTGGTGATGCAGGAGTTCGATGGCGGAGCGTCCCATGGCGCGGGGCCCGTTACGCTTGCACAGGTCCAGCAAGTGCTGCGCCGCGTCTCGGGCACCGACGTCACCGTCAGCGCTTTGCATGTGGCGGCCACCTGGACCGACCGGGCGCGGCAGGCCACAAGCTACCGCAACGGACGGGTGCTGCTGGCCGGCGACGCCGCGCACATCCACGCGCCACTGGGAGGGCAGGGGCTCAACCTCGGGATCGGCGACGCCATGAACCTGGGCTGGAAGCTCGCCGCCGCCATTCATGGCCATGCGCCGGCAGGCTTGCTGGACAGTTATCACACCGAACGGCACCCGGTTGGCGCGCAGGTGCTGGATTGGTCGCGCGCGCAGGTTGCCGCCATGAGGCCGGATCCCCATGCGCGCGCATTGAGCGCCATCCTGCGCGACCTGATGGAAACGCGTGACGGCGCCACGTATTTTGCCGGGAGAGTCAGGGGTGTTTTCATGCAGTACGATCTTGGCGGCGGTCACCCATTGGTCGGCTGCAGCGTGCCCAACTTCGAGTTGGAAGACGGCACGACGATCGGCGAGCTCATGCATGACGGCCGGGGGATGTTGCTGGATTTCGTATCAAATGCCGCGCTGAAAACGCTGGCGGCTGAATACGGCGACCGGATGAAATATGTTGCGGGGCGCGCTAAAGACCAATGCGGCTTGAGCGCCGCGCTGATACGCCCTGACGGGTTTGTCGTATGGGCTTCCGGCCAGCAGCCACACCTGGCGGACGCCGGACGAACCGCCGCACGCTGGTTTTCCGCAAATCCGCGATGACCTTGATCGGGCCATCGCGGCCTGCTTGCGCTACTTGGCCGCCAGGATGCCGGTGACCGCGTTCTGCCTGTGCAGCCAGTCCTCGCCATGCGCTCCGCCGCTGCCGGCCAGGCCGGCGCCGGCCGCGCCATAGCGCTGCAACTGCTCGGCCAGCGCCGCGACATGGCCCGCCAGGCTGGCCGCGGATGCCTGGCTTGCCGCCGTGTCGGACGGCGGCGTCAGCTGGCCGCTGTTGCCGGCGTTGTCGCCATTCGCCTGCTGGCTGTAGTTGCCGATCGCCTGCGTCAGCGCGCTGACCTGCGCCGCACGGCTGGCCAGGAACCAGACGTCGGCCATCTGGCTGACGGTGCCGTCGTCGCTGGTGTAGCCCGAACGCAGGCCGATCCAGTTGTTGTTGTCCAGCTCGCTTACCTTGGTGGCGCCCACGTTCAGGCTGGCGATGTGCAGCTCGGACAGCGACTTCAGCTCGCCGGCCTGGCTGACGCCGTCCGCATTGGCGTCGACCCACACGCGCAAGTCGCCGAACTGCGCATCCTTGCCGTCGACCACGCCGTCGTGGTTGCTGTCCATGTCGGCCAGCGCCGCGAAGCCGTCCTTGGCCTTGCCGCCGGCGCTGCTGCTGGTGGCGGTGCCGAACAGCTCGCCACCGTCGTTGATGGTGCCGTCGTGGTTGCGGTCGAACGCCAGCAAGCCGTCGCCGGAACCGACCCAGCCGGTGTTGATCTTCTCGCCGTCGGCGTAGAGGTCGAACTTGACGCCGGCCGAGATGCCCAGCGTGTGGATGCCGTCGCCGTTCAAGTCCAGGACCAGCGGACTGCCCAGCGGCAGTACCGCTTGCTGGTCGGCGGTCAGCGCCGCCACCTGCTCGGCGCTCAGCGCGCACACCTGCGTCGACGCCAGCGCGGCAACATCGGCGATGCTCATGGCGGCGATCTGTTCCACCGTCAGCGCCTTGATCAGCGTGGTCTTCAGCGAGCGCACCTGCGCCGTTGTCAGCGAGGCGATCTGGCCGGTGCTGAACTTGGCGATGCTGGCCGCCGTCAGGCCGTTGAGCTGCGCCGTCTTCAGCGCCACGATATCGTTGCCGTCCATGACCTGGATCTGGTCCGAGGTCAGCGCGTTCAGCGCCGCCAGCGACATCGCCGCCACCAGGGTCGGGTCCAGCGTCGAGATCTGGGCGGTGGTCAGGCCGGCGGCCTGGACCGCGCCCAGCGAGGCGATCTGGTTGGTGCGCATGCCGGTCACCATGTCGGCCGACATGGCACTGATCTGGTCGGACGTGAAGCCGCCGATCTGCGCGGTGGTGAAGGCCGCCAGCGTGCCGAGCGCAGCCAGCTGGTCGGTGCCCAGGCCGCGGATCTGCAATACCGCCAGCGACGACAGCGACTTGCTCGACAGTGCGGCGAACTGGTCGCCGGTCAGCGCGCCCAGTTGGTTGGTCTTCAGCGATTGCAGCTGGGCCGAGTTCAGTATCGATACCGAATCCACGCTCAGCGCCTTGATCTGGTCGGTGTTCAGCGCCGCCACGTTGAGGCCGCGCGCCTGCGTTGCCGTCAGTGAGCCGAGCTGGTCGGTGTTGAGCAGGGTCAGCTGCTTGAGCGTCAGGCCGGCGATCTGCGTCGAGCGCAGGCTGCCGAAGTGGTCGACGTCGATGCCGGCCAGCTGGTCCGAGGTCAGCGCCGCCATCTGGCCGGCCGTCAGCACGCCCAGCGTTTGCAGCGCGTTGATCTGGTCGGTCGACAGCGCCGACACTTCGCTCGCGCTCAGCGTGGCGATCTGCTGCGTCACCAGGCTGCCGATCTGCGCCAGGGTCAGGCTGGCGAACTGCGACTTGGTCAGCGCGTTCAGCTGAACGCTGCTGAGTCCTGCCACGTCGTCCAGCTCGATGGCGGCGATCTGGTCCGAGGTCAGGCCGCCCAGACCGGTCAGGCTGAGGCCGCGCAGCTGTGCGCCGGTCAGCGCGACGATCTGGTCGGTGCTGAGGTTCTGCACCTGCACCTTGCTCAGCGCGGCCATCTGCGCCGTCTTCAGCGTGCCCAGGTGGTCGACGTCGAGCATGCTGAGCTGGTAGGTCGACATCGCGGCGATCTGCGACGACTTCAGGTTGCCCAGCGTGCTCAGCGCGTTGAGTTGTTCGGTGGCCAGCGCGCGGATCTGCGCGTCCGTCAGCGAACCGAGCTCGGCGGTGGTCAGCGAGCCCATCTGGTCGATGCTCAGCAGCGAGATCTGCTGCGTGCTCAGCGAGGCGATCTGGTTGGTTTTCAGGCCGGACAAGTCTTCCACTTCCATCGCCGCCAACTGGTCGCTGTACAGGCCGCGCAGCGCGGAGGTGCTCAGCGCGCGCCATTGGTTGACCGTCAGCGCCTGGATCTGGTGGGTGTCGAAGGCGGCCATCTGGCGGCTGCTCAGCGACGCGATCTGGACCGTCGTCAGCGCGGCCAACTGGTCATCGGTCAGCGCGGCGATGCGGTCGGTGGTCAGCACCGACACCTGGGTGGTATTGAGCGAACCGAGCTTGCCCAGCAACAGGAACTGCGCCGGCGTCAGCGCGTTCAGCTGCGCCGAGCTCAGCGAGGCCACCTGCTGCGTGTTCAGCGCGCTCAACTGGTCGGTGGTCAGCGACACCAGCTGGTCGGTCGTCAGCGCGCGGATCTGGCTGGTGCGCAGGCCGGCGAAATCGCCCACCTCCATTGCGTCCAGCTGGTCCGTGCTGAGACCGGCGATGCTGCGCGTGCTCAGCGCGCGCACCTGGGTGTCGCTCAGGTTGACGATCTGGTCGGTGCTCAGCGCGCGGGTCTGGTTCAAGGTCAGCGCGCTGATGGCGCCGGTGTTGAAGCTGGCGATCTGGCCGGTGGTGATGGCGGCGATCTGGTCGGTGGTCAGCGCCACCACCTGGGTCGACTTCATGGCGGCGATATCGGCCGCCTCGAGCACGGCGATCTGGTCCGACGTCAACGCGGCCAAGGTGCGCGTGTTCAGCGCCAGGATCTCGCCGGTGGTCAGCGCGATGATCTGGTCGCTGGTCAGCGCCGTCACCTGGGTGTTGCTCAGCGCGGCGACCTGGCGCGTGCTCAGCGCGGCGATCTGGTCCGGCGTCAGCACCTGCAGCTGGTCGCTGCCCAGCACGCGCACCTGGTCCGTCGTCAGGCCGCGGATGTTGACGATGGCGGCCAATTGCGCCGGGGTCAACAAGGCGATCTGGCTGGCCTTCAGGCCGGCCACTTCCTGCGTCGTCAGCGCGGCCATCTGGTCGGTGGTCAGCGCCAGCAGCTGGTCGCTGCGCAGCGACTGCAGCTGCGCGGTCTTCAGCGAGGGAATGTCGTCCACTTCGATGGCGGCGATCTGGTCGCTGCTCAGGCCCTTGAGCGCGGTGGTGCTCAGCGCGCCCACCTGCGGGCCGCTCAGCGCGACGATCTGGTCGCTGTTCAGCACCGACAACTGGGTCGAGGTCAGGGCCGCGATCTGTTTCGTGCCCATGACGCCGAAGTCGGTCGCCGTCAGCGCCACGATGCGGTCGGTCGACATGCTGGCGATCTGCAAGGTCGTGTAGTCGGACAGGTTGCCCAGCGACGAAGCCTGGGCCGTGTTCAGCGCCAGCAACTGGTTCTGCGAGAAGGCGGCGATCGCCGCGCTGCTCAGCGCATGCAGCTGGTCGGTCAGCAGCGCCGCCATCTGATTGGTGGTCAGCGAGCGCAATTGCGCGGTGGTCATCGCGGCGAAATCGAGCGCCTCGATCGCATCGATCTGGTCGGTGTTCATGGCGGCCAGCAGGCTGGTGCTCAACGCGCGGATCTGCGAGGTCGACAGCGCGATGATCTGGTCGCTGTTGATGCCGGGCAGCTGGGCGCTGTTGAGCGCCTGCAGCTGGCGCGTGCTGAGCGAGGCGAAGCGCCCCGGCGACAGCGTGATCAGCTGACCGGTGTTCAGAGAAGAGATCTGCAGCGTGGTCAGCGCGGTCAGGTTGGCCAGCGCGGCGATCTGGTCGCTGGTCAGGTAGCTCAACTGCTTGGTGGTCAGCGCCGCGACCTCGCTGGAGATCAGCGTGCCGTACTGCGTCAGCGACAGCGCGCCCAGCTGGTCGCTGGTCAGCGCCATCAGCTGGCTGGTTTTCAGCGCGATCAGGTCGGGGCCGGTCAGCTCCAGGATCTGGTCGGTGGTCAGCGCGGCGATGACGGCGTTCGACAGCGCGCGGATTTGCGCCGTGGTCAGCGCCGGCACCTGGTCGCTGGTCAGGTACTGGATCTGCACGCTGCTGAAGGCGGCGATCTGCGCGGTCTTCATGGCGGCGATCTGGGCCGGTGTCAGCGCGATGATCTGGTCGCTGTTCAGGCCGCTGATCTGTTTGGTGCCCAGGCCGGCCAGGCTGCCCAGCGCGGCGATCTGGTCGGTGGTCATGACGCCCAATTGGCGGGTGGTCAGCGCGGCGATTTCCTGCGACGTGAAGGCGCCCAGTTGGGCCAGGGTCAGTGCCGCCACCTGGTCGGTGCGCAGCGCGGCGACCTGGGCGCTGCGCAAGACGGCGATGTCGACCAGCTCGATCGCGACGATCTGGTCGGTGGTCAGGCCGGCCAGCACATTGGTGGCCAGGCCTTTGATCTGCGCCGTTTCCAGCGCAATGATCTGGTCGCTGTTCAAACCCTGCGTCTGCACGCTGTTGAGCGCGCTGAGCTGGCTGGTTTTCAGCGTGGCGATCTGCGCCAGACCGAGGCTGGCGATCTGGGCGGTGGTCAGCGCCGTCACCTGGCGTGTGGTCAGCGGCGCCAGCGTGGCCAGGCTGTCGATCTGCGCCAGCGACAGCGCGGCGATCTGGCTGCTGGCCATGGCGGCCAGCGTCTTGGTGCTCAGGGCGGCGAACTGGTCGCTGGTGAGCGCGGCCAGCTGGTCGCTGGTGAGCGCGTTGATCTGGTTGGAACCGAGCGCGGCCACGTCCACCACTTCGATCGCGGCGATCTGGGAGGTCGACATGGCGGCCAGGGTGCTGGCGTTCAGGCTGCGCACCTGGGCCGTGCTCAGCGCGACGATCTGGTCGGTGGTCAGCGCGCCCACCTGGGCGCTGGTCATGCCGGCGATCTGGCTGGTTTTGAGCGTGGCGATCTTGGCCAGCGCCAGGCTGGCGATCTGGGCTGTGGTGAGCGCGGCGATCTGCTTGCTGGTCAGCGGTGCCAGCGTGCCGAAGCTGGCCACCTGGTCGGTCGACAGGCCGGCGATCTGGGCGGTGGTCAGGCTGGCGATGGCGAGCGTGCTCAGCGCGCCGAATTGGGTGCTGGTCAGCTCGCCCAGCTGGTCGGTGGTCAGGCCGACGATCTGGCGCGTGCTCAGCGCCTGCAGGTCGACCACTTCGATCACCGGCACCTGGTCCGAGGTCAGCGCGCCCAGCTGCGCGGTGCTCAGCGCGCGGATCTGCACGCTGGTCAGCGCGATCACTTCATCGGTGGTCAGCGCGGCGATCTGGTCGGTCGTCATCGAGGCGATCTGGGCGCTGGTGAGGCCGGCCAGGATGGCCAGCGGCAGCGAGGCGATCTGGGCCGTGGTGAGCGCGGCGATCGACGCCGTGGTGAAGCTGGCGAGCGAGCTCAGCGCGGCGAGCTGCGTGGTGGTCAGCGCGGCTTTCTGGTCGGTGGTCAGCGCGGCGATTTCCTGCGTGGTCAGGCTGCTGATCTGGCCCGTCGTCAGCGCGGCGACCTGGTCGGTGGTCAAAGCCTTGACCTGGCCGGTCTTCAGCGCGGCCACCTCGGCGTTGGTCAGCGCGGCGATCTGCGCGGTCGCCAGCGAGGCGATCACGGCGGTCGAGATGGCGTTCAGCTGGGCCACGGTCAGCGTGGGGATCTGGTCGGTGGTGAGCGCGTTGGCCTGAAGCGAATTGAGCGCGGCGATCTGGCTCGACTTGAGTGAGCGCAGATCCAGCGTGTTCATGGTGGCGATCTGCTCGGTGGTGAGCGCGGCGAGCTGCTTGCTGCTCAATGCGGTCAGCGCGGTCAGCGCGTCGATCTGGTCGCTGTTCAGCGCGGCGATCTGACGCGTGGTCAGCGCCGCCACCTCGGCCGAGGTCAGCGCGGCCAGCTGGGCCGGGCTAAAGCCCAGCAGTTGATCCGTGCTCAGCACGGCGATCTGGCGCGTGCTCAGGCCGGCGACGTCGCCCACGGTCAGCGCGGCGATCTGGTCGGTGTTGAGCGCGGACAGCGCGTCCGTGTTCAGGGCGCGCACCTGGGCCGGGCTCAGCGCGACGATCTGGCCGAGGGTGATGGCGGCGGCCTGGGCGGCGCTCAGCGCGGCGATCTGGCTGGTCTGCAGCGCGGCGAAGTCGTCGGTCGAGAGCTGCTGGATCTGGTCCGTCGTCAACGCGCCGATCTGGCGCGAGTTGAGCGGATTGAGCGAGCTGAGTGCGTCGATCTGGTCGCTGTTGAGCACGGCGATCTGGTCGCTGTTGAGCGAACGGATTTCGGCCGTGGTAAAGGCGGCCAGCTGCGCCGGGGTCAGCGCCGACACTTGCGCGGTGCTCAGACTGGCGATCTGCGAGGTGCGCAGGAAGCGGATATCGCGCGTCTCGATCGCGGCGATGGCGTCGGTGCTCAATGTGGCCAGCGCGGAGGTGCTCAGCGCGCTGATCTGCGCGCTGTTGAGGCCGATGATCTGGTCGGTGGTCAGCGCCAGCAGCTGGTTGCTGGTCAGCGCGGCAAACTGGCGCGTGCTCAGGCTGCTCATGTCGCCCGTGCTCAGCGTGCTGATCTGGTAGGTGCTCAGCGCGCGGATCTGCTGCGTGGTCAGCGCGGTCAGGCTGCGCAGCGCGTCGATCTGCTCCGAGCTCATCGCGGCGATCTGGTCGCTGGTCAGCGCCGCGGTCTCGGCCGAGGTCAGCGCCGCCACCTGGTCGGAGGACAGCACGACGACCTGGCTGGTGGTCAGCTTGCCGATCTGCCTGGTGCTCAGCGCGGCGATGTCGGCCGTCTCGATCCAGGTGATCTGGTCGGTGGTCAGCGCCGCCAGCGCGGTGGTGTTGATGCCGCGGAACTGGGCGCCGGTCAGCGCGATGATCTGGTCGCTGGTCAGCGACTGGATTTGCGCGGCGTTGAGCACGCCCAGCTGGCTGCTGGCCAGCGAGGCCAGGTTGTGCGTGGACAGCGAGGACAGCTGCGCGGTGGTGAACGAGCCGATCTGCCGGCTGGCCATGCCGGCCAGGGTCGACAGTGAATTGAGCTGGTCGGTGGTCAGCGCGCCGATCTGGTCGGTGGTGAGCGCGCCGATGGCGCTGCTGGTGAGCGCGTTGAACTGGTCGCTGGTCAGCGCGGCCAACTGGTCGGTGCCCAGCCGCGCCACCTGCACCGAGCGCAGCGCGGCGATGTCGCGGGTTTCGATTTGCTGGATCTGGTCGGTGGTCAGCAGGTTCAGCGTGGCGCTGTTCAGGCTGGCAAACTGCGTGGCCGACAGCGCGATGATCTGGTCGCTATTGAGCGCCTGCAGCTGGTCCTGGCGCAGCGCCGCCAGCTGGGTGCTGCTCAGCGCGGCGATGTCCTTGGTTTCCAGGTTGGTGATCTGGTCGCTGGTCAGGCCCTGCAGCTGGCCGGTGGTCAGCGGCGCCAGCGACTTCAGGCCGGCGATCTGGTCAGAGCTCAGCACCGACAGCTGGTCGCTGGTCAGCGCGGCCTCGGCGGCGGTGCTCATGGCCGCCATCTCGTCGGTGGTCAGCGCGATCAGCTGGTCGCTGCTCAGCGTGCGGATCTGGCGCGTGGTTAGCGCGGCAAAGTCGCGCGTTTCCATGTTGAGCAGCTGCTCGGTGGTCAGCGCGGCGATGACGTCGGTTGTCAGCGTGGCGACCTGGGCGGTGCTCAGGCCGACGATCTGGTCGGTGGTCAGCGCCGCCACCTGGCCGGCCTGCAGCGCCGCCAGCTGGGAGCTGGTCAGCTGGGCCACGGTGGCGGTGCGCAGCGCCGCCAGCTGGTCGGTGGTCAGCGCGGCGATCTGGGCCGAGGTCAGCGCCGCCAGCGACGGCAGCGCCAGGATCTGGTCGGTGCTCAGCACCGGGATCTGGTCGGTGGTCAGCGCGGCGACCTCATTGCTGCGCAGCGTGCGGATCTGGTCCGAGTTCAGTCCGCCGAGCTGGATCGCGCTGAGCGCGGCGATCTGGGTGCTGCTCATCCAGACTAGGTCGCGGGTCTCCAGCGCGCCGATCTGGTCGCTGCTGAGGCCGGCCAGCGCGGTGGTCGACAGTCCGCTGACTTGCAGCGAAGTGAGCCCGGCGATCTGGTCGGTGGTGATGGCCGCCAACTGGTCCGGCGTCAGCGCGTTGACCTGGTTGGTGGTCAGCTGCGCCAGCGACGCCGTCGGCAGCAGCGCGATCTGGTCGGTGGCGATGGCGGCCAGCGCGCCGGTGCTGAGCGCGCGGATTTGCGCCGTGCTCAGGCCGGCCAGCTGGTCGCTGGTCAGGCTGGCCACCTGGTCGGAGCCGAGCAGGGCCACCTGCGCCGACAGCAGCGCGCGCACGTCGTTCGTTTCCAGCGCCTGGACCTGGTCGGAATTGAGCCCGTTGAGCTGGACGCTGGTCAGCACCTGCATTTCGCGCGTGGTCAGCGCGATCAGCTGGTCGGTATTGAGCGCGGCGATGATGGCCGTGTTGAGCGCGCCCACCTGCTGCAAGGTCAGCAGCGGCACGTTGTCGGTGGTCAGGCCGGGCAGGGCGTCGGTGTTGAGGAAGTCCAGCTGCGCGGTGGTCAGCGCGCGCACCTGGCTGCTGCTCATCACGCCCAGCTGGTCGGAATTGAGCGCTTGCATATCTTCGGTCGTGAACAGGCCGATCTGTGCAGTCGACAGGCTGACGATCTGGTCTGTAGTGAAATCTATAACGATCGAAGTCATTGCTGTGTTCTCCCGGGAGCTCCCATGATACCTTTAAACTTGCTTCATGGAAACCAAAAATCACTGGATGGCTATTGAATTTCGCTATGGTCGCAGGCCCGGAGGTCGAACCGGCAAGTTTGCCGGTTTAAGCTGCTCGGGGCGTTGCGACCACGTTCTGGGCATCAGCCGCACGCGTTCCATGCCATCTAAAAACAGGTTTTGCACGGGCGTCACCAGGTACGGGAGCGTCATGGCGATGACCAGCAAACCTACACCCAAAGTAATCGGAAACCCGATACCAAACAAATTCAGCTGCGGCGCGGCGCGCGTCAGGATCCCGAGCGCCACGTTGGTAATCAATAAAGCGGCCACGATGGGCAGCGACAGCTGCACACCGGTGCTGAAAATCCTGCCGCCCCAGTCGGCCAGCAGCTTGAAGCCGCCGCCGTACACCGGCGCGGCCGACACCGGCAGCGTCGAAAAACTCTCCACCAGCGCCGACAGCAGCACCAGGTGGGCGTTGACGGCCAAAAACGCCATGGTCGCCACCAGCGACAGGAACTGGCTGATCGCCGACGAACGGCCCTGGGTGGTGGGATCGAAAAACGTCGCGAACCCCAGGCCCATGGTCAAACTGGAGATTTCGCCCGCCATCTCCACCGCGGCAAAAATGATGCGGATGCTAAACCCCATCGCCAGCCCGATCAGCATTTCCTGCACCAGGATCAGCAGCCCGGCCAGCGACATCGGATCGGCGGCCGGCAGCGCGGGCACGGCCGGCGCGACGATCATCGCCAGCAGCACGCCCAGGCTGATCTTGACGGTGGCCGGCACGGCGGAATTGCCCAGCAGCGGCGACGCGGCGATCAGTCCCATGATCCGCGTCAGCGGCCACAGAAGTCCGGCGATCCACAGGTTGATATCGGCAGTGGAGAACGAAATCATGAGGCGGTTTTACCTATTTATTTCCACCGGGCACCAACAACCCAATTCTAAACGAACTTCTTATTTAATCGGAAACTGTTACACATTGGCAAAATGTTCAGGCTGCGACTCAGCCGACCAGGCCGGGGATGCCGCCGAACACTTCGCGCATGTAGTCGAGCATGACCGACAGCATCCACGGCCCGGCGATCACCAGTGCCACGAAAATGCCGACCAGCTTGGGGATGAAGGACAAGGTCGCCTCATTGATCTGGGTTGCGGCTTGAAAGATACTGACCACCAGACCGATGATCAGCGCCACCAGCAGCATGGGCGCGGCGATCATCAGCGTTATTTCCATGGCATGCCGGCCCATCGTCATCACGCTTTCGGGTGTCATCGCCGTCTCCTAGTAAAAACTCTGCGCCAGCGAACCGAGCAGTAATTGCCAGCCGTCCACCAGCACGAACAGCATCAGCTTGAACGGCAGCGAGATCACGGCCGGCGACATCATCATCATCCCCATCGACATAAGTACAGAGGCGACCACCATGTCGATAATCAGAAATGGAATGAAGATGGCGAAGCCGATCTGGAACGCGGTTTTCAGTTCGCTGGTGACAAAAGCCGGCACCAGGATGCGCAGCGGTACGTCTTCCGGCCCTTGCAGCGCAGGGCTGCGCGACAATTTCACGAACAAGGCCAGGTCGGCCTGCCGGGTTTGCTTCATCATGAAAGTTTTTAATGGCGCCGCGCCCTTGTCCATGGCGACGCTCATGTTGATCTTGTTTTCCTGCAAGGGCAGGTAGGCCTCGGTGTAGATCTTGTCGAAGGTCGGCCCCATGACGAACAGGGTCAGGAACAGCGCCAGGCCGACCATCACCTGGTTCGGCGGCGCCGATTGCGTGCCCAGCGCCTGGCGCAGCAGCGACAGCACGATGATGATGCGGGTGAAGGCCGTCATCAGCAGCAGCGCCGCCGGGATGAAGGTCAGCGCCGTCATCAGCAGCATGGTCTGGATCGGCAGCGTGTAATTGGTGCCGCCGCCGGACGCCGGCGTGGCGGTGAAGGCCGGGATGCCGATGCTGGACTGGGCGGCCGCCGCCAGCGGCAGTCCCAGCGCGGCCAGCATCAGCAGGGATTTGAGGACCTGCTTATTTGCCATCGCGCTTGTCTATCGTTTGTTTGAGCCAGGCGGCGAAGTTGGCCGTCGGCAGCGGGGTGTTGACGGCCGCTTCGGTGCTTTCCTGGCGCGGCATGGTGGCCAGCGCGTTCATGCGGCCCGGCGAGGCGCCGACCACGATCCATTGCTCGCCCACCTCGACCACCAGGATGCGCTCGCGCGCGCCGACGCTCAGCGCGCCGACCAGCTTGACGTTGCTGTTGCCGCCGCCGAAGTTTTTCGGGCCGAAGCGCTTCAGCGCCCAGGCCGCGCCGACCAGCAGGGCCAGCACGAACATCAGCGCGAAGATGGTTTGCAGCACGCCGCCGGTGCTGGTGGCGGTCGGCTGCGGGGTGGGGATGGTCATCGCCAGCGGGCCGGCCGGGGCGGCGGCCTGGGCCGGTGCCGGCGGGGGCGCGACGGCTGGGGCGGATGCGGCCGGCGGTTCGACCGCCGCGGCGGCAGCCGGAGCCGCGGCCGGGGCGCCGGCCGCCGGCGTGCCGGCGGTGGCGCCGCTTGCATGCGCTGCGCCGCCGATGGTGCCGGACACGCTGCGCTGGGCCATTGCGGGCGCGGCGGCCAAGGCCGCCGCGAGGACTAGGGTAAGGAATGGGCCGTGCTTCATTTATTCAGTTTTCGGATACGTTCGGACGGCGTGATGATGTCGGTCAGGCGGATACCGAACTTGTCGTTCACCACCACCACCTCGCCCTGGGCGATCAGGCAGCCGTTGACCAGCACGTCCATCGGCTCGCCGGCCAGGCCGTCCAGTTCCACCACCGAGCCCTGCGCCAGTTGCAGCAGGTTCTTGATGGCGATCTTGGTGCGGCCCAGTTCCACCGTCAGCTGGACCGGGATGTCGAGGATGAAGTCGATATCGTTGTGCGTCTCGGTCCGGCTCGGCGTGCTGGAAAAGTCCTTGAACACGGCCGCGCTGGCCGCCTGGGCCTGCTGCTTCTCGAGCGCCTCGGCCTCGGCCTGCGCCTGCTCGGCAATCGCCGCGCCCCATGGGTCGTCGTCGATGCTATCGTCTTGATTATCCGACATGCTTCTCTCCTGTATTGCGGTCACCGGCGGCGGTTGCGCCGGCGTTATTTGATGTTATCGGCATTGGCGAGCAATTTCTCCACCTTCAGCGCGTATTGTCCGTTCATTACCCCGTAACTGCAATCCATCACCGGCACGCCGTCGACGGTGGCCGAGATCATTTCCGGGATCGTCAGCGGGATGATGTCGCCCACGCGCATGTTGAGGATCTCGTCGAAATTGACCTTGGCCGTGCCCAGCGAGGCGACGATTTCCACCTCGGCGATCTGGATCTGCTGCGTCATCAGGCGGATCCAGCGCTTGTCCACTTCCAGCGCCTCGCCCTGCAGGCTCGAGGTCAGCGAATCGCGGATCGGCTCGATCATCGAGTACGGCATGCAGAAGTGGATCTGGCCGGACACCGAGCCCAGCTCCACCGTGAAGGTCGACGCCACCACCACCTCGTTCGGCGTGGCGATGTTGGCGAACTGCGTATTCATTTCCGAGCGGATGTATTCGAACTCGACCGGGTAGACCGGCTCCCACGACTTGGTGTAGGCCTCGAACACGATGTCCAGGATGCGCAGGATGATGCGCTGCTCGGTCTGGGTAAAGTCGCGGCCCTCGACGCGGGTGTGGAAACGGCCATCGCCGCCGAACAGGTTGTCCACCAGCAGGAACACCAGGCCTGGATCGAACACCATCAGCGCGGTGCCGCGCAGCGGCTTCATATGCACCAGGTTCAGATTGGTCGGCACCACCAGGTTGCGGATGAACTCGGAGTACTTGGACACCCGCACCGAGCCGACCGACACCTCGGCGCTGCGGCGCAGGAAGTTGAACAGGCCGACGCGCAGCAAACGGGCGAAGCGCTCGTTGATAATCTCCAGCGTCGGCATGCGCCCGCGGACGATACGTTCCTGGGTGGCCAGGTTGTAGGTCCGGACTCCCGCGACGTCTTCCTGCGCCTGGACGTCGTCCTGGTCGCCGTTGACGCCCTTCAGCAGGGCATCGACTTCTTCCTGGGAGAGAAAATTATCAGCCATGATGTTCTAGCCTGATTACTGAATGATGAACGAAGTGAACAGCACATCTTCGATGTCCTGCGGCGCGCCGCGGTCCTCGAAGGGTTCTTTCAGCTGGGCGATGATTTCCTTGGCCAGCTGGACCTTGCCTTCCGGCGTATTGATGTCCGAGGCGTGCTTGCCCGACAACAGCAGCAACATGCGGCTGCGCACCTTGGCCATGTTGTTTTTGACATTTTCCTTCTCTTCCAGGCCGCCCACTTCCAGCGTGAACGCCAGTTGCAGGTACTGGTCGGTGCCGCTCTCGCCCGGCTGCAGGTTGACGGTGAACGGCTCGACCGGCACGTATTCCGGCGGTCCGGCCTTCTTGGCGCTCGCCTTGTGCTTGCCCTTGGCCGGCACGTCTTCCTCGGTGTCGCTTTTACCATGCAGGAAGAACCAGGCCGCGCCGCCGCCGACCACGCCCAGCAACAGGACCGCAGCCACGATGATGATGATCAGTTTTTTGCTGCCGCCGCCTGCGGGGGCCTCAACTTTCTGATCGGCTTTCATTTTTGGGTTCGCTTTCAAGATAGCCCTTGCATGGTGCGGAAGTGGATCATGCCGCCATTATGTCATTATCGGTTGGGCCTGTGGGGTCAGGCGAAGGTATCGACCGCGCCGGCCGGCACGCGGCGCGCCGGCGCGGCGCTGCGCGGGGCCTCGGCCACGGCCGCATCGCGGCCAGAGCCGCCGCTGCCCGTACGGTTGCCGCCGCCGTTGCCGCCGCCCTGGGCCGAATTGGCCTGCTGGCTAAAACCGTTGTTCTGGTCCGACATGCCGGCCGAAACGGTGGCGCTGCCCAGCTGGATGCCGGCGTCGCTCATCATTTCCCGCAGTTTCGGCAATGCCGCCTCCAGCGCCTGGCGCACTTCCGGCGTTGCCGAGGTGAAGGCGGCGGTGGCCTGGTCCTTGTTCACGCTCAGCACCACCTGCAGCGGGCCGAGGTCTGGCGGATTCAGTTCCATCGTCGCGCTTTGCTCGCCGCCGGCGGCCATGAAGACGATCTTCTGGCCCAGCTGCTGGTCCCAGGCCTGGGTGCCGACGCGGCTGCCGAGCTTGTCGGCAGGGGCGGCGACGGCGGCTTTCGCCATGTCCAGCGCGGACTGCGCGGCCGGCGCGATGGTGATGGCCGGCGCGGCTTCCTTCAGCGGCGCCGCTTCGGCGTGGACGTCGATCTTGGCGGTGGCGGCCAGCTGGGCCGGATCGGCCTGCTGCTGGCGGGTCTGCGACACTTGCTGAGCCTGCTCGCCGGCCGGCGCGGCCTTGGTGACGATGCGGTTGATCGCGTCGGCGCCGGTTTTCGGCGCGGCCGCGGTGTCGGCAACGGCGACGGTGTCGCCGGCCTTGTCGTCCGCCGGGGCGGCGACAGGCTTGGCATCGGCGGTGATTTCCTTGCCGGCGGTGGCCAGCGCCGCGGCCGGCGTGGCGGCGGAGGTGGTTGCCGCGGCGTTCGCGCTGGCGGCAGCGGCGGCTTTGGCGGCCGCGGCCGCTGCCGCGGTGGCGGTTTGTGCGGCCGAGCCGGCTTTGGCCAGCGCGGCCTTGAAGTCGGTGGCGTCGGCCTGGGCGGCCTGCAGCGCGTCGGCATCCTGCGCGGTGACTGCCGGCGCAAGCGATCCGGACGCGGCGGCGGCTGCCGCCGCATCCGGATCGCTTGCGCCGGCGGCATCGCTGGCTGCGGCGCTGCCGGCGGCGGCCAGCGCTGCCGCCGTTGCTGCTGTCTCGGCTGCTTCCGCAGCCAGGGCGGCGGAGCTGGCGGCGCCGGCGGTGGCCGAGGTTGTCGCGGTGGCGGCTGCGTCGGCGGTCACGGTGGCGGCCGGTGCGGCGGGCTGGTTGAATGCGGCCACCAGGGCCAGCATGTCCGCTACCGGATCGGCTTGCGCCGCGTCCTGGGCGTCGCTGGTGGCGGTGTCGCTGTCGCTGTCGGCCTTGGCGTCAGCGGTGGCGGTCTTGGCTGGGGCCGGAGCGGCGGCGGTGGCCGGTGCTTCGCTGCGGGCGCCCGGCTGGACGTCGTTGTTGTCGGGCGCGTCGGCCTGCTTGTTCTGCGGTGCGGCCGGTTTGGCCGGCGCGGCCTGCTTGGGCGCCGACGAGCGCGAGGCGGCCGGATGTTCCGGCGCCCTGGACGGGGCGTTGCTTGCGGCATTGGCCTGGCGCTGATCCATCTCGCGCGACAGCGCCTGCTTGAACGCATTGTCCGCGCCGCCGGCATTCAGATTCAGGTTGACCTTGGGCGCGGCGACCGCGTTGGCGTTCAGCGTCGGAATTTGGAGGTTAGGGGTTTGCATGTTCGCGCCGTGTCGGTTAGTCGATCTGTCATAAATCAGCGTTTGTAATACGCCTGCCGTGCTGCGTGTTCGTCCATCTGCTTCTGGTCGCGCTTGTTTTCCACCTTCAGCGCTTCCGCCGCCGCCCTGTCGTTCAGGGTGGAGTAGGACATGCGCTTGCGCTCGGCGGCCTGCCAGGAGGCTTTTTCCTGGTCGCCGCGGTATTCCGCGTGCCGTATCATTTCCAGCTGGCCCTTGACCGCCACGTCCAGCTTTTCCATGAAAGCCTGGAAATTGCGGTAAGCCATCGGCGTAATCCCGGCCGCCTGCGCCGCTTCGAAGCGTTTCGCGTACTCGTCGCGGTAGCCGACCAGCATCTGGTGCTTCTGTTTGGCATCGTCCACGGCCTTGAGCGCGGCGCCCAGCCGCTTGGCGGCGTCGTCGGTTTCCCGGCGCGCCAGGTCCATCAGTGTTTCAAGTTGCGCTTTGGAAGCCATGATGAATCAATTATAGGTGGCTGTTGCCGGCGTCAATCAGTCGAACAGAGAGGTAAGTTGGCCCAAGCTCTCGCCCATGGTCACCTGTTCGGAGATTTGTTGCTGGAGAAAGTTTTCTATGCGGTCATGCAATTGGATCGCCTGGTCCAGCACCGGATCGCTGCCCGGCGCATAGGCGCCGACGCTGATCAGGTCGCGGCTGCGCTCGTAGCGCGAGAACAATTGTTTCAGGTAGCGCGCCTTGGTCTGGTGCTCGGGCGAGGTGATCGAATGCATGGCCCGGCTGATCGATTGTTCGATGTCGATGGCGGGGTAGTGGCCGGCTTCCGCCAGGCGACGGTTGAGCACGATGTGGCCGTCGAGAATCGCGCGCGCCGAGTCGGCGATAGGATCCTGCTGGTCGTCGCCCTCGGTCAGCACGGTGTAGAAGGCGGTGATCGAGCCGCCGCCCATCTCGCCGTTGCCGGCGCGTTCGACCAGGATAGGCAGCTTGGCGAACACCGACGGCGGATAGCCCTTGGTGGCCGGCGGCTCGCCGATGGCCAGCGCGATCTCGCGCTGGGCCATGGCGTAGCGGGTCAGCGAATCCATGATCAGCAGCACGTTCTGGCCCTTGTCGCGGAAGTGCTCGGCGATCGCCGTGGCGTAGGCCGCGCCCTGCAGGCGCATCAGCGGCGGCGTGTCGGCCGGTGCCGCCACGACGACGGAACGGGCCAGGCCTTCCTCGCCGAGGATCTGCTCGATGAATTCCTTGACCTCGCGGCCCCGTTCGCCGATCAGGCCGACCACGATGACGTCGGCCTCGGTGTAGCGCGCCATCATGCCCAGCAGCACCGACTTGCCGACGCCGGAGCCGGCGAACAGGCCCATGCGCTGGCCGCGGCCGACGGTCAGCATGGCGTTGATCGAGCGCACGCCGACGTCCAGCGTTTCGGTGATCGGCGCGCGGCCCAGCGGATTGGCGGGGCGGGTGTTGATCGGCGCGCTGTCGCTGGCATTCAGCGGGCCCAGGTTGTCCAGCGGGCGGCCGGCGCCGTCGAGCACGCGGCCCAGCAGTTCCGCGCCGACCGGCAGGTGGCGCGCGCGGTCGCTGGGGCGGCGGCGCGGATGGTTGACGGTGCCGGGGCGGGGGATCGCCGGCTCGACCGGGAACACGCGGGTGCCCGGCACCACGCCCTCGACGTCGCTTTGCGGCATCAGGAACAGCTTGTCGCCCTCGAAGCCGACCACTTCGGCCTCGATCTTGCCGCCGGACGGCAGCGGCACGGTGCAGGCGGCGCCGACGGCCAGGCGCAGGCCGACCGCCTCCATCACCAGCCCGGCCACGCGCGTGACGCGGCCCGACACCTGCATCGGCTCGACAAAGCCGACCAGCGCGGTGCAGTCGTTCAGATAGGATTTCCAGCGGCCCGCGTGCAGGGCGGTGGTGGGGGCGGGAGCAGGAGCGACGGCGTCCATGTCAGGCCAGCCAGTCCACTTCTTTGCCCAGCGCGTGGCTCAGGCGCTGCCAGCGGCCGGCGGCGGTGGCGTCGATCTGGTTGCTGGCGGTATCGACCTTGCAGCCGCCGCGGCCCACGTGCGGATCCTCGACCACGCGCCAGCCGCCCTTGTCCAGCTCCTCGCCGATGCCGGCGCGCACCACGGCGGCGTCGTCCGGGTGCAGCACCAGCAGCGCCGGCTGCTGCAGCACCGGCAGGTATTCGATGGCGTCGCGCACGATGGGCAGGATCAGCTCGGGCTTGACCTGCAGCGCGTTCTTCAGCATGCCCTTGGCCAGCTGCAGCGCCAGTTCCAGCACGTCGTTGGCGATCAGCTGGTCGGCGTCGTGCAGCGCGTTGTTGAAGTTGGCGGCGATGGCGCGCACGTGCTCGAGCTCCTCGGCCGAGGCGATCTTGCCGGCCGCCATGGCGTCGGCGTGGCCGGCCGCATGGCCCTCGTCGTAGCCGTCCTTGCGCGCTTCCTCGCGGATCGCTTCCAGTTCCTCGACGGTGGGGTAGTCCAGCGGCGGCGGCAGCGGCGGGCCCATCTCGACCAGTTCCTGCTGCTCCTGTATCACTTCCAGCACGCGCTGCTCGGCGGCGAGGCGCGCGTTTTCCGCGTCGATCTCGCGCTGCTCGGCTTCGCGCAGGGCGAGCACGCTGGGACGCTCGTCGCCAAACGAGGTCATCTCCCAGCGCTGGAACGCCGACTGCTGTTCTTTCGGTAGCATGGACATTAGACGAACGAATCCTCACCTTTGCCGCCAAGCACGATCTGACCTTCGTCGGCCAAGCGGCGCACGATCTGCAGAATCTGCTTCTGCTGGGTTTCCACTTCGGACAGGCGCACCGGTCCTTTCGATTCCAGGTCTTCGCGCATCATTTCCGATGCACGGGCCGACATGTTCTTGAAGATCTTGTCGCGCAATTCCTGCGACGCGCCCTTCAGGGCGATGATCAGCATTTCCGACTGCACTTCGCGCAGCAGCAGCTGGATGCCGCGGTCGTCGATGTCGATCAGGTTGTCGAACACGAACATCTCGTCCATGATCTTCTGCGCCATGTCGTTGTCGTAGTTCTTGATGTTGTCCATCACCGAACCTTCTTGCTCGCCGCTCATGAAGTTGAGGATCTCGGCGGCCGCGCGGACGCCGCCCAGCGACGATTTCTTGATGTTTTCATTGCCAGACAGCAGCTTGGTCAGCACGTCGTTCAGTTCGCGCAGCGCGGCCGGCTGCACGCCGTCCAGGGTGGCGATGCGCAGCACCACGTCGTTGCGCAGGCGGTCGGTGAAGTGGCCGAGGATTTCGCAGGCCTGGTCGCGCTCCAGGTGGACCAGGATGGTGGCGATGATCTGCGGGTGTTCGTTGCGGATCAGCTCGGCCACGGATTGCGAATCCATCCACTTCAGCGATTCGATGCCGGAGGCGTCCTTGCCGCCCAGGATACGCGACAGCAGCACCGAGGCCTTGTCGTCGCCCAGCGCCTTGGTCAGCACCTGGCGGATGTACTCGTCCGAATCGAGGCCGACGGTGGAGGCGGCCGCCACCATGTCGCGGAAGTTGTCCAGGGTGCCGACCACTTCCTCGTGGGGCACGTTCTTCATGGTCGCCATCGCCGCGCCCAGCTTGAGCACCTCGCGCGGGCCGAGGAATTTCATCACCTCGGCGGCCTCGCTCTCGCCCATGGCCAGCATCAGGATCGCGGCTTTTTGCAGTCCGGTATTCTCAGTCATTTGCGCCTATCCATTCTTTAATGACGTTGGCAACGATGCGTGGATCCTCGGTTGCCAGTTTCTTGGCCATGGCCAGGTTTTCGCGGTAGCCGCGCGCGGTGTTTTCTTCCATCTTGCGCAGCTCTTCCTCGGCGATGAGGGCCTCGTCCGGACCTTCCTCGACGACTTCCTCCGGCTCTTCCGGTTCCGGCTCCGGCGCGTTGATCTCGTCGATCTTCTTGAACACCGGACGCATCATCGGACGCACGATGCGCAGCACGATGTACAGCAGGATCAGCGCGGTGATCAGGAACTTCGCCAGGTCCTTGGCCATCGGCAGGTTGGCCGGGTCGCGCCACCAGTCCAGCGGCGCCTCGTAGGGCTTGTCGACGCCGTCGAACGGCGAGTTGGCCACGCTGACGGCGTCGCCGCGGTCCTGGTTGTAGCCCATGGCCTGCTTGACCAGGTCGTTGATCTTGACCATCTCTTCAGGAGTATAGGCCTTAATGGTGACCTTGCCATCCTTGCCGACGATGCGCTTGTAGTTGACCACCACAGCCACGGTCAGGCGGCGCAGGCCGCCCATGCCGCGCTGCTCGTAGCGCACGGTCTTGTCGACTTCGTAATTGGTGGTCGACTCCTTGTGCGTCGGACCGGCGGCGGTGGTGTTGCCGGCGGCGCCCGGCGGCGTGCCGGGGGCGGGCGCGGTGCCGGTCGGGGAGCCGGCGGTCTGGGTCAGCGGCGCGGTGGCGGTGCCGGGCGGCTGGTTCGACAGCGCGCCGGGGATGCCGCCCGGATTGTTGCTGCCGTTGTTGCCGTTGGTTTCGCTGCTTTGCTGGCTGCGGATGGCCGACGCGGCCGGCGGCGAGTTCGGCTTGTAGGTTTCGGCGGCCTGCTCGATCTGGGCGAAATCGACGTCGGCGGTGGCCTCGGCGCGCACATTGCCTTCGCCGACGATGGGGATGATGATCGATTCGACCTGCTTGATGACCTGCAGCTGCATGTCCTTGACATACTTGAGCTGGGTCTCGTCCATGTTCTTGGCGTTCAGGCCGGCGTTGCCGTTCTTGTTCTGGTCGGAGATCAGGTTGCCGGCCTGGTCGACCACGGTGACGTTGGCCGGCAGCAGTTCCGGCACGCTGGAGGCGACCAGGTGCACGATGGCGGCGGTCTGGGCCGGGTCGAGCATGCGGTTGGGATGCAAGGTCAGCAGCACGGAGGCGGTCGGCTTCTGCTGGTCGCGCACGAACACGGACGGCTTCGGCAGCGCCAGGTGGACGCGGGCGTTCTCGACGGCGGCGAGCGACTGGATCGAGCGCGCCAGTTCGCCTTCCAGCGCGCGCTGGTAGTTGACCTGTTCGAGGAACTGGGACACGCCCAGCTTCTGGTTTTCCATCAGTTCGAAGCCGACGTTGCCGCCCTTCGGCAAGCCTTGCGCGGCCAGTTTCAAACGGATGTCATGGACCTGGTCGGTCGGCACCAGGATGGCCGTGCCGTTGTCGGAGAACTTGTGCTTGACGTTGAGCTTGTCCAGCTCGGCCGTGATGGCGCCGCCGTCGCGGTCGGTGAAATTGGAGAACAGCACGCCGTACTCGGGCGGCTTGTTCCACAGCCACAATCCCAGCAGGATGGCGACCACGGCCGCCGCGCCGGCCGCGCGCAGGAAGTTGCGGCCCATCGGCGTCTGGATAAAGGGCAGCTTTTCCGCACCGTCATCTTCGGCGGCGTCGGCTGCTGTGTCGTTGTCGATTTGTTCGGCTACGGCCATGATGGTTGGTTTCCGGGTACGAGGTTAGCTGGAGAATGAGCCATTATTGCCTGTTGCGGGGCGATTCAATGCGCGGAACAGAGCGCCGTTTACCGTCCTGCTCGGTCATGTGGCCTTGCTTTCCGCTTGGTATTCTGGCAGCACTGATAGAGCCGTGCCGTATTGTAACGCCGCGCTCAGCCATGTCGTGGAATTTGTTCCATGACGGCAACAAGACGGGAGTAAGCGATGAAGACAGGTGGTATAGACGGCAGCCAGATCCAGGCCATGATCGCCCAGCTGAAGGCGCACGCCACGCGTCCGGGACTGACGCCGCCGGTGATCAAGACCGAGCCGGCGCCGGCCGCCAAGGTCGAGTTTTCCGATGCGTTGAAGAATGCGCTGGACGGCGTCAACGCCAGCCAGGTGCAGGCCGACGACATGGGCAAGAAGTTCGCGATGGGGGACGACAGCGTCAGCCTGTCGGACACGATGATCGCGATGCAGAAGGCCAGCATCAACTTCCAGGCCACGATCCAGGTGCGCAACAAGCTGGTGTCGGCCTACCACGACATCATGAATATGCAGGTTTAGCTGAGGCCGGCGATGCGGGCGTTGCGTTCGCGTTCGAGCTTGGTGATGTAGCGCTGCACGCTGGCCAGGTTGCCGCGCGAGATATTGACGAACTCGCAACCCAGGCGGCGGTTGCTCTTGTTGTTCAGCAGCGTCAGGTCCAGCGAGTTGCGGATCTGCAGCGCGGTCGCCACCTGGCCGATTTCCGGCAGGTCGATGCGGCAGTCCAGGTAATTCTTGCCGATCGCGTCACCCAGGATCAGCTTGTTGTCGAGGATGGCGATGCCGCCGCAGCTGATGTCGGCCAGCGGGAAGGTGGTGGGGCCGCCCAGGTCCTCCGGCAACGGGATCACCACCCGCACCGGATTGGTCACCGGCGTGGCGATGCGGTAGTACTCGCGCCGCTGCAGCCGGATCAGCGTGGCCGGCACGGCGATCTTGAACGCCGGATTGCCTTCATAGGTGGTCGACTCGATATGCTCGGTGGCGAACAGGATGCGCACCTTGTCCAGCGTGGTCTCGAACGACAGGCGGCGCGACGCCAGGATGCGCTTGTTCTGCTCGGTGTCGATCGAGCAATCCAGGTAGACCGTGTTGTGCGCTTCGTCGACGTCGAGGATGGAGGTGACGCAGACGTCCGATTCGCCCTTGATCAGCATGCGGATCAACTGGTTTTTTTCGCCGATACCCCGCAGCAAGGAGAGGATCTCCTTCCGTGATTCGACTTCGAAATCGTGCCAGTTTTCCAATTCCGCATCCTGAAAGTGTGGGTACATCTAAGCCTGTCGAGTCAAATTTCGATAAGAGGGATGCCGGTGTCCGGTGGCGCGGGAAGCGGCAGGCCGGACTTTTGCGCTGATTCAATATGATATAGCCAGGCCAATAGTTCCGCAATCGTCCTATAGAGCGTAGGCGGGATTTGTTGATCTAAATCTACATCCATGAGCAGAGATACAAGTTCCTTGGACTCGTGGATGAACACGCCGGCCTCCAGCGCGACGCTGATGATCTGCTCGGCCACCAGGCCGCGGCCCTTGGCCACGACCTTGGGCGCCGGCTCCCCGCTCTGGTAGGCCAGGGCCACCGCCTGCTGCAGCGGCCGGCGCGGCGCTTCATCCGTCATCGCGCTCTCCCTGGGCGATGGTCAGCGAGGACAGCGGCGCGCCGGCCGCCTCCATCGCCTGCTCCAGCCGGCTGGCGTAGGCGCGCAGCGTGTCGGCGGTGTCGCCGCTGTCGGCCTGCACCTGGATATGCACCTGGCCGCCGACCAGCGTGACCGCCGCCGACACCGAGCCCAGCATCGGGAAGCGGAACTTCACGCCGCTGCGCCAGATGTGCTCGGGCTCGCCGTCGGCGCCACCCTTGCCGTCGTCCTTGCGGCCGTCGCGCTGCTCGCGGCGGATTTCCCACTGCATCGGCTGGCCCGGCCAGGCCTGGCCGTTCCATTGCACGCGGCCTTGTTCCTGGGTGTGCAGCTGCTGGTTGATCAACTGGGCCGACGTCAGGTCCGGACCGCTGGCGGCGGCGCGGGCGGCGCTTTCGCCGCTTTGCAGCATGCGCTGCATTTGCGGCTCGCGCATCAGGTCCGGCAGCGTGCGCTCGCCCTTGACCCATTCGGTGACGTGGGACTCGTAGAACAGGCCGCTTTGGGAGATGGTGTCGTGCAGCTTTTGCGCCAGCTGCTCGGTCGACGGCGCGGCGTTGCCGAACAGCGCGGTCTTGCCGATCAGTGCCAGCGGCGCGGCGAGGCTGTTTTGGGCGGTGCTCAGCACGCTGGTCAGCACCCGGGCGGTGTTGCTCAGCGTCGCTTGCGGTGTGTTGGGGTCGAGGTCGGGCAGTTCGTTGGCCGGCGTCAACGGGGCCTTGCCGAGCAGCGTCGCAGCCAGGCTTTGCGGCTTGACGGCGTCGGCCGGAATGGCGGCGCCGGCGGCGCCTGCGGCTTGTGCGGCAGCGGCCGCCGGACTGGCTGCGATCGCTGCGCCGGCGGCCGTGCCTGCCGCCGGGCTGGCCGCAGCGGCTGCGGCACCTGCGGGAGCAGCCGGCCGGCCGGCTGCTCCCGTCACGGCGCCATCAGCGGAATCTGCTTCGGCGGCGACAGCGCCGGCGGCGGCATCAGCGGCAGCGCCGGCAGTCCCAGCCGCGTCGCCGGCCTTGCCAGTTGCGGCCGGCTGGCCTGCGCCAGCCGCAGCCGCGCCACCGGCAGGCGCTTGCGGTGCCGCTGCGGTGCCGCCGGTAGTGGCTGGCGTCGTGCCGGGCTTGAGCTGGCCCGGCAAGGCTTCGGCGTCAGCCGCCGTGCCCTCTGCTGGAGCGTCGCTGGCGCCGGCGGCACCTGGCTGGCCTGGCGTGGCGCCGGGCGGACGGCCGCCGCCTGGCAGCGCCGGTGGCGCATCCTGGGAAGGGAGGGTGGGCGAGTACAGGCCGTCGGCGCCATCGGCGCCGGCGCTTTCGCTGTAGACCAGGGTCGACGAGCCGCCCGGACTGCCGTTGCCGATCTGGAAAGTCGGACGCGGCTGGGCGCTGAGCACCGTCATCGGCACTTCGGCGCCCACTTGGGCGCCCGGCGGCAGCATCATGCGCACCGCGCTGTCGGCCACCTTGACCAGGAAACTGCCGTCACTGAATTTGGACAGCACTTCAGCCGTCACCGACTGGCCGACCAGTCCCTGCAGCGCGCGCTGGAATTCCGCCTGGCGGCCGTCGCCGACCGCCGCGGGTGCGCCGACGCCGGCCGCCGGGGTCAGCGGCGTAACGGCGACGTCGAGGCGCGGCAGCATGGCGCGCGTCCGCTTTAGACGCTGCCGTAGGCGTTAATCACCCGCCGTTCAGTGCCGGTGGCGTTGATCAGTTTGGACAGCTGGGCCATCCACGGCATCGTCAGGTCGCGGATCTGGCGGTCGGCGTTGAGCATCTGGCGGATCAGCTCGATCTTGCGTTCGCGGTCCGCGCCCTGCATCGGCTGTTGCGGTTCCTGTTCGCGCAGCGCCTGCACATGGGCGGCGCAGCGTTGCTCGAGCAGCACCAGCAGGTCCCAGTCGCTGCGCGTGGCGGCCTGCACCATCTGCCCGGTCAGGTCGGCCATCGCGGCGTACACGGAAAGGATATCTTGACTCGTCATCATGGATCAGGCGCTCGCGAGATTGGTGGGGTGGGCGCCGGTGACGGCAGGGGTGTCGGCGATCGCATTCCAGGCGTCGCGCAACTCGGTCAGCAGGCGCTGCACTTCTTCCAGGATCGCCGGGTCGTTGTTCATATTGGCCGTCAGCAGGCGCGCGCTCATGTATTCGTACAGCGCGTCGAGCCCCTCGGCGATCTCGCCGCCGGCTTTCTTGTCGAGCGCGGCGCGCAGGCCGCTGTCGATGATCATGATGGCCTTGGAGATCGATTTTCCTTTCTCACCGATATTACCGCTGCGCATGCCCTGCAGCGCCGTGCCGAGCGCCACCAGCGCGCCGTCGAACAGCATGACGATCAGCTTGTGAGGACTGGCGGCGACCACGCCGGTTTCCATGCCTACCTTGGCATAGGCATGTACGCCAGTTTGTCGGGATCCGAACATACTCTGTCTCCTGTTAATGCGTCGGCGGCTATTGCTTGGCAAGCGCCGCGAACTGTTGCGTCAAGAATGACGCGGTGGTATTCATGCTGGCGATCGAAGTGTCGAGCGCCGTGTATTGCGCGCGGTAGCGCGCTTCGATATCGACCAGGCGGGCGCTGAAGGCGTCCTTTTGCTTGCTGATATCCTTGACCGAATTGTTGAGGCCGGTGGTGCGACCGGTGATCGCGCCCTTGGCGCCCAGGTAGCCGGCCGCCAGCGTGTTGAGCTGGTAGGCGTAGCCCTGCGAGAAGCCGAAACTGCCGCGCGAACCGATGGTGTCGCCGGTGATGGTGAGCTTGAGGCCGTCGACCGGCGCGCCCGGCGAACCGGTCAGCGTCTGGCCGTCGCCGGTGGCGGTGTAGCCGCCGATGGTGCCGGCCACGTCGAGCCCGTCGACCGAGGTGCCGGTGCCGAATGCGGCGGAAATATCGGTGCCGGTGGCGTTGGCGACATGGATGTTGGACTTGGAGCCGTAGCCGGTCGAGTTCAGCTTCAGTTTGCCGTCATCGCCTATCGTCGCCGAGACGGTGGCGCCGGCGGTGGAAAACGCGCTGACGCCGTTGATCGACGACTGCAGCAAGGTGGCCAGCTGGCTCGGGTTGTAGCTGCCGGCCGGCAGCGTGATCGTCGCCGTGTTCGCCAGCGTGGCCGGCGTGGTGTCGTTCAGCGTGACGGTCCAGGTGGTGTCGGCGTCGATCACGGTTTCCGCCGGCAGCACGGCCGTGCCCTGCAAGGTGCCCTGGGTGGCCAGCTGGGTGATGTTGATGCCGTAGTCGCCGGCCTTGGTGTTGGTGCCGGAGCTGGCGAACTTGACGTCCGGGTCGGTGCCGCGGCCGACCGCCGCGAACAGGCCGGCGATGTCGTTGAAGTTGCTGTTGATCGACTTCTGCAGCTTGGCGTTGTCCAGCGTCAAGGTGCCGTCCTTCTGGAAGGAAATACCGATCTGCGACAGGTTGGTCAGGCTGGTGCCCTGCAGGCCGGTGATCGGCGTCGACAGCTGGCGGCGGATCGACGCCTGCAGGTTGCGCAAGGTGGTGTCGCCCAGCAGCGGGCCGCCGGTCTTGGTGTCCGGATCGTAGGCGCCCAGCGAGGTGATCTGCGCGTTGAGGTCGTTGTAGGCCTTGACGAAGCCGTTGACCGAGGTGGTCAGCGAGCCGCTGTCCTTGGTCACCGACAGCGACGAGCTGCCGACCTTGAGCGCGCTGATGCTGACGCCGGCGATGGCGCCGGTGATGCTGGTGCTGGAACTGGTGACGGCGATGCCGTTGACGGTGGCCAGCGTGTCGGCCGCCGATGCCTTCTGGCTCAGGTTCTGCACGCCGCCCGGATCATAGCCCAGCAGCGAGACCAGGTCCGGGTCCGGCGGATTGCCGCCCGAACCGGCCAGCGTGATCTTCATCGTCGAGCTGACGCCGGTGGCGGTCGAGGTCAGGATCAGGTGGTTGGGCGTGGCGGTGGCGCCGGTCGAGCCGTCCGAGACGATGCTGGCGGTGACGCCGAAATTGCCCTTGTTGATCGCCTCGAGGATGCCTTGCAGCGTGTTGTTCGAGCTGTCGATGACGATGTTGCCGCTGGTGCGGGACGAATCGGCGGCGAAGCTGGCGCCCAGGTAGGCGCCGCCGACGCCGGCCGTCAGCCCGGCGCCGGCCGGATTGGTGCCGCCGACGGTGATCGGACTGCCGTCGGCCGACACCAGCGAGATGGCGCCGACCGCCGTGTCGCTGGAGCCGATGTTGGCGCTGCCGCTGTTGCCGATGCCGCCGGTGACGCTGCCGCCGACCGCTTCGGCGACGGCGATGTTGCTGCCGTCGGCATTGGTAAATTGCAGGTCGCCGCCGGCGGCGGTGCCGCTGACGGTGATGTTGGCGTCGGCCAGCGCGCGCGCGACGGCGGTGTTGCCGGTCAGCGCGGCGTCGATCGAGGCCGCCGTCACGCCGGCGCCGGCGGCCGTGCCGGCCGGCTGGGCGGCGATCTCGACGCCGCCGACCGACAGCGAGTAGCTGCCGCCGCCGGTGGTGTCCACATTGCCGAAGCTGGCCGCGCCGGCGCCGCCGAACAGGGTGGCGCTGGTGACGGTGGGCGCGGCCTTGGCCGAGACGCCGGTGGTGGTGCTCTTGGCGTTGATGGCGTCGGCCAGCAGGCGGGCGCTGCGGGTGGTGCCGTCGGTGGCGATCACGGTGTTGTTGATGCTCAGCGAGCCCGGCGTCAGGCCGCCGCTCGACAGGCTGTGGCCCGCGGCGGTGCCGTTCAGGGCGGCGCCGGCGAGGCCGAAGCTGCCGCCGCTCACGGTGCCCAGCGAGAAGTTAATCGTGGTCTTGGCGCCCAGGCCGATGGCCGACGTGGTGCTCTTGTAGCCGCCCGAGGCCAGCGTTTGCGCCTGCGCGATCTGGTTGATGTTGACGCGGTAGTTGCCCGGCTGCGCGGTGCTGGAGGCGGTGGCCGTCATCACGGTCGAATCGCTGGGCGTGCTCACCAGCGACTGGAAACTGGAGATGGAGGTCAGGCTCGCGAGCGAGCCCTGGAAGGCGCCGAGCGCGCTCGACAGATTGCCGAAGGCGGACACCTGGGCCAGGTAGCTGGCCGACTTTTTGTCGAAATCGGCCAGCGGCGCGGACTCGACCGCCATCAGCTTGCTGACGATGGTGTTGACGTCGATGCCAGAGCCGATGCCTGGTGAAGAGATGCCCACGGTGCGCTCCTAAGTAAAGCAATAATATAAGACAATATCGGCAGAATCAAACCGGACTTGAGAAGGGGAAATACCTGCCAGTTCAGGTAAAGCTGAAACATCAGCTAAAAAAGCAGCTGAAAAGACGGGCGGTGGCGGCTGTCGTGGCGGACGCCGGAGGGATGGTCGGCGGCGGCAGGCGCGCAGGACCGGTCAGCTGGCTCCCGGAATCAGGATGCCATGGATGAGAGAAAAGCGGCGCGCGTCTGCGCAGCCGCTTCAGGCCGTTTGCTGGATCAGCAAGCCGGTGCCGGATTTCGATTCCAGCGATTTGGCGATCTCCAGCGCTTCGGGCGTCGGGATCTGGCGCAGCACTTCCTTGGTGGTCTGGTCGATGACCTTGACCACGGTGCGCTTGCTGTCGTTATCGATCGAAAACTCCAATCCCTGCGACTTGGCCTGCGCCGACTTGTTCAGCTGCGACACGGCGTGGCTGACCTGGTCCAGGCTGGGCACGGCGGCCGGCGCCTTGACGGCGGCGACGGTGTCGAGCGCGGTGGCCGGCACGCGCACTGTGCCCTGCGCCACGCCGGCGTCGGGAGTGCGATCTGCTGCGGGGCGCGGCTGACTGGCCGAGCCGATGGTATCGATAGTCATGATGCTTCCTTTGTGAAAAATCCCCGGTTGAATAAATCAACCGGGGAACCTAGTCAGAGCGACCTTACCGCGTCAACCCTGCCCCGGATTTTAGCCACGCAGCAGGGACAACACGCCGTTCGGCAGCGAGTTGGCCTGGGCCAGGATGGCGGTACCAGCTTGTTGCAGGATCTGGCCGCGGGTCAGGCTGGCCGTTTCCGCCGCGAAGTCGGTATCTTGAATCCGGCTGCGCGAAGCGGACAGGTTCTCCGTCGTCGTATTCAGGTTCGAGATGGTCGAGGCGAAACGGTTCTGGATCGCACCCAGCGCAGCGCGGTTGCTGTTGATCTGGTTCAGTGCCGAGTCGATGGTCTTCAGCGCCTTGTTCGAGCCGTCGATGGTGCTGACGTCGATCTTGGCGACCGATTGCAGGTCCGAACCGGTCGGGTTGGCGACGATGTCGGTGGTGGTCGACGAGATCGTGAAGCCGCTGTCCGACGAGAAGTCCAGGTGGCCGCCGACGGCGGCCGAGGCCGCGCCGATGACTGCCGCCGCGCCTTCAACCGCCGCGACCGAGCCGTTGGCTGGCTTGTCGGCGCCGCGGATCGAAGCGGTGCCCAGCTGGTCGTCGAGCGCGGTCGAGTTGGTGTTGGTGATCTGGATATCTGCGCCGGACGAGTTCGACAGCTGGATTTCCTTGTTGTGGGTGGTGGCGTTGACCTTGATCGAGGCGCTGATGCCGGTGGTGCCGACTTGCGCGTTGATCGCCTGGGCCACGGCCGACAGGTCGCCGCCCTTGATCTTGGCCGAAATCGTCACGGCGGTCGAGTTGGCGTCCGCTTCGATCGAGTTGTCGCCGCGCAGCTGGAACTGCAGCGAGCCGTCGGCGAAGCCGGTGGCGTTGCTGCTGAACAGCGTGGCGGTGGTGCTGGCGGTGGCGGTCACGCCGGAGCTGCTGCTCAGGGCGTTGACGTTGGCGGCGATCTTCTTGGCGCTGTCGCCCACTTTGACGTCGACGCTGGTGGTGGTGCCGGCGCCCGAGGTCAGGCTCAGGGTCTGCGCCTGTACCAGGTTGGCGGCGGTGGCGGTGGCGGCGCCGGCGCTGCTGGCCACGTCGCCGTACTGGGCGGCCAAGGTGTTGTTGCCGATGTCGGTCGCCTTGGCCGACTGGATGCCGACGTTGATGGTCTGGTTGGCGTTGGCGCCGACCTGGAATTGCGACGCGGTCAGCGAGCCGTCCAGCACGTTCTGGCCGTTGAACTGGGTGGTGTTGGCGACGCGGTTCAATTCCTGCGACAGGGCCGAAACCTCGCCCTGGATCGATTTACGGTCGGAATCGGAGTTGGTGCCGTTGGCGGACTGGACTGCCAGTTCGCGGATACGCTGCAGCAGGTCGCCGGCGGTGCTCAAGCCACCCTCGGCCGTTTGCGCCAGCGAGATACCGTCGTTGGCGTTACGTGCTGCCGTGGTATTGCCGCGAATTTGCGACGTGAAGCGCTCCGAAATGGCCAGGCCGGCGGCATCGTCTTTGGCGCTGTTGATGCGCAGGCCCGAAGACAGGCGTTGCAGCGAGGTCGACAGGTTGGCTTGCGAGGTGTTCAGGTTGCGTTGCGAATTCAGCGATGCAATATTGGTATTGATGACTTGTGCCATGATGTTTCTCCAGGATACTTCGAGTTGGGCAGTGTGCTCATTTCACTTTGGTCTGTCTCCACGCTCCGAGACAATCAAACCGCTGTTGAAGCTGGTAACGGTTGCCCAGTGGGAAAATTAAGGGGAAGAAAGCCGGAAAATTTTGCGTCGCAGGGCTAAAGTTCATCGTCGATGCCCGTTTAAACGACCGCGCAACGGGAATCTTTAGGGTGAAAATAATTATTTTTCGCCCAAAATTTCGGACGAAAAAAAAGCCCGGCGGGCGCCGGGCTGGAGCAAACTGCGGGAAACGATGGCCTGTTCGGCAACTATTCGGCCACCACCACCCGGTTCTTGCCGGTTTGCTTGGCCGTGTACATGGCCTTGTCGGCGCGCTTGACCAGGTCGGTCTGCTCCTCGTTCGGGCGGCGCAGCGCGACGCCGGCCGAGAACGTGATCAAGACCTTCTCGTTATCGTGCAGGAAGAAGTGGCGGGTCAGCTCGCGCTGCAGCCGGGTCATCGTGCTCGAGGCCGCCTCGACCGTGGTTTCCGGCATCAGGATCAGGAATTCCTCGCCGCCGAAGCGGGCGATGACGTCCATCGAACGCAAGGTGTCCTTGACGATCTTGACCAGGTGCTTGAGCGCGGCGTCGCCGGCGATGTGGCCGTAGGTGTCGTTGAGCTTCTTGAAGTCGTCGAGGTCGAGGATGGCGATGCACAGCGGCGTGCCGCGGCGGTCGGAGCGGGCGGTCTCGCGCTCGAACACGTCGTCCAGGCCGCGGCGGTTCAGGCTGCCGGTCAGCTGGTCTTCGCGCACCAGTTCGCTCAAATGCTGCAGCTTGGCCTCCAGCGCGTGGATGCGGTTCTCGGCGTCCTGCACTTCCTGGCGCGCCAGCACCATCTTGTCGCGCGCCTTCAGCGCCTCGCTCTGCACCAGCCGGGTTTCCTTGAGCACCTCGTCGAGGATGCTGTTCAGTTCGGAGATGTTGTCGGCCTTGCTGATCTTTTCCGAATAGCCGCCTATCTTCTCGTGGAAGTCGCCGGTCGACGCCGCCACCTGGCCCAGGCGGTCGATGAAGGTCATCATCATGTTCTTGACGGTGAGCTTGACATCCGACAGGCTGTGCTTGAGCTGGCCCTGCTTGTAGATCACTTCCTTCAGGCTGCGCGTGGCTTCCTCCAGCGCGCGCACGTCGAGCGGGCCGGCGATCAGGTTCTGCACCGCTTCGATCTGGCCGCGCAGCCAGCTGTCGTCGTCGAGCAGTTCGCTGACGTTTTCCAGCAGCAGCTTGAACAGGCGCAGCAGCAATTCCTGCTGTTCGCCGCTGTCGCCGCCGCGCAGCTCGATCTGGAAGCACAGCTGCTTGAGGCGCAGCGCGATTTCCGCCAGCGCCTCCTCGCTGTGGGCCAGCTTGGTGGCCGCGCCCAGCGATTCGGCCTCGGCCACCAACGCCGGCGCGCCCGACAGCAGCGAGGCGACGGCAAAGGTCAGGGTGCGGCTCAGCAGGTCGCGCAGCGTGCGGCTCTGCTCGTCCTCGGCATCCATGCCGGCCACCTCGATGCCGACCTTCCGGCTGATGAAGTGTTTTTCCACCAGCTGCGACAAGGCCTTGGCGTAGCCCTCCCAGTCGCGCGACTTGACGGCGCGGTTGAAGCGGCGGCCGAAGTCGGCCAGGTCGCCGGTGTTTTCCGTCAGGCGGGTGGCGAACTGGCTCAGCACCGATTCCGGGCCGGGATCGACGGCCACCGCCGGCGCGGCCGCCGGCGTGGCGGCGATGCCGGCGATTTCGTTGTAGATGTCGCGGTAGGCTTCCGGCGTCGGCGCGACCCGGCGCACCGCCAGGCGCTTGAACGCCTCGCGCGCGATCTCGGCCGGATTCTGCTCGGGAGTGTTGGATTTGCTGGACATATTACGCGCGGCCTCTTAAAGGTTTCTCATGTAATACCATGATACGGCCGCACCGTGTGCGCCATAGCCTGAATAAAGGGCGGGAAGAGGTCTTTCATCAGGGCATTAAATCTGTTCGATCCGGCAACCATGTTGGACACGTCATTCGATCAGCTGGTTCTTGATCGCGTAGTGGGTCAGTTCCGCGCTGTTTTTCAGCTTCATTTTAACCAGTAAACGGGCGCGGTACTCGCTCACCGTCTTCACCGACAGCGACAGTTCCTTGGCGATCATGCCGACCGTCTTGCCGGAGGCGATCATCGTCAAGGTCTGGTATTCGCGGTCGGACAGCGTGTCGTGCGGCGGCGCGTCGTGGTCGTCGCCGACATGGTTGGCCAGCTCCTGGGCCAGCGCCGCGCTGATGTACTTGAGGCCGCCAGCCACCTGGCGGATCGCCGTCACCAGCTCGCGCGGCGCGCTCTGCTTGGTCAGGTAGCCGGCCGCGCCGGCCTTGAGCGAGCGGATCGCGTACTGGTCCTCGCGGTGCATCGACAGCATCAGCACCGCCAGCTCCGGCTTTTCCTTCTTGATCTGCTTGAGCACCTCGATGCCGCTGCGGTCCGGCATCGAAATGTCGAGCAGCATCACCTGGCACTCCGACTTGCGGAACAGCTTGACGGCGTCCAGGCCGTTCTCGGCCTCGCCGGCGACGACGATGTCGCGCGTCTCGGCCAGGATCTGTTTCAAGCCTTCGCGCACGATCGCGTGGTCGTCGGCGATGAAGACCTTGATGATGGCTTTTTCTGTCATGTGAATCTCTACACCCTATCTTTTACATTATTTCACAGCAGAAACGTTTTCTCCAGCTATTGTAGCGCCAGCGGCGGCTGTTTCGACCCTGATTTTGATGGCGACCACGGTGCCGCCGCCGGCCGCGTGGCTCAGCGTCAACGTTCCGCCCAGCGCGCGGGCCCGTTCGGCCATGCCGCGCAGGCCGAACGAGGCCGGCTTGGCGCGGTCGGCCTGGGCGATGCCGCTGCCGTTGTCGGCGATCTTCAGGCTGACGTGGTGGCGCAGCCGCGCCAGCCTGACGCCGACCTCGGTGGCGCCGGCGTGCTTGGCGATGTTGGTCAGCGCCTCCTGCGCGATGCGGAACAGCGCGGTGGACTGGTCGTCGTTGAGGTCGATGTGGCGCTGGTTGGCGTGGAAGCTGCAGGCGATGCCGGCCTGCTTGCCGAATTCCCGCACCTGCCATTCCAGCGCCGCCACCAGGCCCAGGTCCAGCAGCGACGGCCGCAGGTCCAGCGAGATGCGGTGCACGGCGTCGATGGTGCGGTCGACCAGCGCATCGACGTAGTCGGTCTTTTCGCGCAGCGCCGGATGGTCGCCGGCCTCGCCGAGGCGGGCCGCCAGCATCGCGACCGCCATCTTGATCGCGGTCAGGTTGCCGCCCAGCTCGTCATGGATTTCGCGCGCGATGCGGGCGCGCTCCTGTTCCTTGACGCGGTCGGTGTGCGCCGACAGCTCGGCCAGCCGCGCGCGCGACTGCCGCACCTCCAGCTGTTCCTGCTTGCTCTCGGTGATGTTGGTCATGATGCCGTCCCAGCGCACCGCGCCGTCGGCCAGCGCGTGCGGCGTGCAGCGCAGGTTGATCCACTTGACGTCCTTCCAGGCGTCGACCCAGATGCGGCCTTCCCAGTTCCAGCTCCACAGCGCGGCGGCCGAGGCCCGCATCGCCTCCAGGTAGGAGGCGCGGTCGTCGGCCAGGATCAGCTCGAGGAAGCGCTCCGGCTGCCGGTGCAGCTCGGCCGCCGTCAGGCCCAGCAGCGCCTGGCAGCCGTCGCTCAGGTAGGGGAAGGAGACGGCGCCGCCGGCGTGCAGCACGAACTGGAACACCAGGCCGGGCGTGTTGGAGACGATGGCGTCGAAGCGCGCGCGCACCTGTTCCAGCTCGGCCGCGAGGGCGGCGCCGGGGGTGTGCGGTTCGGGGGCTGCGCTCATGGTGTGCCTGAACTCCTGCATAAACTCGTGCATCAATCGTCTAAAAAATTATCGGGCCCGCCAGCGCGCGCGGAAGCGCCGCAGCAGGCGGCGGAAGCGGGCGATCCAGCTGCCCGGCGCCGGCACCGCGTGCCGGCGCCAGTGGCGCAGGCGCCCGGCCAGCGCACCCACCTGGCGCCAGGCCGCGGTGGCGCGCAGCCGTTCTATCCAGCGCTCCTTCAGCGCCAGGAACCAGTGCAGCAGGCGCGCGAACCAGACTATCGTCATCAGCACCGGCCGCGTCAACAGGAAGATGCGCGCCACCGCCGCCGCGCCGGCCACCTTGGCCAGCACGATGACGAGCAGGCCCAGCAGCGCATGGCCCTGGGCCATCGCCCACAAGGCCAGCAGCTTGACCGGAAACAGCAGCGTGGCCGGCAGCACGAACAGCGCCAGCGCGGCGCGCGGTCCCAGCGTGCAGATCCACGCCTCGATGCGGCGCAGCACCGGCCACGACGACAGCCGCTCCAGCAGCCGCATGCCCAGGTCCCACAGCCAGTCTTCCAGCAGCAACAGCAGGGCGGCCACGTAGACCAGCGGTGCAAACAGCGAACGGCAAAAGCGGTGGAAGGGTTTCATCGTCTCGGCGTTGTTCTATGTGCATCATCATACGTCAAAGCGGACCGTGCGCGGCAGCCTGTTGACCGCCGAAGCCGTTACAATAGCCGGCATGAACAAAGCATTTGTCAAAGAATCGGACGGAGACGACGACGACGAGGCCGCAGCGCTGGCCTTGGCGATCCCGGCCGGGTCGAAGAACTACATCACGCCGGCCGGCTACCAGCGCATCAAGGATGAGCTGTTGCAGCTGATCGACGTCGACCGGCCGGAGGTGGTGCGCATCGTGCACTGGGCGGCGTCCAACGGCGACCGTTCGGAAAACGGCGACTATATCTACGGCAAGCGCCGGCTGCGCGAGATCGACCGCCGCATCCGCTTCCTGACCAAGCGCATGGACACGGCGGCCATCGTCGACCCCAGCGTGCATCATGGCAGCGACCAGGTGTTCTTCGGCGCCACGGTCACGTATTGCAACCAGAACGACGAGACGCGCACCATCACCATCGTCGGCATCGACGAGCTCGACCCGCTGAACGGCAAGATCAGCTGGGTGGCGCCGGTGGCGCGGGCGCTGACCAAGGCGCGCGAGGGCGACGTCATCAGCTTCCAGGCGCCGCACGGCGTGGAGGAGCTGGAAATCCTGGAGGTAAGCTATCCTGAGCCGGCTGCCGATTGAAGCGCGGCGCGCCCTCGGCGCGGTGCTGTGCGCGATGCTGGCGCTGCTGGGCTGGCCGGGGCGGGCGCTGGCGCTCGACTCCTATGTGATCGATCATAATTTCAGCCGGCCGGACAGCCGCGATCACTACACCCTGCAGCTGTTGAAGGCGGCGCTGGAGGCGTCGAGCGAGATCTATGGCCCGTATGAGCTGCGCACCTCGCCGCTGGGCATGGAGCGCGACCGGCTGCTGCTGGAAATGAGCAAGGGCAAGCTGGTCAACCTGAGCGCGCAGATCACGTCGCCGGAGTGGGAGCGCAAGCTGATCCCGATCCGCATCCCGATCGACAAGGGCATGTCCGGCTACCGCATCTCGCTGATCGACGGCCGCCGCCAGGCGCAGTTCAGCGCGCTGAGCACGCTGGAGCAGCTCAAGCGGCTGCCGCTGGGCGCGGGGCGGCAATGGAGTTCGACGGCGGTGTTCCTGGGCGCCGGCTTCGATGTGGTGCAAGGCAACTCGACGGCCGGCCTGCACGGCATGCTGGCGGTCAACCGCTTCCAGCATTTCCCGCGCGGGATAGAGGAGGCGTTGTTCGAGCAGGCCGCGTACGCGCCGGCCTTTCCCGAGCTGGCGCTGGAGCGCAGCCTGGCGATTTATTTTCCGCTGCCGCGCTACTTCTTTGTGACGCCGGGCGAGCAGCGGCTGGCGCAGCGGCTCGAGCAGGGCCTGCAGCTGCTGAGCGCCGACGGCGGCTTCGACCGGATCTTCCACGACTTCTATGACGACTTGATCGACAAGGTGGGCTTGCGCAAACGCCGGCTGTTCAAGCTGGACAATCCGTTGCTGACGCCGCAAACCCCGCTGTCGAACAAGGCCTACTGGTACGACCCCTTCGAGCACAAATAATCCGGGGTCAGCTGCGCTCGCGCAGGATGCGGTTGACGCCGGCCACGCGGCGCACGTTGCGCAGCAGGCCGGCCAGGTGCACGCGGTCCTTCACCTGGATGGTGAAGCGCAGCTGGTGCAGCACGTGTTCCTTGTCCTCGTCCATGCCGACGTAGGTGATGTTGGCGTCCGATTCGCCGATCTCGGCCGCCACGCGCGCCAGGATGCCTTTTTCGTTGTTGATCAGCAGCTTGATGCGGCTGTCGAAACGGCGGTTGAGCTCGGTTCCCCACTTGACCGCGATCCAGCGGTCCGGTTCCTTGATCTTCTGCCGCTTGGCCAGCGTGCAGTCGCTGGTGTGCACCAGCAGGCCCTGGTCGCGGCGCAGCTGGCCGAGGATGGAGTCGCCCGGGATCGGCAGGCAGCACGGCGCCAGCTGCACCGACACGCCCTCGCTGCCGCAGATCGTCACCGGATCGAGCTCGGCCGCGCTGTTGTGGTCGACCGGCGCGCTGGCCGATTCGCCGCCGCGCAGGCCGAAGATGTGGCGCGCCACCAGCGCCGCCATGCGCTTGCCGATGCCGATGTCGGCATACAGCTCGTCGAGCGACTTGGCGCTCGATTCGTTCAGCAGCCGCTCGACCAGGTGCTCTTCCAGTTCCGGGTTGAGGCCCAGCGACGACAGCGCCTGCGACAGCAATTGCTGGCCCAGCGTGATCGATTCCGGCAGGTTGATGGTGCGTAGGTGGTGGCGGATCGCCGAGCGCGCCTTGCCGGTGCGCACGAACGACAGCCACGTCGGGCTGGGGCGCGATTTCGAGTCGGTCACGATCTCGACGATGTCGCCGTTGCGCAGCTCGGTGCGCAGCGAGGCCGGCTCGTTGTTGATCGTCACCGACACCGTATGGTCGCCGATGCCGGTGTGGATCGAATAGGCGAAGTCGATCGGCGTGGCGCCGCGCGGCAGCGCGATGATCTTCGACTTGGGCGTGAACACGTACACCGAATCGGGGAACAGGTCGACCTTGACGTGTTCGAGGAATTCGGCCGAGTCGCCGGTCTGCTGCTGGATGTCGAGCAGCGACTGCAGCCAGGCGTGGGTGCGCTGCTGCAGGTCCGACAGGTTCGAGTCGCCGTTCTTGTACAGCCAGTGCGCGGCCACGCCCGATTCGGCGGTGCGGTGCATTTCCTGGGTGCGGATCTGGAACTCGACCGGCGTGCCGTAGGGGCCGATCAGGGTCGTGTGCAGCGACTGGTAGCCGTTCAGCTTGCGGATCGCGATGTAGTCCTTGAACTTGCCCGGCATCGGCTTGTACAGCGAGTGCAGCGTGCCCAGCGCCACGTAGCAGTTGGGGAAGCTGTCGACCACCACGCGGAAGCCGTACACGTCGAGCACCTGCGAGAACGACAGGTGCTTGCTGCGCATCTTCTTGTAGATGCCGTACAGCGTCTTCTCGCGGCCATACACCTCGGCCTCGATGTTGGCCATGGCCAGCGTGTTGGTCACCGACTCGAGGATCTTCTTGACCACCTCGCGGCGGTTGCCGCGCGCCGCCTTGACCGCCTTGGCCAGGGTGCGGTAGCGCAGCGGATACAGGTGCGAGAACGACAGGTCCTGCAGCTCGCGGTAGATATTGTTCAGGCCCAGGCGGTGCGCGATCGGCACGTACACTTCCATCGTCTCGCTGGAGATGCGCGCCTTCTTGGCCGGCGCCATCACTTCCATCGTGCGCATATTGTGCAGGCGGTCGGCCAGCTTGATCAGGATCACGCGCACGTCGGACGCCATCGCCAGCAGCATCTTGCGGAAGTTTTCCGCCTGCGCCTCGATCTGGCTCTGGAATTCGATCTTCTCCAGCTTGGACAGGCCGTCGACCAGGTTGGCCACCGGCGCGCCGAAGCGCTCGATCAGCTCTTCCTTCTTGACGTCCTGGTCTTCCATGACGTCGTGCAGCAGCGCGGCCATGATGGCCTGCGCGTCGAGCTTCCAGTCGGCGCAGATCTCGGCCACGGCGATCGGGTGCGAAATATACGGCTCGCCCGATTTGCGCACCTGGCCCAGGTGCATCTCGTCCGAGAAGCGGTAGGCTTCCTTGACCTTTTTCAGGTCGGCCGCGTTCATGTACTCGGCCAGCTTTTCGGTCAGGTGGGTGACCGAGGCCACGCCGGCGGTCAGCGTGGGCGTGGCCAAGGGCGACGAGGAAATCACCGGCGGCGCGGGCGCGGGAGAGGAGGAGGCGATGGTGGTCGACAGCGTGCTGTCACCTGCGTTGGCTCCAGACGTGGCTGCAGCCGGCGCTTTGGCCGGCTGTTTGGCCCTGGCGGGCTTGCCACTCAATGTCGGATCGGCAGGAATCAGATTCATACGTATGCGTTCCGTCTCGCTGAGAATGTCGTACTACTATTAAACCACACCATTCACATTGTTCGGGAACGCCGGGCCCAACTTACATTGGGACCTTTTTCAACATTTCCAGACCGACTTTGCCGGCGGCGATTTCACGCAGCGCGACGACGGTAGGCTTGTCCTTGGCTTCGACCTTCGGGGTGTGGCCCTGCAGCAGTTGGCGGGCGCGGTAGGTCGCCGCCAGCGTCAGCTGGAAACGGTTAGGAATGGTTTTGAGACAATCTTCAATAGTAATGCGGGCCATCTTAACTCCTAAAATCTTGTGTATTTATTCAGCGTGGATACCCAATTGGGCAAATAGCGAGGCGTTGCGCGCCGCTTGTTGCGCAAACCGGCAACGGGCCGCTCTGACAATCGCCGTCAGTTCCGACAGGGCGACTGCAAATTCTTCGTTGATGATAGCATACTCGAACTCGGGGGCGTGGGCGATTTCGCCGCCGGCCGCCAGCAGCCGGCGCGTGATCACATGCGGTTCGTCGGTGGCGCGTTTTTTCAACCGTTCCTCGAGCGCGGCGATCGACGGCGGCAGGATGAAGATGCCGGCCGCCTGCGGGAACTGCTTCTTGACCTGGCGCGCGCCCTGCCAGTCGATTTCCAGCAGGATGTCGGTGCCGGTCTTCATCTGTTGTTCGACCATGATGCGCGAGGTGCCGTAGTAATTGCCGTGCACTTCGGCCCACTCCAGGAACTCGCCGGCGTCGGCGCGCTTGACGAAGTCCTCGGCCGTCGTGAAGTAGTATTCCTTGCCGTGGGTTTCGCCCGGACGCGGCGCGCGCGTGGTGGTGGAAATCGACAGCTTGATGGTCGGTTCCTGCGCCAGCAGCGCGTTGACCAGCGTGGACTTGCCGGCGCCGGACGGCGCGACCACCATGAACAGGCTGCCCGCAAATGCGTTGGTTGAACTCATGTCTATCTTTCAAAAACGTCAGCAGGCGGGTAGTGCGTCGCCCAAAGACGTATTTTACCAAGAGCAACGACAGCTTTCCACTACAGCAATGAGATCAGATGCTGCGCCGCAGCGGGCGCGCGTTCCTTGGCGCCGTTGATGAAGTAGACGTAGGCGTCGCCGGATTTCGCCTGCTGCTGCCACTGCTTCGCGGTGGCGGCCCACTGCTTCAGCGCCGGCTTGGTGTAGCCGGTCTCCACTTCGCTTTGCGCGTTCATCAGGCGCGCGTACACGAACTCGCCGGTGATCTCGCCCACGTTGGGGTACTTGGGCGAGTCGGTGATGACGGTGGCGATCTTGTGCTTGCGCGCCAGCTTGTAGTACTCGTCGCACAGGAAGCTGTCGTGGCGCGCGTCGAGCACGTGGCGCAGCTTGCGCGTGCCCAGTTTGGCGGGCAGCAGCTTGAAGAAGGCGGCGACGTCGTCGGCGTCGAACTGCTTGGTGGCGGCCAGCTGCCACAGGATGGGGCCGAGCTTGGGGCCCAGTTCCGTCAGCCCGCTGTCGATGAAGCGGGCGATCGATTCGCCGGCCTCGCCCAGCACCTTGCGGTTGGTGGCGAAGCGGCTGGCCTTGACGGCGAAGACGAAATCGTCCGGCGTCTGCGCGGCCCAGGAGGCGAAGTGCTCGGGCTTGGCGGTGCGGTAGAAGGTGCCGTTGATCTCGATGCTGGTGACCTGGCGGCTGGCGTATTCCAGCGCCTTCTTCTGCGGCACGCCTTTCGGATAGAAAGTCTCGCGCCACGGCGCAAAGTCCCAGCCGCCTATGCCCACCCGCACTGTGCCCGATGTAGCCATCCAGGATTCCTCCGCTAGTCGATGCGCCGATGATAGCGCAGATGGGGGCTGTTCCGTATGCGTGGTAAAAGCAACTTTGTTACACTTCGCGAGGATATTTGTGGCAATATGGATCACAATTGACGTGAAACAATCTTCACTCATCCACCGCAGATAGCCGGGGTCAGCCATCGTGCAACAGCTGTTGATTTGGACACTGGATGAACGGCGCTACGCCCTGCCGCTGGCAGCGGTGGAGCGGGTCGAGCGCGCGGTGGCGGTGACGCCGTTTCCGGCGGCGCCGGGGATTGTTTGCGGCATCGTCAACGTGCAGGGGCAAGTGGTGGCGGTGATCGACATGCGTCAGCGGCTGGGTTTGCCGGCGCGCGAGATCGCGCTGACCGACCAGATCGTGCTGGCGCATACGGCGCGCCGGCGCATCGCTTTTGTTGCCGACGCGGTCGGCGGTGTCGTCGATTGTGCCGACGACGCCATCGTCGGCGCCGGCCTGATTGTTCCCGTCCCCGCCGCCGATTTCGCGAGCGGCGTGGTAAAGCTGGACGATGGCATGATACTGATCCATGACCTGGACCGGTTCCTGTCGCTGGACGAAGAATTGGCTCTCGAGAAGGCGCTCTCCGATGCTTATTGACCGTCATGCCGAACCCACCGCCGCAGCAGCAGCGGTAGCCGATGCGCTGCTGGCGCGCTTCAGCGGCTATGTCGCCGAGCACCTGGGGCTGCATTTCCCGCGCGGGCTGTGGCCCGAACTGCTGCGCGCGGCCGAGGCGCTGGCGCGCGACAGCGGCATCGCCGGCATCGCCGGCACCTCGCGCGCCGCCGTCTGCATGGAGCGCCTGATGACCGCCGCGCCGACGCGCGCCGGCGTCGAGCAACTGGCGCGCCACCTGACCATCGGCGAAACCTACTTCTTCCGCGAACCTGAGCTGTTCGACACGCTGGAGCGCGATGTGCTGCCGCCGCTGATCGCCGCCCGCCGCGCCGCCGGCAAGACGCTGCGCGTCTGGAGCGCGGGCTGCTGCACCGGCGAGGAACTGTATTCGCTGGCCATCCTGCTGCACCGCCTGATCCCCGACCTGGCCGACTGGCGCGTCACCTTGCTCGGCACCGACATCAATCCGCAGTTCCTGCGCAAGGCCGAGCAGGGCGTCTACCGCGACTGGTCGTTCCGCAACGTGCCCGATTGGATACGCCGGTGTTATTTCGACGCGGGCACCTTCGCGCCGGTGCTGCGCCAGGGCGTGCGCTTCGATTACCTGAACCTGGCGACCGGCGCGTTCCCCGGGCCGGACAGCGGTACGCCGCCGATGGACCTGATCCTGTGCCGCAACGTGCTGATGTATTTCGCGCCGGCCTGTGCCGCGCGCACCGTGCTGCGGCTGCGCGACGCGCTGGCCGGCGACGGCTGGCTGGCGGTCGGCGTCGCCGAGACCGGGCACAGCCTGCTGAAGCCGCTGCAACCGGTGCGCTTTGGCGCCGCCCAGCTGTACCGGCGACCCAAGCCGGCAGCGGCGCCGCCACCGCCACCGCTGTCCGCTGCCCCGGCGCCGGCCGCCGTCACCGTCTCAACGCCCCCGCGCGCGCGCATGCCGGACCTGGCCGAACGCGCGCGGCAGTGCGCCGATCGTGGCCTGCTGGCCGCCGCCGGCGACTGCTGCGCCGCCGCGATCGCCCGCGACAAATGCGATCCCGGGCTGCGCTACCTGCAGGCGCTGATCCTGGAGGAGCAGGGGGACGTGGCCGCCGCCATGGGCGCGCTGCGGGACGCGCTGTACCTGGACCAGACCTTCGTGCTGGCGCATTTCACGCTGGGCACGCTGTGCCGGCGCAACGGCGACGAGCGCGAGGCGGCCCGCCATTTCGCCAACGCGCTGGAGCTGCTGCACGGCCGCGCGCCGGACGAGCCGCTGGCGCACGCCGGCGGCCTGCGTGCCGGCGAGCTGGCCGACCTGATGCGCGCCGGCGCGGGGACGCACTGACGATGCCGGGCCGGCGCCAGGCACCGGACTGGGACGCGCTGCGGGCGCGGCTGGCGGCGGCCGCCACCGTCGCGACGGAGCAGGACGCGGCGCCGGGGCCGGAGCGGCAGCGCGCGCTGTTGCTGGAGCGGGCCAGGCGGCTGGCGCAGGAACCGCCGGCCGAGGTGGCGCCGGCGGCGATGGCCGAGGTGCTGGAGTTCATGCTGGCCCATGAACGCTACGCGGTGGAGATGGCGCATGTGCACGAAGTCCATGTGCTGCGCGAATTGACGCCGCTGCCCGGCACGCCGGCGTTCGTGCTGGGGATCGTCAATGTGCGGGGACGGATCCTGTCGCTGGTCGACCTGCGGCGCTTCCTCGGCCTGCCGGAACAGGGATTGACGGATATGAACCAGATCATCGTGCTGCGCGACGGCGCCATGCGCTTCGGCGTGCTGGCTGACCAGATCCTGGGCGTGAACAAGCTGGTGCTGGCAGAGCTGCAGCGGCCGCCGACCGCCGCGGGCGGCATCCGCGCCGAGTTCCTGAAAGGGATCACCGCGCAACGCCTGATCCTGCTCGACGCCGGCCGCCTGCTGGCCGATCCGGCGATGGTGGTGCAGCAGCATGCAGCCTGATAAAGGGAGGGGCCGATGGCGCGACTGACGAGACCGGAAAGGCATGGCGCGAGGCGCCTGGGCTGGCGCGCGGGCTGGTTGAGCCTGGTGTGCTGCGCGGCCGCCGCGGACGGCGGCGAGCAGCTGCCGCAACTGTCGCGCATGAGCATCGAGGAGCTGGCGGAGATTCCGATCACCTCGGTGTCCAAGCGGGCCGAGCCGCTGGGCGACGCCGCCGCCGCCGTCTACATCATCACCGCCGAGGACGTGCGGCGCTCCGGCGCCACCAGCGTGCCCGAGGCGCTGCGGCTGGCGCCCAACCTCGAGGTGGCGCGCACCAACGGCAACAACTATGTGGTCACCGCGCGCGGCGGCAGCACCGGCAACGGCAACAAGCTGCTGGTGCTGATCGACGGCCGGGTGGTCTACAACCCGCTGAACGCCGGCGTGTTCTGGGAAGTCCAGGACGTGATGATGGAGGACATCGAGCGCATCGAGGTGATCAGCGGCCCGGGCGGCACGCTGTGGGGCTCGAACGCGGTCAATGGCGTGATCAACATCCTGACCCGCTCCAGCGCCGACACCCAGGGCACGCTGCTGGCGCTGGGCGGCGGCAACCAGGAGCGCGACGTCGCGCTGCGCCAGGGCTGGCGCCTTGGCGGGGACGGCAGCATGCGGTTGTACGCCAAGGGTTTCCGCCGCGACGGCAACCGTACCACGGCCGGCGCCGACGCCAAGGACGGCTGGTCCGGGCGCCAGGCCGGCTTCCGCGCCGACTGGGGCGCGGCAGACGACGGCGTGACGCTGCAGGGCGACCTGTACGACCGGGAGCTGGACCAGATCGCCAGCGGCGAGCGCAGGCGCTCCGGCGGCAACCTGCTGGCGCGCTGGAGCCGCACGCTGGCCGACGGCGGCGCGCTGCAGGTGCAAGCCTATTACGATCACGTGTACAACCTGATGCCGGGCGCCGTGCTGTTCGGCGAGTCCAACAACACCTACGACATCGAGGCCCAGCACCGGCTGCCGGTGGCGGCGCGCCACGAGCTGGTGTGGGGCGCCGGCCTGCGGGTCTGGCGCAGCACGGCGACCAACGGCGCGATACTGGTGTTCCTGCCGGAAAAGGTCGAGACGCGCCTGTCCAATCTGTTCGTGCAGGACGCCATCACCCTCGACGAGGACTGGAAGCTGACCCTGGGCGCCAAGGTCGAGCACAACGCCTACACCGGCACCGAATACCAGCCCAACGTACGGCTGGCGTGGAAGCCGACGCCGCGCTCGCTGCTGTGGGCGGCGGTGTCGCGCGCGCTGCGCACGCCGTCGCGCGTGGACCGCGACTTTTATGTGTTCGGCATTCCCGGCGCAGCCTACCGCGGCGGCAGCGATTTCCGCTCCGAGCGGCTGACCGCGCTGGAGCTGGGCTACCGCGCCCAGCCGACCGCCAGCCTGTCGTATTCGGTCAACGCCTTCTACAACAAGTACGACGACCTGCGCAGCACCGAGAACGGCAAGGCGGCGGGCACCCTGACGATCGGCAACCAGGCCGAGGGCAACGTGGCCGGCGTGGAAATCTGGGGCAACTACCAGGTCAACCAGGGCTGGCGGCTGAGCGCCAGCCAGACCCTGCAGCGCGAGCGAATCAGCCTGCAGCCCGGCGCCACCCGGCCGGCGCCCACCGGCGGCGCGGGCACGCTGTTCGGCAACGATCCGCCGCACCGCTATGTGCTGCGCTCCAGTCTGGACCTGCCGCGGCAGCTGGAGCTGGACCTGTCGCTGACGCGGGTCGCCTCGTTGCCGTTCCCGTACGTGCCGGCCTATACCTCGCTGGACGGGCGCCTGGGCTGGCGCCCCAGCCCGCGGCTGGAGCTGGCGCTGAACGCGCGCAACCTGCTCGACCGCGGCCATGCCGAGTTCGGCAACGTCACCGGCGGCACGCCGCGCGCCGTGTTCGACCGCGCACTCATGCTGCAGCTGATATGGAAATTCTGACCCGCCCCCTGCGCGCGCTGGCGCGCCCTGTGCTGCTTCTGTTGCTGGCGCTGGCCTGGCGGCCGCTGGCCATCGCGGCCGACGCCGACACGCTGGAATTCGCGGTCAAGGGCGCCTACCTGACCAAGTTCGGCCTGTACGTCGAATGGCCGCCGGGCGTGTTCGCGGCGCCGGCCAGCCCGCTGGTGCTGTGCGTGGTGGGCGACGACCCGTTCGGCGCCGCGCTCGACAGCGCGGTCGGCCGCGAACAGGTGGACGGCCATCCGCTGCAGCTGCGGCGCCTGAAGAGCCTGACGCGCGAGGCCGGCTGCCACGTGGCGTATGTCGGCGCGGCCGAGGCGCCGCGCGGCGCCGAGGCGCTGCGCGGCGTGCTGACGGTGGGCGAGGCGCGCAGCGGCGGCGTGATCAGCTTTGTCATCAAGGATAACCGGGTGCGCTTCACCGTCGACGACGAGGCGGCCGCGCGCAACGGCCTGCAGATCAGCTCCAAGCTGCTCAACATGGCGCTCAGCGTCAAACCCCGTCCGGGCAAGGAGGGTCACTAGATGCACTGGTTTACCGATACGCCGATCCGGCGCAAGCTGATGCTGATCACCGTGCTGGCCAGCGCCATCGCGCTGCTGATGGCGGGGGTGGTGATCGTCAGCTACGACATCCTGACCTACCGCGCGCAAAAACTGCAGGAGAGCGCGGTGCAGGCCGAGATCCTGGCCTCCAGCGTGGCGCCGTCGCTGGTGTTCAGCGACCCCAAGTCGGCGCAGGAATACCTCAACGCGCTGCGGGCCAATCCTGAGATCAGCGCCGCCGCGCTGTACACCGCCGACGGCGCGCCGTTCGCCAGCTACGCGCGCACGGACCGGCCGGCGCAGCCGCTGCCGGCGCGCGCCGAGGCGCTGGGCCAGCACTTCGTCGGCGACGACCTGGTGGCGTCGTGGCCCATCCAGGAAAAGAAACGCCAGCTCGGCAGCGTCTACCTGCGCATGGGCACCGAATCGATGGCGTCGCGGCTGACCCGCTACGGCGGCATCATCCTGCTGGTGATGATAGGCTCGCTGCTGATTTCGCTGCCGCTGGCGATGCGGCTGCACGCGGTGATCGTCACGCCGATCCGCGACCTGGCCGAGGCGGCGCGGCTGGTGGCGGCCGGCGAGATCGTGGTGCGGCCGGCCGCGCGGGCGCGCGCCGACGAGATCGGCCAGCTGCAGGACAAGTTCCGCGAGATGGCGCTGTCGCTGCAGGACAAGGTGGCGATCGCGCGGCGCATCGCCGCCGGCGACCTGCATCAGCAGGTGTTGCCGCAGTCCGAGCGCGACGCGCTGGGCCAGGCTTTCGCGGCGATGGTCGACAACCTGCGCGAGAAGGCCGCCGTGGCCGAACGCATCGCCACCGGCGACCTGACCGGCGAGGTGGCGGCGCCGTCCGAGCGCGACGTGCTGGGCAATGCCTTCGCGGCGATGGTGTTCAACCTGCGCGAGATGAACCGCCAGATCGGCGAGGGCGTCGACGTGCTGGCGGCGTCGTCGAGCGCGATCCTGGCCGGCACCACCCAGGTGGCGACCGGCGCCAGCGAGGCGGCCGCCGTGATGAGCGAGACCGCCACCACGCTCGACGAGGTCAAGCAGACCGCGCTGATGGCCAGCCAGAAGGCCAAGAACGTGGCCGAGGCGGCGCAGAAGGCGGCCCAGGTGTCGCAGACCGGCAAGCGCTCGGTGGAGGAATCGATCGACGGCATGCAGCAGATCCGCGCGCAGATGGAGCTGATCGCCGAGAGCATCATGCGGCTGTCCGAGCAGAGCCAGGCGATCGGCGAATTGATCGCCAGCGTCAATGACCTGTCCGAGCAATCGAACCTGCTGGCCGTGAACGCCTCGATCGAAGCGGCCAAGGCGGGCGAGCACGGCAAGGGCTTCGCGGTGGTGGCGCAGGAGGTCAAGAGCCTGGCCGCGCAGTCGAAGCAGGCCACGGCCCAGGTGCGCACCATCCTCGGCGACATCCAGAAGGCCACCGGCAGCGCGGTGCTGGCCACCGAGCAGGGCGCGCGGGCGGTCGAGCTGGGCGTGCGCCAGTCGCGCGACGCCGGCGAGGCGATCCGCCAGCTGACCGAGAGCATCGGCGACAGCGCGGTGGCGGCCAGCCAGATCGCCGTCTCGGCGCACCAGCAGCTGGCCGGCATGGACCAACTGGCGCTGGCGATGGAGAACATCCGGGTGTCGACCACGCAGAACATGGCCAGCACCCGCCAGGCCGAGTCGGCCGCGCACGACCTGCACGCGCTGGGGCAGAAGCTGCAGGCCATGGTCGGGCGCTACCGGGTCTAGGAGCGGGGACGGCACATGGCGACCGACGACGAACAGTTCCTGCTGCGGCTGATGGCGACCTTCCGCCTCGAGGCGGACGAGCATCTGGGCGCCATGTCGACGCTGCTGCTGGAACTGGAAAAGCCGCAGGCCGGCGCGCCCGTGGCCGGCCTGCTGGAGACGCTGTTCCGCGAAGCGCACAGCCTGAAGGGGGCGGCGCGCGCGGTCAACCTGGTTGACGTCGAGTCCGTGTGCCAGGCGCTGGAAAGCGTGCTGGCCGCGCTCAAGCGCGGCGAGATCGCGCTGTCGCCGCCGCTGTTCGACCTGCTGTACCGCACCGTCGACGCGGTGCGCGCGCTGCTGAACGGCGAAGGCCAGGCCGGCGGCGAGGATCCGGCCGACCTGCTGCATGCCCTGGACCAGGCGCAGCGGGGACTCTACGCGGCCGGTTTGGCGGCCGATTCCGCGGCCGATTCCGCGCCCGCCGCGCCATCCGCCGCGCCCGTCGGCGCCGCGCTTGCCGCGCCGTCCGCTGCCGCGCCGCCCGCCGCGCCCGCCGAGCCGGCCGAACAGACCGTGCGCATATCCACCGCCAAGCTCACCGCGCTGCTGCTGCAGGCGGAAGAGCTGCTGGCCTTCAAGCACAGCGCCGAACACCAGGCCGACGACCTGCACGGGCTGCACACCGAACTGGGCGCCTGGCGCAAGAGCTGGGAACGCACGGTCGCCGGCGCGCGCGCCGCCGTGCGCGCCGGCGAACGCCGCCAGGGATCCGGCGGCCTGCAGGCGCCGGCCATCGAGCGCCTGCTGGAATCGGTCGAACGCGACGCGCTGCTGGCCAAGACGCTCAGCGACCGCTGCGCGCAGATCGAGCGCAACGCGTGGCAGGAGCGGCGCGCGCTGGCCGGCATGGTCGACAACCTGCTGGCCGACATGAAGCAGACGCTGATGCTGCCGTTTTCCACGCTGCTGGAAATGACGCCGCGCCTGGTGCGCGACCTGGCCCACGACAGCGGCAAGCAGGTCGGGCTGAGCATGGACGGCGGCGCCGTCGAGATCGACCGCCGCATCCTCGAGCAGATGCGCGATCCGCTGCTGCACCTGATCCGCAACGCCATCGACCACGGCATCGAGCCGCCGGCCGAGCGGCTGCGCCGCAACAAACCGGAACGCGCGCGGCTGGTGATCGCCGTGGTGCCGCGCGACGGCGACAAGGTCGAGCTGCTGGTCAGCGACGACGGCCGCGGCATCGACGCCCATCAGGTGCGCGAGCGCGCCGTCCGCGAAGGCGTGCTGACGGCCGAAGCCGGCGCGGCGCTGAGCGAGGCGCAGATGCTGGCGCTGGTGTTCGAGTCCGGCGTGTCCACCAGCGCCATGCTGACCGACCTGTCGGGGCGCGGCCTGGGCCTGGCGATCGTGCGCGAGAAGGCGGAAAAACTGGGCGGCAGCGTGACGGCCGAACATGCGCCCGGCGGCGGCGCGCGCTTCCGCATCGTGCTGCCGGCCACGCTGGCGACCTTCCGCGGCCTGCTGGTGGCGGCGGCCGGGCGCCAGTTCGTGCTGCCTTCGCGTAACGTCGAGCGGGTCTTCCGCGTGCTGCCCGAGTCGGTGCGCAGCGCCGCCGGCCAGGCCACCATCGTGCTGGAGAACGAGGTGCTGGCGCTGGCGCCGCTGGCGCGCGCGCTGGGCCTGGCGTCGCCGTCGGCGCCGGCGATGCCGCCCTCCGGCTATCTGACGGTGGCGCTGCTGGCCAGCGGCAGCCGCCGCATCGCGCTGGCGGTGGACGCCGTGCTGGGCGAGCAGGAAGTGCTGGTCAAGGGACTGGGGCCGCAGTTGCGGCGGGTGGTCAACATCGCCGGCGCCACGGTGCTCGGGGCAGGCCAGCTGGTGCCCATCCTGCACGTGGCCGACCTGATGAAGTCGGCGCTGGCGGCGGGCGCCGCGCCGATGCCGGAGGCGCCGGCGACGGCGCCGCGCCGTTCGCTGCTGGTGGTCGAGGATTCGATCACCTCGCGCGCGCTGCTCAAGAACATGCTGGAGGTGGGCGGCTACCAGGTGGCGGTGGCGGTCGACGGCGTCGATGCCCTGGGCGCGCTGCGTCGCGGCGCCTTCGACCTGGTGGTGTCGGACGTCGAGATGCCGCGCATGGACGGCTTCGACCTGACCGCCAAGATACGCGCCGACCGCCAGCTGGCCGCGCTGCCGGTGGTGCTGGTGACGACCTTGGAATCGCGCGAGCACCGCGAGCGCGGCATGGAAGCCGGCGCCAGCGCCTACATCGCCAAGCAAAGCCTGGAGCAGAGCACCCTGCTCGACACCGTGCGCAGGTTGCTGCGATGAGCGCCGCCGCCATGATACGGGTGCTGGTGGTCGACGATTCGCCGGTGGCGCGCGAGCTGCTGGTGTATCTGCTCAACTCCGATCCGCAGCTGCAGGTAATCGGCGTGGTGGCCGACGGCGAGCAGGCGATCGAGGCGGCGCAGCGGCTGCGGCCCGACGTCATCACGATGGATATCCACCTGCCGAGAATGGACGGCTACGCGGCCACCCGGGCCATCATGGAGAGCGTGCCGACCCGCATCGTCATGGTCAGCGCCAGCCCGGCCACGCAGGCGGTGGCGGCCAGCTTCCACGCGCTGGAGGCCGGCGCGCTGGCGGTGCTGGCCAAGCCGCCCGGCCCCGGCCATCCGGAGCACGCGGCCTGCACCGACGAACTGCTGCGCACCATCAAGGTGATGGCCGAGGTGGGCGTGGTCAAACGCTGGAAAAAGACCGGGGCCGCCGCTTCGGCCTACCCGCTGCATCCGCCGCCTGTGCCGCAGCCGCCGCGGCGCGACCTGCGGCTGCTGGCGATCGGCGCGTCGACCGGCGGCCCGCTGGTGCTGCAAACCATCCTGGCGCGGCTGCAGCAGCCGTTCGGCGCGCCGGTGCTGATCGTCCAGCATATTTCGGCCGGTTTCGTGGCCGGGCTGGTCGAGTGGCTGGGCCGCAGCTGCGACTTCGACGTGCGCATCGCCGTCCACGGCGAGCTGGCGCAGGCCGGGCGGGTCTACCTGGCGCCGGACGGCGCCCACATGACGGCGCAGGCCGACGGCCGCATCGCGCTGACCGGCGTGCCGCCCGAGCATGGCGTGCGGCCGGCCGTGTCCTGCCTGTTCCGCTCGGTGGCGGCGCAGTACGGATCGCACGCGGCCGGCGTGCTGCTGACCGGCATGGGACGCGACGGCGCCCAGGAACTCAAGGACATGCGCGACGCCGGCGCGCTGACCATCGCCCAGGACCGGGACAGCTCCATCGTCTACGGCATGCCGGGCGAGGCCGTCAAGCTGGGGGCGGCCCAGCACGTGCTGGCGCCGGAAGCCATCGCCACCTTATTGAACATGTTGAAAGCGGGAGCGCCATCATCGCCATGACCACCATGCCAGCGCCATCGGACGCCGAGATCCTGATCGTCGAAGACAGCCGAACCCAGGCCGAACACCTGCGCCATCTGCTCGAGCAGCACGGCTACCGCGTGCGCCTGGCCGGCAACGGCCGACGGGCGCTGGAGGCGATCGGCGACAGCCAGCCGGCGCTGGTGCTGTCGGACATCGTGATGCCGGAAATGGACGGCTACCAGCTGTGCCGCGAGGTCAAGGCGCGGCCGGAATGGCGCGCGATCCCGGTGGTGCTGATCACTTCGCTGTTCGATCCGGAGGACATCGTGCGCGGCCTGGAGTGCGGCGCCGACAACTTCATCCGCAAGCCGTATGCGACGGCCTACCTGATGAGCCGCATCGAGCAGGTGCTGGCCAACCGGCGCCTGCGCCAGCAGGCCGACGCCAGCGACGCCGGCAAGGGTATCGTGCTGTACCTGAACGGGCGCGAGCACCTGATCAATTCGGAGCGCCAGCAAATCCTCGACCTGCTGGTGGCGACCTACGAGCAGGCGGTGCTGGTCAACAGCGAGCTGCAGGCGCGCGAGCAGCAGGTCAGCGACTTGAACAAGCAGCTGCGCCGCCATGCCGCCGACCTGGAAAACTCCAACCGCGAGATCGCCCGCCAGAACGCCAAGCTGGAGGCGTCGAACCGCGAGATCGCCCGCCAGAACGACGAGCTGGGCGAGGCCAACCGCATGAAGTCGGCCTTCCTGGCCAATATGTCGCACGAGCTGCGCACGCCGCTGAACGCGATCAACGGTTTTTCCGAGGTGCTGCGCAGCGGCATGGCGGGCAAGCTGACGCCGCAGCAGGAAGAGTTCGCCGGCAACATCCTGGCCAGCGGCAAGCATTTGCTGGCGGTGATCAACGACGTGCTCGACCTGTCGAAGATCGAGGCCGGCATGATGACACTGAACCTGGAGCCGGTCGGCGTGGCCACGCTGCTGGGCGACAGCCTGATGGTGGTGCGCGAACGCGCGCAGCAGCACGGCATCGCGCTGGTGCTCGAGGCCAGCGACGATACGCCGCTGCCGGCCGACCGCCGCAAGCTGACCCAGGTGATCTTCAACCTGCTGTCGAACGCCGTCAAGTTCACGCCCGACGGCGGCCGCGTGACGCTGAGCGCGACGCGGGTGGGGCCGGAGCGGCCGGCCGCCATGGCGCTGGTCGACGGCGGCGCCGCGCTGCGGCCCGACGCCGTCTACATGGAGATCGTCGTCGGCGACAGCGGCATCGGCATCGCGGCCGACGATCTGCCGCGGCTGTTCCGCCAGTTCGTCCAGCTCGACAGCCGGCTGTCGCGCAAGTACGAGGGTACGGGGCTGGGGCTGGTGCTGGTGCGGCAGCTCGTCGAGCTGCACGGCGGCGCGCTGGCGGTGCGCAGCACGCCGGGAGCGGGTTCGGAATTCATGTTCTGGCTGCCGTGCGGAACGGCTGGGTGAACGAGATGGCCAAAATCCTCATCGTCGAAGACAACCCGTCCAATATGCTGCTGGCGGCCTTCCTGCTGGAGCGCGAGGGCCACGAGGTGCTGCAGGCCACGGACGCCGACGGCGCGCTCAGCCTGGCGCGCAGCGAGCTGCCGGCGCTGATCCTGATGGACGTGCAACTGCCCGGCATGGACGGGCTGGAGGCGACCGCCGTGCTGAAGGCGGACAGCCGGACCAGCGCGATCAAGGTGCTGGCCTTCACCAGCTTCGCCATGGCCGGCGACGCGGAACGCATCCGCGCGGCCGGCTGCGACGGCTATATCAGCAAGCCGATCGGCGTCGAGCAGTTCGCCGCCGAGGTCGCGCGCGCGCTGGCCTGAGGCGGCCGGATCAGATCGCCCAGCCCCCGGCGTAGAACAAGGCCAGCGCGGCGGCGATCGATACCGTGCCGACGTTGAGCTTGCGCCATTCGCCGGCCACCAGGCGGCCGACCACCAAGGTGCAGAAGCCGAGCATGATGCCGGTGACGATATTGCAGGTGAGCAGGATGAACACGGCGCAGACCAGGCCGGACAGGGCATCGATCTTGTCGTCCATCTTCATGTGGGCGACGCTGCCCAGCATCAGCAGGCCGACATACATCAGCGCCGGCGCGGTCGCGTACGACGGCACCAGGCCGGCCAGCGGCGAGAAGAAGATCAGGCCGAGGAACAGCACGCCGACCACCACCGCGGTCAGGCCGGTGCGGGCGCCGGCGGCGGTGCCGACGGTCGATTCGATGTAGGCGGCGGCGGGCGCGCCGCCCACCAGCGCGGAGAAGATGGAGCTGAGCGAGTCGGCCGTCAGCGCCTTGCCGCCGTTGTGGATATAACCCCTGGCGTCGACCTGGCCGGCCTGGCCGGCGACCGCGCGGATGGTGCCGGTGGCGTCGAACACGGCGGTCATCACCAAGGCCAGCACGCTCGGCAGCACGGTCATGCTCAGCGCGCCGCGGATGTCCATCGCGCCGATCAGCGAGGCGTGGCCGGGGGCGCTCAGCTTGGGCATGGCGAAGAAGCCGGTGAAGTGCACGGCCGGGTCGAAGGCCAGGCCGAGGGCGGAGATGGCGATGACCACCAGCAGGATGCCGCCGGGCACCTTGCGCTGCTCGAGGCCGAAGATGGCGGCCAGGCCCAGCATGCTCATGACGACCGGGAAGGCGGTCACATGGCCCAGCGCCACCGGCAGGCCGGCGCCGGCGTTCTTGACCACCAGGCCGACGTCGCTGGAGGCGATCATCAGCAGGAACAGGCCGATGCCCACGCCGGTGCCATGCGCCACGCCCGACGGCAGGTTCTGCAGGATCCACGAGCGCACGCCGGTGACCGAGATCGCCGTGAACACCAGGCCCATCAGGAACACCGCGCCCAGCGCGATGGCCGGCGACAGGCCCTTGCCCAGCACCAGGCCGAAGGCGGTGAAGGCGGTCAGCGAGATGGCGCAGCCGACCGCGATCGGCAGCCGGGCCCACAGGCCCATCAGCAGCGAGCCGACGGCGGCGGTCAGGCAGACGGCGACGAACACGGCGCTGACGTCGAAGCCGGCCTGGCCCAGCATGCCGGGCACGACGAACACGGAATACACCATGGCGAGGAAGGTGGTGATGCCGGCCACGATCTCGCGCCGCTGCGTGCTGCCGCGTTCGGAGATCTGGAAATACTGGTCGATTTTGCCCGGAGGGACGACGGTGACTGGCTCCGCCGGTACGGGGCGGAGTTGTGGCTGGGGCTGGGACATGATGGTGCTGCTCCTGTTGTTGTCCGCCTGGCCGGCCGTGGCGGCCGTGCCGGGCAGTGTCTCGTTATGGGTATTGCCAGGAGAGCTTAGGGTAAAGCTTGTCTGCGATGCACGGGAGTTAATCGATACCTACCATAACTGAAAACGTATTGCGTTTATCCAGGGCGGGGAATCCCCTATGAGGCGGGCGGCAAAGCGGAGGGCCGCCACATCGCGCGGCGTGGCGCGCTGTGGCGGCATACGGACAGGTTTATTCCAGGTTCTGCACCTGCTCGCGCATCTGCTCGATCAGCAGCTTCAGCTCCATCGAGGCGTCGGCCAGTTCCTTGACCGAGGCCTTGGCGCCCAGCGTGTTGGCTTCGCGGTTGAGTTCCTGCATCATGAAGTCCAGCCGTTTGCCGACCTGGCCGCCTTTTTTCAGGATGTGGCGGGTCTCGGTCAGGTGCGCCGACAGCCGGCCCAGTTCCTCGGCCACGTCGATGCGGATGCCGTACAGGATCACTTCCTGGCGGATGCGCTCGAGCGCGTCCTGGCGCGACAGCGCCGAATTGGAGCCCTGGCAGGCCAGGCCCAGCGCGTCCTGCATGCGTTCGACGGCTTTCTGCTGGAACGCCGCCACCACCTGCGGGATCAGCGGCGTGATGCGCTTGACGATCACTTCCATCGCCTCGATGCGCGAGGTCAGCATCGCTTCCAGCGCCGCGCCTTCGCGCTGGCGGCTGAGGACGAAGGCCTCGACCGTCCTGGCGGTCAGCGCGGCCACGTCGGCCTGCAGCGATTCCTGGCCGATCTGGGCTTCCTCGATGACGCCCGGCCAGCGCAGCAGCTCGGCCACCGACATCGTCTGCACGCCGGGGAAGTGGGTGCCGACTTCGGCTTGCAATCGTTGTAATTCCGTCAACAACGGCAGGTTCAGCGCCTGGGTGCCGGCGGTGGCCGCCTTGCGGCCAAAGCTGAGGCGCAGCTCGACCTTGCCGCGGGTGATCGCCGCCATGACCGCGGAGCGCAAATCGGGTTCAAGCGCTCGCAAATCGTCGTTTATTCGAAACTGAAGGTCTAAAAACCGAGAGTTAACGCTCTTGATTTCGATAGTCAGTGTTCCCGCCGCACTTTCACTGGTGGCGACCGCGTAGCCCGTCATACTGGAAATGCTCAATGGATATCCCCGATTTAATCTTTACAAAACAGTGATTTATCCACACAATCCGGTTGTTGAGGCGAGGAATCTATGGCTGCACAAAACAACGCCCCGTTACCAGATGGTCTGGAAATTGCTGGATATCGCATTGTAAAGAAAATTGCGTCCGGTGGGTTCAGTATTGTTTACCTGGCGTATGACGCCGACGGGGTGGCGGTGGCGATCAAGGAGTATTTACCCAGTTCTTTGGCCCTGCGCCAGGAGGGGGAACTGGTGCCGACCGTGTCCAAGGCCAACCTGCCCGTGTTCCGCATCGGCCTCAAGTGCTTTTTCGAGGAGGGCCGGGCGCTGGCCCGCATCGCCCACCCGAACGTGGTCAGCGTGCTCAACTTCTTCCGCGCCCACGAGACGGTGTACATGGTGATGGCCTACGAGTCGGGCCATTCGCTGCAGGAGCACATCCAGCGCCAGCGCGCCAAGGGCAGCAAGGTGGGCGAGGCCTTCATCCGCACCATCTTCCTGCAGGCGATCAAGGGCTTGCGCGAGGTGCACGCCAACAAGCTGCTGCACCTGGACCTGAAGCCGGCCAACATCTACCTGCGCACCGACGGCACGCCGATGCTGCTGGACTTCGGCGCGGCGCGCCAGACCGTCAACAACGACATGCCCACGCTGACGCCGATGTACACTCCCGGCTTCGCGCCGCCCGAGCTGTACGCCAAGACCGGCGGCCTGGGGCCGTGGTCGGACGTGTACAGCCTCGGCGCCTCGATGTTCGCCTGCATGGTCGGCTCGCCGCCGCAGCCGGCCGACCAGCGCAAGACCGAGGACAAGATGGCTGGCCATTTCCAGAAGCTGGAGGGGCAATACACGCCGGAACTGGTCAAGCTGGTACGCTGGTGCCTGGAAATCGACCCGCTGGAACGCCCGCAAAGCCTGTTCGCGCTGCAGAAGGTGCTGCAGGCGCCGGTGGCCGTGGCGGCCGCGCCGGCGCCTGTGGCGCCGCAGGGCATGATGGACAAGCTGGGGGAGGGCCTGCGCGGCCTGGTCGGCCGCCTGGGCGGCGCCGCCAAACCGAAGTCCAAGGCCAAGGCCGGCCCGGACACGCTGCTTTAACGCGGTTTAAAAAACAAGAAGGTTGAACCATGCAATTCTCCGTGTATCAGGAAAGCCACATCGGCGGCCGCAAGGTCAACCAGGACCGCATGGGCTACAGCTTTACCCGCGACGCGCTGCTGCTGGTGCTGGCCGACGGCATGGGCGGCCACCTGCGCGGCGAAATCGCCGCCACCGTCGCGCTGCAGACCATCTCGTCGCTGTTCCAGCAGCAGGCCACGCCGTACGTGAAGAAGCCGCAGCGCTTCCTCGAGGAAGCCTTCCTGGCGGCGCATCAGGAGATCCACCAGTACCGCATCCTGCACAACCTGCCGGAGACGCCGCGCACCACCATCGTCGCCTGCCTGATCCAGCACAACACGGCGACCTGGGCGCACTGCGGCGACTCGCGGCTGTACTGGATGCGCAACGGCGAGATCCTGGCGCGCACGCGCGACCACTCGCACATCGAAAGCCTGATCGCCAAGGGGCTGGCGCTGCCGTCCGAGCGGGCCACCCATCCGGACCGCAATAAACTCTACAACTGCCTGGGCGCCGACAGCCTGCCCAAGGTGGAAACGGCCAGCGCCGGCGGCATGCTGCCGGGCGACCTGATGCTGTTGTGCTCCGACGGCTTGTGGTCTATGCTGCCGGACGACGACATGGTGCGCCGCATGCAGACGCAAACCGTGGTGCGCGCCGTGCCGGACCTGCTGCAGGCGGCGCTGTCCGCGGCCGGCAGCGGCAGCGACAACGTCACCGCGCTGGCGATCATGTGGCAGGGCAGCTCCATCATCGACGGCATGGGCGCCAGCACGATGGCGGCGGCCGAGCTGTCGACCGTGATCTCGACCGAGGCGTTGCCGCAGGACCTGCACAGCACCACCATCCACAGCGCGCCGGTGCCCGGGCAGGCCGGTGCGGAACCGGAAGTCGACGCCTTCGATGAAGATGAAATCGAGAAGGCCATCGCGGAGATCCGCGGTGCGATCGAAAAATCCTCCCAAATACTTAAATAAGGAATACAGCATGAGTTTTGAATCACGTCCCAGCGGCCGCGCCGTCGATGCGCTGCGCACCCTGCGTCTGACCCGCGACTACACCAAGCACGCCGAAGGCTCGGTGCTGATCGAGTGCGGCGACACCAAGGTGATCTGCACCGCCAGCATCGAAGAAAAAGTGCCCGGCTTCCTGAAGGGCAAAGGCCAGGGCTGGATGACGGCCGAATACGGCATGCTGCCGCGCTCGACCCACACCCGCATGGACCGCGAGGCGGCGCGTGGCAAGCAGTCCGGCCGCACCCAGGAGATCCAGCGCCTGATCGGCCGCTCGCTGCGCGCGGCGTTCGACCTGGAGGCGTTCGGCGAGCGCACCCTGCACCTCGACTGCGACGTGATCCAGGCCGATGGCGGCACCCGCACCGCGTCGATCACCGGCGCCATGGTGGCGGCCTACGACGCGTTCTCCAAGCTGGTGGCGCGTGGCGCGGTGCCGGCGATTCCGCTCAAGCATTTCGTCGCGGCGATTTCGGTCGGCGTGTACCAGGGCATGCCGGTGCTGGACCTGGACTATGTCGAGGATTCCGGCTGCGACACCGACATGAACGTGGTGATGAACGACGCCGGCCACTTCATCGAAGTGCAGGGCACGGCAGAAGGCGCCGCCTTCGACCGCGCCGGCATGAACCGCCTGCTCGACCTGGCGCAGGGCGGCATCGCCGACCTGATCAAGCTGCAGAAGCAGGCGCTGGGCCTGGCCGCCTGAGCGGGCAGACCGCAGAAATTCCATCCGATACCGTCACGGTTGTACAATGGCCGGATGAAAAAATGGATGTCGCTCCTGCTGGTGCTCATCGCGTTTTCGATGTGGCCGGCATACGCCAAAGACCTGAACGTCGTCTTCATTCCGAAGGCGCGCGACCAGGACTTCTGGACCTTCATGCGGCAGGGCGTGGACCGGGCGGTGCAGGAAGACGGGCACGTCAACCTGACCTGGCGCGGCCCGGCCCACAACGACGACATCGATTCGCAGATCCAGATCCTGCGCATCTATTCCAAGCCGGAGGTTGACGCCATCATCATCGCCTCGACCGACCGCGCGCGCCTGGTCGAACCGGTCAAACAGGCGGCGGCCCAGGGGATCAAGATCGTGGTGGTGGACTCCGCGCTGGATGGCAACGCCCACGTCAACTTCGTCACCACCGACAATTACGCAGCCGGCGCGCTGGCGGCGGAACGCATATCCAACTTGTTGGGCCGGCAGGGCACGGTGGCGCTCTTGCGCACCATCGCCGGCAGCGGCTCGACCGACGACCGCGCCAATGGCTTCATCGACTATCTGAAAAAGAACGCGCCGCACCTGGCCGTCGTCGCCGACGTGTATGGCGGTGGCACGCGCGGCAAGGCCGCCCGCAGCGCGGCCACGCTGCTGGAGATGTATCCCGAGGTCGACGGCATCTTCGCCGTCAACGAATCCGCCAGCGACGGCATGCTGCGCGCGCTGCGGCAAGCCGGCCTCGCCGGTAAAAAGAAATTTATCGGTTTCGACACCACCGAGTTCCTGCTGGACGGCTTGAAGCGGCAGGAAATCCACGGCCTGGTGGTGCAGGATCCGCGCCAGATGGGCTATCAGGCGATGAGGGCCGCGGTGGCCGCCGCGAAGGGCGCGGCCATCAAGCCAGCGCTGATCCTGACGGACGCGGTCATGGTCACACAGGAGAACTACCAGAAACCCGAGATCCGATCGCTGCTGACTCCGTAGGGGGCGCGCCAAAGGGTTTACAATGTCGGCTTCATTGCCTTACTTGCCCTCTCCAGCCGACACCATGACCCAACGCCTGATCCTCGCCTCGAACAACGCCGGCAAACTCAAAGAGTTCAACGAACTGCTGTCCACCGTGGGCTTTTCCGTCCACGCGCAGGGCGAGTACGACGTGCCGGAAGCGGACGAGCCGTTCCATACTTTTGTCGAAAATGCACTGCAAAAAGCCCGTCACGCCTCGCGCCTGACCGGGCTGCCGGCGCTGGCGGACGATTCCGGCGTGTGCGTCAACGCCCTGGGCGGCGCCCCCGGCGTGTATTCGGCGCGCTTTGCCGGCGAACCGAAATCGGATGCCCGCAACAACGAGAAGATGATCGCCGACCTGGCCGCCCACGCCGACAAATCGGCGTACTACTACTGCGTGCTGGTGTTCGTGCGCCACGCCGACGACCCGCAGCCGGTGATCGCCGACGGCCGCTGGAACGGCGAAATGGTCGCCACCCCGCGTGGCAACGGCGGTTTCGGCTACGATCCGCACTTCTACATCCCGGCGCTGGGCAAATGCGCCGCCGAGCTGACGGCCGATGAAAAGAACGCGCTGTCGCATCGCGGCCAGGCCCTGCGCGCACTGGTAGAGAAGCTGAAATGATACCGATCAAAATTGCCGGCGCCGCCAGCAAGGCCGCCGCTCCCGCCAGGGACATCAGCGAGGCGGCCGGCGTGGCCGCCAAGTACCTGCAGGCCGGCGCGCTGAACCTGCAGGCGCTGCCGCCGCTGTCGCTGTACATCCACTTCCCGTGGTGCGTGAAGAAGTGCCCCTACTGCGACTTCAATTCGCACGAGGCGAAGGAAGGCGGGGCCTTCCCCGAACAGGAATACCTGGACGCGCTGCGCACCGACCTGGAGATGGCGCTGCCGCTGATCTGGGGCCGCAAGATCTACACCATCTTCATCGGCGGCGGCACGCCCAGCCTGATGTCGGCGGCGGGGCTGGACCGTTTGCTGTCCGACGTGCGCACCCTGCTGCCGCTCGACAGCGACTGCGAGATCACGATGGAGGCCAATCCCGGCACCTTCGAGGCGGAGAAGTTCAAGTCCTACCGCGCCAGCGGCATCAACCGCCTGTCGATCGGCATCCAGAGCTTCAACGGGCGCCACCTGAAGGCGCTGGGCCGCATCCACGACGACAACGAAGCCAAACGCGCGGTGGACATCGCGCTGGCCAACTTCGACAACTTCAACCTCGACCTGATGTACGCGCTGCCGTCGCAAACGCTGGACGAGGCGCGCCACGACGTCGAGACGGCGATGGCGTTCAATCCGCCGCACCTGTCGCTGTACCATCTGACGATGGAGCCGAACACGCTGTTCGCCAAGTACCCGCCGGCGCTGCCGGACGACGACGCCAGCGCCGACATGCAGGACCTGATCGCCGAGCTGACCGCCGCCCACGGCTACCAGCAGTACGAAGTGTCGGCCTATGCCAAGGAAGGCCACCGCGCGCGCCACAACCTGAACTACTGGGAATTCGGCGACTATCTCGGCATCGGCGCCGGCGCCCATTCCAAGCTGTCGTTCCCGCACCGCATCCTGCGCCAGGCGCGCTACAAGCAGCCCAAGGCCTATATGGAGCAGGTGCGGCTGGGCGCGCCGGTGCAGGAGGAATACGAGATCAAGCGCGAGGACATGGGCTTCGAGTTCATGCTCAACACGCTGCGCCTGCACGGCGGCTTCGATCCCAACCTGTTCAGCGAGCGCACCGGCATGAGCCTGAACGCGATCGAGAAAACCCTCAACGAGGCCGAGGCCAAGGGCCTGCTCTACCGCGACTACAAGCTGATCAAGCCGACGGTGCTGGGTCAGCGCTTCCTCAACGATTTGCAGCAGATGTTCCTAGGCTGAGGCCACTATGCCCTTATTCGGTTTGATTTCGTCCTGTTTCGAGCCGCAAAACGGCATGACCTCGGCCGACATGGTCGCCAGCCAGCAGGTGGCCAACGAGCTGGACGAGGTGATCATCTTCCGCTCGACGGGACCGTGGTCGCGGCGCTGGCTGGAGCAGGGATATCCCAGCAAGAATTTCCACGTCAAGGGCAAGAGTTCGGACTGGGGGCCGCAGGCCGGCTTCGTGCCGTACGACGGCACCTACAGCAAGGTCGGCCACGACCAGGCCAAGGCGCAGAAGGGCACGCGCGCCAACCAGAAGGGCATCAACGACGGCTTCACCACGGCCAGGGTGCTGGAGCTGACCTTCGATCAACTGACCCGGCAGCTGCTGAGCCCCGAGGAAATGCCGCCGCGCACGGCTTTGCAGTTCATGGAAGCCATTCCCGGCACCAGGGACTATTCCCTGCTGGCGACGCGTCCGGGCGACGGCCACCTGTTCGAGTTCCGCGCCTGCTGGCGCCGCGCCGGCCCGACCGCTGGCATGGCCGTTTATGCGATCCATGTGTACACCATCGCCACCGACTTCAGCCCGCGCGGCATGGCGTCGCGCCTGCTGCTGCCGCTGGAGGTGATGTGTTCGTCCGAGGCGGGCGCCAACAACATGCCGATGACCGGCGACTACGACCTGATGGCGGTGTGCCCGCGCTGGAGCGACTACGGCGGCCGCAGCACGGCGCAGATTGAAAAACCGGGCCTGGTCATGAACGGCATGGCGCAGCCGCGCGCCGGCCAGATCTTCCGCGCCGGCGTCAACCTGGACCAGGTGCGGGACATGGAGAGCAACACCGGCCGCGTCCGTCCCACCGGATGGCAGCCGCCGCCGCGCTTCGGCCAGGGCGAGCATTCGGACATGGGCAACGTCACGCCCCGCATCACGCGCTGCATCAACCTGCTGAACTCGCGCATGCTGAACGGGAACGGCGCCTTCCGCCGGGTGCACCACAACGCCGAATCGCACCGCCATGTGGCCTTCGGCGCGCTGACCATGGCGGACATGGAAAACGGCAGCGACGGTTTTCCCTTGACGGTATTCCAGCCCGACGCCGCCGGCGCGCGCCATCCGGCGATCGCCCGCTACGGGCCGATCTCGACCTTGCTCGACATGCGCGAGTTCCGGGTTTACGCGGGCCTGCTGCAGGACGCCGGCTACTTCCTGCCCCGCAACGCGGCCTGGGGCATGTCGATTCGCGACGCGATGCGGCCGGTTTAGAATTCTTCCCAGTCCTTGTCGCCGCCAACGGTGGCGGGCTTGCTGGCGGCCAGCCGCTGCGGAGCGGGCGCGCGCGCGGCCACGGCGGGCCGCACCGCAGCCGCCGGGCGTGGCGGCGCCAGCGCAGCCTTGGCGCGCGCGGCCGGCGCGGCCAGCGTCGGCTGGCGGCCCTCGTTGCCCAGCTTGAACGACGACGCCACTTCGGCCAGCCGCGCCGCCTGGTCCTGCATGCTGGCGGCCGCCGCCGCCGCTTCCTCGACCAGCGCCGCGTTCTGCTGCGTCACCTGGTCCATCTGCGTGATGGCGGTGTTGACCTGGTCGATGCCGATGCTTTGTTCGCTGCTGGCCGAGGTGATCTCGCCCATGATGTCGGTGACGCGGCGCACGCTGGCCACCACGTCGTCCATGGTGGCGCCGGCCTGCTGCACCAGCTTGGCGCCGACGTCGATCTGGCCGACCGAGTTGCCGATCAATTCCTTGATTTCCTTGGCCGCGCCGGCCGAGCGCTGCGCCAGGTTGCGCACCTCGGAGGCCACCACGGCGAAGCCGCGTCCCTGTTCGCCGGCCCGTGCCGCTTCAACGGCGGCGTTGAGCGCGAGGATGTTGGTCTGGAACGCGATGCCGTCGATGACGCCGATGATGTCGACGATCTTGCGCGACGAATCGTTGATCGAGCCCATGGTCTCGACCACCTGGCCGACGATGGCACCGCCTTTTTCCGCCACGTCGGACGCCGCCTGCGCCAGCTGGTTGGCCTGTCTGGCGTTTTCCGCGTTCTGGCGCACGGTCGAGGTCAGCTGCTCCATCGACGAGGCGGTTTCCTCCAGCGAGCTGGCCTGCTCCTCGGTGCGTTGCGACAGGTCCATATTGCCGGCGGCGATTTCGTTGGAGGCGGTGGCGATGGTGTTGGTGCCGACCTGCACCTGGCTGACCACATGGTGCAGCGAATCGTTCATGCCCTTGAGCGCGGTCATCAGGTCGCCGATCTCGCAGTGGCTTTTCTCGTCGCTGAAATGGGTGGTCAGGTCGCCGGCGGCCACGGTCGAGGCGATGTCGATGGCCGAATGCAGCGGCACGGTGATCGAGCGCGAGATGATCCACGCGGCCAGCGTACCGAAGGCCAGCATCAGCACCGTCAGCACCAGCTGCAGCATGTTGCTGCGGTCATTGGCGGCGTCGATCGCGTGAGCGGTGTCGTCGATGGCCTTGCGCTGGTAGGTCAGCAGTTCCTTGACCTTGTTCTGGTAGGCGTCGGCGGCCGGCGTGAAAGCTTCTTTGAACAGTTTTTCCGCCTCGGCCGCGTTGCCCGCCTTCTTGGCGTTCATGATGTCGGTCTTGGCTTTCTGGTAAGTGTTGCGGAAGGCGACCGAGGCCTCGAAGACGGCCTTCTCCTCGTCGGTGCTCAGCAGTTCCTTGATCTGGCCCAGCACCTCGCCGCCGCGCTTGCTGCTGGCGGCGATGACGTCGGCAAAGGTGGTCGACAGCGTGTCGTCGGTGCTGCGGGCGATCAGCGCGGTGCGGGCGACGGCCGAATAGATCAGCACATACCAGTCCGACACCAGGCGCTCCTTGGCCAGCGGTTTTTCCATCATGTGCCGGGTGGCGGCGGCGTTGGCGCGGGCGTTGACCAGCGCCACCGAGGTGGCGAAGACGGCGAGCAGCAGGACGATGGCGAAACCCACGGCGAGGCGGGTGCCGATGCGCATATGCGACAGAAAGTTCATGATGTTTACTCCGGGAACGGGCACCGGGCGGCGCCGCTGGCTGGGCTTTAGTATGCGCCCATCCGGCCGGAGTGTTTATGCACTAGCTTATGTTAGCGCATGTTCGTTGCTTTTTCGAAACAGTCAAAAACTGCGCGTTTGCGCCAGGTCGGGCCGCTCGCACCAGCGGGCGAAGGCTTCGGCCAGGCGTTCGCTTTCGGCGATGGCGCGGGTCCAGTCGCGGTTGCGGCCGGCGTGGTCCTGGCCGTAGGCCTTGAAGTCCCTGCGGTCGGGCAGTTTGCCGTTGGCCAGGCGGGCGACGAAGTCGGGCGACGGCGACACCAGGATCATGTTGTCGAGCGCGGGATTGCCGGCGCCGGCCCTGGCGCGGCGCCATGGCATGGACTTGTCCAGCCAGCCGGGCACGATGTAGTCGTTGAAGTGCGGGTACAGCACCAGGCCGGGATCGCGCTGGTAGGGCAGGTGCAGGTGGTAGTCGATCAGGCCGCCGTCCCAGTAGGCGCCGTCCGGTGCACCTGCTATGCCCGACACCGCCTCCAGCACCAGCGGGATCGAGCCCGAGGCCAGCAGCGCGTCGCGCAGGTTGGCCTCGGACAGGCCGACGAAGTGGGCGGTGAAGGCGTCGAATTCGTTGCGCAGCCAGTTTGCGTCGTCGCCAGCGTGGTGGAAGATCACGCGCTGCATGGACGTGGCGAGGCGCCGGCGCGACACGGCGTTGCCGGCGGCAGCGCGCAGGAAGCCGGCCATCTCGCGCCAGCGCGCGCCGTTGGTGCTGCCCAGCGGGCCGATGCCGCGCATGGTCAGCACCGAGACGTGGTGGTGCGGATGATTGAGCGGTTCGGCGGCGCGGCCGTCGAGCAGTTCGTCGAGCAGCGCGCGGCAGGTCTGGCTGACGTAGGCCGGCGTGACCTTGGCCGGATAGCGCTGGCCAGCGTACAGGCGCGCCAGCCGCTGGTGGGCGGCGACCGGATCGTCGAACGCCGAGGCGGCCATGCGCCAGGCGCCGATCGACGCGCCGACCAGCTTGCGGGGGCGCGGCGCGGCCTTGAGCCAGTGGCCGAACATCCAGCAATCGAGGCCATGCAGGATCAGGCCCTTGGGACCGCCGGCGGCGGCCGGCACGATGGCGATATCGGACGCCCGCACACCCTCGGCGGCGATACGCTGGCGGGCGCGGGCACCCAGACGAATGGTGATCGGATTAGTCATAGTCAAATCCGGGGTCAGATCCGACATTTGGACACGAGCCCTGCCGTAGCGACCGCTACGGCAGGGCTCGTGTCCAAATGTGGGATCTGACCCCCGTTATTTCAGGCCGCCGCCGAGGGCGCGGTAGAGGTCGATCGCGCTGGTGGTGCGCAGCAGGCGCGCCTGCACCAGCGACTGCTGGGCGCTGAACAGTTCGCGCTGTGCATCCAGCACGTCGAGCGAGCTGGCCACGCCGTTGTCGAAGCGCAGTTGCAGCAGCTTCAGGCGGTCGGCCTGGGCGTCCTGCACGGCGCGCTGCGCGGCCACCTGTTCGCCCAGGTAGTCGCGCGCGGCCAGCGCGTCGGCCACTTCGCGGAACGCGGTCTGGATGGTCTTCTCGTAGTCGGTCACGGCCAGGTTCTTGCGCACTTCGCTCAGCGTCAGGTTGGCGCGGTTGCGGCCGGCGTCGAAGATCGGCAACGTCAGCTGCGGCGCGAACGACCAGCTGCCCGAGCCGCCGTCAAACAGCCCGCCCAGCGACGGGCTGCTGCTGCCCAGCGCGGCCGTCAGGCTGATGCGCGGGAAAAAGGCTGCGCGCGCGGCGCCGATGTTGGCGTTGGCCGATTTCAGCCGCTGCTCGGCGGCGCGGATGTCGGGACGGCGCGTCAGCAGATCCGACGGCAGCCCGGTCGGCACGGCGCTCAGCAGGTCGATCTGCTGGTCGCTCGGCATGGCGCCGGCCGCGGCACCGGCGACCGCCTGCGACGATGGCTGGCCGACCAGCAAGGTCAGCGCGTTGTCCGCCTGCGCGCGCTGGCGCGCCAGCGTCAGCGCGGCGGCGCGCGCGGTTTCCATCAGCGTTTCGTTGGAGCGCAGGTCCAGCCGCGACGAGGCGCCCACTTCGGCGCGCTGCTGCGTCAGCTTGTAGGTGCGGGCGCGCGCTTCATAGGTCTGCTGCGCCAGTGCGTACTGCTCGGCGTAGGCGCGCTCGGTGTAGTAAGCCTGCGCCACCTGCGCCACCAGGGCGATCTGCGCAGCCTGGCGCGCTTCGTCGGTGGCCAGGTAGGCCGCCAGCGCGGCGTCGTTCAGGCTTTTCACGCGGCCGAAGAAATCCAGCTCGAAGGCGGATATCGCGAGGCCTGCGTCGTAGCGCTTGCCGATCGTGGTCTGGCCCGTCGGCGACAGGAAGGCCGGTGTCTTGGCCTTGGTCACGGCGGCGTTGGCGTTCAGGTTGGGCAGGCGGTCAGCCGACTGGATGTCGTACTGCGCGCGCGCTTCCTCGATGCGCAGGGCGGCCGTGCGCAGGTCGCGGTTGTTGTCCAGCGCGGCGGCGATCAGCTGCTGCAGGCGCGGATCGCTGAAGTATTCGCGCCAGCCGGTATCGACGGCGTCCTTCTGGCCGGGGCCGGCCTGCACGCTGGCGAAGCCGGTCTTGGCGCCCGCACCGGCGGTATCGGCCGGGAAAGCGGCGGCCACCGGCGCCGCCGGGCGCTGGTAGGTCGGCGCCATCGAGCAGGCCGACAGCAGTGCCGCCGCCAGCACGGTCAGGGGCAGGGCAAACTTAGTCATAGGTTTCATGGTTCTTATCGTTCATTTCATGTGCGGCCAGTTTGCGCTGGCGTTCGCTGCCCTTGAATATCTTGCGGACCACGACGAAGAAGACCGGCACCAGGAACACCGCCAGCACGGTGGCGGTGATCATGCCGCCCATCACGCCGGTGCCGATGGCGCGCTGGCTGGCCGAACCGGCGCCGGTGGCGACCACCAGCGGCAGCACGCCGAGGATGAAGGCCAGCGAGGTCATGATGATCGGACGGAAGCGCAGGTGCACCGCTTCCAAGGTCGATTCGATCAGGCCCTTGCCCTGCGCCTGCAGGTCCTTGGCGAACTCGATGATCAGGATCGCGTTCTTGGCCGACAGGCCGATGATGGCGATCAGGCCGACCTTGAAGTAGACGTCGTTCGGCAGGCCGCGCATGGTGGCGCCCAGCAGCGCGCCGAGCACGCCCAGCGGCACCACCAGCAGCACGGCCACCGGGATCGATTCGCTCTCGTACAGCGCGGCCAGCACCAGGAAGGCGGCCAGCAGCGACAGCGCGAACAGCATCGGCGCCTGCGAGCCGGAAGTCTTCTCTTCCAGCGACTGGCCGGTCCATTCGATGCCGAAGCCTGGCGGCAGCTGCTGCGCCAGGTGTTCCAGTTCGTCCATCGCTTCGCCGGTCGAGCGGCCAGGGGCGGCGTCGCCGGTGATGCGGATGGCCGGATAGCCGTTGTAGCGCACCAGCTGCACCGGACCCTGGATCCAGTGCGAGGTCGCGAACGAGGAGAACGGCACCATGGTGCCGTTGCTGCTGCGCGCGTTGAGCTTCATGATGTCTTCCGGCTGCAGGCGGCGCGGCGCGTCGGCCTGCACGATGACGCGCTGCTGGCGCCCGCTGCTGGCGAAGTCGTTGACATACGAGGAACCGAGCGCGATCGACAGCATGCTGTTGACGTCGGCAAAGGTCACGCCCAGCGCGTTGGCTTTTTCGCGGTCGATGTCGACCTGCAGCTGCGGCGAGTCTTCCAGCCCTTCGGGACGCACGCCCTTCAGGATGGCGCTCTTGGCGGCCAGGCCGAGCAACTGGTTGCGGGCGGCGATCAGCGCGTCATGGCCCAGCGCGCTGCGGTCCTGCAGACGCGCCGTGATGCCGGTGGCGTTACCCAGTTCGCGGATGGGCGGAGGGCTGAGCGGGAACACCACCGCGTCGCGAATGACCGACAGGTCCTTAAAGGCGCGCTGCGCGATGGCCTGCGCGGAGTCCTCCGGACCGCGTTCCTTCCAATCCTTCAGCGGCACGAACACCAGGCCGGCGTTCTGGCCGTTGCCCGAGAACGAGAAGCCCGCCACGGCGATGGTGCGCGCCACCGCAGGCTGTTTGCGGAAGTAGGCATCAACCTCGGTCAGCACGGCCTGCGTGCGGCTGGTCGAGGCGCCTGCCGGCAGCTGAATGTTGGAGATCAGATAGCCCTGGTCTTCGTTTGGCAGGAACGACGATGGCAGGCGCGCGTACAGCCAGCCCACCACGCCGCACAGCACGGCGAAGATCACCAGGTAGCGGCCGGTGCGCTTGAGCATCTTGGCGATCACGCCCTGGTAGCCTGTGGCGGTGACGGCGAAGCCGCGGTTGAACCAGCCGAAGAAGCCTTTCTTCTCGTGGTGATGGCCCGCTTCCACCGGTTTCAAGATGGTGGCGCACAGCGCCGGCGTCAGGGTCAGCGCCATCAGGGCCGAGAACAGCATCGCCGACACCATCGCCAGCGAGAACTGGCGGTAGATCGCGCCGACGGCGCCGCCGAAGAAGGCCATCGGAATGAATACGGCGATCAGCACCAGCGTGATGCCGATGATGGCGCCGGTGATCTGCGACATCGCCTTGCGGGTCGCGTCGCGCGGCGACAGGCCTTCTTCGCTCATGATGCGCTCGACGTTTTCCACCACGACGATGGCGTCATCGACCAGGATGCCGATCGCCAGCACCATGCCGAACATGGTCAGCACGTTGATCGAGAAGCCGAAGATCTGCATCGCGGCGAAGGTACCCATCAGTGCCACCGGCACCACGATGGTCGGGATCAGCGTGTAGCGGAAGTTTTGCAGGAACAGGTACATCACCAGAAACACCAGCACCACCGCTTCCAGCAGCGTCTTGACCACTTCCTCGATCGAGATCTTGACGAACAGCGAGGTGTCGTAAGGGATGGTGTACTTCACGCCGGGCGGGAAGTACTTGGCCAGCTGGTCCATGCGCTCGCGCACGGCGGTGGCGGTCTGCAGCGCGTTACCGGTCAGCGACAGCTGCACGGCGATGGCCGCGAACGGCGCGCCGTTCAGGCGCGCGTTGATGTTCAGGTTGGCGCCGCCCATTTCAATGCGCGCCACGTCGCTCAGGCGCACCAGCGAGCCGTTGGGATTGGAGCGCAGCACGACCTGGCCGAACTCGGTGGTCGACGACAGCTGGCCGGTCACCACGATAGGCGCGGAGAAGGTCTGCTGCGCGGGGCTGGGCAAGTCGCCCAGCGTGCCGGAAGTGACCTGCGCGTTCTGCGCCTTGATGGCGGCGGTGACGTCGGCCATGGTCATCTTCAAGCCAACCAGCTTGGCCGGATCGACCCAGATGCGCATCGCGCGCTCGGTGCCGAACAACTGCGCCTGGCCGACGCCGGGGATGCGCTTGATCTCGTTGACCACGTTGCGCGCCATGTAGTCGCCCAGGCCGTAGGGATCGAGGCGGCCGTCGGTCGAGGTCAGGCCGACGAACATCAGGATGTTCGAGCGCGCCTTGTTGACCTGCACGCCCTGCTGCGTAACGGCGGCGGGCAGGCGCGATTCGACCCGCTTGATGCGGTTCTGCACGTCCACCGCGGCCAAGTCCGGATTGGTGCCCGGCACGAAGGTCACGGTAATGGTGACGGCGCCGGTGGCTTCGCTTTGCGACTCCACGTACTGCAGGCCGTCGGCGCCGTTCATTTCCTGCTCGATGACGCTGGTGACGGCGTCGTCCAGCACCTGGGCGGTGGAGCCCGGGTAGTTGGCGGTGATGACGATCGACGGCGGGGCGATGGTCGGATACTGGGCCACCGGCAGGATGGTGATCGCCAGCGCTCCACCCAGCAGGATGAATAGCGCGATCACCCACGCAAACACAGGGCGATCGATGAAGAACTTTGCCATCTGGGCTCCCGGTTATTTGGCTGCGGCCGGAGCGGCGGCAGCGGGTGCGGCAGTTGCAGCGGCGGCGGTGGCCGACGGCGCTTTCCATGGCTGCGGATTGACCGTCGCACCCGGCTTGGCCTTCTGGAAGCCTTCGACGATGATGCGTTCGCCGCCCTTGAGGCCGGAGCTGACGATCCAGTTCTGGCCTTCGTTGGCGGTGGCGACCACCGGCTGCGCGAGCACCTTGTTGTCGGCGCCGACGATCCACACCGACGAGCCTTCCGGGCTGCGCACCACGGCCTGCTGCGGCACGGTGATGGCGGCGCTGTCCACGCCCTGTTCCAGCCGCGCGCGCACGTACATGCCCGGCAGCAGGGTGCGGTTAGGATTGGGGAATTCGGCGCGCATGGACACCGCGCCCGAGCTTTCGTCCACCGACACGTCGGAGAACAGCAGCTTGCCCGATTGCGGATAAACCTGGCCGTCCTCGGTCACCAGCGTGACCTTGGCCTGGTCTTTACCAGCGCGTTGCAGCTTGCCGCCGGCCATGGCCTTTTGCAGTTTCAGCAGCTCGGTCGACGATTGCGTGATCGTGACGTAGATCGGATCGAGCGTCTGCACGGTGGCCATCGGCGTCGCTTCGCCCTGGCCGACCAGCGCGCCCTCGGTCACCAGCGCGCGGCTGATGCGGCCGGAGATCGGCGAGGTCACGGTGGCATAGCCCAGGGTCAGGCCGGCGTTGGTGCGCGCGGCTTTCGAGGTGGCCAGGTCGGCCGCAGCCTGCTTCTGCGCGGTGACGGCGTCGTCGTATTCCTGCTGGCTGACGGCTTGCGCGGCCAGCAGCGGCTTGTAGCGCTTGACCTTCAGCTCGGCCTGCGCCAGGTTGGCCTCGGCCTTGGCGACGGCGGCCTGGCTGCTGTCGTAGGATGCCTGGAACTGGGCCGGATCGATGCGGAACAGCACTTCGCCGGCCTTGACGTCGCCGCCTTCCTTGAACACGCGCTGCAGCACGATGCCGGCGGTACGCGCGCGCACCTGGGCCACGCGCGAGGCTTCGGTACGGCCCGGCAGTTCGCTGGTGAGGGTGACGGCGGCGGGGGCGACGGTGACGACGGATACGGCGGCCGGGGGCGGGGCGGATGGCGCGGCGGCCTTGTCGCCGCAGGCGCTCAGCAAGGTTAAGGCGGCAGCTGCGACGGCAGTGTAACGAGGGACTGATCTCATGGATGGATCTCGTAAAAGGTTTGTTGTGTTGAACGTGCGCCGCTCGGGTCTGGTTATATGCCGAACGAGGTCGCAACATTGTAATGCATGCAGGAATGTAACGTTTTGTGCGCTGCAAAAACAAAAGGCGGGATCCCGGCCGCCGCCGAAATCCCGCCCCGATGGCCCGCGGCCGCCTTAGCGCATGCCGGAGATGATTTGTTTCAGCTTGCCCGAGTCGGCGCAGAAGGCGCGGATGCCTTCGGCCAACTTTTCCGAGGCCATCTGGTCTTCGTTGAGCTGGAAGCGGAAGGTTTTCTCGTCCTGGGTCAGCTTGATGATGCCGGCCGCCGGCGGCGCGTCGGCGCTGAGCTTGCGTTCGACGGGGCCGTCGGTGTCGGCCAGCTTTTGCAGCAGGTCCGGGCTGATGGTCAGCAGGTCGCAGCCGGCCAGTTCCAGGATCTGGCCGGTGTTGCGGAAGCTGGCGCCCATCACCTCGGTTTTATAGCCGAACTTGCGGTAGTAGTTGTAGATGCGCTTGACCGACTGCACGCCCGGGTCTTCGGCGCCGACGTAGTCGATGCCGGTCGATTTCTTGTACCAGTCGTAGATGCGGCCGACGAACGGCGAGATCAGCTGGGCGCCCGCTTCGGCGCAGGCGATCGCCTGGCCCAGCGAGAACAGCAAGGTCATGTTGCAGCGGATGCCTTCCTTTTCCAGGATCTCGGCGGCGCGGATGCCTTCCCAGGTGGCGGCCATCTTGATCAGCACGCGCTCGCGCTCGATGCCGGCTTTTTCGTACAGCGTGATCAGTTCGCGGCCCTTGGCCACCGAACCCTCGACGTCGAACGACAGGCGGGCATCGATCTCGGTCGACACGCGGCCCGGGATGATGCGCAGGATCTGCTTGCCGAAGGCGATCAGCAGGTGGTCGATGGTGTCGGCGATCGAGTTGTCGAGGTTGTCGCGCACGGCCTTTTCCAGCAGCGGCTTGTATTCGTCCTTCTGCACGGCCTTCAGGATCAGCGACGGGTTGGTGGTGGCGTCGCGTGGGGTGTAGGCCTGGATGGACTGGAAATCGCCGGTGTCGGCGACTACGGTGGTGAATTTCTTGAGCTGTTCGAGCTGGTTCATGTGCACTGCCAATCAGGTGAAGGGAATAAGACTTGTCTTATTGTACTCAAGCGTGAACAATTGTTAAAGAATGCCCGCGTATTCGTCGCCGTATTGCCTTGAAATAAAGCTCAGGTTGCGATTTTGCTATCCCGGGCCCGTTCAGCGCGATTGACGCCGGGCGATCAGATGGTTGATCTCCGCCAGCAACACCTCGAAGCGTACCGGTTTTTTGAAAAAGGTGTCGTAGGGCAGGTCGGCATCCTTGCGCGGAATGCCGGCGCTGGCCAGGATGAAGGGAATGTCGCGCAGCGCCGGATCGGCGCGCCACGCCAGGCACAGCGCGGCGCCGTCGAGCACCGGCATCATGAAGTCCGACACCACGATGTCCGGCCGCTCGCGGGCGGCGACGGCCAGCGCCTGCTCGCCGTTGATGGCGGTGCGCACGCGGAAGCCGTGATATTCGAACAGCATCGTGTAGGCCGACAGGACGTCGAACTCGTCGTCGACCACCAGGATCAGCTTGCCGTCCGGATTGGTGTCCATGATTGCGGGAGCATCGCTCATATCGTCGCGCTACAGTGCCAGTGTGGGGACGACGGCACCGGACACCGCGCCCTCGATGCTCATGCCCGAGTCGGAAATGAGCAGGATGTGATTGGCGGCGTCGTAACTGTTTTCGCGCAGCTTGAGCACGCCGATCTGGCGCCGGTTGATACCCTTCACGTCGACATAGCGCAGCAGGATGATGTTCTCGAACAGCATCGAAGCCGACATGTCGCCGTGCAGCTGGCCCTGGCCGAAGTACGGCAGCTCCTGCGTGAAGAAGGTGGTCACGTTGCGGCAGCGCAGTTCGTTGACGAAGGCGGCCAGGAAGGAGCGCGCGCGCCCCTCGTGCAGCACGACTTCGCGCAGGCCGTCGAGGCCGTCGACCAGCAGCCGCGACACCGAGCGCCGCTCGACGTTGCTCAGCACGTCGTGCGCCAGCGCGTCGACCAGCACTTCCAGCGGCGGGTGCCAGATCAGCTGCAGCGCGCCGCTGTCGTAATAGGGCTTGAGGTCGATGCCGACGTTGGCGGCCTTTTCGATCAGCCGCTGTGGCGATTCGTAAAAGCCGGTGATCAGGCAGTGCTCGCCGCGCCGCAGGCCGTCGTAGATGAAGTGCAGGCCCATCAGCGTCTTGCCGACGCCGGGATTGCCCAGCAGCGCCGTGGTCGAGCCCCGGGCGACGCCGCCGTGGGTCAGGTGGTCCCAGCCTTCGATGCCGAAGCCGAGCCGCTGGTGCGACACCGACGGCGTGGCCGCCGACAGGCTGCTGACCGCTTCCAGGCGCGGGTAGATGGCGATGCCATTCTCGCCCACCTCGAACACGTGGCGGCCCAGCAGGTGCTTGCTGCCGCGCAGCTTGAACACCTTGATTTCGCGGATCAGCTGCAGCCCCTGTTCGTACTGGCTCAGTTCGATCAGGCCGTCGACCAGCGTGTTTTCCGAATCGGCGACGTTGCCCTCGGTGGGCGACAGCAGGAAGGTGGTGCATTCCATGGTCGACACCAGCGAATTGAGCGAGAGCATGAACTCGGACAGCGCGACGTCGGACGGCTTGGCGTCGCGCACGGTGCGGAAGCCGTCGATGATCATGATGTCGGGACGCTGCTCGGCCAAGGTGCCGGCGATGGATTTGAGCAGTTCGCGCAGACCGCCCTTGAGCAGGTCGCTGTAGGCGCCGAGGAAGACGATGCGGTCGCCGACCAGTCTTTCGTCAAAGAAGGAGAAGCTGCTCAGGTGGTTGAGCATCTTGCCGTGGGTTTCGGCGATCAGCGTCAGTATCAAGACCTTCTTGCCCTGCAGCGCGTGCTGGAAACCGATCTGGCAGGCCAGCGTGGTTTTGCCGCTGCCGGCCAGGCCCTGGATCAGATACAGGCTGTGGGCGGGGAAGCCGCCGCCGAGGATGCGGTCGAAACCGTCGACGCCGGTGCGCAGCAGCGGAATGCGCGCTACGGTGCCGGCTGTACTGGAAGTAAAGGTAGTCATGTCCACTCTCACGGAGGCTAAGTGCGGCCGCGAACACCTGATTGTGCAAAATGCAATATTGCGAAGCGGCAAACTAGCCATACTCTAGCGCAGAAGCGGCAATTATAGAAGGACTATTGCCATCGGTGCGGTGCGCTAGTACACGGATGGCGGCCGTCGTCGGCAGGATGCAGGAGCACGATTCCGATTATGCCGGCTCCCAGGCATCCGACTTGCTCGGGCACCTTGGAGATCATGATGCATACTAATCTTGCACGCTTTGGAATAAAGCAGCCGAGGTACATCTGCAACCAATAGCAGACCATCCAAATGAAAGAAAACGTCAGGAGCGGCCTGCAAATTCTCCTAACTTGTTTTCAGACGGGCCGCGCCATGTGCGCGTGATGCCTGTTTTCGCCAGCAAGAGTTTGGGGGAATCGGGGTTTTCCTCAGCTTTTCTCCGTCCCATCCCCAAAATTGCAATATTTCCTCCACGGCGCGAGTTCCGACAGCAGATCTCAATACGATGTTGCCTATCGTGATCGTTTCTTCAAAGCGATCCAGTCTCTCAAGGCCCAGCCACTCTAGTCATCTCGTCATTTTTCGATTAAATACTAATCAAATTTAACGGATTCTATCCAGATGCGATGGGACTTAATATACCTTCCAGGCAAAGCATTTAACACAACAAGGTGACCGCGTGAATAAATTGTCAACTATCGCATTGCTATCCAAGTTATTTTCTCTTTTCGTCTATAAGGAACGCATCATGAAACTCAACAACAAAGTGGCATTTATTACCGGTGGCACATCGGGTATCGGCCTGGAAACCGCAAAGCTGTTCCAAGCGGAAGGCGCCAGTGTCGTGCTGGTTGGCTCGAACGCCGAACGCTTGGCAGAGGCTGGCAAGGAGCTCAATGGCAAGGCTCTGTTGATCCAGGCAGACATTCGCAAAGTGGCTGATATCGAACGTGCTGTCGAAGAAACCCGTGCGAAGTTCGGCCACATCGACGTCGTCTTTGCTAACGCTGGCGCCACCAAGGTCGCTCCGCTCGATGCCGTCACGGAAGAGTATATAAACGACAACCTCGCATTGAACTTCACCGGCACGTTCTTCACGATCCAAAAAACGGCCAAGCTGATGAAAAAGGGCGGTAGCGTTATCGTGACGACCTCCTTCCTGAACACCATCGGTTATCCAGGCCTGTCGATTCTGGCCGCCACCAAGGCCGCAACGCGTTCCCTGGTTCGTACGCTGGGCGCCGAATTGGCGCCGCTCGGCATCCGTGTCAACGCCGTCAGCCCGGGCGCTATTGCAACGCCGTTCTACAGCAAAATCGGCCTGCCTGACAACGTCCTGTCCCAAATCGCCGCCAGCATTACCGACAAGGTCGCACTGAAGCGTTTCGGTGAGCCGGTTGAGTTGGCCAAGACCGCGTTGTTCCTGGCAAGCGACGATTCGTCGTACACCACCGGCACCGAAATGGTGGTTGATGGTGGTCTGACGCAGTTCTAATAGCGTGCTCTCGGCGACTCGGGTTTAGAATCGTTATTCATATTTTTTCTTGGTGAGTCAATTGGATCGACTAGAAGCGATGGCGATGCTGGTGTCCTCGGTGGAGGAAGGCAGCTTATCGGCTGCTGCCAGAAAGTTGAATATCCCGGTCGCCACGCTCACCAGGAACGTCAATGACCTGGAAACCCTGGTGGGCACGAGATTGCTCACCAGGACAACGCGAAAGCTCGCGCTGACCGATGCGGGCGCTGAATATGTCGTCGTTGCCAAGCGTATCCTTGAAGACGTTGACGAATTGGAGCGGCGTGCCGCCGGCGAATTCAGGACGCCACGGGGTGAGCTGGTCGTCACGTCACCGGTGCAGGTGGCCCATTTGCGAGTGCTACCGGTCATCAACCAGTTCCTCTCGCTTTATCCCGAGATTCGCATTCGCCTCATGCAGTCCGATCGCGTTATCGACTTGGTCGACGTCCACGCCGACGTCGCAATTCGTGTCGGGCGCCTGCGTGATAGCAGCTTGGTTGCTACGCGGGTTGGGTCATTACGCGTAGTGACCGTAGCAAGCCCGGCTCTTCTTGATAAATATGGATCGCCCAAGACGCCGGCAGACTTGAGTAGTTTGCCTTGCGTGGTATTCGATAGTCCTAGCCTTTCGCCGTGGCGATATCGTAGTCAGGATACGGGACAAACGTACACCATTGCGAACGTGCTGAGATTGCTGGTTTCATCGCCGGATGCAGCTGTTGATGCTGCAATTGATGGAATTGGTGCGACCTTCATCCTTGAGCACGATGTGCACGAAGCAGTGATGGAGGGGAAGCTAAAGTACATCCTGCAAGAATTTGAAGTTGAACCGATTCCGGTTCATGTGGTTTATCTCTCTCGAGAAGCGATGCCGGCAAAGGTGCGCCGATTTATTGACTATGCGGTGCCGCAACTTCGTCAGTTGCTTGCCGAATTCGGCCGCATTCCTTCCGAATAATTCACCAACACCACGTTAAAGCATCCTCGCTGTGCGAAGAGCACCGGCGTGGCTTTTCTATCGCTGAGCGATGGGGCCTTGCATCGCCCTACATTTAGCCATTTTTCGAATAGATGATTCTCACGTTTATATGATTCTGTTCTAAATCTATTCAGAGCATAATTTTTATCAGGCGGATTCGTGTATCGATTAGCGACTCTTTTTTCGCTCAAATTTACCATTGTGAGATAAATAAAATGAAGTTCATGAATACCGTAATATTTGCGCTCGTCAGCCTGGTTTCTCAATCCTCGGCTCAAGCACAGGTTTCGATCAGCGGTAAGTCCCTTCCTCTCAGCGCCGCAATTGCAGCGGCCCAAACGGCGGTGGATACGTGCAAGGCAAATGGTTATGACGTGACAGCGACGGTCGTCGATGTGGCTGGAACGCCGCAAGTCGTTCTGCGCGGCGACCACGCAGTAATTCACACCAAGGACAGCAGTTTTCGCAAGGCCTATACCGTGGTCACTATGGGACCAATCTTCCATACCGACACCACGAGCGGCTTCATCGGCGTTCTCGCGAAGTACCCGCCACTCGTGGCGCAATCGCTGGCTAGCACGCCCAACGTGACGGCACTGCCTGGCGGCGTTGCATTCAAAGTCGGCGATGAAACTATTGCGGGACTCGGTGTGGGCGGGTCTCCAGGCGGCGATAAAGACGAAATCTGTGCCCAGGCGGGTGTAGCCAAAGTGGCGGAGTTGTTGAGGAAGTAAAAAGAGATTACGCGTTTTTTATAATATTTAGGAGAATCACATGAAGGCATTTAAATATCTTACAGTTTTTTCCGGTTTTGGCATCGCCTTGGCTGCACAAGTGGCAATGGCACAAAATACGCAATTCCAGGCAGGTCAAATCGTCGCTGCCAAAGAAGTCCGGTTTAAAGATCTCGGCGGACCGCAGCTAGGTACTGTGTGGGGCGATGACAGCAAAGGCGCGCATGGCTCGTTCCTGCGTTTGCCCAAAGGCTTTGTTAGCCCTTCTCACTTGCACACGGGTGATTACGATGCAGTCGTGGTTGAGGGTACAGTGACCAATGTCGAAGCAGGACAAAAGGCAATTCCATTGGGGCCGGGTAGCTACTTTGTTCAGCGGGGTAAAGTGAATCATGTCACCTCGTGTCTGAGCAAAACCCCATGCCTGCTCTATGTAACTCAGCGAGAGGCATTCGATTTCATTACGCCCCAAGCCCCAAATTGATGCTCAGACAATTGATTGATCCGTTTCTGATAGGAATACCCACATACAGCTAGTCCAACAGGCCTGCACAAGGTTCCCTTTGTGCAGGCCTGTTGGATCCGAAGTTAAATTGAACTGAATCGCCACAGGCATGCTGTCTGCGGCGGAAATCACCTAACTCGACTAAGTCTTCCTCGGCTCGACCGCCACCCGTTCGCGCGTCTCGCTGTTTTGCTGCGTCGGGCGGCTAGCCCGCGTCAACATAGCATTGCCGACTGACTGCTACGGGGCCGCAAACGGACTGTGGTGCACTGCTGACAGAAACTGACAAGGGCTACAAATACACTGAAGTTCCTTTTTTGCATTGGAACTCAGCATGAAATTCGCATCGATTCGTCTTGTCACCGAGCAGTTTGAAGCTCTTCTCGCTTTCTACAAAGACCTGTCCGAAATTGAAGCTGTTCGGCTTGCCGACGGCTTTGCTGAAGTGCGCTTTGAGGGCGCCGTGCTAGCTATCTCAGCCCAGCAATTGGTGGCGCGGTTTAATGCTGGGGCAGCTATTGCTGCCGCCAACCGGTCGGCTATCCTGGAGTTTCAGGTGGCAGACGTGGAGTCTGTTCGCGACCGTTTGGCTCAGGAGAATGTTGAAATCGTGATGCCCCCCACGCGCATGCCGTGGGGGAATCTGTCGCTGCTGGTTCGAGACCCGGATGGGAACCTGGTCAACATCTATTCGAAGCCTGAAGACTGAGACGCCTCAGCCGATGAACGAATCGAACTGCAGGTCGAACTCCTGCAAGGCCTTCTGCGCGTTCTGCATCTTCTTGCGGAACTCGGGGCCGCGTTGCAACGCCAGGCCGACGGCCAGCACGTCGATCACCACCAGATAGGCCAGGCGTGCCGAGATCGGCGTGTATGGGTCGATGTTGAAGATCAGGTCGATCGGGATCAGCACAGTGGCCATATCCGCCAGCGGCGTGCCGGACGGCGCCAGCACGATGACGTCGGCCCCGCCGCGGCGCGCCAGCTTGATCGAGCGCACCAGCGACGGGCTGTTGCCGCGCTGGGAAATGGCCACCACCGCGTCGCCGGTGCGCAGCAGGGCGGCGGCGATACTGTGGATGTGCGGGTCGGCGTAGGCCACCGTCGGCACGCCGGAGCGGAAGAACTTGTGCTGCGCGTCCGCCGCCACGATGCCGGACGTGCCTTGGCCGTAGAACTCGATCTTGTTGGCCTTGGACAGGATGTCCAGCGCCTTCTGGATCGCTTCCGGGTCGAGGTTGTTGCGCAGGTCGAGCAGCGTGTTGATCGAGCGGCTGCAGATCTTGTTGACCAAGTCTGCGGCCAGGTCGTCCTGGGTCGGTTGCTCGTTCAGGCCGGGCAGGGCCAGCGCCAGGCCCTGCGCCAGCTTGAGCTTGAACTCATGCCAGCCGTCGTAGCCCAGCGTGCGGCAAAAGCGCACCACGGTCGGCTCGGACACCTGCGCGCTCTTGGCGAGCGCGGTGATGTTCTGGCTGACCGTCTGGCCCGGATGATCGAGAACCGCCAGCGCGACCTTGCGCTCCGATTTGGAGAGCGAGTCCAGCTGGGTACGAATGGAATCTAAAAGCATTTAATCCTCAGGAAGTGCTTCTTCACGCCACTGCAGGCCATCGCGGCCGATCAGCGCCGATGCCGCGGCAGGACCCCAGGTGCCCGAAGCGTACGGAATCGGGAAGCTGTCGTCGGACTCCCAGTTGTTCAGGATAGGCTCGACCCATTCCCACGCCGCTTCCAGCTCGTCGCCGCGCATGAACAGCGTCAGCTGGCCGCGCAGCACGTCGAGCAGCAGGCGCTCGTAGGCGTCCATGCGCGGCGATTTGAACGATTCGCGGAAGTCCAGCTCCAACTCGGCTTGTTTCAAACGCATGCCGTCGCCCGGCGTCTTCGCCATCAGATTCATGCGCAGGCCTTCGTCCGGCTGCAAACGGATGACCAGCGAATTTGGCTGGAAGCTGTTGGTCGGCTGGGCGAAGATCGAGTGCGGGATCTGCTTGAAGCGCACGACGATTTCAGCCAGGCCGTCGGCCATGCGCTTGCCGGTACGCAGGTAGAACGGCACGCCGGCCCAACGCCAGGTGTCGATCTCCGCCTTCATCGCGACGAAGGTCTCGGTGCGCGAGTGTTCCGGCGCATCCGGCTCGTCGCGGTAGCTCGGCACGGCCTTGCCGTCGACGTGACCGGCGCGGTACTGGCCGCGCACGATGTTCTGCGCCAGCGTGGTCGGCGTGAATTTTTTCAGCGAGCGCAGTACCTGCAGCTTGGCGTCGCGCACGGCGTCCGGAGCGATCGAGGTCGGCGGCTCCATGGCGACGATACACAGCAGCTGCAGCAGGTGGTTCTGCAGCATGTCGCGCAGCGCGCCGGAGGTGTCGTAGTAGCCCATGCGGTTGCCGACGCCGAGCTTTTCGGCGATGGTGATCTGCACGTCGGAGATCCACTCGCGGCGCCACAGCGGCTCGAACAGGATGTTACCGAAGCGCAGGGCCAGCAGGTTCTGCACGGTCTCTTTGCCGAGATAGTGGTCGATACGGTAGATCTGCGATTCTTCGAAGACCTTGCCCACTTCGGCGTTGATCTGCTTGGCCGAGGCCAGGTCGCGGCCCAGCGGTTTTTCCAGCACCACGCGCGAATTGGCGGTCACCAGGCCGTTCGATTTCAGGTTCTCGCAGATCTGCGAGAAGATCGCCGGCGGCGTCGCCAGGTAGTAGACCTTGGTGATGGCCTCGTCCTGGCGCAGCGCCTCGACCAGCGTCTTGTAGCTGGCGGCGTCGGTGGCGTTCAGCGACACATACACGATGCGGGCGGTGAACTTGGTCCACGCGGCAGGCGTCACGGCCGGCGACTTGATGTGCGGCTTGGACGTGGTCTCGACGGTGTGCAGGAAGTCCTGCTGGCTGGCGTCCGCGCGGCCGACGCAGATGATGCGGGCGGTGGCGGGCAAGTCGTTGGCGACGTCGCGGGCGTACATCGCGGGCAGCAATTTGCGCATCGCCAGATCGCCGCTGCCGCCAAACAGAACCAGGTCAAAATCGGTAAGAGCCATAATTATTCGCAGTAAGTAGGGTGCTGAAAAGGGGGACTACTAATCTTAAGTGTAAATTTACTACACGAATTTACGTTTTGCAAGAAAATTTACTACAAATGCCCGAGGTGCGACATCCAGTTTATTCGATATACGCAGGTTCCGCGCGGCCGGCCACGTCCATGCGGATGGCCAGCAGCTTGCCGCTCAGCGGATACTGCGCCAGTTCCGGCGCCGGACGCGCGCCCGCGCTGGTGACGTACAGGGTGCGCAGGTCGGCGCCGCCGAACGCCATCATGGTCGGGCAGCGCACCGGCAACTTGATCTCGCCGATCAATTCACCGGGCGGCGACAGCTTGACCAGGCGCGCGCCTTCGAACATCGCCACCCAGTAGTTGCCTTCGCTGTCGACGGCGGCGCCGTCAGGACGGCCGCCGTAGTTGTTCTCCTTGTCCATCGAGAACTGCATCAGCAGGCGCTGGTTGTCGACCGTGCCGCGCGCGACGTCGAAATCGAAACGGCTGACGCGGTGCGCGCTGGTGTCGGCGTGGTACATGGTCTTGTAGTCCGGGCTGAAACCGAGGCCGTTCGAGTTGGTCATGCCGCCCGACCAGGCCTTGCGGATTTCGCCTTTCTCCAGCACGAACATCTCGGCGGCCGGCTTGTCGCGCGGCTCGTAGATGGTGCCGACCCAGAAACGGCCGGCGCCGTCGACGTGGCCGTCGTTGAAGCGGGTGATGGCGGTGTCGTAGGGCGCGGCGGCGATGTCGGTCAGGCGCACTTCATCGCTGCCCGTGTCCAGGTGCGCGAAGCCGCTGCGCATGGCGACGATCAGGCCACCCTTGTCGCTGATGGCCAGCGTGGCCGGCTCGCTGGCCAGCTTCCACGAACGGTGCGCGCCGCTGGATGGATCGAGGCGGTGCACGGTGAAGGCGGGAATGTCGACCCAGTACAGCGCCTGTTCTTCCGGATGCCACAGCGGACACTCGCCGGTTTGCATGACTGCGTCGAAGGCGACTTCTATATGTGGAGTATTCATCGTGGTCACTGGTGTTGTGCTGCCTTGGCCATGATGATCAGGCCATTGGTGGAGCTGTCGTGGCGCTCGGGCTTAACGTCGCCGGTTAGTTCCGCATGGATGTTCTTGGCCAGTACCTTGCCCAGCTCCACGCCCCACTGGTCGAAGCTGTTGACGTCCCAGATCACGCCCTGCACGAAGGTCTTGTGCTCGTACAGCGCGATCAGGGCGCCCAGCGCCGACGGCGTCAGCTGGTCCATCAGGATGGTGTTCGACGGACGGTTGCCGGGGAAAGTCTTGTGCGGCACCAGCGCTTCGATTTCCTCGGCGCCCAGGTTTTGCGCTTTCAGGTCGGCGCGCACTTCGTCGGCGGTCTTGCCGGTCATGAAGGCTTCCGACTGCGCGAAGCAGTTGGCCAGCAGCGAATCGTGGTGGCCCGCCAGGTCGTGCGTGGCGCGCAGCGCGGCGATGAAGTCGATCGGCACGATGTCCGTACCCTGGTGCAGCAGCTGGAAGTAGGCGTGTTGCGCGTTGGTGCCGCATTCGCCCCACACCACCGGGCAGGTCGGCGTGTCGACTTCGCCGCCGCCGCGGGTGACGCGCTTGCCGTTGCTCTCCATGTCGAGCTGCTGCAGGTAGGCCGGGAAGCGGTTCAGGTCCTGGTGGTAGGGCGCGATCGACAGCGAGCCGGCACCGAGGAACTGGCGGTTCCAGAAGCCGATCATCGCCAGCAGCACCGGCATGTTCTGCTCCAGCGGCGCCTCGCGGAAGTGTTCGTCCATCGCGTGCGCACCGGCGAGGAAGTCGCTGAAGTAGCCGAAGCCCACCGCCAGCGCCACCGCCAGGCCGATCGCCGACCATACCGAATAACGGCCGCCGACCCAGTCCCAGAACGGGAACATATTGGCCGGATCGATGCCGAAGGCCTTCACCGCCTCGGTGTTGGTGGAGACGGCGACGAAGTGGCGCGCCAGGTCCTCTTCCTTGGCCGTCTGCAGGAACCAGTTGCGGGCGGTGCCGGCGTTGAGCATGGTCTCGGCCGTGACGAAGGTCTTGGAGGCGATGATGAACAGCGTGGTCTCGGGGTTGACCTGCGCCAGCGCGGCGTCCATGTCATGGCCGTCGACGTTGGAGACGAAATGCATCTTCAGGCGCGGGTGCGCGTACGAGCGCAACGCCAGCACGGCCATCTTCGGCCCGAGGTCGGAACCGCCGATGCCGACGTTGACGACGTCGGTGATCGGCTTGCCGCTATAACCCAGCCAGGCGCCGCTGCGCACGCGGTCGGTGAAATCCTTGATCTGGTCCAGCACCGCGTGCACGTCGTGGGCGATGTCCTGGCCGTCCACCGTCAAGGCTTTGCCGCGCGGCATACGCAACGCCGTGTGCAGCACTGCGCGATGTTCGGTAAGATTGATCTTCTCGCCACTCAGCATGGCGTCGCGCTGGCGCTCCACGCCGCGTTCGCGGGCCAGGTCCAGCAGCAGGCCGACGGTGGCCGCGTCCAGGCGGTTCTTCGAATAATCGAGGAACAGGCCGGCCGCGTCGACCGTCAGTTTGGGGAAGCGCTGGGCGTCGGCGGCGAACAACTGGCGCAATTGCCAGTCTTTGGCGTCGGCGGCATGGGATTCGAGGGCGAGGAAGCTGGCGGTGGAGGTCAGTGCAGGCTGGCGCATAATGATGTGGGCGTCGTTAGTCTGAGGGAGGGATGCGTGAATGATACAGGAAAAAACGGTAAATTCACTACGGTTACGTCAAAACGGTAGGATTTTTGCATTGTTACCGCTCCCATGCCGGGCAAGACCGGCCGGCACGCCCTCGAGTACGTGACGCCCGCGTGATCGACTTTGGCCATCGTCCGATAAGAAAAGTCGGATGAAATCGAATTTTTGTAGTAAAATTTCACGGAATTCATTGATAAGGAACGTTCATGGCCCTGCATCCAGTCCTGGAAACCGTCACCGCTCGCATTATCCAGCGCAGCAAACCATCGCGCGGCGCGTATCTGGCCCATCTTGAAGCGGCCCGCGTCAAGGGCGTACAGCGCGGCGCTCTGGCCTGTACCAACCTGGCGCACGGCTTTGCCGCCTTCCCCGCCAACGACAAGCTGTCGCTGAAGGAACTCAAGAAGCCGTCGGTGGCGATCGTCTCGGCCTACAACGACATGCTGTCGGCGCACCAGCCGTTCGAAGGCTTCCCGGCGCTGATCAAGGACGCCGTGCGCGAAGTCGGTGCCGTGGCCCAATTCGCCGGCGGCACGCCCGCCATGTGCGACGGCGTCACGCAAGGCCAGCCGGGCATGGAGTTGTCGCTGTTCTCGCGCGACGCGATCGCCATGGCGACCGCCGTGGCGCTGTCGCACAATATGTTCGACTCCGCCGTCTACCTGGGCGTGTGCGACAAGATTGTACCGGGCCTGCTGATCGGCGCGCTGCACTTCGGCCACCTGCCCGCGGTGTTCGTGCCGGCCGGCCCGATGACCACCGGCCTGTCCAATTCCGAGAAAGCCAAGATCCGCCAGCTGTACGCGCAAGGTAAAGTCGGCCGCGCCGAACTGCTGGAAGGCGAATCGCAGTCCTACCACAGCGCCGGCACCTGCACCTTCTACGGCACCGCCAACAGCAACCAGATGCTGATGGAAGTCATGGGCCTGCACCTGCCGGGCGCCGCCTTCATCACTCCGAACACGCCGCTGCGCGACGAACTGACCAAGGCCGCCGCCAAGCGCGCCGCCGTCATCACCGCGCAATCGAACGAATACCTGCCAGTCGGCCACGTGGTCGATGAGAAGTCCATCGTCAACGCCGTCGTCGCGCTGCTGACCACCGGCGGCTCGACCAACCACACGCTGCACCTGGTGGCCATCGCCAAGGCGGCCGGCATCGTCATCGACTGGAACGACTTCGACGAGCTGTCGAAAGTGGTGCCGCTGCTGACCCGCATCTACCCGAACGGCAACGCCGACGTGAACCACTTCCACGCCGCCGGCGGCACCGGCTTCGTCATCCGCGAACTGTTGGACGGCGGCCTGCTGCACGACGACGTCACCACCATCCTGGGCAAGGGCCTGCGCGCGCACTGCGCCGAGCCGTTCCTGGGCGAAGGCGGCAAGGGCGTGGTCTGGAAGGACTCCCCGACCGAGTCGGGCGACGAAGCGGTGCTGCGCAAGATCACCGCGCCGTTCTCGCCGGACGGCGGCACCGTGCTGGTACAGGGCAACCTGGGCCGCGCCGTGATGAAGGTCTCGGCCGTGAAGCCGGAACACCAGACGGTGGAAGCGCCGGCGCTGGTATTCAACTCGCAGGAAGATTTCATGGACGCCTACAAGGCCGGCACGCTGGACCGCGACTTCGTCGCCGTGCTGCGCTTCCAGGGCCCGCGCGCCAACGGCATGCCGGAACTGCATGCGCTGACCCCGGCGCTGGCCAACCTGCAGGACGCCGGCCGCCACGTGGCGCTGGTGACCGACGGCCGCATGTCCGGCGCGTCCGGCAAGGTGCCGGCGGCGATCCACGTATCGCCGGAGATCCTGGCCGGCGGTCCGCTCGGCCTGGTGCGCGACGGCGACATCATCCGCGTCTGCGCCAAGACCGGCACGCTGGAAGCGCTGGTCGAATCGAGCGTCTGGCATTCGCGCTCGCTGGCCACGGCCGACCTGACGCCGAACGGCGTGGGCATGGGCCGCGAACTGTTCGCCATGTTCCGCAACAGCGTATGCGAAGCGGAGAAGGGCGCCACCACCTTTGGGCTGCCGTCGCCGATTCCCACCACGGTAGGCCTGCATGACAAAGACCCGGTCGGCAATACCGTGCCAGGTTCCGATGAAGATTACTCGATGAAGAAAGAAGCGTAAATCATGACCATGACTCTGCTCGACATTATGCGTACTTCGGCCGTGATCCCCGTGATCGCGATTGACGAACCTGAACATGCAGTACCGCTGGCGAAGGCGCTGGTGGCCGGCGGCATCCGCGTGCTGGAAGTAACGCTGCGCACCAAGCACGGCCTGGGCGCGATCAAGGCCATGTCGGCCGTCGAAGGCGCGATCGTCGGCGTCGGCACGCTGACGCAGCCGGAGGAATTTGCCGCCGCGCGCGATGCGGGCGCGGTGTTCGGCGTCTCGCCAGGCTTGACGGCGGCGCTGATCGCCGCCGCCAAGAGCAGCGGCCTGCCGCTGCTGCCGGGTGTGATGACGCCGTCGGAAGTGATGGCCGCGCGCGAGCAGGGCTTCCGCCAACTGAAGCTGTTCCCGGCGGTGCCGGCGGGCGGCATCGGCATGCTGAACGCGATCTACGGTCCGCTGCCGGACGTGACGTTCTGCCCGACCGGCGGCATCTCGCAAGAGACCGCGTCGCAGTTCCTGTCGCTGAAGAACGTCGCCTGCGTGGGCGGCTCGTGGCTGACGCCGAAGGATGCTATCGCTGCTGGCGACTGGGAGCGCATCACCGACCTGGCCAAGGCAGCCAGCGGCTTGCGCTAAGTTAGTTGACAAGAAGCGGCGCCTAGGGCGCCGTTTTACTCAGCAAATCGCTCATGCGCTGTTGCCACCCTGGGCCGGTGGCTTTCCAGCGTTCAAGGACTTCAACGGTAAGGCGCAGAGAAACATCTACCGCGCTTTCCATCGCGTCCTGTGTTTTCAGTTGGGTCAGACGCGCCGCCTGTCCCGAACGCATCTGTTTTACCGATTCCAGTAAATCTCGCTGGAACTCCTCTTTATCAGATGGCATCTTCAATTCCTTTTTTCAGTTCGGCCAGAAAAGATGGCGCGAGTTTGTCAAATGCAGACTTTGCATAGACGATAAGGAGCCAGATAACCTCGTCAGTGCCGCGAAAATAGATAACCCTTGCGCCGCCTCGCTTGCCGTGGCCCCGTCTTGACCACCGCACTTTTCTGCAGCCGCCACTACCCGGGATGACATCACCAGCGTCCGGGTGGCTCGCAATCCATGAAATGAATTCCATACGCTCGGTATCGCTCCAAACTTCGATGGCGTAGCGGATGAACACGGATGTTTCAGCCACAGTGCGCATGATGAAATTCTACGCTTAACAGCCAGACTGCGGGAGATGTCGCCATCGTCATAGTTTGTCTCTGGGAAAATAAGGTCTCCTGAGATTAGCGCGGCGGCGGGTTGAGCAGTTTGATCATATCGATCAAACTGCTCGAAGAAGGAAGAAATTTCAAGGATCTTTATGGAAACAAACGCTGCCCGTCCTGCGCTGGCAGGCGAAGCAGTGACAGACACCCACGTCGCGTGGCTCGCCTTGTACCTCAATGCTCGGTTGCCCGCATGAGTAGGACGCGATTCTGGATGTCATATCGTCGCGTTCAGCGGTTGGGATTCAGGCAGAACAGGCCCGCCTTCGTGGCAAGTTCCAGTACCGGCGCGGCTTGTTCCTTGTTTTGGAAGTAGAGGATATTGGTATCGTCCCAGCCGGCCGCGTAGATGCAGCCCAGTTCCGGCAGGATGATGAATTGTGACGGCACGCCGTAGTCGTTGAAGCGCGACTGGCGCAGGAAACCTTCGCGGTCGGTGTAGCGCTTCAGCACCAGCTTGGCCTTGGCCGGCCAGCGGCCTCGGTGGCGCAGCGTGTAGATCGGCGTCAGGTCGAACAACGCCGCCCAGTGCTGCTCGAATTTCTTGTTGCGCTGTACGCGCTCCTGGCCTTCGAGGCAATCCAGCAGATGCCATTCGCTCTCGTCGTCGAGCCAGTGGTCGAACACGGAGATCGCCAGGCGCTGCATGCCGCCGGCCGAGTCCAGATCCCTGATTTGCTTCAATTGCGGAAACTGCCGGTGGATTTCGGCAGCGACGTTCGCGTCAACGCGAGACAGCATCTTCATGTACATCCTTCATTGGTGACTAGGCCTTCAGCGCCGAAGTATAACCTCAAGCCACCGTGCGGGCGATGTACTCGCGCAGCCATTGATGCGCCGGGTCGCGATGCGAGCGCTCGTGCCACAACATGGCCATCTCATAGCCCGGCACCTCGACCGGCGGCGCCACGCAGCGCAGTGCGGGATGGTCTTGCACCAGCCGCTCCGGCAGCATCGCGACCATATCGGTACTCGCCAGCGCCGATATCACAAACAAAAAGTGCGGCACCGACAATGCCACCCGCCGTGGCGGCAAGCTCGCCGCCGCCAGCGCATGGTCCGTGACGCCGCTGAACCCTCCGCCGTCGGGCGATACGATGACATGCTCCATGGCGCAGAACTGCGCCAGCGTCGGCCGTCGTTTCAGGCGCGGATGGTCGCTGCGTCCCGCCAGCACGTAGCGCTCCCGGAACAGCAGCCGATGGCGCATGCCCGGCGGCGCTTCCTCGCTGGTGTGGAGGGCCAGGTCGATCTCGCCCGATTCCGCCTGCCTGGCGATGCGTGGCGGGATCAGTTCAAGCACCGCCAGCCGCGTTCCCGGAGCCGCCGCGCGCAAGCCCGCCAGCGCCGGCAGCAGGATGGTCGATTCGCCATAGTCGCTGGCGGCCACGCGCCACGTTTGGTTCGCCTCGCGCGGATCGAACGGACTGGCTGGCGACACCGCACGGCCCAGCGCTTCCAGCGCCAGCCGCAAGGGCTCGCGCAATTGTTCGGCGCGCGCGGTGGGCCGCATGCCGCGCGGCCCGGGCAGCAGCAGCGGATCCCCGAAGATGTCGCGCAGCTTCGACAGGTGCACGCTGATGGATGGCTGCGAAAAGTTCAAGCGCTGCGCCGCCCGCGTCACGTTGTGCTCCGAGAGCAGCACGTCCAGCGTCACCAGCAGGTTGAGGTCCAGACGTCTGAGATTATTCATGGCTATACCTGGAATATTAGAAATTCATTTTCAATATACCTCATCTGCTCCTATGCTGGTGTTTTCCAGTCAAGGAGTAGCGTGATGAATGTTCTGATTGTGTATGCCCACCCCGAACCGAAGTCGTTGAACGGCGCGTTGAAGGACTTTGCGGTGCGGCGTCTGGAAGCGGCGGGGCACGCCGTCCAGGTATCCGACCTGTATGCGATGAAATGGAAGGCGCTGGTCGATGCCGGCGATGTCGTCGGCGGCCCGGCCGGCGACCGTTTCGACCCGGTGGCGGATTCCCGGCGCGCCTACGCCAACGATTTACAGAGCGCCGATATCGCCAGCGAGCAGGACAAGCTGCGCTGGGCCGATACCGTCATCTTCCAGTTCCCGATGTGGTGGTTCTCCATGCCGGCCATTATGAAAGGCTGGGTTGAACGTGTCTATGCCTTCGGCTTCGGCTACGGCGTCGGCGAGCATTCGGATGTGCGCTGGGGAGACCGCTACGGCGAGGGCACGCTGGCCGGCAAGCGCGCCATGCTGGTGGTCACGGCCGGCGGATGGGCGTCGCACTACGGCCCGCGCGGCGTCAACGGTGCTATCGACGACCTGCTGTTCCCCATTCAGCATGGCATCCTGTACTACCCCGGCTTCGATGTCCTGCCGCCGCTGGTGGTCTATCGCGCCGAACGCATGGACGACGCCAGATTCTCCGCCGTGTGCGGCGAACTCGGAGAGCGCCTCGACACGCTTGCGCAAACCGCGCCGATACCGTTCCGCCCTCAGAATGGCGGCGACTACGACATCCCCGCCATGACATTGAAAGCCGATGTGGCGCCAGGGCTGTCGGGCTTTGCCGCGCATCTCGTTGCAGCGGACGCCCTGCCGGCGCCTCGTGTGGGATGACGGTCAGCGGAACGTGGCGAGATATTTCGCCGGCACCGTTATGTCATGCAGTCCGCCGGAGAAGGCCGCGATGATCAGCGTGGCGGCCGTGAAGCCGCCTATCACCAGCAGCACCTTGGCGATACGCAGCGTCGCGGCGCTGAGGCGATCATGCGCAAGCCAGTGCAGCGCCCGCGCCAGATGGACCGTGATCGCCAGCACGGCGAGGAAGTAGTAGGGCATGAAGAAGTAGCGATACGGCAGCACGTGCATGCCCGCGGCGGCGTAGTAGAAGTTCGTATCCAGCCCGAACCGCGTGCGCCCGGCCAGTACCGCGCTCACGTGCACCAGCAGGAAGAACGCCAGGTACAGCCCTGAACCGAGCTGCAACAGGTCCAGTCCTTGATGCCGGTCGCGCCAGCGGCGACGAATGAAGATCAATCCGCTGGCGACCTGGCTGGCGGCGCACAGCAGCAGGATGACTTCGACCACGCGGTTGCGGTACACCGCGCGAAACGCCTCCATGAAGTGGATATGCGCCTCCGGGCCGCCGATCGCCAGCAGGTGGTTGAGTAGATGCAGCGTCAGGAAGGCGCCTAGCACGCAGGCGCCGATGCGATGGATCTTGTGCGGCACGCGGCTCACTCCGCGCGGTTGCGTACCCGCATGCGCAGGCCGACCGGCGACATGGTGAAGCCCATCAGCTCTTCCGGCTCTTCGCCATCGGCCGTATCGATGGACTCAATGTCGAAGCTGCTGAGCAGCATGGCGCTGGCGAGTTTGATTTCCAGCAGCGCCAGGTAACGGCCGGGGCAGGTGCGCACGCCGGCGCCGAACGGCATCGACACATGTTTGTCCATCGCGTCTTCGCCGCGCTTCAGCCAGCGGTCCGGATCGAACAGGCCGGCCTGCGCGACGTGGCTTTCGCTGACGCTGTCGTTGCGCATCACGCACCACACCAGGCTGCCGGCCGGCACCCGCACATCGCCGACCACGCTGTCGCGTAGCGCTTCGAGCGGAATGAACGGCGCCACCGGCTTGAGGCGCATCGCTTCCTGAGCACAGGCGTCGAGGTAGTCCAGCGCATCCATCTGCTCGACGGTGAAGGCGGCGGCATCGGGCGCCACGCGCATGACTTCTTCCCGGGCCTTTTGCAGCGTGGCCGGATTCCGCTGCAGCAGGTACAGCATCCACGCCAACGTGTTGCTGGTGGTGTCTTCGCCGGCCAGCAGCATGGTGGTGACGTTGCCCGCCACGGCGATGTCGTCGACGCCGCTGCCGCCTTCGTCCGCCGCGCAGATCATCGCTTCGAGCAGGTTGACGGGATGCTGGCGCCGTGCCGGTTCGGCTGCGATGCAGGCGCGTGCGGTGGCGATCAAGTCATCGACTGCCTTGCTCAGCGCGGTCACGCACTGGTCCAGATGGCGGTCGCGCGCCAGCTTGACGTAGCGCCAATACGGGAACAGCGCGATCGAGCGGCGCGCGATCTCCGGCAAGATCACGTCCATGTGGCGCTGGATGACGTCCTCGCCGCCGTCGATGGTATTGACCTCGGTGCCGAAGGCCAGGCCGGCGATCACGTCGACGCTGAAGCGCTTCAGGTCTTCGGCCAGGTCGATGACGGTGCCGTCGCTCACCGTCTGCCGCCAGCGGCGTTGCAGGCGCAGTCCCACCGATACTAGCGACGGAAAGTAGGCCTTCACCGCGTGCGGCGCCAGCGCGGCCATCACCATGCGCCGCTGGTCGCGCCACGCCGCGCCTTCCGCCATGAACACGCCGGGACGCCCGCCGATTTCGTCGGACACCTGGGTGGTGATCGACGGCCGGCGGAAGCCGTCCGGGCGATCGCGCAGCACGGCGTTGACCAGGTCGTGGCCGGCGAGCACCAGGATGGGCGTGCGACCGAATTTGATCCTGAACATGGGGCCATAGCGCTTGCTCCAGGCCTCGACGTCGCGGTGCACGCGCAGCGGGCGGACTTGCGGCAGGTTGCCCGCCAGCGGCCAGGGACGCGGCCCCGGCAGGCTGTCTATGGTGCGCAGACGGTTGGCGGCAGGGGCGGCAGGGGCGGTGATCGTGTTCTCCATGTGGCTTCCTTGTGTGACGATGCCTCACTATGCCTTGGCGGCGGCGGCGCGTATTGAACGTTTGCGACACGCCGCCGGCCGCCGCGCTTTAGTATAAACTTTGCAAATGACCGCCACCGAACCCTCCCTGACGCGCCTGATCGTGCCGCCCTTTGCGCTGGCCTCCTGCGTGCGCGCCTACATCACGCGCAGCACGGTGGAGGCGCCGCTGGCCGATGCGGCGGACCGCTTCAATCATTTCCCGGCCACGCCCCATTGTTCCATCACCTGGTTCATCGAAGGCGAGGCCGAGGTGGTCGAGCCGGCGGGCATGCCGCACGAGGAACTGCGTGCCGTCTTCGTCGGTCCGCAGACACGGCCCATGGCGACCTACAACCCCGGGCCGGTGCGCGTGTTCATGGTGATGTTTTATCCGCAGGCCATGCACGCGCTGAGCGGCATCGACGTGCCGGCGTGGGTCAACCGCTGGGATGCGGTCGAGCGGGTGCTGGGGCCGGAATGGGGTGCGATGTCCGACGCGCTGCTGGCCGCCGCCGACGACCAGGCGCGCCTGGCGGTGCTGGAAGCGTTCCTCGAGCCGCGCTGGCAGGCGGCGCGTCCCGGCGGTCCGGGCGCCACGGCGGGCGACTGGGTGCGGCATCTGGCGTGGCAGGTGGCCGATACCGCGCTGGGACGGGGCGTGCGCAGCATCGAGCGCCACATCAAGGCGCGCGCCGGACAGCCGATGCGCAAGCTGCTGCGCCTGCAGCGCGCCGAGCAATCGTTCTTCGACGCGCGCGAGGAGTTCATGGCGGGCAAGGTGTTGTGGTCCGACGTGGCCGCGCGCGGCGGCTATTCCGACCAGGCCCACCTGTGCCGCGAGGCGCGCGAAATCACAGGCCACAGCCCGCACGAATTGGCCCGCATCCTGAAGTCCGAAGACGAAAGCTACTGGATCTACCGCATCTGGACTTAAAGAAGGGTGCCGCCCCAGGTGGCGGGATCGATGTCGGCCGTCGTTTGCGAGAAGGTCCAGATGTGGCCGCCGGGATCGGCCACCGAATACTGCCGCTCGCCGAACGGGTAGTTGGTCGGCGGACTCAGCGAGCGCGCCTTGCTGGCCATGGCGCGCTTGTAGTGCTGGTCGATGTCGCTGACCCGCACCATGATCGAGTGGCAGGGATGGGGACAGGCCGGCGCCGGCTGCGGCCGCTGCGCCACCACCACCGCGCCGGCGCCGCCGGCGATGTTCAATTGGATCCGATGGTCGCCGATGCGCAGCCGCTCGCTGTAGCCGAACGCCTCGCACAGCCATTGCGCCGCCACCGCCACGTCCTGGTAGTGCAGCACCGGGATCACCATCACGTCCTGGATCGAACGGTTGGGCGCCAGTTGCGTCATGCCGCGCCTTCCGCGGCGCGAACGCCATGCATTGCAATACGGTCAGGCGGTAAAACGGTGAGTGTGGCGGCGTTGCGCATGGCTATCCTCCATCGGGACGATTATCGTACGGAGATTTTTTGCTTCCAGTCTTCCCACGCGGTGGTCACCAGGCAGGTAATCAGCAGCGCGCTGTATTCCCAGCCTCCGGTGCCCGGCCCGACCACGAAGAAGCCGTTGTGGCGGTGGAACAGGATGATGCCGGTGGTGTAGATGATAGTCAGCGCGGCGCAGACGGGCAAGGTAAATAATTTCATGGCCAGCAGCAGCGAGCCCAGCGTCTCGGTCACGTTGACCGCGTAGGCCAGGATGGTGCCGCTGCCGCCCGGGAAGCCCTGGTCTTCGAGGATTTGCCCGAGGATGGGACTGCTGCCTTCATAGAAACGGTAGGCGCCGTGGGTGAAGATCAGTGCGCACAGGACGAGGCGCAACAGGTCGGTGCCTGCCGTCGCGCGAGTAAATATTTTCATAAGGTCTCCAGGATATTGTTGTTTTTACACTTGGGCCGGCATGATCGACACCGTCTTGCGCAACTGCCTGCGCTGCCGCGTCTGGGCGTCGATAATGCCGCGGATGGCGTCGAGGCGGCGCGGGTCGCGGTACAGCAGGTTGTAGCTTTCGAACGGGATCATCTTGCCGTCCGGCTGGGCGAAATGGATGCACGATTTTTTCAGCGCGCGCACGTCGAGCGAATACGCGTCCATGAACTGCACGATCAGCACCCGGAACACATTGTCGTAGCGGAGTTGCTCGGGCGCGGCGATCAGCGGCAGGCAGCACATCAGTTCGGACAGGCAGTTGGCCTGCGATTCCGGCGAGTGGTTGGTGGAAAACAGCTTGAACACCTGGTCCTTCATGCTGGCCTTGAACTGTTCGTCGCGCTCGAAGACGATGGTGTTGGCGCTGCCTTCGACCAGCGTCTGCGGATCGAGATAGCGGGTCAGCGGCACGGCGCCGTCGGCCGTCTTGATCGCGTAGGCCATCGCCAGCGTGTCGGGATTGCACGGCACCGGCACCACGTCCGCGAGCGTGAACAGCGCGCTCTGCTCGGCGATCTTGCGGCGGATTTCGGACACCGTCAGCCGGTGCAGGCGCGGATCGTAGTCCTCGACCCGGCCGGCGTCCTGGATCGGCTGCAGCGTCACGCCGCGCACGCAGGGCTGGCTCAACGCGAACTCGATGATGGCGCCGATTTCATCGTCGTTCAGGCCCTTCTTCAGCGTCACCACCAGCGTGGTCGACAGGCCGGCCGCGTTCAGGTGCTCGAGCGCCTGGCGGCGGATGCGCGTCAGGTCGGCCCCGCGCAGCGTCTTGTGGACTTCGCCGCGCAGCGAGTCGAACTGCAGATAGACTTCGATGCCCGGCGCGTAGCCGGCCAGCCGCTGCGCGAACGCCGGGTCCTGGGCGATGGCGATGCCGTTGGTGTTGACCATCACGTGCTTGATCGGGCGCGCCTTGGCCGCGTCGAGGATGTCCCAGAACTGCGGATGCAGCGTCGGCTCGCCGCCGGACAGTTGCACCACGTCGGCCTCGCCCTCGTTGGCGACCACCGCGTCGAGCATGCGCAGCACCTCGTCCAGCGACTTGTGCGTCTCGCGATGGGGGCCGCTTTCGGCGTAGCACACCGGGCAGTTCAGGTTGCAGTTGTCGGTGATCTCGACCACCGACAGGCAGGAGTGCTGCATGTGGTCCGGGCACAGGCCGCAGTCGTAGGGGCAGCCGTATTCCATGCGCGTGTTGAAGATCTGCGGCATCTCGGGATGCTTGACGAAGACTTCGCGGCACAGCCGGTAGTACTCGACGTCGTCGCTGATCAGCACCCGCTCGGTGCCGTGGGCCTGGCACCACTTGTCCATGTAGACGTGATCGTCCTTGAAGATGATCTTCGCTTCCACCGGATGCAGGCAGGTGGAGCAGACCGACGTCGTGGTGTCGTAAAACAGGTAGGGGCGGGTTTTTCTGCTCATGTTATTTCTCGGTTGGCGGCGCCGGCCGGCGCATGGGCATGGGGGCGTAGGAGTTGACGGAGCAGCAGCGGCGTGTAGCACAGCAGCGCCACCAGGCAGACCAGCTGGATGCCGCTCAGCTGTGCGGGATAGAAATACGGCACCGGCTTGAGGCCGTCGACCCACAGCCGCCACAGCAGGTAGCCCGCCAGGTAGAACTTGAACATCAGTCCCGGCCTGGCGCGCCAGCGCTCGCGCGTGGCCAGCAGCGCGCCGCCCCACAGCAGCGCAAAGGCCATGTCGTACAGCTGGGTGGGATGGCGGGCGATGCCGTCGCCGAAATCGACACCCCACGGCAGCGCCGTCGGCGTGCCGTAGGTGCCGTCGTTGAGTCCGGCCAGGAAGCAGCCGATGCGGCCGACGACCGTGCCGGCCACCAGCGGCAGCACGAACTGGTCGCCGGTGGACGCGCGCGCGCCGGTCAGCTTCTTGGCCAGTTCGACGCCCAGCAGCCCGCCCAGCAGGCCGCCGACGATGGACTGGCCCGACATCCACACGCCGGCGTCGGCCGACAGCGTGCGCCACAGATGGGGGAACTCTATCCAGAACACCAGCTTGTTGCCGATGGCCGCGCCGAGGATGCAGCCGATGACCACCGCGTAGCGGCCCGGCTGCAGCAGGCTGCCGGCGCTTTGCCGGCGGTAGATCTGCACGCCGGCCGCCAGCGCGGCCCATTCAAACAGCAGGTGCAGCAGGTGCGCCGTGGCCGGCGCAAACACCGGCGCGTTCAATCGCCGCGTTCCGGCTGGCCGGGCTGGTCTGATTTGGCCAGTGTGCGGATCAGGCGGAAGCAGCCGTAGGCCAGGCCGAGGCCGATCGCGCCGGGTACGCCCATCATCAGCAGGGCGCCGGCGTCGCGCGCCACCGTGCCGCCGATCACGCCGAAGGCGCCGCAGATGCCGAAGCCGAGCATGAAGACTGAACAGACGGCGATGCTAATCCAGCGCAGAAAAGTAATCATCGGAATGTCAGCAGTAGGTTGTCCGGAAGCCGGTACTATACGATGCCGCGCGGCCGGAATAGTCAACAATTGTCACAGCGGCCCGGTATCAGTCCGGCAGCCGCGCGACAATGCGGTTGCGGCCGGCGCGCTTGGCGTTGTACAGCGCGCGGTCGGCGGCGCCGATCAGCGCTTCGATGTCGACCGCGGCATCGACCTTCTGCGTGGCGATGCCGATGCTGACGGTGATCAGCTTGGCCTCGCTGTTGTTGCGCTCGTGCGGGATCGCCAGCTCCTGCGTGCGGGCGCGGATCGCCTCGGCCATCAGCGTGGCCTGCTCGACGTCGGTCTCGGGCAGTATCATGGCGAATTCCTCGCCGCCGTAGCGCGCCATCAGGTCGCATGGGCGCTTGAGCATGCCGGCCAGCGCGGCGGCCACCTGGATCAGGCACTGGTCGCCTTTCTGGTGGCCGTAGTGGTCGTTGTAGGCCTTGAAGTGGTCGATGTCTATCATCAGCAGCGACAGCGGCGTGCCGCCGCGCTTGGCGCGCCGGTGCTCCTTCTCCATCGCGACGTCGAAGTGGCGGCGGTTGGCGATGCCGGTCAGGCCGTCGGAGAAGGTTTGCGAGCGCAGTACCATGGCCTGCTCGCGCAGCAGCTTCTCGCGGCCGACGGCGATGCTGACGTCGTTGATCTGTATCAGGCAATGGCGCGGCGCGCCTTCCACCGCGATCGGCGTGATCTCCACCGCCTGCTGGACGCGCTCGTTGCGGGCCGCCGCCGCCGGATTGGCGTACAGCTCGAACGGCGCCTTGTTCAGCGTTTGCGACAGCAGCGACGGGAAGTTGTTGTACAGCGCCTGCTGAATGGCGGCGTCGACGCGGCCGCCGCGCAGGCCGGGGCAGACGCTGAAGAAATCGGCGCCGATCACCTGTTCGTGGCCCAGGCCGGAATGCCTGGCCATCCACGAATTCCACAGCACGATGCGGCGCTCGCCGTCGAGCATGATCACGCCCAGGTTTACCGCGCACAGCACGCTGTGCAGCAGGTTGAGCCGGTGGGGGACGGACGGGGTATCCATCATGCCTGGCCCATCGCGCGGGCGATGTAGAGGTTGATCTGTTCCTTCAGGTCGTGCAGCGCCGAGATGTCGAGCACGAAGGCGACGTAGCCGTGGATCTGGTGCTTCTCCAGCACGAAATCGATGTGCAGCATCAGCACCACGGTGTCCGGCTGGCTGCCGGAGGCGACCAGGATTTCGTCGCTGGTGCCCACGTGGTAAGCCGGCAGCGAGCCGTGCAGCTCGCGCTGGAAGATGTTGGCCAGCGTGCCGACGCAGGAGTTGAGGATGATGTTGCCGATCTCGCACATCGCCTCCTGTTCCATTTCGGTCAGCTCCTTGAGCGGCACCGACTCGCCCACCATCAGGCGCACGATCTCCAGGCTTTTATCCTCGGGGAACATCAGGATCGCCTCGGTCGAGAACGCGCCCTCGTAGTGCTGGCTGACGCCGCAGATGCGCTCGGTCTCGTCGTCCTTGGCGCCCAGCAGGCGCGCCGCCTCGGAGCGGTTGATGAAGCTGATCGACGGCACCGACATGTGCACCGCTTCGTTGACGATGGCGCTCATCGACGCCGCCGCCTGGCCGACGCCGATGTTGAAGATCTCGATCAGCGCATCGTTTTCCAGTTCGGAGAGGTTGAACATGGCTACGCCGCTTCCAGCGTGGAGAGCAGTTGCGCGATGCGCGCCTCGGTGATCGGCTTTTCCATGAAGCCTATGCCCAGCTGGGCCGCGCGGTCGCGGGTGGCGCTCTGCACGTTGGCCGTCAGCAGCGAGATCGGCAGGGCGGGAAATTCCTGGCGCAGCAGTTCGGCGGCGGCGATGCCGCCCATGCCGGGCATGTTGACGTCCATCAGGATCAGGTCGGGATGCGCGGTGCGCGCCTTGAGCAGCGCCTCTTCGCCGGTGCCGGCTTCCTCGACGACCCAATCGGCATGCAAGCCGGTGATGTACTGGCGCGCCATCAACCGCGAAACGCGGCTGTCATCGACTATCAAGACGGTTTTGGTTTGTGTCATCTGTATCTCCGGCGATCTTTTTTTATGCTCTGCATGGAAACTATTCTCGCATATCCAGGGGGCCAACTGGCGACCATCGTGACACTTGTGCGTGTCTGCGACACCGGGGCGATTTTGATATTGTCTGAGCGCAATTTTCTGGGGTGAAAACGGGGATCCGTTAGAATAGCGGTATTGAATTCCCCTCTCTTATAGAAACATCATGACCCAAGACGAACTGAAACAAGCCGTAGCCCGTAGCGCCATCGAATACGTGGTGGAAAACGAGATCATCGGCGTCGGCACCGGCTCCACCGCCAATTTCTTCATCGATGAGCTGGCCAAGATCAAGCACCGCATCAAGGGCGCGGTGGCGTCGTCGGAAGCGACCGCGGCGCGCCTGCGCGGCCACGGCATCGAAGTGTTCGACCTGAACGACGTGCCGGAGATCGCCGTCTACATCGACGGCGCCGACGAAATCACCAACGCCGGCGCGATGATCAAGGGCGGTGGCGCCGCCCTGACGCGCGAGAAGATCGTCGCCTCGGTGTCGAAGCAGTTCGTCTGCATCGCCGACGGTTCCAAGCTGGTCGAGGTGATGGGCAAGTTCCCGCTGCCGGTGGAAGTGCTGCCGATGGCGCGTGCCTCGGTCACCCGCGCGCTGGCCAAGCTCGGCGGCACGCCGAAGCTGCGCCTGAAGCCGGGCACCGAGGAAGCTTTCATCACCGACAACGGCGGCATGCTCATCGACGTGGCCGGCTTGTCGATCACCGACCCGGTCGGCCTGGAGCAGCAGATCAACCAGATCGTCGGCGTGATCGCGGTAGGCCTGTTCGCGGCGCGCGGCGCCAACGTCTGCCTGCTGGGCACGGCCGACGGCGTCAAGACGCTGAAATTCTGATGAGCCGCCGCTCACTGGTACTGCTGTTGTGCGGTGGCGCGTTGTTGAGCGCCGCGCTGGGAGCCTGTTCGTGGCTGCCGTCCAAACAGCGCGACGAGGAGGCCGAGGCCGCCCGCGCGCTGGCGGCGGCGCGCAAGCCGGCGCCGCGCACCACGGCCGCCGATGGCACGCCGCTGGCGCGCGTCGACGGTGTCGAGATCGAGAAGGTGCCGTTCCGCGCCGGCGTGTCGTCGGCGACGGTGGAGAACCTGGCCAAGCATCAGGGCTGCACGGGCGGGTGGGGAGCTGGATTGGTGAGCGAACCGGGACCGGTCGAGATTTACCGCATGACTTGCGAAAGCGGCAAGGTCTTCATTGCGAAGTGCGAGCTGAAACAGTGTAAAGCGATGTAGTACGCGCTGGCGGCGGGCGCCGCCAGCGTTGCCGGACTTACTCGGTCGGCGGCACGTAGCCCATGGCGGCGTCGGCGCCGTCGCCGAAGAAGTGCTTTTCCATCTGCGTCGCCAGGTATTTGCGGGCGCGCTGGTCGGCCAGGTTCAGGCGGTTTTCGTTGACCAGCATGGTCTGGTGCTTGAGCCACGCGGCCCAGGCTTCCTTGGAAACCGATTCATAGATCTTCTTACCCAGTTCACCCGGATACGGCGGGAAGTCCAGGCCTTCGGCTTCCTTGTTGAGTTTGATGCATTGAACGGTGCGGGCCATCAGTGTTGCTCCTAAAGCGGTATGTGAATCCGTGATTATAAGGTCTTAACCAGAACCTGTGATTTGCGCTGCCAGTTGTACATGCGCTGGCGGTCCTTCGGCAGGGCGTCCACGGTGGTCGGCACGAAGCCGCGCTTCTGGAACCAGTGCGAGGTGCGGGTGGTCAGCACGAACAGCTTTTGCACGCCGATGGAGCGCGCGCGGTTCTCCATGTGCTTGAGGATGCGCTCGCCGTCGCCCTGGGCCTGGACCTCGGGGTTGACGGTCAGGCATGCCATTTCGGCCATTTTCTGTTCCGGGAACGGGTACAGCGCGGCGCAGCCGAAGATCACGCCGTCGTGCTCGATGACGGAGAAGTAATCGATTTCGCGCTCGATCAGCTCGCGGCCGCGCTTGACCAGCGTGCCGTCGGCCTCCAGCGGCTCGATCAGCTTGATAATCCCGCCGACGTCCTCAATTGTGGCCTGGCGCAGCGATTCCAGGTTCTCGTGCGAGATCATGGTGCCGACGCCATCGTGGGTGAACAGCTCCAGCAGCGCCGAGCCGTCCATGCTGAACGAGACGATGTGCGAGCGCTCGACGCCGTTGTCGCAGGCCTTGATGCAGTGTTTCAGGTAGAAGGCGGTGGCGTCCGGCAGGAAGCCGGCCTGCAGCACGGCTTCGGCCTGGTGCGAGGACAGCTCGCGGATTTCGGCGCCGCCGGCGTCGGTCATCATGCCGGTTTCGGTGATGAAGATCAGCTTGTCGGCGTGCAGCGCGATGGCGGTGGCGCAGGCCACGTCTTCCATCGTCAGGTTGAACGCCTCGCCGGTCGGCGAGAAGCCCAGCGGCGACAGCAGCACCAGGCCGTCCGAGCCGAGGATGGAGTGGATGGTTTCGGCGTCGACCTTGCGGGTGACGCCGGTCAGCTCCAGGTCGACGCCGTCGATCACGCCCAGCGGACGGGCGGTGATGAAGTTGCCGGAAATGATACGAATCGCCGCGTTGGACATCGGCGTGTTCGGCAAGCCCTGGCTGAACGCGGCCTCGATGTCGAGGCGCAGTTCGCCGGCGGCCTCCTTGGCGCACTCCATGGCGGCGATGTCGGTGATGCGCACGCCGTTGTGGAAGCGGCCTTCGACGTTACGCAGCGCCAGCTGTTCGGCCACCTGCGGGCGCGAGCCGTAGACCACGGTAACGTTGATGTCGAGCGCGTGCAGCAGCGACAGATCGTGGGCCAGCACCTGCAAGGCGCCGGCGCTGACCAGCTCACCAGGGAAGGCGACCACGAAGGTCTTGCCACGGAAGGCGTGGATGTAGGGCGCGACGGAACGCAGCCATTGGACGAATTGGGTAGGGTTTTCCATTAGCCGCATTATAATTCGGTGCGCGACTTCCGCGCCAAAACCTTTGTAAAAAACAATGTCAGAAGCCAGCAACAAGCCAAAAGGCGCAAATAGCGCGCCCGCCAATCCGCAAAACGCCGTCCGCCCCCGCACTCCGCAAGCGCCCAACGCCCGGCAAGGGCAGGGGCAGGGGCAGCCACGCCCGCAAGGGGAGGCACGCCAGAGCGGCCAGCAGCGCGCTGCGCGTCCGCAGGGCGGTCCGCAAGGTGGGGCGCAGCGCCCATCGCGCGCGGAAGGGCAGCCGCAAGCGGCGCACGTTCCGCGTCCGGCCCGCGCGCCGCTGCCGGACGGCGAGGGTTCGCTGGTCCCGCCGCCGCGCCGCGAGCCGCGGCCACGCCTGACGCCGGAGGAATTGGCCGCCAAGGAAGCCGAACGCAATTTCCGCAACCCGCTGCCGCCGATCACCTATCCCGAGGACCTGCCGGTCTCAGGCCGCCGCCAGGAAATCGCCGAAGCGCTGACCAACAACCAGGTCATCATCGTTTCCGGCGAAACCGGCTCGGGCAAGACCACGCAGCTGCCGAAGATCTGCCTGGAGCTGGGACGCGGCCAGAAAGGCCTGATCGGCCATACGCAGCCACGCCGTATCGCCGCCTCGTCCACCGCCAAGCGCATCGCGCAGGAGCTGGGTACGCCGCTGGGCGAGACGGTCGGCTTCAAGGTCCGCTTCGCCGACACGCTGACCAAGGGCGCCTCGGTCAAGCTGATGACCGACGGTATCCTGCTGGCCGAAACGCAGACCGACCCGTTGCTCAAGGGCTACGACACCATCATCATCGATGAGGCGCACGAGCGCAGCCTGAACATCGACTTCCTGCTCGGCTACCTGAAACAGCTGCTGCCGCGCCGCCCGGACCTGAAGGTGATCATCACCTCCGCGACCATCGACGCCGAGCGCTTCTCGCGCCACTTCGGCACGCCGGAAAAGCCGGCGCCGGTGATCGAGGTTTCCGGCCGCCTGTACAAGGTGGAAGTGCGCTACCGCCCGATCGAAAGCGATGTAATCAATCCGGCCGTGGCCAACGCCGAAGGCAAGGGCCAGCGCACCGCCGCCGCCCGCGAAAAGCGCGACCTGATGGACGCCGTGATCGACGGCGTCGACGAACTGGCGCGCCTAGGCTCCGGCGACGTGCTGGTGTTCCTGCCCGGCGAACGCGAAATCCGCGACGCCGCCGAAGCCCTGCGCAAGCACCATCCGCCGCACGTGGAAATCCTGCCGCTGTTCGCCCGCCTGTCGGCCGAGGAGCAGGAGCGCGTGTTCAAGCTGACCAACGCGCGCCGCATCGTCCTGGCCACCAACGTGGCAGAGACATCGCTGACCGTGCCCGGCATCCGCTACGTGGTGGACGCTGGCCTGGCCCGCGTGAAGCGCTACAGCTACCGCAACAAGGTCGAGCAGCTGCAGATCGAGCCGATCGCCCAGTCGGCGGCCAACCAGCGCGCCGGCCGATGCGGCCGTGTGGCCGATGGCGTCTGCATCCGCCTGTACGAAGAGCAGGACTACCTGCAGCGGCCGAAGTTCACAGAGCCGGAAATCCTGCGCTCGTCGCTGGCGTCGGTCATCCTGCGCATGAAGTCCCTGCACCTGACGGACGTGGAGACTTTCCCGTTCATCGAGCCGCCGCTGGCCCGCGCCATCGCCGACGGCTACCAGCTGCTGCAGGAACTGGGCGCCGTCGACGAATACAACCAGCTGACGCCACTGGGCAAGAAGCTGTCCAAGCTGCCGCTCGATCCGCGCGTCGGCCGCATGATTCTGGCTGCGCTGGACAATGTCTGCCTGGAGGAAGTGCTGATCATCGCCTCGGCACTGTCGGTGCAGGATCCGCGCGACCGTCCGATGGAGCACCAGCAGGCGGCCGACGAGGCGCACAAGAAGTTCGCCGACGAGAAGTCCGAGTTCCTCAGCTATATCAAGATCTGGAAGTGGTTCGAAAACGCGATTGAGCACAAGAAGACCAATCGCCAGCTGATGGACAACTGCCGCACCAACTTCCTGTCGCAACTGCGCCTGCGCGAATGGCGCGACGTCCACTCGCAGCTGCTGACCATCGTCAAGGAGCAGGGCTGGCGCGTCAACGAAACGCCGGCCACTTACGAAAACCTGCATCTGGCGCTACTGACTGGTTTGCTGGGCAATATCGGCTTCAAGAGCGAAGACGAACCGGGCGCCGGCTACCTGGGCGCGCGCGGCATCAAGTTCAATATCTGGCCGGGTTCCTCGCTGCTGAAGAAGCCGGGCAAGTGGATCATGGCGGCCGAACTGGTCGACACCACGCGCCTGTATGCGCGCTGCGTGGCGCAGATCCAGCCGGAGTGGCTGGAGAAGGTCGGCGGCCACCTGCTGAAAAAATCGTGGGGCGAGCCGCGCTGGGAGAAAAAATCGGCGCAGGTGACCGCGTCCGAACGCGCGACCTTGTACGGCCTGGTGGTGTACAGCCAGCGCCGCATCAACTACGGCTTGTTCAATCCTGTCGAGGCGCGCGAGATCTTCATCCGCGACGCGCTGGTCGGCGGCGACTATGAGACACGGGCGCCGTTCTTCGCCCACAACCATAAGCTGATCAAGGAAATCGAAAACCTCGAACACAAGTCGCGCCGCCTGGACGTGCTGGTGGACGACGAACTGATCGCTGCCTTCTACGACAAGCTGATACCGGCCGACGTGGTCAACGGCGCCGGCTTCGAGAAGTGGCACAAGGATGCGACGGCCGCCGAGCCGAAGCTGCTGTATCTGAACCGCGACGAATTGATGCGGCATGAAGCGGCCGGCGTCACCACCGACCTGTTCCCGAAGATCATGTCGGTCACCGGTCTCGAACTGGCGCTGACCTATCACTTCGAGCCTGGCAGCGTGCGCGATGGCGTCACGCTGGCCGTGCCGCTGTATGCGTTGAACCAGCTGCCGCGCGAGCGTTGCGAGTGGCTGGTGCCGGGCATGCTGAAGGAGAAGGTGCATCTGCTGCTGAAGTCCCTGCCGCAAAAGCTGCGCCGCCATTGCGTGCCGCTGCCGGATTACGCGGCCAGGTTCTGCGAGCGTGTGCACGAAGCGGGCGTGTTCGGGCGCGGCGACTTGATCGACGCGATCATCGCCGATATTCGCACCCAGATCACGATTTCGGTGCTGACCACCGACTTCAAGCCGGAGACGCTGCCCGCCCACCACTTCATGAATTTCAAGGTGATCGACGAGCACGGACGCCAGCTGGAAATGGGCCGCAACCTGGCCACGCTGCAGGCGGAATTCGGCATGCAGGCGCGCGAGAGCTTCCAGAAGATGGCGGAGGCTTCGGGGCCGCAGTCGACGGTGGCCGCGCGCGCCGTGGTGCCGCCGAAGGGCAGCGGCAGCGTCGCACCGACGGCCCAGAAAGCCGCCGCGCCGGCCACGTCCACCAACAACATCACGCTGACCGGCCTGACCTCGTGGACCTTCGGCGAGCTGCCGGAGCTGCTGGAAATCGCCCAGGGCAAGCTGACCCTGATCGGCTTCCCGGCGCTGGTCGACAAGGGCACGCACTGCGACCTGGAAGTGTTCGACGATCCGACGGTGGCCGCGCGCACGCACCGCGTGGGCTTGCGCCGCCTGTTCTCGCTGCAGATGAAGGACCAGATCAAGTTCATCGAAAAGAGCATCCCCGGGCTGCAGCAGATGGGCATGCAGTTCATGAGCATGGGCACGCAGGAAGAGCTGCGCGAGCAGATCATCAACAAGGCGCTGGACATCGCCTGCCTGCAGGATCCGCTGCCGGTGGACGCGGCCAGCTTCGCCAAGCGCAAGGACGAGGGCAAGTCGCGCCTGGTGCTGCTGGTGAACGAGATCGCGCGTTTGCTGTCGTCGGTGCTGACCGAGTTCCATGGCTTGCCCAAGCGTCTGCAAGGACTGCCGGCGCCGGCGGCGGCGGACATGCAGGCGCAGTTGCAAGGGCTGGTCAACAAACGTTTCCTGTCGGAGAACGAGTACAGCCAGCTGTCGCATTTCCCGCGCTACCTGAAGGCGATGAACGTGCGCATCGAGAAGCTGCGCGGGGATCCGTCCCGCGATGCGAAATTGATGGCCGAGTGGCAGCAGGCGGCGATGCTGTATCAGCGTGTGGCCAAGGATAAATCGGCGGGCAAGAACACCGATCCGAAGCTGGTCGAGTTCCGCTGGATGCTGGAGGAGTTACGGGTATCGCTGTTCGCGCAGGAGCTGCGCACGCCGATGCCGGTGTCGGCCAAGCGTCTGCAGAAAGTGTGGGAATCGATGCAACGCTAGACGCCGTTAAGCGCGCTGGCGTACGCAGGCCGGAGGGGTTTTCGCGGTAGACTTTATCTCAACAGGAGAATGTCGCCATGAAGCTCAAAACCGCCGGCTTGCTGCGCAGCCTGGTTCGCTCGGGCAAGCGCATGACGAAATTGCTTGTCGCGGCCACGGCCGCAGCCACGCCGAAGACCAAGCCTAAATCCAAGCGCAAGCGAACGCCGGCCGCCGCGCCGCGCGTGGCTGCGCCCGCGCCGCGGACGAAGCCGCCTGCCGCTGCCCACGTTCCGCCATCGCCCGGCAAATGGCTGGCATCGCACCTCACCGCCTCCGGGCACCGCATGAGCTACTGGCTCTACCTTCCCAACAAGATTCCCGATGCTGCCGTCCGCAACGGCCTGCCGCTGCTGGTGATGCTGCACGGCTGTCAGCAGACCGCCACGCAGTTCGCGCAAGGCACTCGCATGAACCACTGGGCCGAGGAGATGGGCTATGCCGTGTTGTATCCGCAGCAGCTGGTCAGCACGCACGCCCAGCGCTGCTGGAAGTGGTACGACCGTGCCACGCAGGAAGGCGGCGGCGATGTGCCGATGATCGTCGGCATCGTCAACAAAGTGCTGACTGAATATGCCATCGACCGCTCGCGCATTTATATCGCCGGCATTTCGGCCGGCGCCGGCATGGCCAACATCGTCGCGCTGAACCATCCGCGTTTATTTGCGGCGGTGGGGCTGCATTCGGGACCGGTGTTTGGCGCAGGTCACAGCACGATAGGCGCACTGGGCGTGATGCAGCACGGCGCCGGCCCGCGTGCCGAGCTTGCGGCGCGCGAGGTGCTGATACGCCAGCCACAATTCCCCGGCATGCCGGCGATCCTGATCCAGGGGGAGGGTGACAGCGTGGTGCGGCCGGTCAATCAGCATCAACTGGCGCGGCAAAGCCTGTTGCTGAACCGTCTGGGAGGAGCGCCCAAGACCACGGAGAGGCCGCAGGGACGCGGCGGTAGTCACAACGCCCACCGGCTGCATGATTTCTATGAAGGAAGAAAACTGCTGCTGCGTGTGGCGCAGATCGCAGACCTCGACCACGCCTGGAGCGGCGGCGATCCCGCGCTGGCCTTCAACGCCAAAGCCGGCCCCGACGCCAGCAAGATGATGCTGGAATTCTTCTCGCGCCACCAGCGCTAATCCGGGGTCAGGTCTGACATTTGGACACGAACTCTGCCGTAGCAGCCGCTACGGCAGAGTTCGTGTCCAAATGTCAGACCTGACCCCGGGTTTATCGCATGATGCGTATCAGTAAAGTCTCTGTTCGCTCAGTCTGATCTCGATTGATGGGATAACATCGCGCTTGTTTTGATGTATCCCATGGAATACAATCGGATTGAAGTTTCAGGCGCATGGACATCCTTCAAACTGAGCTTTTCAGCTCCTGGTTTAGCCGGCTGAAAGATCGCCGGGCACGGGCTTGCATACAGGTACGCATTGATCGAGCGGAGGATGGCAATTTCGGCGATCATAAATCTGTTGGCAACGGTGTCTCCGAGATGCGCATCGATTATGGCCCGGGATATCGCGTGTATTACACGCTTCGAGGTACAACAATGATCATCTTGTTGGCTGCCGGAGATAAATCATCCCAAGCCAAGGACATCAAAACTGCGCAGGCACTGGCGCGGCAACTGTAGGGAGATATCGTGGTGCTTAAGTTGACAAAATGGGATAGTGCGGAACACCTTCAGACCAAAGAAGATATCGCCCTGTATTTTGACGCTTGCCTTGAGGAAGCTGGGGACGATGTCGCCTTTATTGCCAAGGCATTAGGCAATATCGCCCGCGCGCACGGGATGACACAGCTTGCCAACGATACCGGAATGGGACGCGAAAGCTTATATAAAGCCCTCTCTGCGGACGGCAATCCAAGCTTCGCGACAATACTGAAAGTCACGCGTGCGCTTGGATTGAAATTCCACGTCGAGGTACTACAGCAGGAAAGCTAATGCCGCCACCGCTGTCGGGGCGATAGCGCCGAGCAGCAGGCCGATAGCGCCTATTGATTCGTCCTGGAAGCCGCGGCGCAGCAGCGAGACGCCGGCCGGATTCGGGGCGTTGGCGATCACCGTCAGGCCGCCGCCGGCCACCGCGCCCGCTACCAGCATGTATTGCGATTGCGCCGAGATGCCGCTGATCAGCGAACCCAAGTAGGTGAGGGCGGCGTTGTCGGTGATCGCCGTCAGTCCCAGCGCGCTGAAGAACAAGGCCACCGGCGGCAGGCTTTCGACGATCGGCTGCAACCACCATTGCTGCATGCCGCCCAGCACCACCAGCCCGGCCAGGAAGAAGCCGACCAGCAGGCCTTCCTTGACGATCAGCGGATTCTGGTAACGCTGGTAAGCCTGCGTGAAGCCGAGGAACAGCATGAAGATGCCGAGGAACAGTACCGGATGGTGGCCCAGCACGACCACGGCGGCCAGGAACACCAGATGGATCGCGGTGACCATCAGCGGCACGGCCGGCGCGTCGGCGGTCTCACCGGCGGCCGGCGCAGGCGCGCGCAAATGCTTGCGCAGCATGAAGCTGACCGCGGTCGCGTTGATCAGCACGGCGATGGCCGCCTTCCAGCCGAAATGCGTCGCCATGAACGCGCTGTCCCATTGCCAGGTGGTGGCCACCATCAGCACGGGCGGCGCGGCGTAGGCGGTCAGCGTGCCACCGATCGAGACGTTGACGAACAGCACGCCCAGCGCGCCGTACTTCAACCATTCCGGCATGCCTTCGCGGAAGATCAGCGGCGCCAGCATCAGCGCGGCCAAGGTCATCGCGGCCGGCTCGGTGATCAGCGAACCGGTCAGCGGCACCAGCGCCAGGCCGAACCACACCAGCGCCAGTTCGGTCCGCATCGGCATCAGCCTGGCCAGCACCAGCAGCATGCGTTCGACGATGTCCAGCACCGGCCGCGATGCGGCCACCACCATCACCGTGAACACGAACAGGGGCTCGGTGTACTGGCGCGATTCGGCGTAGTGGATGGCGGCGTCGCCGCCGCTCAGCAAAGCCATCGCGATGATCAGGATGAAGGCCCAGAAGCCGAACACCACCTCGACTTCGCCCAGCAGGTGGAACAGGCCCGCGTGTTTCGGATGGCGGTGCGACAGCACCTCGAAGGATTTGGCTGCAAAAGTGTGCAGCAGCGCCAGTCCGAACAGGATCGCGCCCACCAGTTGTATGGTTTGCAAAGTATGTCCTTTTATTAATTTCCTCAGCCACATGGTACAGCAAACAATGCGGCAAACGGCATGCACGAATCAGATAAGCCTTGCCAAAATCCGCTTCGAATAGTACTGTGTATTTATACAGTATTTGCGTTAAAATGATGACCCGATCCGCCTCCGCCATTGCTGCACCCGAAGCAGTCCATCCATCGCTATGGCTGGCCTCGCAACTGGCGCACAGCGCCACCCGCTGCGTCGACACCGGCTTTGCCGCGCTGTCGACGCAGTTGCCGGGCGGCGGCTGGCCGCTGGGCGTGCTGATCGACTTGCTGGTGCAGCAGCACGGCATCGGCGAGCTGCGCTTGCTGCGGCCGGCGCTGCTCGGCCTGGGCAAGCGGCCGGTGGTGCTGCTGCAGCCGCCGCACGCGCCGCAGGCGCTGGCGCTGGCCGCGCTGGGGCTGGAACCGTCGCAGCTGATCTGGATACGCAGCGGCGCCAAGAGCGGCGATGCCTTGTGGGCCGCTGAACAAGTGCTGCGCAGCGGCTGTTGCGGCGCGCTGCTGATGTGGCAAAACCATGCGCGCGGCGAAACGCTGCGGCGGCTGCACCTGGCGGCGCAAAGCGGGGACACGCTGTTCTGCATGCTGCGGCCGGTGGCGGCCGCGCAGGATGCGTCGCCGGCGCCGCTGCGCCTGTCGTTGAAGCCGGCGGCGGGCGGCATCGACATCGGCTTCGTCAAGCGACGAGGACCGCAGCGCGACACGCCGTTGTTTTTACCTTTAACGCCTTCTTTGCTACAACGCCATGCGCCTCTGGATCGGACTACACCTGCCGCGGCTCCCGCTCGAGATATTCTGCCCGCGCTGGTCGGCTGACCATTGCACCGTGGTGCTGGAGCAGGAGCGGGTGGTGGCGATGTCGGACGTGGCGCGGGAGGCCGGCGTCGACGTCGGCATGCGGCGCGGCGGCGCGCTGATGCTGGCGCCGCAATCGCAGTTCCAGCAGCGCGCGCCGCAGCTGGAACTGGAAGCGCTGCACGCGGTGTCGATGGCGCTGCTGCAATTTACGCCGCAATTGGCGCAGGCGGAGGAGGATACGCTGCTGCTGGACGTGGGCGCCAGCCTGCGCCTGTTTGGCGGCATACGCGCGTTGTGCCGGCAGGTGGCTGCCAGCCTGCGCACCTTGGGATTTACAGCCGTGATCAGCTGCGCGCCGACCGCGCGCGGCGCATGGCTGCTGGCGCGCAGCCATGCCGGGCGCGCCTTGACGATGGAGGCGTTAGTGCGGCGCATGGACCGCTTGCCCAGCAGCCTGTTGCCACCGGCTCGGCCCTACCTGAGCTGGCTCGAAGGCATAGGGTGCATGACGCTGGGTGAGATGCACCGCCTACCGCGTCCAGGCTTGCAGCGCCGCTGCGGCCGGGCCTTGCTGGACATGCTGGACGACGCCCATGGCGAGCGCGCCGAGATGCATCGCTGGATCGCGGCGCCGGCCAGCTTCCGCGCCAAGCTGGAATTGTTCGACCGCGTGGAAAACGCAGAAGCGCTGCTGTTCGGCGCGCACCGCCTGCTGCAGCAGCTGACCGGCTGGCTCAGTGCGCATCAACTGGCGGTCGAGCGCATCCACCTGCTGCTGGAACACGAGCGCGGCAAGGTGGCGCGGCCGCCGACCTTGATCGAGATCGTGCTGGCCGAGCCGACCTGGCGCGACGAACATCTGGTGCGCCTGCTGAAGGAGCGCCTGGCCAAGCAGACGCTGGACGCGCCGGTGATCGGCCTGTGCCTGGAGGCGCCGCAGGTGCAACCGATGGCGCCGCCCAGCGATTCGCTGTTTCCCGAGCCGGGCGGCAGCAAGGAAGACTGGCAGCGCCTGCTGGAATTGCTGACCGCGCGGCTGGGGCCGGACAACGTGCTGCAGGCGGCGCCGCGCGCCGACTACCGGCCCGAGCAAGCCAACGCCTGGGTCAGCGTGCAGGAAAAAATCCGTCCCGCCGATGCCCGCGCGCAATTGCCGCCGGACATGCCGAGCCTGCCGCGTCCGGCATGGCTGCTGGCCAAGCCGATCGCCCTGCTGATGCGCGATCATCGGCCTTACTACGGCTCGCCGCTGAAGATCGTCTCCACCGGCGAACGCATCGAAGCGGGCTGGTGGGGAGCTATGCAGACGCGCGACTACTTCATGGCGGAAGGGGCGGACCATGCCCACTACTGGCTGTACCGCGAACGCAGCGGCAACGATGGCGAGGCGTCGGCACGCTGGTATCTGCACGGGTTGTTCGGCTGAGCCTGTTATATTTTCCGTGCTATATTTTCCCCATCTCAAGCGGGAGGAACCATGCAATCACAACGACAGGAATTCCTCGGCGCCGATGGCCAGAAGCTGGCGGCCCGTCTCGATGCGCCGGATGGCGAGGTCAAGGCCTACGCCTTGTTCGCGCACTGCTTCACCTGTGGCAAGGATGTGTTTGCCGCCAGCCGCATCGCGCAGGCGCTGACCGAGCATGGCTTTGCCGTGCTGCGCTTCGATTTCACCGGCCTGGGCGCCAGCGAGGGCGAGTTCGCCAACACCAATTTTTCTTCCAACCTGGCGGATCTGGTGGCGGCGGCCGATTTCCTGCGCGCCACCTATGCGGCGCCGCGCCTGCTGATCGGCCACAGCCTCGGCGGCGCGGCGGTGCTGGCGGCGGCCGCGCAGGTGCCGGAAGTGAAGGCGGTGGTGACGGTGGCCGCGCCCAGCGATCCGTCGCATGTCACCGGTTTGTTCAGCCAGCACCTGGACCAGATCGCGCGCGAGGGCGAGGCCCATGTGCAACTGGCGGGCAGGCCTTTCCGCATCAAGCGACAGTTTGTCGAGGATGCGGGCGAGCATAATTTGAAAGTGAAGATCGCGGCCCTGAAGCGGGCCTTGCTGGTGATGCACGCGCCGGGCGATACCACGGTGGGTATCAGCAACGCGATGGAGATTTTTACCGCCGCCAAGCATCCGAAAAGCTTCATCTCGCTCGACAGCGCGGACCATCTGCTGACCGAGCGCGGCGATGCGGTGTACGTGGCGAATTTGATCGCGGCCTGGAGCGACCGCTATCTGTGATTACTCGTCGTCGAATTCTTCGGCCAGGTCTTTCCAGCCCTTGCCGGCGGCGAAGGTGTTGAATTCGTCCGGCGCTTCGAGCACCAGCAGTTTGCTTTCCTGCAGCACGGAATCGCCGGCGGTCAGGGCCGGGCCCTTGTAGCCGACGGTGCGCAGCTGCGCGACCACGGCGTCGATCAGCGATTTGTCCTTGTGCAGGCCGCTGATCGAACCGGAAAAGTCCACATACACGTCGATCGCGCCATACCCTTCGTCGAAGATACGGATCGCCTTGGCGTCGTGGGCACGGCCGGAGCCGTCGGAGGCCTTGAAGGGGCCGCTGAGTTGGATGTCGGTGTCTTTATTCATGTGCTCAGCATACACCCGTCAGCCGACCTTGGGCAAGGCCATGCCGCGCTGCACGGCGGGGCGGGCGCCCACCAGGGCCAGCCAGCGCTGGACGTTGTGCAGGCTCTCCGGCTGGTTGCCCAACACCGACCGCATCTTCTCGGTCGCCGCCGCCGTTGGGCGTGGTCCAGGTGTACAGCGTAATCATGGCGTCTCCCTCTTTGCACAGTAGCCGCCACGATAATCTATCTGGAGATAATGTTGCGCCCCTTATGCTTGGCCCGGTACAACGCCTGGTCGGCCTGCTGGTAGATGTCATCCCGACCCAACGCGGAGTCCGGCGGGATGAACGCCAGTCCCAGCGACAGCGTGACGTAGCCGCCGGGCGGGTTGCCCTGGTGCGGAATCTTGCGCGCCGCCATGTCGGCACGGATCTGCTCGGCCAGCGCCTCGCTCTCGTCGGGGCCGCTGCTGGCGAACAGGCAGGCGAATTCGTCGCCGCCGATGCGGAAGCACAGATCGCCCGGCCGGTGCAGGGTCTGGCGCATGGCGTCGGCCACCGCCTTCAGCACCGCGTCGCCCTGCGGATGGCCATAGGTGTCGTTGTATTCCTTGAAGCGGTCGACGTCGATCAACAGCAAGGTCAGCGTGCGCTGGTCGCGGTGCGCGCGCTTTTGTTCCTCGTTGAAGCGGATGTTGAAATAGCGCCGGTTTTTCAACCCGGTCAGCTCATCGGTGACGCTGTCGTCGCGGGCCGCCTTGGTCTCGGTGATGTCGGTCGAGACGGCGCAGGTGGCATAGACCTCGCCGTTGTCGTCCAGTAGCGGAAACTTCACCGTCATGTAGGTGTGCAGCGTCTTGTCGCGATGGTAGACCGATTCTTCCTCGTGGACGGCGCGCTTTTCCAGCGCTGCCTTGCGGTCGCTGTGCCACAGTTGCTCTGCGATCTCGCGCGCGAACAAGTCGAACACGTTGCTGCCGACGAAGGTGGCGGCGTCGTAGCCGTCCAGCATTTCGAAATGGCGGCTGGCCATCGTGACATTGCCGTGCAGGTCCTTGGTCGATATCAGGATGGGAGCATTGTCGAGCAGCGCGCGGAACACGCGGTCGGACTCGCGCAGTTCGTCAAGTTCGGCGCGTGGCTGGGGATGGATATCGGTCCGATCTGGCATGGGGCCAGTATAGACCTGACAGGGAGCCGGCGCGCGAATTTGGCGCGATCGCCGACTCCCCGTATTGTCACAATTACTTCAGCGGTTGCAGAATTGCCTCAAGGCGGTCGGGCGTATCGGCGATGCGTTCCAGGCGCGGATATTTCAGGCCGCCATGGTAGTCCAGCGCATAGTTCTGATACAGGCTGCCTTTCTTGACCAGGATGTTGATCGGTTCCTTGCCGGTCTTGGCGGCGGTGACGGCCGCGCGCAGCAGCTCGGCCTTGTAGGCGCGGCCATTGACGGCCACCAGCGTGCTGCCGCCCGACAGGCCGGCCTTGAAGCCGACGCCATCCCACTGGAAGGCTTCCAGCTTGCCTTCGGCGCCCACCGAGAAGCCCAGCGAATACTGGAAGTTGGCCGATTTGCTCAGGTCTTCCTGGGCTTTGAGGAAGTCGGTCGGCTTTTCCGTGTAGACCAGTTTCCAGCCGGCGCGGGCCAGGCCATCCAGCGGCGCGCCCGGGCCGTGGCCGTCGAGGCGGCTGCGCAGGAAGGTCGCCCAGTCGTGCGGCTGCACGGCGTTGAGCGCCTTGACCACGTCGTCGAAGGTGTAGTGCCTGGCCACGTTGACGCCGTCGTCGACGCCGAAGAAGCTGCGGGCGAAGTCGTTGAGCGAGCGCTTGTCGCCGGATTTTTCGCGTATCAGCGTGTCGGCGTCCAGCCAGATCAGCTCGCCTTCCGAGTAGTAATCCTCGGCGCGCTGCCAGTTGTTCCAGCCCTGCGGACGGCGGGCGTTGACGATCGGGTCGTTGGTGGTGTCCTGCATCGCGCGCCAGTCGCGGCCCTTGGTGTTGTCGTAGCGGGCGGCGGTGGCGGCCAGCAGGTCGCGCGTGTGCTCGGGCTTGATCAGGCCGGAGCGGGCGGCCAGCACCGCGCCCCAGTACTGGGTCTGGCCTTCGTACACCCACAGCAGCGAGTTCTGCAGCGGCGTGTTGAAGTTGGGGACGTTCTGGTCGGCCGGACGGCGGAACTTGCCGTTCCACGAGTGGGTGAACTCGTGCGGCAGCAGCTCGCGCCGCGCCTCGTTCTTGGACCACTCGGTGAAGTAGCCGGTCTTGACGCCGTTCTCGCTGGACTGGTGGTGCTCGCGGCCGATGCCGCCGAACTCGTCGCTGATGGCGAACAGGAAATCGTAGTGCTTGTAGTGCTGCGAGTTGAACAGCTTGTAGGCCTGCTGCACCATGGCGCGGTGCGGCGCGATCTGTTCCGGCGTCGCTTCCAGCTGCTCGGCCGAGTCGGCCACGACGTTCAGCCGCACCGGTATCTTGCCGTCCGGATCGAGGTCGATGCTGCGGAAGTAGCGGCCGGCGAACAGCGGCGAATCCATCATCGCTTCCAGGTCCAGCGGCTTGAAGGCCACCTCGTCGCCGTTGCGCGACGCGGTTTCCAGCGCGGTGCCGAACTGCCAGCCGGCCGGCACGGTCAGGTTGGGCTGCATGGTGATGCGGCGGCTGTCGTAGCCGGCCGGATACAGCGTCACCGACTGCCATTGCACGCCGACGATGTCGTTGGTCATCGTGGTGCGGCCCTGCGGCGCATCGGTCGGCGACAGGTACTGGAATTCCACGTCCACCGTCGCGGCGCCCTTGGGCACGTCGATATGGAAGGCGTAGACGTTGACCGTGTCGCGCTTCCATTCCAGCGGCTTGCCGTTGGCGCTGACCTTCAGGCCGGCGAACTGGTTCAGCGCGCCGCTGGGGCCGTGGTTGCCCGGCACCCATTGCGGATACAGCAAGGTCAGCTTGCCCGGCTTGGCGGGGATGCTCTCGCGCACGCGGAAGATCTGTTGCGCGGTGTTGGTCGCGTCAACTTTCAGGACAATGGTGCCTGGGTAAGGCTGTTCGGAGATCGATTGTGCCTGGGCGCTGAAGGCGGTAGCCAGCAGGGCGGCGATTGCAACACGAGTCGTGGACATGGGCAAGGTGGGCAAGGGTTGGACAAGAAAAAGAGTGTAGCACGCAGGCAACTTGCAAATCTCGCAAAGAGATGACGCACCGCAGCGAAAATATTTTTAAAAAAAGTGGCCGTCTGGGGATATTGCGGTCGTTTTTCAAGGCCTTGAAAGACCGTAAACCCATCCTATATCGGACTCAGTGGTTGCCCAGATGGGGACCACCGAGGGGGATCTTCCCCGCCCATATCGCTTAACTTTAAAAGGATATTCATCATGCGTACTTTTGACCTGACTCCACTGTATCGTTCCGCCATCGGCTTTGATCGTCTGGCACAACTGCTGAACGACGCCCAGCGCGGCGATTCCACCCCGAGCTACCCTCCCTACAACATCGAACTCGTGTCGGAAGACAAATACCGCATCGTGATGGCGCTGGCCGGTTTCGACCGTTCGGAAATCGACATCACCTTCGAGCGTGATTCGCTGCACGTCGTCGGCCGCAAACAGAAGGACGCCACCGAGCGCACCTATCTGCACCGCGGCATCGCCGCCCGCGATTTCGAGCAGCGCTTCCAGCTGGCCAACCATGTCAAGGTGACCGGCGCCAGCTTCGACAACGGCATGCTGAACATCGAACTGGTGCGCGAAGTGCCCGAAGCGCTGAAGCCACGCAAGATCGTCATCGACGGCGGCGAAAACGTCACCGCCCTGGAGCAGCGCCAGGCCGCGTAAGCCCTGTTGTAGCTAAGTAGTGCCCGACTGGCCGGTTGATCCGGCCAGTTGCACGTCTGTAGCAAGTGTTAAGCAGCGTCTAAGTTTTTACCCTCATATTGGATACATCTACAAACCTTATTATTCAGGAGTGCAGCTATGTCCGAATCTACTCTCAAACGTGCAGCTCTGGCGGTCGCCGTCCTGGGCGTGATAGGCGTGGGAGGTGCAGTCGCAGTTCAACAAAGTAATGCGGTTGCCGCCGCCCCTGCCATCGTTGCCGCCGCTACCGCGCCGGCGCAGGCCGCCCCCGCTGCTGCCCCCGTCCCTGTGCCCGCGCCCGCCATCTCGCTGCCCGACTTCAGCGTCATCGTGGCCCACAACGGTCCCGCCGTGGTCAACATCAGCGTGACCGGCAGCACCAAGACGGCCTACGACGATGACGACGGCCCGCAGCAGGCCCGCCGCGGCGACCCGTTTGCAGACGATCCGTTCTATGAATTCTTCCGCCGCTTCCAGGGGCCGCAGCAGCGCGGCGGCCAGCGCTCGGTGCCGACGCACGGCCTGGGCTCGGGCTTCATCATCAGCGCCGACGGCATCATCCTGACCAACGCCCACGTGGTGCGCGACGCCAGCGAAGTGGTGGTCAAGCTGACCGACCGCCGCGAGTTCCGCGCCAAGGTGCTGGGTTCCGATCCGAAGAGCGACGTGGCGGTGCTGAAGATCGACGCCAAGAACCTGCCCGTGGTGCCGCTGGCCAAGGGCAACGACCTGAAAGTGGGCGAATGGGTGCTGGCGATCGGTTCACCGTACGGCCTCGATAACACCGTGACCGCCGGCGTGGTCAGCGCCAAGGGCCGCTCGCTGCCGGACGGTAACGTGCCGTTCATCCAGACCGACGTCGCCGTCAATCCCGGCAACTCGGGCGGACCGCTGTTCAACACCCGCGGCGAAGTGGTCGGCATCAACTCGCAGATCTACAGCCAGACCGGCGGCTACCAGGGCTTGTCGTTCGCGATACCGATCGAGGTGGCCGGCAAGATCAAGGACCAGATCGTCTCCACCGGCAAGGTCACCCATGCCAAGCTGGGCGTGACGGTGCAGGAGATCAACCAGGGCTTCGCCGACTCCTTCAACCTGGCCACGCCTGAGGGCGCGCTGGTGTCGAACGTGGAGAAGGGCAGCCCCGGCGACAAGGCCGGCCTGAAACCGGGCGACGTGATCCGCACGCTGAACGGCCAGAAGATCATCAGTTCCGGCGATTTGCCGGCGATTGTGGGCCTGGCCACGCCAGGTGATAAAGTAACGCTGGAAGTCTGGCGCCAGGGCAAACCGGTACAATTGACCGCCACGCTGGGCAACGCCAACGACAAGGTCGCGGCGGCCGACGGCGAACGCAGCGACCAGGCCAGCGCCAAGCTGAAGCTGGGCTTGTCGCTGCGGCCGCTGGAAACCATCGAGAAGCGCCAGTCTGGTATTCCGAACGGCTTGCTGATCGAGGATGCGCGCGGCGCGGCGGCCAACGCCGGCGTGCAGCCCGGCGACGTGCTGCTGTCGGTGAACGGCCGTCCTGTCAGCAGCGTCGAGCAGGTGCGCGAGGTGGTCGACAAGTCCGGCAAGTCCGTGGCATTGCTGATACAGCGCGGCGACGATAAAATCTTCATACCGGTGCGTCTGGGCTGAGGTTAAGCTCAAGCCCGCGGACCGGCAGAACGCGACACAAAAACAGAAAGGAAACAATATGCGACTTCTGCTGGTGGAAGACGATACGATGATCGGCGAAGTGGTGCTCGACCTGTTGCGGGCAGAGCACTACGCCGTCGACTGGGTCAAGGATGGCGCGATGGCCGACACCGCGCTGCAGACCCAGACCTACGACCTGGTGCTGCTGGACCTGGGCCTGCCGCGCAAGGACGGCCTCGACGTGCTGCGCTCGATGCGCGCGCGCAAGGAGCTGACCCCGGTGCTGGTGGCCACGGCGCGCGACGCCAAGGAACAGCGCATCGCCGGCCTCGACGCCGGCGCCGACGACTACGTGCTCAAACCCTACGACCTCGACGAACTGCTGGCGCGCATCCGCGCCTTGCTGCGCCGTTCGGCCGGCCGCGCCGAGCCGATCTTCGAGCACGGCGGCGTGAGCGTCAATCCGCAAACCCGCGAAGTGATCGCCGACGGCAAGCAGGTCAACCTGTCGGCCCGCGAATGGGCGGTGCTGGAAGCGCTGATCGCGCGGCCCGGCATCGTGCTGTCGCGGCACCAGCTGGAAGAAAAACTGTACAGCTGGAAGGATGAGGTCAACAGCAACGCGGTCGAAGTCTACATCCATGGCCTGCGCAAGAAGCTTGGCGCGGAACTGATCCAAAACGTGCGCGGCCTGGGCTACATGGTACCGAAACTATGAAGGTGAAGATGCCGTCGTTGCCGCGGGTTCCCGTGGTGACGCACTCGTTGCGCGGACGTTTGCTGTGGTTCCTGCTGGCCGCCATCACCATGGCCGCCATCGCACAGGCGATGATCGCCTACCGCAGCGCGCTGAGCGACGCCGACCAGATCTTCGACTATCACATGCAGCAGATGGCGATGTCGCTGCGTTCCAGCGCCACGCTGACCAACAAGGCCGCCGACACCGCCGCCGACCCGGAGAACGACGACCTGGTGGTGCAGGTGTGGACGCCGGACGGCGCGCAAGTGTTCCGTTCGCTGTCGCGCGCGGCGCTGCCGCAGCGGGCGGTGCTGGGCTTCTCCAACGTCAAGGCCAACAACACCACCTACCGCATCTTCTCCGTTCAAACGAGTAACCAGACCGTGCAGGTGGCGCAGGACATGGCCGTGCGCCAGCGCATGGCCGGCACCTTGGCGCTGCGCACCGTCGGGCCGATCGCCGTCATGGCGCCGGTGCTGATGCTGGTGGTGTGGTGGGTGGTCAGCGGCTCGCTGGCGCCGGTGTCGCGCGTCAAGCGGCAGGTGGCGGCACGCCAGGCCGACGATCTGTCGCCGGTGTCGGAAAACGATTTGCCCGACGAAGTGTTGCCACTGGTACACGAGCTGAACCTGCTGTTCGGCCGAGTGCGCACCGCGTTCGACGCCCAGCAGCACTTCGTGGCGGACGCCGCGCACGAGCTGCGCTCGCCGCTGGCGGCGCTGAAATTGCAGGTGCTGAGCCTGGAACGGGCGCAGGACGAGGCGGCGCGCAGCCTCGCCATCTCGCGCGTGACGGCCGGCATCGAGCGGGCGACGCGGCTGGTGGAACAATTGCTGGTGTTGGCGCGGCAGGAAGGCTCGGTCAACGACGTCAAGCTGGAACCGGTCAGCCTGAGCGACCTGGTCAAGCGCACGCTGGGCGACATGGCCGGGCTGGCGCAGGCGCGCCAGATCGACCTCGGCCTGCATCATGCCGACGACGCCACGGTGGACGGCCAGCCGGACGCGCTGATCATCCTGTTGCGCAACCTGGTCGACAACGCCATCAAGTACACGCCGTCCGGCGGCACCGTCGATATCGACCTGCGCCGTAGCGCCGGCGCCACAGGTGTAGCAAAAGCCAACGTGCCGGGCCGTGTCGTGCTCAGCGTCGAGGATTCCGGTCCCGGCATCCCGCCGGAGGAGCGCGAACGGGTGTTCAGCCGCTTCTACCGCGTGCCGGGAAGCCAGGCCGGCGGCAGTGGCCTGGGGCTGGCCATCATCAAGTCCATCGCCGAGCGCCATGGCGCCGTATTGACCCTGGACCAGTCCGAACGCCTCGGCGGGCTGAAGGTCAAAGTCGATTTTCCTGACACCGCAAGGGCCACTCCAGTCTAAAATGCCACTTTGACATGTCGTTGGAGTGGCGTATGAAGAAAATCGGCTTTTCGGGCACCCTGGACCCGATCACCAACGGGCATATGTGGGTGATCAACGAAGCCCGTTCGCTGGCGGAGGAGGTGGTGGTCTTCCTGTCTGAAAACCCCGCCAAGAAGCCCAAGTTCACGGCCGAGGAGCGCAAGAGCATCATCGCGCTCAGCTGCGCCGAGCAGGGCTGGGACAACGTATCGGTGGTCATCGTCAAGGGCGACTACACGGCGCGCGCGGCCAAGAAGCAGGGCGTGCACTGCCTGATACGCGGCATCCGCACCACCGCCGATTTCGATTACGAGAATCTGATCCAGCAAACCAACGTCGACGTGCTGCAGGGCGCCAAGACCATCTTCGTCATGCCGCCGCGCGACCTCGGTTCGGTCAGCTCCAGCTTCGTCAAGGCGCTGGAAGGGCCGATCGGCTGGAACTGGATCATGAAGAAGTTCGTTCCCGGGCCGGGCTACCACGCCTGGGTGCTGAGCTGGCTGCGCAAGGAATGGGAAACGCTGTGGGACTACGCCCACCTGGACGCTACCGCCATCGCCCATGCCGACCTGTGGTTCGTGCAGCTGACCGGCGCCACGGCGTACGGCGGCAAGGCGCGCTACTATCACAACCTCGACCACCTGGTGCACGGCCTGTGCGAGATCCGCGTATGGGCGGCCAACACGCGGCCCGATCCGGCCGACGTCGACATCGTCAAGCAGGCGTTCTGGTTCCATGACGCGGAGTATGGCCACAGCGGCGAGCCGGGCGCGATGAGCAACGAAGAGGCGAGCGCGCAACTGTGGCTGGGCAGCCAGCTGGCGCACGACATGAGCGACGCGGCGGAACTGATACGCGCCACCGACCACTTCCAGGAAGCGTCGATCCAGCACCGGCTGAAGGACATCATGCTGTGCGTGGACCTGGCGATCCTGGGGCAGGACGAGGAGGTCTATCAGAACTATGCGCAGGCGATCCGGCGCGAGTACAGCCATCTGCCGGACGCAAAATACCGGAGCCAGCGCAGCGGCGCGCTGGCGCACCTGTCGCGCAAGGCGGAGGCGGGGCTGTTGTATGTCGATCCGTATTTTGCCGACCAGTACAACGAACGCGCCATCGACAACATGCGGCGCGAGATAGAGAGCCTGGCATGAGCGCCAGTTTAAAGCGTGGCTTGCTGGCATTGTGCTGCTTTGCCGCGGCCACATCGGCTGATGCGGCCGAAACGCAGACGCTGGACACGCCATCGTTCAGCATCACCATCGATGTGCGCTGCGAGGAAGGTAACGTGACCTGCGATGACGTACGTTATGTCGGTACCAGCAAAAAGACCGGCAAGGCGATCCGCCTGACCGGCCGCACGCGTCACACCACATGCGCCGACGGCGTCACCCCATGCCGCTTCCTTGGCTATGAATTCAAGAACGGCGCCACCGTCTACTTTCTCAGCGACGGCGGCGAGTTGATCGTCGAGCAGCGCGGCAAGCCGCTGCTGCGCGAACAGGGGGAATGGAAGTAAGTTGAAGGTTCCAGGTCTAGCTATTGGGTAGCGTGATCTCTTCCTTGCGCCGGGCTATGGCCTGACCCAGCGCCATCAGATCCAGCTTGGCCTTGCGGGCCTTGGGGAACATTTCGCTTTCTTCTTCCTGGACGTGATGTTCGATCTGTTCGGACAGCACCTTGATCTTGGCGTCGAACAGCTCATCGCCCTCTTCCATGGAGAGGATTTGCGCGATCAGGTCCTTGGCTGCCGCGTGTTCGACCACGGCCTCGTCGATGATGTCCTCGTTTTCCTTGTTCGCTTCGCGCACGGCGGGATAGAAGATTTCCTCTTCGGCGGTAGCGTGCTTGGTCAGCTCGGTGCAGATCTGCACGGCCAGTTTCTGCTTGCTGGCATGGGCCCGGTCGCCCAGCTCCTCGTATTGCTCGAACAGCGACTTGACGTGCTCGTGGTCCTCGGTCAGCAGGGTAATTGCGTCCTGCGGATCGGTTTCGGTGGGAATAGGTTTTGGGATTTTGTCTGACGAATGCGAAGTGGTTCTCATAATGGCTCCTTGGCTGGCGGTGAAGTGCAGGCTGCCAAACCAGTCTAGGGACGATCCCCGGCTCGGTCTGTGCGTTGCCCAACGCTGCCGCTAAGGGTAGCTGGCCTGCCGTTGACTTCGGATGGCGAGTGCGAGTACAAGATCGCTACCGGGAACATAGCGATATTGTGCGACATAGCCACGGTGGTGCCTGCCAATGAGCAACTCTCTTGTGCCCGATGAAGCAGGGCGCCCGATCATGGGATTCTGTTCAAGTGTGGCCAGTGCGGTATGGATTTCTTGAATTTTTGCTGCTGCGGTCGCGATATCTATCGTCGCCAGACGATCAAAAATCTGGTCCAGGTGATCAGCGGCGTGGTGACTCAGCTGAACGCGGACCATGACGGCTAGCGTTTGGATTTTTCGAAGATGAACTTGTCGCCATGGTCGCCGGCAACGCGGCGCTCGAAGTGGCGGCGAACCTCTTCCAGTGATATCGATTCGCCGGATTTCAGGTATTCCGCGTAGCTTGCCTCGGCTTCAGCATCTAAAGTGTCTTGAGTTCTGGTCTGCGCGATTTTTTCCGCGATCGCCAGCAGAAGAAAATCATCAGTCCCAAGCTTGCTTAGCTCGACCGCTTCAGCAAGCTGTTCAAGCAGCTCATCTGACAACTGAATCGAAATGGTAGGCATGGCGATCTCCCTGCGAGAATCTCCGATTTTAGCACCATGCCAGGTCAGCGCCGCTGTCAGGGACGAGACGCAGATCAAATGATGAATCAGGGCGGAAACTGTCCTGTATCGGTTTTATGCTGGCGGCTGATCAATTGGATGGGAGCCGTTCATGCATCGTTTGCTTTCCGTCGCCCTGGGCGGCTTGTCGTTGTTGGCGGTGCCGCAGGTGCCGGCTCAGGAACGTGTCTTCCCGGCGGTTGCGCATCTGGGCGAATTCCAGGTGATCGAGTTTCGGCGCTATACGATCACGCCGGGCGGCCAGCAGGACTTCGCCAGCTACTTCCAGAGTTACTTCCCCGAAGCGTTCGAGCAGTTGGGCGCGATTGCGTTTGGCCAGTTCACGGAGCGCGGCAATCCGGCGTCGTTCACCTGGCTGCGCGGCTTCAAACACCTGGAGGGCAGGGCCATCGTCAACTCGGCTTTCTACTATGGGCCGCTGTGGAAGGAGCACAAGGCCACGCTGAACGCGCTGATCGTCGACAGCGACAACGTGATGCTGATGCGGCCGTTGCGGCCGGTACCGGTGCTGCCTGCGGTCGATCCGGTCAAGGAGCGCAATGGCGCGCACGGCGTGGTGGTGGCGCAGATTTTCGCGCTGAAGAACGGCGCCGGCGCGGAAGCCTTTGCGCAGCGGGCGGAAAGCGCGTTCGCCAGCTATCGCGCGGCGGGAGCGCGGGAGGCCGGCATGCTGGCGACGCTGGATGTACCAAACAACTTCCCACAACTACCGGTGCGCACCGATGGAACCTATATGGCCTGGATCGGTGTCGTGAAGGACAACGATGTGCTGGAGCGGCAGCTCAGGCCCGCCATCGGTCGCGCGGCCGCCGCGTTCGACAAAACCGGCATGCTGCGCTCGCCGCCCGAGCTGCTGATACTCGATCCGGCCAGCCGCTCGCGCTTGCGCTGGCTTAAAGACTGACTCACGCGGAAGCCGGTATCAGGCCTTGTTGGCGGCGGCAGGCGGCATGCGGAAGGTGACGCCGAGGCGGTTGAAGGCGTTCATCAGGCCGATCGCGTAGGTCAGGTCGGCCAGTTCCTTGTCGCTGAATTCTGCCGCCGCGGCGGCGTAGTCGGCATCGGGAACGCGGGTTTCCGCCACGCGCGTCACCGTTTCGGCCCAAGCCAGCGCGGCGCGTTCGCGGGCGCTGAAGACTGCCCCCGCGTCGTGCCATACCGGCACCAGGACCAGCTTGTCGATGGCAACGCCGAGCTTGAGCAGGTCGCTGGTATGCAGGTCGATGCAATAGGCGCAGCCGTTGATTTGCGATACGCGCAGGTAGACCAGATCGATCAGTTCATGCGGCAGGCCGCATTTCTGGAGATAGACGTGCACTGCGCCGAAAGCCTTGTAACCTTCAGGAGAGGCTTTAGCGTAGTCGAGACGTTGGTTCATGATGAAATCCTTTGATTGCTGGTTAGGGATTCCATCTTGAACCATCTTGGCCCACTCCAAAAGAGCCAAGAATTGGCTGGTTTAGTAGGCCATAATTAAAAGCGATTCCAGTTGTTGTGGCGGTGTTCGCTGGCTTCCTTGAGCAGGTGGCCGGCGCGGCGCTCGTCCTTCGGACTCAGGGCGTCGCCCAGTTGCACCGTCATCGCCAGCTCCTGGATCGCCGGCGGGTATTCGTGTTCGGCGGCCTCTTCCAGCAGGTGGCGCGCCTTGGCGGCGTCTTGCGCGACGCCGCGTCCTTCGTTGTAGATGTTGGAGAGCAGGAACATCGCATGGGCGTTGCCCAAGTCGCTGGCCGCGTTCAGCCAGTGCGCGGCTTGCGCGTCGTCGCGCTTGACGCCGTCGCCGTTCTTGTAGAGCAGGCCCAGTACCAGCGCCGCCTTGGCGTGCTTTTGCTTGGCGGCCAACTCGTACCAGGGCGCCGCGTCGCCCGGTGCGGCCGGCACGCCGACCACGCCGATGCGCAGCATTTCACCCAGCTGGAACGCGGCTTCGGTGTCGCCGCCGCGCGCGGCGTCTTCGAACAGCTTCAGCGATTCAGTCCGCTGCCTGGGACGGGTTTGATACAACAGACCCAGCTCGCGCTGCGCCACCGGCATGTTCTGCGCCGACCACGACATCAGCTTGCGCTCGGCGCTGGCGTCGGCCTGCTGCATCGCCTTCATGCCGACGACTTCAATCTGCGCCGACGTCGGCTTTTCGTGCTGGATCTGGCAGCCGAACAGGAACACGCTGGCCAGCACGGCGATCAGCGCAACCCCAGGATAGTTTTTGATTTGCATGACGCTTGCCTCATGAAGAACGGGGCCGGCGAAACCGGCCCCGCGATTCCCTTTACTTGCTCAAATCCACCGTGTACTTGGCGAAGCCGCTGGCATCCAGCGCACCCTCGGCCGTGACGGCGGTGATGCCGCTGCTCTTGGCCAGCGCCAGGTGGCCAGGCGCCGAACGCAGGATCACCGGACCGGCCGTGGCCACCTTGACGAAGCTCCAGCTACGCGCGCTGCCGTTGCTGGCCAGCGTGACCTTGCCGGTCGCCGTGCCCTGCGCCACCAGGTAGTTGCTGACGATGGTCTGGTTGGCGTCCGGCGACTTGATGATGGTTTTGCTGCCGTCGATGCCCGGCACCGCACCGCCACCGCCCGCGCGGTAGTCGTTGGTGGCGACGATGAAGTCGTCGCCATCGGCCACAGCCTTGCCCAGATAGGTCAGGTTGACGATGCGGCTGCCCACAGGCTTGGTCACGTCGATCTGGTAGGTCAGCGCGTTGTTCTCGGCATAGAACACGTCATAGTTGTAGATCGTGCCGTATGAAGGCACCAGGTCCTGCTCTGCCGTCTTGGCCGGATCGATCTGGCCGAACTGCTTGGCGGCCGTTTCCAGCCATGCCTTCAGGTCGGAACCCTTGATCTTCACTGCCTGCAGGTTGTTGTTGCTGTACAGGTAGAGGTCGCCCGGGTTACGCACTTGCAAGCCTATCGGCGCCGCGGCGCTGGCGCCCGGCGCCACGTCGGTGAAGTCCGAAGGACCGTTGCGGCCGGCCTTGAACGGCGCGCTGCACGAGATCACCGGTATGTTCTTGTAGCTGGCGATGGTGGCGTCGGTGCTGCTGGCGATGAATTTCTTCACGTAGTCCAGCTGCGCCTGGTTGACCAGCTGGATCGCGCTGACGTCGCCCGCCAGCGAGAAGTAGGCCGACATTTCAAAGTCGGTCGTCACGCCCAGCGGCTGCTTGGCGTAGGCGATGGTGGCCGCGTGCTCGGTGGCGACGATGGGCGCGATGGCCGGATCGGCCGCCGCGTTGGTGGTGCCGTCCTTGTACTTGAAGCCGCGCGATTCCACCGTGGTCTTGTCCGATTGCACCACCCATTTGCCAGCGGTGTACGCCAAGGTCATCTTGATGATGCCCAGGCGGCGGCCCCAGCTCTGCGCCATCACGGTCGGCACGCCGTTGACGAAGCCGTTGACGGCGTCGATCCTGGCGCTGGCGGGGAAGGCCGCGAACGATGGATCCAGTGCCGCCGCGCCAGTCTCTTTGCCTTTCGGGAAGATCAGGTGCGAGTGGCCGACCAGCAGCGCGTCGATGCCGGTAGTGGTCAGGTGATAGCTGCCGTTTTCCATTTTCGGGCTGTAGGCGCTTGGGTCCAGGCCGCCGTGCGACAGCGCCACGACCAGGTCGGCGCCCTTGGTGCGCATCTCCGGCACGTATTGCTTGGCAGCTTCCTGCACGCCGGTCACGGCGACCTTGCCGGCCAGGTTCTTCTGGTCCCAGTCGAGGATCTGCGGCGGCACGAAGCTCATGATGCCGATGTTCATCTTGACGTCGACCTTGGTGCCGTCCGGCTTGGTGGCCGAGAAGGTGCGCGGCAGCAGCGTGTAGGGCTGCACGATGGGCTTGCCGCTGGCGACGCCGGTGACGTTGGTCAGCACCAGCGGGAAGGCCGGCGCGCCGCAGGTGCCGGCCGGCTTGGCGATGCCGGGAATGCCGAAGTCGGTGTTGGTGATCTGGCTCAGCAACGGCAGGCCGTAGTTGAATTCGTGGTTGCCGAAGCCGCCGCCGTCGTACTTCATGGCGTTCATCACCTTGTGCACGGCCATGGTGTCGCTGCAGGCGATCGGCTTGGTCACGGCTTGCAAGTCACCCAGCAAGGTGCCCTGGATGACGTCGCCGTCGTCCAGCAGCAGGTTGTTTGGATTTTCCGCGCGGGCGGCGCTGACCAGCGTCGAGGTGCGCTCCAGGCCCAGGCTGGTGTCTTCCGACAGGGAATAGTAGTTATAGCTCATCACGTTGGCATGGATGTCGGTGGTTTCCATGAGCGCCAGGGTGACGGTCGTGCCTTCCGGGATCGCCGGAGGAGGAGTGTAGTCGCCGCCGCAACCCACCAGACCAGCCGCCGTCATGGCAGCCAACATCACCAGATTTGTTTTCATTGCTTCCCCAAAATTAAGAAAATTCAAGTTGGCGACTGTATCCAAGCTACATGACATAGTCGTGACAAAACGCAAACATCATGGCCTGGCGAGCCAAGGCGCGATTTAATAAGCCACTGTCGCGATTTAACAATACTGTCGTGCCGGCATCCCGCTAGTCTGGGCGGGCGCATCGGGGCCACGAACCACCGGTGCGCACAGAGATGCGTCATCCTTCGATCAACCACCCATGGAGACAAGGCATGAAACTACGCAATAGATGGACTGCGGCAGCGGCTCTGGCGGCGGCGCTTACCACAGCGCTGCCGGCAACTGCCGGCAATACCGGACTGGCCTTCGTACACGGCACCGGCCACCAGACCAACGCCGCCAACGATTACTGGACTTGGGACATGGTCAATTCGGTCCGACAGGGCTTGCCCAACCAAAATCTGTATGTGGTCATCAATTGCGACTTCGATCAATACATGTGGAGCCCCGCCGCCGTGGGCTGCCTTGCCGATCAGCTCTATCCCTTCATCGTCAACAACAACATCACCGACTTGGTCGTCGAGACCCACTCCAACGGCGGCAACGTGCTGCGCTGGCTGATGTCGAATCCGACGTCGGACAGCCGCTATCCCACCATCATCAACGCCATCCGCTGGGCCAACGCGCTGGCGCCATCGTCGCTGGGCACGCCGCTGGCCGACGCCGCCATCAGCGGCAACGTGTTCGAGAGCGCGGTCGGCTGGCTGCTCGGCTACAAGAGCGATGCCGTGCGCATGCAGCAGACCAGCTGGATGGCCAGTTACAACTCCGCCTGGCTGTACGGCACGGCAGGCCGCCCGGCCTTGCCCAAACCGTTCTACAACGTGGTCGGCACCGACGTCGACAGCTCGCCTTTCGACAGCGACAGCTATTGCGGCGGCTACACGCTCAACGTCGGGCTGGAGGTGACGCAGGCGTGGCTCAACAGCTGTTCCGACGGCTTCCTCAACTGTACCAGCCAATCGGGCGCGGGCGCGCACTGGTTCAATGACAAGGATGTGACCAATGGCGCCGAGCCTTTGTCGCACAACCAGAGCCGCCGCCAGTGCTTCGGCCTGGACGTCATCTTGCGCAACGATGTTTGATCGCAGAGGAAACCACACCATGAAAATGACACTGTTGATGGCCGCCCTGCTGGCGGCCGCGCATGCCCATGCCGCGCCGCGCGAACTGCTGCCGGCCCAGGGCGGCGATTTGTCCGCCGCCGCCGTCGTCGCTCCCGGCACGTCGAGCTTGAAGAATGCCAACCTCACCGTGGCCGCCGGCGCTGGGGACGATGCCGTCGCACCGCCATCGCTGGCCGGCGCCATGCCGAAAGTCTCGCGCGATCCTGTCTCGCTGAGCTGGGCGACGCCAGGTGCGGCCGCCGCGTCTGCCGCCACGCCGTATGTCGCGCAGAGCAAGGAGTCGTACCGCAGCGTAACGGCAGACGAGCTGGCCGCCGGCGTCACGCTGAACACCACGGCGCCGCGCGCGCTGGTGCGATTGCAGGTGCTGAGCTCGGTCGGCCCGCGCGAGCAAGCTGCTATCCATCCGCTGGCGATGACGGTGATCGATCCGGCCGGCCGCTCGCTGGCCTCGGGCGACGGCATGGAAATGATCGTCAGCGCCGACAAGCTGGCCAAGGCCGACGTGCCGTTCGCGCCGGGCACCTCGGCGTTCCGCCTGCATCCGTCGCTGGGTGCCGGCAAGTTCAAGCTGAAGGTGGACGGCGCCAGCGGCAGCGACCGCTACCTGATCAACGTGGTCGAACCGGACAGCCCGTACACGCTGACCATGCAAACGGCCGCGCTGCATTATCTGCACGGGAACGAGCTGGTGCTGCAATCGGAATTGCAGGACGGCACTGGCAAGCCTTCTGCCGCCAAGATTTCCAAGCTCGAGGGCTACGTGATCTCGCCGGCAGGTCGGCGCTTCCCGGTCAGCTTCAAGACGGACGCCACCGGTCGCATGCGCGCCAGCCTGGTGCTCGATGCCGACGAGGCGCCAGTGCCGGGATTGTGGGAGATACGCGCCGAGGCGTCAGGCAAGGTCAAGGACCAGGCCATCGAGCGCTCGGTGCGGCTGGCGTTCCCTGTCGCCATGCCGGTGGCGCGGCTGACGCGCGGCGTGGTGCTGGCGGATGGCGCCGGCGTCAATCTGGAGGTCGGCGTGGAGACTGCGGCGGCGGGCCGCTATGAAGTGCGCGGCATGTTGTACGGCACCGTCAACGGCGTGCTGAAGCCGCTGGGCGTGGCCGATTCCGCGCAATGGCTGGAAGCGGGCGAGGGCAAGATCGCGCTGGGCTTCGCGCCGGAGCTGATCGCCGGCGCCTCCGGGCCGTTCGAACTGCGCGACCTGTTCCTGCTGGACCAGGGACGGCTGGGCGTGCTGCACCGGCAGCAGCGGGCCCTGGTGATCGGCGAAGACGAGGTGGCGCGCGCCGGCGGCCGGGCGACGGCCAAGGCGGCCATCGGCGTCAGTGTGGCGCCTGCCGCCGCGCCGCGCGTCAAGCGGGCGCCGAACGCGGCGGCACAGTCCTAGTCCTGCCTAGTAAGCCCAGAGCGGCCCCGTCTTGCCGTTGACGGTGCCGCCCTCCATCACGACGAACACGCGGCGGCCGTAGAAGAAGGGCAGTCCCCAGTCGAAGTAGTTGCCGGCCGACGAGGTGGTGCTGCCCGCCGTGCCGCCGACCTGCGCCGCCGAGATGGCGGAGTCCAGCTGCACCATGTTCACCACGTTGAAATTGACGGTGCCGGTGGCGCTGCCATCGGCCGCGGCATTGGCCGCGCTGAGCGACAGCGTCGAGGCCGGGCAATAGAAGTCGCCGCCCGAGCAGGTGCGTATCGTGCTGTCGTTGAAGAAGTAGCCGTTCGAGCCGCTGTCGATGAAGCTGGCGCTGTAGGTCTTGCTCTTATAGGTGGTGCTGAAATCGCCGCCGCTGTTGGTCTTGAACAGCGTCTCGCCGGCGATGGCGTTGTTGGTCTGCGTGTTGACGCCGAAGATCAGCGTGCCGCTGACCGACGTCAGGCCGCCCGTGCCCACGCTGGGCAATACCAGCAGCACGCCGTTGTTGTTCACCGCGAACGACGCCACCGGATTGCTGACCTGCGACGTCAGCGGCATGCTGCTGGTCGTGCAGCCGCTGCTGGTGCACGCATAATAAAAGCCGCTGACCGCCGAGCGCGCGCAGCTGTCGCCGCAATCCTGCTTGAACAGACCGACGCCGAGGACGCCGTTGGCGCCAAGCGCCGACAGCGTGCCGATGTTGTTGCCGGCGCTGCTGCAGCTGGAAGGCGTGCTCGCGTAGCTGGCATCGGTGTCGCCGATCACCTGGATCGAGATCGCGGATGCCGTTTCATCCGCCATCTTCACGTCGGCCTGGCGCACCGCGCCCCAGGTATAGCCGCTGATGAACTTGCCGCACTCGCCGGCGTCTGCGCCCGACGGTGTCTTGACGACCGGCAGCGCCAGCGCCGTATTGAGCGGCGCCAGCAGGCGCAGGCCGTAGGAGCCGGTATCGAGCAGCACGTGGTCGATGGTCTGGCAGATCGTGGTGCCGGGTCGACACACCGTTACGTTGACGTAGGGGATGTTGATCGAACCGTTGACGCCGGTCGGACCGCTGTCGACGATGATGGCGGTGCTGTTGCTGAGCGGCGCCGTCACGCTCAGGCCGGCGCTGGCATTGGCGGTGCCGCCGTCGCCGCTGCACGACAGGCTGTAGGTGAAGTTGCCCGCCGCGGTGGGCGTGATATTGACCGTGCCGGATGTGGCCTTGGAGCCGCTCCATGCGCCGCTGGCGGTGCAGCCGGTGGCGTTGGCGGACGACCAGCTCAGCACGGTCGTCTGCGCGGTCGTGATACTGGCCGGCGCCAGGGTCAGGCTGACGGTGGGCGAGGGCGGCGGCGTGCTGACGACCACGCTGGTCGTGTTGCTGACACCGCCGCAGGTGATGGTGTAGTTGGCCGTGCCCGCCGCGCCGGCGGTCACCGTTTGGGTGCCGCTGGTCTCGACGATGCCGCTCCAGGCGCCCGAGGCGCTGCAACTGGTGGAGGTCGGATTGCTGACGCTCCAGGTCAGCGTGACGACCTGGCCGACGGTGGTGGCGGTCGGCGTGGCGCTGATGCTGACCACCGGCGTTGTCGTGGCGTTGGCCTGGATGGTGGACGAGCCGCTGCCGGTGCTGCTGCCGCTGCCGCCGCCGCAAGCGCTCAAGGCCAGCGCGAGCACGGCGCCGGCAAGGTAGACAAACCAGATCGAACTGGACGCGGACAGCAGGGCGGCACCGGCGCGATGCAGCAGCCGGTCGGTGGCAGGCAATCGTTTCATGCGCTGGTCCTTATTCGATGACGTTGGTGTCGAAGCCGGCCGGCAGCGCGCCGGGTATCCAGGCATGGCCGGCGAAGGCGCGCATGTGGCCGCTGGAGACGATCACCACGTCCGACTGGTTCACCGCCAGTTGCGAGTGGCCGGCCTTGGGGTGCCTGCCGGCGGAGCTGGTCATCACCGCGAACTTGTCGCCCAGCAGCGTGCGCAGGTCGGGCAAGGTCGGGCCGTTCCAGCTGACGGCAAAGACGATGCCTTGTGTGTTGGTATATTCGCGAACGACCGTGCCGCTGTCGAGCGTGCTCTGGCTGACGGTATAGACGGCCGCCGTGTCGCTGCTGGCGGCCGCCAGGCTGCGCCCGCCTTGGCGCACTGGCGTGGTGCCGAAATCGGAAGGGGAACTGCCCAGCGCGGCGTATGCCAGCGCGCCCTGCAGCAACGAAAGAACCAACATGAGTAAGAGTGCCCGGCGCATAGTACGCTCCTGTGCCTAAGATGTAGGCAGTGTAAAACGGCAACGAGTTGGATAGCGTTAGGGAGATGTAAGCAAACGTAAGCTGTCGATGCTTTAAAACGATGTGGTCGGCGCCTGCTCCACGCTGTTAGCGAATCAGGGAATCTCGAGCGTCATTTCGCCGTCTGCCCCTTTCATCTCGAATGCCGCGGACGCGCCCAAGCCTTTACATTTGCCCGAGCCGTCCGCAATGGCGCGGTTCTCCGGAGCGTTCTTTTGGCCCACTGTGTGGAGAAGCGCCGCCCCGGGCATGAATGCCGGATGCAGCGCGAGCTTGCATACTTCTGGCGGTTCAATCGTTATGTCCGCACAGATTTGCATGCAGACTTTGATACCCCTCCACGTCAGAACAGCCGTCGCTTCGTCGGGCGGGGTGGCAAAATAGGCGAAACCTGCTTTCCTGGCATAAGCGATATCCTGGGCATCGCCGGTCTTGCTGACCTCCTTGATTTCTTTTCCATCCAAATAGGCAAATGCGACGTTGAACGCGTGCGGGTTATATGTTCCGTTCATAAAAAAAATCGTGCCCGGAACAATCAGCATCCCTTGCGCCCGCAGGCTGGCGGCTTTCATGATGTCACGCACTTGCTGCGCCTCGTCGTAGCTAATGGGGGTGCAGTAGCCGGGCAGTTTGTCTATATCTTGCGCAAACAGATATTCGGGAGCGAGAAACACTTGGTAGCTTGCGCTCCATAGCGCGATTTTTTCCGCAATCATTTTTGCTCGGTCAACAATGGACCGGCCGGAAATTGGCGCAGAGCGAATATCGGGCGCAAATATACCGATTTTTATAGTTGGCATATGGTGAGGTTAAATTTTTCGGAAAAATATAAAACACCCCAGGGCTTGCCGCAATCACTGCCGAGTTGCATGAGACCGGATTGAAGTTGCCATTCAGTACAGATTAACATGGACGCATGATCGAAGCCAGTTTGTTGTTGGCCAAGAGTAAGATGCTCAGTTGAACAAGCCAGGCGATGTGTAATACTGGGCTCCTTGCATTGTCATTGAGCCTGCTATGCCTGTTTTTCCGCCGCGCCTCCTTTCTTTCACCGCCGCGCTGCTGCTTTCGCCTCTACTGGCCATTGCCGCGCCATGTATTGAACCGCCACCTGACGCAACCAATACATACGACGCCTTGCATACTTACGACAAGCTCCGGGGCGACTATCCTTTCATTCGCATCGCCAGCGCGGCACTGCCGCCAGATGTGGCGAGGATCGCGGATCAGACCTATGTTCAATACGGTGCACGCTGCCTGAAGCTCGACCTGTATCTGCCGGCGATGGACGCAAGTCGCAGCATGCCCGTGGTCATACTGGTGCATGGCGGCGGCTGGCGCTCCGGCTTCCGTTCCGAGTTCGCGCCGATGGCGGTACGGCTGGCGCAGCGCGGCTATGCGGCGGTGACGGTCAGCTATCGATTATCGGGCGAGGCGCGCTATCCCGCCGCGATACACGACGTGCGCGCGGCGGTGCGCTGGGTGCGCAGCAATGCCGGACGGTATGGGATTGATCCGCAGCGCATCGCTCTGGCTGGCGGCTCCGCAGGGGGACAGATCGCCAGCCTGGCCGGCGTGACCGGTCACCTCGACCAGTTCGATCCCGGTGCCGCCGGCAGTCCCGTCTCCGGCGCGGTGCAGGCCATCGTCAACATCGACGGGTTGTCCGACTTTACTTCCGAGGCCGCGCGCGCGACGGAGGACGATCCGAAAAAAAATCCGTCATCGGCCGGCGCCTGGTTCGGTGGACGTTATGCAGAGAAGACAGACTTGTGGCGCGAAGCGTCGCCGATCCAATACGTACGCGAAGGCATGCCAGCCATCCTCTTCATCGACAGCGCGCAGCCGCGCTTCTCGGTGGGACGTGATGAGATGCAGGGAAAAATGAGGCAGGTGGCGGCAGCTACCCAGACAGTTATCTTGCCGGATACGCCGCACTCGTTCTGGCTGTTTGATCCATGGCTGCAGCCCACAGTCGATGCCACCGTTACCTTCCTGAAGCAGCAACTGCCTGCGCGCTAGTTCGTTGCGGGTATGAACTCATGCCCATGCGATTGCATAAAGAGGCTTCGCAGCTCAGGAAACTTCGTCGCGCTATCGGCGAACTTGGCGTCAAATTGCTTCAGATTTGTCTCGGTGCAGGATTTGGAAAAGGCATCCAACGATCCGTCTTCCTTAAGCGCTGCGCGTTTGCACAATTCCTCGTCGGCGATCAGTTTGGCTTGTTCAAAGATGGTGGCGGCATCGTCGGCGTTGAGTCGACGCAATGCCGGAGGGATCAACTCGGCCATTTCTACAGGTTGATTCCAAAAAAACTGATTGAGTCCGCCATTCATGACTTCTACCTCGACGATAAAAGACAGATAGAACACTTGCAGACCGCGAGGTAGTAAAAGCAGCGTTGCGCAGCGATCTTCAGCTTTGTCCAACTGCGCCTCAACATATTCGTACACGGCCATATCGAGGTCGTCGCGGTGCAACGCTCGCAGCGATTCGGGCGAAATTTCCATCAACCTTGGACGGGGCAGACGTGCCTTGGCTATTTCCTCGTTCCTGCGAAAGAGCGCTTGCGTCTCTGGTGGCATTGAGGCCATCAGCCTTTCCTGGATTTGCCGCAGTCTTTCAGGTGACTGGCGTTCCATGTCCTGACAAAGGAGCCTCAGTTCTTCAAGAGATAGCTGATTTTCATCGCTCATGGAAGGTTGTCGTTCGAAAAAGAAAAACCACAGCTTATAGTAAAACGGCACCCGAAGGTGCCGTTGGAGGAAGCGGTAAAACTTAGAACTTGACGTACAGGCGGCCGAAGTACGATGCGCCGTTCAAACCGAACTGCACGCTCTCATACTTGAAGCCGTTGTCGGTCTCGTCAGGGTTCTGGGAGGTCGGCTTGACGTTGAAGATGTTGTTGCCGCCGAACGTGAACTTCATGTTCTTGTTGATGGCGTAGGTGAAGCTCAGGTCGGCCGAGGTCTTGGCTTCGTAGTGCTGGTTAGGCACGCCGGCGGCCGTACCGCTGTAGGTGCCTAGGGTCTGCGGACCGAAGTGGATGATCTTCAGGTCGCTTTCCCACGGACCGGTCACGTAGTCGAAGCCCAGGGTCGCCTTCGAGCGCGGCGCGCCTTGCTCGATGTACAGGCGTTCCTTCTCCGACAGCAGCACGTCTTCGTAGCCCTTCAGCGAGGCCGGCGCGTGGATGCCGGTCACTTCGGTCTTGCTGACGTTCAGCGCGAGAAAGGTGGTCAGCTTGTTGGCGCCGAAGTTGGTCTTGTGCGACGCGGTCAGGTCCAGGCCCTTGGTCGTGGTGTCGACCGAGTTGACGAAGAATTGCGCCTGGCCCACGCCCAGGGTCGCCAGCCTGGCGGCCAGGTCGGGGTAGTTGCTGGCGTCGAAGCGGCCCGACAGCACGATGCGGTCCTTGATCTTGATGTCGTACAGGTCGGCGGTGACGGAAACGGCCTGGCTCGGCGTCCAGGTGGTGCCCAGCGTGTAGCTGTTGGATTTCTCTTCCTTCAGCTTGGGAATGCCGGCCGCGTTGGTGACGGCGCTGCCGTTCGGCGCCAGCACGACGTCGGTCGGCACGCCACCGATGAAGTCGGTGAGGGTGGACGAGAAGTAGACCTGCTGCAGCGACGGCGCGCGGAAGCCGGTGCTGGCCGAACCGCGCAGCAGCACGGCGGGCGCCACGCGCCAGCTGCCGGCCAGCTTGCCGGTGGTGGTCGAACCGAAGTCGCTGTATTTTTCATAGCGCACCGCGCCTTGCGCCTTGATGGTCGGAGTCAGGTCCGCTTCCAGATCAAGGTAGGCGGCCAGGCTGTGGCGGTTGGCGTTGACCTGGTCGGCCGGCTGGAAGCCGGGGAAGCCCTGGCTACCGGCGTTGCCGCCGATGCCGACGCCGTCTGCGTCGCTGTACGAGCCGGGTTCGCCGGCGTAGATCTTGTAGTTCTCGTGGCGGTACTCGCCGCCGAAGGCGACGTTCAGGCCGCCGGTGCCCAGCGCGCCTTCGAAGTAGCGGTTGAAGTCGAGGTTGGTGGTCAGCTGCTCGAACGAGAAGCCGCCGGCGTTGAAGTGGTCCGGGCTGACGCCCTTGCCGCCGGCCAGCAGGTCCTTGTTGGCGATCGAGGCATTCAGCGTGTTGCTGATGTCATAGATCATCTTGTTGTAGCCGTAGGTCTGCGACAGGTCCATATTCCACTCGCCCATCTGGTTGCGGTGGCCGACGGTGGCGTAGCGGTCGTCGATGGTTGCGTTGATGAACGGCACAAAGCCGTTCGGGTACATGGCCGCCGAGTTGCGCGACGGGATGTCGTCGCTGTCGATGCCGCCGCGCGCCCAGGCGCCGGATGAGGCGTCGCGCGTTTGCGCGCCGGCCGTGAAGTACAGGCGGCCGCTGCCGGTGGTCGGCAGTTCGCCGTTCAGGTAGATGGTCTGGTTCTGGGTCTTGCTGTCGCCGATGGTGCGCGGGTTGTCCGCTTCGGCGCGGTTGGAGCGGCCGCGGTCCAGGTACTCGCCGGTGACGCCGAGCACGCCGCCGTTGCCGATCTCGAAGCCGCAGTAGGCCGAGGCCAGGTAGTTCTTGCCGTCGCGGCGCGAGTATTCGCTGAAGCCGGCGACCGCTTCGCAACCCTTGCTTTTCTTCAGGCCGATATCCATCACGCCGGCGATCGCGTCCGAGCCGTACTGGGCGGCGGCGCCGTCGCGCAGCACTTGCACGTCCTTGATGGCCAGCAGCGGAATGGCGTTCATGTCGGTGCCGGTGTTGCCGCGGTTGCGCGCGCCGAACAGGTTGACCAGCGCGGTGGTGTGGCGGCGCTTGCCGTTGACCAGCACCAGGGTCTGGTCGGAGCCGAGGCCGCGCAGCGCGGCGGAGTCGACCAGGTCGGCGCCGTCGGAGCCGGTCTGGCGGGTCGAGTTGAACGATGGCGAAATGTAGGTCAGCGTTTGCGCCAGGTCGAACTGGCCGCCTTGTTCGCTGGACTTGCTCATCGGGATGATATCGACCGGCACCACGGTGTCGGTGGACGAACTGGTCGCGCGGCGCGAGCCGATGATGCTGACCGATTGCATGCCGGTGTCCGGCTTGGCTTCCGGCGCCGATTGGGCGAAGGCGGATGGTGCGAAACTGAGGGCGGCGGCGCCGTACAGGCTGAGCAGAACGGCTTTACGTAGCGGTGAAGTGGCGAACAAGTATCTCTCCCATGAAAAATTTGATTCTATTCAAATCGTTCATGGAAACATGGGTTTTCCGACAATTTTGCGTGCAAACTTTATTTACTGTTGTTTTGCCGCGCCAAGTGGCTTTCGTTCTGCGTAGAACTACGTAGGACTGATTTTGTTCGGGACAAACTCGGTTGCACCACCTATTAAAATAGTTTCATGGTTGAGCTGCGTGCGGATCAAACAAGGCTGGTTCATGTTCGCACCCTGGTACAGATCGAGGCTGCGCCGGAGGTGGACGGTGAGGGCGCCGGCCGCCACGCCGGTTGCGCTGTCTTCCATCGCCGGGGCGAGGTGGTTGAAGTTGCGGCCTTCGACGGCACCATCCGGACGCAGGCACCAGGCGTAGCAGCCGCTGACGCCTTGCTGCTTGCCCCATTCCTGGATGCGCGCAAGGTCGGGCCGCAGAGCTTGCAGGATAGCGCTGTCGGCGACTTGCAGCAGCAGCTTGGGGCTGCCGACCGAGGCGATGACCGGCGGCGATGCCAGCCGCAGGCCGGGCGCGGCCAGCAGCAGCGCTGGCAGGTTGTGCGGGATGTCCACGGCCGGCGGCGCTTGCGGCGTCAATTCGATGAAGACGCTGCCGGCCTGCAAGGTCAGCGTCAGCGGCTGGCCGCGCATCGCGGTGCGGACCTGCAGCGACGGCTGTTCCGCCGACAGCAGCACCCGCGCCGCGGCCAGCGTGGCGTGCAGGCACAGCGGGCTGCGGGTGTGCGGATAGAAGTAGTCAAGGAGGACGTTGCCGGCCGCGTCGTGGTCGATGAACACGCACGCCGCCTTGTTGCGCTCCCGGGCCAGTTGCTGGCGCTGGTCGGCGCCGGTGTGGTCGTCCTGGATAACCAGAGCGGCGTTGCCGCCGCCAGGGGCGATGCCGAAGCAGTTCAATTCTTGAATAATCATCCGGCTAGTATAACGGCCCAGGAGGGAAAAATAGGGTGTAGAATACTGTATATAAACACAGTATAAAGCCATGGCCACCTCGAACACATCGCCAGCGCAGGGATTGCCCGCTTATGCCGAGCTGTTCTGCCTGTCCAATTTCTCCTTCCTGCAAGGCGCATCCCACGCCGAGGAATTGGTCGCGCGCGCCATGCAGCTCGATTACGCCGGGCTGGCCATCACCGATGAATGCTCGCTGGCGGGCGTAGTGCGTGCTCACGCCGCAGCGAAGGAGGCAAAGTTCCCGCTGTTGATAGGCAGCCATTTTCATCTGAAGAATCCTGACGGCAGCCCGGCGCTGTCGTTGGTCGCGCTGGCCAGGAACCGTGAAGGCTACGGCAATTTGTGCGAGCTGATCACCATCGCCCGCAACCGCGTCGCCAAGGGCAGCTATCTGCTGACGCCGGCCGATCTGGCCGCGCCGCCGTCGGCGTTTGCGCATCTGAAGGGATTGCCGGATTGCCTGCTGATTTTGCTGCCGCATTATCCGGCGCACCAGCCGGACGATGTCGATCGCCTGCATGCGCAGGCGGCGTGGATGGAAGCGACGTTTCCCGGCCGCGCGTGGATGGGCTTGAGCCTGTTGCAGCGCGCCTTCGACGAGGCGCATCGGATCAGCATCGATGAAGTGGCGCTGCAACATGGCATGCGGGTGGTGGCGCTCGGGCATGTCTGCATGCATGTGCGCTCGCGCAAGCCGCTGCACGATACCTTGACCGCCGTGCGTCTCGGCAAGGCGGTGGGCGAGTGCGGCTATGCCTTGTCGCAGAACGCGGAGCAGCATCTGCGGCCGCGCTTGCGGCTGGCGAATCTGTATCCGCCGCAAGCGCTGGCGGAGACGCTGAGCATCATGGAGCTATGCACGTTCAATCTTGAAGAATTGCGCTACGAATATCCGCACGAACTGGTGCCTCCCGGCCATACGCCGGCCAGCTATTTGCGGCAGGAAGTGTATGCCGGTGCGCAACGGCGCTTCCCTACCGGCGTATCGGACAAGGTGCGAGGGCAGATCGAGAAGGAGCTGGCGCTGATTGCGGACCTGAAGTACGAGCCGTACTTCCTGACGGTGTACGACATCGTCCGTTTCGCGCGATCGAAAGAGATCCTGTGCCAGGGCAGGGGATCGGCGGCCAACTCGGTGGTCTGTTACTGCCTCGGCGTGACCGAGGTCGATCCGGAACGCAGCAACATGCTGACAGGGCGCTTTATTTCCAAGGAGCGCAACGAGCCGCCGGACATCGACGTCGACTTCGAGCACCAGCGGCGCGAGGAGGTGATCCAGTACATCTATCAAAAGTACGGCGCCGATCGTGCCGCGCTGGCCGCCGTCGTCATCAGCTACCGGCCCAAGAGCGCGCTGCGCGACAGCGGCAAGGCGCTGGGCGTGGACCTTGCCATCGTCGAGAAGGTGGCCAAGGCGCATCACTGGTTCGACAGCAAGCATGATCTGCTGGGGCGGCTGGCCGAGTGCGGGCTGGATCCGGCATCGCAGCTGGCGCAGCAGTGGGCTTCGCTGGCGATGACGCTGCTGGGATTCCCGCGCCATTTATCGCAGCATCCGGGCGGCTTTGTCATTTCGCACGAAAAGCTGTCGCGGCTGGTGCCGATCGAGGCGGCCACCATGGAGGGGCGTTGCGTCATCCAATGGGACAAGGATGACCTGGAGGAACTGGGCCTGATGAAGGTGGACGTGCTGGCGCTGGGCATGTTGTCGGCGCTGCGGCGCTGCCTGGCGTTGGTCGCGACGCAGCGCGGCACGCCGTTCGGCATGCAGGACATTCCGAAGGAGGACAAGGCCACCTACGCCATGATGTGGGAAGCCGATACCATCGGCGTGTTCCAGATCGAATCGCGCGCCCAGATGAGCATGCTGCCGCGCCTGCGGCCTAAGGAGTTCTACGATCTGGTGATCGAAGTTGCGCTGGTGCGGCCGGGACCGATACAGGGCGGCATGGTGCATCCGTATCTGCAGCGGCGCATGAATCCCAAACTGATCGACTATCCGCACGGACTGGACGAGGCGTTGAAGCGCACGCTCGGCGTGCCGATCTTCCAGGAGCAGGTGATGCAAATTGCCCAGATTGCGGCAGGCTTCACCGAAGGCGAGGCGGACCAGTTGCGCCGCGCGATGGCGGCATGGAAGCGCAAGGGCGGCGTAGACAAGTACCAGGGCCGCATCATCAGTGGCATGCTGGAGCGCGGTTATGAACTGGGCTTCGCGCAAGCTATCTGTGAGCAGATCAAAGGATTCGGCGAATATGGCTTCCCCGAATCGCACGCCGCCAGCTTCGCGCTGCTGACTTATGCCAGTTCCTGGCTCAAATGCCACGAGCCGGCCGCCTTCCTGTGTGCGTTGCTCAACAGCCAGCCGATGGGCTTTTACAGCCCGTCGCAACTGGTGCAGGACGCCAAACGCCACGGCGTGCAAGTGCGCGAGATCGACGTCACCATCAGCGGCTGGGACTCATCGCTGGAAGAGCCGGCGGGCAAGCGCGGCCAGCCTGCGGTGCGGCTCGGCCTGTCGATGCTGAAAGGGATGCGGGCCGAAGCGGCCGAGCGGATCGAGCAGGCCCGCGCGCAGCGGCCGTTCGCCAGCGTGGCCGATATGGCGCGGCGTGCCGACCTGGAGCGGCATGACCTGCAGGTGCTGGCCGGCGGCAATGCGTTGAAGGATTTGGCCGGCAACCGGCGCCAGGCCTTGTGGCAGGCGGTCGGCGCCACGCCGGACAAGGACCTGCTGCGGCCGACCACGCCGGACGAGGAAATCCCGGTGCTGAAGCCGCCGTCGGAAGGGGAGGAAATCCTCGGCGACTACCGCTCGCACGGCCTGACGCTGGGGCGCCATCCGCTAGCGCTGCTGCGGCCCAGGCTGCTGGAGCACCGCTTCCTGCCGGCCGCCACGCTCAACACCTACACCAACGGCATGCTGGCGCGGGCCTGCGGCATGGTCACGGTGCGGCAGCGTCCCGGCACGGCCAAGGGCGTGATCTTCATCACCCTTGAGGATGAGACCGGCAACGTCAACGTCATCATCTGGCCAGCGCTGGTCGAGCAGCAGCGGCGCGAAGTGCTGAGCGCGCCGCTGCTGGGGGTGTATGGGGTCTGGCAACAGGAGGGTGTGGTGCGCCACCTGGTTGCCAAGCGGCTGGTCGACATGTCCCACCTGCTGGGACGCCTGCCGACCATCAGCCGCGACTTCTGCTAGTTAGCGGAGGTCGGCGCTGCGCGCGCTGTTGGTGCCATAGTAGGTATGAATCTGGCTGGCCCAGGTCTGGTTGGCCATGTTCGGCCAGTGGTCGCTGTCGAAGCCGGGGGCGTTGTCGATGCGGTCCTTGTCGATATTGAGCGTGAAGCGCTTGTTGATGGTGTCCAGGGTCATCGCTTCCCAGGGCACGGCGAACAGCTTCTCGCCGAGCGTGAACACGCCGCCGTGCGACATCACCGCATAGGCGATCTGGCCGGTGCGCATGTCGAGCATGATTTCCTTGATCTCGCCCAGGTGCTCGTTTTTCAGGTTGTGGACATGGTTGCCGATCAGCGTGTCGGCGCCCATCAGTTCCGGACCGGGGCCTTTATGGCCGTTGTCGACATACATGCCAAATGGATCGAGTTCTTCGTAGTTCATGATGAGCCTCCTTTTATTCAATGAGTTGTCATTTTGTTCTTGTTGGAGTATCCGGTCTGTACGGTGAGGCACGGTCGCGGCGGATTGATAAACGGTCTCGTTTGCTGTTTAACCATCTGGATTTTCCCGTCCAGTTGCGGATTTTTCCGGGCAGGAAGGTGGAGAATTGCACGTTTTAGGGTATAATTTCAATTTCCCGCACGTGCCGTTCGGCACTATCTGCAATGACCAAATTTGTCTTCGTCACTGGCGGCGTCGTGTCTTCCCTTGGTAAAGGGATTGCCGCCGCCTCTCTCGCCGCGATCCTCGAATCGCGCGGCCTCAAAGTCACCATGCTCAAGCTCGACCCGTACATCAACGTCGATCCTGGCACGATGAGCCCTATGCAACACGGTGAAGTCTTCGTCACCGACGACGGGGCCGAAACCGACCTCGACCTCGGTCACTACGAGCGCTTCATTTCCACCCGCATGAAAAAGGTGAACAACTTCACCACCGGGCAGATCTATGAATCGGTGATCCGCAAGGAACGCCGCGGCGAGTACCTGGGCAAGACCGTGCAGGTGATTCCGCACATCACCAATGAAATCCAGGACTACATCCGTCGCGGCGCCGAAGGCTACGACGTGGCCCTGTGCGAAATCGGAGGCACCGTCGGCGATATCGAATCGCTGCCCTTCCTCGAAGCCGCGCGTCAGCTGAGCCTGCGCGCCGGCCGCAAGAACACCGCCTTCGTGCACCTGACCCTGGTGCCGTACATCGCCTCCGCCGGCGAGCTGAAGACCAAGCCTACCCAGCATTCGGTACAGAAACTGCGCGAAATCGGCATCTCGCCCAACGCGCTGCTGTGCCGCGCCGACCGTCCGATCCCGGACGACGAACGCGCCAAGATCTCCTTGTTCTCGAACATCGAAGAGCAGGCCGTCATTTCCGTGTGGGACGTCGATACCATCTATAAGGTGCCGCAGATGCTGCACGACCAGGGCCTGGACGCGATCATCTGCGAAGCGCTGGACCTGAACCCGGCGCCGGCCGACCTGTCGGTGTGGAGCCGTTTGATCTACACGCTGGAACATCCGAAGACCGAAGTGTCGATCGGCATGGTCGGCAAGTACGTGGAACTGACCGAGTCGTACAAGTCGCTGACCGAAGCGCTGCGCCACGCCGGCATCCACAACGAATCGAAGGTCAACATCGAGTACATCGACTCGGAAGAGATCGAAACCACCGGCTGCGCCTCGCTGGCCAAGTACGACGCCATCCTGGTGCCGGGCGGCTTCGGCAAGCGCGGCGTCGAAGGCAAGATCATGGCGGCGCAGTTCGCCCGTGAAAACAAGATCCCTTACCTGGGTATCTGCCTCGGCATGCAGGTGGCGCTGATCGAATACGCCCGCCACAAGGCCGGCCTGACCGCCGCCAACTCGACCGAGTTCGACCTGGAAACCTCGCAGCCCGTGGTCGCCCTGATCGACGAATGGCAGGGCCAGGACGGCAAGGTCGAGAAGCGCGACGAGAACTCCGACCTGGGCGGCACCATGCGCCTGGGCGCGCAGACCTGCGCCGTCAAGCCGGGCACCCTGGCATCGGAAATCTACGGCGGCGTGGTGACCGAGCGTCACCGCCACCGCTACGAAGCCAACAACCACTACCTGCCGCGCGTCGAAGCGGCCGGCCTGGTGGTGGCGGCCCGTACGCCGACCGAAGACCTGTGCGAAATCATGGAACTGCCGCGTACCGGCGAAAACGCCCACCCTTGGTACATGGGCGTGCAGTACCACCCGGAATTCAAATCGACCCCGCGTGACGGCCACCCGCTGTTCACGTCCTACATCAAGGCAGCACTGGCCCACAAGGCCGCCGGCGGTAATCGCCCGCACGCTGTCGCAGATGCACTGCAAGGAGATGCAGCATGAAACTGTGCGGATTCGACGTAGGCCTGGATAAACCGTTCTTCCTCATCGCCGGCACCTGCGTGATCGAATCGCGCCAGATGGCGTTCGACACCGCCGGTGCGCTGAAGGAAATGACGGCGGCGCTGGGCATCCCGTTCATCTACAAGTCCTCGTTCGACAAGGCCAATCGTTCCTCCGGTACCTCGTACCGCGGTCCGGGCCGCGACAAGGGCCTGGAGATCCTCGGCGACGTCAAGCGCGAGCTGGGCGTGCCGGTGCTGACCGACGTGCACTCGATCGACGAAATCGCCGAAGTCTCGGCGGTGGTCGACGTGCTGCAAACGCCGGCCTTCCTCTGCCGCCAGACCGACTTCATCGTCGCCTGTGCTGAGTCCGGCCTGCCGGTCAACATCAAGAAGGGCCAGTTCCTCGCTCCCGGCGACATGAAGAACGTCATCGACAAAGCCCGCCTGGCCGCCCGCGCCAAGGGCTTGAACGAAGACAACTTCATGGCCTGCGAGCGCGGCGCCTCCTTCGGCTACAACAACCTGGTGTCGGACATGCGTTCGCTGGCCATCATGCGCGAATCGAACTGCCCGGTGGTGTTCGATGCGACCCACTCGGTACAACTGCCAGGCGGCAACGGTACCTCGTCCGGTGGCATGCGCGAGATGGTGCCCGTGCTGTCGCGCGCGGCGGTGGCCGTTGGCGTGGCCGGCGTGTTCATGGAAACGCATCCGAACCCTGCGGAAGCCCTGTCGGACGGCCCGAACGCCGTGCCGCTGGGTCGCATGAAGGAGTTGCTGTCCACGCTGATCGAGCTGGACCGCATCACCAAAAAAGCTGGCTTCCTGGAAAACAGCTTCAACTAACGCAGCATACCTGGCGTACGAGTTTTCGTATGAGTGGCCCTCTTGCGCCGGGTACAATTAATTCCCGTTATTTTGTCCGCAACGCGCATCAGAACGCGTAGCGACTTCGCATCGCCTAACTTTGGAGAATGACATGAGTGCTATTGTTGACATCATCGGCCGTGAAATCCTGGACTCGCGCGGCAACCCTACCGTCGAATGCGACGTGCTGCTGGAGTCCGGCGTCATGGGCCGCGCCGCCGTGCCGTCGGGCGCGTCGACCGGTTCGCGCGAAGCCATCGAGCTGCGCGACGGCGATCCGAAGCGTTACTTCGGCAAGGGCGTGCTGCAAGCCTGCGAAAACATCAACACCGAAATCTCGGAAGCGATCATGGGCCTGGACGCCAATGAGCAAGCCTTCCTGGACCGCACCCTGATCGACCTGGACGGCACCGAAAACAAAGGCCGCCTGGGCGCCAACGCCATGCTGGCCGTGTCGATGGCTGTCGCCAAGGCCGCCGCCGAAGAAGCCGGCCTGCCGCTGTACCGCTACTTCGGCGGTTCGGGCGCGATGCAACTGCCGGTGCCGATGATGAACGTCATCAACGGCGGCGCGCACGCCGACAACAACCTGGACATCCAGGAATTCATGATCATTCCAGTGGGCGCGCCGTCGTTCAAGGAAGCGGTCCGCTACGGCGCCGAAGTGTTCCACACGCTGAAAAAGATCCTGCACAAGAAGGGCCTGAACACCAACGTGGGCGACGAGGGCGGTTTCGCGCCATCGCTGGCCAACCATGAAGAAGCGATCAAGCTGATCATCCAGGCCATCGAAGAAGCCGGCTACGAGCCAGGCACCCAGATCGCCATCGGCCTGGACTGCGCTGCTTCCGAGTTCTACAAGAACGGCAAGTATGAACTGGAAGGCGAAGGCCTGAGCCTGACCGCCACCGAGTTCACCAACCTGCTGGCGACCTGGTGCGACAAGTACCCGATCATCTCGATCGAAGACGCGATGCACGAAGGCGACTGGGACGGCTGGGCGATCCTGACCAAGGAACTGGGCAAGAAGGTGCAGCTGGTCGGCGACGACCTGTACGTCACCAACACCAAGATCCTGAAAGAAGGCATCCAGAAGGGCATTGCCAACTCGATCCTGATCAAGATCAACCAGATCGGCACCCTGACCGAGACCTTCGCCGCCATCGAAATGGCCAAGCGCGCCGGCTACACCGCCGTCATCTCGCACCGTTCGGGCGAAACCGAAGACTCGACCATCGCCGATATCGCCGTTGGCCTGAACGCCCTGCAGATCAAGACCGGCTCGATGTCGCGTTCGGACCGCATGGCGAAGTACAACCAGCTGCTGCGTATCGAAGAAGATCTGGGCGACATCGCTTCCTACCCGGGCCGCGACGCGTTCTATAATCTGAAGTAATTAAGCAAGCGCGGCCGGATCTGATCCGGCCGCTTTCAAATCCATGCGCTTGATCACCCTCGCACTGGCAACGCTGTTGTTGCTGATCCAGTACCCGCTCTGGCTGGGGAAGGGGGGATGGCTGCGCGTGGCCGATTTCGAGACCCAGGTCAACACGGCCCACAAGAAAAACGCGGAACTGATCGCCCGCAACGCTAAGCTCGATTCCGAAGTGCGCGACCTCAAGGACGGCACCGGCGCGGTCGAGGAGCGTGCTCGCTACGAGCTCAGCATGATCAAGCAAAACGAAATCTTCATCCAGATCGTCGGCAAGGGCCAAGCCGCTCCGCCGCCGCCTGTCGCTCCGAAACCTCCCGGGCAGTAATCCCACCATGGCGAAACGTGCTGGCATATTGCTGATGTTGGCCCTGATTGCACCGCTGTCGCAGGCGGCGGGCAACTGCATTCCGCTGCGCTTCGGCTATATGGACCAGGACCGGCCGCCGTACTGGATGGGCGACGGCGACAAGGTGCCGGAACCGCCCGGCGCGGCGGTCGACCTGGTGCGCGACGCGGTGATGGGCTCCGGCTTCAACTGCCTGCCGACCTTGGTGCGGCTGCCGGTGGCGCGGCTGAAGGTGGCGCTGGAAGCGGGCGACATCGACATGTCGACCCTGGGCGAGCAGCCCAGCTATCCGCCCGAGATCGCGCTGCCGCGCGACAAGGACGGCAACGTCGACCGCAACCGCGCGCTGCACAACACGGTGGTGGTGCTGGTGCGTGCCAGAGACAAGCTGCCGGCCAGCACCAATCCGATGGAATATTTCCGTGGCAAGCCGCTCGGCGCGACGCAGGGTAACGCCTACACCGCACGCCTGCGCGAGTCCGGCCTGACCATCGACGACGGCGCCCGCGACCTCGACCGCAATATCGAAAAGCTCAAGCTGGGCCGGGTGGACGGCGTGCTGGCCAGCCTGGTCAAGCCGGAGCACCTGACGGCGACGTTGAAGCGCTACAAGGGCACCATCGTGCAGCTGCCGCAACCTCTGATCAATACGCGGCTGTGGCTGGCTTTCAACGCCGGCTACTACCGCGCCCACCACGACCAGGTCGAAGCGCTGTGGACCTGGCTGGACACCAACCGTGGCCGCCTCGGCTACGTCATGCAAAAATACCGCAAACAGGACTAACTCCATGAAATCGATCAGCGCCATCAGCTTGTTTGTTGAAGACCTGCCCGCCGCCAAGGCTTTCTATCTGGACGTGTTCGACGTCAAGTTGGTCTACGAGGATGCGGTATCGGCGGTGATGCAGTTCGAGAACGTGCTCATCAATCTGCTGCACGTGGACAGCGCACCGGTGATTATTGCGCCCGCTGTCGTGGCGCCGCGCGATGCAGGATCGCGCTTCCAGATCAGCATCTGGGTGCCGGATGTGGACGCGGTCTGCGCGCAATTGCAGCAGCGCGGCGTGCAATTGCTGCAGGGCCCCGTGGATCGCGCATGGGGCATGCGTACCGCCAATTTCGTCGATCCCGCCGGCCACAGCTGGGAAGTCGGACAGCAGATCTCCTGAGCGCGGGCCGCCGACGAATTGCGGATAGAATGCGCTTCTTTTGTCGTTATCCGAGTTTGGTTTGAGAGTTCTATTCTTTGCATGCACGCTGGCGCTGGCCGGCGCCGCCAACGCGGCCGTGATCGGCCCGCATTCCAGGGGCGATGAAGTCTTGCGGGCTCAAGTGCTGCTCGACCGCGCGCACTTTTCTTCCGGCGAAATGGACGCCGCCTACGGCAGCAATATGCGCCAGGCCATACGGGGCTTCCAGAAGCTGCACCAGCTGCCGGTGACCGGCGTGGTCGACGCCGCCACGTGGACCGAGCTGGAGCGCGATCAGGCGCCGGTGCTCGACGTCTACACCGTCACCGCGCAGGATGTGGCCGGGCCTTACACGCCGGTGCCAGCCGGCATGATGGCCAAGGCCAAACTGCCGGCGCTAGGCTATGCCAACCTGGCCGAGGCGCTCGGCGAACGCTTCCACATCAGTCCCGACCTGCTGCGCCGCCTCAATCCCGGCAAGGTGCTGGCGCGCGCCGGCACGCAGCTGGTGGTGCCCAATGTGGCCGCCGCCAAGCCGCTGCCGAAGGCGGCGTCCATCCTGGTCGATGCGAAGGAAGGCACGCTGACGCTGCTCGATGCGGGCGGCATGCCGTTCGCGCAATTCCCCGCCAGCACTGGCAGCAAGCATGATCCCTTGCCCGAAGGCCGCTGGCAGGTGCGCGGCGTCGCCGTCAATCCGGAATACCGCTACAACCCCAAGCTGTTCTGGGATGCCCAGGCCGGCGACAGCAAGGCCAGGCTGGCGGCCGGGCCGAACAACCCGGTCGGTGTCGCGTGGATAGAACTGAGCAAGGAACACTACGGCATCCACGGCACGCCCGAGCCGGGCAAGATCGGCAAGACCCAGTCGCACGGCTGCATCCGCCTCACCAACTGGGACGTGATGGCCGTGGTCCGCTCGATCTCGCGCGGCGCGGTGGTGTTGCTGCAGCAGAGCGCCTAGTGCCGCACTACCTGTAACGGTACAGCTTGACCCTTTGCATGCTGAAGTCGTCGGCCGGCAGCCGCACGTGGCGGCCCTGGTGGCTTTCGTCGCCGTTGAGCCAGCGGCCTTCCTTCCATACGCCGTTGTCGTAGCCGCCTTCGGTCAGTTTCTCGATGCCGGCCACGCTGCCGTCGCCGTTGGCGTTGCTGAAGGTGACGGTCATGCCCTTGCCGGCGACCAGGAATTCGTCGTCGGCCAGCCGTATCACCAGGCCTCCCCGGGTTTCGGCCTCGGCGCTGTCGGTCTTGCCCCACTGGTTGACGAAGCTGACTTCCAGCGCATAGCCGCCCATCGTCGTCTTCACCGGCAGCAGGTCGACCACGCCGTCGTACGATACCGGCGCCTTGAAGCCGCGCATATTGCCGCTGCCCTGGTATTGGTTGATCAGCGGCGTCAGCTGGCGCAGCACGCGGTAGGCCTGCGGCAGCGACTCGGTCTTGCCATCCTTGATGTCCTCGATGCCGAACGGCGAGAAGCCGAACGCGTCCAGCTCGCCCATCATGAAGAAGGCGTTGGCGCCGTTGTTGGGGCGGCCGGCATAGTTGGCTTCCGGGATGAACAGCGGATTGTCGGGACGCTTGAACAGCCTGGCCCAGTCGGCGAAGTTGGGGAAGTAGGTGTCGATGGCGATCAGGTCGACGGCCGGCGCGCCGGCCTTCCAGATGTCGAACAGGTGCGGCAACGGGCCGGCGCTGGGATATTCGCCCGGCTTCTTGCCCGGCCGGTTCAGCGCCACGTTGACGTACGCCGGCAGCGCATAGGCGGCCTTGCCGGCCGCCGTCATGCTGTCGACAAAGGCGGCGTAATACCAGGCCTGGAAGATTTCCTGCGCGGCGATGCTGTCGCCGAACACTTCGGCCCAGTTGCCCGCCGTGCGCTTGCCGTGTTCCGCCCACAGCGCGCGCAGCGCCGGATGCAGGCTGTCCTGGTGCGCGGCCAGGTAGGCGGTCAGCGCCGCCGGCACCGGGCCGGCGAAGGCGGCTTCGGCCTGCGGGCTGTAGTCGCGCACGTCCGGCAGCATGCCGATTTCATTTTCCACCTGCACCATCACCACCGTGTGCTGCGGGTCGGCCTGCTTCAGGTGGGCCAGCATGGCGCGGTAGGCCGCCGTGTCCGCCGCCAGCGTGCGGGCGTCGAACGGCGACAGCAAGTCCTGCGGCACGCCGGCGCGGCTGCGCGCGCGCGGGAAGCGCTGCTGGTCGTGCTTGACCCAGGCCGGCACGTAGGTGGACATCGAATTCTTCCACGCGCCAAACCACAGCAGCACCACGTGCATCTGGTGCGCGCGCGCCTGCTTGAGCATGCCGTCCAGCACGGTGAAATCGAAGCGGCCTTCCACCGGCTCGATCTGGTCCCACTCGACCGGCGCGATCACCGTGTTCAGCTCGGCCGTCTTCAGCGCCGGCCACAGCTTGTCCAGGTAAGCCAGGCTGGAGGCCGACGAGTTGTGCAGCTCGCCGCCCAGCATCAGCAGCGGCTGGCCGTCGACGATCAATTGCGTGGCCGTACCCTGCTTGCGCAGATGGGGAATCGCCGATGCCGCCTGCGCGGCAGCGGCGCCGCAGGCCAGCAGCAGAGCGCCGGCGCAGAGGCCGTGACGGCCTGTCCAAAATTTCATGGTTGTCCTCGTCTGTAAAAAAAATCCACCGCCACTGGAGGGCGGCGATGGATAAGATCCGCCTGAACAGGAACAGGCGGCCTCGGAGCGAGCTGTTTAGAACTTGGCGCGCAGGCCCAGCGAGTAGGTACGGCCTGGCGAGTATTGCGTGAAGTTGGCGTTGCCGAACTGGAAGTAGCCGCGACGCGAGTCGTTGTTCAGGTTGACGATGTCAAAGCTGAGCGTCGGCCAGTTATCCTTGTCGAACACTTCCGCCAGGTCGAGGCTCGACGAGAAGTCCAGCTGCTTGTAGTTGTCCGAGAACAGCGCCGCGTTGGTGATGCCGTTCTGGTTGGCCGTTGCAGTCTGGCTGCCCTTCGAGAAGGTGTGCGACAGGCGCGCCATGTAGCCGTGGTTCTCGTAGTAGACCGAGAAGTTGTTGGTGCGCTTCGGCACGCCCAGTGCGATGAAGCCGTTCAAGCCGTCGCCGCTGGCGCGCTGGGTGATGAAGGTGGCCGTCTCGTTGAAGCCCACGCCGCGGAACGGCAGGATCTTGTCGAGCGGCTGGACCCAGCCCAGTTCCAGGCCGCGGATGCGCAGGTCGCCGTCGGCATTGCGGGCGCGGGTCAGCACCACGGTGGCCTTGTCAGGACCGCCGCGCGAATCGATGGCGGTCTGCTGGTTCGGCGTCAGCGTGTTGTAGTTGATGCCGTAGGCGGCCAGCGCGCTGAATGGCGCGGTGACGTTTTCGTTGACGGTGAAGCCATCCACCTTCTTCTGGAACACGGTCAGGCTGACGTAGCCTTCGCGGCCGGTGTACCAGTCCAGGCCCAGGTCGATGTTATCCGACAGGTAGGGCTTGAGCGCCGGATTGCCCACCGAGCCGACGTCCGCCGACACGCCGGAGAAGTTCACGCCAGGGCGCAGCGCGTTCGGGTCGGCGCGGGTCAGGCTGCGCGACAGGGCGGCGCGGGCCACCACGTCGCTGCGCAGGTTGAGCGCCACGGTGCCCGACGGCAGCGTGTTGTTGTACGTGGTTTCCTGGTACACCCACTGGTCGATGTTCGGGTATTTGCTGCCGTTCAGCGTCAGGTTGGCGTTGCGTGGATCGGTGATCGAGTTGAGCGAACCGACCGACTGCTTGGTGCGCACGTAACGTACACCGCCGTTGTAGCGCAGAGGGAAGCCGGACAGGTCATACTTGCCGTTGGCCTCCATGTACAGGCCGGTGGTCTTCTCGCCGATAAAGCCCGCCGCCGCGCCGGTCGACGAGGCGCCGCTCGATGGCGCATTGTCGTAGTACTTCTGGTACTGCGCATCCTTGGCGAAGCGATCCCAGTCGACGATCGGACGGCCGTACGGGCCCGGCACGATGTAGCTGGCCAGCGCGCTTTGCGGAATCAGCGAACCGCCATAGGTCAGCGGCGTGGTGGCGCCGGCGGTGTAGCCGGTGCCGTAGCCCGGGTACAGCGCGGCGGCGCTGGCGCCCGGGGTGGAGGCGCCGTTGCATGGCGGCGCGCCGTTCGGTCCCTGCAGGAACACGCTAGGATTGTTGCCGCACACCGCGGCCTGCCACGCGGCCGAGTTGTCGGTGGCGTTGATGCGGCGGGTGATGTCATCGTAGGCGAGGCCGCCCTTGATGTTGAACTTGTCGTCACCCCAGGTCAGGTCGCCGTGGAAGCCCTTGGTCTCGGTCTTGCGGAACTCGTTCTGGATGTTGACGCGGCCCGTGTTCCACACATAGTTGGCCGGGTTGTTCAGATCCACATTGGAAACCACGGACGGAATGCCGCCGGTGTTGGTGTAGGTGACCGTGTTGCCGCTGTTCGGCGCGGTGATCGGATAGACGGTCGGCGCCTCGTGGGTGAAGTTGCTGCGCGTGTAGTTGACCTGCGCGTCCAGCTTCAGCGTGGGCGTGATCTTCCATTCCATGCCCGGGTTCAGGCCCAGCATGCTGACCTGGTCGTGACGGTAGCCGTGCTCGAAGAAGTTCTGGGTGTTGGCGAAGGTGCCGCCGGTGACGGTGCAACCGTCGCTGCAGTCGCTCTTGTCGACCGTCATGTTCAGCGGGATCATGCCGCCGTTGCGGACCGACCAGTCGTAGTCCATGCGCGTCATCTTGTCGTCGCGCTTGCTGTACATGGTGTCGACGTAGAAGTGCAGGTTTTCGGACGGACGGTATTCGGCGCTGAAGATGGCCGAGCCCTTGTCCTTGGTGCCGAAGTAGTCCATGGTGCGGCCCAGGCGCGGCAGGATCGCGTTGTCGATCTGCTGGATGGTCAGGCCGGGATTGTGCGCCAGCAGGAAGGCCTGGTCGATCACTGTGCCCGGCACCAGGCCGTTACCCGCGCCGGCCGGCACGGTGGCCGGGATGGTCCAGTTGCCGCCGCCGGTGTTGTTGCGGTTGGCGGCCGGGTTCTGTGCGGCCGACAGGTTGGCGTTGGTGTAGCCGACGGTTTCCCAGCCGGTGGTGTGGATCTGCTGGCGCGACAGGGCGATGCCGCCCAGGATGCCCCAGTTGCCGAAGGTCTGGCTGGCCATGAAGGAACCGCGGCCGCCGGTCTTGTCGGCGATCTGCTGCTTGGTGGCGGTGACGCTGCCGACCATGTAGCGGCCTTCCTTGTCGAACGGACGCGCGCTGCGCAGGTTGACCACGCCGGCGGCGCCGCCTTCGATCATCTCGGCGGTCGGGCTCTTGCTGACGGTGAGCTTGGTGAACAGGTCGGTCGGTAGCAGGTCGAGGTCGACCTCGCGGTTGGTGTTGGCGCCGTCGATCGGGCCGGACGAGGCCACGGCGATCGGCGCGCCGTTCAGCAGGATCTTGGTGAAGCTGGAACCCAGGCCGCGGATCTGGATGGTCGAGCCTTCGCCGGTGATGTCGCGCGACACGCCCACGCCGGGAATGCGGCTCAGCGATTCAGCGATGTTCTTGTCGGGGAATTTGCCGAAGTCTTCGGCGTTGATCGAATCCTGGAAGCCGACCGCTTCCTTTTTGTCCTTGGCCGAGGACAGCAGGCTGTTGCGGTAGCCGCTGATCTGGATGGTCTGGATCGCGGGCGCATCGGCGGCGGGGGCCGGCGTTGCGGGAGCGGCGGGCGTGCCGTCCTGTGCATAAACCTGGGAAATCAGACTGGCCATGGCCGTCAGGGCGAAGGCGAATTGCCGGCGCGAACGGCGGCCTGGTGCTGGGTAGCTGCTTGACATTGATGTCTCCTCTTTGTAAGTCGTAATTTATTGCTTTTATATGGTAGCGCAACCATTTTGAGATCAATAAAAGTGGATGTCAACAAAAATCAGCAAAAAAAGCTATACGCTACCATTTGTTGCAATTGAGTCATTTTTCATCGCATACGATATCCCCGCCTTTTGCCACTGGCCTGTTTTACAATGCTGTCAAGGAGGCACTTATGACCATACATCTGGATCATCTGTTGGTGCCGTCGCGCGACAAGGTGGCGGCGGCGAAGATGCTGGCGGAGTTGCTGGATGTGCCGTGGTCCGCCACCGGCATCGGTCCGTTCGCGCCGGTATTCGTCAGCGATGGCTTCACCATCGATTTCGACACCTGGCCCGAACCGATACCGCTGGCGCATTACTGCTTCCGCGTCACGCAGCAGGAGTTCGACGCCATCCTCGGCCGCATCCGGGCCGCCGGCATTCCCTACCGCAGCTCGGTGCACAGTCCGGTAGACTACAAGGTCGATACCTATCACGGCGGCAGCATCGTCTACTGGAACGAGCCGGACGGCCACCAGTGGGAAATGCTAACGGTAAGCTATGCACGACAATGAAACGGAGCAACGGTTGAAAACAATAGGGCTGATAGGCGGCATGAGCTGGGAATCGACGGTGCCTTACTACCGTCAGGTTAACGAGGCAATCAAGGAGCATCTGGGCGGACTGCATTCGGCCAAGGTGGTGCTGTACAGCGTGGACTTCCATGAAGTCGAGCGGCTGCAGCACGCCGGTGACCGGGACGCGGCCGGCGCGCTGCTGGCCGACGCGGCGCGCTCGCTGCAGGCGGCCGGCGCCGATTTCCTGGTGCTGTGCACGAACACCATGCACAAGGTGGCGTCCGCCGTTGAAGGCGCGGTGAACATTCCGCTGTTCCATATCGCCGACCCGACCGCGGAAGAAATCAAGCGCGCGGGCTACACCAGGATCGGCCTGCTGGGCACGCGCTTCACGATGGAGCAGGCGTTCTACAAGGACCGCCTGCGCGAGCGCCACGGGCTGGACGTGATCGTGCCGGGGCAGGAAGACCGCGACATCGTCCACCGCATCATTTACGAAGAACTGTGCCTGGGCCGCATCGTCGACGGCTCGCGCGACGAATACCGCCGCATCATCGCCGGGCTGGTCGAGCAGGGCGCGCAGGCCATCATCCTTGGCTGCACCGAGATCTCGCTGCTGGTCGCGCAGCAGGACGAGGCAGTACCGCTGTTCGACACCACCGCCATTCACGCGCGCAAGGCCGCCGAATGGGCGCTGACTTCCATGGAGAAAAAATGAAACTGATAGGCATGCTCGATTCCCCTTACGTGCGCCGCGTGGCGGTGACCTTGCAGCTGATGGGCGTGCGATTCGAGCACCAGTCGCTGTCGGTGTTCAGCACCTTCGAGCAGTTCCGCGCGATCAATCCGGTGGTCAAGGCGCCGACCGTGGCGGCCGACGACGGCACCGTGCTGATGGACTCCACGCTGATCGTGCAATATGCGGAAGCGCTGGCCATGCCGTCCAGCCGCCTGACGCCGACCATGCCGGCCGAACTGCTGCGCTCCCTCCGCGTGCTCGGGCTGGCGCTGGCCGCCTGCGACAAGGGCGTGCAGCTGGTGTACGAGCGCATGGTGCGGCCGTCCGAGAAGCTGCACCAGCCGTGGGTGGACCGCGTGACGGTGCAAATGCTGGCGGCGTTCGACGCGCTGGAAGCCGAGCTGCGCGCCCATCCGCTGTCCGTGGCCGACATGGACCACGCCGGCGTGATGACGGCGGTCACCTGGCACTTCATGCAGCAGATGTTGCCTGAGGTGGTGGCCGCCGCCAGCTATCCGCTGCAGGCCGAGTTCTCGCGCCAGGCCGAAGCGCTGCCAGCCTTCCGCGCCGCGCCGCACGGCGACAGCACTTATCAAGGTTAATCATGCGCTGGCTGCTGGCCTTCCTGCTGGCACTGTCCGGCGCTGCCCCCGCCGAACCCTGCGACATCCCCGAGCTGCAGTGGGAATGCGTAGGCGCGGTGGCGTTCCGCAGCGAGGGCCGGCTGCTGCGCTTGACACTGTACGCCAACGGCGATGTGTTGGCGGAAGACGACGCGGAGAAGGGCGGGCCATCCATGTTCGTCGACAACCAGGCCAAGGTTTATCATTACCTCAACCTGTCGGATGAAGCGAAGAACGACAAGGTCAGGCATCCCTTTCTGTTTTTCGGCGAGGGGGCCTGGACATCTGTCGAACTGCTCAAGATCGGTTTTCCCGATGGTCCTTCGTCGGTGCCGGGCGACGATACGGAGCGCACGATCACGCTGCGAAGCGCGCCGCCGATTTCGCTCCACGCCCGCCAGACATCCAGCGGCGAAATACTGTTCCGTGTGGGCGGCCCCATCACTGTGACGGACGGGCGCTACATAAGCGGACGCTTGCCGCCACCACCTGCTGACTATGAGGGGCGCCACTGGCCGGTGCATTTGCCGCCCCCACCGCGAAAAGTCGACGAGCCTGTTGCTGTACCTAAACCATCTGATACTAAAAAATAATGCCTCTCACTCCTTACCTGAATACCAGCCCCGTCCTCGGCGACAACATCTTCCTGCACGCTTCGGCGCAGGTGATCGGCGATGTGCGCATCGGCCGCGACAGCTCGATCTGGTGCAACACCGTGCTGCGCGGCGATGTCAACAGCATCGTCATCGGCGAGTGCAGCAACGTGCAGGACTTCGCCATGGGCCACGTGTCGCACAAGAACGCCGCCAAGCCCGACGGCTCGCCGCTGATCATCGGCGACTATGTCACCATCGGCCACTCGGCGCTGCTGCACGGCTGCACCATCGGCAACGAATGCCTGGTCGGCATGGGTTCCATCATCATGGACGACGTGGTGATCCAGGACCGCGTGATGGTCGGCGCCGGCAGCCTGGTCTCGCCGGGCAAGGTGCTGGAGAGCGGCTATCTGTACGTCGGCCGCCCGGCGCTGCGGGTGAGGGCGCTGACCGCCGAGGAGATCGCCTATCTGAAATACTCGGCCGAGCATTACGTCCGTATCAAGAACAACTACCTGGCATAGCCGGCATCCGGCAGGTCCCATTGTTTCATAATAAATCTATTGTAAATTTTTCTATGTTTGCATATTATGTGGTTAATTTGTTATTTCAAATAATTAACTCACAGGGATAATCATGAAAAAAATTCGTGGCGCGGTTGTCGCGCTGTTCGTCTCATTGCTGTGTTCCGCTGCCGCCGGCGCGGCCACGATTTCCATCGATTTTGAGCATCTGCCAGGGGCAGATGGCGTTCTCGGTACGGCGGACGATGTTCCGACTGACAATACTTTTATGACTTCCTTGGATGAAAAATTTGCCGCAGTCGGTGTGCATTTTTCCCAGGGATCGCTGCTCCAGGACAGCTTTTACGACGGCAATCCACTCAATCATTTCGTCAGCTCGACCAATCCGATCGCTACGTTCTCGGTGCCGGTGTTCGGCATTTCGATGGACAGCAGGTCGTACTGGACCGCGACGCTGACCGCGTTTGACAGCCACGGGAATGTCCTCGCGACGAATGTACTGTCGAGCTCCAGCGGCACGGTGAGCGTTACCAGCGCTGTGCCGATCTACAGTTTCTCGATCTTGCCACCGCAGCAGCAGCAGATCCTCAACCTGGATAACCTGGTGCTGACGACCGCGCCGGTGCCGGAACCGGAACAGTTCATGATGATGCTGGCCGGCCTGGCGCTGGTGGCGGGGTATGCCCGGCGCCGTTCGCGCTGATCGCCGCAGTAAAAAAAGCCCGGTTCAGTTTCGAACCGGGCTTTTTTGTTTGTACCGCCGGTACCGCCAGGGTCAGCCGTTCAAGGCGGCGCGGCCGAGGGCGGGGTCGTCGGTGAAGAAGCCGTCCAGGCCGGTGGCGATGTAGCGCTTGATTTCGGCGATGGAGCCGGCCTCGTTGCGCGCGGCGTCGCCGGCGTTGTTGCGGAAGTCCGCCGCCAGGAAGTGGTTTTCCGGACGGAAGGTCCACGGCTCCACGCGCAGGCCGGCCTTGTGCGCATCGTCCACCAGCGAGCTTGGCTGGTCTAGGCTGCCGTCTTTTTTCAGCGGAATCAGCGCACGCGTCGGCGGGGCGATCACGTCGGCGTACTGGGCGACTTCGCGCAGGCCTGCGGGCGTGCACATCTGCGCGAAGGTCAGCGTGCCGCCGGACGCGGCGACATCCATCGGACGCACGTTCTCGCCGATGACCAGCTGCATCAGGCGCAGGTTGGCGCGGCGGCCCAGCTTGCCGCGCAGGTATTTCAGGTTGGCGATCTCGAACGACTGGATCTCGACCGGATTGCGCCGCGTGTAGTCGTGCGCCGCGAGGATGGACAGGAAGCGGTCCTCCAGCGGCAGGCCGACGCTGGCGAAATAGGTCGAGTGCTTCAGCTCCGGCACCAGGCCGATGATGCGGCCGCGCGCCGCCGCTTCCGCCGCCGTGAAGTCGATGATTTCTTCAAACGTCAGCACCTGGAACATGCCGTTGTACTGCGCGCTGCCGGGACGGTATTGCGGCAGCCGCTCGACGGCGCGCAGCGTCTTCAGTTCGGCCAGCGTGAAGTCGTCGACGAACCAGCCTTCGTGCGTTTCGCCGTCGATGGTCTTGCGCGCCTTGCGGCTGGCAAACTCGGGATGGGCGGCCACGTCGGTCGTTTCGCTGAGGAAGGCTTCATGGCGCGCGACCAGCACGCCGTCCTTGGTGCTGCACAGGTCCGGCTCGATGTAGTCGGCGCCGTCGGCGATGGCCTTGGCGTACGAGCCCAGCGTGTGCTCGGGACGCAGCGCGCTGGCGCCGCGGTGGCCGAACACCAGCGGCGTCTTCGAACCTGCGCCCACCGGCGCGATGCCCGGCATGCCGGACAGGTCCGGCGTCGACGATGCCGCCAGCACCGAGGCCGGCATGATCAGCGACGCGCCGGCGGCCACCGCCGCCGTTTGAATGAAGCCGCGCCGCGACAGGCGCTTCGGTAAATAAAGATTGTTCATCAGAAATCCGCCATCAAAGTCAGGAAGCCCTGACGTGGTGCAATCGGGAATGTATTGTAAGTCCCGCTGGCCGCGCCGACCACCACATTCAAACTGCCTTCGCGATTGGCCAGGTTGCTGACGTTCAAACGATAGCGCGCGTTCTTCACCCAGCCGCCGTTGAGGAAGGGCAGCTTGCCCGATACGCCCAGGCTCATCAGGAAGTAGCTCGGCACGTCCAGGTCGTTGGTGTAGGTGGCGTAGCGCTTGCCGACGTAGTCGCCGATCAGCTGGAACTCGGTGTCGGCGACGCTCAGCGTGGCGACGAACTTGTTCATCCATTCCGGGCTGCCCGGCACGGCCTTGCCGGCCGTGGCCACGATGTCCTTGCCGTTGCTGTAGTTGTCCGAGTAGGTCGAGCGGTTGAACGACAGCGCGTCATAGAACGAGAACATGCGGCCGAAGTGCAGCGTGCCGGAGATGTCGATGCCGTCGGTCTTGACGCTGCCGACGTTGGCCAGCACCGGATTGCCGCCGATGATGGACGAGATCACCGGCGTCGGGCTGATCGTCAGCAGGCGGTCCTTGAAGTCGACGTGGTAGAGGTTGACCTGGCCGTCGACTGCGCTCAGCGCACCCAAGTCCAGCTGGTGGCTGGTGCGCATGCCCAGCTCGTAGGTGATCGAGGTTTCAGGCTTGGCGGTGGCCTTGAACAGGTCGAACGCCGACTGGCTCGCCAGGCTCCACGGCGAGGCGCCACCACCGCCGTAGGTGACGAACTGGCGCATGTTCTTTTGCACGTTGACGAACATCTGGTCCTGCGGCGTGATGTCCCAGCGCGCGCCCAGCTGCGGAAGGAACCATTTCTTGGTGATGATCTCGCCCACCGGCAGCGCCAGCGAACCGTTGGCGATCGCGCCCTTGGCCGGCTGCACCGGGAACTGGCCGTCGGCGAACTGCAGGCTCGACTTGAAGCCGGCCTGCAGCGCCAGGTCGTCGCGCATGCGCCATTCGTCCTGCAGGTGGATCTGGGCCACCTTGTTGTCGATCTCGCTGCCGTATTGCGTGATCAGCGGATTGGCCGGCCGGTCGTATGGCGAGCTCGGGTTGTTCACGTCCAGCGCATACCAGCGGCGATACGCCGACGAGCGGTTGTGCTCCAGCCACAGGCCGCCCTGCAGCTTGTGATTGCCGAATTCGGTGTTCACGGTGGACAGCCAGCCGTTGCGGTTGATCGCGTACTCGGTGGTGCGGGTGGCGTAGCCGGAGTTGCCGAACACCTGCTTCAGGTTCTGGCCCGGGAAGTACACCGCGAACAGCGCCGGCAGGCCGGCCACGCCGATGGGACCTGCCACCACGCCGACGCCGTCGTCGTTGTGGTAGTAGACCTGGTTGGACCAGGTGGTCGCTTCGCCGATGTTCATGTCGAACCTGGCGTAGGTCAGGTAGTCGGTGCGCTGGGCGTCGCTGTAGTAGTTGCGGTAGTTGTTGCCCTCGGCCGCAGGCGTGCCGCCGGTGGCCGACAGGTAGGACAGCGCCTGCTGGAAGTTCGGGTACAGGAACGGACGGGTGTATGGCTGGTACTTCTCGGTGGCCGAGTGCACCGTGCTGTCTTCGTTCGGTTCGATCTTGTCCGAGTAATCGACGAACAGCGTCAGCTTGCCCAGGCTGCTCTGGTTGACGTACTTGGCGTTGATCTGGTCGCCGCCCTGGCGGCCGTTGAAGTCCCAGGCCTTTTGCTCGTGGTGCACGCCGGAGATGTAGGCGCTGTTGCCGTTGCCGAAGTTGCCGGTATCGTAGCGCACGAAGGTGCGCGAGGTGTTGTAGCTGCCGACGGTCTGCTGCACGGCCAGGTTGCGGCCTTGTAGCGGATCGCTGGAGAAGGTCTCGATGGTGCCGCCGAGGTTGCTGGTCGAGGCGGTCGACAGGTCGCCGGCGCCCGACGACAGGATCACGCTGCCGACGTTTTCGCTGATGACGGCGCGCTGCGGCGACAGGCCGTTGTAGTTGCCGTATTGCTGGTCGCCCAGCGGCACGCCGTCCATGGTGTAGCCCAGCTGCTGGCCGCTGAAGCCGTGCACGAACAGCGACAGGTTTTGCTCGTTGTTGCCCCAAGGGTCGGCGGTCTGGAAGCTGACGCCTGGTAAGGTTTCCAGCGCTTTCAAGGGATTAATGCCCGGCAGGATTTTCTGCATGTCGCTCTTGGTCATGGCGACCGAGGAACGGGTCTTGCGGGTGGCGATTTCAACGGTGGCGACCGGCGCGGCTGCCGCCGCCGCTTCCGCTTCCGTGGCGTAGTCGGCTGCTGGGGCCGGCGCGGCTGCCATGTCGGCGACGGCGGCGGCAACGTTGGCGGCCATGGCCAGCATAGGGAAGCTCAGCGCGGCGAAGCACACCGCGGATAATTTCTTGTTCATGTTTTGCCTTGAGGAGCAGTTTGAGGGAATAGCAACGTCGCGAATGATAGGGACCGAGTGTTACCGGATCATGACGCTGGTGCGCTACACTGCTGGCTGGAAATTAAGGAGACGACACGATGCGCAGACTTTTGATGCTGGCGATGGCGCTGCAACTGGCCGGTTGCTACACGGTGAATCAATCGGCCCTGGGGAACTTCGTCACGCAGACGGTGCAGCCCGGCATGCCGCTGGACCAGGCGCTGGTGCGCATGCGCGCCGAAGGATTCTTCTGCAACACCAGCAGCGCCGGCACGGTGACGATCTGCACCCGCAACCAGGACCGTTTCCTGCGCGGCTCGTGCCTGGAGCGCGTCGACATGGTGCGCAGCGCGACCTCTACACAAACCGTCGGCGCCATCGATGTGATGGAAACCCGCTGCGCAAAAATTTGATATGACAACAGAAAGAAATTCGTTACGCTTGCCGCCCCGCAGGGCGGTGTTGAAATCGCCCGAGGACGCCGAGGCCAAGAAACGGGCACAGGAGCAAAGAGATGCGGAGGTGCGCGGCGTCGCATCGATCCACGACATGCGGGAAGCGATCAAGCACGCCGCGCGCGCCTTGCCGGCGATTGCGGAAGTGCCGCGTTTGGGCGTGCTCAGCGCGGCGGCCTTCCGCGCCCGTGCCGCGCAAGGCCTGCCGTTCCTGACGACCGGGCTGGTCAAGCGCTGGCCGCTGTCGGCCCTGCCGCCGGAGATCCTGCGCGAACGCTACAGCCAGGTGCCGGTGCGGGCGCGGGTGGGCGACTATATCAACACCGCCTTCGCGGCCGACCGCGCGATGCAGGATATGTCCATGGGGGAGTATCTGGATGTGGTCGACTCGGGCGTGCACGCACTGCCGCCGTACCTGGGCAACCTGGAACTGCGCGAGCTGAACAGCCTGTGCCACTGGCCCACGTATTTCGACAAGATGGGCCCGCCGCGTTTCTGGGTAGGCCCGGCCGGCACGGTGACGCCGCTGCACTGCGACTACGACGACAACATCTTCGCGCAGATATGGGGCACCAAGCGCATCTTCCTGTCGCCGCCGCATCACGACGAATTCCTCTACCCGAGGGAGGCGAACGCCATCCTGTTCGGATCGCCGTTCGACCCCGAGGCGCCGGATTTCGACCAGTTCCCGCTGGCGCGCCAGGCGACGATGATCGAGGTCATCGTCAACCCGGGCGATATGCTGTATGTGCCCGCCGGCTGGTACCACCAGGTGCGCGCGCTGACGTTTTCGCTGTCGTCCAACCGCTGGGCCAGGGCCGTGCCGTTCGCGCTGAGGGCGCCCGGAGCTTGATGCCAGCTTAGTGCTTGGCTTCGCTGGCCGGGATCAGCGCTTCCACCGGCGCGTCGGTGGCGAACAGCTGGGCGCAATCGACCTTGTCGTAGTCGTAGTGCTGGCCGCAGAAGTCGCAGTTGACGCCGACGTGGCCTTGCTCTTCCAGCACGCTGTCCACTTCGGCGCGGCCCAGCATCTTCAGCATGTTGCCGACCTTTTCGCGGGTGCAGGTGCAGTGGAAGGACGGATGCAGCGGTTCGAACACGCGTATCGTCTCCTCCCAGAACAGGCGCTGCATCAGCACGTCGATGGTAGTCGACAGCAATTCCTCCTGCTTCAAGGTCGAGCCGAGGATGACGGCGCGGTTCCACGTTTCCAGCGCCTCGTCCTCGGTCAGCGGCGCGGTCTCGACGGCGGTCTTGCCGCCGTTGTAGGGCAGCTTTTGCAGCAGCAGGCCGCGCGAGACGTTGTCGTCCGCCGCCAGCCACAGCTTGGTGTCCAGCTGTTCCGAGCGCAGCATGTAGTTCTCGATGACGGTGCCAACGTCGTCGCCGTCCAGCGGCACGATGCCCTGGTAGGGCTGCTGGCCGGGCATCTTGTCGGCCGGGTCGAGGGTGATGATGAAGCGGCCCTTGCCGTGCGCGTTCAGCAGCGTCGGCAGCCTGGCGTCGTCGGCGATCACGGCGTCCGGATCGATCTTGGCGGTGGCGCGCAGGTGCAGGTCGGCGTCGCATTCGACCACCAGCAGCCGCACCGGACCGTCGCCGTGGATCTGCATGATGATGGAGCCGTTGAATTTCAGGTTGGCCGACAGCAGCGCGGCGGCGGCCACCATCTCGCCCAGCAGTTTTTTCACCGGGGCAGGATAGGCGTGGCGCGACAGCACCTCGCGCCAGGTGGCGGAGATGTCGATGAACTCGCCGCGCACGGCGGCGTTGTCGAAGATGAATTTCTGCAGGGTGTCCTGGCCGATGATGGGGGTAATGCTCATTTCTTATCCGATCTTTTTGAGTTGCGTCTTGAACAGTTGGCCGCGCTGCACGTAGCCGTCGGCGATGACCAGCAGGCGCGCCGCGTCTTCATCGGTCAGCGTGCGCACGGCCTTGGCCGGCGAGCCGATGATCAGCGAGTTGTCCGGGAATTCCTTGCCTTCGGTGACCAGCGCGCCGGCGCCGACCAGGCAGCCCTTGCCGATCTTCGCGCCGTTCAGGATCACTGCCTGGATGCCGATCAGCGCGCCATCGCCGATGGTGCAGCCGTGCAGCATGGCCTGGTGGCCGATGGTCACGTTCTTGCCCACGGTCAGCGGGTAGCCCATGTCCGTGTGCATTACCGTGCCTTCCTGTACATTGCTGTTTTCACCGATGGTGATGCGTTCGTTGTCGCCGCGCAGCGTGGCACCGAACCATACCGTGGTGTTGGCGCGCAGGCTGACCTTGCCGACAACGTTGGCGGAGTCGGCAACAAACGACGATGCATCTATCTCGGGCGCGTGTTCGCCCAGTTGATATATAGACATTGGAAACCTTAGGTTGAGTGCTGAGAGCGGCGGGATGGCGCTATTTTACGCTTGCGTGGCTAGCGAACGGTCGTGCTATTATTTTACCTTATCGCTGGCAAGCAACCGATATTGCGCCGGCCTGCGCATTTTCAAGGACCAAACATGAGCTACACGCCTTCCCGTTCCGAATTCCTGGCCATCCGCGGCCTGCGCTGCCACGTGCGCCATTGGGGGCGCGAGGGCGCGCCCAAGATCTTCATGCTGCACGGCTGGATGGACGTGGGCGCCTCGTTCCAGTTCGTCGTCGACGCGCTGCGCGGCGACTGGCATGTGATCGCGCCGGACTGGCGCGGCTTCGGGCTGTCCGAGCGCAGCGGCGCCGATACCTACTGGTTCCCCGACTACCTGGCCGACCTGGATGCGATCCTGCGCCATTACTCGCCGGAGCAGGCGGTCAACCTGCTGGGGCACAGCATGGGCGGCAACGCGGTCGCGCTGTATGCCGGCGCGCGGCCGGAACGTATCCGCAAGCTGATCAACCTGGAAGGGGCCGGCTTGCGCGCCAGCAAGCCGGAGCAGGCGCCCGGCCGTTTCGCCAAGTGGATGGACGGCCTGCTGGAGCAGCCTGAACTGCGCAGCTATCCGAGCCAGGCGGCCGTTGCCGCGCGGCTGCAAAAGACCAATCCGCGCCTGGGCGACGAGCGCGCCGCTTTCCTCGCGCAGCACTGGTCGGCGCAGAACGATGCCGGCGAGTGGGAAATCCTGGGCGATCCGGTGCACAAGCAGACCGGACCGCTGCCGTATCACGTCGAGGATGTGATGGCCTGCTGGAAGGCGATCGCGGCGCCGGTGCTGTGGGTGGAGGCTGAGCAGACCAATATGTGGACCTGGATGGGCGACGAGCAGGGCGGGCGCGCCGAGTTGACGCGCCGGCTGGCGCATTTGCGCGACGTGCGCCGCGAGGTGCTGGCCGACGCCGGCCACATGCTGCACCACGACCAGCCGGAGCAGCTGGCGCACCTGATCGAGGACTTCCTCGCGGGCTGACAGGAAGGACTTGCCAAGACTTTGCTTATTTGGCATGATTGATCCCATGACTTCCCATCCGACCATGACAACCCGCCGCCACGTCGCCCACGACGCTGGTGTTGCCGCGTTTGCCGGTCGGAGCCTGCCTTTCCGCGCCGTCTCCATTATTCGAATTATTCAGGGTCGCTGAGCTGCGGCTGCGCCGGTGCTCGGCGCCCCCAGCCTCCACGCGGCTCAGCCCGCATTCCCTCGAATATTTTATGGAGCAGCATCATGACACTATCGTATCCCTCGCTGGCCGAAATCCGCGACACCGCCCACCGCCTGCAAGGCAAAATCCTCGAGACGCCCGTGTGGCGCTGGCAGACCGGCGTCATCGAGCAGCAGTTTGCCGCCGGCGAGGTGTGGCTCAAGCTGGAACTGTTCCAGAAGACCGGCACCTTCAAGCTGCGCGGCGCCCTCAATTGCGTCGAAGCGCTGGACGCCGAGGAGCTGCGTCGTGGCATCGTCGCCGTCAGCGCCGGCAACCACGCGATCGCCGCCGCCTACGCCGCCCGGCTGGCGGGGTGTAGCGCCAAGGTCGTCATGCCGCGCCACGCCAGTCCGGCCCGCATCGCGGCCTGCCGTGAACTGGGGGCCGAGGTGCTGCTGATGCCCGACGTGCACCAGGCGTTTGCGCGCGGCCGCGAGATCGAGCGCGACGAGGCGCGCACCATGCTGCATCCCTACGACGGCCCGCGCACCGCGCAAGGCACCGGCACGATAGGGCTGGAGCTGATGGCCCAGGTGCCGCAGCTGGAGGCGGTGGTGGTGCCGGTGGGCGGCGGCGGCATGTGCGCCGGCATCGCCGCCGCCGTCAAACAGATCAACCCGGTCTGCGCGGTGTATGGCGTCGAGCCGTTCGGCGCGGACGCGCTGTATCGCAGCTTCGCCTCGGGCGTGCCGGAAGCGCTGGAACGGGTCGACACCGTGGCCGACAGCCTCGGCGCGCCGTACGCGATGGCCTACAGCTTCGGCGTGTGCCGCCGCTTCGTCAACGAAGTGGTGCGGGTGACGGACGACGAGATCTGCCTGGCGATGTTGCATTTGTTCCGCGACGCCAAGCTGGTGGCCGAGCCGGCCGCCGCCGTGGCGACGGCCGCCTTGCTCGGGCCGCTGCGCGAGCGGCTGGCGGGCAAGCGCGTGGCGCTGCTGGTGTGCGGCTCGAACATCGATCCGCTGCGCTTTGCCGAGCTGCTGGCGCGCGGCGCCCGGGTGCGCGGCGACGGCCTTGATGCAGCCGTGGATGGTTTTTGCGCAGGCAGCGTACAATGAGGCCTTCATTGCTGTAATCATTGAGCCATATGTTGAAAGTCGATCTGCACTGCCACTCCAACGTTTCCGACGGCGTCCTCGCGCCGGCCGCGGTCGCGCAGCATGCGCGCAAGGCCGGCGTGGACGTCTGGGCGTTGACCGACCACGACGAAGTGGGCGGCATTGCCGCCGCCCGCGCCGCCGCGGAGGAGCAGGGCATGCGCTTCGTGACCGGGGTCGAGATCTCGATCACCTGGGCCAACGAGACGGTGCACATCGTCGGCTTGCAGATCGACGAAAACAATGCCGGCCTGGTCGGCGGCCTGGCCCGCACCCGCTCCGGCCGCGACAACCGCGGCCACGAGATCGCCGCACAGCTGGCCAAGGTCGGCATCGACGGCGCCTACGAGGGCGCGCTGAAATATGTCGGCAATCCCGACCTGATGTCGCGCACGCACTTCGCGCGCTACCTGGTCGAAATCGGCGCCTGCGCCAATATTCCCGAAGTGTTCAAGAAATACCTGTCCGAAGGCAAGCCTGGCTATGTGCCGCATTGCTGGGCGTCGCTGGCCGATTCCGTCAACTGGATACGCGGCGCCGGCGGCATCGCCGTGATCGCCCATCCGGGCCGCTACAAATTCAGCCCGACCGCGCAGGGCGCGCTGTTCGACGAGTTCAAGCAGCTGGGCGGCACGGCGATCGAAGTGGTCACCGGCAGCCATACGCCGGACCAGTATGCCGAGTACGCGCAGCTGGCCAACAGCTACGGCTTCCTGGCCTCGCGCGGCACCGACTTCCATGCGCCGGGCGAGTCGCGGGTGGACTTTGCGCTGCTGCCGCCGCTGCCGGCCAACGTCAAACCGGTGTGGCACGACTGGTTCTGACACGGTAAATTGCTGTATCGATTACCGTCGGCAAGTAATATCTTGTATCTTGATTTTGTGTTCCCGTGGTCATACCTTATGATTTGGGCAATTTGTCCGCACCCGGAGAACCAACAATGAAACGCATCATCCTGTTTATCGCCACCAACCTCGCTGTGATGCTGGTGTTGTCGATCGTCCTGTCGCTGTTGGGCATCGGCCGTCCCGGCTCGGGCAGCACGCTGCAACTGGGCAGCCTGCTGGCGTTCTCGCTGGTGGTCGGTTTTACTGGCGCGATATTTTCGCTGCTGATCAGCAAGCCTATGGCCAAGTGGTCGACCGGCGCGCGCGTGATCGCGTCGCCGTCGTCGTCGACCGAGTTGTGGCTGGTCAATACCGTCAAGGCGCTGTCCGAGCGCGCCGGCATCGCCATGCCGGAAGTGGCCGTGTACGACGGCGAACCGAATGCCTTCGCCACCGGCGCCTTCAAGAACTCCGCGCTGGTCGCCGTCTCGACCGGCCTGCTGCAAAACATGAACCGCGACGAAGTGGAGGCCGTGCTGGGCCACGAGGTCGCCCACATCGCCAACGGCGACATGGTGACCATGACGCTGATCCAGGGGGTGATGAATACCTTCGTCGTGTTCCTGGCGCGCGTGGTCGGCTTCTTTGTCGACAACGTGCTGCTGAAGAATAACGACAGCGAGCGCCGCGGTCCCGGCATCGGCTACATGGTGACGGTGTTCGTCTGCGAAATCATCTTCGGCGTGGCCGCGTCGCTGATCGTGGCCTGGTTCTCGCGCCAGCGCGAATTCCGCGCCGACGCCGGTTCCGCCAAGCTGCTGGGCAGCTCGGTGCCGATGCAGCACGCGCTGGCGCGCCTGAACGGCATGGAGCCGGGCGCCTTGCCGCAATCGATCGCGGCCTCGGGCATCACCAGCGGCGGCGGCTGGGGCGCGCTGTTTTCCACCCACCCGCCGTTCGAGCAGCGTATTGCCGCCTTGCGTAGCGTACAATCCTGATCATTAATAACAGCGGCGAGGGCAGCAGCGGCCCCGCCAGCAATATATGAGTCAATTTTTTCAGGTCCATCCCGTCAATCCGCAGTCGCGCCTGATCAAGCAGGCGGCGCAGATCGTGCATGACGGCGGCATCGTCGCCGTGCCGACGGACTCCTGCTACGCGCTGGTCTGCCACCTGGACGACAAGAGCGCGGTCGAACGGCTGCGGCGGATACGCGGCATCGACGAAAAACATCACCTGACCCTGCTGTGCCGCGACCTCAGCGAGATCGGCGTGTATGCGCGGGTCGACAATCGCCAGTTCCGCCTGCTCAAGGCGGCCACGCCGGGCCCGTTCACTTTTATCCTCGAAGCGACCAAGTGCGTGCCGCGCCGGCTCAGCCACCCGTCGCGCAAGACCATCGGCCTGCGGGTGCCGGAAGACGCCATCGTGCATGCCTTGCTGGAAGAGCTGCAGCAGCCGCTGCTGGGCACGACCCTGATCATGCCGGGCGAGGAAGACGCGCTGAACGACGCCGACGCCATCTGCGAGCGGCTGGGCAAGCAGATCGAGCTGATCATCGACGGCGGCGCCTGCAGTATGGAGCCGACCACGGTGATCGACCTCAGCGGTGCCGGCGCCGAACTGGTGCGGCAGGGCAGGGGCGACGCCGCCATGTTCGGTCTGTAAGCCAGGCCTAAGACCGGGCTGTCAATGTCGGTCTGGCAATCGGGCAAGTGCGCCGGCCCTTGACGGCGTAGCAAGAGCACTTTGTGGCCTCTGGTAAAATCCCCTTCATGAACGACACTGATAGCATTATCCAGACCATCACGGTCTACGTGATCCCTGTTCTTTTTGCAATTTCCCTGCATGAAGCCGCACACGGATACGTCGCCCGCTATTTCGGCGACCCCACCGCAGCCAACGAAGGCCGCCTGAGCCTCAATCCGCTGCGCCATATCGACCCCTTCGGCACGGTGATCCTGCCGTTGATCCTGAGCCTGCTGCATCTGCCGGCGCTGGGCTACGCCAAGCCGGTGCCGGTCGATTACGGCCGCCTGCGCAATCCGAAGAAGCAGATGGCACTGGTGGCCGCGGCAGGTCCGGCGGCCAACTTCCTCATGGGCCTGGCCTGGATGGCGCTGTGGGTGGTGCTGACCTACGCGCTGGGCGTGCCGCAGGATGATTTCTTCATCGAAATGTCCAAGGCCGGCATCGGCGTCAATTCGGCCATGTGCGTGTTCAACCTGATTCCATTGCCGCCGCTGGATGGCGGCCGCATCGTCACCGGCATCCTGCCGATGGCGCTGGCGCGTAAGTACGCGCAGATCGAACGCTACGGCGCGGTCGTGTTCATCGGCCTGATCCTGATGATGCAGTTCGGCATGTTGACCGGCTTCCTGATCGGCGGCATGCATATTCTGCAGAGCATCTTCCACGTGCTGCTGTTCCCCCTTATTTTCATTTTTAGCTGAGCCGACTATGTATCCCGATCGTGTTGTATCCGGCATGCGTCCGACTGGTTCCATGCACCTGGGTCATTACCACGGTGCCTTGAAGAACTGGATCAAGATGCAGTCCGAGCTGCCGTGCCTGTTCTTCGTGGCCGACTGGCACGCGCTGACCACGCATTACGACGACCCCAGCGTGATCGAGCGCAGCACCTGGGAAATGTTGATCGACTGGCTGGCCGCCGGCATCGATCCGTCGCAATCGACCCTGTTCATCCAGTCGCGCGTGCCCGAGCATGCCGAGCTGCACCTGCTGCTGTCGATGGCCACGCCGCTGGGGTGGCTGGAGCGCGTGCCCACCTACAAGGACCAGATCGAAAACCTGGCCAGCAAGGACCTGGCCACCTACGGCTTCCTCGGCTACCCGCTGCTGCAGGCGGCCGACGTGCTGATCTACCGCGCCAGCCAGGTGCCGGTGGGCGACGATCAGGTACCGCATATCGAGATGATGCGCGAAATTGCGCGGCGTTTTAATCACTTGTACGGCAAGGAAAAAGGCTTCGAGGAAAAGGCGCAGGAAGCGGTCAAGAAGCTGGGCAGCAAGCGCGCCAAGCTCTACAACGAACTGCGCACCGAATACCAGCAGGACGGCAAGGAAGAGGCGCTGGAACAGGCCAAGGCCATGCTGGACGACGCCCAGAGCCTGTCGATGGGCGACCGCGAGCGCCTGTTCGGCTATCTGGAAGGCAGCCGCAAGCTGATCCTGGTCGAGCCGCAGGCCCGCCTGACCGTCGCGTCGCGCCTGCCGGGCCTCGATGGCCGCAAGATGTCCAAGAGCTACGGCAACGCCATCGCGCTGCGCGAGGACAAGGAATCCGTCAGCAAGAAGGTCAAGACCATGCCGACCGATCCGGCCCGCGTGCGCCGCACCGATGCCGGCGACCCGGCCCGTTGCCCGGTCTGGCAGTTCCATCAGGTGTATTCCGACAACGCCACCCAGGAATGGGTGGTAAAAGGATGTAAATCCGCCGGCATCGGCTGCATCGAATGCAAGCAGCCGGTGATCGACGCCATCATCAAGGAACAGGAACCGATGCACGAGCGCGCCCAGCAGTACCTGGACGATCCGTCGCTGGTGCGCGCCATCGTTGCCGACGGCAATGACGCGGCCCGCAAGCTGGCGCTGGAAACCATGCGCGACGTGCGCGAAGCCATGGGCCTGGCATACACATGAGCGGCGGCATGAGTGACACCGTCTCCCCCTGGGTGCGCCGCTACGCCCCGCTGATCCCCGGCGGCGAGGTGCTGGACCTGGCGTGCGGCAGCGGCCGTCATTCGCGCCACCTGGCCGCGCTGGGCCATGCCGTGGTCGCGGTCGACCGCGACAACGAGGCGCTGGCCGCCGCGGCCGGGCCGGAAATCACCACCACCGAAATTGATCTGGAGCAGGAGGGCGCCGCCTGGCCATTCGGGCCTGAGCGATTTGCCGGCATCGTGGTCACAAACTATCTGCATCGTCCGCTAATTGCGGACATGCTGGCCAGCCTGGCGCCGAACGGCGTGCTGCTGTACGAAACCTTCGCGGACGGCAACGCGCAGTTCGGCAAACCGTCGAATCCGGCATTTTTGCTGCAGCCCGGCGAACTGCTGGAATGGGCGCGCACCCACGGTTTGCGGGTGGTGGCCTTCGAGGATGGCGTCACCGACACGCCAAAAGCTGCCATGGTGCAACGTCTATGCGCCGTGAAGCCCGATTTTCCCCGCGTGGCGGCCCTTTTGCCGCCATTTTGATGGCCGATATGTCATCCGGAATGCACCATATCCGCAGCCTATCGTCTACAATCGTTGTTTTAATACTTTATGCAGTGGTTTCCTATGATTAAGGGCAGCATAGTAGCAATCGTCACCCCGATGAACGCAGACGGTAGTCTGGACTTCGAGGGCTTGAACCAGCTGATCGACTGGCACATCGCCGAAGGTACGGACAGCATCGTCATCGCCGGCACCACCGGCGAATCGGCCACCGTGAGCGTGGAAGAGCACTGCGCGCTGATCAAGGCTACCGTTGCCCACGCCAAGGGCCGGATCCCGATCATCGCCGGCGCCGGCGCCAACTCGACCGCCGAGGCGATCAAGCTGACCCGTTTCGCCAAGGAAGCGGGCGCGGACGCCACGCTGCAAGTGGTTCCTTACTACAACCGTCCTACCCAGGAAGGCATGTACCAGCACTTCAAGGCCATCGCCGAGGCGGTGGACCTGCCGGTGATCCTGTACAACGTACCGGGCCGTACCGTTGCCGACATGAGCAACGAGACCATCCTGCGCCTGGCCGCGATCCCCAACATCATCGGCGTCAAGGATGCGACCGGCAACATCGGCCGCGGCTACGACCTGCTGCGCCTGGCGCCGAAGTCGTTCGCCGTGTATTCGGGCGACGATCCGACCGCGATGGCATTGATGCTGGGCGGCGGCGCCGGCAACATCTCCGTCACCGCCAACGTCGCCCCGCGCGACATGGCCGACATGTGCCGCGCGGCGATCGCCGGCGATATCGCCAAGGCGGTGGAATTGAATAACAAGATGTTCCCGCTGCACCAGAAACTGTTCATCGAGCCGAATCCGGTGCCGGTCAAATGGGCGCTGGCGGAAATGGGCAAAATGCCGGCCGGCATACGCCTGCCGCTGGTGCCGCTGGCGGCCGAATGCCACGAAGCGGTACGCGCGGCCCTGCGAGAAGCCGGCGTACTGTAAAACCTTAGCAACAAGCCCCGACTTCGGTTCGGTTCATTCCTGATTTGCGCTTCTTAAACAGTAACGACATGACTATTCGCAAGACAGCTTCTATTTCCTCGCAACGCGCCCTGGTAGTTGGCGCATTGATGGCCAGTTTGACCGGTTGCGGCATGATCGGCTCGGTAGTCGGTAACGACAAGGTGGACTACAAGTCCGCCAAGAAGGCCAGCACGCTGGACGTGCCGCCGGATCTGACGCAGTTGCAGAAAGATAACCGCTATTCGCTGCCGGACTCGAACAACGGTGTCGCCACCGCTTCCGGCTACAACGCTTCCAAGGGCATCGCCACCGGTCCCGCCGCCATCATGCCAGGCACGCCAGCCGCCGGCACGGTCGCACCGACCTCGCTGAGCGACATCAAGGTCGAGCGCGACGGCAACCAGCGCTGGCTGGTCATCAAGCAGACGCCCGAGCAACTGTGGCCGCAGCTGAAGCAGTTCTGGGAAGATTCGGGTTTCGTGCTGGCGCAGGACAATCCGACCGCAGGCACCATGGAAACCGAGTGGAATGAAAACCGCGCGAAGATCCCGCAAGACTTCATCCGCAACACCATCGGCAAGGTCTTCGATTCCGTCTATTCGAGCGGCGAGCGCGACAAGTTCCGCACCCGCATCGAGCGTCGCGGCGACGGCGCCAGCGAGATCTACATCAGCCATCGCGGCGCGCAGGAAGTCGTCACCGGCGCGCAGAAGGAAAGCACCGTCTGGACCCCGCGTCCCAACGATCCGGGCCTGGAGGCCGAGTTCCTGGCGCGCCTGATGACCAAGCTGGGCAACGGCGCGGAAGTGGCGCAAGCCAAGACTGCCGTCGAATCGGCCATCGTGCAGCCGCAGCACGCGTCGCTGGTCGGCTCGGGCGCCGAGCGCGCCGTGCAGGTCGACGAAGGCTTCGACCGCGCCTGGCGCCGTGTCGGCCTGGCGCTGGACCGCGCCGGCTTCACCGTGGAAGACCGCGACCGCACCCAGGGCACTTATTTCGTTCGCTACGTCGACGATGTGACCGAGACCAAGGGCTTCTTCAGCAAGCTGTTCAGCTGGGGCTCGTCGTCGGAAGCCGATAAGGAAGCGCAGCGCTATCGCATCTCGGTGAAAGCCGGTGCGGGCAATAGCAGCACCGTGACCGTATTGAGCAATGCCGGCAAACAGGAAGCGACGCCGGTCAGCGATAAGATCCTGACCCTGCTGCACGAGCAATTGAAGTAATCGTAGAAGTATAAAAAAAACCGGCTTTAAGCCGGTTTTTTTATGCCTGTATTTAATCGCAGACAAATCTCCAGGCGAAAAAAAACCGGCCCGAAGGCCGGCTTTTTTCCGCTAGCTGATTACTTCGAAGCAGCTGGAGCAGCAGCAGCCGAAGCGGCTGGAGCAGCGGCAGCGTCCGAAGCAGCAGGAGCAGCAGCGGCAGGAGCAGCAGCGTCAGCAGCTGGTGCTGGTGCTGGAGCAGCAGCTGGAGCAGCTTCTGGAGCAGCTACTGGAGCTGGAGCAGCAGGAGCTTCTTCTTTTTTGGAGCAAGCAGCCAGAGCAACAGCCAGCAGGGAAACGATCAGCAGGGATTTTTTCATGGGTTTTCCTTAAAATTCAAAATTAAACACAATTGTTGCGATTAATAATTACCGGTAATTATCGCTCATTAGGTCGTCTTCGAAGGCTTTCGTACCTGGAAATGGTGCCTGCCAGACAACGGAAACTTCCTAACCGAATATTATAGCGATTTTTAGTGCGTCGCAATAGGACAAACAGTCGTTCCCACAACTATTTTGCGATATCGCAACATTTAACTTTCGACTTCCTTTTAGGGAAATCGTGCCTAATTACCAGTGTTCGCATCGAACACACGCATTTTACCCGGAACTGGCTCACAATCCAGTTGAGTTTGCATACAAACCGGGGCTGGATTCTAACCAAATTGTAATAAAACGTTCCGAACTGGTCTGGACATCGGCCGGCGAGTCGAAAACCGCTTCACCCCGGAAATGTTCAGCATGAAAACGGCGCACGATATCGCGCTGGTCGGCGATGCAGAAGGAATCCGTCAATTGCCGCAGGTTCTGGCTGGTGCGGCGCACTTCCAGCAAATGGCCGTAGTCCTTCAGCAGGCGCAGGAAGCGGGGCGCGTCGCGCTCCATGTGGCGGCCGTCGTGCGCCACCAGCTGCAGGCGTCCGCCGTTCTGGAAGAAGCGGCGCAGCAGGGCGTCGGTGGCGCTGCTGCCCAGTTCCCAGATGGCGAAGTCCGGATCGAACATCTCCAGCGTATGCTCGGCCCGGCCGAGGCAGTTGGACAGGTGCTGGGCGAATTCCGCCCGCGTCGTGAAGGGAAATGCCTGCCTGTCCATATTGCCTCCTTGTTTAGTCCAAACCCTTTAGCCCAGCTCGATCCAGCCGTCCTGGTACCAGGTGTAGAGCGCGTCCATGACGTCGTCCGACGCCTGCGCCATCTCCGCGCCGGCCAGCGCGCGGTTGTTGGCCAGCAGTTCGAGGGTGATCTTGTCGGCGCGGCTGACGCCGAACGATTCGCCGTTGATGAAGACATTTTTGCCGCGGTACAGCATCTGCGTCTTGCGCGACAGCACCAGGCCTTTTTTCGCGGCCGCCTCGGCGAACTTGCCGACCGTCAGCGGCTTGGCCGGGCCGGTGAAGAACACATTGTGCTTGGGCTCGGACATGTACTCGCCGAAGAAGATGGTGATGTCTTCCTCGGTGAAGCGCACCTTGTTCAATTCCTCGGCCAGCGAGCTCAGCATGTGACGCGGGATCTCGGCCGGCTTGGCGGTCGCCTCCAGTTCCGGATCGGCGTAGCGGCCCGGCAGGTCGATCGAGTCGGCCATGAACTGCAGGAAGGCTTCGCCCAGCTCCTGGTACGACGGCGAACGGAAGCCGATCGAATAGGTCTGGCAATCGCCGATGGCGACGCCGTCGTGCGCGTAGTGCGGCGGCAGGTACAGCATGTCGCCCGGATTGAGCACGAACTCCTCGTTCGGCTTGAAGTTGGCCAGGATCTTCAGCGGCAGGCCCTCGACCAGGCTCAGGTCCTTTTGCGGGCCGATCTTCCAGCGGCGCTGTCCCTGCGCCTGCAGCAGGAACACGTCGTAGGAATCGAAGTGCGGACCGACGCCGCCGCCGTCGGTGGCGAAGCTGACCATCAGGTCGTCCAGGCGGGCATCGGGGATGAAGCGGAACTGGCGCAGCAGCGCGTCGGCCTTGGCGTCGAACAGGTTGACGCCCTGGACCAGCATGGTCCAGCCCTTCTGCGTCATCGGCGGCAGGCTTTCCAGCGGGCCGTGCTGCATGTTCCACTCGCCGTCGACCGAGGTGATCAGGCGCGATTCGGCGTGGTTGGTGGCGGCCAGCTTGGTCAGCGCCTCCATGCTCAGCAGCGGTTTGAAGCCGGGGATGGCGTTACGGATCAGCAGAGGCTTCTTGTGCCAGTAGTCGCGCAGGAACTGCGCCGGCGTGATGTCGCCGAGGAGAGGTAATTTTTTCATACCGCATTATAACCATCCGCCGCAGCAATTGCCGGGCCGGCGGCGGCCCGGGCGGCGATCCAAGGTATAATCGCGGGGCTTATATACAGAAAGGAATTAGAAATGAAGATTGCCAAGAACACGGTCGTGACTGTGAATTACAAGCTGTCCGATGCCCAGGACAATCTGATCGAAGACGGCCGTCAGCCCATGGTCTACCTGCACGGTGGCTACGAGAACACCCTGCCAAAAATCGAAGAAGAACTGGACGGCAAGGAAGTCGGCTATTCGTCCATTATCCAGATCGAACCGGAAGACGCGTTCGGCGACTACGACGCCGCGTTGGTCAAGGTCGAGCCGCGCAACCGCCTGCCGGAACCGCTGGAAGTCGGCATGCAGTTCGAAGGCATGCCGGATGGCGACGATGGCGAAGAGGCGATGATCTTCACCGTCACCGATATCGCCGACGACAAGGTCGTCCTGGACGGCAACCATCCGCTGGCCGGCATGGCGCTGCGTTTCTCGCTGAGCGTTGCCGAAGTGCGCGAAGCGTCGGATGAGGAAATCGCCCACGGCCACGTGCACGGCGCCCACGGCCACCACCACGGTGACGAGGACGACGAAGGCGAAGACGGCGACCACGTCGCCATCCACCCGATTCACTAAGTCCTAGTGCGTCAAGGCGTCGTTTCGGCGCCGCCGCCCTTCAATGCAAAGAGGGTGGTGGTGCCCGGAGCGACGCGCACCTCGGCCCATTCGGCGGCCAGGCTCAGATGTCCCACATTGCCGCGCCAGTTGATGGTGGCCTCGGTCCCGGCGGACGCGCCGCCCTGGGTATCGATCAGCAGCACCTTCCCTTTGAATTTTTCCGCCATCGCCCGTATCTGCCGGCGCGGTTCGGCGAAGCCATCCTGCTTCGATTGAAAACTCGGCAGCAGCGAAAAGCCTTCCTCCGCCTGCACGCCGACGTCGCCGTCCGAGAACAGCACCAGCCCTTGCAGCTTCTGCCGCTCGGCCAGCGTGAACAGGCGGTGCAGCCAGGCGCGGTTGGCCACCAGGCGGTCCTCGTACTCGCTGTTGCGGCCGGCCTCGGGGCGGAAGTGGTTGTTATTTGCCGGCAGGTTGATGGTGGCGAACAGCACCTTGCCGTGCTCCCAGTGCGCGTTCTCGGCGTAGCTGCGGAACTTGGCGGTGGACGACAGCCGCGTGAGCGGCATGCGCTTCGCGCCCAGCGATTCGGCGTCGGCGTAGAACAGTTCGCGCAGGCGGTTCAGGCGTTCGATGGCGTTCGAGCGGCCGGCGGAATTGAGGCAGCCGCTCCAGTCGCTGCCGGCCAGCGACACGATCATCGGCGGCGGCGACTCGTCCAGCAGCGCGCGGCGCTGGGCGTACAACTTGTCGCTGCAAGGCTCGCTGACGGACTTGATGCCGGTGGCGACGATGAAGGCCGGATTGACCTGCGCCGCGTCGGCGATGGCGCGCTTGAGCACCGCTTCATCCGGAGCGTTCTTGAACGAGTGGCCGATCACGCCGAAGCGGAAGCCGGCGGTCGGCGGTGCCGCCTGTGCAAACAGCGCCGCCGACGCGACGATCGCGCCGAGCAGCATGCGGCGGGTGCAGCGCAGACGCATCATGCCTGCGCCGTCTCCGTCAGGCGCTTGAGCTGATACAGGCGCTCCAGCGCTTCGCGCGGCGTCAGCGCATCGGGATCCAGCTCGTCCAGCGCATCGAGCAGCTCGCGCATGGCGGGGCTGGCGGCGGCCGGCGCGGCGGCGATCTCCTCGTCGTCGGCATCGGCCACCGGCGCGGCGAACAGGTCCAGCTGCGGACGGGCGTCCAGCGCCTGCGATTCCAGCCGCGCCAGATGCTTGCGCGCGGCCTTGATCACCGGCTGCGGCACGCCGGCCAGCTGCGCCACCTGCAAGCCGTAGCTCTGCGAGGCGGGGCCGTCCTGCACCGCGTGCAGGAACACGATGCTGTCCTTGTGCTCCACCGCCGACAGGTGCACGTTGTGGGCGGTCGGATGGCTGTCCGGCAGCTGCGTCAGTTCGAAGTAGTGGGTGGCGAACAGCGAGAAGCTGCGGCTGGTGTCGATCAGGTGGCGCGCGATCGCCCACGCCAGCGCCAGGCCGTCGAAGGTCGACGTGCCGCGGCCGATTTCATCCATCAGCACCAGCGAATGCTCAGTGGCGCCGTTGAGGATGGCCGCCGCCTCGGTCATCTCGACCATGAAGGTGGAACGGCCGCCTGCCAGGTCGTCGGTCGCGCCGATGCGGGTGAAGATGCGGTCGATAGGACCGATCACCGCGCTCGTCGCCGGCACGTAGCTGCCCATGTAGGCCAGCAGCGTGATCAGCGCCACCTGGCGCATGAAGGTCGATTTACCGCCCATGTTCGGGCCGGTGATCAGCAGCAGCCGGCGCTCGTCGACGAAGCGGCAGTCGTTGGCGATGAAGCGCTCGATCTGGTTTTCCACCACCGGATGGCGGCCCTCGGCGATGTTGATGCAGGGCGTGTCGACCAGCTGCGGCGCGCACCAGTTGTGGCGCAGCGCGTGGTCGGTCAGCGAGACCAGCGCGTCCAGTTGCGCCAGCGCTTTCGAGATGGTCTGCAGGCAGCCGATGAACGGCGCCAGGTCGCCCAGCAGCTGGTCGTACAGCATCTTCTCGCGCGCCAGCGCCTTGTCCTGCGCCGACAGCGCCTTGTCCTCGAAGGCCTTCAGCTCCGGCGTGATGTAACGCTCGGCGTTCTTCAGCGTCTGGCGGCGGCGGTAGTCGTCCGGCACCTTGGTGGTCTGGCCGTGCGTGACTTCGATGTAGAAGCCGTGCACCTTGTTGTACTCCACGCGCAGGTTGGCGATGCCGGTGCGGGCCCGTTCGCGCGTCTCCAGGTCGACCAGGAACTGGCCGGCGTTTTCCGACAGCGCGCGCAGCTCGTCGAGCTCCGCGTCGAAGCCGCGCGCGAACACGCCGCCGTCGCGCACCATCGCGGCCGGCTCCTGCATCACGGCGCGCTGCAGCAGGTCGAGGCAGGCTTCCGGCGTGGCGATGTCGGCGTGGATGGCGTTCAGCAGGCCGTCGGCGTCGGTCAGCGCGGCCTGCAGGCCGCGGCGCAGCGCCGGCAGTTGCTGCACGCCGTCGCGCAGGCTGGCCAGGTCGCGTGGACGCGCCGACAGCAGCGCGATGCGGGTGGTGATGCGTTCGATATCCGGCACCTGGGCCAGCGTGTGCGACAGCGAGCCGGTGGCGTCGGCCTGGCCCAGCGCGGCGATGGCCTGGTGGCGCGAGCGGGCGATGCCCTGGTCGCGGCGCGCATGGTGCAGCCAGTGGCGCAGCAGGCGCGAACCCATCGCCGTGCGGCAGTGGTCCAGCAGCGAAAACAATGTCGGCGATTCCTGGCCGCGGATGGTCTCGGTCAGTTCCAGGTTGCGGCGGGTGGCGGCGTCGAGGCCGATGAATTCGTTCTCGGTTTCGGTGGCCAGCGTGCGCACGTGCTGCAGGCCGCGTCCCTGCGTGGACTGGGCGTAGCGCAGCAGCGCGCCGGCCGCGCCGAACGCGGCGCCCAGGCCGTCGGCGCCGAAGCCGGTCAGGGTGGCCACGCTCAGCTGATCGAGCAGCGCCTTGTGGCCGCTGACGACGTCGAAGTGCCAGTCGGGCACCCGGTTGACGTGGCAGGGAATGGTTTCCTCGAACAGGTCGGCGTTATCGCCGCGCAGCACCTCGGCCGGTGCGATGCGCTCCAGCTCCTGCTGCATGCGCGCCTGCACGGTGCGGCTGTCGCCGGAGAACTCCATCAGCTTCAGCGCGCCGCTGGCCAGCGACAGCCACGCCAGGCCGGCGGTGGCGACCTTGCGCTGGCTGATGATGCACATCGCCAGCAGCGGACGTTCGGCCTTCTCCGGCAGCAGGTCGGCGTCGGTCAAGGTACCCGGCGTGACCACGCGCATCACCTTGCGTTCGACCGGGCCCTTGCTGGTGGCCGGATCGCCGATCTGCTCGCAGATCGCGCAGGACTCGCCGATCTTGACCAGCTTGGCCAGGTAGCCCTCGAGCGAATGGAACGGCACGCCGCACATCTTGATCGGCTGGCCGTTCGAGCTGCCGCGCGCCGTCAGCGTGATGTTCAACACGCGCGCCGCTTTTTCCGCATCCGAATGGAACAGCTCATAGAAGTCGCCCATGCGGTAGAACACCAGCATGTCCGGGTACTCCGCCTTGATGGCGAGGTACTGCTGCATCATCGGCGTGACTTTTTCGGTAGGACTGTTCTTGACGGCTGCGGCGTTGATTTCGTTCGGGACGGTGGTCATTGGTTCTTTTTCGGCGATGCATGAGTCGGTTTTGCGGCGGCTCAACCGGCCACCGCGCTGAACCCGTCATTTTACCGCGTTCGGCTGTGCCACTGGAGAATTTGCAAAGGGCGGGTGCGGATCTGGATTGGTGCCTGCGATGCACCAGCATGTATCCCTGTCGGGCACTACCGTCGCCGGTCCTGCGCGGCCATGCTTCGTCGCGCAAAATTGCCTGGGCTCGCAAAGCGGCGGCCGATAGTGCGATCCGGCAGAGCGTATTATTATTGTAGGAACGTTTTGGACGGGTGATATTTGCAGTAGAAAACACTTCGTAACCAATTTTATAGGATGACTTGATATGACATTGCGCCATCGCCAATCACCGCTGGTGTTATTTGTCGCATTCCCCCGAATGGGGCTGCTGGACCTGACCGGCCCCCAGTCGGCATTTTGGGTCGCATCGAAGAATATGGTGAAGCGTGGCGCGCCCGGTTACGACCGGCATACCGTCAGCTTGCACGGCGGACTGATTCAAACAGCGGAAGGGGTGGGCATAGACACCCGGCCATTCAGCGATTTCGCGGGCAGCGAGATCGACACGATAGTGGTCCCGGGGGCACCGTATGTCTTGGCGGCACTGGAGGAAGTCCAGGAAACCGTGGACTGGATACATGTCAATTCCCAATCGGCGCGCCGCACGACCTCGGTTTGCACGGGTGCTTTCCTGCTGGCCCAGGCGGGTTTGCTGCAAGGGAAGCGGGTCGCAACGCACTGGGCCATGTGCGACGAGTTGCAACGGCGCTTTCCCGCGCTGAGCGTGGATCCGGAGGCCATCTTCGTGCAGCAGGGCGCCACCTGGACTTCAGCCGGCGTTACCGCCGGCATCGACCTTGCGCTGGCCCTGATCGAAGCGGATTGTGGCCGGGACATGGCCATGCAGGTTGCCAAGGAGCTGGTGGTTTTCCTGAAGCGCTCAGGGGACCAGGCGCAGCATAGCGAGTTGCTTCGGGCGCAGTCGAAGGATACTGCGGTCTTTGACGAACTGCACCTGTGGCTGTCGGAGAACCTCGGCATGGCTGATCTTTCAGTGAGCGTGCTGGCCGAGCGTGCGTGCATGAGCCCGCGGAACTTCTCCCGCGTGTACAAACAAAAGACCGGCAATGCTCCCTTCAAGGCGCTGGAGTTGTTTCGCCTGGAGGCGGCACGGCGCCTGCTTGAAAACTCGGAGCGGAATCTGGACCAGATCGCCCGCCAGTGCGGCTTTGCCGACGAGGAGCGCATGCGGGTGACTTTCCACCGCAATCTGGGGATTTCGCCGTCGGATTATCGGAAGCGCTATTCGCGCCCTGCCGAAGCTCAATAGGCAAGGGGGTCGACGGCGGCTTGTCCGCCCCCGGGCGTGAAATGCGTAATGCAATGCAGGTCCAGCGCGCGGATATGCAGGGTCATGTAGTCGATGAAGACCCGTATCCGTTGCGGCAGGTGGTGGCGGCTCAGGTAACACACATAGTGGCCGCGATCGTCGGGCGCGTAGGAGGCGAGGCAGGCCACCAGCCGGCCGGCGCGCAGGTGATCGCATATCTGATAGCCCGCCATCTGCGCCAATCCCTCGCCATCGAGCACGGCCTGCAACACCAGGTCGGCGTCGTTGTAACTGCTGCTGGCCTGGGGCAGGAATTTTTTCTCAACCCCGCCCACCTTGAACTGCCAGTCGCAAGTCCGGCCGGAGGCCAGCAGCAGGTTGATGCATCGGTGCTGCGCCAGTTCGCCGACGGTGTGTGGCATGCCGTGCTTCCGAACGTATTCGGGGGATGCGCAAACCAGCATTTGCATGGGTATCAGCTGCTTCGCCACCACCTGGCTGTCATCCATGCGGCCGTTGCGGAATGTCACATCGATCCGGTCGGAGATCAAGTCGGCCTGGCTGTCGTCGAGCAGCAGCTCGACCCTGATCTCCGGATAGCTCTCGCGGAAACCGCGCAACAGCGGTGCCACTATCTTGCGCCCGAAACCCACCGTTGCGCCGAGACGCAGCAAGCCCCTCGGCGCCCCGCTGCGCAGTTCGCGCATTTCTTCAATCGATCGGACGATGCGTTCCACCCCCGGTTTGCAGTTCTCGTAAAACAGCTCGCCTTCGCCCGTCAGCGAGGTGCTGCGGGTGGTGCGTAGAAACAAACGGGTATCGAGTTGCCCCTCCAGTTTTTGCACGCTACGACTGATCGCCGAGCGGCCGATGCCGAGTCGCTCCGCCGCCTTGGCGAAGCTCCCCTCATGGACCACTGCGATGAAGGCGACCACGCCCGCGTAGGTGGTGGCGAAACTCGACGCCAGCGGGTCGATCTCGTGGTTCGGTTGGAGTTGATGAAGTGCCATATATACGCCTAATCACGTTGTCACATACGACCCAACTATATGGGGCAGCGTCTGCGCAAGGTCGGTAGTCAGGGCGGAGTGCCTGCTCAGCGCGATCCTTGTTTCCTGAATGGGATGTTAGGTTCGAACTTACCCGACGTAAATGACAAATATCCCTTTAATTATGACAAGCGCCCACGCGATTGTTGCCTCCCATGAACCATCGTGCGGCCCGCCGCAGGCCTACCGCACTGCCGGGGGCGAGCCTAGAATTTCTTCAGCAATACCGCGCTATCACATCCATCTCGAAAGGCAGGACAATATGAAAATCGTCGTTATCGGAGGCTCCGGCCTCATCGGAAGTAAGCTGGTCAACATTCTCCGCGCACGCGGCCATGAGGTGCTTCCTGCTTCGCCTGCATCCGGCGTCAACACCATCACCGGCGAGGGACTTGCCCGGGCGCTGGCCGGGGCCGACGTGGTGGTGGACGTCGCCAACTCTCCCTCGTTCGAAGACCAGGCGGTGATGGAATTCTTCCAGACTTCCGGCCGCAACCTGCTGGCTGCGGCCGCAGCGGCGGGTGTCCGGCATCACGTCGCGCTGTCTGTCGTCGGCGCCGACCGCCTGCCCGACAGCGGCTACCTGCGCGCGAAAATCGCGCAGGAAGAGCTGATCCGAAAATCGGGCCTGCCTTACACCATCGTCCGTGCGACCCAGTTCCTCGAATTCCTCGGCGGCATAGCCACGGCAGGCTTCGATGGCCAGGTGATACGCCTGTCGTCCGGCTTGATGCAGCCGATCGCTTCGGACGATGTCGCCGCCGCCGTGGCCGACTTTACCCTGGGTGGTCCCATCAATGGCATTGCTGAAATTGCCGGCCCCGAGCGCGAGAGCATGGCCGGCCTGGTGCAGCGCTATCTGAAAAGCACCAATGACGCCCGTCCTGTCGTGGCCGACGCGCACGCACGGTACTTCGGCGCAGAGCTGGCCGAGCTTAGCCTGGTGCCTATCGGTCAGGCGCGTTTGGGCACGATCACGCTCGGGCACTGGCTGAAGACCGCCGGCGCCGTGCACAAATAAGTCGGTCCGGCAGCAGGTCTGCCGGGATGAATGTTGGCCCATGGTGTGGCCCAGACGTAGGAGCTTCCCCCCAATGAAAGAACTGTCCCCGCCACCGACTTCCATGCTGGATAAATACGTCGGTGAGAACTTTAAACCCCTGTACTCGACCAGTGTCAGCGTGACCGGCGGGATCGCATCGCACGGACGGGCTTCGGGCGTAGCCCGCTCGGACGACGGCAGTCTCGACGTCGAGCTGCGACTGCCGAAGGCGCTTGGCGGCCCCGGTGGCGGCACCAATCCCGAGCAATTGTTTGCCGCTGCCTTGGGCGCCTGCTTCCACGGCGCGCTGAACTTGCTGGCAACCAAGGCCAACATCAAGTTCGAAGGCTGCCAGGTCAACGTCTCCGTTTCTTTTGGACGAGACCCGGTGGACGGACTTTATATGCTGGTTGCCGAGGTCACCATTGAAATCCCTGGCGTCCCTGTCCCGGTGGCGGAAGAACTGGTTCGAAATGCGGAACGCGTGTGCCCATACACCAAGATGGCGAGGCACGGCATCATTTGCATCGTCGCCTTGGCCAAGCCGGCGCGGTAGCGCCGGCAGTGGCACTCCCAGGCAATATTTTTCGAAAGAGAAAATCATGAATATCTTTGACAGCGGTCCCGACAACGCAGGCCCGGGGGAGCTCAACCCGCGACGCCAATTCCTGCGCTACATGATGTCCAGCCCACTGCTCGGCAGCGGTGCTGGCCTTGCCACCTTGACGTCGTTGCTGGCGGCCTTGCCGCAGGCTGCCCAGGCGCAGAGCTACGATGTGTTGCGCGCCCAGACCAAAAAAATCGGCGACATTATTGACGCTCCGGAAGATGCGCTCGATGTGTTTGACTTCGAGCCGGCGGCGCGCAAGGCTTTGCCGCCCGCCCATTACGGTTATCTCGCCACCGGCGTCGACGGTGACGCCACACTGCGCGCGAACAGCGAAGACTACGCCAGGATCCGCATCAAGGCGCAACGCCTGGTCGACGCCCGCAAGATAGACACCCGTCTTCAATTGCTGGGCGCCACCTTTGCCAGTCCGATCTATATCTCTCCCATCAGCAGTCAAGGCGCCTTTCATTCAGACGCGGAAGGGGCCGTGGCACGCGCCGCGCGCGCCAGGGGCATGCACATGATCTTGTCCTCGGTGGGCAACACGTCGATTGCCGATGCGAGCAAGGAGCATGGCTCCCCCGTCTGGCTGCAGGTATATCCGACCGATGACTGGAACGTGACGATGGCGTTGATCAGGAAGGCGGAAGCGGCCGGCACGCCCGCGATCGTGCTGACCGTCGACCGCCAGGGCGGGCGCAATACGCAGACGCTGTTCCGTTACCGCCGCCAGGACGACCGGACTTGCATTGCCTGCCATGGCGGCGGCTTCGCCAATGAGGTGTCGCGCAAGCCGAATTTCCAGGGGATCGACGTGTCGAAAGTCACCAACCTGTACGGCACCGGCATGACCTGGGACTTCGTGGCGAAGCTGCGCATGGCCACCAAAATGAAGGTGATACTGAAGGGCATCATGACGGCCGAGGACGCGACAAGAGCGGTCAAGGCCGGCGTCGACGGCATCATCGTTTCCAACCACGGCGGAAGGGCGGAGGAGAGCCTGCAGTCGACGATACGCGCGCTGCCGGATGTGGTGAAGGCGGTCGGCGGCAGCATTCCGGTGCTGGTCGACGGCGGGGTACGGCGCGGCACCGACGTCTACAAGGCTCTCGCGCTGGGCGCGACCGCCGTGGGCATCGGCCGGCCCTATTGCTGGGGCCTGGCGGCCTTCGGCCAGCCGGGCGTCGATGCGGTGCTGGCCATCCTCCAGCGCGAATTCGAAACCATCATGCGGCAAGCCGGAGCGACCACGCTGAAGCAGATTACGGCGGCGTCTGTCATCAGCGACTTTAATCAAGCGTCGCGCTGATCCCGGGAAGCCCTATGCAAACCCTTGCCTTCTCTGCTGAGTTGGTCAGCAAGCGGACGATCCAGGTACATGTGATGCACAAGTGTCCTATCGTCAGCGCGGGCTTGAGCGCCATCCTGTCCATGCAGCCCGACTTCCGCGTCAGCACTGGTCCGTGCAGTGCGTTGTTGCGCGTGGGCGCCTGCGTCGTCGTCGCCGACTACGAATCCGGCATCGCCGTGGCGCGTGAAGGTTGGCGTCATGCCAGCGGGTATTCCGTCCAACCGGTGCTCGCATTGACCTATCAGGTGAAGGCCAGCGCGATCAGGCATGCGATGGAGAGCGGCGTACGCGGCTATGTCATCCAGGGTTGCGATGCCAGCGAGGTGGTCGAGGGCGTACGCATGCTGAGCCGCGGCGATTGCTACCTCAGCCCGATGGCCGGCCGCCTGGAAGCCGAGTGGCTGCGACGAACGCCATTGACCCAGCGCGAGGCGGAGGTCTTGCAGGTGCTGGTGCGCGGAAGTTCCGACAAGGTGATTGCGCGAGGACTCGGGATCGGGGTCGGAACCGTGAAGAGCCATATGAAGCAATTATTCCAGAAACTGGGCGTGTCCACCCGGACCCAGGCCGTCATCAAAGCCATGGATCTTGGGCTGCATGAGCCGCTAGAAAACATGGGGGGCTGGAATATGTAGCGATCGATTGATGCTGATAGGGAACCACTGTGAAGCCTGGCATGGCACTACCGAAGCACGGGCTTCCGCCACTAGACTAGATGGCCAACAACAGGAGAAACACATGTTCAATATTAAGAAATTCGCCGCCGTGTTTTGCACCATGGCTAGTGTGATCGCCACGCAGCACGCGAGCGCCGCCCCGGATGCATTGGTTGCGCCACTGATCGAGAAGCCATTCAAAAACCTGCCCGGCAAAGAGGGGCTGATGCTGCTGGTTGAATATCCGCCGGGCGCCGTCGACCCGGTCCATCGCCATGACGCGCATGGCTTCATCTATGTGCTGGAGGGCTCCATCGTGATGGCCGTAAAAGGCGGGAAGGAACAGACGCTGACGCCCGGCCAGACGTTCTACGAAGGCCCCGGGGACATCCACACGGTGGGCCGCAACGCGAGCGCCACCAAGCCTGCAAAGTTTCTGGTTTTCCTGGTCAAGGACGAGAAAAAGCCGGTGTTGATACCGGTGAAGTGAACGCTGCGGTACCAAGGATTGTTTTCATCTTTTTCATCTTCAATAGGAGCTGTTCATGCGTATTCCTTTCATCGCAACATCTTGCTTGTTGCTTGCCTCCGCCAGCGCTTACGCGGCGGACGTGAAATCCATCTCCCGCCTGGCCGCCGGCCCGGATAACATCCTGTTCGTCGCCGACTGGAAAGCGGCGCGCGTGCACGCCATCACGCTGCCGGCGGCGCCGCAAAAACCGGCCGGAACGGTGTTCAACATACTGGACCTGGAGGAGCGCCTGTCCCGCCAGGTCGGCGGCGCCAAGGTCACCGTCGAGGACATGGTGGTCCGGCCCGGCACCGCCGAGGTGTATGTCGCGATCAGCTACGGCGCCGCGAAAACGCCGGCGCTGATTGCGGTGACCAGCGATAAAAAGACCCGCCGCATCGACCTGAAGGCGGCGCCGTCGACCTCGGTGGCGCTGCGCAACGCACCTACCACGAACTACAGTTTTTGGAAGGAGACGCCCGAGCGCAGTTTCACTGTCACGGACATGAAGTGGCGCAACGGCGAGCTGTTCGTCGCCGGCCTGTCCAATCAGGATTTCGCGTCGACCCTGCGGCGCATCCCGTATCCGTTTGGGGCGCAGCAGTCGGCCACCTCGGTGGAAATCTATCATGCCGGTCACAACCTGATCGAGACACGGGCGCCGATACGGGCGATGAGCTTTGCGACCTGGGGCGGCAAGCCTTACCTCGTGGCCGCCTATACCTGCACGCCGCTGGTGACCATTCCGCTCGACGACCTGAAGGATGGCGCCCACGTCCGCGGCAAGACGGTCGCCGAACTCGGCTACGGCAACACGCCTGCCGACATGATCTCGTACACCAAGACCGAGCAGGGCAAGGCTGAAGATTTTCTTTTGCTGGTCAATTTCAGCCGTGTGGCGAACGTCATCCCCGTGTCGCAACTGGAAAGCGCGGACGCCGGCCCGGGCATCGAAAAGATCGTGCCGTTCGGACAGGTTACCGGTGTGAACGTGGCGCAAGTTCCGCTGGCCGGCACGCTGAGGCTCGACAACCTGGACGAGAAGTCCTTCATCGTCGTGCGCCGGGAGCTTGAGCAAGATGCGCTGCAACTGGTCTCCATGGGGAAGGACTTGAGCTTCCGTCTGTCCGACCACGTCTCGGAGTATGCGTTCCCGGAATACAGCTTCAAGGGCAACGCCTTCCAGATGCAATACGTCAAGCCGCGGCTGGACGTTCTGCTGAAGGAAGAGGGCTTCCCTGACTTCATCAAGGCATCGGAGTAGTCCATGCATCCGCGTCCATCGATTGCCGCCGCCGCGCTGGCCGTTGTGCTGAGCGGCACTTGCGCCGCGCAGCAAGCGCCGCGCGTGGTGCTGGTTCAGCCATCGGCGGCCGAAGTGCCGGCCAACCTGCTGCGCATCTCCATCGAGTTTGCAGCGCCCGCCGAAGGTCCGGTCCTGCCCAGGCTTGCCATGTCGCACACCGATGGCAGGCCGGTCCAGCAACCGTTTCTTCAGCAGGAGCTGTGGTCCCCGGACGGCAAGATCCTGACCGTCCTGATGCATCCGGGGCGCGTCAAGACTGGCCTGCAGGCGAGGGAGGAAATGGGACCCATCCTGGCGGCCGGGGATGACGTCGTCCTGGCGCTGGACGGGCATCCGATCCGGCGCTGGCGTGTCAGGCCAGCGGAGGAGAACGGCCCGCGATCGACGGCGTGGAAACTGTCGACCGTAGAGGCCGGGTCGAAGCGAGCCCTCGTCGTGGCGCTGGATAGGCCCATCGATGGCCGGGAGGTCGACTACCTGGCGATTGCGGACAGCCACAACCGGCGGATCGACGGACGCGCCCGATTGAAGGACGGTGAAAGGGTCTGGACCTTCACGCCGATGGGGCCATGGCGGGCCGGCGCGTACAAGCTGGTCGCCCGTGGCACTTTGGAGGATCCCGCCGGCAATCGTTTGGGGGGCCGGTTCGAAACGGCAATTGATACGCCGCCCAGCTCTCCGGTGGATGCGGTGATCGACTTCGCTGTAGGGCCGGGCGGGAGACCAGGCGCAGGCATGCACCCGGCACAATCGGACCGGCAATGACGATACAGGAATAAGTCATGAACAGCTTTCTACTAACAGCCGTCTGCGCCGGCGCCATCGCCGCCCTTGCGGGGTGCGCGAGCGATGGCGGATCCCGGCCGCAATCGAGGATCGCGGCCGCGGAGGGCTTGACGGCCGAGAATGCCCTGCGCACGGCGCAGCTGTCGCCGGCTGCGTGGCCCCGGCAGGATTGGTATATGCGTTACGGTGACGCGCAACTCGATGCCATGATCAAGGAGGCGCTGGCCAACAATCCCGGTATCCGGGTGGTCAATGCCCGGGTACGACAGGCGGCCGCGGTCGCAGGCGTCGCAGCATCGGCACAATCACCGCAACTGTCGGCCGGCGCCCGGACCAGCCGGCAGCTGTTCAGCGCAAACAGCACCGTTCCCAAGCCGCTTGCCGGCAACTGGGCTTGGAGCAATGACGCCGGCGTCAACCTGTCCTACGAGCTGGATTTCTGGGGCAAGAACGAGGCTGGCCTGGCGGCGGCCATCGGCCGCCTGCGCGCCAACGAAGTGGAATCCCGGGCGGCGCGCCTGATGCTCGCCGTCACCATCACGCAAGCTTATTTGCGGCTGTCGCAAACCTGGGCGCAACTGGACCTGGCCGAGGCGACATTGCGGCAACGCGAACAGGTACTCGCATTGACGGCGCAGCGCGTGCATGCGCACATAGACTCCCGCGTCGACCTCAAGCAAGCGGAAATGGCGCTCCCGGTGCAGCGCGAACAGCTGGCCGCCACCCGCGAAGCGCTGGCGCTGGCACGTTATCAGCTGGCGGCCCTGTTGGGCGCGGGGCCGGACCGTGGCGACGCCATTACCCGGCCACGCTTGCCGAAATCGGCGCCGGTCGCGGTACCGGCGTACCTGCCCAGCGACCTGATCGCAAGGCGCCCGGACCTGGTTGCACAACGGTGGCGCGTCGAAGCGGCTGCGCAGGACATCAAGCTTGCCCAAACCCAGTTTCTGCCATCGTTCAATCTCGGCGCCCTGATCGGCTTGCAGAGCCTGGGATTTGACCGCTTCCTCAACGGCAGCAGCCGCACGACCGGCGCGGGCTCGGTCCTCAGCCTGCCGATTTTCGACGGGGGCCGGCTGCGCGGCAACCTGGCCGCGCGGGATGCCGAATACGACGCCGCCGTGGAGCAGTACAACCTGACCTTGCTTGAGGCTGTGCGCGACGTGGCCAGCCAGCTGACCTCGATTGCCGCGCTCGCCGAGCGGGCCGCGCTCCAGGCCGACGCATTGGCCGCCGCGCAGCAGGCAAACGATCTGGCCATGCAGCGTTATCGGGCCGGCGTGGGCAACTATCTGCAGGTGCTGGCGACGGAAGTCCAGGTCCTCGCGCAGTCGCGCGCCAGCATCGACCTCGACACGCGGGCGTTCGACCTCGAGATCGGCCTGGTCCGCGCGCTAGGCGGCGGCTATGCGATGGACGCCGCGGCGCCCGCTTTAAACTAACTTTGCACAAGGTGCGCCATGACTACACCAGACACTTCTCCAACCGATGCCGCCAGCGGCGGCGCCGGCAAGGCCCTCCGCATCGGCGCGGCCGCATTGATTGCCTCCGCCGTCGGGGCCGCCCTCTGGATGCACTACGCCGACGGCGGCAGCGAGACCACGGAAGACGCTTATGTCGATGGCAACGTGGTCCAGGTGACGCCACAACTGGGCGGCACGGTGACCATGATCGCCGCCGATAACACGGAATTTGTCGCAGCCGGCCAGATACTTGTGCAGTTCAACGATGTGGATGCCAGGCTGGCGCTGGAGCGCTCGCAGGCCCAGCTGGCGCGTGCGGTCAGGCAAGTGCGCGCGCAGTTCGCCAACGCCACGCAAACCGGCGCCAATGTGGCGCTGCGCGCGAGCGACCTGGCCCGGGCAGAAGCGGACCTGGCGCGCCGGCGCCAACTGGTGGACAACGGCGCGATTTCCGGGGAGGAACTCACCCACGCGCAAGATGCCGTGCTGGCATCCCGCGCCGCCTTGTCGGTCGCGCGTGAACAGCAGAGCAGCGCCAGGTCGCTGGTGGACCGCACCAGCATCGCCACGCATCCGGACGTTCAGGCCGCCGTGCTGCAATTGCGCGACGCCTATCTGGCGAATGCGCGCACCCGCGTGCTCGCGCCGGTGAGCGGCATCGTCAGCAAGCGCGGCGTGCAGCTGGGCCAGCGCGTCAACGCCGGCACGCCGTTGATGTCCATTGTTCCTTCCGAGCAGATGTGGGTCAACGCCAACTTCAAGGAGTCGCAGCTGCGCCACCTGCGCATCGGACAAACGGTGACCCTGCAAGCCGACCTGTATGGCAGCGCGGTGCTTTATCACGGCACCATCGTCGGACAGGATGCGGGAACCGGCAGCGCGTTTTCGCTGCTGCCTGCGCAAAATGCCAGCGGCAACTGGATCAAGGTCGTCCAGCGCGTGCCGGTACGGGTCGCCATCGCGCCGCAGGAGCTGGCGGCGCATCCGCTCAAGCTCGGCTTGTCGATGCAGGTGGCAGTCGACACCCGCCGCCGCGACGGCGCCGTCGCGATGACGCAGCCTGGCAAGCGCAGCAACTATCGGACCGATGTGTTCAACGGCGAGCTGGCGAAAGCGGACGAACTGGCTGCGCGAACCATCGCGGCCAATCTGGGCGCCGCTGCGGCGCGCTGACATGGACGCCGCCCGCCATCCGCAGCAGCCGGCGCTGCTCGCAACCATATTCATGCTGAACAGCGTGGAGTTTTTGCAGACGGGAATGATCGCCTTCAGCGCCAGCGCCATCATGGGGAGAATTAACGTATCGCCGGATGAATTCGTCTTCGCGACGGTGCTGTATGCGGCGATCGCCATCACAGCGATTGCAACGCAGCACTGGATGGTCGAGCGTCTCGGCTGGCGCGCCTTCGTTCAGTTGTCGGTGGCGCTATTTGTCGTCGGCGGCGCGATCTGCGCGACGAGCGGTTCGCTCGCTCCCTTCCTGCTCGGCCGTGCGATCATGGCCTGCGGAGGGGGCGGCTTCATGACCACGGCGCGCCTGCTGATCAACCTGATTCCGCCCAGCCCCGAGCGCTTGAAAGGGATTGGCGCCTTCGGCACCGCGCTGGCGCTTGGCAATGCACTGGCGCCCTGGGTCGCGGTCGCGGCTTTCGACACCGACAACTGGAGCGCCATTTTCGCCATCCCTTCGGCGATTGCGGCATCGGCCGTCGTCTTTGCGAACGCTTGCCTTCCGCGCGGGCTGACACTCGACAAGGACAGGAGCCAGTCCAGCCCATGGCTTGCCGCGTCGATTTTTTGCGTGAGCCTGCTTTCGCTCTACGCGGTACAGCGCGCGGTCTACGACTTCTACAGCGACGCGGTGCCGCTGCTCGTTTGCCTGGTTGCCGGCCTTGCGGGCGGTTGGCTGGTCATACGCCAGCAGCGCCGGCACGCTCGTCCGATGATCGCATTTCTCCGTCTCATGCATCCACGCTATCTGACCGGGCTTGCCGTATTTTCCTTATGCTACGTTATTCTCGGCGCAAACAATGCGATGCTGCCGCTGCTGCTGCAGCGTTCCCTGGGCGCGCCCTGGCGGGCTGTCGGCACGATGCAGACTATCGGTCTGATGTCGTCCCTGCTTGCGTTCGTCGCCATGGTGATGCTCCTCAAGCGATGGCCGTCGGCGCGCAAGTTTTACGTCGCCGGCTTCGCCTTCCTGTTCTTTTTCGCCTGGCAGCTGTCGCGCCTGACGCCGGAGGCCAGTCTATGGGAAGATGTGCTGCCGGCCATCGCTGCCTTTGGCGCTTTCCTGATCCTGGCGATGGTGACCACGGCAAGCCACAGCTTCGCCGATTTGCAGAACGATCCAATCGGCTTCAACCACGGCCAGATGGTCAAGAATATGGGCTCCCAGTTTGGCGTTGCCCTTGGTGTGGCCGGATCGACGCTGTTGATGCAGTGGCGCATCAGCGAGCACACTACAACGCTGGTGGAGCGATTCCATGGCGGTAGCGCGCTGTTCGTTGGCCCGCGCGACCAGCTAAACGCCGGCATGGATGCGCCACAGGCGGTCGTACAGCTCAGTCAGATGCTCACCCAGCAGGCGAACCTGTTGGCCGGACTCGAGTATTATTCGCTGCTCATGGTCGTGGCGGTCGTCCTGGTCGGGATCGTGATGGTTCAACGTGTGTTCAAATAGCGCAATGCCTTTCCAGGAACGTCTCCGGCCCGGCCCCGCTATTCACTACAAATTGTAAGGACGCAGCTATGAATAAGCCCATCAAAATCCTTTTGCAGACCACCATCGTAACCACCGACAACGACTGGCATATCGGCCGTTTCTCTTTGCTGCGCGACTTGCTGGCCGGCTTGACCGGCGCCGACGGCAAGCCGCTGTTTGACGTGACCGCGCGCGATCGCGTCAGCGTCGGCAACGCCGATCCGGTACTGTCGACATTGGCGGAGTCGGACTATGGGCAAGTGTGGCTGTTCGCGGTCGACACCGGCGACGGCTTGCATGCCGACGACAGCGCGGGGCTATCGGCGTTCCACCGCAGAGGCGGGGGCTTGATGGTTACGCGCGACCATATGGATTTGGGCTGTTCAATCTGCTCGATAGACTTGATCGGCGCGACGCATCTTTTCCATACCCACAATCGCGCAGCGGGCAGCCCGCTGCCGGCGCCCGACGATCGCGGCACGCCGCAGATCCTGTGGCCCAATTTTCATTCGGGGGCAAACGGCGACGCTCAGCGCATCACAGTCGTCAAGCCCGCGCATCCGGTGTTGTGCGATGCGGAGACGGACGACGGCCTGGTACATTATCTGCCGGCACATCCGCATGAAGGGGCGGTCGATGCTCCCGCCGGCGTGGCGCAGGCGCGCGTGATCGCCACTGGCATCAGCAAGGCCACCGGCAACCCGTTCAATATAGCCGTCGCGATCGAACCGGCTGCCGGCAACGGGCCGGTGATCGCGCAATCCACTTTTCACCATTTTGCCGACTACAACTGGAATCCGCAGCTGGGCAGCCCCGACTTCGTGAGCGAGGCGCCGGGGAACAGTCTGGCGACGACTCCCCACGCACTGCGTTCAGTGCACCGTTACGTCAGCAACGTCGCGCTGTGGCTGGCCGGACGGCTGGGTTCCGTCGCGCCCGTCAATCTCCCTGATTAAAATGCAGGCGGGTGCCTGGCTCGGAGGGCCAGTAAATAAAGCTCCGCGCCGCGCAAAAGCTGTGATAAGATCGGTTCTGTTATCGATAACTTTAAGTTCAGCGGTTTTCGGTAGCGGTTGTTTCACCGTCACTCGCCAGTGTTTAGGCGGCCGTCCCGGCCGCTTTGATCCGGCGGCATTTTCAGCCGCCGGCCTTTTTTCGTCCGTACACTTGCTGAGTGGCGGTGCAACACTGCGTCCGGGCCGCTAAACTCGGGCTTTGCGCCTGACTTTGCTGGGTTTTCTCAACCTGACCGCATATAATCGACACTTGCCTGAACAACCGGAATCAATGGTGCCTGTAAAACAAACCGACCGTAGCCAGAGTGGCGCAACCATCTACGACGTCGCCCGGATAGCCGGCGTCTCGGCGATGACCGTGTCGCGCGTCATGAACGGCAATACGCACGTCTCCGAAGCCACGCGCGACAAGGTGGTGGCGGCGGCCGCATCGCTCAACTACCAGGTCAATTTTGCCGCGCGCGCGGCCCGCATCGGTACGCTGGGCGTCGGCCTGTTGTACAGCAATCCCAGCTCGGCCTACCTGAGCGCCTTCCTGGTCGGCGCGATGGAGCAGTGCAGCCAGAGCGGCGGACAGCTGATCCTGGAGCGCTGCGACGACATGCGCAGCCAGCGCAGCGCCATCGCGCGGCTGATCGCCAACGGCGCCGACGGCATCCTGGTGCCGCCGCCGCTGTGCGATTCCAAATCCGCGCTCAAGCAGCTCGACCAGATTGGCATGCCGACCGTCGCCATCGCCACCGGCCGGCCGCTGGCCGGCGTCTCGGCCGTGCGCATCGACGACTATGAAGGCGCGATGGCGATGATGCGCTACCTGCTGGAGCGGGGCCATACCGACATCGCCTTTGTGCAGGGCGATCCTCTGCACACGCCGGCGCAGCTGCGCTACCAGGCCTACCTGGACGCGATGGCGCAAGCCGGCCTGACGGTGGCGCGGGAACGCGTCGCACCGGGCCTGTTCACCTACCGTTCCGGCCTGAGCGCGGCGCGCCAGCTGCTGGGCCGCAAGAGCCGCCCCAGTGCCATCTTCGCCGCCAACGACGACATGGCGGCCGCCGTGATCGCGGTCGCCCATGGCCTGCACCTGCAGGTGCCGGAAGACCTGGTGGTCTGCGGCTTCGACGATACGCCGGTCGCCACCACGGTCTGGCCGGAGCTGACCACCATCCACCAGCCGATCGGCGATATGGCGCGCGCCGCCGTCGACCTGCTGATCGAGCAGATACGCCGCCGCCGCGCCGGCGGGCCTGCGGCGGTGCAGCACAAGCTGATGCCGTTCACGCTGATCGTCCGCGAGTCGTCGGACCCGGCCGCCGCCGGCATCCAGGACGGCGACGCGCTTACAGGATAAGGATGCCCTGCAGCGAAGAGATGCGCTGCGGATCGGACCAGCCTCCCAGCAGGCGGCCTGCCGCATCGAACTCCAGCAGCTGACGGCCCTTGGCGCCGTTGTCCGGTCCATGCCCCTGCCAGTTGGCCACCGCCAGGTGGCCGTTATCGAGCTGCTGGAAGCTGGCATAGAAGAACGGCGCGATCTCCGGCGCCATGTTGCCGTCGCTGTCGCCGGCGCCGCCGAAAGTGCGGGCCAGCCGACCCTCGGCATCGAAGCGCGCCATGAAGCCGCCATAGCCGGCCGCCACCAGCGTCGAGCCGTCGGCGCAGCGCTCCGCCTTCCACGCATGTTCGAAACCCGGCGCGCGCAGTTCACGCAGCGCGTTCAGCGCGCTGTCGGTTTCCAGTATGTGATCGTTCATGCACAGCAGGTAGCTGCCGCTGGGCGTGGGGCGCATCAGCCGCACGTAGTCGCCGTCGCGGCGCGCGGTGCGCAGCAGCTGGCCGCCGCCGTCCAGCGTCAGTACGTTGATGCCGCCTTCGCCGTCGAGGTTAAAGCCGGTCACCAGCGTTGTGCCGTCGTCCATGCGCCGGGCCGAGGTCACGTCGGCCCAGCGGTCGCAGGCCGCCAGCACCTCGCCGCTGCCGATGTCGATCTCGAAGTAGCCGCGCTCGAAGCCGATCAGCGCGCGGTTGGCCTCCAGCCGCTGCATGTCACGCGCCAGGGGGAAGTCGGCCAGGTCGCGGCTCCAGCCTGCGCCGGGGCGGGTGGTGTCGATCAGCGACAGCCGCTGGCGGCCTTCGTCGATGGCCAGCAATCGGTGGTTCAATGTCATGTGTGCTCCGTGTTACCAGTAGGATGTCCAGCTGCGGCTCAGGCGCAGCAGGGCTTCGAGATAGAAGTAGTCGCCCCAGATGCAGCTCTCGTCGATGCCGACGCCGTGCGGCTTGTGGTAGACCGCGTGCCGCAGCAGGCCGCCGCCGGGGACGTCGTCGCCCTGATAGCGTTCGGACAGCTGGCGCACCGTGCGCAGCGCGGCGCGCTGATAGTCTGCGCGCAGCGGATCGAGCAGCGGCAGGTTGTTCGACAGCTCCAGCAGGCCGCAGGCGGCGATGGCGGCGGCCGAGCTGTCGCGTTCTTCCGTGCCCGAGGTGAAGATCAGGTCCCAGTAGCAGATGCCGTCCTCCGGCAGCCGGTTCAGGTAGTAGTTGGCCAGTACCTTGGACAGCGCCAGCAGCCGCGTATCGCCGTTGTGGCGGTACACCAGCGGGAAGCCGGAGATGCCCCACGCCTGGCCGCGCGCCCAGCACGAATCGTCGGCATGGCCCTGGTGGGTCTTGCCGTGGCGCGGCGCGCCGCTGGCCGGATCGAAGTAGAAGGTGTGGAAGGTCGAGCCGTCGGCGCGCACGATGTGGCGCGCGGCCGCTTCGATATGGCGGTTGGCGGCGTCGCGGAAGGCCGGGTCGCCGCTGTAGTCGCTGGCCCAGTACAGCAACGGCAGGTTCAGGTTGCAGTCGATGATCATGCGGCCGGCCTGTTCGGGATCGTTCAAGTCGCCCCAGGCCTGGATGATGCCGGCGCGCGGCTGGTAGCGTTCCAGCAGCAGGCGCGCCGCGCCCATCGCCGCCTCGGCCGCGACGGCGCTGCCGGTCAGTTTGTAGGCCGACACGCAGGACAGGCTGTACAGGAATCCGAGGTCGTGGTGGTTGACGTTGTGGCGCTCGGCCTGGCGCCGGTGGAAGCTGAGCACGTGGCGCTCGGCGGCTTCGCGGTAGCGCGGCGCGCCGCTGGCCTCGTAGGCCAGCCACAGCATGCCGGTCCAGAAGCCGTTGGTCCATTCGTCGTTGCCCATCGCCGGATACACGCCGCCGACGCTGGACGGCGCCGGGAACTGGTCGCCGAAGTGGGCAAGGTTGCGGTCGACGGCGGCCAGCGCGCTGGCCAGCGCCTGTTCGACCATGCGCTGGTCGTCGCGCTGCGGCGCGCTGCCGTTCTTCAGTTGTTCCATGACGGCGGGGTTAAGAGAGGGAGGCATTGGATTCCTTTGCAAGCGGGGCAGGTGAGTTCATGCGTTTGATTTCGGGCGGCGTGGCTTCCAGCGCCCAGGCGGACAGCGCGAGGAACACGGCTCCCAGGCCGGCCAGCAGCAGGTAGGTGGACGGGAATCCGAGCAGGTCGTAGCTCTTGCCGACCAGCGGCGACAGGATCGCCAGTCCCAGCGAATGGCCGAAGCTGACGCCGACCATGTACAGCGTGGAGGCCAGCCGGTTGTCGAAGTGATGGGCGATGTAGCGGAACACCGACACCATCAGGATCGGCAGCTCCAGCGAGTGCAGCATCTTGAGCACGGAGATCGACAGCGGACCGACCGCGAAGCTGGAGCCGCCTATGCGCAGCAGCATGATGGTACCGGCCAGCATCAGTCCGCGCTTGGCGCCGATGCGGCGCACCAGCAGCGGCGACAGGAACAGGCCGCCGGCCTCGATGAAGATCTGCGCCGAGTTCAGGTAGCCGAACATGGCGGCGCCCTGTTGCGGTGTCGGGAACAGCGATGCGAAGTAGCTGGGGAACTGCTGGTCGAACACCAGGTACAGATTGGTTACGCCGAGGATGAACACCATGAAGCGCCAGAACTTCGGATCGCCCAGCAATCCCAGCGCGTCGGCCAGCTTGACTTTGCCGGCGGCGGACGTGGCCTCGTCGTCGGCGGCGCCGCCGGTCTTCCACAGCGCCAGCATGGCGATCAGCAGCAGGCCGGCGCCGGAGGCGATGAAGAAGTTGATGCCGGGATTGATGTTGTACAGACGGCCGGTCAGCATGGCGGCGCTGGCGAAGCCCAGCGAGCCGCACAGCCTCACGCGGCTGTACTCGAAACCGTGGCGGCGGCCGATGCGGTCGACGTACGATTCGATCGCATAGCTGCCGGCGATGAAGGTGACGCCGAGATAGACGCCGCCGACGGCCGCGCCCAGCAGCAGGTTGGTCTTCAGCAGCGGCGCGTAGACGTAGACGAAGAACAGGCCGCACAGGCTGCACAGCGTGCCGACCGCCCACAGGATGTGCTTGCGCGTGCCGACCTTGTCGGAGACGAAGCCGTAGACCGGCTGCGAACACATGGCGGCGATGAAGTTAGCGGAGAACACCACGCCGGCCTCGGCGCCGCTCAGCTGCAGCGTGCTGCGCAGCCACAGCGTCAGCAGCGACACGCTCATCGCCTGCGCGAAGAAGTAGATGAAGACGAAGCTGGCGAGGAAGCGGAAATGGTTTTGCTTGTCGGTCATGGCCGGCTCCCTGCGGTGGCCGCGACGGGCGTGATCCAGATCGCCTGGCCGCCGGACGGCGACAGGCGCGCTTCGATGACGCTGGAGGCGTCGACCAAGCGACGCTCTATCGTCACGTGGGTCCCTTTGGCCGTTGCGGGCGCGCCTGCATCGTCCGAGTAAATGCTGGCCTGGTACTGCTTGCCCGGCGTGAGGAAGTCCAGCTTGACCGACAGCGCGCGGGCGTCGTTGTTGGTGATGCTGCCGATGAACCAGTCCTCGCCCTTGCGGCGCGCGGTGGTGATGAACTGGCCGGGCATGCCTTGCACGATCCTGGTCTGGTCCCATGTGGTCGGAATGCGGTCCCAGAATTCCAGTTCCGGCTCGTTGTGCTCCATCTCCGGCTTGTCGTACCAGTACAGCGTCTGCAGCGGGCTGTAATAGATCGCCGCCAGCGCCAGCTGGTGCGCGTGGGTGGTCTTGATGCGCGGGTCGAAGTAGCAGATCGTGTAGTCGGCGGCGCCGGCCAGGTAGCGGGTGAAGGGCAGTATCGTGTTGTCGGTGGCGCTGGGCATTTCCTCGTTGCCGCGCACGCCCTCGGCGGTCATCAGGTTCGGCCAGGTGCGCTGCTCGCCGGTCGGACGCCAGTCGTCGTGGACGTTGACCATGATGTGGGCGTCGGCCGCCTGGCGTATCGCCTGGTTGATCCAGGTGGACCAGCGGTGCGAGCCGACCTGCACGAAACCGAACTTGACGCCCTTGACGCCCCAGTCGCGGTAGGTCTTGAACAGCGTGTCCGATTGCGTCAGCAAGGCTTGCTGGTTCACGTACAGCCAGACGCCGATGCCCTTGCTCTTGCCGTAGGCGATGATGGCCGGCAGGTCGAAGTCCGGTATCGCCACCTTGCCGGCGTCCGAATCGAAGCTGAAGGCGGGGCCGTACCACTTCCAGTCGAACAGGATGTACTGCAGGCCGCGGCGCGCGGCGAAGTCGATGTTGGCCCTGGCGCTGGCGGTGGTCTGTGTCATCACGCGCATGATCTTGCCGGGCTTGATCCAGTCGGGTTGCGCGATGCGCGAGGGCGGATTCAGGTTGAGGATGAAATAACTATGCTCGGCCAGCGCGGCGGCCGATCCGGCGACCATGATGCCGCGCCAAGGCGTGGAAAACGGCGAGATCAGGTCGGCCGCGTCGTGCATCGACGCGACCAGCGTATTCGGCCGCTCCTTGCTCAACTTGAACTTGGTGCGCGAGTAGTCGACCATCTGTGCTTCCAGCAGGCTGACATGGATGCCGCCCAGCAGTTCCAGCGTCAGCGGACGCTCGGATTCGTCTGGCCAGTCGACCAGCTCCAGCTGCTTGTAAGGCGCCTGCGCCCAGCCGTGGTACCAGGCCTTGGCGCCCACCGGCAGCGCGAACTCGGTGTTGTCGGCCGTGATGCGGTAGTAGCTGCCCTTCGGGTGCTCGGGGAAGCTGAAGCGGAAGGCCACCCCTTCGTCGTAGGCGCGCACTTCCAGCTGCAGCTTGTAGTCCGGGTTGTCGTCCTTGACCATGGCGATGGTCAGCAGGTTGTAGCGGTCCGGGATCGCTGCTTGCTCGCCGTAGCCCGGCGTCCAGCTGCTGTCGTGGGGCGCGACGCTGCTGCCGGTGATGGCCAGGTTGTCGAACCATCTGGCGCGACGGTCCACCTTCAGCGCCATCGCGCTTTCGGACAGGTGGTTGTCCAGCCGCAGCTCAAGCAGCGAATCCAGGATCACCGGCTTGTGCTTGTAGTTGACACGGTAGTACAGCTGCCGCTCGCCGCCGGCCAGCACCTTTTGATAGAAGATGTACTGCAGGTTGCTGTCGGGCGAGGAGACGCTGGCAAGGTGGTGCTGCTGCGTTGACTGGGCATGCGCTGCCGGCGGCATCAGCGCCGTCAGCAGCAGCCCCAGCAAACTGGCAAGGATTTTCATTGTTGTCTCGATTATTATGATTGTACTGCCTGGTGATTGTAGACCGACACGGCCGGCAGCAGCTGCTGCAGTTGTTCCAGCGTCGGCGGGGCGGCGCCCGGCGCCAGGCAGGCCGCCGCGCCGCCGGCAACCGCGTAGCGCAGGTGCTGGTCCATGCCGGCCTCCGGCTGCCGCATCAAACTGTAGAGCAGGGCGGCGATGCTGGCGTCGCCGGCGCCGACGGTGTCCGCCACCCGCACTTCCGGCGCGGGCGCGCTCCAGGTATGCCCGCCGTGCAGCAGGCGGGCGCCGGCGGCGCCCAATGTGTAAAGGTAAAGCGCACCTGGGTTGATTGCGCGCAGCGCGGCCAGCGCCGGTTCCGGATCCTGGCAGCGGAACAGGCCGCACAAGTCCTCGTCCGACACCTTGATCACGTCGGCCAGCGCCGTCATCTGCCGCAGCACCGGATCGTAGCGTTCGTCCATCAGGGCCCGGTAGTTCGGGTCGTAGCTGATCGCCACGCCCTGTTCCTTGAGCCGCACGGCCAGCGCCAGCAGATTGTCGCGCAGCGGCGGCCGCGCCAGGCTGATGCCGCCGAAATGCACCCACGACGCCGCGCCGTGCCAGCCTGCGGGCAGCCGGTCAGGATCGAAGTACAGGTCGGCGCTGTCGTCGCCGACAAAGAAGTACCGCGGCGGATTGCGCTCGTACACGATGGCCAGCAGCGGCGAATGGCCCAGCCGTTGCAGGAAACGCGAATCGAGTCCCGCTTCGGCGCTGGCCCGCAGCAGCGCGTCGCCAAACACGTCGTCGCTGACCGCGCCGGCAAAGGCGCTCGGCACGCCAAGGCGGGCCATCACGCGGGCCACGTTCCAGGTCGAGCCGCCGACCTGGCTGGTCCAGTTGTCGGCGCCGTCGCGCAGCATGTCGGTCAGCGCCTCGCCGGCCGACACGAAGACGGGCAGGCCGCTCATGCCTCGCTCCCCAGCACGTGCAGCACTTCGTAGCATGCGCCCATGGTGTGGTAGTCGACCTTGCCGGCCGGGCTTTTCTCGTCGCCGAGTTTTTCGTTGGCGGGGCCCAGTATGCGATACCAGGCGCCATGCCGGTGGTCGACGAAATGGCGCCAGCTATAGGCCCACAGCTGGTCGTACCAGACCCAGTAGCCTTCGTCGCCGGTGCGCTGCGCCAGCACGGCGGCCGCCGCCAGGCTTTCGGCCTGCACCCAGAAGTATTTGTCGGCGTCGCAGATCTCGTCGTCGGGCCCGAAGCCGTAGTGGATGCCGCCGTGTTCCGCATCCCAGGCCTTGGCGACCGCGAGGTTGAACAGATCGGCGGCGCGCGGCGCCAGCCATGCCGTCTCGCCGTCGAGCGCCACCGGATGGCGCTCCAGCTGCAGCAACAGCTTGGCCCATTCGGTCAGGTGGCCCGGCTGGTAGCCCCACGGACGGAAGATGTTGCTCTTGTCGTGGCGGTTGTAGTCCCAGTCCACCGACCAGTCGGGATGATAGTGTTCCCAGATCATGCCGCCGGCCAGCGCCGCCTGGCGCACGGTGATGTTGTGGGCCAGCAGGGCGGCGCGTTGCAGGTAGTGGGTTTCGCCGCTGGCCTCGAAGGCCGCGATCAGCGCCTCGCAGGCGTGCATGTTGGCGTTCTGGCCGCGATAGGGATCCAGCACGCTCCAGTCGGCGCTGGCCTGGTCGGCATACAGGCCGTGCTCCGGCTGCCAGAAGCGGCGTTCCATCAGCTCGAAGGTTTCCGTCATGTAGGCGCGCGCCTCGCCGACGCCGGCCGCCAGCGCCTGCGCATAGGCCAGCAGCACGAAGGCCAGGCCGTAGCAGTGGTTGTCGGCGTCGATGACCTGCTTCCTGCCGTCCTTCCAGGACAGCTGCCAGGCATAGCCTCCGGTGCGCGGATTGCGGTGCGCCTGACGCAGGAAGGCCAGGCCGTGATGCAGCGCCTCCAGGTAGGCCGGATCGCCGAACTGGCGCCAGGCCTTGGCGTAGTTGAAGATGAAGCGCGTGCTGCTGACCAGGTGGCGCGTGTGGCTGTCGTAGACTGTGCCGTCGTCGCGGAAGAAGTGGAAGAAGCCGCCGCTGGGATCGATGCAGCGGGGGTGGTAGAAGCGCATGGTGTGGGCGATGTGCGACAGCAGCATCTCGCGCGAGCGAAAATCTGGAAGCATGGTCAATCTCCTTGGCGGGCGTTCGGCCACGCCGCGATGCGGTAGCGCGTGTGCCACGGTTGGTCGGGGTGCAGCGCCAGGCCGAGGCGGTCGGCCAGCGGATGGCCGGCCGGCGCCTGCGCAACGCGGCCCAGGTCGAACAGGCTGTTGAGCGGTTCGGCGCCGATCGCCAGGTGGCGGCTCATCCACGGATAGTTGATGCGGCCGCCGTTGCTAATCCATAGCATCAGGTCCGGTAGCTGTTCCGTGTCCCACCACATGCCGACGCTGGCGTCGTAGTCGAGGTAGTGCAGGGCGAACGGCGGCTGGCCGCCGATTCCGCTCAAGTCGCGCACCTGAACCAGTTCCTCGGTGGGCATGGTCAGCGGAAGCCTGGTCAGGTCGAGCGGCCCGTCGACGCCGGCCAGGGCCGACAGCGTGGCCGATCGGGTGTCCGGCAGCAGCCGCGAGACGGCGCCGGGCGGGCAGGCCGGATAGCTGTGGATGCCGGCATGGGGGCCCAGCGCCACCTGCACCCGGCCCGGGGCCGGCGGAATGCGGAAGGTCGGATGCAGGCCGACCGGCACGCGCGCCGCGCGGCGCGCCCAGATGCTGAGGGAGATGTCGAGCGCGGGCGCGTCCGGATCGGCGGCGATCACGCGTTCGATGCGGGCGATGGCGCTGTCGGCCGGGTAGTCGATCGCCAGGTGTACGCGCAGCGCGCTGGCCTCGATGCAGGTCCAGCGCTGGTTGGCGGCGTAGCCGTGCATCCAGGCGTCGTCGCTGGCGCGCGTGTGCCAGCCGGGCGGCAGGATGGCCGGGATGTCGGCGCGGCCGAAGGGCACGCACGGCCATTCGCCGCGCAGGCGGCGCAGCACGCCGGGCAGGCCGGCGGCGCCGGTGGTGCCGGCCCATGGCGCCACGTGCATCAGGTCCAGTTCGCGCTCGTCGTCCAGGCGCAGGCTCACCGGTCCCAGCATGCCGCCCAGTGGCTGCACTTCGGCGCTGCCGTGGTCCCAGTTCAAACGCCAGCCGCGGCCGCCGTTGCCCGGTGCGGCAGTGTCGGCGCCGGGGACGGCATGCATCGTCGGATGCTTCATCGGGCCAGCCATCCGCCGTCCACCGGCATGACCGCGCCGTGGACATAGTCGCTGGCGCGGCTGGCGAGGAACACGGCGACGCCGGCCAGGTCGTCGGGACGGCCCCAGCGGCCGGCCGGAATGCGGGCCAGGATCGCCGCCGAACGGTCGGCGTCCTCGCGCAGCGCTGCGGTGTTGCTGGTCTCGAAGTAGCCGGGTGCGATGGCGTTGACGTTGATGCCCAGCGCCGCCCATTCATTGGCCAGCGCGCGCGTCATGCCGGCCAGCGCGCTTTTGCTGGCGGTGTAGGCCGGCACCCGTATGCCGCCCTGGAACGACAGCAGCGAGGCGACGTTGATGATCTTGCCGCCGCTGCGTCCGGCCATGTGCCTGGCCAGCGCCTGCGACAGGAAGAACACCGAGCGCAGGTTGGTGTTGACGACGGCGTCCCAGTCTTCCTCCGTGACGTCGAGGCTGTCGGCGCGGCGGATGGTGCCGGCGTTGTTGACCAGGATGTCGACGCCGCCGTTGAAGGCGATGGAGGCGTCGGCCACCATTTGCAGCGGTTCGGTCGAGCCGAAGTCGGCCTGCACGAACAGGAAGCGCCGGCCCAGCGCCCGCACCTGATGGCCGGTGTCGTCCGCCGCGCTGCGGCCGGCGGCGACGATGTCCGCGCCGGCTTCGGCCAGGGCCACGGCGATCGCCTGCCCCAGCCCCGTATTGGCGCCGGTGACCAGCGCGGTCTTGCCGCTCAGATTAAATAGATCGGACATGGCGGCTCCTATTTCAGCTGGCAGATATCGAGCACGTTCATGTCGGTGTAGTCGAGGTTTTCGCCGCCCATGGCCCAGATGAAGGTGTAGTTGGCGGTGCCCGAGCCCATGTGGATGGACCACGGCGGCGACATGACCGCTTCTTCATTGGCGACGATGATGTGGCGCGCCGAATCCGGCTCGCCCATGAAATGGAACACCCGCTCGGTGTCGCTCAGCTTGAAGTAGAAATACACCTCGGAGCGGCGGTCGTGCAGGTGCGGCGGCATGGTATTCCAGACGCTGCCCGTTTGCAGCACCGTCAGTCCCAGCAGCAGCTGGGCGGACTGGCAGACACCCGGGATCACGTATTGGTAGATGGTGCGCGCGTTCGAGGTTTCGGCGCTGCCGCGTTGCAGCGGCACCGCCTGCGCATGGGTGATTTTCTTCAGCTCGAAGCGCGCGTGCGCCGGCGTCGAGACCAGGTAGAAGCGCGCCGGGCGGCCGCCGTCCACCGATTCGAACGTGACGTCGGCGCAGCCCATGGGGATGTACATGCCGTCCAGCGGCGCCAGCTCGAAGCGCTCGCCGTCGACGGTGACGATGCCGTCGCCGTCGGCGACGTTGATGATGCCCAGTTCCCGCCGCGCGAGGAAGGGCTGGCCGGCTGCCGAGGCAGGTTCCGTATGGCGCGGCAACATGATAGCCTGCGTCACAGGCGCTGCGCCGCCGACCACGAAGCGCTCATGGTGGCAGTAATTGAGCTTGACCTGGTCGGCGGAAAACAGCTGGCTGATCAGATAACGATCGCGCAATTGGTCGTTGCTGACGCCGGACATCATATCGGGGTGGGTGGCGTGAAAGATTTTATCGTACATGGATGGTCTCCTGATGGTGTCTGTCCGGCGCCGATGTCGATGCCGGACTATCTTTTCATCAAATATTACAGTAAGCTGTTATCGATAACAAGAAAAACTATCAAGGAGACCGCATTGAGATCGACGACGTGTAGTTTGATTCTGGCCCTGTTGCCCATGCTGGCCGGCGCGCAGACGGCGGTTTCCGCCACGCGCGCGCCCTGGGTGGCCGACCTGGGCGACGGCCGCTATCAGAACCCGGTGCTGCACGCCGACTATGCGGATCCGGACGCCATCCGCGTCGGCGATATGTACTACATGGTGTCGTCGAGCTTCAACAACGCGCCGGGACTGCCGCTGCTGCAGTCGTCGGACCTGGTCAACTGGGAACTGGTCGGCCATGCGCTGCCGGCCTTGCCGCCGGCATCCGTGTTCGCCGTGCCGCAGCCGGGCAAGGGCGTGTGGGCGCCGGCGCTGCGCCACCACGCGGGGAAATTCTGGATTTTCTATCCCGACCCCGACTTCGGCGTGTACGTGATGACGGCGGACCGGTTCGCCGGACCGTGGAGCGAGCCGCACCTGCTGCTGGCGGGTAAAGGCATCATCGACCCGGCGCCGCTGTGGGACGACGACGGCAAGGCATGGCTGGTCCATGGCTGGGCCAAGAGCCGCTCCGGCATCAACAACATCCTGACGCTGCGCAGCATGAGCCCCGATGCCACGGCGCTGCTCGACGCGCGCGGCAAGGACATCATCAACGGCGACCTGCTGCCGGGCTACCACACCATCGAAGGGCCCAAGCTGTACAAGGCCAACGGCTATTACTATGTGTTCGCGCCGGCCGGCGGCGTCGAGCAGGGCTGGCAGTCGGTGTTCCGTTCGCGCCGCATCGAGGGGCCGTATGAGGACAGGATCGTGATGGCGCGCGGCACCTCGCCCATCAACGGGCCGCACCAGGGCGCCTGGGTGGATGGCGCGGACGGCAAGGACTGGTTCCTGCACTTCCAGGACAAGGGCGCATACGGCCGCGTGGTGCACCTGCAGCCGATGCGCTGGCGCGACGGCTGGCCGCTGATCGGCGCTGAGGCCGGCCAGTCCGGCGTCGGCGAGCCGGTGGAGAATTACGACAAGCCAGCCGGCAAGGACCGCGGCGTGCTGGTGCCGCCGACCGGCGACGAGTTCGCGTCGCCGCGTCTCGGCCTGCAATGGCAGTGGAACGCCAATCAGGCCAAGGGCTGGTACGCGCTCGATGCGCGGCGCGGCCACCTGCGGCTGTACGCGCAGCCGGCCGCCGGCAGCGCGCGCATGGCGCCGTCGGTGCTGACGCAGAAATTCCCGGCCCCCGCCTTCACCGTGGAGACGAAGCTGGAGCCGCACGGCGCGCAGCTGCAACGCGCCGGCCTGGTGGTGCTGGGTGTGCAGTATGCCTGGCTTGGCCTGCGCCGGAGCGGCGGCGTCACGCAACTGGCGCTGTCGCGCTGCGAGACGCCGGCGCTGGCTTGCGTGGAGCAGGTCGAGCCGTTGCCGGTGACGGTCAAGGGCCCGGTCTACCTGCGCGCGCGGGTGGAAGAGGGCGCTCTGGTGCAGTTTTCATACAGCCTGGATGGCGTGGCCTACACGCCGGCGGGCAAACCCTTCCAGGCGGTTGCTGGCCGCTGGGTGGGCGCGCAGATCGGTTTGATGAGCCTTGCCGCCGAGGGCGTGCAAGACCGCCAGTCGTTTATCGATGTCGACTACTTCCGTGTCGGCCAATAAAACACAATAAGGAGACAATGCATGAATATTCGAATCGCCAGCGCCGTTGCCGCGCTGTTCCTGGCTGCCGGTCCGGCGGCCGCCACAGCTTCGCAGTTGCAGGTGTTTCCGTTCGTGGAAGCGGTACGCTACTCGCATCACAACGACGACTACACGGTGCGGGTGCGCACGCCGGGTGGCGTCTGGCAGGATCTGTACGAATACAAGGTCAAGGTCGACCTGGACAATCCCAGCGACGCCTCTATGGTCTATTTTAATTTCGACGGCCCGGTCGAGGTGGCGGTGCAGAAGAACAACGGCCGCTTCAGCGAAGTGAAGATACGGCCATCCGGCAAGGGCATCAAGCCTGTGGTGCGCGGCCGCACCGCGTACTTCACGCTGACGCGCCCGGAAAACCTGAGCATTGAGTTCGACGACGACCACCTGCACAATCTGCACCTGTTCACGCATGCGATCCGCAAGGACATGCCGGCCGCGCCGCCACGCGCGGCCACCGCGCCGATCGGCAACGGCACGCCGCCGGACTTCACGCAGCCGGTGGTGTACTTCGGCCCCGGCGTGCATGACGGCGAGTTCAATGTGCGCTCCAATTCCACCGTCTACATCGACGGCTCGGCGCTGCTGAAACGGCCGCTGATCGTCAACGGCGTGGAAAACGTCAAGATCTTCAGCGACGGCCTGTTCGACAGCGTCGATATGCTGACCATCAAGAATTCACGCCATGTGCTGATCGACGGACCGATCTTCTTCAACCAGCCGCACGGCACCATGCGCTGCATCACCTCGCAGGATATCGAGGAGCGCAGCATCCGCACCATCGGCGGAGGCAAGTGGTCGGACGGCCTGGGACACTTCGCCTGCGAGCGGGTGACCGTGGCCGACAGTTTTATCCGCACCTCCGACGACAGCGTGACGCTGTACAACCACCGCTGGGATATCTGGGGCAATACGCGCGACATCGTGGTCAAGGACAGCACCTTGTGGGCCGACGTGGCGCACGCGGTCATGATCGGCATACATGGCAACACGCCGACGCCGGCCCATCCGGAGCCTGAAGTGCTGGAGCGCATCCGCTTCAGCAATATCGACATCCTCGACCACGACGAGGACGATCCGGAATACGAGGGCGCGATCGGCATCATGGCCGGCGACGACAACCTGGTGCGGGACGTGACGTTCGAGGATATCCGCGTCGACCGCATCGAGGAGGGCAAGCTGTTCAACCTGCACATCGCCTACACGCCCAAGTACAACACCAGTCCCGGACGCGGCATCGAGAACATCCTGCTGAAGAATATCAGCTTCACGGGAGAGGGCGCGCCCAGCGCCTCGGTCATGTACGGCTACGATGCGCAGCACAAGGTCAAGAACATCGTCATCGACAATGTCACCGTGGGCGGGCGCAAGCTGACGGCGCCCGAAATCAACCTGCTCGATATCGGCCAGTTTGTCGAAGGCGTCAGTTTCAAGTAGTTTTTATGTTGTGGCTTCCAAGCTACAATTTACCGACAAGATATCGATAACAGAGAAAACCGTGGACATCTGAAAAGGATGTGATACCATCAATCCTGTTATCGATAACTTGCTTAGACGAATTATCCGATACGCAACAAGAAAAGGGGCGGCACTGCTCCATCACGCGCACAAAGCGCGGATCGCACAACAACGGAGACATAAAATGAAGATGAAGATCAAACACACGCTGCCGGTTTCCGCGCTGGCGTTGACCGTGGCGCAGGGCTTGTTCGTGGCGCCGTGCGCGCTGGCCCAGGCCCAGGCGCAGGGAGCGGATGCGCAGGACGTGACCGTGGTGGTGACCGGCATACGTGCCAGCGCCCGCAACGCGCTGGCGATCAAGAAGGACTCGATTGAAATCGTCGATTCCATCACCGCCGAAGACATCGGCAAGCTGCCGGATCCCAACGTTGCCGAGACCCTGACCCGGATCCCCGGCGTGCAGGGCTACCGCTATGGCGGCGAGGGCGCCTCGCCGGTCGGCGTCGGTTCCGGCCTGACCATCCGCGGCCTGTCCGGCCAGACGGCGTCGCAGGTCAATGGCCGCGCCTACTTTACCGCCGGCGGCCGCGAATACAATATCGAAGGCGCGATCCCGGCCATGATTGCCGGCGTCGACGTGTACAAGAATCCGACGGCCGAGCATATCGAAGGCGGCATCGGCGGCCTGGTGAATATCCGCACCCGCAATCCGAGCGACTTCAAGGGACCGACCGTGTCGCTGGGCGTGTCCGGCCGCTACAACGACCTGGCCAAGGAAAAGGATCCGGAGCTGTTCGGCCTGGTCGCCAACAAATGGACGCTGGAAGGCGGCGGCAAGCTGGGCGTGATGGCCGCCGCCGTCTACCAGAGCAGCACCGGCCGCTCCGACAACAACCCGGCCAACGGCGGCGCCAACTTCAAGCGCGCGGTGCGCGCCGACAGCGCCGAGTACAAGACGCTGGCCGCTGCCAACACCGCCAACAGCCCGAATCAGCCGCTGTCGAGCTATGTCGGCCGTTCCGACGTCAGCTATCTGGCCGGCGTGCCGACGCTGCCGACTTCGGCCACCGTCGGCGCCAACACGCCGAACCTGACGGGTCTGTCGGCCGAGCAGATCGGTAACATCATGACGGCGCCCGCCATCACCAACAACGCGTTCCAGGAAACCATCATGCGCGTGCGCCGCGGCCTGAACCTGGCCGCCGACTACCGCCATGACAACACGCTGCGCTTCTTCACCGAGTTCAATTACACCTACTACCTGTACCACCAGAACTACCGCGGCCTGAACTCGGTCGACGGCGCCAACGTGCAGAACCTGACCACCACGCCGTTCGCCTTCACCGAAGGCCTGGCCAACCGTAACATCAACGGCGGCAGCAACGATGTGCTGGCCAACCAGCGCCTGCTGGGCGGCACCTTCCTCAACTCCACCGTCAACACCGTCGGCGGCGACGAGCATACGCCTTACACCACCTGGATCGCCGCCGGCGGCGCCGACTGGAACCCGACCCCCGAGCTGGCGATCAAGGCCGAGTTCAACTACATCAAGTCGAAGAAGACCCAGGACAACCGCTCGGTCAACATGGACTCGAAGGCCGGCCTGTACTGGAACACCACGCGCCTGGCCGACGGCACGCCGCACCAGCTGAACTTCACGGGCCCGAACCTGGGCGATGCCGCGAACTTCGTGTTCCGCGACTACGCCAACGGCACCAACCAGATCACGGACGACAAGGGCAGCGCCAGCGCCATCAGCGGCAAATACACGGTGGGCGAGGGCTTGCTGCGCACCGTGAAATTCGGCACCCGCTACGCGAACCAGGAAAGCCGGTTCAACAGCTACAACTTCTCCGGCAAGCCGCTGACGGTGGACGGCTTGCCGCTGAACGCGGCCCGCAGCAACGGCATTTCGGCCGATACGCTGGGCGTGACGCAGCAGTCGCCGACCAACTTCATGGACGGCGACGCCGGCTACTCGGGCGGCTACGTGGTGTACACGCCGGGAGCGCTGCTGGGCAACCAGGTCGCCAACCTGTTCCCGAAGGCGGGCATCCCGCAGGATAACGCCTACGTCGAAAACATCGGCGCGCGCCGCTTCCTGCGCGAGAACACGCTGGCGGGCTACGTGATGGGCGAATTCTCGGCGCTGGACGACCGTATCACCGGTAACGTCGGTGTGCGCGTGGTGCGCACCGACAGCAAGGCGGTGGCCATGAACAGCCTGACGGCCGGCGTGTTCACGCCGACTTCCACCAAGACGAGCTACACCAACACCTTGCCGTCGTTGAACCTGACCGGCTTTATCACGCAGGACTTCCTGACCCGCTTCGGCTACGCCAAGGGTCTGACGCGCGCGCCGCTGGACCAGTTGAACCCGACCCTGTCGGTCAACACCGTGACCGGCACCGGCAACGCCGGCAACCCGACACTGCGTCCGCAAACCGCCAACAGCTTCGACCTGTCGCTGGAACGCTACTTCAGCAAGACCAACTACGTGTCGGCGGCGGTCTTCGACAAGGAGATCGATGGCTTCTTCAACGGCATCGTCGAATGCCAGACCGTGGCCGGCGTGCCTGCCTACAGCGGCAGCCAGAACAACAGCTGCAGCAACGGCCAGTACCAGATCACCAAGTCGGTGAACTCGGAGAAGGGCAATGCGCGCGGGATGGAACTGGCGGGCCAGTACTTCTTCGACAGCTTTGCCGCGCCGCTGAAGAACTTCGGCGTGGCCGGTTCGTATACTTATGTTAAGACGTCGAACCCGGTCAACTTCGGCACCGCCGCCGCGCCGCGCATCGTCGATTCGATCCAGCCGTTCCAGTCCAAGAACAGCTACAGCGTCTCCGGCATGTACGAGGACACCAAGTGGTCGGCACGCCTGGTCTACACCTGGCGTTCGGATTCCATCCTGTTCGGCGCGTCGGCCAATCCTATCGATGCGCGCGGCATTTCCGCCACCGGCATCCTGGATGGCTCGGTCAACTACAACATCGACGAAAACTTCACCTTGTCGTTCAACGCCTCCAACATCCTCGACAAGGCGCTCAACCGCTTCGTCGGCGAGCCTGGCGCCTACCAGACCGGGATCGAGCGCCAGCACTATGCCAACGGCCGCACCTTCAGCCTGGCGCTGCGCTACAAGTTCGGCAAGTAATGTAATCGGTTGACAGCGGTACCGCATGGCGAGCTTCGGCTCGCCATGCGCGTTTGGCGGGCGGCTCGCCCCCGGCGATAGACATTTTCGACCCTTTGGCGTCTAATGAATTTTGGGACAGCTTAAGTTATGTGAAGAAATGAAACTATTCCAAGTATGCGCGATGACGGCAGGGGTGTTGCTTTCCTGGTCCGCCATGAGCGAACCGCTCCGGATTCAAACGATCCAGGGGCCACCATGGGGATTTATCGGCAGCGACGGCAAGCCCACCGGCATGATGTATGAAATCGGAAATCGCATTGCGGAGGAGGCTGGGTTCTCTTACACAAACGCCCTGGTTCCCTACGCCCGCACCGCCCTCGAAATCGAAACCGGCGGCGCCGACTGTATCTTGCGGTTCAGCAATGAGCATATGGCGCGGGTCGCCGTACCGGTGGCCAGCGTTGCCACCATGCCCGTCATTTTGGTCGGCCCCAGCGGAACGCGTTACAACAACCTGGCCGAGTTGCGCGGCAAGACCGTCGGCGTGGTGCGGACCAGCAATTATGTGGAACAATTCGACAGCGGCAGGTCGATCCAGAAGTACCCGGTCAACGATTACGTGACGATGGCGAAAATGCTGGCCATGCGGCGCCTGGACGCGGGCGTCGGCTCCAGCGTGGGCTTGTTTTACGGCGCCTATATGGCCGGCGTCAAACCGGAGGAACTTGGCGTTCCCCTGGTCCTGGGCAGCAACGATTTCATCTTGTTCCTTTCCAAGAAAAGCGCGAAGCCGGAAACGATCAGGGCGCTGAAGGAATCGGTGAGGAAACTCACTGCCAGCGGCGAGATCAAGAAAATCATGGGCAAGTACCCCAGCTTCGATGTTGAATTGCCACAGAAATAGACCGCAAGGCAAAAAACATCGCGCGCTCCACCCGGCTTAGCGCTGCTATGTTCCTGGTCGACTCCCGACGCGCGACTGTGCCCATTTGACCGACTCGAACCAGGCGACGCTCAACGCGGCAAGCATGGCGCTGGCGAGCAGCAACGGCAGGCCGGGCAGTGAAAACGCAAACAGTTCGCGTATGGTGTCCAGATAGAGCACCAACAGCAACAGCGACACGGCTGCAAGGCTGATCCAGGCGAACGCCCGGTTCGACGCATGCCGCCGCCATGACGGCAGGGACCAGCTGCGATTGACGTGGATCAGTCCCAGGTTGGACAGGATGAGGGCGAGGAAGGTGGTGGTGCGCGCGATGTCGTCGGACTTGCTGACGTCCCGGGCCAGCAGGTAAAGGCCCACCAGCATCAGCAGCAGGCCCCCCCCCTGCAGCAAGCCGCGCACCAGGATCTCGCGGTCGAACAAATGCATGTCCGGCCTGCGCGGCTTGCTCACCATGGCGTCCGCTTCCATCGGCTCCGCCTCGAACACGATGGAGCAGGCCGGGTCTATCACCAGTTGCAGAAACAGTATGTGCACCGGCATCAGCAGCATCGGCCAGCCCAGCGCCACCGGCAGGATAGACAGCCCGACGATGGGCACGTGCACCGCGACGATGAAGACGATGGCCTTGCGCAGGTTGGCGAACAAGCGGCGGCCGTGCTGGACCGCCAACAGCAGCGACGAGAAGTCGTCCCTGAGCAAGACCAGCGCCGCCGCCTCGCGGGCGACGTCGGTGCCGCGCGCGCCCATGGCCACGCCGATGCTGGCCGCCTTGAGCGCCGGCGCATCGTTGACGCCGTCGCCGGTCATGGCGACGATGTCGCCCCGGCGGCGAAAGGCCTGCACCAGGCGCAGCTTCTGTTCCGGGGCGATGCGGCAAAAGACGTCGGTATCCTTGAGCCGCGCTTGCAGCGCCGTGTCGTCCATCTGCGCCAGCTCGGCGCCGGAGAGCACACCGCCCGCTGCGCCGGTGATACCCGCCTGCTGCGCGATGGCCAAGGCCGTGGCCGGATGGTCGCCGGTGATCATCACCACGCGCATCCCCGCGGCGTGACATTGCGCCACCGCCCGAGGAACTTCCGGCCGCACCGGGTCTTGCAATGCGACCAGGCCGAGGAACACAAAGTCAAACACATGCTGATTGTCCGGCAGGCCGGCCGCCGGGAAGGTGGCGCTGGCGACGCCGATCACGCGCAAGCCGTGGTCCGCCATCGCCGCCACTTGTGCCGAGATGTCCGCCGCCCGCGCGGGATCGAGGTGGCACAGGTCGATGATGGCTTCCGGCGCACCCTTGGCCGCGATCAGGTATTCGGTGCGGTCCGGCGATTGCCACACCCGCGACATGGCCAGCATCTGCCGCGACAGCGGATAGTCGTCAATCAGGGCCCAGTCGGAATGCAGGTGTTCCGTGTTGGCCAGCAGGCGCGTGCCGGCCTGGCCGATGGCGGCCTCCATCGGATCGAACGCTTGCCGGTGGCTGGCGAGGACGGCATATTCGAGCAGGCCATGCAGCGCCTCCTGCAGCACAGCGGCGGCCGGGGCGCGGCAATCGTAGCTGGATTGTTCCGACCAAAGCCGCACCACCTCCATGCGATTGGCGGTGAGCGTGCCGGTCTTGTCGACGCACAGCACCGTCGTCGCCCCCAGCAATTCAATGGCGGGTATGCTGCGCGCCAGGATCTGTTCGCGCCCGAGCCGCCATGCGCCCAGCCCCAGGAACAGCGTCAGGATCACCGGCAATTCCTCGGGCAGGATCGCCATGGCCAGTGTCAACCCCGCCAGCAGCCCCTGCAGCCAATCCCCGCGCAGCCACCAATGGGCGAACGCCAGGCCGGCCGCGAGGCACAAGCCGCCGATGGCGACGGCCTTGACCACGGCGCGCGTTTCCAGCTGAATCGGCGTCAGCTCTCCGCCCAGCGCGGCAAGCGATGCGCCTATGCGCCCCAGCGCGCTGTGCGCTCCGGTGGCGATCACCAATCCGCTTGCCGTTCCTTGCGTGATCAGGGTGCCGGAATAGACGCGGCTTTCCACATCGCCGCCGGCGCCGGACGCGCCGTGCCTGGTCACCGGCACCGACTCGCCCGTGAGCATCGACTCGTCCACCGTCAGATTCGACGCGTTGAGCAGGTCGATATCGGCGGGAACGCGGTCGCCCTCCGCCAGCAGCACCAGGTCTCCCACCACCAGTTCCCTGCCGGCGATGCGCTCCTGCCTGCCGTCCCGCATGACCAAGGCGCGAGGACAGGACAGGTCGCGCAAGGCGTTCAGCGAACGCTCGGTGCGCCGTTGCTGGAAGAATGTGATGCAGATGACAATGCACACAAAACCCAGCAGCATCAGCGCTTCGTTGCGGTCGCCCAGCGCCAGGTAGATGACGCCGCAGGCCACCAGCAGCAGAAACATCGGCTCCGAGACCACGTCCAGCAGCAGGCGCCCAGCGCTCAGCGGGCGCGAGGTGGGCAACTCGTTCGGGCCGTTTTTACGCAGCCTCTCCGCGGCCTCCGAAGCGCTCAGGCCTTCATTTTGCAGTCGTGCCGACATGGAATCCATCCTATTTTCTGTGCAAGCGTAGCACATCGCATGCGGGAAATTGCCGGTGCCATCCGATGGTGCTCAGAATTCCTTAATGTCGCGCGGCGACCATGTCATTGCGCCGGCGAGGTTTCCGCCTCCAGCCTGGCCTCGACACTGTTTGACCAACGCAGAGGAGCATTCGATGAAAGATATTCAAGCCGCGCCCGGGGAGGGCGAAAACCACAGCCAAGTCCAAGGCCCGATCCAGGTGTGGGACTTGCCCGTCCGCCTGGTGCACTGGCTGATGGTGTTCTGCTTTGCCGGGGCTTATCTGACGGCGGAAATGGACGCATGGCGCCTGGTCCACGTGACCTTGGGCTACACGATGGCGGCATTGGTCTGCTTCCGCCTGGGGTGGGGATTTTTCGGCACGTATCATGCGCGGTTTTCCAGCTTTGTGCGGGGACCGCGGGCGACCCTGGCCTATCTCCGCTCCCTGCCAAGCGGACGGCCGCAGCATTTTACCGGACACAACCCCGCCGGCGCCGTCGCCATCCTGTTGATGCTGGCGATCGCCCTGGCGCTGACCGCCTCCGGTTGGCTGCTGTATGCCGAAAAGGCCGGCGCATGGATGGAGGAGGTGCACGAGCTGATCGCGAACCTGATGCTGGCAGTGATCGCCCTGCACGTTGCCGGGGTCCTGGTAGCGAGCCGGCTGCATCGCGAGAATCTGGTGAAGGCGATGTTCACCGGACGCAAGCGCGGTGTGCAAGCCGGGCCGGCGCAAGGGCCGGGACTGCGCGGCGGCATCGCATTCCTGCTGCTACTGCTGGTGTTGGGATTCTGGTGGTGGCAAGGCAGCGGCGCGGATATCCCCGGCGACGGCAAGGTGGCGGCTTCGCGCGAGCGCAGCCATGCCGGAGCCGAGGATGACTGAGGTGTTTCGTGGGATAATCCTGAGATGCATATACTACTCGCGGAAGACGATAGATTGCTCGGTGACGGCCTGCAGGCGGGCTTGCGCCAGCTCGGTTTCCAGGTTGACTGGGTGCTGGACGGTGCGGCTGCCGCGCGCGAGTTGCGGACGCAACCCCCTTATGCCGCAGCCGTGCTCGATCTGGGGCTGCCGCTGAAGGACGGCCTGGCCGTGCTGGCCGAGGTGCGGCAGGCCGGCGTCATGGTGCCGGTGCTGATACTGACCGCACGCGATACGGTGCCTGACCGTATCCGTGGCCTGGATATCGGCGCCGACGACTATGTGGTGAAACCGGTGGACTTGTATGAACTGGCGGCGCGCCTGCGCGCCCTGATCCGGCGCTCCCATGGCCAGGTCCAGCAGTACCTGCGGGCCCGCGACATCGAGCTCGACGCCGCCGCCAGGATCGTGCGGCGCGCCGGCGCGGTGGTGTCGCTGTCGGCGCGCGAGTTTGATCTGCTGCAGGCGCTGATGCTCAATGCGGACCGGGTGCTGTCACGCGAACAGCTGGAACAATATCTTTACAGTTGGGGGCAGGAGGTGGAGAGCAATGCGATTGAGGTGCACATCCATAACCTGAGGCGCAAGCTGGGGGCCGATCTGATACAGACGGTGCGCGGCGTCGGTTACATGCTGTTGCGGGCGGCGGCCTAGCATGACGGGCCGCCCGGCGTCATTGCAAGGCCGCTTGATCCGATCGGTGTTGGCGGTGGTCACCCTGATATGGCTGCTTGCCGCCGGCCTGACCTGGTTCGATGCCCGGCACGAACTGGACGAACTGCTCGACGCCCACCTGGCGCAGTCGGCGGCATTGCTGCTGACGCAAAGGCTGGGCGATTTCGACAGTGATGAGATCGCGCCCGGCACGCCGGGCGCCCGGCATGTCGCCTCCGCCACCGTCATGTTCCAGGTCTATCAGGCCGGCCGGCTGATACTGAAGTCCGACGATGCGCCGGACCAGCCCCTGATGGCGCGCGGCGCGGCGCGGCCCGGCTATGGCGTGGTGACGCATGGGGGGAAGTCCTGGCGCGCCTACGCGGCGCCGGACAGCGCGCGGCGGCTCGATGTCTTTGTCGCCGAGCGCCTGGCATCGCGGCAGGAGATTTTGTGGGCGGTGCTGCGCAGCAGCCTGTGGCCGCTGCTGCCGGCCTTGCCGCTGCTGGCCATCGCCACGTGGTGGACGGTGCGCCGTGGGACGGCGCCGATACGCGCGTTGAGCCGGGCGGTGCTGTCGCGGCAGCCGCAGGCGCTCGAGCCTATCGCGGTGCCGGGCCTGACGGTGGAACTGAGGCCGCTGCTGTCATCGATGAACCAGCTGTTCGAACGCATCGTGGAATTGCGCGATGCGGAGCGGCGCTTCACCGCGGACGCGGCGCATGAATTGCGCACGCCGATCGCTGCCATTCGCATGCAGGCGCAAGTGGCCGCGGCAGAGACCCAGCCGGAAGCGCGCCGGCATGCATTGGCGGCCACGCTCGACGGCTGCGATCGCGCGACCAGGCTTGTTGAGCAACTGCTGACGCTGTCGCGGCTGGAAACCACCGGCGTGGTCGAGCGGAGGCCCGTCGAATTGCGGCAACTGGTGCGGCAGGTGCTGGCGGAGGTGGCGCCCAAGGCCGCGGGCAAGCAGCAGGAACTGAGCCTGGATGCGGAAAAGGAATGCCCGGTGCTGGGCGACGACATGCTGCTGATGGTCTTGGTACGCAACCTGATCGACAACGCCGTGCGCTACAGTCCGGCCGGCGCCCGCATCGCCGTGCGGCTGGTATGCCAGAATGAGCGCTTCAACCTCAGTATCGAGGATAGCGGCCCCGGGATCAGTCCGGCCCACCTGGCCAGGCTGGGTGAGCGCTTCTTCCGGGTGACGGGCAGCGGGGAGAGCGGGAGCGGGCTGGGATGGTCGATCGCGCGGCGGATCGCCTCCACACATGGCTTCGAGCTAGGCGCGGGGAGCTCGGTGTCGCTTGGCGGCATGGCGGCCAGCGTGGCCGGACCACTGGCCGTGTACGCACAATAGGAAATGGCGGACAAAATGTCGATACTAAAAAACCGTAGCGCCGTACCCTTGCTGTGCGGCTGGGCCCTGGCTGTGTTGCTGCCCATGGCGAGCAGCGGCGCCGAAGTCAGGATGGCCTTCGGTGAAAAAATTCCGCCGTTCTGTTTTCCCGAGACCGACTCGGGCATCGAGATCGAGATCATCCGCGAAGCGCTGGCCTTTCGCGGCCACGTCCTCAAGCCGGCATATTATCCGTTTGCCCGCATCCCGATCGCGTTCAAGGCAGGCAGCGTCGACGCGGCCATGACGGACCTGGGCGAGAACATGGACAAGGCGGGCGGATACTATGGCGAGCCGGCGGTTTTTTATGACAACGTGTTCATCACTTTGAAGGAGCGCAACGTGACGATCAAGACGCCGGCGGATTTGCGCGGGTTGACCGTCATCGCGTTTCCCGGCGCCGCCAGGCGCTATCCCTTGTGGCTGGACGATGTGAAAAAATCCGGGCGATATTTTGAGCAAAACAACCAGTCGCTCCAGGTCATGACGCTCAATGCCGGGCACTACGATGTCGCCCTCAGCGATCGAAGCATATTCAGGTATTTTTCATCGGCGCTGCAGAAGACCAAGGATTTCCGTCCCAAGCCGGTGGTCATGCACAGCTTTGTGAAAATGAATCCCCAGGACTACCGCCCGGTATTCCGGGATCCCGTGGTCCGCGACGACTTCAACGCCGGACTGCGGCAGTTAAAGGCGGCCGGGCGGGTCAATGCGATCTATAAAAAATACCTGGGAGACCAGCAGGACTAGCGTGCGGACGCCCTCGCCAAGGGCTTTTCGCCGGCTGTTGTAATCTGTTTGTAATCTGCGCGTAATGTTTGGGTCATGGGCTGGTTTCTATACTGGGTTTTTAACCTCGATAAAGGACTGGACCATGAAACGCTCACTCATTGCCGCCGCCACGCTGCTGGCGGCCAATCTCGCTGTCGCCGCGCCGTCGGTACACAACGTCGTGCTGGTGCACGGCGCCTATGCCGACGGCTCCGGCTGGAACGAGGTGATCGCCCGCCTGCAGAAAGCCGGCATGCACGTCACCTCGGTGCAGAACCCATTGACCTCGCTGGCCGACGATGCCGAGGCCACGCGCCGCGTCCTGGCGCTGCAGGACGGCCCGACGATCCTGGTCGGCCACTCGTGGGCCGGCACCGTGATCAGCGAGACCGGCAACGATCCGAAAGTGGCGGCGCTGGTGTACCTGGCGGCGCGCGCGCCGGATGTCGGCGAAGACTACGGCGCTTTGGCGGCCAAATTCCCGGCGCCGCCTGCCAGCGCGGGCCTGGTCAAGTCGCCGGATGGTTTTGCGCAGCTGAGCGAGCAGGCCTTTGTGCGCGACTTTGCCGGCGACCTCGATCCGGCGCAGGCGCGCGTGCTGTACGCATCGCAGGGACGGATTTCGCAGACGCTGTTCTCCGGCCGTACCACGCAGGCCGCCTGGAAGAATAAACCCAGCTACTACGTCGTGTCGCAGAACGACCGCACCACGTCGCCGGAACTGGAACGCTTCGTCGCCAAGCGCATGGGCGCGAAGACCATCGAACTGGCGTCCAGCCATGTATCGATGATCTCGCACCCGGACGAGATTGCAAACCTCATCCTTGAAGCAGCGAAGTAATTACTGAACGCTGACCAGCACGGGAGTAGCGCTGCCCGTGCCGGCCTCGGTCACCATCAGGCGGTCGGCCTTGGCCGCCGCATCGCTGGCGGCCTGCGCGCGCACCGGTCCGATCATGGTGCCGTTGGCCATCCCCGCGTCGTTGGTGCGGAAGCTGCCGACCGGCGCCGCCTGGCTGCTGACCGTTACGTTATAAACCGTATTGGGCTTCAGCTTGTACAGGAACACTTCCATCGCATCAACCACGCCCAGGTTGCGCACCACGACAAAGCCCTTGCCTTCGCCGGTTGTCGGCTTGAGCGCGATGTTGTGCGAATCCTGGTTCACGCGCGGCACCAGGTTGGAGCGGTCGTCGGCGGACGGCGCCACCTTGGACAAATACACCAGCGCTTGCGGCGCCTGCCCACCGGGCATGGTGGCGATGATCTTGTTGGTCGCGGGATCGATGACCTGCACGCCGTCGCCGTTTTCCAGGCCGACGTAAATGCGGCTGCTGTCGTCGGACGTCCAGATCCCGTGCGGCAGGGCGCCGGTCGGGATGGTGGCCAGCAGCCTGGCTTCCTTGCCGGTGGTGTAGACCTTGACGACGTTCTCGCCGCCTATGGTCACGTAGGCGCGCACCTCGCCGGCCACGGTGGCGAAGGCCAGGTGGTTGGAGATGAAGCCGGTGTCGATCACGCCGGTCACCTCCAGCGTCTTGGTGCTGATGCGGGTGACCTTGCCGACGTCCTTGTGCGTCATCCAGATCTCGCTGTAGTCGGGCGTGAATTGCAGGAACGGCGAGAACGGGCTGACCACGCCGATGCGCTTGACGACGGTGTGCGTGGCCACGTCGATGACGTCGACGGTCGGCGTAAAGCTCGACACGGCAAAGGCCAGCTTGCCATCCGGGTGGAACTGCACCATGCCGGGACCGAGGTCGGTCTGGATGCGGCGCGTTTCCCTGAACGTGAGCGGATCGATGACGGAGATATAGTCTTCGCCGCGCACCACCACCCACACCTCCTTGCCGTCGGCGCTGAAGAATCCCTCGTGCGGCGAGCGGCCCACATAGGTCTTGCCCTTGACCTTGTTGGTCGCGGTATCGATGAAGGTCACCGAATTGGAGCCGTTGGAAATGGCGATCAGCGTCTTGTGATCCGGCGAAAAGCCCAGGCCGTGCACATTGATCTCGCCGCGATACAGCGGCGACAGCACGTCCGGCCGCACGTTGCCCAGCTTGATCTGGCCCAGCAGCGTGTTGCTGGCGGGGTTGAAGACGGAAATGGTATTGGTGTTCTGGTCCGCGGTGTAGACACGGTCCAGCGGCGACGGCGCGGCGGCGGCATAAGCCGACAGCAGCGTTCCTACCGCGAAAGCGATGGTTTTCATTTATTTGCCCCTTTATTGGTCTCTTGTGGTTGTCGTTGCAGCCAGGCCTGCATTACCTTGATCTCGTTCTGCTGTTCGGCGATGATGCCCAGCGCCAGGTTGCGGATCTCCGGGTCCTGGGTGTACAGCAGCACTGCTTTCGCCATGTCGACGGCGCCCTGGTGGTGCGGCATCATCATGGTGACGAAATCGTGTGCGCTCACGCCGTTCATCGGCGCCTGCTTCATGCCGGCGTCCATCACGGCCATGGCGTCGTCCATCAGCGCGTCGAAGGTTTTGGCGGTGCTGGCGACGAATGCCGGCGGCGGCTGGCCGCTGTCTGCGCTGTCGCCGTGGTGGTGATGTTCCTGGGCGCCCGCCGGCGACGCCGCCAGCGCCAGGGCGCCGGCGAAGCCTAGACGGAGCGCGCCGCGTAGTGCTCCACGTGGTGCGCGCATGGCCTTAACCGCGATACAGCGGGTTGGAGGCGACATACACCGTGACCTTGTGGTCTACACTGCCTGCCGGGGCGATTTTCGACAGGTCGAAGGCGGCTTCGTCGTGCAGCGTGTCAAAATGCCAGGTGAAGCTGGTGCCGTTGGACTGGAATTCCACGGTATCGCCGTTGTCGACGTTGACCCAGGGCGTGTTGGCGTTGATGACGATATGGCGCTGGGCGTTGGATGGCGCCACGGCGCTGCCGTATTCGGCGGTGCCGTTGGCGGCGAAAGCGGTGGAGGCGGCCAGGGTTGCGGTCAGGGCTGCGGTCAATGAGGCGATGCGGATGGCGTTGAACATGATGATTCCTATAGTGAGTTGACTGTCGGGGAGTCGATGCATTTGCTGTATCGATGGAGCCAGTCTAGAGAGCCGCCGCTGACGGGAAGATGACGTGCAAATGACAGATTTGTAATCCAAACGGCCTGCGGAAAAGCCGACAATGCTGCATCTGGAGGTAGATCATGAAAATTCTGGTTGTTGAAGACGAGCCGAAAGCGGGCGATTACCTGGTCAAGGGCCTGCAGGAATCCGGCTACGTGGCGGACCTGGCGCGCAATGGCGTCGACGGCCTGGCGCTGGCGCTGGAGCACGACTACGAACTGATCGTGCTGGACGTGATGCTGCCGCAAATGGACGGCTGGGCGGTGCTGAGCAAGCTGCGCGAGCGCAAACAGACGCCGGTGCTGTTCCTGACCGCGCGCGACGACGTGGCCGACCGCGTCAAGGGACTGGAACTGGGCGCCGACGATTACCTGGTCAAACCGTTCGCTTTCGCCGAACTGCTGGCCCGCGTCAAGACGCTGATGCGCCGGGGGCCGGTGCGCGAGATGGAAATGATACGCGTGGCCGACCTGGAAATCGACGTGCTGCGCCGCCGCGTCACGCGCCAGTCCACGCGCATCGAGCTGACCGCCAAGGAGTTCGCGCTGCTGCACCTGCTGGCCAAGCGCCAGGGCGAGGTGCTGTCGCGCACGCAGATCGCCTCGATGGTGTGGGACATGAACTTCGATTCGGACACCAACGTGGTCGACGTCGCCGTGCGCCGGCTGCGCGCCAAGATCGACGACCCCTACACCACCAAGCTGATACAGACGGTGCGCGGCATGGGCTATCTGCTGGAAGCGCGGTCATGAAGCTTCGTCCGCTGTCGTTGACGCTGCGCGTCGCGCTGCTGCTGTCGGCGGTCGCCATCGTCACCTTCCTGGCGGCCGGCGCCTACCTGTATCAGACGCTGGCGCGGCAGATGTCCTACCGCGACGACGTGGAACTGATCAACAAGGTGATGCAGATCCGCCGCATCGTGGCCGAGCTGCCGTCGCCGCAGGCCATCGCGCGCGACAGGCGGCCGCTGATGGATACGCTGTTCGGCCACAACGACTTCATGCTGCGCGTGAACGGGCCGGATGGCGCACCGCTGCTGCAATCGTCCACCACTTCGCGGCCGCTGCCCAAGGTGGACAGCGTGCCGCCGCAGCGTGAACTGACGCTGGACGACATCCACGACTGGATGCCGGCCATGGGGCGTGGCCGCATGGTCAGCGCGGTCGGGCTGGCCGGCGGCGAACCGGTCAAGATCACGCTGGCGCGCGAGCGCTCCGACCGGCTGCAACTGCTGCGCCGCTATACCTCGGATCTGCTGGCCGCGCTGTGTGGCGGCGCCGCGCTGGCCACCTTGCTCGGCTATGCGATCGTGCGCCACAGCATGCGCCAGCTGCGCTCCGTCATCGGCAAGGCCAACGAGATCAACACCAACCGTCTCAACACCCGTTTGTCGGTGCGCGACGCGCCGGTCGAGCTGCGCGAGATGGGCGAGGCCTTCAACGCCATGCTGGACCGGCTGGAGGACGGCGTGCAGCGCCTGTCCGGCTTTGCCGCCGATCTGGCGCACGACCTGCGCACGCCGGTCAACACGCTGATGGTGGAAACCCAGGTCGCGCTGTCGCGCCCGCGCACGGTGGAGGAATACCAGTCGCTGCTGGCGTCCAATTCGGAAGAGTACGAACGGCTGGCGCGCATGATCGAGAACACGCTGTTCCTGGCGCGGGTCGACAACGCCCAGCTGGCGCTGCAGCGCGAAACGCTGGACCTGCGCAACGAGCTGCTGCGCATCCACGACTACTTCGAGATCCTGGCCGACGACGTCGGCGTCGCGCTGACGGTCGATGCGCCGGCGCTCGAAGCGCATGTCGATCCTGTGCTGCTGCAGCGCGCCGTCAGCAACCTGGTGTCGAACGCGATCCGCTACACGCCGGCGGGCGGCGCGGTGCGCCTGTCGGCGCGCAGGATGGAGCAGGGCGTGGAGCTGGCCGTCAGCAATACCGGCGCCGGCATTGCGCCGGAACATTTGCCGCGCATCTTCGACCGCTATTACCGTGCCGACGCCGCGCGCTCCAACCAGGCCCATTCGGCGGGGCTCGGGTTGTCCATCGTCCGTGCCATCATGGAGTTGCACAATGGAAACGTCCGGGTCGAGAGTTTGCCGGGACAGACCACTACGTTTTACCTGCGGTTTGGTTCCGCGGACAAGTAAATAAAAAAATTAAAAAAACATGTCGATTTGATGCGTGCTGCTTCGTCGTAGAGGTAGAGTGACGATTCACTCGCTTCAACCCACATCAAGGAGATCACCATGACTGCAAAAGTAGATGCCATTCCAGAAGGTATGCACAGCGTCACCCCGCACCTGGTTTGCGAGGGGGCGGCCGACGCCATCGAGTTCTACAAGAAGGCCTTCAACGCCGTCGAAACGGCGCGCATGCCCGGCCCGAACAACAAGTTGATGCACGCCGCCGTCAAGATCGGCGATTCCATCGTCATGCTGGCGGACGATTTTCCCGACTATGGCGGCCTCGGCCCGAAGGCGCTGAAGGGCAGCCCGGTCACGCTGCACCTGTACGTGAAGGATGCGGACGCCATCTTCGCCCAGGCGGTGGCCGCCGGGGCCACCGTCAAGATGCCGATTGCCGACATGTTCTGGGGCGACCGCTACGGCCAGGTCACCGATCCGTTCGGCCACCACTGGTCGATCGCCACCCACATCAAGGACATGACGCCCGAAGAAATGAACGAGGCGATGAAACAGCAAACCCCGCCTTGCGAATAAGGAGACCGTCATGCGTTTCATGATTATCGTAAAAGCCACCGAGGATTCCGAGGCCGGCAAGATGCCGAGCACCGAGCTGCTGACGGCGATGGGCAAGTTCAACGAGGAGCTGGTCAACGCCGGCGTGCTGCTGGCCGGCGAGGGGCTGCATCCCAGCTCCAAGGGGGCCCGCATCCGCTACGACGGCGCCAGCCGCACCGTCATCGACGGCCCGTTCTCCGAGACCAAGGAATTGATCGCGGGCTTCTGGCTGATCCAGGTGAAATCGAAGGAGGAGGCCATCGAGTGGATGAAGCGTTGTCCGAACCCGATGGAAGTGCCGTCCGAAATCGAGATCCGCCAGGTGTTCGAGATGGAGGATTTTGGCGAAGCCGCCACACCCGAGGTGATCGCGCAGGAAGAAGCCTTGCGCGCCCGCCTGTGATGCTGCTACCTTAGCCGTAATAAAAACAGGAGCATTCCATGGAATTCATGATACTGCGCCGGGCCAACCAGAACACCGAACGCGGCCAGCAGCCGCCGGCGCTGGAGCCGGGAATCTTTTTACGTCCGAGCGCCGAAGCGGTGCGGCTGGTGCGCCGCGACGGCGTATGGAGCCAGAGCCAGGGGCCGTTCTCGCCGAAGGAGCTGGTGGCCGGCTTTACGCTGATCGAGGCCGAGTCGCGCGAGGATGCGATCGAGCAGGTGCGCTGGTTTCCGCTGTTCGACAGCGGCGCAGTCTATGAAATCCGCGACCCCGGCTGCCCTGGCGGCTGCGTCGGCTTCGACGATCGCGGCACGGCGGCGGGCACGCTGCCGCGCCGCGAGGAGTCGCTGACGCGCTACGTGGTGTTCATCCGTTCCGACGCCGACCTGGAGGCCAACAGGGTGCCGCCGGCGGAAGTCATCGACGTGATGAACGCCTACAACGAAGCGGGCGTGCGGCAGGGCGTGCTGCTGGCGGGCGAAGGACTGCGCGGTACGTCCAATGCCGCGCGGGTCCACTTCGCCAATTCGAAGACGACGGTGATCGACGGCCCGTTCACCGAGGTGAAGGAGCTGATCGCCGGCTACTGGATGCTGCAGGCGGCGTCGATCGACGACGCCATCGCCTGGGCCAAGGCCTATCCCTATCCCAGCCCCGGCGACCTGACGCTGGAGATACGCGAAGCCTGCGAGCGTATCGCCCACCAGGAATTTACCCCGGAAATGCGCGCCGCCGAGGAACGCCTGCGCGCCGAGCTGCTGGAGGTGGGCCTGCGCGAAGCCTTCAGCAAAAAATCCCGTGCCCGCCAAGGTTGACAAGGTCGTCGAGGCGGTCTGGCGGATGGAGTCCGCCAAGATCATCGCCGTGCTGGCGCGCATGCTGCGCGACGTCGGCCAGGCCGAGGAACTGGCGCAGGACGCGCTGGTGCTGGCGCTGGAGCGCTGGCCCGAGACCGGCGTGCCCGACCAGCCGGCCGCCTGGCTGACCACCGTGGCCAAGAACCGCGCGCTGGACGTGCTGCGCCGGCGCCAGATGCACCAGGAAAAAGAAGCGGAACTGACCTACGAACTGGAAGGCGTGCTGCAGGACGCCTCGCCCAACCTGGATGCGGCGGTGGCCGATGCGCTGGAAAACGACATCGGCGACGACCTGCTGCGCCTGGTGTTCGTGGCCTGCCACCCGGTGCTGCCGACCGAAGGCCGCGTGGCGCTGACCTTGCGCATGCTGGGTGGCTTGAGCACCGAGGAAATCGCCCGCGCCTTCCTGGTGCAGGAATCGACGGTGGCGCAGCGCATCGTGCGCGCCAAGCGCACGCTGGCCGAAGCCAAGGTGCCGTTCGAGGCGCCGCGCGCGCACGAGCTGGTCGAACGGCTGGCGTCGGTGCTGCAGGTGATCTACCTGATTTATAACGAAGGCTATTCCGCCAGCGCCGGCGCCGACTGGATGCGCCCCACTTTGTGCGAGGAGGCGCTGCGCCTCGGCCGCATCCTGGCCGAGCTGGTGCCGGGCGAGCCGGAGGTGCACGGACTGGTGGCGCTGATGGAGATCCAGTCGTCGCGCGCCCGCGCCCGCGTGGGGCCGAAGGGCGAGCCGATACTGCTGCTGGAGCAGGACCGCGCGCGCTGGGACCAGATGCTGATACGGCGTGGCCTGGCCGCGCTGGAGCGCGCCGCGCACACCGGCCGCGGCCTGGGGCCGTACGGCTTGCAGGCGGCCATCGCATCCTGCCATGCGCGGGCGCGGACGGCGGCCGACACCGACTGGGGCCGCATCGCGGCGCTGTACGACGCCTTGTCGCAGCTGGCGCCGTCGCCGGTGGTGGAGCTCAATCGCGCGGTGGCGCTGACCATGGCCTTCGGCCCGGAGGCGGGGCTGGAGGTGGTCGATGGATTGATGGATGTGCCGGCGCTGCGAAACTATCATCTGCTGCCCAGCGTGCGGGGAGATTTCCTGGCCAAGCTGGGGCGGCACGACGAAGCCCGCATCGAATTCCAGCGCGCGGCGGAGCTGACGCAAAACGAGCGGGAACGCGCGCTGCTGCTGGCGCGCGCCGGCGCTAAATGAGCCGGGCCTGGAACCAGGCCAGCGCGTCCTCCCACAGCGGTTGCGCCTTCGCCTTGAAGTAGCCCATATGGCCTATGGCGCCAACGCCGGCGCGCGCGGGGTCGATGGTGACGGCGGTGACGCTGGCGTTGCGGTAGCCGGCCATGAAGGCGTCGCGCGAGGCGGGGCGCGCCCACAGGTCGTCCAGCGCGTTGACCGCCATCACCGGCATGCGCACGCGGTCGTAGCTGGCGCGGATGCCGTGCATGTCAGGATCGTCGAAGAAGTAGTGCGGGTAGCGGCACCAGCCTTTCCATTGGCGGTAGACGTCCAGCGGCAGGTCTTCACCCATGCCCAGCTTGCTCCAGGCCAGATAGCCCTTCCAGCGCGTCAGTATAGGGCCGGCGATGTTCCACATGATCCAGACCTTGACGCGTTCCAGCGGCGGCATCCAGCCGTGCCAGCCGGCGCCGGTGGCGAACAGGTAGCAGGCGGCGATCTTGTGCTGGTTAGGCAGCAGGCCGAGCGCGTGGCCGCCGTAGGAATGGCCGATCATGAACAATGGCAGTCCGTCCTGCTTGCTGGCGTCCATGTGGTCGACGGCGGCGGCCAGGTCGAGGCGGCCCCAATCCAGGTAATCCATCTTGAAGCCCTTCAGCGTGGCCGGGCGCGACAGGCCGATGCCGCGATAGTCCAGCGTCAGCACGCGGAAGCCGCGCGCCGCCGCGAACTCGGCGAAGCGGCGGTAGTAGCCCTGCGGCACGCCGGTGGCGCTGGCGACGATCAGGTGCGCGCGGAGGTCGCCGGCGGCGGGGTAGAGCGTGGCGGCGATCGGGTAGCCGTCGGCGGCCTTGAGTGTGAGTTGCTGTTTGATCATTGCGGTTTTCCTTGGAGTTGTGCGCGCAGCAGGGGGAACAGGGTGGCGCTGACCAGTTCCATCGGCGCCACGCTGCCGGCCACGCGGGCTTGCAGCAGGGCGCCCTCGTAGGCCGCCACGATCAGCGCGGCCAGGCCGCCGGCGTTGGCGATTTTTCCGGAGGCCTCGAAGGCCTGCGCCAGCCGATCGCGCACGGCGGCAAAGCCGTCCGACAGCGCCTGCCGGATCGCGACGTCGTCGACTTCCGATTCCAGCGCCACGGTGGCCAGCGGACAGCCGCGCTGGAAACCGCTGGCCGCCAGCAGTTGCTGCGCCTTGCTGGTCCACAGTTCCAGCGCGACCACCGGATCGGGCGAGGCGGGCAGCAGCTTGTCGAGCAGGGCGCACAGGTCGGCCACCTGCTGCTGGATGGCGGCCACCGCCAGCTCGGTCTTGCCACCGGGAAAATGATGATAGAGGCCGCCCTTGGGCGTGTCGGCGGCGGCCAGGATTTCGCTGATGCCGGCGCCATGCAGGCCCTTGCGCTGCAGCGCATCGCCCATGGCGCGGATCAGCCGGTCTCGGGTGGGTAAAGTAGTCATGTCATGGACTGTACAGACCGGTCGGTCTGTTGGCAAGTGAAAAATCCGGGGTCAGAGCTGACATTTGGACACGGGCTCAGCCGTAGCCGGCGCTACGGCTGAGCCCGTGTCCAAATGTCAGCTCTGACCCCGGATTGTTTAGAAGGTGGCTTCGAGGATTTTTACCAAGGATTCGATGCCGTCGGCGTCGGTCTGGTCGAAGCGGTTCGGCAGCGGGCTGTCGAGGTCGAACACGCCGACGATCTCGCCGCCGGCGCCGCGCACCGGCACCACCAGCTCCGAGCGGGAGTTGACGTCGCAGGCGATATGGCCGGGGAAGGCGTGTACGTCCGGCACGACGATGGACTTGCCTTCCACCACGGTGGTGCCGCAGACGCCGCGCCCCTTCTTGATGCGGATGCAGGCCGGCTTGCCCTGGAACGGTCCGAGCACCAGCTCGTCGCCCTTGAGGAAGTAGAAGCCGGCCCAGTTCAGGCCCGGCATGCTGTTGAACACCAGCGAGCTGAAGTTGGCGGTGTTGGCGATCAGGTCGCTCTCGCCGTGCACCAGGCCGCTCAGTTGCGAGCGCAGGTCGCCAAACATGGCGATCTTGGCTTCGGGGGTGTCGGTGCTGTAGGCGGTGTCGCTGAGGGTGAAAGTCATGGTTTTCTTCTAAGAAAAAATTCGCTAAGCCGATATGGTAGCCGTTTCGGCGTCGGCGCGCTGCCGATCACGCCAGCGTTTCGCCGGCCAGGCGCCGCAGCAGGGCGGTGGCGGGATGGCCGTCGGCGACGATCAGGCCGAGGCCGGCCGCCAGCTCGTCCCCTTCCTTCAGCTTGCGGTAGGCGATGCCGGGGCGGCGGATGGCGGCGAAGGAGGCCGGCAGCAGCGCCATGCCCTTGCCGGCGGCCACGTCGCTGAGCAGCACGTGATGATCGTGCGGCTCCAGCAGGAAGCGGGGCGCGAAGCTATGCTTGCGGAACACGGCGTGGCAGTGGTCGAAGAAGGCCGGCTGGCGCGCCCGTTCGAACCAGTACACCGGCTGCTCTTGCAGGTCGGCCAGCGCCAGGCTGCGGCGCCGGGCCAGCGGATGGCGGCTGGCCAGCGCGACCAGCGTCGGCTGTTTTCCCAGTTCCAGCACAGGCAGGTCGAAGGTCTTGGTCGGCAAGGCGATGACGGCCGCGTCCAGCCGCCTCGCGCGCAGCCGGGCGACCAGCCGCGGCGAGGCGTCGAACAGCACGTCCAGCGCCACGGCGCCGTCGGTCGCCGCCGACAAGCTATCGGTGAAGGCGCGGAACAGGTCGGACTCCATCGACGAGGTCAGGCCCAGCCGCACTTGCTGCCGCATGCCCGGTTGGCGCGCCTGCAGTGCCTGCTCGGCGTCGTCCAGCAGCGCCAGAATGCGTAGCGCGCGCGGCAGCAGGTCGGCGGCGGCCGGCGTCAGGGCCACGTGCTGGGTATCGCGCTCGAACAGCTTGACGCCCAGCCGCTCTTCCAGCTGCCGCACCGCGCGGCTGAGCGGCGGCTGCGTCATGTGCAGCTGCTCGGCGGCCTGGCGGAAGTTCAAGCATTGCGCGACGGCGACAAAGATCTGCAGCGCGTGGGTATCGAGTTTTCTCATGATACTGAAAAGGTATCACGATTTTGCACATTCCGCCGCCGGCCGTGCGCGCCTAGACTGGCTTCATCACTCACCAACTGGAGCACATCATGAAACTACCGCGCATGGGACTGGGCTGCATGGGTATGTCGGAATTCTACGGCGCCACCGACGACGCCCAATCGCTGGCCACACTGGAGGCCGCGTACGAGGCCGGCGTTACCCTCTACGACACCGCCGACAGCTACGGTATCGGCCACAACGAAGAACTGCTGGGCCGCTTCCTGCGCGGCAAACGGCAGCAGGTGACCGTCGCCACCAAGTTCGGCCTGGTGCGCCGGGCCGGCAGCTACGAGCGCCGCGTCGACAACACGCCGGCCTACATCCGCGCTGCTTGCGAGGCATCGCTGCGGCGGCTGGGCGTCGAGCATATCGATCTATACTATATACACCGTTTCAACCTGGCCGAGACGCCGCTGGAAGATACCATGGGCGCGCTGGCCGACCTGGCACGGCAGGGCAAGATCGGCGCCGTCGGCGTGTGCGAAGTCTCGCCGGCCACGCTGCGCCGCGCCGCTGCCATCCATCCCATCGCCGCTGTGCAGAGCGAGTACTCGCTGTGGACGCGCGATCCGGAGGACGGCGTGCTGCAGGCCTGCCGCGATGTCGGTGCCGTGTTCTGCGCCTACAGCCCGCTGGGCAGGGGCTTCCTCACGGGCACGGTGGCGCCGCTGGAGGACGGCGACTTCCGCAAGCTCAGTCCGCGCTTTGCCGAAGCCAACCTGCAGGCCAACCAGCGCATCGCCGGCATCGTGCGCGACATCGCCGCCGCGAAGGACTGCACGCCCGCGCAACTGGCGCTGGCCTGGCTGCTGGCGCAGGGCGAGGACATCATTCCCATCCCCGGCACCAAGCGCATCCCTTACCTGCTGGAGAACCTGGGCGCTTTGCAGATACAGCTGAGCGCCGCCGAACTGGCCCGCATCGACGCCGCGCTGCCGCCGGGGATGGCCGCGGGCGAGCGCTATCCGCAGGAAGGCATGAAGGGCCTGAATGCCTGAAAGCGGCCGAGGCCGCTATTCCTAACGACTCCTAGCCGTTTTCCGAGGCACTCCTACGATATTTGTAGGCACCCTCCGATGGCGCGTCAGCGCGACCCGCGATACTCTGGTTGGCAGTGCGCCGTGCTTCCAGACCGGCGCTTTTGTTGACCAAAGAAAACGGATTAGCTATGCCGACCAGAAAAAAGAACGTAGTCCTGCTGCGTCAGGGGAAGCACAGGTTATCGTCAAGTGCGGACAGAACCGTGCCGGGCGGACCGCCGAGGCTGTCACCGGAAATCGAGGCCATGCTGATGATTGGTGACGAGCATGTTTTAATCAACCAGGAAATGGATGAGAATATCTGCTTCATGACGGAATTTATCGAGCCTGTGTGATCTTGGTGCGGTGACGGACAGATAAGACATTCCGCGAACACTACAATCGGGCATCGAATTTCGAAAGCAGCCCATGTCCGATATGGTGGTAGTGCGCAAGGAAGGCTTGTACTGCGTCCCCGGCCGGTTTTATATCGATCCATGGCGTCCAGTGGAGCGCGCCGTGATCACGCACGCCCATGGCGACCACGCGCGCGGCGGCCATCAGCACTATCTGACGGCGGCGCCCGGCGTGCGCATCATGCGGTCGCGGCTGGGGCCGATCTCCGTCGATGGACTGGCCTACGGCGAGCGGGTCACGCACAACGGCGTGACGCTGTCGCTGCACCCGGCCGGACATGTGCTGGGCTCGGCTCAGGTTCGCATGGAATACCAGGGCGAGGTCTGGGTGGCGTCGGGCGACTACAAGATCGAGCCCGACAGCACATGCGCGGCCTTTGAACCGGTGCGTTGCGACACCTTCATCACCGAATCGACCTTCGGCCTGCCGGTGTATCGCTGGCAGCCGGAGCGCGAGGTGTTTGCCGACATCAACGAATGGTGGCGCGCCAACGCCGGGCAGGGCCGCGCCAGCGTCATGCAATGCTACAGCTTCGGCAAGGCGCAACGGATATTGAGCGGACTCGATCCGTCCATCGGCCCCATCATCTGCCACGGCGCGGTGCAGGCCCTGAACCAGGTCTACCGTGACGAAGGCGTGGCGCTGCCGCCCACGGTGATGGTGACCGACGTGCCCAGGGATACCATCGGCAGTTCCATCGTCATCGCGCCGCCGTCGGCGGCCGGGTCGCCGTGGATCAAGCGCTTCGGCGACTTCAGCGACGCCTTCGCCAGCGGCTGGATGCAGCTGCGCGGCGCGCGCCGGCGGCGCGGCGTCGACCGCGGCTTCGTGCTGTCCGACCATGCCGACTGGCCGGGGCTGATGCAGGCCATCGCCGCCACCGGCGCGCGGCGCGTGATCGTCACGCACGGCTCGATACCGGTGCTGGTGCGCTGGCTGCAGCAGCAGGGCTTGCAGGCAAGCGGTTTCGATACCGAATATGGTGACGACGAGGCGGACGAGTCTGTCGCCGCCGCCCCGCCGGACGGAGGCAGCGATGCATGAGTTCTCCCGTCTCTATGCCGAACTCGACGAGACCACGGCCACCAGCCGCAAGCTGGCCGCGCTGCAGTCGTATTTTTCCAGCGCCGCGCCGCAGGACGCGGCCTGGGCCGTCTACTTCCTGGCCGGCGGCAAGCCGCGCCAGGCCGTGCCGACCAAGCTGCTGCGCCAGTACGCCATCGAATACTCGGGCCTGGACGACTGGCTGTTCGACGAGTGCTACCACGCCGTCGGCGACCTGGCCGAAACCATCGCGCTGATCCTGCCGCCGCCGTCCCAGCACAGCGGGATCGGCCTGGCCGACTGGATCGAGCTGGCCATCGCCCCCCTGCGCGGCGCGGCGCCGGAAGCGATCCGCGCCGCGCTGTTCCTGTACTGGGACCAGCTCGACACGCGCGAACGCTTCCTGCTGACCAAGCTGATCGGCGGCGGCTTCCGCGTCGGCGTGTCGCGCCTGCTGGTGACGCGCGCGCTGAGCGCCGTCGCCAAGGTGGACAGCAAGGTGCTGGCGCAACGCCTGATGGGCTGGACCGACGGCAGTGTCAGCCCGACGGCGGCCGGCTTCCTGCAACTGATCTCGGCCCACAGCGAGGACGAGCACGCGCAGCGCGGCGGCCAGCCCTATCCGTTCTTCCTCGCCCACGCGCTGGAGCGCGACCCCGCCACGCTGGGCCAACTGGCTGACTGGCAAGTCGAATGGAAGTATGACGGCATGCGCGCGCAACTGGTCAGCCGCGGCGGGCAGAACTGGATCTGGTCGCGCGGCGAGGACCTGATTACCGAACGCTTTCCCGAACTGGCGGCGCTGCGATTGCCGGACGGCGTGGTGATCGACGGCGAAATCCTGATCTGGAACGGCGGCCACGCGCCGGCGCCGTTCGCCGACCTGCAGAAGCGCATGGGCCGCAAGCAGGTCTCGGCGCGGCTGCTGGGCGAGCTGCCGGCGGTGATGGTGGCCTACGACCTGCTGGAACTGGATGGCCAGGACCTGCGCCACCTGCCGCAGTCCGGCCGGCGCCAGTTGCTGGAAAAGCTGGTGCGCAAGCTGCAGGGCGCGCCGCAGCTGCGCCTGTCGCCGCTGATCGCGGCGGAAAGTTGGGAACAGCTGGCGGAAATTCGCAACGAGTCGCGCGAGCGCGGCGTCGAGGGCATGATGTTGAAGGCTGTCGACGCGCGCTACGGCGTCGGCAGGACCAGGAGCGAGGGCACCTGGTGGAAATGGAAGATCGATCCCTACAGCGTGGACGCGGTGCTGATCTACGCGCAAAGCGGCCACGGGCGGCGCGCTTCGCTGTACACCGACTACACCTTTGCCGTGTGGGACGCCGATACCGACGGCGAGCGCAAGCTGGTGCCCTTCGCCAAAGCCTATTCCGGCCTGACCGACGCCGAGATCGCGCAGGTCGATACGGCCATCCGCAAGACGACGATAGAAAAATTCGGGCCGGTGCGCAGCGTCACGCCGAGCATGGTGTTCGAGATCGGCTTCGAAGGCATCGCCAGTTCGCCGCGCCACAAGTCCGGCATCGCCGTGCGCTTCCCGCGCATCCTGCGCCGGCGCGAGGATAAGTCGATAGAGGATGCGGACACGCTCGACGTCTTGAAAAGCCTGCTGGCGGCGCCATGAAGGGCGAGGGGCCGGTCGAGGCATGGTTTGCCGCGCGCGGCTGGCGCGTGTTTCCGTTCCAGCGCGAGGTGTGGGCCGCGGCGGCGCAAGGCCGTTCCGGCCTGCTGCACGCCAGCACCGGCGCCGGCAAGACCTATGCCGTGTGGTTCGCCGCCCTGCGGCGCGCCGCAGCCGCGAACAAATCCAGGGCCGGCCTGCGCGTGCTGTGGATCACGCCGATGCGCGCGCTGGCCGCCGACACCTTGCGTGCGCTGGAACAATCGGCCGCCGACCTGGCGCCGCAATGGCAGATCGAATCGCGCACCGGCGACACCTCGTCGGCCCAGCGCGCGCGCCAGAACAAGCGCCCGCCCGAAACCCTGATCACGACGCCCGAAAGCCTGACGCTGATGCTCAGCAAGGCCGACGCACGCGCGCAGTTCGCGCAGCTGGACATGGTGGTCGTCGACGAATGGCATGAGCTGATGGGGAACAAACGCGGCGTGCAGACGCAGCTGGCGCTGGCGCGGCTGCGCTTGTGGAATCCGGCGCTGCTGGTGTGGGGCTTGTCTGCCACGCTGGGCAACCTGGCCCGCGCGCGCGAGGTACTGATGCCGGACGGCGTGATCGTCGAAGGCCATGTGACCAAGGAGATCCGCGTCGACACGCTGATACCGGAAAATCCGTCGCGCTTCCCGTGGAGCGGCCATCTCGGCATCCAGATGCTGGCACCGGTCATCGCCGAGATCGAGCGGCACGCCGCCACGCTGGTGTTTACCAACACGCGTTCGCAGGCGGAGCTGTGGTACCAGCACCTGCTCGATGCGCGGCCGGATTGGGCCGGCTTGATCGCGCTGCATCACGGCTCGCTGGACAAGGAAGTGCGCGATTGGGTGGAGCAGGGCTTGAAGCAGGGCCAGTTGAAGGCGGTGGTGTGCACGTCGAGCCTGGACCTGGGCGTCGATTTCCTGCCGGTGGAGCGCGTGCTGCAGATCGGCAGCGCCAAGGGCATTGCGCGCCTGCTGCAGCGGGCCGGCCGCAGCGGCCACGCGCCGGGCCGCGTGTCGCGCCTGACGCTGATGCCGACGCAGAGCATGGAGCTGCTGGAGGCGGCTGGCGCCAGGCAGGCGGTGGCCGCGCGCGACATCGAAGCGCGGCAGGTGCCGGAAAAGCCGCTCGACGTGCTGGTCCAGCACCTGGTGACGATCGCGCTAGGGGGCGGCTTCCGCTCCGAAGCCCTTTACGCGGAAGTGCGCAGCGCCTGGTCGTACCGCGACCTGAGCGAAGAGGAATGGCAGTGGGCGCTGGACTTCGTCGCGCGCGGCGGCCAGGCGCTGACCGTCTATCCCGAGTACCGGCGCGTGCTGCAGGATGAGGAGGGCGTCTACCGCGTGCCGGACGTGGCGCTGGGCAGGCGGCACCGCATGGGCATCGGCACCATCGTGTCGGAATCGTCGCTGCAGGTGAAATACGTCAGCGGCGGGCGTTTGGGCAGCGTCGAGGAATCGTTCATCTCCCGTTTGCGCCAGGGCGATCACTTTCTGTTCGCAGGCCGCGTACTCGAATTCGTGCGCCTGCACGAGATGACGGCCTACGTGCGCCGCGCCACCGGCGCGCGCGGCGCGGTGCCGCGCTGGCAAGGCGGCAAGATGCCGCTGTCGTCGGAACTGGCGCACGCCGCGCTGGAGCAACTGCGCCTGGCGGCGCACGACCGCTACGACGGCCCCGAGATGCAGGCGCTGCGACCGCTGCTGGCGATCCAGCGGCGCTGGTCCGCATTGCCGACGCCGGATACCATGGTCGTCGAGAGCATGCAAAGCCGGGAGGGCTGCCATTTGTTCATCTACCCGTTCGCCGGCCGCGCGGTGCATATCGGGCTGGCGTCGCTGCTGGCGTGGCGCGTCGGCTGCATCATGCCGGTGACGTTTTCGATCGCCGTCAACGACTACGGCTTCGAGCTGCTGGCGCCGCAGCCGCTGGACTGGGCGACGCTGTTCGGCGGCGAGCGCGGCGACCAGATGCCGCTGCTTGGCACCGGGCGCCTGCTGGAGGACGTGCTGGCCAGCCTGAACGCGAGTGAGCTGTCGCGGCGCCGCTTCCGCGAGATCGCCCGCATCGCCGGCCTGGTGTTTCAGGGTTATCCCGGCCAGCCGAAAAGCGCGCGGCAGCTGCAGGCGTCGTCGTCGCTGTTCTTTTCGGTGTTCAGCCAGCACGACGCCGGCAACCTGCTGCTGACGCAGGCGCAGTGGGAAGTGCTGGAGCAGGAACTGGAACTGGGCCGCCTGCGCGCCACGCTGGAGGAGCTGCATGGCCGCGCCATCAGCTTCAACGCCGTCAAGCGCGCGACGCCGTTCGGCTTCGCGCTGATGGTGGAGCGCTTCCGTGAAAAGCTCAGCACCGAGAAACTGTCGGACCGCGTCGCCCGCATGGTGCGCGAACTGGAAAAGGCGGCCGGACCATGAAACGCGAAGACCACGCGGCCTTGCCGCTGCAGCTGGCCGGAGAAGAGGTGCTGCTGCTGGCGCAACGGGCGCTGTACTGGCCGCGCGAAAAGATGCTGGTCGTGGCCGACATCCATTTCGGCAAGGCGGCCTCGTTCCGCAAGCTGGGTGTGCCGGTCCCCGGCGGTACCACCTCGGCCAATGTCGCCGCGCTCGATGCGTTGATCGCGGCCTGCGACGTGCGGCACATCATGTTCCTCGGCGACTTCCTGCATGCGAAGGCGGCGCATGCCGACGCCACGCTGGCCGTCATGCTGCGCTGGCGCCTGCGTCATCCGGCGCTGCGCCTGACGGTGGTGCGCGGCAACCATGACGCCCACGCCGGCGATCCGCCCGCCGCGCTGGATATCGCAATGGTCGACGAGCCGCATGTGCTGGCGCCGTTCGCGTTCTGCCATCATCCGGACATGCTGGTGCCGTCCTACGTGCTGGCGGGCCATGTGCATCCGCTGTACCGCTTGCGCCGCGGCTGGGAGTTGCTGACGCTGCCATGCTTCCTGATCGGCGACACGCGCATGGTGCTGCCGTCGTTTGGCGCCTTTACCGGCGGCCACGCGGTGGCGACGCAACCTGCGGAGCGCATCGTTGTCAGCACTGGCGACGCCGTGTTCGAAGTGCCGGGCCCAGCGTAATTGAGTTTCGCTCAGGTGGGAAAACCGGTACCCGGAATGATCCTACAGTGCTCACTGCACACGTCCTATATTGTGTGGCTGGGCTGTGCACTACGATGGCTGCTCCTGTGTAGCAAGCAGGCGACGCGATCAAAGGAGACCCATCATGGCGACGAATCAAGACAAGGATCAAAGTAAGGATCAAGGCAACAAGCAGGGCGGCAAATCCGGCAGCCAGCAAAGCGATACCAGCAAGCGCGGCTTCGCTTCCATGGATCCGGAACAGCAACGCGAGATAGCGGCTGAAGGCGGCCGCGCGGCGCATGAAAAAGGTACGGCGCACGAATTCACTTCGGAAGAGGCGCGCCGTGCCGGCAGCATGAGCCACAAGAACGATACGCGCAGCAGCCAGAGCAGCTCGCCCGGCAGCGCATCGCGCAGCGGTGGAAAAGCCGGCAGCGAGGAGGAAGACGAGGACCGCGGCAAGGGTAGCCGTGGCGGCTCATCGGGCGGCTCGGGCTCCAAGTCCTGACGCTTGATCCTCCGAGTGTTCAACGCTGAAAAACCTGCAGGCATGCGCCTGCAGGTTTTTTTTACAGGCAGATGGTATGCCGGCCCACTTCCTGCGCAGGCTGGCCGGTGACGGCGGCCTTGGCGATATGGAGCAACTGCTTCATCTTGCTGGAGCCTGCGTCCCAGTATTCGGCCGACTGTATCTTCAGGCGTATCAGCGCCAGATGCGGATCGTCCAGCCCACCGGGGAACCAGCCGCGTGCCATAGGATTCCATAATTCCCGCGCCTTGGCGCGGTCCTTCAGCAGATAAGCCTGGCCATACACCGACAAATAGGTATGGTGCCCGGGGTCGGAGAAACTCACGTTGACGTTGGGATGCTGCTGCAAATCGTTGATGAAGCCCGCCTCGTCCGAGGTGATGAACCACATATTGCCTTCGTTGTCGATTTGCTGGGTGGTCAGCGGACGGCTGCTGAGCACATTGCTATCGTCGGTCGTGGTGAACATGCCGAAGCGCACACTCTTGATCTTGGCGGCAAGGGTGTTGATTTGTTCCTGGGTATAGAGCGGCATGATGCGCCTCCATGATAATAGTGGATGGATCTGGCTAACCTTAGCCTGTGCCGCCGCACGCTTCTGTACGGAACTGCACGTAGCTTTACATTCTTAATACATGAAGGTGATTGACTTCCCAAATGATAATAATTATCATTTGTGTTTGTTCGTAAAAGGAAACTGTGTGAGCGCACAAAATGCCAGCCGCGCTGTCTGGCTGAAGAACCTGCACCAATGGCACTGGATCAGCTCGGCAATGTGTTTGCTGGGCATGTTCCTGTTCAGCATTACCGGCATCACCCTGAACCATTCGTCGCAGATCGAGGCCAAGCCGGTCGTGGTGCGCAAGCAGGCGCAATTGCCGGCGCCGCTGACGGCGCAGCTGCGCGTGTATGCCCAGGCGCACGATGGCGCCAAGGATCCGTTGCCGGCCGCCGTCGAGCAATGGCTGAACGACACCTGGAAGGTGCAGGCCGGCGGCCGCCCCGCCGAATGGGCGGCCGATGAAGTCTACCTGCCGCTGCCCAAGGCCGGCGGCGACGCCTGGGTGCGCATCGCGCTGGAAGATGGCGCCACCGAATTCGAAAACACCGACCGCGGCTGGATCTCGTGGCTCAACGACGTGCACAAGGGGCGCAACACGGGCGCGGCCTGGAACTGGTTCATCGATATCTTTGCCGTGGCCTGCCTGGTGTTTTGCATCACCGGCCTGCTGATCCTCAAGTTCCATGCGGCGAACCGGCCGTTCACCTGGCCGATGGTGGGCCTGGGCATCCTGATTCCGTTTGTTATTGCGCTGCTGTTTATTCACTAAGTTTATACATTCTTTTTCGACAGGACCTTCATGAAATTACGCTATTCCATCGCACTGAGCCTGCCCTTGGCCAGCGCATCGGCCATGGCCGCCGACCTGGCGCTGAAACTCGACGTGCCGCAGCTGAACGTGGCGGAATATCATCGTCCCTACATCGCCGCCTGGCTGGAAAACGCCGACCAGAAAGTGGTCGCCAACCTGGCCGTGCTGTACGACGTCAAGAAGAAGGACAACGCGGGCACCAAGTGGCTCAAGGATGTGCGCCAGTGGTGGCGCAAGAGCGGCCGCGATGTCGAGATGCCGATGGACGGCGTCAGCGGCGCGACCAAGGCGCCGGGCGAGCATACGCTGACCATGTCGAAAGCCGCGCTGGACAAGCTGCCGGCCGGCCAGTACACGCTGCTGGTGGAAGCGGCGCGCGAAGCCGGCGGCCGCGAAGTGGTCAAGGTGCCGCTGCAATGGCCGCCGAAGTCGGCGCAGAACCTCACCGGCCAGGGCAAGGAAGAACTGGGCGCCGTGGTGGTACAACTCAAACCTTAAGGCGCGCCATGTTCAAACTTAAACTGAATAAAACCCTGATCGCTTTGGCGCTGGCTGGTCTGTCGCTGAGCGCGCAGGCGCACAAGCCGTGGCTGCTGCCGTCGTCCACCAACGTCGAAGGCAAGGAAGCCTGGGTCACCGTCGATGCAGCCATCTCGGAAGGCCTGTTCGATATCGACCACCAGCCGCTGAAGCTGGACGGCATCGTCGTCACCGGCCCGGACGGCGGCAAGCTGGAGCTGCAGAACGTCAGCAACGGCAAGCTGCGCAACACCTTCGACCTGAAGTTGCCGGCGCCGGGGACCTACAAGATCGCGCTGGTGTCGCAAGGCGTGATGGGCAGCTACAAGAACAAGGAAGGCGAAATGAAGCGCTTCCGCGGCACCGAGGAATCGCTGGCCAGGGATGTGCCGTCCGACGCGACCGAGGTCAAGTTGTCGCGCATGCAGAGCCGCCTGGAGACTTTCGTTTCCACCGGCACGCCGGACATGGCGGTGTTCAAGCCGACCGGTGTCGGCCTGGAGCTGGTGCCGGTCACCCATCCGAACGACCTGCGCGCGGGCGAGAAAGCCACCTGGCGCTTCCTGCTGGACGGCAAGCCGGCGGCCAACCAGGCGTTCAGCCTGATTCCCGGCGGCGTGCGCTATCGCGGCACCTTGGGCGAAATCCGCAAGAGCACCGACGCCAAGGGCGAGATCACGTTCGATCTGCCGGCGGCGGGCATGTACCTGGTCAGCAGCGCGTGGCCGGCCGCCGCGCCGCAAACGCCGGGCCAGCCGCCGCAGATGGCGCCGCGCCGCGTCAGCTACGCGGCGACGGTGGAAATCCTGCCGCAATAAACAATAATGCGCCGGGTACTCCTGCCTCATATTATTTCCGAAGACCCGGCGCCGGCAGGCGGTGCGATCCGCGATTTTGCCGGCCGCAGCATGGGCACGAGCTGGTCGGTGCGGCTGGTGGCCGCGCCGGGCGACGCGCTGGCCCATATCGAACAAGGGCTGCAGCGCCAGCTGGATTGCGTCGTGGCGGAGATGAGCCACTGGGAAGACGATTCCGACCTGGGCCGCTTCAACCGGTCCGCCGCCGGCAGCTGGCATGTGTTGCCGCCGGCGTTTTTCGATGTGCTGGCGTTTGCGATGGAGGTGGCGCGCGAGTCGGGCGGCGCCTGCGATCCTTGCGCCGGCGAGCTGGTCAACCTGTGGGGCTTCGGCCCGCATGGGCGCTTCGACCAGCCCGGTTTTGTGCCGCCTTCGGGCGGACGGATAGAAGCTGCGCTGGCCGCGCGGCCGGTGCTGCTTGAGCGCGAGGGAAGGCGAGCGTTGCAGCCGGGCGGCGTGCAGCTGGATATGTCGGCCGTGGCCAAGGGTTACGGCGTGGACCGGTTGGCGTTTTATTTGAAGAACCAGGGCATCCTGCATTTTCTGGTCGAGGTGGGCGGCGAGCTGCGCGGCGCCGGCGTCAAGCCCGATGGCCAGCCGTGGTGGGTGGCGCTGGAGCAGGTGCCGGGCATGGCGGCGGACGAACTGGTGCTGGCGCTGCACGGCCTGGCGGTGGCGACGTCGGGCGACTACCGGCGCTATTTCGAGCTCGATGGCCGGCGCTATTCGCACACCATCGACCCGCGCAACGGCATGCCCATCGCTAATGACCTTGCCTCGGTTACCGTTGTGCATCCACAATGCATGGCCGCCGACGCCTGGTCCACCGCGCTGACCGTGCTGGGCGCCGAACACGGACTGCGGCTGGCCGAGCGCCTTGGCCTGGCGGCCCGCTTTGTCGCGCGCGGCGGCGCCGAACACCTGAGCACCCATTTACGGAACATGCTGGACGAATGATCTGGACCAACGACCCCACCCGATTGATGCTGGTAGCCAGCCTTGCGATGAGCTATGGGCTGGTCTGCCTGGCGCCTTACCTGCGCATCCGCCGCAAGCGCGAAGCGGCGCAGCGCGCCAAAGATGAAGCGGCCGCGTCACCAGGCTGGATCATCGCCTACGCCAGCCAGACCGGCAACGCCGAAGAACTGGCCGGACAGACTCTGGCCACGCTGCGCCTGGCAGGCATTCCCGCGCAACTGAGCGAGCTGTCGGAATTGCATGCGGCCGACTTGCAGCGCGCCGAACGCATCCTGTTCCTCGTCAGCACCTACGGCGAAGGCGACGCGCCGGATGCCGCCGCGCATTTCGCCGGCCGCCTGATGACCGGAAACCTTCCGCTGCCGCAACTGCATTACGCCGTGCTGGCGCTGGGCGACAGCGCTTACGCCCAGTTCTGCGGCTTCGGCCGCGCGCTCGATCAGTGGCTGCAGGCGCAGGGGGCGCAAAGCTTGTTCCCGCGCATCGAAGTCAATCGCAGTTCGGCCGCCGCGATCGGTGCATGGCGCCAGCAGCTCAGCCATCTGGCCGGCACCAGCGACGCGCCGGACTGGAGCGCGCCGGCCTTCGATAACTGGCGATTGGCTGGACGAGTGCTGCTCAATCCCGGCAGCGCCGGCGCGCCGGTCTACCATCTGGAACTGGAACCGCAGAGCGGGGAACCGGCCGACTGGCAGTCCGGCGACCTGGTGCAGATTGCCGCGCCGGCCGATGCCGAGCGTCCGCGCGAATATTCGATCGCCTCGATTCCGGCGGATGGCCGCGTGCACCTGCTGGTGCGCCTGCACAGCCATGAGGATGGCAGTCATGGTGTCGCCTCGGGCTGGCTGACGCGGCAGGCTGACATCGGCGCGACGATACAGCTGCGGCTGCGCCAGCATCGCCGCTTCCGCCTGGAAGACAACGCGGCGCGGCCTTTGATCCTGATCGGCAACGGCAGCGGCATCGCCGGACTGCGCGGCCATCTGAAGGCGCGCGCGCTGGCGGGGCAGGGCCGCAACTGGCTGCTGTTCGGCGAGCGCAACGAAGCCCACGACTACCACTATCGCGAGGAGCTGCAAGCATGGCGGCAGGCCGGCATGCTGGAACAAATGGACATGGTGTTCTCGCGCGACCAAGTCCCGCGCCGCTACGTGCAGGACCGCCTGGTCGAGCACGCCGGAGCGGTGCGCGGCTGGATCGACGATGGCGCCGCCATCTATGTGTGCGGCAGCCTGGAGGGCATGGCCGGCGGCGTCGACGAGGCGCTGGCCGCCATCCTGGGCCGCGAGCGGCTGGACCAGCTGGCCGCCGCCGGCCGCTACCGGCGCGACGTTTATTGACCGTCTATTGACGCGCGTTCCGCATCGTCGTCTTTACTCTGCGCCGGCTTGCTCGAGGCCGCGCGCCAGGCTTGAGATGCTGGGGTTGTCGATGAAGACGCAGCGCTTGCCGTTGCGCTTGCAGTAGTCCTTGACCCGCCAGTATGCGCTGTGGCTGATGCAGCCGGTCTGGCAGATCACCAGGTCGGCCGCCGCCAGGCTGGCGTCGAGGCGGTTGGCGTTGTCCTCCAGGCCGCCGTCGTGGTGCGAGAACTGCGCGCCTTCGCGTTCGATCAGTTCGCGGTAGGTGGCGACGTTGCCGCTGCGCCCGCCCACGCACAGCACCGAGCGGTCGCTCAGGCGCAGGGGCATTTTCATCACGTGTTCGACGACCTGACGAGTCTCTTCTTGTATCGGCGCTGCCGGTTCGGCGGAGCGCATCGCTTCCACTTTCAGCTCGACGATCTGGTTGCGCAGCGCGCGTTCGCGCTCCTCCATCTGCGCCAGCCTCTCGGCCAGCTTGGCGCGCGATTCCAGGCCGGGGATGGACTCGCGCAACTGCTCCAGCTCCGTCCGCAGCGAATCGATCATGCTGTCCTTGCCGACCGCCTGCGCACGCAGCTGCATCAATTGCACGGCGTGCCTTTCGGCGTCGGCGGTCTTTTCCGCCAGCAGCGCTGCGCCGCGCTGTTGCGCCTTGTTCAGGTCGTGCGCCAGGCGTGCGTTCTCGGCCAGCGTGGCGTTGAACTTGCCGATATCTGCACGCACGCAGGCGCCGGCCTGGTGCTGCACCATGTGCAGGTCGCGGCACATCTGCTCTTCCAGCTCGGCGCTGCAGCGCGGATGCGTGAGGCCGGCCCAGAACGCGCCGGCCACGTCGCCGTTGGCGACGGCGGCGCGCCACATCGCGGCGACCTGTTCGGTGGTCTTGGCGGCGCGGAAGCGCAGCAGCACGGCGGCATAGCGGCGCTCCAGCTCCTTCTGCAGCGCCTCGGACAAGCGGTTGCGGCTGCCGCACTCGGTGACGGCGCCCACGTGCACTTCATAATCGTCGGCCACCACTTTGCCGGACGTGACTTTGTCCACCAGCTTGCGCAACACGCCCAGCGGAAAACCGACGCCGACCAGCGGGCAATGGCAGGCGTGACTCAGTTCCCACAGCCTGCGGCGGCGCGAGGCCTGCGTGTCGTCGTTGGGCTGGAACATGGCAGCCGGCGTATCGTGTTTGTCGCACATGGCCGGCTCCTATGCGGTGGCCGGCGCAGTGCGGGCGCGCGCCATGATGCGGCTGAGGAAATTGCTCTTTTCCTGCAACTGCATATTGCGCTCGACCACCTGTGCCCATTGCTCGGACAACTGCTGGCAGGTGGCTGTCAGCACCGGCGCCAGGTCGGGCAGGCCGGCCAGCGCTTTCAGGTGGCGCTCGATCACGGAGGCCAGCTTGACGCAGCCGCCGGCGTCGTCGTTGCCGGCGGTGTAGTGCGACATCAGATGCAGCACGGCGGACAGCATCAGTTCTGGATTGTGCCCGCCCTGCGAGGGCGCGAGAAAAATCGGATTGCTACGGTCTATGGCCATCAAACGCTCCTTTGGTTCGAAAGGGGGGAGTCTGGCTGGCGGTACTGCTGGCTACTCAGGGGAGTGGGCGCGGCGGCGCCCGGGTACGCGATCAAACGCGCCTGGTCAGGCGGTCAAAATCAGCTTGTTGAGCTGGGTGATGCGCAGGCGGTAAATCCGCCCCGCATGTTCGATTTCGACCTCGCGCCCACCGTCCATCAGGCCGGCGCTGCTGATGCGCTTGACCGGCGCCACGGCGTGCGCGGTGGCGCTGGCGGCGGGACGGGCGGCGATTGCCGGTGGCGTGGCGGGCAGGGTGGTGGGCATAGTCTTCCTTCCTTAAATAAGAATGATTCGCATTTGTATTCATTATTGAGGAAGGCGGAACGGAATGCAAGCCTTATTTGGCTATCGTGCGGGCTGCGCGCGGAGGCGGGACAAAAAAAGACCCAGCTGGGAGGCCGGGCCGAAGGCTGGGTAAATTTGTCGGACTGCGCTGTGGGCTGCGCGGCTACAGCGCTGCCAGCAACTGTCCCGGAGGCACCGCTTCGCTGCCCTTGGTTTTGGCCGCCGCCAGTTGCTTGGCGCGGGTACGGGACGGCGGCAGGCGGCGCAGAGTTTTCAGAGCCTCCGGATCCTTGATGCCGATGGTGCGTTGATCGACGCTGATCAGGCCGATCTCGTTGAAAGCCGACAGCGTGCGGCTCACCGTTTCCAGGGTCAGGCCCAGGTAGCTGCCGATTTCATGGCGCGTCATGCGCAGGTTGAACAGTTTGCTGGAATAGCCCATCTGGGCGAAGCGCTCCGCCAGCGACACCAGGAAACGCGCCACGCGGGCCTCGGCGCTGAGCGCGCCCAGCATGCCGATCATCGCCTGTTCGCGCACCAGTTCGCGGCTCATGACGCCGTACATCATATTCTCCAGTTCAAGATGGACTCTTCCTAACGCTGTCAGTTTTTTGAACGGCAGCAGTATCAGGTCGCAATCGGACAATGCCACGGCCTCTGAGGAATAATGACGGGTGTGGATGCCGTCCACGCCTAGCATATCGCCCTTCATCGGAAAGCTGAGCACCTGCTCATTGCCGAACTCGTCGATCAGCACGGTTTTCAGAAAACCGGAGTTGACGATGTACAAGGTATCGAAGGGTTGGCCGATGGTGTGGATGCGCTGGCCGGTCTTGAACTGAACGTGCTGGAACAGCAGTTCTTCCGTGGTGACCGAGCAGGCCGCCGGTATATGCAGCAGGTCGCAGACTTCCTTCAGGTTCGACCAGAGCCGCCCCTGACGCTGGCGGCCCGCTTCCATCGACGAGGACTGCATCGTCGTGGTGGTGGCTGGACGAATTTCAGACGTATGCGTAGACAGCATGTTGTTCTCCTGTGTACAGGTATTGCTTTTCGAATGGAAGGGAACTGGGGTGTGCCGCGTTGCTTTGTTTCCTGTTGGTTTGTCATGCGGCACCGTGCTGCGGATCTTGTAGCTGTGCAGCAAAATCGTATGGTTTCAGTATGCCAACGGAGGGGGGAGATAGATATCAGCAATGGCTGAATATGCGCATAGGAGCTAGCGCAGGATTGTAGGAGTACTCCTACTGATCCGGTCGGAGGTCAGGTTTTGAACGGGGATAACAAGCGGTGCGCGACAGCATATTGCACCATTTCGGACAGGGAATTCATGCCCATTTTCTGCATAATCCGGGTTTTATGCGTGCTGACGGTTTTAACGCTCAGATGCAGGCTGTTGGCGATTTCAGTGATCGACTTTCCCGCGACCAATAAAGAAAACACTTCAAACTCGCGGTCCGACAGCTGCTTATGCAACAGGCTCTCGTTCGGCATCATGATGTTCAAGGCCAGCTGCTCGGCCACTTCGGTGCTGATGTAGGGCCGGCCGGAAGCGACCTTGCGGATCGCGCCGACCAGCTGGGTGCCGGCGCTTTCCTTGGTCAGATAGCCCTGGGCGCCGGCACGGATGGCGCGCACCGCGTACTGTTCTTCCTCGTGCATGGTCAGGATCAGGATGGCGAGCTTGGGCGCCTCCGCCTTGATCTGGCGGATCAGGTCGACGCCGCTGCGGCCGGGCATCGACAAATCGAGCAGCAGCAGGTCGAACCCGCCCTGTCGCACGTGGCCCAGCACCTCGAAGCCATCGATGGCCTCCCCCACGATATCGATGTCCGGCGCGCCATCGAGTATGCGCTTGAGACCTTCGCGCATGATGGTGTGGTCGTCGGCGATGACAATTCGAATCATAAGGGGGCTGCTATAAAAAGTGATTAATGGTATTTATGGTTGCGCTTGAGCTAAGCTTATTATCTTACTATAAAAAGCATCTGATATGCGCTTTTTATTTGCCTGGCTCCTTGATGAGACGGTGAACCAGCACAGGAATTTTGGCATGTGACAATACCTTGTTGGTTACACTGCCCAGCAACAATTGGCCCCAGCCGCTGCGGCCGTGCGAGCCCATGAAGATCAGGTCGCAATGGTGTTTTTCCGCCACGTCGACGATCTTCAGCGCCGCGCTTTCGGCAAACACCGTCATTGCCTCGCAGGGAACGGCGCGGCGCGCGCAGGAATCGACCACGTCCTGCGTGTGCTCCTTGCCCGCTCGCAGCATCGAGGCCCGGTATTCCTCCTCGCTGGGGTAGCTGGGAGGAATGATTTCCACATAGATCGGGTACTGGTATTCCGGCGCTACAAACAGCACCAGCACCTCTGCCTTCATCTGCTCGGCAAAAGCGACCCCGGCACAGGCGGTTTTACTGGATACGGCCGAACCGTCGGTGGTGATCAAGATTTTCCGGTACATGGCGAACCTCCTTTTCAAACCAACGCGCTACTTTAATTGTAGTCGCGATTTACATTATTATTAGTCTGGAAATACTTGATGTTTATCAAATAAATCCGCTTTATCCCATGGTACTAGTGTCGGCTTTCATACTTTTTACCGCCTTTTTTTGCATAGGGGCACTACTTTTGTGTCTCAAGGCGTGTTTTGACGATGTATCCGATGTTAGTATCTCCAAATACAACGAAACTTGGCCAGCACCCGGAGCGCAGGGCAGGCTAGCCGACTCTGGGATTGAATAATCTGGCTGCGCCCTGCTACACTCGGGTACGTGCGTTATATTGCCAAGCTGCATCAATGGCATGCAAGTTTCGGGCAGCAATTTTACAAATTATGGAGAAGCAGGGATTATGACCAACGCCGCTGATGATTTCGACGCATTATTTGATGAAGTGTCTGCTCAGAGCAAGACCGCAGCGCCCGCTCCAGCGCCTGCCCCCGCACCAGCCGCCGCGGAAGACGACCTGGAAAGCCTGTTTGACCAAGTCTCTTCTGCCACACTGGCTCCCGCCCCCGTAGCCGCTCCGGCCCCGACCGCCGCGGTTGCTCCCGCCGCCGGCGAAGCCGCGGCCGACGGCGAAGACAAGCCGATGTTCGAACGCCTTGGCGGCATCGTCCGCCTGCTGCACGATTCGCTACGCGAACTGGGCTACGACAAGGCGCTGACCGAGGCGTCGTCGCAAATCAACGACGCCCAGGACCGCCTCGAGTACGTCGCCACGCTGACCGAGCAAGCCGCCAACAAGGTGCTCAACACCTTGGACGAGGGCATGCCTGAGCAGGACTCGCTGTCGAAAAAATCCAAGGACATGGAAAACCGCTGGGCCGACCTGTTCGCCGGCAAGCTGAGCCTGGAGCAGTTCAAGCAACTGGCGGGCGACTCGCAGGCGTTTGCGGTGGCCGTGTCGGCCGCCACCGAGGCCGAAAAAGCCCGTTTGCTGGAAATCATGATGGCCCAGGACTTCCAGGACATCACCGGCCAACTGATCAAGAAAGTCGTGAACATCACCAAGACGGTGGAGCACGAACTGGCAGAACTGCTGCGCGACAATGCGCCGCCGGCGGTACGCGAGAAAATCGCGCAAAAAGAAGTGTCTCTGATGTCCGGCCCATCGGCTCCGACCGTAGCGCTGAACCAGGACAATGTCGACGACCTGCTTGCTGATCTGGGATTCTAATGGACGATATGCTCAAGGATTTCGTCGTCGAGGCGATGGATCTTGCGGTCAACGTTGAAGAGCATCTGCTGCGGCTCGAACGCGACCCCGACAACAAAGAGACGCTGAACGCGGTGTTCCGCTCGTTCCACACCATCAAGGGCGGCGCCGGTTTCATGGGCCTGCCTGCGATGGTGGCGGCGTGCCACCTGACGGAAAACCTGTTCGACGCGCTGCGCACCGGCGCCGCGCCGGTGACGCCGATCGCGATCGAGGCGGCGCTGCAGGCGTCCGGCTTCGTGGCCGACCAGCTCGCCGAACTGAACAATGGCGCCGAGCCGGACAGCCTGCCGGCGATGCCGAAGGATCTGGAAATCATCCTGACCGACGCCATCGAAGGCAAGACCAGCTCCGCCGCGCCCAAGGCAGCCGCCCCGGCGCCCGCGCCTGCGGCCGCCGCGCCGGTCGCCGCCGCGGCAGCTCCGGCCGCCGCGCCGTCGGCCGATGGCCTGGACTGGGAAGGCATGTACGAAACCGTGATGCCGCCTGGCAGCTACACGCGTTCGGCGCCAGCGCCGGCCGCCGCAGCCGCGCCATCGGCGTCGGCGATTCCCGCCGCCGAGCTCGCCGCTGTCGTGGCCGCCGTGCAAGCCGGCGCGCCAACCACGGCCGCCGCTCCGGCCAAGGCCCGCGAGGCGCGCGAAGAGCGTCCGCAGGCCGCGCCGGTCAAGGAAGAGTCGATCCGCGTCGACGCCGTCAAGCTCGACGCGCTGCTGGAAGTGGCCGGCGAATCGGTGCAGGCCGCCAACCAGGCCGCCGTGCTGCTGGAACGCCTGCTGCAATTCAAATTCGAAGGCCAGGCCCAGACCTTGATGGCGACGCTGGCGGAAACGCTGGAACGCGCCTCGCGCTACTCCACCGAACTGCAGCGCGCCACCCTGGCGACCCGCATGCAGCCGGTCGGCCGCCTGTTCCAGAAGTTCCCGCGCCTGGTGCGCGAGCTGGCCAAAGACCTGGGCAAGGACGTCGAACTGACCATCGAAGGCGCGGAGACCGAAGTCGACCGCGTGGTGGTGGACAGCCTGTACGATCCTCTGGTGCACATGCTGCGCAACTCGCTGGACCACGGCGTCGAATCGCCGGAGGACCGCCTGGCCGCAGGCAAGCCGGCCAAGTCGTATATTTCGCTCAAAGCATGGCAGGAAGCAAATAGCGTTATGATTGTGCTGCAGGACGACGGCAAGGGCATGGATCCGGTGGTGCTGCGCACCAAGGCCCAGCAGAAGGGCCTGATCTCCGAATCCGCGCAGCTGACCAACGACGAATGCTTCCAGCTGGTATTCTTGCCGGGTTTCTCGACCAAGGAAGTGGCCTCCAGCGTGTCCGGCCGCGGCGTCGGCATGGACGTGGTGAAGACCGCCGTGGAGAAAAACCGCGGCGCCATCCATATCGAATCGTCGCTGGGCAAGGGCACCAAGTTCGCCATCCGCCTGCCGATCGAACTGTCGATCGTGCCGACCATGCTGGTATCGACCTCGGGCGCCGCGCTGGCGCTGCCGATGGCCGTGGTCCAGCGTGTGGTCGAGCTGCCGGAAGTGTTCATGGAAGTGGGCGGCGCGCCGGTGCTGAAAGACCAGGGCCGTCCGCTGCCGGTACGCTCGCTGGCCGATTCGCTGGGTTACGAGAGCTGCCGCGAGAAGGTGGGTATTGTTGTCGCTGCGCCACAGCCGTACATCCTGGCGGTGGAAGCGGTCGACGGTACCGCCGACCTGGTGATTAAACCGATGACGGCGATCGCCGTCGAGGGCATTACCGGCACCGCGCGCTCGGCCGAGGGCGAACTGGTGCTAGTGGTGGGCCTATCGTTCCTAATGGACGGATGTCGAGGTAGTGTACGCATGGCGGCTTAGTCTCGGGACTGAGCCAGAAAGACCAAAAGCCTGCGTCCACGCAGGCTTTTTTTCGTTCGCGTTTTTATTTGCAATACCGAATTTTGTAAAAGGAGTCATAAAAAGTGTATCAACAGGCGGAACCGAGTCGGCTCACGAGGCCGGCCAGCGGCGGCTGCTATTGCATTGCACAATATGGCATAATCGAAGTGGATCACTCACACAGGCAGAAGTAGTTCCCTTAATTGGGTACTCATCAATCATCATGAAGACGCTTTACGACAAACTCTGGGAATCGCACGTGGTCAAGGCCGAGGAAGACGGCACCACGATCCTGTATATCGACCGCCACCTGGTGCATGAGGTTACCAGCCCGCAGGCATTCGACGGCCTGCGCGCCGCCGGCCGCGCGCCGTGGCGCGTGTCCGCCAACCTGGCGGTGGCCGACCACAACGTGCCGACCACCGGCCGCGCCGACGGCATCGCCGACCCGGTCTCGCGGCTGCAGGTCGAAACGCTGGACAAGAACGCCAAGTCCTACGGGCTGACCTATTTCAACATGAACGACAAGCGCCAGGGCATCGTCCACGTGATCGGGCCGGAGCAGGGCGCTACCCTGCCGGGCATGACCGTGGTCTGCGGCGACTCGCACACGTCCACCCACGGCGCGTTCGGCGCGCTGGCGCACGGCATCGGCACCTCGGAAGTCGAGCACGTGCTGGCGACCCAGACGCTGCTGCAAAAGAAATCCAAGTCCATGCTGGTGCAGGTCGACGGCGCGCTGCCGGCCGGCGTGACCGCCAAGGACATCGTGCTGGCCATCATCGGCAAGATCGGCACCGCCGGCGGCACCGGCTACTGTATCGAATTCGGCGGCTCGACCATCCGCGCGCTGTCGATGGAAGGCCGGATGACGGTCTGCAATATGGCGATCGAGGCGGGCGCGCGCGCCGGCATCATCGGCGTCGACGACGTCACCATCAACTACGTCAAGGGTCGTCCGTTCTCGCCGGTGGGCCCGCACTGGGACCGCGCGGTGGACTACTGGCGCACGCTGCACAGCGACGCCGGCGCCAAGTTCGACCTGGTCGTCACCCTGAACGCCGCTGAGGTCAAGCCGCAGGTGACCTGGGGCACGTCGCCGGAAATGGTGACTTCGATCGACGGCCGCGTGCCGGATCCTGACCTGGAAAAAGACAGCGTCAAGCGCGACGCGATGGAAAAGGCGCTGGTCTACATGAACCTCAAGCCGAACACCGCGATCGAGGACATCCGCATCGACAAGGTCTTCATCGGCTCCTGCACCAACTCGCGCATCGAGGATTTGCGCGCGGCGGCGGAAGTGGTGCGCGGCAAGCACCGCGCCTCCAACGTCAAGCTGGCGATGGTGGTGCCGGGCTCTGGACTGGTCAAGGACCAGGCCGAGAAGGAAGGCCTGGACCGCATCTTCAAGGATGCCGGTTTCGAATGGCGCGATCCGGGCTGCTCGATGTGCCTGGCGATGAACGCCGACCGCCTGGAACCGGGCGAGCGCTGCGCATCGACCTCGAACCGCAATTTCGAAGGACGCCAAGGCCAGGGCGGACGCACCCATCTGGTGTCTCCAGCCATGGCGGCGGCAGCCGGTATCGCCGGCCATTTTGTCGACGTGCGCGCGCTACGTTAAGTCTTCCACCACCCATTGAGACCAACATGAAAAAACTGATCGCTCTGACCATCTTCGCTCTGACCATCACCGGCTGCAACACCATTGCCGGCATGGGCAAGGATGTGCAGAAAGCCGGCCAGGCGGTGCAGGGCGCCGCGGGCCATTGAACCCGACCCGACCGCGCGCCGCCCCGTGCCGCGCGGTCCACATATAAAGCATCATGGATAAATTTACGATCTACGAAGGGCTGGTCGCACCGCTGGACCGCGCCAATGTCGACACCGACGCCATCATTCCGAAGCAATTCCTGAAGTCCATCCATCGCACCGGCTTCGGCCCGAACCTGTTCGACGAGTGGCGCTACCTGGACCACGGCGAGCCCGGCCAGGACAACAGCCGCCGTCCGCTCAATCCGGACTTCGTGCTCAACGAGCAGCGCTACCAGGGCGCATCGATCCTGCTGACGCGCAAGAACTTCGGCTGCGGATCCTCGCGCGAGCACGCGCCGTGGGCGCTGGACCAGTACGGCTTCCGCGCCATCATCGCGCCGTCGTTCGCCGACATCTTCTTCAACAACTGCTACAAGAGCGGCTTGTTGCCGATCGTATTGCCTGAAGCGCAGGTTGATCACCTGTTCAATGAAGTCAAGGCCTTCCCCGGTTACCGTCTGGTGGTCGACCTTGAACAGCAGCGCATCTCCACCAGCAATGGCAGCGTCTCCTATCCCTTCGAGATCGACGCCTTCCGCAAATACTGCCTGATGAACGGGCTCGACGATATTGGCCTGACCCTGCGTCACGCCGACGCTATCCGCGGCTTCGAAGAGCGCCATCTGGCAACCCAACCTTGGTTGGCCAACGTCATCTAATTTCGAAGAACTAACATGAAAATCGCAATCCTCCCGGGCGACGGTATCGGCCCGGAAATCATCGCGCAGGCAGTCAAGGTCTTGAATGTGCTGGGCGAAAAATTTGAGCTGGAAAGCGCGCCGGTCGGCGGCGCCGGCTACGCGGCCCACGGTCATCCGCTGCCAGAGGGCACGCTGGCGCTGGCGAAAGCGGCCGACGCGGTGCTGTTCGGCGCCGTCGGCGACTACCAGTACGACAAGCTGGACCGCCCGCTGCGTCCGGAGCAGGCCATCCTCGGCCTGCGCAAGAACCTGGGCCTGTTCGCCAACCTGCGTCCTGCCATCCTCTACCCTGAACTGGCCGGCGCCTCGACGCTGAAGCCGGAAGTGGTGTCCGGCCTGGACATCCTGATCATCCGCGAACTGACCGGCGACATCTACTTCGGCCAGCCGCGCGGCGTGCGCGAGTGCCCGGACGGTCCGTTCAAGGGGCAGCGCGAAGGCTTCGACACCATGCGCTATGCCGAAGGCGAAATCCGCCGCATCGCCCACGTGGCGTTCCAGGCCGCGCAAAAGCGCGACAAGCGCCTGACCAGCGTCGACAAGGCCAATGTGCTGGAAACCTTCCAGTTCTGGAAGGACATCGTCACCGACGTGCACAAGGAATATCCGGACGTCGCGCTCGAGCACATGTATGTCGACAACGCCGCGATGCAGCTGGTGCGCGCGCCGAAGAAGTTCGACGTCATCGTCACCGGCAATATGTTCGGCGACATTCTCAGCGACGCGGCCGCGATGCTGACCGGCTCGATCGGCATGCTGCCGTCGGCTTCGCTCGATGCCAACAACAAGGGCTTGTACGAGCCGTCGCACGGTTCCGCGCCTGACATCGCCGGCAAGGGCATCGCCAATCCGCTGGCGACGATATTGTCGGCCGCGATGATGCTGCGCTTCTCGCTGAACAAGGCCGAACAGGCCGACCGCATCGAGACCGCCGTCAAGCAGGTACTGGCGCAGGGCCTGCGCACCGCCGACATCTACGAGGCGGGCACCACCAAGGTGGGCACCGAGGAAATGGGCAACGCGGTGGTCAAGGCACTGGCATAAAAATTTAAAGACAAGGAAGAGCAAAATGAAACTCGTAGGCTTGGTAGGTTGGCGCGGTATGGTGGGTTCGGTCCTGATGCAGCGCATGCAGGAAGAGGGCGATTTCGCCCACATCGAACCGGTGTTCTTCACGACGTCCAACCCGGGCGGCAACGCGCCGGCAATGGCGAAGAATGAAACCAAACTGAAAAGCGCGACCGACATCGACGAACTGAAAAAGTGCGAGATCATCATCTCGTGCCAGGGCGGCGACTACACCACCGAGGTGTTCCCGAAACTGCGCGCGGCCGGCTGGAACGGCTACTGGATCGACGCCGCGTCGACCCTGCGCATGGAGAAGGACGCCGTCATCGTGCTGGACCCGGTCAACCTGCACGTCATCAAGGACGCGCTGGGCAAGGGCGTGAAGAACTACATCGGCGGCAACTGCACCGTGTCGTGCATGCTGATGGGCCTTGGCGGCCTGTTCCAGCACAACCTGGTCGAGTGGATGACCTCGATGACCTACCAGGCGGCTTCGGGCGGCGGCGCCCAGCACATGCGCGAACTGCTGACCCAGTTCGGCACCATCAATTCGTCGGTGAAGGCGCTGCTGGACAATCCGGCGTCGGCGATCCTGGAAATCGACCGCCAGGTGCTGGCCACCCAGCACGGCTTGTCGGCCGAGGAAACCAAGCAGTTCGGCGCGCCGCTGGCCGGCAACCTGATCCCGTGGATCGACAAGGACCTGGGCAACGGCCAGTCGAAGGAAGAGTGGAAGGGCGGCGCCGAGACCAACAAGATCCTGGGCCTGGGCGCGGACTTCGGTTCCAAAGCCATTCCAGTCGACGGCCTGTGCGTGCGCATCGGCGCGATGCGCAGCCACTCGCAGGCGCTGACCATCAAGCTGAAGAAGGACGTGCCGATCGACGAGATCCACGACATCATCGCGTCCAACAACCAGTGGGTCAAAGTGGTGCCGAACACCCGCGAAGCGTCGGTCACGGACCTGTCGCCGGCCGCCGCCACCGGCAGCCTGACCATTCCGGTCGGCCGCCTGCGCAAGATGAGCATGGGTGATGATTACCTGTCGGCATTTACCGTCGGCGACCAGCTGCTGTGGGGCGCGGCCGAACCGCTGCGCCGTATGCTGCGCATCGTGCTGGACAAGTAATACCGGGCGTCAATTGTTAAAGCTGAAGGGGTTTTCTCTATGTGCTCTCATAGGGAAAACCCCTTTTTTTGGTTTAAAGTTGGCGTAGACGTTACACATCCTCATGTATCACTAGAGAAACATCGTGCAAAGCTTGCGTGCCCCGGAGCATGATGATATGTTGGTATATCTGGGAAAGTAACATTTTCCCTCTGACAACCTAATGCCGCCCACTATGCCCGTACCGACTCGCTCCAGCATTGTTTCATTCGCGTTGAAGACACTCACCGGCGCTGTCGCCAGTGCGGTGTTAGTGGCTGCCACGGCCAACGCCGCCGGCCTTGGCAAACTGACCGTGCTGTCCTCGCTGGGACAACCGCTGCGGGCCGAGATCGAGCTGACCGCCGTGTCGGCCGACGAAGCCGGCGCGCTGGTCGCCAAGCTGGCGCCGGCCGAGGCGTTCCGCGTCGCCAATATCGATTTCAATCCCACCCTGTTGTCGCTGCGCTTCGAGATCGAGCAGCGCAATGGCCGCCAGATTATCCGCGTCACGTCGTCCCAGCCGGTCAACGAGCCCTTCGTCGACATGCTGCTGGAGCTGAACTGGACCGGCGGCCGCATGGTACGCGAATACACCTTCCTGCTGGACCCGGCCGAGATGCGCGCGACCCAGTCGCCGCAAGTGGCCGCGCCGGTGGATTTGGGCCGCAGTGCGGCCGCTCCAGCCGCCGCGCCCGCAACCCCGGCCGCGGCACCGGTCGCGCCGAGCGCTCCCGCGCCGGCACGCCAGCCGGCCGCCGTGTCGCCGCCTGCGCCGTCCAGCAAGTCCGCCAGCGAATACACCGTCAAGGCGGGTGACAACCTGACCCGCATCGCCAACCAGGTCAAGCCGGTCGATGTGTCGCTGGACATGATGCTGGTGGCCCTGTACCGCGCCAATCCGGAAGCGTTCTCCGGCAATAACATGAACCGCCTGAAGTCGGGCCAGATCCTGGCGGTGCCGGATTCGGACACCATCCGCAACACCGCGCCCGAGGGCGAGGCGCGCGGCGTGGTTGTCGCGCATGCGGCTGATTTCAACGCCTACCGCGCCAAGCTGGCGGGGCAGGTCGCCAACAGCACGCCGGCCAAGGAGCCGGACGCCACGCAAAACGTGTCGGGCAAGATCACCGCCAAGGTGGAGGAAAAGCCGAACGCGGTCAACGCCGCCAAGGACAAGCTGACGCTGTCGAAAACCACGGCCAGCGCGCCGGTGCAGGGCAAGACCGGCCTGGCGGTGGAAGACAAGATCGCCAAGCAGAAGGAGCTGGACGACGCCGCCGCGCGCATCAAGGAGCTGGAAAAGAACACCCGCGACCTGGAAAGCCTGATGGCGGTGAAGAGCAAGACCGCAGCCGATGCCAAGCAGGCTTCGGCCTCCGCCTCCGCTGCGGTCTCCGCATCGGCCGCGGCCTCGGTCGAAGCGTCCGCGCCGGCCAAGCCCAAGCGTACGTTGGTGGTGCCGCCCAAGCGCATCGCCGAGCCTAGCCTGTTCGAAACGCTGATGGACAACCTGAACTATGTCGGCCTCGCCGCCGCAGCCTTGCTGGCGGGTGCGGGGGCGATGATCGCCTCGCGCCGCCGCAAAAAGTTCGTGGTGCCGGCGGAAGAGCCGAGCATCCTGGGCGACACCGCCATTCCCTCGCAGTCGCTGATCGCCGAGGCCGGTGGCCAGAGCGTCGACACCAACAACAGTGTCTTCAACTCCAACTTCGCGCCGTCGGCCAGCCAGCTGGACACCAACGAAGTCGATCCGGTGGCCGAGGCCGACGTGTACATCGCCTACGGCCGCGATGCGCAGGCCGAGGAAATCCTCAAGGAAGCGCTGCGCACCCATCCGGAACGCCACGCGGTCCGCCTGAAGCTGCTGGAAATTTATGTGACGCGCAAGGATGCGCGCTCGTTTGAAAACCAGGCCAGCGAGCTGTATTCGATGACACGCGGCCAGGGCGACGAATGGGCGCAGGCCGCCGCGATGGGTCAGTCGCTGGATCCATCCAATCCGCTGTACAGCAATGGCTCCGGCGATGGCTCGACCATGTTTGCCGCCGCCGCGCCGGCTGTTGCCGCAGGCGCCGCCGCAGCCGCATTCTCGGCTTCCGACTTCGGCAGCGATTTCAACGCACCCGCCCCGGCCCCTGCGCCGGCCGATGGCGGCCTCGACCTGGATCTGGGCATGGATGCCGCCCCGGCCGCCGACGGCAACAGCATGGACTTCGGCAGCGACATGGAAACGGCCTTGCCGCAAGCGGCCGATGCGGCGATCTCGCCGGCGTCCGTGGCGGCGGAATCCGACAACCTGATGGACTTCGACCTGGGCGGCCTGAGCTTCGAACCGGTGCCGGCGGTTGGCGCGCCGATTGAAATGCCGGCCGCGCCCGCCGAGCCGGATCCGGCGGAAGACGCGTTCAACCTGGCTTTCGACACCCCCGCACCGGCGCCTGCGCCTGCGGCCGAGCCGGCCGCTGCACCTGCGCCGGCCCCGGCTGCCGAGGACCTGAGCATGGACTTCGGCCTGGACCTGCCTGCGGAAGCGATGGCGACTGCGGAAACGGCCAAGCCGTCCGCCAGCACCGACCCGCTCGACCTGGACCTGATGGGCTTTGATATTCCGGACGTGCCGGCCGCACCTGCGCCAGCCGTTGCCGAACTGAGCCCTGACGATTTCGACCTCCCGGCCGCCGAGGAAATCACCCCGGCACCGCCACCGGCGGCGCAGGAGTTCGACCTGTCCGGCATCGACCTGGACCTGGACAGCGCCCTGGGCGGCGGCGCCGCCGCGGCCGCAACCGAGGCGGCGCCAGCCCATGCGCGCGACGACACGCTGTCGGCGCACCACATGGAAATGGACACCAAGCTGGACCTGGCGATCGCCTATCAGGAGATCGGCGACAAGGAAGGCGCGCGCGAGCTGCTGGACGAGGTGCTGCGCGGCGGCAGCGACGACCAGATCGCCAAGGCCAACGCGATGCGGGCCCAATTGGGGTAATGCCGCTCCGTATATAATGGCTGACTCAGACATCAGATCGGGCAGCAATTGAAACGGATAGCAATCGGCGTCCAGTACGACGGCAGCGCCTGGCACGGCTACCAGAAGCAGGAAGACGGCCACACGGTGCAGGACCAGCTGGAACAGGCGCTGGAGAAATTTGCCAGGGTACGCCTGGCCACCACCTGCGCCGGCCGCACCGATACCGGCGTGCACGCGCTCGAACAAGTCGTCCACTTCGACACCGACCTGAACCGCGACGTCCATTCCTGGGTGCGCGGCGTCAACGCCTTCCTGCCGCCGTCGATCGCCGTGCGCTGGGCCAAGGAGCTGGAGGGCGACCCGACGGTCGATGATTTCTTCCATGCCCGCTTCAGCGCCCGCGCCCGCACCTATCACTACGTGCTCTACAACAACCCGACGCGCTCGCCGTTGCTGGAAGGGCGCGCCGGTTTCTATTTCCGCCCGCTGGACGTGGAACTGATGCAGCAGGCCGTCGCGCCGCTGCTCGGCTGGCACGACTTCACCGCCTTCCGCGCGGCCCAGTGCCAGGCCAAGTCGCCGGTTAAGCTGATGCACGATATCCGGATCAAGCGCCACGGCGAGCTGGTGGTGTTCACGATTACCGCCAACGCCTTCCTGCACCACATGGTGCGCAACCTGGTCGGCTCGCTGGTCTACATCGGCACCGGGCGCGAAAAGCCGGAATGGCTGGGCCAGCTGCTGGAAACCAAAGACCGCCACGCCGCCGCGCCGACCTTCATGCCGGACGGCCTGTACCTGGCCAAAATCGATTACGATCCCAAATGGGAACTGCCGCTGGAGACCACCAGCGCGCTCCCCTGGTTTTAAAGGAAGAGTATGCGCACCCGTATCAAGATCTGCGGCCTGACCCGTGTGGAAGACGTGTTAGCGGCCGTGGCCGCCGGCGCCGATGCGATCGGCTTCGTGTTCTATCCGAAGAGCCCGCGCTACGTGACGGCTGAGCAGGCCGCCGAGCTGATCCGCGCCGTGCCGCCGTTCATCACCTGCACCGGGCTGTTCGTCAACGCCTCGCCGGAGCAGGTGGCGGCCATCGTCAAGGTGGCGCCGATCTCGCTGATCCAGCTGCACGGCGACGAGACGGTGGCGCAGTCCGCCGCCATCGCCGCGGCGGCCGGACGACAATTCATGCGCGTGTTCCGCGTCAAACCTGACACTCTGCCGTCCGATTTGCTAGAATACGAGCAGCAATGCCGCGCCGCCAGTCCCTTGTTCACCAGCCTGTTGCTGGATACCTATGTGGATGCCTATGGCGGCGCAGGAAAGGGTTTTGATTGGTCTCTCATTCCAAAAGATCTCGCGCCTCGGGTCGTTTTAAGTGGTGGCTTGAGCGTACACAACGCGACTGACGCGGTGGTAGGTGTACGCCCCTACGCCGTCGACATCAGCAGTGGTGTCGAAGCGTCCAAGGGGATCAAGGATGCCCGCAAGATCGCCGACTTTGTCGCGGCGGTGCGGGCCGGAGATGCCATTATTGAAAGCGAAACCCATCATGAACGCTCCAGCGAAGGCCCTGTTCCACGCTAAAGACTACGACCTGCCCGATACGAAAGGCCATTTCGGCCCGTACGGCGGCTCGTTTGTTGCCGAAACCCTCACATACGCGCTTGCCGAGCTCAACGAAGCTTACGAGCGCTACAGCAAAGATCCCGAGTTCCTCGAAGAGTTCCGCTACGAGCTCAAGCACTTTGTCGGCCGTCCATCGCCGATCTATCACGCCAAGCGCTGGTCGGAAATCGCCGGCGGCGCGCAGATCTACTTCAAGCGCGAAGACCTGAACCATACCGGCGCGCACAAGATCAACAACGTCATCGGCCAGGCCCTGCTGGCCAAGCGCATGGGCAAGCCGCGCATCATCGCCGAGACCGGCGCCGGCCAGCACGGCGTCGCTACGGCCACCATTTGCGCCCGTTTCGGACTCGAGTGCGTGGTCTACATGGGCAGCGAGGACGTCAAGCGCCAGGCGCAGAACGTCTACCGCATGAAGCTGCTGGGCGCGACCGTGGTGCCGGTGGAGTCAGGCTCCAAGACGCTGAAGGACGCGCTCAATGAGGCCATGCGCGACTGGGTCACCAACATTGAAAACACCTTCTACATCATCGGCACCGTGGCCGGCCCGCATCCGTACCCGATGCTGGTGCGCGACTTCCAGTCGGTGATCGGCGAGGAATGCCTGGTGCAGATGCCGGAAATGACCGGCCGCCAGCCGGACTACGTGGTCGCCTGCATCGGCGGCGGTTCGAACGCGATGGGCATCTTCTACCCGTACATCGACCAGAAGGACGTCAAGCTGATCGGCGTGGAGGCGGCCGGCGAAGGGCTGGACGGCGACAAGCACGCGGCCTCGTTGACCAAGGGCTATCCGGGCGTGTTGCACGGCAACCGCACCTATCTGCTGCAGGACGGGAACGGTCAGATCATCGAGACCCATTCGGTGTCGGCCGGCCTGGATTACCCGGGTGTCGGGCCGGAGCATGCCTACCTGAAGGACAGCGGCCGCGCGCAATACGTGTCGATCACGGACGAGGAAGCGCTGCAGGCTTTCCACGATTGCTGCCATATCGAAGGCATCATCCCGGCGCTGGAATCGTCGCACGCGCTGGCCTACGCGGCCAAGCTGGCGGCAACCTTGCCGAAAGATCAAATAATTTTGGCCAACCTGTCGGGCCGGGGCGACAAGGACATGCATACCGTCGCAGAGCGTATGGGTTTGAATTTTAATTAAGGAATCGGCATGTCCAACATCGCAGCAACTTTCAGCGCCCTGAAGGCGCAAAACAAGACCGCGCTCGTCACCTTCATCACCGCCGGCGATCCGGCGCCCGAGCTGACCGTGCCGTTGATGCACGCGCTGGTGGCCGGCGGCGCCGACATCCTGGAACTCGGCGTGCCGTTTTCCGATCCGATGGCCGAAGGCCCGGTGATCCAGCGCGCCTGCGAGCGGGCGCTGGCGCACGGCGTCGGCATCCACGACGTGTTCGGCTACGTGGCCGAGTTCCGCAAGACCAACCAGACCACGCCCGTGGTGCTGATGGGCTATGCGAACCCGATCGAGCGCATCGGTCCGGCAGCCTTCATCGCCAAATCAAAGGCGGTGGGGGCGGACGGCGCCATCGTGGTCGACTACCCGCCGGAAGAGTGTGAAGAGTTCGCCGCCGCCATGCGCGCCGCCGAGCTGGACCTGATCTTCCTGCTGGCGCCGACCTCGACCGAGGAACGCATCGCGCAGGTGGCCAAGGTCGGCGGCGGCTTCAGCTACTACGTCTCGCTGAAGGGCGTGACGGGCGCCGGCAACATCGACACGGTGGACGTGGCGAAGCGCCTGACGGCGATCCGCCAGCACGTCAAGTTGCCGATCGGCGTAGGCTTCGGCATCCGCGACGGCGCCACCGCGCGTGCCGTGGCCGAGGTGGCCGACGCCGTCGTCATCGGCAGCCGCATCATCCAGGAAATCGAAGCCGCAGGCAAAGACGGCGCAGTAGCAGCTGTGCAATCTTTCGTTTCTGGCATCAGATCCGCACTCGACGCTTGATTTGCCTCACCCCCTAGGGGAATACCTCTAAAAACCCGTCAATTCCATGACGAAGTTTAAAAATTGTTGTACTGCAAAGTTCGACAGGGGGGCGAGAAACGGCTACACTTCGGCCACAAAGTTAGCTGCAAGGAGAATTTATGAGTTGGTTGGAAAAACTGCTGCCCCCACGAATCCAGCGTTCCGACGCTGCCGCGCGCAAGACCATGCCCGAGGGCCTGTGGGTCAAATGCCCGTCCTGCGAAGCCGTGTTGTACCGCACCGATCTGGAATCGAACCTGCACGTTTGCCCTAAATGCGACCATCACATGCGCATCCGCGCGCGCGAACGCCTCGACAGTCTGCTCGACGCCGGCGGTCGCTACGAAGTCGGCATGGACACGCTGCCGGTCGACACGCTGAAGTTCAAGGACAGCAAGAAATACCCTGACCGCCTCAAGCAGGCGATGGAAGCCACCGGCGAGACCGATGCGCTGATCGTCATGGGCGGCGCCATCATGAGCATGCCGGTCGTCGTGGCCTGCTTCGAATTCGAATTCATGGGCGGCTCGATGGGCTCCGTGGTCGGCGAGCGCTTCGTGCGCGGCGCGCAAGTGGCGCTGGAACAGAAGGTGCCGTTCATTTGCATCACCGCCACCGGCGGTGCCCGCATGCAGGAAGGCCTGCTGTCGCTGATGCAGATGGCGAAAACCACCGCAATGCTGACCAAGCTGTCCGACAAGAAGCTGCCGTTCATCAGCGTGCTGACCGACCCGACCATGGGTGGCGTGTCGGCCTCGTTCGCCTTCATGGGCGACGTCGTCATCGCCGAGCCGAAAGCGCTGATCGGCTTCGCCGGCCCGCGCGTGATCGAAAACACCGTGCGCGAGAAGCTGCCGGAAGGCTTCCAGCGCGCCGAGTTCCTGGTCACCAAGGGCGCCGTCGACATGATCGTCGACCGCCGCAAGATGCGCGAAGAAATCGCCCACCTGCTGGCTCTGCTGCAGAATCAAGCCGTCGAAGTGATCGCGTAAGGCGGTCGCTTCAAAACGACCGCAGCGGCGTTGCGGCGTCTCGCCGTGCTAACGCACTGTCTTCGCCGTCGCGCCTTGCTGCGCTCATTTTGAAGCAACCGCCCTCGCTTCCCGACGCTGCGGCGCGCAATCGGCTATCATGCCGGCCTGCGCGCCGTTTTCACTTTTGAGCCACCATCATGTCGAACCCAACTACTTTGCCCGCCTGGCTTGCGCTGCTTGAATCGCGCCATGCCGAAACCGTCATCAACATGGGCCTGGATCGCGTTCTCGCCGTCAAGGAACGCCTGAACCTGAGCTTCAGCTGCCCCGTCATCATGGTGGCCGGCACCAACGGCAAGGGTTCGACCTGCGCCATGCTGGAATCGATACTGATGCGCGCCGGCTACAAGGTCGGCCTGTACATCAAGCCGCATTTCCTCGATTTCAACGAGCGCGCCCGCGTCAACGGCGAACTGGCCAGCGACGAGGTGCTGGTGGCCGCCTTCAACGCCGTCGAGGCGGCGCGCGGCGACACCACGCTGACCTATTTTGAATTCACCACCCTGGCCATCATGCATCTGCTGTCCGGCGCGGGCATGGATGTCGTGATCCTGGAAGTGGGCCTGGGCGGCCGCCTGGACGCGGTCAACATCGTCGATGCCGACGTTTCCATCGTCACCAGCGTCGATATCGACCACACCGATTACCTGGGCGACACGCGCGAGGCGATCGGCTTCGAGAAGGCCGGCATCTTCCGTCCCGGCCGGACCGCGATCTGCTCGGACCCGGTGCCGCCGCAATCGCTGATCGACCACGCGGCGGCCATCGGCGCCGACCTGTGGCTGATGGGCCGCGATTTCAACTATTCCGGCGACAAGCAGCAGTGGAACTACGGCGGCCGTTCGCAGCGCCGCAACTCGCTGGCCTATCCGAGCCTGCGCGGCGCCAACCAGATCCTCAACGCCTCGGCCGCGCTGGCCGCGCTGGAGGCGCTGAAGCTGGAATTGCCGGTCGGCGCGCAGGAAGTGCGCACCGGCCTGGTGACGGTGGAGCTGCCGGGCCGCTTCCAGGTGCTGCCGGGCCGTCCGACCGTCATCCTGGACGTCGCGCACAACCCGCATGCCGCCTCGGCGCTGAACCAGAACCTGGGCAACATGGGCTTCCATCCCTACACCTATGCCGTGTTCGGCTCCATGCACGACAAGGATATCGACGGCGTCATCGCCGCCATGTCCGAGCACGTGGACCACTGGTGCCTGACCACGCTGCCGTCGCCGCGCGCGGCCAGCGCCTCCGAACTGGCGGCAAAAGTGCAAATTGTGCAAGCCGACAAAGCGGAGCGCACCATCAATATCTTCGAAGATCCGGCCTCAGCCTACGCAAATGCGATCAGCCGGGCCGGGGAGAATGATAGAATTGTGGTCTTTGGATCTTTCCTCACGGTCGCCGGCGTCATGGCGGCGCGAAAATCCTCATTCCATTGAACGCACAGGACTGAAATCACGCATGGGCTTGTTCTCGAAACTCGGTAAAAACAAGCAAGAAACTGCTGCGCAAGACAGCGGCTATTACACCAGCGCAGATGACCAGGCGATGTCGGAGCGCGCGCGCTCCAAGCGCGCCTCGTCGGCCGATGGCAACGCCAAATCCCGCCGTTCGCGGGACAACGAGGCCGACGATCCGGTGTTGCCGGAAAAGAAACGTGCGCGCCGCCGTCTCGTCGGCGCCATCGCGCTGGCGCTGGGCGTGGCGATCGGCTTGCCGATGGTGCTCGATTCCGAGCCGAAGCCGCTGGCGTCCGACATTGAAATCAAGATTCCGTCCAAGGACAAGCCGGCGGAAGCCCCCGCCGCCCCCGTCGCCAACAGCGCCGCGCTCGACAGCAAGGAAGAAATCGTCGACGACGCCAAGCTGGCCGTGAAACCGTCGCCGGCCGTTGCCGCGCCAGCGCCCGCACCTGCGCCCGCCAAGCCTGACACCGCCAAACACGAAGCCGACCTGAAAGCCGAAGCCAAGGCCAAGGCCGACCAGATCGCCAAGAACAAAGCCGACAACGAAGCCAAGGCCCGCCAGGACGCCGACTACAAGCAGGAACTGGAGCGCAAGCAGGCTGAGGTGAAGGCGGAAGCGAAGGCCAAGGCCGACGCCGAGCGCAAGCTGGCCGAGGCGAAGGCCGCCAAGCAGGCCGAGAAACCGGCGGCGACATCGGAAGACGCGCGCGCGCTGGCCATCCTGGAAGGCAAGAGCGCCGCCAAGCCGGCCGCCGCCGAGTCCGGCCAGAAGTTCGTGCTGCAGGTGGCCGCGCTGTCGGACAAGGGCAAGGTCGATGAGCTGCGCGACAAGCTGAAAAAAGCCGGCATCAACTCCTTCACGGAGAAGGCGCCGTCGGGCGAGGTGACCCGCGTCCGCGTGGGACCGTTCACCAGCAGGGACGAGGCAGAAAAAGTGAAGGCCAAGCTGACCGCGATGGGCTTGAACGGCCGTCTCGAAACCGTCTGATCCAGCCGGCTGCCCGACGTGACGATTTTTGATTACCTGGTGATTTTCGTGCTGGTCGCGTCGGTCATCATCGGCATGATGCGCGGACTGGTGAAGGAAGTGCTGTCGCTGGCGGGCTGGGTGGTGGCCTTCGTGGTCGCCAACGCCTATGCCGCCGCGCTGGCGCAGCTGCTGCCGCCGGTGGTGCCGGGCGAGGTGCTGCGCCTGATCCTGGCCTTTATCGCCTTGTTTATCGGCGTGCGAATTTTAATGGGGCTGCTGGGCATGGCGCTGGGCGCCTTGCTCGATGCCGGCGGCCTCGGGCTGGTCGACCGCTTGCTGGGCATGGTGTTCGGTTTCGGCCGCGGCCTTGTAATCGTGTTGGCCGGCGTCATCTTGTGTGGGATGACGTCGATACCGCAACAGGCATTCTGGAAGAATGCGCTATTGAGTCCGCTCGCGGAGACCGGGGCGCATATGGTGAAAGCCTTCCTTCCCGCTGCCATGGCGCAGCATGTAAATTTTTGAATTCTTTAAATCCGTAGCACCAAGTCCAGGAGCAACATCATGTGTGGCATCGTCGGCGTCGTATCCCATCAACCTGTCAATCAACTGCTGTATGACGCGCTGCTGCTGCTGCAGCACCGCGGCCAGGATGCGGCGGGTATCGCGACCAATCACAGCAGCATGTTCGCCATGCACAAGGCCAACGGCCTCGTTCGTGACGTCTTCCGTACCCGTAATATGCGTACGTTGCAAGGCAATTCCGGTATCGGCCACTGCCGCTACCCAACGGCCGGCTCGTCGAGCGAGGAAGAGGCGCAGCCGTTCTACGTCAACGCGCCGTTCGGCATCACGCTGGCGCACAACGGCAACCTGACCAACTGGGAACAGCTCAAGAAAGAAATGTTCCAGAACGACCGCCGCCACATCAACACCGATTCCGATTCGGAAGTGCTGCTGAACGTGCTGGCCCACGAAATCCAGAAAGCCACCACCGGCATCTCGATCGACGCCGACACGATCTTCGAAGCCGTGACCGTGCTGCATCGCCGCGTGCGCGGCGGCTACGCTGCCGTGGCGCAGATCGCCGGCGTCGGCCTGCTGGCCTTCCGCGATCCGTTCGGCATCCGTCCGCTGTGCCTGGGCATCAACGAAACCGAGCAGGGCGCCGAATACCTGATCGCCTCCGAATCGGTGGCGCTGGAAGGCATGGGCTTCCGCTTCGTGCGCGACATCGCGCCGGGCGAGGCCGTCTTCATCGACGCCGACAAGCAGCTGCACAGCCGCCAGTGCGCGGACAATCCGTCGCTCAACCCTTGCGTGTTCGAGTTCGTCTACCTGGCCCGTCCGGATTCCGTCATCGACGGCGCCTCGGTCTACGCCACCCGCCTGAAAATGGGCGAGTACCTGGCCGAGAAGATCAAGCGCGAATTCAAGGACGGCGAGATCGACGTGGTCATGCCGATTCCGGATTCGTCGCGTCCGGCCGCGATCCAGCTGGCGCTGGCGCTGAACGTCGAGTACCGCGAAGGCTTCATCAAGAACCGCTACATCGGCCGCACCTTCATCATGCCGGGCCAGGCCGCGCGCAAGAAATCCGTGCGCCAGAAGCTCAACGCCATCGCCTCCGAGTTCAAGGACAAGGTCGTGCTGCTGGTCGACGACTCGATCGTGCGCGGCACCACCAGCCGCGAGATCGTGCAGATGGCGCGCGAAGCGGGCGCGAAGAAAGTGATCTTCGCTTCGGCCGCGCCGCCGGTGATCTACCCGAACGTGTACGGCATCGACATGCCGACCCGCGACGAGCTGATCGCTTACGGCCGCACCACCGAGGAAGTGTGCCGCGAGATCACCGCCGACCACCTGGTCTACCAGGACATCGACGCGTTGAAACGGGCGATCTCGGACGTCAATCCGGCGCTGAAGAATTTCGAGGCTTCGTGCTTCGACGGCGTCTACGTCACCGGCGACATCTCGAAGGACTACCTGGACAAGCTGGAGTACGCGCGCCACCATCCGAAGGCCGCCGCGCCGGAAGACGCGGGCCGCTCGCAACTGAACCTGAACCTGGCTGTCACCGAAGCCTAACCTTCGTCATTCCCGCGCAGGCGGGAATCCATACTGAGCCTGCGTGCTCGCGTTCTATGGGTTCCCGCCTGCGCGGGAACGACGTGCGAGAATGCACATGAACGACAAAAAGAACTACGGCTTCACCACCACCATCCTGCACAACGACCGCCTGAAAGGCATCGAGCACGGCTCGCTGCACAAGCCCATCCACACCTCGGTCGCCTTCGGCTACGCCGACGCGCGCCAGCTGGCGTCCGTGTTCCAGGGCAAGGAGCCGGGTTTCCGCTACGGCCGCCAGGGCAACCCCACCATCTCCGCGCTGGAAGACAAGGTCAACAAGATGGAGCAGGGCGTCGGCACGCTGTGCTTCGCCACCGGCATGGGCGCGATCGGCGCCGTGTTCCAGTCGCTGCTGCGCGCCGGCGACCACGTGGTGTCATCGGCCTTCCTGTTCGGTAACACCAACAGCCTGTGGCAGACCACGATGGGGCAGGGCGTGGCCGTGTCCTTCGTCGACGCCACCGACGTCGCCAACGTCGCCGCCGCCATCACCGAGCAGACCCGCGTGGTGTTCGTCGAAACCGTCGCCAATCCGCGCACGCAGGTGGCGGATTTGCGGCGCATCGGCGAACTGTGCCAGCAGCGCGGCATCCTCTACATCGTCGACAACACGATGACCACGCCGTATCTGTTCCGTCCGAAATCGGTCGGCGCCGGCCTGGTGATCAATGCGCTGACCAAGTCGATCGGCGGCCACGGCAACGCGCTGGGCGGCAGCCTGACGGACACCGGCGTCTACGACTGGAGCAGGTTCCCGAATATCTACGAGAACTACAAGAAGGCCGCGCCGGCGCAATGGGGGCTGGCGCAGATCCGCGCCAAGGGCCTGCGCGACTTCGGCGCCTCGCTGGCGCCGGAAGCGGCGCACCACATCGCGGTCGGCGCCGAAACGCTGGCGCTGCGCATGGAGCGCACCAGCAGCAACGCGCTGGCGCTGGCCGGGATGCTGGAGGCGGACGAGCGCGTCGCCGCGGTCCACTATCCGGGGCTGAAGTCGCACCCGCAGCATGGCATCTCGACCGAGCTGTTCCACAGTTACGGCTCGCTGCTGAGCTTTGAGCTGAAGGACGGCATCGACTGCTTCGATTTCCTCAATCGCCTGAAATTGGCGATTCCGGCGTCCAACCTGGGCGACACGCGCACGCTGGTGATTCCCGTGGCCCACACCATCTTCTACGAGATGGGCGCCGAGCGCCGCGCGTCGATGGGCATCGCCGAATCGCTGATACGGGTGTCGGTCGGCATCGAAGACGCCGACGATCTGCTGGACGACTTCGCCTGCGCGCTGGAAGGCTGCTGATACAAAACTGCACATTTGAATATTTGTGCGCAGTTATCTTTTTCTATACACTTGGCTTTAATATATTTAAAGCCAAGGGGCGGAACAATGAAAACTGCTTTGGTGTTTGCGTTAACGCTGGCCGCGGCCGGCGCAGTCCAGGCCGAAGACCTGCAGAGTGACCAGCACAGGGCCCGCCAGTCCGACATCGACTACTACACCCAGCGCTACGACGGCGCCGATGTCGCGCTGGCCAGGTTCAACTGCGTCAAGCCCGACATTCCCACCCGCTCCGAAACCAAGCAGGACATCAAGGCCGTCGGCGCCGGCATCGACGCCTGGATGGCTTGCTACAACGGTTTCGTCAAAAAACTGCACGACGTGCTTCCTGTCGGCAAAGCCATTCCGGACGACCTGGTCGACCTGATGACGGACGACGAGTTGAAGCAGGCACTGTCCCGGCTGGATCACGCCTACGCCGCCGTCTACGCCGAAGGCAAGCAGCGCGCCGACCAGATCATGGCCGCCCGCGAAGCCTGGCAAACCAAGACCAACGAATTCGTCGCCACCGAGAACGCCCGCACGCAGCAGGTCGCCCTGGTGCAGCAGACCGAGGCCCGCAATGGCGCCTCCACCGCGCGCGCGTCGGGTCCGGTACCCACGCTGGCGGTCAAGCACTGAATTGTTTTGCCAAATCCTTAAGTTTGCTTATACACTTGGTTTTTCAGACTATAACTAAAAAGGTGTGACATGAAAGCTTCGTCGATAATCGGGTTGTGCATGGTATTGGTCAGCGGCAGCGTGCTGGCGGATGAACTGGCCGATGCCGACAAGTTGATGGCCGCCAAGGACTACACCCGCGCGCTGCCGATCTACGCCAAGCTGGCCTCCGGCGGCAACGCCGTCGCGCAATTCCACCTGGGCGAACTGTACTGGTACGGCGAAGGCACGGCGGTGGATATGGCCAAGGGCGACGAGCTGTTCAAGAAGGCCGCCGACGCGGGCGTGGCCGACGCCAAGGCGGCCTTGCAGATGACGCCGCAGCGCCAGGCCAAGCTGAGCCAGATCGACTACTACGCCAACAAGTACGACGGCTCGGATATTACGCTGAGCAAGTTCAACTGCGTCAAGCCGGACATTCCAGCGATGTCCACCAATGTCAGGGACATCAAGGCGGTCGGCGTCAACGTCGACGCCTGGCTGGCCTGCTACAACGGTTTCGTCAAGAACCTGAACAGCCTGCTGCCAGCCGGCAAGGCAATCCCGGCCGACCTGCCCAACCTGATGACGGATGCCGAATTTGCCCAGTCCATCGCGCGCATGGACCAGGCCTACGCGGCCGCCGGCGCCGATGCGAAGAAGCAGGCCGACAGCGTGAACCTGGCGCAGGCAGCCTGGGAAGCCAAGACCACCGAGTACGTCAAGACCGCCAGCGCCCGCAGCCAGAACGCGCTGACCCAGCGCCAGGCCGAAACCGACCAGCAGCAGAACTGGGACCAGAACATGCGGGTCGGCAGTTCTATCATGGGCAAGAGCACCAAATAACTACGATGTGATAACCGGGAGTAAGCGATGAGAGTTGCAATGATTGCTGGTCTGATGATGGTGATGGGCACGCAGGCTTGGGCTGCGGGGACGACCGATGTGGACCAGATCGTCGCCAAGCGCCGCGCGCACCAGGCGGACATCGACTATTACACCAGCCGCTACGACGGTGCCGACCTGGCCGCCAAGGCCAACTGCGCCGAGCCGGTGATGCCGTCCCATTCCGCTTCCCGCGACGGCGTCAAGCAGGTGCGTAACAATATCGCTGAATGGAGTGAGTGCTACAACCAGTTCATCGGCAGCTATAACGCCTTGCTGCCGGCCGGCAAAGCCATTCCGGCCGACGTGGCGGCGGTGATGACCGATGCCGAGCGCAAGGTCGCGGCCACGCGCATGGATATGGCCTATACCGAGATCGCCATGGAGATGCAGCGCAAGGCGCAGGCGCTGGACGTCAAGGCGGAGTTGTGGGCGCAGGCCACCTCGGAATTCTTGAAGGACCCGAGCTACGTCAAGCACTTCAAACAGAACTACTATTCGGTCAACAACAGCGACAACGGCATGGCTTCCTATGTTGTCGGCAGCGCCATGCCTGGCCAGCGTCCGACCGCGGACAACCGCCGCTAAGACCATAGCGGCGTCCGGGCAGCTGGCGCGAACTTAGTGCCAGCTGCGCATCAGGCCGACCGCCAGGCCTTCCAGCGCGAACTCGTCCGCTTCCGGATCGACCTTGATGATCTTGAAGTCCGGATTCTCCGGCAACAATTCCACCGTGGATCCCGTCTTCCGGTAGCGCTTGACCGTGACGTCGTTGCCGATGCGGGCCACGACGATCTGGCCGTTCTTGGCGCTGTCCACCTTCTTCACCGCAAGTAAATCGCCATCCATGATGCCGGCGTCGCGCATCGATTCGCCGCGCACCTTGAGCAGGTAGTCCGGCTTGGACGAGAACATCGCCGGATCGACGCTGTAGCTGGTTTCCAGGTTTTCCTGCGCCAGGATGGGCGAGCCGGCGGCCACGCGGCCGATCAGCGGCAGCGACATCATCAGCGACGGCGGCACCTTCGGCATCGCCGGCTCGGCATGCACGCCCAGCAGGCGGATACCGCGCGAGGTGCCGGCGGCGATCTCGATCGCGCCCTTGCGCGCCAGCGCCTGCAGGTGCTCCTCGGCCGCGTTGGCGGATTTGAAGCCCAGTTCATTGGCGATCTCGGCACGGGTCGGCGGGAAGCCGGTGTTTTCGATGGCATCCTTGATCAGATTGAGAATTTGTTCCTGTCGTGCGGTGAGCTTGATCATAGAGTCCGTTGGGCCTGTGTATATAGACAGTCTGTATTTTTGTACAGTGTGAGAGGAAATGCAAGAGGATTTGTTGCTTTGCGCGAAATAAATTCATGCGGCCTCATAGGGCAGGGAATTTCGGCGGCGGGCCAGGGCTGGTTTTTTGGCCCAAAAGCTGATATAGTCGCGGGCTTACCTCTTCCCACACCTGTCTTGACGCCAGGGTGGGCTATATTCACAGTCCTTAAGGGAGTTTGCATGCGTCACTATGAAATAGTATTTATCGTCCACCCGGACCAGAGCGAGCAAGTGCCCGCCATGATCGAGCGTTACAAAACCACCGTAACGACCCGCGGCGGCGCCGTGCACCGTGTTGAAGATTGGGGCCGTCGTCAGATGGCTTACTCGATCCAGAAACTGGCTAAAGCACACTACATCTGCCTGAACATCGAATGCGACAACGAGACCCTGGTCGAGCTGGAAACCGCCTTCAAATTCAATGATGCCGTGCTGCGTCACCTGACCGTCAAGATGAAGAAAGCGGAAACCGCTCCTTCGCCGATGATGAAGTCGGTACAACGTGAAGATGCAGCGAAATCGCATCGCACCGAAGCTCCAGCAGCCGCTGCTGCTCCTGCGGCCTAATTGTTTCAGAACCGGGCTGAATCAGCTCCAGTGAATGTAAGCCAATTCATCGCGTTGATCGCCGAACGGGACGCCTTGCGCTATACCCCGGCCGGCATGCCGATCGTGAACGCTGTCCTGCAGCACCGGTCGCAGCAGATGGAGGCGGGCATCGCCCGATTGAGCGAGTTTGAAATTTCCGCGGTTGCCGCGGGCGAGATTTCAGGCCGCTTCAGTCAGGCGCCACTGGCAGGCATGTATCAGTTCACCGGTTTTCTGAACAAGAAGAATCGCAATAGCAAAAGCCTGGTGTTTCACATCATTGATTTTAGTGCTGTCCCAGACAGCTCAATTTAAATACAGGAGCCTAAAATGGCATTCGGTAAAAAGTTCGACAAAAACAAGCTCAAGCTGAAAGAAAAGCGCAAGCAACAAAACCCATTGTTCAAACGTAAGAAGTTCTGCCGCTTCACCGCAGCAAACGTTGAACAAGTTGACTACAAAGACGTCGACACCCTGAAGGACTTCGTCCAGGAAAACGGCAAAATCATGCCAGCACGTCTGACCGGTACCAAGGCGCACTACCAGCGTCAAGTTGACACCGCAATCAAGCGCGCCCGCTACCTCGCGCTGCTGCCTTACACCGATCTGCACCACGCTTAATTGCGTAGTCTAGATAAGATCCTGGAGAAGAACTATGCAAATCATTCTGTTAGAAAAAGTCGTCAACCTGGGCAACCTGGGTGAAGTCGTTAAAGTTAAAGACGGTTACGCACGTAACTTCCTGATTCCGCAAAAAATGGCTCGCCGCGCTACCGCGTCAGCCGTTGCTGAATTCGAAGTCAAGCGCGCTGAACTGGAAAAAGCTGCTGCCGCCAAACTGGCCGCCGCGCAAGCCCAAGGCGAGAAACTGAACGGCATGACCGTGAACGTTTCGCAAAAAGCTGGTGTTGACGGCCGTCTGTTCGGCTCCGTCACCAACTTCGACATCGCTGAAGCGCTGACCAAAGCTGGTTTCGCCGTTGAAAAAGCTGCCGTGCGCATGCCTACCGGTCCTCTGAAGACCGTGGGCGAGCACCCGGTGAGCGTTGCTCTGCACACCGACGTGGTGGTGGAAGTGACCGTTGCTGTCGTAGGCGAAGCTGCCTAAGATTTGAGCGGGCGGCAACGCCTGCCAAGCTTGCAACATCGAGAAAAAAGCCGGGCTAGCCCGGCTTTTTTCTCGTCATAATTTTGTAGTATGGCACAAACAAGCAGGTATAATTCGCGCCATGAACGCCCCTTCCGATCCGCAAGTAGATTCACTCCGCGTCCCGCCGCATTCCATCGAAGCAGAACAGTCCGTCATCGGCGGCCTGCTGCGCGACAATGCCGCGTTCGACCGCATCGCGGACATGATGCATCCGGAAGATTTCTACCGCTACGACCACCGCATCATCTTCGAGCAGATCGTCAAGATGATCAACGGTTCCAAGCCGGCCGACGTGATCACCGTATTTGAAACCCTGACCCAGCTGGGCAAGGCCGAGGACGTCGGCGGCCTGGCCTACCTGAACGCGATGGCGCAAAACACGCCGTCGGCCGCCAACATCCGCCGCTACGCCGAGATCGTGCGCGACCGCTCCATCCTGCGCCAGCTGATCACCGTGGCCGACGAGATTTCCGGCCAAGCGTTCAGCCCGCAGGGCAAGGAAGTCAAGCAGATGCTCGACGAGGCCGAATCGAAGATCTTCGCCATCGCCGAGCAGGGCGCCCGCGGCGCCGCCGGCTGGACCGCCGTGCAGCCGCTGCTGACCCAGGTGGTCGAGCGCATCGACGAGCTGTACTCGCGTGAAAACCAGTCCGAGATCACCGGCGTGCCGACCGGCTTCATCGACCTCGACCGCATGACCTCCGGCCTGCAGCCGGGCGACCTGGTCATCGTGGCCGGCCGTCCGTCGATGGGCAAGACCGCATTCTCCGTCAACATCGGCGAAAACGTCGCCATCGAGGCCGGCCTGCCGGTGGCGATCTTCTCGATGGAGATGGGCGGCGCCCAGCTGGCGATGCGTATGCTGGGCTCGGTCGGCCAGCTCGACCAGCACCGCCTGCGCACCGGCCGCCTGAACGACGAGGACTGGCCGCGCCTGACGCACGCCATCCAGAAGATGAACGACGCCCAGTTGTTCATCGACGAGACCCCGGCGCTGAACCCGATCGAGATGCGCGCCCGCGCGCGCCGCCTGTCGCGCCAGTGCGGCAAGCTGGGCCTGATCATCGTCGACTACCTGCAGCTGATGACCGGCTCGACCCAGGGCGACAACCGCGCCTCCGAAATCTCGGAGATCTCGCGCTCGCTCAAGGGCCTGGCCAAGGAGCTGCAGTGCCCGGTGATCGCGCTGTCGCAGCTGAACCGCTCGCTGGAGCAACGCCCCAACAAACGTCCCGTCATGTCCGACTTGCGCGAATCCGGCGCTATCGAGCAGGACGCGGACGTCATCATCTTCTTGTATCGCGACGAGGTCTACAATCCGGACTCGCCCGATAAAGGAACGGCCGAAATCATTATCGGTAAGCAGCGTAACGGCCCGATCGGCGCGGTGCGTCTGACCTGGATCGGCCAGTACACCAAGTTTGGTAACTACGTCGGTAATCTGGCGCTGTACCAAGGCGACTAATCTTTACGCCGGCCCACCAGGCCGGCGCCCGCAGCAAATTAATAAACGGAGAAAGACATGTTTGGACGCTTGATGCCCACCGAGGGCAAATTTTTTGACCTGTTCAACCAACACGCCGACCTGTGCGTCAAAGGTGCAAAAGAGATGCTGGGCCTGATGTCCAATTTCGACGACCTGGAAAACCGCGTGCACGCGATCGAGTCGATCGAAAAGCAAGCCGACAAGATCACCTACGCCACCGTCGACCTGCTGCACAAGACCTTCATCACGCCGATCGACCGCGACGACATCCACAAGCTGATCACCCGCATGGACGACATCCTCGACCTGCTGGAAGACGCCGGCCAGACCGTCTCGCTGTACGACCTGCATTCGGTCACGCCGGAAGCCAAGCGCCTGGCCGAGCTGGTGCTGGCCTGCGCCGAGAAGGTACGCGACGCCGTGGCGCTGCTGCACAACATGGACAACTCGCGCCAGATCGTCGCCATCTGCGAAGAGATCGACCGCCTGGAGTCGGACGCCGACCACGTGATGCGCGCCGCCATGTCCAAGCTGTTCCGCGACGAACCGGACGTGCGCAACCTGATCAAGATGAAGGCCATCTACGAAATCCTGGAAACCGTGACCGACCGTTGCGAAGATGTGGCCAACATCATCGAAGGCATCATCGTCGAAAACGCATAATTACAAAGAACTGTCCAAAACATGCATACCCTACAAATCAGCATCTACGTGCTGGGCCTGTTGATTGCCCTGGCGCTGGTGTTTGACTTCATGAACGGCTTCCACGACGCCGCCAACGCGATCGCGACCGTGGTCTCGACCGGCGTGCTCAAGCCGCAGACCGCCGTGGCCATGGCCGCCGTGTTCAACTTCACCGCGATCTTCGTGGTCGGCCTGCACGTCGCCTCGACGGTGGGCAAGGGCACCATCGACCCGGGCATCGTCGACCAGTACGTGATCTTCGGCGCGCTGGTCGGCGCCATCGCGTGGAACCTGTTCACCTGGTACTACGGCATTCCGTCGTCGTCGTCGCACGCGCTGATCGGCGGCCTGGTGGGCGCGGCGGTGGCCAAGTCCGGCACCAGCGCGCTGGTCGGCGGCGGCCTGCTGAAGACGGTGCAATGGATCATCCTGTCGCCGCTGATGGGCTTTGTGTTCGGCTCCATCATCATGCTGATCGTGTCGTGGATCTTCGTGCGCTCGACGCCGCGCCGCGTCGACAAATGGTTCCGCCGGCTGCAGCTGGTGTCGGCCGCGTCGTACAGCCTCGGCCACGGCGGCAACGACGCCCAGAAAACCATCGGCATCATCTGGATGCTGCTGATCGCGGTGGGCCAGGTGCCGGCCGGCGAAGCGGCGCCGCCGCTGTGGGTGGTGGTGTCGTGCTACACGGCGATCTCGTTCGGCACGCTGTTCGGCGGCTGGCGCATCGTCAAGACCATGGGCCAGAAGATCACCAAGCTCAAACCGGTGGGCGGCTTCTGCGCCGAGACCGGCGGCGCGCTGACCCTGCTGATCGCCTCGCACTTCGGCGTCCCGGTCTCGACCACGCACACCATCACCGGCGCCATCGTCGGCGTCGGCTCGTCGCAGAAGATGTCGGCGGTGCGCTGGGGCGTGGCGGGCAACATCGTCTGGGCCTGGGTGTTCACGATTCCGGCCTCGGCCTTCGTGGCCGCGCTGGCCTGGTGGGTCGGTCACCACATCATGTAAAACAAGGGGAGCCTCGGCTCCCTTTTTTTCGCCGTTGTAAAAAAACCAGCTCATGCGACTTGCTTATTGCCTTGACAACTCCTTCGTGTCAGCATGATGGCGCCCGGCGCCGCCGGCCTATCATGCGAATGAGGAGAATTTCATGGGTAATCGCTTTCTGCGTATCGCCGTTGTGTATTTCCTCGCCGGCATCGCGCTCGGCATCGTCATGGCGGCGTCGCAGGACTTCGTCATGCGCCCGGTCCATGCGCACGTCAACCTGCTCGGCTGGGTCAGCCTGGCGCTGTTCGGGCTGTTTTATCGCAGCGTGCCGGCGGCTGCCGCTACCCGGCTGGCCAAGGCGCATTTCTGGCTCTACAACGTTGCGCTGCCGGTCCAGATGATTTCGCTGGCGCTGTTCCTGAACGGCAGCACGGCGGTCGCTCCCTTGCTGGGCCTGGCGTCGGTGACGCTGGCGACTGGCGTGATCTGTTTTGCCGTCAACCTGTGGCGTTACACGCAAGACTAGCTGCGCATCGTCTCGCCGGGCCGGTCGAGCCCCAGCATCCTGGCCGCCATCGCGCGCGCCAGCACGGACGGCGGCGGAACCTCGACCGGCAGGTCGGTGAATGCCTCGTCGATCGCCAGGTTCGCCAGCCCGTGTGCCAGGCTCCATCCGGTCAGCGCCAGTTCCGGGCCGCGCGCCGCATCGAAGGCGGTGGCCGCCGAGACCAGCACATTGAACGCCGCCTCGGCGGCCTGCTTCAACTCCGGATGGCGGGACTTTTGCGCCAGCATGGGACCGAACATCAGGCGGAACTGCGCCGGCCGCGCGCGGGCGAATTCGACATACACCTCGCAGATGTCCATCAGCCGCTCGCCCTGGCTGCGCGCGCTTGCGTCATTCGCCGCCGCCATCGCCGCCGCCAGCGCGGCAAAGGCGCGCGCCGCCACCGCGGCCAGCAATTGCTCCCTGCCGGCAAAGTGATGATAGGGCGCGGCGTGCGACACCCCCGCGGCCTTGGCGACCTCGCGCAAGGTCAGCGCCTGCGCGCCGTCCTGCGCCAGCAGCGCGTCGGCGGCGTCGAGCAGGCTGTCGCGCAGATTGCCGTGGTGATAGGGTTTAGTGGTCATAAAGTCATCTTGACAGGGGAAAGATATAATCGCACTATACATATCTTTCCACTGTAAAGATTGGAGGCGATTATGTACCACTTTATTGTCGGCCGCAAGCTGCGGCGCGCTTTTGGATACATTAACGCGGGAGCGTACGAGCGGGTGTTGCCGCAATTCGCGGCGTCGCACCGCCATGTGATGTACGGTGTCCATCCGCTGGCCGGCGAGCGCCGCACGGCGGCGTCGACGGCGCAGTGGTATGCGCGTCTGGCGCGGCTGCTGCCTGGATTGCGCTTCGACATCGCCGCCATCGCCGTCGCCGGCTGGCCGTGGCGCACCATCGCCACGGTGACCTGGAAGGACCGTTTCACGCTGCCGGACGGCACTACCGGCTCCAACCAGGGCGTGCATGAATTCGAATTGCGCTGGGGCCGCGTGCACAGGATGGTGATCCATTGCGACACCGCGAAGCTGGAGGACTACTGCCGCCGCATGGCCGCGGCCGGCATGGCCGAAGCGGCCGCCGCGCCGATCGCCGATGCCTGAAACATTGGCGGGCGTTGGCTGGGCCTGTCGATGCTTGTCGGCCTGCCGCGTCCCAAATACGCTATCATTCCGCCTCTTTCCAGTTTTGTCCGGTTGCCATGAAAGTTCCCCGCAATAAGCGTTATTCCCGGCGCCAGCACCAGCTTGAAGCGCTGTTGAATATCGCCCTGCTGGGCGGCCTGGTCAGTGCTCTGAGCTACCGTTGCGGCCTGCACGGCCGCCTGGGGGTGACGCGCCACGCGCTGGCGCTGCCGGACCAATTGCGCCTGCCCCAGCCGCTGAAGATCGCCTTTGCTTCCGACTTCCACGCCGGTGCGCCCACCCACCCGGCCATCTTCGCGGATTTATTCGCCAGCATCGCCGCCGAAGAGCCGGACCTGCTGCTGCTGGGCGGCGATTATGTCTCCGGCCCGGCCGGCAACGCCGCAGTGTTGTGCCCGGCGCTGGCGGCCTGCCGTCCGCCGCTGGGCAAGTTTGCCGTGCTCGGCAATCATGATTTGTCGACCGACGATGGCGAGATCGCGCGCCTGTTCGAGGCCGTGGACGTGCAGATGCTGGTCAACCGCGCGGTCGCGCTGCCTGCGCCGTTCGGCAATGTCTCGGTCTGCGGCATGGACGATCCCTGGACCGGCGAGCCGGACGGCGCCGCCACCTTTGCCGGCGCCGGCGCGGTGCGCCTGCTGCTGATGCACGCGCCGGACGGCTTGCTGATGCTGGACGGCGAACGCTACGACATCGGCTTTGCCGGCCACACCCACGGCGGCCAGATCGCGCTGCGCGACGGCACGCCGCTGGTGATGCCGACCGGCCCGCTGTCGCGTCCCTATCACTACGGCCGCTTTCCCGTGCGCGGCAACGGCGAGCTGATCGTCAGCCGCGGCGTCGGCTGCAGCGGCGTGCCTGTGCGCATCAACGCCGATCCGGAACTGGTGATCTGTACTGTGCAATAATTTGCGCTATGCAGACGACCATACATATTTCCAGGGAAGACGCCGGGGCGGCCGATGCGGTGGCGCTGATGGCGGAGCTGTCGACAGCGCTGGCGGCGATCACCGGCGACAGCGGCAACGCCTCGTTCGACGCGGACGATGCGCGCGGCCCGACGGCCTGTTTCGCGGTGGCCCGCGATGCGGCCGGCGCGGCGCTGGGCTGCGGCGCCTTCCGGCCGTTGCAACCCGGCGTGGCCGAGCTCAAGCGCATGTATGCGCGCCACGGCACCGGCGGCGTCGGCAGTGCCGTGCTGGGTTTCCTCGAGGATCAGGCGGTCGCGCTGGGCTATCAGGCGCTGTGGCTGGAGACGCGGCTGGTCAATCGCCGCGCCGTGGATTTTTACGAAAAGCACGGCTATCGCCGGATTGCCAACTACGGCAAATACATCGGCAACCCACTGGCCGTTTGTTTTGAAAAACAATTATGACTAAACGCCGCGTGTTCATTGGCATGTTGATGCTGTCGCTGGCCGCGCAGGCGGCGGGACCTGTACGCGACCGTCTGGCCGAGCGTCGTGCCGCCGCCCAGGAGGCGCGCGGCGACATGGACGAAGAGGAGGGCGCCGCCGCGCCGTTCACGCTGCCGGATGGCGTACGCCTCCTGGCCGACCAGTCTTACGGCGCCGGCCGGCTCCAGCGCTACGACGTCTACCTGCCGCCCAGGGCCGACCACGCGCCGGTGATCTTCATGGTGCACGGCGGCGCCTGGCGCACCGGCGACAAGGCCAACGCGCAGGTGGTGCGGAACAAGGTGTCGCGCTGGACCGCGCGTGGCATCATCGTGGTGTCCGTCAATTACCGGCTGCTGCCGGAAGCCAGCGTCGCCGTGCAGGCGGAAGATGTCGCCGGCGCGCTGGCGGCGGTACAGGCCGGGGCCGCAGGTTGGGGCGGCGACCGCAATAAATTCGTGTTGATGGGGCACTCGGCCGGCGCGCATCTGGTGGCGCTGCTGGCTGCCTCGCCGTCCGCGGCGATCTCGCGCGGCGCCGCGCCCTGGCTGGGCACGGTGTCGCTGGACAGCGCCGCGATGGACGTGCCTGGATTGATGCAGCAGCGGCATTTTCCGCTGTACGACCAGGCCTTCGGCAAAGATCCCACCTACTGGGCGGGCGTTTCGCCGCTGGCGCAATTGAAGCCCGGCGGTGCGCCGTTGCTGGCGGTATGCTCGTCGCGCCGGCGGGACGCCTGTCCGCAATCGCAGGGCTTTGCCTCCGGCGCCGGCAAGCTGGGCATCCGCGCCCGGGTGCTGCCGCAGGACAAGAGTCATCGTGAAATCAACGAAGCGCTGGGCCAGCCCGGTCCCTATACGGACGCCGTGGAAAGTTTCCTGTCCAGTCTGGATCCGGCGCTGGCGTCCCGGCTGGGCAGGTAGCACAGGTCGGCCCCGCGCACGATAGCTGTCAGCGTGGTCTTACACGGCCGCGCTCCGGGCGCCGCTTCCGTGTGGGCGGGTTGAAGGTCACAATATTGCCTGTCATTTAAAAGGCATTGCGACCATGAGAATCATCGATCAGCGTTACCTCGCCAGCGACAACCGCTATTCCACCCAACCCTGCCTGCTCGGCATCCTCGAACTGGACCGCGACACCCCGACGCCCGCCGCCATGGCCGCGCTGGAACGGCGTTTGCAGGCCGTCCTGCCGGGCCTGCGCCGCCAGCGTCCGCTGATCGGCAAGCGCGCGGACGACGTGCCGCAACTGGTGCAACTGGTGCAGCAGGTGGCGATGGAATTGCGCCGGCTGGCGTTCAATGAAGTGACGCTGGGCTTTGTCGGCGTGGTGCCGCACATGCGCAACCGTTACCGCCTGGTGCTGCCGTATTCGTCCAAGGCCGCCGCCGCGCCCGCGCTGGCGATGGCCACCCGGCTGGTCGACGCCTTGCTGGCCGGCCGCTCGTTCAACCTCAAGGCCGGCCTGACCCGCCTGCGCGTGCTGGCCGACCGCCGCGCCAGGCCGCGCGGCTACTTGATGCAGACCGCCCGCACCATCTTGATGTCGGTGATCCCCAGCAGCACCTTCTCGATGCCGTCCATCTTCAGCGTCAGCATGCCGTCTTCCAGCGCGGCGGCCAGCAGCTGAGCGACGCGCGCGTGCTCCTGCAGCAGCTTCTTGACCTTGTCCGATCCCGTCATCAGCTCGTGCAGGCCGACGCGCCCCTTGTAGCCCTTGTTGCATTCGTCGCAGCCGACCGCGCGGTACAGCGTGAACTTGCCGTCCTTGGCATAGCGCTCGCGCCAACCGGCCAGCACGGCCGCGCGGCCGGCGGCGGCGTCCTTGATGAAACTCTCGGTGTTGAGCAATTCCTCGCAGTATTCCGTCAGCAATGACTGCAGCTCGGCGTCGCCGGGCGTGAACGCCTGCTTGCATTTGCCGCACAGGCGCTTGGCCAGCCGCTGCGCCAGGATGCCCAGCAGCGCGTCGGCGAAATTGAACGGGTCCATGCCCATGTCCAGCAGCCGCACGATCGATTCCGGCGCGCTGTTGGTGTGCAAGGTGGCGAACACCAGGTGGCCCGTCAGCGACGCCTCGATGCCCATGCCGACGGTTTCCTTGTCGCGCATCTCGCCGACCATGATGATGTCCGGATCGGCGCGCAGGAAGGCCCGCATCACGGTGGCGAAATCCAGCCCGGCCTTGCGGTTGACCTGCACCTGGCGCAAGCCTTTCTGCGTGATCTCGACCGGATCCTCGGCGGTCCAGATCTTGGTGTCCGGCGTGTTCAGGTAGTTGAGCACCGAGTGCAGCGTGGTGGTCTTGCCGGAACCGGTCGGGCCGCAGACGAAGAACAGGCCGTACGGCTTCTCGATGGTGGCGCGCAGCCGCTCCAGGTTGAACGGCAGCACGCCGAGCTTGTCCAGCGGAATCGGTTCGCCGGCCGCCAGGATCCGCATGACGATGTCCTCGACCCCGCCGGCCGACGGTATCGTCGCCACCCGCAGCTCGATGTCGAGCGGGCCGTATTTCTTGAACTTGATCTTGCCGTCCTGCGGCTTGCGGCGCTCGGAGATGTCGAGGTCGCACATGATCTTCACCCGCGCCGCCAGCGCGCTGCGGTAGGCGGCGGGAATCTCGATGTAGGGCACCAGCGTGCCGTCCTTGCGGAAGCGGATGCCGGTCTTGCCCTTGCCCGGCAGCGGTTCGATGTGGATGTCCGACACCCCCTGGCGGTAGGCGTCGATGATGATCTTGTTGAGCAGCTTGACCAGCTCGTTCTCGACCGCCTCCGACACCTCGCCGGAGCCTTCGCCTTCCTCGTCGTCGGCGTCCATGCCCGACAGCAAGTCGCCGACGCTGCCGCTGTCGCCGGCCGCGCCGAAGAAATGCTCGACCATCTGGCGGAACTCGCGGTTGCTGGTGACGCGGAACACCGGCTTGGCTTTGGGGAAGATCTGGTTGACGATGTGCGTGTGCGCCACCCGTTCCGGATCGAGCGCCACCACCAGCATGCCTTCCTTGTTTTCCTCCAGCGGCATCCAGCCAGATTCCTCGATGTACTGGCGCTTCAGGTTCCTCAGCAGGTCCACCGGTTTGATGCGGTCCGGTTTGACGTGCTCGTACGGCACGCCGAAGAATTTTTCCAGCGATGCGCCGATGGCCGCCGGCTTGACCTCGAATTCGTCGATCAGCACGTCCTCGATGTCGATATCCTTCTTGCGGGCCGAGCGGGTCGCCAGTTCCAGCTCCTGCGCCGACAGCACCGCCTCGGTCACCAGCCCGTCATATTTGGTGCGTACCATCTGCGGGGGCTTCATGCGTTGGCTGAAGGCCACCGACAGCGTCTCGCACAGCTCCTTGACGCCGTCCTCGGCGATGGCGGAGAAAGGCCCGCGTTCGCGGTTGTTGATGAACTGGACCACGCCCAGCAGCTCGCGCGACTGCACCGAGATCAGCGGCGCCACCAGCATCTGCCGGGTACGGTAGCCGGTGCGCTGGTCGACGCCCTGCTGGAAACGCAGCTCCGGCGAGTGGCGCGCCAGCTCGGCCTGGTCGTAGACGTCGGCGATGTTGACGGTCTTGCGCGTCAGCGCCACGTAGCCGGCGATGCTGGCCGGCGTGACCGCCAGCTTGAGGTCGCGGAAGGAAGTCAGGCCGGTCTTGACCTTGGAGACGATGTAATCCTTTTCGTGATCCATCGCGTACAAGGTGAAGCGGTCGCAGTTGAACAGGTCGCAGAACTCCATGCCCAGGTCGAGCATGATCTCGTCCAGGTTGCTGGTGGCGTGGATCTTGGTGGTGACCGTCTGCAGCTTCTGGAAAAACGCCAGCCGCAGGTCGACATCACTGGGGTGAAGACTGGAGCCGGCGTCGTTCATCATTGCTTTCGCTAGGTCAGTTGGACTTCCATGCCTTCATAAGCGAGGAAGACTTTCAAGTTGCCCAGCAGCGGCGCGTGGCGTGCCATGACTTCGGCGAACACGGCTTCGAGTTCGTCGTCGCTGCGGGTCGGTTCATGATGAGTGCAGTATAGCGCCTTGGCGCCGGTGCGCAGCGCCATGGAGAACGCCGAATCGAAGGTGCCGTGGCCCCAGCCCTGCTTGGCCGGGTATTCCTCGCGGGTATAGGAGCAGTCGACGATCAGCGCGTCGACGCCCTGGACCACGGCGTCGATGGCGGCAGTGCGCTCCTCCATCCATTGCTGGTAGGCGGCGTGCTCGGGATGGCCGGCGGGATGGATGTTGTAGTGCGGTTCATGGTCGCCGGTGAAGAACACCGACTTGCCGTTGCACTGGATGCGGTAGCCCAGGTCCGTCACCGGATGGTTCATCACCACGTTCTGCACGGTGGCGTCGCCGACCTCGATGGTCTCGTCCACCAGCAGGGTGCGGTATTCGATGGTGGCGTCCATCTGCGTTTCGCTGACCGGAAAGTAGCTGTTCTGCAATTGCACGCCCATCACGTGCTCGATGCCGTTGCCGGTCACCGGGTCGGTCACGCCGTGCAGGCGCACGCGGCTGCCGCGCACGAACAGCGGCGTGAAGAAGGGCAGGCCATGGATGTGGTCCCAGTGGCTGTGGGTGATGAAGATGTTGGCGTGGATGCCGCCTTCTTTTTTGTTTTGCAGCAGGGATTGGGCCAGCGAAAAGATGCCGGTGCCGCCGTCGATGATGATCAGGGTGTCGTCGTCGCTGCGCACTTCGATGCAGGTGGTGTTGCCGCCATAGCGCGCCGTGCGCGGGCCGGGGGAGGGAATCGAGCCGCGCACTCCCCAAAATGTGAATTTCATACAGAGTCCCTGTTTTTTTGCTGGCGATCGCCTGTTGTTACTTGTTGTTTTTGCTTTTGTTTTTTTGTGTGTTGCTATCGGTCGATGATAGCTTTTTTTTTCCGCAACAGGGAAAAACCCGACACAGTCGCGCTAATTTTATGACTGGGATCATTTCCTGATGTACAACAGCTTGCGCTAGAGCTACACTTCTAAACTGCGTCCGCGCGTGCGCGCCGCAGTCTCCATCCCAAACAGGTATTAAAAGAACAACCATGCAAGAGTTGAATCAAACGCAAATCGCACAGCGCCTGGACCAGCTGACAGAGCTCAGCGTTGAACTGGGCAGCAGTCACGATACGGATACGCTGCTGGAGCGCATCCTCGTCGTTGCGAAAAGCATGACCAACGCCGACGGCGGTACCCTGTACCGTCCCAGCGAGGACAAGCGTTTTCTCGATTTCACGATACTGCTCAACGACACGCTCAACACCCGCCAGGGCGGCGCCACCGGCGACCCGATCACGGCGCCCGGCGTGCCGCTGTTCGACGAGAGCGGCGACAAGAACCTGGCCTCGGTGGCCGCCTATGCCGCCCACTTCGGCCTGTCCGTCAACATCGAGGACGTCTACAAGGCGGACGTGTTCAACTTTTCCGGCATGGTCAAGTTCGACCAGCTGCGCAACTACCATTCGCAATCGTTCCTGACGGTGCCGATGAGCGACCACGAAGGCGAGCTGGTCGGCGTGCTGCAGCTGATCAACGCCAAGGACGCCGACACCGGCGAGATCCGCGCCTTCAGCCAGACCGACCAGCGTTTCATCGAGGCGCTGGCGGCGCAGGCCGCCGTCGCGCTGACGCACCAGCGCCTGATCGCCCAGCTGGAAGAGCTGCTCGAATCGCTGGTCAACCTGATCAACATCGGCATCGATGAAAAGTCGCCGTACACGGGCCGCCACTGCCAGTTCGTGCCGGAGCTGACGATGATGCTGGCCGAGGCCGTGCACAACACCGAAACCGGTCCGATGGCCGATTTCCGCATGAACGACGCCGACCGCAAGGAACTGTGGCTGGCCGGCCTGCTGCACGACTGCGGCAAGATCACCACGCCGGTGCACGTGGTCGACAAGGCCACCAAGCTGGAAACCATCTTCGACCGCATCGCCGTGGTCGACACCCGTTTCGAAGTGCTGCTGCGCGACGCCGAGATCGCCGCGCTCAAGCGCAAGCTCGAGGCCGGCGCCGACCAGGCCGCCATCGCCGCCATCGATGCGGAACTGGCCGAACAGCAGGCCGCGCTGCGCGCCGAGCGCGATTTCATCCGCGTCGCCAACGTCGGCGGCGAGGGCATGAAGCCGGAAGACCAGGACCGCGTGCGCGAGATCGGCAAGCGCAGCTGGGTCGGCCCGGACGGCGCCGAGCAGGCGTTCTTCAGCGACAACGAGCTGATGAACCTGACCATCAAGTTCGGCACCCTGACCGATTCCGAGCGCAAGGAAATCAACAACCACATTTCGATGACGATCAAGATGCTGGAGGCGCTGCCGTGGCCCAAGCACCTGAAGAACGTGCCGGAATACGCCGGCGGCCACCACGAGCGGATGGACGGCAAGGGCTATCCGCGCGGGCTGACCAAGGACCAGATGTCGGTGCAGGCGCGGCTGATGGCGATCGCCGACATCTTCGAGGCGCTGACCGCCAAGGACCGGCCTTACAAGAAGGGCAAGATGCTGTCGGAATCGCTGCGCATCCTGGGCAACTTCTCGCTCAACGGCCACATCGACCCGGACCTGTTCGACATCTTCATCCGCAACAAGATCTACATGGAATTCGCCCACAAGAACATGGACGAAAAGCAGATCGACGCCATCGACGAATCCAAGATCCCAGGCTACACGCCCTAACCAGTAAGGAGCGCGTGTGCGCCTGCTTCCCGCCAAGTGGTCCAAGATCCTGCTGAAGTACGGCCCCCGCTGGCTGCTGGGCCTGCTGATCACGGCCGCCGGCGTGGCTTACACGGCCGGCGTGTTCGAACTGGACGCGGTGTCCCGCTTCGACAGCCTGCTGAACGGTGAGCGCATGAAGCTGCAGCCGCCCAAGCTGGACCCGCGCATCGTCGTCGTCGACATCGACGGCAAGTCGCTGACCGAGGTCGGGCGCTTCCCGTGGAGCCGTAATATCCAGGCCAGACTGGTCTCGCAACTGACTCAGCACTACCATGTCGGCGCGGTGGGTTTCGATATCTCGTTCCCCGAGCCGGACACCAGTTCCGGCTATGGCGTGCTGGAAAAACTGTCCGACGGCGAGCTGAAGGACGTTCCCGCGCTGAAGCAGCGCCTGACGGCATTGAAGCCGTCCATGGATTACGACGGCCTGTTTGCCGGCGCGCTGCGCGGGCAGCCGGTCATCCTCGGCTTTAACTTGTCGGTCGACCAGATCAAGGGCCAGTTGCCCGCCCCGATCATCACGGAGCAGGATCTGAACGGGCGCGAGCTGCTGGCCTATTCCGCGCCCGGCTACGAAGCCAACATCGGCGTGCTGCAAAGCGCGGCTGCCGGCGCCGGCAGCTTCTCGGTGGTGACCGACCTGGACGGCATCGTCCGCACCGCCGGCATGATCCAGCAAATCGGTGACAACTACTATCCTGCGCTGTCGCTGGCCACCGCCGCCAGATACCTGGGCGCGGTGGCGATCAAGCCCTATCTGAGCGAACGCGTGGACCAGTTGTCAGCCAACCAGCTGGCCAGCGGCGGCTTCGATTCGGTCACCATCCTGATGCCGGAAAAGCGCCAGCGCGTGATACCGGTAGGCGAGGCCATGACCACCGTGGTGCAGTACCGCGGCAAGGGCGGCCCGCGGGGCGGCGCCTTCCGCTACGTGTCGGCGGCCGACGTGCTGGCCGGCCGCACGCCGCCGGAGATATTGAAGGGCGCCATCGTGCTGGTCGGCACCACGGCGCCGGGCCTGGTCGACTTGCGGGCGACCCCGGTCAACCCCGAATATCCGGGAGTGGAAATCCACGCCAACATCATCAAGTCCATTCTCGACAACAGCTTCAAGTCGCGCCCCGACTGGGCCAGCGCCATCGAAGGCATCGAGATCCTGGCGCTGGGCCTGGCGCTGAGCTTTGCGCTGGCGGCGCTGGCGCCGCTGCCGTCGATCCTGGCGGGTTTGCTGACTTTGGGCGCGGCGGTCGGCGCCAACTATTATCTGTACAGTGAGCAAAACCTGCTGTTCAACTTCGGCATGCTGAGCATCGTCATCGTCGCCGTGTTCGTGCTCAACGTCGCCTGGGGCTACTTCTTCGAGGTGCGCAAGGGGCAGGCGCTGGTGTCGCGTTTCGGCGAGTACGTGGCGCCCGAACTCGTGGCCGAGATGGCCGACGATCCGGAAAAGTACAATATGGACGGCGAAAGCCGCGAGCTGACCGTGCTGTTCGTCGACGTGCGCGGCTTCACCACCATCTCCGAGGGCCTGACGCCGAAGCAGCTGCGCGAGTACATCAACCTGTACCTGACGGCCATGTCCGAAGACATCCGCGACAGCCACCGCGGCACGCTCGACAAGTACATCGGCGACGCCGTCATGGCGTTCTGGGGCGCGCCGGTGGCCTTTGCCGACCACGCCAGCCGCGCCGTCGCCACCTCGCTGCTGATGCAGGCCAGCGCGCACCGCCTCAACGACGACTTCATCGCGCGCGGCTGGCCGCCGCTGAAAATCGGCATCGGCCTGAACTCCGGCCTGATGCACGTGGGCGACATGGGCTCGAAAATCCGCCGCGCCTACACCGTCATGGGCGACGCCGTGAATCTCGGCTCGCGCCTCGAGGGCATCACCAAGGTCTATGGCGTGGGCATCACCGTCGGCGAGGCCACCCGCGCAGCCGCGCCGGAATTCGCCTACCGCGAGCTGGACCTGGTGCGCGTCAAGGGCAAGAACGAACCGGTGGCGATCTTCGAGCCGCTGGCGCTCGACAAGGACCTGGACCCGGCCAGCCGCCACGAACTGGAGCGCTGGGCCCTGGCGCTGGCCGCCGTGCGCGCCCAGCAATGGGATCAGGCCATGGAGATCATTGTCGAGTTGCAGGCAATCTCGCCCGACCGCGGCTTGTATGTGCTGTATACCGAGCGCATCGCCTATTATCGAGCTCATCCGCCGGGAGAGGGCTGGGATGGCGTCACGACTTTCGAAACAAAATAGTGTGCTGATGGCAACAATTATGCCAGTGTAATAGTGCTATCAAGTCAGTAATTTCGGAAAAAAGTGCCCGAAAACGCTAAAAAAGAGTGGCGGATTGAGCAATTCCGACTACACTTATAGAAATAATAGTTTCCTATTGGCTATACTCTGCACTTCTCTGTAGTCCTGCAATAACAATAACCAACAGACTTGCCTGGCGTGCATGAGCACTCGCGTGGGCAAAATCCCCACCGGATAGAGGATGTCGTTATGAAAGTTGAAACCCTTTCCCAGACCCGCCGCGCCGCCTCCGCGCCGCTGCGCCGCAAATTGATCGCCGTGCTGGTGGCCGCCTGCTACACGGCGGCCGAGGCCAGCCCGGTCAGCCCGACCGTGGTGGCGGGGCAGGCCAGCTTCAACCTCCAGGGCAAGACTTACTCAATCACCAACACGCCCAACACCATCATCAACTGGCAGAGCTTCTCGGTGGCGTCGGACGAAATCACCCGCTTCATCCAGCAAAGCGCCGACAGCAAGGTGCTGAACCGGATCACCGGCCAGGACCCGACGCAGATCCTCGGCTCGCTGCAGTCGAACGGCAAGGTATTCCTGATTAATCCGAACGGCGTGATGTTCGGCGCCGGCTCGCGCGTCGACGTCAACGGCCTGGTGGCGTCCAGCCTGGCGATCTCGAACGCCGACTTCCTGTCCGGCAAGAACAACTTCACCGACGTCGCCAACGCGGGCAAGGTCAGCAACGCCGGCACCATCACCACGCCGGCCGGCGGCCAGATCTTCCTGGTCGCGCCGGCGGTGGAAAACAGCGGCATCATTTCGTCGGCCAACGGCGACGTCGTGCTGGCGGCCGGCCACAGCGTGCAGCTGTTCGACTCGAAGGATCCGAACGTGCAGGTGGTGGTGTCGTCGCCGTCGGACCAGGCGGTCAACCTGGGCCAGATCGTGGCGCAGGGCGGCCGGGTCGGCGTGTACGGCGCGCTGGTGAGCCAGCGCGGCGCCATCAACGCCAACAGCGCGGTGCGCGGCGAGAACGGCCGGATCGTGTTGAAATCGAGCGGCACCACGATGGTCGAAGCGGGCAGCACGACCACGGCGGTGGGCAGCAACCTGAACACCGGCGGCGACATCCAGCTGCTGGGCGACAAGGTCGGCTTGACCGGCAACGCGGTGGTCGACGCCAGTGGCGCGGCCGGCGGCGGCACGGTGCTGGTCGGCGGCGACTACCAGGGCAAGAACGCGGCCGTGAAGAACGCGCAGCAAAGCTACGTCGGCAAGGATGCCGTCATCAAGGCCGATGCCACGGGGCTTGGCGACGGCGGCAAGATCATCGTCTGGAGCGATGAGGCGACCCGCGTCTACGGCAGCATTTACGCGCGCGGCGGTGCCAATGGCGGCAATGGTGGCTTTGTCGAAACGTCCGGGCACTATCTGGACATGCAGGGCGCGGTCGATACCCGTGCGCCGCAAGGCAGCACCGGCAAGCTGCTGCTCGATCCGAGCAATGTTTATATCGCCAATTCCGTTAGTACCGCCACGGCGGCTGGCATGGAGGGCAATAACGAAGTGCCGTCGACGGGCAGCACCGTGTTCCTCGAAACGGGTTATTGGGTCGATTCGCTGCTGACCACCGCCAACCTGCAGAACGCACTAGCTACCACCGACGTGACGGTAAGTACCGTCAACAACATCACCCGTGGCGGCGTCGGTTTCATCAAAGTCCTCAGCCCGGTCAGCTGGAGTTCCTCGCACAGCCTGACGCTGGAAGCGACCACCGACATCAATCTGAATGCCGCCATCAATGCGCCCAATGCGGCGCTGAACCTGCATGCCAACGGCGGTCTGATCACGCAAGTCACCAGCCCGATCGACGGGCTGACGGCCAGCAGCATCAACGCCATCGCGGCCAGCAGCATCTCGCTGGACAACACCGGCAACAGCGTCAGCGGCCAGATTGCGTTGCAGACCACCAGCGGCAACGCTACCGTCACCGCGCAAAGCCTGAGCCTGGGCGCCGTCAATGTGGGCGGCGCGCTGGTCGCCAGCGGCGTCAACAGCCTGACCACCAACAGCGCCATCACCGCCGGCGGGGATATCACGCTGACGGCCGACCAGATGACGCTCGGCGCCGCCGTGAACGGCAGCACCGGTCATACGGTCACGCTGCAGCCATACTCCAACAGTACCAATGTGGCGCTGGGCGGCAGCGCGGCCGACGCCACCGGCACGCTGGGCTTGAGTCAGGCTGAATTGCAGAATATTGGCGTCGGCGGCGGTACGCTGGCGATCGGCGCCTTCGATAGCGCCCACACGGGCAATGTCGCCGTCACCGGCAACCTCGATCTGACCAGTACGCTGGCCAGCGGCACGCTGCTGCTGGAGGCGCAGAGCGGCTCGATCGCGATCAGCCAGCCGCTGACCCTGGCCGGCGGCCTGACGCTGCAAACAACCAACAACATCAGCGCGCCGGCCAGCGTTTCGGTCGGCGGCACCTTCACGCTGGCCGACGGCTCGTGGGCGCAACTCGGCACACTGCCTGCTTTCAGCGCCCACGATTTCAGGATCGGCAGCGGCACTTTCCTGCGCGCGTCCGGCGGCGACGGCAGCTTGACGGCGCCCTATCTGCTGGAGGATGCCTATGGCCTGCAGGGCGTGGGCAGCTTGCTGATGTTGGCCTCGTACAAGCTCAATACCAATATCGACGCCAGCGGCACCGCCAACTGGAATGGTGGCCAGGGCTTCAAACCGATCGGCGGTCTCGACTACGCCTACACCGGCACCTTCGACGGCAACAACCTGGCCATCAACGGCCTGCATATCAATCGCGGCGCCAGCGATAACATCGGGCTGTTCTCGTATCTCGGCACCGGCACCATCAAGAACCTGTCGCTCAATAGCGGGATCGTGACCGGCCGCAACAATGTCGGTGGCGTGTACGGCAGCTCTCAGACCGGCGGCCTGGTGCAGAACGTGCACAGCGACGTCGACGTGACCGGCGTCTTCAACGTCGGCGGCATGGCGGGCACCAACTACGCGAGCATCAGCGATTCCAGCGCCAGCGGCACCGTCAATGGCATTGCCGGCGGTGATGCCTCCAATATCGGCGGCCTGGTCGGGCGCAACCTGGGCAGCATCAGCTATTCGTCGGCCAGCGGCGACGTCAACGCCACCGGTTTCGGCTATGCGGGCGGTTTAGTCGGCAGCAACGCCGCCGACGGCAGCCATACGGGCAGCATCGACCACGCCTTTGCAACCGGCGATGTGTACAGCACAGGCGAAATCATCGGCGGCCTCGTGGGCGACAACAACGGCGGCGGCATCAGTGTGGCGTATTCGACCGGCGCCGTGAACGGCGGCCGCAATGTCGGCGGCTTCGCCGGCCGCAACACGAACAACGGCACCATCACCAATGTCTACACGTCCAGCAATGTCAGCGGCAATACGCTGGATTCCAGTTACTCCCACGCCAATATGGGCGGGCTGCTTGGCGATCTGAACAGCGGTACCGTCAGTAACAGCTTTAGCAACGGCAGCGTCACCGGCACCGCCTTCAGCGGCGCCAATGTCTACGGCATGGTCGGTTCACATGAGAGCGGCAACCTGGTGCATGGCTACTTCGATTCGACGAAGGCCGGTACCGCCAGCGACATCGCCGGCACTGCGCTGACCACGGCGCAAACCATGAAGGCGGCCAGTTTCGCCGGTTTCGACGTCAGCGGACAGGGACATGACCAGAGCAGCAGCGTATGGCGTATCTACGATGGCCTTACCGTGCCGATGCTGCGCGATTACTTGACGCCGACCACGGTCGCCGTCACCGGCGGCACCAGCGTCACCAAGGTGTATGACGGCACCGGCGCCGCCTTCGGCGGTGCGCTGGTGAACTCGCTGCCGGCCGGCGTTGACGGCAGCCTGGCCTTCGACGGGCCGTTCAATGTGGGCGACCATAGCGTCGGCGGCCTGTATTCCAGCAAGTACGACATCAGCTACACCGGCAGCAGCGCGCTGCTGCACGTCACGCCGGCGCCGCTGAGCCTGTCGCTGCTGAGCCGGGAATACAACGGCACCACCGCCGGCACCGTGACCGGCGCCACGCTGGTCGGCGTGGTGCACGTTGGCGACGACTACGACAATGTCTCGCTGGTGGCGGGTAACGCCACCGCGACCTACGCCGACAAGAACGTCGGCGTCGGCAAGACGGTGACGCTGGGTGGCACAGGCTTGGCGCTGTCGGGTGCGGACGCCGGCAACTACACGGTGCCGGTCAGCGCCACCGGCACCATCACGGCGCGACCGCTGTCGACGTTCAATGCCGTCGGCGGTGGCTTGTGGAGCGCGGCCGGCAACTGGGTCGACGGCATCGCGCCGGACGGCGCCAACGTGCTGGCGGCCGCCATCCAGAGCGGTAGCGGCACCATCACCTACGACGCCAGCGCCGGCAACACCACGCTGGCCAACTTCAGCGTCGGGAGCGGCCGCAACCTGGAGTTGACCGGCGGCGCGCTGACCGTCACCGGCACCGGCGGAAAATCCTATGCGAGCGGCGCGACGCTGACGCTGAACGGCGGCAGCCTGGTGCTCAATGGCTCGCTGGACGGGACCTACCTGACGCTGACCAGCGGCACCATCAGCGGCACCAGCAGCAGCGCCAACCTGTACGTCAACAACCTGACGCAGACCGGCGGCAGCATCGACATGAGCGGCTCGCTCAATGTCATCAACGGCAACAGCATCGCCATCGGCAGCGTGCGCGCGCAAAGCGGCATCACGCTGAACGCGGGCGAGGGCGGAACGATCACGCAGACCGGCCCGCTGGTCACCGACAGCCTGCATGCGATGGCCACCAACGGCATCACGCTGACCAACACCGGCAACCATGTCGGCGCCTTCACGGCGACCAACTACAGCGGCGACATCCGGCTCAACAACACCGTCAGCAGCGGCGAGCTGGCGCTGGGTCCGTTGAGCACCACCGGCAACATCATTATTGACAACCACGGCGGCATCCACACCACGGGCACGATCCATGCCATCCACAGCGGCGCCAACACCGGGCTGGTGTCGATCGCCGCGCACAGCCCGATCACGGTCAACGACACCATCGACGGCAGCGACATCGGCCTGTCGGCCAGCACCAGTATCACGCTCGCGCCAGGCACCTCGCTGCAATCGACCAACACCATCGGCCTGACCGCCGGCACCGGCATCGCGATGGACAGCAGCTCGGTGGTGAACTCGGGCAGCTCCATCGCGCTGACGGCCGGTACCGGCATTGTGCTGGGCGGCAGCCTGAGCGTGGCATCGGGCGGCAGCATCAGCGCCACCGCCGCGTCGGGCAGTATCACCGCCAGCAGCGGCACCTCGATCAACAGCAGCGGCGGCACGATCATACTGGCGGCCCCGCAAGGGTCGGTGACCACGCCTAACGTCACCTTCACCGGCGTCCAGCCGACCGTGACCGACGGCGCCGCAGCGGCGGCTGCTGCCGCCCAAGCCGCCGCCGCAGCGGCTGCGGCGCAGGCCGCCGCCGATGCTGCCGCCAAGGCAGCAGCCGATGCGGCCGCCAAGGCGGCCGCCGACGCCGCCGCAGCGGCAGCAGCCCAGGCCGCAGCAGACGCAGCGGCCAAGGCTGCCGCTGACGCAGCCGCGAAAGCTGCCGCCGATGCCGCCGCCAAGGCCGCCGCCGATGCGGCCGCCGCGCAGGCCGCCGCCGACGCCGCCAAGGCCGCTGCCGATGCGGCCGCGAAAGCCGCCGCCGACGCCGCGGCAAAAGCTGCAGCCGACGCCGCGGCAAAAGCTGCCGCCGATGCGGCCGCCCAGGCCGCCGCCGACGCCGCCGCCAAGGCCGCTTCCGATGCCGCCGCGAAAGCTGCCGCCGACGCCGCAGCGAAAGCCGCAGCCGATGCGGCCGCCGCCGCCGCAGCAGCGGGCAGCGGCACGCCGACGCCGGTGGGACAGGCGCTGAACTCGACGGTCAACATCATCAACACGGTGACCACTACGGTCCAGGCCAATAAGAACACGCCGGCCACCGTCCCCACCGCGCCCGACACCACGGTGGCGAGCACCGGTAGCGGTAGTGGAGGCAACAGCAAGCCGGACGACAAGGTGCCGGACTCCAAGGCGACCGACAAGAAGGATGACAGCGGCACCACCGCGGTCGCGAAGAACGAGCCGACCAAGAAAATGTATTGCAACTAGCTGGCGCTGGTCTCGGGCCCGCCACACCGGCGGGCCTGTTTGTGACCTGAAATGCAACACTCCAGGTAACGATGTGAAAATCGAACCTTTCAATTGGGCATTACCTGATATGGCTATGCTAGCATCTGGGGTGAATGTAAATTGCCTCACCTAATGATGATACAAAATCAAAGTTAGCAAAACAGCTAGCAAAATTAAGAGCCGACACATGAGATATAGCTTAACGCGCCTGCTAGCAGGTTCCATCCTCGCCGCCGCCGTCACTTCAGCCTGGGCGGCCGAGCCGGCAGACGACGGCGCCCCCATCCGTTTTGAAATTTCACGCTTCGAAGTCAAGGGCAATACCCTGCTGCCGCAGCAGCAGATCGATGCCTTGCTGGCCCAGTACACCGGCACCGGGCGCGACTTCGGCGACGTGCAGCGGGCGCTGGAGGCGCTGGAAGCGGTCTACCATGCGCGCGGCTACAACATCGTCTCCATCGAACTGCCCGAGCAGGAGCTCAATCGCGGCGTGGTGGTGTTGAAGGTAGTGGAAACCAAAATCGGCCGCGTCAGCGTCAAGAACAATCGATATTTCGACGAGGCCAATATCCGCCGCAGCCTGCCGGCGCTGCAGGAAGGCCGCACGCCGGATCTGGCGGCGGTGTCGCGCAACCTGAAGCAGGGCAACGAGAATCCGTCCAAGGAAGTCACGATGAAGCTGCAAAGTGGCGAAAAGGACGATGAGGTCGACGCCGTGCTGGACGTCAAGGATCAATCGCCGTGGAAGGTCATGGCCAACGCCGACAACACCGGCACCGAGCAGACCGGCAAGACCCACCTGGGCTTCGTCCTGCAAAACGCCAACCTGTTCGGCCGCGACCACCTGGCGTCGCTGCAGTACACCACCTCGGCCGAGGAACCAGGCCGGGTCAAGGTGTACGGCGCTGGCTATCATATCCCGCTGTATGCGCTGGGCGATTCGCTGGACTTCTTCGCCAGCTATTCCAACGTCGACTCCGGCACCGTGTCGGCCGGCGCCTTCAACCTGGCCGTCAGCGGCAAGGGCGCCGTGTACGGCGCGCGCTACAACCAGAACCTGGCCAAGCGCGGCGAACTGGAGCAGCACCTGACCTACGGCGTCGATTACAAGGCGTTCAAGAACAACGTTGAATTGCTGGATGTGCAGAGCGGCAGTTCGCAGCTGGGCAATGACGTGACGGTGCATCCGCTCAGCGTCAGCTACCAGGCCAGCCTGCCGATCAAGGCGGGCGAGATCAGCGGGCAGATTACGCTGGCGCACAACATCTCCGGCGGTTCCAAGGGCGATCAGGCGTCGTTTACGCTGGCCCGCGCCGGCTCCAAGGCCGACTACACCGTGCTGCGCTTCGGCGGCAGCATCACCCGCGCGCTGGCCGGCGACTGGCAATTGCGCGCAATCGCCAACGGCCAGCTGACCAGCGACGCACTGATCCCCGGCGAGCAGTTCGGTGCCGGCGGCGCCACCTCGGTGCGCGGCTTCGCCGAGCGCGAGATTTCCAACGACTCCGGCCTCGGCATCAACCTCGAAGGCTACACGCCCAACCTGTGCAGCCGCGCCGGCTGGAATTGCCGCCTGCTGGCCTTCTACGATACCGCTTACGTCAAGCGCAATCACGCGCTGGCCAGCGAACTGGAAAGCACCACCATCGCCAGTACCGGCGTCGGTGCGCGCTTCGTGCTGTCCACTTACGCCAACCTGCAGCTCGATTACGGCCATGTGGTCCGTGCCGGCGCCACCACGCGCGCCGACGCCAATCGCTTGCACCTGAGATTGGGGCTGGCTTACTGAGCCTGATGAAGATCATGAAAAAAAATATCCGAAGCGGCCGCGCAGCGCAGGCTTACTCCTCCATCCCTTTGCGCCGCAAAATACTGGCGGTGATGGTCGCTGCGGCGTTCGGCGCCGCGCAAGCCAATCCCGTGTCGCCGACGGTTGTGCACGGCATGGCCACCTTCAACCAGCAGGGCAGCCTGTACTCGATCACCAATACGCCGAATGCCATCATCGACTGGCGCAGCTTCTCGATCAATGCCGGCGAAATCACCCGCTTCATCCAGCAAAGCGCCGACAGCAAGGTGCTGAACCGGATCACCGGCCAGGACCCGACGCAGATCCTCGGCTCGCTGCAGTCGAACGGCAAGGTGTTCCTGATTAATCCGAACGGCGTGATGTTCGGCGCCGGCTCGCGCGTCGACGTCAACGGCCTGGTGGCGTCCAGCCTGGCGATCTCGAACGCCGACTTCCTGTCCGGCAAGAACAACTTCACCGACGTCGCCAACGCGGGCAAGGTCAGCAACGCCGGCACCATCACCACGCCGGCCGGCGGCCAGATCTTCCTGGTCGCGCCGGCGGTGGAAAACAGCGGCATCATTTCGTCGGCCAACGGCGACGTGGTGCTGGCGGCCGGCCACAGCGTGCAGCTGTTCGACTCGAAGGATCCGAACGTGCAGGTGGTGGTGTCGTCGCCGTCGGACCAGGCGGTCAACCTGGGCCAGATCGTGGCGCAGGGCGGCCGGGTCGGCGTGTACGGCGCGCTGGTGAGCCAGCGCGGCGCCATCAACGCCAACAGCGCGGTGCGCGGCGAGAATGGCCGGATCGTGTTGAAATCGAGCGGCACCACGATGGTCGAAGCGGGCAGCACGACCACGGCGGTGGGCAGCAATCTGAACACCGGCGGCGACATCCAACTGCTGGGCGACAAGGTCGGCTTGACCGGCAACGCGGTGGTCGACGCCAGCGGCGCGGCCGGCGGCGGCACGGTGCTGGTCGGCGGCGACTACCAGGGCAAGAACGCGGCCGTGCAGAACGCGCAGCAGACGTTTGTCGGCAAGGATGTCCTCATCAGCGCCGACGCCACGGGCAGCGGCAACGGCGGCAAGCTGGTGGTGTGGAGCCAGGATGCGACGCGCATGTACGGCATGCTGTCGGCACGCGGCGGCGCCCACGGCGGCGACGGTGGCGCGGTCGAAACCTCGGGCCACTACCTTGATGTAGCGGGCGCCCGTGTCAATGCCGGCGCCGCGCAGGGCCGCACTGGTAGCTGGTTGCTTGATCCGTACGACATTGAGGTTGTATCGAGCGGCGGCAGTGCTCTGAGCGGCGCAGCCATCTTCGGCACTCCACCCCAACCAGACCCGACTGCCGACTCGACCACGGTCAATGCCAGCGATATCACTGCAGCTACTGCCAACGTCACTTTGCAGGCGCGGCACGATATTACCTTCTCCTCCTTGATCAACAATCCCGGCGCCTACAGCCTTACCGTGCAGGCCGGCAACGACATCAAAGTCAATGCGCCGCTGTACATGAACGGCGACATTACGCTGAAGGCCAACGACAACAGTGGCGGCTACGCCAGCGGCTTGGGCGGCGTCATTATCGCCAATGTCGGCGGTGCGGACGGCGCGGTGCAGACCGGCGGCAACAAGCTGACGCTCAGCGGCAGCTACGTCACCGTCAATGGCGGCATCCAGCTGGGCATCGGCGATTTCGACGCCCGCGCCGAAACGGCGGATGGCTACATCACCGTGGGCCAATACGGCTCGATCCGTACCACGTACAACGGCAGCAATGCGCCGTTGATTTCCTTCACGGCCGACAACATCAATCTCAACAGCGCGGCCGGCACCATCGGCACGACCAACAGCAACGGTTTTGCATCGGTGTCGTTTGCGCCGTACACCGTCAGCCGCGCCATCACCCTCGGCGCCAAGACCGCCGGCACGTTGGGCTTGAGCCAGGCTGATTTCGACACGGTATCGGCCGGCAGCGTGGTCGTCGGCCACAGCGGAGCCGCCAACATCAACAGCGGCGGCGCGTTGAGCTTCAACACGGTGAATAACGTACTGCTTGAAAGCGGCGCGGACATCAATCTGAATCACGCGCTGAGCCTGGGTACCGGACGCACCGGCGTGCTGCAGGCCAGCGTGGACGGCAGCGGAACGCTGACCCTGGGTTCCGGCGCGGCGCTGAGCACCGACACCGGCGGCGGCTCGGTGCAATTGACCGCGGACAAGATGAGCCTGGGCGGCAGCGTGGCGTCGTCGGTCATCAAGCTCGACACCTACACCAGCGACAAGAACATCAACCTCGGCGTTGGTGCCGCCGACTCGTCCACTGTGCTGGGCCTGACCGATACGGAATTGAAAACGCTGCACGGCGCGCATATGAGCATCGGCACGGCCAGCGGCTACACCGGCTCGGACGTCGTCACCGGCGCCCTCAACCTGGCGGGCAGCACCACCGGCACCACCGACCTGACACTGTCCGGCGGCACGGTCTCCGGCAGCGGCGCCGTTACTATTGGCGCCCTGAACGCCATTGCCCAGACCGTGTCGCTGACCGGCGCCAACGAAGTCGGCACTATTAGCGGCAGCAGCAGTGTCGGCGATTTCAGTTTCACTGCAGCCCACAATGTGGTGCTTGGGAACATCACCGGCGCCACCGGCATCGTCCTCACAGCCGGTGGCAACATCACGCAGCAGGCTAATGCCCAGCTCAATTCCTACAACGTTGAACAGGCCACCGGCCACGGCCTCAGCATCAGTACGCCTGGCTCGGCCTTGCTGGATAATTCCAGTAACCATATTTCTGAACTGTCCGCTGTCAACATCGGCGCGCTGAGCGTCAAGAGCCTGAACGATTTGACCGTGGGCTGGCGGGGCAATGGCGTCAGCCAGTCGAGTGGCTTCGCCAATGGTTACCTGCAATTCGACAGCAACAAAGTGAAACTGGCGTCCGGCATGCAGCTGAGCGGGAATGACATACGCCTGTACACCGGAAAAATCGTCTTGCCGAGCGATGCCACCATTGTTGGCACTGGCACCGCTCCTCAAGTGTTTATCAAGTCCTATGGCAACGTCAATATCGGGACCGGCGCGGATTTGATTGAGACTTTCGATATGAATCTGAGCGACACCACGCTGCAGAAGATACGTAACGCCGATATCAGCATCGCCAGTCCCAATGGTCAAGTGAATGTGACCGGTGCGCTCGACCTGACTGGACAGACCTACTACGCTCGCAACCTCGAACTGGGTGCGACAGTCGGCGGGGCTGCGAGCACCCTGGTGTCGATCGCTGCACCGATCAAGGTAGCCGGTGAATTGGCACTGAACGCGCCGGCGGTCAACATCGCTGCGACAGCGATGGGCGACGTTGTCTCGATCGGCGCCAACAGCTTGACGCTGGGTGCCGACGTCACGTCCAACACCGCCAGCATTGCGCCGTTTGACCACAACTACAAGATCCTGGTCGGCGGCACGGGTTGCTCGGCGGGCAGCTTTGCCGGCTGCCTGGAAATCACCAAGCTGTATCACATGGTCACGCCGACGTTGGGCCTCGGCGACAAGGGCGCGACGGATAACGTTGGCGATATCACGGTGCAAAGCCTGGTCGCGGGCGGCACCGGTGTCGATTCGCTCAACGCGCTCACCACGCGGGTGGGCTTGCTCAGCTACGGTGGCGACATCACGCAGACCGGCTCGATCAGCGTGAGCGATCTGGGTGTGGCCACCAACGGCAATATCAACCTGACCAATGCCGGCAACGCGGTGGATAACATCGCCATGTGGCAGACCGGGGCCGGCAAGACCATTCAATTCACGGATAGCCGCAGCGTGGCGATCAGCCGCTTGACGGGCGGCGACGTCAGCGGCGCTACGCTGTATGACATCAGCGGTGTGCAAAGCGAGGGTGACGTGACGCTGACTGTGGCGGGCAATATCAGTACCGCCACGGGGGCGATGCAAGGGGCTATCGTCGCAAATACGCTGACGATGGACGCCACCCAAGGTATCGGTACCGAATCCACCGCGCTGAAGACCAATGTGTCGGCGCTGTATGCCACCAACACCGCCGGTGGCCACAGTACCACCGACATCAATATCGCCAACGCCAACAACACGGCCCATGATGCCACTTACATGACGGTGTACAAGGCGCTGCAGGTCGACAGCGGAGGCGGCAATGACGGCGATGTCAGGATCGAAAACTGGGGCGGCTTGAAGATCGCCGCGGCGCCGTCGCCAGCCCCGTCGCCGGCGCCGGCCTATGGCGTAGTGACGGGCAGCGGCAGCATCACGCTGCAGACGCACAGTCCTCTGGTCATCGATGGCAACGTCAGCACGGCGTCCGGCAATATTTCGCTGGCTGCGGGTACCAGCTATGATCCTAGCAACCAGATCACCATCGGTAGCGGCGCCACCGTGGCGTCGACCAGCGGCACCATCTCGGTGACGGCGGCCAGCTACACGGTTACCGCCGGCGGCAGCGTTGCCGACGTCCATGGCCCGGTGACGCAGGCGACGACTGTTCAGCAGCCGCCGACACCGACTCCTGCGCCGACACCAACGCCGACGCCAACTCCAACACCAACTCCAACACCAACGCCAACGCCAACGCCAACGCCAACGCCAGTGCCGACTCCGGTGCCAACGCCGACGCCTACACCGACGCCAGTGCCGACTCCGGTGCCAACGCCGACGCCGACGCCTACACCGACGCCTACACCGACGCCAGTGCCGACTCCGGTGCCAACGCCTACACCGACGCCAGTGCCGACTCCGGTGCCAACGCCGACTCCAACGCCAACGCCGGCCCCGACGCCAGTACCGACGCCAACGCCAACGCCGCCACCATCGGCCGATATCTGCACGATCGCGCCGAATTCGGCGTTGTGCCAGGTGTTGTCGCCGCCGACGGCCAGCGAGCCGGTGAAGCCGGTGCAGCAGGCGTCGAACGAAATCATCAAGACGGTGACGACGTCTGCGCCCAAGACCGACCTCGATCAGGTGGCGTTCCTGGATACGAAGAAAACCACCACGTCCAGCGGCGGCGCCACCACGGGTGGCGCGGCCACCTCGACCACGCCTGACGACACCAAGTCCGACAAGACAGCCGACAAGGCTGCGGACAAGACCGACACCAAAGAAGTTGCATCCACTGACAAGAGCGGAACCAAAAATGAACCTGCTAAAAAAATGTACTGTAATTAAAGCGCTGATGCTGCTGGCGCTGTGTGGCGTCGTCAGCGCCAGCTGGGCCGCGCAGGTGGCCGGCACCATCGTGCAACTGAGCGGGCCGCTGCTGGCCAAGAAGGCCGACGGCGTCGTGCGCATCCTGTCGATGCGCTCGGAGGTCGAGAGCGGCGACACGCTGGTGACGGAGAAGAACACCTACGCCATGGTGAAATTCATCGACAACAGCGAAATCACGCTCAAGCCGTCGACCACCTTCAAGGTGGAAAACTTCAGCTACGACGCCGGCAAGCCTGACGGCGACAACGCGTCGTTCAATCTGGTCAAGGGCGGCCTGCGTTCAGTGACTGGCCTGCTGGGCAAGCGCAACAAGGAAAAGTTCGCGATGAAGACGCCGAGCGCCACCATCGGTATTCGCGGCACCACCTTCATTGCCGAGTGGGTCGAGCCGTCGGAGCAGGCTGTCGCCGCGCGCGAAGCCTACCTGATGGCCAGTACGGCCGCGCTGGGCGACGCCTACCCGGTCCAGCCGCTGATGCTGGCGCAGGTCAATATCCCGCTGCCGAGGACGGTGACCCCGACCGCCGGGCCCGTCCTGCCGCCCGGCCTGTACGTGCAGGTGATCGATGGGCTGATCAATGTGAGCAACAGGGGCGGTACCCAGAACTTCGCCGCCGGCCAGTTCGGCTTTACACCAAACCCGATCCAGCCGCCGGTCATCGTGCCGAAGAATCCGGGCCTGCTGTTCACGCCGCCGCAGGCATTTAGCGCGCCGCCGCCTACATCGGGGACGAGCACGCCACCCAAGTCCAACGCCGTCGATTGCGAAGTACGCTAATCCCGTCGTCGCCATACCAGGAAGGCCAGGTTTGATACCTGGCCTTTTTTATTTGCAAAAACGCTTGACCTTCCAATCATGGGATACTTGATGCTGACAGCATACAGATAGCAACGGGCGTCATCATGAATCAGCAAGCGATCAAAATTGAAGGCATGAGCTGTGCCTCCTGCGTGGGCAGGGTGGAGCGGGCGCTGGCGGCGGTGCCGGGCGTGGACACGGCCAGCGTCAACCTGGCGACCGAGATGGCGCGTGTCGAATCGGCGCAGCCGGTGGATATCGCGTTGCTGGTGCAGGCGATCGACAAGGCCGGCTACCAAGGCATCCCCGTCGTGCCGGACGCAGTGGCCAATGCGCAGGCACCGATGCTTGCGCGCGGCTTGCCCGGGCCGCGCGATGGCCATGCCGTCCTGCTGGCCGCGTTGCTGTCTCTGCCCTTGGTGCTGCCGATGCTGATGGAGCTGGCCGGCGTGCACTGGATGCTGGATGGCCGCATCCAATTCCTGCTGGCGACGCCGGTGCAGTTCTGGCTGGGGGCGCGTTTCTATCGCGCCGGCTGGCTGGCGGTTCGCGCCCGCAGCGGCAATATGGATTTGCTGGTCGCGCTGGGCACCAGCGCCGCCTATGGCCTGAGCGTCTATCAACTGCTGGCAGGCCGCGGCACCATGCCGCATCTGTACTTTGAGGCGTCGGCCGTGGTCATCACGCTCGTCCTGCTGGGCAAATGGCTGGAGGCGCGGGCCAAGCGGCAGACCGCATCGGCGATCCGCGCCTTGCAGGTGCTGCGTCCGGAATCGGCGCGGGTGCGGCGCGGCGCGCAGGATATCGACGTGCCGATCGCCGAGGTGCGCATCGGCGACATGGTGGTGGTGCGTCCCGGCGAGCGGGTGGCGGTCGACGGCGTGGTGACGGAGGGCGCCAGCCACGTGGACGAGGCATTGATCACGGGCGAGAGCCTGCCGGTGGCGCGTCACGGTGGCGACCACGTCACCGGCGGCGCCATCAACGGCGAGGGGCTGCTGCTGGTGCGCGTGACGGCGGTCGGTGCAGAGAGCACGTTGGCGCGCATCATCCGGCTGGTGGAAGACGCGCAGGCCGCCAAGGCGCCGGTGCAGCATCTGGTGGACCGCGTCAGCGCGGTGTTCGTGCCGGTGGTGCTGGTGCTGGCGGCGTTGACGCTGGCCGGCTGGTGGCTGTTCAGCGGCGATATGGAGCATGCCATCATCAACGCGGTGGCGGTGCTGGTGATCGCCTGTCCATGCGCGCTGGGGCTGGCCACGCCGGCCGCCATCATGGCCGGCACCGGCGTGGCGGCGCGTTACGGCATCCTGATCAAGGATGCGGAAGCGCTGGAGCTGGCGCATCGCATCACCACGGTGGCTTTCGATAAAACCGGTACGCTCACCGAAGGCAAGCCGTCGCTGGCGGCGCTGGAGCCGGCACCGGGCGTGGCTGCGGCGCGCCTGCTGCAACTGGCGGCCGCCATACAGCGCGGCAGCGAGCATGCGCTGGCCCGCGCCGTGGTGGACGCCGCCGCAAAGGACGCCGACTCCGTCCCCTTGTCCGCATCCGATGTCGCTGCCTTGCCCGGCCGAGGCATCGCGGCCTCCGTTGACGGCAGGCGCATGGTGCTGGGCAGCACGCGCCTGATGCAGGAGCGGGGTATCGACTTGTCCGCGCTAGAGGCACGCGCGGGGGAACTGGAGCGGCAGGGGCATACCATCTCCTGGCTGGCCGACGTGGACGACAAACAGCTGTCAGGCCTGCTCGCCTTTGGCGACCGCGTCAAGCCGCAGGCCCGCGCGGCCGTGCAGGCGCTGCACGCGCTGAACATCCACACCGTCCTGCTTACCGGCGACAACCAGGGCAGCGCCGACGCCGTCGGCAAGGAACTCGGCATCGAGCGCGTGACCGCCAACATGCTGCCGGCGGACAAAGCCGCCGCCATCGCCGCGCTGAAGCACGAGCATGCATGCATCGCCATGGTCGGCGACGGCATCAACGACGCGCCGGCGCTGGCGGCGGCCGATGTAGGCATCGCCATGTCCAGCGGCACCGACGTCGCCATGCACGCCGCCGGCATCACGCTGATGCGCGGCGATCCGGCGCTGGTGGCCGCCGCCATCTCGATCTCGCGCCGCAGCTACAGCAAGATCCGCCAGAACCTGTTCTGGGCCTTCATCTACAACCTGGTGGGCATACCGCTGGCGGCCTTCGGCCTGCTCAACCCGATGGTGGCTGGCGCCGCGATGGCGCTCAGCTCCGTCAGCGTCATCAGCAATGCGCTGCTGCTGCGCCGCTGGACACCGGAACACGCGAAAGGACAACCATGAATATCGGACAAGCGGCAACGGCCACCGGCATCACGGCCAAGATGATCCGCTACTACGAGAGCATCAACCTGATTCCGCCGGGCCGGCGCAGCGATTCCGGCTACCGCATCTACGGCGACAACGACCTGCATGCGCTGCGCTTCGTCAAGCGCGCCCGCACGCTGGGCTTTTCGCTGGAACAGATCCGTGAGTTGCTGTCGCTGTGGCAGAACAAGGAGCGGGCCAGCGCCGACGTCAAGACCATCGCCATGGGCCACGTGGCGCAGCTCAATCAGCGCATCGCCGAGCTGACCGAAATGCGCGACACGCTGCAAACCCTGGCCAGCTGCTGCCACGGCGACAACCGGCCCGACTGTCCGATCCTCCAATCGCTCGCCGATTAACGTATAATCGCCACGTTTTGGTGCTCGCGCGTCTGTCCAGGCGCGCAGTTAAACGGGAAACATGAAGCTGGCCACGCCAGCCAACATGTGCTGCCCCCGCAACGGTAAACAAGCGTCGTCACCGACGACAATCCGCCTCTTTGAACCACTGTGCCTCGGCATGGGAAGGTCAGGCGGTTTCGCTTGCCAGCCCGGATACCGGCCAGACAGGTGGAAATGCCCAGGCATTTCTTTTCAATCCGCGCACGGGGAAGTGAGCGGATTGCGTCTGTTTTGATCTACACATATGCATCGATTTTGCGCGCCTCGGCTACGCCGGCTGGCGGCCGTGCCTTGCGCACGCGCCGTTCGCGTGCCCGCGCGCCTCCGCGGCCTCCCTCTTTCTTCCTCTCTTCCTACAGGACCATCCCATGCTTAACCTGCCTGCCGACGCGGCCGTGCACTCTATCGAGACACTGCTGTATTCCATCTCCACTGTCCTTTATCTGCCGGTCCTGCTGGGCATCGCGGCGCTGGTGCTGCACATGCTGGTGTGCTTCGGCACCTTCGGCGCTGAGTGGCTGGAGCGCCGCCGCGGCGTGCACGTGCTGGTCGCCACCGCTAAACAGGAGATGGCCGCCGTGCTCACCGCGCAGGAAGGCGAACCGGGACTGGACGCACGTCTCGAACGGCTGGTGCAGCGCGCCGACGCCAACGGCGTGCGCCGCCTGGACAGCGTGCGCTTCGTGGTCCGCGTCGGTCCGGCGCTGGGCCTGATGGGCACCCTGATTCCGATGGGCATCTCGTTGGCCGGACTGGCGCAGGGCAACCTGCCGAAGATGGCCGAGTCGATGACCACCGCCTTCACCGCCACCGTGGTCGGCCTGGCCTGCAGCGTCAGCGCCTATGTACTGAGCCTGGTGCGCGAGCACTGGCTGCGCAGCGACCTGACCGAGATCGCCTACGCCGCCGAAGCCCATCTCGCGGCGCAAGACCACAAGCCGCACCTGGTCCGCGCGGGGGCCTGAGATGCGCTATCTGAACCGCCACCGCTATAGCCGCATCGGCGAGCATAACGAGGATCCGCTGGCCGGCGTCGCCAACCTGTTCGACGCCAGCATCGTCTTCATCGTCGCCATGATGCTGGCACTGTTCTCGGCCTGGAACATGATGGACCTGCTGGATCCGAACTCCGAAGTCACCATCGCCAAGAAAAGCGCCGACGGCCACGTGGAAGTGCTGACCAAGAAGGGCGCCGAGATCAAGGTCAGCAAAGTCAGCGACAAGCCATTGTCCGGCTCCGGCAAACGCCTGGGCACCGCGTATCAACTGCAGGATGGGAAGGTTGTCTATGTACCGGAATAAGCTGTTTGCCAAATTCGGGGCGCTGGCCCTGTTGCTGATCTCCCTGTGCATAGGCGGCTACGTGCATTCCGCGCAGGCGCCGCGCACCTTGGCGCTGATGCTGGGCGATGTCGAGTCGCGGCCCGCCGTGCTGGCGGTACGCGGCCTGCAGTCGGAGTTGAAGGACCTGAACGTCGCCGTGCGCATCATCCCCGCCAACGGCATGACGCCGGCCGACCGCGCGGCCTTGACCGGCGCCGACGTGGTGGTCATCACCGCCAAGGGACGGCAGGCGATGACCGGCCTGAGCGCCGAACTGCTGGCGCTGCAAAAGGCGCGCCGCCCGGTGTTTGCCGTCGGCGGCGCCATCGACGACAGCCTGCGCGAGCAGGGCGTGCGCGACGACAAGACTATCCAGTCCTACCACAGCGAAGGCGGCGTGGAGAACATGGGCAACCTGCTGCGCTACATCCTGCGCAACCACTTCGGTTCGAAGGTGGCGGTGGCGCCGGTGCACGCGATGCCGGAGGTGGGCCTGTACGACGTTGCCGCCAATCGCACTTCGGACAGTTATGAGCAGTACTTGCGCGGTTACGCCAACTACAAGACCGGCGCGCCGTGGATCGCCGTGCCGTTCTACCGCGCCAGCCTGGTGGCGGGACAAACGCTGCCGCTGGCCGCCATCGTCGCGCGGCTGGAAGCGAGCGGCTACAACGTGCTGCCGGTGTTCGGCTATCCGTACGACGTGCCGCTGCGCTTCCTGCTGGATGAAAACGGCAAGAGCCGCGTCGACTTGATCGTCGCGCTGGGCATGAAGGTCGGTGGCACCGCCAATACCGGCGCACTGCTGGACAAGATCGGCGTCCCGGCGATCAACGCCATCACCTTGAGCCAGCAGTCGCTGGCGCAGTGGCGGGAATCGAAAATCGGCCTCGATATCATCGAGCGCACCTGGCAGCTGGCCGGCGCGGAGGTGGCGGGCCTGATCCAGCCGACCGTCGTCGCCAGCCGCGAACGCATCAGCGATGCACAGACCGGCCTGGCCTACGTCGAGGAGACGCCGATCCCCGAGCGCATCGAGCGCCTGAACGAGCGCGTCGCCGCCTGGATGGCCTTGCGCCAGAAAGCCAACGGCGACAAGCACATCGCCATGATCTACTTTAATTATCCGCATGGTTCCGAGACCATCGGCGCGGCCTATCTGAACGTGCTGCCGGAGAGCCTTTGGCAGATCGTCCAGCGACTGAAGCAGGAAGGCTACCAGACCGGCACGGCGCTGCCGTCGTCGCAAGACGAGCTGCAAGGCGAGATCCAGCAGTGGGGCAACTACCCCGGCAAATCCAGAGGCGACTACATGGCTGGCCTGACGCATCTGGCCGAAAGCGGCCAGGCGCTGCTGGTGCCGCTGGCCGATTATCAGCAGTGGTTCGCCACGCTGCCGCAACCGCTGCGCGCATCGATAGAAAAATCCTGGGGCAAGCCGGAGAACGCACCGGTCCTGTGGCGCAACGCCAAAGGCGAGCCGTTCTTCGTCTACCCGGCGCGCCGCTTCGGCAATGTGTTGATGGCGCCGCAGCCCGGCCGCGCGTGGGAGCAGAACCTGGAGAAGCTGCACAACGAAGTCAGCATGCCGCCGTCGCATGAATACATCGCGTTCTACCTGTGGCTGCAGAAGGGCTTCCGGGCCAACGCCGTCATGCACATCGGTACCCACGGTACGCAGGAATGGCTGACCGGTAAGGAGGCCGGCCTGTCCGATAGCGATCCGACCGAAGCGCTGATCGGCGCCATGCCCAACATCTATCCGTACGTGATGGATGACGTGGGCGAGGGCATACAGGCCAAGCGCCGCGGCATGGCCACCATCATCGACCACATGACGCCGCCGTTCGACGTGGCCGGGCTGAATCCCGACCTGCGCGAGCTGGGCGCCCTGCTGAACGACTATCGCGTGGCGGAGCAGAAAAGCCCGCTGCTGGCGCGCAGCCATCTGGTGGCGATCAACCGGCTGGCGGCCAGGAGTGGCGTGTTGAAGGACATGAAAAAAACCGAACTCAAAACCGAAGCCGACATGGAAGGGCTGGAGGAATACCTGGACGACACAGGCAGCAAGCTGACGCCGTTCGGCCTGCACACCTTCGGCGTAGCGCCGAACGCCGGGCAACGCAACGCCACCGCGCGCGCGGTGGTCAGCCTCGATACGACATCGACCGCCGAGCAAAAGACCAAACGCATCGCGCAGCTGGAAAGCGACATCGAGCGCAGCGCGGCTCTGGAGCTGGAGCGCCTGATGCAGGCGCTGTCCGGCCGCTACATTCCGACCGGCGCCAGCGCCGACCTGGTACGCAATCCCGATGCGCTGCCGACCGGCCGCAATTTCTTCGGCCTCGATCCGTCGCGCATCCCGAGCAAGACCACCTACGAAGCCGGGTACAAACTGGCGCAGCAGTTGGCCGAGGATTACCGCAAGCGCCACGGCGCCTGGCCGGACAAGTTGAGCATGAACCTGTGGGGCGTCGAAACGTCGCGCCATGAGGGCATCATGGAGGCGCAGGCGATGGCGCTGATGGGCGTACGGCCGACGTGGGACGAACGTGGCCGCGTCACCGGCGTGGAAGCGCTGAGCCGCAAGCAGTTGGGCCGTCCACGCGTGGACGTCACGCTGATCTCGTCCGGCCTGTTCCGCGACTTGTTCGGCAATCTGCTGACGTTGATGGACCAGGCGGCGCAGCTGGCGCAGCGGCAGGATGATGACGGCGACAATGTGATGCGGGAGCACAGCCTCAAGACGGTCGCCGCATTGCAGGCGCGCGGCATCTCCGCCGAGGAAGCGCAGCGCATGGCCTCGGTACGCATCTTCGGCTTGCCGAGCGGCGCCTACGGTACGCAGATCGAAAAGCTGATACCGCTGACCAACGCCTGGCAGAACGAGAAAGAAGTGGCGGACGTGTTCATCAACCGCATGAGTCATCCGTTCGGCGCCGGCTACTGGGGCGACGACAAGGCCGACCCGGGCCAGCGTCGCGAACTGTTCAAGCAGGCCATCAGCGGCAGCAAGATCGCGCTGCACAGCCGTTCCAGCAACCTGTTCGCGACGCTGGACAACGACGACTTCTTCCAGTACCTGGGCGGCACCGCGATGGCGATCCGCAGCGTCGACGGCAAGACGCCTGAAGTGATGGTCAGCGACCTGTCCAACCCCCGCAAGCCGGGCCACAAGACGCTGGAACAGTACATGGGCCAGGAAATGCAGGCGCGCTACCTGAATCCGCGCTGGGCCGACAGCATGCTGAAGGAAGGTTATTCCGGCGCGCGCTACATCAACCGTGTGGTCGACTATCTGTGGGCCTGGCAGGTCACCGTGCCGGAAGTGGTGGACGGTGGCAAATGGCAGCGCATGTACGACACCTACGTCGAGGACCGCCATGGCCTGAAGGTGCGCGAGCGCTTCGCCGGCAGCGGCAACCTGCGCGCCTTCCAGGCGATCACCGACCGCATGCTGAGCGCGATCGAGCGTGGCTACTGGAAGCCGAGCGACGCCGTGCGCGAAAAGCTCACGCAGCAGAATGCGCAGGCGATCAAGGATGCCGGCGTCTCCTGCAGCGCGGATTCGTGCAGCAAGGCGACGCTGAAGATCGCTCCGCAGTTCAGCGGCCAGTTCGTGCCCAACGTCGGCACCAACGCCGCCATCGCGCGCGGTGCCGCCGCTGCCGGCCGTGTTGGCGGCGCCGCGCCGTCCGCGCAGCCGCAAGCCGCGCCATCGGCGACGCAGCAGCAAACCGACGCCGCCATGCAGGCCGCGCTGGCGGATCTGAAGGAGCTGCAAGCCAAGGCGCAAGAACTGCCTCCGCCAACGGCGCAGCCGCAGCGCGCCAAATCCAGGCCGGCCGCCCCGGCGCCGCAGGCCAAGCCCGACGCGGTGGACGCCAAGGTCAACGGCTTTGAAATGCAGACGCTGGCCCACCTGACGCCGGTGCAGAAAACCGTCGGCACGCTGGCCCTGCTGGCGCTGGCCGCCGCGCTGATCGGTGTTGGCTATGTCGGCCGCCGGAACAAACTGAGTAAGCTGAAGGAGTATTTATGATCGGTTCATTGATGGTCGCACTGGCGGCGTATGCGGACGAAGACGGCATGCGTGCCGCCGCTGCGGCGGGCGTTGTGGAGGCGGTGGAAGTGCGCGGACACTACGACAACGGTGTCGGCACTTCCGGCGCCGCCAGCCAGGGCTCGGTGACGGCGGCGCTGATCGCCAACCGGCCGGCGCTGCGTCCCGGCGAACTGCTGGAGTTCGTGCCGGGTGTGATCGTCACGCAGCACAGCGGCGACGGCAAGGCCAACCAGTACTTCCTGCGCGGCTTCAACCTTGATCACGGCACCGACTTCGCCACCTTCATCGACGGCATGCCGGTCAACATGCGCACCCACGCGCACGGCCAAGGCTACACCGACCTGAATTTCCTGATGCCGGAACTGGTCGACCGCATCAACTACAAAAAGGGGCCGTACTATGCCGACGAAGGCGATTTCGCTTCCGCCGGCGCCGCCCACATGGGGCTGGCGAACAAGCTGAAAAACAGCTCCGCCAGCGTGACGGTCGGCGAACACCAGTACTACCGCGCCAACGCCACCGGCTCGGCGCCGCTGGGCGACGGCAACCTGGTGTACGGCGCGGAGCTGGGACACAACAACGGACCCTGGGCCAGTCCCGAGGCGTTCCACAAAAGCCTGGGCGTGCTGCGCTACAGCCAGGGCGGCAGCGACAACCAGTTCAGCGTGACCGGCATGTTTTACAAGGGCGGCTGGTACGCCAGCAACCAGATTCCGCTGCGCGCGGTGCAGAGCGGAACACTCAGTCCATACGGCGCGGTCGATACCAGCGATGGCGGCATCACCTCGCGCTACAGCTTGTCCGCCACGCTGCGCCGGCGCAGCAGCGACACGCTGTTGCAGGCCAATGTCTACCTGGTGCAATCGAGCCTGGACCTGTACAACGACTTCACCTACTTCCTCGACGATCCCGTCAACGGCGACCAGTCGCGCCAGACCGAGAAGCGCCGCATGGCGGGCTTCGACGTGGCGCAGACCTGGTACACGCGCTGGGCCGGGCTGGAGGTGAACAACAAGGTGGGCCTGCAGGGACGCTACGACTACCTGTCGCCGCTGGCGTTGTACAAGACCGTCAACCGGCAGATCGCCGGCGCCGTCACGCTGTCGAAGGTGAAGGAGGCCAATGTATCGGCCTATGTGGAGAACACCGTGCAGTGGCGCGAATGGCTGCGCACCACGGCCGGATTGCGCTACGACCGTTATCGCTTCGATGTCGCCAGCAACATCGCCGAGAACAGCGGCAAGGTCAGCGACGGCATGACGTCGCCGAAGATTTCGGTGGTGCTGGGGCCGTGGGCGAAGACGGAATTCTTCGTCAACTACGGCGAAGGCTTCCACAGCAACGACGCGCGCGGCACCACCGTGCACTTGACACCGAAGGAGCTGGAGCCTGTCGATCCGGTCACGCCGCTGGTCAAGACGCGCGGCGCGGAGCTGGGCGTGCGCACGGAGTTCATCCCCGGCCTGCAAAGCTCGATGGCCTTGTGGAAGCTGCGCTCGGCGTCCGAGCTGGTGTTCTCCGGCGACGCCGGCGACACGGCCGCCAGCCGCGGCAGCTACCGCTCGGGCATCGAATGGAACAACCACTACATCGCGCGTCCGTGGCTGCTGTTCGACCTGGACCTGGCCTATTCGCGTGCGCACTATACCGAGCATGACGAAGCGGGCGACTACATCCCCGGCGCCATTGGCAAGGTGGCTTCGTTCGGCGCCACCATCACCGATATCGGCCCGTGGTCCGGCGCCTTCCAGATGCGCTACTTCGGACCGCGTCCGCTGATCGAGGATAACAGCCAGCGTTCGGCGACGACGGCGATTGCGTATGCGAGGGTGGGATACAGGATAGGCCGGCGCTGGGCCGTGTCGCTGGACGCCTTCAACCTGTTCGACCGCAAGGCCAGCGATGTGGACTACTACTATGCGTCGCGGCTGCCGGGCGAGCCGGCCGAAGGCGTCGACGACATCCACTACCATCCGGTGGAACCGCGCACCTTCCGCCTGACGCTGAAGGCTACGTTCTAGCGAACATCCAGATGGTCAGCACGGCGCCGACCAGCACCACGAAGCCGCGCATCATTTTTTCCGGCAGGCGGTGGATCAGCCAGCCGCCGCACAAGCCGCCGACGATGCCGCCGGCGCACAGCGCAACGGCGGCGGGCCAGCTGATCAGGCGCGAGGTGGCGAAGATCAGCGTGGCCGCCGCGTTCATCGCCATCGCCAGCACGTTCTTGGTGGCGGTGGCGGCGCGCACCTGCTGGCCGGCGATGGTCAGCGCGGCCAGCATCAGGAAGCCGATGCCGCCGCCGAAGTAGCCGCCGTAGATGGCGATGCAGGTCTGCACCAGGATCAGCGTCCAGCGCGGTATGCTGCTGGCCGCGTGCAGCGGCTTCTTGCGGAAGCTGCCCCACGCGAACACCGACGTGGCGAACAGCACTAGCCATGGCACCAGCCGCGCGAAGAACGAGGGCGGGGTATTGAGCAGCAGGATGGCGCCGAAGATGCCGCCGATGCCGCTGATGATCAGCATCTGGCGGAAGGTCAGCGGCCCGACGTCGTCGACCAGCTTGCGGCCGGCATAGGCGGACGTGGTCTGGCTGGGGAACAGCGCGATGGTCGAGGTCATGTTGGCGGCCAGCGGATTGAGGCCGGCCAGCAGCAGGGCGGGGAAAGTAATGAAGGAACCGCCTCCCGCCAGCGCGTTCTGGACACCTGCGAGGAAACCGGCGGCGGCGACCATCAGGACGATATGCATCTCAAGCGGGGGAACTGGTGACATGACTGGACAGGCGTAAACGGGGTAACCATGGATTATAACCGGGCAGCGCATATCGTTCCGGGCGCTGCCCCGTCGTTGTCGGTGCTACCATCTTGGCATGACGACACCATACCAACTTTATTATTGGGACGGCCTGCAGGGCCGCGGCGAGTTCGTGCGGCTGGCGCTGGAAGAGGCGGCGGTACCGTATGTCGATGTGGCGCGACAGAAGAAGGGCATGCCGGCGCTGCTGGCCAGCCTCGATGGCAGCCAGGTCGATCATCCGTCGTTCGCGCCGCCGGTGCTGCGCGCGGGCGAGTTGCTGATCGGGCAGACCGCCACCATCCTGATGTTCCTCGGCACCCGCCATGGCCTGGCGCCGCGCGCGGAAGAGGGACGCTTGTGGGCCAGCCAGCTGCAGCTGACCATCGCCGACATTGTCGCCGAGGTGCACGACACGCATCATCCCATCTCCACCAGCAAATACTACGAAGAGCAGAAGAAGGAAGCGAAGGCGCGCGCCAAGTGCTTCCGCGAGGAGCGGATACCGAAGTTCCTTGATTATTTCGAGGGCGTGGTGGTGCGCAATCCTGGACGGGGCGGTTATGCGATCGGTTCGCGGCTGACCTATGTGGACCTGTCGCTGTTCCAGTTGATCGAGGGGCTGCGCTATGCCTTCCCGAAGGCGATGGCAAGGCTGGAGCCTTCGTATCCGGCGTTGATCGCGTTGCGCGACAAGGTGGCGCTGCGGCCCAATATCGCCGCCTATGTCGCGTCGAAGCGGCGGATACCGTTCAACGAAGACGGCATCTTCCGCCACTATCCCGAGCTGGATAAATAATCAGGCCGCGCTGGTGACCGGATAGCCGGCATCGGCGATAGCCGATTTGAGCGGAGCCAACGCGCTGGCGCTGGCGATCCTGACGGTCTTGCTGGCCAGGTCGATATCGACCTTGGCCGCCGCATCGACCGCCTGCACCGCCTTGGTCACCGCCCCCACGCAGTGCCCGCAGCTCATGTTTTCCACTTGTAGCTGATACATCGCCTTGCCCCCTGAACAGTTTCGATGATCATACTGTAGCCCTTCCAACCATGGGAAGGTCAAGCGACAAGGAAATTTGTGTTCCTCACCCAAAAAAGATTTGTCTATCGGCGTAAGCAAGGCTATCTTGAAGCAGGCGAACTTGAAATGAAGGTCACTATGCTCTATCCGATTTATGTCTGGAAGGACGAGCGTAGCGCTTACGGCGCTGCGTTCCCTGACCTGCCCGGCGTCTTCACAGCCGCCGACGATCTGGATGATCTTCCCGCAATGGCGCAGGAGGCTGTCGCGCTCATGTTTGAGGGATCCGACAAACCGCTGCCCCCTCCAACAGCCATCGAGTGCTGGCAGGACAGCGAACGTTACCAAGGCGGGTTTTGGCTGCAGATCGAAGTCGGTCTCCCGGCAAGGTAAAAAATCTGCCGGCAAGGCGAAATGGTGGCCCGCTACGGCATGATCAACGTACCGGAGTCGGCGCTGCGGCGCCATCCGCAAGAGCCGCTCAATTCTCCGGCGGATCGTCCAGCTTGGCCAGGTCGAGGCTGACCAGCGCCCAGATGCCGCCGGCGTAGTCCGGCTCGCGCGACAGGTATTCCACTTCCGACGGCTTGATCTCGAAGGCCTTGCCTTGCTCGACCAGTTGGCCGACATGGCCGTAGATGGCCTTGGTGGCGTTGCTCATGGCCTTGTCCACGGTTTCGCCGCTGCACACGCAGCCCGGAATGTCCGGGACCGTGACGCCGTACTTGCTGCCGCCGTGCTTCTGGATCAGGATAGGGATGTCCATGGTCGTACCTCGGCTGTGGCGTAAAAAACGGGCGAAAATCAATGACTTGGGATGTCTAGTGTCATACAGCTTGCTGCCGGTTTCAAGCACTTTCGTGGCTGACTTCGTCTGTATTGTGCACTGCATTAAATCGTTGACATCACTAATTGTCTGCATTGCCACGAAATAAATGCTCCATTGCATCTTAAATGTATTCGAAGACAAAAAAGAAGCCCCGCCGGCATTGCTGCGGGCGGGGCTAACAGGTACGGTTTTATTCTACTACAGGACGTCGCTTGCGTGGTCTGCCAGACGCGAGCGTTCGCCGCGCGCCAACGTCACGTGGCCGCTGTGCGACCAGCCCTTGAAGCGGTCCACCACATAGGTCAGACCGCTCGACCCTTCGGTCAGGTAAGGCGTGTCGATCTGCGCGATGTTACCCAGGCACAGGATCTTGGTGCCTGGACCGGCGCGGGTGACCAGGGTCTTGACCTGTTTCGGCGTCAAGTTCTGCGCTTCGTCGATGATCAGGAACTTGTTGACGAAGGTGCGGCCGCGCATGAAGTTGAGCGACTTGATCTTGATGCGCGAACGGATCAGGTCCTGCGTCGCCGCGCGGCCCCACTCGCCGCCGTCCGAATCGGACTTGTTGAGCACTTCGAGGTTGTCGTCGAAGGCGCCCATCCATGGCGACATCTTCTCTTCCTCGGTACCCGGCAGGAAGCCAATGTCTTCACCGACGGGCACCGTCACGCGGGTGACGATGATTTCGTTGTAGAGCTTGGTTTCCAGCACTTGCGCCAGGCCGGCGGCCAGGGCCAGCAGGGTCTTGCCGGTACCGGCCTGGCCCAGCAGGGTGACGAAGTCGCACTCCGGATTCATCAGCAAGTTCAAGGCGAAGTTCTGCTCGCGGTTGCGGGCGGTGACACCCCACACATTGTTCTTGTTGTGGCTGAAGTCGCGCAGGGTCTGCAGCACGGCGGTCTTGCCGTTGATCTGCTTGACCTGGCCGTAGAACGGCGCTTCGCCATTCTTCGGCTCCAGGAAGATGAACTGGTTGACCAGCAGCGAAGGCACGAACGGGCCGGTGACGCGGTAGAACGTGGCGCTCTGGCCGTTCTTGTTTTCCTGCCAGCTCTCCAGATCCTTGCCGTGCTTGGTCCAGAAGTCGTCCGGCAGCTGGACGATGCCCGAGTACAGCAGGTCGGTGTCTTCCAGCACGTGGTCGTTGAAGTAGTCCTCGGCCGGCAGGCCCAGCGCGCGCGCCTTGATGCGCATGTTGATGTCCTTCGACACCAGCACCACGGGACGGCCTTCCTGTTCCGCTTCCAGCGAACGGACCACGGACAGGATCTGGTTGTCGGCCTTGCCGACCGGCAGGCCCACCGGCAGGTCGGCCGTTTGCAGGCGCGTCTGGAAGTACAGACGGCCCTTGGCGTCCTTGTTGCCCAGCTTGGACAGCGGGATGCCGTTTTCGATGGCGTCGTCGTCGGTGTTGGAAACCAGCGCGTCCAAAGTGCGCGACACCTGGCGGGCATTGCGCGCCACCTCGGTCATGCCCTTCTTGTGGTTGTCCAGCTCTTCCAGCGTCATCATCGGCAGGTAGACGTCGTGCTCCTCGAAGCGGAACAGCGACGATGGATCGTGCATCAGCACGTTGGTGTCCAGCACGAACAGCTTGGTGGTGCCGGTCTGGTCGGCGTGGCGGCTGGTCGACGACTTGATCGACACTTCATGCGGCTTGTGCTTGGCTGGATGCGGCGCCTCGGCGTTGATCGGCGTGACCTTGCTGCGCGCGGCCGGTGCGGATTTTGCCTTGGTGGCAGGAGCCGCGGCTGGAGCGATGCCGGCGGCGGCGTTCTTCAATACTTCCGGCGCAGCCTTCAGCACGGCGGCGACGGTTTTCGACTTGGTTGTGGTTTTCGGGGGAACTGCTTTGGTCTTCGCTACAGGCACTGCTTTGACAGGCGCCGCTTTCTTCGGCGCGGGCGCAACCTCAGCCACCGCTACTATGGCGGGAACCGGGCGCGGCCCTGTCGCTTTTGGATAATCTTTGGCCAGAAGTAAAGTCGCTGGCTTACTAGGTAATTTTGGCAGTGGCATCAGGATCTCATTCAAAAAAAATCTGGAGGAATCCGCCCATAGGGCGAGAGCGCGCAGTGCGCGCGCGAGCGAACACAGCGAACTCTTGACCGGATGGGGTGGATGCTGGGTAAAACAGGTTATAAGACTGCCGACGGGCTCTCATCTCGCCCGGAGAAAGTACCGCGTGGTGGCCGGTTGGCCACCATGTAGGGTGGGAAGGATTACAGTGATGACTCAAGGGCTGTTACGCATGGTTCTGCTACGGTTAAGCAACTCTGGAAGCTGCAACGCGCACAACAACTAAGCCTGACGCGCTACAAATTCCAGCACTTCATCGACGTGACCCGCTACCTTCACGCCTCTCCATTCTTTCACTAATTGACCATTAGCGTCAATCACAAACGTACTACGCTCGATGCCGCGCACCGTCTTGCCGTACATTTGCTTCATCTTCATCACGCCGAACTGCTGGCACAGCGCTTCGTCCGGATCGGAAATCAGTTCGAAAGGCAGGCCCAGCTTGGCCTTGAAGCTTTCGTGCGAGCGCAGCGAATCGCGGCTGACGCCGTAGATTTCCGTGCCGGCTGCCTGGAATTGCTGGTACAGGTCGCGGAAAGCCATGTTTTCGGTGGTGCAGCCGGGCGTATTGTCCTTCGGGTAGAAGAACAGCACGGTGTGGCGCGCCGGCCGGCCGGACAGCTGGAAGGTCAGGCCGCTGGTCATTGCAGCGGAAAAGTCGCTCACTACGTTTTGGCTATCAGCCACAGGCTTTCTCCTGAACGGTATTTAAGAACGGGCGGCGCCTTGTACGATCAGCTGCCCCGAGCGGCCGGGCAGTTCGCCCCAGGTGATCGGGATGACCGGCACGGTCGAGTGCTGGATCTTCTGATAGTAGTCGGCCATGGACGCCAGTTGGTAACCCTGCGCCTGCCACCCAGCCAATAACTGCTCGAATATGGGGGCGAGTTTCTGGCCTTCAAGCTCAGCATGCAAAGTATAAACGTGGTCGCGCGCCGCGCCTTCGGTCAGCTTCAGCAGGAAGGCCGCGATGTTGCCGGTCGAGACCATGGTGCCGTCGATGTCGCGGCCCAGCAACTCGTCCAGGGTCGGCAGCGTGGTCGGCAGCTGGATGTGGGCCAGCACCTTGCCGCCGTCGGACAGGCGGTGGGGGCCGTCGGCCGGATTGGCCAGGCTGCCGTTGTCGTTGAGCACGCAGCGGCCGTCGGAGGCGTAGCCGTAGCCGGCCGTGTCATGCTCGGCGAAGGCGGCGTTGTTCATCTGCCAGCCGGCCGCGCCGTGGGTGCGCGGCGCCGTGCCGAACACCTGCGTGAAACGGGCGGCGGCCTTGCGCATCATGCTGGTGGACCATTTGCCGTCGCGCTTGGCGACATTGTCCTGCCACAGCACGTGGTCCCAGGTGTGGATGCCGCATTCGAAGCCGGCGTCGCGCACCGCGCGCATCTCGGCGGCGCAATCCTTGCCGATGTCCGGGCCCGGCAGCAGGGTGCCGTACATCAGCGTCTTGAAGCCGTAGTGTTCGACCACGGAAGTGCGCGAGACCTTGCTGAAGAACCCGGGACGCAGCGCGCGGCGCAGCGCCCAGCCGGTGTGGTCCGGCCCCAGCGAAAACAGGAAAGTGGCGCCGGCGTTGTGCGCCTTCAGCATGCGCACCAGGTTAGGTACGCCTTCACGGGTGCCGCGATAGGTGTCGACGTCGATCTTCAACACCATCAGCGGTTTGCTGTTCAAAGTCTCGGTCAAATCTCAGTCCATCAGTTTTTGTGCTTCGGCTACCTGGCTGCGGTAGGCGTCGAAGATTTTCTTCAGGGCGTCGGCCATGGTGGTGGTCGGCTTCCAGTTCAGCTCTTCGCAGGTGTTGGTGATCTTCGGCACGCGGTTCTGCACGTCCTGGTAGCCCGAGCCGTAGTAGGCGCCGGACGTCGTTTCAACGATCTTGACCTGCTTGGCGCCGGTGGCGTACTCCGGATATTCCTCGGCCAGCTTCAGCATCATGCCGGCCAGTTCGCGGATCGAGTAGTTGTTGACCGGGTTGCCGATGTTGTAGATCTTGCCGCTGGCGGCGCCGTCCTTGTTGTCGATGATCTTCATCAGCGCGTCGATGCCGTCGTCGATGTCGGTGAACGCGCGTTTCTGCGCGCCGCCGTCGACCAGCGAGATGTTCTCGCCGCGGACGATGTGGCCGAAGAACTGCGTCACCACGCGCGACGAGCCTTCTTTCGGCGTATGGATGGAATCGAGGCCGGCGCCGATCCAGTTGAACGGACGGAACAGCGTGAAGTTCAGGCCTTCCATGCCGTAGCCCCAGATCACGCGGTCCATCAACTGCTTGGCGTTGGAGTAGATCCAGCGCGGCTTGTTGATCGGGCCGCAGATCAGTTCCGAGTTCTCCGGATCGAACTCTTCGTCGTGGCACATGCCGTACACTTCCGAGGTCGACGGGAACACCAGGTGCTTGCCGTACTTGGCGGCCGAGCGGACGATGGGCAGGTTGGCCTCGAAGTCCAGTTCGAACACGCGCAGCGGCGCCTTGACATAGGTCGACGGCGTGGCGATGGCGACCAGCGGCAGGATCACGTCGCACTTCTTGACGTGGTACTCGACCCATTCCTTGTTGATGGTGATGTCGCCTTCGAAGAAGTGCATGCGCGACTTGTAGGCCTCGTTTTCCAGCACGTCGGTGATGCGGTCGGTGCTCATGTCCATGCCGTAGACATGCCAGTCGGTCGTTTCCAGGATGCGCTTGGACAGGTGGTGGCCGATAAAGCCGTTGACGCCGAGGATGAGGACTTTTTTCATGTGAGTTTACCCAGGTAATGTTCGTTATCCGCCGGCGGCCAGCGCGGCCAGGCGGGATTGCAACTGCTCGGCCGTTACGGGTTCCCCGTCGGCCGTCAAGGCGGAAATCGTCAGCATGCGGCCATCGCCGCACACGCCAAAGATGCAATTATCCACTACTGTCAAGCCCGGTGGCAAACTTAGCGATACAACATTGCCGAAATTGCCAGACAATCGGGCGCGCTGGATGACGTAGCGTACACCCCCCAGATCGGTGAAGGCGCCCGGGTAGGGCGGGGCGACGGCGCGGTGCAGGTTGTAGACGTCCTGCGCCGGCAGCAGCCAGTTGATGCGGCCGTCCTCGGGCTTGCGGCCGCCGAAATAGCCGCCCTTGCTGAGGTCGTTCTTGAGGCGCGGCGCGGTGCCGGCCAGCAGCGACGGCAGCACCCGCCACAGCGCCTGCTCGGCCGCCACGGTGACCTTGCCGAACACTTCGAACGCGGTGTCGTCGGGCAGGATGGGCACTTCCATCTGCGAGACGATGGCGCCGGCGTCCGGCTTGACGGTCATCTCATGCAGCGTGGCGCCGGTGACGGTGGCGCCGTGCAGCACCGCCCAGTTGACCGGCGCGCGGCCGCGGAATTCCGGCAGCAGCGAGCCGTGCATATTGAAGGCCGGCGCCACCGCCAGCAGTTCGGCCGGCAGCATGTTGCGGTAGTAGAAGCTGAACATCAGGTCCGGCTTGGCGGCCTGGACCTGCTCCAGCAGCTCCGGCGATTTGGCGTCGGCCGGCGTGATGTAGGGGATGCCCTCGGCCTGGCACAGCGAAATCACCGATTCGAACCAGATGTTTTCGCTGGCGCTGTCCTCGTGGGTGACCACCAGCGCGACGTCGACGCCGCCGGCCAGCAATACCTTCAGGCAGCGCACGCCGACATTGTGATAGCCGAAGACGACGGCACGCGGTCGGTGGTCGAGATCACTCATGGCTGCGGCCCACGGTGCGTTTCTCCACGCCGGCCGGCACGTCGAGCGCCTGGCCGGGTTTCTGTTCCAGGATGGTCTGCACCACGTAGCGCGGACGGGCGCGCACCTGCTGGAAGATGCGGCCGATGTATTCGCCCAGCAAACCGATGCCGAACAGGATAGTGCCCATGAAGAAGAAGGCGATCGCGAACAGCGTGAACAGGCCTTCCGCCTCCGCGCCCAGGAACAGGCGGCGCACCAGCAGCACCAGCACCAGCAGGCCGGAGGCGATCGACAGCAGCATGCCGAACATCGAGAAGAACTGCAGCGGCACCAGCGAGAAGCCGGTGACCAGGTCGAAATTCAGGCGGATCAGGCTGTACAAGGAGTACTTCGATTCGCCGGCGGCGCGCTCCTCGTGCTCGACGATGATCTCGGTCGGCTTGCGCGAGAAGCGGTAGGCCAGCGCCGGCACGAAGGTGTTGACCTCGCCGCACTGGTTGACCAGGTCGATCACGTTGCGGCCGTAGGCGCGCAGCATATTGCCCTGGTCGGTGATCTTGATGTTGGTGATCTTTTCGCGCACGCGGTTCATGGCCTTGGACGCATAGGTGCGCCACGCCGAATCCTGGCGCTTGCGGCGGATCGAACCGACGTAGTCGTAGCCTTCGCGCATCTTGGCCACCAGGTTGCCGATTTCCTCCGGCGGGTTCTGCAGGTCGGCGTCCAGCGTGATCATGATGTCGCCGCGCGACGCTTCGAAGCCGGCCAGGATGGCCATGTGCTGGCCGTAGTTGCCGTTGAACAGCACCACGCGGGTGACGTCGGGCCGCTGGCGGAACTGCTCGGCCAGGATGGATACCGAGTTGTCGCGGCTGCCGTCGTTGACGAACACGATTTCATAGCTGGCGCCGAGCTTGTCGAGCGCCGGGTACAGGCGGTCGAACAGGGCCTGCAGGCCGGCCTGCTCGTTGTAGATGGGAATGACGACGGAGATTTCAGGCTTCATCAGGGACACGCTCATTTGATCAGGATCGCTTTCACGGCGGCGACCGCGCGATCGACGTCGGCGGTGGTCATGGCGTAGAACATCGGCAAGGTCACGGTCAGGCGGCCGATCTTTTCCGACACGGGGAACATGCCCTCCTTGAAGCCGCGCTCGCGGTACATGGTGAACAAATGGATCGGCGCGTAGTGGTAGCCGGTGCCGATGTTGTAGCGCTCCTGCATCGCGCGCATGAAGTCGGCGCGGGTGGCCGGGCCGTTATCGGGCAGCACGATCTGGAACAGGTGGTAGTTGCTGGTGTCAAAGGCCTGCAGCGGCAGCTGGGCGCCGGACTGCGCCTCGAACTCCGGACCGAAGGCCTCGTAGTAGCGGCGCGCCAGGTTGCGGCGGTGGGCGGTGATGTTGTCGATGTTGGCGAACTGGCCCAGGCCGATGGCGGCCATGATGTCGCTCATGTTGTACTTGCCGCCAAGGACATCGACGTCGATGCCGTCGACGCCGCTGCGCGTCACGCCCTGCAGGCGGTATTTCTCCGCCAGCCTGGCTTCTTCCATATTGTTGAGCACCAGCGCGCCGCCTTCGCCGGTGGTGATGTTCTTGTTGGCCTGGAAGCTGAACGAGACGAAGTCGCCGAAGGAGCCGATGCGCTTGCCGTTCCACTCGGAACCGAAGGCTTGCGCCGCGTCTTCGATGACGCGCAGATTGTGTTCCTTGGCGATGGCGTACAGGCGGTCCATGTCGACCGGCAGGCCGGACAGGTAGACCGGGATGATGGCCTTGGTGCGGGGCGTGATCGCCGCTTCAACCAGGTCCAGGTCGATGTTGCGGGTGAGCGGGTCGATGTCGGCAAACACCGGCGTGGCGCCCACTTCGATGATGACGTTGGCGGTGGCGACCCACGAGATCGACGTGGTGATCACTTCGTCGCCGGCGCCGATGCCGGCGATGCGCAGCGCGATTTCCATGGTGCAGGTGCCGGAATTGAAGGTGCGCACCGGACGGCCGCCGAAATACTCGGACATCTGGGCTTCGAAGGCCTGGACTTTCGGGCCGCTGGTGATCCAGCCGGAACGCAGCACGTCGCTGACGGCGGCGATGGTCGCCTCATCTATCGTTGGTTTCGAGAAGGGCAAAAAGGGCAGGGCGGAGGTCATTGGGTATTTCGCTCTCTCATACTGATTAGGGTTTTGGCTTATGGCCGCAATTCTAAATTGTTCGTCAGGTCCGCGCCAGCCAGGCGACCCCGACCAGGATGACGCCGATCGCCAGCAGGCGCTGCAGCGACAGCGCCTCGCCGAACAAGTACCAGGCGCCGATGGCGGTGACCACGTAGCCCAGCGACAGCATCGGATAGGCGATCGACACGTCGACGCGCGACAGCGCGATGATCCACAGCACCACCGACAGCACGTAGCAGGTCAGCCCGCCGATGATGGGCAGCTGGGTGGCGACCTTGAGGCCGACCGAAAACAGGTTGTCCAGCGTCAGGTGGATCTCGCCGACGTTCCTGGCGCCGGCCTTGAGCAGCAGCTGGGCCACGGCGTTGAGCAGCACGCCGAAGACGATGAAGCCGAAAGTTGCAATATTCATGACATTCTTTATCAATTACAGGTTGGCCACGATCACGCGGCGGGTGTCTTCCGCCACCACGCGCATGGCCAGGCCTTGTTCCTTCAGCTCGGCGTATTTCTCGTTGCTGATGATGGCCAGCGCCTTCACGCCTTGCTGCGTATGCTCCTTCCAGCGCTCGACGAATTCCTCCACCGTCGGGATCGACAGCTCCGGCTGCTGGCGCAGGCCGAAGGTGAATTCATCCCAGTAGTCGACCAGCACCACGGTGCGGCGCAGGTAGAAGGTCATCGATTGTTCGTAGGTGGCGACCGAATACACCCGGGTGTCCGGCTTGAGTTCGGGCAGCATCTTTTGCGCGATGGCTTTGCCGGCGCGCATTTTGCCATAAGGCTCGAAGCCGGTCAGGATCAGCTGGGTGGACAGGAAGCCGGCCACGGCCATGGTGAGCACCGTCAGGTCGCGGCGCAGGTGGCGCGCATGCAGCAGCGCCAGCGCGCCGCCGGCGGCGGCAATGATGCCGGCCGTCAGCACCCACGGCTGGTAGGCTTCCAGCAGGACCGTCTCGTCGCGGTGGCGCACCGCCATGTGCACCATCTGCGGCACGGCGGCCAGGCCGGCCACGCCGATCAGCACCAGCAGGCCGGCGGCGACCATGCGGCTGCGGCGCGAGGCGCTTTCCAGGTAGACCGCTATCAGCATCGCCAGCGCCGGGAAGATCGGCAGGATGTAGCCGGGCAGCTTGGAGCTGGAATAGCTAAAGAAGAAGAAAATGAACACGGCCCAGATCAGCAGCAGCAGCTTGGGCTGGAACACGGCGCTGCGCTCGCGCTGCAGCGCGCCCCACAGCGCCTGGGGCAGCACGCCCAGCCACGGCACGATGCCCGGGATCAGCATCACGAAGAAGTAGTACCAGGCGCCTTCGCGGTGGTGGGTCTTCAGGAAGAAGCGTTCCCAGTGCTCGTGCACGAAGAAGAAGTAGGGTTGCTCGGGATTCTTCAGCGCCACCAGCACGAACCACGGCGTGGCGATGGCGAAGAACAGCAGCAGGCCCTTGCCCAGGTGCAGCCGGGTCCAGATCGCCAGGTCGCGCGACAAGGCCGAGTACAGCACCAGCACCGCGCCCGGCAGCACCAGGCCGATCAGGCCCTTGGCCAGCACCGCCAGCGCCATGCCGGCCCAGCAGACCAGCATCCAGTTGCGGCGCTCGACCTCGGTGGCGCGGTCGCGCTGGGCCACCAGCAGCGCGCACAGGGCGATGGTCATCATGCCCGACAGGCTCATGTCCAGCGAATCGATCTGGCCGGAGGCCACCCAGAACAGGCTGGAGCCGAGCGCCAGCGCGGCGTAGAAGCCGGCGCGGGGGCCAAACGCGCGCCGCGCGGCATAGCCGGTCAGCAGCACGCCGCCCAGGCCGCACAGGCCGGTCCACAGGCGCGCCTGCCATTCGCCCAGGCCGAACACGGCAAACGAGGCCGCGTTCATCCAGGTCTGCAGTGGCGGTTTTTCAAAGTACTTGATGCCGTTCAGGCGGGTGGTGATCCAGTCTCCGGTGCTGAACATTTCGCGCGCCATTTCGGCGTAGCGGCCCTCGTCGGGCGGCACCAGCGTGCGCACGCCAAGCACATACAGCCAGACGATGACAAAGGCCGCCAGCAGCGACCAGACGAATTTTTTATTGTTATAGAGATCGTTCATCAGGCGGTTTTGGCCTCGTCGGGATTGATGATCAGGGCCAGCGTGACCTTGCGGCCCTCGCCCATCAGGATGTTGTAGGTGCGGCAGGCCGCCTGGCTGTCCATGCATTCGACGCCGATGCGGCGCATCGTCAGCGCGGCCGTCAGGCGCGGATGGATGAAGCGCTGCCTGGCGCCGGTGCCGAGGATGACGACGTCCGGGCTGTCGGCGCCGATGATGTCGAAATGCTCTGCGGTAATAGATTCGAAGGTCGGGGCATCCCAGGCGCGTGGCGGGCTTTCCGGCAGCACGATCAGGCTGTAGTTGTAGCGCTCGGCGTTGATTTCGACGCCGGTTTCATCGTAGCCGGTGACGGTCTGGTATTTTTGAGTATCGCTTGCGTGGAGCTTCATGACGGAATAGCGGTTTTAGTCGGCAAAAGAAGCGTCATTGTAGCGTTTTTCCGGGGTGATCCAGCCTGAAAGGTTGATTAAATGGGAGGCTTTCGGCAGAATGGATCTTTTCGCATTGCAGCAAAGGCCGCCATCGCGTTTTTGGCAGGTCAGAGCAATTTGCTTCACCTAGACAGGATTTTATTTTGCGACCGATTCAAAAATCGAACAAACTGGCCGAAGTCTGCTACGAGATCCGCGGTCCGGTGCCGGAAAAAGCCCGGCAAATGGAGGAGGAAGGCCATAAGATCACAAAGTTGAATATTGGCAACTTGGCCGTGTTCGGCTTCGATCCGCCGGATGAAATCGTCCAGGACATGAAGATCAACCTGCCCAACGCGGCCGGCTACACCGATTCCAAGGGCATGTTCGCGCCGCGCAAGGCGGTGGTGCATTACACGCAGGGCAAGAATATCCCCGGCGTCGGCATCGAGGACGTGTACCTGGGCAATGGCGCCTCGGAGCTGATCGTCATGTCGATGAACGCGCTGCTCAACACCGGCGACGAGGTGCTGGTGCCGGCGCCCGACTATCCGCTGTGGACCGCCGCCGTGTCGCTGTCGGGCGGCACGCCGGTGCACTACATCTGCGACGAGCAGCAGGAGTGGTACCCGGACATCGAGGACATGCGCCGCAAGATCAACTCCAACACGCGCGCCATCGTCGTCATCAACCCCAACAATCCGACCGGCGCGCTGTATCCGGTCGAGCTGCTGCTGCAGATCATCGAACTGGCGCGCCAGCACGAGCTGATCATCTACGCCGACGAGATCTACGACAAGGTGCTGTACGACGGCGCCGAGCACGTGTCGATCGCCTCGCTGGCCGACGACGTGCTGTTCGTCACCTTCAACGGCCTGTCGAAGAACTACCGCGCCTGCGGCTACCGTTCCGGCTGGATGGTGGTGTCGGGCGAGAAATCCCATGCGAAAGACTATATCGAGGGCCTCAACATGCTGGCCTCGATGCGCTTGTGCGCCAACGCACCGGGCCAGTTTGCGATCCAGACTGCGCTCGGCGGCTACCAGTCGATCCACGACCTGGTGGGGCCGGGCGGGCGCCTGTTGAAGCAACGCGACCTGGCCTACCAGCTGTTGACCGATATCCCGGGCGTCACCTGCGTCAAGCCGAAAGCGGCGCTGTACATGTTCCCGCGTCTCGATCCGAAGATCTACCCGATCGCGGACGACCAGCAGTTCGCCTACGAGCTGCTGGCCGAAACGAAAGTGCTGATCGTCCAGGGCAGCGGCTTCAACTGGATCGCCCCGGACCACTTCCGCGTGGTGTTCCTGCCGAACTCGGACGACATGACGGAAGCCTTTGGCCGCATCGCCAAGTTCATGGAAGGCTACCGCAAGCGCCACGGCGCCAGCTTTTAACAACCGCGTCATTCCCGCGGAAGCGGGAATCCATAGGCCGCGTCCAGCCCGGCTCAGCATGGATTCCCGCCTGCGCGGGAATGACGAGGCTCAAACTATAGAAACGGTTTATATGAAATCCATCAAAGTAGGCTTGTTAGGCGTCGGCAATGTCGGCGGCGGTACGTTCGATGTGCTCGCGCGCAACCAGGAAGAAATCCGCCGCCGCGCCGGCCGCGGCATCGAAGTGGTGGCCGTCTCGGCCCGCAACCTGGAACGCGCCAAGGCGCGCACCGGCGGCAAGGTCAAGGTCGTCGCCAGCCCGTTCGACATCGTCAACGATCCCGAGATCGACATCGTCGTCGAGCTGATCGGCGGCTACGACGAAGCCAAGGCGCTGGTGCTGCAGGCCATCGCCAACGGCAAGCACGTGGTCACCGCCAACAAGGCGCTGCTGGCCGTGCACGGCAACGAGATCTTCGCCGCGGCCCAGGCCAAGGGCGTGATGGTGGCGTTCGAGGCGGCCGTGGCCGGCGGCATCCCCATCATCAAGGCGCTGCGCGAAGGCCTGACCGCCAACCGCATCGAATGGCTGGCCGGCATCATCAACGGCACCACCAACTTCATCCTGTCCGAGATGCGCGACAAGGGCCTGGACTTCGCCACCGTGCTCAAGCAGGCGCAGGAACTGGGCTACGCCGAAGCCGACCCGACCTTCGACATCGAAGGCGTGGACGCGGCGCACAAGGCCACCATCATGTCGGCCATCGCCTTCGGCATTCCGGTGCAATTCGACAAGGCGCACGTCGAGGGCATCTCCAAGCTCAACGCGATCGACATCCGCTACGCCGAGCAGCTGGGCTACCGCATCAAGCTGCTGGGCATCGCCAAGCGCGCCAAGGTCAACGGCACAGAGGGCGTGGAGCTGCGCGTGCATCCGACGCTGATCCCGGCCAAGCGCCTGATCGCCAACGTCGAAGGCGCGATGAACGCGGTGCTGGTGCATGGCGACGCCGTCGGCGCCACGCTGTACTACGGCAAGGGCGCCGGCGCCGAGCCGACCGCATCGGCGGTGATCGCCGACCTGGTCGATATCACCCGCCTGGCCACGGCCGATCCGGAACACCGCGTGCCGCACCTGGCGTTCCAGCCCAACGAGATGACCGACATCGAGATCCTGCCGATGTCGGAGATCACCACCAGCTACTACCTGCGCATGAACGTCAGCGACCAGCCGGGCGTGCTGGCCGACCTGACCCGCATCCTGGCCGACGCCACGATCTCGATCGACGCCATGCTGCAGAAGGAGCCGGCCGAGGGCGAGACCCGCACCGACATCATCTTCCTGACCCACCAGACGCAGGAAAAGAACGTCACCGCCGCCATCGCCAAGATGGAAGGCTTGCCGACCGTATGCGGCAGCGTGACCAAGATCCGCCTGGAAAACCTGAGCTAAGCCCCTGAGCCAAGCCGGACGAAAAAAGGCCGGGCAGCGTCTACGTACGCTGTCCGGCAAAGGGTCCTACTCCTATTAACTCGGTGCTGCCGCCGCGGCATCGCTGCCGCGGCTGTCCTGCGATTACTTCGAAGCGACCGTCAGTTCGCTTTTCACTTCTTTCACGCCTGGCACTGCCGAGGCGACCTGGATCGCCTTGGTGCCGACATCGGTGCTGGCTACCGAGCCGCTCAGCACAACCACGCCGTCGGTGGTGGTCACGCCGATTTGTTTTTGATCAGCCAGGGAAGCCTTGATTTTGCTGGTGATGGCGTCGTCGTTGGTGGCGGCGCCGGTCTTGGCTGCGCCAGCCATGGCGGCGTCGGTCTGGGCGAAGGCGGTGCCGGTGGCGGCAGCGGCGGTCAGGGTGGCGGCAACCATCAGGCGGGCGATCAGTTTGGTAGTCATCATGATTTGCTTCCTTTTTCAAGTTAGGGTGAAACGTCAGTGACGTTACCCTATCCTCAGCAAACCCCGTGCCAGCTCTGATATTCCCTTTTAATTCAATGGCTTAAGTGTGATTTTCCTGCTGGAAAGCGGGTTGGCATGGCATTTCAGGCCATATTGCCGCGATTTTGTCGGGGTTTGGCGACAAGCTCCGGCCGCCAATTGCCAAGTTATTGATTTTTAAGGGGTTCTTCCTGTCGCTCGGCGGCGACAAGGCTGGAATCGCTGCGAAACAGGCTGGCATCCAGGTCGTATTTCTGCAGCAGGCGGTAGAATTCCGTGCGGTTGCGCTCTGCCAGGCGGGCGGCGTCGGCGACGTTGCCGTCGGTCAGTTTCAGCAGCTGGACCAGGTAGTTGCGCTCGAAGCGCTGCTTGGCCTCGGTATAGCTGAGCACCTCCAGCGACGGCACCCGCAAGGCCCGCTGCACCAGCGACAGCGGCACCAGCGGCGCCGTGGCCAGCGCGCACACGTGTTCGATCACGTTGTACAGCTGGCGCACGTTGCCGGGCCAGGCGGCCGTGGTCAGCGCCTCCAGCGCGCCGGGCGCGTAGCCGCGCACCGTCTTGCCGTACTTGGCGGCCAGCGTCAGCAGGAACTGGGTCGCCATCGGCGCGATGTCCTCGCGCCGCTGCGACAGCGGCGGCAGGGTCAGCGTGATGACGTTGAGGCGGTAGTACAAGTCCTCGCGGAACTGGCCTTCGAGCATGGCGGCGTCCAGGTCGCGGTGGGTGGCCGACAGGATGCGCACGTCGACCGGCCGCGCGACGTCCGAGCCCAGCTGGCGCACCACGCGCTCCTGCAGCACCCGCAGCAGCTTGACTTGCAGCAGCAGCGGCATGTCGCCGATCTCGTCGAGGAACAGCGTGCCGCCGTCGGCCGCCTGCAGCAGGCCTTCGCGGGCGGCCACGGCGCCGGTGTAGGCGCCCTTGACGTGGCCGAACAGCTCGGACTCCAGCAGCGGCTCCGGTATCGCGCCGCAATTGACGGCGATGAACGGCGCCTTGCTGCGGCGGCTGGCGCGGTGGATGGCGTTGGCCAGCAGCTCCTTGCCGGTGCCGCTTTCGCCGCGGATCAGGATGCTGGCGTCGGAGGCGGCCACCAGCCGCGCCTCGGCCAACAATTCGTCCATCACCTGGCTGCGACTGATGAGTCCGGCGCGCCAGGCGTGGTCGCCGCTGGCCGCGCCGGGATCGGGGGCGGACAGGCTCAGCGCCTGCGCCACGCGCTCCAGCAGCAGCTTGGCGTCGAACGGCTTGGTCAGGTAGGCGTAGGCGCCCAGCGTGGTCGCCTCCACCGCGTCGGGGATGGTGCCGTGGGCGGTCAGCAGGATCACCGGCAGCGCCGGCCAGGTGCTGCGGATTTCCTGGAACAGCGACATGCCGTCGCGGTCCGGCAGGCGGATGTCGCTGATGACCAGACGAGGCAGCTCGATGGCCATGCGCGCCAGCGCCGCCTCGGCGCTGCCGACCGCCGTGACGCGGTAGCCGTTGGCGCCCAGCCGCATCGACAGCAGGCGTAGCAGGTCGGCGTCGTCGTCGACCAGCAGCAGGTGGGCGCCCTGGCTGGCGGCAGGAGCTTGCGCGGCGCTCATTTGATCACCGCCTGCGGGCCGGGCGCCGGCCGCGCCGGCAGCGTGCGTTCGATGGTCTTCAGGCCTTCCAGCATGTCGTTCAGCTGTTCGATGCGGCGCTGGCTGTCCTTTTGCTGGACCAGCAGCTTGTCGGCATGGTCGGCCAGCCGGCGCGTTTCCGCGCAGTTGCTGGACAGCAGTTGGGCCAGCGCCTTGAACGGCGCCGATTCGGTGTCGGTGGCGGTGGCCACGCTGTCGAGCAGCGCCTGCGCGCGGGCCAGGTCGCCGCTGCCGCGCGTCAGCATCAGCACCATGCCCATCTGCACCGCCACGCGCGGGCTGCGTTGCTGCAAGCCCAGTCCGCTCAGCTCCTTCAGCATGTCGCCCTGGCTCATCTTGCGCAGTTGCTGGTGGTAGCTGAGCAGCGGCCCGACTTCGTCCGGCGGCGCCAGCGGCGCCACTTCCTGCACCGGTGGTGGCGGCGGCAGGTTGACTTCCATCTGCGGCGGCGGCGCCGGCATCGGCGAATTCAGGCTGCAGCCGGCCAGCGACAGGCTGAGCAGCAACAGGATCAGCAGCAGCGGGGGCCGCAACGCGGCGCGAGGACTATCATATTTCATAGGGCAATTCGATTCTGAAATGCGCGCCGCGTTCGGCGGGCAGCAGTTGCAAGGCGCCGCCGTGGGCGGCGACGTATTCGTGGACGATGGACAGGCCGATGCCGTTGCCGCGGCGCGCGCCCGGCGGCTGGCGCTGTCCCTGGTAAAACGGTTCGAAGATGCGCGCCGCGTCGTCCGGCGCCACGCCCGGCCCCTGGTCGACGCAATCGAGCAGCAGCCTGCCGTGCCGCTCGCCGAGGCGGAAGGAGATCAGTCCGCCTTGCGGGCTGAAGCGCACCGCGTTCGACAGCAGGTTGCCGATCGCCACGCCGAGCTTGTCGGCATCGACGGCGATGGCGCGCGCCTTGCCTTCGGTGCTGACGGTCAGGCCGCCGGCCTGCCACTGCAGCCGCTGCGCGGCGATCGCCTGCTGCAGCAAGGCCGCCATGTCGGCCGGATGGCGCTGCAGGTGGTGGGCGTCGAAGGTGGCCGCGTTGTAACGCAGCAGCGCTTCGATCTGCGACTGCAGCGCCGCCGTGTTCTGGTTCAAGATGCCGGCGATCTCGCGCTGGTTGGGCGACAGCGCGCCGGCCACGCCATCCTCCAGCAGGGCCACCCCCTCGCGCAGCGCGGCCAGCGGCGTCTTCAGCTCGTGCGAGATGTGGCGCAGGAAGCGCGCCTTGTCCGCCTCCAGGTCGGCCAGCCGCTGGCGCAGCCAGTTCAGTTGCTGACCGACGCGCTGCAGGTCGCTGGGGCCGCGCACCTCGATCGCGTGGTCGAAGCGGTTTTCGCCGAGCAGGTCGATCGCCGTTTCGATTTGCGCCAGCGGGCGCGACAGCCACAGGCCGAAGCCGCCGGCCAGCAGCGCCGCCAGCACGATGGACCCCAGCACCTGCGCCTTGAGCACGGCGCGCCGCTGGTCCAGCTCGCCCAGCAGTTCGCTGTTGCGGCGCTCGACTTCCTGCTTGACCTCGTCGGCCAGCCGGGCGTTCACCGTGGGCAGCGGCGCCAGCACTTTTTCCAGCGCCTGCTGGCGCGCGGACGAGCGCGGTCGCGCCGGCGCCTGCAACAAGTCCCAGGCCTGCTCGCCGGAACGGCGCCACAGGTCGAAGGTGGCGGCCGGCGTGTAGGGCAGGGACGCCGCCACCGCGTCCAGCGCGGCGCGCGCCTCGCGCCAGGCGTCGGCGTAGCGCTTGCGGAAGGCCGGGTCGTCCAGCACCAGGAACTGGCGCGCGCTGCGCGTCATCGCCACGCTGCGTTCGGCCAGCTGCTGCGTGTTTTCGGTCAGCGCCAGCGCATGGCGGCCGCTGTCGCGGCTGTGCGCGGCAAGCCGGTCCAGCGTCCACAGGGCATGCAGGGAAGCCGCGCTCAGCAGCACCGCGATCAGCAGGAAGACGCCCAGCAGCAATTGGCGAAACGAGAGTTTCGAGAGCATCGTCGTTGAATAGTATCTATATTGGCTGAATGATATGGCGAAAGCGCCCCTACAGCCTGTTCGATTGGTGGCGTTGCAGTTCCGCACAGCAGCGGAATTTTCTGTTGCGCATGGCAACTGACTTCGATTACGCTGAATTTTCAAATGTAGTAACGCCGATTTAACCTTTGGGGAATGTTATGGCTAGTCTTCTGCGCCGTCTGTCGATACAGCAAAAACTGATGGTCAGCATGGGCGCCTGCCTGCTGCTGTTCCTGGCGATCTCGGCAACGCTGAGTGTAGTGATGACCGGCAACAGTATCCGCGACCGCGTGGTCGATACGGAGCTGCCGGCGGAGGTGGGCGAGATCCGCAACGACATCCTGCGCCAGATCGGCGAGCCGCTGTCGGCCACGCTGGCGATCGGCGCCAATACCTTCCTGCTGGATTGGGAAAAAGCCGGCTTGCCGGATACCGGCCTGCCGGCCTGGATCGCCTACGCCGCCAGCATGAAAAAAACCATGAAGGCGGCCGCCGTGTCGTGGGTGTCCGGCAGCACCGGCAAGTACTTCGACGAGAAGGGCTACAGCCGCACGCTGGACAAGGGCGCGGCGGCCGACCAGTGGTTCTTCAACTTCCTCGCCGGCGGCAAGCCGTACTCGCTGAACCTGGACAAGGAACCGGGCGCCACCGCATACAACGTCTTCATCAACACCCGCTTCGACGCCGGCGACGGCAAGATCGGCGTGGCCAGCCTGGGGCTGGCGGTCAACAAGCTGGCCGAGACCATCCGCACCTACAAGGTCGGGGCCTCCGGCTTCGTGTACCTGGTGCGGCCGAACGGCATGCTGATCGTGCACCGCGACGCCGCGCTGGCGGACGGCCAGCACTTCATGAAGGACTTGCCGGGCTTTAACGCCGAACTCAGCACCAAGCTGCTGGCCGGCGAACGCTACGCCAACGCCAGCTACAAGGCGCCGGACGGCAAGCGGCTGGTGGCCTCGTCGTTCGTGCCGGAGCTGAATATGTATGTGATCGCCGAAGTGCCGGAGGCCGAGGTGCTGGGCGCCGTCACCCGCTCGGTGACGATTTCGGCGCTGGTGGGCGGCCTGGTCGGCGGCGGCGTCGGCATGCTGGTGATCCTGCTGGTGAGCCGGGCGATTGCCGCACCGGTGGCGCGCGCCGCCCACATGCTGGGCGAAATCGCCGACGGCAACGGCGACTTGAGCCGCCGCATGACGGTCGAGAGCGAGGATGAGGTGGGCGCGCTGGCCCACGGCTTCAACCGCTTCGTGTCCTCGCTGAACGGCACGATACGCCAGGTGCGCGACAGCACCGAGACCATCGCCACGGCATCGAGCGAGATCGCCAGCGGCAACCTGGATCTGTCGTCGCGCACCGAGGCGCAGGCCTCCAGCCTGGAAGAGACGGCATCGGCGATGGAGCAGCTGACGGCGACCGTGACGCAGAACGCCGAGAGCGCCAAGCATGCCAATCAGCTGGTGCAGTCGGCGTCCGGCTTCGCCACCCAGGGCGGCGAGGTGGTGGGGCGCGTGGTGCAGACCATGGTGTCGATCAAGGATTCGTCGCGCAAGATCGTCGACATCATCGCGGTCATCGACGGCATCGCTTTCCAGACCAATATCCTGGCGCTGAACGCGGCGGTCGAGGCGGCGCGCGCGGGCGAGCAGGGACGCGGCTTCGCGGTGGTCGCTTCCGAGGTGCGCAACCTGGCGCAGCGCTCGGCCTCGGCGGCCAAGGAGATCAAGGAGTTGATCGGCGATTCGGTGGTGAAGGTCGACGCCGGCAGCGTGCTGGTGGACGAAGCCGGTGCGACGATGAGCAAGATTGTGTCGTCGGTGGAGCAGGTGACCAGCATCATGGGCGAGATCGTCTCCGCCAGCCACGAGCAGAGCGAAGGCATCGCGCAGGTGAACCTGGCGGTGACCGAAATCGACAGCACCACGCAGCAGAACGCCGCGCTGGTGGAGCAAGCCGCGGCGGCGGCGGGTTCGCTGCAGGAACAGGCGGCCCATCTGGCGCAGGTGGTCAGCGTGTTCAAGCTGGAAGACGAACCGCGCGGCGGCATGGCGGCGCGGCTGGCCCTGCGCTAGGCTGGAGGCGCGGCATGATCGTCAGGTTCCGGCCGACCTCTTTGAGCGATTCAACAAGTTAGCTATACTGGGTCGTTATCGGGTGCGGACGTTCATTCGAGACTTGTCGTCAAATTAGATTGGAATGCTGCCCCATGTACATCGTTGACCTGACTTATTTGAAACCGCTGGCGGAGATTGAGCCGCATCTGGCAGCGCATCGCGCGTTTCTTGATGAGCATTATGCGCGCGGGATCTTTATCGCATCCGGCCCCAAGAATCCGCGCGATGGTGGCGTGATCGTGGTTGGCGGCCGGGTGTCGCGGCCGGAGCTGGATGCATTGCTGGCGCAGGATCCGTTTGCGAAGAACGGCATCGCCAGCTATCGCGTGACGGAGTTCGAAGCCACCAAGCACCAGCCGGCGCTTGCCGAGTTGTTGTAATCAGGCGGGCGGGCCGACGTCCATGCCGTCGTAGGCTTCGATCTGCTGTTCCTCGACGAATTTGTAGAACTCCTGGTTGCGCGCGTGCAGCGTGTCGACCGTGTGCTTCTCGACTTTTTCCACGTGCAGCCACCACAGCGCCGGCGTATCCGCTTCCGGCTTCGAGTCGTAGATGCCGACGGTCTTGTAGCCCTTGGCCATCAGCAGCGCGGCGGCGCTTTCCAGCTTGCTCTTGGTCGGGTCGGCAAAAAAGTAGCCCCACAACAGCGGCTTGGCGATATCCCACGGCGCGTTCTGCTTCATGTCGGCAAACAGCTCGACCATTTCTTCTTTGGTGATCATTTTCTTATTCCTTGTTACGCTGGTAGAACGAGGTACCGACTCGTTCGATGTGGTTCAATAGCTCGGGGTTGTCGATGTGGTCCCGGATCGACAGGTCGATCTTGTACGGCAGCAGCAGGTCGTCCAGCTGATTTTCCAGCTTGAGCAGCAGTGGAGTGGTCAGGCCTGTACCGATCAGGCATAGGTCGATGTCGGAACCCCGCTTGAAATTGCCCGCTGCGCGCGAACCGTACAGGATCGCTTGCTCGACTTCCGGAAACTCGGAAAATACCGCGCCCATGCTGCGCACAACGCTGGCCTTCAGACCGAACACGAGCGGTTCAAGTTCAGACGACATCGGCCAGCTCCGTCATCTTCCGCTCGAACTGCGTGAACAGCGCAAAGTAGCCATCCAATATCAATTGGCGATTTCATCCGCGGTTTCTTTGTTGTACGTATGCGCCGACTGGTTGCGGCTTTTGATCATTCCCATCCATATCTCGCCATCGTCGATCAAATCATATTGAAAGTCTTGCTCGCTCATGTTTGGCTCCGGCGATGGATGGATGTCGCTATTTTACCGCAGGCGCAGTGCGTGGACGAAGGAAGGCACGTCGGTTTGCCATCGCGGCAGGATGACGGAGATGGCCAGGCCTTCAACATCGGCGACGATGCCCATGTAGATGGCCAGCGCCACGGCCGTGCCGTTCAGGCCCAGCACCAGCAGCGCGAAGAAGCCGGCGAACAGGAAGATGCCCCACAGTTTCGAGGACCACATGTGGTAGCTGGCTTCGCGTCCGAACTTGCGCAGGTCGTAGGCGTAGCGGGCCAGTTCCAGCGTGGCCAGCACGGCCAGCGCGGCCGCATGGTCGAGGATCGCGCCGGGGTGCAGGTGCCAGGCGGCGAATACGGCGGCGAGGTAGAAGATGGAGTCGGCGACGCTGTCGAGCCGGCGCAGGTTCGGTGTCGCGATGCCGAGGCGGCGCGCGATGATGCCGTCGAATACGTCCGACAGGAAGGCGGCGACCAGGCAGGCGCCGAACGCGGCGCCGCTGGGATGGTAGAGGGCGAGCACCACCACCACCGGCGCCAGCAGCGCGCGCAGCGCCGTCAGCGAGACGGGAATCAGGTTGATCGCCGCAGCCATCATTTCGACGCTGAAGCCATCGCGGGAAGCCTGATCTCGACCTTGAGCCCCTGGCCGCCGGCGGCATCGGACAGCGTGATGCCGGCGCCGTGCAGGCTGGCGATGTCGCGCACGATGGCCAGGCCCAGGCCGGCGCCGCCCGGATTGCGCTCCAGCGTGGCGGCGGCGCGGTAGAACGGCGCGAACACGCGTTCGCGCTCCGACGCCGGAATGCCGTGGCCGCTGTCTTCGACTTCCAGCGTCACGCCGCCGCCACGTTGGGCCACCCGCAGCACCACCGTGCCACCCTGCGGCGTGTAGCGCAAGGCATTGTCGACCAGGTTGGCGATCATCTCGTGCAGCAGCAGACCCTGGCCGTCGACGACGCATTCCGTCTCGGCCTCCAGCGACAGGTCGATCTGCTTGGCCACCGCCGCCATCGCCATCTCCAGCCCGACCTGGCGCGCGATGTCGCGCAGCGACACCGGTTCCGATTGCGCCGCCGCGCCGTCGGCGTTGCCGCCATGTTCGATGCGGGCCAGCGTCAGCAGGCGGTTGGCCAGATTGACGGTGGAGTCGGTGGTGGCGGCGATGCTGTGGACGATCTCGCGCAGCGCGGCCCTGGTCTCGTCGGGATGGACGCCGGCACGGTCGCATTCGCGCAGCGCCAGTTCGGCCTGCGTCTTCAGCACCGTCAGCGGCGTGCGCAGCTGGTGCGAGGCGTCGGCGATGAAGCGGCGCTGGCTGCTGATCAGGATGTGCAGCCGCGAGCGCGAACTGTTCATCGCCGCCACCAACGGCCGCACCTCCTTGTGCACCAGCGTCGGATCGACGTCGGACGAGTCGTTCAGGCTACGCGTCTCCACGGCGATTTTCAGCCGCATCAACGGCTGCAACACCAGCCGCACCGCGAACCATACCAGCAGCGCCACCGCCAGCAGCAGCAAAGCTTGCCACACCAGCGTGTCGAACAGGATCTGGTTCGACAGGCCGCGCCGCGCCTCCAGCGTCTCGCCGACCTGGATCAGCGCGATGCCGCGCATCGAGTCGTCGTACACCGGCTGCAGCAGCGCGGCGATGCGCACCGGCTGGCCGTTGTAGCTGGCGTGATAGAAGCGCACCAGCGCCGGATAGGCTTCCGAGCGCGGCACGTTGGCCGGCACCGCCGGCAGGTCGCCGTAGCCGGACACCGTCTCGCCGTTGAGCCCAGTGACCTTGTAGTAGATGCGGCCCAGCGTGTCGGTCTCGAAGCTGTCCAGCGCCACGTAGGGCACGTCCGCCACCACCTTGCCGTCGACGATGGAGACGCGCTCCGCCAGCGCGCGGGTGGAGGCCAGCAGCGAGCGGTCGTAGGCGACATCGGCGGCGTCGAGCGCGTTGCGGTAGACCGAGACGGTGTTCAGCGCCACCAGCACCAGCAAAGGGCCCAGCAGCCAGCGCAGCAGCTGGCCGCGCAGGCTGCCCAGCGGCGCGCCGGGACCGATCAGGCGGTGGAGTGTGCCGGAAAGCGCCATTTAACCGGCAGGGGTGGAAGGCGTAGCCGAGGCGGGGCGGGGCTGCAGCAGGTAGCCGATGCCGCGCAGCGTGGTGATGACGGCGGCATCCGGCCCGGCGATGTCGAGCTTCTTGCGCACGCGGTGGATGTACAGTTCGATGGCGTCGAGGTTGGCGTCGTCGGCCAGCGCGAAGACTTCGTCGAACAGCTTCTCCTTGGAGACGGCGCGGCCGGCGCGGGTGATCAGCGTTTCAAGCACCGCGTGTTCGCGCGGCGTCAGCGCCAGCGCGTTGCCGGCATAGGTGAACATGCGGGTGACGGTGTCGAAGCTGAGCGCGCCGCAGTTGTGCACCAGCGCCTCGTTGCCGACGCTGCGGCGCAGCAAAGCCTTGACCCGCGCTTCCAGCTCGGCCAGTTCGAAGGGCTTGGCCAGATAGTCGTCGGCGCCCAGGTTCAGGCCTTGCACCCGGTCTTCCAGGCCGCCGCGGGCGGTCAGTATCAGCACCGGGGTCTGGCCGCGTGGGGCGCCGCGCGCGCGCAGGCGCTTCAGCACCTCCAGACCGTCCATGCGCGGCAGGGTCAGGTCCAGGATCACCAGCGCGTAATCCTGCGTGTGCAGCAGGGCGTCGGCGTCGGCGCCGTTGTCCGCACATTCAACCGTCAGGTTGGCGTCGCGCAGCGCCTTCGACAGCCAATGTGAGAGCTCAGTGTGGTCTTCAACTAACAGTATGCGCATAAGTTCTTGCCAACAATATGAAATAAGTTCAGTGTAAGGCCAGAATCATGGTCTCAGGCGCCGCAAAAGGGAAGCCCTCGCCTGGTTTGTGGTGCATGGACGACAGGTATCCGCGCCGATGTGGTAATGAAATGCCAGTGAAAGGCAATTGAAAGGAAGCGACTCCTATAGTGACAGCCTGATCACAAAAATCAGGCATCACAAATAACTATATCCTCTGGAGACAACATGAAGAAATCCGCATTGACCCTCGCAGTCATGGCTTTGGCCGCAGCAAGTGGCGCCGTCCAGGCGCAAACCAACGTGCAGGTCTACGGCCTGCTGGACATGGGCGTTGAAGTCGCCAATAACAAAACACCAACAGGCGGCAGCCAGACCAGCGTGATTTCCGGCGGTATGAACACCTCGCGCTGGGGCTTGCGCGGCACCGAAGATCTGGGTGGCGGTTTGAAAGCAGTATTCAACCTGGAAGGCGGCATCCTGATGGACACCGGCGCCGCCGACGGCCCGCTGTTCAAGCGTCAGGCCACCGTGGGCCTGGAAGGCTCGTTCGGCCGCGTCGTTCTCGGCCGCTCGTTCACCAGCGTGTACGACACCGTGATTTCCTTCGATCCGATGGGCTTCGCACCGTACTACTCGTGGGCCACTTCCGGTCCGGCCACCGGCCCTAGCAAGTACGGCTTCACCACCGCTTACGACAACATCATCAAGTACAGCAACACCTTCGGCGACTTCAAGTTTGCCGCCAACTACGCGGCGGGTGAGCAGACCACCGGCACGCAGGACAGCGCCAAGGTCGGCTTCGCAGGCGTCTACAAAATCGGCGGCGCCAACCTGATGGCGACCTGGGAGCGCAACAACGGCAACACCGTGGCCGCCACCGGCAACCGCGACAAGAACACCGTCTGGCACCTGGGCGCCAACTACGAGAACGGCCCGTTGAAGCTGTGGGGCGTGGTGCGCGACTACAAACTCGTCGCCGGCAAGGCCCTGACGGCCGATGTCGATGCCACCACCACCTGGGCCGGCGTCGCCTACAAGACCAACGACGTGACCACGCTGACCGGCGCGATCTATCATATGAACGTCAAGAACGTCGCCGCCGGCAAGGACGCCGACCCGACCATGTACGTGGCGCGCTATCGCTACGCACTGTCCAAGCGCACCGACCTGCATGTGTCGGCCGCCTACGTCAAGGCCAAGAATGGCCAGCTGACCGGCCTGTCGCGCGACGACGCTGGCTACGGCACCACCCAGCACGGTGTGACCGTCGGCATGCAGCACCGCTTCTAAGCCAAGGAAAAGGACGCGGCGTTTTTCTTCAAAACGCCGCGTCCTGAAAGCGCTTTGAAAGCTTCACCGTTCTAAGATACCTACAAGATGACTAAAGTTTTGCTGGCTTTGATTGCCGCGCTTTTTCTAGGCGTGGCAGCGCAGGCCGCAAGCCTGGAGTGCATCGTGCCGTCCAAGCCGGGCGGGGCGATGGACCTCACCTGCAAGCTGGCGCAAAAGGGTTTGCAGGGCTTGCGCGGGTCGCCGAACCCGCCGCCATCGGATATGCACATCAGCTATCTGCCGGGCGGCATCGGAGCGGTGGCCTGGCATTCGCTGGTGTCGCAGCGGCGCGCGGAACCGAACACGCTGGTGGCTTTTTCGGGCGGCTCGCTGCTCAATCTGGCGCAGGGCAAGTTCGGCAAGGCCAAGGCGGCCGATGTGCGCTGGGTGGCGGCGCTGGGCGCCGACTACGGCATGATCGCGGTGCGCGCCGATTCGCCCTACAAGACGCTGGGCGAGCTGGTGGCGGCGCTGAAGGATCATCCGCAGAAGGTGCTGATCGGCGTCTCCGGCACCATCGGCAGCCAGGACTGGCTGAAGATGGCGATGGTGGTCAAGACCGCCGGCGTCGATCCCAAGGTGCTGCGTTTCGTGGCGCTGGAAGGCGGCGGCGAAGCCTTCGCCGCGATGCACGCGAATCTGGTGCAGGTGGTGTCCGGCGACGCCAGCGAGGCGACCTTGTATGCGGCCAGCGGCAATACGCGGGTGCTGGCGATACTGGCCGAACACCGGCTGCCGGGCGTGTTGGCGAATGTGCCGACGGCGCGCGAGCAGGGCATCGATGTGGTGTGGCCCATCATCCGCGGCGTGTGGATGGGGCCTCAAGTGTCGGATGCGGATTATCAGCATTGGGTATCGAACTTCGACCGGGTGCTGGCCAGTCCGCAGTTCGCGCAAATGCGCGCGGCGTCGGGGCTGTTCCCGTTTGGGCTGACCGGCGACGCGCTGGGAGCGTACGTAAAAAAGGCCGTGGACGATTACGGCAGGCGCGCCGCCGAACTCGGTCTGGTGCGCTGATCAAACAAACATATAAGAACTGGAGACGAAGATGATGAAGACCACTTTGGCCGCTGCATGCGCCACCCTGTTTGCTGCGACGCTTGCCGCCCCGGCTTTTGCGCAGGTACCCGCCGGCTATCCGGCCGACTATCAGAAGATCATCGACGGCGCCAAGAAAGAGGGCAAGCTGGTGCTCTACGGCGCCACCGACAGCAAGGCGACCGCGCCGCTGATCAAGGACTTCAACGCGCTGTACCCGGGCATCACCGTCGAGTACAACGACATGAACTCGACCGAGGTGTACAACCGCTTCATCTCCGAAGTGGCCGCCGGCGGCAACACGGCAGACGGCATGTGGTCGTCCGCGATGGACCTGCAGATGCGCCTGGCCTCGGACGGCTACGCGCTCAAGTACAAGTCGGTGGAAGCGGCCAAGATCCCCGGCTGGGCGGTATGGGACGACCAGGCCTACGGCACCACGTTCGAGCCGGCCGCCATCGTCTACAACAAGCGCCTGGTGGACGCCAAGGAAGTGCCGCAGACGCACGCCGATTTCGCCAAGCTGATTCTGCAGCCGAAATTCAAGGACAAGGTCACCACCTACGACATCGAGAAATCCGGCGTCGGCTTCATGTTCATGACGCAGGACGCGCGCGAGAATCCGAAGTTCCTGGAGTTGGAAAACGCCTTCGGCGAAGCCAAGGTGCGCGTGCAGTCGTCCACCGGCACGATGATGGAGCGTATCTCGTCGGGCGAGAACCTGATCGGCTACAACGTGCTGGGCTCCTACGCGCTGGTGCGCGCCAAGACCGACCCGTCGATCGGCGTGGTGCTGCCGAAGGACTACACGCTGATCCTGTCGCGCGTGTTCTTCATCAACAAGGCCGCCAAGAACGTCAACGCCGCCAAGCTGTGGCTGGACTACATGCTGTCGCACCGCGGCCAGACCATCATCGCCAACGATTCGAAGCTGTTCGCGATCCGCGCCGACGTCACCGGCGAGACCACCTCGGCGGACCTGATCAAGCAGATCGGCAAGGACAACGTCAAGCCGGTGCCGGTCCATCCTATCGTGCTGCAGTTCCTGGGCCCGCAAAAGCGCATGGCTTTCCTCAAGCAGTGGAAAGAAACCGCAGGCAAGAAGTAATCCGTATCGCCGGCGCGCGACGTTCGCCGCGCGCCGGCCGCAACATCCATCCGCTTCTACGGAATCACTATGCAAACTCTCTCTATCCCTGGCTCCGGCCGGCGCAGCATCAACTGGCCGCGCGGCGTGGTGGTGACGCTGGCCGCCATCGCCATCTTCCTGCCGCTGCTGCTGATCTTTTACCAAAGCTTCCTGGACGCGCCGTTCTTCATGCCCGTCAAAAACCTGGGCCTGGACGCCTACCGCTTCATCTTCGACGATCCCGATTTCTCCGTGGCGTTCAAGAACGCCTTCCTGCTGGCCGCCGGCCTGACCGCGATCGCCGTGCCGCTGGGCGGCATGCTGGCCTTCCTGATGATACGCACCGACCTGCCGGGCCGCGGCTTCATCGCGCCGATGCTGCTGGTGCCTATCTTCGTGTCGCCGATGGTGATGGGCTTCGGCTACGTCGTCTCGATGGGACCAGTAGGTTTCTATTCGCTGTGGGCCAAGGACATCCTCGGCTTCATCCCCTGGAACATCTACTCCTTCACCAGTATCGTGGTGATCGCCGGCCTGACGCACGTGCCGCACGTCTACCTGTACGCCTCGTCCGCGCTGAAGAGCCTCGGCTCCGACGTGGAGGAGGCGGCCCGCGTGGCCGGCGCCTCGCCGCTGCAGGTGATGTTCAACGTCTCGCTGCCGATGATCACGCCGGCGCTGGCCTATGCCGCCGTGCTGGTGTTCTTCCTCGGCTTCGAGGTGTTCGGCCTGGTGCTGGTGCTGGGCGATCCGGAAGGCCACCTGGTGCTGGCCACCTACCTGTACAAGCTGACCAACAAGCTGGGCACGCCGTCCTACCATCTGATGGCCGCCGTCGCCGTCTGCCTGGTGATGGTGACGATGCCGCTGGTGATGATCCAACGCTGGCTGCTGAAGTCCGCCAACAAGTTCGTCTCGATCAAGGGCAAGGGTGCGCGTTCGAAGTCCATGCCGCTGGGTAAATGGAAATGGCTGGCCTTCGCGCTGATCTTCGCCTGGCTGATGTTCACCATCATCATGCCGATGTCGGGCATCGTGCTGCGCTCCTTCGTCCAGTACTGGGGCGAGGGCGTGAACCTGCGCGACGTGCTGACCCTGTCGCACTTCCGCGAAATCATGGAACAGCCGGCGCTGATGCGCGGCATCCTGAACACGATCCTGATCGGCGTGATCGGCGGCGCGCTGGCGGTGTGCTGCTACTGCGCCATCGCGCTGGCCATGCACCGCAAGCCGGACGGCATCACCCGCTTCCTCGACTACAGCGTGCTGGTGCCGCGCGCCGTGCCTGGCCTGCTGGCCGGCCTGTCCTTCCTGTGGGTGTTCCTGTTCGTGCCGAGCTGGCTCGATGGCATGCTGAAGGGCATGGACAACGGCGCCGCCCTGTGGCTGAGCGAGCATGCGATACCGGTGCTGCGTTCGCTGCGCTCGACCATCTTCGCCCTGTGGCTGGCGTATTCGGTGGTGTGGCTGGCCTACGGCATGCGCCTGATCTCGACCGCGCTGCTGCAGGTCGGACCGGAACTGGAAGAGGCGGCGCGCGCGGTCGGCGCATCGCGCGGCCAGGTGACCCGCGACGTCACGGTGCCGCTGGTGAAGTACGGCCTGCTGGGCGCGTGGCTGATGGTGTTCCTGATCTTCGAGCGCGAATATTCGACCGGCGTGTATCTGCTGTCGCCGGGCACCGAGGTGATCGGCGCGATGCTGGTATCGTTGTGGGGGACCGGCTCCACCGATCTGGTGGCGGCGCTATCGTTCATCAACATATCGCTGGTGGCCATCGGCCTGGGCGTCGCATTGCGCTTTGGCGTGAAGCTGCATAACTAAAAAATTATGAAACGAGACATCATCATGAATGAACTGACCGTCAACGACCTGCACCTGGACTACGGCACCGGCGCGCACGCCAACCAGATCCTGAAGGGCGTGTCCATGCACCTGCAAAAAGGCGAAGTGGTGGCGCTGCTTGGTCCGTCGGGCAGCGGCAAGACCACGCTGCTGCGCGCCGTGGCCGGCCTGGAAAGCCCGAAGCAGGGCACCATCGCCATCGGCGAACGCAATGTGTTCGACGGCTCGAAAAACTTCGAGATGGCGGCCGAGCACCGCAACCTGGGCCTGGTGTTCCAGTCCTACGCGCTGTGGCCGCACAAGACGGTGTTCGACAACGTTGCCTATGGCCTCAAGCTGCGCAAGATGGGCACCAGCGAAATCAAGGACCGCGTCAGCGACGTGCTGAAGAACCTGGGCCTGGGCCATCTGGGCGAGCGCTTCCCGCACCAGTTGTCGGGCGGCCAGCAGCAGCGCGTGGCGATCGCGCGCGCGCTGGTGTACAACCCGCCGGTGATCCTGCTGGACGAACCGCTGTCCAACCTGGACGCCAAGCTGCGCGAGGAGGCGCGCGCCTTCCTGCGTGAGCTGATCGTGCGTATGGGCCTGTCGGCGCTGATGGTCACTCACGACCAGGCCGAGGCGATGGCGATTTCCGACCGTATCCTGCTGCTCAATAACGGCAAGATCGAACAGCAGGGCACGCCGCAAAGCATGTACGAAACGCCGGATACGCTGTTCACGGCCGAGTTCATGGGCAGTAACAACCGCCTGCCGGCCACCGTCGTGCAGCGCGATGGCGCCAATGTGCTGCTCGACGTAGGCGGCACCCGTCTGCAGGGCACGGGGCGCGGCACCGCGTCCGGCGACCCGTCGACCATCATCCGCGTGGAGGAAGTGAAGGTCAGCGCGACGCCGGTGGACAACGCGATCCAGCTGCCGCTGCTGACCTGCATGTACCTGGGCGACCGCTTCGAATGCCTGTTCAAGAGCGAGAGCGGTCCGGAGATGAGCCTGCGCGCGTATTCCAAGTACAAGCTGGAAGCGGGCAGCTACTGGCTGCAGATGCCGGCCGATAAGCTCTGGGTGTTCTGACCCCGCAGCAGGTCTGCGTGGTCCAGGGAGCGGCGCCGCAATCGTGCGGGGCCGCTTTTTTTTATTGCTTTCTGCCAAAAGTTGGGGGTTTTGGAGAGGATTCGTGCGTGAAATCGCACAGTTTTAAAGCCTTAAGCGTAAAATAGTTGCCCAGAGTCTATTTGGTTTGGTGTGCACCATTGCCAGTCGTTTATAATTTGCACGGTACGCCGGCTGGCATTTTTGCGGCATGAGAGTGCGATTTCGCGCCTTCTTTTACCTCAAAACTCTGGATATTCAACATGCGTACAGATGGCGTCCGTTTTTCAATCGCTAGGCACGCCGAATGGGCGCCCGGCCTGACTACGTCCGAAGCGTGGGCGCAGTGGGCGCAGGCGCCGTATCCCATCCAATCCGCCGAGGAGCCGGGCGTCAAGGCCATGCCCGCGATGCTGCGCCGTCGCGCCGGTTTCCTGGGGAAGATGGCGCTGGAGGTCGCATACGAGTGCCTCGACGGCCGCAGCGATATCCCGACGGTTTTCTGTTCGCGGCACGGCGACGCGGCCCGCGCGCTGGCGCTGCTGGCCGACCTGGCGCGCGGCGAGGCGTTGTCGCCCACGGCTTTCGGCATGTCGGTGCATAACGCCATCGCCGGCCTGTTGACCATTGCCCGCAACGACCGCGCCAACCATATCGCGCTGGCCGGCGGCGCCGCGACCATCGAGCATGCGGTGATCGAAGCCTGCGGCCTGCTGGCCGACGGCGCGCCGATGGTGCTGCTGGTTGCCTGCGATTGTCCGCTGCCGGAATTGTTCACGCCTTTCGAGGATTGCGAAGAACAGCCGCATGCGTGGGCGTGGCTGATGACGCCTGCCGCCGATGACGCTGTCGCGCTGAGCTGGAGCGCCGGCGGCGACGCGCCGACCGGCGGCATGCCGGGCGGGTTGGAAGTGGCAGCCTTCCACCTGCGCGGCGCGCGCCACCTTGAGCGGTGCGATGGGCGTTTGCGCTGGCGCTGGAGCCGCGATGCTTGAAGCGCAAAAGGCCAGGCTGTCGCTGTATTGGCGGGTGTTTGCCACCGGCCTGAGTTTTACGGTATTCGGAGCCGGCGGCCTGGTGCTGGGTGCGCTGGTGTTTCCCTTGTTGAACCTCGTGGTGCGCCAGCCGCAGCGCCGCGTTGCGGCGGTGCGCGGGCTGATACACCGGGCCTTTCGCATTTATGTGGGTTTGATGCGGGCGCTGGGCGTGCTGCGTTATGAGATACGCGGCCTCGATAAGCTGAAACGCGGCGGCCTGCTGATACTGGCCAACCACCCGACGCTGATCGACACGGTGTTCCTGATGGCCTTCGTGAAAAACGCCGATTGCATCGTCAAGGGCGCCTTGTGGCACAACCCCTTTACGCGCGGGCCGTTGCGGGCGGCGGGCTACATCAGCAACGAGGGCGGTCCGGCGCTGGTGCAGGACTGCATCGCGTCCCTCCGGCGCGGCAATAACCTGATCGTGTTTCCGGAGGGGACGCGGACACCGGGTGACGGTGTGATCAGCATGAAGCGCGGCGCGGCGAATATCGCGGTGCGAGGCGATCGCAATATGACGCCGGTGCTGATCCGCTGCGAGCCCCCCACTCTGGGCAAGGGCGAGAAGTGGTGGCGCGTGCCGTCGCGCCGTGTGCTGATACGGATCGACGTCCAGGATGACCTGGCGATCGAAGCATTTACAGGGGGCGGCGCCAGCGAAGTGATGGCGGCGCGCCGATTGACTGAATTTTTGCAGAATTATTTTACCGGGAAGTGCCAAAGCCATGCTTGAACTGGAAGTCAAAGAACTGATCATTGATGTGCTGCAGCTCGAGGACATCACACCGGCCGACATCGACAGCGCGGCGCCGCTGTTCGTGGAGGGACTCGGCCTCGACTCGATCGACGCGCTGGAGCTGGGCGTGGCGCTGCAGAAGAAGTACGGCATTTCGCTGTCGGCCGATTCGGAAGATACCCGCCGCCACTTCGCGTCGGTACAGGCGCTGGCGGCGATGATCGACAGCCATAGAAAGAAATAAGGGAGCGGGACATGATTGAGTTGAATCACATGAGCAAGGACCAGCTGCAGGCGTGCGTGGTCGATCTGCTGGCGGAGATGTTTGAACTCGACAAGAGCGAACTGACCGCCGAATCGAATCTGTACGCCGATCTGGACATCGACAGCATCGACGCCGTGGACCTGGCCGTGAAGCTGAAACAATTGACCGGCAAGCGCCTGCAGCCGGAAGTGTTCAAGACCATCCGCACCATCGGCGACGTCGTCAACGCGCTGGCCGGCATGACGGAGCAGGCGGCGTAGGTACGATGCCGATGACTGTACTGACAGTGGCGATAACGCTGCTGTATCCGTTGGCGATCTGGTTCGGACACGGGCAGGTGGAGCCGCGCTGGCTGGCCGGCCTGTTGCTGCTGGCGGCGGCCACGCGCCTGCCGGCGCTGAAGCTGAGCGTTGCCGCCCGCTGGTCGGTGGCCGGCGCGCTGGTGCTGGTCGGCTGCGCCGTCTGGAGCAATCTGCTGCTGCCGCTGAAGCTCTATCCGGTGCTGGTGAACGCGGCGCTGCTGGCCGGCTTCGGCTACAGCCTGACCACGCCGGTGTCGGCGGTCGAGCGCATGGCGCGTTTGCGCGGCGAGGACTTCCCGCCGGCGGCGCAGGCCTATATGCGTACCGTGACGCAGGTCTGGTGCTGCTTCTTCGTGATGAATGGCGCGATCGCCTTCGCCACGGCGCTGTGGGCGTCGGAGGCGGCGTGGTCGTTGTACACCGGCGTGATCTCGTACGCGCTGATGGGGCTCCTGTTCGGCGCGGAGTATCTGGTGCGCCTGCGTTTCAAGCGGTTGCATCATGTCTGACCGGATTGAAAATCTGTATGCCGCGATCGCGGCGCGCCCGGCGGCAGGACTGATCGGCCGGCGCGCGGGCGAGGGCGTGCGCAACGAGCAATTCCTGGCGCGCGTGCAGGCCTGGCATGCGCTGCTGCGCGCGCAGGCCGGCAGCGCTTTCGCCTTGTACCTGGACGACAGCATCGAGTTCGGCGCGGCGCTGCTGGGCGCCTGGCACGCCGGGAAAACCATCTGGCTGAGCGCCGATACGCTGGAGGCCAGCTGCGCCTCCCTGCGCGCTTCCGTCGATGGCTTCCTTGGCCAGTTCCCGGAGTCCCTGCAGCCTTTGCGGCCAAGTGGCGGCGCAGCTCCCGCCGCGGACCTGAGCGGCGCGCTTGCCGCGGACCTGCCGGCGCTGGTGGTGTTCACCTCCGGCAGCACGGGCGCGGCGCAAGCCATCCCTAAAAAACTCTCGCAGCTGGCCAGCGAAGTGGCGACGCTGGACGCGCTGTTTGGCGCCGCCGCTGGCGTTGGCGACGACGTTGCGGTCTTGGCGACGGTTTCGCATCAGCACATCTACGGCCTGCTGTTCAAGGTCCTGTGGCCGCTCAGTTCCGGCCGCTCCATTCATGCGGCCAGCATCAGCTATCCGGAGGAGCTGGCGCCTGCGATGGCGGCCGGTCCCTGTATGCTGGTCACCAGTCCGGCCCACTTGAACCGCCTGCCCGATCACCTGGACTGGAGCGGTGCCGCGCGAACGCTGCAGGCTGTGTTTTCATCCGGCGGTCCGCTGTCGCCGGAAACGGCATACACAAGCGGGCGGCTGCTGGGCAAAGTACCGGTGGAAGTCTACGGCAGCTCGGAAACGGGCGGCGTGGCATGGCGCCAGCGCAGCGCCGGTGCCGATGACTCCTGGCTGCCTTTTCCGACGGTGGCATGGCGTCTCGGCGACGAGGACGGCGCGCTGGAAGTGCGCTCGCCGCACCTTGCCGACGACAACTGGCTGGCGCTGGCCGATCGCGCCGCGCGCAGCGGCGAGCAGCGTTTCCTGCTGCTGGGCCGTAACGACCGCATCGTCAAGATCGAAGAAAAGCGCATCTCGCTCAGCGGCATGGAAGCGACACTGATCGCCTCCGGGCTGGCAGCCGAAGCGCGTGTCATGCTGTGCGAACCGGTGGCCGGCGAGCGTCAGAAGCTGGCTGCTTTCATCGTCCCGACGCCGGAAGGCAGCGCAGTGTTCGCCGCCGGCGGCAAGGCCGCATTGAACGGCCGACTGCGCAGCGCACTGGCCGCCACCGTGGAAGCCGTGGCCTTGCCGCGCCGCTGGCGCTATCTCGACCAGATGCCGGTCAACGCGCAGGGCAAGACCACGCTGGCCGCCTTGCTGGCGCTGCTGGACAGTGAAGACGGCATGGCCGGCCACCGTCCGCGCTTTGCGCAAATGCGCGAGCTGGAACGCGAACCCCGGCGAGTGCTGTTGGAGCTGACCGCGCCGTCGAACCTTCTGTATTTCGATGGCCATTTCGACGCGGCGCCCATCCTGCCGGGCGTGGTGCTGGTCGAGTGGGCGATGCACTACGGGCGCCAATACTTTTCGCTGCCGCCACAATTCAAGGGCATCAACGCGCTGAAGTTCCAGCAAGTGATCCAACCGAATCAGGCGGTGCTGCTGGAGCTGTTGCACGACGCGGCCAAGGGCGGCCTGCAATTCCGTTACACGTCCGAAGCGGGACATCATGCGAGCGGGCGCGTCGTCCTGCACGCTGGAGAAGTCCATGTCTGAGTTTAAACCCTGCATCGTGGTTCCGGTCTATAACCATGAACACGCCATCGGTGCCGTGCTGGCGGGTCTGCTGGTTTACGGCGTGCCCGTCATGCTGGTGGACGACGGCAGCAGCGCGGCGTGCGCGGCGGTTCTCGATACGTTGACGCGCGAGCATTCGGACCGCGTCTGTCTGGTGCGCCTGCCGTACAACCAGGGCAAGGGCGCGGCGGTGCTGGCCGGCTTCCGCCGCGCGGCGGAACTGGGCTACAGCCATGTGCTGCAGATCGACGCCGATGGCCAGCACCGGACCGCCGACGTACCCAAGTTCCTGGAGACGGCGCGGACGCATCCGCAAGCCGTCATCGCCGGCCACCCGATCTATGACGAGTCGGTGCCGAAGGCGCGTTTGTATGGCCGCTACGCCACCCACATCTGGGTCTGGATCAATACGCTGTCGTTCGACATCAAGGACTCGATGTGCGGCTTCCGCGTCTATCCTGTGGCACCGGTCAATGCGCTGGCGGCGCGCCAAACCATCGGCGTGCGCATGAACTTCGACACCGACATCCTGGTGCGCCTGTTCTGGGACGGCCTGCAAGTGGTCAACCTGGCGACGCGGGTATCGTATCCGTCGGATGGCGTGTCGCACTTCCGCATGTGGCGCGACAATGTGTTGATCACGCGGATGCACACGGTGCTGTTCTTCGGCATGTTGCCGCGTATCCCGCGACTGCTGGCGCGAAAATGGCAGACGCGATGAGCGGGGAGCGCGGCCGGCACTGGGCTTCGATCAACGAATTCAGTTTCGTGGCCGGCATGCGGCTGCTGTTCTGGATCTGCCGCGTATTCGGCCGCTGGCCGTTTCGCCTGTTCCTTTACCCGGTGCTGGGCTGGTACGTGCTGACCAAGCCGCAGCCACGCCGCGCCTCCCAGGAGTACCTGCGCCGCATGGCGGACTACAGCGGCCGCGCCATGCCCGGCGTGTTGCGCCATTTCGCCGCCTTCGGCGAGAGCATCCTCGACAAGATGCTGTTGTGGGGCGGCCTGTTCAGTCTCAACGATGTGGACCTGCACGGCGGCGATCTGATTACCGACGCGGCGAAGCAAGGGCGTGGCGGCCTGCTGATCTGCGCCCACCTGGGTAACATGGAACTATGCCGCGTGCTGTCGCGCCGGCGCAGCGAGATCAAGATGACGGTGCTGGTGCATACCAAGCACGCGCAGGCGTTCAACCAGATGCTGGGCCGCCTCAACCCGGACAGCCAGCTCAATCTGATGCAGGTGACGGAAATGACCCCGGCCACCGCGATGCAGCTGTCGGAAAAGGTCGCGCGGGGCGAGTTCGTCGTCATCGCCGGCGACCGGGTTCCGGTATCGCATAATCCGCGCGTGGCGGTGGCGGACTTCCTTGGCGCGCCGGCGGCGTTCCCGGTCGGTCCGTATGTACTGGCCAGCGTGCTGCAATGCCCTGTGTATCTACTGTTCTCCGTCCGGCAGGGCGCGCGCTCGGCGATATATTTTGAACCCTTCCGCGACTCGGTGCGCGTGCCGCGCCAGGGGCGCGACGCCGCGCTGGCGGCGCTGGCCGCCGACTACGCCAAACGGCTGGAGTACTATTGTCTGCGGGCGCCGCTGCAATGGTTTAATTTTTACGATTTCTGGCACTTACTCCAACTGGAACGCTCCGATGCACCTCGCTGACATTGCCCAACTCAATACCGCTCCGCGCACCGTGCGCTTCGACCGCGAACGCCTGACGATCGAAGACATCGTCGATATCGCGCAGGGCCGTGCCGTCGCCGAGCTGTCGGACGATCCGGCCTTCCGCGCCGCCATCACGCGCGGCGCCGATTTCCTGGATCGCCTGCTGCGCGAGGACGGCACCGTCTACGGCGTGACCACCGGCTATGGCGATTCCTGCACCGTGACGGTACCGCCGGAACTGATTGCGGAGCTGCCGCACCACCTGTACACCTATCACGGTGTCGGCCTGGGCGAATACTTCACGCCGGCGCAAACCCGCGCCATCCTGGCGTCGCGCCTGGCCTCGCTGAGCAAGGGTTATTCGGGCGTCAGCGTCGAACTGTTGCTGCAGATCACGCGCCTGCTGGACGCCGGCCTGCTGCCGCTGATCCCGTCCGAAGGCTCGGTCGGCGCCAGCGGCGACCTCACTCCGCTGTCCTATCTGGCGGCGGTGCTGTGCGGCGAGCGCGAGGTATGGCGCGACGGCGTGCAGGTGCCGGCCGCGCAGGCCTTGCGGGAAGCCGGCATCACGCCGCTGCGCTTGCGCCCGAAGGAGGGCCTGGCCATCATGAACGGCACCGCCGTGATGACAGCGCTGGCCTGCATGGCCTACGACCGCGCCGAATACCTGCTCAAGCTGAGCACCCGCATCACGGCCATGGCCTCGTTCGCGATGGACGGCAACGCCCACCACTTCGACGAAGTGCTGTTCTCGGTCAAGCCGCACGACGGCATGCAGCAGGTGGCGGCGTGGCTGCGCAGCGACCTGCCGACCGATCAATGGGAGCGCAACGGCAAGCGACTGCAGGACCGCTACTCGATCCGCTGCGCGCCGCACGTCATCGGCGTGCTGGCCGACGCGATGCCGTTCTTCCGCTCATCGATTGAAAACGAACTCAATAGCGCCAACGACAATCCGCTGATCGACGGCGACAACGAGCGCGTGCTGCACGGCGGCCACTTCTACGGCGGCCACATCGCCTTCGCCATGGACGGCATGAAGAACGCCGTCGCCAACCTGGCCGACCTGCTGGACCGCCAGATGGCGCTGCTGGTCGACAGCCGCTACAACCACGGCCTGCCGGCCAACCTGTCCGGCGCCACCGGCCCGCGCGCGGCCATCAACCACGGCCTGAAGGCGCTGCAGATCAGCGCATCGGCATGGACGGCGGAGGCGCTCAAGCTGACCATGCCGGCCTCGGTGTTTTCGCGTTCGACCGAGTGCCACAACCAGGACAAGGTCAGCATGGGCACCATCGCCGCGCGCGATTGCCTGCGCGTGCTGGAGTTGACCGAGCAGGTTGTCGCCGCGCTGCTGATCACGGTGCGCCAGGGCGTCTGGCTGCGTTGCCAGGCCAGCCCGGAACTGCAGCCGCACGCCGCGCTGGCTGCGATGCAGGAAGCGCTCGGCGCCGACATCCGGCCGGTCGAGGAAGACCGCCGCCTGGAGCCGGACCTGCGCCTGCTGCTGGAGCGCATACGCGCCAAGGCATGGGATCTGTATGCGCCGAACTAACAAGGAAAGCCGCTGGTTCGCGGAAATCGAGATGCAGGTGCAGTTCTTCGACCTGGATCCGATGGAGATCGTCTGGCACGGCCGCTACGTCAAGTACCTGGAAGTGGTGCGTTGTGCCCTGCTCGACAAGATAGGCTACAACTACCCGCAGATGAAGGAATCGGGCTACGCATGGCCGGTGATCGACATGCAGCTGCGCTACGTCGGCTCGGCCACTTTCGGCCAGAAGCTCAGGGTGCGCGCCGATATCGTCGAATGGGAAAACCGCCTGAAGATCGACTATCTGATCACCGACGCCGACACCGGCAAGCGCCTGAACCGCGCCAGCACCACGATGGTCGCCGTCGATATCGCCACCAAGGAGATGTGCTTCGTGTCGCCGCCTGTGCTGTTTGAAAAACTAGGAATCGAGCCCGTATGAAACTGATCAAATCCGTCGTGCTGGCGATCTCGCTGGCCGCACTGAACCCGGCGCAGGCTGCCGTGCAGGTCGCGAAGATCCAGGCCATGCTGGCCAGGCCGCCCGTCATGTGCGGCCGCTTCGACCAGAACAAGCAACTGGCGGGCATGAAGAAGCCGCTGGCGGCGGAGGGGCGATTCTGCGTCGTCGCCGGCAAGGGGGTGCTGTGGCGCACCTTTAAGCCTTTTCCGAGCACGCTGCGGCTGACGCGCGATGAAATCGTCAATTATCAGGGTGACCGCGTCGCCATGCGGCTTGACGCCAAGACCGAGCCCACCGTCCGCATGATCAACAACGTGCTGTTCTCGCTGCTGGCCGGCGACCTGGCGCAACTGGAATCGCTGTTTGAAGTCGACGGTACGGTCGATGCCGGCAGCTGGAGCGTTTCGCTGAAGGCGCGCTCGCCGGGGCTGGCCAAGGCTATTGGCGCCATCAAGCTTGAGGGCGGCACCTACGTCAGGAGCATTGTCATGAGCGAAGCCAGCGGCGACCGTACCAGCATCGTGTTCTCGGCGATTCAATCCGGCGAAGCGGCGATGACCAGGGAAGAGGCGGCGCTGTTTTGACGCGCAGCCGACAATTCGCGCTGCTGTGGGCGATGGTGGTCTGCCTGCTGTTGGGGCATAACGCCTATCTGTGGCTGGTCAAGCGCATTGTGCCCGACACAGACATCATGGCGCTGCTGCCGGTGCAGGAGCGCGACCCGGTGCTGCAGCAATCGTTCTTGCACATGGTCGACGCGGCGCAACAACGGGTGGTGGTGCTGGTCGGCGCGGCGGACTGGCAGGACGCCAAACGCGCCGCCGACGCCTACAGCGCAACGCTGGACGCGCGCAAGGACTTGTTCGAAGCGACGCCGATCAACGATCAAACGCAGGCCGACTGGCTGTCGCTGTTCCAGCAGCATCGATTGACGCTGCTGACGGCACAACAGGAAGCGCAGCTGCGCGAGCAGCCGTCGCAGTTCTGGCTGGACGGGGCGCTGGCCAAGCTGTACGCGCCGTTCGGCGGACCCAAACTCGGTTCGTGGCAGGAGGACCCGTTCGGCCTGTTCTCCGGCTGGGTGCAGGAACGCGCGCAGGAAACGCCGGTGCGTCCGCGCGACGGCCACCTGTTCGTGGCCGACGACCAGCGCCAGTATGTGCTGCTGCCGTTGACGCTGAAAGTGCCCGCGCTGTCGATGACTGCGCAGGAGAGCGTGCTGCCGCTGCTGAAGCAGGCCGGCGATGCCGCCCGCAAGGCCGTGCCGCAAATGGAACTGATCGAAGCGGGAGTGATACTGCATGCCGCCGCCGCCAGTGCGCAGGCCAGCGGCGAGGTCTCGACCATCGGCATCGGTTCACTGCTCGGCATCATCCTGCTGATGTGGTTTGCCTTCCATTCCTTCAAGCCGATTTCGCTGATCCTGCTGTCGATCGGCATAGGCTGCCTCGGTGCGCTGTCGGTATGCTGGCTGCTGTTCGGCCGCGTGCACTTGCTGACGCTGGTATTTGGCGCCAGCCTGATAGGCGTCGCGCAGGATTACGGCATCTACTTCCTGTGCAACCGCCTGGCCGCAGATGAAAAAATCGATTCGCCGGCGTTGCTCAAGCGCCTGCTGCCCGGCCTGAGCCTGACCTTGCTGGCGGCGGTGATCGGCTACATGGGACTGGCGTTGACGCCGTTCCCCGGCCTGCGCCAGATGGCGGTGTTCTCGGCGCTGGGCCTGGTCTTCGCGTGGATGACGGTGGTGTTCTGGTTCCCGGCCTTGATCGGCGGCCGTACTTTGAAGAGCGGCGCATTGGTGCGGGTCTACGGTACCGCCCTGCAGCGCTGGCCGCAGTTGCGCATGAACCGTGCCACGCTGGTGGCCGCGGTCGTGTTTGTGCTGGCAGCCGGCTATGGCGTCAGCCGCCTCGGCGCCAACGACGATATCCGCCTGTTACAAACCCCTCCCAAGCATCTGATCGCGGACCAGATCAAATTGAGCAAGCTGCTGGACGCGCCGACACCGGTGCAGTACTTCCTGGTGCGTGGCGCCTCATCGGAGACGGTCTTGCAGCGCGAGGAAGCGCTGAAAGCGCGGCTGGACAAGCTGATTGCCGCGCATCGCATTTCCGGCTACCAGGCCATGTCGAACTGGGTGCCGTCGGCGCGGACCCAGGCGGCGCGCCGCGCCCTGATCGAAGAAAAGTTGCTGAACGACGGCGGTCCGCTGCAAGGGCTGGCCAAGCAAACCGGCGAGGATGCGCAATGGATCGCTGCCACCCGCAACGGCCTGCTGGCCGCCGCCGCGCCGCTGACGCTGGACGACTTCCTGAAGACGCCGGCCAGCGATCCGTGGCGCCACCTGTGGCTGGGCGGGATCGACGGCGGCTATGCCAGCATCGTCGCCTTGCGCGGGCTGGAAAGCAAGTCGGTAGCGGAGGTGCTGCTGGCCGCGAACGGCCTGCAAGGCGTGCAATGGGTCGACAAGGTGGCCGAGATTTCGTCGGTGCTGGGCCGCTATCGCCAGTATATGAGCTGGGTGGCGCTGGGCGCCTACGCGGTGGTGTTCGCGCTGCTGTTCCCGCGCTACCGCCGCAAGACCTGGCGCGTGCTGGCGCCTACCGCCTTCGCCAGTATCGCCACGCTGGCCCTGCTGGGATATGGCGCGCAGAACCTGCAGTTGTTTCATGTGCTGGCGTTGATGCTGCTGCTGGGTGTAGGCGTCGATTACGGCATCTTCATGCAGGAGCATCCGGACCGCCGTGACCACACGCCCTGGCTGGCGGTCGGCATGTCTGCCGCGAATACGATTTTGTCCTTTGGTTTGCTCGGCTTGAGCAAGACCCCGGCGTTGCAGGCCTTCGGCCTGACGATGCTGCTGGGGACCGCGCTAGTGTGGATCATTGTTCCTTGTTTTGGCTCCATCAACGAAAGCTCGCATGACTGACGCAACGCATATTGAAACCGCCGAAATCCTGATCGTCGGCGCCGGACCTGCCGGTTCGGTCGCCGCCGCCTTGCTGCGTCAACAGGGACGGCAGGTGCTGGTGATCGAGCGCGAACAGTTCCCGCGTTTCTCCATCGGCGAGAGCCTGCTGCCGCAAAGTATGGCCTATCTGGAGCAGGCCGGCATGCTGCAGGCGGTGGTCGAAGCGGGCTTCCAGTTCAAGAACGGCGCCGCCTTCATGCGCAACGGCCGCTATACCGATTTCGATTTCCGCGACAAGCACACCGCCGGCTGGGGCACGACCTACCAGGTGCAGCGCGCCGATTTCGATCACGTGCTGGCCAAGGGGGCCGAACGCTTCGGCGCCGAAGTGCGCTATCGCCACGAGGTAGTGAACATCGAACTGGGGCAGGGTGCCAACGGTGGTGCCCGCGTCACCGTGAAGGACGCGGACGGACAGCAGTACCAGGTGGACGCCGGCTTCATCCTGGACGCCAGCGGCTTTGGCCGCATCCTGCCGCGCCTCCTGAAACTGGAGACGCCATCGAACTTCCCGGTGCGCGGCGCGATCTTCACGCATATCGAGGACGGCATACGCGGCGGCGGTTTCGACCGCAACAAGATACGTGTGACGGTCCATCCCGAGCACTGCGACGTCTGGTTCTGGACCATTCCATTCGCGGGCGGCCGTTGCTCGCTGGGCGTGGTGGCGGAGACCGGTTTCCTGGACCGCTATCAGGGCAGCGCCACCGAGCGCCTGCAAGCCATCGTGGCGGAAGAACCGTCGCTGCAAGCCTTGCTGGCCGAAGCCAGGTGGGATACGCCGGCACGCCAGATCGTCGGCTACTCGGCCAACGTCGAGAAGCTGTGGGGGCAGGGTTACGCGCTGCTGGGCAACGCGGGCGAATTCCTCGACCCGGTGTTTTCGTCGGGCGTGACCATCGCCTTCAAGTCGGCCAGCATGGCGGCGGCTGCGCTGCAGCGCCAGTTCGCAGGCGAGACGGTCGACTGGCAAGCCGACTACGGTGCGCCGCTGCGCAAGGGTGTCGACACCTTCCGCGCGTTTGTCGAATCCTGGTACGCCGGCGGCTTCCAGAAGATCATCTTCCACGAGAACCAGCAGCCGGAGGTGAAGCGCATGATCTCGGCGATCCTGGCTGGTTATGCGTGGGACCTGAGCAATCCCTTCGTCAAGGAGACCTCGCGCAGGCTGGCGGCGCTGGAGGCGGTATGTACGCCGGAGTGATGTGGCGCCGGGCATCGGTGACGCTGCCGGTCACACTCGGGCTGCTGCTGGGCGGCTGCGCCATCGCACCGCGGGCGCCGGCGCCCGCGCGGCTGGGACTGAAGCTGGCGCCGGCGGCGCTGGGCACCTCGATCAGCGTGCAGCAGCATCTGACAGTGGAGCGCAACGGCCGCACCGACGATCTCGATGTGGCGCTGCAGGTGGAACCGGAGGCGATCGACGTGGTGGGCCTGGCGTTCGGCCAGCGCGTGCTGACGCTGCATTACGACGGCAAGGAGCTGACATCGTGGCGCCATGTCATGCTGCCTTCGCAAGTGCGTGCCGAGGACGTGCTGGAAGACATGCAGCTGACGCTGTGGCCGGCCGCGGCGGTTGCCGCGGCGCTGCCGCAGGGCTGGCGCATCGCGGAACAACGCCTGGGGCGCACGCTGTATCTGGACGAGGAGCCTGTGATGCGGATAAGCTACAGCGGCATGCCGCGCTGGAGCGGCACCGTGGTGTTGGAAAATATCCGATATCACTATAAGCTGACGATACAGGCTGCGCCGAATACCGATTGAGACTGAGTTTATGCAGAATTTTCACCTGAACGCTTGCGGCATCATCTGCGCGCTCGGCGACGGCGCCGCGCAGGTCAAGGCGCGTCTTTACGCCGGGCAGACCGGCGTGGCGATGACGGAGCAGTGGTCGCCGGGACGCGAGCTGCCGCTGGGCCGTGCGCCGGATGAACTGCCGTCGGTTCAGCATCTGCCGGTCCAGCATCGCAGCCGCAACAACGCGCTGGCGCTGGCGGCGCTGGCGCAGATACGCCCCGCGGTCGATGCGGCGATCGCCCGCTACGGCGCGGACCGCGTCGGCGTCCTGATCGGCACCAGCACCTCCGGCATCGGCGAGACGGAACAGGCGCTGCGCCATCACACGCTGTCCGGCGCCTTGCCGCCGGACTTTCATTACGGCTCGCAGGAGATGGGGTCGCCCGCCGCCATGCTGGCGCTGGAGCTGGGCCTCGCCGGCCCGGCCTATGTGCATTCGAGCGCGTGCTCGTCGAGCGCCAAGGCCATGGCCAGCGCGGCGCGCCTGATCAAGATGGGACTATGCGACGCGGTGCTGACCGGCGGCGTCGATTCGCTTTGCGCGTTCACGGTGGCCGGCTTCGCGGCGTTGGAGTCGGTCAGCGCGGCGCAATGCAATCCGATGAGCGCCAACCGCAACGGCATCAATATCGGCGAGGGCGCCGCCCTGTTCCTGATGAGCGCCGAAGCCGACGGCGCGGCGCCGGTAGCCTTGCTGGGCTGGGGCGAATCGTCGGATGGCCATCACATGTCCGCGCCGGATCCGTCCGGCGCCGGTGCGCGGCTGGCGATGGGGCAGGCGCTGGAGCGCGCCGGTGTCGGCGCGGCGCAGGTCGAATACATCAATATGCACGGCACCGCGACGCAGCAGAACGACGCAATGGAGTCGCGCGTCATCGAGTCGCTGTTCGGCCTGGACGTGCCGGTCAGCTCGACCAAGCCGTTCACCGGCCATACGCTGGGCGCGGCGGCCGCCATTGAGGCGGCGCTGTGCTGGCTGGCCATGCAGGACGATAACCCGCAAGGCCGCCTGCCGCCGCACCTGTGGGACGGCGTTGCCGATCCGGCGCTGCCGGCGCTGAACCTGGTGCCGCGCGGCGCCGCGCTGGGACGTCCGCTGCGGCTTGCGTTGAGCAGCTCCTTTGCTTTCGGCGGCTCCAATGCCGCGCTGCTGCTGGGGAGGACTTCATGAGCATGCCGGATATCCGTGCGCTGGTGCCGCATTCCGGCCAGATGGTGATGCTGGACCGCGTGCTGAGCGCCGACATCGACAACCTGTGCGCCGAAGTGCGCATCCGCGCCGACAGCATGCTGGCCAGTGAACACGGCGTGGGCGCGTGGGTGGGCATCGAATACATGGCGCAGGCGATTGCCGCGCACGCGGGCTGGCTGGCGCAGCGGCGCGGTGAAGAAGTCAAGGTCGGCTTGCTGCTCGGTTCGCGCAAGTACGAAGCGAAGGTGACGTACTTTGCCCCCGGCAGCCTGCTGACGGTGCATGTGCACCGGGTGCTGTTGGCCGATAACGGACTGGGCGCGTTCGAGTGCCGCATCGACACCGACTATGGCGCTGGCGGCGTGGCAAGTGCGGCGACAGCCACCGTGACGGTTTTCCAGCCCAACAATGTCAATCAATTTATCGAAGATGGAAACGTGGCATGAATCAGAATAAATCCATGAGCGTGCTGGTGACGGGGTCTTCCCGAGGCATTGGCAAGGCGATCGCGCTGCGCCTGGCGCGTGACGGTTACGACCTGGTGCTGCATTGCCGCAGCCAGCGCGGCGAGGCCGACGCGGTCGCGCAAGAGATCGTGGAAATGGGCCGCGCGGTGCGCGTGCTGCAGTTCGATATCAGCGACCGCGCCGCCACCGCCGCCGCGCTGGAGGCGGACATCGGGCAGCACGGCTGCTACTACGGCGTGGTGTGCAATGCCGGCGTCGCGCGCGACAACGCCTTCCCGGCGATGTCCGGCGAGGACTGGGACATCGTGCTGCAAACGAACCTCGATGGTTTCTACAATGTGCTCAATCCGTTGGTGATGCCGCTGGTCCAGCGCCGCAAGCCGGGCCGCATCGTCACGCTGGCGTCGGTGTCGGGATTGATCGGCAACCGCGGCCAGGTCAACTACAGCGCAGCCAAGGCCGGCATCATCGGCGCCACCAAGGCGCTGGCGCTGGAACTGGCCAAGCGCGCCATCACCGTCAATTGCGTGGCGCCGGGACTGATCGAGACCGACATGACCAGCGACGTGCCGATGGAGGAAGCGCTGAAGATGATACCGGCGCGGCGCGTCGGCAAACCGGAGGAGGTGGCGGCCGCCGTCAGCTTCCTGATCGGCGAGGAAGCGGGCTACATCACGCGCCAGGTCATCTCCGTCAACGGAGGTTTGGCATGAGCCGGCGCGTCGCCGTCACCGGCATGGCAGGCATCAGCCCGATCGGCAACGACTGGTCCACGATCCGCGAACGACTGGGCCAGTACCGCAACGCCATCGTGCGGATGTCGGAATGGGACGATTACGACGGACTCAATACCCGCCTGGGCGCACCGGCGGCGCCGTTCGAACTGAATGAACGCTACAACCGCAAGGCGATCCGCAGCATGGGCCGCGTGGCGCTGATGGCCACCCGCGCCAGCGAGCTGGCGCTGGCCGATGCCGGCCTGCTGGAGCATCCGCTGCTCAAGAGCGGCGACATGGGCGTGTCGTTCGGCTCGTCGGCGGGCACGCCGAGCGCCATTGGCGACTTTGGCCGCATGATGGAGGAGCGCACCACCAAGGGCATCAACGCGACCACCTATATCAAGATGATGGCGCATACGGCGCCGGTCAATATCGGCGTGTTCTTCGGTCTGACCGGCCGGGTGATCACCACGTCCAGCGCCTGCACCTCGGGCAGCCAGGGTATCGGCTATGCCTATGAAGCCATCCGCGGCGGCAAGCAACTGGCGATGGTGGCCGGCGGCGCAGAGGAACTTTGCGCCACTGAGGCGGCGGTGTTCGACACGCTGTTCGCCACCAGCACCCGCAACGACGCCGGCCATACGACGCCGCGTCCGTTCGACGCCGGCCGCGACGGCCTGGTGATCGGCGAGGGCGCCGGCTGCCTGATCCTGGAAGACCTGGAACATGCGCAGGCACGCGGCGCCGTGATCCATGCGGAGCTGGTGGGCTTCGGCACCAACAGCGACGGCTGCCACGTGACGCAGCCGAATGCGGCGACGATGAAGAAGGCGATGCAGCTGGCCCTGCTGGACGCGGGCCTGCAGCCCTCGGACATCGGCTACATCAACGCGCATGGCACCGGCACGCAGCAGGGAGACATCGCCGAGTCGCAGGCGACGATGGCCGTCTTCGGCGGCGCCACGCCGATCAGCTCACTGAAAAGCTATACCGGCCATACGCTAGGCGCTTGCGGCGCGCTGGAAGCCTGGGTCAGCGTCGAAATGATGCGCGAGGGCTGGTTTGCGCCGACCATCAACCTGGAACAGATCGATGCGGAGTGCGCTCCGCTGGATTACATCGTCGGCGAGGGCCGGGCGTTGCAGTGCGAGTACGTGATGTCGAATAACTTCGCGTTCGGCGGCATCAATACCTCGCTGATTTTCAAGCGATGGAGTAGCTGAATGCCCGCCCCGGCTTTGCTTTGGCTGGTGGATGCGGACGCGGTTGCGGACGACGATCTGCTGCGGTTCCGCGGCTGGCTGGGGCCCGGCGAAACGGCGCGCTACCAGCGCTTCGTGCGCGCCCAGCGACAGCGGCAGTTCGTCGTCGGACGCGTGCTGCTGCGTCTGGCGTTGAGCCGCCTGCTCGGTGCGGCGCCGCAGGACATCCGGCTTGAAGAGCAGATCGCCAAGGCGCCGCGCCTGATCGCGCCCGCAGCCAAGGGCGGCCTGCCGGGTTTCAGCATCGCGCACAGCGGCCGCTGGGTTGCTTGCGCGGCCAGAACGCAGACGGCGCTGGGGCTGGATATCGAGATGATGGACGCCGGCCGCGACCTGGCCGCGCTGGCGGAACAGGCGTTCGACAGTGCCGAGATGGCGCAGTGGCAGCGACTGCGGATGCTGCCCGATGCTCAGCGCGTCGAAGGCTTTTACCGCCTGTGGAGCGAGAAGGAAGCGCGCTTCAAATTGGGATTGGCGGCAGACGGGCATTGCGTCGCGCTGCCGCATGCGGAGCTGTCGGTGGTGTTGTGCAGCGAGCTGCCGCTGGATCAGCCGACGGTGGAAATCGTCACGCTGCCTTAATCAATTCCACAGCCAGTTCCACAGGCCGGGCAAACGCGGCTTGGTGTTCGGGTCGCTGACGGAGGCGGCCAGTGCGGCGCGTTCGAGTTCGTCGTGGTCGTCGTAGAAAGGCTTGGCGGCCAGCGGCACGTCCAGTTCATGCGCCACGTCGAGCAGGATTTCCATGTACTCCTGGATGTGGCGCGACGTGTAGGTATTGACGTCGTGGAAGGTGACGACGACCGGTGTGACGCCGTCCGATACGGGCATGGCGCCGGCGGCCCAGCGTTTGCGTGTTTCCGCCAGGTGGGTCAGCATGTTCGAGCGCTTGTGCCAGCTGAAGTTGACGCCGTAGATTTTGCCGTCGTTGGCGCTCAGGTCGGTCAGCAGCATCTGCATGCCGTGCTGGTGATACGACTCCAGCGTGCCGGCGTCGTAGGCCCAGAACGGCGGACGTACCAGCTTGGGGGCGGCGCCAGTGACGCTGACCAGGTCATCGACGCCGTTTTGCATCGATTCGTCCAGCGCCTGGCGGCTCATGAGGCGGTGGTTCGAATGAAAAGTGGTGGCCGAATGCAGCGCGACGACATGGCCTTCGTCGTATTCGCGTTTGATCAGGGCGCGTCCGACATCGGTTCCGCCGCCGTGCCAGGCGCGGGTCTGGGTGAAGAACACGGCCTTGATATTGTCCTGCAGCGGATTGTGCGCCAGCGTTTCGAGGATATGCACGGTCGGATTGCCGCTTTCGGCGGCGGCGGGGCCGTCGTCGAAGGTCAGCAGGAATCGTACGGGCGCAGGTTCGGCCGCCGCTGCGGCGTTCAGCAGCAGCGACAACGATACAGCGAGCAGGTGGGATCGGAGAACTGGCACGGAGGCATTGTACGTGAATTCCTCCACCTCCCCGCTAGTCGTTCAAGCTCCACACGTATTGCATCCTGGTCCAGGACTGCTGCGGCACGCCATCCACCGTGCCCGGCCTGAATTTGCACAGGCCCAGTCCGACCTGCGCGGCGCGATCCAGTTCGCGGAAGCCGCTCGATTTCTCCACTTTTGAATCGGCCACCCGGCCGTCGGTGCCGATCAGCAGCGCCAGTGTGACGGTGCCCGTGTCGCCGTTGCGCAGCGCGTTCTTCGGATAGTCCGGCTTCGCGCAGGCATTCGAATCCACCACCGCCGCCACCTGCACCGGCGCCGCTTTCACCTGGGTCTTGGCGCCGTTATCGGCAACGCCGGTCGGTGCTTGCTGCACCGGCGTTTGCTCCGTCATTGGCCGTGCCGTGACCGGCGGCGGATTGGTCGCGACCACCGGCGTTTCCACAGGCGGCACGAAGATGTCCGGCGTGGATGGCGGCGGCAGCGGAACGTCCGGCGGCAGCACCTGCGGTGGCGGCGGTTTGATGTCGGTCGGCGTCAGGTCGATCACCGCTTCCTTCGGATGGGACACCGTCAGCTTGGAGCCGTGCAGGAAGGCGGCCAGCAGCGCCACGTGGAGCGCAGCGACGACGGTAAGGCCGGTCAGGTTCTTTTTCGGTTGCATAAGTGCTCCTTGGTGGTGGGTGTTATTGCTACATGTTGGAAGTATACTATTCCATGTAATAGCAAAATAAAAGGAAATTTGAGGAATATTTTGCTGCTTCATGGTGTGGTATGCTTCCACCATCAGGTAGAAAACCATTCTTCGAGGTAGCAATGAAAAAAATACGGGTCATGCTGGCGGACGATCATCCGATCGTGATGACGGGTTTTGCGATGTCGCTGACGGGGCAGGGGCTGGATGTGGTGGCGCAGGCGCGCACGCCGGAGGAGGCGCTGGAACAGCACAAGCGGCTGGCGCCGGACGTGATCGTGCTCGACATCCGCTTCGGCGACCAGTTGACCGGGCTGGACGTGGCCAAACGGATACTGGCGCAGGCGCCGTCGGCCGCCATCGTCTTTCTCAGCCAGTTCGACCAGGACAGCCTGATCAAGGAAACCTACCGCCTCGGCGGCCGCGCCTTCATGACCAAGGATTGCGATCCGGCCGACCTGGCGGCTGCCGTGCGGCGCGCGCATGAGGGCGAGTTGTACTTCCTGCCGCACATCGCCGAGCGGCTGGCGAATCTGTCGGTGCGCGGCGACGCGTCGCCGCAGTCGCAGCTGGACGAGCGGGCATTGGAGATTTTCACGCTGATGGCCGAGGGGCTGACCAACGCGGAGATCGCCGAGAAGCTCGACGTCTCCACCAAGACCATCAGCAATATCAGCCAGGCGGTGAAGGAAAAGCTGGGCGTGCACCGGCCGGCCTACATCACGCGGCTGGCGGTCAAGCACGGCCTGATCGAGCCCTGAGCCGATGCGCCTCGACTTCTGGCGTCACTGGAGCGTGCGCGCGCGGCTGCTGGCAATTACGGTGACACCGCTGGCGTACATGTTCTGCACCTTCGTCTGGTATGCCTATCAATCGCGGTTGACGGAAGTGCGCGAGGAGATGGCGGAGCGCGGACCGCTGGTGGCCAAGGTGCTGGCCGACAGCAGCGAATTCAGCCTGCTGACGCATCGCTACGATGACCTGAAGCCGACCATCAACGGCCTGCTGCGCGCCGACGCCAGCATCTACCGCATCGACGTGCTCGACGCGCAGCGCCGCGAACTGCTGCATGCTGCGGCGCGCGCGCCCGGCGAGCCGGATGCCCGCTACTACGAGGCGCCGGTGCTCAAGCGGCTGATGTTCGTGACCATGCTGGCGGCCGACGGCAAGCCGTACCTGAAGGACAAGGCGGCAAGTGCCAGCAGCGTGGCTGTCGAGACGATGGGCTATGTGCGGGTGACGATGTCGCCTTCGGCGTTGCTGGTCAAGCAGACCAGGCGCTTTTACGTGGAGCTGCTGGTGGCCAGCTTCGGCCTGCTGGCCTGCGCGCTGCTGGCGTGGCAGCTGTCGAAGGGATTGAACGCCTCGCTGCAGTCGTCGATGCAGGCGCTGCGCGAGGCGGACGCCGAGAAGCGCCGCCTGATCCGCAAGGTCAATACGGCGGTGGAGGATGAACGCAAGAGCATCGCGCTGGAGATCCACGATGAGCTCAACGCCACGCTGATCGCGGCGCGGCTGGAGGCGCAGCGCATCGTCGATGTCAGCGAGACGGGTGAGGTGCGCGAGCGCGCGCAGTCCATCATCAAGCTGGCGCTGGGCCTGTACAACAGCGGCCGCACGCTGGTGCGACGCCTGCGTCCCGAAGTGCTGGACATGCTCGGTCTCGATGGCGCGATCGAGGAGATGGTGCGCCACTACGACGGCGCCCATGCCGGCTGCCGTTTCGTGTTCCATGCCGACGGCGACTACGCGCGGTTGCCGGGCGAGATCGGCATATCGGCTTACCGCATCGTGCAGGAGGCGCTGTCCAACGTCGTCAAGCACGCGCGCGCTACGCAGGTGACGGTGGCACTGTCGCTCGACGCTGCGGGCCTGCGCATGCGCATCGCCGACAACGGCGCCGGCTTCGATCCCGCGCTGGCGTCGGCCGGCATCGGCATCGTCGGCATGCGCGAACGCGTGGCCGCCTTCGACGGCCGCATCGACGTCGACACCGCTATCGGGGCCGGCACCCGCATCGCCATATCCATACCCATCGGCGCAGGTGTATAGTGAAACGGTGACTTCCTCTGAGAGGTTCAGCATGGAAACCGATATCGTTGTTGGGCAGGAATTGGACCAGTTGCTGCGTGCATATTCCGAAGGGAAAACCGGCCGGCGGGAGCTTGAGCAGGCTACCGGACTGTGGTTCGGCGAGATACTGGCCGAGCTGGCGCGGCGCGGCCTGCCGTTGCCGCGCGTCGATACGCGCGTGCATTTCAATGAGGCTCAGCGGCTTCTTTATGAGCAGGTGTTCGGATGAATATCGCGCTGATCGTTACGGATGCCGGGCCGCTCATCACGCTCGCGCTAGCCGATGCGCTGGACAGCTTGATGCTGCTCGGCGTGCGCGTAGTCATTCCCGACATGGTGCGTTTCGAGGTGACGCGACACGCGGACAAACCTGGTGCGCAGGAAGGAAATGGCGGCGGCCGAGGTGCTGGCGAACGAACTGGCGGGCGGCATCGACGCCGGCTTATTGTTATTCGAAGACTCGGATGTTCGACAGGCCAACTTCCTGGTGCGCATACCGGACAAGGTATTGATCCTGTCGACATCGACATTCCTGCACGGCCTGCAACGTCGCAAGCTGATCGCCGATGCAGAGGCGATACTGGATCGGGCCACCGCGATCTGTGGCCCCACGGCGCGGGCGGCCGGGGCGCTGGCCTGCAGCGGGGCGGAGGACGTCCTGAACGCGTCGTTGAAATAAAGTACTCGGAGTTCATCAAGTTGCGAGCGAATGAGTTGACGGGCGGTATCGCTGTTGGTTTGCCGCTGTTTGGAGATTCGGATATCCTGAAGGCCGACTTCCCGGTGCAGATGCCGGATAACGTTTTGATCCCGTCAACGACTATAGTGGAGAGCAACGATGAAGAAGAATACGATCTGCCTGTGGTATGACCATGACGCGGAAGAGGCCGCGCATTTTTACGCCCGTACCTTTCCCAACAGCACGGTCGGGGCTGTTCACCGTGCGCCGTCCGATTTTCCAGGCGGGAAGGAGGGCAACGTACTGACCGTCGAATTCACCGTGTGCGGCATTCCATGCATCGGCCTCAATGGCGGCACCGCCTTCAAGCACAGCGAGGCGTTCTCCTTCCAGATCGCCACCGACGACCAGGCCGAAACCGACCGCTTGTGGAACGCGATCGTCGGCAACGGCGGCAGCGAGAGCGCCTGCGGCTGGTGCAAGGACAAATGGGGTTTGTCGTGGCAGATCACGCCGCGCGTTCTGACCGACGCCATGGCCCAGGGCGGCGAGGTGGCGCAGCGCGCGTTCAAGGTGATGATGACGATGGGTAAGATCGACGTCGCCAGGATCGAGGCGGCGGTGCGCGGCGAGGCCGCGCCGGCGTGAGTCCCGCCCGGACTGCGCCATCGCAATTGATCTGACGCCAGCTTATTGCTCGTAGGCATGCCGCACCGTCGCGGCATGCGGTTATAATCCGCTCAATCTTTCCGCAAGTCTCACATTGAACGGTACGACATGAGCCAGCCCAATCAGTTCTCCCTGCTGTCGCAACGCCGCTTCGCGCCGTTTTTCTGGACCCAGTTTCTCGGCGCCTTCAATGACAATCTGTTCAAGACCGCGCTGGTCGTCATCCTCACCTTCGACGCGCTCAGCTGGACCACGCTGTCGCCGTCGCTGATCACGAACCTGATCCCCGGCCTGTTCATCCTGCCGTACGTGCTGTTCTCCGCCACCGCCGGCCAGTTGGCCGACAAGTTCGAGAAGTCCGGCCTGACGCGCTTCGTCAAATGGCTGGAAGTGGTCATCATGTGCGTCGCCGGACTCGGGTGGTTCACCCACACGCTGTGGCTGCTGGTGGCCGCCGTGGTCGGCATGGGCATCCACTCGACGCTGTTCGGACCGGTGAAGTACGCCTACCTGCCGCAGCAGCTCAAGCCCGAGGAACTGATCGGCGGCAACGGCGTGACCGAGATGGGCACCTTCGTCGGCATCCTGCTGGGCGAGATCCTGGGCGCGGTGCTGGTGGTGCAAAGGCCGAACGGCATCGCGCTCGAAGCCATCGCCACCATCGCCGTGGCCTTGCTCGGCCTGATCGCCAGCTACCGCATCCCGAATGCGCCGGCGCCGGTGCCGGAACTGAAGGTCAGCTGGAACTTCGTCGGCGAATCGATCCGCAACATCAATTTCTCGCGCAAGAACCGCGTGGTGTTCCTGTCGATGCTGGGCAATTCGTGGTTCTGGTTCTACGGCGCGCTGGTGCTGGCGCAGTTCCCGGTCTACGCCAAGGATTTCCTGCACGGCGACCACAGCGTGTTCGTGCTGCTGCTGACGGTGTTCTCGCTGGGCGTGGGCGCCGGCTCGCTGCTGTGCGAGCGCCTGTCGGGACGCAAGGTGGAAATCGGCTTGGTGCCGTTCGGCTCCATCGGCCTGTCGCTGTTCGGCGCCGACTTGTATTTCTCCAGCCAGCACTTCGCCGCCATTGCCGGCGCGCTGGCCTCGGGCCCGCACCTGGACGCGTTCGCGATGATGGCTTCGCACCACGCGATCTGGCGCATCCTGTTCGACGTGCTGATGATCGGCATGTTCGGCGGCTTCTTCATCGTGCCGCTGTTCGCGCTGATCCAGATCCGCTGCGACCCGGCTCATATCTCGCGCACCATCGCCGGCATGAACATCCTCAACGCGCTGTTCATGGTGGCGGCGGCCGGCGTGGCGATCCTGCTGCTGGGCCAGGGCTTCACGATACCGCAGCTGTTCCTGGTGACGGCGCTGCTGAACGCGGTGGTGGCGATCTACATCTTCTCGCTGGTGCCGGAGTTCCTGATGCGCTTCCTGGCCTGGCTGCTGATCCACACCGTGCACCGCGTGCGCCTGATCGACGCCGATCGCATTCCAGCCGAAGGCGCGGCGGTGCTGGTGTGTAACCACGTCAGCTATGTGGACGCCATCGTCATCGGCGCGGCCAGCCCGCGCCCGATCCGCTTCGTGATGGACCACCGTATCTTCAAGCTGCCGCTGCTGGGCTGGATCTTCCGCACCGCGCGCGCGATCCCGATCGCTTCGGCCAAGGAAGACCCGTGGCTGATGGAGAAGGCCTACGTCGACATCGCGCAGGCGCTGCACGAGGGCGACCTGGTGTGCATCTTTCCGGAAGGGCGGCTGACCAATACCGGCGAGCTCAATGAGTTCAAGGGCGGCATCGCCAAGATCATCGAGCGCACCAAGGTGCCGGTGATCCCGATGGCGCTGCGCGGACTGTGGGGGCATTTGCTCAGCCGCAGCGACGACAATGTGTTCGAGCGCGCCTTCCGCACCGGCCTGCGTTCGCGCCTGGCGCTGGCGGTCGGCTTGCCGGTGGCGCCGCACGACGTCACGCCGGAAGGCTTGAAGGAGCAGGTGCTGGCGCTGCGCGGCGACTGGAAATGAGGTCCGCGTTTACCAAAACCTGGACGTCATTGTCGTTATAAATTGTAACTTACCTGTGGTTACAAATTACTTTTCCAAATACTTAAGCTTTCCTTAAACTGCGATGCTGCGCCTCACGAGGGCGCCACCAACTTTAGGGGAAACCATGTCCAAACAAAAAAATATCCGTACCAATATCGGTATCGCGCTGGCCGCCGCCGGCATGCTGGCGCTGACCGCTTGCGGCGGCACCGACATCGTGCTGCTGCCGTCCAAGCCCGCCGGTTCGCCGACGCCGGTGGCGTCCACGCTCACCGTCGATTTCAGCGCCGGCATCGACGGCTGGAGCACCGGTGTGGCCGACTACACCGACGGCACCGAGCCGACCGAGGTGGCCGCGTCCTGGAAGGATTTGCCGGCGCCGCTGACCGGCAAGGGCTACTACCTGATCTCCCATAACAACAGCGACGACGTGCTGACCTACGCCAAGCGCCAGGTGGGCGGCTTCGTCCCCTGCGCGAAATATGCGCTGACCTTCGAGATGCGTTTTGCGACCGATGCGGCGGCGGGCTGTTTCGGCGTCGGCGGTTCGCGCGGCGATAGCGTGTACCTGGTGGCGGCGGCCAGCGCCGACGAGCCGAAGACGCTCAAGCAGGCCGACGGCAACTACCGCCTGAACCTGGAACGCGGCAACCAGGCCGAATCCGGACGCCAGGGCAAGGTGCTGGGCACGCAGGGCGTCGACGGCCTCGATTGCAACGGCGGCAAGTGGGCGTCGGCCACGCGCAAGTCGAGCGAAGCGATCGAGCTGCAGGCCGACAAGGATGGCAAGTTCTGGATCGTGCTGGGCACCGACTCGGCGTTCGAATCGACCAACGCCTTGTACCTGCAGGGCGCCACCATCAACGTCAAGCCGATTTGACCGATCCGGCTCAGCGCGCCGCCTGCACCTGTTCGCGGTTCTGCCGCGCGCCGGCCAGGCGGACCAGCTGTTCCAGCTCCACCGGCTTGACCAGGTGATAGTCGAAGCCCGCCTCGCCGGTGCGCCGGCGGGCGTCGTTCTGACCCCAGCCGGTCAGGGCCACCATCAGGATGCGCTCGGCGCCGGCACGCTGGCGGATCGCCCGCGCGGTTTCGTAGCCGTCCATGCCGGGCATGCCCAGGTCCATGATGATCATGTCCGGCACCAGCTCGGCGGCCAGCTGGATGGCGCTGGCCCCGTCGTACACCGCATGGGCGTCGAAGCCGTCGATTTCCAGCAGCGCGGCCAGCGAATCGGCGGCGTCCTGGTTGTCGTCCACCACCAGCACCTGCATCTTGCGGCCGTCGACGCCCTTGGCCGCCGTTGCCGGCGCCGCGTCGCGCACGGCGCTGCTGAGCACCGGCAGCCGGATCGCGAACTCGCTGCCCATGCCGGGGCCGGCGCTGTAAGCCTCCACGATACCGCCATGCATTTCCGCGAACTGGCGCGCCAGGCTCAGGCCGATACCCAGGCCGCTGGAGAACTGGCCGCTGACGGTGCTGCTTTGCTCGAACATGCGGAAGATGCGCGCGATCGATTCCGCGTCGAGCCCGATGCCGCTGTCGCGTATTGTCACCAGCAGCTCGCCGTCCTGGCGCTCGGCGCGCACCACCACGTTGCCGCCCTGCGGCGTGAACTTGACCGCGTTCGACAGGATGTTGGCGTAGATCTGCACCACGCGCGCGTAGTCGGCGTCGAGCGTGACTTCCTCGGCAGGCAGCTGCCAGGCGATGTGGATGCGCTTGGCGCTGGCCGCCTGCGCGCACAATTCGTTCACGTGGTTCATCACCGCGCCCAGGCTCACCAGCTGGCGCTGCAGCTTGATCTTGCCGCTGGTGATGCGCGCCACGTCCAGCAGGTCGTCCACCAGCCGCGTCAGCAGCCGCACCTGGCGCTCCACCATGTCGCGGATGCGCGCCACCGGCGGCGCGTCCGGATACAGGTGGGTCAGCAGCGAGACCGAGGTGCGGATCGGCGCCAGCGGATTGCGCAGTTCGTGGCCCAGGCTGGCCAGGAATTCATCCTTGCGGCGCGCCGCCTCGCGCACCTGGTACTGCTTGTTGCGCGCGCGCAGCGTCGAGTGCAGGGCTGTGATCAGTGCGAGCGTGCGCACCGGCCGCTCCATCAGGCTCAGGTTGCCCAGGCCGGCCACCGCCTGCCGCACCGCCGACGAATCGGCACCGCGGTGGGTCAGCAGGATGATGGGCAGGTCCGACCAGTCGGGCTGGCGCGCCACGCAGTCCTGCAGCAGCTTGTAGCCGCCCGGCCCCAGGGCTTCCTCCACCGTCAGCACCGCGCCCGCGCCCAGTTCCAGTTGCTCCGCCAGTTCGGCCAGCGTGCGGCAGACGTGGCTGTCGATGGCCGCCATCGCCATCACCTTGGCCGCCAGCGGCGCGTCCTGGCCGGTGGGGGCGTAGATCAGGATGCGGTTTTCCATGCGAGTCAGCCGGCCGCGGCCCGGTCCGGGTCCTCGTCGTAGGTGGGCACGCCGGTCAGGATGCCGTGGAAGCCCTTGAGCACCGGGCCGACCTGTATGCCCTTGCCGCCGATGGCGAAGCGGCGGATGGTGCGCTCGTGCGCGCTGCCGCGCTTCTTGAACACGGAGATCGCCTGCCGCACCTCGCCCTCGGCCTCGAAGTAGCGCAGCATGATGACGTTGTCGGCGATATAGCTGGCGTCGACCGAGGTGGTCATGCCGGTGCCTATCATGCCTTGCTGGACGCCGACGATGATGCTGACCACGCCGCGCTGGCCCAGGTAGGTCAGCAGCTCGTGCAGGTAGACGGTCAGGAAGCGTTCGTCCGGCACCGCGTTCAGGTAGCCGTTCAGGCTGTCGATGACGACCACCCGCACGCCGCGTTCGACCGCCTGCATCACCGCGTGCGAGAACTGGCCCGGCGCCAGTTCGGCCGGGTCGATCTGCTGGATCGACAGCAGGCCGCCGTCGATGGCGCCGGCCAGGTCCATGCCGAGATTGGCCGAGCGGTTCAGCATGTTGTTGCGGGCTTCCTCGAACAGGAACATCGCGCACGGCTCGCCGCGCGCGGCGGCGGCGTGGACGAACTGCGCCGCCAGCGTGGATTTGCCGGTGCCCGGCGGGCCGGAGATCAGGGTGCTCATGCCTTCTTCGAGGCCGCCGCCGATCAACTGGTCCAGCGCCGCTATGCCGCTCGAGAGCTGGCGCCGCTGGCCGGTGGCACGGGTGGCGGCCGCCACCAGGCGCGGATAGACCTGCAGCCCGCCGCGGACGATCTTGTAGTCGTGGGCGCCGCCGTGGAAGGCGATGCCGCGGTATTTGACCACGCGCAGGCGGCGCCGCTCGGCGCCGTAGGCCTGGTCGGCCAGCTCCAGCGTCAGCACCGCATGGGCCACGCTGCGCACCTGCAGGTCGGTGCTGAGGGCGGTGCGGTCGTCGAGGAAGATGGTGGTGCAGTTGCGGCTGGCGAGATACTGCTTGAACGCCAGCACCTGGCGCCGGTAGCGCAGCGGACTCTCGGCCAGTAGCTGCAGCTCGGATAGCGAATCGAGCACCACGCGGCGCGGCTTGTATTTGTCGATCGCCGTCAGGATGCGCTGGGTGGTGGAGCCGAGCTCGATTTCGGACGGATGGAAGATGGTGTACTGCTGCTCGGGATTGAGCACGTCTTCATTGGGCAGGATTTCTTCGATCTGGATGCCTTCCATGTCCCAGCCGTGCGAAGCCGCCACGCTGCGCAGCTCGACCGCCGTTTCTGCCAGCGTAATGTACAGCACCGACTCGCCGCGGCGCTGGCCCTCGTTGAGGAACTGCAGCGCCAGCGTGGTTTTGCCGGTGCCGGGCTCGCCCTCGACCAGGTAGAGCCGGTCGCTGGTCAGGCCGCCGGCCAGGACCTCGTCGAGGCCGGGCACGCCGGATGAAATAAAGAGATTGGAGAGGCTGTTTTGTGCTTCCATGTCCATGATCCGCAGGTTTTTTGGCTGATACTACCTGAAACGCGGAAACAGGGATTTTCGATAGGAAGCGTCTTAGCGCTGCGCCTGCAGCTGCCTGGTTTGCTGTTTGTTGAGGTACATGGCGCGGTCGGCGCGGCTCAGCAGCGTCTCGATATCCTGCGGGTCGTCCGGGTGGTGGATGGCGATGCCGATGCTGGCGCTCAGGGTGACGGTGGCGGTCTTCAGCGTGAACGGCTGCCGCAGCGCCGGCGCCAGTTTGTCGGCGGTTTCCTGGGCCGCGCTGTCGCTGTGCAGGTTTTCCAGGATGACGATGAATTCGTCGCCGGCCAGGCGGCCGACGGTGTCGGTCTTGCGCACCGTGTGCAGCACGCGCTCGGCGAACTGGCGCAGCAGTTCGTCGCCTTCCTCGTGGCCGTAGCGGTCGTTGACCTGCTTGAAGCGGTCGAGGTCGAGGAAGAACACGGCGCAGCTTTGGCGCAGCCGGTTGGCGCGCTGGATCGCCTCGGTCAGCGCCTGCATCAGCGCTCGGCGGTTGGGCAGGCCGGTCAGGGTGTCGCGCAGCGCCATCGCCTCCATCGACGCGAACAGCGACTTGCGCTCGCTGATGTCGTGCAGGAAGGCGATGAATAGATGGCCGCTGCTGCGCGGCACGTAGGCCAGCGATACTTCCACGTCCAGCTCCTGGCACTCGCGGTTGTGCAGCGTCAGTTCGATGCGGCGGTTCAGCACCGTTGTCGAGCCAGCGCCGGCATCGGCCAGCTGGCGCATGTCGCGTTCATAGGCGCGGCGCAGCAGCGGCGGCAGCACCATCGCCGCCAGCGGCTGGCCGATCACCTCGGCGCGGGTCCATCCCATCAGCTTCTCGGCCTGGCGGTTCCAGTCCAGCACCACGCCGCCCGGATCGAGGGCGATGAAGGCGTCGTGCGCGTTGTCCAGGATGGCCCGCAGCTCGGCCGCGCGCTCCTGCAGCAGCAGCTGGGTGCTTTGCTCCTGCGCCAGCGCGCGCTCCAGCTGCAGCGCCTTGCGCGCGATCTCGCGGGTGCGCTCGGCCACCGTCGATTCGAGCTTTTCGTTCAGGCCGCGCAGCGTGGCCAGATGGCCCCGTTCGTTATGCACCAGCTCGGCAAGCGCGCGCGACAGCACCTGCGCCTCGTGGAAGCTGTCGATCTGCACGATCTCCGGCAGGTCGGCCGTGCTGGCCGTCGCGGCCGAGCGCTGCTCGATATTCCTGCTCAGCGCGTTGAGCGGGCCGGCCAGCCGCCGCGCCACCGCCGATGCCGCCAGCGCCATGGCCAGCCCGAGGATGGCGCCCAGCAGCAGGATCTGGCGTTCCAGCGCGTGGGCGCCGGCCAGCGCGACGTCCTCCGGCTGGCGCACCAGCACCGACCAGGCCAGCGTGGCCGGGTCGTCGTGCTTGCCGGTGCGGGAAAAGCCGGTCAGGTAGTTGCGGCCGTCGGCCCAGGTTTCCTTCACCGATCCCGGCGTGCCCGATTGCGACCGCGCCAGGCTGTCGCTGCTGATCTTTTGTTCCTCCATGCCCTTCGGTCCCAGCATGACGGTGCCGTCGCCGCGCACCACGAAGATATCGGCCGAGTACTGCCGGTCGGCCGGCGCCAGGATGGTGCCCACCAGGCGCCGCGCCCAGCCCCAGCTCATGTGCACGCACAGCACGCCGCGATAGCTGCCGTCCGAACGGCGCACCGGGCCGGCGGCGTCGACGAAGCGCCACGGGTCGGCGCTGTAAGGCAGCTTTTTGCCGAGCAGGGTGGCGGGGTGGAAGTCGCCGGCGTAGAGCTTGTCGCGGCCGCCCTTGAACCAGGCGCGCTCGCTGACGTCCTGGCCTTCGAGCAGGCCCTGGGTGGCGGCGTAGACGGTGCCGTCCGGATTGGCCAGGCCGATCCAGGCGTAGTCGGGGAAGGTCTTTTGCAGGCTCTCGAGCACCTGGCGGATGTCGGCGGGCGAGCTGGCGTCGCGGACCTGCGGCAGCTCGGTCAGCAGCTGGACGTCGCCGGTGGCTTTCTGCACCACGCGGTCGAGCGCGTCGCGCATCTGCCAGGACAGCTGTTGCAGGCGCTGGCCGGCCTCGCGCTCCGCGTAGTCGGTCGCGAAGTGACTGACCAGCACCAGCAGGCACAGCACGGACAGCAGCACCGTCGCGGCGACACCCACTGTGACCAGCGTGGTGAGGCGCGGCCTGGCCGTGCTTTTAGTTGGCGGCGTGATCATAAACGACGGGCGAAATGATGTCCTGAAGAAATTAAATTCATTGTAGCACCGGGCATGGCGCCCGCCCCAAGGATGATGAGAAATCATCGATCTCAACCACGTATCGCTTTGTCCTGAACAATAAAACCTGCTTGACTTAATTAGAATGATCGTTCATTCTATTGTCTATGCTTATTTTTTATACAGAAAGCCCCATCATGGAAGCCATTTTCTGCAAACCATCCCTGCGGCCGGCCGGGTCCGCCGCTCTGATCATCGCAACCGCGCTGGCCGCTGGTTGCTCCCAATCCACGACCGAAGCACCTCATGCGCAGGTGGCGGAAGTGGGCGTTTTTAAAGTGACGCCCGAGGCGCTGCAGATCACCACCGAACTGCCGGGCCGCACCGCCGCCTTCCAGGTGGCCGAAGTGCGCCCGCAGGTCAGCGGCCTGATACAAAAACGCCTGTTTGTCGAAGGCGCCGACGTCAAGGCCGGCGTCGCGCTATACCAGATCGACGCGTCCAGCTACCAGGCCGCCGTCAACTCGGCCAAGGCGGCGCTGGCCAAGGCCAGGGCCAACCTGATGACCAGCGGCCCGAAAGTGGCGCGCTATAAGGAGCTGGTCGCCATCGAAGGCGTGAGTCGCCAGGATTACGACGATGCCGTCGCCGCCAACGAGCAGGCCAAGGCGGACGTGGAATCGGCCGCCGCCGCGCTGGAGCAGGCTGCCATCAACCTGAAATACACGCACGTCGACGCGCCGATCGGCGGCCGCATCAGCCGCTCGGCCGTCACGCCGGGCGCGCTGGTCACCGCCAACCAATCCGCCGCTCTGACCACCGTGCAGCAGCTGGACCCGATCTATGTCGACGTCACGCAGTCGAGCGAGGACCTGCTGCGCCTGAAGCGCGAAATGGAAAGCGGCGGCCTGAAAAAATCCGGCGGCCAGGCCAAGGTTACGCTGCTGCTGTCGGACGGCAGCAAGTACGCCGAGCCGGGCAAGCTGCAGTTCTCCGACGTGACGGTCGATCCGGGCACCGGCAACGTCACGCTGCGCGCGCTGTTCCCGAATCCCAAGCATGATCTGCTGCCGGGCATGTTCGTCCGCGCGGTGGTGGAGTCGGGCGTCAATGAGCAAGCCATCGCCGTGCCGCAGCAGGGCGTGACGCGCAATCCGAAAGGCGAGGCGACCGCGCTGGTGCTGAACAAGGAAGGCAAGGTCGAGCAGCGCACGCTGGTCACCGGCGGCACGCTGGGCGACAAATGGCTGGTCAAGTCCGGCCTGAACGCGGGCGACCTGCTGATCGTCGAAGGCGTGCAGAAGGTGAAACCGGGTGCGTCGGCCAACGCCGCCAAGCCGGCCGCCGGTGCCGTCGCCACCGCGGCCGGCGGCGCCGTGCCCGCCAACGCCAAGAGCGCTCAGTAAAGGACGCCGCCATGTCACGTTTCTTTATTGACCGCCCGATTTTCGCGTGGGTCGTCGCCATCGTCATCATGCTCGCGGGCGTGATCGCGATCCTCGGCCTGCCGATTTCGCAGTATCCAAGCATCGCGCCGCCATCGATTTCGATCAGCGGTTCCTATCCCGGCGCCTCCGCCAAGACGGTGGAAGACGCCGTCACCCAGGTCATCGAACAAAAGATGAAGGGCATCGACGGCCTGCGCTACATGTCCTCGTCGAGCGACGCCACCGGCGGCATCAGCATCACGCTGACCTTCAACAGCGGCACCAATCCGGACATCGCGCAGGTGCAGGTGCAGAACAAGCTGCAGCTGGCCACGCCGCTGCTGCCGGCCATCGTCACCCAGCAAGGGCTGGTGGTGGCCAAGGCCACCAAGAACTTCCTGATGGTGTTGGGCTTCGTGTCCGAAGACGGTAGCATGAAGCAGGCCGACCTGGGCGACTACGTGGCCGCCAACGTCATCGATCCGCTGAGCCGCGTGCAGGGCGTGGGCGACGTCACGCTGTTCGGTGCGCAGTATGCGATGCGCATCTGGCTCGACCCGGCCAAGCTGCAAAGCTACCAGCTGACGCCGGCCGACGTGACCGCCGCGATCACCGCGCAGAACACCGAAGTCTCAGCCGGTGAACTGGGCGGCGCGCCCGCCGTGCCGGGCCAGCAGCTGAACGCCACCGTGTCGGCGCAGAGCCGCCTGCAGACCGCCGAGCAGTTCGGCGCCATCCTGCTGAAGACCGCCGCCAGCGGCGCCACCGTGCATCTGCGCGACGTCGCCCGCATGGAGCTGGGCAGCGAGAACTACAACGTCCTGGCGCGCTACAACGGCAAGCCGGCGACCGGCGTGGCGATCAAGCTGGCCACCGGCGCCAACGCGCTGGAAACCGCCAACGCCGTCAAGGCGAAGATCGAATTGATGGGCAAGCAGTTCCCGCATGGGATGAAGGCGGTCGTCGCCTTCGACACCACGCCGTTCGTCAAGCTGTCGATCGAGGAAGTGGTCAAGACGCTGGTGGAAGCGGTGGTGCTGGTGTTCCTGGTGATGTATCTGTTCCTGCAAAACTTCCGCGCCACGCTGATTCCGACGATGGCCGTGCCGGTGGTGTTGCTGGGGACTTTCGCGATCCTGTCCGCGCTCGGCTATTCGATCAACACGCTGACCATGTTCGCGGTGGTGCTGGCGATCGGCTTGCTGGTCGACGACGCCATCGTAGTGGTGGAAAACGTCGAGCGGGTGATGACGGAAGAGGGCTTGTCGCCGCTGGAAGCGACGCGCAAGTCGATGAGCCAGATCAGCGGCGCGCTGGTCGGCATCGCGCTGGTGCTGTCGGCGGTGTTCGTGCCGATGGCCTTCTTCAGCGGCTCCACCGGCGTGATCTACCGCCAGTTCTCGATCACCATCGTCTCGGCGATGGTGCTGTCGGTGCTGGTGGCGATGGTGTTCACGCCGGCGCTGTGCGCCACGTTGCTGAAGCCTGTGGCCAAGGGCCATCATGCGATCGACACCGGCTTCTTCGGCTGGTTCAACCGCACCTTTGAACGCGGCAGCGCCAGATACCAGGGCTGGGTCGGCGTGCTGCTGAACCGCGGCGGACGTTCGCTGGCGATGTACGCCATCCTGCTGGCGGTGCTGGCCTTCGTCTTCATGCGCCTGCCGACCTCCTTCCTGCCGGAAGAGGACCAGGGCGTGCTGTTCTCGCAGATCCAGCTGCCGACCGGCGCGACCCAGCAGCGCACGCTGAAGGTGATCGAGAAAGTCGAGCAGCACTTCATGAACGACGAGAAGGACTCGGTGGCGTCGGTGTTCGCGGTGGCTGGCTTCAGCTTCAGCGGCAATGGCCAGAACACGGGCATCGCCTTCGTCCGCATGAAGGACTGGGCCGAGCGCAAGGGCGCCGGCCAGCGGGTGAACGCGATCGTCGGCCGCGCCATGGGCAACTTCTCGCAGATCAAGGATGCGATGGTGTTCGCCTTCGCGCCGCCGGCGGTGCTGGAGCTGGGTAACGCCAGCGGCTTCGACCTGCAGCTGCAGGACCAGGCCGGCGTCGGCCACGATGCGCTGATGGCCGCGCGCAACCAGATGCTGGGCATGGCGGCCAAGAACCCCGTGCTGATGGCCGTACGCCCGAACGGGCAGGAAGATACGCCGCAGTACAAGATCACCGTCGACCAGCAGAAAGCCACCGCGCTGGGCCTGTCCATCGCCGATGTGAACAAGGTGCTGAGCACCGCCTGGGGCAGCGCCTACGTCAACGACTTCGTCGACCGCGGCCGCGTCAAGAAAGTGTACATGCAGGGCCAGCCCGATTCGCGCATGTCGCCTGAAGACCTGGGCAAATGGTTTGTGCGCAACGCCGACGGCGAGATGGTGCCTTTCTCGGCCTTCTCGACCGGACGCTGGATCTACGCGTCGCCGCGCCTGGAGCGCTACAACGGCCTGCCGTCGACCGAGATCCTCGGCATGCCGGCGCCGGGCCGCAGCTCGGGCGCCGCGATGGCGGAAATCGAAAAGATGGCAGCCCAGCTGCCGCCGGGTATCGGCTTCGAATGGACCGGCCTGTCGACCGAGGAGCGCGACTCCGGTTCGCAGACCACGGAGCTGTATGCGATCTCGATCCTGATCGTGTTCCTGTGCCTGGCCGCGCTGTATGAAAGCTGGTCGATTCCGTTCTCGGTGCTGCTGGTGGTGCCGCTGGGCGTGATCGGCACGGTGCTGGCGACGTCCGTGTTCCATCTGTCGAACGACGTCTACTTCCAGGTCGGTCTGCTGACCGTGGTCGGCCTGGCGGCGAAAAACGCGATCCTGATCGTGGAATTCGCCAAGGAGCTGCAGGAGCAGGGCGTCGAGCTGAAACAGGCGACCTTGCAGGCCGTGCGTTTGCGCCTGCGTCCGATCTTGATGACGTCGATCGCCTTCGGCCTCGGCGTGCTGCCGCTGGCCATCAGCAGCGGCGCCGGTTCCGGCAGCCAGAACGCGATCGGCGTCGGCGTGCTGGGCGGCATGCTGTCGGCGACCTTCCTGGGCATCTTCTTTGTGCCGGTGTTCTTTGTGCTGGTGCGCGGCTTCTTCTCGAAGAAGGCCGCGGTACCGGCGAGTGAGGGAGTTCAATCATGAAAAAATCCTTGATCGCGATGGCGGCATTGGCCGCATTGGCGGGGTGCAGCCTGGCGCCGGTGTACGAGCGTCCGGCGCAGCCGGTGGCGCAAGCCTGGCCGGCCGGCGATGCCTACAAAGGCGTGCCTGCGGCGGCAGCCGATGCCAAACCGGTGTCGGAAATCCAGTGGCGCGAATACTTCGCCGACGAGCGCCTGCGCCAGGTGATCGCGCTGGCGCTGGCCAACAACCGCGACTTGCGCGTATCGGTGCTGAATATCGAGAAGGCCAAGGCGCAGTACAACATCGATACCGCCGCGCTGCTGCCCAAGCTGTCGGCCAACGTGAGCCAGAACGCGTCGCGCACACCGGCCACGATGACCGGCACCGGCAACGCCGCCGTGAGCCGCCAGTACAGCGGCGGCCTGGCGATGGCGTCGTATGAGCTGGATTTCTTCGGCAAGGTGCGCAACCTGTCGGAGGCGGGCCTGCAGACCTACCTCGGCACCGAGGAAGCGCGCCGCGCGCAGCAGATCACGCTGGTGGCCGAAGTGGCCAACGCGTATCTGACCCTGATCGCCGACCAGCAGCGTCTGAAGCTGGCGGCGGAAACGCTGCAAAGCCAGCAGACATCCTATGACCTGAGCCGGAAGCGCTTCGATTCCGGCGTCACCTCCGGCCTCGACATGTATGAAGCGCAGACCAGCGTGGAAGCGGCGCGCGGCGACATGGCGGTCTACACCGCGCAGGTGGCGCTGGACCAGAATGCGCTGACCCTGCTGGTCGGCGGCACGGTGCCGGACGACCTGCTGCCGGGCGGCGATATGGGCGCGGTCACGCAACTGGCCGCGATTCCGGCCGGACTGCCGTCGGACCTGCTGCAGGACCGTCCGGACGTGCAGCAGGCGGAACGCGCGCTGCGCGCCGCCAACGCCAACATCGGCGTGGCGCGCGCCGCCTTCTTCCCCAGCATTTCGCTGACGGCGTCTGGCGGCAGCGCCAGCTCCACCTTGTCCGGTTTGTTCAAGGCAGGTTCGTCGACGTGGAGCTTCATTCCGCAAGTGAACCTGCCGATCTTCGACGGCGGCGTCAACCGCGCCAACCTGAATATCGCCAAGGCGGAACGCGACATCTCGGTGGCGCAGTACGAAAAGGCGATCCAGGTGGCGTTCCGCGAAGTGGCCGATGCGCTGGCCCAGCGCGGCACGCTTGACGAACGCATCGCCTCGCAGCAGGCGCTGGTCGACGCGGCCGATAAAAGCTTCCGCATCCACGAGGCGCGCTACCGCAAGGGCGCGGACTCGTACCTGAACGCGCTGGTGTCGCAGCGTGCGCTGTATTCGGCGCAGCAGGGGCTGATCACGGCGCGGCTGGGCAAGTCCAGCAACGCGGTCACCTTGTACAAGGTGCTGGGCGGCGGCTGGCAACCGGAGGGCTAAGGTGTTGCGCGCCCGCCGCTTTCCGAAGCTGTTAAATTGACAAAGCGGGCGCGCTTCGCCACAGTACCGCCTCAGGCAGTGACAGATACCCAAGGACGATATCCCCATGACCAGCAGCGGCAAACGACGTACAGACCCGGAACGGGCACAGAACCGGCGCACTCAAGTGCTGGACGCGGCCGCCGTCTGCTTCGCGCGCAGCGGCTTTCACGGCGCCAGCATGTCGGAGATTTCCAAGCAGGCCGGCATGAGCGCCGGCCATATCTACAACTACTTCGACGGCAAGGACGCCATCATCCTGGCCTTTGTCGAGCGCGAAGCGGAGCATGTGGCCGGCCTGTTGGGCGACCTGGCGACGCGTGAAGATCCATTGCAGGCCATGCTGGACGACGCCGCCTTTCATGTGGGCGAGACGCTCGATCCGCAGCCTTGGCATGTGCCGCTGGAGATGTATGCGGAAGCGTCGCGGAATCCAGTGATCGCCGCCAAGCTGCGCGAGAACGACGATATATCCCGGGCCAAGCTGCGCGAGCTGGTCAAGCGCGGACGCGAGCGCCGCAACTTGCCGGTGGACGACCTGCTGCTGGATGGGCGCATCGACACCATCATCTCGTACTTCCAGGGTTTGCAGATCCGCGCGCTGCACCGCACCGACATGAACCGCGACAGCCTGGTGGACGCCTTCCGCATCGCGATGCGCGCGCTGTTGATGACCTGATTTGTCTCGTATTGTTTCCGCCCGCTGCAGGCCCGCGGCGGCTGTTGTACCATGTCTGATCTCCCATATCCATCCATCGGAGCATCATGACTTCCTACGTTATTCCCGCCCACGACATCGTCGGCCTGCCGGTTGCCGGCACCTCTGATCTGTTCCCCGTGCGCCGCGTCTACTGCGTCGGCCGCAACTACGCGGCCCACGCGCGCGAGATGGGTTTCGACCCGGACCGCGAGCCGCCTTTCTTCTTCTGCAAGCCGAACGACGCGCAAGCGGTGATCGCCGTCGCGCCGGGACAGGTGGTGGACCTGCCGTATCCGCAAGTGACCAACAATCTGCATTACGAGTGCGAGCTGGTGGTCGCCATCGGCAAGGGGGGCAGCAATATCGCCGTGGAGGACGCGGTGCAGCACATCTTCGGCTACGCCGTGGGGCTGGACATGACGCGCCGCGACCTGCAGTTCAAGATGCGCGACGCCGGCCGTCCGTGGGAAATCGGCAAGGCCTTCGACTACTCGGCGCCGGTGGGAGTGATCCACCGCGCCGCGGAAGCGGGCGACATCAACCGCGCGGCGATCCAGCTGGATGTGGACGGGGTGACCAAACAGTCGGCCACCATCGATCATCTGATCTGGTCGGTCAGCGAGACCATCGCCAACTTGTCGACACTGTTCGCGCTGGCGCCGGGCGACCTGATTTTCAGCGGCACGCCGGAAGGCGTGGGCGCGGTGGTGCGCGGCCAGACCCTGGTGGGCAAGGTCGAGGGCTTGTCCGGCATCGCCGTAAAATTGGTGTAAATCGTTTATAGCAAAGCGTCGATCGCCGCCAGCGCGGCGAGGGCGCCCATAGCCAGGCCGACGTCGCGCGGGCTGGCGGCGTCCGGTTCGCGCGGATTAATCCGTATCATACGGCCGTTGTGCTGCTGGATCACGCGGTGGCCGAAGTTGCGCACCGACGGTATCGCCACGCCGGCGCCCAGTTCGACCACCAGCGGGCGGTCGGCCTGCTGCAGCAGGCCATGCAGGTGCGCTTCCTGCACCATCGAGCGCCGCTCGTTCCATCCCCAGTCGCCGAACATCAGGATATTCGGCCGCGCCATGCCGCCGCAATGCGGGCACAGAGGCGGCGCATTGAGCAGCCGGCAGGCGTCGGTATCGACTTGCGGCACATAGCTGTCGGCGCTCCAGATATCGGGACCGCAGGGCTCCATGCATTGCAGATGGTGGATGGAGCCGTGGCATTCGTAGATGCGTTGCGGATCGAAGCCGGCGCGCTGGAAATGGCCGTCGACGTTGCTGGTGAAGACGCCGCAGCCGGCCGGCATGCGCTCGCCCCATTTCCTGAGCAGGGCAAAGCCTGCATGCGGGGCGGTGTCGCGGTACAGCAGCAGGCGATGGCCGTAGAAGCCCCAGGCCAGCGTGGGATCGGAGCGGAAAGTGTAGGGCGTGGCGACGCTGGAGAATTCCATGCCGGCGCGGCCGAGGGCGGGGTAGACCTTCCAGAAGCCGTCGTTGCCGCGAAAGTCGGGCAGCCCGGAATCGACGCCCATGCCGGCGCCGGCGCAAACGATCAGCGCATCGGCCTGGCGGACCAGGTCGGCGGCTTGTTCGAGGAGGGCGGGGACGGGGACTTGCTGCATGGGTAAATCTTACTATAGCCCTGCGGTGAGAATGTTGCGGCGTGGGCACGAAGCAAACATGACAAATACTTAAACCGGCTGTTATAATCTCAGTTCGTCGGGGCGTAGCGCAGCCTGGTAGCGTACTTGCATGGGGTGCAAGGGGTCGGAAGTTCGAATCTTCTCGCCCCGACCAATAGAATCAACAGCTTAGGCCAGTCTTCGGACTGGCCTTTGTTGTTTTTACAAGTCTGTACCCCAACAAATACCCCAACAAACTTCTTTTAGCGGTCAAACCCCAGTCTCACGATTTTCCGGCGGTGTTGGGGTACAACTGCGACTGGCGTGGATACGGCTTTCTACCCAGGCCAGCACCTCTTCCCGAACCCATGCCGAAGCGTGCCTGGTTATCTTAACCCGCGCCGGGAATTCGCCGCGCTTGGTGTAGGCGTAGACGGTGCTGCGCGACAGCCCGCAGATCGCCATCACTTCCGGCAGGCGGATCATTCGTGTGGTGCGGGGCAGGGGTGATCGTTTCATGTCTTCCTCCATTGTCTAAGTGCTGCCAGTACTGTCCTCCGATTGCCGCGCAAGTGCGACCCGAAATTGGCCTCGTTTTTGGCCTCGATTCTTCGCTAGCTTCGTAGACAAATAAATCGAGGAGAATTTTAGGTAGGTGATGCCGGCGCGATGCCAGATGGAGGACAATATGCTTTTCGACGCGAAGGGATCGCCCTTCGCGCAACTTGGCATCGCGCCAGGCGTAGCGCTCGTCACGCGCCCTTAGACTCCACATTTGTTTTTAGATTGGCTTCGCCTTTGAGCGAGCCCGCGATCAGCCTGGATAGGCTGCATCCATTTTGCGCATCCTTCCCTCGAGGGAGCTGCGCGTCACATCGTGCGCATTCACGCACCGTCCCCACCTCACGCGGCGATCTGCCGCCGCGTGCATGTCGATACGCCGCCATAGTCCGCGGCGCAAACCGCGCGTCGTTACTGGCGGCCTGCTGCCAGTGACGACGCGCTAGCAACCAAGCGCTATATGGGCTGCGCCGCTGTTTTCTCAGTGACGCCGGCCAGTGACAGCGGATCTACCGCTATCAGCGCAGCAGAACGCTGCTTGCCAACTTGCCCCTCGTGGGCCGACAACGTGTGCGAGGCACACCCCATGGACCCTGGGTAACTGGTCCCACCCCGATCAAGCTTCTACAAGGAGCGGATCGCGGCGCCAAACGCGCATGCGGCGCGGGCAAGCAGTGAACATACCGCATACACGGGAGTGGTGTCCCGGGGCCTTTATAAACCGTCCTTGCTGCGGCAAGCACGGTGGCCAGAAACACTCACCTGACTCGATCACACCAAGTTTGATTTTAGGAGCACGCGATGCGCGACTTGAACTATCAACTCAAGCAACTGTGCGACCGCAATCGCGACGGCAGCTACGCCACGCAGTCCGACCGCGTGCGGATACTCTCGCACGTGGCCAACCAGTTGCACGATCTCGGATATCGCCATATGAATGCTGACAGTCTGCGTCCCAAGCATGTGGACGCGCTGGTGCAGCAATGGAAGGCCGATGGCGTCAGTGCCGGCACGATGAAGAACCGTATGAGCGCGATGCGATGGTGGGCGCAGAAGATCGGCAAGGACAACATCATCGCGCGCGACAACGGCAGCTACGATATCGATAAGCGCACCTTTGTCACCAATATCTCCAAGGCCAAGGTGCTCGAAGATGCGCGCCTGACGAAGGTCACGGATGCTTACACGGCCACGTCCCTGCGGTTGCAATCCGCGTTTGGCTTGAGGCGCGAGGAGAGCATCAAGATCGTTCCAGCGTGGGCCGATGGTGGCGATCGACTGAAGCTCAAGGACACCTGGACCAAGGGCGGGAAGTATCGCGAGATCGCCATCCGCACGCCGGAACAACGCACCGTACTCAATGAAGCCAAGCGGCTTGCAGCTGACGGTAGTCTCATTCCGTCTAACCTGCGATATCGCGAACAGCTCCAGCGCTTCCGTGCGCAATGCGACAAGGCAGGCATCCATGGTGTCCATGGGCTGCGCCACAACTACGCGCAAGACCGCTACCGCCAGCTCACCGGGTGGCAAAGCCCGGCGCGAGGTGGCCCGAGGTCATCTCAGTTAGGGCCGGAGCAAAAGCAACGTGATCTCTCGGCGCGCTTGCTATTGTCAGAAGAAATGGGGCACGGCAGAGAGCAAATCACGGCGGTGTACTTGGGCCGTTAGAACAGAAGGGGTGTTCTCAGCTTTGCATTAGTCAGATCGCTGTGAAAAATTGTGAATTTCCTTGGTGACAAGAATGTTATGCTGGCTGCATAAGCGATATTGATTCGATGGACCGAGTTCCGCTGCGGATTCAGCGAAAAGCGGACAGCTGAGTTTTGCTAAACAACTAGTTAGGCCTCTCTCAAATGGATCTACTCAAACAAACATTCTTCCCCCTAGCCTGCAACGCAGCCGAAGAAGCCAGAAAGAGTGGTAATCGATTCGCTTACTACACTACAGCAGAGGTTGCGTTTTCTGTGATCAAGAACAGGCGCATTTGGATGCGCAGCACGACCACAATGAACGACTACCTTGAGCTTCAATATGGCCGCGACCTGTTGTTTGAGGCAGTGAATAACAAGCCTGGTGCAGACCTAAAGGCGGCAATTGAGTCCTGTTACGCAGGACTGTTTGATGAAGTATGGGCGCTGGTCACAGCTTGGATTCCTGGCTTCTTAGCGGACACGTTTATAACTTGCGTATCGCAGCATCACACAGAAGAAGATGTGCTCGGAAGACTATCCATGTGGCGAGCGTACGGAGGCAAAACAGGGGTTGCTTTGGTTTTCAACGGTGCAGTTTTTGATCTTCAAACCAACGCTCTAGGCGCCTATTCAAGTCCCGTCGCGTACCTTGACAAAGAGCAGTTTTTTGGCGCTATGGAACTGGTTGCGACCAATATCGTGACAAACCGCGAATACGTTTCTTCCCTGAGCAGGGACGCCGTAAAGAATACGCTCTTCAATATGTTTAGGTTTGCTGTGCTCTGCACCAAACATCCTGGATTCGCTGAAGAGAAAGAGTGGCGAATTGTCGCCTCTCCAGCACTGCAACAAAGCGCCTTGCTGGAAAGTGACATTGCGGTTGTCCACGGCGTCCCTCAACCGATCCTGAAAATTCCGCTGGAGAACTTTCAAGAAGAGGGAATTACCGGTCTTGCAGTTCCGGAACTCATTAATCGTATCATTATCGGCCCATGCGAATTTTCCCATGTCACTTTTAGAGCACTCTGGCTCGCTTTAAATCATTCAGGTGTCGAAGACCCGGCGAGTCTGATCATCCAGTCACACATCCCACTGCGCCATACGTAGCCCCGCGCTAGTCAAGCCAGGCCGAATTGGGCGCGCAAGCGAACGTCAACACTGCTTCTCAATTTTCGTAGTTAGTGTTGGTATCCGCCGCCTCGGGCTCGGGTGCCCCTTACCTTGGGCATTGAAAGACATAATTGGCGCACCTGGAGTGTCAGCTTCGGGACGATTGCTACCTGGACGTGACAAATAGTGAACTTTGCACGCAGGCAAGATGCTATCCTGAGCGTGCTAGCAGCATCCGGCCAGTACCGGATATTCAACTAAACATAACATTTGCTGCATTAAATGCGACCCGCCGCCAGTTCGAGGACGCGTAGGACTATCTCATGAAATATGAACATTGCCTCGCTGTACTCGCCTTCGCAGTTACTTCATTTGCGCACGCAGTCGATACATCCAACGTGATTGCGCGAGGTCATAAGATCTCAGTCGGTGACTCTGCTGACAGTGTGTTTTCCGTCCTGAAGAAGGAAGACATGGTGAGTCAGGACATTGAGAAGGTGACCAATGGACTGAAGCTTACGAAACGCTACAGTGTGAACGGTAAAAGCTTCACTATGATCTTCGCTCGCACTGGCGCCGAGGGACCCTATATGGTTACTCGAATCGACGTAGAAGGCAGTCCGACACTTGGAAGTTCAACCGTGACCAAGGGCAGTTCGCTCGCCAGTGCGAAGGCATTCGAGGGCACGGAGTTCTACCGCAAATACAAACCCAAGAAGGACAGTTGGAAGCTGACTGACGGCGACATCAACAATTCTTACTTGATTGACGATACGGAAAATGCCGGCCAATCCGTCGGCATCGAAATTACTGAAGCGAAAGCTGGCACGAATTCTGTGTCAGTTTCTTGGACAGGTGCATCGAACATCAAGCCTGCACGCATGACGAAGACTAAAGAAGCATTTTTGACCGACCTCCTTCATGCGGCGAGCCCTACCACTAAAGCCGAGGACGTAATCAAGTACATTAAAAGAGCAGGTAGCAAGAATTACGACGACGGATCTAACGCTATGCCAAGAGCTACTATCGGGGGGCTGCATATGCACAGTGGAAATGTCGGATCAAGCCTGATAGTCGGGCTTGAAAGATAAGCATTACCCCTTGTTAATTTTCAGCCCAAGCTACCCGATTAATTGGACTGGTTTGGATTGTAGCTTCAATCGGTCAACGCAACACATCGGTCAAATTGTTGAGCTGGTGTGTTGCGTTGATAGATCGAATCCACAGCCATAAGTGTCCACTGACCAGAGCAACGCCATAACAATAGTCCAAAAAGAAAGTTGTAAAATTGTTGTGGATTCCATGGCATACCTGAGAGCAATTCTATGACGAGTGACATTAAGAGCGCAGATATTTTAAAACAAATCGATGAGATGCCGGGCGCGGTGTTCTTGAACCGATCGCGCCAGAGAAGTTTTTCTCTCAATATCTTTCGTATGAATGCTTTGGAGCTCATGGAAGTGGCTCAAAAGGTGAAGGACCCTGTCCATGGATTTGCGCTGATGACTCAGTCGAATCGAGAAGCAGGCCTTCAAGCGCACCGCGAACTAAATCGCCATGTGCATAATTTTGCGGCATCGGCCCTAACGCTTGTAGAACATACTCGAGTTTTCATGCGTAAGCATTACGCCGGCACTTCGGTGTTGGCTGCCTATGAAGCAATGATTACGCGGACATTCATACAGTCTCCTGTTGCTCAATTCGTTCAAGGCCTTCGGAACTACATGGTTCACAGAGGCCTTCCTAATTCGAGCATGTATTTGAATTTCACTTCTGGTCCGGATACTGACGGAACAGGTACGATTGAAACTGGTGTTCGGTTTGAAACCTCCTCTTTATTGGATTGGGATAATTGGAAATCGATAGCTCGTAAGTATTTGGAGGAAGCCGGGGAGCAGATTGAAGTTCATGACTTTGCTAGCGAATACATGGTATTAGTCAACCAATTCAACGAATGGCTGGATGCCATCTTGGCTGAGCATCATCGCGTGGATGTGCTGAATCTTGTTCAGGTGCGCGCCGAACTTGATGCACTTAGACCCATTACTGAGCCAACCCCTCGGGCTGCAAAAACAGAGGAACCGCTTACTGTTCCATTTTTTTTTACCCCCCACCAGTCATCCAGCTTAGACAAGATTTCGCTCAAGATTTTTGAGAAGGTACGAGAACTCAACTTCAAGGCGACGAAAAAAGACTTTGATACTGAGAGGCCGAGAGTTTTAATTACAGAGGGAGACGTCATTGGACCCATTTCGCATTGGGGCGAAGAGCTAGATGGAGTATTAGCATACTCATTTATCGACGCAAATAGTAAATTATATGGGCTGGGTGAATCTGACTTTCGGTGCATAGATGAACTGGCCGATGTGGTGCAGCAGACAAGTTGGGCACGAGGTTGCATAAGCCGAAAGTTTGTTGAAAAAACCTTTCTCGATTGGGCTCGAGGTCGGTTCTCTAATTCTCAAGCAAGTTTTGTTGATGCATTTAGTACGGCAGCGCGAAACAGTGTGAAATCCATCGAAATTTGCGCACCAATCTCACATATGGAGATCGAGCGTGGTTTCGAGTTTGGTCCAGTTCGAATTGAACCGGTTACATCTGAGTTCATGACTAAAATTCAAGGAAAAGCCGACAATATCCCAGCGGAACAACGCAGTAGAGTCGAGCAATACTTCGAGCGGCTTAGAAAAGAGATTCAGGGCGGCGCAGCAGTTTTCGCTACGTTCGACTCTGAACCAGAGTTTGCGACGGAACGCGGGCTCAGGATTGCTCAAGATGCAGTTGGTCTATTGAGCTTCTTTGCACCGGCAGCTCCAAATTCCATGACATTTAACCCAATCTATCTAATGGGGGCCAGCTGCGTTCCGTCGATGAAACTAATTGCTTCGCACGATGATGGAACCATTCTCACCGAGGGGCTCTTGGCAAAAAATCTCGCTTTGTGGAGGTTATCCTCCGCAAACATCGCGGCGCTGCAGACCGACTTATTTGATGCTGCGGCGTCTCTCGTAATCAGCGATGGTTTAAGCGAGTTTGCGTTGGCGATGAGAGCAAGTATTCTCAATTACACAAAAGGTACGATCTTAGTATCGCCCCTTGACCGATTGCGAAATTGCATACTTTCGCTGGAAGGTGTTTTACTTAAACACGACATGGAGCCACGCTCTCACAGTCTTGCTACTCGAATGGTACAGCTTTCTATGACCAACGGAAAAGGTGATCCGTCAATAGCGACCGTCGTTCAACAAATCTATTGGCTTAGCGAACAGCCAGCTCCAACCCAATATGGGCACCGAGAATTGGAATTAATCGGCACGTTCACATTCCTCGCGTATAACGTACTGTGCACTGCTCTGGCAAACATTTTTTGTTTCAAAACAAAAGCTGGATTTATAGAGGGAATTGAGAGGCTGGCTCAAACCCCTGCGGACGTGAAAAGCGGAGCTGGCTGATGCCATTTTTGATAGAAATAAAATCCTACGAGTGATAAGGTCCCTTTCGGTCGGCAGCAAACTAATGATTGAAGTGTAGGATGGGGCAATTTTAGCTTTGTAATTTTCGACTTGTAACCATCGGGCCAATTTGACCTATTTTGTATGTTTAAAACAATAAAGTATATATCCAGAGAAGAATTTGATCCACTTATTACTTTGTTGGATTCTGCTCTGCAGCAGTTAAAGGGTTCTATAAACGAATTCACTTACCCAGATGATTTAAAGCGCAGTAATAATAAAGACATGTGGAAATTCCGATATAAGGAAATTGACAATATGAATGTGGATATCATGAGCGCTATTTCTGGAAAAAGCGGCGTTTATGCAATATTATCCGCCCAACCAAATGAAAGATGGGTCTTGCAGTACATCGGTCAAGCGAAGTCTAGTGTCTCAAAGCAACGGATTCGCTCCCATCTTGTATGGCGAAATAAGGATACAAAGAGCGGTAGATTTACAGGATCGAAATTTGATGAAGTGCAGCAAGCGCTTCGGGCAGGAAATGATATAGCACTTTCGTTTATCGAAATTTCACCAGCATCGTTAAGGCATTACGTTGAAGAGATGCTAATCGATAAAATGCAGCCAGCATGGAACTTGAATGGAACCACAGCTCAAAGACAACGTGTTAATCGTATGCATTGTTCATGGTAGGGAAATGGTTTTACGATCCGTTTCAGCGGATGCTCAGTCAGCTTCACTGTTTGATCCAGTTGAATTTCCTCCATAATCTCGCCTTTTGTTGTCCAATTTCCGCAAAGGGGCGGTGACCGACGGCTTTGTAATTAACGTAGGAATACGCTCACCTGATCGACAACGCTCCAACTCATAAGCCGGCTAATTGGGAATGCTCAACGGCTCTTTATTTATCGTGCAAAGCTACGACATTTTCAGCATTGACGATTGCTTCTAAGTGTCGTCCTAGCTTGTTCCATGCTTCCCGTTTTTCGGGGGCATAGTCGTAGTGCAGGTAGTGGCGGCGAACCTTGCTTCCCGCCAGTACGTGGTTTTGGCAACGGTCGATGACGTCCAGTGTGACGCCGAGACTTTGCATTAGTGTGGCACCTGTCCTGCGCAAGTCATGCGCGGTCCACGCGCCGTGTTTCCCATTCTGTAGCACCAGACGATCGTCCTGGCGGCGATGCGGCATCTTGGCGCGAGGCCCGCCGTCGCGGCCATTCTTGAACATGGTCTGTCGGTCGCTGATTTGTTTGGTGATCGCTCGCGGGGAAATGTGGAGCGTGCCCATGTAGTTCGGGAAGCACCAGTCGGTGTCCCCGCTGCAATCGTACAAGCGGCGAAAATATCGCAGCGCGAAATCGGATAGCGAGATCGTCAGGCTGCTGATGCGGTCCTTCACATTCTCCTTTGGTATAAACCATTCCGCGCGCTCGAAGCTGACGTGCTCCCAACGTGCCATGGTCAATTCGCCGACCCGGCACAGGGTCGACAGCATGATCCAGATCGCGCATTCGGTTGTGATTTCGATTGGCTGCACGGCGATGCGCCTGTTTGCCGCCTGCGCATACTCCTTCCGTGCGCGGTCGAGGACGCTGTGCAATTCGTGAATCTCGGCAGGGGAGAGCACCCGCTCGCGCACGCCGCGCGGATCGAAGTCCGGGCTGACGATGCGGCCGATCTCGATCAGATCCATCGGGTTGCCTTCGACGAGCAGGCGGCGCCACGGCTGACGCTTCTGTGCCCAGTTCAGCATCTGCTTCAGGTTGTTCCGCAGCGAGACGGCGCTGCGGTTGGCTCCACGCGCCACCATGGTGCGCAGCACGTTACGCAGATCGTGCTCCGTCAGTGCGCGCACGGCGACGCCGCCAATCTTGGGCAAGACGTCGGCATTGAACTGCCGTTTCAATTCTGCGTTGTCGTTCCTGCGCCGCACGCCGTCCAGCAGCCAGACGTCGAACATATCGCGCACCGTCAGGCCTGCCTCGCGTTGCGCCTCGACCTGGGCCAGCTTTGCTTCCAGCGCCTCCTGAACCTCGATCTTCTGCACCTTTTTTACCGTGGCAGGATCGGCTCCAGTGGCCGCGCGGTCGCGCGCGGCATCGCGGGCTTCCCTGATTTGCGCCAGGCTGTCATGCGGCCAGGAGCCGCATGAAATGTCGTGCAGCTTGTCGCCATGCCGGTAGCGGTAGTAAAACGGAATCGTGAGTTTGTTGTCGGCCTTCACGCGTACGCGCCCGAACAGTCCGCCATCATCCCGGACGACGAGTCCGACTTGTTTCGTCGTAATCGCCAACAATTCCTTCTGTGTGATCCTAGGCATCTTGTATTCCAGAACGTCAGCCCTGCAATGGGCCGGAGGTTTTTACAAGGGGTCGCAAGAGGAGCAAAAAATACCCCAACAAATACCCCAACAAAACGCTCGGCTAGGACTGGATGAGTACGGATGGGTATAGACGGATGGTAGCGCCAAGCCATTGATTATTAATGATGTTGCTCAATGGATGGACGTTCCTGGATGCTAAAGGAAGAGTTAACTCGGCCATGGGGTGCAAGGGGTCGGAAGTTCGAATCTTCTCGCCCCGACCAATAGAATCAAAGACTTAGGCCAACCTTCGGGTTGGCCTTTTTCTTTGGGCGCAAGGATGACGAAACCCGCCGCGCGCATTCGAGCATAAACGGCTACGGGACTTTCCAGGAGGCGCCGGACCAAACTCCGGCGGCGCATCATGACCGATACCACGCATCCGAGTAAGCAACTGGTGCGCGACTATCTCGACTCGCGCACGCGCTCCACGGAGCCTCCACCGGCGCCGGCCGAAGTGCGCAGGCAACTAGGTTGGGAGCTACTGCCGCAGAACCGTCAGCCGGACCGCGTAGACGAACCGAAAGCCTACCGGCTTACTCTTCAGTCGCGGCCTCTTCAATTGCTATGCGAACCTGGTCGATAAATCCCAGATCCACTGCGCCGCCGGCCGGTCCATCCTGGTAGTAGGTGTGGATGCCGTCATGGTGCTCGACCACCCAGATATCGGTTTCGATGCGCTCCGACTTGCCGCCGATGCTGATGGCGTCGATCTTCTGAGAGGCACCATGCTGGATATGCTTGATAACGTTTTTGGTTCGCTCAGTTGCGAGCGGAATGTAGGTTGCTGCAGGGCGTACAGACATTGATTCCTCCTGATAAGGAACCCATGGTATGCGCCTTGGGATATGGTCGGCGCGCCGTTGAAATCAGGCGCGGCGGCGGCGGGCGAGCAGGCCCATCAGGCCTGCACCGGCCAGCAGCAGGCTGTAGCTTGTAGGCTCTGGCACGCTGCTGATCACGCCGCTGCTGACCGTGCGGAAGTTCATGCAGTTGTCGCATTCGTAGCTGTTGCCCGACAAGGCCAGCGTGCCGCCGGCGTTGGTGAGCGGCGCCACTGCCAGCAGCGACAGGTAGGGCGTGCCGGTATTGCTGAACCACGACACGCTTGACGGCAGGAAGGGATTGTCGAAGAAGTGGCTGGTGGTGGTGTCGTAGGTGTAGGCGCCGAGGTCGGGACCGTTCGACGTGCTCAGGTTGAAGGCGGTGGACGCGTGCGCGTCGGCATCATAGGTGAACCAACCGCTGGCGGTTGCGCCGTCGCTGAACGTGACCCCTTGCAGCGTCCAAGTCACCGGGGTCGCCTGAACCGCGCCGGCGCATACCATGGCCGCGAGCAGCAGCGATTTGATGAAAGTCGAGCCGTTCATATGTTTCCCCTGATGAAATATCTGATGCCATTTAATAATTTTTTTAGGATAGCATTTAAATAAGCGGACTGCACCATAATTTACGGGCACATCGGGCTGCCGGGCTGCATGCCCAGCGATTCCGCCCGCACGATGGTGGTCGAAGTCGGCAGCGTGGCGGGAAAGCTGATCAGCGGCATCAGGGTCTGGTACTGGACCGGGTCGCAGGCGCCGTCGGCGGAACCGGGGGCGCACAGGCGTACCCGCACGAAGCGTATGCAGCTGGCGCCGTTGGGATCGGCGACGCAGTTGAGGCGCTGGCGGGCCACGCAGGCCGGCAGGCTGGCGGTGGGAATCGGCGTCAGCGTCAGGATGCCGCCGCCGTTGTACGCCAGCGACAGGTAATCGATGTGGACGTGGGCGTCGGTGATCGGGGCGCCCAGCAGCAAGGTGCCGGGCGAGTCGCGAAACACCGCCTGCTGCCGCACCGCTGCCATCGCCGCGGGATCGCTGAAGTCGCTGACGGCGGCCATCATGGCCGCGCGGCGGCTGACTTCCTGCAGGGTGTTGAGCAGGTAGATCGCGCGCGCCATTTCCATCACGGCAAACATGAAGGTGAAAAAGATCAGCGAGACCAGCGCGAACTCGGCTGTCACGACCCCGCGCGGACGGTTGGTCTTGGTCCGCATCTCAGTTCCCCACGTAGCGCATGGTGGCCTGCGCGGTCAGGTCGACACCGTTCAAGCCGTAGGGGTTGACCGGCACCAGGTCGTCGCCCAGCAGGCTTTCGATGCGGACCGCCACGGTGACCGGGATGCTGAAGCCGGCACAGGCGCCGCCGCCGTTGCACATGACGCTGACCACGGGCGGGGCGCCGCCTGTGTGCAGGTCGGCGATCTCGGCATCGGCGATGGCCCTGGCGACCGCCACAGTGCCGGCCATGCGCGCGGAGGAGCTGACCTCGAGCGCCGGCGCCGACGCCAGATAGCGCGTCGCGTCGTGCGCCGCCTTTTGCATCACCTGGTAGTGGTACAAGGTGCGGCCGAGAAACACGGTCGCCGCCAGCAGCAGCACAAATGCCGGCAGCACCAGCGCCAGCTCGACGGCAGCGATGCCGCGCTGGCGGCGGCTCCGATGGCCGCGCGTCATGGCAGCAGCTCCACCGTGCCGCCCAGTTCCTGGTCGTCGACGGCGCCGGCAAACTCGGCGCTGAGGGCGGTGCCGGTGGCTTTCACCGTCATGAAGAACCTGCCGATCGCCAGCACGGAGGCGCTGACGGTGCCGCCGGCGGGAACGGGGCAGGACAGCAGGGCCACGTTCAGCACGCGGCGCCTGGCCAGGCCGGGCAGGTTGGCGCTGGACGGCGCCTGGAAATTGACGCCGGACAGTGGCTGGTAAGGCGTCGTCGCCGGATAGGAGAGCGCGATCGGCACGCCCGGCGCGTACAGCGTGGCCCAGTTGGCCGGCGCGAAGGTGGCGTAGCCGGCCGCCGGTTCGGGCACGCCCGGCGTGTAGGCGGTGAACTTGACCGACCTGGCGTACGACCACAGCAGGCCGTAGTCGCCGGCGGCGTAGCTGGTGGCGCCGTTCAGCGGGTCGGCGGCGGTCCACAGCTTGGTGCCCTCGGTGGTGCGCTGCCTGGCGGTCTGGAAGCTGCGAGCGCTGTTCATCCACGGTATCGTGCCGTTGTAGTCGTAGGACTTGACGTTGGCGTCGGGCGGCGCGCCGTTGGGGCTGCAGACACCGCCGCCATACTGGTCGAAGCGCGAGTTCAACTGGTTGAACAGCGTGGCGAGCGGAAAGCCGCGCCGCACCGTGATGGCGCCGCCCTGCAGGCGCGGCATCTGCAGGCTGCCGGCGCACACGAACGGGCCGACGATGACGTCGGCGGTGTTGGCCGCCGAGCCCGCCGTGCCCGGCGGCGACAGCGGGTCGATGACGAAATTCTCCGGCGTCAGCCCGTTCGGATTGAGTTGCATCAGGTCGTAGCCGACACCGCGCCGGAAGCCGTACTCCACCAGTTCGTTGCCCGGCGCGCCAGGGTTGATGCGCTCGCCGGCGTGGGTGGCCGACATCGCGCAGATCGCCAGCGGCGTGGCGGCGATGGTCAGGCGGCCGGCCGTGGCGCGCGCGGCCGCGCTGACGGTGGCCAGGTCGCTCGACAGCACGCGCATGAAGATGGTGTCCAGCTGGCTGTAGGCCGAGCCCAGCCTGGCCGTGTCGACGCGGGCGTACAGCAGGCCGGCGGGCGCGACCAGGGCGGTGGCGGCGTCCACCCAGACGGCCGACGGCCCGTCCGGCGCGGCGCTGAAGCTGAGCGCCGCGTCGGACCAGCTGACCCGCAGCTTGTTGTACTGGTAGTTGAAGTCGGCGGCCGCGTCGGCGGCCCTGGCCAGCGCATTGCTCACGCCGGCCGACGTGCCGGTCAGCTGGCGCGCGGCGGCCAGCGCGGTGGCGTCCGCCAGCGACTGCAGCTCGGCCTTGCGGTTGTAGAGCTGGGCCAGGTCGAGCGCGAAGCCGATCATGCCCAGCAGGCCGATCAGCGCCAGTCCGAACATCAGCGCGAAGGCGCCGCGCTGGCGCCGTAACAAGCGGCCCGTGTGCTCCATGCTGCCCTCCGGAAAACAATATCGTTGAGTTTATCCAGGCGGAAACATTTGAATTTGATCGGGGACAAGAAGGGTGGCGCACGCTCCTGACAGAAACTGTCACAGCTTGCCATTAACATAAGGCCATGCTTACCAACCAAGAGGAGAACACCATGATCAGCCCTAGCTTTGTTTTGCTGTACGTCGACAATCCGGCCACCAGCGCCGCCTTCTACGCCGACCTGCTGGGCCAGCAGCCGGTGGAAGCGTCGCCGACGTTCGCGATGTTCGTGCTCGAGTCCGGCTTGAAGCTGGGCCTGTGGTCGCGTCACACGGCCGAACCGAAGGTGATCGCCTCGGCCGGCGGCTCCGAGCTGGGCATTGCCGTGGCCGACCGCAGCGTGGTCAACGACATGCACGCCGACTGGTCCGAGCGCGGCGTGGCCATCGCCCAGCGCCCGGTGGCGATGGACTTCGGCTATACCTTCGTGGCGCTGGACCGCGACGGACATCGGCTGCGCGTGTTTGTGCCGGAGTAATGTGAAAGGCGGCCGCGAGCCGCCTTTTTTACGCCTTGCGAATTCTCGTTGACACTCAAAATCATTGGGTGATATATTCGCCTGCATGAATTGGTAACGTTTCCAATTTGGCTGTCGCCGACCGTTGTCTCTTCGTTCAGCGAAGTTGCCGGCGCCTTGGGCGGCGCCGGTTTTTTTCGGTATGATCGAGCACAAGATAAAAAGCGCCGGGACACACCGGCGACCAAGGAGACTGGATGAGCAAGCAATGCACGGCCGGCGCGCGCGCCGCCCCTTCCCTGTTGACGACGCTGTCGCTGTCCCTGCTGCTGACGGCGGCCGGCGCCAGCCAGGCCGCGGCGGCCGGGCCGAAGGCGGAGGTGATGCATTGGTGGACGTCCAGCAGCGAATCGGCCGCGGTGCGTAAGTTCGCCGAGGCCTACCGCGCGGCGGGCGGCGTCTGGGTCGACACTGCCGTGGCCGGCGCCGACCAGGCCAAGGCCGTGGCCATCAACCGCATCGTCGGCGGCAATCCGCCGACGGCCGCGCAGTTCAACACCACCAAGCAATTCCGCGACCTGATCGACCAGGGCTCGCTCAACAACGTCGACGATATCGCCGCGCGCGACAAGTGGGACCAGCTGATGCCGGGGCCGATGCTGGACGTGATCCGCGTCAAGGGCCATTACTATGCGCTGCCGGTCGACATCCACATGTCGACCTGGATCTGGTATTCGAAGGCCGCGTTCAAGAAGGCCGGCATCGCCACAGAGCCGGCCACCCCGGACGAGCTGTTCGCCGCGCTGGACAAGCTGAAGGCGGCCGGCGTGGTCGGCCTGGCGCATGGGGGCCAGCCGTGGCAGGAGAACATCCTGTTCCAGGCCATGCTGGCCAATGTCGGCGGCAAGGAGCTGTACCTGCGGATCCTGCGCGACCGCGATCCGAAGGCGCTCAATTCCGAGGCGTTCAAGAAGGTGCTGCTGGCCTTCAAGCGCCTGCAAACCTATGTCGACGCCGGTTCGCCCAACCGCAACTGGAACGATGCCACCGCCATGCTGATCAGCGGCAAGGCCGGCGTGCAGATCATGGGCGACTGGGCCAAGGGCGAATTCGCCGCCGCCAAACAGAGCGCGGGCAAGGACTACGGCTGCATCGCCGGCCTGGGCCCGGCCGTGCCCTACCTGATCCAGGGCGACGCCTTCGTGTTCCCGAAAACCGCCAACGCCGATGCGGTCAAGGCGCAAAAGCTGCTGGCCACGACCATGCTGGCGCCGGCCGCGCAGCTGGAGTTCAGCAAGCTCAAAGGCTCGCTGCCGGTGCGCAGCGATATCGACGTGTCGTCGATGGACGCCTGCGCGCAGGCCGGCATGGCCATCATGAAGGACAAGTCGCGCCAGGTGGGCATGATCGAAGTGTTCCTGACACCGGACCAGAACGGCGCGCTGCAGGACGTGCTGACGGCGTTCTGGAATACCCGCATGCCGGTGGAGAAAGCGCAGAAAAGCATAGCCTCGGCGCTGCTGGACTAGCCGTGGCAGGTCGTGATGCGGTATCCTTGCCGCCGCATAGACTGAACGGATAAGGTAAACGTGGCAACTATCAAAGACGTAGCCCGCCTGGCGGGAGTAGGCCTCGGCACCGCGTCGCGCGTCATCAGCGGCAAGGGCTCGGTGTCGCAGGACACGCTGGAAAAAGTGCGCAAGGCGATCGAGGAGCTGGATTTCCGGCCGTCGCACGCGGCGCGCTCGCTGTTGTCGGGCAGCTCGCAGATGATCGGGGTGTACATCCCGTATCTGAGCGGGACGTTTTACACGCCGATCCTGCAGTCGATTTACACGGCGCTGCGCGAGGCCGGCCTGAACATGGTGGTGGCCTTCGGCGTCGGCGACGGCAACGCGCGGCAACAGGCGGTGGACGGCGTGAACTTCCTGATCGAGCGCGGCAGCGACGGCTTGATCGTGATGAGCAATTCGCTGGAGGACGAGGATTTTGTGGCGCTGGGACCGTACCAGTCCAAGGTGGTGGTGATCAATCACGATTTCGCCAGCATCCCGGAGCAGTGCTTCACCGTTGATCACGACGCGGGCGGGCGGCTGGCGGCGCGCACGCTGCTGGAGCTGGGCCACCGGAAGATCGCCGTGATCGCGGGCCGCGCGGCCGCGCCGGACAACCAGACGCGTATCGCCGCGTTCATGGAGGAGCTGGCGGCGGCGGGCATCGATACGGCCGGGGTGTGGATGGAGGACGGCCAGTTTTCGCCGGAGGGCGGCAGGGAGTGCGCGGAGCACCTGCTGGCGTCGGGCTACGAATTTACGGCGCTGTTTTGCGCCAACGACGAGATGGCGGTGGGCGCCTTGTCCTGCCTGCACCGGGCCAGGGTGGCGGTGCCGGAGCAGGTGTCGGTACTGGGATACGACGACACGCACAGCGCGGAATTCACCGCGCCGGGCTTGACCAGCGTGCATATCCCGTGGAGTGAAATGACCTTGAACGGCTTGAACTATCTGCTGAACCAGTGCTACGAAATGGACCGTCCGGTCGAGCGCGATTACCGCTTGCACGTGACGGAACGGGCCTCGCTGGCAAGGGCGCCGGGCACAGGTAAAGAAGAGTAAAAATCAGGGTATGCGCTGGCCGCATGCTCTTTTTTTGCAGTATATTGGAAACGATTCCACAACCGGAGGCGCTGGATGCATACAACAAGATTGCTGAGGTCCGCATGGCTGGCAACGACGCTGCTGGCGGCGCTCGCCCATGGCCAGACGGGCGGGACGCCTGCGCAGGCGCAGCCAAGTCTGCCGATGCTGCACACCGAAGGCAGCAAGTGGCTGGCGGCGGATGGCAGCCAGCCGGCGCTGCGCGGCGTCAATCTCGGCAATTACCTGATCCAGGAGTTCTGGATGATGGGGCAGGGCAGCGCCGGCGTCGACGACCAGTGCAAGCTGGAGGCGGTGCTGGACAAGCGCTTCGGCTACGCGGAACGCGAGCGCCTGTACCGGCTGTATCGCGACAACTGGATCACCACGCGCGACTGGGACATGCTGCCCAAGCTCAACCTGAACCTGGTGCGCCTGCCGTTCATCTACAGCGTCATCGAAGACGAAAAGAACCCGCGCCACCTGCGCGCAGACGCCTGGCGCTATCTGGACAACGCCATCGACGAAGCCGAGAAGCGCGGCGTGTACGTGATCCTCGACCTGCACGGCGCCGTCGGCAGCCAGGGCTGGGAGCACCACAGCGGCTGCGCCGGCAAGAACCAATACTGGGACACGCCGGAGTATCAAGAGCGCACCATCTGGCTGTGGCAGCAGATCGCCGCGCGCTACAAGGACCGTGGCGCCGTCGCCGGCTACAGCATCCTCAACGAACCATGGGGCACCACGCCGGAAAACCTGGCCGTGGTCATGGGCGCGCTGTACAACGAGATCCGCAAGGTCGACCAGAACCACGTCATCATCCTGCCGGGCCACAGCAAAGGCATAGACGGCTACGGCAAACCGTCCCAGCATGGCCAGGTCAACGTGGCGTTCGAGATGCATCCGTATCCCGGCCATTTCGGCTGGGGCAAGCCCGGCGTGGCCGTGCACCGCGACTGGCTGCGGTGCGGCCCGACGGGGAAGACCGGCGTCTGCGAATGGAAGGCCAAGCAGGAAGGCCTGAACACCGCCTACTTCATCGGCGAGTTCCAGCCGTGGGCCTTCATGGGCCCTGAACTGGGCGGCCAGGTCACGCGCGTCACCTACGACACCTATGTCGCCAACGGCTGGGCGTCGACCGCCTGGGCCTACAAGCTGGTGTCGAACAAGGGCGGCCAGGGCAAGGGCACCTGGGGCCTGGTGACCAACGCGCCGGGCGCAAAGATTCCCAAGCTCGATTTCAACAAGGCCTCGCTGGCCGAGATCGAAAACCTGTTCCGCCTGTTCGGCAGCGTGCCGTACGAGCCGCAGCAAACCGCCATCAAGTGGATGAACGCCAAAGTCCCGCCTACCCCCTTCGCACAATAATAACCAACTATGACCATGATTCTTACCGACCTGCCTACGGCGATCCAGCGTTCCGATTTTGCCAGCGACTTCCTGTGGGGCGTGTCGACATCGGCCTACCAGATCGAAGGCGCGGCAGCCACCGACGGCCGCGTGCCGTCGATCTGGGACACCTTCAGCGAAACCCCGGGCAAGGTGCGCGACGGCTCGACCGGCGCGGTCGCCTGCGATCACTATCATCGCTGGGAAGAAGACCTGGACCTGGCAAAGTCGATGGGCTGCAACTCCTACCGCTTCTCGATCGCTTGGACGCGCATCTTCAATGGCGTGGACGCCGAGCCTAACCCCAAGGGACTGGAGTTTTATTCGAAGCTGGTGGACGGCATGCTGGCGCGCGGCCTGCAGCCGTGGTGCACGCTGTACCACTGGGACCTGCCGCAGTACCTGCAGGACCAGGGCGGATGGGAAAACCGCGCCACCATCGACGCCTACCTGCAATATGTCGACGTCATGACCAGACACCTGGGCGGTCGCATCAAGCATTGGATCACGCACAACGAGCCGTGGTGCACTGCCATGCACGGCAACTGGGACGGCATGCATGCGCCGGGCAAGAAGAGTTTGCCGATCGCGCTGCAGGTATGCCACAACGTGCTGGTGTCGCACGGCCTGGCGGTGCCGCGGATCCGCGCCAACGTGCCGGGCGCGCAGGTCGGCATCGCACTGAGCCTGCATCCGGTGAGGGCCGCCTCCAGCAGCGCCGCCGACCAGGAAGCCGTGCAGCGTCATGACGCGCTGCGCAACCGCTGGTTCCTCGATTCGTTGTACGGCCGCGGCTATCCTGAACAGGCGTTGCAATTGGTCGGCAAGGACGCGCCGCAGGTGCTGCCGGGCGACATGGACGCCATCGCCGTCAAGATGGATTTCCTCGGCGTGAACTACTACTTCCCGGAAGTGGTGACCGACGCGCCGGACCAGTATCCGCTACGCACCTCCATCGTGTATCCGCAGGACCGCCAGCGTACCGACTTCGGTTGGGAGGTGTCGCCTGAGGGGCTGGTCGATCTGCTGGAGCGCATCGCGCGCGACTACCCGACCGGAGACCTGTACGTGACCGAGAACGGTTCGTCCTACGACGATCACCTGTCGGCCGACGGCAGCGTCGACGACACCGCGCGCCGCGACTACCTGATCCGCCACCTGGCGGCGATGCGCGACGCCATCGGCGCCGGCGGCAGGATCAAAGGCTATTTCGCCTGGAGCCTGCTGGATAACTTCGAATGGGCGGAGGGCTACCTGCGCCGCTTCGGCCTGACCTATATCGACTACCCGACACAACGCCGCATTCTCAAGCAAAGCGGCCAGTGGTACAGCGCCTTCCTGCAAGGCGAGTAACCGTCATTCCCGCGCAAGCGGGAAACCATACTCAGCATGGGTTCCCGCTTGCGCGGGAACGACGAGCTGACAATTCAAATAACGGAGACAAGCACCTAATGAACAATCATAACCACATCCTGCGCCGCGCCGTATTGGCCGCCACGCTGGCGCTGGGCGCCTCCAGCATCGCCGCCGCGCCGTCGGCGCCGTTGAAAGACTGGCCGCACATCACCAGCGCCGTCAAGCAGGACAAGGCCATGGAGGCGCGCATCAAGGAGATCGTCGCCGGCATGACGCTGGCGCAGAAGATCGGCCAGATGACGCAGCCTGAAATCAAATTCAGCACGCCGGAAGACATCCGCAAGTACTACATCGGCTCCGTGCTGAACGGCGGCGGCAGCTGGCCGGACGGGAACAAGCACGCCAGCGCGGCGGACTGGGTCAAACTGGCCGACGCCTACTACGACGCCTCGATGAGCACCGACATGAAAGTGCAGATCCCCGTCATCTGGGGCATCGATGCCATGCACGGCAACAGCAATATGTACGGCGCCACGCTGTTCCCGCATAACATCGGCCTCGGCGCCGCGCGCGACGCGAAGCTGATCGGCGAGATGGCCAAGTCGGTCGCCAAGGCGGTGCGCGCCACCGGCATCGACTGGGTGTTCGCGCCGACGCTGGCCGTGGTGCGCGACGACCGCTGGGGGCGCACCTACGAAAGCTTCTCCGAAGATCCGGCCATCGTCAAGGACTACGCGGGCGTCTACGTCAAGGGTCTGCAGGGTGACCTGAAAGGCGACGGCACCGTGGTCGCCACCGCCAAGCACTTCATCGGCGACGGCGGCACCGCCGAGGGCAAGGACCGCGGTGAGAACCACTCGACGATGTCGGAGATGATCAACATCCACGCGCAGGGCTACTACCCGGCGCTGCAGGCCGGCGTGCAGACGGTGATGGCGTCCTTCAACAGCTGGAACGACGTCAAGGGCGGCGTCGACCACGGCAAGATGCACGGCAGTAAAGAGCTGCTGACCGACGCGCTGAAAACCAAAATGGGCTTCGATGGCCTGGTCGTCAGCGACTGGAACGCCATCGCCGAAGTGCCCGGCTGCGGAGAAGACAGCTGCGCCGCCTCGATCAACGCCGGCGTCGACCTGGTGATGGTGCCGGAAAAGTGGAAGACCTTCATCGCCAACACGATTGCGCAAGTGGAAAAGGGCGAGATTCCGATGTCGCGCATCGACGACGCGGTGACCCGCATCCTGCGCGTGAAGCTGCGCACCGGCCTGTTCGATGGCAAGAAGCCTTCGCAGAACGCCTACGCCGGCAAGCAGGAAACGCTGCAGGCGCGCGACCTGGCGCGCCAGGCGGTGCGCGAATCGCTGGTGCTGCTGAAGAATAACGGCGGCGTGCTGCCGCTGGCGCGCGGCAGGAAGATACTGGTGGTCGGCAAGAGCGCGGACAACATGGCCAACCAGTCCGGTGGCTGGTCGCTGACGTGGCAGGGTACCGACAACAAGAACAGCGACTACCCGTTCAGCGACACCATCCTGGCCGGCATCCAGGACGCCGCCGGCAAGGACAACGTCACCTTCAGCGAAAACGCCGCCGGCGTGGACGTCTCCAAGTTCGACGCCGTGATCGCGGTCATCGGCGAGACGCCGTACGCGGAAGGCGACGGCGACATCGGCCCGGCCGGCACGCTGCGCGAGTCCGGCCGCCATCCCGAAGACCTGGCGGTGCTGCAGGCCGTGTCGGGCAAGGGCAAGCCGGTGGTGACGGTGCTGCTGTCCGGTCGCCCGCTGTACACCAATGACCTGCTGAACCTGTCGGACAGCTTCGTCGCCGCCTGGCTGCCCGGCACCGAGGGCAAGGGCGTGTCCGACGTCCTGTTCCGCAAGGCGGACGGCAAGGTCAACGCGGACTTCCGCGGCAAGCTGTCGTTCTCGTGGCCGAAGTCGGCCTGCCAGTCGCCGCTCAATGTCGGCGATGCCTCGTATGATCCGCTGTTCAAATTCGGCTACGGCTTGAACTACGCCAGCAAAGCGACCGTGCCGGTGCTGGACGCGAGCTTCCCCGCGGGCGGCTGCGGCAAGACCACGTCCATGTCGGTGTACAGCCCGACGGACCGCTCGACCTACGCGTTGTACGTCACCAGCGGCGACAAGCGCGTGCCGCTGGGCGCGGACCTGAACGCCGTGTTCAACCTGCCGACCGTCAAAGTCGAAACCGCGCAGATCAACACCCAGCAGGACGCCAAGCGCCTGACCTGGACCGGTCCGGCGAAGCTGGAGGCACAATCTTCCAAGGCCTTGAAGGTGCCTGCCTTCGCAAGTACTGACGGTGCACTGCAATTTGATGCTATCGTGTCGGCTGCGCCGGCGGGCAAGGTCAATATCGGTATCGAAACCACCGAGTTGGATGCCGGTGCCGTGTTCCAGCGTTTGGCCGGCAAGGGCAAGCAGACGGTCAAGATTCCGCTGTCGTGCTTCACCGCCAAGGGACTGGTGCCGGCGGCTTTGAGCACGCCGTTCAGCGTGGCCGCCGATGCGCCGTTCGCGGCGACGTTCGCCAACATCCAGATCGTTGGCGGCGCCGCCAGGGACAAGGATGCGCTGGCGTGCGGCGACTTTAAATAAAAATCAGGAGAAAGTAAAAGCATGGAACATTATTCGCAAGCTGCCCCGGTTGCGGGCAGCCAATCGCAGGCCGGCGGCAACACCGGTCCGCTGGTCATCGTCACCATCCTGTTCTTCATGTGGGGCCTGCTGACGTCCCTGAACGACGTGCTGATCCCGCACCTGAAGGCTGTCTATACATTAACCTACGTGCAGGCCATGCTGGTGCAGTTCTGCTTCTTCGGCGCCTATTTCATCGTCTCGCTGCCGGCCGGTATGCTGATCAAGAAGATCGGCTACCAGCACGGCGCCGTCGCCGGCCTGACCATCGCGGCGGCCGGCTGCGCGCTGTTCTATCCGGCGGCGACCAGCGGCTACACGCTGTTCCTGATCGCCTTCTTCGTGCTGGCAGGCGGCATCACCATCCTGCAGGTGGCGGCCAATCCATATGTGACGGTGCTGGGCGATCCGCAGACGGCATCCAGCCGCCTGACGCTGACCCAGGCCTTCAACTCGCTGGGCACCACCGTGGCGCCTACGCTGGGCGGCATGCTGATCCTGGCCGGCGGCGTGTTGAGCGCGGCCGACCTGGCCAAGCTGCCCGCTGTCGAGCAGGCGGCCTACCACGCCAAGGAAGCGTCCAGCGTGCAGGGTCCTTACCTGGTGCTGGCGCTGGCGCTGCTGGCGCTGGCCGTGCTGTTCGCGTTCGCGCGCCTGCCGAAGATCGTCGACGCTGAACAACCAGGCGGCGAGAGCGCCGGCTGGTCGGCCGTGCTGAAGCACCGCCACCTGGTGCTCGGCGCCGTGGCGATCTTCCTGTACGTGGGCGGCGAGGTCAGTATCGGCAGCTTCCTGATCAACTTCATGGGCGACCCGAAAGTGATGGGCCTGGCGGCCGCCGACGCGGCGCCGTTCGTCAGCTACTACTGGGGCGGCGCGATGATCGGCCGTTTCATCGGCTTCGCCGTCATGCGCTCGGTCAGCCCGGGCAAGGCGCTGGCCTTCAACTCGGCGGCGGTGATCGTGCTGGTGCTGGTGGCGATCTTCAGCGGCGGCCACCTGGCCATGTGGTCGATTCTGGCGGTTGGGCTGTTCAATTCCATCATGTTCCCGACCATCTTCTCGATGGCGCTGAACAAGCTGGGTCCATTGACCGGCCAGGGTTCGGGCGTGCTGTGCATGGCGATCGTCGGCGGCGCGCTGGTGCCGTTCGCGCAAGGCCTGCTGGCCGATAACATCAGCCTGCAGCTGTCGTTCCTGGTGCCTGCCGCGTGCTACACCTTCATCCTGTACTTCGGCCTGAAATACGCCAATATGTATTCGGAAAAATAATCCGCCCGGCGCGGTGGTTGCGGAAGGCTCCCTGCGGGGAGCCTTTTTTTATCGGAATTTTGACCTGCCTCATGGAGTTGATGCCTTCGGGTAATGTGCGACATTTTTGACAGCTCGTGCAGCACTATCATGGCAACTCTATCCAATGAAAAGGGCGGTTCCATGAGCAATCCCATCAAAGCATACCTGGTCGGCGGCGGCATCGGTTCGCTGGCGGCGGCCGCGTTCATGATCCGCGACGGCGGTATCGCCGGCGCCAACATCACCATCTTCGAGGCCATGCCGGTGGCCGGCGGCAGCCTTGACGGCGGCGGTGATGCGGACACCGGCTATACGCTGCGCGGCGGCCGCATGCTCACCACCGACAACTACGAATGCACGTGGGACCTGTTCAAGAGCATCCCGTCGCTGGAGCATGAAGGACTAAGCGTCTACGACGAGACCATCGCCTTCAACCAGATGCACCAGTCGCATTCGCAAGCGCGCCTGGTCGACCGCAACCGCTTCCGCGTGAACGTGACGTCGATGGGGTTCTCCATGCAGGACCGAACCGAGCTGCTGGCGCTGGCCGAAGCCGATGAGGAAGCGCTCGGCAACAGCGCCATCACCGACTGGCTGTCGCCGGAATTCTTCGACACCAAATTCTGGTACATGTGGGCCACCACGTTCGCCTTCCAGCCCTGGCACAGCGCGGTGGAGTTCAAGCGCTACCTGCATCGCTTCATGATGGAGTTCTCGCGCATCGAGACGCTGGCCGGCGTCAAGCGCACCGTCTACAACCAGTACGATTCGCTGGTGCGGCCCTTGCAGGATTGGCTGCAAAAGCAGGGCGTGCAGGTGGTCCACAACTGCAAGGTGGACGATATCGCCGTGATGGAGGAGGGCGGCACCTTGACCGCGACCTCGCTGCGCTGCGTGCGCAACGGCGAAACCGAAACCATCGCCGTCGGTCCGCATGACCTGGTGTTCTTCCAGAACGGTTCGATGACCGATGCGTCGAGCTACGGCAGCATGCACAGCGCCCCGCCCAAGCTGGACAAGCGCGACAGCCAGGGCTGGGCCTTGTGGGAAAAGCTGGCGGTGGACCGTCCGCAGTTTGGCAATCCGGCGGCGTTCAATTCCAGCGTTTCCGAATCGTGGTGGGAGTCGTTCACCGTCACGCTGAAGGATCCCGCGTTTTTCAACAAGATGCAGCAGTTTAGCGGCAACGTCGCCGGCACCGGCGGCCTGGTGACGTTCAAGGATTCGAACTGGCTGCTGTCGGTGGTGCTGGCGCACCAGCCGCATTTCGCGGGCCAGCCGGAGGGCGTGCAGGTGTTCTGGGGTTATGCGCTGCATCCGGACCGCATCGGCGATTTTGTCGCCAAGCCGATGGCCGATTGCAGCGGCGAGGAAATCCTGCGCGAGCTGTGCGGACACCTGAATTTCGACATGGCGGAAGTGTTCGCCGCGGCGAACTGCATACCGTGCCGCATGCCTTACATCACCAGCATGTTCATGCCGCGCTTTAAGAGCGACCGTCCGCTGCCGGTGCCGCCGAACTCGCGCAACCTGGCCTTTGTCAGCCAGTTTGTCGAGGTGCCGGAAGATGTGGTGTTCACGGTCGAGTATTCGGTGCGCGCGGCGCAGATGGCGGTCTACCAGCTGCTCGACATCAAACGCGAGGTGCCGCCCGTCAGCCACCATGATCAGTCGCTGAAGGTGAAATTCGACGCGGCCGTCAAGGCCTTCAAATAAGGCGATCCACGGCGGCGCGCGGGTGTTACCATGGTCGTTCACCAGGAGTCCCATGCCTATCGAACTCCCCACCCCGGCCGCCGGCCTGCATCAACTGACGCTGGATGGACTGGCCTTGCATGGCTGGTCGCAGCAGAACCTGTTTTTATCAGATGAACTGACGCTGGCGCTGGCCGCCGAATGCCGTGTCGAGGCGGCGGAGGGCGCGCTGGCGTTCGCCGCCGTCGGGCGTGGCGCCGCGCAGGCGGTGCGCGCCGACATACGGGGCGACCGCATCCTGTGGCTGGAGGCGGGCCGCTCCGACGCCTGCGACCGTTATCTGGCGATCATGGAATCGCTGCGCCTGGCGCTGAACCGCGAGTTCTTCCTGGGGCTCGACAGCTACGAAAGCCACTTCGCGCTGTACGCGCCCGGTGCCGCCTACCACAAGCATCTGGACCGTTTTCAGGATGACGATTTGCGCACCGTCTCGGTGGTGATTTATCTGAACCCGGATTGGCGGCTGGAGCAGGGCGGCGCCCTGCGTCTGCATCCGCTGGACGCGCCCGTCAACGACATCGCGCCGATGGGCAGCCGGCTGGTGTTGTTCCTGTCGGCCGACATGCCGCATGAAGTGCTGCCGGCCACGCGCGACCGTCTGTCGCTGGCCGGCTGGTTCCGCCGCCGGCCGCACTAGATTTTGAGATACGGCTCAGGCCAGCGCGCTCATTAGTTTCTGCATGGGTGTCAGCGGAATCAGCGAGTCGGTTTCGTCGATTTCCAGCATGACATCGTTGTACGCGACTGCGCGTAGTGGTTCAATTTCTTCCGAATCGGTCTGCCTTGCCTCGTGTAGCAGATGTTGGATCGCGGCAGCGTCGAGGTTGTCGGACTTGGCGATCAGCGCCGCGTACTTTCGGACGTCCGAATGTAGTGCGGCGATTTTTTCCGCCGGTCTTATGGCGAAATTGAGAATGCCAAAAATGGCAAACGCGGCCATCATCCACGTGGCGGCCATCGGCATTTGCGCGGCAATTGCAGCAATCGCGCTGCTGCCGGCCAGCATGCTTATAAATGTTAAGGTAGTCTGAATCCGTCGATAGAAGCGCACGCTGCGCTGGCCGACGCGCTGGGCATAGCGCAGTTCAATCTGCAGTTGCTCCTTGTCTGGTTTCATCTTAATCCCCTTTCTTCGGCTGAGGCTGCTTTGGTCGAGGCTTGGGCTTCTTGCGCTTCGGTTTTGGAATCGAGCGAGGCGGCACAAAGGATTTCGGTTCCGGGAGTTTCATTGTAGGCCCTTCCGGCCCGTATCGACGGGCGCACGATTCCATCATGCGGGCGCTCTTTGAGGCCGCTTTGTGCTGTATCAGGAGTATGCCGGGCTGGGCCGGTGGGGAGGACGCCGCCGGAAACAATCCGGCGACGGCTGACGCGCTTACAGGAAGCGGTCGAGGATTTTCTTGCTGTGCTTGTCCAGTTCGCGGACGTCGCGGATCAGGTAGTGGATGCCGTGGATGTCGGAGACCAGCAGCGTGTCCACCGTCAGGCGGCGGATGTCCTCCTCGCCGCGCAGCACGAACTCGGTGTCGCCGCGGTCGGTCGCCACCGACCAGGTGCACGGCGTGGCGTAGCTGGTCACGCTGTTGATGCGCGCGATCTCCGGCATGAACTCGCGTCCCGACAATTCCTCGCGTACCAGTTCGCCCTGCGCCGCCGGCAGGTCTTCGATGCGGTCGATCCAGCCGACTTCCTTGCCGTCGGTGCTGACCAGCGCGATGCCGTCGGTCGGCGCCTGCACCGGGAAGGCGCGCACCGGCGCCACGCCTTCGTGCACCACGCCCTCGGTGGTGGTCAGCACCAGCCGGCCGAAGGGATTGCGTACCAATTCAAATTTGCTCGTCATAGTGTTCTCTTATTCCTTGCTGCCGCTGTCGTCCAGATCGGTGTCGACGTTGCGGGCCTGCGCCTGGTACAGGCGGTAGTAGGCGCCTTCGCGCGCCATCAGGTCGTCGTGCGCGCCTTCTTCCACCACCACGCCGCGGTCGAGCACCACCAGGCGGTCGGCCTTCTGCAAGGTCGACAGGCGGTGCGCGATGGCGATCGTGGTGCGGCCCTGCACCAGGTTTTCCAGCGCGCGCTGGATCTCTTTCTCGGTCTCGGAATCGACCGAGGAGGTGGCTTCGTCGAGGATCAGGATCTTCGGATCGATCAGCAGCGCGCGGGCGATCGAGATGCGCTGGCGCTCGCCGCCGGACAGGCCCTGGCCGCGCTCGCCGACCATCGAGTCGTAGCCCTGCGGCAGGCGCAGGATGAACTCGTGCGCATGCGCGGCGCGCGCGGCGGCGATGATTTCGGCGCGGGTCGCATCGGGTTTGCCGTAGGCCAGGTTCTCGGCGATGGTGCCGAAGAACAGGAACGGCTCCTGCAGCACCAGGCCGATGTTGCGGCGGTAGTCCGACACGGCGAACGAGCGGATGTCGACGCCGTCGAGCATGATCGCGCCTTCGGACACGTCGTAGAAGCGGCAGATCAGGTTGACCAGGGTCGATTTGCCGGAACCGGAATGGCCGACCAGGCCGATCATTTCGCCGGCCTTGATATCGAGGTTGATGCCGCGGTTGACGGCGCGGTTACCGTAGCGGAAGCCCACTTCGCGCAGGGTGATGTTGCCGTCGACCTTGGCCAGCTTGACCGGATTGGCCGGTTCGGGCACCGACGACACGTGGTCGAGGATGTCGAAGATGCGCTTGGCGGCCGACGCCGATTTCTGCGTCACCGAGACGATGCGGCTCATCGAGTCGAGGCGGCCGTAGAAGCGGCTCGAATACGCGATGAACGCCGACAGCACGCCGACGGTGATGTGGCCCTTGGACACCTGGTAGATGCCGAACACCCAGATCACCAGCAGCCCCAGCTCCGTCAGGAACGACACGGTGGGCGAGAACAGCGACCAGATTTTATTGAGCTTGTCGTTGACGGCCAGGTTGTGCTTGTTGGCGGTGCGGAAGCGCGCCGCTTCGCGCGACTCCTGCGCAAACGCCTTCACCACGCGGATGCCGGGGATGGTGTCGGCCAGCACGTTGGTCACCTCGCCCCACACGCGGTCGATCTTCTCGAAGCCGGTGCGCAGGCGGTCGCGCACCATGTGGATCAGCCAGGCGATGAACGGCAGCGGCAGCAGCGTGAAGATGGCCAGCCACGGATCGATGGAGAACAGGATCACGCCGGTCATGATGATCATCAGGCAGTCGGACGCGAAGTCGAGCAGGTGCAGCGACAGGAACACGCAGATGCGGTCGCTCTCGCTGCCGATGCGCGACATCAGGTCGCCGGTGCGCTTGCCGCCGAAGTATTCCAGCGACAGGCGCAGCAGGTGGTCGTAGGTCTCGGTGCGCAGGTCGGCGCCGATGCGCTCCGACACCAGCGCCAGCACGTAGGTCTTGCCCCAGCCCAGTATCCACGCCAGCACGGCCGACGCCACCAGGCCGGACATGTACAGCGCCACCATCATCGGATCGACCGCCTTGCCGTTCTGGTAAGGGATCAGCACATTGTCCATCAGCGGGATGGTCAGGTAGGGCGGGATCATGTGCGCGCCGGTCGACAGCAGCATCAGCGCGAAGCCGAAGCCCAGCGGCAGCTTGTACGGCTTGGCGAAGCGCCACAGGCGGAACAGGGTCCAGGTCGACGGCGGCGTGTAGACCACCTTGGTGCAGATCGGGCATTCCTCCTGCTCGGGTTCGAGCGGCGCCTTGCAGCTCGGGCAGATGTTTTTCTCTTCGCGCAGCACCGGCACGCCGGTGGCGTGGCTGTCGCGGTGGGCGTCGAACTGCTCGACCAGGCGGATCGCCTGCAGGTTCTGGCCCAGCGTGAAGCGCCAGGCGCCCAGGCGGCCGCCGGCGTTGATCAGTTCCAGGTGGCCGACGCCGGCGTGGTCATGGTGTTGGAGCGCCAGGTCGTGGTCGAAGGGCCAGCTTTGCCAGTCGTTGCGGCCCGGCGCGCGCGCCAGGACACGGGTGCCGGTGACCAGAATTATCCCCTTGGAAAAACGAAGTTGTTCATCCAAGTCAACCTCCAGGGCACTTACAACGTTTTCCCCTTGGGAAAGTTGTGCCTGTATCTCGGAACGCCAGCGCTCAGGTAGCTCGCTCTGGCTGGAGTTGGAGGAAAGTTGTTCTGTTGTCATCGTGCAGCGTACTCCGGCGGAGAAAAGGTGGAACAAAAGGTGGAACTAGTAGGTGTTGCGTCTGATATAACTGCTTTATTTACGGTATTCTGTCAGTTGTTACATCCTTGACAGAAATCAAGATGAACCAGTGTTTTGTTGGCGGCAAGTATAACGCACACGCAGGGACGGCCAAATGCAATTTGGCTACCAGTGGTGGTACAGAGGTTAAAATACGGCGCGGGCTGGCCACGGCTGATAACAAAGATACAAGAATAGAAACATGATCAAGAAGAAAGACATTGAAGTTCTCCGCGTAACCCATTTGCGCGGGCCCAACATCTGGACTTATCGCCCGGTGATCGAGGCGTGGCTGGACATTGGCGAGCTGGAGAATTTCCCCTCGAATTTGTTGCCTGGCTTGTATGAACGCCTGACGACGGTCCTGCCGGGCCTGATCGTGCACCGCTGCGGCGTGGGCGAGCATGGCGGTTTCCTGGAGCGTTTGCGCGACGGCACCTATGCCGGCCACATCCTCGAACACGTGGTGCTGGAACTGCAAAACCTGGCCGGCATGAAAACCGGCTTCGGCAAGACCCGCCAGATCGGCGAGAACACCGGCATGTACAAGATGGCCTTCCGCACCCGCCAGGAGCAGGTCGGCCGCGCCGCGCTGGCCCACGGCCGCGACCTGCTGATGGCGATGATCGAGGATAAGCCCTATGACCTGGCCGCCACCGTGGCCGAGCTGACCGACATGGTCGAGTCGCTGTGCCTGGGACCGAGCACCGCCAACATCGTCGACGCCGCCACCGTGCGCAAGATCCCGTCGATCCGCCTGACCGACGGCAACCTGGTGCAGCTGGGCCATGGCGCCCGCCAGCGCCGCATCTGGACCGCCGAAACCGAACAGACCAGCGCCATCGCCGAGGGCATCGCCAGCGACAAGGACCTGACCAAGTCGCTGCTGGCCTCGTGCGGCGTGCCGGTGCCCGAGGGCGAACTGGTGACCAGCGCCGAAGCGGCCTGGGAAGCGGCGCAGGACATCGGCGTGCCGGTGGTGGTCAAGCCGTACGACGGCAACCACGGCCGCGGCGTGTCGCTGAACCTGATGACCGAAGCCGACGTCACCGCCGCGTACGCGCTGGCCGCGCGCAAGGGCGACAGCACGAGCGTGATCGTCGAGCGCTTCGTCGCCGGCAACGAGCACCGCCTGCTGGTGGTCGGCAAGCGCCTGGTGGCCGCCGCCGCCGGCGAGTCGCTGTGGGTCACCGGCGACGGCAAATCCAACATCATCGAACTGTGCGACAGCCAGATCAACACCGATCCGCGCCGCGGCACCACCGAAGACGCGCCGCTGAACCAGATCGCGCCGCAGCATGGCGCCGAGATCATCCTCGAGCTGCAGCGCCAGGGCATGACCGCGTACTCGGTGCCGCAGGACGGCCAGAAAGTGCTGATCCAGCCGAACGGCAACGTCGCCATCGACGTCACCGACAAGGTGCACCCGCAGGTCGCCGCGATGGCGACGCTGGCGGCGCGCGTGGTCGGCCTGGACATCGCCGGCATCGACGTGGTGGCCGCCGACATTTCGCGTCCGCTGCAGGAGCAGGGCGGCGCCATCATCGAAGTCAACGCCAGCCCCGGCTTGCTGGCCCATTTGAAGCCGGCCGGCGGCGAGCCGCGCAACGTCGGCGAAGCGATCGTCGACCACCTGTTCGCGCCGGACGAGGGCGGGCGCATGCCTATCGTCGGCATCGCGGGCAAGCACGGCACCACGATGGCGTCGCGCCTGATCGCCTGGCTGCTGCAGATCAGCGGCCGCAAGGTCGGCCTGACCTGCGCCGACGGCCTGTTCGTCAACGGCCGCCTGCTGCCCAAGGACGGCTTCAGCGACTGGGAAACCGGCGAGCGGCTGCTGCTGAACAAGAATGTCGAAGCGGGCGTGTTCGAAGCCAGCGCCCGCATGATACTGACCGAAGGCCTGGCCTACGACAAGTGCGCGGTCGGCGTGGTCACCGACGTCAGCGACTTCGAAGAGCTGAGCGAGTTTTACATCGACAGCGCCGACAAGCTGTACGGCGTGCTGCGCACCCAGGTCGACGTGATCCTGCCGAGCGGCGTGGCGGTGCTGAACGCGGCCGATCCGCAAGTGGTGGACATGGCCGACCTGTGCGACGGCGAGGTGATTTTCTACGGCGTCGACGAGCACCTGGCCGCCGTCGCCCAGCATCGCCAGGATGGCAAGCGCGTGGTGTTCCAGCGCCAGGACAAGGACATGAGCCGCATCGTGCTCGCCCAAGGCTACGACGAAGCGGCCAGCCTGCCGCTGTCGCCGCTGGTGCCGCCGGAGGCCGTGCTGGCCGCGATCGCCGCCGGCTGGGCGCTGGGCCTGACGCCTGAACTGATCGGCGCCGGCCTGCGCACGTTCGATGCGAACCCGAAGCGAACTCATCACTGATACATCACTGAAAGAACAAGCAGATTTATGGAAGTCATCCGCACCCGCGCCCTTCGCGGCCCGAATCTTTGGAGCCACCACACCGCGGTGGAGGTCATCGTATCGTGCCCGCCCGAGGAGCGCTCGATCGCCTCGCTGCGCGGTTTCGAGCAGCGCCTGCATGCGCGCTTCCCCGCCATCGGCGCGCTGCGCCCGACCGGCCATGACGACGACGTGCCGCTGGCCCGCGTGCTGGAAGTGGCGGCCCTGAGCCTGCAGGCGCAAGCCGGCTGCCCGGTCACCTTCAGCCGCACCACGGCCACGCTGGAAGACGGCATCTACCAGACCGTCGTCGAGTACAGCGAGGAAGCGGTGGGCCGCCTGGCGATGACGCTGGCGCACAACCTGATCAACGCCGCGCTGGCCGACACGCCGTTCGACCTGACCGGCGCGCTGAACGAATTGCGCGACCTGGACGAGGATGTGCGCCTGGGCCCGAGCACCGGCGCCATCGTCAGCGCCGCCATCGCCCGCGACATCCCGATCCGCCGCCTGACCGAAGGCAGCATGGTGATGTTCGGCTGGGGCTCGCGCCAGCGGCGCATCCAGGCCGCCGAAATGGACACCACCAGCGCCATCGGCGAATCGATCGCGCAGGACAAGGAACTGACCAAGAAGCTGCTGCACGCGGCCGGCGTGCCGGTGCCTATCGGCCGCACGGTGGAAGACGCCGAGGATGCCTGGGCGGCGGCGCAGGAAATCGGCCTGCCGGTGGTGGTCAAGCCGAAGGACGGCAACCAGGGCAAGGGCGTCACGGTCAACGTGATGTCGAAGGAGCACATGGAAAAAGCCTTCCACACGGCGAAGGAATTCCGCGACAACATCATGGTCGAGCGCTACCTGCCGGGCCACGACTACCGCCTGCTCGTCATCGGCAACAAGCTGGTGGCGGCCGCGCGCCGCGATCCGCCGCAGGTGGTCGGCGACGGCGTGCACACGGTGCGCGAGCTGGTCAACATCGTCAACGCCGATCCGCGCCGCGGCAGCGGCCACTCGACTTCGCTGACCAAGATCCGTTTCGACGACATCGCCATCGCGCGCCTGGCGCTGCAGGACCTGGAGGCGGACTCCGTGCCGAGCAAGGGCCAGCGTGTCATCCTGCGCAACAACGCCAACCTGTCGACCGGCGGCACCGCCACCGACGTCACCGACGACGTGCACCCTGAAGTGGCGGCGCGCGCGGTGGAGGCGGCGCAGATGATCGGCCTCGATATCTGCGGCGTCGACGTGGTCTGCGACGGCGTGCTGCAACCGATCGAGAACCAGCGCGGCGGCGTGGTCGAAGTGAACGCCGCGCCCGGCCTGCGCATGCACATCGCACCGTCGTACGGCAAGGGCCGTGCGGTGGGCGAGGCCATCGTCAACACCATGTTCGCGCCGGGCGACGACGGCCGCATTCCGGTGGTCGCGGTCACCGGCACCAACGGCAAGACGACGACCGTGCGCCTGATCGCGCACCTGCTGACCGCCAGCGGCCTGCGCACCGGCATGACCAATACCGACGGCGTCTACATCGAAGGCCGCCAGACCGACAGCGGCGACTGCAGCGGTCCGCGCAGCGCGCGCAACGTGCTGCTGCATCCGGACGTGGACGCGGCGGTGTTCGAAACCGCGCGCGGCGGCGTGCTGCGCGAAGGCCTGGCCTTCGACCGCTGCAAGGTCGCCGTGGTGACCAACATCGGCAGCGGCGACCACCTCGGCCTGAACTACATCACCACGGTGGAAGACCTGGCCGTGCTGAAGCGCGTGATCGTGCAGAACGTTTCCGAGAGCGGCTTCGCGGTGCTGAACGCGATCGATCCTATCGTCGCCGGCATGGCGGCCAACTGCCGCGGCAAGGTGATCTTCTTCGGCGCCGACCGTGGCCATCCGGTGATCGCCACGCACCTGGCGCAGGGCTGCCGCACCGTGTACGTGGAGGACGGCCAAATCGTCGCCGCGGAAGGCAAGGAATTGAACAAGATCGCGCTGTCCATGGTGCCGATCACCCGCAACGGCGCCATCGGCTTCCAGGTGGAGAACGTGATGGCGGCGGTGGCGGCGGCGTGGGGCGTGGGCATCAGCTGGGACGCGATCCGTCTCGGCCTGAAGACCTTCGCCAACGATTCGGACAATGCGCCGGGCCGTTTCAACGTGTTCGACTACAAGGGCGCGACGCTGATCGCCGACTACGGCCACAATCCGGACGCCATCCTGGCGTTGGTGCAGGCGGTGGAGACGATGCCGGCCAAGCGCCGCTCGGTGGTGATTTCCGGCGCCGGCGACCGCCGCGACCAGGACATCACGCAGCAGACCGAGATCCTCGGCCGCGCGTTCGACGACGTGATCCTGTACGAAGACGCGTGCCAGCGCGGCCGCGTCGACGGCGAGGTGGTGGGGTTGCTGCGTTCGGGCCTGAACGGCGCGCCGCGCACCACCCACATCCAGGAGATCTACGGCGAGTTCCTCGCCATCGATACCGCGATGGGGCGCCTGCAGGAGGGCGACCTGTGCCTGATCCTGATCGACCAGGTGGAGGACGCCCTGGCCCACATCGCCAAGCGCATCAAGGAAGCGTAAGTCCAATCCGGGGTCAGATCCGACATTTGGACACGAGCTCTGCTGTAGCAGCCGCTACAGCAGAGCTCGTGTCCAAATGTCGGATCTGACCCCGGATTGTTTTTGGCTATCAATTCCATAGATATATATAGATTTTATTTATGGCGTTGTCTCGGTAGAATAGTTTCACCCTATCGAACAACGAGGAGTTATAGCCATGAGTCAGCCACCGATTACCACCGCCTCCGGCATCCCAGTCGCCGACAACCAGAATTCGGCCAGCGCCGGCGAACGCGGTCCTTTGCTGTTGCAGGACTTCCACCTGATCGAGAAACTCCAGCACTTCAACCGCGAGCGCATTCCCGAGCGCGTCGTCCATGCCAAGGGCTCGGGCGCCTACGGCACCTTCACCGTCACCCACGACATCACCCGCTACACCAAGGCCAAGCTGTTCTCCGAGGTGGGCAAGAAGACCGACACCTTCGTGCGCTTCTCCACCGTCGGCGGCGAGAAGGGCAGCGCCGACACCGAACGCGATCCGCGCGGCTTCGCCATGCGCTTCTATACCGAGGAAGGCAACTGGGACCTGGTCGGCAATAACACGCCGATGTTCTTCATCAAGGACGGCATCAAGTTTCCCGACTTCATCCACACGCAAAAGCGCGATCCGCAGACCAACCTGAAATCGCCGACCATGATGTTCGACTTCTGGAGCAAGGCGCCGGAAAGCCTGCACCAGGTGACGATGCTGTTCTCCGACCGTGGCACGCCGGACGGCTACCGCCACATGGACGGTTTCGGCAGCCACACCTTCAGCCTGATCAACGCCGCCGGCGAGCGCGTCTACGTCAAGTGGCACCTGAAGACCAAGCAGGGCATCAAGAACCTGCCCGCCGACGTCGCCACCCGCATCGCCGGCGAAGATCCCGACTACGCGCAGCGCGACCTGTTCGGCGCCATCGCCGCCGGCGACTTCCCGCAGTGGGACGTCAGGCTGCAGGTGGCCACCGAGGCCGAACTGGCGGCGTGGGAAGCGCGCACCGGCTGGAATCCGTTCGACCTGACCAAGGTCTGGCCGCACAAGGATTTCCCGCTGATCCCGGTCGGCGTGTTTGAGCTGAACCGCAATCCGCTGAACTACCACGCCGAAGTCGAGCAGGCCGCGCTGTCGCCGGCCAACATCGTGCCGGGCATGGGCTACTCGCCGGACAAGATGCTGCAGGCGCGCCTGTTCGCCTACCACGACGCGCAACTGTACCGCGTCGGCACCAACCACCAGCACCTGCCGGTGAACGCGCCGCGCTGCCCGTTCCACAACCAGCAGCGCGACGGTGCGATGGCGATCTCCAACGGCGGCTCGGCGCAGAACTACGCGGCGGTCGACGCCGGCGGCAGCAATCCGCAAGGCCTCGGCCACGGCGAGCCGGCGCTGGCGCTGCACGGCGGCGCGGCCCGCTACGACGGCCGCGGCAAGGAAGACGATTACACGCAGGCCGGCAACCTGTTCCGCCTGATGCCGGCACAGGAACAGCGCAACCTGTTCAACAACATCGCCGGTCCATTGAGCCAGGTCAGCGCCGAGATCATCGAGCGCCAGCTGGGCCACTTCGACAAGGCCGATCCGGCCTACGGCGCCGGCGTGCGCGCAGCGCTCAAGGCACGTGGCGTGACCCTGGGCTAAAGAGCGGCTGCGGACGGCGGGGAAGTGCACTACAATCTCCATGTTGCAGTGCACCGTGGAGATCCGATTTGAATCGTACCCCCGTCCGTCCGTCGTCACCTTCGGCATCGCCGTCCATGCCGGGCCAGGTTGTGCTGGTCCTGCAGGGCGGCGGTGCCCTGGGCGCCTACCAGCTGGGCGTCTATCAAGCCATGCACGAAGCCGGCGTCGAGCCGGACTGGGTGATCGGCACGTCGATCGGCGCCATCAACGGCGCCATCATCGCCGGCAACGACCCGCGCTACCGGCTGGACCGGCTGCGCCAGTTCTGGCACCGCATGGAGCAGAACGCGCTGGGCTTTTCGCTCCTGCCGCGCGCCTTCGCCAATGCCTTGACGGTGGGCCAGGGCATTCCCGCCTTCTTCGAACCGAACCTGTCGTCGTGGTGGAATCCGGACGCCAGGGTCGGCATCGAGCAGGCATCCTTTTACCAGACCGCGCCGCTGCGCACCACGCTCGATACGCTGGTCGATTTCGACTACATCAACGCGAAGCACACGCGGCTCACCGTCGGCGCCGTCAACGCGCGCACCGGCGGCATGCGCTATTTCGACAGCCGCAAGGAGCCGCTGGGCGCCTTGCACGTGATGGCGTCCGGCGCGCTGCCGCCGGCCTTTCCCGCCGTGCGCATCGACGGCGAGCCATACTGGGACGGCGGCATTTATTCCAACACGCCGATCGAGGCGGTGCTGGACGACGAGCCGCGCCGCAGTTCGGTGATCTTCTCGGTGCAGGTGTGGAACCCCGACGGCAGCGAGCCGCAAAGCATGATGCAGGTGCTGGACAAGCACAAGGAGATCCAGTACGCCAGCCGCGCCAGCAATATCGAACAGCAGCGCAAGCTGCACCGGCTGCGCCACGTGATCCGCCAGCTGACGCTGCACCTGTCGGATGAGGCGGCGATGTCGGAAGAGGTGCGCGAACTGGCCGCCTGGGGCTGCGGCACCACCATGCACGTGGTGTCGCTGAAGGCGCCGCGCGTCGGCAACGAGGACCACACCAAGGACATCGACTTCAGCGCGGCCGGCATCCGCGCCCGCTGGCAGGCCGGCTACGAGGATACCAAGCGCTTCATCGCACTGCGGCCGTGGGACAGGGAGATCGATCCTATCGAGGGGATCGCGATCCACGAGCTGCCGGCGCGGTAGTGCCCAGCACATCGCGGCATACCTCCAGCCACGCGCGCGCCGCGTGGGACAGGTAGCTGCCGCGCCACACATGCGCCGGCTGCCATTGCAGGCCGGGATCGGTCAGCCGCACCGCATCCATCTGGCCGATCGCCAGCCGGTGGATGAACGGCTCGGGCAGCAGCGCCACGCCCATGCCGGCCGATGCCATTGCCACCAGCCAGTCCCACTGGCCGCTTTGCGCGGCGATGCTCGGTTCGAAGCCGGCGTCGCCGAAGGCCTTGCGCAGGCTGCGGGTCATGGCGAAATCGTCCTTCAGCAGCACCAGCGGCGTCTTGGCCAATGCCTTGAGCGTGAGCGTGCTGCGGCTCTTCTGGAACGTGCCGCGCGCGGCCAGCGCCCAGATCGGGTAGCTGGCGATGGGCGCCGTTTGCAACCCCAGCAGCGGATCGGCCGGCAGCACCGTCATGCCGATTTCCAGTTCGCCCAGCGCCACCTGGCGCTCGATCTCCTGGCCGGCGTCTTCCTGCAAGGTCAGCGCGATGTTCGGGTGGCGTTGGCGGAAGGCCTTCAGTACGGGCGTGAACAACAGGTTGATCATCGGCGGGATGCCGACCGTGAGCCGGCCGCGCTCCATCGCCTGCGTATCGCGCACTTCCGCCGTCAGGCGGCTCATGGTGGCCAGCATCTCCTCGCCGCGCGCGTAGACCACGCCGCCGGTGTCGGTCAGCGTCAGCTTGCGGCCTTCGCGTATCAGCAGCTGCGCGCCCAGTTCCTCCTCCAGCTGGCGCACCATCTTGCTGATGGTCGACTGCGTGACGTGCAGCGATTCGGCCGCCTGCGTGAAGCTGTTCAGGCGGACGGTTTCAATGAAGTAGCGCAGCGAGCGGATGTCCATGAATAAAACGACTGGAATATCGGAATTTAAGTCATGCAACGACTGATATCCGGATTCTATACTGAATCAAAGAACGAGGAGAACACCATGCATGAAGACCGCATCCGCCGCCCGGCGTTGATGGATAAAATAATGAGCGCGGCGCAGGCCGCACAGCTGTTCAGGGACGGCATGACCGTCGGCATGAGCGGCTTCACCCGCGCCGGCGACGCCAAGGCGCTGCCGCTCGCGCTGGTCGAGCGGGCGCGCCGGACGCCGCTGAACCTGACCTTGCTGACCGGGGCGTCGCTGGGCAACGACAGCGACGGCCTGATGGCCAACGCGGGCGTGGTCGCGCGCCGCATGCCGTTCCAGGCCGACGCCGCGCTGCGCCGCAAGATCAATGCCGGCGAGGTGATGTTCATCGACCAGCACCTGTCCGAGACGGCCGAGCAGCTGCGCTCGGGCGACTTGCGGGCGGTCGATATAGCCGTCGTCGAGGCGGTGGCGATCACGCCGGACGGCGGCATCATTCCCACCATGTCGGTCGGGAACTCGGCCAGTTTCGTGCAGCAGGCCAGGCAGGTGATCGTCGAGATCAATCTGAGTTCGCCGCTGTCGCTGGAAGGCTTCCACGACATCTATTTGCCGGGCGCGCGGCCGCGTCGCAGCGCGATTCCGCTGCTCGACCCCTGGCAGCGCATCGGCTGGACCTCGATCCCGGTGCATCCGGACCGCATCGCCGCCATCGTCATCACCGACAGTCCGGACAGCCCCTCCAGCGCGCTGCCGCCGGATGCGGAGACCGACGCCATCGCCCGCCACGTGGTCGCCTTGCTGGAGGGCGAGGTGAAGGCAGGGCGCATGGGGCCCGAACTGCGCCCGCTGCAGGCCGGCATCGGCACCATCGCCAACGCGGTGCTGCACGGCCTGATCGATTCTCCGTTCCGCGACATGACCATGTATTCGGAAGTACTGCAGGACAGCGCGATCGAACTGCTCGATTCCGGGCAGCTCTCGATGGCGTCCGCGTCGTCGATCACGCTGTCGGCACCGATGCACGAGAAATTCATCCGCAATATCGAACAGTACCGCGACCGCATCGTGCTGCGGCCGCAGGAGATCAGCAACCATCCCGAGGTGGTGCGCCGGCTCGGTCTCATCGCGCTGAACACGGCGCTGGAGTTCGACATCTACGGCAACGTCAACTCCACCCACGTGGGCGGCACGCACATGATGAACGGCATCGGCGGCTCGGGCGACTTTGCCCGCAACGGCCAGCTGTCGATATTCGTCAGCAAGTCGGTGGCCAAGGATGGCGCCATTTCCAGCGTGGTGCCGTTTGCCGCCCACGTCGACCATACCGAACACGATGTCGATGTGCTGGTGACCGAATGGGGGCTGGCCGACCTGCGCGGCCTGGCGCCGCGTGAGCGCGCGCCGCTGATCATCGAGCACTGCGCCCACCCGGACTATCGCCCGCAGTTGCGGGCCTACCTGGAAGAGGCCTTGGCGGGTGGCGGCCAGACGCCGCACGTGCTGGAAAAGGCGCTGTCCTGGCATGCCCGCTACAAGCGCGAAGGGAGCATGCTGCTGGTAAAATAGGGGTCATAGCCATACACTTAATATTGGATCAACATGACCATCAAAATCAGCCAAAACTTCGACTCCGGCGCCATCGAGGTGCTGCGCGCGGACAGCGCGGCGGAGATCGAACTGAATCTGCGCAAGGACTCGCACGCCGACATCCACCAGTGGTTCCACTTCCGCCTGCAGGGCGCGCGCGGCCAGCAGGTGACGATGCGCTTCCTGAACGCCGGCCAGGCCACCTACGCCAAGGGCTACGAGGACTACCAGGCCGTGGCCAGCTACGACACCGAAAACTGGTTCCGCGTGCCGACCTCCTTCGACGGCCAGGTCATGACGATCCGCCACACGCCCGATACCGACAGCGTCTACTATGCCTACTTCGAGCCTTATTCGTTCGAACGCCATCTGCGCCTGCTGGGCGAAGTGGCCGAGCATCCGCTGGCCCGCGTGCTCGACCTGGGCAACACCGTCGACGGCCGCGACATGAACATGGTGGTCGTCGGCAAGCCGGAATCGGAAAAGAAAATCTGGTTCATCGCGCGCCAGCATCCGGGCGAGTCGATGGCCGAGTGGTTCATCGAAGGCCTGATCGATTCGCTGCTGGACGACGCCAATCCGATCGCCCGCAAGCTGCTGCAGCGCTGCGTGTTCTACATCGTGCCGAACATGAATCCGGACGGTTCGGTGCGCGGCAACCTGCGCACCAACGCCACCGGCGCCAACCTGAATCGCGAGTGGATGACGCCGACCGTCGAGCGCAGCCCGGAAGTGCTGTATGTGAAGCAGAAGATGCACGAAACCGGCATCGACATGTTCTTCGACATCCACGGCGACGAGGCGCTGTCTTACAACTTCGTGGCCGGTAACGAGATGCTGGAGAATTTCAGCGAGGAGCGCCGCGCCAAGCAGCAGGCCTTCATTGACCGCTACAAGAACGCGACGCCGGACTTCCAGGACAAGGTCGGCTACGCGGCCAGCAAGTACAAGGAAGACATGCTGACCTTGGCGTCCAAGTACGTCGGCCATCACTTCGGCTGCCTGGCGCTGACCCTGGAGATGCCGTTCAAGGACAACGCCGACCTGCCGGATCCGCACGTGGGCTGGAACGGCGCCCGCAGCGCGGCGCTGGGCGCGTCCATCCTGCAGCCCATCCTGCTGTCGCTGGACGACTACTGATCGTGGGCGTCGAGATCGAGCGCAAGTTCCTGCTGCGCGGCGATGCGTGGATGAATCTGGGCGAGCCGGTGTTCTTTCGCCAGGGTTACCTGTCGTCGCACAAGGACCGCGTGGTGCGCGTGCGCATCGAGGGCGACCGCGCGGTGATGACGATCAAGGGCCGCAACGTCGGCGCCACGCGCGGCGAGTGGGAATATCCGATACCGATGGACGATGCGGCCGAGCTGCTGGACCGCTTGTGCGAGCAGCCGCTGATCGAAAAGTACCGCCGGCGCATCGAGTTCGCCGGCAACGTGTGGGAAGTCGACGAGTTCCTCGGCGCCAATGCCGGGCTGGTGGTGGCCGAGATCGAACTGAGCTCGGAAGACCAGGCGTTCGACAAGCCGGACTGGATAGGCGAGGAAGTCACCGACGACCTGCGCTACCTCAACTCCAGTTTGATGAAGCATCCGTTTTCGGCCTGGTAGGAAGCCGGTTTTGGCCTAAGCTGGAAGGATGGACAGCGAGCGATTTGCCGCGCTTGAAGCGCACTACAATGCCATCCTGCCGACGTTGGCGACGAAGGCGGACATTGAGGCGTTGCGTACTGAAATGCACAGGATGTCGGCCGACACGCACAAATGGATGGTTGCCAGCCTGATCGGACTGTTTATCGGTTTCGGTGGCCTGGGCGTAACACTGGGCCAAATTCTGAAGCCTGCCGCCACGCAGGCCGCGGCGCAGCCGCCTCAGCCGATCGTCATCTGCCTGCAGCCGCCAGCGCCGCAGGCGCAGAAATAAAAACGCCCCCGGATTGAACTCGGGGGCGTTTTGCTTAGTGGAAGTGCTCGGTGCCGGTCGGCGTATCCTCGGGCATTTCCGCGTGGGCCAGTTCGCCGACCGGATCGGCAAACAGCGGCGCGCCGCAGTCGTCGCAGAACTCGGCCACATAGCGTTCGCCATGCTTCTTGATCTGCGTGACGCCGGCCTCGTTCAGGTGGGCGACGATTTCCTCCACCGGCGTGACCGGCTTCTGCACCACACCGCCCGGACCGCCTTGCAGCGGACCTTCCGGCGGCGTGCCTTCCTCGTCCTCCTGGCCGTACAGCGGCCACACCACGCCGTAGATCACGTCCGGCGTCGAACGCTGCGTGAAGGCCACGCGGTATTCGTCGATCTGGCCGTCGGCGCTTTCCTCGCCGAAGCCGGCGATCACCGCGCGCAGTTCGGACGGCTCGATGGCCAGCGTGTGCGTCAGGTAGTGCACGGCGGCGCGGATCGACACCGGGCGTATCAGCTTGTCCGCCTCGCGGCAGGCCATGTAGTACGCCTCCGGCAGCAGCAGCTCGACGCCGCAGCCGGGCAGCAGGCGGTTGATGGTCGGCGTGACCTGGGCGCGCCATTGCTCCAGCGCGGTGGCGCGCTCGTTGGCGAACTGCGCCTGGTTGGCGGGCATCTGCCAGCGGAACAGCGGCGCGCCGGCCGGCGCCACCACGGCCACCAGCAGGTAGCGGGTGTCGGCCAGGAACGGCGCCGTTTCCGGCACCTTGGTGTCGGCCTTCAGCACGGTGCCCTTGAGCGCGGCCTGCGCTAGCTTGTGCACCTTGCCGTAGGCCTCGACATGGCTGCGCGGCAGCTGGTCGATCGAGAACAGCGTCGGCGACATCGCCATCTGCGTGCCGTCGGCCAGCAGGTGGGCGGAGAAATGCGCCGACAGGGTTTGCAGGATGTCCGCCGGGATCGGACCGGAGGCGATCGCGAAGCGCGTCCACGCCAGGATGGGCGCGGCCACCAGCAGCACGTCGTACTGCTTGGGCACGCCGTCGGCGGTGTCCATGGTCACGCTGCTCGATTCGCTGGCCGCTTCCACGCCATCCATCAACACGTCGTAGGCGTTCAGGTCTTCCTTGAACAGCACGTTGAGGGTGGCGTCGATGGTGTCCTGGTGGCCGGTCTTGAGGAGTTTCTGAAGCTGCGCATCGAGGCTGTGCTCCCAGGCCCGCTCTTCGATACGGCTGGCCGCCTGCCCGACAGCCTGGGCGTAGGTGACGAGGCGCTGGCTCTCGGCAGACAATTTATGGGATGAATCTTTAGATGGACGACGCATAGCGCAATAAGAGTCTCATAAAAGTGAAAAAAACGGATCAGTCATGCAGATGATAACCCTTATGACTCGTATTGTAGTTGATTCGGCAAACGTGCATAAAAAAACGCCCTGTGGCCTCGGCGCACAGGGCGTTCTCTACGGGACAGCTAGCTGATTATGCGGCCAGCAGCTGACGCAGCACGAACGGCAGGATGCCGCCATGCTTGTAGTAGTCGACTTCGATCGGGGTGTCGATACGCAGCAGCACTTTGACTTCCTGTGCCGGCTTGCCTTCGCGATGGATGACCAGGGTAGCCAGTTGCTGCGGCTTGATCTCGCCTTCCAGACCCTTCAGGTCGTAGACTTCCTTGCCGGTGATGCCCAGCGATTCGACGCTGTCGTTGCCGATGAATTGCAGCGGCAGCACGCCCATGCCGACCAGGTTCGAGCGGTGGATGCGCTCGAACGAACGCACGATCACGGCCTTCACGCCCAGCAGCTGGGTGCCCTTGGCCGCCCAGTCGCGCGACGAGCCGGTGCCGTACTCTTCGCCGCCGAACACCATGGTCGGCGTGCCTTCGGCAACGTACTTCATCGCCGCGTCGTAGATCGACAGCTGTTCGCCGCTTGGCTGGTGAATGGTGATGCCGCCTTCAACCGCCGAACCGTCCGCCTTGGCAGGGATCATCTTGTTCTTGATGCGCACGTTGGCGAAGGTGCCGCGCATCATGATCTCGTGGTTGCCGCGGCGCGAGCCGTAGGAGTTGAAGTCGGCCTTCAGCACGCCGTTGGCCAGCAGCCATTTGCCCGCCGGGCCGTCTTCCTTGATCGAGCCGGCAGGGGAGATGTGGTCGGTGGTGATCGAATCGCCGAACACGCCCAGCGCGCGCGCGCCGGTGATGCCGGTGGCGGCCGCTTTCGGGGTCATCTCGAAGCCGTCGAAGAACGGCGGCTCGGCGATGTAGGTCGATGCTGGCCAGTTGTAGACGTTGCCTTCGGTCGACGACACGTGTTCCCACAGCTTGCCAGGGTTGCCCTTGACGTCGGCGTAGTTCGACTTGAACACTTTCGAGTTCATCGCGAACTTCATCAGCTTGGCGATCTCTTTCGAGGTCGGCCAGATGTCGCCCAGGTACACGTCCTTGCCGTTCTTGCCCTTGCCGACCGGTTGGGTCATCAGGTCGACGGTCATGTTGCCGGCGATGGCGTAGGCCACGACCAGCGGTGGCGATGCCAGGAAGTTCGAGCGGATGTTCGGGTGAATACGCGCTTCGAAATTGCGGTTACCGGACAGCACGGCCGAGGCGACGATGTCGTTGGTCGAGATGGCGGCGTTCAGTTCCGGGGTCAGGTCGCCGGCGTTGCCGATGCAGGTGGTGCAGCCGTAGGCGGTGACGCCGAAGCCCAGTTGCTCCAGGTATGGCAGCAGGCCGGCGGCGGTCAGGTACTCGGTCACCACGCGCGAGCCGGGGGCCAGCGAGGTCTTGATGTGCGGCGCGACGGTCAGGCCGGCTTCGACGGCTTTCTTCGCCAGCAGGCCGGCGGCCAGCAGCACGCTCGGGTTCGAGGTGTTGGTGCACGAGGTGATCGCGGCGATCAGCACGTCGCCGTTTTTCACGTTCACGCCGTTGGTGGTGGTGTAGGTCTGGTTCAGCTGTTCAGGCTTTTTGTTGAAGCCGTTTTCGGTGGTCGGTTTCGAGAACAGTTCGGTGAAGTTGTTCTTCACGTTGCCGATTTCGATACGGTCCTGTGGACGCTTCGGACCGGCCAGCGAAGGAGTAACACTGGTCAGGTTCAGTTCCACCACGCGGGTGTAGTCGATGTCGCCGGCCTTCGGCACGCCGTACAGGCCCTGCGCCTTGAAGTAGGCGGCGAAGGCGGCGATTTCGTCCTTGGTGCGGCCGGTGCCTTCGAAGTATTCGACGGTGGCGTCGTCGACCGGGAAGAAGCCCATGGTCGCGCCGTATTCAGGCGCCATGTTGGCGATGGTGGCGCGGTCGGTCAGCGACAGCGTCTCGGTGCCTTCGCCGAAGAACTCGACGAACTTGCCGACGACTTTTTCCTTGCGCAGCAGTTCGGTGATGGTCAGCACCAGGTCGGTCGCGGTGCAGCCTTCGCGCAGGATGCCGGTCAGGTTGACGCCGATCACGTCCGGGGTCAGGAAGTAGACCGGCTGGCCCAGCATGCCGGCTTCCGCCTCGATGCCGCCCACGCCCCAGCCGACCACGCCGATGCCGTTGATCATGGTGGTGTGCGAGTCGGTGCCGACCAGGGTGTCCGGGTAGTACACGCCTTCAGCGGTCTTGTGCACGCCGCGCGCCAGGTATTCCAGGTTGACCTGGTGGACGATGCCGAAGCCTGGAGGGACTACGCCGAAGGTGTCGAAGGCTTGCATGCCCCATTTCATGAACTGGTAGCGCTCGTTGTTGCGCGAGAATTCCAGCTTCATGTTCAGGTCCAGCGCGTTCTTTTCGCGGAAGTGGTCGATGGTGACCGAGTGGTCGACCACCAGGTCCACCGGCACCAGCGGTTCGATTTTCTTGGCGTTGATGCCCATTTTGTACGCGACGTTGCGCATCGCGGCCAGATCGGCCAGCAGCGGCACGCCGGTGAAGTCCTGCAGCACGACGCGGGCCACGACGAAAGGAATCTCGTCGGTGCGCTCGGCGGTCGCGCCCCAGTTGGCCAGTTGCTTGACGTGTTCTTCGGTGACTTTCTTGCCGTCGCAGTTACGCAGGACGGATTCCAGCACAACGCGGATCGATACCGGCAGGCGGGAGATTTTGGCGCCCAGGCTCTTTTCCAGTGCGGGCAGGGAGTAGAACTTACCCTTCTTGCCCGAAATGTTGAAATCCTTAAGCGTGTTCAGAGTGTTGCGGGACATGACCTCTCCTTCAGTGGGTATCGTCTATTGTTGATGTTAAACCGTGTTGCTGGCGCCCGTGCCGGCGCGCCCGTTTTGGAGCTGGAACTGATTGCTGTTACTGGATGCTGATCTTGGTGCTGGTCGGTTCCGCGGCGCTGGTGGTGACCGGCTTGAGCTGTTCGGCGTTGCGGCATTCGTTGGCCAGCTGGCGGTTCTGCTTGGAGTCGAGCAGCATGCTCTTGGCGGGAATGCCGATCCAGATCAGGCCGTACAACTTGTTCTCGAAGCGGTTGGCGCCGGTGGTGGTGCCCACGCGGGTCAGGCGGTGCAGGCGCTTCTTCCAGCGCAGCGCGATATGGGCCTCGTCGCTGGCGTTGCTGTAGATGGTGATCTTGTTGCCCAGTTCGCAGTCGAATTCGATGACGGACGCGTCGCCGATGGCCGGCTCGTCGGCCTCCTCGTCCGGCGCCTTCGCTTCGACCGGCTTGGCGGCGGCTTTGGGCTTGCTGGCCTTCTTGACGGCTTTCTTGGCCGATGCGTTGGCTGGCGCGGGAGTGTCGGCGTGGGCGCCGGCGGCCAGGGTCAGGGAGCCGAGCGCGAAGCTGCAGGCCAGGAATAATTTGGAGATAGACATCAGTGTGCTTCCTGTATGGGGTCGGTAGGGCTTCCGTTGAGCAGCGCGACGGCCGATTCGGGCAAGCTCAGCCCGGCCAGTCTGGCGCGCTGTAAAACGGTCCAATAGTATCTGTAGCTTGCGCGGTCGTGCAAGCGCCCGTTTTGGGATATTGGCCCCCATTGGACCGCCTCTGCTTCAAGCAGGATGGCGGCCGCCTCGCTGACCTCGGACAGGCGCGGCGTGAAGGTCTTGATAATAGGTTTGATCTGGTTCGGATGGATGCTCCACATGCGCGTGTAGCCGAATTCGGCGGCGGCGCGCTGGGCATCGTTGGCGGCAACCGCCGTGTCCTTGATTTCGGTGGTCACGTTATGCGACGGCACCTTGCCGTGCGCGTGGCAGGCGGCGGCCACTTCCAGCTTGGCGCGCACCACCAGCGGGTGCGTGAACTGGCCCGGCGTGCGCATCGCGCTGCCGGGAATGGCGCCGTAGTGCGACGAGACGAAGTCCATGATGCCGAACGACAGGCACTGCACCTGCGGCAGGGCGGCGATGTCGTAGGCCTCGCGCAGCGCGCTGTGGGTTTCGATCAGCACGTGCACCGGCAGGTCCTTGCGGCCGGCCTTGGCGGCATGGGTGTTGATCAACTTGATGGCGGCGGCGACTTCCTTGGCGCTGTGCACCTTCGGCAGCACGATGTAGGCCAGGCGCTTGGCGGCGGCGCAGATGATCTCGACGTCCTGCAGGAAAAAGGGGCTGTCGACATCGTGCACGCGGGCGCCGATGCGGTTGAATTTATTGTCGTCGGACAACAGCAGTTCGGCCACCAGGCGCGCGTGCGCCTCCTCGTTGCCGGCGCTGGCGCCGTCTTCGCAATCGAGGGTGATGTCGAACAGGGGGCCAAGTTCTTGTTGCAGGGCGATCGATTTGCGCATCAGCTTTTCGGAGCCGGCGTAGTGGTCGCAAGCCGGCAGCAGCAGCGGCTGGCGATTGCCCTGGAATAAAACCTCGGATGGGTGCATGCGGGAATCTGGAGTAGGCGAGGGAGCGGTAACGGACGCCGCGCTGCTCTCGGCAGCGCGGCGGGTGCGGCGGATCGGTGGTTTAACCGGTTCCACGTGCGGTTGGATCGGAACTTATGCAGGCAGCAGGTGCTTGACGCCTTCGCGCTCTTCGGTCAGTTCCTTCAGCGTCAGGTTGATGCGCTCTTGCGAGAACGCGTCGATTTCCAGGCCCTGGACGATTTTGTATTCGCCGTTTTCGGTGGTGACAGGGAAGCCGAACATGGTGCCTTCCGGGATGCCGTACGAACCGTCCGAAGGAACGCCCATGGTGGTCCACTTGCCGTTGGTGCCCAGCATCCAGTCATGCACGTGGTCGATGGCCGCGTTGGCCGCCGACGCCGCCGACGACAGGCCGCGCGCTTCGATGATGGCCGCGCCGCGCTTGCCGACGGTCGGCAGGAACACGTTGGCGTTCCATTCCTGGTCGTTGATCAGTTCCTTGACAGCCTTGCCGTTGACGGTGGCGAAACGGTAGTCGGCGTACATGGTCGGCGAGTGGTTGCCCCAGACGGTCAGCTTTTCGATGTCCTTGACGGCGGTGCCGGTCTTGGCGGCCACTTGCGACAGCGCGCGGTTGTGGTCCAGGCGCAGCATGGCGGTGAAGTTCTTGGCCGGCAGCGAAGGCGCCGATTTCATGGCGATGTAGGCGTTGGTGTTGGCCGGGTTGCCGACCACCAGCACTTTGACGTTGCGCGAAGCGACGGCGTCGAGCGCCTTGCCTTGCACGGTGAAGATCTGGGCATTGGCTTCCAGCAAGTCTTTGCGCTCCATGCCCGGGCCGCGCGGACGGGCGCCAACCAGCACGGCGACGTCGACATCCTTGAACGCGGTCATCGGGTCGGAGTGGGCGGTCATCTCGGTCAGCAGCGGGAACGCGCAGTCGTCGATTTCCATCATGACGCCTTTCAGCGCTTTTTGTGCTTTTTCGTCAGCGATTTCCAGCAGTTGCAGGATAACTGGTTGGTCTTTGCCGAGCATGTCGCCGTTGGCGATGCGGAACAGCAGAGCGTAACCGATTTGACCGGCGGCGCCGGTGACAGCAACACGCATTGGGGTTTTAGCCATGATGAATCTCCAAAGTGGGAATTAAAACGTTCTCTAAGCTGGACCGGTGCCGGTCCGGGGAAACCGTAATCATACTGCAAATCGAGCGCTTATATCTCCGTCAAAGCGGTATGGTAAAGCGCCTCGCCGGGGAGTGTAGGCGCGTGGCGGGTATCTGTCAATCCTATCTTATGTCTTATATAAGACAGATAAGTTATTGCGTGTTTTTGCTGGACGGCAGGGGGCTTTTGTGGTGAAATCTTGGCCTATGAATCCAGCCCCGCCTAATTCGAACAGCAATCCCGCCGCCGTCAACACGGGCGGAGCTGCCGGATCGCCTGCGGCGCCTTCCTCCGTTACGCCTTCCGGCGCGTCGCCGACCTTCTCCCCACTGTACCAGCAAATCAAGGCGCTGATCACGCGCAGCCTGCAGTCGGGCGAGTGGAAACCGGGTGAGCTGATCCCCAGCGAAGTCGAACTGGCCAACCGCTTCAAGGTCAGCCAGGGCACGGTGCGCAAGGCCATCGACGAGCTGGCGGCCGAGAACCTGGTCATGCGCCGGCAGGGCAAGGGCACGTTCGTGTCCACCCACCACGAGGAGCGCGCCCACTTCCGCTTCCTCAAGCTGATGCCCGACGAGGGCGTGCCGCACTACCCCGAAAGCAAATTCATCGAAGTCAAGCGCATGCGCGCGCCCGCCGACGTGGCGCGCCTGCTCGACCTGAAATCCGGCGACGCCGTCATCTTCATCAAGCGGGTGCAGTCGTTCGACGGCATGCCGACCATCGTCGAGGAGCTGTGGCTGCCGGGCATGACGTTCAAGGGCTTGACCGCCGAGCGGCTGGTTGAATACAAGGGGCCGATGTACGGCCTGTTCGAATCCGAGTTCGGCACCCGCATGATACGGGCGACGGAAAAGATCCGCGCCGTCTGCGCGGCGGCCGAAGACGCCGCGCTGCTGCACCTGCCCGCCAACACGCCGCTGCTGGCGTCCGAGCGGGTGTCGTTTACTTATGGCGACAAACCGGTGGAGCTGCGCCGCGGCCTGTATTCCACCGAGCGCCATCACTATCACAATGAGTTGAACTGAGCGGGTTGAATTGAAGGAGACCCTGGGGCGCTAAAAAGCCGCTTCAGGAGCGCAGGGCAGGGCGCCGTCACACGCCGGTAGCATTGTTGCGCTGATAATACGTCGAGCTACAGGAAGTAGCCGCCAGCTAGTGTTGTCAAACACTATTTTAGTTATATGTAACAATAGATATTGGTTATGAGTGCGGAAATCGGCGAAAATCGCAGTCTTACCAAATTTTTGTTTAGCCTGAGGAGGTCTTGTTATGTCAGAAGCCGTAAGGGAAGTCCCTAAAAAAGAACGGCCGGAGTTCCGTAACATCCACGTTACCGAATTGTCCAACTACCGCTTGCCATTGGCCGGTATCGTATCCATCCTGCACCGCATCAGCGGCTTCCTGATGTTTGCGCTGCTGCCTTTCGTGCTCTATTTGCTGGAGCAGAGCCTGCGCTCCGAGATCTCCTTCGCCTACTACCAGGGGATCGTGTCGACCCCGCTGGTCAAGCTGATCATCCTGGCCCTGGTCTGGGGTTATATGCAGCACTTCTGCGCCGGCGTACGCCACCTGTTCATGGACCTGCACTACGGCCTGGACAAGGATTCGGCGCGTAAATCGGCCGCCAGCGTGCTGGTCGTCAGCCTGGCTTTGACCCTGGTCGTCGCCCTCAAACTGTTTGGAGTATTCTGAGATGGCAAATAACAATATTGGCCCCAAGCGCCGCGTGGTCGGTGCCCACTACGGCCTGAAAGACTGGCTGGCGCAGCGCGTCACCGCCGTCATGATGGTGCTGTACACCGCCATCCTGCTGATTTCCTTCCTCACCGGCCAGAACTTCACCTATGAAGGCTGGGCTGGCCTGTTCGCGCAGCAGTGGTTCAAGCTGATCTCCGCAGTCACCCTGTTCGGCCTGTTCTACCACGCCTGGGTCGGCATGCGCGACATCTGGATGGACTACGTTAAAGCCGTCGGCGTTCGCCTGACCCTGCAAATCGCCACCATGCTGTGGTTGATCGCTTGTGCCGTTTGGTCGGTACAGATACTCTGGAGTGTGTAATCGTGGCAGCTATTAAAACTGGAATTCCTACCCGCCGCTTTGACGCGGTAATCGTCGGCGCCGGCGGCTCCGGCATGCGCGCATCCCTGCAGCTGGCTGAAGCCGGTCTGAACGTGGCGGTGCTGTCGAAAGTGTTCCCGACCCGCTCGCACACCGTGGCGGCGCAGGGCGGCATCGGCGCGTCGCTGGGCAATATGGCTGAAGACAACTGGTTCTGGCACATGTTCGACACCGTCAAGGGCGGCGACTACCTGGGCGACCAGGACGCGATCGAATTCATGTGCCGCGAAGCACCGAAGGTCGTCTACGAGCTGGAACACTTCGGCATGCCGTTCGACCGCAATCCCGACGGCACCATCTACCAGCGTCCGTTCGGCGGCCACACCGCCAACTTCGGCGAGAAAGCCGTGCAGCGCGCCTGCGCCGCGGCCGACCGTACCGGCCACGCGCTGCTGCACACGCTGTACCAGCGCAACGTCCGCGCCCGCACCCACTTCTTCGTCGAGTGGATGGCGCTCGACATCATCCGCGACGCCGAAGGCGACGTGGTCGGCGTGGTGGCACTGGAAATGGAAACCGGCGAAACGATGATCCTGGAAGCGAAGACCACCATCTTCGCCACCGGCGGCGCAGGCCGCATCTTCGCAGCTTCCACCAACGCCTTCATCAACACCGGCGATGGCATGGGCATGGCGGCACGCGCCGGCCTGCCGCTGCAGGACATGGAGTTCTGGCAGTTCCACCCGACCGGCGTGGCCGGCGCCGGCGTCCTCATCACCGAGGGTGTGCGCGGCGAGGGCGGTATCCTGATCAACTCCGAAGGCGAGCGCTTCATGGAGCGCTATGCGCCGACCCTGAAGGATCTGGCGCCGCGCGACTTCGTGTCGCGCTCGATGGACCAGGAAATCAAGGAAGGCCGCGGCTGCGGCCCGAACAAGGACCACGTGATGCTGGACCTGCGCCACATCGGCGCCGACACCATCCAGAAGCGCCTGCCGTCGATCCTGGAAATCGGCCACAAGTTCGCCAACGTCGACGCCACCAAGGAACCTATCCCTGTCGTGCCGACCATCCACTACCAGATGGGCGGCATTCCGACCAACATCCACGGCCAGGTCGTCACCCCTAACGGCGACGGCACGCAGAAGGTCGTCAACGGCCTGTACGCGATCGGCGAATGCGCCTGCGTGTCGGTGCACGGCGCCAACCGCCTGGGCACCAACTCGCTGCTGGACCTGGTGGTGTTCGGCCGCGCGGCCGGCAACCACGTGGTCGCGTCCAACCTGAAGCAGAAGGAAAACAAGCCGCTGCCGAAGGACGCGTCCGATTTCGCCATGGACCGCCTGAACAAGCTGGAAACCTCGACCGGCTCGGAAAAAGTGCAGGGCGTCGCCAACGACATCCGCGCCACGATGCAGAAGTACTGCGGCGTGTTCCGTACCGAGGAGATGATGGCCCAGGGCGCCAAGGAAATCATGGTGCTCGACGAGCGCCGCAAGCATGTGTCGTTCAAGGACAAGTCCAAGGTGTTCAACACCGCGCGCGTCGAAGCGCTGGAGCTGGACAACCTGATCGAAACCGCGAAAGCGACGATCACGTCGGCCGTGGCCCGCAAGGAATCGCGCGGCGCCCACGCCCACAACGATTTCCCGCACCGCGACGACGACAACTGGATGAAGCACACCCTGTGGTATTCGGAAGGCAACCGACTGGAATACAAAGCGGTCGTTACCAAGCCATTGACGGTTGATACCTTCAAACCGAAACCACGTACTTTCTAAGGGCTAGAACATGGCACGCACTCTCAAACTGAAAATTTACCGTTACGACCCGGACCAGGACGCCAAGCCGTACATGCAGGACGTGACGGTCGAGCTGAAAGACACCGACAAGATGCTGCTCGACGCGCTGCAGCGCATCAAGTCCGACGTCGACGATTCGCTGGCCCTGCGCCGCTCGTGCCGCGAAGGCGTGTGCGGTTCGGACGCGATGAACATCAACGGCAAGAACGGCCTGGCCTGCACCACCAACCTGAACGAGCTGACCGAGCCTATCGTGCTGCGTCCGCTGCCAGGCCTGCCGGTGATCCGCGACCTGATCGTCGACATGACCCAGTTCTTCAAGCAGTACGATTCGATCAAGCCTTACCTGATCAACGATTCGATCCGTCCTGAAAAAGAACGCCTGCAAACCCCGACCGAGCGCGAAGAGCTCGACGGCCTGTACGAGTGCATCCTGTGCGCCTGCTGCTCGACGTCGTGCCCGTCGTTCTGGTGGAATCCGGACAAGTTCGTCGGTCCTGCCGGCCTGCTGCAAGCCTACCGCTTCATCGCCGACTCGCGCGACGAAGCGACCGGCGCGCGCCTGGACAACCTGGAAGATCCGTACCGCCTGTTCCGCTGCCACTCGATCATGAACTGCGTCGACGTTTGCCCCAAGGGTTTGAACCCGAACAAGGCCATCGGCAAGATCAAGGAATTGATGGTACGCCGCGCAATTTAAGGCCATTCCTCGGGCGGCGGCTCCGCCGCCCGTTTTAGTATAAAGTGGCACAGCCATATGACTGAACAGAACAACTCTGCGCATCAGTCCGACCCAGCCAACAGAGCGCGCCTGCGCTGGCGCTCGCGCCGGGGTCTGCTGGAAAACGACATCATCCTGACCCGTTTTCTCGATGCGCATGAAACCGAATTGACCGACGAAGAAGTGGACGCGTTCACGCGGCTCCTCGATTTGTCGGACAATGCCCTGATGGATCTGGTACTGGCCCGTAAAGAGCCGGAAGGCGAGGTCGATCTGCCGCATGTGCACGCACTGTTGCAGCGACTGCGGCTTGCATAAAGACACACCCAGAATTTTAGTTTTTTTTATTTGTCGCATCTCTCCAAGAAGGAAGAGTCCATGAACACCTCTGATAACAAAGCCACCCTGTCGTTCTCCGATGGCAGCCCATCGGTCGAATTCCCGATCTACAAAGGTACCGTTGGTCCCGACGTGATCGACATCCGCAAGCTGTACGCCGGCACCGGCAAGTTCACCTACGATCCGGGCTTCATGTCGACCGCCGCCTGCAACTCGTCGATCACCTACATCGACGGCGACAAGGGCGAGCTGCTGTACCGCGGCTACCCGATCGAGCAGCTGGCCGTGAACGCCGACTTCATGGAGTCGTGCTACCTGCTGCTGAACGGCGAACTGCCGAACAAGGTTGAAAAAGAGAAGTTCGTTGAAACAGTGACCAAGCACACCATGGTCCACGAGCAGATGCAATTCTTCTTCCGCGGCTTCCGCCGCGACGCGCACCCGATGTCGGTGCTGGTCGGCACCGTCGGCGCGCTGGCGTCGTTCTACCACGATTCGCTCGACATCAACGACGCCAAGCAGCGCGAGATCTCGGCCATCCGCCTGATCGCCAAGATGCCGACCCTGGTGGCGATGGCGTACAAGTACTCGATGGGCCAGCCGTTCATGTATCCGCGCAACGACCTGTCGTACAGCGCCAACTTCATGCGCATGATGTTCGGCAATCCGTGCGAAGAATACAAGGTCAACGACGTGCTGGTGCGCGCGCTGGACCGCATCCTGATCCTGCACGCGGACCACGAGCAGAACGCTTCGACCTCGACCGTGCGTCTGGCCGGTTCGTCGGGCGCCAACCCGTTCGCCTGTATCGCTGCCGGCATCGCCTGCCTGTGGGGCCCTGCCCACGGCGGCGCCAACGAAGCGGCGCTGAACATGCTGAAGGAAATCGGCACCGTCGAGAACATTCCTGCCTTCATCGCGCAAGTGAAAGACAAGAACTCCGGCGTCAAGCTGATGGGCTTCGGTCACCGCGTGTACAAGAACTTCGACCCGCGCGCCAAACTGATGCGCGAAACCTGCTACGAAGTGCTGGAAGAGCTGGGCCTGCAGGACGACCCGCTGTTCAAGCTGGCGATGGAACTGGAAAAGATCGCGCTGAACGACGAATACTTCGTCTCGCGCAAGCTGTACCCGAACGTCGACTTCTACTCGGGCATCGTGCAATCGGCGCTGGGCATTCCAGTGTCGCTGTTCACCGGTATCTTCGCCATGGCCCGCACCATCGGCTGGATCGCCCAGTGGAACGAAATGATCGCCGATCCGGAACAGAAGATCGGCCGTCCACGCCAGCTGTTCGTCGGCGCGACCACCCGCGACGTGCCGCCGCTGGACAAGCGTTAATCCGCGGTTTCACGCAGCAAAAAAAACGGGCTTCGGCCCGTTTTTTTATTTCCGCCGTTGATCCGGTCGCAGCACCAGCAGCCACCAGACGATGACGCCGATGGTCACCTGCGGCAGGTTGAACAGGAATTTCTCCAGCGTGACGTCGCGCCGCTGCGGCCATGGCAGGTCGGCCGATTCAATGATGATGTTGGTGTGGTAGAAGCATGCCGCCAGCAGGAGCAGCACGGCCGCCACCCAGATGCCGGGCAGCGTGGTGACGCGCCGGCGCAGCAGCGCGGCAAACGGGTAGGCGACGATGCAGCAGCCCAGGTACGCAAACAGGTTGGCCATCAAGTCCCCCACGCGCGCATGCGGCAGCAGGATGGGGGCGGCGCAGATTGCAATCGCCAGCATGACGGCGATGACTGGGTGCGGCTTTTCAGGCCAAACGTTGGCGCGGCTGTTCATAAGGAAGGCATGGGTTGAAAGGAGTGTGCCATTGTATTGGCCTGGTGATATCCGGTCCATCGATCGATCATTTAAATGATTTCATCGAAATGGGCGCCAATTCCTTTGTTATTGAAATATAATTTAATTTTGATTAATACATGAATTGGAGGAGATGGTGAAATTTAACTTGTTGAAACACGTTCTTTTGGCTGGGATGTGCTTGGGGGCCTTCGGCTCTGCATTGGCTTCACCCTTCGTTACCACTTTTTCCATCAGTGGGTTCAGTCCGGTTTCGCCTGTTCAATCAGTTACTGGAAGCATTAGTTTCGAGGCCAGTTCTCTTTATGCCCCTATTGATCACCTTTCGGCAATCGATCTGACGATAAACGGCCATTCGTACACGCTGCAAGAAGTTGGTTTTATAACCGATACCCCGGCGGATGTTGCGCAGTGGCCAACGACGATCGTTGGCGGCAAGCTAAACGGTGTGGATGCGCTTAATCATTACACGGATGACTTTTGGCTTCGCTGGCGGACCGATACCCACGAATGGGTAGATTTCTACTATTCGTCTACCACTGAGTACTATGTTTGGGGAACTTCTCAATGGGACAGCAGCGCTACGGCGCAGTTTAAAATCGCCGCACCGGTGCCGGAGCCGATGGAGTGGGCTTTGTTGCTGGCAGGGCTGTCTCTGTTGGGCGGACTGGGCGCGCGCCAAAAATCGCGCAAGACGGGCGGATAAGTTGTAGCGATTCTCCACGTCTTGGCTGGTTGGTTTATTTTTCCTGGTCGAGCAGCGCCTGGATTTCTTCGCGTTCTTTCTTGCTGACGTGGCCGCCGCGCAGGGCGGCCAGCACCAGCGCCTTGCCGGAGCCGGAGAAGGCCTTTTGTATCAATTCCTTCAGCAAATTGGTTTGCAGTGAGTCCTGCTCCTGCGCTGGTGCATAGATGTGGGCGCGCTGGCTTTCGTCGCGGGTCAGCAGGCCCTTGGTGTGCATCACCTGCAGCAGGCGCAATACCGTGGCGTAGTTCATCTCCGGCCGCGTTTCCAGCGCGGCGGCATGCACCTGCTTGGCCGTCGCCGGGCCCAGCGCGAACAGCAGGCGCAGCATCTCCAGTTCGGAGGCGGTCGGTTTGGGTGGGGTAACAGTGCTCATGGATGTAGAATAAAATATCTAGAACGAATTGTCTAGCCCTTCGTCAGCAGAAGTGCGATGTCGGCGAACAGCGGGCGTGCCGCGCTGTCGGCGTGGACGCAGGCCGCTTGCAGCGGCGCCAGGAAGGGTGGGGCGCCATCGTAGCGCGCCATCAGTTCTTCCAGCAGGAAGCCGAAGGCGCGCACTTCCAGCCGCTGCAGCTGCGCGGCGGCCGGCCCGGCTGGGTCGTAGAAAGAGGCGGCGCCGAAATCCCCCAGCAAGGTGCGGCCCTGCTCGCAATGCAGGATGTTGTGGCCGTACAGGTCGCCGTGCATGATGCCGCGCCGGTGCAGCTGGGCGGCGGCGGAGGCGATGCCGCCGGCGATGGCCAGCATCGCGTCCACGCCGAAGCGCTTGCCGTCTTCGTACATGTCGCGGGTACAGCTGTCCAGGCTGGGCGGGCCGGCCAGGTTGCGGAATTCGGGATCGATCAGCGACATCACCAAGCCGTGCGCGCCGTCCGGGTGATGCTCGACCTGGCCCAGCACCGGGATCAGGTTGGGATGGGCGCCGGCGCTGATGCAGGCCGCCATTTCGCACAGCGGCGAGCCGTCGCTGGTCATCGCGCCCTTGAACAGCTTGACGGCCACGTGCTCGCCGCCGTACGCGGCGCGGTGGATCACGCCGGAGGCGCCTTCGCCCAGCTTCTGCTCCAGCCGCAGTGCATCCCATGCGATGCCGGCGGCCGGCGCGCTTTCCATCGCCAGCTCGCGTTCTGCGCAGAAGGGATTGCCGGCATAGGCCAGCCAGGTCAGGCGCGGCAGCGCGGGCAGCCACGCGGGCAATTCGGTCAGCTGGTTGGCGGCGATGCGCAGCAGTTCCAGCCGGTGCAGCTGCGCCATCTCCGCAGGCAGCGCGCGCAGGCGGTTCCCGGCCAGCATCAGCTTTTGCAGCATGGGCCGGCGGCCCAGCTCGGCCGGCAGTTGTTCGATCTCGTTCCCGGTCAACACCAGCCAGCGCAGTTGCGGCGGCAGCGAGGCGGCCGGCACCGTACGGATGCGGTTGGCCTTGAAGCCGACCATGGTCAGCGCCGCGCAGGCGCCCAGCACCGCGGGCAGCTCGGCGAAGCGGTTGTCCGAGCAGAAGATGATGCGCAGCTTGTGCAGCCGGGGCAGGTCGTCCGGCAGCGACGACAGCGCGTTGCCGGACAGGTCGAGGATTTCCAGGGTGTCGGCCAGCTCGAATATCTCGCGCGGGAATTCGGTCAGGCCGCAGGCCAGTTGCAGGCGCCGGACGCCTTTCAGGGCGCCTGCGCGCAACTGCTCAAGGGTGTGCATGTAAAGGAGGGTGGTCAGTCAATAATAACCGCCGCAGTGTATCACTCCCTTGCCGCCTTGATTACCACTTCATTTCGCCTTTGGCCACTTTGGCGCTGGTGTCCAGCGCGGCGCTCAGGCCGGCGTTGGGATACAGCTGCTTCATGCGGGCGATCAGCGCGGCGGAATCGGCCGCTTTCGCCGTCTCGGCTTCAAAGCTCACCAGGTAGTTGCTGGTGAAGGCGATGCTGTCCGGCGTCAGCGCGGCGCCCGGCGCGAAGTGGCCCGGCACCACCGTGGCCGGCTTCAGCGCCGCGATGCCCTTCAGCGTCGCCAGCCACTGGCGGCGCGATTCCGGCGTCTGCGTATCGGCGGTCCACACGTGCAACTGGTTGAACACCGCCACGCCGCCGGCGACCGTCTTGATCGACGGGATCCACACGTAGCTGCGATCCGGCGTCGCGCCTTTCAGGCCTTCGATCTTCAGCGCCTGGCCTTCCAGCTGGATGGTGTCGCCGGCCAGCGGCTGCGGCACGATGATGCTCTGCGGCGCGTTGTCTTTCAGGATGGGCCCCCAGAAGGCGACCTTGGCGTCCTTCTTTTTCTCGATGCCGGCGATGGTTTGCGGCGTGGCGACGATTTTCGCCTCGGGGAAGGCGGCATGGATCACGTCCAGGCCGAAATAGAAATCGGGATCGCTGTGGCTGACGTACACGGTGGTCAGGCGCTTGCCGCCGGAGCGGATGCGCTCGACCAGCTTGAGCGCTTCGCCGCGCGAGAACTGGGCGTCGATCAGCACCGCGTCCTTGGCGCCGCTGACGATCACCGAGGCCACCGGGAAGATGGCGGCTTCGCCCGGATTGAAGACTTCCAGCTGCAATGGCGCGGCGTGGGCGGCGGCGGAAGCGGCGAGGGCGGCGGACACTAAGGTTTGCTTGATCATGATGGTCTTTCACAAGAGGTTGGAGTGACGCCATCTTAAATTGCTTGATTCGATAGAGAAATACGGTAATCTGCACGTGTTAATTGCATAAATCGGACGAATAGGGCCAATCGCATGGATCGCATCATCGCGGCGCAGGTTTTCGTCAACATCGCCGAGCGTGGCAGCATGATCGCCGCCGCCGAGGCGCTGGACATGTCGCGCGCCATGGTCACGCGCTACCTGGCCGAGATGGAGGAGTGGGCCGGAGCCCGCCTGCTGCACCGGAGCACGCGTCGCCTGAGCCTGACCGACGCCGGCGACGTCACGCTGGCGCGCTGCCGCGCCATGCTGGAACTGGCCGGGGCCATGCAGGTGGCGGCCGAAGACGCCGGCACGCCGCACGGCCTGCTGCGCATCACCTGCTCGCAATCGCTGGCGCAGGCCGAATTGGCCAGCGCGGTGACGGCTTTCCTGAAGCGCTACCCGCGCACGGCGGTCGACCTGCAGATGAGCAACCGCGCGGTCAACCTGGTCGAGCAGCGCATCGACCTGGCGCTGCGCATCACCAATGCGCTGGAGCCGAACCTGATCGCCCGCCAGCTCGGCGTGTGCGACTCGGTGGTCTGCGCCGCGCCGTCCTACCTGGCCGGGCGCCCGGCGCCGCAGCGGGCCGAAGACCTGGCCGCGCACAACTGCCTGACCTACACCTATTTCGGCAAAAGCCTGTGGCAGTTCACGCGCCGGGACGGGGAGGGTGTTACGGTGCCGGTCAGCGGCAACCTGTCCGCCAACGAAGACCTGATCCTGCTGAAGGCGGCGGTGGAGGGCGCCGGCATCGCGCTGCAGCCGCTGTACAGCGCAGCGCCGCTGATCGCCGACGGCCGGCTGGTCGCGCTGCTGCCTGGCTACGCGCCCCAGCAGATGGGCATCTACGGGATTTACACCTCGCGCCAGCACATGCCGCCGGCGCTGCGCGCCATGCTCGACTTCCTGCTCGACTGGTTCGCCCATACCAGCCTGCAGGCGAAGCAGCCGCTGGAAAGCCATTGAAAATATGCAAACATTACGCAAGAGCCAAGCAATCATGCGGCTTAAGCGAAAATTAATGGCAAAAGATTTACCAGGATTTTGTCGCACAATTGGTTGTTGGGATACAATACCGGTGCTATGCTGAATGACCGATTTTGTAGTACCTGAAGAACTATAGCCCTTCCCCACAACTTGATGTGCAATCCGCTAACCGGTCAGGCCGTGTCGCGGAAGGTTAGATTAACCCGCTAATTCCTCGCGAAGCGCGAAGAAAGGTGAGCAAGATGATGCAACAATATACGTCCAATTCCTACCTGTTTGGTGGGAACGCCCCGTACGTCGAAGAACTGTACGAAGCGTATCTCAACAACCCAGGTTCCGTGCCAGACAACTGGCGCGCCTACTTCGACGCCATGCAGCACGTACCGGCAGTCGATGGCTCCAACAAACCAGACGTCGCTCACGCTTCGGTCATCGCCTCCTTCGCCGAACGCGCGAAAGCCGGCCCGATCCGTACCGTGGTTGCCTCGGCCGACGCCGAAATGGGCCGCAAGCGCGTCGCCGCGACCCAGCTGATCGCCGCCTACCGCTACCTGGGTTCCCGCTGGGCCAACCTGGATCCGCTGCAGCGTCAGGAACGTCCGTCGATCAACGAGCTGGAGCCGAGCTTCTACGGCTTCACCGACGCGGACATGGACACCGTGTTCAACATCAGCAACACCTACTTCGGCCCGGAAACCGCGACCCTGCGCGACCTGCTGAACTACCTGCGCGACACCTACACCCGTTCGATCGGCGCAGAGTACATGTACATCTCCGACCCGGCTGAAAAGCGCTGGCTGCAAGAGCGCCTGGAGTCGATCCGCTCGACCCCGAACTTCACGCCTGAGAAGAAAAAACACATCCTCGAGCGCCTGACCGCCGCTGAAGGCCTGGAGCGCTACCTGCACACCAAGTACGTCGGCCAGAAACGCTTCTCGCTGGAAGGCGGCGAAACGTTCATCGCCTCGATCGACGAAATCATCCAGCGCGCCGGCGAAAAAGGCGTGCAGGAGATCGTTATCGGCATGGCCCACCGCGGCCGCCTGAACGTGCTGGTCAACACCCTGGGCAAGTCGCCCAAGGAACTGTTCGAAGAATTCGAAGGCAAGCACGGCGACGACCTGCCGGCCGGCGACGTCAAATACCACCAGGGCTTCTCGTCGGACATCTCGACCGCCGGCGGTCCGGTCCACCTGTCGCTGGCGTTCAACCCGTCGCACCTGGAAATCGTCAATCCTGTGGTCGAAGGCTCGGTCAAGGCGCGCATGGACCGCCGTGGCGACACGCTGGGCAAGCAAGTGCTGCCTATCCTGGTGCACGGCGACGCCGCCTTCGCAGGCCAGGGCGTCGTGATGGAAACGCTGAACCTGGCGCAGACCCGCGGCTACGGCACGGGCGGCACGGTGCATATCGTCATCAACAACCAGATCGGCTTCACCACCTCGGACCCGCGCGACGCGCGTTCGACCATCTACTGCTCCGACGTGGTCAAGATGATCGAAGCGCCGGTGCTGCACGTGAACGCCGACGATCCTGAAGCCGTGGTACTGGCTTCGCAGATCGCCATGGACTACCGCCTGCAGTTCCAGAAGGATATCGTTGTCGACATCATCTGCTACCGCAAACTGGGCCACAACGAACAAGATACGCCGGCGCTGACCCAGCCGCTGATGTACAAGAAAATCGGCCAGCACCCAGGCACCCGCAAGCTGTACGCGGACAAGCTGGTGGCGCAGACCGTGATCGCGGCCGACGGCGGCGAACAGATGCAAGCGGCCTTCCGCGACGCCATGGACGCCGGCAAGCACACCGTCGATCCGGTGATCTCGAACTTCAAGAACAAGTACGCCGTCGACTGGCTGCCGTTCCTGAACCGCAAGTGGACCGACTCGGCCGACACCGCCGTGCCGATGACCGAACTGAAACGCCTGGCCGGCCGCATCACCACCGTGCCGGAAGGTTTCAAAGTGCACTCGCTGGTTGAAAAGGTCCTGGGCGACCGCGCCTCGATGGGCCGCGGCGAACTGAACCTGGACTGGGGCATGGGCGAACACCTGGCCTACGCCTCGCTGGTCGCATCCGGCTACGCCGTGCGCCTGACCGGCCAGGACGCCGGCCGCGGCACCTTCGTGCACCGCCACGCCGTGCTGCACGACCAGAACCGCGAACGCTGGGATGCCGGCACCTACGTGCCGCTGGAGAACATCGCCGAAGGCCAGGCGCCGTTCACCGTGATCGACTCCGTGCTGTCCGAAGAGGCGGTGCTGGGCTTCGAATACGGCTACTCGACCGCCGAGCCGAACACGCTGACGATCTGGGAAGCCCAGTTCGGCGACTTCGTCAACGGCGCGCAAGTGGTCATCGACCAGTTCATCAGCTCCGGCGAAGTGAAATGGGGCCGCGCTTCGGGCCTGGTCATGATGCTGCCGCACGGTTACGAAGGCCAGGGTCCTGAGCACTCGTCCGCGCGTCCTGAGCGTTTCCTGCAGCTGTGCGCCGACAACAACATGCAAGTGGTGCAGCCGACCACCGCCGCGCAGATCTTCCACGTGCTGCGTCGCCAGATGGTGCGCCAGTTCCGCAAGCCGCTGGTGATCCTGACGCCGAAATCGCTGCTGCGCAACAAGGACGCTGGTTCGGCACTGAACGAGCTGGCCAAGGGCGCGTTCCAGACCGTGATCGGCGAAGTCGACGAGAAAATCGACGCCAAGAAGGTCAAGCGCGTGATCGCCTGCTCGGGCAAGGTCTACTACGACCTGGTCAACGCACGCAAGACCCGCGGCCAGACCGACACCGCCATCATCCGTATCGAACAGCTGTATCCGTTCCCGCACAAATCGTTCGCCGCCGAGCTGAAGAAGTTCCCAAGCCTGACGGAAGTGGTGTGGGCGCAGGACGAGCCGCAGAATCAGGGCCCATGGTTCCAGATTCAGCACAACATCTTCGAGAGCATGGACGCTGGTCAGCGCCTGGCATACGCCGGCCGCCCAGCATCGGCATCGCCGGCTGTCGGTTACTACGACAAGCACTACGCCCAGCAGAAAGACTTGCTGGAGACGGCGTTCTCGAAGCTCAAGGGCTTCATCCTGACGAAATAATCACAATACTTAATGACGGAGCGCCGTCCTGCTACGCGGGGCGGCGCCGCAATAACAATTTACGGAGTTTTACATGGCACAAATCGAAGTCAAAGTCCCCCAGCTGTCGGAATCGGTAGCAGAAGCCACGATGCTGACCTGGCATAAAAAAGTCGGCGACGCTGTAGCGCGCGACGAAAACCTGATCGACATCGAGACCGATAAAGTAGTTCTGGAATTGCCTGCACCAGCCGCCGGCGTGCTGGTCAAAATCATCAAGGGCGACGGCAGCACCGTGGTTGCCGACGAACTGATCGCCGTGATCGACACCGACGGCGCCGCCGCTGTCGCAGCTCCTGCCGCCGCTGCCGCCCCGGCACCAGCCGCCGCAGCAGCACCAGCAGCAGCTCCTGCAGCCGCCACCGGTGGCAGCAAAGGCGACGTGGCCATGCCGGCCGCCGCCAAGATCCTGTCCGAAAAAGGCCTGAGCGCTGGCGATGTCGCCGGTTCGGGCAAAGACGGCCGCGTGACCAAGGGCGACGCCCTGGCCGCTGGCGCCAAGGCACCGGCAGTCGCTCCACTGGCAGCGCCAGCCGCCAAGCCTGCGCTGCAGCAGGTTGCCGCCCCTGCGGTCGCCGGCCTGGGCGATCGTCCGGAAGAGCGCGTGCCGATGAGCCGCCTGCGCGCCCGTATCGCCGAGCGCCTGGTGCAATCGCAATCGACCAACGCCATCCTGACCACGTTCAACGAAGTGAACATGGCGCCGGTCATGGACCTGCGTAACAAGTACAAGGACAAGTTCGAGAAAGAGCACGGCGTCAAGCTGGGCTTCATGTCCTTCTTCGTCAAGGCAGCCGTTGCCGCGCTGAAGAAATACCCGATCATCAACGCCTCCGTCGACGGCAACGACATCGTCTACCACGGCTACTTCGACATCGGTATCGCTGTCGGTTCGCCGCGCGGCCTGGTGGTGCCTATCCTGCGCAACGCCGACCAGATGTCGATCGCCGACATCGAGAAGAAAATCGGTGAATTCGGCCAGAAAGCCAAGGAAGGCAAGCTGACCCTGGACGACCTGACCGGCGGCACCTTCTCGATCTCGAACGGCGGCACCTTCGGCTCCATGCTGTCGACCCCGATCATCAACCCGCCACAATCGGCCATCCTGGGCGTGCACGCGACCAAGGACCGCGCCGTGGTTGAAAACGGCCAGATCGTTGTGCGTCCGATGAATTACCTGGCGATGTCCTACGACCACCGCATCATCGACGGCCGCGAAGCCGTGCTGGGCCTGGTGGCCATGAAGGAAGCGCTGGAAGATCCTGCGCGCCTGCTGCTGGACCTGTAATTCCTGCCTTGCCCCGGGCTCGTCCGAGCCCGGGAATTTCTCTGGGGATCACGAATGAGCGTCGCAGAAGAAATCAAGCGTTTACACGAGTTGCACCAGGCCGGCGCCTTGTCGGATGAGGAATACGCCGCCGCCAAGGCCAGGCTGCTGAACCAGGACAACTACCGTCCCGGCGAGGATGTCGGCAGCGACATCTCCCGCCTGCGCCGTTCGCAAACGGACCGCTGGCTGGGCGGCGTCTGCGGCGGGCTGGGCAAGGTGACCGGGGTCGAATCGTGGATCTGGCGTTTGCTGTTCGTGCTGTTCGTGTGCACCTTTGGTTTCGGCCTGGCGGTCTACCTGCTGTTGTGGATTTTCGTGCCGGAAGAAGAACTGATTGGAAAATAAAAAATGAGTAAACAATTTGACGTAGTAGTCATCGGCGCCGGTCCTGGCGGTTACATCGCTGCCATCCGCGCCGCTCAACTGGGTTTCTCGGTCGCCTGCGTGGACGCGTGGGAAAATGAAAAAGGCGGCCCTGCGCCGGGCGGCACCTGCACCAACGTCGGTTGCATCCCGTCGAAAGCGCTGCTGCAATCGTCGGAGCACTACGAGCACGCCGGCCATGCGTTCAAGGAGCACGGCATCGATGTCGCCGGCCTGTCGCTGAACCTGCCGCAGATGCTGAAGCGCAAGGACACCGTGGTCAAGCAGAACAACGACGGCATCCTGTTCCTGTTCAAGAAAAACAAGGTCACCTTCTTCCACGGCCGCGCTGCATTCGCCGGCGCCGCCACCGCCGAAGGCTACCCGCTGACCATCACCGGTCCTGGCGCCGACAGCATCACCGGCAAGCACGTCATCGTCGCCACCGGCTCCAACGCGCGCGCGCTGCCTGGCGCACCGTTCGATGAAAAACTGATCCTGTCGAACGCCGGCGCGCTGGCCACCGGCGCGGTGCCGAAGAAGCTGGGCGTGATCGGCGCCGGCGTCATCGGCCTGGAGATGGGTTCCGTATGGCGCCGCCTGGGTTCCGAAGTGACCGTGCTGGAAGGCCTGCCGGTGTTCCTCGGCGCGGTCGACGAGCAGGTTGCCAAGGAAGCGCTGAAGCAGTTCACCAAGCAGGGGCTGTCGATCAACCTGGGCTGCAAGATCGGCAAGATCACCCCGGGCAAGAACGACGTCACCGTGGAATACGAAAACGCCAAGGGCGAAGCCACCACCGCCACCTTCGACCGCCTGATCGTGTCGATCGGCCGCACGCCGAACACCGACGGCCTGGCCGCCGACAAGGCCGGCCTGCAGCTGGACGAGCGCGGCTTCGTCGCGGTCGACGGCGACTGCAAGACCAACCTGCCCAACGTCTGGGCGATCGGCGACGTGGTGCGCGGCCCGATGCTGGCGCACAAGGCTGAGGAAGAAGGCGTGGCGGTTGCCGAGACCATCGCCGGCCAGCACGGCCACACCAACTTCAACACGATTCCGTGGGTGATCTACACCTCGCCGGAAATCGCGTGGGTCGGCCGCACCGAGCAGCAGCTGAAAGCCGACGGCGTGGCCTACAAGGCCGGCAGCTTCCCGTTCCTGGCCAACGGCCGCGCGCGCGCGCTGGGCGACACCACCGGCTTCGTCAAGTTCCTGGCCGATGCCACCACCGACGAAATCCTGGGCGTGCACATCATCGGACCGATGGCTTCCGAGCTGATCTCCGAAGCCGTCGTGGCGATGGAGTTCAAGGCTTCGGCTGAAGACATCGCGCGCATCTGCCACGCACACCCATCCTTGTCGGAAGCGACCAAGGAAGCAGCGCTGGCGATCGACAAGCGTACGCTGAACTTCTAACGAGGTCGCTTAAAAGCGAGCGCGGCTTCGTTGCTGCGACTCGCCGTACAGTTGTACTGTCTTCGTCGCCGCGCCTCGCCGCGCACGCTTTGAAGCAACCTCGGGCGGGCCGTTGGCCCGCCGTTTTTATTTGCGCAGCCGCCATACAGAATCGAACACATGAACGTCGAAGAGTTTTATCAGCATGCGCTGGAAGAGCGCAATTTCAAGGCCGACGCGGCCCAGCGCCGCGCGGTGGACCGCCTGCAGCAGTGCTACGACGAATGGGTGGCCTACAAGGGCCAGCGCTCCAGCACCTTCAAGCGCCTGATCAATCGTCCCGACGTGCCGAAGGGCGTCTACATGTGGGGCGGGGTAGGGCGCGGCAAGTCCTTCCTGATGGACAGCTTCTATTCGGTGGTGCCGCTGGTGCGCAAGACGCGTCTGCACTTCCACGAATTCATGCGCGGCGTGCACCGCCAGCTCGACGAGCTGACCGGCGTCGCCAATCCGCTGGACGAGGTGGCCAAGCGCATCGCCAAGAAATACCGTTTGATCTGCTTTGACGAATTCCATATCTCGGACGTGGCCGACGCCATGATCATGTACAACCTGTTGAGCGCATTGTTCGACAACGGCGTGTCCTTCATCATGACCTCGAACTACGATCCGAAACTGCTGTACCCGGACGGTCTGCACCGCGACCGCATCCTGCCGACCATCGCGCTGCTGTACGACAAGCTGGACGTGATGAACATCGATGCCGGCATCGACTACCGCGGCCGCGCGCTGGAGCAGGTCGATTCCTACTACACGCCGCTCAACGCGACGACCGACCAGGCGCTGCGCGACGCCTACTCGCGCATCGCCGAGAGCGCCGACGAGGATCCGGTGGTGCGCATCGAGGCGCGCGAGATCCGCGCGCTGCGGCGCGCCGGCACCATCATCTGGTTCGATTTCAACACGCTGTGCGGCGGCCCCCGTTCGCAGAACGATTACCTGGAAATCGCCAGCCGCTTCCATACCGTGATATTGTCCGGGATTCCGATGATGTCGGCCGCGATGTCGTCGGAGGCGCGGCGCTTCACCTGGCTGATCGACGTGTTCTACGATCAGGGCGTCAAGCTGCTGATGTCGGCCGAGGTGGAACCGGAAGAGCTGTACACCAACGGTACGCTGGCCAATGAATTTCACCGCACGGTGTCGCGCATCGTCGAGATGCAATCGCGCGAGTACATGGACAAGGAGCAGCGCGCCGCGGCCGGTGCGCTGGCTTGAGCTGCAACAGGATAAGAATATGAGACCAAGTTTGAAACCGCTGGGCGAGATGATCGCAGCCGCTGCCTTGGCCGCCCTCGCGGCGCTGGCCGCGCCGGCGCAGGCGCAGGACATCGGCCAGGATCCGGTCGGCGCGCCGCGCGTGCCGCAATCGCATTCGGTGGAGCAGGCCAACGCCACGCTGGAGCAGGTGACCAGGGAGCGCGCCGCCGCCAACGACGAATTCGCCGCCAGCGAGCGCGTTTGTTACAGCAAGTTCTTCGTCAACAATTGCCTGGACAAGGCCAAGGAAAAGCGCCGCGCCACGCTGGCCCGGCTGCGCGCCGTCGAGGTCGAGGCGCAGCACTTCAAGCGCGCGGATTCCGTGGCCCGGCGCGACGCCGACCTGGCCGAGCGCGCCCGCAAGGACGCGGACGAGCAGGCCGCCCGCGCGGCACAACCGCCGAAGCCGCCGAAGGTGGCCGACGAAACCCCGCGTCCGCCGCCCAAGGCCGGCAAGGTGGTCGACCGCGAAGCGGAACATGCGGCCAAGGTCAAGCGCATGGAAGCGCAGGACGCGGCCGACGCCGGCAAGCGCGCCGCCAACGTAGCCGCGTTCGAGCGCAAGAAGGCGGAGTCGGAGCGCCGCCAGGCCGAAGTGGCCAGGAAGAAGGCCGAGAGCGACGCCAAGCGCGCCGCCCAGGCGGAGGCGGAGAAAAAGAAAGCCGCCGCAGCCGCTAAGTAGTCAGACCGCGCGGCGCATCTTCTGCACGATGTAGGTCGGCGCCTCCTGCGGCACCTCGACCAGCTTGATGATCGCCATCGAGCAGTTGTCGCCCTTGCCCTGAGCCCGCTCGCCCGCCTTGCCGACCAGGCGCTCGGCGGCCTGGCGCGGGCTGTTGCGGGCCACCACCGCTGCCAGTTCGCTATCCTTGAACCACTGCCACAGGCCGTCCGAGCACAGCAGGAAGGCGTCGCCCGCCTTCAGGCCTTCGTGCCAGCCGACCGTGACAAACGGCGTCTTGAAGCTGTTGCCCAGCACGTTGCTGAGCAGCTTGGAGTTGCGGTGCTTCCTGGCGGCGTCCAGCGGCAGCTTGTCATGCTCGACCAGGTGTTCGATATAGGCGCCGTCGTTGCTGCGCATCGCGCAGGTCTCGCCGGCAAAGCGGTACACCCGCGCGTCGCCCACATGCGCCCAGACCACCTGGCCGGCCGGCGTCAGTATCAGCAGCGCCACCGCGCTTTGCGGCTCGGTGGTGGCGGCGATGGGATTCATCTTGATGACCTGGTGCGCCTCCAGCGCGATGGCGCGCAGCAGTTCCTGCAGGCGCGGCAGGCTGGGCGTGTCGCCGACGCGGAACTCGTCGAACAAGTGTTTGCCGGTCAGCAGCACCTGGTCCGAGCCGATGGGGCTGTGGTTGCCGTCGGCCAGCACCGCCATCACGTAGCCGGGCGCCTGGGCGGACGTGAACAGGGCCACCCGGTCGTTTTGCTGCGGCCGGTTGCCGATATGCTGGGCCGTACCGGCTTCTATTTTGTATGCGCTCATAACGTGACTGTATCCTGAACCGCGGGTGAGCGATCATTCTGTTGGCGGCAAGCTCGCCGTAGATTAAACTATGCACCGTGTCGCAGTTTGTATGCAACCGTTTTGTTGTTCCAGTGAAACTATTTGGTGAGTAAAGACCGAGAATTATGACTGATGTACAAGATATCCAGCGTCGTCTGATCGAACTCGACGTCGAACACCGCGATTTGGACGCGGTCATCGACATGCTGACGCTGGACGGCCACCACGATCAGCTGCAGTTGCGCCGCCTCAAAAAGCGCAAGCTGCAATTGAAAGACCATATCACTCTGCTGAAAATGCAATTAGTGCCCGATGTGCCGGCCTGAGTCCGGCCCTGCGCCCCAACTAAGTATATTTTGACCGAACACCTTCCCACGCCCGCCGATACCATCCCCGCCGTCATCGGCGCCACGCCAGACCTGCCCCCCGGAAAACACGATGCCGAGGTTGAGCGCCTGTTCGGCGCCGGCGGACCGCTGGGGCCGGCTGTCGGCGAATATCGTCCGCGCAAGTCGCAGACCGAGATGGCCAAGGCGGTCGCGGCGGCCATCGCCAGCCAGACCACCCTGATCGCCGAGGCCGGCACCGGCACCGGCAAGACCTTCGCCTACCTGGTGCCGGCGCTGCTGTGGGGCGGCAAGACCATCGTTTCCACCGGCACCAAGAACTTGCAGGACCAGCTGTTCCTGCGCGACATTCCGACCGTGCGCGCCGCCCTGCAGGCGCCGGTGTCGGTGGCGCTGCTGAAGGGACGCTCGAACTACCTGTGCCACTACCACCTGGAACGCACGCTGCAGAACGGCCGCATGACCTCGCGCGACGACGTCGGCCACCTGCGCGAAATCTCGCGCTTCCTGAAGATGACCAATTCCGGCGACAAGGCCGAGCTGGCCCGCGTGCCCGAAAACGCGCTGATCTGGAACCTGGTGACCTCGACCCGCGACAATTGCATGGGTTCCGAGTGCCAGTACTACCAGGATTGCTTCGTCATGAAGGCGCGCAAGGAGGCGCAGCAGGCCGACGTGGTGGTGGTCAACCACCACCTGTTCTTTGCCGACGTGGCGCTGAAGGATTCCGGCATCGCCGAGCTGCTGCCGTCCGCCAACACCATCATCTTCGACGAGGCGCACCAGCTGCCCGACACCGCCACCTTGTTCTTCGGCGACACGTTTTCGACCTCGCAAGTGCTGGAATTGTGCCGCGACGTGCTGGCCGAGGGCTTGTCGAACGCCCGCGACGGCGCCGACTGGGGCAAGGTGGTCACGGTGGTGGAGAAGGCCGCGCGCGACCTGCGTCTGACTTTCCCGCAAGACATTGTTCGCCTGTCGCTGCCGCAAATCGCGCCGTCGAGCGACTTTTTCCCGGCCTTGCAGACCCTGAAAGACGAACTGGACGGCATGCTGGCGGTGCTGGAAACCCAGGCCGCCCGCGCGGAAACGCTGGAACAATGCCGCCAGCGCGGCCTGGAACTGGCGCAAAAGTTGGTGGATTGGAAATTCGACCCGAAGGCCAAGGTCGAAAAAGGCGCCGAAGCGGTGTTCTGGGTCGAGGCCTATGCGTCGTCGCTGCAGCTGCACAAGACGCCTTTGTCGATCGCACCCATCTTCAACGGCCAGCGCGAAGGCGTGCCGCGCAGCTGGATTTTCACCTCCGCGACCTTGGCCGTGAAGAACGATTTCAGCCATTTTTCCGAACAGATGGGCCTGGACGGTGAGCCGTCGAAGTCCTGGCCCAGCCCGTTTAACTATGAACAGCAGGGCATTTTGTACGTGCCGCAAGGCTTGCCGGACCCGAATTCCATGGGTTATACGGACGCCGTGCTGGACCATGCGCTGCCGATCATCGAGGCGGCGGGCGGAAAAACCTTCCTTTTATGCACGACTTTGCGCGCCGTGAAGCGCGCAGCCGAGCGTTTGCGCGATGAATTCGAGCAGCGCGGCCTGCCGTTTCCGCTGTTTGTGCAGGGCGATAAAGGCCGCACCGAGCTGCTGGACCAGTTCCGCAAGGCGGGAAATGGCGTGCTGATCGGCTCCCAAAGCTTCTGGGAAGGCGTCGACGTGCGCGGCGATGCGCTGTCTTTGGTGATTATCGACAAGCTTCCGTTCGCCCCACCGGACGATCCGGTGCTGGCCGCGCGCATCGAAGTGATGGAAAAACAGGGCAAGAACGGCTTCATGCATCACACTTTGCCGGAGGCGATTATTAACCTGAAGCAAGGTGCCGGCCGTCTGATCCGCGACGAAAACGACCGCGGCGTGCTGATGTTGTGCGATCCACGGGTGATTTCCAAGCCTTACGGCAAGCGGATCTGGCAGAGTTTGCCGTCCTTCAAGCGCACCCGCGAGCAGGCCGAGGTCATCGAATTCTTCAAAAATAAGAATTCCGAATCGTAACTTCCAGTATCAAAAAATACGCGCCGTCATTCCCGCGAAAGCGGAAATCCATAGTCAGCATGAATTCCCGCTTTCGCGGGAATGACGGGAGTATTTGATATTATGGCAATATCACCACCTTGCCCGTCACCTTCCTGGCCGCCATGTCATTGAGCGCCTGCGCGGTCTGTTCCAGCGTGTAGCGTCCCGAAATGCGCGGCTTGATCTTGCCCTCCTGTAACCATCCCATCAGCTGCCGCATGCCCGCCAGGTTGGCCTTCGGCTCCCGTTTGACGAACTCGCCCCAGAACACGCCGACCAGCGAAGCACCCTTCAACAGCGTCAGATTGAGCGGCAGTTTCGGAATCTCGCCGTTGGCGAACCCGACCACCAGATACCGTCCGCGCCAGCCGATCGAGCGGAACGCCGGCTCCGAATATTCGCCGCCGACCGGGTCGTAAATCACGTCCGGCCCCTTGCCGCCGGTCGCCGCCTTGATCGCCTCGCGCAAATCTTCCTTGCTGTAGTTGATCAGCACGTCCGCGCCATGCGCTTTGCACACTTCCAGCTTCTCGTCGGTCGAAGCGCAAGCAATAATGCGGGCTCCAAGGGCTTTGCCGATCTCCACCGCAGCCAGCCCCACACCCCCGGCCGCGCCAAGTACTAGCATGGTCTCGCCAGCTTTTAGCGCGGCCCGGTCCACCACCGCATGGTGCGAGGTGCCGTAGGTGAGGGTGATGGCCGCCGCCGTCTCGAAATCCATGCCTGGCGGCATAGGTGCCAGGGCTTGCACAGACGCTACTAATTGTTGCCCGAAACCACCGGTCGACGTGAACGCGATGACCTTGTCTCCGACCTTGAAAGTTGTCACATCGTCAGCAATCGAGCGGATCACGCCGGCCACTTCGTTGCCTGGAACGAAGGGCAGTTCCGGCTTGAACTGATACTTGCCCTGAACAATCAGCACGTCCGGAAAGTTGACGCCGGCCGCTTTGACATCGATCACAACCTGACCCGGACCGGCTTGCGGATCGGGCAATTCCTGGACGGTGAGGGTGTCGGGCAATCCCCAGGCCTGGCATACGACAGCTTTCATTGTGGTCTCCTTGGTTTGAAAATAGAACGATCGTTAGATTTTTATGATACCTGAAATCGCCACCGGTTTGCGCAAAGATCGGCCTGCCGTCCCTTTGCGTTCGCGCAAAGTGCCTGCTGAGCTGATTGTTAGAGTTGGTTAATCGCTGCACCTTTGGGGTGCAGCAACGGAGGATGTCATGACTATCCGTCACGGCTGTTTTTTCAGTTATGCACACGGCCAACACGCGTATATGAACAAGTTCAAAAACGATTTGGTCGATGCGCTTAAATGTTATCTGGAACCTCACTTCGACAACGAGAACGAACTCTTTGTTGATAGTGAGCAACTCGGTGGCGGGGACGACCTGGATCAGAAGATCGCGCGGGCCTTGTGTGAGAGCGCTTGCATGATTGTTATTTATACACCGAAATACGAGGCCCACGCTTACACCCGTCGTGAGTTTGCAGCAATGCAACTTATCGAAAACGAACGCAAGCTGTGGTACCAGCTACCCAGCCACCTGATCATCCCCGTCATCATGACCCGCCACCCCGACGGTTTGCCGCCGCAGATTTCCGGGCCGGGCATGTACGTCGACTTTTCCCGCTACACGCTCGCCAGTGGCGACTTGAAGACCAACCCCGAGTTCATTCCGGATATAGAAAAAATAGTCCTTCGTATTGTTTCGCACTATCACTACGTAAAACGATGCACGCCGCCGGGGCATGACTGTGGTCGCTTTGTCATGCCGGATATCCCGCCGGAATGGCGTGCCATTCCTCCTCCACACTTCCCACGCTAAAAGGTATGTCATGGAACCCATTTCCTTGTCCCTGCCGCCGTTGACCGACCACGGCGAAGTTGTCACTTTCTATTCTTACAAGGGTGGGACAGGGCGTACGATGGCTCTGTCCAATATAGCGGTGCTGCTGGCGCGCCAGCAAAACGCCACCGCCCCGGTATTGATGATCGATTGGGATCTGGAAGCGCCCGGCCTGCACCATTATTTCGACCACCACGAGGAGCGGCCGGGGGTGCTGGAACTGTTTGAGGCTTGCCGGGAGCAACTGATGCGCCGCCGCGGCGCCGGGACGCTGGACAAGGAGACGCTGGCGCAGCAGGTGCTGGCCGACGTCGGTTGGGAACAATACGTCAGCCGGGTGGATCAGGGCAGCCAGCTGTACCTGATGCGGGCCGGCCGCTTCGACGACAGCTACGGCGAGCGCCTCGCGGCCATGCGCTGGGACGAGCTGTTCGACAGTTGCCCGGCGCTGTTTCGCTGCTTTGCCGACAATCTGGCCCGTCATTTCCGCTATGTGCTGGTCGATTCCCGCACCGGCCGCACGGACAGCGCCGGCATCTGCACAACCTTGCTGCCGCGCAAGCTGGTGGTGGTGTTTACGCCGAACAGGCAAAGCCTGGAGGGCGTGCAGGCGCTGGTCACCCGCGCGACCGCCTACCGGCGCAGCCATGAAGACGAACAGCGGCCATTATTGGTCTATCCTCTGCCATCTCGCATCGAAATGAGCGACAGCACGCAGCGCGCGCAATGGCGGCGCGGAGCCCCGTCGCAGCGCATCCTCGGCTACCAGCCCATCTTCGAGCGGCTGCTGGGCGAGTGCTACGGCATGCAGCAATTGTCGCTGGACAGCTATTTCGACGAAGTCCAGTTGCAGCAGACCCGCACCTTTGCCTACGGCGAGCAGCTGGCGGTGCGCCTGGATCAGGGCGGCGACCGGTTTTCGCTGACCCGCACCTTCGAGGCCTTCCTGGACTGGCTGGCCGACGGCTATTTCCCATGGCAATCGCGGCGCGAAATCCAGCTGCAGGCCACCATCGGCGAGGCGCGCCATGCGCTGGACGAGGGCGGAGCGCGCGCGCTGGCGCAGCCGCTGGCGCGCGATCTGAACCTGCTGGGCGAACTCTACCGGCGCGAAGGCAAGCTGCGGCAGGCGCTGGACTGTTTCGAGGAAAGCATGTCGTTGCGCCAGCGCGGTCTGGGCGAAGACCATGCCGACACGCTGGCCAGCAAGGCCAACCTGGCGGTGGCGCTGCGCATGCAGGGCCGGCTGGACGAAGCGCAATTCCTCGAAGAATGCGTGGTCGAGGCGCGCCAGCGTCTGCTGGGGCCGGAGCACCTGGATACGCTGGCGGCGCGCGCCAATCTGGCCGCCACGCTGGCGCAACAGGGACGCATCGCCGAGGCGCTGGCGATTCAGGATCTGGTGCTGGAATCCTATCTGCGCCTGCTCGGCCCCGAGCACCTGCTGACCCTGACCTGCCGGGCCGGCCGCGCCGACATGCTGTTCCAGCGCGGCGACACCGAACACGCGCGCATCGCGCAGGAACAGGTGCTGGCCGGCCGCAAGCGCCTGCTGGGCGCCGAACATAGCGATACGCTGCGCAGCAAGACGGCGCTGGCCTGCACCTTGCTCCGCATGCAGGAGCTGGACGCCGCCCGCAGCCTGTTCGATGCCGTGCTGCAGGCGCAGCTCCACCGCCACGGCCCCGACCATCCGGAAACGCGCAAGGCGCGCGAACAGCTGATCGACGTCCAGATCCAGCTGGGCGGCGAACCGGCGGACAAGCTGGGGGAGCCGCTGATGGTGCCGGAGGAGCTGCATCAGGACGCGGCCATGGACGACTACAGCGATGCGCTAGCCCGGCCGCTGCGCGCCCCCGGCGCGGTCTCGCCCGGCGATCTGTGGTCGCGCACCACCGATGAACTGCTGGCGCTGGAAGGCCATATGGCCGCCGCGCGGGCGGCGCCACGCTAGCGCAAATTTATCTGGCCCGGAGCGCCCCGGCGCGCGCAGTCCGGCCATTGCTTCAGGTAAAATCTCCGGTATGAGAATCCTGATCAGTAATGACGACGGCTACCTGGCGCCGGGCATCAACGCGCTGGCCGAGGCCCTGGCGGCCATCGCCGACATCGTGGTGGTGGCGCCGGACAGCAACCGCTCCGGCGCGTCCAACTCCCTGTCGCTGGACCGGCCGCTGTCGGTGCAGCAGGCCGCCAATGGTTTCTATTTTGTCAACGGCACGCCGACCGACTGCGTCCACGTGGCGCTGACCGGCATGCTGGACTACCGGCCCGACCTGGTCGTCTCCGGCATCAACAACGGTCCCAACATGGGCGACGACACGCTGTACTCCGGCACCGTCGCCGCCGCCACCGAGGGCTATCTGTTCGGCATACCGGCCATCGCGTTCTCGCAGGGCGCCCACGGCTGGGAACATATCGAGGACGCCGCCCGTCATGCGCGCGACATCGTCGAGCGCTACTATGCATTGCTGCCGGCGCCATATCTGCTGAACGTCAACATTCCGAACCGGCCCTACGAGCGGCTGTCGACTCCGGTCGCCACCCGGCTGGGGCGCCGCCACCAGGCCGAACCGGTGATCCGTTCGCAAGACCCGCGCGGCAAGGAAATCTTCTGGATCGGGCCGCCGGGCGCGACCAAGGACGCGGGTGTAGGCACCGATTTTTATGCCTGCGCCCAGGGGCAGACCTCGATCACGCCGTTGCAGATCGACCTGACCCATAAAACCCAACTCGATGCATTGGCAAAGGCCCTGGCATGACCGACAAAAACCGTAGCTTTCCCCTCCCGCTATCCTCGGTAGTCGACAAGGGGGGCAAGAAGGCCACGGTGTTCGCGCCGGTGGCCACGCCGCAGACGGCGACCCAGAACGCGGCCCGCCACGTGGCGCCGCAGCACGGTTATTCGAACCCGCGCCCGGTGGCGGCGCCGTCCAAGTCGCACAGCTACGCGATGGAGCGGGCGCAGCCGCTGCCGGCGCCGGCGCCGCGCCAGAATCCGCTGGTGTCCGAGGCGGTGCGCCGCGCCATGGTCCAGCGCGTGGCCAGGCAGGGCGTCAAGGATGCCGTGGTGCTGGGCGCGATGGAAAGCGTGCCGCGCCATATGTTCATGGACGAGGGGCTCGCTTCCCAGGCCTATATCGACGCCTCGCTGCCGATCGGCCATCACCAGACCATCTCCCAGCCCTACATCGTGGCGCGCATGATCGAGGTGATGCGCAACGGCGGCCAACTAAAGAACGTGCTGGAGATCGGCACCGGCTGCGGCTACCAGGCGGCGGTGCTGGCCTGCGTGGCGCAGCAGGTGTATTCGATCGAGCGCATCAAGCCGCTGCACGAGCTGGCCAAGGCTAATCTGCGTCCGCTGCGCGTGCCGAACCTGCGTTTGCACTACGGAGATGGTATGCTTGGCCTGCCGCAAGCGGCGCCGTTCGACGGCATCATCCTGGCCGCGGCCGGGCTGGAAGTGCCGCAGGCGCTGCTGGAGCAGCTGACCATCGGCGGCCGGCTGGTCGCGCCGGTCGGCGCCCGCGCCCAGCATCTGGAACTGATTACCCGCATCGGCAAGGCGGAATGGACCAGCGTTACGCTGGAAGACTGCCATTTCGTGCCGCTGCGGCCGGGCACGGTTTGATTGTGCGGTCGCGTCCGAACCACTAGAACATTAAGATGAGAATGACTAATAAAAGTAACTTGCTCGTTTTGAGCTTTGCGCTCGCCTTGCTGAGCGCCTGCACCACCACCCCGAATCAAGCGCCGGTTGTCGACCGCACCCAGCCGCCGCCGGTCAAGCCGGCCACCCCGAGCGAGTCGGCGCAGGTCACCCGCGACGAGCGCGGCCTGTACACGGTCAAGAAGGGCGACACGCTGATCCGCATCGCGCTTGAGTATGGTCAGAATTACCGCGACCTGGTGACCTGGAACAACCTGTCCAACCCGAACGACATCAAGGTCGACCAGGTGCTGCGCGTGCTGCCGCCGGAAAGCACGGCGGCCACCGGCAACGGCGTGCAGACCGGCGCCATCGTCATGCCGCCGCCGGACAAGACGCCGCCGCCTCCGCCGGTGATCAAGAAGACCGAGCCCAAGGGCGAGAAGAAACCTTATTCCGACAGCGCGCTGGCCGAGCTGCAGCGTCCGGAAAACGGCAAGGGCGAAGGCAATGGCACGACCAAGCCGGCGTCCGTGCCTGCTCCCGCGCCGGCGCCGTCCCCTGCCGTGGTCGCCGCGCCGCCGGTGGTGGCGCCCGGCGCCGACGATGAAAAACTGAGCTGGATGTGGCCGTCCGAGGGCAAAGTCGTCGCCACCTTCGACGAAGGCAAGAACAAGGGCGTCGATATCGCCGGCAAGGCGGGCCAGCAGGTCGTGGCTGCCGGGGCCGGAAAAGTGATGTATGCAGGCAGCGGCATCCGCGGTTATGGTAATCTCGTTATTGTGAAGCACAGTAATAGCTTGTTGTCGGCCTACGCGCACAATCGTACGATTGTGGTCAAGGAAGGCCAGAGCGTGACCAAGGGACAAATGATTGCGGAAATGGGCGATTCCGATGCCGACTCCGTCAAGCTGCACTTTGAAATCAGGCAGCAGGGCAAGCCGGTGGATCCGTCCAAATTCCTGCCTAACCGCTAGCTGAGCCATGACACATACGCCGCACGACCCGATGGATGACGACTCAGCCCCGGAAGATTTCCAGGATGAGGCGAGCGATGATGTCGCCATCGATAGTGCGGACGGCGAGACGGTCCCCGAAGCGGGCGCGGTCCTCGAAAGTGTCGACGAACTGAAAAAGGTGCTGGCGGCCGAGCTGTCGACCGACACCACCCAGCACTACCTGAACCAGATCGGCACCCGGCCGCTGTTGACGGCGCAGCAGGAGGTGCACTACGCCACGCTGGCCAAGGCCGGCGACTTCAGCGCCCGCCAGACCATGATCGAGCACAACCTGCGGCTGGTCGTCTCCATCGCCAAGCACTACATCAACCGCGGCGTGGTGCTGCTCGACATGATCGAAGAGGGCAACATCGGCCTGATGCGCGCGATCGACAAGTTCGAGCCGGAGCGCGGCTTCCGCTTCTCGACCTACGCTACCTGGTGGATACGCCAGTCGATCGAGCGCGCCATCATGAACCAGGCCCGCACGGTGCGCCTGCCGGTGCACATGGTGCGCGAGCTGAACCAGATCCTGCGCGGCAAATACCATCTCGAAGCCCAGCACCACAACGGCAAAGACGCCACCGCCGAGGACATCGCCGAGCTGGTCGGCCGCCCGGTGGAGGAGGTGCAGGACATCCTGGCGCTGTCCGAGCACGCCACCTCGCTGGATGCGCCGCTGGACAACGATCCGCAATCGTCGCTGATGGACATGCTGCCCGGCGACAGCGACGACAGCCCCGACGCCCGCGCCGAGCACCACGAGATGACGGTGCTGGTGCGCGACTGGCTGACCAAGCTGCCGGACAAGCAGCGCATCGTCATCATGCGCCGCTTCGGCCTCGACAACGACGATCCGGCCACGCTGGAAACGCTGGCCGAGGAAATGGGCGTGACCCGCGAGCGGGTGCGGCAGATCCAGCAGGAAGCGCTGGTCAAGCTGAAACGGGCCATGGCCGCGCGCGGCGTGGTGCGCGATTCCCTGCTTTAAGCCCTTCCCATTCTGCTATCATTACGGCCCTGCGCGGCCCGGCGCACGAGCGCCTGCGCCAGCCATTCCCAATTCAATATTGAACGTTATGCAAGAAAATAAACTCTTCATCAAATCGCTCGACATGGACGCCCGCGGCGTCGGCCATATGGAAAATGAAGACGGCTCGCAAGGCAAGGTCGTGTTTGTCGAAGGCGCGTTGCCGGGCGAGACAGTCAGCTTCACCTCGTTCAAGAAGAAGAAAAACTGGGAAATGGCGCGCATGGATGCGCTGCACCACGAATCGCCGATGCGCGTGCAGCCGAAGTGCGTGCATTTCGAGATGTGCGGCGGCTGCTCGATGCAGCATCTGGAGCCGACCGCGCAGGTGGCGATCAAGCAGCGCGTGCTGGAAGATAACCTGCAGCACATCGGCAAGGTCCGTCCGCAGACGGTGATGCGCCCGATGTACGGCCCGACCTGGGGCTACCGCTACCGCGCGCGCCTGTCGGTGCGCCACGTGGCCAAGAAGGACGCGGTGCTGGTCGGTTTCAAGGAAAAGAAATCGATCTTCGTGGCAGACATCCAGAGCTGCCAGATCCTGCCGAAACACGTGTCGGACCTGCTGCTGCCGCTGCGCGCGCTGATCGGTTCGCTGACCCTGTTCAACCAGATCCCGCAGATCGAAGTGGCCATCGGCGAGGGCGTCACCGCGCTGGTGCTGCGCATCATGGCGCCGCTGGCCGGCGACGACGACGTCAAGCTGAAAGCCTTCGCCGACCAGCACAAGATCCAGTTCTGGCTGCAGACCAAGGGTCCGGAAACGGCGGCGCCTTACTATCCGCTGGACCAGGAGCTGCACTACCTGCTGCCGGAATTCGGCATCAAGATGCCGTTCAAGCCGGTCGACTTCACGCAGGTCAACCACTACATCAACCGCGTGCTGGTGGTGAAGGCGCTGCGCCTGCTGGAAGTGCAGCCGGAAGACCGCGTGGCCGACCTGTTCTGCGGCCTGGGCAACTTCACGCTGCCGCTGGCGACGCAGGCGCGCGAGGTGGTCGGCATCGAAGGCGCGACCTCGCTGACCGAGCGCGCGCTGGACAACGCCAGGGCCAACGGCCTGTCGGACAAGACCACCTTCTACACCCGCAACCTGTTCGAGGTGACGGCCGAGCACCTGATCGAGCTGGGCAAGTTCGACCGCATGCTGGTCGATCCGCCACGCGACGGCGCCATGGCGCTGAGCGACGCGCTGGTGGAACTGAGCCAGACCCGTGCCGACCTGCTGCCCAAGCGCATCGTCTACGTGTCGTGCAGCCCGTCGACGCTGGCGCGCGACGCCGGCATCCTGGTCAACGCCGGCTATGTGCTGAACAAGGCCGGCGTGGTCAACATGTTCCCGCACACTTCGCACGTGGAATCGATGGCGGTATTTGATCTGACCTGATGTTTTTTTTGTAATGTTATTGACTTTGTCGGAGGCGTACGCAACACTGGGCTGATCCCATAATCAGCGTCCGGAGTTGGCATGCGCCTCCTGTTTCGCCTCATCGGCATGGCTGCTTTTTGCAGCATGCCACTGGCCGTCCTGGCCCAGACTTCCGTTATCTCGTTTTCTCCGTCCGGCGTCGTCAAAGGCGTGCGGCAGGCGACCGCGCGCTTCAGCGGCCAGATGGTCCCGTTGGGCGACATGCGCCTCGGCGATCCGTTCAAGGTGGATTGCCCCGAACAGGGCAAGGGCCGCTGGATAGACGGCAAAAACTGGAGTTACGATTTCGAGCGCGACCTGCCGGCCGGCGTGGCCTGCCGCTTCACGCTGAAGGACGATCTCAAGGACCTGGCGGGCAAGCCGCTGGAAGGCGAGCGCCGGTTCTCCTTCAACACCGGCGGCCCGGCCATCGTCAGCTCGCTGCCGCGCGAAGGCGCCGGCAATATCGACGAGCAACAGATCTTCATCCTCGGCCTCGACGCGCCGGCCACCGATGACAGCGTGGCAGCCCACGCCTGGTGCCGCGCCGAAGGCATCAATGAAAAGATCGGCGTGCGCATACTCGGCGGCGCCGAGCGCCAGCGCATACTCGACCAGCGCAAGGAGTTCACCGACCGCTACCTGTCGCTGTACTTCAAGGCGCGCGGCGTGGTGTGGCGGGCCACGGCGACGGTGCGTGACAAGCGCATGGAAAAGCTGCCGCTGGTGGTTTTGCAGTGCAAGCGCAACCTGCCGGCGGAGGCCGAGGTGTCGCTGGTCTGGGGCGCCGGCATCGCCGCCGACAGCGGTATCGTCACCGACAAGGACCAGACCTGGACCTACAAGACGCGGCCGGAGTTCACCGCCCGCTTCAGTTGCGACAGATTGAAGCAGGACGGCGGCTGCATTCCCTTCCTGCCCGTGCGCGTGGACTTCTCGGCGCCGGTGCGCATGGCCGATGCGCTGGCCGTCAGGCTGACCGGCCCGGGCGGCAAGGTCTTCAAGGCCGCCGTTGACAAGGAAGAGCTCAAGGCGGAATACGTCAGCTGGGTCACCATCAACGGGCCGTTCCCGGAGAAGGCCAAACTGACGCTGTCCGTGCCGGCCGGCCTCAAGGACGACGCCAACCGGCCCTTGCTGAATCAGGCGCGCTTCCCGATGTCGGTGCAGACGGACGTGCAGCCGCCGCTGGTCAAGTTCCCGGCACGCTTCGGCATCATTGAAGCGAAGGGCGACCGTTTGCTGCCGGTCACGGTGCGCAACGTGGAGGCCAGCCTGGCCGGCCGCACGGCGCGCGTCGATGGCGCCGCGCTGCGCGTCAACGACGCCGCTGTCCTGCCGGAGCAGCAGGACAAGCAGATCTTCGACTGGCTGCAGCGCATGTCCGGCTACGGCTGGGGACCGGTGGAGTTGTCTGGCGACGCGCTGTACAAGCCGCTGCTGGGCGACAGCAAGAAGGCGCCACCCGGCGCCATCGAACGCTTCACCATGCCCAAGCCGGGCGGGCGGCAGGCGTTCGAAGTGGTCGGCATCCCGCTGCGCAAGCCGGGCTTCTACGTGGTCGAACTGGCCAGCCCCAAACTGGGCGCGGCGCTGAACGACAAGCCGTCCACCGCCTACGTCAGCACGGCGGCGCTGGTGACGAACATGGTGGCGCACTTCAAGCAGGGCGCGCAATCGTCGCTGGTGTGGGTCACGTCGCTGGACAAGGGCAAGCCTGTGCCGCAAGCGCAGGTATCGGTGCGCGACTGCCACGGCAAGCAGCTGTGGCAGGGCACCACCAACGCCATCGGCGTGGCCGACATCAAGCAGGAGCTGGCGGAGTCCCGTTGCGAACGAAGCAGCGGCTATTTCATCAGCGCGCGCAGCGGCGCCGACATGACCTTCACATTGTCCTATTGGACGCGCGGCATCGAAAGCTGGCGCTACAACCTGCCGACCGAAGACAGCAGCGCCGACAACGTCATCGCCGCCACGGTGTTCGACCGCACCTTGCTGCGCGCCGGCGAGACGGTGCACATGAAGCACTTCCTGCGCCGCCATGTGGAGCAGGGCATCGCGCTGGTCGGCGCCGCCGACACGCCGCGCAAGGACCAGCGCAACTGGCGCGCCAAACAGCTGACGGCGGACGAGCGCAAGGCGCAGCCGGGCAGCATCTTCGTCATGCATGAGGGCAGCGAGCAGAAATACGAACTGCCGATCAGCTGGAGCGCGAACGGCAGCGCGGAAAACCAGTGGATCATTCCGGCGGACGCCAAGCAGGGCTGGTACACGGTCATGCTGGGAGGCCGCACGGCGGGCCGCTTCCGCGTCGAGCAGTTCCGCGTGCCGACCATGAAGGCCGTGCTGCAGGGGCCGAAGACACCGGCCATCCAGGCGCCGGCGGTGGACCTGGACGTGCAGCTCAGCTATCTGTCAGGTGGCGGGGCCGGCGGCGCGCCGGTGCAATTGCGCACGGTGGTGCAGGACAAGGCGGTCAGCTTCGAAGACTACGCGGACTTCAGCTTCAGCACCGGCGACGTCAAGGTCGGCGTCGAGCGCAGCAACGGCGCCTTCGATGAGGACGAAGGCGTGTTCGAGGGAGGAGAAGCGGATGGCGGCGCGGCAAGCGGCCCGGCCGCCATCAAGACCCGCAATCTCACGCTGGACAAGGCCGGCGGCGCGCGTGTCGCACTGGACCAGCTGCCGGCCGTGCAAACGCCGCATGATTTGACGGCCGAGATGTCCTATCAGGATGCCAACGGCGAAACGTTGTCCGTCTCCACCCGCATTCCGCTGTGGCCGTCGAGCTATGTGATCGGTATCCAGCCGGACGGCTGGGTGCTGAGCAAGGACGCGCTCAAGTTCCAGGTCGTGGTGCTGGACCTGCAAGGCAAGCCGGTGGCCGACGCGCCGGTGTCGGTCGACTTCTTCCAGCGGCAATCCTACTCGCACCGGCGCCGCCTGATCGGCGGCTTCTACGCCTACGAAAACAACAGCGAAGTCAAGGCGCTGGGCGCGGCCTGCGAAGGCAAGACCGACAACAAGGGCCTGCTGATCTGCCAGGTCAAGGCGCCCGCGTCGGGCAACCTGATCCTGCGCGCGAAAACGCAGGATGAACAGCAGCGTGTGACGATGACCAATCGCGAGACCTGGGTGGCCGACGGCGCCGACTGGTGGTTCAGCGCCACCGACAACGACCGTATCGACCTGCTGCCGGAGAAAAAACGCTACGAGCCTGGCGAGACCGCCAGCTTCCAGGTGCGCATGCCGTTCCGCGAGGCGACCGCGCTGATCACCGTGGAGCGCGAAGGCATCATCGACACCTACGTGCGGCCGCTGTCGGGCAGCGCGCCGGTGTTCACGATTCCGGTCAAGGGCGGTTACGCGCCCAATGTGTATGTGTCGGCGCTGGTGGTGCGCGGCCGCGTGGCCAGCGTGAAGCCGACGGCGCTGGTCGATCTGGGCAAGCCTGCGTACAAGCTGGGTATCGCGGCGCTGCGCGTGGGCTGGTCGGCCAATGAATTGAAGGTGCAGGTCAAGGCGGACAAACCGGTCTACAACGTGCGCGACAAAGCCACCGTGGCGGTCAAGGTCACGCGCGCGGACGGCTCTGCGCCACCCGCCGGCGCCGAGGTGGCGCTGGCCGCGGTCGATGTTGGTCTGCTGGAGCTGATGCCGAACGACAGCTGGAACCTGCTCGAAGCGATGATGCAGCAGCGCAGCCTGCAGGTGCAGACGTCGACCGCGCAGATGCAGGTGGTCGGCAAGCGCCACTTCGGCCGCAAGGCGGTGCCGCACGGCGGTGGCGGGGGCAAGGGTGGAGGACGGGAGCTGTTCGATACTTTGCTGTTCTGGAAGGCGCGCGTGACGCTGGACGCCAATGGCGAGGCGACGGTGCAGGTGCCCATCAACGACTCGCTGACGGCGTTCCGCATCGTCGCTATCGCCAGTGCGGAGACGGATTTGTTCGGCACCGGCCGCGCCGAGGTGCGCAGCTCGCAGGACCTGATGCTGCTTTCCGGGCTGCCGTCGCTGGTGCGCGAGGGCGACCGCTTCCGCGCCGGCTTCACGCTGCGGAATACGACCGCAGGCGCCGTCAAGGTGGCGCTGAGCGCTGCCGTCGGCGGCAAGACATTGGCGCCGCAGCAGGTCGCGCTGGAGGCGGGGCAGGCGCAGGATATCGGCTGGGAGTATCAGGTGCCGGTCGGCGCGGCCACGCTGGCGTGGGACGTCGGTGCGGCGATCGTCGGCGATGGCACGGTGGCCGGACCGGCGTCGCGCGACCGCTTGAAGGTCAAGCAGAAAGTGGTGGCCGCCGTGCCGGTGCGCATCACGCAGGCGACGCTGCTGCAGCTGGACCGCAAGCAGACCATGCAGGTCCGCCTGCCGGACGACGCGTTGCCGGGACGCGGCGGCGTGCAGGTGCAGTTCAGCCCCAAACTCGGCAGCGACCTGCCCGGTGTGCGCGACTACATGAGCGCCTATCCGTACCGCTGCTTCGAACAGGTCAGCTCGCGCGCCATCGCGCTGCACGACCCGGCGTTGTGGCAGTCTGCGGTGGACAGCCTGCCCGCGCATCTGGACGCCGATGGCCTGGTCAAATACTTCGCCACCATGCAGCAGGGCGACGACACTCTGACGGCTTATGTGCTGTCCGCCTCACAGGAGGCCGGCTACAGCATACCGGCTGAACTGAAGGGGCGCATGGAATCCGGCCTGCTGGCCTTCGTGCAGGGCAAGGTCACGCGCTACTCGTCACTGCCGACCGCGGACCTGGCCATCCGCAAGATCGCCGCGCTGGAGGCGCTGTCGCGCACCCACGGCATCCAGCCGGAAGAGCTGCAATCGTTCAGCATCGAACCCAATCTATGGCCGACGTCGGCCGTCATCGACTGGTATCTGATTCTGAAACGCTCGCCGAAGCTGTTGATGCACGCGCAGCGCATGGCGCAGGCGGAACAGATCCTGCGTTCGCGCCTGAACCTGCAAGGCACGACGTTGGGCTTTTCGACCGAACGTACCGATGACTGGTGGTGGTTGATGGCGTCCGCCGACAGCAACGCCAACAAGCTGCTGCTGGCGATGCTGGACAATCCGGCGTGGCAGGAAGACATGGGCCGGCTGGCGCGCGGCGCCTTGGAACGCCAGCGCAAGGGCCGCTGGGGCACCACGGTCGCCAATGCCTGGGGCACGCTGGCCATCGATAAATTCTCGCGCAAATTCGAAAACGAGAAGGTCACCGGCACCGGCAGCGCGACCTTGGCGAATGCCAGCAAGAGCGTCGCGTTCGGCGGTGACACCAACGGCGGCAGCGTCATGCTGCCCTGGCCCCGCGGCGGCGCCGGGCTGGAACTCCATCACGCCGGCACCGGCAAGCCGTGGGTGACGGTGCAGACGCAGGCCGCGCTGCCGCTGAAAGCGGCGGTATCGAGCGGCTACAAGATCGCCAGGACCGTTACGCCGGTGGAGCAGAAGGTGGCGGGCGTATGGTCGCGTGGCGACGTCTATCGCGTGCGCCTGGACCTGGAAGCGCAGGCCGACATGACCTGGGTGGTGGTCGACGATCCGATCCCGGCCAGCGCCACGGTGCTGGGTTCCGGCCTGGGACGCGACTCGCAGCTGCTCAGCAGCGGAGAAAAGCGTAGCGGCTGGGCGTGGCCGGTGTTCGAAGAGCGTACGTTCGAGGGCTTCCATGCGTTCTACCAGTTCGTCCCGAAAGGGAAATGGGGCGTGGAATACACTGTGCGGTTGAACAACGCCGGACAGTTCAATTTGCCCGCCACGCGCGTCGAAGCGATGTATAGTCCGGAGATGTTCGGCGAATCCCCGAACGCACCGTTCAACGTCAAATGAAACCGATCCTGGCAACCTTGCTGGCGCTGGCCGGCGCTGTGCATGCAGCCGGCGCCGTCAACGCCGCCACAATCGTCGTGCCGACAGCCGAGCAGGTGCGCGCCGCCTGGCGCTCGTCGGAGGCGGAGCTGCTGGACCGCCGTGGAGAGCCGATCCAGTCGCTGCGCATCGACATGAAGGTGCGCCGCCTGCCGTGGGTGGCGCTGGCCGACATCTCGCCCAGCCTGCCGGCCGCCGTGCTGCAGGCCGAGGACCAGCGCTTCTACCAGCATGACGGCGTGGACTGGAGCGCCGCCGGCAAGGCGGCCTGGGATAACTTGTTCCGCAGCCGTCCGCGCGGCGCCTCGACCATCACCATGCAGCTGGCCGCTCAGCTCGATCCGCGCTTGCAGCCGTCGGCCAAGGGCCGCAGCTGGGGACAGAAGTGGGACCAGATCCAGGCCGCGCGCCAGCTTGATGCGACATGGACCAAGCCGCAGATCATGGAAGCGTATCTGAACCTGGTGTCGTTCCGCGGCGAGCTGCAAGGCGTCGGCGCGGCGGCGCGCGGCTTGTTCGGCAAGGCGCCGTCCGGATTGAACTTGAGCGAATCGATGATCCTGGCCAGCCTGCTGCGCGGGCCGGGCGCGGCGCCCAAGGTGGTGTCGCAGCGGGCGTGCGCGCTGGCCAGGGAGTTGCGGGCGCCTTCCACCTGCAGCGATATCGAGCTGCGGACCATCATCGCGATGGGGCGCCCGCTGTTGGCGGCCGAGGCGCCGCCGGCGCCGCAAGTGGCGCAGCAGCTGCTGACCAGCGCCGGCAAGGCCGTGCGCAGCACGCTCGACGGCGATCTGCAGCGCTTTACGCAGACCGCCTTGCGCCAGCAGTTGATGTCGCTACGGGCGCGCAATGTCAACGACGGCGCGGTGGTGGTGCTGGATAACGCCAGCGGCGAGATCCTGGCCTATGTCGGCAACGCCGGCGGTGGCGAGGTAGACGGTGTGGCCGCGCTGCGCCAGGCCGGGTCGACGCTCAAGCCCTTCCTCTACGAGCTGGCGCTGGAGCGCAAGCTGATCACGGCGGCCTCGGTGATGGACGACACTGCGATCGATATTTCCACGCCGTCCGGCCTGTACATCCCGCAGAACTACGACAAGGACTTCAAGGGCTACGTTAGCGTGCGCACCAGCCTGGCCAGTTCGCTCAACGTGCCGGCGGTGCGCACGTTGGTAATGACGGGCATGGACCGCTTCTACGAGCGGCTGCACGACGTGGGCTTGAGCAGCCTGACGGAATCGGCCGACTACTACGGCTACTCGCTGGCCCTGGGTTCGGCGGAAGTGTCGCTGCTGGAGTTGAGCAACGCCTACCGGACCCTGGCCAACGGCGGCATGTACGGCCCGCTGAGCCTGGCGCCGCAGGCTGCCGTGGCGCCGCGCCGCGTGCTCGACGCCAGGGCCAGTTTCATCGTCGGCGACATCCTGTCCGACCGCGCCGCGCGCAGCCTGACGTTCGGCCTGAAAAACGAACTGGCCACGACGTTCTGGAGCGCCGTCAAGACCGGCACCAGCAAGGACATGCGCGACAACTGGTGCCTCGGTTATTCGGAGCGCTACACGGTTGGCGTCTGGGTCGGCAATTTCGACGGCCAGTCGATGTGGGACGTTTCCGGCGTCAGCGGCGCCGCGCCGGTGTGGCGCGACGTGATGGACTACCTGCACCGCCAGCAGCCCAGCCGCGCGCCAAAAGCGCCGGCCGGCGTGGTGCGCCAGCAGATCGTCTACCAGCCGATGCTGGAGGCCGCGCGCGGCGAGTGGTTCATCGCCGGCACCGAAAGCCCGCTCATCGCCGTGGTGCAGGACACGCAGCGCGCGCCGAAGATACTGTATCCAGGAGACGCCAGCATCATCGCCATCGATCCCGACATCCCGGACGCCATCCAGCGCGTCTTTTTCCAGGCGCAGGCGGGCAGGGGACTCCACTGGCGCCTGGACGGCGCCGATCTCGGCCAGGCCGGCGCCGACTACGCCTGGCGCCCGGTCGCGGGCCAGCACCAGTTGGCCCTGATCGACGCCAACGCCCAAGTCGTCGCCACCACCCGCTTCCACGTCCGCTAGATCCGGGGTCAGATCCGACAATTGGACACGAGCTCTGCCGTAGCGGTCGCTACGGCAGAGCTCGTGTCCAATTGTCGGATCTGACCCCGGGTTGAAATAAAAAAAGCCGGCGCTGGGCCGGCTTCGAGGGGAGGACTGTTTTCGCTCAGTCGCGGTTGCCGCCGAAGATGCCCAGCAGCGACAGCAGGTTGACGAAGATGTTGTACACGTCCAGGTAGATGTTCAGCGTGGCGCGGATGTAGTTGGTCTCGCCGCCGTTGATGATCTGCTGCACGTCATACAGGATGTAGGCCGAGAAGATCGCGATCGCCACCACCGAGATCACGATCGCCAGCGCCGGGATGCCCAGGAAGATGTTGGCGATCGACGCCAGCAGGATCACCACCACGCCCGCGAACAGCCAGTTGGCCATGCCGGAGAAGTCGCGCTTGGACACCGTGGCGATCGTCGCCAGCACCGCGAACACCGACGCCGTGCCGCCAAACGCGGTCATGATCAGGAATCCGCCGTTGGAATAACCGAGAATGCGCGACAGCATAGGCGTCAGCATCAGGCCCATGAAGAAGGTGAAGCCCAGCAGCAGGGCCACGCCCAGGCCGGAATCCTTGTTCTTTTCGATGCCCCAGATGAAGCCGAAGGCGATGCCCAGGAACAGCAGCGCCATCAGCCCGCCGCCCAGCGGCAGGTGCAGCGACACGCCCAGCACCGCGCCGAATACGGTCGGCACCATGGACAGGGCCAGCAGCCAGTAGGTATTGCGCAGCACGTTGTGCTGGACCGACCGGCGGCTTCCCGCCAGGTCGTAGGTATTTTGCATGTTGTTCATATGGAACCTCCTTCATAGTGATTCGAATACCGCTTGCCAAAAGCATAGCACGGCGGGGTAAAAATGCGCAAAAATGCCCCGAAAATGCACTTAATACTGGCTTAAAACCGTCCCAGGCCATATTTTCGCCCGAAAAAGGGGCAAATATGGCCGCTCTTGCAAGCTTATCTACTCCCGTTTCTCGGTATATGGGGTGTTCTATGGTAAAATCAAAGGTTGATTGAGTTATCAATTTTGTTTTAAACCTTTCTTTTTATTGGAGTTTTTTAAATGGCAATCGAACGCACCCTGTCGATCATCAAACCAGACGCAGTTGCAAAAAACGTTATCGGCCAAATCTACAGCCGCTTCGAAGGCGCTGGCCTGAAGATCGTTGCTGCTCAAATGAAGCAGCTGTCGCGTGAAGAGGCTGAAGGTTTCTACGCTGCGCACAAAGAGCGCGGTTTCTTCAAGGACCTGGTGGACTTCATGGTCTCCGGCCCAGTCATGATCCAGGCTCTGGAAGGCGAAAACGCAGTTCTGAAAAACCGCGAACTGATGGGCGCCACCGATCCTAAGAAGGCAGAAAAAGGCACCATCCGTGCTGACTTCGCCGATTCGATCGACGCCAACGCTGTCCACGGTTCCGACGCTGTCGAAGCCGCCGCAGTTGAAATCGCTTACTTCTTCGGTAAGTAATTTTTAGTAAGATCCGTTTCCGCGCCGCGGTGCGGAAACGGAAAAATGATTAGTACTGTTTTGAATACCACTATGAACGCACCTCTGACCAACTTGCTGGACTTCGATCCCGCGCAACTTATCGCTTACTGCGCCGAGTTGGGAGAGAAGCCGTTCCGCGCCAAGCAACTGCAACGCTGGATCCACCAATTCGGTGCGTCGGACTTCGACAGCATGACCGATCTGGCCAAGTCGCTGCGCGACAAACTGAAAACCCGCGCCCACGTCACGGCGCCGGCCATCATCAGCGATCACACGTCCACCGACGGCACGCGCAAATGGCTGGTCGACGTCGGCAACGGCAACGCGGTGGAAACCGTGTTCATCCCGGAAGAGAACCGCGGCACGCTGTGCATCTCGACCCAGGCCGGCTGCGCCGTCAACTGCCGCTTCTGCTCGACCGGCAAGCAAGGCTTCTCGCGCAACCTGACCGTCGGCGAGATCATCGGCCAGCTGTGGATGGCGGAGTTCGAACTGCGCCGCACCAAGGGCATCGAGCCGGGCCCGAAGGGCGAACGCCAGATCACCAACGTGGTCATGATGGGCATGGGCGAGCCGCTGCTGAACTTCGAGCCGACCGCCACCGCGCTGAAGCTGATGCTCGACGATAACGCCTACGGCCTGTCGCGCCGCCGCGTCACCTTGTCGACTTCCGGCGTGGTGCCGATGATGGACAAGCTGTCGCAGGAAGTGCCGGTGGCGCTGGCCGTCTCGCTGCACGCGTCGAACGACAAGCTGCGCGACAGCCTGATCCCGCTGAACAAGAAGTATCCGCTCAAGGAGCTGATGGCCGCCTGCAAGCGCTACCTGGAATTTGCGCCGCGCGACTTCATCACCTTCGAGTACTGCATGCTCGACGGCGTCAACGATTCCGACGAGAACGCCCGGGAACTGCTGGCCCTGGTGCAGGACCGCGAGTTCGGCGTCAACTGCAAGTTCAACCTGATTCCGTTCAACCCGTTCCCGGAGTCGGGCCTGCTGCGCTCCAAGAATCCCCGCATCAAGGCCTTCGCCCAGATCCTGGTCGACGGCGGCCTGGTCACCACCATCCGCAAGACGCGCGGCGACGATATCGACGCCGCCTGCGGCCAGCTGGCCGGCGAAGTGCAGGACCGCACCAAGGTGGCCCAGCGGATGGAGAAAATGGCCGAGTACCAGCAGAAGTTCGGCGCCAATTTCGGCAAGATCGTGGAGATCCGTTCCTGATGACCCTCCTGGCGCAGCGTAGCCGGCTCACTCTCGCCACGATCCTGACGATCGCGGCCGGGACGCTGGCCGGCTGCGCCTCGTCGGGCCCGGAGCGCGGCAAGAGTGGTCAGGCCGAGCTGACCACGGTGTCGGACCAGACCAGCGCTCAGCGCAAGGTCGAGATCCGCATGCAGCTGGCGATCGGCTACTTCGAGCAGCGCCAGTATGCGTTCGCGCTGGACGAGGTCAAGCTGGCGCTGGCGGCCGATCCGAACTACGCCGACGCCTACGGCATGCGCGGCCTGATTTACCAGCAGATGGGCGAGAACGGGCTGGCCGAGGACAACTTCGTGCGCGCCCGCAAGCTGGTGCCGGGGAATCCCGACCTGGCCAATAATTACGGCTCGTTCCTGTGCCAGCTCGGCCGGGTGGCCGAGGCGCTGCCGCTGTTTGATGCGGCCCTGAGCAACCGCAGCTATCGTTCGCCGGCCAGCGCCGCGAACAACGCCGGTTCCTGCGCATTGAAGATCAAGGATTACGCCAGCGCGGAGCGTTATCTGCTGCAAGCCTTGCAGTTGACGCCCGACCTGCCGGCCACCAACGCCAATCTGGCGCGGGTCTATTTTGAAAAGCGCGATTATGTGCGCGCCAATTTCTTCGTGACCCGCCTGAACAAGGTGGCAAAGATGGAGAGCCTGACGGCCGACGTGCTGTGGCTCGCGATTAAGGTGCAGCATAAGCTTGGCGACACGAGCGCGGAAGCTGGTTGGGCGACGCAGTTGCGCCGCCACCACCCCGGCTCGGCCGAGTATGCTGCTTATCAACGTGGGGCGTTTGATGAGTGAAACAGGGATACCAATGAATTCAGAGTGGGCAGAATCGCCAAAAGACCAGGGCAGCAGCAGCCTGGCCACGCCCGGAGCACAACTGGCGGCCCAGCGCGAAGCGATGGGTTGGACGGTGGAACAGATTGCCGATCAACTGAAACTGGCGCCGCGCCAGGTCAAGGCACTGGAAGCGGGCGACTACGCCGCGCTGCCGAATATGGCCGTGGTGCGCGGCTTCGTGCGCGCCTACGCCAAGGTCGTCAAGATAGACGCCACCCCGCTGGTGGCGATGATCGAAGTGGTGTCGCCGACCAGCCATGAGGCTGCGCCGCCGCGCAAGGAAATCGCCGCGACGTTCTCCGAATCGCGCTTCCCGTCGATGACGCAGCGTTCGTCCGGTCCGGCCGGCTGGCTGATCGGTGTGGCCGTGGTGGTGGCCGTGGCCGCCGCCGGCGTGTATGCCTACCAGAGCGGCATGATCCCGGCGACGCTGTTCCAGCGCTCGGAAGCGCCGGCCAGCGCCACGACCGAGGCGGTCAAGCCTGCCGAACCGGCGATCGCGCCGATCGAAACGACCACCGCCGCGCCGGGCGCGGCAACCGCACCGCTGCAATCGCCTAGCGTGCCGCTGATTTCGGTGCCGCCGCCAGGCGGCAACGCGCCGGCCGATGCGGCGGCGGCGGGTGCCGCTGCAACGCCGGCCACCACGACGCCTGCAACCGCGGCGCCAGCGGCACCGGTCGCGCAAGTGTCGCCACCGGCGGCAGTGCCGGCCGCAGCCGGCAGCCAGCTGGTGCTGGAAGTAACGGAAGATTCGTGGGTGGAGATCCGCCGCCCGGGTACGACGCCGCTGATTTCGCGGCTGGTGAAGGCCGGCAACACCGAGACCTTCGACATCAAGGATCCGGCGCTGCTGATCGTCGGCAAGCCGGGCGGCGTGAAAGCCACGCTGGGCGGCGTGCCGCTGGCGTTGCCACCGGTCGCCGGCGGTACGATTTCGCGCGTGAACATTAAATAAGTTAAGCACAAGCCGAGTAAAAGATCATGTCTTCACAAACAGCTATTCCTTCGGGACCATCGAATCGCCGCGCCAGCCGCAGCGTGCTGGTTTCGCACGGCCAGCGCAAGATCTGGGTCGGTGGCGACGCGCCCGTGGTGGTGCAGTCGATGACCAATACCGACACCGCCAACGTGATCGAAACCGCGATCCAGATCAAGGAGCTGGCGCGTGCCGGTTCGGAGCTGGTGCGCCTGACGGTGGACCGTCCGGAAGCGGCTGAAGCGGTGCCCTACATCCGCGAGCAGCTGGACAAGATGGACATCGACGTGCCGCTGGTCGGCGATTTCCACTACAACGGCCATACGCTGCTCAACGATTATCCGGAGTGCGCGAAGGCGCTGTCGAAGTACCGCATCAACCCGGGCAACGTCGGCAAGGGCGCCAAGCGCGACACGCAGTTTGCGCAGATGATCGAAGTGGCCGCGCGCTACGACAAGCCGGTGCGCATCGGCGTCAACTGGGGCAGCCTGGACCAGGCGCTGCTGGCGCGCATCATGGACGAAAACGCCGGCCGCGCCGAGCCGTGGTCGGCGCAGGCGGTGATGTACGAGGCGCTGATCACCTCGGCGATCGAGAACGCCGTGCGCGCCGAGGAACTGGGTCTGGGCCGCGACAAGATCATTCTGTCGTGCAAGGTCTCGGGCGTGCAGGATTTGATCGCCGTGTACCGCGAACTGGCCAAGCGCTGCGACTATCCGCTACACCTGGGCCTGACCGAGGCGGGCATGGGCAGCAAGGGCATCGTCGCGTCGACGGCCGCGCTGTCGGTGCTGCTGCAAGAGGGCATCGGCGACACCATCCGCATCTCGCTGACGCCGGAGCCGGGCGGCGACCGCACCAAGGAAGTCGTGGTGGGCCAGGAGATCCTGCAGACCATGGGCCTGCGCAAATTCACCCCGATGGTGATCGCGTGCCCTGGCTGCGGCCGCACCACCTCGACCACCTTCCAGGAACTGGCCGACAACATCCAGACCTATCTGCGCGACCAGATGCCGGAGTGGAAAAAGACCTATCCGGGCGTGGAGGCGATGAACGTGGCCGTGATGGGCTGCATCGTCAACGGCCCGGGCGAATCGAAGCACGCCAACATCGGCATCAGCCTGCCGGGCACCGGCGAATCGCCGGCCGCGCCGGTGTTCGTCGACGGCGCCAAATTCGCCACCTTGCGCGGTGAGCGCATCGTTGAGGAATTCCAGGAAATCGTACTGAATTACGTGAAGAAGAATTACAGCCAAGAATATGTCCAAAACTGAAAAAATCACCGCCGTCAAAGGCATGAACGACATCCTGCCGCAGGATGCGCACCTGTGGGAACTGTTTCAGAACACCGCGCAATCGGTGGTGCAGAGCTACGGCTTCCAGCATATCCGCACGCCCATCGTGGAAAACACCGCGCTGTTCGCGCGCGCCATCGGCGCCGTCACCGACATCGTGGAAAAGGAGATGTACTCGTTCACCGATTCGATGAACGGCGACCAGCTGACCTTGCGCCCTGAAGGCACGGCCGGCGTGGTGCGCGCGGTGATCGAGCATAACCTGGTCTACGAAGGTCCGAAGCGCCTGTGGTACACGGGCCCGATGTTCCGTCACGAGCGTCCGCAGCGCGGCCGCTATCGCCAGTTCTTCCAGTTCGGTTGCGAGGCCGTCGGCTTCAACGGCCCGGACGTGGACGCGGAAATGATCATGATGTGCCGCCGCCTGTGGGATGACCTGGGCCTGGAAAACATCCGCCTTGAGCTGAACTCGATCGGCGACGCCGAAGAGCGCGCGCGCCACCGCGTCGACCTGATCGCCTACCTGGAAAAGCACGAGGAGCTGCTGGACGCCGAAGCCAAGCGCCGCCTGCACAGCAATCCGCTGCGCATCCTGGACACCAAGAACCCTGCCATGCAGGAGATGGTCAACAACGCGCCCAAGCTGCTGGACTACCTGGGCGAGGAATCGCTGGCCCACTTCAACGGCGTGCGCAAGATCCTCGACCACAACAACATCCCGTACACCATCAACACCCGCCTGGTGCGCGGCCTGGACTACTACAACCGCACCGTGTTCGAGTGGGTCACCGACCTGCTGGGCGCCCAGGGCACCGTGTGTGCCGGCGGCCGCTACGATCCGCTGATCCAGACCTTCGGCGGCAAGCCGACGCCGGCCGTCGGTTTCGCCATGGGCATCGAGCGTCTGATTGAATTGATGAAGGAAGCCGGCGAGCCTGAGCAGCCGGGCCAGTGCGACGTCTACCTGGTGCACCAGGGCGAGGCGGCGCAGCTGCAGGCCTTCGTGCTGGGCGAGCGCATCCGCGACGCCGGCCTGGACGTCATCATGCACGCCTCGACCGCCAACGGTCCGGGCAGTTTCAAGACGCAGATGAAGAAGGCCGACGGCAGCGGCGCCGCCTTCGCCGTCATCATCGGCGACGACGAGGTGGCCAACCACACCGCCAGCGTCAAGGCGATGCGCGCGGAAGAGGGCGAACAGCAGCAATCGACGGTGCCGTTCGACGACGTGGTCGATTTCCTGGTCGACCAGATCACCAGCGGCGACGATCACCACTACCACGTGCACGACGAGCACTGCAATCACTAAGCTAAGTCACCAAACTAAGCCGTACTTTTTTAAACCTATAACTAGCAGACGAACATGGCATACGATCTCGAAGAACAAGAACAAATTGCGTCCCTCAAAGCGTGGTGGGACAAGTACGGCAATCTGACCTCGTGGGTGCTGATCGCCGGCCTCGCGGCGTATTCCGGCTTCACCGGCTGGAACTACTACCAGCGCACCCAGGCCGCGCAAGCGTCCGCGTTGTACGACGAAGTGCAGAACGCGGCCGAGGCCAAGGACAACGTCAAGGTGCTGCGCGCCGCCGGCGACATGGAATCCAAATTCGGCAGCACCGCCTACGCCTCGATGAGCGCGCTGGTGGCGGCCAAGTCCAGCTTCGACGCCAACGACATCAAGTCCGCCAAGGCGCAGCTGCAGTGGGCCATCGAGCATGGCGGCGACGAGTTCAAGGCCGTCGCCAAGGTGCGCCTGGCCGGCCTGCTGCTGGACGAGAAAGCCTACGACGAAGCGCTGAAAGTGCTGTCGGGCGACGTGGCACCGCAGTTTGCCGGCGCCGTGGCCGACCGCAAGGGCGACGTGCTGGTCGCGCAGAACAAGCTGGCCGAAGCCCGCACCGCCTATCAGGCCGCGCTGGAAGCCACCGACAAGAAGAACCCTGGTCGTCAGCTGATCCAGCTGAAACTTGAAGCCATCGGCGGCACCGTGCCGGCCGACAAGGACGCAGCGTAATTTTTCCGGCGCCGGCAATCACCGGCGCCTCCCCAGATCAAGGTTAAAAAATGCGTATTACCGAAAAAGTTATTGCTGCAAGCCTGTTTGCGATGTTGGCCGGTTGTTCCTTGTTCTCGTCCAAAGATACCAAGACCCAGCCGGCGGCGCTGGTTGAGCTGAAGGGCGGCATGACGCCCAAGACCGTCTGGAAGTATTCGATGGGTAAAGCCGGCGTGGCCGTCTTCACCCCGGCGCTGGCCGGCGACAGCATCTACGTGGCCGACGCCGACGGCGCCCTGGCGCGCCTGAACGCGGCCACCGGCAAGGAGCAATGGCGCGTCAAGACCGGCACCGACCTGACCGCGGGCGTGGGCAGCGACGGCGAGGTGGTCGTGGTCGGCGGCGCCAAGGGCGTGATCTTCGCCTACGACGCCAACGGCAAGCAGCTGTGGAAAGGCCAGGCGACCAGCGAAGTGCTGTCGTCGCCGGTGGTCGGCGGCGGCATCGTCGTGGTGCGCAGCGTCGACAACCTGATCACCGCGTATGACGCCAAGACCGGCGCCAAGCGCTGGAACGTCACCCGCACCACGCCGGCCCTGACCCTGCGCAACGCGCCGGGCATGGTCATCAACGGCCCCAACGTGTACGTGGCCCAGCCGGGCGGCAAGCTGCTGGCGCTGGTGCTGGCCACCGGCCTGCCGCGCTTTGAAGTGGTGGTCGGCGAGCCGCGCGGCGCCACGGAGCTGGAGCGCGTGACCGACATCGCCGGCACCCCGGTGATCTTCGAGAAAGATGTCTGCGCCGTGTCGTACCAGGGCCGCGTGGCCTGCTTCGACGCCACCACCGGCGCGCCGCACTGGAGCAAGCCGACCTCGTCCGACGTCGGCGTGGCGGTGGACCAGCGTTTTGTATTCGTCTCCGACGACAAAGGCGAAGTTGCAGCCTACAGCCGTGAAAACGGCAGCAACGCCTGGAAGAACGACAAGCTGGCCTACCGCCGCCTGTCGACTCCGGTTTCCTACGGCCGCGTCGTGGCCGTCGGCGACTTCCAGGGATATGTCCACCTCCTGTCGCGGGAAGATGGCGCATTTATAGGTCGCGCCGCGACCGACGGCAGCCCGATCCAATCGGACCCCGTCATCGCCGGCACGAATTTGATTTTCCAAACCCAATCAGGGACAGTGACCGCTCTCGCGGTCGAGTAATAAAATGAAGCCGGTAATCGCACTAGTGGGTCGACCCAATGTAGGGAAATCGACCTTGTTCAATCGTCTGACCCGCTCGCGCGATGCGCTGGTGGCGGACTTGCCTGGGTTGACGCGAGATCGTCACTATGGCGAGGGCCGTGTCGGCGAACGTCCCTTCCTCGTCATCGACACGGGTGGCTTCGAGCCGGTCGCCAAGGAAGGCATCATGCACCAGATGGCGCTGCAGACCAAGCAGGCCGTGGCCGAGGCTGACATCGTCATCTTCCTGGTCGACGGCCGCCAGGGCCTGACGCCGCATGATAAAACCATTACCGACTTCCTGCGTAAAAGCGGCCGTCCGGTCATGCTGGTCGTCAACAAGTCGGAAGGCATGCGCTACACCGCCGTCGTCGCCGACTTCTACGAACTGGGACTGGGCGAGCCTTACTCGATCTCGTCGGCGCACGGCGACGGCGTCGCCGACCTGGTGGAGGAGGCGCTGGACCTGGCCTTCGCCCAGCGGCCGGAAGATCCGGAAGAGCTGGAAAAGACCGAACACGGCATCAAGATCGCGCTGGTCGGCCGTCCCAACGTCGGCAAGTCCACGCTGATCAACACCCTGGTGGGCGAAGAGCGCGTGATCGCCTTCGACATGCCGGGCACCACCCGCGACTCGATCGAGATTCCGTTCGAGCGCGAGGGCAAGCAATACACGCTGATCGACACGGCCGGCATCCGCCGCCGCGGCAAGGTGTTCGAGGCGATCGAGAAGTTCTCGGTCGTGAAGACCCTGCAGTCGATCTCGGAAGCCAACGTCGTCGTGCTGATGCTCGACGCGCAGCAGGACATCTCCGAGCAGGACGCCCACATCGCCGGCTTCGTGCTGGAGACGGGCCGCGCGCTGGTGATCGCCGTCAACAAGTGGGACGGCCTGCGCACCGACGAGCGCGACGAGATCAAGATCGACATCGACCGCAAGCTCGATTTCCTGTCCTTCGCCAAGATGCACTTCATCTCGGCGCTGAAGGCGCAGGGCATCGGTCCACTGATGAAGTCGCTTGACGCGGCCTACGCCGCCGCCATGTGCAACCTGTCGACGCCCAAGCTGACGCGCGCGCTGATCGAGGCGGTGGAGAAGCAGGAGCCACGGCGCAAGGGGTCGATCCGTCCGAAGCTGCGCTACGCGCACCAGGGCGGCATGAATCCGCCGGTGATCGTGATTCACGGCAATGCGTTGGACGCCGTCGGCGAACCGTACAAACGCTACCTGGAAAAGCATTTCCGCGACACGTTCCAGCTGGTCGGCACGCCGTTGCGCATCGAACTGCGCACCGGTAAGAATCCGTTCGCAAAAACTCAGTCGAAATAAGCGGTTTTTTTGCTGGTGCGCCCTGCAAAAAAAGCAAAAACAGGTTACAGTGGCTTAGAAGCACCATTCCCGGCGTGGCGAACGGTGTTTCAGCGAAAATCATTTGACTTTCGCTGGGCCACGTACTTGAAATCAAGCGTTTCGCCTCCAATTCCAACACAACAACATAAAATGGAGCTGTTATGAGCAACAAAGGGCAACTGTTACAAGACCCATTCCTCAATGCCTTGCGCAAAGAGCATGTTCCTGTCTCGATCTATCTGGTCAACGGCATCAAGCTGCAGGGCCATATCGAATCGTTCGATCAATACGTCGTATTGCTGCGTAACACAGTGACCCAGATGGTGTACAAGCACGCCATCTCCACCGTGGTACCGGCACGCGCCGTCAACCTCAACATTGAATCCGAAGCGGAATAAGCGCTTGCACCACCGCTTCTTTTTCTCAAATCGCCTGACCGTCGTATGCGCGCAGCTCTAGTCGGTATCGATTTCGGTCAGGGCGACTTTGCCGCCAGCGTCGAGGAACTGCAACTGCTGGCCCGTTCAGCAGGTGCGGAACCGATCACGACAATTACGGCCAAGCGCTCGTCCCCGGACGCGGCATATTTCGTCGGCAGCGGCAAGGCCGACGAGATCGGCCTTGCCGTGCTCGATCATAAAATCGAAATCGTCATCTTCAACCACGCGCTGTCGCCGGCCCAGCAGCGCAACCTGGAAAAGCGCCTGCAGATCCGGGTGCTGGACCGCACCAGCCTGATCCTCGACATTTTCGCCCAGCGCGCCGCCTCCCACGAGGGCAAGCTGCAGGTGGAACTGGCTCAGCTGCAGCATCTGGCCACGCGCCTGATACGCGGCTGGACCCACCTGGAACGTCAAAAGGGCGGTATCGGCCTGCGCGGCCCCGGCGAGACGCAGCTCGAGACCGACCGCCGATTGATCGGCGAGCGGGTCAAGGCCCTGCGCGCGCGTCTGGACAAGCTGCGCAAGCAGCACGAGACGCAGCGCCGTTCGCGCGGCCGCAGCCAGACCTTCTCGGTGTCGCTGGTCGGCTATACCAATGCCGGCAAGTCGACCTTGTTCAACGCCGTCACCAAGGCCGGCGTGTATGTCGCAGATCAATTGTTCGCCACCCTGGACACCACCTCGCGCCGTGTTTACATGGGGCAGGAAGTGGGCAACGTGGTGATCTCGGACACGGTCGGTTTCGTGCGCGAACTGCCGCACCAGCTGGTGGCGGCCTTCCGCGCCACGCTGGAGGAGACCATCCACGCCGATCTGCTGCTGCACGTGGTCGACGCCTCGTCGCCGGTGCGCATGGAGCAGATCGAGCAGGTCAACCTGGTGCTCAAGGAAATCGGCGCCGATCACATTCCGCAGATACTGGTGTGGAACAAGATCGATGCCGCAGATCTGGAGCCGTCGGTCGAGCGGGATGAATATGATAAGATTTCCCGCGTTTTCCTCAGCGCGCGCACCGGTCAAGGACTGGACCTTTTGCGCGGCGCCATGATCGAATGGGCCAAGAACGCGCCGGGTGCCCGGCTCAACCAGGCTTATCATGTCGACGACGAAGAAGCAGAACCGGATAGCAGTCCCACCCTTACTCATGTCGGATCACACTAATGCGTGTCTCGTCACTTATGAAACGTCTCGGCTTGAAGCTGTCGCTGAACGATCCCCGCTGGGGCTCGGACAAGAAAGATAGCAAGCCGCAAGCCAATGAAGGCAAGAAGCCCGGCGAAGGCCCTCCCGACATGGAGCAGCTGTGGCGCGATTTCAACCAGCGCCTGAACAGCTTCTTCGGCCAGAAGAACCGTCCCGATAACAACGGCGGCGGCAATGGCGGCGGCGGTGGCCGTTCCGACCTGTCCGGCGTGCGCGCCACGGCCGGCGCGGTCGGCGCCGTCATCGCGCTGATCTGGCTCGCCAGCGGTTCCTTCATCGTGCAGGAAGGCCAGACCGGCGTGGTCTACACCTTCGGCAAAGTCAGCCACACCACCGGTTCCGGTTTCAACTGGCGCTGGCCGTACCCGTTCCAGAGCGACGAGACGGTCAAGGTGTCGCAGATGCGCATGGTCGAAATCGGCTATCGCGGCAACGTCAAGAACAAGCAGCTGCGCGAGGCGCTGATGCTGACCGATGATGAAAACATCATCGACATGCAGTTCGCCGTCCAGTTCAAGCTGAAGGATCCCGTGGCCTGGCTGATGAACAACCGCGACGAAGAGGAAACCGTACGCCAGGTGGCCGAGACCTCGATCCGCGAAGTGGTCGGCAAGAACAAGATGGACTTCGTGCTGTACGAGGGCCGCGACAAGGTCGGCTTTGAAACCCAGCAGCTGATGCAGCAGATCCTCGACCGCTACGCGTCGGGCGTGCTGATCTCGGCCGTCACGTTGCAGAACGTGCAGCCGCCGGAGCAGGTGCAGGGCGCCTTCGACGACGCGGTGAAAGCAGGGCAGGACCGCGAGCGCCAGAAGAACGAGGGCCAGGCCTACGCCAACGACGTGATCCCCAAAGCCCACGGCTACGCCTCGCGCCTGATGCAGGAGGCCGAAGCCTACCGCTCGATGGTGACCGAGAACGCCACCGGTAACGCCTCGCGCTTCAAGCAGGTGCTGACCGAGTACCAGAAGGCCCCGGGCGTCACGCGCGACCGCATGTATCTGGAAACCATGCAGCAGATCTTCTCCAGCGCCAGCAAGGTCATGGTCGACGCCAAGACCGGCAGCAACCTGCTGTACCTGCCATTGGACAAGCTGATCGCGCAAGCGGCGGCCACCGATGCGCAGGCCGCGGCCGCCAAGGCTGCCGCGCAAGCGGCCGCATCGCCGCCGCCGGTGGCCACGCTGCCGTCGGATGTGATGCCGACGGTGGAAGTGAATCGCCAGCGTGATCCGCGTTCGCGCGAAGCCTTACGTGACCGGGAGAGCCGTTAATGAACCGCATAGCCAGTACCCTTATCGCGGCGTTCGTCGCGCTGCTCGTGTTGTCGTCGATGGTGTTCGTGGTCGACCAGCGCAAGTACGCGATCGTGTTCGCGCTGGGCCAGATCAAGGAAGTGATACGCGAGCCGGGCCTGCATTTCAAGCTGCCGCCGCCGTTCCAGAACGTGGTCTATCTCGACAACCGCATCCTCACCATTGAAACGCCGGACGCCGAGCGCTTCATCACGGCCGAGAAGATGAACATCCTGATCGACAGCTTCGTCAAGTGGCGCATCGGCCGCAACGAAGGCCAGGCCAAGCTGTACTACGTCACCTTCGGCGGCGACGAGAGCCGCGCGCGCGACCGCATGTCGGTCATCGTCAAGGCGGCGCTGAACGAGGAAATCACCAAGCACACGGTGAGCGAAGTGATTTCCGGCCAGCGCGGCCAGGTGATGGAGGCGATCCGCACCAAGGTCGTGCAGGAAGCGGCGCAGATCGGCGTCGAGATCATCGACGTGCGCCTCAAGCGCGTCGAATACGTCGAGCAGATCAACAACTCGGTGTACGACCGCATGAAGGCCGAGCGCCTGCGCGTGGCCAACGAGCTGCGCTCGACCGGCTCGGCCGAGTCGGAAAAGATCCGCGCCGACGCCGACCGCCAGCGCGCCGTGATCCTGGCCGAAGCCTATCGCGACGCCGAGCAGATACGCGGCGAGGGCGACGCCAAGGCCTCGGGCATCTACGCCGAAGCGTTCGGCAAGAACCCCGAGTTCTACAAGTTCTACCGCAGCCTGGAAGCCTACCGCGCCACCTTCAAGAATCACGGCGACGTGATGGTGATGGATTCGAGCTCGGACTTCTTCAAGTACTTCAAAGGCTCCGGCGCCGCCGGTTCGGCCGCACCGGCTCCCGCCAAGAAGTAAAGTCAGACCCGCGCCGGGGTGCCGTATGGCTCCCCGGCGTATCTTTTTCTCCTCCCGCAACGTATTTTCGCGTAAAATATCAGGTTCGGCTTTCTGCTTGATGGCTGCGGCGCGTGCGTCACATTGTTCATTTTTCAATTACCTTTGTCACCAGTTTCCCATGCCGAATTGGCTTTTGCCCGAAAATATCGCCGACGTCCTGCCGTCGGAAGCCCGCAAGATTGAAGAACTGCGTCGTCTGATGCTGGATAATTTCCGTCTGTACGGATATGAACTGGTCATGCCGCCGCTGCTCGAGTACCTGGAGTCGCTGCTGACCGGCGCCGGCGAGGATACCGATCTGCGCACCTTCAAGCTGGTCGACCAGATCTCCGGCCGCATGCTGGGCCTGCGCGCCGACATGACGATCCAGGTGGCCCGCATCGACGCCCACCTGCTGAACCGCGCCTCGGTCACCCGCCTGTGCTACGCCGGCAGCGTGCTGCATACCCGCCCGTCGGGCCTGCACGCCACCCGCGAGCCGCTGCAGATCGGCGCCGAGATCTACGGCCATGCCGGCCTCGAAGCGGACGCCGAGATCCAGGAGCTGGCGCTGGCTTCGCTGGCCCTGGCCGGCTTCACCGAAGTGCGGCTGGACCTGACCCATGTCGGCGTGCTGCGCGCCATCCTCGAAGGCGACGCCGCGGCGGCCAGGGATGAAGCCCAGCTGTACCTGCTGCTGCGCGCCAAGGATGTGCCCGGCCTGCAGGAGCTGACGAAAAATTACTCGCCGGTGGTGCGCGACGCCTTGCTGGCGCTGCCCAACCTGTACGGCAGCGTCGAAGTGCTCAAGCGCGCGCGCGACGTGCTGCCGGACCTGCCGGGCATCGCCAAGGCGCTGTCCGAGCTGGCGGCGCTGGCCGCGTCGGCCATCGACCGCGCGGAAGTGGCGATCGACCTGGCCGACCTGCGCGGCTATCAGTACGAAAGCGGCGCGATGTTCGCGCTGTATGTGCCGGGCCTGCCGAACGCGGTGGCGCGCGGCGGCCGTTACGATCACGTAGGCGAGGCTTTCGGCCGGGCGCGTCCCGCCACCGGCTTCTCGCTCGACCTGCGCGAACTGGCGCGCCTGCTGCCGACCGCGGAGCGCAAGCATTCGATCCGCGCGCCGTGGGGCAATGCGCCGGAATTGAAGGAAAAAATCGCCGAGCTGCGCAAGTCCGGCGAAGTCGTGATCCAAAGTTTGCCGGGTCACAGCAACGAGCTGGACGAGTTCGAGTGCGATCGCGCGCTGGTCCTCGACGATAATGGTAGCAACTGGATTCTTAAAAACTTAGGTTAGTGTGATGTCAAAGAAAAACGCAAAAAACGTCGTCGTCATCGGTACCCAATGGGGCGATGAGGGCAAGGGCAAGATCGTCGACTGGTTGACCGATCATGCACAAGGTGTGGTTCGCTTCCAGGGCGGCCACAATGCCGGCCATACGCTGGTCATCGGCGGCGTCAAGACCGCGCTGCAGCTGATCCCGTCGGGCATCATGCGTCCAGGCGTGGCCTGCTACATCGGCAACGGTGTGGTGGTGTCGGTGCCGGACGTGCTGCGCGAAATCGACAAGCTGGAAAAAGTCGGCGTCGAAGTCGCGTCGCGCCTGAAGGTGTCGGACGCCGCCCCGGTGATCCTGCCTTACCACTCGGCGCTGGACCTGGCCCGTGAAGCCGCCCGCGGCGAAGCCAAGATCGGCACCACCGGCAAGGGCATCGGCCCGGCCTACGAAGACAAGGTGGCGCGCCGCGCGATCCGTGTCGCCGACCTGCTCAACGAGAAGCGCTTCGCCGAGAAGCTGGCCGAGAACCTCGACTACCACAACTTCGTGCTGGAGCACTACCTGAAGGCGCCGCGCATCGAATACCAGAAGACCCTGGACGACGCGCTGGCCTACGTGCCGCGTCTGCGTCCGATGGTCACCGACGTCTCGAGCGCGCTGTACGCCGCGCACAAGGCCGGCGCCAACCTGCTGTTCGAAGGCGCGCAGGGCTCGCTGCTGGACGTCGACCACGGCACCTATCCGTTCGTCACCTCGTCGAACTGCGTGGCCGGCAATGCCGCCGCCGGCGCCGGCGTCGGTCCGAACATGCTGCACTACATCATGGGCATCACCAAGGCCTACACCACCCGCGTCGGTTCCGGCCCGTTCCCTTCGGAACTGCCTACCGATGCCGGCGTGGGCCACCACCTGGCGCAGGTCGGCCACGAGTTCGGCACCGTGACGGGCCGCGCCCGCCGCTGCGGCTGGTTCGACGCCGCGCTGCTGCGCCGCTCGGTCCAGATCAACGGCGTGACCGGCATGTGCCTGACCAAGCTCGACGTGCTGGACGGCCTGGAAACGCTGAAGCTGTGCACCGGCTACACCATCGACGGCGTGGCCGTGGACATCTTCCCGTCCGGCGCCGAAGAGGCGGCCCGCTGCGTGCCGGTGTACGAGGAAATGCCGGGCTGGACCGAAAGCACCGTCGGCGCCAAGTCGCTGGCCGCGCTGCCGGCCACCGCCCGCGCCTACATCAAGCGCATCGAAGAGCTGGTCGGCGTGCCGATCGACATGGTATCGACCGGTCCGGATCGCGAAGAGACGATCGTGCTGCGCCACCCATTCGAGTAATAAGGAATTAAGCAATGACGACCCCACAATCGAACGAAAAACACCTCTGGGTCTCCTGGGACGAATACCATCGCCTGATCGAGCGCCTGGCGCTCAAGGTGCATGAATCGGGCTGGAAATTCGACCAGGTGCTGTGCCTGGCGCGCGGCGGCGTGCGTCCGGGCGACGTGTTCTCGCGCATCTTCGACGTGCCGCTGGCGATCCTGTCGACCAGCTCCTACCGCGCCGACAAGGGCACCGTGCAGGGCGACCTGGACATCGCCAAATACATGACGATGACCAAGGGCCCGCTGGCCGGCCGCATCCTGCTGGTCGACGACCTGGCCGACTCGGGCGTCACGCTGATGAAGGTGATCGATCACCTGAAGTCCAACTTCGACGGCGTGAGGGAAGTGAAGACCGCGGTGATCTGGACCAAGGGCAGCTCGGCGTTCAAGCCGGACTACCAGATGGAAGAGCTGCCGCACAATCCATGGATCCACCAGCCGTTCGAGGACTACGACGGCCTGCGTCCGCACCAGCTGGCGGCCTGGATCAAGAAGGGCGAAACTGGCGGCTGATGCGCTGTAAGTGGCTCCCTTACTGGATTCCCGCAGTTTGTGGGAAAAAAACGACCTCCGGGTCGTTTTTTTATTTGCAATTGTATTTTGGAAACTATAGTTGTATAAATTGTCTGAAAAATGTCGAAAAAGAAATGTAATTTCCACATTGTATGTTATGATTGCTCCAAGTAAGGAAATGGCAGCAAAGCAGAACATCCTGCGGCTTGCCTTTTAGGGCCGTAGTTGGGCAAAACATCCAATAAGGAAATATTAATGAAACTGAAAAACTTTGCTGCCGCAGCTATTTGCGTTGCCGCCGGCGCCTTCGCAGCTCCTGCGATGGCAGACACCGTCACTTATGACATCACCGCCTTCACCGGCACCCCGACCAATATCGCATCGCTGCTGGACATCAAGCAATTCGACAGCACGCTGGGCGCACTGTCCAGCATCGAGATCGAGTACAGCTCGGTGGTGTATGGTCAGCTGCTGGCCAGCAACGCCAACACCCGCGCCGACAAAGCCGTCAACGGCACGCTGGGCGCAACGATGACCCTGACCGGTCCAGGCAGCCTGCTGCTGGGTTCCACCAGCGGCACCGTGTTTTCTGGCGCCGGCATTGCGCACAAGGCCACCGCGCTGACCCTGGTCCTGGACGGTGAAAAGAACCTGTCGACCGACGTGGTGCTGGACAGCGGCTCGTTCGAGCTGTTCACCGGTACCGGCAATGTGCAGGCGAATTTCTCGCTGATCGCCGACGGTACCAAGTCGGGCGGCACGGGCGTGCTCACCAAGTTCGCCACCACCGCTTCGGGCATCGGCCACGTCACCTATACCTACACCGTCGCGGCGCCGGTACCTGAGCCGGAAACCTACGGCATGATGCTGTTGGGCCTAGGCGCTATTGCCTTTGTCGCCAAGCGCAAATCGCGCGCAGCCTGAGCCACGTCACCAACACGATTGCGGATAACATATGAAAAACCTGACCACCACCATCTTTGCCACCGCGGCCCTGACCCTCGCGCTGGGCGCCAGCGCAGCCACCGTGCAGCTGCCGACGATCACCACCGCGACGGCGTATGACGTCGAATACAACGGCGGCGACCTGAGCTTTGACAAGTTCAACCCATCGCTGGGCAATCTGACCTCGGTACAGTTCGAACTGTTCAACACCATCAACGGTTCGATCTATGTCTCCAACGATGCCTTGTCCGGCGCTCCGGCGACCTTCACCGTCACCACCGGCGGTCAACTGGACAGCGCAGTGGGCGGCGGTACGCTGAGCACCCTGGCGACCACCACCAAGGTGTTCAACCTGGCGGCCGGCACCGACTCGACGCTGACTCTGGATCCCTGGACCACCACCAATTCCGTGACCATCAACTCGGCTGGACAACTGGGCGCCTTCACCGGCCCCGGCACCTACCACGCGCTGCTGAGCGGCTGGTCGTCGGACAGCCTGTCGGGTACCGGCAATGCCAGCTACTTCACCAACATTACGATGGACGGCTACGCAAAGGTCACCTACACCTACACCACGCTGCCGGTACCTGAGCCGGAAACCTACGCCATGCTGCTGGCCGGCCTGGGCCTGGTGGGCGCCATCGCCCGCCGCCGCAAATCGGCATAAGCCGAATCCGGTGGTACACTGCAAACGGGAGCTTCGGCTCCCGTTTTTCTTTTGACCCGATACTTTCCATGACCCAGAACTTCTTCCAGACCTTCATCCTGCTGCTGCTGGTGACCGACCCCTTCGGCAACGTGCCGCTGTTCGCCAGCGTGCTCAATCCGGTGCCGGTGGCGCGCCGCTCACGCATCGTCATCCGCGAGTGCGCGATCGCCTTCGTGCTGCTGCTGGTGTTCATGTTCTTCGGCCGCCACTTCCTGACCGCGCTGCAGCTGTCGGAAGTGTCGTTGCGCATTGGCGGCAGCGTGATCCTGCTGCTGATCTCGATCCGCATGATCTTCCCGCACCCGGACGGCGTGCTGGGCCGCACCGAAGGCGGCGAACCGTTCATCGTGCCGCTGGCGATTCCGGCGCTGGCCGGTCCGTCGGCGCTGGCCACCGTGCTGCTGTTCTCGCGCGAGAGCACCGGCGAGGTGCTGGTGCACGTGGCCGCGCTGGCGGCGGTCGGCGTGGTGTGGCTGGCGGTGTTCCTCAGCGCCGAGAAGCTGCAGAAGGTGCTCGGCCCGCAGGTGATGACCGCCTTCGAACGCCTGATGGGCCTGATCCTGACCGCGATGTCGGTCGAGATGCTGCTTGGCGGCATACGCGAGTTCGTCAAGACCCTTTAAGGTTTTGCCGCAGCGGCGGCGGCAGGGCGGGCGCGTAAGTCGGCCGCCACCGTGTCGAGCAGGCGGTAGGCGCGGGCGCGGTCGTTCTCGCCTTCGGCCGGCAGCACCGGCAAGTCCGGCTTGACGCCGGCCACTTCGTTGCCGTCGTCGGCCCGCAGCCGTACGCAGTTCGGCACGCGGTAGCGCAGGCGGGAGCGGGGCAGTTCCACCGGCGGCACGTCCGCCATGAAGCCGCAGCCGTCGCCCGGCCCACAGTGCGGGCGCCGACCGCATCGTGCATCAGCGCGGCGAACATCTCGGCCGACGATGCCGTGCCGCTGTCGGTCAGCACATATGCCGGCCCGTTCCAGGCGCCGCGTAAGCCGTCGACGCCGGCGGCCCAGTAGATGCTGGAGGCGATAGTCTGGTTGCCGAACGACTTGGGCGGCAGGTAGGCCGCCTGGCCGCTGGCGTAGCCCGCGTCGATCAACCGGCTGCAGCCCTGCGGCTGCCAGGGCCGCTGCTCGGTCCACACCCACGACAGGTCGCAGTGCCGCGCGGCGATGCCGGCCTTGCGCGCTTCAAACGCGGCGATCGATTGTTCCAGCATGGCCCGCGCTTCCGGCGTGGCGTCCTTTTCCTTTTGCGCCGCGCGCAACTGCGCCAGTTGCTCGTCAAAATACTGCGCGGCCAGCGGCGCGGCGCTCATCATCAGCCGGGCGGAATGGACGTCGTTCGCGGTGAACAGGCGGGCGGCCCAGTCGCCGGTGTCGTTGCCGCCCGAGTTGCCGCCGACGTCGGCGATCACGGCCGCCACTTTTTGCTCGCGGAAGTGGCGCAGCTGCGCCGCCAGCGTTTGCATCCAGGCCGCGCTGGCGGCGCTGCGCACCGGCGCCACGTCGGCCTCGCTCATGGCGCCATCCGCCTGACGTTCGCGCCAGGCTTCCATGCAGGAGTTGGGCGACGAGTCCTGTTCGCGGAAGCGCGCGATGCGCACGATGCCGAGGCGCGTGCCGTCCGGCGCCGTGACGACGCCGGCGCGGAAGGCGCGCGCCAGGCCGTCGGCTTCCAGCATGGTGCCGGGCAGGCTCTCAAACGGCAGCGAGAACGCCACGCTGCGGAACGGCGCATAGCCGAGCGCCGCGCAGGCCTGCCTTGCGCCGCCGGCGGGGAGAAGTGGCCGTCATGAAAACCGCCGACGAAAGCGGTCAGCTCCCGTTGCAAGCAGCAGGGCGGCGGCGATCAGTGGTTTCATCTGGACAGAAAGGTACTGTTGAGAAAAAGACTTTACAACACAACAGTAAGGCGCGTAGACTTTGTTTTTATCGCATGTAACCGGTTACATTTCGCTTGAATCGTCACCGGTTTTATTTTCGATAGCAATGTAACCGGTTACATTTTTCTGAAAGCAACAAATGGCGATCACGATCAAGGATGTGGCACAGGAAGCGGGAGTCTCGGTGGCCTCGGTGTCGCGCGCGCTCAACGGCCATGCCAGCATCACCGACGACACCCGCAAGCATATCCTGGCGGTGGTCAAGCGCATGCGCTACATGCCGCACGTCGGCGCGCGCAGCCTGACCACCAGCTTCACCAACACCATCGGCGTGCTGCTGCCCGACCTGTACGGCGAATTTTTCTCGGAGATGATACGCGGCATAGACGGCGCCGCGCGCCGCCGCGGCCTGCACCTGATGGTCTCCAGCCTGCACGGCGACGCCGACGAGGCGGCGCTGGCGATCCGCGCCATGCGCGGCCGCGTGGACGGCCTGCTGGTGATGTCGCCGCACGTCGATGCGGCCTTCCTGTCCGATAACCTGCCGGAAGACCTGCCCATCGTGCTGATGAACACCGTCGCCGGCGGCACCCAGTATCCGTCGATCTCGGTCGACAACTACAGCGCCGCCTACGCCATGGTGGCCCACCTGGCGGCGCGCGGCTACCGCGAGATCGCCTTCCTGGCCGGCCCGTCCGGCAACTTCGAGGCGCAGGAGCGTTTGCGCGGCTACCGCGCCGCACTGGCCGAGCTGGCGCCGGGCGCCACGGCGCAGGTGTACGAGGGCGACTTCTCCGAGCAGTCCGGCCAGGCCGTAGGCCAGGCACTGCTGGCGATGGAGGCGGCGCGCCGTCCGCACGCGCTGTTCGCCGCCAACGACATGATGGCCATCGGCGCGCTGCTGGCGCTCAAGCAGGGCGGCCTGCAGCTGCCTCAGGACATGGCGCTGGCCGGCTTCGATGATATTCCGATCGCGCGCTACGTCAGCCCGGCGCTGACCACCGTGCGCGTGCCGATCGCCGACCTGGGCGTGCAGGCGCTGGAAAACCTGGTGGCCCGTATCGGCCAACCGGGCAGCCTGCCGTCGGCCACCGTGCAGACACTGGGCGCCGAACTGGTGGCGCGCGCTTCGACGGGAGAATCCACACCCTCATAACTTGCAGTTCCGCTTTTGCTTCATGCCCTAGATGTACACAACAAAAATCAGGAGACAAACATGAAAACACCACCACGGCAATTGCCTGCATTACGCTTGTCCGTCATGGCAGCCTCGCTGGCCGCCGCCTTGCTGACGGCGCCATACGCCGGCGCGCAACTGAGCAGCGCCACCATCCAGGGCCAGGTCACGGCCAGCAACGCGGCACCGTCGGCCGGTACGCCGGTCAGCGCCACCAACCAGTTGAACGGTTATGTCTATCGCACCACCACCCGCGCGGACGGCAGCTATGTGCTGAGCGGCGTGGCCCCCGGCACCTACCAGATCAACGTTGGCGAGCAGAAGGCGGAGCTGGTCACCGTCAGCGTCGGCCAGACCAGCCAGGTCAACCTGGCGCTGCAAGGCGGCGTGCAGCAGGTGGTCATCACCGGTTCGGCCACGCGGCGCGACGTCGCCGGCTCCGAGGTCGGCACCTCGGTCTCGCGCGAGCAGATCGAGAAGCTGCCGCAGGTGACGCGCAACTTCCTGTCCTTCGCCGACCTGGCGCCCGGCGTGCGTTTCAACGTCGACGGCAGCGGCAACGTCAAGGTGCAGAGCGGCGCGCAGAACCAGGACAACGTCAACGTCTTCATCGACGGCGTCAGCCAGAAGAACAACATCCTGCGCGGCGGCGTGTCGGGCATCGATTCCAGCCGCGGCAATCCGTTCCCGCAATCGGCGGTGGCCGAGTACAAGGTGATCGCGCAGAACTACAAGGCGGAATTCGACCAGGTGTCGAGCGCCGCGATCACGGCCGTCACCAAGTCCGGCGGCAACCAGCTGCATGGCGACGTGTTCTGGGATCACACCGGCACCAACCTGACCGCGCTCGATCCGTTCCAGAAGGAAGCGCAGCGCCAGGGCATCGGCCGGCCGGCGTCGTCGCAGGACCAGTACGGCGTGACGCTGGGCGGTCCGATCAAGCAGGACGTGGCGCACTTCTTCTTCGCGTATGAAGGCAAGAAGATCGACAGCCCGCGCCAGGTGCTGGCACAGCGCACCGACCTGCTGCCCAACGCCGGCATCGTGCCGTCGCTGCTGGCGCAGCAGGGTTCGTCGGTGTCGTCGTTCAAGGAAAACCTGTTCCTGCTGAAGGTGGACGCGCAGGTCGACCGCGACCAGCGCATCGAGGCGACCGCGCGCATCCGCCGCGAGACGGACCTGATCCCGGAGGATGCGAAGCTGAGCGTGGCGGAGAATGTCCTCAACCGCAGCAACGACGAGGACCGCTTCGACTTCAAACATGAATGGAGCAACGACCGCTGGCTCAACGAGGCGCGGCTGGGCTACGAAAAATACAGCTGGAATCCGCACTCGAACGCCAACAAGCCGTACATCCGCTACCAGGTCTCGCCGAGCAACACCGACAACAACGTGGTCGACGTGCTGATCACCGGCGGTTCGCCGAACAACCAGTTCCGCGAACAAAGCGGCACGCTGCTGCAGGACGACCTGACCTACACCGGCAAGGCCGGCCACACGATGAAGGGTGGCGTCAAGGTCAAGCACATCAGCTACGACTTGTCGGGCACCGCGCGCGCGGTCGACCAGATCTACGAGCGCATCGACACCGTGACCGGCCTGCCGAGCATCATCCGCACCGATCCGGCGATTCCCGCCAGCGGCGTCAACTTCGCCAACAACCAGTATGGCGTCTACTTCCAGGACGACTGGCAGGCCAGCGACAAGCTGCTGCTGAATCTCGGCCTGCGCTACGACTACGAAGACAATATGCTGAACGACAGCTATGCCACGCCGGCCGACCGCGTCGCCATCTTCGACAAGCAGGATCCGCGCGACGGTGCGCCGGCGGGGCAGACCTATGCGCAGTCGCTGGCCAAGGGCGGCATCAACATCAAGGACTACATCAGCACCGGCAGCAACCGCAAGCCGTTCAAGAACGCGTGGGCGCCGCGGCTGGGGCTGTCCTACGACATCAAGGGAGATCTCTCCTCGGTACTGTTCGCGGGCTGGGGCCGTGCCTACGACCGCACCATCGCCAACCACGCGCTGGACGAATCGCAGAAGAACGCGCAGCCCGGCGGCGAGATCTGGATGATCAAGAGCGACCACAAGATGGCGTACACCGACCAGTTCAGCTTCGGCCTGCGCCAGGCGCTGGGCATCTGGAACGGCGAGGCGGGCTACACCAACTCGCGCAGCCATAATCAGTTCAACTGGTTCGGCGGCAACCGCGATCCCAAGGGTGGCTGGGGCAACGCCAGCCCGATCGATCCGCTGTGGGGTTCCGTTCCCGGTTTCAGCACGCTGATTCTGGGCGACTTCATCACCGAAGCGAAGACCGATTCGGCCTACCTGAAGATGGACAAGCCATACTCCAAGGCTTCCACATGGAGCCTGGGCGCGACCTATACCTACAGCCGCGGCGAGACCACCAACAAGGAATGGACCAACGATATCTTCAACTGGACCTACGGCCGCTTCGCCGGCGCCTGGAATCCGTCGACCGACGTCGAGCGCCATCGCCTGGTGGTGGCCGGCGTGAGCGATGGCTGGCTGCCATGGGGCTTGATGTTGTCCGGGAAGCTGACCCTGGGTTCCGGCCTGCCGTACCGTATCACCGACTGCTCGAAAGGCTTCGACCATTGCGTGTCCGCCAAGGGCAACGGCGACGCCTTCCATCAGATCGATGTCGGCTTGTCGAAGGAAGTCGGTTTCCGCTTCGGCAAGGTATCGCTGCGGGCGGACGTGCTCAATCTGTTCAACAGCATCAACTACGGCGGCTACGACGGCTGGGGTGGTGGCCCGGGCAATCCGCAGAACCGCCTCGGCGGCGACAACAAGAACCTGGGTACGCCGAATTCGGTCGGCGGCCCGATGCGCACTGTGAAGTTCAGTGCCCGCTATGCGTTCTGAGGTAACGATCTTGACGATGCCACGTACCTCGCGCGCCGTTGCCAGCCTTGCCTTCGCGGTAGCGGCGCTGTGCAACGGCGCCGCCGTCGCTCGCGACACGGCGCTGCCGCCGCTGTTCGACCAGCTCGAACAGCGGACCTTCAACTTCTTCTGGGAGACCGCCAATCCCGCAAACGGGTTGGTGCCGGACCGCTATCCCACGCCATCGTTTTCCAGCGTGGCGGCGGTCGGCTTCGGCCTGACCGCCTACCCGGTCGGCGTGGAACGCGGCTACATCACGCGCCAGCAGGCGCGCGACCGCGTGCTGACGACGCTGCGCTTCTTCCGCAACGCGCCGCAAGGCGGCGCGAAGGGAACGGGCACCAGCGGCCACAAGGGTTTCTTCTATCACTTCCTCGACATGAAGACGGGGCTGCGCTACAACGACAAGGTTGAGTTGTCGACCGTGGACACGGCGCTGTTCCTGGCCGGCGCCTTGTTCTGCCAGTCCTACTTCGACGGCGACGACGCCTCTGAAAAGGAAATCCGCAAGCTGGCCGCGGAAATCTACGAGCGCGTCGACTGGACCTGGGCGCAGGCGCGCAAGCCGTCCATCGCGCTGGGATGGCATCCCGAGTCCGGCTTCATCGGCTACGACTGGAAGGGCTACAACGAGGCGATGCTGATCTACGTGCTGGCGCTTGGCTCACCGTCGCACCCGGTACAGCCGGATGCCTGGAAGGCATGGACCAGCAACTACGCCAAGAGCCTGGAAGGCACGGGCGACAAGGAACACCTGGGCTTCCCGTCGATGTTCATCCACCAGTACAGCCATGTGTGGATAGACTTCCGCAATATCCGCGACGCCTACATGCGCGAGCGCGGCTACGACTATTTTGAAAACAGCCGCCGCGCCACCTATGCGCAGCAGTCGTACGCCATCGCCAATCCGCTGGCCTGCAAGGGCTATGGCGCTAATGTCTGGGGCATCACCGCCAGCGACGGCCCGGTCGACAAGGTGCTGGACTACGGCGGCTCGAAACTGCCGTTCCGTACATACGCCGCGCGCGGCATCGGCGGCCTGACGACCTACGACGACTGCACGCTGGCGCCGACCGCGGTCGCCGCGTCGCTGCCGTTCGCGCCGGAGATCGTCATTCCCGCCGTGCTGGAGATGAAGCAGCGCTACGGCGATTTCATATACGGCCAGTACGGCTTCCTCGATGCATTCAACCCCAGCTTCACCTACGACATCCAGGTGTCGCAGGGGCGCGTGGTGGCGGGCAAGGGCTGGGTCGACAGCGACTATCTCGGCATCGACCAGGGACCGATCATCGCCATGACGGAAAACTATCGCAGCGATTTGATCTGGCGCGTCATGCGCGGCAATCCGGCGATCCGGCGCGGCCTTGAGCGCGCAGGCTTCACCGGCGGCTGGCTGGCCAAATGACGCGACGCGCCTTCTCCGCCTTGGCTCTGCTGGTACTGGCCGGCGCCACGCTGCTGTCTTCCTGCGCGCCGCGCCAGGAGCAGGGCGTGGTGCTGAAATTCTGGGCCATGGGGCGCGAGGGCGAGGTGGTCACCGCGTTGATGCCGGAGTTCGAACGCACGCATCCCGGCGTGCGCGTCGAGGTGCAGCAGCTGCCGTGGACCGCCGCCCACGAAAAGCTGCTGACGGCTTTCGCCGGCGACGTCATGCCGGATATTTTCCAGCTCGGGAATACCTGGGTGCCGGAGTTCAAGGCGATCGGCGCGCTGCAGTCGCTGGACGCGCCCGTCGCGGCCTCGCAACTGGTAACGCCGTCCGATTACTTCCCCGGCATCTGGGACACCAACATGGTGGACGGCAAGCTGTGGGGCGTGCCGTGGTATGTCGATACGCGGGTGATGTTTTACCGCCGCGACATGCTGGCACGCGCCGGTTACGCCAAGCCGCCGCAGACGTGGGCCGAGTGGATGAAGGCAATGAGCGCGATCAAGCGCATTGTCGGTCCGGACAACTACGCCATCCTGCTGCCCAGCGACGAATTCGAGCCGCTGCTGGCGTTGGCCCTGCAGCAGGACGAACCGTTGTTGCGCGACGGCGGTCGTTACGGCAATTTCCGCAGCGCCGGATTCCAGCGCAGCCTGCAGCTTTATGCCGACATGTATGCGCAGAAGCTGGCGCCTTTGAACCGCATCACCAATGTTTATCATGAATTCGGCATGGGCTATGTCTCCTTCTACATCTCCGGTCCGTGGAATATGGGCGAGTTCAAACGCCGCCTGCCAGCGGAGCAGCAGGACAGCTGGATGACGGCCATCCTGCCCGGACCTTCCGGCCCCGCCGCGTCGATTGCCGGCGGTTCCAGCCTGGTGCTGGCGGCGGCGTCGAAGCACCAGCGCGAGGCCTGGCAGCTGATCGAATACCTGTCGCGTACCGAAACCATGGCGCGCTTCCACGAATTGACCGGCGATCTGCCGCCGCGCCGCAGCAACTGGACCTTGCCCCGCCTGGCGAACGACGCTTATGCCGACGCCTTCGGCCAGCAGCTCGAACGCGTCAAGCCCGCGCCCAAGGTGCCGGAGTGGGAGCAGATCGCCACCGAAATGCGGCTGGTCGCCGAACGTGTGACGCATAACGAACTGACGGTCGCGCAAGCCGCCGCCGAGCTGGACGCCAAGGCCGATCACATCCTCGAAAAGCGCCGCTGGATGCTGGCGCGGAAGGAGGGGCGATGAATTCCCAACGCGCCGCATGGTGCTTCGCCGGGCCGGCGCTGCTGGTCATCAGCGTGTTCTTCTTCCTGCCGGTGCTGGCTGCACTGGCCATGAGCCTGACCGACTTCGATATCTACGCGCTGGCCAACCTGGATAACCTGCGCTTCGTGGGGCTGCGCAATTACGTCCAGCTGCTGCAAACGCCGCTGTTTTGGCAGGCGCTGGGCAACACGCTGTATTTCGTCGTGGCCGGCGTACCGCTGTCGATTGCGGCTTCGCTGGGTGCGGCGCTGCTGCTGCATTCGCGGCTGACGCGCTTCAAGGGCTTGTTCCGCACGGCGTTCTTCGCGCCGGTGGTGACCTCGCTGGTGGCGGTGGCGGTGATCTGGCGCTACCTGCTGCACACGCGCTACGGCATGATCAACTACGGGCTGGGCGAACTGGGTATCTCGCCGGTTGACTGGCTCAACGATCCGCACTGGGCGATGCCGGCGATTATCCTGTTCGCGCTGTGGAAGAACTTCGGCTACAACATGATCATTTTCCTCGCCGGGCTGCAAAGCATACCGGACGACCTGTACGAGGCGGCTGGTCTCGATGGTGCCGGCGTGTGGTCGCAATTCCGTTACATCACCTGGCCGATGCTGGGGCCTACGCTGCTGATGGTCAGCATCCTGAGCATGTCCGGCTACTTCCAGCTGTTCGCGGAACCGTATGTGATGACGCAGGGCGGGCCGGTGCAAAGCACGGTCAGCGTGTTGTACTTCATGTATGAGCAGGGCTTCAAGTGGTGGAACCTGGGTGCCGCGTCGGCGGTGGCCTTCGTGCTGTTCGCGATCATGTTCTGCGTCACGCTGCTGCAGCTGCGCTTTGCCAGGGGAGGCGAGGTATGAGCCTCTTGCACAACAAGCCGCGCGCGTTGCTGCTCAATGGGCTGATGCTGGGCGCCGGCATACTGACCTTGTTTCCGCTGCTGTGGATGCTGTCGGTGTCGCTGATGGCGCCGGGCGAATCAAGTTCGTTCCCGCTGCCGCTGGTGCCGCGTTCGGCCACGCTGCACAATTACCGCGAGTTGTTCAGCCATGCCGGCATCGGCCAGTACTTGCTCAACAGTGTGCTGCTGTCGTGCGCGGCCACGCTGCTGTCGCTGCTGTTCAATGTCAGCGCCGGCTATGCGTTCGCCAAGCTGCGCTTCCAGGGCCGCGACCGCATCTTCAAGGTGATGCTGGGCGCGCTGGTGATTCCAAGCCAAGTGGCGATGCTGCCGCTGTTCCTGCTTTTGAAGTACATGGGACTGGTGAACAGCTACGGCGCCGTGCTGGTGCCGGCGATGGCGGGTATCTTCGGCATCTTCCTGGTGCGCCAGTACGCGCTGACGATACCGGACGCCTTGCTGGAGGCGGCGCGCATGGACGGCGCAAGCGAGTTCCAGATTTTCCGCATCATCGTGCTGCCGCTGTTGACGCCTATCCTCGTCACGTTGGGTATCTTCACCTTCCTCGGCACCTGGAATGATTTCATGTGGCCGCTGATCGTGTTGACCGACAAGGACTTGTACACGCTGCCGGTGGCGCTGGCATCGCTGTCGCGCGAGCATGTGCAGGACAATGAGCTGATGATGGCCGGATCGGTGTTGACCATCCTGCCGGTGCTGCTGTTGTTCCTCGGCCTGCAGCGCTACTACATCCAGGGCTTGCTGGTGGGGAGCGTCAAGGGATGAAGGCGATACGCATATTGCTTGCATTGCTTGCCGTCGTCGCACTGGCTGCGGGCGCACAGGAAAACGTCCGCACGCTGGACGATTTTTCCAACGTCGACCTGTGGCAGGCGCAAGCCTCCGACGGCGTGCAGTCGCACGCCAGCGCCGCCGACGGTGGATTGCGCCTGGGCTTCGACTTTGCCGGCAAGGGAGGCTACGCCTTCGTGCGCCGCAGCCTGCCGCTGGACCTGCCGGATAATTACGAGATCTCGTTCTATGTGCGTGCCGATGCGCCGGCCAATCACTTCGAGTTCAAGTTGACCGACGCCAGCGGCGACAACGTCTGGTGGTTCCAGCAGCAGAACTATGTCTTTCCCAAGCAGTGGCAACTGGTGCGCATCAAGAAGCGTCAGATACTGTTCGCCTGGGGACCAGCCAAGGACCACAACCTGAGACACGCCGACAAGATCGAGTTCGTCGTCAGCGCCGGCAGCGGCGGCGGCAGCGGCGCGATCTACGTCCGCGACCTGGCGATACGCGCGTTGCCGCCGGCGCCGGCCGTCTGGCCTGCGGCCAAGGCAAGCGCCTCCAGCGCCGTGCCATCGCATGGCGCCGGTTTGGCCCTGGACGGCGACGCGTCTACCGCGTGGATCAGCAAGCCCGCTGCCGGCAAGCCTCAACAACTGGTGATCGATCTCGGTGTCGAGCGCGAGTTCGGCGGACTGATACTGCATTGGCAAGGCCGCCGCCATGCGCGTGCCTACGATGTCGAGTTGTCCGCCGATGGCCGGCAATGGCAGATAGTACGCCGCGTCAGCGTGGGCAACGGCGGCGACGATCCGCTGCGGTTACCCGAATCGGAAGCGCGCTATATTCGTCTGACGCTGCGAGATGGTCCCGGCGCCGCCGCCGGCTACGCGTTAGCCGAGGTGGAATTGAAAGATTTGGCTTTCGGTGCCACGCCGAACCAGTTCATCGCGGCGGTGGCGCAAACCGCGCCGCGCGGCCTGTACCCGCGAGGCTTCTCCGGCCAGCAGACATATTGGACGCTGGTCGGCGTCGATGGCGGCGGCGACCACAGTGCCTTGATCTCCGAGGACGGCGCGCTGGAGGCGAAGCAGAGCGGCTTTTCGCTGGAGCCTTTTGTGCAGGAAGGCGGCAAGCTGCTTGGTTGGGCCGATGTTCAAGTCAGCCAAAGCCTACGCGATGGCTACCTGCCGGTACCGACGGTGCTGTGGCGCCATCCAACGTGGACATTGAACGTGACGGCTGCGGCGGCGGGCACACCGGCATCGTCGCAACTGCTGGCGCGCTATGAGTTGACGAACCTCACCGCAGCAAGCAAGAAGCTGAAGCTGGTGCTGGCTGTACGGCCCTTCCAGGTCAACGCGCCGCGCCAGTTCCTCAACACGCCCGGCGGCTTCAGCGCGATCAATGACCTGCGGTGGGACGGCAGGGCGCTTATCGTCAACAACGACGCCAAGGTTTATCCGTTGCAGCCGCCGGCAAGCGTAGCGATTTCCACATTCGATGCCGGTCTGTTGCCACAACCTGTCCACCGCGATACCTCTCCGCTGGCGACACACGATGATACCGGCATGGCCTCCGCCGCGCTGACCTACGAGATCACCTTGCCACCGCACGGCAGCGTGGTGTTGGGTGCCGTCCTGCCGATGGCCGGAGCAGCCTTGTCGAGCGTTCCACGCACAGCCGCATGGATCACCGGAGAACAGGACAAGGTCGCCGCCGAATGGCGCGAGAAGCTGAATCAAGTCACGCTGAACGTTCCGCCACAGGGCCAGCACATGGCCGACACGCTGCTATCTTCCCTGGCTCACATCCTGATGACGCGCGAAGGCGCGGCGCTGCAGCCGGGAACGCGCTCCTACCGCCGCTCATGGATACGCGATGGCGCCATGATGTCGGAAGCTTTGCTGCGTCTGGGCCAGCCGTCCATCGCCGCCGATTACCTGCACTGGTATGCGCCGTACCAGTTCGATAGCGGTAAAGTTCCATGCTGCGTCGACCGGCGCGGCGCCGATCCGGTACCGGAGAACGATAGCCACGGAGAGTTGATCTTCCTGGCCGCCGAACTCTATCGCTACACACAGGACAAGGACGCGCTGGCCGCCGTCTGGCCGCGCATCGACGCCGCAGCCCGTTACATGGAGACGCTGCGCCAGTCCGAGCGTCGCATCGCGAACCCGGTGTTGTTCGGCCTGATGCCCGCATCGATCAGCCATGAAGGCTATTCCGAGAAGCCGATGCACTCCTACTGGGACGATTTCTGGGCCCTGCGCGGCTACAAGGATGCGGCCGACATGGCCGCCGTGCTGGGCGACACCGCCGCCGCCCAGCGTCTCGCAACCCAGCGCGACGAATTCCGTCACGACCTGTATGCATCGCTGGATGCCAGCACCAGGGCGCATGGCATCAGCTACCTGCCCGGCGCGGCGGAGTTGGGCGACTTCGACCCGACCTCGTCGACCATCGCGCTGACGCCCGGCGGCGAACAGCAGCACATCCCGCCGGTGCTGCTGCAATCGACCTACGAAAAATACTGGGACTTCTTCCGCGCCCGCCGCGACGGCAGCAAGGCCTGGGACGACTACACACCCTATGAGCTGCGCAACGTCAGCGCCTTCATCCGGCTGGGTTGGCGCGAGCGTGCGGCGGAGCTGCTGGACTATTTTTACGCCGACCAGCGTCCGCGCGCCTGGAACCAATGGGCTGAAGTGGTCGGCCGCGATGCCCGCCAGCCGCGCTTCCTCGGCGACATGCCGCATGGCTGGATCTCGTCGGACTACATCCGCGCGGCACTCGACTCGTTCGCTTATGAGCGCGAAGCCGATCACGCTCTGCTGCTGGGTGAGGGCGTACCGACGGCGTGGTTGCCGGGCGCCGGCATTGGTCTGCATGGCCTGCGTACGCCATATGGACCGCTCAGCTACTCGCTGGCGGCGCAGGGCACGAAGCTGACGCTGCGCATCGACGCCATGCCGCGCATGCCGCCCGGCGGCGTTATTTACACCTGGCCGTGGTCCGGCGTGCCGGGCGTCGCGCGTCTCAACGGCCAAGCGGTGAACTGGCAGGGCCGCCATATCACGATTACCAGTCTTCCAGCGGTCTTGCAGATCGATGGCGCACCGTTTTAACTTCCGCATTCAAAGGGATTTTTACATGAGCAAAGCAATTCAATTTCCGGCCAACTTCCTGTGGGGGAGCGCTACCTCCGCCTACCAGATCGAAGGTTCGCCGCTGGCCGATGGTGCGGGCCCCAGCATCTGGCAGCGCTTCTGCGCGGTGCCCGGCAATGTGCGCGACGGCGACCATGGCGATATCGCCTGCGACCACTACAACCGCTACAAGGAAGACGTGGCGCTGATGGTCAAGCTGGGATTGAAGGCTTACCGCTTCAGCGTATCGTGGAGCCGCATCCTGCCGCAGGGGCGGGGCGCCATCAATCAGGCAGGCCTGGACTTCTACAGCCGCTTGATCGACGAGCTGCTGGACAATGGCATCGAGCCGATGGTGACGCTGTATCACTGGGACTTGCCGGCGGCGCTGGACGATCGTGGCGGCTGGCTCAATCCCGATATCGCCGACTGGTTCACCGACTATGCGCGCATCCTGTTCCGCGCCTTCGACGGCCGCGTCAAATCGTGGGCCACGCTCAACGAGCCGTGGGTGGTGACCGATGGCGGCTATCTGCACGGCACCTTGGCGCCCGGTCATCGCAGCTTGCACGAAGCGGCGCTGGCCAGCCACAACCTGATGCGCGCGCACGGCAGCGCCGTCAAGGCCTACCGCGAAGAGGGAAAACACGAGATCGGTATCGTCGTCAATATCGAGCCGAAGTATCCGGCCAGCCAGTCGCAGGCCGACCTTGACGCCACGCGCCGCGCCGACGCCTATATGAACCGCCAGTATCTCGATCCGATTTTCCTCGGCAGCTATCCGCAGGAACTCAAGGAGGTCTTCGGCGACGCTTGGCCTGATTGGCCGGCAGAGGATTTCGAGCTGATAGGACAGGAGCTGGACTTCGTCGGCATCAACTACTACACCCGCAGCGTGGTGCGCAACGAGCCGGCGAACTGGCCGCTGCAGGTGGCGCCAGTGCGCCAGTCGCAAGCCACTTATACGGAGACGGGTTGGGAAGTGTTCCCGCAGGGGCTGACCGATACGCTGGTCAACTTCAAGCAGCGTTACGGCGACACGCCGCTGTACGTGATGGAGAACGGTTCCGCCTTCTACGATCCGCCGAACGCGGAGAGTGGCCGCGTGCACGATCCGCTGCGCATCGATTGCCTGCGCAAGAACATGGGGGCGCTGCACGCCGCGATGGAACTGGGCGTGGACATGCGCGGCTACATGGTGTGGTCGCTGCTGGATAACCTGGAATGGTCGCTGGGCTTCTCCAAGCGTTTCGGCATCATTCACGTCAATTTTGAAACCCAGCAGCGCACCTTGAAAGACAGCGCGCTGCTGTATGCGGATATCGTCGCCAGCAACGGCGCCTGTCTGAATCAACCGGTATAAGCCCATGACCAACACTCCCGCAAACAATACGGCGCGTCATGCGCAACTGCTGTCGAACGGCAGTTTCACCACTCTCATCACCGGCGCCGGGACGGGCTTCAGTCGTGTCGGCGACTGCATGCTGTCGCGCTGGAACGGCGATCGCATCGAGGATGCCGAGGGCTATTTCTTCTACCTGCGCGACGCCGATAGCGGCCAGCATTGGTCGCTGGGCGCACAACCCGGCGGCGGAGATGTGCTGCGCTCCGCAGGCGGCGATGCCGGCAGTTGCTGGATAAGCGCGACCGTCCATGACATCGAGGCACGCATGGACGTGGCCGTCGATCCGCAGCGTGATGTAGAACTGCGGAGTATTTTGCTCAGCAATCTGTCCGGTCATACGCGCCGCATCGAATTGACCAGCTATCTGGAGGTGGTGCTGAATCGCCAGGCTGACGAGGCATCGCATCCGGCGTTTTCCAAGTTGTTTGTACAGACCGAATACGAGGCCGCCAGCGGCGCCTTGCTGGCGCGCCGTCGTCCCCGCGGCGAGGGCGAGGGCGGCCTGTGGATGGTGCATGCCGCATCCGGCGGCAGCGCATCGGGCTACGAAACCGACCGCACGCGCTTTGTCGGCCGGGGTCGCGATCTGCGCGCGCCGCAGGGCATGGAGGGGGAATTGTCCGGCACCGCAGGCAACGTGCTGGACCCCGCGTTCAGCCTGCGCCGCAGTGTAACGCTGGCGCCGGGCGCGCAGGTGCGCCTTTCCTTCGTCCTGGGAGCTGCAGCTGGCCGCGACCAGGCCCTGGCGCTCGCGTCGGCGCTGGCGCAGGATGGCCAGCCATTGTTCGCGGCGGCGCGTGCCGCGGGGCTGGCTGCGCAACAGCACGCTGGCCTTGATGCGACACAGGCGGAATATTGCCAGCGCCTTGCCGGCGCCATGCTGTATGGGCAGTCGGCGGTTCGTGTTTCGGCTTCCACCGCCGCCATCGCCAGCGCGGTGATTGAAGCCGGCGCTTCGCAATCCAGCAGTGCTCCGGCCTCGCCCGCGTTACCTTCCGGCCCGCTGGTGCTGCTGTGGAGCCTTGGCGCCGCCGACGCCAGCGTCGAACTGATGCTCCGCGCCCGCCGTTATTGGGCCGCGCTCGGCCTGCCGTTGCAAGTGCTGCTGCTCGATGCCGACGGCGTATGGCCGTCGCAAGAGGGCGTCCATATCGTCAAGCCGGACGATATTGCGCCGGCCGATCTGGCTCGCATCGAATTGAATGCCTTGCTGATTGTGCGTGGCGGCCTGCCATCGTTGGATGACGTGGACGGTGCTGGCGCCAAGATGCCGCATGTGGAGGCCGCGATCCAACCCGACGGGCCCTCGACTTTGCCGGGGCGTCCGGTGCTGCGCTTCTTTAACGGCAATGGCGGCTTTTCCGGCGCCGGCGACGAATACGTGATTCGCATGGACTGGGATGGCCAGAGTGGCTTGCGCCGGCCGCCGCTGGCCTGGACCAACGCCATCTCCAACGAAGGCTTCGGCTTCCTGGTCAGCGAGAGCGGGGCCGGCTACACGTGGAGCCGCAACAGCCGAGTGCATCGCCTGACACCCTGGTACAACGACCCGATCCGCGATCCGCACGGCGAAGCGCTCTACCTTCGCGACGAGGACAGCGGAAAATACTGGTCGCCGCTGCCGGGCCCCGCACCAGCGGCCGCCGGCTATGAAGCCGCACACGGCTTCGGCTATACGCGCTTCAATCACGTCAGCCACGGGCTTGAGCAGGAAACGGTAATGTTCGTGCCGCGCCACGATCCGGTAAAGATCGTGCGGGTGCGGGTGACCAACCATGGCGACACCGCGCGCCGCCTGTCGCTGTTTTCCTACCAGCGCCTGGTGCTGGGCGGTACGCCGGCCGACAGCAGCCGTTTCGTCATTACCGAGCATGATGTATCCGGTGTCCTGCTGGCGCAGAATCCGCTGGCAGGCCAGTTTGCCGACGGCGTGACCTTTGCCGCAGCGCTGGCCGGCGACGGCGCCATGGTGCATCACAGTGCCGACCGCGCCGCATTTATCGGCCGCCACGGCAGTCCGGCCGCTCCTGCCGCGCTGGCGGCGCCTCGCCTTGACGGCGTCACCGGCGCCGGTCTCGATCCGTGCGCGGCGTTCCAGGCGGTTCACAAGCTCGCGCCGGGCGCCACGCTGGAATGCGTCTTCCTGCTTGGCGAAACCGTGGAACGCCAGGCTGCGTTGGATCTGGTGCTGCGCTATCGCGCTCCCGGCGCCGTGCAGCAGTCGTTCGACGAGATCACAGCCTTCTGGCGCCACACGGTCAGCGCGGTGCAGGTGACCACGCCGGTGCCGGCGGTGGACCTGATGCAGAACGGCTGGCTGGCGTATCAAAACCTGAGCTGCCGCATCTGGGGCCGTTCGGCGTTCTACCAGTCCGGCGGCGCGCTGGGGTATCGCGACCAGCTGCAGGATTCCAGCGCCATGATCTATGCCCGGCCGGACCTGACGCGCCAGCAGATCCGCATCCATGCCGCACACCAGTTTGTCGAAGGCGATGTGCTGCACTGGTGGCATACGGCGCCGATGGAGCAGGGCCTGCGCACGCGCTTCTCCGATGACCTGCTATGGCTGCCATATGTGGCGGCGTTCTACATCAAGACCACCGGCGACTGGGGCGTGCTCGATGAGGTCGAGCCGTTCCTGACCGCGCCGCTGCTGGAGGACGGCGAGGACGAGGTTTACCTGAAGCCCGAGTTGTCTGGCACCAGCGGCGACGTCTATGAACACTGCTGCCGCGCGCTGGACCGCTCGCTGACGCAGGGTGCGCACGGCTTGCCGCTGATGGGTACTGGCGACTGGAACGACGGCATGAACCGCGTCGGCCGCGAAGGCCGCGGCGAGAGCGTGTGGATGGGCTTCTTCCTGTCCCGCATCATCAAGGACTTCCTGCCTATCTGCGAAAGACGCGGCGATACCACGCGGGTGTTGTGCTACAGCGCCTACCACGACCATCTGGACCACGCGCTCAACGCCGATGGCTGGGATGGCGAATGGTACCGCCGCGCGTTCTACGACAACGGCGCCGTGATCGGCTCGAAGGACAGTGACGAATGCCAGATCGACGCGCTGGCGCAAGCCTGGGCCATCATCTCGGAAGCGGCGCCGCCACAACGCGCGGCGCAGGCACTGGACGCGCTGGAGCAGCGGCTGGTGTCGGAACAGGATAAATTGATACGCCTGCTGACGCCTGCCTTCGTCAACACGCCCAACGACCCCGGCTACATCAAAGGCTACGTGGCGGGTGTGCGCGAGAACGGGGGGCAGTACACGCATGCGGCCTGCTGGGTGGTGCGCGCGATGGCGGAGGCGGGCCGCCGCGACCGCGCCGCCCACCTGCTGGAAATGCTGAGCCCTGTCAGCCACGCGCTCGATCCGGCGGCGGTGGCCGTCTATCAGGTCGAGCCGTACGTGATCGCCGCCGATATCTATGGCGAAGCGCCGCATGTCGGCCGCGGCGGCTGGACCTGGTACACAGGCTCGTCGGGTTGGATGTATCGCGTGGGACTGGAGTCGGTGCTGGGATTCGGCATCGAGAACGGCGACACCATCGTGCTGGCGCCGCGTATTCCCGACGACTGGCCGGAATTCAGCATCCGGTATCGCTTGCCCGATGGCGGCGGCAGTTACGAGATCGTCGTGCGCAATCCGCAACGCAGCGCAGGCGCCGTTCATGGCGCTTCGCTGGACGGCGTAGCGCTGGCGGTTGAAAACGGCGTGGCGCGGATACCGGTGCGGCGCGACGGCGGCGAGCATCGCGTCGAGCTGGTGCTGGGCTAACAGGGGGAATGGCATGGCTGGACTGGAAATACAAGGCATCCGCAAGGGGTTTGGCCAGCATCAGATTTTGCGCGGCATCGACCTGAGCATCGCAGACGGCGAGTTCGTGGTGTTTGTCGGACCGTCGGGATGCGGCAAGTCGACGCTGCTGCGCACCATCTGCGGACTGGAAAACAGCGACGAAGGCGCGGTGCTGATCGGCGGCCGCGACATGACCGAGGTGGCGCCGGCCGCGCGCGGCATCGCGATGGTGTTCCAGAGTTACGCGCTGTATCCGCACATGACGGTGTACGACAACATGGCGTTCGCGCTGAAGCTGGCCGGCCTGCCGCCGGATGAGATACGCGCCAAGGTCACGCAAGCCGCGGCGATCCTGCGTATCGAGCCGCTGTTGCTGCGCAAGCCCAAGGAACTGTCCGGCGGCCAGCGGCAGCGGGTGGCGATAGGCCGCGCGATCGTGCGGCAGCCGCAGGTGTTCTTGTTCGACGAGCCCTTGTCCAATCTGGATGCGGCGTTGCGCGTGCAGATGCGTATCGAGTTGAAAAACCTGCACCGCACCCTGCGCAGTACGATGATCTACGTGACCCACGACCAGGTGGAAGCGATGACGCTGGCTGACCGCATCGTCGTCCTGCGCGGCGGGCTGGTGGAGCAGGTGGGGGCGCCGCTGGAGTTGTATCAGCGTCCGGCCAACCTGTTCGTCGCGGGTTTCCTCGGTTCGCCGGCGATGAACTTCATCACCGGCACGGTGGAGCGGCTGGAGCCGCAGGGGATGGCGGTCCGGCTTGCCGGCGGTGCGCTGGTGCAGGTGGCTGAGCGGGACGGCCTGGCTGTCGGCAGCCGCGTCACGCTGGGCGTGCGCGCCGAGCACATGGCGCTGGAAAAATCCGGCGACGGCATCCCCGTGACAGTGCTGGCAGCCGAACTGCTGGGCGATACCAGCTATGTCTACCTGACGCCGGACGGCGGCACGACGCAGTTCATCGCCCGCATCGATCCGGAGGCGCGCTGGCAGAACGGCCAGACAGCGGCGGTGTGCGTCGAGCCCTCGCGCTGGCACGTGTTCGACGAACAGGGCCTGGCACTGACGTAACAGGGCGGCGGCAGCGGAAATCGCTTGACCGCCGTTTTTTGCAGGTCTATAGTTAGATAACTGTCTAATTAGATGTTTGCCTTAATATGAACGCATCCAACAACGCCTTCAAGGCCATTGCCGATCCGGCGCGGCGCGAGATCCTGCGCCTGCTGCGGCCCGGCGAGATGACCGCCGGCGAGCTGGCTGCGCATTTCGACATGAGCAAGCCGACCATGTCGCATCACTTTGCCGTACTGGCCGACGCCGACCTGATTACCCGCCGCCGCGAAGGGCAAACCATCTGGTATGGCTTGAACACGACGGTGCTGCAGGACGTGCTGTCCTGGGTGATGGACCTGACCGATGCCAAAGGGAGCAAAAAATGAAACGCTATCTGTTGCTGTGCCTTGTGCTGGTGGCCGCCGCTTGCGCTGCCACGGTGTACGCCTGGCCGATGCTGCCGGAACGGGTGCCGGTGCATTGGGATATCGACGGTGTTGTGAATGGCTATGGGCCACGCGCAGCCTTGTGGCTGCTGGGCCCCGGCCTGATATCGCTGATGGCGCTGTGCGGAGCGCTGCTGCCGCGTATCTCGCCGCGCCGCTTCGACATGAGCGGTTTCGAGCCGACTTACTACTACCTGTGCGGCGTGGTGGTGTGCATGCTGGCCTATGTGTATGCGCTGGTGCTTGCCGCCATGCTGCATGGCGCGGTGCCGATGCAGAAGGCGGTGCCGGCTGGCGTATTCATTCTGCTGATTTTGATTGGCAACCCGATGGGCAAGGTGCGCCGCAACTTCTTCATGGGCATCCGCACGCCGTGGACGCTGGCCAGCGAGCGCGTATGGTACGCCACGCACCGGCTGGCGGCGAAGCTGATGGTGGCCAGCGGCCTGCTTGGACTACTCGCGCTGTGGCTGGGCGTTCCGCACTGGGCCTTGCTGGCGTTGATGCTGGCGTGGGCACTGCTGTCCGCCGGTTACTCGCTGCTGCTGTATAAACGATTGACTCACTGACACTGGAGATTACGTATGCGTTTGGGATTCTTGTTATCGTTGTTGATGCTGGCGTTGCCTGTAGGCGCCGCTGAACGGCAGGTCTCGCTGCAAGTGGACGGCGGCACGCTGTATGGAACCGAATGGCTGCCGGACGGTAGCGGCAAGGTGCCGGTGGTGCTGCTGCATTCAGGCTCCGGTCCCACGGACCGCGACGGCAACAGCAGCATGCTGTCCGGACCCAACGACTCCTTGCGTATGGTGGCGGAGGCGCTGGCCAAGCGCGGCATCGCCTCCGTGCGCTACGACAAGCGCGGAATCGCATCGAGTGCGTGGAAGGGCTGGAAGGAAGAGGATGTGCGCCTCGACGACTATATCGGCGACGCCGTGGCGTGGGTGCGCCAGCTGCGCGCCGATCCGCGCTTCTCCCGTGTCGTGATGGCAGGGCATAGCGAGGGTGCGCTGATCGCGTCCGTGGCCTGCCGCCAGGCGCCCACCGACGCCTGCGTGCTGATCTCCGGCGCCGGGCGCCCGGTGGATGAAGTGCTGCGCGAGCAGCTCAAGCCCAAGCTGCCACCGCCGCTGTTCGACCAGAGCGAGCGCGTGCTGGCCGCGCTCAAGGACGGGAAGACGGTCGATGACGTGCCGCCGCCGTTGATGTTCCTGTACCGTCCATCGGTACAGCCATATCTGGTGTCGCTGCTCAAGTACGATCCGCCGACGGCTGTGGCGGCGCTGAAGATGCCGGTGCTGATCCTGCAGGGGACGACGGATATCCAGGTCCAGGTGTCGGACGCCAAGGCGCTGGCCGCCGCCGCGCCGCGCGCTAAGCTGGTCATCGTCGACGGCATGAACCACGTGCTGAAAATGGTCGGCGACGACCCGGCCGCGCAAATGAAATCCTACAGCCGGCCCGACCTGCCTGTGGCGCCGCAACTGATCGACGCGTTGAGCGGTTTCGTCAACGCGCCGAAATAAACGCCTAGGCGATATTGTCCGAGCCCGGTGCGCCGAACAGCTGCTGCTTCAACTGATGCAGCTGGTCGCGCACCTGCGCGGCCTTTTCGAACTCCAGGTTCTTGGCGTGATCGAGCATGGTTTTTTCCAGGCGCTTGATCTCCTTGCTGATCTGCTTCTCGCTCATGGATTCGTACTTGGCCGTCTCCTGCGCCACCTGCAGCACTTCCCGCGCATCCTGCGGGCTGTAGACGCCGTCGATCATGTCCTTGATGATCTTCTGCACGCCGCGCGGCACGATGCCGTTGGCCGCGTTGAAGGCGATCTGCTTGGCGCGGCGGCGTTCCGTCTCGCCGATGGCGCGCTCCATCGAATCGGTCATGCGGTCGGCGTACAGCAGCGCCACGCCGTTCAGGTTACGCGCGGCGCGGCCTATGGTCTGGATCAGCGAGCGTTCCGAACGCAGGAAGCCTTCCTTGTCCGCGTCGAGAATCGCCACCAGCGACACCTCCGGCAAGTCCAGGCCCTCGCGCAGCAGGTTGATCCCGACCAGCACGTCGAAGGTGCCGATGCGCAGGTCGCGCAGCAGCTCCACGCGCTCGACGGTTTCGATATCGCTGTGCAGGTAGCGCACCTTGATGCCATGGTCGCTCAGGTATTCGGTCAGCTGCTCGGACATGCGCTTGGTTAGCGTGGTCACCAGCACGCGCTCGTTCTTGACCACGCGCAGCGTGATCTCGGACATCAGGTCGTCCACCTGCGAGCTGGCCGGACGCACGATGATCAGCGGGTCGACCAGGCCGGTCGGCCGCACCACCTGCTCGACCACCTGGTCGGCGTGCGTGCGCTCGTATTCGGCCGGCGTGGCGGAGACGAACACCGTCTGCCGCATCTTCTGCTCGAACTCCTCGAACTTCAGCGGGCGGTTGTCCAGCGCCGACGGCAGGCGGAAGCCGTAGTCCACCAGGTTGGTCTTGCGCGAGCGGTCGCCGTTGTACATGGCGCTCAGCTGGCCGATCAGCACGTGCGACTCGTCGAGGAACATCAGCGCGTCCTTCGGCAGGTAGTCGACCAGGGTCGGCGGCGGTTCGCCGGCCTGGGCGCCGCTCAGGTGGCGCGAGTAGTTCTCGATGCCCTTGGTGAAGCCGATCTCGGTCATCATCTCCAGGTCGAAGCGGGTGCGCTGCTCCAGGCGCTGCTCTTCGATCAGCTTGTTCTCCTTGCGGAAGAACTCCAGTCGCTCGCGCAGTTCCAGCTTGATGGTCTCGATCGCCCGCAGCACGGTCGAACGCGGCGTGACGTAGTGCGAACCCGGATACACGGTGAAGCGCGGGATCTTCTGCTTGACGCGGCCGGTCAGCGGATCGAACAGCTGGATCGATTCCAGTTCGTCGTCGAACAGGTCCAGGCGCACGGCCAGCTCCGCATTCTCGGCCGGGAAGATGTCGAGCGTATCGCCGCGCACACGGAAGGTGCCGCGGCCGAAGTCCACTTCGTTGCGGGTGTACTGCATCTGGATCAGGCGGGCGATGATGTCGCGCTGCGAGACGCGGTCCTTGGCGCGCAAGGTCAGGATCATCTGGTGGTATTCGGTCGGGTTACCGATACCGTAGATCGCCGACACGGTGGCGACGATGATGACGTCGCGCCGCTCCATCAGCGACTTGGTGCACGAGAGGCGCATCTGCTCGATGTGCTCATTGATGGACGAATCCTTTTCAATGAACAGGTCGCGCTGCGGCACGTAGGCTTCCGGCTGGTAGTAATCGTAGTAGGAGACGAAGTATTCGACCGCGTTCTCGGGGAAGAATTCGCGGAATTCCGAATACAGCTGGGCCGCCAGCGTCTTGTTGGGCGCGAAGACGATGGCGGGTCGGCCCTTGCGGGCGATCACGTTGGCCATCGTGTAGGTCTTGCCCGAACCGGTCACGCCGAGCAGGGTCTGGAAGAACAGGCCGTCGTCGATGCCCTCGCACAGCTGGTCGATCGCGGTGGGCTGATCGCCGGCCGGCGGGAAGGGCTGGTGCAGCTTGAACGGCGAATCCGGGAAGGTGACCACGGTTGCCACGGTGTTATCGAGTACGGGTAATTCAGCCATCTTGTCAGACCTTTGTTAAAATAATGGCCTGCCAGCGGCCTGAAGCACTTTTTATAGGGGCGCTGTCTACATTCATCCGCTGCGAACCGCTTCCAATCGAATCCAATCTTATCATGACGAATCCTAGCTTGTTCAGCGCCATCGACATGGCACCACGCGACCCTATCCTGGGTATTACCGAAGCATTTAACGCCGACCAGAACCCGGCCAAAATCAACCTGGGCGTGGGCGTCTATTATGACGACAACGGCAAAGTGCCGCTGCTATCGTGCGTGCAGAAAGCGGAAGAGATCCTGATCGCCACGCCGGCCCCGCGCACCTACCTGCCGATCGAAGGCCTGGCTGCCTACGACAAGGCGGTGCAAGAGCTGGTATTTGGCGCCGACAGCGCCGTAATTCAAGAGAAGCGCGCGGTCACCGTGCAAGCCATCGGCGGCACCGGCGCACTGAAGATCGGCGCCGACTTCCTGAAGCGCTTCGCGCCGGATTCGCAGGTCTACATCAGCGACCCTAGCTGGGAAAACCACCGCGCGCTGTTCGAAAGCGCCGGCTTCACCGTCAACAACTACGCCTACTACGACGCAGCCACCCACGGCGTGAACTTCGCCGGCATGCTGGCCGACCTGAAGGCCATGCCGCGCGGCGCCATCGTGCTGCTGCACGCCTGCTGCCACAACCCGACCGGCGCCGACCTGACCTCGGCCCAGTGGGATGAGGTCATCGCCGCCGTTACCTCGGGTGGCCTGGTGCCGTTCCTGGACATGGCTTACCAGGGCTTCGGCGCCGGCATCGCCGAAGACGGCGCCGTGGTGCGCCGCTTCGCTGCCGCCGGCGGTCCGCTGCTGGTGTCGAATTCGTTCTCGAAGTCGTTCTCGCTGTACGGCGAGCGCGTGGGCGCGCTGAGCGTGGTCGCCGCCACTGGCGAAGAGGCGAGCCGTCTGATGTCGCAATTGAAACGTGTCGTGCGCACCAACTACTCGAACCCGCCGGTCCACGGCGGCAAGGTGGTGGCCACCGTGCTGACCACGCCGGAACTGCGCCAGCTGTGGGAAGACGAACTGGCCGGCATGCGCGTGCGCATCAAGGAAATGCGCGAAGCCTTCGTGGCCAAGCTCAAAGCTAAGGCGCCGGCACACGATTTCGCCTTCGTGCGCGACCAGGTCGGCATGTTCTCGTACTCGGGCCTGACCAAGGCGCAGGTCGAGAAACTGCGCGAGCAGTCGATCTACGCGGTCGACACCGGCCGCATCTGCGTGGCAGCGTTGAATTCGCGCAATATCGATATCGTGATTGACGCTATCGCGAAAGTACTCTAAAATCTTGCTTCTTCGGGTTGAGCGGCTAAGCTTAACCTGAGCGGCAACAGGAAATACCGGGAAAGTTGCTCTGTCAGAAACCTTGATAGAGTGGATGAAACAGTATAAAATGTTGCCTCTAATCCCTGATAGCTCAGTCGGTAGAGCGACGGACTGTTAATCCGCAGGTCCCTGGTTCGAGTCCAGGTCGGGGAGCCAGAACATAGAAAAGCCCAGCCTTAACCGGTTGGGCTTTTTGCTTTCTACGCCGACCGATAAGGCAACATGAGCGCGACGCGGGCCAACGCGACGGAGCGACCACAACCGAATAAGAGCGAGTCAAGCCCCTGGAGCGCGAAGTGCATGGTTACACGGAACTGATTACGTCAGTGAGGTCCATAGTGGGCGCGTGGGAAATTGGGGCTTGCATTTTTGCTGATTTAATTTTACTGTATAAATAAACAGTAAAATGAGGCGCGTTTGCATGGACTCCAATCTCGAACAGCTAATCACCGAATTCCAATCTCGCGTGCGGGAATCAGTAGCACTGATGTACAGGTCCGGCATGACGATGCCGTACAGTTCGTTCGCCTGGCTTAGAGCCGACATTCCGGGGAGCGGAGTCCTTGACGGCGGGATCAAATACTTCAAGCACGGTGCTGGTTGTGAGGTGCGACTTGAAACGGGAACGGTCGACTTTGATTTTGGTGAACATGGTGAGATCGACGGATTTGACCTATGGCGGCTGACCAAATTTACAAGGGGCAGTCTTCCCTGCTTCGGTTTTGACAGTCCGGAGCAAATCGAGCAGTCTTTCAACGCCGCGGTAGCCTCCGGCGATCTGGAACGGTCCGGATACGACTTGTACTATTTGGCAGGTACCACGTCTATGCTTGCCATTGACATCGATTCGACTCAACCCGGCGACAAGCTTCCAAGTCAAAATCACGACATGGTTATGACCCTGTACGCCCACTACTTCGAAGCGGCTGACCTGATGCGGGAGAACTTTGAAAAGCTCGATGCGAAGTTGAAGAAGAGAGGAAAGCTCAGCCGCAATGACGAAGTGCAAAGCAGGATTTATTTCACGACTTGGCTCGGATTCCTTTGGGCCACTTGCGAGGGCTTCAAAAAAAAGATGAACATGCGTCGACTGCTCACGGAAGAGCGGCCTGAGCGCTTTAAAGAATTACTCCCAGAATCCGACGCATTGCTAAAATTGATCAACGCCCATTGGGACCCACTCAGAGAGGTCAGAAACAACGTGTTTCACCTTCGCGATAACTCAGAAAAGATTCGTAAATTCTTTTCAAGAGAAGCAGATCGCCTTTCTTGGGCTCTCGAACTGCACGACGCTTTGAAGCGTTTTTTCGCGAATTATCGGATTCAGTGCACAGTCCACTACGCCATGAATGGTCGAAAGGGTGAGATAGATATAGGACCTACTCGGCGAATCTTTAGATCTGATGCTACTTGAGTTGCCCAAGCGGCGCCAGCGTGCCGTAGCGATAATCGTAGGTCCACGCCGCTAGGCGGAGGCCGGTCAGGCGCAGCACGGCAGCCTGAATGCTCGCGACTTCAGCGTTGATACGTGCGATGTCCAGCACGCGTTTGGCACCCAGCCTCGACAGCAAACGCTTGTCGCTCAGATCGGCTAAATTGACGCAAATGCCGATCAGGTGAGATTTCTTAAGATTGACAACAATCTCATTGCTGGGCGACTTCCGGCCAGCCGCACGCAGGCGGGCGAAATCGTCATAGCCTGCGGCCAGGTCCTTTGCGTGTGTGCGTTGCAAATGTTCCAGTAGTATGGCCTTCAGGCTATTCGAGTCCAACCCCTTGCCCGAGATTTGCTTTTTGAAAGCATTGACGCCGAGATCGTTGATGCCGATTGCCAAGGTCTCATCTTCCGGCACCACGGCAAACACGCCATAGGCACAAGCGTAGATCGTATCGAGGCTGCGTACCAAGGTCAGGCTGCACACTTCGAAACCGGTGGGGCTCATGGTCAAGCCAAGATCGTAAGCCCAGGCGTCTCGTTCGGCGCCGGGGAGGCGCGGGATCATATGGACCAATAGGGTTCCATCGCGAAACGCGTCAGCCACCGCGTTATCTGCGACCGGCGCGGCGACCGCCAGGCGCTGGCGTACCGCCACGGCGGCGTGGCGAGGCGAGATATAAATATGCTCGCGCTGCTCCTCAACCAATTCCATGAAACGCACGAAGGCCGTCGCTATGGCGGGGCTGGCGATGTCACGCAACTCGGCGCGCACCTGACGCCATGCGTCAAGATGAGAGCACTGGCTGGATGTCAGCACCGGCGCGCCGACCGAACGTCGCGCCACCAATGGCGTGCGTGCGTGATCGTTGCTGAAGACCAGCACTTCTTCGTCGGGACCACTGGCCACCACCACTCGCTTCGTCATTAAGATCACAGTCAAGGTATATCTCCGGTCGCAGGCTTCGTTGCAGTATTGCATTTTTCACAATGATGGTCAATGTACCTCCGGGCGGGCAAGGTGGTTTGACGCTTTCGGCGGTCTGCGCCGTATCAATGTCGATGGCAGTGACGGTCTTATGCTCGATCGGTAATCCCATAAAGGAGACCCGACATGAGACACCAGCCCTTTGTTGCCACCCTGACCGCCCAGCCTGTGTACGCGCTGGGCGATCCCATCGTCATCACCTGTGAAATCGAGAACACCAGCGCCGAGGCCTATCAACTGCTGACCTGGGCCACGCCGCTGGAAGCCACCCTCAGCGGCGACTGCTTCGTCGTCGAGCGCGAGGGCCAGCGCATCCCCTACGATGGCCGCTACGTCAAGCGCGGCGATCCGCCGGCCAGCGCCTACACGCTGATCGGCCCGGGAGAGCGCCAGAGTTTCAGCGTCGATATTTCCGAGGTGTATGCGATCGACCAGGCCGGGCAATACAAGGTGGCCCTGAATGCCGTGTTTTTCGACGCCTTCATGGTCACGGGCAACGTCAAGGCCGGCGCGCGCAAGCGTCAGGCGCACGAGGCGCATGTGGCGCCGCCGGCCGACGTGCAGTTCGAGGTGGTGGCGGGCGCCGAGCCCAAATCGACTTCCGGCCAACTGGCGCGCAAGGCCGAGTCGCAGCTGGCGAAGAACAACGCCAAGGCGCCCAATTTCAACGGCGGCACGGCGACCCAGCAGGCCGACACCGTCATCGCCCACGGCAACGCGCAGTATTTCGCCGCCTTGTCGGCTGCCCAGCTTGCCGCCGGGCCGGCCAGCACCAACGCCTTGTACCAGACCTGGTATGGCGCTTTCAACCAGGGCCGCTACGACAAGGTCACCAAGGACTACAACGACATCTCCGGCACCCTGGCCAACGAACAGGTGACCTACGATTTCACCGGCCAGGGCCACGGCAGCGACACCTGCCAGCCGGGCTACTTCGCCTTTACCTACAAGGGCTCGCGCACGGTCTGGCTGTGCAGCAGCTACCTGAGCGCGGCGCAGATCGGCACCGATTGCAAATTCGGCACGCTGGTGCACGAGTGGAGCCACGCGGTCAGCAATACCGACGACATCCAATACGGCGAAACGGCCTGCCTGGCGCTGGCCACCAGCGATCCCGGCAAGGCGGTCAACAACGCCGACAGCCATGAATATTTCGCCGAACACCTGGCGCAATCCGACTTCGGCAAGAGCTTCACCTTCATCACCGACCGCAGCACCTTCGGCAAGGACGAGATCGACACGATGCCGTCGCCGGCCGTGATCGACAAGGCGTTCTACGTGCTTGCCGACGGATTCTGGCCAGACAAGCTGGGCATCACGCCCGGCACGCTGGGCAATTCGCCGACGGTGAAGCCGACCATCACCTTCAATCCGGCGGTGGCGGGCATGTCGGTCACGGTGACGTCGCTGGAGGCGGAGGACGCCAGTCTGCCGATCGCGCCGCAGCGCTTCACCTGGGTCTGCCGGATCACCTTCGCCAACAGCAGCGGCTTCCCCGCCAACGCCGGCCAGACGCTGACCGTCAACATGACGGCGACGCTGGGCGGCCTGAGCGCCAACGCGCAGATCCTGCTGATACGCGACCCCAATCCGTGGGAGGTGGACGGCCCGACGTCCTGGCTCAGCACCGACTTGCGCGTGTTCAAGATCCGTGACGGCGATGCACGCTTCGGCGCCACCGTCAGCGGCAACGCCAATGCCTATATCAAGCAGGTGCTGGCCAACCTGAACGCCGGCACGGCGGGCGAGACCTTCGACAACCTGTCCACCGACGAAACGCTGGAGCTGTCGCAGAAGGTCAACGGCACGGCGATGTTCAACTTCGCCATCGCCCGCGTGCATTATCGCGGTTCGACCAACATCAGCAACGTGCGCACCTTCTTCCGGCTGTTCCCGGCCAGCACCACGTCGACCGAGTTCGACGCCGGCACCACGTATCGCCGCGCCACCAGCGGCACCGACGCGATCCCCTTGCTGGGCTTGAGCGGCGGCGGCGATTTGCTGACCATTCCCTGCTTCGCCGAGGAGCGCGTCAATTCGGCCAACACCGGGTTGACGGCGCAGCAGGATCCGGCCAATGTGCGTACCCTGAACGGCACCGGCGGCGAGGTGTTTGCCTACTTCGGCTGCTGGCTCGATATCAACCAGACGCAGGCGCAGTTCCCGACCCATCCGTCGCCCGCCAACGGACCGTGGGGCTCGGGCCGCAAGTCCGTCCAGCAACTGGTGCGCAACGCTCACCAATGCCTGGTGGCGGAAATCGCCTTCGACCCCGATCCGATTCCCGCAGGAATATCGCCGGCGGCCTCGGACAAGCTGGCGCAGCGTAACCTGTCGATCATCGAATCGCCGAATCCGGGCTACGCCTCGTCGCGCCGGATACTCGGCACCTTCGAGCTGCGTCCCGCCAAGGGCGCCGAGCAGCTGCCGGACCGCCAGCCCGACGAGCTGCTGATCGAATGGGGCAACCTGCCGAAGGACAGCATCGCCAGCATCTACATACCGGAGGTGGCCGCCAGCCAGATCGTCGCCCTGGCGGGCACGCGCTACGTCAACCACGGCCTCACCCTGCTGGACGAGCAGACGATACGGCTGACGGTCGGCGGCATCTCGTATGTGCCGCTGCCGCCGGGCGCCTCGTTCGGCCTGACCGGGCTGCTGTCGGTGCAACTGCCGGACACCATCCACAAGGGCGAGCTGTACACGGTGATCGTGCGCCAGGTCAGCGACACCTTTGCCTTGCCGTCGGTGGTGATCGGCATCCGCGGAGAAGGGCGGCGCGAAGGGTCTAGGGAAAATGCGGTGGATGTGATCCGCTGGCGGCGGGTGGTCGGCAGCTACCAGCTGACGATACCGGTGCGCACCAAGGAGGTGATCGTCGGCGCCGAGTCGCGGCTGTTGTCGGTGCTGCGCTGGATCCTCGAGGCGGTGCCGGCCGGCGACCGCTGGCATCCGGTGTTCAGCCGCTACGTGTCGCTGATCGGCGACCGTGTCGGCGGACTGGGCGGCAATCCGGACGACATCAAGCCGTCGCCGGACGGTTCGGGCGGCGAGGGCGGCGGCCATCACGGGCAGCCTCCGGGCCATGGACATGCGCACGCGCACCGCTACGAAGGCAAGGTCAGCGGGCTGATTTACGATTGCTTCGGTGATTTCGCCGGCTTCCTGCTCGACACTTGCGGCAAGGAGCGGGAATTCTGCACGCGCGAGCACCAGATCGAGGCGCTGGCGCGGACCGCCTGGCGCGAGCGGATAGCGATCACGGTGGTGGCGCACGCATCCCATCCGCACCAGCCGGTGACCATCATCCTGCAGCGGGCGCCGCAGCCGTTCCAGGCTTGAGGTTTTTGTTAAATTGACATTATTTTGCGGGCGGGAAAATAGTTTCGGTGTGGGGCTGGGCAAATTGGCGGGCAGGGGATATAATTCGGGCCTCTTTTCCCTGATAGCTCAGTTGGTAGAGCGACGGACTGTTAATCCGCAGGTCCCTGGTTCGAGTCCAGGTCGGGGAGCCAGAATTCAGCAAGATCAAAAAGCCCAGCCTTTACCGGTTGGGCTTTTTGCGTTTCAGACTTCCGTTTATTTGTGTGTTTCGCAAAGCTAAAAATGTTACTCTGACCATATGTATGTCAGGCCGCAAGACGAACAAGGACACCAGATCATGAGCTTGTCATTTCATATCGATTTCAACGGTCAGTGTGAGGAGGCTTTTAGATTCTACGCTGAGAATCTGGGCGGGCGAATCGGAACGATGCTACGGGTTAAGGACTCTCCAGTCCCGGCGGTGTCAGCGTCGCACGGAGAAAAAATTGTCCATGCAAATATCTGTATAGACGGCGTTGAGCTGGCAGGTGCCGATGTAGACTTAAGCAGATATGAGAAGCCCCAAGGCTTTTATGTATTGATTGGCGTTGACTCCGAGGAGAAGGTGAAGCTGTTCTTCAATGCGCTGCAAACGGAAGGGCAGGTTGTCCTCGCACCTCAGAGAACATTCTGGTCGCCATGCTATGCGATTGTGATTGACCGCTTCGGAGTTCCGTGGAAGATCAACTGCGGCGCCTGACAATTCCTTTAGTCCAAGCCTGTGGCAGATTGCCTTGGTGAAGGCATGGCTGGCGATTTTTTGCATTTTGGCACGCAAATCTCACACAAATGCGCGATTCCGGTGGACGAGAATCTTGCACCTCGGTATTCTGAATCTGATGGTCGGCAAGTCATGTTGGCTGTCGTCTATAGAAAAATAACCAGAGGTAGGTAGATCATGATCGAGGAAAACAAGGACGTTGTGTACGGTACCGAAGACTTGTTGATGAGTCTGTGTAATTCGGTGACCCGGGTGTTGAACGTCGCGACCCAAAGCAAGGTCAATTACTCGGGGATGGTGCAGCGGATTACCAAGATCGGCCTGAAGCCGGACATCGGCTGCTTCGTGCTGTTCGACGGCGGCTTCACCGGCCTGGTGGTGCTGAACTTTGCCGCCGACACGGCCATGGAAATTTACGAGCGCTACATGTTGCACATGGGCATGCCGAAGTCCGAGCTGGCCGGCTCGCACACGTCGGACGAGGTGTCCAACATCATGGGCGAGCTGATGAACCAGATCGTCGGCGACTTCACCGGCAAGATCCGGCGCGAACTGCAGACCAACATCACGCAGAACCAGCCGAAGATGCTGGTGCTTAACAAGCAGGTGATGTTGAGCGTGGACACGCCGCTGGACCGTCCGGAAATGCGCCGCGTGACCTTCTACACCGAGAAGAGCAACATCTTCTATCTGGAACTGGCGATCGACCGCACCGAATTCATCCGCCTGCACGACTTCGATTCGAGCGAGGTGGCCGATCCGGACGCGCTGATGGACCAGGAGCGCGACAACCACGCGTCGGCGCAATCGCAGCCGCACTTCTCCGGGGGCGACGACGACTCCGACGAACTGCTCAAATCGCTGGGCATGTAGGCCGGCGGTGTGGAAAATTTGATACAACTGAACAAAAGCTAACGTTGTTTTTTGTCACCACAACCGGCCTGCGGGCCGGTCCCGCCGCCTTCTAATATTCAGTCGCGCCGCCCGGCGCGCCGAATTTCTATCAGTTAATTGCACTTTGCTTATATTGCTCTTGCAATATCCGGTATCAATGAATGAAAATACCGCCTCTTCGCAAGACGGTGGCATTCTAGACATTCCGCTTGCGTTGCCACGGTCGCGCCAGACGACCGGGCAATATCAAAAAGAGAGAACAGGAGACACTGTTTATAACTCTTGGATTTACCTCAACTCGGGAAATTGAATGATCAAACTGTCGAAGATGCACAAGCGCCTGCTGGCGCTGAGCGCCGTCATGCCTATCGGTTCCGCCATGGCGCAAACCGCCGCCGCCGAGCCGCAGCTGGAAACCGTCACCGTGACCGCCCAGCGCCGCACCGAAAACATCAAGGACGTGCCGGTATCGGTCTCCTTGCTCAAGGATGAAAAGCTGGACGTGCTGCTGTCCGGCGGCCAGGACATCCGCCTGCTGGCCGGCAAAGTGCCGTCGCTGAACGTTGAATCGTCGAACGGCCGTACCTTCCCGCGCTTCTACATCCGCGGCTACGGCAACACCGACTTCAGCACCTTCGCCTCGCAGCCGGTCTCGCTGGTGTATGACGACGTGGTGCAGGAAAACGGCATCCTGAAAGGTTTCCCGATCTTCGACGTGGCCGGCGTGGAAGTGCTGCGCGGCCCGCAGGGTACGCTGTTCGGCCGCAACACCCCGGCCGGCGTGGTCAAGTTCGAATCCGAAAAGCCTAACTTCAAGAAGGTCGACGGTTATTACAATGTGTCGTGGGCCACCCACAACACCGTCAACGCCGAAGCCGCCGTCAACGTGCCGCTGTCGAGCGAGTGGGCGATGCGCGTTTCGACGCTGCGCCAGCACCGCGACAACTTCGTCGACAACACCTACACCAAGCAGAACGATGTACTGGAAGGCTACAACGAACACGCCGAGCGCGTGCAGTTCCTGTACAAGCCAAGCACCACGTTTGACGCCCTGTTCAATGTGCACTCGCGCATGACCACCGGCAGCGCGCGCCTGTTCCGCGCCAACATCATCAAGAAGGGCACCAACGACTTCGCCGACGGTTACGACTTCACCAAGATCAACACCAACGGCCTGAACATGCAGAGCCTGGACACCAACGGTGCCAACGCCCGCCTGACCTGGGACCTGGGTTCGGTCAAGCTGTTCTCGATCACCGGCTACGAAGGCGTGGACAACTACTACAGCCGCGGCGACATCGACGGCGGCACGCCGACCGGCCCGGGCTTCATTCCATTCCAGGTACAGACCGGTGGCGGGCTGACCGGCCTGCATCAGTACAGCCAGGAATTCCGCGTCGAATCGAAGAACGCGGGTCCGCTGAACTGGCAGACCGGCGTCTACTACTTCAAGGAAAGCGCCGACGGCTACAGCAACAACTTCGACAGCAACACCCAGGCGCAGACCTCGCACCTGGCCAGCCACCAGAACAACACGGCTTCGGCAGTGTTCGGCTCGCTGACCTATGACCTGTCGGAAAAAGTCGTGCTGCGCGGCGGCCTGCGCTACACCGACGACAAGAAGGATTTCCGCACCGTTGAAGCGGTCAACGTGACGCAGATCGGTCCCAAGTCGGTGGAAGAGAGCAAGAGCAAGACCAACTGGGACATGAGCGCGACCTACAAGGTCAACAAGGACGTCAACGCCTACGCCCGCGTGGCGACCGGCTTCCGCGCGCCGAGTATCGCCGCCGCGTCGGCATCGGTGCCGATCACCGTGGCCGACGCTGAAACCATCACCTCGTACGAAGCCGGCATCAAGGCCGACCTGTTCAACCGCCGCGCCCGCGCGTCGGTCAGCATCTACGACTACGACGTGAAGAACCAGCAGCTGACCGTGGTCGGCGGCAATTCCAACGTCACCAAGCTGATCAACGCCGCCAAGACCGCCGGCCGCGGCCTGGAAGCGGACTTCGAAGCCTTCGTGACGCCGGACTTCAAGGTCACCGCGGGCGGTTCGTACAACTTCACCGAGATCAAGGACCCGTCGCTGTCCGTGGCCAAGTGCGGTTCGTGCACCGTGACCGATCCGATCAACGCGGCCGGTCGCGTGGTCATCGACGGCAACCCGCTGCCGCAGGCGCCGAAGTACATCCTGAACGCCACCGCGCGCTACAACTGGGCGCTGGCTGACGGCAACCTGTTCGTGCTGACCGACTGGTCGTATCGCAGCAAGATCAACTTCTTCCTGTACGAAGCCAAGGAATTCACCGGCAAGTCCATGGTGGAAGGCGGCCTGCGCGTGGGTTACAACTGGTCCGGCGGCAAGTATGAAGTGGCGGCCTTCGCTCGCAACATCACCAACACCGAGCGTATCATCGGCGCCATCGACTTCAACAACCTGACCGGCTTCGTCAACGAGCCGCGCCAGTTCGGCGTGCAGTTCAAGGGCGGCTTCTGATTTTTGCCCGCTAGCCTAGACAGCTAGAAATTGGCCGTATATAATGCGGCCTCTTTTCCCTGATAGCTCAGTCGGTAGAGCGACGGACTGTTAATCCGCAGGTCCCTGGTTCGAGTCCAGGTCGGGGAGCCAGAATACGAAAGGGCCCGTGAGCAATCACGGGCCCTTTTCCGTTTGCGGACGGCTATATTCTTTCACTAATTCTCCAAAACTTGTACCAGTGTATAAAGGCGCGCCCCGCTTTTTCCTACACTAGCGCGTTACGCCATTCCGGCGATCCGCGCAGCTGTGCATGTGAAAGAGGGTAAGTAGATGAAAGACCAAGGAGTGGGGACATGAAGGGCTTGTCTTTGGGGGCCTTCGTTTTATCGGGCATGGGTGCTACGGCCGCCTGCGCCGCCGATACGGTCCTGGAATTGCATATCGTCCACCGCCCGCCTTACCTGGTGGTGGGGCCGAATCTGCAGGTCAGCGGCTCGTCGGTCGGGCCCACCGTGAGGGCGTTTGAAAAAGCTCATATCCCGGTCAAATGGCGGGAGATCCCGGCCTTGCGCCAGCTCGCGCTGCTGCGTAAAAACAGCGGCAAGTTTTGTTCGGTCGGCTGGTACAAGACGCCTGAACGCGAAAAATTCGCCAAGTATTCCAATCCGGTGTCGCAGGACGGGCCGTGGGTGGCCGTGGTCTCTTCCCGTTTCCCTCGGATCGCCGCGACCGTCGACGGCATCCTGTCCGACGCAAAACTGACGGTGCTGATGAAGGATGGCTTTGTCTACGGCACCTATCTGGACAAGAAATTCAGCACCATGAAGGCGGCGCGCATGGCCAGTGCGGGCGATATGCCGCAACTGTTCAACATGATCGCGGCCGGCCGCGCCGACGTTCTTTTCGCGCCGAAGGAAGAAGCGGAATACTATCTGGCGCTGGGCATCTTCCGCACCGAGCAGCTGCGCGTCGTCACCTTCAAGGAAATGCCGCAGGGCTATTACCGCCACCTGATGTGCTCCCAGCAAGTGGAGGACAGCGAGATCGCCAGGTTCAACGCGGCGCTGGCGCGCCACCCCTGATCGCGCGGCGCTAGAACAGGTCGATGCTGCCTGACGCGACTTCTTCCAGCACGCCGCGGTCGATCAGGTCATCGTAGTGGAAGATGCGGTTGCGGCCGGCGCTCTTGGCTTCGTACAGTGCCCGGTCGGCCTGGTTGATGACGGTTTGCGGCAGCACGCTGGGGTTGGCGACGCAATAGCCGCCGCTGACCGTGACCCGGCCGACCTGGGGGAAATTGAATTCCTCCACGCAGCGGCGCACGCGTTCGAACACCTGCGCGGCGGCGTGGCTGTCGTCGGCGGCGATGACGACGACAAATTCCTCGCCGCCGTAGCGGTACAGCAGGTCATGGCGGCGGAACGCCTTTTCCAGCAGGCGCGCCACCAGCAGCAGGATCTCGTCGCCGATGATATGGCCGTGGCCGTCGTTGATGCGCTTGAAGTGGTCGATGTCGAGCACGCCCAGCCAATAGGTTTGCAGCTCGGCCACCCGCCGGTCCGGCGTGCGCGCGTCGGCGGCGCCATGCCAGCGCCCGGACATGCGGTCCCACAGTCGCCCCAGGTTGAGCTCCAGCGCGTAACGGTTGAGCAGGCCGGTCAGGCGGTCGCGCTTGCTGGTGTCGAGCAGGGCGTAGTAGTTGCAAAACACTTCCAGCACGCCGTCGACGAGGGCGTCTTCGTGGGGCGTGACATCGTGTTCGCGCTCAAACAGAAAGTACCCGCGCAGCGTGTCGCCGTTGTACAGGGGATAGCCGACGATATAGCCGTCGCGGTGCTGGCGGCTGCAGTGGCGTCCCAGCATGCGCATGCCGTCGAACAGTTCGCGCACATGATCCGGCAGGACGATGCCGGTATGAATCTCCTCGATCCGCTCGATGGTGCGCTGGAGTTCGCCGTGTTGCGCATCCACGGCGTGGGCGTGGTGCAGCGCGCGCACCACTTCACGATGGCGGTCTACACGGTACAGCGTGGTGGAGCGCGCCCCGAGCACGGGACCCAGCATGCGTAACAGACTTTGCTCCAGCAAGGGCATTTCCCTCAGCGCCGTCATGGCGCCCAGTTTCTTGAGCAGGCTGGTGGTGGGCGCGTTCGGTGGTTTCTTGCTCATTGGTCGATTCGGTAGGGGGCATCGCGGCGTTTCCGACCGGGAGGCAACGGTGCAGTGTAGGCAAGGCCGGCCTTAGTCGCTATGCACTAGAGCATATTCGCAAAAAGAAAAATCATTGCGCAACAAAATGTTTGCGCTAACATTTTTAGCGATTACAATGTGATTTATAAACATAAATTAATAAAATGCAACAATATTTTTTTAAACAACGAGAGAAGTTTCGGCGGGAAATTGTGCGGCGTTATGGCGTCAGCGACGACGAATACACCGAGATGACGCTTGCCATCGCGCCTATTGCCCACCCGTTCACGGCCGCCAAGGGCGAGTATCTGCAGCGGCAGGGCGGCGTGGCGCAATCGATCTACTGGATTACCGAAGGCGTGACGCGCAATGGCTTCATCGTGGTGTCCGGCGCCGACGTCACCATACGCTTCGCCACGGAGGGCTGGAACGCCAACGCGCACGAGGATTTGCTGTCGATCTCGGACGGCGTGCCCGCGATGCAGTTCATCATGGCGGAAACGGCGGTGCGCGGCTTCCGTTGGGACTGGGCCGACATCTGCCGGCTGCGTGACGAAAGCCAGTTTTTCAGCAACTATTATCTGAAGGTGCTCGAGCATATGATCAAGCTCAGCGCCCGCCGCACTTACGCCTTCGCGGCCAGTACGGCGCTGGAACGGCTGGAGGCCTTCCGCTCCGACTATCCTGGCTTGGAGTGCCGGATCTCGCAACGGATCCTGGCGTCCTACCTGGGGGTGACGCAACCCTATCTGTCCCGCATCCTGGCGGCCCATCCGGCGGGCGGAGAAGGAAGTTAAAAAAGACATGTCTTTTATGCTATATTTTGCCGTTTCTATAACGACGGGATGCGGCGATGCTGGAGAGATTCTTGATGGGGGCGGGACTGGCGCTGAGCATAGCTACGGGCGCGTGTGCCGAGGCGCCGCTGCCGGCGCAGGTGCGCGTGACGCATACGGCGCCCGATACCTGGCGCGTGGAGTACCAGTTCTCGCAGCCGGTGACGGCGCTGTCGTTCCGGCCGGTCGGCGACTATCGTAAAACTTCCTGGAAAGTGCTGACGCCGGGCGTGACGCTGACCACCGGCGCGGACGAGGATGCGCTGGCCGCGTCCGACGGCAAGGCGCTGCGGCAGGTCAGCCTGGAGATCGCCACTTTCGATGCGTTGGTGGAGAAGCAGTACGTGGCCATGGACCGTTTTTCCGACGGTGGCCGCGCCGTGTACCTGGGCTTCCTGCAGGGCGATGCCCGGCAGGGGACGGTGCAGCGCGATGTTGCCGCCAACTTCACGCTGGAGGGGCTCGGCAATGAATATGTGCTGACGCCGGCCTCGCCGGCGGATCCATCGCGCGGCGCGACGCCGTATGCCTATTTCGGCCCGCAAGCGCCGGTAGCGGCCGGCGACGCCAACATCATTCTCGATCCGAAACTGCCGGCCTGGGCGGTCGAGGCCATGCTCGACGCGACCGCCAAAATCTCCAGCTATTACACCAGCGCTTATCGGCAGAAATTGAAACAGCCCTTATTGCTGCTGGTCGCCGCCGGCGACACCGAAGCGCCGGGGCTGTCGATCAAGGGCGGCGCGATCGGTGGGCAGATCGCCTACCGCTTCGGCGGCGCCGGCTTGCAGACAGACCATCCCAAGAAGCGGCAATTGATCGCCCGGCTGGTGGCGCACGAAATGGCCCATCTGTGGCAGAACAATGTCAGCCGGGGCGGCCTCAGCGAGCAGTCGCCGCCTTGGGTGCATGAGGGCGGCGCCGATGCGATGGCGCTCGACGGCCTGTTGCGCAGCGGCGTCTGGAGCGCGGAACAGGGCCAGGCTTATGTCGAGGCGACGCTGAAGGAGTGCGAACAGCTGGAGCACAGCCTGGCCACCTATCGCGGCATCTACGCCTGCGGCTTCGAACGCTACCACAAGCTGAACGTCGGCATCGTGCCGCTGTGGCGGGCGATGATCGCGGCGGCAGAGGAGCGCGGCGAGTTTTATTCCGAAGCGATGATCAGCTCGTATGCGGCGCAGGGAGGCAAGGCCGCGCCTTGATGTGCGTCAAACGCGTAGCCGGGCCGCTTCTTATCATGGTAGTCCTAACGTTTAAGGAGACCGCCATGGCCAACAATCTAATGCGTATGGACCCGTTCCGCGATATCGCGCGCTTCGATCCCTTCCGCGATATCGATGAAATGTTTCGCGATTTTTCTCCGTCCCTGTGGCGCAATTCCGAGGTGATGCCGCGCCTGCGGATGGATGTCAGCGAGACCGAAAAAGAGTATCTCGTCAAGGCCGAAATTCCCGGCGTGCAGAAAGATGACATCAAGGTCGCCATCAACGGCAACCAGGTGTCGCTGTCGGCGGAAGTCAAGGATGAGCAGCCGGCGACGACCGGCAAGAGCGGCGCCTTGCGTACCGAGCGTTACTACGGACACATACAACGCAGCTTCACGCTGCCGCAGGACGTCGACGACGACCAGGCGCAGGCGCGCTATGAAAACGGCGTGCTGCATTTGACGCTGCCGAAGAAGGTCGGCACCGGCGCCAAGCAGTTGTCGATACAGTAGTTCGACGTGGCGGCGCGCGCAAGGCGGGCGCGTCAGCGCGATCTGGTCAGTTCATGGATAATTGGGGATACCTTCTTATCTTGAACAAAGGATATCCATGTCTGACCTGTCCGCTGAGCTATCCGCGTTTCCCATCACCCAGAAATGGCCGGCCTCGCATCCGGAACGTGTGCAGCTGTATTCGCTGCCGACGCCGAATGGCGTCAAGGTGTCCATCATGCTGGAAGAGACCGGCCTGGCTTACGAGCCGCACCTGGTCAGCTTCGACCGCAACGACCAGATGTCGCCGGAGTTTCTGTCGCTGAACCCGAATAACAAGATTCCCGCCATCATCGATCCGAACGGCCCGGGCGGCAAGCCGCTGGCGCTGTTTGAATCGGGCGCCATCCTGATGTATCTGGCCGAGAAGACCGGCAAGTTCCTGCCAGCGGATGCGGCCCTGCGTTACGAAACCATGCAGTGGGTGATGTTCCAGATGGGCGGCATCGGGCCGATGTTCGGCCAGGTGGGATTTTTCCATAAATTCGCCGGCAAGGAGTATGAGGACAAGCGTCCGCTCGAGCGCTATGTGGCTGAGTCGAAGCGCCTGCTGGGCGTGCTGGAGCAACGCCTGCAAGGCCGCGAATGGATCATGGGCGAGCAGTACACGATCGCCGACATCGCCACCTTCCCGTGGGTGCGCAACCTGGTCGGTTTCTATGGTGCCGGCGAGCTGGTCGGCTTCGATCAATTCCCTCATGTCCAGCGTGTGCTGGCGGCGTTTGTTGCCCGTCCCGCTGTCGCAACGGGATTGGACGTGCCCAAGCGCGGCTGACGCCGTTCAGTGAGACGGCGCGCGGCAGGCCGCGTCCGCATCCCAGCGGCCCGAGCAGATGCGCGATCGGCACAGCATGCCTTCGATCAGGCCCAGCTGCTTGCAGCGGGCCAGCAACTGGGCCGTGCTGTCGCCTTCCTGACGGTCGACCACGTCGCGGCTGCGTTCGGGCGCCACCACGCTTGGCTTGCCCGTGTGGGCGACCAGCGCCGCCAGCAGGGCGACGTCGGTGTCGCCGGCGGCGGCCGGCGTTGGCGTGGTGCGGGCCTGCACCTTGACAGGAGCTGCACGTGGCGAAGCGGTGCTTGCCACGGTGGCGAGGGCGGCTGGGCGTGTTTTCTGCACCGCCGGTTCGGCTGAACGTTCCGCGGACACGCCGGTTGCCGGATCGTTGATAATTGACGCCGCCTGATTGCTGCTGCGCTCGGCCGGCGGCGCTTCATGATGCTCCACCGCCGCTGGCATGGCCGGCACGCTCGAACCGACACGTCCAGGCTTGAAGGAGTCCGGCGTGATGGTCTTCTTGTGCATCATCCACGCCATGCCGGCCATCGTCAGCAGCAGTACGCACAAACCGATGGTCCAGCCGTCGATGGTCCAGCCGGCGGTGCGCGCCGGCTTGGCCGCCGGACTGCGGCCGTGTTCCAGGTGCGCCAGGATGCGTTTGCCGCCGTCCGCCGGACCGCATACCGTACTCATCAAGTCGGGTTTTTGTTTCGACGTATCCACAGTATTCCCTCCGAGTTTGATCTGGTCTTTCACGCCGCGCGGTAAAGCGCCTACGATGGTGCGTTCCAGTCCCAGCCAGTGTCCGGTCTGCGGGGCGATCTTGCTTTGACGGAGCGCACCATGTTTCTCTTTTCAGTGCTGATGTTTTTCCTGTTTGCTTGTGTTGCCGCCTGGCTGGCACTGTTCCCGGCCGGCAGGGAGGTAGTAGTGCTGTCGATGGCGGCGGCAGTCCGCCGCATCGGGCAGCAAATGCGCGACGGCTGTCTTGCCGGAGGCCGGCAGGCCGCGACGGCCGGGCGCGGCGCCGGCGCCGGACTGATGCAGGTGCTGCGCTTCCTGCGGCGGCGGTACCTGTTGATCTTGTCAGCCACTGTGCTGCTGACGGTGCCGACGATGCTGGCGCTGGCGCTCAGCGGCCGCGGCATGCTGGGCGGCTACGACAGCGACAGCCGCGCCATCAACGAGCAGGTCACCGAGCTGCTGAAAGGCGAACTGCTGGCGCTGCCGGCGCCGCTGCCGCCGCCGGCGTTCACCACGGCCGAGGTCACGCTGGTGCGGCCGATGCTGGACGGCGCCAACCGCAACTGGCAGTTGCTCGATCCCGAGTTTGCCCAGCGCCTGCTGCTGGTGTTCAAGATCATGAAGGAGGCGCACGGCTACGACATGGCCATCCTGGAGGGCTACCGCAGTCCCGAGCGGCAGAATGCGCTGGCTGCGGCCGGCCCCGGCGTGACCAACGCCAAGGCTTTCCAGAGCTATCACCAGTTCGGCCTGGCGGCGGATTGCGCGTTCCTGCGCAACGGCAAGCTGGTGATCTCGGAAAAGGATCCGTGGACAATGCGCGGCTATCGCCTGTACGGAGAGGCGGCCGAGGCGGCGGGCCTGCGCTGGGGCGGACGCTGGACCATGATGGACTTCGGCCACACGGAGTTGCGCGTGGCGGGTATGGCCAGGAAATAGAGCGGCGCGGCAATTATTGTTTTCTATCAAAAAATTCTTCCATGGTTGGTGGCAACATTGGCCGGTCCGCTTGCTACTCAGGCGCTTCATTCACGCCGGCCACGTCCCATGATGCGAAGAATCTGGTACTTCCTCACCGATACCCGCCGCCTGAACATCATCGGCCTGACAGCCATGGCGGCCTTCTTTTACCTGGGCGCGCAAGTGCTCGAACTGGCGCTGATCTGGGCGCTGGCGGCCACCGCGCTGATGCTGCTGCTGGCCGCGTTGATTTGGCTGTGGCGGCGGTTGCGGGCGCGGCGCGACTCGGACAAGCTGGGCGAGGCCATCGGCACCCAGTCCGGCGCCGAGGTCAAGGCCATCCGCGACAGCATGATGAAAGCGATCGAGACCATCAAGGGCTCGAAGATGGGCATCGTGTCCGGCAAGCGGGCCTTGTACGAGCTGCCTTGGTACATGATCATCGGGAATCCGGCCGCCGGAAAGAGCACGGCCATCGCCAATTCCGGCCTGCAGTTCCCCTTCGCCGACGGCAAGATCGTGCAGGGCGTGGGCGGCACCCGCAACTGCGACTGGTTCTTCACCACCGACGGCATCCTGCTCGACACCGCCGGCCGTTATTCGGTGCTCGACGAGCATCGCGCCGAGTGGTTCGGCTTCCTCGACCTGCTGAAGAAGTACCGCCGCCGCGCGCCGATCAACGGCATCCTGATCGCGGTCAGCATCGCCGAGCTGCGCGGCGACGATCCCGAGGTGGGCATCAAGCTGGCGCGCAGCCTGCGCAAGCGCGTGCAGGATCTGATCGAACGGTTGGAAGTGTTCGCGCCGGTGTACGTGGTGTTCACCAAGGCCGACCTGATCGCCGGCTTCAGCGAGTTCTTCGCCCGCGCCGAACGGGCCGAACGCGAGCGCGTGTGGGGCGCGACCATGCCCTATAAACGCAAGGCCAGCAGCCAGCAGATGCTCGCTTTTTTTGACCACAGCTTCGACGAGTTGTGCGACGGCCTCAAACAACTGAGCCTGGCCAACATGGGCCAGCAGCGGCGCGACCGCATGGAACCTGGCGTGTTCACCTTCCCGCTGGAGTTCGCGACGATACGCACGCCGCTGCGCGCCTTCCTGGCCACGCTGTTCGAGGAAAACCCATTCCAGTTCAAGCCGGTGTTTCGCGGCTATTACTTCACCAGCGCGCTGCAGGAGGGGATGCCGGTCAGCGAACAATCGCAGCGCCTGGCCAGGCGTTTTGCGCTGACGGTATCCGATGCGCCCGCGATTACCGGCGCAGGGCAGTCCGGCTTCTTCCTGCTGAATTTATTCCGCAAGGTGATCTTCGCGGACAAGGACCTGGTGTCGCAGTACGCCAGCAAGAACAAGGTCAAGCTGACGTATGCGGCGTTTTTCTCGGCGGTGTTGGCGCTGGGCGGGGCGCTGGGCGGATGGAGCTGGTCCTACCTGGGCAACCGTCAACTGGTCAGCAATGTGCAGGCGGACCTGGACAAGGTCGTCAAGCTGCAGGAAAAGCGGCTCGATCTGCAGTCGCGCTTCGAGGCGCTGGAGGTCATTCAGGACAGGATAGCGCAGCTGGAGAAGTATCGCGCGGACCGGCCATGGTCGCTGCGTATGGGGCTGTATCAGGGCGAACTACTGGAGCGCAAGCTGCGCGAGGAATATTTCTCGGGCGTGCGCGAAGTGATGCTCAAGCCGGTGGTCGCCAATCTGGAGACTCTGCTGTCAGAGATGAACGCGCATGCCGACCAGTTGCAGATGTCGGGCGGCGCGCCGGCACCATCCACGCCCGGCCGCCAGTTCCAGGAAGCCTCCGCCATCAATGTGGAAGACGCCTACAACGCGCTGAAAAGCTATCTGATGCTGGCCGACAGCGCACATGCCGAGCCGGGGCACCTGAACGACCAGCTCACGCGTTACTGGCGCGGCTGGCTTGAGAACAACCGCGGCGCCATGCCGCGTGAGCAGATGATCCACAGCGCCGAGCGGCTGATGACTTTCTACCTGGCCCAGATCTCCGATCCATCGTGGCCGCGCATCGAGCAGAAGCTGGCGCTGGTCGACCAGGCGCGCGAGAACCTGCGCCGCGTGATGCGCGGCATGCCGGCGCGGGAACGCGTCTACGCCGACATCCGCGCCCGCGCCAACACCCGCTTCCCGGCGATGACGGTGGCGCGCATGGTGGGGGAGCAGGACCAGGCGCTGGCCACCGGCAGCTACGCCATTCCCGGCGCCTACACTCGCGAGGCGTGGGAGAAGTTCGTGGAGGGCGCCTTCCGCGAAGCGGCCACGCACGAACTGCAAAGCGCCGACTGGGTGCTGAAAACCGCCGCCCGCGACGACCTCACGCTGGAAGGCAGCCCCGAACAAATCGAGAAGGGCCTGACGGATCTGTACAAGGCGGACTACGCGCGCGAGTGGCGGAAGTTCGTACAAGGCGTCACCATCGCCAACCTGAATGGTTTCGATGCGGCCGTCATCGCGATGAACCGGCTCGGCGATCCGCAATCGTCGCCGCTCATCAAGCTGCTGAACACGATCCACCAGCAAACCTCGTGGGACAACCCGTCCGTCATGAGCGCCGAGCTGAAAGAGGCGCAGTCGGGCTTCGTCAACTGGATCAAGAATAGCGTGCTGCGGCGCGGGCCGTCGCAAATCAACGTCAACGTCCAGCTGGACCAGGCCCGCGCCGAGAAACCGATGGGGCCCATCGGCCGCGAATTTTCCGGGGTCGGCAAACTGGTGGCGATCAAGGACAAGGACGCATCGCTGATGCGCTCTTATATGGACGCGCTGTCCAAGCTGCGCAGCCGGCTCAATCAGCTGAAGAACCAGGGCGATCCCGGCCCCGGCGCGCGCCAGTTCATGCAGCAGACGCTTAAGGGCAGCGGCTCCGAGCTGGCCGACGCGCTGCGCTACGTCGACGAACAAATGCTGACCGGGATGAGCGATTCGCAAAAGCTGTCGATTCGTCCCATCCTGGTGCGGCCGCTGATGCAGACCTTTGCGGTGCTGGTCGGCCCGGCCGAGGCGGAACTCAACAAGACCTGGCTGGCGCAGGTGTACGAACCGTTCCAGCAATCGCTGGCGAACAAATATCCGTTCTCGCCGAATGCCCGCATCGAGGCCGGCAGCGCCGAAATCGCCCAGTTCTTCGGTCCCGATGGCCTGATTGCCAAATTCGCCACCACCGCCATGGGCCCGCTGGTGCTGCGACGCGGCGACGTGCTGGCGGCGCGCACCTGGGCCGGCATGGGCATCACGCTGTCGCCGCAAACGGTGGCGCGCTTCCCCGGCTGGATCGCGCCCATCGGCGTGGGCGGTGTGGCTGCCGCGTCGGCCGCCGCGCAAACCATCTTTCAGATCCAGCCCATGCCGGCGCCGGGCACGCTGGAATATACCGTCGATATCGATGGCCAGCAGCTTCGCTATCGCAACACGCCCGCGCAATGGGCTAATATGGTTCACCCAAGTCCGCAGGGTGTGCCAGGCGCCCGCATCACCGCCGTGGCGTTCGACGGCCGCAGCGTCGAAGTGTTCAACGAAGCCGGCCAGTTCGGACTGCGGCGCATGATCGACGCCGCCGCCAAGCAAAAGCGCGACGGTGGCGTGTTCGAGCTGCGCTGGACCGCCGGCGCCATCACGGTGACGATGGGCCTGAAAATCGTCAGCAGCCCGGAGAGCGCGGGTGCCGCGCCGCAGGAGCAGGGGTTCCGTGGCATGAAGCTGCCGGAGACCATCGTCGGCGCGCCGTCCGCCGTATCGGCCGGAGCCGCTCCGTGAAGCGGGGGGCGCAGACCGCGCGCATCGGCTACTTCGGCAAGCTGCCGGCACGCGGCGACTTTATCAAGGCGGCCGATAACCTGGCGCTGGCCAACTTGTTGGACGGCTGGCTGGCCGAAGTCATGAACCTGCTCAGCATCGATCCACGCTGGAAGCTGAACTACGACGCCTTGCAGCCGCTGGACTTCGCCTTCGTCGGCACGCACAGCAGGCGCGCCATCGCAGGCCATCTGCGGACCAGCGGCGACCTGTCGCAGCGGCGCTATCCCTTCCTCGGCATGAGCGCCATCGAGATCGACGAGCCGAGCAAGTTTGTCGCCCGCAGCCCGCTGGTGCTGGCGCCGTTGTGGCACGCAGTGGCTCCGCTGATCGGCGGCGTGATGGACGCGGATGATCCCGATCCCGCTTTGCAGGCGCTGGCCGCGACCACCGTCTATATCGATCCCGGCGAGGCGATGCACGAACAATTGTTCACCGACTTCCTCGATCGCCACAACATCGCGGGGTTGGAGGCGATGCTGGCGCGCAGCTCTGTGCGCCGAACCATATTGGCGATCGGCCTGCTGCTGCAGCCGGTGCGCCGCAGCGGGGCTGAGCGATTGGACAAAAGCCTGGTACTGCCGTTGCCGGCATCGGAGCGTCAGCGCAACCTGGTGGCCGCCTTCTGGCTGGACCTGATCACGCCATTTTTGCATCAGGCGGACTTTGAACTGAGCCTGTTCTTTGCCGAACTGCGTGAGCAGCCGGTGCTGGTGATCGGTTTCAGCGGAGCCGCGCCGGAAACCCTGCAGGCCATCATTGATCCACGCTGCGCCCTCGAACAGCAGATCACCTTTGAATACGCGGGCTGGGTCGATGAACTGATCGCCGGCGACGCCAATGTGCAGAAGCTGTCGGCGTACCTGGAGCAAGGGCAGTTGTCGCTGCGCTCGGCCCACGCGCTGTTCCACGAAACCTTTTCCTGATGAGGAGTCCTGCAATGCGCCAGCGGACCATCTGGCCGGCGGTGATGCCGGTATTGCTGTCAACCTCGCTCTACTGCGCCGCGCAGACGCCGTTACCCGTGTCGCCCAAGCCGGGGCAGATACTGGTCAGTGGCGCCGTGCCGGATGAAGCCAGCAAGGCCGCCATGCTGCAGCGCGTGCGTGAGTTGTATGGCGCCGATCGGGTGGTCGACCAGGTCGCGATTTCACCGGTGTCACTGCCACCCAACTGGAACGGCTATGTGCAGAAGCTGATCCAGCCGAACCTGAAGCTGATCAGCAAGGGCGAACTCAAGATCGACGGCACCAATGTGACCGTGCGCGGCGAGGTGGCCAACGAGGCGCAGCGGCAGCAGATCGCCAGCGATATCGCCACCAGCCTCAATCCCGGCTACACCGTCAACAACGGCTTGCGTGTCAGCGCGGCCGAGCAGAACCTGCTGGATGAGACGCTCGCCAGACGCATCATTGAATTCGAAAGCGGCAAGGCGGCGCTGACGGCGTCCGGCAAAGGCATCCTGGACGAAATGGCCGCCGCGCTGCAAAAGGTCAAGGGCAAGAAGGTGGAAGTGATCGGCCATACCGACAACGTCGGTCTGCGCGAGAGCAACCTGACGCTGAGCCTCGCGCGCGCCGAAGCGGTGCGGACTTACCTCGCCGGCAAGGCGATACCATCGGAGATGGTGACGGTGTCCGGCCAGGGACCGGACCGGCCGGTTGCGGAGAACAGCAACGCGGAAGGCCGCGCGCGCAACCGTCGCATCGAGTTCCGCGTCGCGCAATAAAAATCTACGGCAGCGTGATCGTCACATAGGCCGGGCGCGGGGCCAGCTTCACCAGATCGTTGTAGCCGGCCAGCGTATTCTGTGTCGAATGCGATAGCGACGACGCCAGTCCGATGTAGGCACCCAGGGCGATCACCGCGAACACCGCGCACGTGGCCCACAGCGGCGTATTGCTGCGCAGTTTGTGGACGATCTGGTCCGGCCGTTCGGCCTGGGGGGCGAAGCCCTTGCTCTTGCCTTGAATATGAGCGATTTCGTCGCCGACGCGTGCCGTCAGGTAGGCCAGCTTGTCGCCGGCGTCCAGTGCATGCTTGCCGCGAAAGCCGATTAGCAGGCACATATGGAACACCTGCAGCGCCGCCAGCCGCGCGCCACCGCTGCTGCGCAATGCCTCCAGCCGGTCGAAGAAGTGCTCGCCCGCCAGCTGGTCGCCGAAGATCACAAGCTGCAGCGGACGCCGTTCCCAAGCGAAGCGCATGGGAAACTGCGACGACAGGATGATCTCGTCGAGCGCGGCGCAGAATGCGTACTTGGCCGCATCGATGTCTTCGCCTTGCGCGCGCAGCTTGCGCGCCTCGCTGTCGAATTCCGCCAGGTAGGCGGTGACGGTGTCGAGGAAGGGCGCCTCACCCGGCGGCACGCTGCCGTTTTTCAGCATGAACAGCAGGTAGAAGCCTTCCTGCAGCAGGTCCACCAGCGTTTGCACGTGGCCATAGCCAGGCTGCTGCTGGCGGCGTTGTCCACCCATCAGTGTCGGGATGGCGCGGCGTTCGACCGGCGACGTCATGCCGTCACCGCGATGAGGTTGAGCCGCAGGTCGCGTATCCCTGCCGGTACGTAGATGGAGATCGATTGCGCCTTCAGCATTTGTTCGTACAGCATGCCTTTTCCCTCCAGGGCGAAGTAGTAGGTGTCCGGCTGGACCGGGATGGCCGCCGGCACTTGCGGAGCGTGGGTAAGCTTCACGCCGGGCATGGCGGAGAGTACGCATTTCTCCACGTCGTCCGGGGCGCCGACCTTGACGCGCAGCGGCACGATCTCCACCAGTTCCAATGCCGGCAGCGCGGCGCTGACCGCAAGATAAAGCGTAGTGCGTTGGTCGATCTTGCCGGAATCGAGCTTGCCCAAGTGGTAGCTGGGCTTCTCCTCCGACAGCGCGATCGAAAAATACCGGGTCGAGATGACGGTGTCCAGCAGATCGCGGATGATGCGGTCCAGGCCGGAGAAGCATTGCGCCAGGTCGTCATGCCGGTAGCTGGGCAGATGGATCAATGAGTACTGCTTGGAGTAGGTCATCATGGCGCCGGCCAGCGCGAGCAGCGCTTCGAACAAGCGCTCCGGATGCAGCTCGGGATTGCGCACATAGTGCATCAGCGCCGCGGCCGACGTGCTGACCGTGTGCAGCAGCCAGAAGGACGAGACATCGCCGGAGCGGAACTCGATCACGTTGCGGCTGGGTTCACGCATGTGTCCCTGCAGCGACTGCACCTTGGCCTGCAGCGCATCCATCAGCCGGTCCAGCAACGCCTTCAGCACAGGGGCGCTGGCGATCGACAGTCCGGGCGGGATGAATTGCGGATCCGGTTCGAAGCCGCCCGTCACCAAGCGCCGCAGCTGTATCACGGGAATGCAGTCGAAGGCGCCCAGCGGCTCCTGATCCGACATCAGTCGCACGGTCTTTTTCAGGTAGCTGACGTCCGCGCTGACGGCCTGCGTGTACAGGTCCGCCGTTTCGCGCGAGGTCTGGCGGAAGCGCGCGGCGCCTTGTTGTTCGGCCGTCGTGGCGTTGCCGCCGCCGGGGGACAGCGAGGGCAGGGCAGCGTAGAACGTCAGCTCCTGCAGATTCGGCGGCAAGGTGCCGAGGTCGATGGCGGTCGGCAGTGGGTCGCTGGACGGCGCATCGACGATTTCTCCGTCATGGAATATCGCGGAGAGTGATTGCAGGCGCAGGCGGTTGGTCTTCAGCGCGTCCAGATCCCATTCGATGGCGCGCACGCCCCACAGGTACGGATGCAGCGCATGCGCCATCTGCTGCAGGCGCGCTTCGTGATACTGGTCCTGCTGCTGGAAGTGCTGCGGCCGCAGGAACAACCCTTCTCCCCAAAGAACCTTGGACGGAATACTCATGCTGTCCCCCTCTTTCTGGCAGCTGCGCCGCCGACGCTCCATTAGAGCGAAAGCGCCATCGGCGGAATTTGCGGCTGCGCAAGCAATGTAGAAGCGAAGCATCGTTTGAGTAAGCGCAATGGTGGGGATATGGCATTCATGAATAATGGGTCCCTTCCTGTCCGCATAAGCAAAGGAGAAGTGATGATCACTCCACGAACCTGGTTGCCTTGCATCGCCAGCGTGTTACTGCTGTCGGCCTGCGCGACAGATGGTGATACCGTCCGTATCGCCAAACCTCAGGCGTCGACGCTGGAGAGCGCGCTGGCGGAAGCCGGCACCGCGTTGGCCTCCGGACAAAGCGACAAGGCGCAAGTCATCCTGAAAGGCGCCGCCGCAAACTACCCCGCCGACAAGACTCCCTGGCTGCATATGGCCCAGATCAAGTTTGACCGCGCCAGCTACGGCGAGGCGATCATGAATGCGCTGGAAGCACTGCAACGCGACCCCAGCGACAAACTCGGTAACAGCATCGTCGCCGTCAGCGGGCTACGTCTGTCGACCAAGGCGCTGGCGGACCTGAGCCAGCAAAATAATCTGAACGGTTCCTTGCGCTCCGAGGCGCAGGATCTCGCCAAACTGCTGCGCACCAGCCTGGGCGAGGACGTGCTGGTGCCGAGCCCGAACACCGCCGCCCGCAAACCGGCGCCGGTTGCCGCCGCCGGCAGGAAAACGGCGCCGGCAAAAAGCAGCAATCAGACCAACAGCAATGATCCTTTCGGTGGATTGAAATAACCTGCCGTCCCGCAGTTTCCCTTTCGATGGAGTTTGTATGGCTAATGGTGACAGTGTCCAAAAACGCCTGACCAAGGTGCGTCCGCCGCGCGTCCAGATGACTTACGACGTGGAGATCGGCGATGCGATGGAAAACAAGGAGCTGCCTTTCGTGGTCGGTGTGGTCGGTGATTTCGACGGCAATTCGGATTCAGAGAAAAAGCGCCTGAAGGACCGCAAGTTCGTCAGCATCGACAGCGACAATTTCGATGAGGTGCTGGGCGGGGTGGAGCCGGTGGCGCGCTTTGAAGTGCCGAATCAGCTCAGCGACGACAACACCAGCTTCAATGTGGAGCTGCGCTTCAAGTCGATGTCGGACTTTCGTCCGGAATCGGTGGTGCGGCAGGTCGAGCCGCTCGGCAAGCTGCTGGAGACGCGCAGCAAGCTGGCCGACCTGCGCAACAAGCTGGCTGGCAACGACAAGCTGGAAGACATCCTCAGCGATGTACTGAATAACACCGACAAGCTGGCCAGCTTGAAATCCACCAAGGGAGGCTGACAATGTCCGCACATGCAAATCAAGTGCAGGCGACAGCTGCCGCCGAAACGGTCTCGGACAGCGCCAGCCTGCTGGACCAGATCGTCGAGCAAAGCAAGGTCGCCAAGTCCGATGTGGAGCACGAGCGCGCCAAGGACATCATTTCGGAGCTGGTCAGCCAGGTGCTGGAAGGGACGGTGGTGATGTCGAACAATCTGTCCGCCACGCTCGACGCGCGCGTGGCAGAACTGGATCGCCTGATTTCCCGCCAGTTGAGCGCCATCATGCACGCGCCGGCCTTCCAGAAGTTGGAGCAAAGCTGGACCGGCCTGCATTACCTGGTCAAGAATTCCGCTACCGGCCAGGGTCTGAAAATCCGCATGCTGAACGCTACCAAGCGCGAACTAGTGAAGGACTTCCAATCCGCGCTGGAATTCGACCAGAGCTCGATGTTCAAGAAGGTCTACGAAGAGGAATTCGGCACCTTCGGCGGCGCGCCGTACGCCGCGCTGCTGGGCGACTTTGAAATCTCGCGCCAACCGGAAGACATGTACTTCATCGAGCAGATGTCGCACGTGGCTGCGGCCTCGCATGCGCCGTTCATCGCCTCCGCGTCGCCGGAACTGTTTGGACTGGAAAGCTACGGCGACCTGGGCAAGCCGCGCGACCTGTCGAAAGTGTTCGACACTGTCGAATATGCCAAGTGGAAGGCGTTCCGCGAATCCGAGGATTCGCGCTACGTCGGCCTGGCGCTGCCGCGTTTCCTGGGCCGCCTTCCGTTCAATCCGGTCGACGGCACCACGGTCGAAGGATTCAACTTCGTCGAGGAAGTAGACGGCACCGACCACCAGAAGTACTTGTGGTGCAACGCCGCCTACGCTTTCGGCGCCAAGCTGACCAAGGCCTTCGACGATTTCGGCTGGTGCGCGGCGATACGCGGCGTCGAGGGCGGCGGGCTGGTGGACGATCTGCCCACCCACACCTTCAAGACCGACGAAGGCGAAGTCGCGCTCAAATGCCCGACCGAAGTGGCGATCACGGACCGTCGCGAGAAGGAGTTGAGCGATCTTGGTTTCATCTCGCTGGTCCACTGCAAGAACACCGCCTACGCGGCCTTCTTCGGTGCCCAGTCCGCGCAAAAGGCCAGGAAATACAACTCGGAAGCCGCCAACGCCAACGCGGTGCTGTCTTCGCAACTGCAGTACATCTTCGCCGTCTCGCGCATCGCGCACTACATGAAGGCCATGATGCGCGACAAGATCGGCAGCTTCGCGGCCGCCTCCGGCGTCGAGGATTTCCTCAACCGCTGGCTGATGAAGTACGTGCTGCTGGACGATAACGCCAGCCAGGAACAAAAGGCCCAGTTCCCCCTGCGGGAGGCCTCGGTGCAGGTGCACGAGGTGGCGGGGCGGCCGGGCGTTTATCGCGCGGTGTCGTTCCTGCGGCCGCACTTCCAGCTCGACGAACTATCCGTTTCCCTCCGTCTGGTCGCGGAGCTGCCGCAGTCGACCAACTACTGATTTTCACTTAACCTGAGACAGGAGCATGCAATGGCAATCGACGTCTATCTGTACATTGATGGCATCAAGGGCGAATCCAACGACGACCGGCACAAGGACTGGATCGAGTGCAAATCGGTCAGCTTCGGCGTGGAGCAGCCGAAATCGGCCACCGCTTCGACTGGCGGCGGCCACACGGCGGAGCGCTGCGAGCATCGCGACATCGTGCTCTCCAAGCTGGCCGACCTGGCGTCGCCCATCCTGCTGCAAACCTGCTCGGCGGGACGCACCATCCCCAAGGCCAAGTTCGAGTTCATGCGCGCGGACGCGCAGGGTGAACGTGTCAAATACTTCGAGATCGAGATCGAGAACGTCCTGATCGGCGCGGTCTCTCCGGCGGTGGAGGAGGGCGACATCCTGACCGAGGACGTCGCGCTGAAATTCTCCAGGGTCAAATGGAAGTACACCCAGCAGAAAATAAGCGGCGGCGCGGGCGGCAACACGTCCGGCGGCTGGGACTTGTCCAGCAATCGCGTCGTCTGACGATTCCCCCAGCGCCCGCTGCGAATTGTGCGGCGATTCGCAGCGGCGCGCTTTTCTGGCCAGGCCGTTCCGGCCTGGCCATTTTTTGAGAGTACGCGATGAAAGGTTTTACTCCCGGCCTGTTCGACCGTCTGCTGGATTCGCGCGGCGGCGCCAGCCTCTCGCTGGAGCAGTGGAAGGACGCGCTGGCACGCGATCTCGAGGACTTGCTTAACACGCGCTGCGCGCTGTCCGAAGAACTGCTGCGCGCCTATCCCGAATGCGCCCGCTCCATCATCAACTACGGGCTGGTCGACTTTGCCGGCATGTGTCTGAGCAGCAGCGAGGACAGGGCGCGCGTCTGCGCCTGCCTGAAGACCGCCATCGAACGCCACGAGCCGCGCCTGCGCAACGTGCAGGCCCGCCTGGAGCGCGAAACAGGCTCGATCAACCGCATCAGCTTTGCCATCAGCGCGACGCTGACAGGCTTGCCGATGCGCGAAGCGGTCAGCTTCGACGCCGTGCTGCAGCCATCGTCGCTGCACTATTCAATCAACCGTAGCAACCGGGGAGTGTAGGCATGAACCTCAACCTCAAGACCTTGATCGGGAAATTGAACGACACCACCCGGCTGGCCGCAACCCGCGCCGCCAGCATCTGTGTGGCGCTGGGACAGTACGAGGTGGAGGTGGAACATCTGTTCCTGGCCCTGCTGGAGCAGGAGCGCTGCGACGTGGTGCTGATCGCGCGCCAGTCCAGTGTCGTCGTCGATGCGCTGGAGGCGGACCTGCATCATGAGATCAGCCAGTTCAAGACCGGCAGCACCCGCACGCCGGTGTTCTCGCGACACTTGCCGCTGCTGCTGGAGCATGCATGGCTGATCGCCTCGCTGGCGACACCGCAGCCGGACCGCATCCGCAGCGCGCACCTGCTGGTTGCGCTGCTGACGGAACCGGACCTGGCGCAATTGGCGCTGCGCGCTTCGCCGCTGTTTGTGCGGATTCCCATCGATGAGGTCAAGCACAAGCTGGAGAAATATACCCATGGCTCGCAGGAAGAAACGGCCGCAACCGACGCAACCCCCGCCGCCACGCTTGCCGGCATGGCGCCGCAGAGCGGTCCACGCACACCGGCGCTCGACCAGTACACAACCAGCCTGACGACGCTGGCCCGCGACGGCAAGCTCGATCCGGTGATCGGCCGCGAGACGGAAATCCGCCAGGCCATCGACATCCTGATGCGCCGCCGCCAGAACAATCCTATCCTGACCGGCGAGGCCGGCGTCGGCAAGACCGCTGTGGTGGAGGGCCTGGCGCTGCGCATCGCCGCCGGCGACGTGCCGGATGTGCTGCGTGGCGTCGAGATCCGCACGCTGGACATGGGGCTGCTGCAGGCCGGTGCCAGCGTCAAGGGCGAGTTCGAGAACCGCCTGAAGAACGTTATCGACGAGGTCAAGCAAAGCCCGCACGCCATCATCCTGTTCATCGACGAGGCGCACACGATGATAGGCGCGGGCGGCCAGGCCGGCCAGAACGACGCCGCCAACCTGCTCAAGCCTGCGCTGGCGCGCGGCGAACTGCGCACCATCGCGGCGACGACGTGGAGCGAATACAAGAAGTACTTCGAAAAGGATGCCGCGCTGGCGCGACGCTTCCAGGTGGTCAAGGTCGATGAACCGAGCGAAGAAATCGCCAGCGCCATGCTGCGGGCGATGACGCCGCTGATGGAACGTCACTTCGGCATCCGCATCCGCGACGAAGCGGTGACCGAGGCGGTGCGGCTGTCACATCGTTATATCAGTGGCCGGCAATTGCCGGACAAGGCCGTCAGCGTGCTGGATACGGCCTGCGCCCGCGTCGCGTTGGCACAAAGCGGCGCGCCGGCCCTGCTGGAGAACGTCGCCAAGGCGATGGAGCGCCTGTGCGTGGAAACCATCGCCTTGGAACGGGAAGAGGGTGGGCGCCAGCACGCGCAACGGCTGCGGAAGCTGAAGGAAATGCATGCGGAGCTTGAAACCGAACACGCACAGCTCAGCGAACGCTGGCAACGCGAGCAGGCACTGGTGGCGGCGATCGCCCGCCAGCGCACCGCCGGCGACGGTGAGGCGGAAGTCCGCGCGCTGCGCGAGGAACTTTTGGCGCTGCAGGGCGAGACGCCGCTGGTGCCGGTGGAGGTGGATGCCGCGGCCGTCGCCGCCATAGTCTCCGGCTGGACCGGCATCCCGCTCGGGAAAATGGTCAAGGACGAAATCCGCACCGTGCTCAAACTGCAGGACGCGCTGCAGGCGCGCATCCTCGGCCAGCCGTACGCGATTGCTAGCGTGGCCCAGCGCGTGCGCACCGCGCGCGCCAATCTCGACGACCCGAACAAGCCGAAGGGCGTATTCCTGTTCGTCGGCCCGTCCGGCGTCGGCAAGACCGAGACGGCGCTGGCGCTGGCCGACCTGCTCTACGGCGGCGAGCGCAAACTGCTGACCATCAACATGAGCGAATACCAGGAAGCGCACAGCGTCTCCGGCCTGAAAGGTTCGCCGCCCGGCTACGTCGGCTACGGCGAGGGCGGCGTGCTGACCGAGGCGGTGCGCCGCAATCCCTACAGCGTGGTGTTGCTGGACGAAGTGGAGAAGGCCCACCCGGATGTGCTGGAGCTGTTCTTCCAGGTGTTCGACAAGGGTGTGCTGGACGATGCCGAAGGCCGCGAGATCGACTTCCGCAACACCATCATCATCGCCACCTCGAACGCCGGCTCGGCCGCCATCATGCAGGCCTGCCTGAACAAGGAGACGCCGCCTGCCGCCGACGAGCTGGAGGCGCTGCTTCGCCCGCAACTGGTCAGGCACTTCAAGTCGGCCTTCCTCGGGCGGCTGAAGGTCGTGCCGTACTACCCGATACCGGATGCGGTGCTGGCGCAGATCATCGCGCTCAAACTGGACCGCATCGGCCGGCGCATCCAGGACCAGCATCATGCGGAGTTCAGCTACGACCAGGCGCTGGTCGACGCGGTGCTGGCGCGCTGCACGGAAGTCGATTCCGGCGCCCGCAATGTCGATCACATCCTCAACGGCAGCCTGCTGCCGGAGATCGCCGAAGCGGTGCTGCAAAGGATGTCGGAGGGCGAGGCGATCGCCAGGATCAAGGTGGGCGCCAGCAAACAAGGACAGTTCAGGTACACCATCAGATAACACGGAGGTCGCCGATGTTAAGTATCGATCAACTGCTGTTGCCAATCAGCGACACCCAACCCTGCGGCGAAGACACCTGCTTCAGCGTGGAAGTGGACCGCATCGCGCAGGCGCGCGTGCACGACGATCCCACGCTGGACCAGGGCGAATGGATCGCTGCGTTGAAGGAGGCGGACTGGGACTTCGTCGCCGCGCACTGTGCGCAGATGATCGCCGCGAAGAGCAAGGACCTGCGGCTGGCCGTCTGGCTGGCCGAGGCCTACGCCAAAACACGGGGATTGCGCGGACTGGGCGATGGCTACGCGGTGCTGGCCGGCCTGTGCGACCGGTTCTGGGATGGCATGTACCCCGCAGGCGATGACGGCGATTACGACCAGCGCATCGGCAATCTGTTCTGGCTGTTGAGCCGCACGCCGGCGCTGGTCAGGGACGCGGCGTCACCCGCGCCGGCGGATGCGGAGTACTGCCTGGCCATGCTGATGGCGCTGGAGCGCGTCGTTGACCTGCGCCTGGGCGCCGACGGCCCCGGCTTCAGCGCGGCCAGGGACGCTCTGCAATCGGCACTACGCGCCGTTGCGCCGGTCGGCAGCGCGGCTGTGCTGCCCACAACGGATGCCGCAACCGGCGCCGCCGCCGTCAACGCAGGCGGCTTATTGCAGAGTCGCCAGCAGGCGCTGGCCCAATTGCGGCTGGTGGCCGATTTCTTCCGTAGCACGGAGCCGCATAGCCCGGTGGCCTACCTGGCCGACAAGGCCGCCAGTTGGGGTGAGATGCCATTGCATGTGTGGCTGCGCACGGTCATCAAGGATCCCGCCGCGATTGCCGGCATTGAAGAGCTGCTGGATGCGCCCGCCTCCGGCAATTGAATGCTGCACTGCAACGAGTAATCTTTCCTTTAGTACTATAGCTTCCGATTAAATAGTGCTAGCATGAATCAGAAGTCCGTGTTCGTCCGCTAGGGGAAAGCCATGAACAATCTGAAAATAGGAACGCGCCTGGCGTTTGGTTTTTCGCTCATTTTGCTGTTGCTGACGGCGATGACGATCATCGGCATCCTGCGCCTCAGCAGTGCCAGCGCGCTGACCGACCGCATGATCAACGAGAAGGTCCGCGAAGAACGCCTGATCGCCGAATGGGGCAAGATCATCGAAGTCAACGCCGCCCGCACCACCGGCGCCTGGATGGTGGCCGATCCCGCCGATCAGAAAAAACTCGAGGACATGATGGCCGGATCGTCCGGCCGCGCGACGCAAATCCAGGACCAGATCGGCGCCGGTATCGACGACGAGGAACTCAAGCCGCTGTTCAAGCAGGTGCTGGAGACGCGCAAAGCCTACACCGATATCCGCAAGGCCGTCTTCGCCGCCAAGAACGCCGGCGATATGGAGCAGGGCAAGAAGCTGTACGAGACCGACATGAACCAGGCGCGTACCCGCTATCTGGACGCGCTGAAGAAATTCTCCGATGAGCAGGCGGCGCTGCTCGATGCGGCAGCCCTGGAAATCCAGCATCAGTACACCAGCGGCCGCACGCTGCTGGTGATGCTGGGGCTGGCCGCGATCGTGCTGGGAATGGTCGCCGCATGGTGGATCACGCGCACCATCACGCAGCCGATCAACGAAGCGGTGAAGGTCGCGGAATCCGTCTCCTCGGGCGATTTGACCAGCGATATCCAGGTCAACAGCAGCGATGAAACCGGGCAGCTGATGAGCGCCCTCAAGAACATGAACTCCAACCTGGTCAATATTGTCGCCCAGGTGCGCAACGGCACCGACCTGATGGCGACGGCGTCATGCGAGATCGCCGCCGGCAACCAGGACCTGTCTTCGCGCACCGAGGAGCAGGCCAGTTCGCTGGAGGAGACCGCGTCGTCGATGGAGCAGTTGACGTCGACCGTGCGCTTCAACGCGGAGAATGCGCGCGAAGCCAACCAGCTGGCCGCCACGGCGTCGGAGATCGCCAGCCGCGGCGGCTCGGTGGTCGGAGAGGTGGTGACCACCATGGGATCGATCAACGATTCGTCGCGCAAGATCGTCGATATCATCTCCGTCATCGACGGCATCGCGTTCCAGACCAACATTCTCGCGCTGAACGCCGCGGTGGAAGCGGCGCGCGCCGGCGAGCAGGGACGCGGCTTCGCGGTGGTGGCTTCGGAAGTGCGCGTGCTGGCGCAACGCTCTGCGGCGGCGGCCAAGGACATCAAGGCCCTGATCGACGACTCGGTGCAGAAGGTGGCGCTGGGTTCGGACCTGGTCGACAAGGCCGGCCGCACCATGGGCGAAATCGTGCAGAGCATCAGCCGCGTCACGCAGATCATGAGCCAGATCAGCCACGCCAGCGAAGAGCAGAGCATCGGCATCGCCCAGGTGAACGACGCGATCACGCAAATGGACCAGGTAACGCAGCAGAACGCGGCATTGGTGGAGCAGGCGGCGGCAGCGGCCGAATCGATGCAGGAGCAGTCGGCAAGACTGGCCGAAGCGGTCAGCGTATTCAAGCTCGATGCCGCGCAGTCTGCGCCGGCGCCCCGTCGCCTGGCAAAGGCGCCGTCGCGCGTAGCCCTGCCACGGCCTACCGCATCGACGGTACAATGATGGTCTATGACTCCAGCACTTTCCACCCGCGCGCATTGCGCAAGCTGCCTGCGGCCGCAGCGTACCTGCATTTGCCGCTGGGTGGCGCCGCTGCGGAACCAGGTGGAAGTGCTGATCCTGCAGCATCCGCTGGAAGTCGATAACGCCAAGGGCAGCGCGCGGCTGCTGCATCTGAGCCTTGCCAACAGCCGGCTGGAAGTCGGCGAAGAATTCGCGCCGGAGCGCATGCAGGTCATGCTGTCGCCGGAGCGGCGCAGCGTGCTGCTGTATCCCGATACTGTGGAGGACAAGGCCTTGGGCCTGGTTGCGGCGCAGCCGTTCGATCCGGCGTGGCTGGCGGCGCCGGCCGCGCTACGGCTGGTGGTGCTGGACGGGACATGGCGCAAAAGCCGCAAGATGCTGTATCTGAATCCGGCGCTGCAAAGCCTGCCGCGGCTGCCGCTGCGCGACACGCCGCCGTCGCATTACCTGATCCGCAAGGCGCATCTGCCGGATCAGTTGTCGACGCTGGAGGCCACTGCGTACGCGCTGGCACAACTCGAAAACGACGCGTACAAATACAATCCGCTGATCGATGCTTTCGATGGCTTCGTCGCGCAGCAGGCAAGCTACACGCGGCAGCGAGCTTTAAACGGTCAGCTTTAAGCGATCAGCTTTAAGCCCGGCGGCAGCGCATCGCCCAGCATGCGTTTCTCATCCGCTTGATCCAGCTGAACCACTTCACGCACCATCGCGCGCCAGTTGGCCGGGGCGCCGGCGGCTGCAAGGCGGCGCAGGATTTCCTCCCGCAGCGTTGCATCGATGTCGCGCGAGCGGTCGCCGGTCATGCGCGCCAGGTGGGCGGCGGCATAGCCTGCCGGCTCCACTTTTTTCCAGTCCAGCGCAAGGATGGCGGCCAGCCATTGTTCGACGACTTCCTTAGCCACCACGTCGTGCGCGCTGCCGTGGAAAGGCTGGCGCGCACCGACCCGGCTCAGGCCCCACAGGAAGCGCGCCTGCGCCGCCTTGTCGGCCGATTCCAGCCGGCCCAGCATCCACGCGCCGATTTCGGCCTTGTAGTTGCCGGGGATGCGTTCCAGCGAGGCCCCGAGGCGCAGCATGTCTTCGTCGCTGCCGTTGACCAGCGTGTGCGGACGGCGTCCGCGTTCCTGAGCGTCGGCCTGCACGTTGAAGGCGAAATCGTCCAGCACGCGCAGTTGCGCCTCCACGCTCAACCCTCCCGCCACGCGGCGCCACAGGGTCCACCACTCGGCGCAAACCTGACTGTCCTTGTGATGCTGGACGCCGGTTTCAAACAGTGCCCACAGCTGCTCGATGCGCCACTCGTCCAGCGTGTAGCCGAAGCCGGGGCGCAGGCAGTAGCCGCTCAGGTTGAGCCACGCGCGCTCGTGTTCGGACGAGCGGCGACGGCCCTTGGCGCGCTGCATCAGCGCGTCGAACAGGCGGCGCAGCAGCGGCGTGGGCCAGCTTTCGCGGCTGCCGAGCAGGTGTTCGAGCTGTGTGCGCAACTGCTTCACTTCCTTGACCTCGACCTGCTGCGCGCGGCTGCCGAAGATGCGGTCTATCTTCTCGATGGCGGCGTCGAAGCCGGCGGGCATCGGCGCCTCTTGCGGTGGAGCCGTGTCGGCATCGTCGTCGGCGTGGGCCGCATCGCCGCGCAGCTGGAATTCCAGCCGCCAGCGCTGCGCGCCTTCGATGGCGACGCAATGCACTTCCAGCGTACCCACTTCGCTCAGCGTGGCGGCCAGTTGCACCGGCACTTCCTTGCGGGCGTCGGCGGCGCCGCTGTCGCGCAGCACGGTGGCGATGGGCGGCAGCTGGATGTAGTCGTCCGCCTCCAGTTCGACCAATTCTCCTGCTTGCGGTGTGCCGGCTTCGGAAATCGACGAGGCCAGGTGGAAGCGCACCGGCCGGCCGAGGCGGAGCGCGAAAGTGCGCTCGGCCAGCAGGATTTCGCGATTCTCGACGCTGCCGCGCGGCAGGATGCAGATGGCGCGGCGCGGCTGGTCGGGGCGATGTGCGTCATCCAGCAGCAGGAAGTAGCTGCGCGGCGAGCCGCCGCCGATCAACGGCGCTTGTCCAGCCTGGCCGAGCGCGTAGGCCACTCCGCCTCGTGCGACGGCGACGTCGGGATTGTCGTTGTGCAGAACGCGCAGAGGCTGGCCGCGCCAGTTCGCCAGCGTGGCCTCGAGGCGGCGGGCCAGCGCGTCGGCGCGGAACACGCCGCCGTTCAACAGCAAGGTATCGGGAACGGGGACGGTGCTGTCATCCGCCGGCAGGCCAAGAGCTGCGCGCGCGGCGGCGGCATGCTGGCGCAGGAAGCCGGCCAGATGGCGCGTGACCGCGGCGTCGCTGGCGTAAGGCAGGCCGAATTCGACGATCGCCGCGCGGCCGCGACGTGCGGGTTCCTGTGTTTCGTTCAGCGGGAAGAAGCCGTCGACGACCAGTGACGCCACTTCGTCGCGGGTCAGGTCGGCGGAGCGCGAACCGCCGATCAGGCGCGAGCCGGAGCCGAGCAGGGTGACGGTGGTGCGTTCGGGGGCATCGGCCGTCAGCAGCAATTCCTTCGCCGCCCGGCAGCGTTCCGCCAGTTGCGACAGGCGGCTGGCGGACAGGCGTGCCGGTGCTGCGGCATCGCCGGTCGCGCCCGACGACGACGCCATGCGCGCCTCGACCAGATGGGCCAAGGCCAAGTCCATGTTGTCGCCACCCAGTATCAGGTGGTTGCCTACGCCGATGCGGCTGATCTGCGGCAGGCCATCGACCGTCTCCACTTTGATCAGACTGAAGTCGGTGGTGCCGCCGCCGACGTCGCACACCAGCACCAGGCGCGTGTCGGCGAGGTCTGTGGCAAGCGTGGCACGTTGGCGGAACAGCCAGTCGTAGAAGGCCGCCTGGGGTTCTTCCAGCAAGCGCAGGTCCGGCAGCCCGGCCATGCGCGCCGCCTCCAGCGTCAGCGCCCGTGCGCCTTCGTCGAACGACGCGGGTATCGTCAGTACCAGCTGCTGGCGCTCCAGCGGGTGTGCCGGAAAGCGCGTATTCCACGCGGCCCGCAAATGGGCCAGATACGAAGCACTGGCCGCCACCGGCGACACCCGGGCCACATCCGCCTCCGCGCCCCACGGCAATATCGGCGCCGTGCGGTCCACGTGAGGATGCGACAGCCAGCTCTTGGCGCTGGAAACCAATCGCCCCGGCACCTGCGCGCCCAGCGTGCGCGCCAGCCTTCCGACCACCACCTGCGACAGCCCGGCCACATCGGCGACGGGCCACGGCAACTGCAAATCGCCATCGGCCAGCTCGCCGGAAGCCGGGTGGTAGCGCACGGAGGGCAGCAACGCACCGGCGCCGACTTCGCCAGGCGCCACCAGCTGCTCGATATCGAACAAGCGTATCTGCGCGCTGCCCGGCTCGGAATAAGCCAGCACCGTGTTGGTGGTGCCCAGGTCGATGCTGACGACGTATTGACTCATGCTTAGCTGGCTTCACCCGCGCGCACGTCGAACTCCACCTTCCAGCGTTCGCCGCCATCGGACACCGCTTGCAGTTCCAGCGTGCCCGACTCGGTCGCCATCGCATGCAGGCGCACCTGCACCACGTCGCCGGCCTGGCGGCCTTCCGGCGACAGCGTCGCCTGGATCTCGTTCAACTCGATCAGCTCATCGGCGCCCCAGAAGTCCAGCAGATCGCCGATGCGGTCCTGGCGACGTACCGACGAACCGAAGAAGCGGAACTGCACCGGCTCGCCGACCACCAGGCCGAATTCCTGGTTCGGCAATTCGATCTCGCTGCCTTCCTCCATGCCGAACGGCGCCACGCACAACGCCTGGATCGGCGGTTCCATGCCCGGGATGGCCGGCATCGACGACTCGATCGCCACATAGTAGGCGCGTGCCGTGCCGCCGCGTATGCGCACGCCGCTGCCACGGCGCACGTAGCTGTAGTAAGCCGCGCCGCGCGCCACCGCCAGATCGAGGTCGGCGCCGGCCAACATGCGCGCAGGTTCCGCGCCTTCCAGGTACAGCCATTCGTTGATGCTGTCCATGATGCGCTGTGCCAGCAGGTCCGACTTGAACACGCCGCCGTTGAACAGCACCGCCGTCGGATGGAGGAAGGTCGCCTCGGCGGACTGCTTGCCGGCGTAGCCTTCCAGTTCGCTGGTGGCGCCGGTCTGGCGCGCCAGGAAGGCTGCCAGGTGGCGCGTGATGCCGGCGTCCTGCGCATACGGCAGGCCAAGCTGCGTCAGGCCCGCGCGCGTGCGCACGGCCGGACGCGCCGACGCTTCCACTTTAGGGAAGAAGCCGTCGAGGATGAAGGTCGTCACTTCGTCGCGCGTCAGTTCGGTGCGGATCGAGCCGCCGATCAGTTTCGAGCCGCGGCTCGGCACCACGATAGGCCAGGTCTCGACTGTTGCATCGGCCAACAGTTTTTCCTTGGCGCTGCGGCAGCCGTAGGTCAGTGCACGCATCTGCCAGGCGTCGAGCTGGGTGCCGTTGGCGGCCAGCTTGCGCGCCACCAGGTGCGCCAGCGCCAGGTCCATGTTGTCGCCGCCGAGCAGGATATGGTCGCCGACGGCGATGCGGTGTGGTTCCAGCACGCCGTCGCGTTCCAGCACGGCGATCAGCGAAAAGTCGCTGGTGCCGCCGCCCACGTCGACCACCAGGATGATGTCGCCCGGCTTGACGTCCTTGCGCCAGCGGCCTTCGCTGCCCTGGATCCAGCTGTACAAGGCCGCTTGCGGCTCTTCCAGCAAGGTCAGGTTGGTGTAGCCGGCGGCGCGTGCCGCAACGGCCGTCAGCTCGCGCGCGCCCGGATCGAACGATGCGGGAATCGTGACGGTGACCGCCTGCTCACCGAACGGCGCGTCAGGGTAGGCCTGCTCCCACGCCTGGCGCAGATGCGACAGGTAGCGGGTCGAGGCTTCCAGCGGCGATACGCGCGCGACTTCTTCCGGCGCGTCATTCGGCAGCAGCGCGCTGCGGCGGTCCACGCCAGGGTGGCTCAGCCAGCTCTTGGCACTGGAGACCAGGCGGATCGGCGTGGTGGCGCCACGGCTGCGCGCCATCTCGCCGGCCACGCCGGTCAGTTCTTCAGCGGACTGCTGCCACGGCAGGCTCAAATCGCCCGGCGCCAGTTCGTCCGCGTGCGGCAGGTACAGGAAGGACGGCAGCAGCGGCAGTTCTTCGACGGTGCCCGGCGCGGTCAACTGCGGAATGGCCAGCACGCCGTGACGGGTCTTCTCGCCGTCGCTCGCTTGCAGGTCTACATAGGACAGCGCGCTGTGCGTGGTGCCCAGGTCGATGCCGATGGCGAAACGCGGGTCGCTCATAATTCCACCTCCGCCGGCGCGAGGATGGCGGCGTCGTGCGCTTCGGCCAGTTTCGGCAGGCGCACGTTGGCCGCGCGCCAGCCGCGATGGCTCAGCGCACCACGGAACGGCGCGCAGCCGACCACGTTGCCGGTCAGGCGCACGGCGCTGGCGTCGAAGCCGTTTTCCAGCACGATGCGGCTGCCTTCGGCTTCGCTGCGCACCGGTTCGATGGTGAAGTGCTCGCGCAGCACCTTGCTGCAGCCTTCATGCACCACGCGCGCGGCGGCGCCGATGTCGGCGTCGGAATAGGCGCTCAGGTTTTCCTGGGTGAAGTCGATCAGGCGTGCTTCGCGCTGGAACAGGCTCAGCAGCTGCAGGGCGGCGTCCGGCGTGGCGACGCGCAGCGGTGTCGGGACCGGCGCCGGTGCCGGCGTTGGCGCGGCCGCCGGTTGCGGCGCGTCATCGATGCGCGTCAGGCGCGCAGCGTATTCGGCGTCGGACAGGGCACGAAAGAATGCGCCGACAGCGATCGAAATCCGGCTGAAAAAAGACGGCAATGGTTGAGTCGAGTTATTCATGTTTTTGCTCGTATTGGGATGAGTGGGCTGGGGGCGCGCGCAGGCGCAGGGAAGATCCATCCCCCGGAAGCCCTGCATGATACCAGCTTGCCCCCGCGCTACCCAAGGCGCCCTGCTCGCACTATTGATATTTCGCTTGATATGGCGGTTTCGAGCGCATAGAATACTGGATATATATACAGTATTTAGGGTTATGCCGGCCTTGCCATGAACAAGCACGATGAAAACAATCAGGAGCAGGTGATGTTGCCGCCGCCTTCGCTGAAGGCGCAGAAGGGCCGTGGCGCGGTGTCGAACCTGCAGGGCCGCTTCGAAGTCAACGCGCGTGAAGCCTACGACGACGGCTGGGAGCGAGAAGAAGAGGAGGCCAAGCCATGGAAAACCCAGGTCACCGACGAATACTGCAAATCCATCCTCAGTCGCAACGCCTCGCCGGACTTGCCGTTCGGCGTCTCGCTCAATCCCTATCGCGGCTGCGAACATGGCTGCATCTATTGCTTTGCGCGGCCCACCCACAGCTATCTCGGCCTGTCGCCGGGCATGGATTTCGAGACCAAGATTTTCGCCAAGGTCAACGCGCCGGAAGTGCTGCGGCGCGAGCTGGCCAAGCCCGGCTACGAGCCGCAATCGATCGCGCTTGGCGTCAATACGGATGCCTACCAGCCTTGCGAGCGCGAGCGCAAACTCACGCGCCGCGTGCTGGAGGTGCTGCAGGAATGCCAGCATCCGGTGGGCCTGATCACCAAGTCTTCACTGATCGAGCGCGACATCGATATCCTGGCCGCGATGGCGGCACGGCAGCAGGCCGGCGTCGCCATCACGCTGACCACGCTTGATCCGGCCATCTCGCGCACGCTGGAGCCGCGCGCCGCCGCACCGGCGCGTCGGCTGCGCACGATACGCACGCTGACCGAGGCCGGCATTCCGGTCGCCGTCAGCATCGCGCCCATCATTCCGTTCGTGACCGAGCCGGACATCGAGCGGATACTGGAGGCGGTCAAGGAAGCGGGCGCGGTCAGCGCGCATTACACGGTGCTGCGCCTGCCGTGGGAAGTGGCGCCGCTGTTCCATCAGTGGCTGCAGGCGCACTTCCCTGAGCGGGCACAGCGGGTGATGAACCGCGTGCGTGAAATGCGCGGCGGCAAGGATTACGACAGCACCTTCGGCGCGCGCATGAAGGGCGAGGGCGTGTGGGCGGAGTTGATACGACAGCGTTTCAAGATCGCCACCGAACGCCTGGGCCTGACCGGCCGGGGCAGCCGTTTCCACAATATGGACGCGTCGCAGTTCACGCGGCCGCTGGTGGTGCCGCCGCTGGGCGCGCGCGCCAAGGCGGCCGATGCGGGGCAGCTGGATTTATTCTGAAGGAGCTTGCCGCAGTTCCGCCAGATGCCGCTCGATCTCAAACACGTGCTGGTCATGTTGCCCCAGTTCGCGCAGCGCCGCAGCCAGGTGGTTGAGATAGTCGCTGTTCGGCCCGCTCGGTCCGGCGGAGCGGGCGATGTGTCGCGCGATTTCCTGCTCGGAGGCCGCGCCCAGGAAGGCGGTGTTGTCCGGCGTGGCGATGTAGACCAGGCCGGTCACGCTATCGCCGACTTCGAACATGATCGGAATCGCCAGCCGCAGGTAGCCGTTCTTTTCGCGATGGTCGAGATGGGCAAACACTTCGGGCGTGATCAGGTACGCCATGCCGTGGCAGATGGCGCCGGCCTCTTCGATGATGGTGACCACGCGGCCCGGCGCTTCAGGCGTGCCGCGATGGTCGTGCGAGCCTTGCCAGAAACGCCGCGTCCAGTTGGCGATGCTGGCCGGGCGGCGTTGCAGGTAAGGGAAGTCGGCCTTGTAAATCAGGGAGCCGTAGCCGAACAGCCAGACGCTGTGGTGGCCGTCGAACTGATCCATCATTTGATTGATGGCGATGGTGTCTGCTGTCATGATGAGTGCTGCCGTTGCCCGATACAGCCAACATTATAATCACGCGGCCGCTTTAAGTTCCCGCGCGACCTGCAAATCCGCCTCCTGGCGCACAAATTCCAGCTGCGTCAAGCCCAGCGACTTGAACATGGCCCGCAGCTGCGCCTCATGGTTGCCCACTAATTCGGCCAGCGCCGGATCGGTTGCGGCGCTGCAACCGGCCACCACCAGCACCACCCGTATCCGCGCGGCGCGTTGGCGCCCCTGATCCGTTTGCAGATGGATCAGCCGATCCAGCCATGCCTTCAGCGTCGACGGAATCGTATAGTTGAACATCGGCGCTGCGATCACCGCCGCGTCCGCCTGCAGGAATTCCTCTAGCAGCAGGGCGGCCAACGTGCTCTCCGCGCGCAGGTCGGCATTCATCGGAATGGCGCTGTTCCACTGGTTGCGTATCACTTGCAGCAGCGGGCCGCTGATATGCGACAGCGGCGAGGCGGCCACGTCCCGATAACTGATGGCCGGATTGGCATCGCCGCCGGCAAGCTGCGCCATGACTGCGGCGGTGTATTGGCGGGACGGGCTGTTGTCGCCCAGCGGGCAGGAGTCGATGTGCAGGATGTTCATAAATGAAGCATACACATGCGGCAATCATTGCGGAAGAGGCTAAAACGTATTTTATCTCTGAGTGATGTCCAGACCCTGCATCGCATGTATCTAATTGCCAATGTTGCAGAGCATGGCTGATCAGCCCTGCGGCACGTTCCATTCATGCGCCGCCACGTGTTCCTGCAGGAAGGCGACAAAGCTCTCGGCCGCCGGCGACAGCGCCCGCGCGTTGCGCGTGTAGACAAAGAAGCGCCGCGTCAGCGCCGGCGATTCCAGCGGCCGCATCCGCAAACCATACAGCTGCACCATCTTCTCCGCATACGGCAGGCACACGGTGATGCCCAGCCGCGCATGCACCATGGCCAGCGCGGTGGTCATGAAGGTCACCTCGTTAAACGGACTGAGCGACAGCTCACGGAACGACGCGTGCATATCGCGCAGCAGGCGCTCGGTGAACTGGCCCTGCAGCGAGATAAACGGAAACTCGTCGACGTCAGCCCAGGTGATGCTGGCGCGCTGCTCCAGCGCATGCCCCGGCGGAAACACCACCACGAACGGCATTTCAAACAGCGGCTGCGACTCGATTTCCGCCGTGGTGTCGCGCTCAGGGCCGATGCCGAAATCGACTTCGCCGCTGAACACCCGCGCCGGCACCTGCTCGACCGGGCTGTCGGCCAGCCGCACCTGCACGTCCGGATAGCGGGCGCGGTAGGCGGCGATCACCTCCGGCAGCAGGGTGCAGGACAGCATCTGCGGCGCCGCCACGCGCACCGAACCCTGCTTCAGCGCCTTGCGGCTGGCGATGTCGGCCATGGCGCGGTCCAGGTCCTGCAGCATCTTTTCAAACAGCGGATACAGTTCGCGTCCCAGCTCCGACAGCTGCGCCTTGCGCGTGGTACGCTCGACAACACGCACCCCCAGCATCTGCTCCAGCTCCTTGATCTGGCCGCTCAGCGCCGATTGGGTCACGCTGAGATGGTCGGCCGCCAGCGTAAAACTGCCGGTCTTGGCCAGCGCCACCAGGGCGCGCATTTGCCGCAAGCTAGGATTCATGGGGGAATCTGATAAATCGAAAGAAAAATACTGTTTGTATGATATCTGAAACTGTCATCTAATGCAGGAATCGAGTTGGAGACAAACATGAAAATCAAGCAAATTCACCATGTGGCCTACCGCTGCAAGGATGCCAAGGAAACCGTCGAGTGGTACGTCAAGCACCTGAACATGGACTTCGTGCTGGCCATCGCCGAAGACGAAGTGCCGTCGACCAAGGCGCCGGACCCGTACATGCACGTGTTCCTGGACGCCGGCCACGGCAACGTGCTGGCCTTCTTCGAGCTGCCGACGCAGGCGCCGATGGACCGCGACCACAACACGCCGGCCTGGGTGCAGCACCTGGCGATGGAAGTCGACACCATGGACGAGCTGCTGGCCGCGAAAGAGCGCCTGGTCGCCGCCGGCATCAACGTGATCGGCCCGATCAACCACACCATCTTCAAGTCGATCTACTTCTTCGACCCGAACGGCCACCGTCTCGAGCTGGCGGTCAATACCGGCACGCCGGAGATGATGCAGAAGCTGGACGCCGTCAAGTGGGACATGCTCGAAGAGTGGTCGCAGACCCGCAAGGCGCCCAAGCACGCGGCCTGGATGCACGCACCGGCGGCGGAGGTGAAGGCATGAAGCTCGCAACCCTGAAGGACGGCAGCCGCGACGGCCGCCTGGTGGTGGTCAGCCGCGACCTGTCGCGCTACCAGCATGTACCGAAGATTTCGGCCACGCTGCAGCACGCGCTCGACAACTGGGAGCTGGTGTCGCCGCGCCTGGAGCAAATCTACGCAGGCCTCAATTCCGGCGAGGCGATCGACACCCATCCGTTCGACCAGCAATACTGCCATTCGCCGCTGCCGCGCGCCTACCAGTGGGCCGATGGCTCGGCCTACATCAACCACGTGGAGCTGGTGCGCAAGGCGCGCAATGCAGACGTGCCGGCCTCGTTCTACACCGATCCGCTGATGTACCAGGGCGGCTCGGACAGCTTCATCGGCCCGCGCGATCCGATCTACGCGCTGTCGGAGGAGTGGGGCATCGACCTCGAGGCCGAAGTGGCCGTCGTCACCGGCGACGTGCGCATGGGCGCCAACGCGGACGACTGCGCCAAGGCGATCCGCCTGGTCATGCTGGTCAACGACGTCTCGCTGCGCAACCTGATTCCGAACGAGCTGGCCAAGGGCTTCGGCTTCTTCCAGTCCAAGGCCGCCAGCGCGTTCTCGCCGGTCGCCGTCACGCCCGACGAACTGGGCGCGCACTGGGTCGACACCAAGCTGCACCTGCCGCTGCTGGTGGACTTGAACCAGCGGCCGTTCGGCAAGCCGAACGCCGGCGAAGACATGACCTTCAACTTCGCCCAACTGGTGGCGCACGCCGCCGCCACGCGCGAGCTGGCGGCCGGCACCATCATCGGCTCCGGCACCGTGTCGAACAAGCAGGGCAGCCTGCACGGATCGAGCATCGCCAACGGCGGCGTGGGCTACTGCTGCCTGGCCGAGGTACGCATGTACGAAACCATCGAAAGCGGCAAGCCGAAAACCGGCTTCCTCAAATTCGGCGACAGCGTGCGCATCGAGATGAAGGACGAGCAGGGCGTCAGCATCTTCGGCGCCATCGAGCAGACCGTCGCCCACTACAAAGAGCGCGGATGATGAAGCTCTATACCTATTTCCGCAGCTCCGCCGCGTACCGCGTGCGCATCGCGCTGAACCTGAAGGGCCTGGATTACGAGGCGCTGCCGGTGCACCTGCTGCGCAACGGCGGCGAGCAGCTGACCGACGCCTATCGCGCCATCAACCCGTCGGCGCTGCTGCCGACGCTGGACGACGATGGTGCCGTCATCGGCCAGTCGCTGGCGATCATCGAGTACCTGGAAGAGACGCGCCCGCAAGTACCGCTGCTGCCGGTTGATCCGGCCGACCGCGCCCGCGTGCGCGCGCTGGCGCTGACGGTGGCAGCCGACACGCACCCGTTGGGCAACCTGCGGGTGCTGAAGTATCTGAAGCACGACCTCAACCTGTCGGAAGAGGTCAAGCTGGAGTGGCAGCGGCACTGGCTGCGCATCGGCATGGCGACGCTGGAGACGATGTTGTCCGGCGATGCGCGCACCGGTCTTTACTGCCACGGCGATACGCCGACGCTGGCCGACTGCTGCCTGGTGCCGCAGGTGTTCGGCGCGCAGCGCTTCGGCGTCGACCTGGCGCCGTATCCGACGGTGACGCGCATCCACGACGCCTGCGCCGGGCTGCCCGCCTTCCATCAGGCCCAACCGTCGCAGCAGCCGGACACCGAGTAGTCCGGGGCGCGGATCAGAACCGGCTGGTCAGCGTCACGCTCGCGTTGCGCGAGGCGCCCGGCTGGATCTGCACGTTGTTGATCGCCGATTCAAAGAAGCGCGCATTGCCCACGTTGTTGACCTTGAACCGCAGGTCGTATCCCTTGCCGCGATAGCCGATCGCCGCATCCACGCGGCCGTAGCCGGGCAGCCGCACGGCGTTGTCGGACAGCGCGAACTGGTCGCTGTTGAGCAGCACGCCCAATCCCGCGCTCCAAGCCTTGCCGATCTCCTGGTCCAACCACAGCGATGCGCGATGGCGGGGCGTCATCTCCGCGCGGTTCCCGCTCGGGATGTCGTTCGATGCGACGATGCGCGCGTCGTTGTAGGTATAGGCTGCGCTCACGCGCCCGCCTTGCCATAGCGCCCCTTGCAGCTCCAGCTCCCCGCCCTGGTTGCGCTGCTTGCCGACCTGTAGCTGGCGCAGGCCGGCCGGATCGGCCGGATCCAGCGTCAACTGGTTGCGCTGTTCGATGCGGAACAGCGCTGCGGTCGTGAAGAAGCGGCCGCCCAGCCACTCCTGCTTGTAGCCCATCTCCTGCAAATCCGTCTGCAGCGGCCGAACCTGCGACAGCGGCGTGCTGCCGGTGTAGAGCAGGTCGCCGCCGCCCGGCTGCGATGAACGGCTCAGGTTCAGGTACCACGACTGGCCATCCAGTGGCTGATACACTAGGCCCGCGCGCGGCGACGTCACGTTGTCGGTGCGTTCGCTATACCTCTTGGTCAGCCGGTTGGTTTGCTGCTGTTGGAAGCGGTCGAAGCGCACGCCGGCCAAAGCCTTCCACTGCGGCGCGATGCTGATCTGGTCCTGCAGGTACAGTGCCTGCGTCTTCGCCGTGAACGCGTTGCTCAGCGCAACCGGCAGGGCGCTCAGATTGGGTGCCGGCAGCACGTGCTGCGGCGCGTAGAGATTCACCGGATAGGCGATGCCGGTCTGCGCGGTGACGACGTCGCGCTGCTGGTCCGACAGCTCGAGCCCTGTCAGCAGCGTATGCCCGGCCAGCGTGTAGGTCAGCTCCGTTTGATTGGTCAGGTTGCGCTGCGTCTGCGGGAAGTAGGTGATCTGGCGCGATACGGTGCCATCGGCATTGACGCGGCGATTGCGGGTGTTGACTCCTTCAAGTTCGGTGCGGCTGTATTGCAGCGTGTTTTCCAGCTTCAGATGGTCGTTGAAGCGATGTTCGAGCCTGGCCTTCGCCATATCGCTGTCGGTGCTGGTGTAGTCGTAGGTCTCGCCATAGAAGGTTGACGGCGCCACCGCCACCGGCCGGCCCGCCAGCGACGGCACGCCGCGATCGGGCGTGCGGTCCTCGCGCTGGACCTCGGCCTGCAACAGCAGCGACGTGGCCGGCGACAGCGCCACCTTCAGCGAAGGCGCCAGCAGCTTGCGCGTATGCTCGATCACGTCGCGGTAGCTGTCGCCTGCATCGTAGACTACGATCAGGCGGCCGTTGACGCCGTCGCCCAGGGCGCCGCCGGCGTCAACGCTGACGCGCCGCTCCCTGTTCGATCCCAGCGTGGCCGACACTTCGGTATCCTGTTTGGCGCGCGGCTGCTTGCTGACGCGGTTGATCAAGCCGCCGGCCGAGCCGCGTCCATACAGCGCGGCGGCCGCGCCCTTGATGACTTCGATCTGCTCTACCGTCGCCAGGTCGCGCGAATACAGCGTGTCGTCGCGCACGCCATCGAGGCTGGTGTCGCGCAGCGAGTAGAAGCCACGGATATAGAATTCGTCGCGGCGGCCTTCGCCCTGGCCGGCCACCACGCTGCTGACGTAGTCCAGCGCATCCTTGCTGGTGAGGGCGGCGCGATCGCGCAGGTTTTCCTGCGTGACGACGCTGACCGATTGCGGCACATCGAGCAGGCTACCCTGGGTCTTGGTGCCGGCGGCGCCCGCGGCCAAGCCGTCGGCGGTGCCGCTCACGGTGATCTGCTGCATGGTCTGCATGGTTTGTGTATCTTGCGCGTGCGCGGCGAAGACGAGGCCTGCCAGCAGCAGGGGAATTGGTTTAAGAGCTGTTTTCATTGAGTTGGAGGGTAGTTAAAAAGATGCCGCCGCACCGTTGACGACGCCGAGCGGGTGATACAGGGGCAGATAGCTGGCCTGGCGGTCCGCCTGGCGCAGGAAGCGCGTCAGCAGGTTGCCTTTGGCCGGCAAAGGTTCGCCCGCCAGCAAGCCCTGGATGCGGCGGTTGGCGGACGGACGGGGGAATTGCGCGAGGTAGTCCTGCAGCGTGTTGCGCAACACGCCCCACAGGCCCAGGTACAGGCTGTGGTTGCCGTTGGCGATGCTGGCGATCACCTCGCACAGGTTGTTGACGAACAGGCAGTAGCCGATGCGTATCCAGGCCCGTTCGTCGCTGCAGCACAGCGCCGCCAGCGTCTCCGGTTCCAGCCGCATGGCGCGCGCCAGCGGCTGCGCCTGCGGCGCGAGCCGCGCCAGCTCCAGGTCGCGGACGGTGAAATGGCTGGGCGCACCGTCGCCATCCAGTCCGACGACGGTATTCTGCATGTGCGGCTCGAACGCCACGCCGTGCTCGAACAGCAGATACAGTATCGGATGCACCGCCACCTCGGCATAGCGCGCAAACCAATGGTGCGCGGCGCGTTCCAGCGTGTAGCCGCGATGGAGCGCATAGCGTTCGATCAGCGCGAACACGCGCTTGCGGCCATGCTCGCCGTTGCCGAACAGCGCGGCGCACATCACCGGCTGCACGTCCTGGCGCAGCAGGCCGGCCACGCCTTCGCGCAGCAGCACGCCGAATCCGTTCGCCAGCTGAGGATCGGCGCCGGGCAGGTCGACGGTGACGTAGGCCTGTTCCTCCAGCACGCGAAAACCGGGGAAGCGGCTTTGCATGTCGGCCTGCATGCCGCGGTACAGGCGGGTCCCGGTCAGCGCGCTTTGCAGTTCGTGGCGGGCGTTGTTGCGGATGCAGTTGGTGATGCGCATGTTCAGCGACAGTTTGATGAACGACGCCGCATCCTCGGCCAGCAGCGTGCGCACCGAAGCGGTGGGATGGAAGGGGCGGCCGTGGGCGCCGAGGTCGCGCACTTCGCCGCTGCGCAAGGCTTCGGCGATGCGCGGCTGGCGACGCATCCAGCCGGCCTGCCACGGATGCAGCGGTACGATCGCGCCGCCGGCCTCGGGCTGCAGGCCGTGCGCGGCCAGCCCCTGCAACGCGTCGCCGTCGACACTGTCGCTGAGCAGCCACTGCTGCGGAATCTGGAAGTAATGCAGGCGCATGCTGGCCTTGTGCTCGGGCGAATAGTCCCGCTGTTCGGCGGGCGACCAGTCGGAGCGGCTTTTGGGCGCCGGGTGGAATGGATGGCCGGTCAGCAGGCCTTGTTCGCTTTCGATGTAGATTTGCAGCGGCGTGGTTGTCGCCGCCAGGGGCGGCAGCGCAGGTGCCGGCTGGCGGTCCATCACGTCCTGCATGGTGGCGATGCTGTCGCCGATCTGCTGCAGCAGTTCGTTGTTGAACGGTGTGTCGGCGCGGCGCGACAGGTCTTCGATGATGAGGCGGGCGATTTCCTGCCAGCTGGCGTCGCGCCAGGCGTCCTGGCCCTGGCGCAGGCAGACCCCGGTGGTGTAGTCGAAATTGGCGGTGGCCGATACGTGCAGCACGCCCACGCACAACTGGCTGCCGACGCGCGGCAGGGCGATTTCCAGCACCTGTCCACGATAGTCGTCCGGCATGGCCGGATGCGCGCTGCGGCTGGCCGGCAGCACCGCCAGCGTGTGCTCCTGCATCGCCACTTCGCGCGCATAGCAGTTGATCAGCAGGCGGCTGTGCTGGCGTTCGGCGAAGCGCTCGTTGTCGGGACGGGCGGGCTGCAGGTGCCTGGATAACAGTGGAGAGTTCATATCAGCTTCCATTTCAGTGTGATAAACAGAGTGGCGACCAGCGCGGCGCCCAGCCACAACGGGGCGGCGTAACCCAGCGATGGCGCCAGCAGGCTGGCCAGCAGGCCGGCGCCGACGGCGCCCCATTTGTTGGCGCCTTCCAGGCTGCCGAAGTGGCGGCCGGCCTGGGCGGCGGTGGAGGTGGCGGCGGCCAGGGTGTTGATGGCGAGGTAGGCGCCGGTCATGCCTATGCCCATCAGCACGCGGCCCGCCAGCAGCGCCGGAAGCGCGCCGGCCAGCGCCTGCAGCAGCATGCCGGCGCTGGTCAGCGCGGCGTACCAGCCTAGGGCGGCGCGGGCGTTGGCGAATCCGAGCTGACGTCCCAGCGGCCAGGCCAGCAGCAGGAACAGGGCGTGCGGCAAACCGAATAGCAGGCCGGCGGTGGCGGCGCCGATCTGCAAGCGCTGCGCGAGGTCGCTGACGAAATACGGGTAGGGCAGCACGGTGCCGATGGCGAACAGCGCCTGCAGGCGATAAAGGCCGGCGGCACTCAGGCCGCAGCGGCCGGCGGCATCGGCGGTTGGTGAAGCTATAGCGGCGGCGGACGGCTGGACCACGGCGCGCCTCGGCGCACGGACGCCGGCATCCGGCAGCAGGTACAGCACCACGCAGGCAGCGCCGGGGAACAGCGCCAGGTACAGGAACAGCTGCAGCAGGTCGGCCCGTCCGCTCATCATGCCGATCAGCGCCGGGCCGATGAACAAGGCGGTTCGCGCCGAGGCCTGCATCACGCCGAGCAGCGCCGCCAGCCGCGCCGGCGCCAATTGTTCCGCCAGATAGGCGTTGGATGCCGAGAAGGTCCCGCCCAGCAGCCCTTGCAGCGTCAGGCCGAACGCGAATTCCAGCGGCGTGCGCGCCAGGCCGGTGACGATGAAGCTGATGCACAAGCCGCCGTGCGCCCGCATCAGCGACGCGCGGCGGCCGATGCGGTCGGCCAGCCGTCCCCACGCCGGATTGGCGACGGCTGCTGCCAGCGTCGGCAGCGTGAAGTACCACCCGGCCAGCGCGGCCGAAGATCCCTGCGCCGCAAAGCTGGACTGCAGGATCTGCGCATAAAACGGCGGCATGCACAGCGCCGCGAATGCCGCGCCAAAGTGGCCCGCCACGGTGATCGTCACGGCGCGCGTCAGCCCGGCCGGGCGCGCCGCAATCTGCGCGATGCTCATGCCTGGCTGCCAGCGGCTAGCGCCGCCGCCAATGGATTGCCAACCGTGCGCAGGCGCGGCGTGCTCCATTCCAGCAGGCGGCGCGCCGCCAGACATTCGATGCGCAGCTGCTGGCCCAGCAGGTCGAACTCGCGGTGGCGCACGGCGCTTGCCGGAAAGCGCGACTGATAGGCCAGCACGGTGCGTGCAGCCTGGCTCCAGAACAGGTCTTCCGCATAGCCGTGATGACGCTGCAGCCGCCATGCCAGCTCGCCCAGGTTAATGAAGAACAGCACCTCCAGCAGATAGTCGCGCGCCTCCGTCGGCGAACCGAACATGAATCCATTGCTGGCGTTGAGCGCGTTGCGGTATGCCGGCGCGGCGCGCAGGCCCGCCAGTTCGGCTTCGCCGGTGGCGCCCTGCAGGTAGTGCAGGCCGCCCGGCAGATCGCGGATGGCGATGCGGCGCGGCAGGCCGTCGCGCAGGATCAGCAGCGTGTTTTGCGCGTGGCACTCGAGCAGCACGCCGTGCGCCATCATCAGATGCAGCAACGGCGGCACGCTGGCCTCCAGCAGCGCTTCCACCCAGCGATCGACACCGTGCCGCGCCAGCCAGGGAGCGATGGTCAGCTGTCCGCCCGCCAGCGTGGTCAGCGCCGTCATCGGGAACACCTGTTCGCCCTCGGCCAGCACCGATTCCGGCGCGCTGCGCCAGATCGCGCCGAGCATGCCGTAGGCGCCTTCGCGCCGGTGCTCCTTTGCGACGGTGATGCCGGCCGGTTCGGCCAGTATCGCCAGGCGCTGGCCGTCGGCGAGGAAGGCGTCGTTGCGGCATATTCCGTCCAGCCAGCGCGAAATCAGCGGCGCGTTGTGCACGTGGTGGTCGGACAGGACGCGGTCGGCCGAGCTGTTGGCGATGGCCAGCGGCAGCTTCAGGTTGCAGCGGCCGTCGGCGCCGAGACGGCTCAGCGAGCGTATCGATTGCTGCGCCAGCCATTCGGCGCGGCCGACACCCAGGTGCAGCAAGGTGCTGTCGGCGAGCCAGTCGGCAAAGTGCAGCGCGATGCCGTGCTCCCACTGCCACGGGTGCACCGGCAGCAGGCGGTAGTGCGACGGCGCGCAACCCAGTGCTTCGATCTGGCCCAGCAGGCGGTGGTATTCCTCCGTTCCCAGCTGCGAGCGCACGAAGGTGTCGTAATCCAGCTCCGGCAGGAGATGCACCTCGCTGGCGTCGCGGGCGATGGCCAGCCAGGTCAGGGTGACAGTCGCGGCAAACTCCGGGCCATAGCGCCGGTGATCGTCGATGCTGAAGCCGATGCGTGAACGGAAGCAGGGGTGATAGGGGTGTCCGTCGCCCAGCTGCGCCTCCTGCAAGGCATACGGCGATTGCAGCGTGGCGTCGGGTGTCGCCGTCGCCGACCATGCCTGCTTGAGCGCCGTGTGCTGCAGCTCCGTCACGAACCGGCGCAGCGCCGCGGCATCGGGCTGCAGATGGCGCACCAGCGCCGGCACCACGGTGGCGATGCCGGGCTGTCCCGGGCCGGCGCCGCGCAGCTCTCCGTCCAGGCGCAGGCGGCCGAAGGCGCTGTCGCCGGCGATGTCGATGTGATAGGTCAGCGCCTGTCCCTGTTCACCCATCCCGTCAAGCCGCAGCCGGCGCTGCGCCGGTTCGGCGGCGCCGCTCAGGCAGCCCTCGTTCCAGAAGGCTTCGATGAATTGGCGCAGGGTGCGGGCATGGGCGGCGGCGTAGTGGGGCAGGAATGGGAGCGTGTGGGGCATGGCGGTGTTTTAAAAAATCAAATCTTGTCGTAAATGCTATGACGACACATTAGCTTTTTAAAAATTGAATGTCAATACAAATGATAATAATTCGTATTTACATTTTGATGCGGACGGTTGCCGTGGCGCGCCGGATATCAGGCGCACACCACCCGGTCGCGGCCCGCATGCTTGGCCTGGTACAGCGCCTTGTCCGCCCGCGACAGCAACGACGAGGGGCTGTCCAGCGCGCCGCCGGGATCGGACGCCGCGACGCCGATGCTGATGGTGAGCGCGATCTGTTCGCCATTGTCGCCGTGGATGCGCAGCGCGGCGACGCACGCGCGCAGGCGTTCGGCGGCGTGGCCGGCGACATCCAGGTCGGTCTCGGGCATCAGCAGCACGAATTCCTCGCCACCGAAGCGCGAGGCCATGTCGATGCTGCGCATGCCGCCGGCCAGCGCCTTCGACACCGCCACGATCGCGCGGTCGCCCGCCTCGTGGCCGTAGACGTCGTTGACGTTCTTGAAGTGGTCGATATCGACCATCAGCAGCGACAGCGGATGCAGGAAACGGCGGCTGCGTTCCAGCTCCTTGGCGATCTGCTCCGTCATGCGGCGGCGGTTGCCGATGCCGGTCAGCGGATCGGTGGTGGCCAGTTGTTCCAGCTTGGTGTTGGCCACCATCAGCTCCAGCGTGCGCTGCAGCACGCGCGCCTCCAGCTGGTTGCGTTCATCGTGCAGCGCCCGCAGCGACTGGCGCCGTCCGCGTAGCGCGACGATCAACGCTGAAATCAGTATTCCCTCCACCACGATCAGCGTGACGCCGCCCAGGATCTGCCACAGATACTGCTGCAACATGCTCTGCGGCCGGTTCAGCCACAGCGCGTCCGAAGGCACGTTCTGCAAATGGAAGCGCTGCACGGCGGCGTAGTCGAACAGGTAGCCGGTGATGCCGGCGATGTTCGGCGTTTGCTGTATCAGCAGCTTGCCGATCGCATGGCCTATCCGTTCGGCGCTGATCACATAGCCGCCGACCACGCCCGGAATGACGATCGCCTCCCAGTTGGTGAAGATCGGCACCTGGGTGGCCGCCACCAGCTTGCGCACGGTCTCCACCGGCCGGCGCCGTTCGCCGGTGCTGTCATGGTAGAAGGCCAGCAGGAAGATGGCGCTGCCCGGCTGCAGCTGCGCGGCCTTGCGGTCGATCTGTTCGTAGCTGAGCTTATCCCAGTACTCGAAGCTCAAGCGGTTGTTGTAGCCGGCGGCCGCCTTGCGCACGGCATTCACCGACTCCTGGATATTGTCCGTGCTGTCGCCGATGACCACCACGTGCCGCACGTCGGGCGCCATGCGCGCAATGGTGCCGATGGCGCGGCTGAAATCCGCCTGCACGTCGTAGGCGATGCCGTCGTCCGGCTTCCAGTTGGGCCGGCCGTGGTTCAGGTAGTGGCGCGGCACGCCGCGGAACAGGTCCGGGTGTTCGCTGAGGAAGCGCGCCGCCACGTAGTTTTCAGTGATGATGTCGTCGAAGCGGATGTTGGCGTACTTGGTGCGCAGATACTGCTCCATGCCGGCTTGCGACTGCTGGTCGCCGACGCGGACGGCGTCGAAGCGTTCTTCAAAAATACCCAGCGCAGAGGTCAGGTTTTGCTGCGCCAGCTCGGCGCTCAAGCCCTTGTGGATCAGGCTTTGCCAGGCCGACGCCGAATCGGCGCCCAGCGAATACAGCACCAGCACCTTGCGTTCCTTGGTCGCTGCCGCCAGCGCCCACGCCGGCAGCATCGCCAGCGCGCCGCACAGCAGCATCCAGCGCCAATACTGGCGCAGCGTCTGGTATGGCACGGCAGGCGGAGGATCCCTGGGCGGCATGGCGGCGGTTGGACTGCAAAAGCGATTGCGGCGAAATTTACACCAAGGCAAGTCTAGCACGCTTCTCCCCGCTATTTGTTGCCCGGCGGGTACGGCGCTTCAGGCCGCGCGCAGGGCGTCGACGATTTGCATGCGCGCCGCGCGCAGCGCCGGCAGGAAGCCGCCGACCACGCCCATCGCCAGCGAAAACATGAGCGTCTTGACCACGATCCCCGGCGTCAGCCGGAAGCCGAACGCCAGTTCGGAGAAGGACTGGAAATTGGTGGTGGAGAAGGACAGGAACTGCATCAGCGACGCGCAGGCCAGCCCCAGCGCGCCGCCCACCACCGCCAGCAGCATGGACTCGGCCAGGAAGGCGGCCAGGATGCTGCGGCGCTGGAAGCCCAGCGCGCGCAGGGTGCCGATCTCGCCGACGCGGTTGGCGACCGAGGCGTACATGGTGATGGTGGCGCCTATCATCGCGCCGATGGAAAAGATCACCGACAGGATCAGCCCCAGCACGCTGATGAAGGTCGACAGCGCCTTCGACTGGTCGGAGTAGAAGGTCTGTTCACGCTTGGCGTCCAGCGTCAGGCGCGGATCGGCTTCGATGTCCTTCTTGAAGCCGTCGAACAGCGCGGTGTCGGCCAGCCGAAGTATCACGGAGGAGTAGGCGACGCGGCGGAAGGTCGGCATCAGCTGGTCGGCATCGCCCCAGATCTCCGAATCGAAGCCGCTGTTGCCGGCGTCGAACAGGCCGACCACGGTCCATTCGCGCTGGCCGAAGCGCAGCGTTTCGCCGATGCCGGCGCCTTCGAAGCGGCGCGCGATGCTGGCGCCGGCGATGATCTCGGAGGCGCCGGGGCGGAACATGCGGCCGGCCGTCAGCTTGACCTGCGGCCGCAGCGTCATGCCGCGCGGCGAGATGCCGCGGATGATGACGTTGGACGGCTTGGCCGAACCGCGCTTGTTGAGCGAAATGAGCACCAAGGTTTCCTTCGACAGCATCGGCTGGCCGTCGGCGCCGAGCGCGATGGCGGGATGGCTGGAGGCGACGCTGGCCTGGGGCCGGTCGACGCCGCTCTGCACCTCGGTCTCGGCGGAGCGGCGCACCAGCACCACGTTGTCGTATTCGCCGGTGGTGACCATGGTGTTGCGCAGGCCCTCGTCCAGCATCAGCACCGTGGCGAACACGAACACCACCAGCGCCAGGCCGGCGCCGGTCAGCGCGGTGGTCAGGCGGCGCGCCCACAGGTTGCGGGCCACGTAGGACAAGGGGATCTTCATGATGGAAGCGTCATCCTATGCTCCTCAGTCCCTCGACGATGTTGATGCGCACCGCGCGCACGGTGGGCGCGATGGCGGCGACGGCGCCAATGGCCAGCGCCGCCAGCATCTGCTGGATCACCGTCAGCTGCGACACTTCAAACACGGGGAACATGGTGCCCATCACCTTGCCGAGGAAGGCGGCGAACGGGAACAGCATGACGATGCCGATCGCCGCGCCGAACAGCGACAGCAGCAGCGATTCGCCGAGGATCATCAAGGTCAGGAAGCCGGGGCCGAAACCGAGCGCCTTCAGCGTGGCGTATTCGCCCAGCCGCTCGCGCGCGCTCATGGCCATGGTGTTGGCCATCACCGCCGCGATAATGACGATGACCACGAACGACACCACCCGTATCGCCACCACGATCGCCTCGGACATCGACACGAAACCCAGCTGGAAGGCCTTCTCGGTCTCGGTCAGCGTTTCGGCCAGCGAGTTGGCGAACTCCTTGTCGACGGCGGCGGAGATGGACGCGGCATTTTCCGGCTGATTGATCTGCACCACGTAGACGCCGATCTGGTTGGCGCGGCGCGGCGCCAGCTTCTTTATGGTCTCGTTGACGTAGTCCCAGTGGAAGAACAGCGTCGCCGTGTTGGTGGTGCTCTGCTTGCCGTCGTAGATGCCGCGCACCACCAGCTCCCAGTTGCCGGGATAGATGGTGCCCTTGAGCGGGATGATGTCGCCGACCTTGAAGCCGTACTGGTCGGCCAGCTTGCGGCCGACGATGCAGCCCTTGCGGTCGCGCAGGAAGTCGGCGCGTTCGTCGGGCGTCAGCAGATAGTCGGGATAGATGTCCAGGTAGCTCTCGCCGGAGATGGCGAACTGCGCGAAGAAGTTCTTCGGATCCTTGTACGTGCCCTGGAACCAGTTGGCGAAGCCGACGCCGGACACGCCCGGCACCGCGCGGATGCGGGCCTGGTACGACAGCGGCAGCGGAAACACCAGCGAGGTCTTGTTGCGCGTGACCAGCGTGGTGTTGGAGGCGCCCTCGGCGCCGGCGTACCAGGCGTCCACCACCGTCTGCAGCAGGCCGAAGGAAAAGATCGCCACCACCAGGCCGAGTATCGTCAGCGAGGTGCGCAGCTTGTGGCGCATGGTGTTCTTGACGATCAGCCGGAACGTGTACATGGCGCGGGGTCAGGTGGGGGAGGTGGCGGGCTCGCCGGCGATCAATTCGCCTTTTTCCAGATGGATCATGGTGCGCGCCTGCGCCGCCGCGTTGGCGTCGTGCGTGACCATGATGATGGTCTTGCCCAGCTGCTGGTTGAGCTGCTGCAGCAGCGCCAGGATCTCGGCGGCGGAGTTGCGATCGAGGTCGCCGGTCGGCTCGTCGGCGACGATCAGGGTCGGATCGGTGACGATGGCGCGGGCGATGGCCACGCGCTGCTGCTGGCCGCCGGACAGTTCGTTCGGCGTGTGGTCCATGCGGTCGGAAAGGTTGACCATCTCCAGGGTCAGCTCGACACGCTCGCGCCGTTCGCGGCGCGACAAGGGTGTCAGCAGCAGCGGCAGCTCGACGTTTTCAAACGCCGACAGCACCGGCATCAGGTTATAGAACTGGAAGATGAAGCCGACGTTGGCGGCGCGCCAGTGCGCCAGGTCGGTCTCGCCCATGCCGGCGATATCGAGGCCGGCGATGCGCAGCACGCCGCGATCGGGCTTGTCGATGCCGGCGATGAGATTGAGCAGCGTGCTCTTGCCGGAGCCGGAAGGGCCCATCAGCGCGGTGAAGTCGCTGGCCGGTATCGCCAGGCTGATATCGCGCAGCACCTCCACCACCTGGTCGCCGCGGCGATAGGACTTGACCAGGTGCTCGATCAGTACCAGTGGCTCGGCCATGGTCATTTCTTCGCCAGGCTGACGGCGGCGCCGTCATGCAGCTTGGCGTCCGGCGCCATCACCACCTTGTCGCCGGGCTTGACGCCCTTGACCTCGGTCAGCTCGCCGATCTTGCGGCCCTGCGTGACGGCGACCTGTTTGACCTTGTCGCCGTCGAGCACGAACACCACGGCCTTGCCGTCGCGCTGGACGATGGCGGCCGGCTGCACGGCGGTCACCGCCTGCTTGTCTTCAGGCGGGACGGCCTTGGACAGGAAGGCCACCTTGGCGCTCATGTCCGGCAGCACGCGCGGATCGCGGTCGATGAAGCGCACCTTGACCAGCAACGTCGCCTTGCTGCGGTCCATGGTCGGCACCATGCGCGAGACGGTGCCGGCCAGGCGCAGCTCGGGGAAGGCGTCGAGCAGGATTTCGGTCGGCTGGTCGACGCGGATCTTGCTCAGGTTCGATTCGGAGACGTCGGCCTCCACCTCCAGCGTGTCCATGTCGGCGATGGTGACGACGGCGCCCTTGCTGTCGGCGGCGGAAGAGAAGGGCGTGATGTTGTCGCCGACGTTGGCGTTCTTGGTCAGGATCACGCCGTCGAACGGCGCCCGTATCACGGTCTGGTCCAGCGCCACCTGCGCCGCCTGCGCGTTGGCGCGCGCGGCGGCGATGGCGGCGTTGTAGCCGGCGATGTTGGCCTTGGCCTTGTTCAGCCGCGCCTGCGCGGTGTCGTAGGCCGAGGCGGTGATGAATTTCTGGTTCAGCAGTTCGGCGGTGCGCTTGAAGTTGGCCTGCGCGTCCTGCAGTTCGGCCTGGCCCTGTTCCAGGTTGGCCTGCGCGACCTTGACGTTGGCCTGCGCCTGGCCCAGCGAGGCGCCGACGTCGCGGTTTTCCAGCCGCGCCACCACTTCGTCTTTTTTGACCTTGCTGCCTTCAAGCACGCCCAGCCACTCCAGCCGGCCGGTGGCCTTGGACGACAGGGCCGCCTTGCGCTGCGCCACCACGTAGCCGGTGGCGTTGAGCAGCGTGTAGCTTTGCGACGGATAGCTCTGGGCCACGGTGACCGTCTCCACGCTGGGCTTGCCGGCGAACTGGCCCATCGCCACCCGGCCGCCGATGCCGACCGCCACCACGATGAGCGCCACCCGGATCCAGCGGCGGCGCTTGCTGCGCTGGCCAGGGACCTGCGCCTGGGCGCCGCGCTCGATTTTCAGCTTGGAGATGTCGGGAGTTGCCACATTACCCTCGTTGTCAATTTTGTCATTAGATAGTGCGGCAAAAGTCCCTCCACCGCAAGTACCGGGACGCGATATGTGCGTTATAGAACATACCGGCCTCTGCCGGTATGACAGGATGTGGTTTTTGCCTAGCGCAGGACCGACCATGACTACCTTGCCGCCCGCGACCCTGGACACCGCATCGCTGGCCCTGCTGATGGATATGCAGAAGAATTCCTTCGGCTATTTTGTCAACGAAACCAATCCGCACAACGGCCTGGTGCGCGACAAGACCGCGGCCGACTGGCCGGCCAGCATCGCCGCCGTCGGCATGGCCCTGACGGCGTATGTGATCGGCGTGCGGCGCGGCTGCATGCCGCGCGGCGACGCGGTGGCGCGCACGCTGACCACGATGCGCTTCTTTGCCAACAGCGAGCAGGGCAGGTCGCCCTCCGCCACCGGCTACAAGGGCTTCTACTACCATTTCCTGGACATAAAAACCGGCACGCGGGTGTGGAATTGCGAGCTGTCCAGCATCGATACCGCGCTGCTGATCGCCGGCATGCTGACGGCGGCCGGATTCTTCACGGCCGACACGCCGGAGGAAAGCGAGATCCGCGAACTGGCCGACATGCTGTACCGCCGCGTGGACTGGCAATGGATGCGCGGCAAGAAGGGGCTGCTGCGCCACGGCTGGAAGCCCAAGACCGGCTTCCTGCGCTACCACTGGGAAGGCTACGACGAGGCGCTGATCCTGTACATCCTGGCGCTGGGCTCGCCGACCTTTCCCATCGGGCGCGACAGCTACGACGCCTGGGCCAGCAGCTACGAATGGAAGTCCCTGCACGGCATCGACTATCTGTACGCGGGGCCGCTGTTCATACACCAGATGTCGCACATCTGGCTGGACCTGCGCGGCATCCGCGACGACTTCATGCGCGCGCACGACCTCGACTATTTCGAGAACAGCCGCCGCGCCACCTACGCGCAACAGCGCTATGCGATCGAGAATCCGCTGGGCTTTCCCGAGTACGGCGAGCTATGCTGGGGCATCACCGCCAGCGACGGGCCGGGGCCGTCGACCAAACGGCTCGACGGCGTGCAGCGCAAGTTCTACGACTATGTCAGCCGTGGTGCGCCTTACGGTCCGGACGACGGCACGCTGGCGCCGTGGGCGGTGGCCGCCTCGCTGCCGTTCGCGCCGGAGATCGTGCTGCCCAGCATCCAGCATTATCAGAGCCTGCAATTGTGCGAGGCCAACCCCTACGGCTTCAAGGCATCGTTTTCCACCATCTTCCACCTGGACGACCAAGGCTGCCGGCGCTGGGTGTCGCCTTATCACTTCGGCATCAACGAAGGCCCGACGGTCATCATGATAGAAAATCACCTGCATGATTTTCCCTGGAGCCTGATGCGCAACAACACCTATCTGCGCGACGGCCTGTCGCGCGCAGGCTTCACCGGCGGCTGGCTGGCAGACTGACGAAGGAATTCTTGACGCAGATCCATTGCAGCGGCACCGCCCGCGTATGCACTGCGCCTGGTGTCCGTCTGGTAGTTCAACCGACAACTCTGTTAGTTCAACCGGCAATTTAGGTAGATTGGACAGCTGTTGTAAAAAGGCCGGCATATATTGTCTGTTAAATTATTCCCCCTCAATTGTTACATTTTTTTCGTCGCACTAACGCCGATTGAATGCGTTAATTGGCGTGCGGCAACATCGACGAAAAAGATCGTCGTGTGATTCCTCCAACCTTGGCCCTGCGCTGCTGCACGTCGGGCCGACTTTTTATCGAGGACGTCGTGCTGGAATCGATCTCTCAACGTCAACTGTGGATTATCTTTTTCGTGCTGGGCGGCCTGGTGGCCTGGGTGATGGTGCAGGTCGAACTGCCGATGCTGCTGGGTTGGAATCCGGCCTGGAACCAGAAGATCAGCGACTACCGGCTGCTGCTGCACGTGCACGCGACCGCCGGCAGCGTGGCGCTGTTTGCCGCGCCGCTGCAACTGCTGCCTTTCCGGCGCATCCGCCGCCTGCATCGCCCGATCGGCTACGCCTACCTGCTGGCGATCTGCATCGGCGCGCCGACGGCGATCTGGATCGCGCTCGACCACCTGTCCGGCAGCGAGCGCTGGATGACTTGCGCGCAAGCCGTCTGCTGGCTGTACGCGACCCTGGTGGCGGTGGCGGCCATCATGCAGCGCAAGGTCGACCTGCACCGGTTGTGGATCATGCGCAGCTATGCGCTGACCTACACCTTCATCCTGAGCCGGCTGGCGGTGGACGTGCTGCATTACCATCCCAGCCCGGCGGTGGGCGGCAATTCCGGCTTTATCCTGATGTCCTCGCTGGCCGTGCTGGTGCTGGCCGATCTCGTGAGCATGAAGAAACGGGGCTGGAGCCTGGCCTGAGATCTTGGGCGGGAGGCGATTCGGCGATACAATCTCGCCTTTGCCTGGAAGCTTTCCGCCCATGACGATCCCGACCTCCATCCTCGATGCGCTGCCGCGCGCCGACGCCTCCTGGCGTCCATTGCTGATCAAGGGACTAGAGGCCATGATGACGGCCTATCCCGACTACCTGCCGCAACTGGCGCAGGACCAATACCTGCCGACGGAGCAGCGCCTGTTCGCCGCCTTTGCCCTGCCGCTGCAGGATGTGCGCTATGTATTAGTGGGCGAGGGCCCGTATCCGCGCGAGGAAAGCGCCACCGGCGTCTGCTTCATGGATGGCGCGGTCGGCAGCCTGTGGTCGAGCGAGGAGGGCGGCGGCCTGTCCAAGCCGGTCAACAAGGCCACCTCACTGCGTAATTTCATGAAGATGCTGCTGGTGGCCGACGGCCAGCTGGCGCTGGACAACACCGCCGGCGAGGCGATGGCGGCGGTGTCCGCCCAGGCCCGCAGCGGCGCAGGCAGCCACATCCAGACGCTGGCCGACATGCAGCGGAAACTGACCGGGCAAGGCTTCCTGCTGCTGAACGCCTCGCTGGTATTCCGCAGCCATGTGGCCCCGGCCCAGGATGCCAAGGCCTGGCTGCCGTTCTTCGAGACGGTGATGACCGGCCTGGCCGCCCAGGCACGCGTCACGCCGACGATGATTCTGTGGGGGAAGATTGCTGAATTGCTGAGCAAGTTGCCGGTAATGAAGGATTTCCCGCAGATCGCCGCGGAACACCCATACAACCTCAGTTTCATCGGCAACCAGGACATGCACGCGCTGTTCAAGCCCATGCAGCTACTGAAGGGACGGTAGGCCGAAGAAACGGCCTACCTGTTCGCCTGCCTAGAACGCGAACGCGTTGATCACGCTGCCGGATGGCGCGCTCACCATCACGGCGTTGCTGGTGGTGGTGGCGCCCAACTGGCTTGCCGTGCTGATGACATAGACATTGTTGTCCAGCGCGACGTACAGGCGGTCGTTGTTCGGATCGAAAGCCGCCGCGCCGTTGCCCAACTGGCTGGCGACCGGCAGTTTGGCCAGCTTCACATTGCCTGCGCCGGCCGTGTTTTTCAAGATAGTGCTGGCGTCGGTGATCACCGTGACGCCCTGGGACGGCGTGCTGACGTACAGGCGGTCGCGCGCGGCATCGACGGCCAGGCCGCTTCCGTAATCGATCGGCGCGGGGAGCTTCAGCGACGTCGCGTCCTGCAGCGAGCCGTTGAACTTGTCCACGTTCGGATAGGCGTAGACAGTAGGTGTGTTGAACGAGCTGAACGAGGTGGTGTACAACACCGAGCGCTGGGTATCGATGGCGAAGTTGCCGTGCAAACCGAAAATGGTACGGTTCGGTACGACATCGCCTTTTGCAGCGCTGACGTTGTCGAGCACGGCCAGCGAGTATTGCAGGCCGTCGCCGTAGCCGATATACATGCGGTCGTGGTCCTTGTCCAGGAACATGCCGTACATGCCCCCGCCCGACGCGCCACTCAGGATGGGGGTGAAGAAGCGGGTGCGCGTGATGTTGCCGTTCAGGGCGCTGGCATTGTCGAACACGGAGACATCCTTGCCCGCCAAGCCGTAAAGGCGATCGCGCGCCGTATCGTAGGCCATGCCTTTGCCGAAGCTTTGTCCGCTATTTGCCAAGATGTTGGCGACGAAGGCGCCGGCGGCGGGAGTGAGCGTGGTGGAGGCGGCCAGGAAGCCGGATGACCCCCTGTCGGCGACGAACAGTACATTCTTCGTCTGGGCAACAGGCGGCACGGTGGGAGGGACGGGGGGCGCACTGGCGCCTCCGCTGTTGCCGCCACCACCACAGGCGGCCAGGGTCAGTGAAATCAGGAGCGTGCTGATACGTTGGGACAGGGTCATGGGGAGCAATAATATTTAAAAAACACATTATTGCATATTTCTCAACTCCCCCTTCAGCTGAAAGGGCCTTCCGGCAAACTTTGTTAAAGTTTGGTATACTTGACTAAATCGATCAACTAATCAGCCCTCTCAGGTGCCGGTTAGCGTGAAAGGTCGATATTTTAACCCAGTTGAACCGAGGTAGTGATGCGTCTGACCACCAAAGGCCGTTTTGCTGTGACTGCGATGATCGATCTGGCTTTGCGCCAAGGCAAGGGCCCGGTCACGCTCTCCGGCATCAGCCAGCGCCAGGCCATCTCGCTGTCCTACCTGGAGCAGTTGTTCGGCAAGCTGCGACGCCATGAGATCGTCGAGTCGATCCGTGGTCCGGGCGGCGGCTACAGTCTGGCGCGCCGCGCCGACAAGGTCACCGTGGCCGACATCATTATCGCCGTCGACGAGCCGCTGGATGCGACCCAGTGCGGCGGCAAGGAAAATTGTCATGGCGCCGACGCCACCAGCGGCGCGCGCTGCATGACCCACGAACTGTGGGCCACGCTGAATGAAAAGATGGTCGACTACCTGGATTCGGTATCGCTGCAGGATCTGGTCGATCAACAGAAGCAAAAGAATGCTGAACAAAACGTGGTCGTGATGCACCGTAACCACGCCGCGCTTGGTTAAGAGAATAAGTTAAATCGGAGTAACCCAGATGAACGCCCCTGAAAAAAACATCGCGCCAGTGAAGTTCCAGACCGCCCCGCATTTCCCGATCTACATGGACTACTCGGCCACCACGCCGATCGATCCACGCGTGGCCGACATGATGATTCCCTACCTGCGCGAGCAGTTCGGCAATCCCGCGTCGCGCAGCCACATGTACGGCTGGACGGCGGAAAAAGCGGTGGAAGAGGCGCGCGCCCACGTCGCCGCCCTGGTCAATGCCGACCCGCGCGAAATCATCTGGACCTCCGGCGCCACCGAGTCGAACAACCTGGCCATCAAGGGCGCGGCGCAGTTCTACAAGACCAAGGGCAAGCACATCATCACCGTCAAGACCGAGCACAAGGCGGTGCTGGACACGGTGCGCGAGCTGGAACGCGTCGGCTTCGAGGCGACCTACCTGGAACCGCAGGACAACGGCCTGATCACCATCGAGCAGCTGACCGCCGCCATCCGTCCGGACACCATCCTGGTCTCCGTCATGCTGGTCAATAACGAGATCGGCGTGATCCAGCCGATCGACGAGATCGGCGCGCTGTGCCGCTCGAAAGGCATCATCTTCCACTGCGACGCCGCCCAGGCGACCGGCAAGGTGGTGATCGACCTGCAAAAGACCAAGGTCGACCTGATGACCTTTACCGCGCACAAGACCTATGGTCCGAAAGGCATCGGCGCGCTGTACGTCTGCCGCAAGCCGCGCGTGCGCATCGAAGCGCAAATGCACGGCGGCGGCCACGAGCGCGGCCTGCGCTCCGGCACCCTGCCTACCCACCAGATCGTCGGCATGGGCGAAGCCTTCCGCCTGGCGAAGGTGGAAATGGACAGCGAGATCACCCGCATCAAGGGCCTGCGCGACCGCCTGGCCAAGGGCCTGCAGGAGATCGAGGAAACCTATATCAACGGCGACATGGAACACCGCGTGCCGCACAACCTGAACGTCAGCTTCAACTACGTCGAAGGCGAGTCGCTGATCATGGCCGTGAAAGACCTGGCCGTGTCGTCCGGTTCCGCTTGTACTTCGGCCTCGCTGGAACCATCTTATGTGCTGCGCGCGCTGGGCCGCAGCGACGAGCTGGCACACAGTTCGATCCGTTTCACCATCGGCCGTTTCACGACGGAAGAGGATATCGACTTCGCCATCGACCTGATGAAGTCCAAGGTACACAAACTGCGTGAACTGTCGCCGCTGTGGGACATGTTCAAAGAAGGCATCGACATCAGCTCGATCCAATGGGCAGCCCACTAATTTTAAAGTTACAGGAGCACTAAAATGGCTTACTCGGAAAAAGTACTGGACCACTACGAAAACCCACGTAACGTTGGCGCTTTCGAAAAGGGCGATGAAACCGTCGGCACCGGCATGGTCGGCGCGCCGGCCTGCGGCGACGTCATGAAACTGCAGATCAAGGTCGGCGCCGATGGCCTGATCGAGGACGCGAAGTTCAAGACCTACGGCTGCGGTTCGGCCATCGCTTCCAGCTCGCTGGTGACCGAATGGGTCAAGGGCAAGACGCTGGATCAGGCGCTGGCCATCAAGAACACCCAGATCGCCGAAGAACTGGCGCTGCCGCCGGTGAAGATCCACTGCTCGATCCTGGCGGAAGACGCCATCAAGGCGGCAGTGCTGGACTACCAGACCAAGCACCCAGTCGCGGCCTAAGTCTGTTTTACACCGGCGACGATCGTCGTCGCCGGCACGGAGAATCAAATGGCAATCACCCTGACCGAAAAAGCAGCCAAGCATATCAACCGCTACATCGAACGCCGCGGCAAGGGCGTCGGTTTGCGTTTCGGCGTGCGCACCACCGGCTGCTCGGGCCTGGCCTACAAACTGGAATACGTGGACGAAGTGGCGGCCGAGGACAGCGTCTTCGAGTCGCACGGCGTCAAAGTATTCGTCGATCCGAAAAGCCTGCCGTACATCGACGGCACCGAGCTCGATTTCGCGCGCGAGGGCTTGAACGAAGGCTTCAAGTTCCATAACCCGAACGAGAAAGACGCTTGCGGTTGCGGCGAAAGCTTCCGCATCTGATAAGCCATGCAAAATCACTTTGAGCTGTTCAATCTGCCGCAGCAGTTTGGCGTGGACGCGGAAGCGCTGGACAGCGCCTACCGCGACGTGCAGGGCCGCGTCCATCCCGACAAGTTCGTCAGTGCCACCGATGCCGAAAAGCGCGTCGCCATGCAGTGGGCCACCCGCGCCAACGAAGCCTATCAGACCCTGAAAAATCCGCAGAAGCGCGCGCAGTACATGTGCGAGCTCAATGGCGTCGACTTGCAGACCGAGTCGAATACCGCGATGCCGATGGCCTTCCTGATGCAGCAGATGGAGTGGCGCGAAGAGCTGGGCGACGCCCGCGCCAGCAAGGACGGCGAAGCGCTGGAAGCGCTGGACAAGCAGCTGCGCAACGAACGCAAGGCGCGCCTGGCCGAGATCGGGCAGCAGATCGACGCCGGCGACTTCCACGCGGCGGCCCAGGGCGTGCGCGCGCTGATGTTCCTCGAAAAATTCGGCGAAGAAGTCCGCTTCGCATTTGAAGCAATCGAAGCCTGACCGCACGCGCCGGCCGCGCGTGCTTGGGCAATACAAAAAATACAGGTCTCATCCATGGCACTTCTGCAAATTTCCGAACCCGGCATGTCCACCGCACCGCACCAGCACCGCCTGGCGGTCGGTATCGACCTGGGCACCACCAATTCGCTGGTCGCCACCGTGCGCAACAGCATTCCAGAAGTGCTGAGCGATGAGGATGGCCGTCCGCTGCTGCCGTCCGTGGTGCGCTACCTGCCGAACGGCCATGCCAACATCGGCTACAAGGCGCAGGCCGCGCAGACCACCGATCCGAAGAACACCATCGTCTCCGTCAAGCGTTTCATGGGCCGCGGCCTGGCCGATATCGCCTACGCGGAAAACATGCCCTACGATTTCCAGGACACGCCCGGCATGGTGCAGCTGAAGACTATCGCCGGCATCAAGAGCCCGGTCGAGGTCTCGGCGCAGATCCTGGCCACGCTGCGCCAGCGCGCGGAAGATTCGCTGGGCGACGACCTGGTCGGCGCCGTCATCACCGTGCCGGCTTACTTCGACGACGCCCAGCGCCAGGCCACCAAGGACGCCGCGCAGCTGGCCGGCATCAACGTGCTGCGCCTGCTGAGCGAGCCTACCGCCGCCGCCATCGCCTACGGCCTGGATAACGGCTCGGAAGGCATCTACGCCGTCTATGACCTGGGCGGCGGCACCTTCGACATCTCCATCCTCAAGCTGAGCAAGGGCGTGTTCGAAGTGCTGTCCACCGGCGGCGATTCCGCGCTGGGCGGCGACGACTTCGACCACCGCCTGTTCTGCTACATCCACCAGCAGGAAAAGCTGGCGCCGCTGTCGGACGAAGACACCGCCGTGCTGATGGTCAAGGCGCGCGAAGCGAAGGAACTGCTGTCGACCAAGGCCGAAGTGACCGTCGACGCCATCCTCGGCTCGGGCGAGGAGGTGCACCTGAAGGTCACCGCCGCGACCTTCCAGGAGATCACCAAGCACCTGATCGAGAAGACCATGAAGGCCATCAAGAAGGCGCTGCGCGACGCGAACGTCGATGCGGACGACGTCGACGGCGTGGTCATGGTCGGCGGCGCGACGCGCATGCCGCATGTGCAGCGCGCGGTCAGCGAATACTTCCACACCATCCCGCACGCGAACATCGATCCGGACAAGGTCGTGGCGCTGGGCGCGGCGATCCAGGCCAATCTGCTGGCCGGTAACCGCGCGCCCGGCGACGACTGGCTGCTGCTGGACGTGATCCCGCTGTCGCTGGGCATCGAGACCATGGGCGGTCTGGTGGAGAAGATCATTCCGCGCAACTCGACGATTCCTTGCGCCCGCGCGCAGGAGTTCACCACCTTCAAGGATGGCCAGACCGCGCTGGCGGTGCATGTGCTGCAGGGCGAGCGCGAACTGGTGTCCGACTGCCGTTCGCTGGCGCGCTTCGAGCTGCGCGGCATTCCGCCGATGGTGGCCGGCGCGGCACGCATCCGCATCACCTACCAGGTCGACGCGGATGGCCTGCTGTCGGTTTCCGCGCGCGAGCTGCGCTCCGGCGTGGAAGCGTCGATCACCGTCAAGCCGGCCTACGGCCTGGGCGACGACGACGTCGCGCGCATGCTGCAGGATTCGTACAAGTCTGCCGACGTCGACATGGTCGCCCGCGCATTGCGCGAAGAGCAGGTCGAGGCCGAGCGCATCCTGCTGGCGACGCAGTCCGCGCTGGACGAAGACGCCGAGCTGCTGAGCGGCGAGGAACGCGCATCGGTCGATGTGCTGATGAACAAGGTGCGCGACGTGATCGCCCAGTCGCAGACCGGCGCGGCCGATCATGCGGCGGTGAAGTCCGCCGTCGAAGCGCTGGCCAACGGCACCGAAGAATTCGCATCGCGCCGCATGGATCGCAGCGTGCGCAGTGCGCTGGCCGGCAAGACGCTGGACCAGGTCGTATAAAAATCAAAACCTAGAGGTATCAAGTGCCACAAATCGTATTCCTGCCCCATGCAAAACTGTGCCCGGACGGCGCCGTTGTCGAAGCTCCCGCCGGCAAGACGCTGTGCGACGTCATGCTTGAAAATGACATCCACATCGAGCACGCCTGCGAAAAATCCTGCGCCTGCACCACCTGCCACGTGCTGGTGCGCGAAGGCTTCAATTCGCTGAGCGAAGCCAGCGAAACCGAGGAAGACCTGCTGGACAAGGCCTGGGGCCTGGAAGCCGTGTCGCGCCTGTCGTGCCAGGCGGTTGTGGCCGACGAAGACCTCGTCGTTGAAATTCCGAAGTACACCATCAATCACGCAAGCGAAGGCGGGCACTGATATGAAGTGGACCGACATCACCGCGATTGCGGAAGCGCTTTACGATAAACACCCGGACGTCGATCCGCTGACTATCCGCTTCACCGATCTGCACAACTGGATTGTCGACCTCGAAGAGTTCGACGACGACCACACGCGCGGCGGTGAGAAGGTCCTCGAAGCGATTCAGCAGGCGTGGATCGATGAAGCCCAATAAGCAAGCGAACAAGATCGGCGCCACCGTCACCGGCGCCGACAACATGCCGGAAATCCGCGAAGGCCAGACCGTCGCGCTGCTGCAGGAGCTGCACATCCTGACCCGCGACGGCAAGATGAACCAGGACAGCCGCCGCAAGCTGAAGCAGGTCTATCACCTGTACCAGTTCATCGAGCCGCTGTTGAAGGACGTGCTGGCCGGGAAGGACAGCGTATCGCTGGTCGACCACGGCGCCGGCAAGTCCTATCTCGGCTTCATCATCTACGACCTGTTCTTCAAGGCCCTGGGCGATAGCTCGCACATCTACGGCATCGAAACCCGCGAAGAGCTGGTGGCGCGCTCGCAGGAGCTGGCCAGGCAGTTCAACTTCCCCGGCATGTCCTTCCTGCCGCTGTCGGTGGCCGAGTCCACCGAATCGAAACTGCTGCCGGAGCAGATCGACATCGTCACCGCGCTCCACGCCTGCAACACGGCGACCGACGACGCCATTCACTTCGCGCTGAAGAAGAAGGCCAGGTACATGGTGCTGGTGCCTTGCTGCCAGGCGGAAGTCGCGTCGGTGCTGAAGAAGAACAAGGGCAAGTCGCTGGCCAAGTCCGCGCTGACCGAAATCTGGCGCCACCCTATCCACACGCGCGAATTCGGCAGCCAGATCACCAACGTGCTGCGCTGCCTGCAGCTGGAGGCGCATGGCTACCAGGTCAACGTGACCGAACTGGTTGGCTGGGAGCACTCGATGAAGAATGAGCTGATCATCGCCACGTATAAAAACCTGCCGCGCCAGCGTCCATCGGAGCGGCTGCAGGAAGTGCTGGAAACATTGGGGCTGGAGGAGATGGGCAACCGCTTCTTCACTGAACAGGTAGCGAAACAATAAACTGAAAGGGCGACGGAACGATGAGTGAGCTGAACGAAAAATGGTTGGATCTGCGCAGCGACACCGTCACCCGCCCCAGTGCGGCGATGCGCGCGGCGATGAGTGCGGCGGACGTCGGCGACGACGTCTACGGCGACGATCCAACCGTCAATCGGCTGCAGGAATATACCGCCGATTTGTTCGGCTACGAGGACGCGCTGTTCGCGCCGTCGGGCACGCAGAGCAATCTGCTGGCGCTGCTGGCCCACTGCGGCCGCGGCGACGAATACCTGGTCGGGCAGGAAGCCCACACCTACCGCTATGAGGGCGGCGGTGCGGCGGTGCTGGGCAGTATCCAGCCGCAGCCCATCATCAACCAGCCCGACGGCAGCATCGCGCTGGCCGACATCGAATCCTATATCAAGCCGGACGATTTCCACTTTGCGCGCACCAAATTGCTGGCGCTGGAAAACACCATCGGCGGCCGCGTGCTGGGCCTCGACTATCTGAAGCAGGCGACCACGCTGGCGCACGGGCGCGGCCTGGCCACGCACCTTGACGGCGCCCGCGTCTGCAACGCCGCCGTCAAGCTGGGCGTGAGCGCGCGCGCGGCGGTGGCGGGCTTCGATTCGGTCTCCGTCTGTTTGTCCAAGGGGCTGGGCGCGCCGATCGGCTCCGTCCTGTGCGGCAGCAAGCCGCTGATCGCCGAGGCCAAGCGCTGGCGCAAGATGCTGGGCGGCGGCATGCGCCAGGCCGGCATGATCGCGGCCGGCGGCCTGTACGCGCTGCAGCACAACTTCGCGCGGCTGGCGGAAGACCACGACAACGCCACCTACTTCGCCGGCGAGCTGGCCAAGCTCAAAGGCATCAAGGTCAGCACGCCGCAGACCAATATCTTTTACGTCGATATCCCGGCCGATGCCTGCCGCGGCTTGAACGACGTGTTGCAACTGACCCGCATACGCGTGTCGATGTCGCCGCACCTGCGCATCGTCACGCACATGGATGCGTCGCGCGAGGACATCGACCGCGCCATTACCGTTTTTGGAGATTTCTTCGGATGACCGACACCACCACTGATAACACCGTCCGCCTGGCCAAGCGCCTGTCGGAGATGCGCCCATGCTCGCGCCGCGAAGCCGAACTCTATATCGAGGGCGGTTACGTCAGCGTCGACGGCGTCGTTGTGGAGGAGGCGGGGGCGCGCGTGACGATGGAGCAGCAGATCGACGTGGCCGCCGACGCCACGCTGCTGGAGATCGTGCCGGTGACGATCCTGCTGCATAAGCCGGTGGGCGCCAACGGCGGCATCGGCAAGGACGGCGCGCCGGCGCTGCATCTGCTGAACGCGGCCACGCTGACGCGCTCCGCGCCGGGCCAGCGCTTCCTCAAGCGCCACCTGGCCGGCCTGACCCTGACCACGCCGCTGGAGACCAAGGCCAGCGGCCTGCTGATCTTCACGCAGGATTTCCGCGTCAGCCGCAAGCTGGTCGACGACGCCGCCAAGATCGAGCACGAAATCATCGTCGAGGTAACGGGCGACATCATGGAAAATGGTCTGGCGCTGCTGAACCACGGCCTGCCGTTCAACGGCAAGCCGCTGCCGCCGAACAAGGTGAGCTGGCAGAACGAGAACCGCCTGCGCTTCGCGGTGAAGAGTCCGAAGCCAGGCCAGATCGAGCATGTGTGCAAGCTGGTCGGCCTGAGCGTGGTGTCGATGAAGCGCATCCGCATTGGACGCCTCGCGATGGCCAGCCTGCCGCTGGGCGAGTGGCGCTACCTGCAGAACCACGAGAAGTTTTAAGCGGCGGGAGCGGCCTTGTCCGCAGCCTTCTTTTTCTTTTCCGGCGGCGGCAACTGGACCAGGCGGGTGCCGGTCAGTTTGTCGTGCAGAAACTGGCGGTCCTTGTCGAAGAAGGCCGTCAGCGACCACAGCAAAATGCCAACGCCGACAGCGCCCAGCGCCTGCCACTTGTGCAGGCCGAACACCAGCGACACCAGCAGCGCCGGCAGCACCCACATCCAGCTCAGCAGGTAGCGCACGGCGGCCGTCTGCAGCGACAGGTGCGGATGCCCGGGGCGCACCAGCTTCAGGCGCCAGGTCTTCATCGCCAGCGTCTGGCCGTCGCGGCTCCACTGGTGGATGAAATAGGCGCCCAGCACCAGGAAGGCCAGCGCCTGGCGCATGTGCTCCACCGTCGGCGTATGGCTGGCGTGGGTGGCGACTTCAAAGATCAGGAAGGGCAGGAACAACACCGCGAAACCCAGCAGGGTTTCATACACCATTGAAATCAGGCGGCGTTTGACGGTGGGGTTGGTAACAGGCGGATTATTTGACATTGCTGCTGGCGGGTGGGGCGGGCTGGACGGTGCCCGGCGCGGCCGGTGCGGCGGGCGCCACGGCCGGCGCTATATTCGATGCATTGGGAATCGGCGCGCCGGTGGCCGGATCGATGCCCGGCGCTACCGGGGTAACCGCCGCCGCGGTTGGCGCGGCGGCCGGCGCCACGGCAGGGCCGCCGGTGGTCGGCACGGCCGGCTTGATCGGCGCCACCGTCTTGATCTTGCTTTGCGTCGGCGTCGGCAGGTTGGCGACCTGCTTCTTGATCGCAGCCTTGGCGGCCAGTTCCTTCTTCTGTTCTTCCGGCAACTGCTGGTAGGACTCCCACTGCGTGGTCTTTTGCGACGGATCGATTTTCTGCGCGCGGGCGAAATTCTGGCGCACCTGGCGGCGCTCTTCCGGCGTCATCTTGACCCATTCGCGCATGCGTTCCTGCACGCGGGCCTGTTCATCCGGCTTCATCGACGCATAGCGCTTGACGATGCCCAGCCATTTTTGCTTGCGGATGGGCTCCATCTGGTCCCACTCGGCGGACAGCGGCTCCAGCGCCTGCTGTTGCACAGGCGTCAAGTCCTTCCACATGGTTTTTTCGGGCGCCTTGGCGGACGCGGTCTTGCCGGTCTTGGCGCCGGGCAGCAGGGCGGATGCCGCCGAGGTGGCGGCGGCCATGGGCGCGGAAACGATGGCCGGCGCATCCGGCCGGCTGGCAACATAGGCCGTGCCCGCCGCTGCTACCGCTAACACAGCTACCGCTCCAGCGCCCCATTTTGCGCGACCGCTCAATGCCATGCTTATTGCTCGCTCTGGGTCAGATAGGCGTTAAAACCGTGGTCCAGGTAGGCGGACAGCGGCAATTCGTCGGACAGCACGGCGGCGTCCAACTCGGCCAGATCGGCCACGCGCTGTTCCTGCTCATAGTGGTAGATGCCGGCCAGGCCGCCGACCAGTACCAGCAGCGGCAGCGCCACGCTCATGCGGGTCATCCACGAGAACGAGAAGAAGCCGCCAGCCGAGGCCAACTCGGTCTTGCTGACGCGCACCTGCATCGGCGCATCGGCTTTTTTTCGGGCGAGCGCCATCTTGCGCGCCTGTGCCAGGCGGTCTGTGGTCGATGCGGGCAGATCGTCCAGCTTCTCATTGAGCGCGTGGCGCACTTTGTAAGCGAAATTCAGATCGTCGGTATTCATAGTTTTATTCCCAAGGCTTTTAGCGACTCCGCAAGTGTATGTGTTGCACGAGAGCAATGCGTTTTCACGCTTCCCTCGGAACACCCCATCGCTTCGGCTGTTTCAGCCACGTCCATATCCTGCCAATAACGCAGTAGGAAGGCTTCTCGTTGACGTGCCGGAAGCTTTTGTACTTCGGCATCGATGAGTTCGAGCATTTGCTGGCGCTCGACCTTGTCCGCGCTGGACTCGGAGGCCTCGGTGCCTTCCTCGGCGGCATAGGATTCGAGTATATCAAAGTCCTCATGCTCGTCGCCCGAGGGCCCCATGCCCGAAAACAGGCTGACCCAGGTGTTGCGCACCTTTTCCCTGCGGAAATAATCGAGGATGGTGGTCTGCAGGATGCGCTGGAACAGCATCGGCAGCTCGGCGGCCGGCTTGTCGCCGTATTTTTCGGCGAGCTTGATCATCGCGTCCTGCACGATGTCCAGGGCGGATTCGTCCTTGCGCACTGCGTAGACGGCTTGTTTAAAGGCACGCCGCTCGACGTTTTCGAGGAAGTCGGATAATTCTTTGTCTGTGGCCATGCGTCGGGTGAGGGTACTGCCGGAAAAGCCGGCGCTGGGATGCCTGGCGGCGACCCGTGAACTGAGCGCATGCTAGCAAAAATTAGCCATTTCTGCATGGTTTTTGACGCACAATCGATCGAAAATGCACCGGCAAGGGGATATTTTCGATATTTCACTTGCCCAAACAGGGTGCCACGGTGTACCGTATGGGACGCTTTGAACACCCCGAAGCTCTATGGTCTCGCCGCAGCAGGCACACAACGCCGCAATCGACGGGACGCGCTTTCATATGTCAGCAGTTTGCTCTAACCAGTGCCACAAGCGCGAGAGGTACGCACAACCGCTACAGACAGATCCGGCTGAACGAGAGTTTGCGTTGAGCGCCGCTTTGCACGTCACTACGGTTGACGGAAGAGGCTGGCGTAACCGCAGAAAAAAAGGGACGCAGGGCAAAGCTGTAGAGGCAGGCCTACTTCGCTAGGAAAGAGCATCCGATCAATCTCCTATGGACCTTGAAAGGAATGTTTCATGAATACCGAAGCATCAACACAAATCACTGGCGCGGAAATACTGGTGCGCTGCCTGGCGGAAGAGGGCGTGGAACACGTCTTTGGCTATCCCGGCGGAGCCGTGCTGTATATCTACGACGCCATCTTCAAGCAAGACAAATTCCAACACGTCCTCGTGCGTCACGAACAGGCCGCAGTGCATGCCGCCGATGCGTACTCGCGCAGCTCGAACAAGGTTGGGGTCGCGCTGGTCACGTCCGGTCCGGGTGTCACCAATGCGGTCACAGGTCTTTCCACCGCTTACATGGATTCCATCCCCATGGTCGTGATCTCGGGCCAGGTGCCTAGCCACGCCATCGGCCAGGATGCCTTCCAGGAATGCGACACGGTCGGCATTACCCGTCCCGTGGTCAAGCACAATTTCCTCGTCAAAGACGTCAAGGATTTGGCGGAAACCGTCAAGAAAGCCTTCTTCATCGCCCGCACCGGCCGTCCAGGCCCCGTGCTGGTCGATATTCCGAAGGATATCTCGATGCACAAGACGACGTACTCGTATCCGAAAGAGATCGAGATGCGTTCGTACAAACCGGTCGACAAGGGCCACTCCGGCCAGATCCGCAAGGCGGTCCAGCTGCTGCTGCAGGCCGAGCGTCCGATGATCTACACCGGCGGCGGCGTGATCCTGGCCAATGCGGCGCCCGAGCTGAACAAGCTGGTCGACAAGCTGGGCTTCCCGGTCACCAACACGCTGATGGGCCTGGGCGCCTACCGCGCCAGCGACGAGAAATTCGTCGGCATGCCCGGCATGCACGGCACCTACGAAGCGAACATGGCGATGCAGAATTGCGACGTGCTGATCGCCATCGGCGCCCGCTTCGACGACCGCGTGATCGGCAACCCGAAACACTTCGCCTCCAACCCGCGCAAGATCATCCACGTGGACATCGATCCATCGTCGATCTCCAAGCGCGTGAAAGTGGACATCCCCATCGTCGGCAACGTCAAGGACGTGCTGATCGAATTCCTGGCCCAGCTCGACGCTGCGGACGCCAAGCCGAACGCGCCCGCGCTCAAGGACTGGTGGAAGCAGATCGCCGAATGGCGCGGCAAGGATTGCCTGAAGTATCCGACCTCGGACCTGGTGATCAAGCCGCAAGCCGTGGTGCAGAAGCTGTGGGAAGTGACCAAGGGCGATGCCTTCATCACCTCCGACGTCGGCCAGCACCAGATGTGGGCCGCGCAGTACTACCCGTTCGACAAGCCCAAGCGCTGGGTCAATTCGGGCGGCCTGGGCACGATGGGCGTGGGCCTGCCGTACGCCATGGGCGTGCAGATGGCCAACCCGGACGCGACCGTCGCCTGCATCACCGGCGAAGGCTCGATCCAGATGTGCATCCAGGAGCTGGCGACCTGCAAGCAATATCATCTGACGCCGAAGATCATCATGTTGAACAACCGCTTCCTGGGCATGGTGCGCCAGTGGCAGCAGATCGATTACGGTTCGCGCTATTCCGAGTCCTATATGGATTCGCTGCCGAACTTCGAGAAGCTGGCGGAAGCCTACGGCCACGTCGGCATGCGCATCGAGAAACCGGGCGACGTCGACGGCGCGCTGCGCGATGCCTTCGGCATGAAAGACAAGCTGGTCTTCATGAACTTCATTACCGATCAATCGGAAAACGTCTGGCCGATGGTGAAAGCGGGCAAAGGGCTCTCTGAAATGCTGTTGGGTTCGGAGGACTTATAAGATGCGACACATTATCTCTGTCTTGCTGGAAAACGAAGCCGGCGCGTTGTCCCGCGTGGTGGGCCTGTTCTCGGCCCGCGGCTACAACATTGAAACGCTGACGGTCGCACCGACCGAAGATCCGACCCTGTCGCGCATGACCATCGTCACCAGCGGCTCGGACGACATCATCGAACAGATCACCAAGCACCTGAACCGCCTGATCGAGGTGGTCAAGGTGGTCGATCTGACCGAAGGCCAGCACATCGAGCGCGAACTGATGTTGATCAAGGTGCGCGCGGTGGGCAAGGAGCGTGAAGAGATGAAGCGCACCGCGGACATCTTCCGCGGCCGCATCATCGACGTCACCGAGAAGAGCTACACGATCGAACTGACCGGCGCCAAGAGTAAGCTCGACGCGTTCATCGATTCGATCGACCGCGCTTCCATCCTGGAGACGGTACGTACCGGCGGTTCCGGCATCGGACGCGGCGAACGCATCCTCAAAGTTTAAGCAAATTCAAAAATACTACTAAGGAAATACCATGAAAGTTTTCTACGACAAAGACGCTGACCTCTCCCTGATCAAGGGCAAAAACGTCGCCATCATCGGTTACGGTTCGCAGGGCCACGCCCACGCGCAAAACCTGAGCGACTCCGGCGTCAACGTGACCGTCGGCCTGCGCAAAGGTGGTTCTTCGTGGAACAAGGTTGAGAAAGCCGGCCTGAAAGTGGCGGAAGTGAACGATGCGGTCAAGGCTGCCGACGTCATCATGATCCTGCTGCCGGACGAAAACATCGCCCAGGTCTACAACGAAAACGTCGCGCCGCACGCCAAGCAAGGCGCCGTGCTGGCCTTCGCCCACGGCTTCAACGTGCACTACGGCCAAGTCGTGCCGCGCGCCGACCTGGACGTGATCATGGTCGCACCGAAGGCCCCGGGCCACACCGTGCGCGCCACCTACACCCAGGGTGGCGGCGTGCCGCACCTGATCGCCGTGTACCAGGACAAGTCCGGCATCGCCCGTGACATCGCGCTGTCGTACGCCTCGGCCAACGGCGGCGGCCGTGCCGGCATCATCGAAACCAACTTCCGCGAAGAGACCGAAACCGATCTGTTCGGCGAGCAGGCAGTCCTGTGCGGCGGCGCGGTCGAGCTGATCAAGGCCGGCTTCGAAACCCTGACCGAAGCGGGCTACGCTCCGGAAATGGCCTACTTCGAATGCCTGCACGAGCTGAAGCTGATCGTCGACCTGATCTATGAAGGCGGCATCGCCAACATGAACTACTCGATCTCGAACAACGCCGAATACGGCGAGTACGTGACCGGTCCTAAGGTCGTGACCGAAGCTACCAAGGACGCGATGCGCCAGTGCCTGAAGGACATCCAGACCGGCGAATACGCCAAGTCCTTCATCCTGGAAAACAAGGCCGGCGCTCCGACCCTGATCTCGCGCCGTCGCCTGACCGCCGAGCACCAGATCGAAGAAGTCGGTGCGAAACTGCGCGCGATGATGCCTTGGATCGCCAAGAACAAGATGGTCGACCAGTCGAAGAACTAAGCTGTATCTTCTTCAGCAAAAAGCCGGCTCACGCCGGCTTTTTTTCGTCCCTACCGGCAGTCGATCCGAACAACGTTCTTCTAGTTGCCTCAGGACTGTACTTGGGGGCCGGATTCTGGTTTTGAGGAAGCTTCAGTAAGCTGTCGGCTCATTGTTTTGATGCGCCTGGATTCATAGCGCCGATATGCTACATTGCGTTTTCAAAGGAGCCTTTTATGTCAAGGACGACGCTACGCTTGGGGGAAGAGTCGAGGGCGCACATCGGCGCTGCTAAAGCCAAGATGGAAGAGCGGTATGCCGACTTTGTGGCTGAAGCTGACGCCCGGTTTGCCAAGATAGTTGGGACTGGAAAAACCATACGGTGGGCCGACATGCGCCGCTATGTCACGGAGCGGGCCAATGGCCAGCCTTCTGCGCACCCCAGCGCAGGCGCTGGTAGTTTGAAACTGGGCAGGTAGCCGTCGCTTCGGACTAGCGTGTAAGAAGATTCGAGCACGATGCCGCCGAAAACGCTTGGTTCGGGAATGGAGAATGTTACAAACACTCACCATGTCTTACAAGTACGCACGATAATTTCGGGTACAGTTCCTCTTGCCGTAAATTTAACTTTGGAGCCCGCAATGACCGTCATGAAACATATCGCCGCAGCCGCTGCTGTCTCCTTCGCGCTGGCCGCGCATGCCGCGCCGGAATCGCTGCCGACCACCGGCACGCTGGTCGTGGTGCCGGCCTTTGGCGAAGTCACCCACGTCAACGACCAGGCCGTCGCCACCCTCGCCGTCGAAGAGCAGGATAAGGACAAGGCCGCCGCCGCCTCGCGCGTCAACCAGAAAATGAAGCAGGGCATGGAGATCGTCAAGAAGGAGGATCCCCAGGCCAGTCTGAAAACCCAAGGCTATTACACCTATCCGGTCTATCCGGAAGAGCGCCCGCTGCTGAACGGCCAGCAGCAGAAACCGCGCGTGCCGACCGCCTGGCGCGTCGGCCAATACCTGCAGGTCACCACCACTAACCTGGCCAGCCTGCCGAAAACCGTGGCCGCCGCGCAAAAAGTCCTGGCCTTGAACGGCCTGCAATTCGGCCTGACGCCGGCGACCACCAAACAGCTGGACGATCAGCGCATCGCCGCGACTTATAAAAACCTGAACGAGCGCATCAACTCGATCGCCAGCGCGATGGGCCGCAAAGTCAGCGACGCCACGCTGGACACGGTCGACTTCGAAGGCTCCGGCAATTACGCCCAGCGCGAGTTCGCCGCCGTCCCGGCGCCGATGGCGATGCGCATGGGCAAGTCCATGGACAGCGCCGAAGTGGCCGAGCCCAGCTTCGAGCCGGGTGAAACCACGCTGCAGATGCAACTGGTCGGGAAGGTCCGCTTCAAATAAGCGTGCTGCAAGGCGGCCATTGTTCGGGTACAGTTGATTGCTGTTATATCAACTCTGGAGACCGCAATGACTGTCATGAAACAACTCGCCGCCGCCGCGATCGCTTCCTTCGTGCTATCCACGCAGTCGGCGCCGCTGGAATCCCTGCCCACCGCCGGCACGCTGGTGGTGGTGCCCGCTTTCGGCGAAGTCAAACACGTCAACGACCAGGCAGTCATCACGCTGGCCGTCGAGGAAGTGGACAAGGACAAGGCCGCCGCCGCCTCCCGCGTCAACCAGAAAATGAAGCAGGGTCTGGACATCGTCAAGAAGGAAGACCCGCAGGCCAGCCTGAAAACCCAGGGCTACTATACCTATCCGGTCTACCCGGATGAGGTGGCGCCGCCGCCGGGCCAGCCGCGCAAGCCACGTGTGCCGACCTCCTGGCGCGTGGGCCAGTCGCTGCAGGTCACCACCACCAACATCGCGGGCCTGCCGAAAACCGTCGCCGCCGCCCAGCGCATCATGACGCTGAACAACCTGCACTTCGGCCTGACGCCGGAAACCACCCGGCAGCTGGACGACCAGCGCATCGCCGCGACCTACAAGAACCTGAACGAGCGCATCAACTCGATCGCCAACGCCATGGGCCGCAAGGTCGGCGACGCGGTGCTCGACACGGTCGATTTCGAAGGCTCGGGCAACTATACCGACCGCGTCAACGTGACCGGGGCGCGGGCGTCCTCGCCGATGTTGATGAGAGCGGCCGACACCGCCGTCGAGGAGCCCAGCTTCGAACCGGGCGAAACCACGCTGCAAATGCGCCTGGTCGGCAAAGTGCGCTTCAAATAGGCGGATTTGGGTTCGGCTCCTCTATAATGATGGCGCAGCAAGACCAGATAACCATAAACGGAACCCCATGGCCAAATTCCCCCGCCGCCGAGCAAAAAATGGCGTAGCCCAAGCCAAACTGCCGAAGACCTCGCGCTTCAGCCGCTTCGCCCGCCGCGCCAGGGGCGAGGATCTCGACCGGCCGCGCCATCGCGGCATCTACCTGCTGCCCAACGCCTTCACCACCGCCGCGCTGTTCTGCGGTTTCTACGCCATCGTCATGGCGATGAACCAGAAGTTCGAGCACTCGGCCTGGGCCATCTTCATCGCCATGGTGTTGGACGGCCTGGATGGCCGCGTCGCCCGCCTGACCAATACCCAGAGCGAGTTCGGCGCCCAGTACGATTCGCTGTCGGACATGGTGTCCTTCGGCGCCGCGCCGGCGCTGGTGATGTACGAGTGGTCGCTGCGCGGCCTGGGCAAGCTCGGTTGGATCGCCGCCTTTGTCTATTGCGCCGGCGCCGCCTTGCGCCTGGCCCGTTTCAACACGAATATCGAAGTGGTCGACAAGCGCTTCTTCCAGGGCTTGCCGTCGCCGTCGGCCGCCGCGCTGGTGGCCGGCTTCATCCTGCTGATGGTCGACCAGGAAGTCTCCGGCATCGAACTGCGCTGGGTATCGTGGGGCATCGCCGTATTCGCCGGCCTGACGATGGTGACCAATGTGCCGTTCTACAGTTTCAAGGACGTGAACTTCCGCAAGTCGGTGCCGTTCATCGCGGTGTTCCTGATCGCGCTGGTGTTCGCGCTGGTATCCATCGATCCGCCCAAGGTGCTGTTCCCGATCTTCATCGCCTACGGCCTGTCGGGCTACGCGGTGTCGGCGTGGCGGCTGGCCAAGGGCAAGAAGGTCAGCCTGATCCAGACCGACCAGGAATCGGACGATCCGAGCGAGCGTCTTTAAGCAACGAAGCATCAGTCACGGAGCCATCATGAGCAACTCATCCAACCGCCTCATCATTTTCGACACCACGCTGCGCGACGGCGAGCAATCTCCCGGCGCGTCGATGACCAAGGACGAGAAAGTCCGCATCGCCAAGCAACTCGAACGCCTGCGCGTGGACGTCATCGAAGCCGGCTTCGCCGCCGCCTCGCAGGGCGACTTTGAATCGATCAAGGCCATCGCCTCGGTGGTGCGCGAGTCGACCATCTGTTCGCTGTCGCGCGCCAATGACCGCGACATCTCCCGCGCGGCCGAGGCGCTGGCGCCGGCCGAACGCAAACGCATCCACACCTTCATCGCCACCTCCAAGCTGCACATGGAGATGAAGCTGCGCATGCTGCCGGACCAGGTGCTGCTGCAGGCGAAGAACGCGGTGCGCTTCGCCCGCCAGTTCACCGACGATATCGAATTCAGCCCTGAAGACGGCAGCCGCTCGGACGAGGATTTCCTCTGCCGCGTGCTCGAAGGCGTGATCGCCGAGGGCGCCACCACGATCAATTTCCCCGATACGGTGGGCTACGCGGTGCCGGAGATTTTCGGCGAGACCATCCGCCGCCTGCGCGAGCGCATTCCCAATTCCGACAAGGCCATCTGGTCGGTGCACTGCCATAACGACCTGGGACTGGCGGTGGCGAACTCGCTGGCCGGCGTGATGATAGGCGGCGCGCGGCAGATCGAATGCACCATCAACGGCCTCGGCGAACGGGCCGGCAACACGGCGCTGGAAGAAGTGGTGATGGCGCTGCGCACGCGCGGCGGCTACTACAACCTGGAGTGCGGCGTCGACACCACGCAAATCGTCGCGGCCTCGAAGATGGTGTCGCAGATCACCGGCTTCGCGGTGCAGCCGAACAAGGCTGTGGTCGGCGCGAACGCGTTCGCGCACGCTTCCGGCATCCACCAGGACGGCATGCTGAAATCGCGCGAGACCTACGAGATCATGCGCGCCGAGGACGTGGGCTGGACCGCCACCAAGATCGTGCTGGGCAAGCTGTCCGGCCGCAACGCCTTCAAGCAGCGCCTGCTGGAGCTGGGCATCGACCTGGAATCGGAAGCGGAAATCAACGCCGCCTTCGTCCGCTTCAAGGAGCTGGCCGACCGCAAATCCGATATCTTCGACGAGGATATCCTGGCGCTGGTGTCGGACGAGCAGCAGTCGCAGGATAGCGAATACTACCGCTTCACGTCGCTGGCGCAGCGCTCCAATACCGGCGAGACACCGAGCGCGAAGATCGTGTTCTCCATCGGCGGCGAAGAGCATGTATCGGAAGGCAAGGGCGATGGTCCGGTTGACGCCACCGTCAACGCTATTGAATCCGAAGTGGGCAGCGGCGCTGAACTGGTGCTGTTCTCGGTCAACGCGATCAGCACCGGCACGCAATCGCAGGGTGAGGTGACCATGCGCCTGTCGAAGGAAGGCCGCATCGTCAACGGCGTCGGCGCCGATCCGGACATCATCGTCGCTTCGGCCAAGGCCTATCTGTCGGCGCTGAACAAGCTGCACTCGAAGATCGAGCGCGTCAATCCGCAGCCCTGAGCGGCGCCTGGCGCATGCTTCGGTCCACGCCGAAGCATGCGCCGGTTCAAACAGCTATCTTGTCGATTCGATGACAGGAGGCTTCAATGATCAATTTAATGGAACAGCCCATGCTGGCGCTGCAAGTCCGCCGCGCCGCCGCCGATCTGGGCGACGTGATCTACGTCCACGGCTCGACGTTCGGCGCCGATCTTTCCATCTTCTTCCAACTGGATGGCCGCAGCTGGGCCGATGAGCTGAACGCGGCCGGCTTCAACGTGTGGGGCTTCGACTTCGCCGGCTATGGCGCGTCGGCGCGATACCCGCGGCATGGCGGCACGCCCGCTGGCGGCCTGGAAGACGTGCAAGCGCAACTGCGCCGCGTGGTCTGCGCCGTCCGCGAGCGCAACGGCAGCCGTCCCGTCATGTTGCTGGCCCATTCGTGGGGCGGCACGGTGGCGGCGCGCTACGCGGGCGACCATCCGGACGGCCTCGCGGCGCTGGTGCTGTTCGCGCCGATCACAGCGCGCGGCAGCGGCTCCGAACCCGGCAATTACGTGCCCGCCGCCGCAGGCTCGGCATCGCATTACCCGCTGACCGCGTGGGCGCAATATCGCCGCTTCATCGACGATGTCCCGCGCGGCGGCGAGCAGGTCTTCGCGGAAGCGCATTTCCAGGCTTGGAGCGAGGCTTTCCTGGCCACCGATCCCGACGCCGCCGGCCGCATGCCGCCGGCCGTGATGACGCCCGCCGGCCCGCAAGCCGATGTGCGCGCGCTGCGGGCCGGGCAGGCGCTCTACAGCGCTTCGAACATTTCCGTGCCCACGCTGCTGGTGCGCGGCGCATGGGACAGCGCATGCAGCGGGGTCGATGCCGACGAGCTGATGGCCGCCCTGGGCAGCGTGCACAAGGAGCTCGCCACCATCGAAGGCGCCACGCACCTGATGCATCTGGAGTCTGCGCGCGGGCTGCTCTACAATGCTGTCAATGCGTTTTTACTCAGGAGCGCCACATGATAGCCGTGATCTTTGAAGTGATACCCAGCGGCGGCGGTTACGCCGAGTATCTTGACCGCGCGGCCCAGTTGGCGCCGTTGCTGGAAAAGATGGCCGGCTTCATTTCCATCGAGCGCTTCGAGAGCATGAAATCGCCGGGCAAGCTGTTGTCGCTGTCGTTCTGGCGCGACGAGGAGGCGGTGCGCGTCTGGCGCGAGCAGGAGCAGCATCGCGCGGCGCAAACCGCCGGCCGCTCGGGCGTATTCGAAAACTACCGCCTGCGCGTGGCCAGCGTGATCCGCGACTACGGCCTGCTGGAGCGCGACGAAGCGCCGCCGTTCCATCCGCCCGTCGCCGCACCGGACACGCCATGACGATGCCGCAACCGCGCTTCGCCCGCGTGGCCGCCGCCATCGGCGATCCGACCCGCGCGCTGATGTTGTCTCGCCTGCTGGATGGCCGCTTTTACACGGCCACCGATCTCGCGCAGCACGCCGGCGTCGCCGCGCCGACCGCCTCGCAGCACCTGAAACTGCTGGTGGACGAAGGCCTCGCGCGGGTGCGCGCGCAAGGCCGCCATCGCTACTACATGCTCGCTGACGGCAACGTCGCGCACGCGCTGGAAGCCTTGCTGCGCGTAGCCGACGGCTCGCTGCCGGAAACCACCCGCTGGCAGGCGCCCGCCATGCGCGGCCTGCGCCACGCGCGCAGCTGTTACGGCCATCTGGCGGGCGTGCTGGGCGTGGACCTGTGCCGCTGTTTCGTCGATAATGGCTGGGTCCAGGCTGGCGAAGGCGATGGACACGACTACCCGCTGACAGCGGAAGGCGAGGCGCAGCTGCGGGCATTGGGCATCGTGCTGGCGGAAGGCGCGCCGGCGCGGCGCCAGTTGTACGGCTGCGTGGACTGGTCCGAACGGCGCGACCATTTTGCCGGCCCGCTGGCGGTCGCGCTGCTCGACAGTTTCGTCGAGCGCGGCTGGCTGCGCCGCAGCGACGACAGCCGCGCTTTGGAAGTATCCGCACAAGGCAAGCTTGAACTGGCCGCATGGCTCAACCCCGAACCTGAAAATTAAACATGACCAAGCAATTCGACATCGTCGCACTCGGTGAAGCAATGGTGGAGTTCAACCAGACCACGCCGGGTGATCCGAACTACCGCCAGGGCTACGGCGGCGATACCTCCAACTCGGTGATCGCCGCCAGCCGCCAGGGCGCCGCCACGGCCTACCTGAGCCGCCTCGGCGACGACCAGTTCGGCCGCATGTTGATGGCCCTGTGGAAGCAGGAGGGTGTCGACGCCAGCTTCGTGGAACTGGATGCCGGCGCGCCGACGGGTTTGTATTTCGTCCATCACGGCGCGCAAGGCCATTCGTTCAGCTACCTGCGCGCCGGCTCGGCGGCCAGCCGCATGCAGCCGCGGACGATGGATCTGCGCGTATTGTCGGCCACGCGCTGGCTGCATGTGTCGGCGATTTCGCAGGCGATTTCCGCCAGCGCCTGCGACACCGTCTTTGCCGCGATCGAGACCGCGCGCGCGGCCGGCGCGCGGGTCAGCTTCGATCCGAACCTGCGTTTGTCCTTGTGGCCGCTGGCGCGCGCACGCGCCGTCATCACGGCGACTATCGCGCTCACGGATCTGTTCCTGCCCAGCCTTGATGAAGCGGTGGCGCTGGCCGGCACCGACGACGTGCCGACGATCTTTGCCTGGTGCCGCCAGCAGGGCGCGCGCGCCGTGGTGCTGAAGTGCGGCCCGGCGGGCGCTTGGTACGCCGCCGAGGGCGACGCGCCGCAACTGGCGCAAGGCAATCCGGTGCAGGCGGTGGACGCCACCGGCGCCGGCGACTGCTTCGACGGCAGCCTGCTGGCGCGCCTCGCCGCCGGCGATACGCTGGCCGACGCGGTACGCTATGCGAATGCGAGCGCCGGCTTGTCGACGCTGGGTCATGGCGCCGTGGCGCCTATCCCCTTTGCGGCGCAGGTGCGCGCGGCGCTGGGCTGATGGATCAACGCATCAGAAGCGGAACTTGACGTAGGCAGCCGGGCCGCTCAGGCGAATGTTGAAGTCGGTCGCATCGCGTTCCCGGGTCAGGCTGATTTTGGACGAGCTGTATTCCGCCACCACGCCGACATTCGGCGTGGCATACCATTCCAGCCCCAAGGCGCCGCCGTAGATATGGCCCTGGATGCTGCCGCCGTTTTTCTTGATGCCGTTGGCGTCGGCGAACATGCGCAGCGTCGGCGAGAACGCGTGGCGCCAGCCCAGTTCCAGCAGCGGCGCATAGGCGCTTTCGCTTTCCGAATAGCGCGAGTTGCCGCTGATGCCGTTCAGGATGCCGCTGGCCGTGCCGTCCACCCGCGCGTGATAGTAGGCGGCGCCCACGCCGATGCCGAACACGTCGTTGCCGCTGCCCAGCCACCATTTATAGGCCAGGTTGGCCAGGTCCATTTTCAGCTTGGCGTTGAGCCGGCCGTTGCCAACCAGCGGAATGCCGTCGCGGTTGGTGGCGCCGCTCAGGCTCGGGTTGTAGGTCTTGTCGTAGTTGTAGTAGTCGAAGTCCAGCCCCTGCGTATCGCCCAGCAGCAGTTGCGCCTTCACGCGCGGCAGCGTGACGCGATCGGTCTTGTAGGTGCCGCTGTCGATATGGCCGTAGTTGGTGTCGCCTTCGTAGTTGACGCGCGGGTCGGTGTAGAAGGCGCCAACCGAGACGCTGGCGCGGTCCAGCGCCGGCGATGGATCGGCCCATGCCATCGCGGTGGCGGTACTGAGGGCGATCAGGGTTGCCGTGTAAATGGCGTGGCGTGCGGGAGGAGTGCATAAAGGCATGGGGTGCTCCGTAGGGTGGCGATTGAATGGCGGAATCTTATCAATCACGCTACGGAATCTGCGTCGGCGCACTCCCATATGTATCGTGGGATTGATCCTACCTTTATCGCCCCCGGCGCCCCTCGCGCTCCGGGTCGGGGCCGTTGACCATGGCCTGGACGACGCCGTTGCGGTCGAACTCCACGCTCATCACCGAGTCCCAGACGTTCTGTTCCTTGTAGCGGTAGACCCAGACGTCGCCGTCCACGCTGGCATAACGCACCTGCGCCGCCGGCCTGCCGAAGGTGCTGAGGATGGTTTGCTTGTTGTCCTTGCGCGGCCGCACGGTGGCGAACTTCTCGCTGCTGAGCACCTGCTCGAACGAGACCAGCTTGCCGTCGGGACCGATGCGCGCCATATACGTGTATTGGCCGAACGGCCCCCTGGCGTATTCCAGCATCGTGTCGGTACCGCTGGCATAGGTGCCGGTGGGCTGGCCCAGCTTGGCCTTGACGGTTTCCACCGGCTCGCCGGGCGTCACGGGTGGGGCGCCGAGGCTGGCGCAAGCGCCCAGCAATACGGAAAAAATTGCCATAAATATCATTTTTTTCATCGCAAACCCTTGAAATTGGTCCGGTTGGTGGAAGAATTGTAGCCAACACAGGATACATCCGGCGCTTTTTCCGCTATACTTCCGGGTCTGGTCTTCGGATCAGTTTTTTTTGAAGTTCACGATGTGCAGGGTTACGACTCCGCGCACCGCATGTTAAAGGTAAATATCATGACCGTAGAAAACATCAACAAAGCCGCGATCATCGCGGACAACGCCCGTGGTCAAAAAGACACCGGCTCGCCAGAAGTTCAAGTTGCGCTGCTGACCGCACGCATCAACGAATTGAACGGCCACTTCAAGGCACACAGCAAGGATCACCACTCCCGTCGTGGTCTGATCATGATGGTTAACCGTCGTAAGAGCCTGCTGTCCTACCTGAAGGGCAAAGACGCTACCCGTTATCGCGATCTGATCGCCAAACTGGGCCTGCGTAAGTAATTTTTTTGCGTCATCCAGCTTAATCGAAATGCCTGCGCCAGTTTGCTGACGCGGGCATTTTGTCATTTTGCCGGTGTTAGTTGCAGCATGGAATTCCTGGTTTTTCAGCAGTAAGAAGCAAGCGTAGTAAAGGTGGCCGCACGGCTGCCTGTGGTGAGGTGAACGACAGCCCCTGAAAATCTGTCGGCAAATAGAAAGGGATTACCCATGTTTAATAAAGTTACGAAAACCTTCCAGTACGGTCAACACACCGTGACGCTGGAAACCGGCGAAATCGCTCGCCAGGCCTCCGGTGCAGTCATGGTATCGATTGAAGATACCGTGGTGCTGGCAACTGTCGTGGCGCGCAAAGACGCCAAGCCAGGCCAGGACTTCTTCCCGCTGACCGTCGACTACGTTGAAAAAACCTATGCTGCCGGTAAAATCCCGGGCGGTTTCTTCAAGCGTGAAGGTCGTCCTTCGGAAAAAGAAACACTGACATCCCGCCTGATCGACCGTCCTATCCGCCCTCTGTTCCCAGAAGGCTACCTGAATGAAGTGCAAGTGATCATTCACGTGTTGTCGGTCAACCCGGAAATCGATCCAGACATCGCCGCCATGATCGGCGCATCGGCCGCCCTGTGCGTGTCGGGCGTGCCGTTCAACGGCCCGGTCGGCGCGGCACGCGTCGGCTACGCCAACGGCCAGTACATCCTGAATCCTACCGTCGAACAACTGAAAACCTCGCAGATGGACCTGGTTGTCGCCGGTACCGAAACCGCCGTGCTGATGGTGGAATCGGAAGCGCAGCAGCTGTCCGAAGAAATCATGCTGGGCGCCGTGGTGTTCGGCCATACCGAAATGAAAGCAGTCATCGACGCGATCCACGACCTGGTGCGCGACGGCGGCAAGCCGGAAGTCGAGTGGGTTCCACCGGCGAAGAACGAAGCGCTGATCGGCCGCGTGGCGCATTTCGCCGCCAGCAAGATCAACGAAGCGTATCAGACCAAAGACAAGCAGGAACGTACCGCCAAGCTGAAGGCCGCCACCAGCGAAGTGCTGGCCGACCTGTCCGCTGAAGCGGCGGCATCCGGCGCCGCGCCGGTCGACGCAGCCGAAGTGAACAACATCCTGTTCGACATCGAAGCCAAGATCGTCCGCACCCAGATCCTGGACGGCGAGCCACGCATCGACGGCCGCGACACCCGCACCGTGCGTCCGATCTCGATCCGCACCTCGGTGCTGCCACGCACCCACGGTTCGGCGCTGTTCACCCGCGGCGAAACGCAGGCGCTGGTGGTTGCCACCCTGGGCACCGCACGCGACAGCCAGAAGATCGACGCGCTGATGGGCGAGTTCACCGACTCCTTCATGCTGCACTACAACATGCCACCGTTCGCCACCGGCGAAACCGGCCGCGTCGGCACGCCTAAGCGCCGCGAAATCGGCCACGGCCGTCTGGCCAAGCGCGCGCTGATCGCCGCGCTGCCATCGGCTGACGAGTTCAGCTACGCCGTGCGCCTGGTGTCGGAAATCACCGAATCGAACGGTTCGTCGTCGATGGCTTCGGTCTGCGGCGGCTGCCTGGCGCTGATGGACGCCGGCGTTCCAATGAAAGAGCACGTCGCCGGTATCGCGATGGGCCTGATCAAGGAAGGCGGCAAGTTCGCCGTGCTGTCGGACATCCTGGGCGATGAAGATCACCTGGGCGACATGGACTTCAAGGTTGCCGGTACCCGCAACGGTATCACCGCGCTGCAGATGGACATCAAGATCATGGGCATCACCAAGGAAATCATGCAAGTGGCGCTGGCGCAAGCCAAGGAAGGCCGCGAGCACATCCTGGGCGAAATGCAAAAAGCCATGCCGCACGTGAAGACCGAACTGTCGGACTTCGCACCGCGCCTGATCACCATCAAGATCAATCCTGAGAAAATCCGTGACGTGATCGGCAAGGGCGGCGCAGTCATTCGCGCGCTGACCGAAGAGACCGGCACCCAGATCGATATCAGCGACGAAGGCGTGGTCACCATCGCTTCCGTCGACGCTGCCGCCGGCCAGGAAGCCAAGCGCCGCATCGAAGAGCTGACCGCATCGGTCGAAGTAGGCAAGACCTACGACGGCGTGGTGCTGAAGCTGCTGGACTTCGGCGCGATCGTCCAGGTCATGCCGGGCAAGGATGGCCTGCTGCACATCTCGCAGATCGCCAACGAGCGCGTGAACGCCGTTGCCGACTACCTGAAAGAAGGTCAGGCAGTGCGCGTCAAGGTTCTGGAAACCGACGACCGCGGTCGCCTGAAACTGTCGATGAAAGCCGCCGCTGAAGAAGCCGCTGCCGCCGCCGTACAGTAATCTCGGACTAGTCTGATCGAAGCCGCACTGTGTGCATGCGATGGCCAAGGCCATCGCATTGCCACAGGGCGGCTTTTTTTCGCCTGAGCTTTCCGCGCTGTGCCCGGTCCAACCACATCATGGGCACCCTATACGAAGACGATTGACCACTGCCCAAAGCGCGCGAACGGGCTTTGAGCAGTTATATCGACGAATTATTTTCCGTCGTAAGTGACGCGATAAACACGTCCGCCGTAGTCGTCCGACACCAGCATCGACCCGTCGGCCAGCGTGGCCACGTCGACCGGGCGGCCCACCACTTCCTCGCCGCGCAGGAAGCCGTCGATGAAGGCGGTGTCGGTGACGACCTTGCTGTTGTACAGCGTAATCAGACGCACGCTGTAGCCGCTCTTGGTGCTGCGGTTCCACGAACCATGCTCGGCGATGTAGACGTTGTTGCGATACGCTTCAGGGAACTGCTTGCCGGTGTAGAACGTCAGTCCCAGCGGCGCCACGTGCGGGCCCAGCTTGGCGACCGGCGGTTCAAATTCCTCGCAGGTGCGGCCCTTGGCAAAATCCGGATCCGGCACCACGCCGCCGTGGCAGTAAGGGAAGCCGAAATGCATGCCGGCTTTGGGCGCCACGTTCAGCTCGCATGACGGCGTGTTGTCGCCCATCTCGTCGCGGCCGTTATCGGTGAACCACAAGACCTTGGTGGTCGGATGGAAGGCGAAGCCCACCGTGTTGCGCACGCCGCGCGCATACTCTTCCAGCTGGCTGCCGTCGGCGTTCATGCGGTAGATCTTCGAGCTCTTGGTGTCCTCGGTGTCGCAGACATTGCACGGCGCGCCGACCGGGATGTACAGCTTGCCGTCCGGCCCGGCCTTGATGACCTTCTCGCCATGCCACTTGTCGTTCGGCAGGCTGACCTTGACCACGTCATACGACGGCTTTTGCGCATAGCGCTTGTCGATATTGTCGAAGCGGATCACGCGGCCGATCTCGCCCACATACAGCGCGCCGTTCAGCAGCGTCACGCCGATCGGGTTTTCCAGGCCTTCGACGATGGTGACCACGTCGGCCGTCTGCTTGTCGGCGCGCGGCACCAGCGCGTAGACCTTGCCGGCCTTGCGCGAGCCGACATAGACGATGCCGCTGTCCGACACCACCATGCTGCGCGCGGTCGTGACCTGGTTGGCGTAGACGCTGATGTGGAAGCCCTTCGGCAGCTTGAAGCCGCTCAGGTCCGGCACGTTCTGCTGCGCCTTGGCCGCGGCCGCCGCAGCGGCTGCCGCCGGCGTCAGGGCGGGGGCGGCGGGCTTGCCGGCGTTGGTCGCGATCAGTTCAGCCAGCGACGCGATCTGCGCCGCGCTCAGGGTCGGCGACCAGGCCGGCATGTCCTTTTCCGGCACACCCTTGCTGATGACCTTGATCAGGTTGGCCTTGGTCGGCGCACCGTGCAGCCAGTTGTGCGCGCCGAGGGTCGGACCGACGGCGCCTTCCATCTTGGCGCCATGGCAGACGGCGCAGTTGGCCTGGTAGAGTTTTTCAGCGGCGGACAGCGCAGGCTCGGCCGCCTGGGCGGCTAGCGACGCGATGGCCAGGCACGCCAGGGCGGCGATGCGAAGGGCAGGATGTTTCATGGACGTTTCCTTTTGGTGGCGAATTAGTGGACTGTAACGCTTAAATCGGTAGCGCCTGCCGCGCAGGCAACGCGCATGGCTGCGTTGCAAATGCTCGCGATAGCTCGCTATCGCTGCGCTTTGCGCCTTGCCCTGCACGCCGCCTGCGCGTCCTTCGCTCCCAATTTAAACGTTACAGTCCACTGGTATTGTGCCAGTCTCTGCCGTGGATGGCCACGTTGCCAGGCACTATCCATGAAAAAAGCTTAGCGCGCCCCTATCCGCAGGCGCGGTTCGGACCCTGTGGTGCGCTGCGCCGCAGCCGGGCGCTGCCGCGCCGTAGTGATGGAACGCACGCCAGCCGTGTGGACCGGACCGTCGACCTTGAACACGCTGACCAGTTCGGCCAGATGGCTGGACTGGCCCTGCAGCGATTCCGCCGCCGCCGCGGCCTGTTCCACCAGGGCCGCGTTTTGCTGCGTCACGCCGTCCATTTCGATGATGGCCCGGTTGATCTGCTCGATGCCGGCTTCCTGCTCGGCGCCGGCGTGCATGATCTGCTGCATGATGTCGCTGACGCGCTTGACGCTGGAGACCATGTCGGTCATCGTCAGGCCGGCCTCGTCCACCAGCATGGCGCCGTTGGCGATGGTGTCGACCGACACGCCGATCAGGTGCTTGATGTCCTTGGCGGCGCTGGCCGAACGCTGCGCCAGGTTGCGCACCTCGGTGGCGACCACGGCAAAGCCGCGTCCCTGTTCGCCGGCGCGGGCTGCTTCCACCGCCGCGTTCAGCGCCAGGATATTGGTCTGGAACGCGATCCCGTCGATGACGCCGATGATGTCGACGATCTGCTTCGACGAAGCGGTGATCGATTCCATCGTCGTCACCACTTCCGCCACCACGTCGCCGCCGCGCGCGGCCACGCCGGAGGCGGCCGACGCCAGCTGGTTGGCCTGCCGCGCGAACTCGGCGTTCTGCTTGACGGTGGCGGTCAATTCCTCCATCGACGACGCCGTCTCCTCCAGAGAACCGGCCTGCTGCTCGGTGCGGGAGGACAGGTCCATATTGCCGCTGGCAATTTCGTCCGACGCGGTGGCGACGGCCTCGGTACCGGTGCGCACCTCGCTGACGATGGCCGCCAGCCGTTCGCGCATCGCGGCGATGCTGTGCAGCAGGCTGGAGCGGTCGCCAGGCAGCAGGTCGACCTGCACGGTCAGGTCGCCGGCGGCGATGCGGTCGGTGATGCCGGCGGCATAGGCTGGCTCGCCGCCCAGCTGTTTCAGCAGCGAACGGCTGATCAGCCAGCCCAGGCCCAGCGCCAGCAGCACAGAAGCCGTGCTCAGCACCAGGATGGTCCATGCCGAACCGGTGCTGCGGACATGGATGCCGGTGCCGATCTCATCGATCACAGCCTTCTGGCGCTCGATCAGCGCCGTCATGCCGGCCAGGTAGGCTTCGCTGGCGGGCATGAATTCCTGTTCGATGATCTGGCGGGTCTTGTCGGCGTCGCCGCCGGCTTTTTCCGCCAGCACGCGTTTGCGCACCGCCTGATATTGCAGGCGCTTTTCCAGGGCGGCGGCGAACAGCGTCTTGGCCGTCGGGTCCGTCAACAGCTCGCCGATTTGCCGCTGGTCTGCCTCGGCCTGTTTGGCGCTGCGGGCGATGCCGTCCTCAAAAAAACGCTGCACGGCCGGATCGCCCGCCTTGGCCGCCGCCAGCCCGCGCTGCAGGTTGGCCTCGACGATGGATTTCCAATGGGTGATCAAGCGTTCGACCTGCAGGCGCCGGGTCAGCAGGTTGTCGGTGTCGGCGGCGGTGCTGCTGATGCTGAGCCAGCTGGTGAGCGCTATCGCCAGCAGCAGTAGCAAGGTGGCGCCGAAGCCGATAGCCAGCCGCGTGCCGACCTTCATATCAGAAAATTTCATAGTTCATCCTTGCTTTAAACGGGACAGGCCGGGAAGGCGGGTAATGCGCGAGAACGTTGGATTGGATTGTAAGCAATATTAGTTTCGTTAATGCATTTTAATCTCTTTGATGAAAATGCGTTGGGGGCCGCCAGTTTTTTGATTTTGCAGATGTACAATGCCGTGCCAGCGTCTGGCGGAGGAGAAGAAGTGATCGTTGATTTTGATGTGGCGTTTGAAGACCATGTGCTGAAGGGCGACCAGTTTGTCGGCAGCGGCAGCAATCGCATCCTGTACCTGCACGGCGCGGGCGCGAGCAGCCGCCACGGCCATCGCCTGTTGCGCGGGGCATTGCAGCAGCGAGGCCTGGGCAGCACCTGCTTCGACTGCATCGGCCACGGCGAGACCGGCGGCGCGCTGGCGCAATCGTCGGTGGCCAGCCGCACGCGCCAGGCGCAGGCGGTGGCCGATGCGCGCGGCTTGCCGCAACCGCTGGCGGTGTTCGGCGCCAGCATGGGCGCCTACAACGCCATCCGCATGACGCAAAGCCATCGTGTCGATGCGCTGGTGCTGATCGTCCCCGGCGTCTACACGCCGGATGCGTACGAGGTGCCGTTCGGTCCCGCATTCTCGGCGGTGATACGGCGCGAGCGCAGCTGGGCCGACAGCGACGCGTGGGATATCCTGTCGCGCTTCGAAGGCCGGCTACTGGTTATCGCCGCCGAGAACGACGCCACCATCCCGCTCGAGATTCCCGAACGCCTGGTCGCCGCCGCCACGCGCGCGCAATCGCGCCAGCTGCACGTGGTGCAGGGCGCCGAGCACAATCGACTGTGGTCGCTGCTGGCGGAAGAGCCTTCCCGCTTCGAGAGCGCCGTCGATATGGTGGCTGCTATGCTTACGTAAGATCAATCCGCTGGTCGGGAAGCCGCTCTATTGTCGAGGGAATTCGTTTGTAAAACCTCGCTGGATAGGCTACTTTTACCATGATACGTTCGTTTGCGAGCCGAGAGACTGAAATGCTGTTTTTCAGCCGCCAAGTTCCGCGCTTCAAGAATATAGAGCGGGTGGCTCGTCGAAAACTTCAGATGCTACATGCCTCCAGCAGGCTGGAGGAGTTGCGTGTCCTGCCAGGGAGCAGGCTGGAGACGTTGTCGGGTGACCGGATTGGGCAGTTCAGTATCAGAGTTAGCGACCAATGGCGGATTTGTTTTCATTGGGTAGATGATGACGCCTACGACGTCGAAATCGTCGACCATCACTAGGAGGTTGATATGGATTCGCAGCCTCAAGAAATTCATCCCGGTGAAGTGCTGCGCGAGGAATTCATGCGCCCGCTGGCGTTGTCCGATGCGGAACTGGCGGTCGGCCTTGGGATTCCACTGCTACAGATTAGCGCAGTCATCGAAGGACGTGCACCGATCACCATGAATCTGGCAAGCCGAATGGCTGCTTATTTCAAAGTCAGCGCTCAGTTCTGGTTGAATCTGCAAACCGAGTATGACGCCCGGATGGCGGCGAAGTCTGCATCGAGATAAATGGCGGAAGGCAGTAGGAGTCGAACTTACAGGGGAGCGTCTGACGCCCCCCACCGGGTTTGAAGCCCGGCCCCATCACCGGATGGGTATGCCTTCCCTGGAACTAGTCGCCACTGTACGACCACACGGCGTTCGGTCGTATCAAGTGGATGTTACCCACGCGCCGAGTATAGCCGACGCGATCGAAGAACTCCAATATCTGTATAGCCCGCTTTCGACCCAGCCCGGTGGCGTCGCGGAACGATGACGCCTGTACTTCGGGCAGCGTCGCCACCAGCCGCGCCAGCTGATCCAGCGGCTGTGGATGATAAAACAGGTCCGGCACCAGCTGGCTGATCTCTCCCGTCTTGGAGAGCTTTAGCAGCAGGCGCCGCACCTCGGCTTCCGCTATGCCATGGTCGCGCGACAGATCGCGTACCCACGGCGGATCGAAGGCGCCCGCGAGCAGGGCGGCCAGCAATGGCGCGACCTGCGCCTTTTCTGTTTCGCTCAGCTCCACGCTGTGCGACGGCAGATGCAGGCTGCGTCCGCGCTGCTTCACCTGCCCGGCGGCGATCAGCGTCTCGATCAGGCGGCTCCACAGGCGGTCTTCCATCTCCGGCGCGACGATGCGCTTCAGTCGCCACAGTTCCGGGCCGGCGTCGTCCGGCGCGCGGGCGTGGAATTCGGCCAGTCCTCCGAGGATGCGTGTTTCCAGTACCCGCACTTCGGCAGCGGCGATCAGCAGCGCGTCGCCGCCTTGCAGCGCGACTTCGATGGTCTCCGCCGGCAAGGTGATTTGTTCCGCCGGCAGCTGCGACAAGCGCACCAGCGCCGACATGCGCAAGCCCAGCGGACTGCTTGCCAGCAGGGACGCGATGTCGCCGCTGGCGATGTATTCGGATAGCGCCTGCAGCCATGCCAGCCGCGCCGCGCTGCGCCGCTTGCGCGCCGGGCCGAACGGATCGATCACCATGCCACCGCCGATGGTGGCCGTCGCTTGCGCGTTGCGGATGACGAAGCGGTCGCCCGGCACCGCGTGCACCGGCGCATCGAGCACCAGTTGCACGCGGCCGGTCTGACCCGGCGTCAGCACGTCACCGTCCAGCATCACGACGTTGGCGGTATGGTGCGCGGCCCCCAGATGGACGTGCAGCGGCGACCAGGGCTTGAGCGTCTGGCCGCAGTCCGGCATCAGCGTCAATTCGGCGTCGAAACGCTCGGAGCACGCGACGAGGGCGGGAGCGACCACCCATGTACCGCGCTCGATCTCTTCTTTTGCGGCGCCGCCCAGGTTGAGCGCCAGGCGCTGTCCGGCGCGGCCGCTGTCGGCGTTGCGGTTCTGGGCGTGGATGCTGCGCACCCGTACCTGCTGACCGCCCGGCGCCAGCTGCAGCATGTCGCCGACGTGCACGCTGCCCGCCAGCGCGGTACCGGTCACGATGGTGCCCTGGCCGGATAGCGTGAATACGCGGTCCACGCCCAGCCGGAACAGGCGCCGCTCGACGCTGGACGGCAGCGCGGCGGCCATCTGCGATAGATGACGCAGAAGTGCCTTCACGCCGGCATCGCTCCCGTCGCTGGCGTTGGTGCGGAAGATCTGCGCACTGTGGAAATCGGTAGGCGCCAGCAGCGCGCGGATGTCCTGCTCCACCTGTTCGATGCGCGGCGTATCGACGCGGTCTATCTTGGTTAGCGCCACCGCGCCGCGCCGCACGCCCAGCAGGCGCAGAATGGCCAGATGCTCCAGCGTCTGCGGCATGATGCCGTCGTCGGCGGCGATCACCAGCAGCGCGGCGTCGATGCCGGTGACGCCGGCGGCCATCGTGCGGATGAATTTTTCGTGGCCGGGAACATCGATCACGCCGAGAATGTCGCCATTTTCCAAAGGCGCGTAAGCGTAGCCCAGTTCGATCGAGATGCCGCGCGCTTTTTCTTCCTTGAGCCTGTCGGTGTCGACGCCGGTGAGCGCGCGCGTGAGCGTGGTCTTGCCGTGGTCGATGTGGCCTGCGGTTCCGACGATCATATGGCCAGTAGCGCCAGTTGATCGGTGAAGTGCTGGCGCTGGTGGCCGTCCAGGCAGCGCAGGTCCAGCCACAGCGCATCCTGCGCAACGCGGCCTATCACCGGCAGCGGCAACGCGCGCAGGCGCTGCTCAAGAACGCCCAGTGCGTTGCTGATGCGGCCAGTGGCTGCGGCGCGTATCACCAGTCCGTGGCTGGGCAATTGGTCGACGGGCAGGGCGCCGCTGCCGATCTGGCTCATCATCGGTTCGGAGGCGACTTCGTAGCCGGTACCGAGCACCGCTTGCAGCTGCGGCTGCAACGCCTGTGCCAGCTCGCGCATGGCGGCGGCGGGACGAGTCAGCAGTTTCAGGGTGGTCAGGCGTTCCGGCAACAGGTCCGGTGCGCGGTATAGCGCGAGCACGGGCTCCAGAGCGGCCAGCGTCAGTTTGCCGACGCGCAGTGCGCGCTTCAGCGGGTTTTTCTTGATCTGCGCGATCAGGTCCGCACGGCCGACGATGATGCCGCATTGCGGGCCGCCGAGCAGCTTGTCGCCGCTGAAGGTGACCAGGTCGGCGCCGCCGGCGATGGTTTCGCGCACCGTGGTTTCGTGCGGCAGGCCGTATTGTTCAAGGTCGACCAGCGTGCCGCTGCCCAGATCGACGGCCAGCGGGATGCCATGCTTCTTCGACAGCGGGCCGAGCTCCGGCAGCTCGACGCTTTTGGTGAAGCCGGTGATGGCGTAGTTGGAGCAATGGACCTTCATCATCAGCGCGGTCTGCGGGCCAGCCGCTTCGGCGTAGTCCTTCAGGTGCGTGCGGTTGGTGCTGCCCACTTCGCGTAGCACCGCGCCGGCACGGGTCATGATGTCCGGAATGCGGAAGGCGCCGCCGATTTCCACAAGCTCGCCGCGCGAGACGATCACCTCCTTGCCTTGCGCGACGGTGTTCAGCATCAGCAGCACGGCGGCGGCGTTGTTGTTGACGATGGTGGCCGCTTCGGCGCCGGTCAGTTCCAGCAGCAGTTCCTCGATCAGGTTGTCACGGTCGCCGCGCTTGCCGGTGTCGATGTCCCACTCCAGGTTCATCGGCCAGCGCAGGGCTTCGGCCACGGCTTGCACGGCGCTGTCGGGCAGCAGGGCGCGGCCAAGGTTGGTGTGGAGGACGGTGCCGGTCAGGTTGAAGACGGGCCGCAGCGGTGAACGGTTGCGGTCGCGCAGACGGTCGTGCAGCATGGCCAGCAAGGCGGGGATGCCGGTGTCGATCGCCGGGGCGACTGGCACGCCGTCGCGGCGGCTTGCCAGCATGATGCCGCGTAGTTCGGCCAGCAGGACGCGGGCCGCTTCCAGCGTTTGCACGCGGCCGTATTCGGCGATCAGCGGCTCGCAGGCGGGAGCGGACAAGATCAGGTGGACGGCGGGGAGGTGGATGGCGCCTGCACCGGCAGCCGCGACTCCCGCATCGGCTGGCTGGGTGCTCATTCGGCGTTGAACCACAACAGGGGATTGCCGCTGGCGCGGGAATAGCCGGCTTCGCCGACCAGCAGGTCCAGCGCCAGGCTGGCCAGGTCGTCGGCCAGCGGTTCGACGTTGTAGTCATGCTCCTGGTTGAATATCTTGCGATAGGTATGGCAGTCGTCGCAGGTTTCGGCGCGCGCGACCTTGCTCGGATCGTTGGCCTTGTTAACCACCTCGGGCGCGGTGGTCGTCTCGTCGGATGGCGTCAGGCTCTGGTAGGCGATCTTCGACGTATGCTCGCAGCACGAGCACTTCACCCGCACCATATGCCACTCGCTGGCGCAGCAGCTGCATTGCAGATAGCGATAGCCTTGCGACTGCCCGCCGATGCGGATCACGCTCGCCACCGGATGCGCGCCGCACACCGGGCACAGGGTATTGGTCACCAGCGGCTGCACGCGTTGCGCATCCAGCTGGCTGGCGCGCATGGTCCAGACCACCTGCAGCGCCGCGGCCACAAACGGTGCATGCAATGGATTGACGCCATCGGTCAGTTCCGACAGCACGGCGTCGGCGCAGCCTTCCAGCTGCGCGCTTTCGAGCCCGCGCAGTTCGGCCAGCACGGCGGCGATCTGCGGCTGGTTCTCCACCACCGGCTCCAGATGATCGAGCAGCGCCGCGAACACCGAGCGCCACGACGGCGGACGCGCACCGCTGACCGGCAGCGGCGGCATATTGTGTTCGAGCGACAGCGCGATGTCGGCATCGTCCGGCAGCGCGAACGTCTGCTCCGGCAGCGAGCGGGTGGCGGCAGCCTGCGCGTCGACCAATGCCGCCATCAGCAGCAGATAGCCGCTCAGCGTTTCGCCGACGGGAATTCCCTGGATTTCGTTCTTGGCAAGCTGACGCAGGCGCGCGGCGCGCGCGGGGAAAAGACTGCGCGCTTGCGGCAGCAGCAGGCGGGGAATGGCGTTGTGATCGAGCGATTCGATCTCGCCGGGGGCAAGCAGGCGTTGTACCAAAAATGTCTCCCAGAGTACCGGCGGCGGGAGGGCCGCCGGCTCGGGAGCTATTTTAATCCTAAATGGCTGAGTCAATCACGCGATTTACGCGCCACTTCCTCGAACCACCGCTGATGATGTTTGCGCGCCCAGCCATACGTCACCGTGCCGCGCACCATCGCGCCGATCGAGCCCTTGACCCACAGGCCCGCATAGATGTGAACCACGATGGAGCAGATGATGACGAACGCGCAGAACGCGTGCAGCAGCGCGGCGAAGCGCACGATCTCGATCGGGAAGTAGAACGAGAAATAGGCGCGCCAGATCACCACGCCGGACAGCAGCAGGCCGCACATGCAGAAGATCAGCACGAAGAACAGCACCTTCTGCCCCGCGTTGTAGCGACCCACTTTCGGCAGCTTGTCTTCGCGGTTGTTGACGACGTCGCCGATCTGCTCCAGCCACTGCTTGTCGCCCGGTTCGAACTTGTTGTGATGCCAGAAGCGCAGCACCAGCAAGGCGAACGACACAAACATCACCAGCCCGATAAAAGGATGAAGGATGCGGGTCCACTGGCCGCCGCCCAGGAATACGGCCAGCCAGGCGGTCGCCGGATGGAACATCGCCAGCCCGGACACCGCCAGCAGGACGAAGCAGATGGCGGTGATCCAGTGGTTGCTGCGCTCATTGGGCGTGTAGCGTTCGATGAGCGGGTTGCCGTCCTTGTCGCGAAGATGGTTCATTTTTCGCCCTCCCTGATCCGGTTGGCCTCATGCAGCGCCTCGGCTTCCTCTTCCTTGCTGACCTCATTCGGGCCGACGCGGGAATAGTGGAACCATCCGGCCAGGGCGGTGACGGCGATGCCGGCCAGCGCCAAAGGTTTGGTCAAGCCCTTCCACAGTCCGACCATAGGACTGATGCTCGGATTCGCTTTCAGCCCGTGGTACAGGCCCGGCTGGTCCGCGTGGTGCAGCACATACATGACGTGGGTGCCGCCGACGCCGGCCGGATCGTACAGGCCCGCGTTCGCATAACCGCGCGACTTCAGGTCTTCGATACGTTCCGCCGCGTGTTCCTTCATGTCCTCCTTGGTGCCGAAGACGATCGCGCCGGTCGGGCAGGTCTTGACGCAGGCCGGTTCCTGGCCCACGGCGACGCGGTCCGAGCACAAGGTGCACTTGTAGGCGCGGTCGTCCTTCTTGGAGATGCGCGGCACGTCGAACGGACAGCCCGCCACGCAGTAGCCGCAGCCGATGCAGTTCTCCTGGTGGAAATCGACGATGCCGTTGGTGTACTGGACGATGGCACCCGGCGAGGGACAGGCCTTCAGGCAGCCCGGATCCTCGCAGTGCATGCAGCCGTCCTTGCGGATCAGCCATTCCAGGTTGCCGTCGTTGGTCTCGTGCTCCGAGAAGCGCATCACGGTCCACGACTGCGGCGACAGGTCGATCGGATTGTCGTACACGCCGGTGGTCTCGCCTACGTCGTCGCGCAGGTCGTTCCATTCCATGCAGGCCGTCTGGCATGCCTTGCAGCCGATGCACTTCGAAACGTCGATCAGCTTGGCCACGGTACCGGTGACCGGCGTGCGCGCCACCGGTTCCTGCACCGTGGTGGCCGACATGCGCTTGATATCAAGTGATTGCAGTGCCATGTTTTATTCTCCCCGGGCCGTCATGCTTTTTCCACTTTCACCAGGAAGGACTTGAATTCCGGTGTCTGCGAATTGCCATCACCAACCGTCGGCGTGAGGGTGTTGATCAGGTAGCCCGGTTTGGTGACTCCCTTGAACCCGAAGTGAATCGGCAGCCCGACCTGGTGGGTCTTCTTGCCGTCGATGGTCAATGCCTTGATACGCTTGGTCACCACTGCTTTCGCCACGATGACGCCGCGCTTGGAGCTGACCTTGACCCGGTCGCCGTGCGCCACGCCGATTTCCTTGCCCAGTTCCTCGCCGATCTCGACGAATTGCTCCGGCTGGATAATGGCGTTCAGGCGCGCGTGCTTGGTCCAGTAGTGGAAGTGTTCCGTCAGGCGGTAGCTGGTCGCCACGTGCGGGAAGTCCGCCGCCTTGCCCAGCTTGGCCCGATCGTTGGGGAACATGCGGCCGGCCGGATTGCTGGTGGCGCGCGGATTGGACGGATGCAGCGGGTTGTGGCCGATCGGCGTCTCGAACGGCTCGTAGTGCTCGGGGAAGGGGCCCTCGGCCATGGCGTCGCGCGAGAAGAAGCGCGCCACGCCCTCGGCCAGCATGATGAAGGGGCCCATGCCGTTTTCCGGCGGCTCGTCCGCCTTGAAGTCGGGGACGTCCGCGCCGCCCCAGGTGGTGCCGTTCCAGCTCACCAGCTTGCGGGTCGGGTCCCACGGCTTGCCTTTCGGGTCGCACGAGGCGCGGTTGTACAGCACGCGGCGGTTGGCCGGCCAAGCCCAGGCCCAGTTCAGCGTCTGGCCGATGCCGGTCGGATCGCTGTTGTCGCGCCGTCCCATCTGGTTGCCCGCCGCGGTCCAGCAGCCGGCGAAGATCCAGCAACCGCAAGCAGTGCTGCCGTCGTCGCGCAGCTGCGCGAAGCCGGCCACCTGTTCATTCTTCTTCAGGATGATCTTCGTCGCATCCTTTGGATCGGCGAGCTCCTTCAGCGCCTTGCCGTTGTACTCCATCGCCAGTTCTTCCGGCGTAGGGCTGAACGGCTTGGCGTAGGGCCAGGTCAGGTTGACGATCGGATCGGGGAACTTGCCGCCGTCGGTCTGGTACATTTTTTTGATGCGCAGGAAGATGCCGGACATGATCTCCAGGTCGCTCCTGGTCTGGCCCGGACCGTCGGCCCCTTGCCAGTGCCACTGCAGCACGCGCGAGGAGCTGACCAGCGAGCCGCGCTCCTCGGCAAAGCAGGTGGTCGGCAGGCGGAACACCTCGGTCTGGATCTTGGTCGGGTCGACCTGGTGGAACTCGCCGAACGGCCGCCAGAACTCGGCGGTTTCCACCGCCAGCGGGTCCATCACCACCAGGAACTTCAGCTTGGACAAGGCTTCCGTGATCTTCTGCTTGTCCGGCGCCGACGCCAGGATGTTGAAGCCCTGGCAGATGTAGCCGTTCATTTTCCCCTGATGCATAAGCTCGAAGGCCTGCATCATGTCGTACGGCTTGTCCAGCTTGGGCAGGTAGTCGAAGGCCCAGTTGTTTTCCTCCGTGGCTGCGTCGCCCCACCAGCACTTCATGAAGCTGACCAGGAACTTCTTCGCATTGCTGTAGTAGCTCAGCTGGTTCGGACGCAAGGGTTTCAGCGCGCGCTTGGCCGCATAAGCCTCGAAGTCCTGTTCCGCTTCGCCCGGCAAGGTCAGATAGCCCGGCAGCATATTGGTCAGCAGCCCCAGGTCGGTCAGGCCCTGGATGTTGGAGTGGCCGCGCAGCGCGTTCATGCCGCCGCCGGCGATGCCGATGTTCCCCAGCAGGAGCTGCACCATGGCGCCGGTGCGCAGCGTTTCCGCGCCGGTGGAGTGCTGCGTCCAGCCCAGCGCATACAGGATGGTGGCTGCGCGGCCCGGCACGGCGGTCGATGCCAGCATCTCGGCGACCTTGTGGAATTTCTCCGGCGGCACGCCGCAGGCTTTCTCCACCATCTCCGGCGTGTAGCGCGAGTAGTGCTTCTTCATCAGCTGGTAAACGCAGCGCGGATGTTCGAGCGTGGCGTCGATCTTGGCAAAGCCGTCATCGCCCATCTCGTAGTTCCAGCTGCTCTTGTCCGCGTACTTGCCGGCCTTGTCGTCCCAGCCCGAATACAGGCCGTCGTTAAAGGCGAAGTCCTCGCGGACGATGAACGGCATATCCGTGTAATTGCGGACGTACTCGTGCTGTATCTTGTCGTTCGTGAGCAGGTAGTTGATGATCCCGCCGAGGAAGACGATGTCCGCACCGGTGCGGGTAGGGACGTAATAGTCCGCCACCGAAGCGGTCCGGGTAAAGCGCGGGTCGACCACAATCAGCTTGGCGCCGCGATGCGCCTTCGCTTCCGTCACCCATTTGAATCCGCAGGGGTGTGCTTCCGCCGCGTTACCGCCCATGACCAGGATGACATCAGCGTTCTTGATGTCCACCCAGTGATTCGTCATCGCACCACGTCCAAATGTCGAGGCAAGACCTGCCACCGTCGGACCGTGTCATACACGCGCTTGATTGTCGAATGCCAGCATGCCCAGACTGCGCATGGTTTTATGGGTTAAGTAGCCTACCTCGTTGGTGGACGCCGACGCGCACAGCATGCCGGTCGTGGTCCATCGGTTGACGGTTTTTCCGTCCGCCGTCTTGTCGATGAAATTGGCGTCGCGGTCGGCCTTCATCAACTTGGCGATGCGGGTGAGCGCGTCGTCCCACGACATGGGGCTCCATTCCGTGGCGCCGGGCGCGCGGTATTCCGGCACCATCAAGCGATTTTCGGAGTGGATGAAGTCGATCAGGCTGGCGCCTTTCGGGCACAGCGTGCCGCGATTGACCGGATGGTCGGCATCGCCCTCGATGTGGATGATGCTGGCCTTGGCGTTTTTCGCGCCGTCGCCCAGACCGTACATGAGAATACCGCAGCCGACGGAGCAGTAGGGGCAGGTGTTGCGGGTTTCGGTGCTGCGCGCCAGCTTGTACTGACGGACTTCGGCCAGGGCCGATGCCGGCGCAAAGCCGAGGAGCGCGATGCTCGAACCCGCGATGGTTGCGCCAGTCACCCGAAGGAACTGTCGCCTGGACATCTGGTTCATGGGATAAGCCTCTCATCATATGAAAAGACCTACCAAGTCTATCACTATAAAAACCGAAGTTCCGTAACGAATTGAATTAAACGTTGTGTTTACAGCCAGTGCAATACCTACGGTATAGATCAATTGGCAATGTTGTAGCAACTGCGCAGGCGGGCGTAGTCATAGAAATGGCTGCCTGGAGCGACTTTCGCGTGGTCGCATGCCGGCTTGAAGTCGGTTTCCTTCTCGTTATAGAGCATGCGGAGCAGCGTGCGTTGGCCGTTTGTATAAACGTCCCACTGGATGTTGGCAGCCATCGGTGCGACGGCCGCGCCACGCCATGGGCTGTTTTCATAGCTGTAGGCTGTGGCGCGCGGCAGCTGTTCGGACATGCCGCGCAGGCCGAGGATGGCGGCCATTGGAATGACGATTTCAGCGTGGGCGAAGCGCAGCTTGGCGGCGTGGGACAGATCGCCTTTGGCGACGGCGTCCACCTCGCTGAAGAAATCATCGAGCAGGGTTTGCGCCATACGGTAATTGACGTCGCCGTTCTCGCGAATGCCGGGGCCCTTGGTGTAGAAGGCGATGGCGTCTTCGGTGGCGGCGAATACCGCCGCCTGCGGTGCAGGCATGTACGCGGCGAAGTCGGCTTGCAGCTCCACGCGCATGTCGGCGGCCGCCGCGTACAGTTCATACAGCGCTTGCGCCGCATCGACGGAGGACTGGATGACGGTGTCGCCGTCGCCGGTCAGCTTGTTGGTGAATTTGCCGTCGGCGCTGGTATAGCTGTATGTGCCGCTGTTGGCTGCGCGGTAGCGGCCTTGATCCAGTCCGGCGATGAAGGCCGGCGTAAACAAGCGCTCCATTACTGACCTGGCGGCCGCCGCGACTTGCGGCTGCGCCAGCACGACGGCCTCGCGCTTGCTCAGCTCATCGCTTTTGGCCCAGGCTTGGTAGGCCTGGCTGGCCTGGTAGGTGCCGTACAACGGGTCGCCACGGTCCGCCACCAGATCCTGCCTGGCACTCAGCTTGTGGAAGTAGAGCAGGAAGCGGTCGGTGCCGGCAGGACGGCTGTCATGGATCGTTTCAGCGCGTGGCGCCTTTGAAGGAGGGCGGATTATCAGTGGCTGCAGGTTGGGCTGCCGCGCCGCCAGCGCGCCGGCGAAGTAGTCGCCGCTGTCGACCGCGCGGTCCTTGCCTGACGTGACGAGGACGATCCGGCGCGGTGGACTCGCCGGGCCCCCGGGGGCGTCGCGGAACAACTCGGGTAGTCGACGTATCATGCGCTCGGCAAGCTGCTGGTGCTCGGCCACGCCCTGCATGGTCTCGTTGCCGTATCCGGGTTTGCCGATGCCGGCCACGCCGTAGCCGAGCAGCGCGTTGGCCCTCATCATCTGCAGGATGTCGGCACCCAGCTGCGTGCCGAGCGGCGTCAGCGCGCCTTCCTTGTCGGCCATCTGCCACAGCTTATACAGCGCCAGATCGGTCTTCATGCTGCTCAAGCCGCGCGAGCCGTGCCGCGCCAGTAGCTGGGTATGGATCGCATGGTAGCCTTGCGGCGGCGCTTCATAGCTGGCGCTGGTTTGCTGCGGTTGATACGGCGTCTTGGTCTGGTAAAACTGCTCGCCGAAAGCGTTCAACAACAGCAGGGACAGCGCGGCGCCAGCCGCAAGGCGTGGTGGTTTCATACCTTAGAAGTCTACCCGAACATTGACGCTCGCGGTGCGCGGCGAACCGACGTTCAGGTAGTTCTCCTGGTAGTAGGTCCAGTATTTGCGGTTGGCGATGTTCGAGATGTTGGCGCGTACGCTGACCATCTTGCCGAAGTAGCGGTGGCGGTAGTTGAAACCGGCGTCGAACAGCGTGGCGCCCGCCAGCGTGTTAACGTTGGCCGCATCCATCGGCAGCTCGCCCAGGTACTGGCTGCCGGCATGCAGCGCCAGGCCTGGCAACACTTCGCGCCAGGTCGCCTGCACCGACATCTGGCGGCGCGGCGCACCGACGGCGCGCTTGCCGCTGTATCCTGCGGCCGCGTTTTCCAGCGTCGCGTCCAGCAGCATGAGGCCACCTTCGATCGACAGGTTTTTCGCCGCCTGCACCACGGTGTTGAATTCGAAGCCCTGGTACTTGGTCTCGCCGTCTTCCACGAAGACGTTGGCGGCATTGGTGTATTGGGCGCCGCGCTTGATGTTGAACAGCGCCGCGCTGGCGTTCCAGAAGCTGCGCTCTGTCTTGATGCCAAATTCGGCCTGCTTGCTCTTGATCGGTGCGAAGGTCTGGTTGGCGTTGACGGTCGACGTAGGCGCGCTTGCCGCCTGCTCCATCGCTTCCACGTAGCTGCCGTAAATGGTGGTGTCGGCGGCCGGCTTGAACATCAGCGCCACGGTTGGCGTGGTTTTCTGTGCAGGCCAGTTGGCGGTGACCACGCCCTTGGTCGAGTAGGCGTTGTCGTTGTAACGGTTGTAGCGCGCGCCGGCCAGCACCGACCAGCTGTCGCTCAGCTTGACGGTATCGCTGGCGAAGGCCGCTTCCTGGCGCGTGGCTTCGTCGCGGTAGGTGCCGCCGCTCCAGTTGGTGGTCCAGACGTTGATGATGGTCGGCGCATACAGGTTGCCGGTGCCCAGGTAGACCTTCGGTGTGACAACCGACGAAGTCGATACCAGGTTCTGCGACATCACGCCTGCGACCACATCGTGCTCCAGGCCGAACGCCTTGAGATTGCCCTCGAAGCTGGCCTGCACCTGGTCGAAATGATAGCCGTGCAGCTCGGACGTCACGCGGTCCTTGTAGTCGGCCTTGTTGTTGGTGATGTAGTACTGGTCTTTCTTGTAGACGCGTGTCGAGTCCGAAGTGCGGTAGGACAGGTTGGCGATCCATTCCGGGTTCAGGCGGATCTCCATGCCGAGCGTGGACAGCGTGTATTCCACGTCGCTGCCGGCGCCGATGCTATTGAGTTTGCTATCGCCCGCTATCGGCGCAGGAATAGCGAACGACGGTGCAATCACCACGTCGGTGCCGCCCACGCTGCGGCGGCGCTGGTAGATCGCGTCGTAGGTCAGCGCCACGTCGTTGGTGATGCGCCATTCCAGGTTCAGGCCTGCGGCGTTGCGCTTGATCGAGCCGCTTTCCTCCTTCACGCCTCCATCTTCGTGCAGCAGGTTCAAGCGGTAGCCGAAGCCGCCTTCGTCACCCATGCGGCCGCCCATGTCGATGTGCTCCTTGATCGCGCCGCCCTCCTGGTAGCCCAGTGCAGCGCTGAAGCTCTTGTCCGTGGTCGGACGCTTGCTGACGTAGTTGACGACGCCGCCCGGCGAACCGAAGCCGTACATAAAGCCGCTCAAGCCTTTCAATACCTCGACGCTCTCGAACATCTCCAGCGGCATTTCTGTGCCGCGGTTGATGTTGGCCAGGCCGTTGACCTTGTAGCCGTTAAGGTCGTCGAGACGCAGGCCGCGCATCTGGATGGTGGCCGGATGGGTGCTGATCGGCGGGCTGATGGAGGTCACCGATGCGTCGTATTTCAATACTTCGGAGATGCTGGTGGCCAGCCGGTCCTCGATTTCGTCGCTGCTGACGGCCTTGGTGGAGAAAGGCGTATCCAGTTCCGACTTGCGGCCCAAAGCGCCGCCGCTGACGCTGTCGCCGAGCTTCTTCTTTTCGACCGTGGCCTTGATGACGACCTTGGACAGCGCGCCTTCGGCGGCATCTTCAGCGAAGGCGGCGCCGTGCAACGCGCACAGGCCGACGGCCGCGAGGGCCAGGTGCAAACGGGATTTGACGAAAGGAGTGGTCTTGGACATGTGAGCCTGAGTAAGAGTGCGGTGTAAAACCCGCAATCTTATCGGCTTGATATGACAAGGGTATGACGTTGCTACGGCAGCAGCGCTTCGATTTTCTCCAGCGACGGCGGCGATGCGCCAGGCGCGAGGCAGGCGGCTGCGCCGGCTGCCACGGCAAACTGCAGATGCTGCAAAGGCTGGTGCTGCGGGCGATGCATCATGCTCCACGCCAGTGCGGCGATGCTGGCGTCGCCCGCGCCGACGGTGTCGACGACGGCGATCTCCGGCGCAGCCAGGTGCCATTCGTCATCGCCAATATGCAGCGACGCGCCGTCGCCGCCCTTGGTGTACAAGTAGACCGCCGACGGATTCCAGCCGCGCAGCGTGGCAAAGGCGGACTCGATCTCGTCGGTGCGGAACAGGCCCGCGAGGTCCTCCTCGGATACCTTGACCACATCGGCCAGTTCGGTCATGCGGCGCAGCGTGGCGTCGTAGCGCTCATCCATCAGCAGCCGGTAGTTCGGGTCGTAGCTGATGCGCACGCCGTCCTGCTTGAGTTGTTCGGCCAGCGCCACCAGCTTGTCCGCCAACGGCCGGCGCGCCAGGCTGATGCCGCCAAAGTGCACCCACTTGCAATGCGCGCGCCAGCCTTGGGGCAGGGCCGCCGCATCGAACTGCAGGTCAGCGCTGTCGTCCCCGACGAAGAAGTAGGCCGGCGGATCGGTGCGGTGCACGATCGCCAGCAGCGGCGACTTGTCGGAACGCTGCAGGAAGCGCAGGTCCAGGCGCGCGGCCTCGCTGGCCTGCCACAGCGCGTCGCCGAAGACGTCGTTGCTGATGGCGCCGGCGAAGGCGGTCGGCACGTCCAGCTTCGCCATCGTGCGCGCCACGTTCCAGGTCGAGCCGCCGACCTGGCTGAGCCACTGGGTCTGCGCCGCGTCCCGCACGATCATGTCGGTCAGCGCTTCGCCTGCCGCGACGAATAGTGGAAAGGCAGCCATCTCAGTCCTTCAAAACGTTGAGCACTTCATAGCAGGCGCCCATGGTGTGGTAGTCCACTTTGCCGGCCGGGCTTTTCTCGTCGGTCAGCTTGCTGTTGTCGGCGCCGAGGATGCGGTACCACGCGCCGTGCCGGTGGTCGACGAAATGCTCCCAGCTGTAAGCCCAGATCTTGTCGTACCAGGTCCAGTAGCGCGCTTCGCCGGTGCGGGCGGCCAGCAGCGCGGCGGTGGCCAGGCTCTCTGCCTGTACCCAGAAGTATTTGAGGTCGTCGCAGATGCTGCCGTCCGGCGCGAAGCCGTAGTAGATGCCGCCGTGTTCATGATCCCATGCCTTGGCCAGCGCCGCGTCGAACAGTTCGGCGGCGCGCGGCAGCAGCCAGTTGGTGCCGCCCTCCAGCTGCGCACCGTGGCGTTCCAGCAGCAGCAACAGCTTGGCCCATTCGGTCAGGTGGCCCGGCTGATAGCCCCAGGGACGGAAGATATTGCTCTTGTCGTGGCGGTTGTATTCGGTGTCCACCGACCAGTCGGCATGGTAGTGCTCCCAAATCAGGTTGCCGGACAGCGCGGCCTGGCGCTGCGTGATATTGCGCGCCAGCGTTTCGGCGCGCAGCAGGTAGGCGCGCTCGCCGGTCGCCTCGAATGCGGCGATCAGCGCTTCGCAGGCGTGCATGTTGGCGTTCTGGCCGCGATACGGCGCCAGGTACGACCAGTCGGAGCTGGCTTCGTCGGCGTACAGGCCGTAATCCGGTTGCCAGAAGCGGCGCTCCATCAGCGCGAAGGTTTCGGCGATCCACTCGCGGGCCTGGATTTCGCCGGCCATCACGGCGTGGCTGTAGGCCAGCAGCACGAACGCCAGGCCGTAGCAGTGGTTGGTGCCATCGGTGACGCTGCCTGCGCCGTTGTTCCAGTCCAGTTGCCAGGCGTAGCCGCCGGTGTCCGGATTGCGGTGCGCATCGCGCAGGAAGGTCAGCGCGTGGCGCAGGCGCTGCTGGTCCGCGGCGTCGCCGAACTGGCGCCATGCCATCGCGTAGTTGAACACGAAGCGGGTGCTGCTGACCAGGTGGCGGGTATGCGTGTCATAGATTGTGCCATCGTCCTTGTAGAAGTGATACAGGCCGCCGCTGGGATCCGTGCAGCGGCTGTCGTAGAACTGTTTGGTGTGGCGGATGTGATCCAGCAGGGTGCTGCGCGATTGAAAATCTGGGGCCATTGTCAGGTCCGTTTATAAGTTGCGGGGTTCTTAGGGCGCCAGCCGTCAAACACGGTGCTGGCGCGTATGATTAATTCCACCGGTGCGATTTTCTCGACCGGTTCTTCGTGCGGGCCGTTGAGCAGCAGTTCCACGCCCAGCGCGCCCAGCGCCTTTTTATCGATGCGCAGCGTCGTCAGCGGCCGGTGTCCCAGCACGGCGGTCGAGATGTCGTCGAAGCCGACGATCGCGATATCGTGCGGTACCTTCAGCCCCTTGGCGAGGCAGCAGCGCATGGCCACCAGCGCCGCGCTGTCGTTGTAGCAGAACACCGCGTCCGGCGGATGGGGCAGGGCCAGCAACTGCTCCATCGCTTCCCACGCGCCGGTCTCCAGGTCGACGCCGTCCGGCAGACCGGCCTCCAGGCGTGGATCGGCGAGGATGCCCTCCTCGAACAGCGCCTGCCGGTAGCCGCGCGCGCGTTCGCGGATGCTGTAGTGAGACAGCGGGCCGGAGATGAATCCCACCCGCGTGCGGCCGGTGTCGATCAGGTGTTTGGTCGCCAGGTAGCCGCCCATCATATTGTCCGGGTTGACCGAGCTGTAGCCGCGCAGCTGCATATCGATCAGCACCAGCTGCTTGCCGGTCGAGCGCAGTGCGCTCAGCGTCTCCGGTTCGAAAAAGCCGGCGCAGACGATGCCGTCCGGCGCATGCATGCGAATCTGGTCGATCAATCCGTCCGCCGGTCCCACAGCCATGAACGACAGCACGATGCCTTGCTTGCGGCAAGCCTCCTCGGCGCCATGCAGCACCGGCGAGAAGAACGGGCTGCTGGACGCGGTGTTGTGCTGGCGATGGAGCAGGAACGTGAGGCGGCGCAGCCGCTTCGGCCGCAGTTTGCAAAAATCGTAGCCCAGTTCCCGTGCCGTCCCCAGCACCATCTGGCGCGTCGCTTCGGTCAGTCCGGGCTCGTTTTTCAGTGCGCGCGAAATGGTCCCAGCCGATACGCCTGCGACGCGGGCGATATCCCTTATCGTGACATTCGTGCCCATTCCAGTCTCCTTTTGTTATGAATGCAGTCTTGCATAGACGTCCAGCCATGGTCAAACGACCTGGCGACTTTCCTGAAAAGTTTAGCTCAATTTACTAAACATGCTAGTTTTAGCGGACGGTAAACCCGCCCGGGTGGTTGCATACCTGTATCGGCTTGTTTAGTGAAGATGGCTAAACTGAGGTCCAAAAACGCTTGTTGTTTGACCCGTTGGCGCCGGCCATGCAGAATCTTTTCATTAATATAAAACCATCCATACAGGAGACAGACCTATGGAACACGTTGCATCGGCAGCTTTGCGCCCCCACGACCATGCGGAACGGGGCAGCAATACCGTCCCGCTGGTCATCATTACGCTGCTGTTCTTCATGTGGGGCCTGCTAACGTCGCTAAACGACGTGCTGATTCCCCATCTTAAATCGATTTACACCCTTAACTACGTGCAGGCGATGCTGGTGCAGTTCTGCTTCTTCGGCGCCTATTTCATCGTCTCGCTGCCGGCTGGGATGCTGATCAAGCGGATCGGCTACCAGCGCGGCGCGGTCAGCGGCCTGGTACTGGCGGCGGGCGGCTGCGCGCTGTTCTACCCGGCGTCGATGAACGGCTATGCCCTGTTCCTGCTGGCGTTCTTCGTGCTCGCCAGCGGCATCACGATCCTGCAGGTAGCGGCCAATCCCTACGTGACGGTGCTCGGCGCGCCGGCCACAGCGTCCAGCCGGCTGACGCTGACGCAGGCCTTCAACTCGCTGGGCACCACCATCGCGCCGGCGCTGGGCGGCATGCTGATCCTGTCGGAGGGCGCGCCAGCCGTCGCCAACCTGGTCAAGACCAAGGCCGAGGAAGCCGCCGCGGTACAGGGGCCGTATCTGGCGCTGGCCGCCGCGCTGCTGGCGCTGGCGATCCTGTTCGCCCTGGTGCGCTTGCCGAAGATCGTCCACGCGGATGAGGAGGGCGGTGTCGCCGCGACCGTCGGCAAGTCCGTCCTGGCGCACCGCCACCTTGTGCTGGGCGCCATCGGCATCTTCGTGTACGTTGGCGGTGAAGTCAGCATCGGCAGCTTCCTGATCAATTTCCTCGGCGACGCCAATGTCGCCAGCCTGCCGGCAAGTACCGCCGCCCACTACGTCAGCTATTACTGGGGCGGCGCCATGATCGGCCGCTTCATCGGCTTCGGCGTGATGCGCTATGTCAGCCCGGGCAAGGCGCTGGCCTTCAATTCGGCCGCTTCCATCGTCCTGATACTGACGGCGATCTTCGGCAGCGGTCCGCTGGCGATGTGGTCCATCATTGCGGTCGGCCTGTTCAATTCCATCATGTTCCCGACCATCTTCAGCATGGCGCTGCACAAGCTGGGCAAACAGACCGGCCAGGGCTCCGGCATCCTGTGCATGGCCATCGTCGGCGGCGCGCTGGTGCCTTTCGCGCAAGGCCTGCTGGCCGATACCATCGGGTTGCAGTGGTCGTTCTTCGTGCCGGCCGCCTGCTACACCTTCATTCTTTACTTCGGCGTGAAGTATGCCGGCATGTATGCAACCGCAGAAAAGGGCTCAGTATGAATACCGGTTTGAAAATGCGCCCGCTGGCGATCGCGCTGGCACTGGCCACGGCATTGCCGTCGCACGCGGCTGAAACCGAGGCCGCGCCCGTGCCGCTTGCTGCCCGCACCTGGATGAATACCTCGCTGAGCGCCGACAAGCGCACCGAACTGGCGCTGCAAGCGATGACGCAGCAGGAAAAGCTGACCTGGGTGCTGGGGCACTTCGGCACCGACTTCGGCACCAAGACGAAGAAGCATCCCGCCGCGCTGCCGTCATCTGCGGGTTACGTTGCCGGCGTGCCGCGTCTCGGCCTGCCTGCCCTGTTCGAGACCGATGCCGGCTTGGGCGTCGCGACGCAGGCCACGAAGACGCCGCGCGAGCGGACATCGCTGCCATCCGGCCTGGCCACCGCCGCCACCTGGAACCGCGACCTGGCCTGGAAGGGCGGCGCCATGATCGGTGCGGAAGCGCGCGCTTCCGGCTTCAACGTGATGCTGGCCGGCGGCGTCAACCTGCTGCGCGAACCGCGCAACGGCCGCAATTTCGAATACGCCGGTGAAGATCCCCTGTTGGCCGGCACCATGGTGGCGCAGCAGGTCAAGGGCATCCAGTCCAATAACGTCATCGCGACGATGAAGCACTTCGCCGTCAACGACCAGGAGACGGGGCGCTTTGTGCTCGACAGCCGTATCGACGACGCCAGCAATCGCATGTCGGATCTGCTGGCCTTCCAGTTCCTGCTGGAGCAGGCCAATCCCGGCTCCGTCATGTGCTCCTACAACCGCCTGAACGGGGTCTACGCCTGCGAGAACGACTACCTGCTCAACCAGGTGCTGAAGAAGGACTGGGGCTTCAAGGGCTTTGTGATGTCCGACTGGGGCGCAACGCACAGCACCGTCGAAGCGGCCAACGGCGGCCTCGATCAGCAATCAGGCTGGGAGTTCGACAAGTCGCAGTACTTCGGCGGCGCGCTGGAGGAGGCTGTCGCCAACGGCCACGTGTCGCAGGCGCGTCTGGACAACATGGTGTTCCGCGTGCTGCGTGCCATGTTCGACAAGGGCGTGGTCGATCATCCGGTGGCCGAAGGCGGCGCCATCGATTTCGTCGCGCACACGCTGGTCAGCCGCGCCGATGCCGAGGAGGGCATCGTGTTGCTGAAGAATGCCGGCAACGTGCTGCCGCTGAAGGCCGGCGCGAAAAAGATCGTCGTCATCGGTGCCCACGCGGACGTCGGCGTGCTGGCCGGCGGCGGCTCGTCGCTGGTGTATCCGATCGGCGGCAACGCGGTGCCGGGCATCGTGCCAACCAGTTGGCCGGGTCCTGTGGTCTACCATCCATCCTCGCCGATGAAGGCGATCCGTGCGCGCGCGCCCGGCGCCACCGTGGTCTACAACGACGGCGCCGATCCGGCTGCCGCGGCGAAGCTCGCCGCCGGTGCCGACGTGGTGCTGGTGTTCGCGCAGCAGTGGGTGGGTGAAGCGCTGGATGCGGTGTCCCTGACGCTGCCGGACCAGCAGGACGCGCTGATCGCCGCAGTGGCCAAGGCCAATCCGAAGACGGTGGTGGTGCTGGAAACCGCCGGTCCCGTATTGATGCCGTGGGTGGAGCAGAGCGCCGCCATCCTGCAGGCCTGGTATGCCGGCAGCGGCGGCGGCGAGGCAATCGCCCGCGTGCTGTTTGGCGAAGTCAATCCGTCCGGCCACCTGCCAACCACTTTCCCCGTGTCGGAAAGCCAGCTGCCGCGTCCCAAGCTGGATGGCGATCCTAAGAACGAGGCGGTGCGCTTCGACGTCAACTATCACGAAGGTGCGGCCGTCGGTTACAAGTGGTTCGACCTGAAGGGCCTCAAGCCGCTGTTCCCGTTCGGCCACGGCCTGTCGTACACGCAGTTCTCGTATTCCGGACTGGCGGCCGACCAGAAGGATGGCAAGCTGCGCCTGAGCTTCAAGGTCACCAATACGGGCGCCGTCAAAGGCAAGGACGTGCCACAGTTGTACGTTGCGCCGCAAGGCGCAAGGTGGGAGGCGCCCAAGCGCCTGGCCGGCTGGGATAAGGTCGAGCTGGCGCCGGGCGAAAGCAAGGATGTCAGCGTGACCGTCGATCCGCGCCTGCTGGCGATGTTCGACAGCCGCAGCAAGACCTGGCGCATCGCCAAGGGCGGCTACAAGGTGCTGCTGGCGCATGACGCGGCGGATGCCAAGGCCGCCAGCATCACGGTACAGCTGCCGGCGCGCACGCTGGACGTCAACGGAAAATAAATAGAAAAGGAACGAGACAAATGAAGCAACTGTACAAATTCTGCGCCGCCGCCCTGATGATAGGTGCCTGCGGCATCGTCGAGGCGGCGCCTGCCGCCGGCAGCGATTTCGTCACCGTCAAGCATACCCACTTCGCCCGCAAGGGGCAGGCCTATTACATCGCCGGCGCCAACTTCTGGTACGGCGGCTACCTGGGCGCCGCCAGCGGCGTTGGCGAACGCGCCCGCCTGCTGAAGGAACTGGACAACATGCATGCGCTGGGCATCAACAACCTGCGTGTGCTGGCGGTGTCGGAAAAGACCGAGATGAAGAGCGCCGTGCGCCCCGCGACCACGTCGGCGCCGGGCCAGTACGACGAAGACCTGCTGGCAGGCCTGGACTTCCTGATGGCGGAAGTGGCCAAGCGCGACATGACCGTGGTGCTCTACCTGAACAACTTCTGGCAGTGGTCGGGCGGCATGACGCAGTACCTGAACTGGTTTGAAGGAACGCCTGCGCTGGACCCGAACGTCACTGGCGACTACGACACTTATATGCAAAAGACCGCCGGCTTTTACCGCAACGCCGCGGCGCAGACAGAGTACCGCAACGTCATCGCCAAGATCGTCAAGCGCGTGAACACCATCACCGGCAAGCCGTACTTCGAGGACCCCAACATCATGTCGTGGCAACTGGCCAACGAGCCGCGTCCTGGCAACGGCAAGGCTACGCCTGAAGAAAAGGCGGTATACGTCAAGTGGGTGGACGAAGTGGCTGGCTATATCCATAGCCTGGACAAGAACCACCTGGTCAGCAGCGGCAGCGAAGGGCTGGCCGGTTCCGCGCAGGACGCGCAACTGTATCTGGACGCGCACCGCACCAAGAATATCGACTACCTGACCTATCATCTGTGGCCGAAGAACTGGGGCTGGTTCGACTCCAAAAAACCGACCGGCAGTTGGGATGGCGCCATCGCCAAGAGCCGCGACTATCTGAACTCGCACATCGAGCTGGCCAAGAAACTGGGCAAACCCATCGTGCTGGAGGAGTTCGGCCTTGACCGTGATGGACCTTCGTTCAGCATCAAGGCCACCACCAAGATCCGCGACCGCTTCTACCGCGAAGTGTTCGACATCGTCGTCACCCGCGCCGCCAAGGGTGATCCTGTCGCCGGCTTCAATTTCTGGGCATGGGGTGGCGCCGGTCGCGCCGCCAACGCGGACTACTGGTGGAAACCGGGTAACGACTTCGTCGGCGATCCGCCGCAGGAAGAGCAGGGCCTGTACTCCGTGTTCGACTCCGATGTCAGCTCGCTGCTGCTGATCAAGGAATACGCCGACAAGTTGCACGCCATCAAACGCTAAGGAGCCCGCCGTATGAAACGCTTATGGCTGATTTTATTGGCGGTTGCCGCCTGCGTGAACGCCAATGCGCAGAAGTACGAAGGCCTGGCCGCCACGCCACAGATGGGCTGGAACAGCTGGAACACCTTCGCCTGCGACATCAACGAGCAACTGATCCGCGATACGGCGGATGCGATGGTGAAGCTGGGCCTGAAGGACGCCGGCTACGAATACGTCAACATCGACGACTGCTGGCACGGCAAGCGCGATGGGCAGGGTGTGATCCATCCCGACCCCGTGCGCTTCCCGTCCGGGATGAAGGCGCTGGCCGACTATGTGCACGGCAAGGGCCTCAAGCTGGGTATCTATTCCGACGTCGGCGCGACCACTTGCGGCGGCCATCCGGGCAGCCGTGGCCATGAGTACCAGGACGCCACTACCTATGCGGGATGGGGCATCGACTATGTCAAGTACGACTGGTGCGACAGCAAGGGCCTGAGTGCGGTCGGCGCCTACACCACCATGCGCGATGCCATCCGCAGCGCCGGGCGGCCGATGTTGTTCAGCATGTGCGAGTGGGGCGACAACAAACCTTGGGAATGGGCGGGCGATATCGGCCACTCGTGGCGCACCACGGCCGACATCTATCCGTGCTGGGATTGCGAGCTGAGTCACGATTCGTTTTCGCGTCTTGGCGTGATGCGTATCGTCGACAGGCAGGCCGGCCTGCGCAAGTACGCCGGACCGGGGCACTGGAACGACATGGACATGCTGGAAGTCGGCAATGGCATGACGGAGGACGAGGACCGCGCCCACTTTTCCTTGTGGGCGATGCTGGCGTCGCCGCTCATACTGGGCAATGACCTGCGCAATATGCCGGACGCCACGCGTCGTATTCTGAGCAACAGGGATGTCATCGCCGTCAGCCAGGACAAGCTGGGTATCCCGGCCTGGCGTTTCCTGGCGACGGGGCAGCTGGAGTATTGGGCCCGGCCGATGGCGGACGGCGAGTGGGCGCTGCTGGTGCTGAATCGCGGCGAGCAGGCGGTGACGCTGAACTACGACTGGAAGGCGCACTCCATCAGCGATGACCTGAGCAAGCGGGAGGTGGATTTCAAGAAGGCGGTCTACAACTGGCGCGAGATCTGGGGCGGCAAGTCCGGCGATACCAGCAGAAAGCTCGATGCCAAACTCGCGCCGCATAGCGTACTGTTGTTGCGCCTGAAGGCGCGTGGATGAGTGGGCATATGGCTTGTCGATTGTGGGCTGCGGGCGCTTTGTTCGCCGCCGCATTGCCGGCGGTGGCGGCGCCGATTACGGCGGCCGACGCGCATGTCGCCCGCATGGGGCGTGGTGAGCTTGCCGCCGATGGCAACGTGCGATTCGGCTATCCTGGCGTGAGCTTCTTCGTGGATTTCGAAGGCTCGCGCCTGAGCGCACAGGCCGACGCAAGTGGCGACAACAGCTACTTCGATGTGATCGTCGATGGCGGCGAGCCGCGCAAGCTGCATCTGGCAAAAGGCCAGCAGACGCTGGTTTTGCTCGAAGCGGGCAAGCCGGGAGGACACCGTGTGGAAATCGTCAACCGTTCCGAGACCTGGCACGGCACCGCCGCGCTGCGCAGCTTCGATACGGATGGCTCATGGCGGCCAGCACCCATGCTCCCGCAGCGCAAGCTGCTGGTGCTGGGCGACTCCGTCACCTGCGGCGAAGCCATCGACCGTGTTCCGGGCGCGAAGAAGGAACCGTCGTGGTGGAATCCCCGCGCCTCCTACGGCATGCTGATGGCGCGCGAGTTGAAGTCGCAAGTGCAGCTGGTCTGCTACGGCGGTCGCGGGCTGGTTCGCACCTGGGAGAACAAGACCGATGATCTCAACCTGATCGACTATTACCAGCTGGCGATCGCGGACAGGCAGCATCCGGTGCGATGGGATCAAAAGGACTACCAACCCGACGCGATCGTCAGCGCCATCGGCACCAACGACATGGCGCCCGGCGTTCCCGAGCGCGAACCTTACGTGGCGGCGTACGTCAAGCTGGTGCAAACGCTGTTGAAGGATCATCCGCACGCGCAGATCATGCTGACCGAGGGCGGCATCCTGAGCGGTGAGAAGCAGGCCGCGCTCACCGGCTACATCGCCGAGACGGTGCGCCGCGTCGGCGACCCGCGCGTGCACGCCATCGCCTCAACCGGCTATCCGGGCGACGCAATCGACGGTCATCCGACCAGGGAGCAGAACGTCAGGATGGCCAACGACCTGCTGCCGCAGATCCGCGCCATCATGCACTGGTAAGCAGGGTTCCAAGCAGGGGCGCCAGCAGCACCATCAGGATGCCGCTAAATATCATCGTCAGGCTGGCGACCGCACCTTCCTGTGGGCCGATCAGGCGCGCCTTGCTCAAGCCGAAACCGTGGGCCGCAGCACCGAGCGGCGCGCCCTTGGCAATGCGCATCCGCAGCGGCAGCAGGCCAAGCAGCAGCTGGCCGAGCAGGATGCCGAAGATTCCCGTGATGATGACAAACAGGCCGGTCAGCTGCGTCGAGCCGCCCAGGTGCTGCGTCGCCTCCAGCGCGAAGGGCGTGGACACCGAGCGCGCCAGCAGGCTTTGCGCCGTGCTGCCGTGGAGACCCAGCAGCCGGTCCAGCACCAGCGTACTGGCCAGCGATGCCGCGATACCCGCGCAACTGCCTATGCCGAGCGCCAGCCAGTGCTTGCGCACCAGTTCCCGGTATTGGTAGATCGGCAGCGCGAAGGCCACCGTCGCCGGGCCCAGTAGCCAGGACAGCCAGCGCGTATCGCCGAAATACTGCGGAAACGGCGTGGAGGACAGCTGCACCACGGCGATCAACAGCGCCGAGGTGGCGATCGCCGGCGTCAGCCAGAAATACGGAAAGCGCTTGTACAAGGCCTGGTTGGCATAGAACAGGCCCAGTGTCAGCAACAGGAAAAGCAGCGGCTTCACAGCGCGGCTCCGCGCAACGCGCGCAGACGGCGCAACCGCAGGCCGCGCTCCAGGCGGCATACCCACTCGACAGTGAATGCCGTCGCCATCAGCACGCAGATGAAGCCCAGCCCTATCGCGGCGCACAGCCGCAGGCCGTCGCTCTTCAACAGGCCGGTGAACTGCACCACCGACACCACCAGCGGCACGAAGAACAGCAGCATGTTCGACAGCAGCCAGTCGGCGCCATGCTCGATGGCGGCCGGACGCAGCACTCCGCCCAGCAGCAAGGCGACCATCACCAGCAGGCCGACCACACCGCCGGAGAAGGGCAGGTGCAGCCAGGCGGCCGCGCGGTCGGCAGCGTACCAGGTTGCGATCAGCCCCAGCACCTGCATCAGAGTGGAAAGAATGCGTTTCATGGGACCATTCTAGGCTGCGGTGGATAAAAGATAAAATGAATTAAAATTATGAAAATCATTCGAATTTGGAATAGATCATGGATATCCGCGCCTTGCGTTATTTCGTCGCTGTCGTCGAGCAGCAGAGCTTCAGCCGCGCCGCCGGGAGCCTGCATGTCACGCAGCCCACCGTCAGCAAGATGATCCAGCAGCTGGAACAGTCGCTCGACCTGGTGCTGCTGGACCGCGTCGGCAAGCGCTTCACGCTGACCGACGCCGGCAACGTGGTGCTGCAGCGCGGGCGCGCCTTGCTGGCGATGCACGAGGACATGGGCGTGGAGCTGGCGGATTTGCAGCAGCTGCGGCGCGGCGACTTGCGCATCGGCGTCACCCAGCAGGCGCATGCTCCGCTGGCGCCGCTGCTGGCGGCCTACCACCGCCGCCATCCGCAGATCGAACTCAAACTGTTTGAAGGCGGATCGCAATCGATCGAGACCGACCTGCGCAACGGCACGCTGGAAATGGGCACCATGCTCGATCACCCGGCCAATGCCGGCATCTGGCAGGAATTCGATTCCTTCCCGCTGGTGCGTTCGCCCCTATGCCTGCTGGCGCCCAAGGATTCTGCATGGCGCGGCCGCCGCAGCGTGGCGCTGCGCGAACTGGCGGAGAGCTCCTTCATCTTCTATGGGGAATCGTTCGCGCTGAACGAGATCGTCACCGATGCCTGCCTGCGCGAAGGCTTCACTCCGCGTATCAGCAGTCGCAGCGGCCAATGGGATTTCGTCGCTTCGCTGGTGAGGCTGGGCGTGGGTATCGCACTGCTGCCGAAGATCTTTTGCGACACCCTGCCCAAGGGGCAGTTTTCCGTGGCCACGCTGGAGCAACCGGCATTGGACTGGAACCTGATGCTGGCCTGGCGGCGCAGCGGACATCTTTCGTTCGCCGCGCGCGCCTGGCTGGAACTGGTCCGTACTGCGGTCTAGTAGTTGGCGCCCACGCGCACACCGAACATGCGCGGCTCGACGAAGTAAGACCGCATGAAGCCACCGAAGGCCGAATCGGTGCTGGTCTTGGCGTGGCTGTCGGAGATGTTACGCACATACAGCTCGGCGTGCCATTTGTCTTCCGGCGCTTCGAGGCGGATCGACGCATCGCCCATCGCATAAGCCTTCTGGTAACGGCCGACGTGGGCGAAGTCCGAATTCAGCAGGTCGAAGTAAGCCTTGCCGCGCCAGTTCACCTTCACGTACGGGATCACCTTGTAGCCGTTCTCCATCGCGAACTCCTGCGAGAAGTTGATGTTGAACTGGTACTTCGGCGTGTTCGGCAGGTGGTTGCCTTCGATGTTGGCCAGGCGGCGGCCCAGCAGCGTCTTGTCCGTGCCGTTGTAGACGGCGGGACAGGCCGGCAGTCCCAGCTCGGTGCGGACATCGCACTGGTAGTCGTCGCTGTACGAGTTGAAGTCGTGCACGCTGGTGTTGATGTAGGCGAAGCCGCCGCCGATGCGGCCGCCGCGCCACGGTTTGTAGTCCCATTCCAGTTCCAGGCCCGGGATGTTGACCTTGCCGACGTTGATGGTGCGCCAGGTTTCATACACGTCGCACTTGGGCTGGTCGGCCGGGCAGGGCAGGCCGTTGTCCGGGATGATCTGGTTGACGAAGTAGGTGCCGGTCAGCTGCATGCCCTTGTACTTCATGAAGAAGGCGGTGGCGGAAAGGCTCAGCCTGTTTTCCAGGAACTTGCCCTTGAATCCCAGCTCGTAGTTGGTCACGGTCTCCGGATCGTAAGGCAGGAAGGTCACCACGCCAGGCTTGCCGTCCGCGCACTTGTGGTAGTTGCAGCTGTCGGTCTTGTCGGCGAAGCCGCCGGCCTTGTAGCCGGTCGAGATGGAGCCGTACACCATCTTGTTGTTGTCGATCTGCTTTTGCAGGCCGAGGCGCCACGTGACCTTGTTCCACGTCTGCTTATGATCGTTCGAGGTCGGCGCGCCATACAGGCTGTAGGCACCGACGCTGCCGCCCATGCCCGGCGCCAGGTCGGTGCCGTCGTGGACGTGGAAGCCGGGTGTGCCCGGCGTACCTTGCGAGTACCAGCCGTTGTAGTAGGCCGGATTGCCGATCCAGTTGGCGCCATAGACTTCACCGCCCTTGTCCTCCTTGCTGTCGACACTGTAGCGCGCACCGGCGGTCGCGGTCCACGTCGGGATGAACTTCCAGTCGGCCTGCGCGAAGGCGGCCTTGGCGTCGACCTGGCGGTTAGGCTGGTGATACAGCACGCTGCCCACGTCGCCGTACGGCTTCTGGATGGTGTTGGTGATCTCGTAGTCGATGTTGTTCCGCTCGTGCATCCAGAACAGGCCGCCCACGTACTGCAGGTTGCCCAGTTGCTGCTTGAGCTGCGCTTCATGCACGGTCGACAGGTAGCGCGAATCGAGCGTGCGATGGAAGGAATCTGTCAACGGCCAGGTACCCCAGTTGCCGTCCACCGTGTTCGGATAGGAGCCGTTGATCTGGAACGGCGCCGCGTTCTGCAGGCCCTTGTCGTCGTCGGTGATTTCCGAGCGGCGCTGGTCGGCTACCTGGAAGGTGTAATCCAGGCTGGTGTGGTCGTTCAGATTCCAGTTCAAGCCAGTGCGCAGCGTGCGGATCTTCATGTCGATATGGCCAGGCACGTTGACGTTGATGTCCCATTTGCCCTGGTTGGTACAGGCATAGCGCGTGCCGGCACCGGCTTCGCAATCGCGGAAGGCGGCGCCGCCGGCGCTCGAATCCTGGAATTCCTCATAGGCCGCTTTCGCGGTCAGGTCCTTGTTCACCTTCAGCAGGGCGGAGATGCGTCCGGCCCATTCGTTCTGGTTGGTGTAGTACTCGCTGGGGCCGACCGCCTTGTTGAAGCGCTGGTCGACGTCCGGCTTGCCGTTCGGGATCCAGCCCAGAGCCGGCGCGTTTGCTTCGCTGACGTCGCGGGTTTGATGCGCGTAACCGTCGCGCTTCACTTTCATATAGGTGGCGCGCAGGGCCAGCGCGTCGTTGACGACGACGTTCTGCACCAGCGAGACCTGCTTCTTGTTGTAGTTGCCCAGGTCCAGATCGGCCTTGCCGTAATTGCCGGTCCAATCGGGCTTGGCCGGAATCACGTTGATGCTGCCGCCGGTGGAGTTACGCCCGAACAGCGTGCCTTGCGGGCCGCGCAGTACCTCGACCTGGTCCAGGTCGAACATCAGCGCCTGCGCGCCCTGCGGACGCGGCGAGTACATGCCGTCCACGTGGAAGCCAACCGCCGGGTCGCCGGTCTCGGTGAAGTTGGTCGAGGTGATGCCGCGGATGGTGATCTGCACGGCCGAATCGAGACCGGTGTTTTCAATGACCACGTTCGGCATCTCGCCGCTCAAGTCGCGCAGGCTGGTGGCGCCTTTCCGGGTCAGCTGGTCCTGGCTCAGCGCAGTGACGGCGAGCGGAGTTTTCAGCAGCGAGGTCGAATAGCGGGTCGCGGTCACCTTGATTTCGGGGATCTGGTCCGGATTGGTGATCACCGGTGCTGCGGCCGCAGCGGTGGTCGCGGTTGGGGCATCGCCGATTGCGCTGTCGCTTGCTTGTGCATGGGCGGCCATGTTCATGAAACCGCAGGCGCTGGCGACGGCCAGACTCATCAGAGTTCGTCTCGTTGGGTGCAGCATTTTGTCTCCTTGGATTTTTGGAATGGTGCGCAGTTGCCACGCCCCGAAGGCGGCCGCACTTCGGGTGTAGCAATCTGACAACTTCAGTATTGCACCCGAAAAGTTTGAGGGTCAAACGAATCCAAATCCGGCGCCGCAGTTTATTCAGCTTTACTAAACATGCCCTGCATGCTGCGCTTCCGTGTCTGCCAACAACAACGGCCGGACCTTTTTGTTAAGTTTTGTAAGCATTTCTTGCGAAGCGTTGCAGAGTGTCTTCGCCGCGCGCGGCCGCGTGCCCCGGCGCAGCCCGAACGGGGTTAGGAAATGTAACATCTCACGATGGAGGTAAAAACTTATCTGAATAAAATCAATGGCTTGGATGATAGTTTCTATTGGGTAACTTACTTGTCTGTCACAGAAAACCCGGTGCTAGAATCATTTCATCGTTGTAAATATAGCCATAAGGACTACACATGCAAGTACGCCGGATTGTTCGCCACGCCCTGTTGATGGCCATGTTTTCCGCCCAGGCTGCGCAGGCCGGTACGCTGGTGATCGAAAGCTGGCGGGTCGACGACAAGACGCTGTGGGAAAAGGTGCTGCTGCCGGCATTCGAGAAAAACCATCCCGGCATCGAGGTCAAGTTCGCACCGACCGCGCCCACCGAATACGACTCGAGCCTGGCCGCGCGGCTGGCCGGCGGCACGGCCGGGGACTTGATCGCCTGCCGCCCGTTCGACGTCTCGCTCTCGCTGTACAAGAAAGGCCACCTCGAAAGACTGGACGGCAAGCCGGGCATGCAGAACTTCGCGCCGACGGCTACTGTCGCCTGGCAGACCGACGACGCGAAGGAGACCTTCTGCATGCCGGTCGCCTCCGTGATCCACGGTTTTTTGTACAACAAGAAGATCTTCAAGAAGCTCAATTTGCAGCCGCCGAAAACGGTCGATGAATTCTTCGGCGTGCTCGATGCGCTGAAGCAGGGCGGGATCACTCCTCTGGCGCTGGGCACCGCAGATCAATGGGAATCGAGCCAAATGGTTTATACCAATATTGGCCCGAACTTCTGGCGCGGCGAGGAAGGGCGCAAGGCGCTCATCGCCGGCAAGGCCAAGCTGACCGACGCGCCGTTCGTCGAAGCACTACAGTTCGAGCAGAGGATGGGCACCTATTTGAGCAAGGGCGCCAGCGCCCAGACCTACGGCGACAGCCAGAACCAGTTCGCGCTGGGCCGCGCCGCCATCTATCCGACCGGCTCCTGGGACATCTCCTACTTCAGCCAGACGCCGGGCCTGGAACTGGGCGCGTTCCCGCCGCCGGTGCGCAAGGCGGGTGACCCCTGCTTCATCTCCGACCATATGGACATCGGCATCGGCATCAACAAGAAATCGAAGAACAAGGACGACGCCTACAAGTTCCTGGCCTGGGTCGGCTCGCAGGAGTTCGCGGACATTTACACCAACCGTGTGACCGGATTCTTTTCGCTGTCGAATCACTTGATCTCGGTGCGCGATCCGGTGGCCAAGCAGATGGCGGAATGGCGCGGCAGTTGCGCCTCGACGATACGTTTCAACGCACAGGTGCTCAACCGCGGCCGTCCGAGCATGGAGAGCGAACTTTGGAATGTCAATGCCCAGGTGTTGAACGGCAAGCTGGCCCCGAAGGATGCGGCGGCCAAGCTGCAGAATGGTTTTGCGAAGTGGTACAAGCCACCGCAAAAGTAGCATCACACTAATCCCTCCCCTTGATTGTGTGATTCTTTTTGGCCGGCGCCGGGCGCGGTGCCGGCCCTTTTTTTAGCCCGAATCTGGAGGCAGTCTTGAAACATGTAGTGAATACGGTGCGGCCCTGGCAGTTGATGCTGTTCCTGGCGCCAGCGGTACTGGTCTACTCGCTGTTCAGCGCGCTGCCGCTGCTGCAGACGCTGGGGCAGGGATTCTTCAGCGCCGACGACGGCGGCAAGGCCGTCTTTGTCGGCCTGGAGAACTTCCGCACGATATTGCTCGATCCCGACTGGTCGGCCGGCTTCTGGAATGCGATGGCCAACAACGCCAAATTCTTCTGCATCCACATGCTGCTGCAGAACCCCATCGGGCTGCTGCTGGCGACCCTGTTCAGCCTCAAGGGCCTGCGCGGCGCCCGTACCTACCGCACGCTGATCTTCCTGCCGACGCTGCTGTCGGTGGTGATCATCGGCTTTATCTGGCAGTTGATCCTGTCGCCGCTGTGGGGCGTGGGCGAGAAATTGATGGGTTTTGCCGGCCTGGCCGATTTCTTCGCACCCTGGATGGGGCAGGAGGAAACCGCGCTGACCACGCTGTCGATGATCTCCGTGTGGCAGTACATCGGCATGCCGATGATGCTGATCTACGCCGCGCTGCTGGCGGTGCCGGAAGAAATCGTCGAGGCGGCGCACGTGGAGGGCGCCGGCGCGCTGCGCATCTTCTGGCAGATCAAGCTGCCGCTGATCTATCCGACGCTGGGCCTGGTCACCATCCTGACCTTCGTCGCCAACTTCAACGCGTTTGACCTGATTTATTCGATCAAGGGCGCGCTGGCCGGCCCTAACTATTCGACCGACATCCTGGGCACGCTGTTCTACCGCACCTTCTTCGGCTACCAGGCGCAGGTAGGCAACGCGTATCTGGGCTCCGCCGTCGCCACGCTGATGTTCCTGGTGATCCTGGCCGGCGTGGGCGTTTATTTTGTCGGTGTCCAGCGCAGGCTGACCCGCTTCGCACTGTGAGGACCGCGCCATGACCGCTATCGCCCTGTATCCTCCCGCCACGCTGCCGCAGCGCTTCGACTTGGGCCGCCTGATGGTGCACGCCACGCTGATCGCCTATGCGGTGCTGGCCCTGTTCCCGATCGCGCTGATCCTGATTAACTCGGTCAAGAGCCGCGCCGCCATCTTCGACGATCCGCTGGCGCTGCCGACGATGGAATCGCTGACCTTTGTCGGTTTCCAGAAGGTCCTGGCCAGCACCAACTTCCTGCTCTACTTCGGCAACAGCCTGACCGTGACGCTGGTGGCGCTGCTGTGCATCGTGCTGTTCGGCGCGATGGCGGCGTGGGCGCTGTCCGAGTACAGCTTCATGGGCAACCGCGTGCTGACGCTGTTCCTCGCGCTCGGCATCATGATCCCGATCCGCCTCGGCACCGTGTCGATCCTGGAAATGATGGTGCGGCTGGACCTGGTCAACACGCTGTCCGCGCTGATCCTGGTGTACACGGCGCAGGGCCTGCCGCTGGCGGTGATGATCCTGTCCGAATTCATGCGCCAGGTGCCGGCGGAACTGAAGGACGCGGCCCGCTGCGATGGCGTCGGCGAAATGCGCATCTTCTTCCAGGTGATCCTGCCGCTGATCCGCCCGGCGATTGCGACGGTGGCCGTGTTCACCATGATCCCGGCGTGGAACGACCTGTGGTTCCCGCTGATCCTGGCGCCTTCCGAACGCACCAAGACCGTCACGCTGGGTGTGCAGCAGTTCATCGGCCAGTACGTCACCGACTGGAATTCCGTGCTGGCGGCGCTGTCGCTGGCGGTGATACCGATGCTGATCCTGTATGCGGTCTTCTCGCGTCAACTGATTCGTGGTCTGACCGCCGGCGCGGTCAAATAGAGAAAGAGGAAAAGTAATGGCAAGTGTCAGCCTGAAGCAACTGCGCAAGTCCTACGATGGCAAGACCGACGTCCTGGACGGCATCGACCTGGATATCGCGCATGGCGAATTCGTAGTCCTGGTCGGACCGTCCGGCTGCGGCAAGTCCACGCTGCTGCGCATGCTGTGCGGCCTGGAGAGCATCACCGGCGGCGCGATGGAAATCGGCGGCGACGTGGTCAACCACCTGCCGCCGGCGGAGCGCGGCATCGCCATGGTGTTCCAGAGCTATGCGCTGTATCCGCACATGACGGTGTACCAGAACATGGCGTTCGGCCTGAAGGTGGCGGACAAGGACAAGGTGGCGATCAGGGCGCGCATCAACCATGCCGCCGCCACGCTGAAGATCGAACATCTGCTGGAGCGCCTGCCGCGCGAGCTGTCCGGCGGCCAGCGGCAGCGCGTGGCGATCGGCCGCGCCATCGTGCGGGAGCCGCGCCTGTTCCTGTTCGACGAGCCCTTGTCCAACCTGGACGCGGCGCTGCGCGTGCAGACCCGCCTGGAGATCGCCAAGCTGCATCGTCAGCTGGACGCGACCATCGTCTACGTCACGCACGACCAGGTCGAGGCGATGACGCTGGGCGACAAGATCATCGTCATGCACGAAGGGAAAATCCAGCAGTCCGGAACGCCGCTGGATTTGTATCAACAGCCGCGCAACCTGTTCGTGGCGGGGTTTATCGGCTCGCCAAAAATGAATCTGATGGCAGGCACTGTCGCCGAAGCCCATGCCAACGGCGTGAAGGTGCTGCTGCAGGGCGGCGAGTCCGTGCGCGCGGCGGTGGACGGCAGCGCGCTGCGAGTCGGTAGCAAGGTCACGCTGGGTCTGCGGGCGGAGCACATCAGCGAATCGCGCGATGGTTCGGAAGTTTTTCACGGCGAGGTCAGTGTGGTCGAACACCTGGGCGAAGCCAATTACATCTACGTCAGCCGCAAGGGTGGCGAAGACGTCGTAATACGCGGGGACGGCGAACGTCATGTCGGGATCGGACAGTCCATCGTCTTCTCGGCCGACAGCACGGCTTTCCACGTGTTTGATGAAAAGGGCCAGGCGCTGCGGCGCCTGCGCCCCGGAAATATGGTGTCGGCCGCGCGCGGCATGATGCGCAGCGTTTGACACGAGTTGGACAACACGCGGTTCTTTACTTTTTAAAACAGGGGGAATTGAATGAACAAGCCGGTACTTAAGAAAAAAATACTACCTAACCTGATCGCGCTGGCGCTGGGTGGAGCGATTGCTCCGCACCTGTATGCGGCGGATCCGGCGACGGCCGACGCACAGACCAGCGAAGCTGTACCGGCTGGAGACACCGCAACCGTTGAAGTGCGCGGCATCCGCGAGCGCCTCAAGCGCAACCTGGCGGAGAAACGCGATGCCGGCAACGTCATCGACACCGTCACTGCCGAGGAAGTCGGCAAGTTCCCGGACAAGAACGTGGCCGATTCGCTGCAGCGCGTGCCGGGCATTTCGGTGGACCGCACCTGGGGCGAGGGCCGCGACATCTTCGTGCGCGGCACCGACAAGAACCTGAACCTGACGCAGCTGAACGGCCAGGCCGTGGCCTCCGGCTACTGGTGGAAGAACGACTCGCAAAGCCGCGGCTTCAACTACGACATCCTGGCGTCGGAACTGGTCGGCAGCATCGACGTCTACAAGAGCCCGTCGGCGGACCTGGACGAGGGCAGCATCGGCGGCCTGGTCAACGTCAAGACCCGCAAGCCGTTCCAACTGAAGCCGCTGGTGATACAGGGATCGGTGGAAGAGACCTACAGCGAACTGCCGAAGAAGACGGACCCGCAGTTCTCCGGCCTGCTGAGCTGGACCAACGACCAGAAAACCTTCGGCGCGCTGCTCGCCGTCAGCAAGCAGAAACGCACAATGCGCCGCGACGGCCTGGAGAACTTCACCGACGCGACCAAGTACAACATCGTCGACCAGAACGGCGCGGTGACGCCGGGTGCCTATGCATCCTGGGGCGGCGGCTCGGCGATCTTCCGCCAGGACCGCGAGCGCACCACCGGCAACCTGACCTTGCAGGCGCGCCCGAACGCCAATACCGACATCTCGCTGAACTACATGAACTCCGATATGAGCATGGACAACAGCAACCAGAACTACCTGTGGGAAGCGGGGGGGCTGGCGGATGCGAAGGGCAATATCCAGGTGACCAATCCAAAGTTCATCACCACCTCGGACGGCACCAAGGCGCTGGTCGGCGGCACCGTAGGCCCGACGGGCGGCGTGTCGTTCGAGCCTATCTTCCGCCAGTCCTACATCAAGTCGGAAGTGCTGGACCTGGAAGGCACCTACGATGCGGACACCTGGAAGTTCCACGGCCAGGCCGGCACCACCAAGGGTTCGGGCGGCAGCGACCATGACCGCAACTTCTGGTTCGTCGGGAACACCCGCACCACGTTCAACATCGCGCCGGACACCTACGAGGTCAAATACCTGGACATCAATCCGCTCGATCCGAAGGCGCTGACGCTGCAAAGTTCGCGCGACTGGATCCGCCGCATGGAGACCAAGGAGAACTACGCCCAGGGCGACCTGACCATCGACATCAACAACAACTTCTTCAAGGCGGTCAAGGTCGGCGCCAAGGTGCGCGACACCACGGTGCAGAACCGCCGCATCATCGGCACCGACGGCCCGGGCAATCCGGGTTGGCAGTCGTTCTCGCTGGCCGAGCTGTCGACCGGTCCTTCGCCGCTGCTGAGCCAGGAGGCCGCAACGGCGGGCTCGCTGACCCAGTATGCATGGGTGAACGACGGCCTGGCCTACTCGAAGGGCTTCCCGATGTACGACAAGGGCATGGTCTACGCGGAAGCGAAGGGCGAGTACTACAAGATCAAGGAGAAGATCTACGCGACCTATGCCCGCGCGGACTTCGCCACCGGTCCATGGCGCGGCGACTTCGGTGCCCGCATCGTCAAGACCGACCAGACCTCGGAAGCCTACCAGGACCTGAGCGGCAACGGCAACTACGTGCTGGGCAGCGTTTCGCGCAGCTATACCGACGTGCTGCCCAACCTGAACGCGGTCTACTCCGTCAACAAGGATCTGCTGGTGCGCGGCGCCGTGGCGCGGGTGATGGCCCGCAACACCTACAGCGATTTGAGCGCCAGTACGGAAGTCAGCGGCACCACCAATGCCGCCACGGCGGGCAATCCGCTGCTGAAGCCTTACCACGCCAACCAGGCCGAACTCGGCGCCGAGTGGTACTACGCCGATGCGTCGCTGTTGTCGGCCACCGTGTTTGCGAAGAAGCTCGATACCTTCATCTACACGCAAACGCAGCTGGAGAACGTGGCGGGCGTGATGCGTCCGGTCACCCGTCCGTACAACGCCAACAACGGCGAGACCGTCAACGGCCTGGAACTGCAGTGGCAGCAGGCGTTCAGCAGCGGCTTCGGCGCCATCGTCAACTACACTTACACCGATGCGAAGACCGGCGCCAACGCCAATGGCCAGAAGCTGAACGTGATCGGCAATTCGCGCAACCAGGCCAACCTGACCGGCTTCTTCGAGAAGAACGGCTACAGTGTGCGACTGTCGTACAACTACCGCTCCAAGTCCTACGGTGCGCTGGATGAGGGCGGCCAGGACGTGACCAGCGCCTACGGCCAGTGGGATGCGTCGGCCAGCTGGGACGTGACGCCGAAGGTCAGCGTCTACTTCACCGCCGTGAATATCGGGAATGAAGTCATCCGCACCAATACCACGGATGGCTTGCCGGTCGGCGTGTATGAAAACGGTGCCCGCTACAGTGTTGGGGTGAAAGCCAAGTTCTGATGCGCCACGAGGGGCGGACTTCGTGCGAAGTCTGCCCCTGCGGAGGCGGGGCACGGATCGAGAACCCTTGAGTGTCGCGGTGACGGATGCGGCCTTCTCCGTTATAATCATGTCACTGTTTTCTCCGGGATATTGAGTGATTGCGTCGATAGAAAAAGTAGCCTGGCCGCTGTTGGATTGGTTACCCTTTCGTTCGACAGCCCGCCGCTCGCCAACGGCACGCGCCTGGTCCTTCGGACTGCTGGCGGCGGCCTGCGCCTTCAATTGCGGCGCATTGTCGGCCACGACCTCGCCCGTGTCCCAGGCGCCATCCCCCCAGCAAGGCGCAGCCGCGCCGCAAGCGCCCCTCACCACGCTGCAGGTACTGCACTGGTGGACCTCCACCAGCGAACGCAAGGCCGCCAACGTGCTGGCGACGCGCATGGCCGACGAGGGCCTCGAATGGAAGGACGCCGCCATACCCGGCGGGGCGGGGCTGGGCGCCGGCAAGGTGCTGAAAAGCCGCGTGCTGGCCGGCGACGCGCCGGAAGTCACGCAGATCATCGGCGTCTCCGTCGCCGAATGGGCCGAACTTGGCCTGCTGCTGGAGATCGACAACGTGGCCAGCGCCGGCAACTGGAGCAGCATCCTGTTCCCGACCATACAAACGCTGATCCAGCACCGCAAGCACACGGTGGCGGCGCCGCTCGGCATCCACCGCGTCAACACGCTGTACTACAACCGCGCGCTGTTCGCTCAGCTCAAATTGACGCCGCCGCAAACCTGGGCGGACTTTCAGAACGTCGCGCTCAAACTCAAGGCGGCCGGCATCCAGCCGCTGGCGCAAAGCAGCGAAGCGTGGCAGGTCGCGGCGCTGTTCGAGAACCTGGTGCTGGCCGAAAGCGGTCCCGAGTTCTACCGCGAGCTGTTTGTGCGCCGCAGTCCCGCCGCCGCCGCCGACCGCCGCACCGCCGAGGCGCTGGAGCGGCTGCGCATCGTCAAGGGATGGATAGGCGGGCAGCTGGACGAGCGTCCGTGGCCGGAAGTGGTGCGCCAGTTCTCGCGCCGCGAAGCCGGCATGATGATCATGGGCGACTGGGCCAAGCCCGAACTGGCGGAGCGCGGCATGTCGCTGGACGACGATTATTCCTGCGGCACGGCGCCCGGCACCGGCAAGTACCACCTCTACAGCGTCGACACGCTGACCATGTTCGCCGGCGACTACCGCCATATGCCCGCGCAGGAGAAGATGGCGCGGCTGCTGGTGTCGCAGCCGGTGCAGGCGGAATTCAACGCGCAGAAGGGCGCGGTGCCGGTGCGGCGCGACGCCGACCCGTCGAAGATGGACAGCTGCGCGCGCGCCTCGTGGACTACCTTCGGGCAGGGCGCGGCGGTGCAGGCGCCCAGCCTGGTGCACCGCATGGCCACCGACGAGGCGAGCCGCGATGCCATCATCGCCGAGATTCACCGTTACTTTCTAGACGACAGGGCCACGCCGGCCGAGGCGCAGCGCCGCCTTGGCGCGTTGTTCCGACTGTTTAACCTCAGAAGCCAAGGAGCACCCGGTGCGCAAGATACTGATCGTAGACGATGACCAAAAGACCCGGGTGCTGCTCAAGACCTACCTGGAGAAAAACCAGTACGAGGTGATCTTGTCGCACAACGGCGAAAGCTTCCTGGCCGAGCTGCACTCGCACGCCGAGCAGCTGTCGCTGGTGATACTCGACGTGATGCTGCCCGATACCGACGGCTTCGCGCTGTGCAAGCAGGTGCGCCAGCGCTCCAACGTGCCGATCATCATGCTGACGGCCAGCTCGGACGAGACCGACCGCATCGTCGGCCTGGAACTGGGTGCCGACGACTACATCGCCAAGCCATACAGCCCGCGCGAACTGCTGGCCCGCATCAAGGCCATCCTGCGCCGCACCGCGCTGGAAACGCCGTCCACGCGCTACTACCGCTTTGTCGGCTTCACGCTGGACCTGATGGAGCGCAAGGTGCTGGACAGCGACGGCAACGTGGTCGCGCTGACCGGCCTGGACTTCCAGCTGCTGAAGTATTTTGTCGAGCATCCGGGCGTGATCCTGGACCGCAGCGTGCTGTGCGAGGAAACGCGCGGCCGCGACGCGGGCCCGCTGGACCGTTCGCTGGACGTGCAGATCAGCCGTCTGCGCGTGCGCCTCAACGACGACGGCAAGCAGCCGGCCCTGATCAAGACGGTGCGCGGCGCGGGATATGTGTTCTCGGCCGACGTCAGTACTTCCCATGCCTAGGCGGCTGCTGGCGCGATTGAGCAGGATCTGGCCGCAGTCGCTGCTGGGGCGTTTGTCGCTGGTGATGGTGGCGGGGCTGCTGGTGACGCAGCTTGCGGCCAGCGCCATCTGGGCCGGCCAGCTGCGCGCCAAGGCGCAGGTGGAGGCGCAATCGGCGTCGCTGTACGTGGCGCACAGCGCGTCCGGCGCGATCCGCTTCTTCCGCAGCCTGCCGCCGAACTACCGCCTGCTGCTGATCCAGCAGCTGCGCGAAATGGGCGGCACGCGCTTCTTCGTCAACCTGAACCAGGCCTACGTGCCGGTCAAGGAGATCGCCCCGCATCCGCTGGCGCGCAGCGTCATCGCCAGCGTCGGCGCCACGCTGAAAAGCGACCTGCCGCATTCGCCGGCCATCCACCTGGCCTTCGCCTGGCCGGACCAGCTGGTGGTGTCCGAAAACGACATCCACCTGAGCGACCTGCCGGACTCGTGGGTCCAGCACATCCTGCTGCTGCAGCCGGATCCGGCGCCGATACTGGTGATCCAGACCGAGATCGAGCCGGGCAACTGGCTGTACATGGCGGCGCTGATGCCCAATCCTTACTTCTTGAGCAGCAACGATCCGCTGGCGTGGGACCGGCTGGCGCTGCAAGGGCTGTCGCTGGCGGCGGTGCTGCTGCTTTGCCTGCTGGTGGTGCGCTGGATCACGCGCCCGCTGGCCGCCTTGTCCGACGCCGCCGCCGCTTTCGGCCAGGGCCAGGACGACCGCGCGCCGCCGCTGCCGGAGACGGGCAGCCGGGAATTCATCAACACCGCGCGCGCCTTCAGCGCGATGCGCGAACGCATACAGCGCTATATCGAGGACCGTGAGCGGCTGTTCATCTCGATCTCGCACGACCTGCGCACGCCGATCACGCGCCTCAAGCTGCGCTCCGAGCTGCTCGACGACGAGGCGCTGCGCAACGAGTTCGAGGAAGACCTGGATGAGCTGGACATGATGGTCAAGGGCGCGCTGCAATGCGTGAAGGACAGCGACATCCACGAGAACCCGGCCGAGGTCAAGCTCGATGCGCTGCTGGGCCGGCTGGTGCGCAGCGCGCGCCTGGCCGGGCACGAGGTGGGCTACCAGGACAGCGGGGTGACGGTGCGCGCCAAGCCGCTGGCGCTGAAGCGCGCCATCGGCAACCTGCTGGACAACGCGCTGTTCTACGGCGACCGCGCCGAGATCAGCGTCGGCAGCGAGCCGGGCGCCGTCACCATCGCCGTGCGCGACCACGGTCCCGGCGTGCCGGAAGACGCCTTCGCCAGCCTGTTCGACCCCTACGTCCGGCTGGAGCACGGCCGCGAGCAGAACGACGGCGGCATGGGCCTCGGCCTGGGCATCGCCCGCAGCGTGATCGAGGCCCACGGCGGCCAGCTGGTGCTGGAAAACCATCCCGAGGGCGGATTGAACGCCACCATCCGCCTGCCGGCCTGAGCAAGACGCCTCGCGCAGCGCCTCCATTCCCGGTTTTTTGTCGCCCAGTCGCCAAATTGTGCAGTTCGTCGCAATCCGCATGATCGTCAGGGAGGTGATCGATATAGTGATCACATACCGAAACGCATTCAAGGAGAGCAAAATGAACATCGCAAAAAACATGGAAGCCATCTTCGTCACCGCCGCCGTCCTGCTGGGCGCTTCCGCCTATGCCGGCGCGGCCGCCCAGGCGACCGTGGCCCTGCAGCCGACCATCCAGGCTGCCGCCGTCCAGGCTCCGATGCAAGTTGTGGTAATCAAGGGCAAGCGCCAGTCTTGATCGACTATTGGTAGCACCGCAAAGATTGCTAGAAAGCTTAGTCCGCTGCTACATTAGGACTGAGAACAACATCAGAGGAACCCAGACAATGAACAAGCTTTTCCAATTTGGCCTGCTGTTTGCCGCTTTCTGTGCGCTGTTTGGCCGCGCCGAGGCTGCCGACGAGGGCAATGAGACACGGGTCATCGCCATCGATGCCCGCGTGGTGCGAGTCAAGCTCGACGGCGTAATCGACCTGAAGCTGCGACAAGGTACGACGCCGTCGCTGACGATCATTGCGGAAAAGCGCTACATGGACAAGGTGACCGCGTCGGCCACCGGCGACACGCTGCACCTGGAGACCGAAGGCCGCGGCATCAAGATCGGCCGCTCCAGCGCCCGCGCCGAGCTGGTGCTGCCGATGTTGCGGGAAGTGGTGTCCGAGGGCGTGGGCACGACCGAGATCAGCGGCTTCAGCGGGGACGAACTGGAATTGACGATGGACGGCGCCGGTACGATGAAGGTGGTCTGTGACTACAAGAGCCTGAAGGCCAACCTGGGCGGGGTCGGCAGCATGCACCTGTGGGTTAGCGAGAACGAGAATGTCGACCTGGACCTGCGCGGCGCCGGCTACATCACCCTCGGCGGGCGCAGCAAGATGCTGCACGCGACGCTGGGAGGCCTGGGCGGGCTCAATGCCCAGCAGTTCCAGGCGGACTCGGTCAACGTCGAGCTGAGCGGGCTGGGCAACGCCACCGTCAACGCCAAGACCAATGCGACATTGAACTTGAGCGGCCTGGGATCGGTCACTGTCTATGGCAAGCCCCTGAACCGCAACGTCAGCGTTGACGGCCTGGGCAAGGTAAGTTGGAAGTAAAACCAATACACACCTATGTATAAATAACGGGATATGAAAAAATTCATACTAGCGATCGCTATCGCACTGGGCCTGCAACAGGCCGCGACAGCCGGATTCGCCGAAGGCGCCACCGCCTACAACAACAAGAACTATGCGGTGGCTTTGAAAGAGATAGCGCCACTTGCCCGAGCCGGCAACGCCGATGCCCAGCATTTGCTGGGCTTGATGTATTACATGGGACGCGGCGTCGCGCAGGACTACAAGCAGGCGCTGGAATGGCACCGCAAGGCCGCGCTGCAGGGCAAGGCCGACGCGCAGTATGTGGTCGGCGCCATGTATTACACCGGCAATGCCGTGATCCAGGATCACAAGCAGGCGGTGACGTGGTTCCGCAAGGCCGCCGAGCAGGGCCATCCGGACGCGCAGCAGGTGCTGGGGCTGATGTACCGCTATCACATGGCGGGCATGCCACAGGACAACGTGATTGCCTACATGCTGTGGAACCTGGCCGCCGCCAACGGCTCGATGAACGCGGCCGAGCAGCGCTCGGCCGTGGTCAAGAGCATGACGCCGGAGCAGATCGAGGAAGGGCAGGCGCTGTCGGCCGCGTGGAAGCCGAACACGCCGCTGCCGCGCCAGTCGCGCACCGGCGGCGGCTAAAGCGCCGCTGGCGTACAATCGCCCTTTTCTAAGCAAGGGGCGAGACTATGCGCGCGATTGAAATTACCCATCCCGGCCCGGCCGATGTGCTGAAACTGTGCGAGCGTCCGATGCCGGTGGTGAAGGCCGGCGAGGTGCTGATCAAGGTGCATGCGGCCGGCGTCAACCGTCCGGACGTGTTCCAGCGCATGGGCAACTATGCGCCGCCGCCGGGCGCCTCCGACCTGCCGGGCCTGGAGGTGGCCGGCGAGATCGTCGACGGCGACCTCGACTACACCACCTTCGATATCGGCGACAAGGTCTGCGCGCTGGTGCAGGGCGGCGGCTATGCCGAATACTGCGTGGCGCCGGTCGAGCAGGTGCTGCCGGTGCCCAAGGGCTGGAGCATGCTCGAGGCGGCCACGATCCCGGAAAACTATTTCACCGTCTGGAGCAATGTGTTCGACCGCGCCCACCTGAGCGCCGGCGAAACGCTGCTGGTGCAGGGCGGCAGCTCGGGCATCGGCGTGACGGCGATACAGCTGGCCACGGCCATGGGCCACCGCGTGTTCGCCACCGCCGGCAGCGACGACAAGGTGGCCGCCTGCATGGCGCTGGGCGCCGAGCGCGGCATCAACTACAAGACCGAGGATTTCGGCCTCATCGTCAAATCGCTGACCAACGACCGGGGCGTCGACGTCATCCTCGACATGGTGGGCGGCGACTATATTCCCCGCGAAATCAGCTGCCTGGCCGACGACGGCCGCATCGCGCTGATCGCCACGCTGGGCGGCGGCAAGGCCACGGTGGACCTGGGCCAGGTGTTGCGCCGCCGGCTGACCATCACCGGTTCCACGCTGCGCCCCCGTTCGGCCGCCTTCAAGGGCGCGGTCGCCAAGAAGCTGCTGGACAAGGTGTGGCCGATGATGGCCGCGCAAAAGCTCAAGCCGGTGATTTACGAGGTGTTTCCGCTGGAGCAGGCCGCCGCCGCGCATGCGCTGATGGAGAGCAGCAACCACGTCGGCAAGATCATGTTGCAGGTGATTTAGGTCAAGATCCGGGCAGAACCGTAGTATTTTTGCCATTTTAAGGGCGGTGCGGCCGCCCGCTGGTTTGACCGGGGTTACAGCCTCGCGTTAAAATAGCGGGTTATTGAATTTTAGGCTACTATGCGTCGCAAACTCGTCATCGGCAATTGGAAAATGAACGGCAACCGCGCCGGCAATACGGCGTTGTTGTCCGGGATCGTCGCCGGATTGAACGACTTCGGAGCCGACTGCGCCGTCTGCGTGCCGGCGCCTTACCTGGCTCAATGCCAGGCCGAGCTGCAAGGCACCCCGGTCGCCTGGGGCGGGCAGGATGTGTCGGCCCACGCCAGCGGCGCCTACACGGGCGAAGTGTCGGCCGGCATGCTGGTCGACTTCGATTCCCGCTACGTGCTGTGCGGGCACTCCGAGCGCCGCGCCTATCACAAGGAAAGCAGCGAGCTGGTGGCGCAAAAGACCGTCGCGGCATTGGCCGCCGGCCTGACGCCGGTGGTCTGCTGCGGCGAAACGCTGGCGCAGCGCGAGGCAGGGGAGACCGAAGCCATCATCTGCGGCCAGCTGCAGGCGGTGCTGGATGTGATTTCCGCCGACGACGTGGCCAGGCTGGTGGTGGCTTACGAGCCGGTATGGGCGATCGGCACCGGCAAGACGGCGACGCCGCAAATTGCCCAGGACGCCCACAGCTTCCTGCGCGCGCGCCTGGCGCAGAAGAATGCACCGGCCGCGGCCGGTGTGCAGATTTTGTACGGCGGCAGCATGAAGCCGGACAATGCAAGAGAATTGATGGCCCAGCCGGATATCGACGGCGGCTTGATCGGTGGCGCCGCATTAAAGGCGACTGATTTCCTCGGGATTATCCAGGCCGTCTAAGTTTTAGAAACAAAACGATACAAAACTTTTATTTTTGAATGGAATAACATGAACTCCTTGTTCAATCTGGTTATCGTAGTGCAGGTCATTTCCGCAATCGCCATTATCGGCCTGGTATTGCTGCAGCATGGCAAAGGCGCCGACATGGGCGCGGCCTTCGGTTCGGGCGCCTCGGGCAGCCTGTTCGGCGCGACCGGTTCGTCGAACTTCATGTCGAAATCGACCGGCGTTGCCGCCGCGATCTTCTTCAGCGCCACGCTGGCCCTGTCGTACATCTCGACCCAGCACGGCAGCGGCGCCGTCAGCGGCGGCGTGATGGACAAGGCGCTGCCGGCGGCCCCGGCCCCGGCGCCAGCCACCGGCGCGGCAGCGATTCCTACCGCTCCGGCGGCGGCGCCAGCGGCCCCGGCGGCCTCGGCGCCAGCGCCGACTGCGGCAGGCTCTGCAGCTTCGATCCCAAAGTAATATAATAATGAACTAAGTTGTGAAAAGTTGCGAAGTAAAGCAGGTTCATTGGCAATTTTTTAAGTTGTTTGCTCATTGTTTTGGCAGTACATTAGCGCTGCAAGCTAGAAAAACAATTCAGAGTAGAAGGAAGTAAAGATTTATCGTTTTTCTTCTTGTTTTGGCGCAATACGGATTAACAACCGCGTGAAAACGAAGTAGAATAGCGGCCTTACGCCGACGTGGTGAAATTGGTAGACACGCTATCTTGAGGGGGTAGTGGCGCAAGCTGTACGAGTTCGAGTCTCGTCGTCGGCACCAGAAATCAGAGGCCAGCAAGGGAGTACCTATAAAGTACCTGAGCTGGCTTTTTTACGAGGATGTGTCGTTCGATCCTGGTCTAAGTAGTTTTACGATTGGGGCGAACGTTAAGAGCACCGCATAACACCGCAGTGTGTCCTTTTAACCGACCGTTCAATATAAGCTCATCAATCGTGAACCTCGAAAATTATCTCCCCGTCCTGTTGTTCATCCTCGTCGGTCTCGGCGTAGGCATCGCTCCCCAAGTCCTGGGCCACATTCTCGGGCCTAACAAGCCTGACGCAGCAAAACTGTCCCCGTATGAATGCGGCTTCGAAGCGTTCGAAGACGCGCGCATGAAATTCGACGTGCGTTACTACCTCGTCGCAATCCTCTTTATTTTGTTCGATCTGGAAACGGCATTCTTCTTCCCGTGGGGCGTCTCCATGCGCGAACTGGGCTGGAACGGGTTCCTGGTGATGATGAGCTTCATCGCTGAATTCGTCGTCGGTTTTTGGTATATCTGGAAGAAAGGTGCCCTTGATTGGGAATAAGCCATGGCTATTGAAGGCGTATTAAACGAAGGTTTCATCACCACCTCGGCCGACAAGCTGATCAACTGGGCGCGCACGGGTTCGATGTTCCCGATGACGTTCGGTCTGGCCTGCTGCGCGGTCGAAATGATGCACGTGGGCGCGGCCCGTTACGACATGGACCGCTTCGGCGTGGTGTTCCGTCCGTCGCCGCGTCAGTCCGACGTGATGATCGTGGCCGGCACGCTGTGCAACAAGATGGCACCCGCGCTGCGCAAGGTCTACGACCAGATGCCGGAACCGCGCTGGGTCATCTCGATGGGTTCCTGCGCCAACGGCGGCGGCTACTATCACTACTCCTACTCCGTGGTGCGCGGTTGCGACCGCATCGTACCGGTGGACGTCTATGTGCCGGGCTGCCCGCCGACGGCTGAGGCTCTGCTGTACGGCATCATGCAGCTGCAAAACAAGATCAAGCGCACCAATACGATCGCACGCTAACGGGGCCGCTTCAAGAATATGACTACACATCTGGAACAACTGCAAACCGCCCTCGGCACCGCCCTGGGCGATCGCGTTACTACGACCGTGGCGTTGGGCGAGATCACGCTGGTCGTGAAAGCCGCCGACTACTACGGCGTGATGCAAACGCTGCGCGACGACAAGTCGCTGGGCTTCGATCAGCTGATTGACCTGGCCGGCGTCGACTACCTGAACTACGGTGAAGGCACCTGGGACGGCCTGCGTTTCGCAGTGGTCGTCCATTTGCTGTCCGTGAAGAACAACTGGCGCGTGCGCGTGCGCGCGTTCTGCGCCGACGACGATATGCCGCTGCTGCCGTCGCTGGTGCCGCTGTGGCGCGCCGTCAACTGGTACGAGCGCGAAGCGTTCGACATGTTCGGCATCCTGTTCGAAGGCCACAACGACCTGCGCCGCATCCTGACCGACTACGGTTTCATCGGCCATCCGTTCCGCAAGGACTTCCCGGTATCGGGCTATGTCGAAATGCGCTACGACCCCGAGCAGAAGCGCGTGATCTACCAGCCGGTCACCATCGAGCCGCGTGAAAACGTGCCGCGCGTGATCCGCGAAGAAAACTACGGGAAGTAAACAATGGCTGAAATTAAGAACTACACCCTGAACTTTGGCCCGCAACACCCGGCCGCGCACGGCGTGCTGCGCCTGGTGCTGGAGCTGGACGGCGAAGTGATCCAGCGCGCCGACCCGCACATCGGCCTGCTGCACCGCGGCACCGAGAAGCTGGCCGAGCAGAAGACCTACCTGCAGTCGGTGCCGTACATGGACCGCCTCGACTACGTGTCGATGATGTGCAACGAGCACGCCTACGTGATGGCGATCGAGAAGCTGCTGGGCCTGGAAGTGCCGCTGCGCGCGCAATACATCCGCGTCATGTTCGACGAGATCACCCGCATCCTGAACCACCTGATGTGGCTGGGCGCGCACGCGCTCGACGTCGGCGCCATGGGCCCGTTCCTGTACTGCTTCCGCGACCGCGAAGACCTGTTCGACTGCTACGAGGCGGTGTCGGGCGCGCGCATGCACGCGGCCTACTACCGTCCGGGCGGCGTGTACCGCGACCTGCCGGACGCGATGCCGCAGCACAAGCCGTCGATCATCCGCTCGGCCAAGGCCGTGGCCGGCCTGAACGAACATCGCCAGGGCTCGCTGCTGGACTTCATCGAAGCGTTCACCAACCGTTTCCCGACCTACGTCGACGAATACGAAACGCTGCTGACCGACAACCGTATCTGGAAACAGCGTACCGTCGGCATCGGCGTGGTGGCGCCGGAAGATGCGCTGGCCATGGGCTTCACCGGCGCCATGCTGCGCGGCTCGGGCATCCAGTGGGACCTGCGCAAGCACCAGCCGTACGAAGTGTACGACCTGATGGACTTCGACGTGCCGATCGGCACCAACGGCGACTGCTACGACCGCTACCTGGTGCGCGTGGAAGAGCTGCGCCAGTCGAACAAGATCATCAAGCAGTGCGTCGAATGGCTGCGCAACAATCCGGGTCCGGTCATGACCGACAACCGCAAGGTGGCGCCTCCGGGCCGCGTCGACATGAAGACCAATATGGAATCGCTGATTCACCACTTCAAGCTGTTCACCGAGGGCTTCCACGTGCCGCCGGGCGAAGCGTACAGCGCGGTGGAGCATCCGAAGGGCGAGTTCGGCATCTATCTGATTTCCGATGGCGCCAACAAGCCGTACCGCATGAAGCTGCGCGCTCCCGATTACGCGCACTTGCAATCGCTGGATGAAATGGCGCGCGGCCACATGATTGCCGACGCCGTGACCATCATCGGTACGCAAGATATCGTGTTCGGCAGTATTGACCGCTAAGTCCGAGAGGCAGAAAAGTTATGTTGTTATCAGAGCAGTGCTACAAAAAAATCGACCGCGAGTTGGCCAAGTACCCGGCCGACCAGCGCCAGTCGGCCGTGATGGCCGCGCTGGCCCACGCCCAGGTTGAACTGGGTTGGATCTCGCCGGACGTGATGGCCGAAGTGGCCGACTACATCCGCATGCCGGCTATCTCCGTGCAGGAAGTCGCCACCTTCTACAATATGTACAACCTGAAGCCGGTCGGCAAGCACAAGATTTCCGTGTGCACCAACCTGCCATGCGCCTTGTCGGGCGGCGTGCGCGCGGCCAACCACCTGAAAGAAAAGCTGGGCATCGACTTCCGCGACACCACGGACGACGGCGCTTTCACGCTGGTGGAAGGCGAGTGCATGGGCGCCTGCGGCGACGCGCCGGTGATGCTGGTGAACGACCAGCGCATGTGCAGCTTCATGTCCAACGATAAAATCGATACCCTGGTGGAGGAACTGAAGAAATGACGTCACTCCACAATCGTCACATCGACCCGGTCATTCTGGCCGGCCTCGACGGCAAGAACTGGCACCTGGAAGATTACGTCAAGCGCGGCGGCTACAGCGCCCTGCGCAAGATCCTCGAAGAGAAAATCACCCCGGAACAAATCATCGCCGACCTGAAAGCGTCGTCGCTGCGCGGCCGTGGCGGCGCGGGTTTCCCGACCGGCCTGAAGTGGAGCTTCATGCCACGCCAGTTCCCGGGCCAGAAGTACCTGGTATGCAACTCAGATGAGGGCGAGCCGGGCACTTTCAAGGACCGCGACATCATGCGCTACAACCCGCATGCGCTGATCGAGGGCATGGCCATCGGCGCCTACGCCATGGGCATCACCGTGGGCTACAACTACATCCACGGCGAGATCTTCGAGGTCTACACCCAGTTTGAAGATGCGCTGGAAGAGGCGCGCGCCGCCGGCTTCCTGGGCGACAAGATCATGGGCAGCGAGTTCAGCTTCCAGCTGCACGCGCACCATGGCTATGGCGCCTACATCTGCGGCGAGGAAACCGCGCTGCTGGAATCGCTGGAGGGCAAGAAAGGCCAGCCGCGCTTCAAGCCGCCTTTCCCTGCGTCGTTCGGCCTGTACGGCAAGCCGACCACCATCAACAACACCGAGACGTTCGCGGCTGTTCCGTTCATCCTGAACATGGGTCCTGAAAAGTACCTGGGCATGGGACGTCCGAACAACGGCGGCTCGAAGATCTTCTCGATCTCGGGGGACGTTGAACTGCCGGGCAACTACGAGGTGCCACTGGGCACCCCGTTCGCCAAGCTGCTGGAACTGGCAGGCGGCATGCGCGGCGGCAAAAAGATCAAGGCTGTGATCCCTGGCGGCTCGTCCGCTCCGGTGATCCGCGGCGAACTGATGATGAACACCGACCTGGACTACGACTCGATCGCCAAGGCGGGCTCGATGCTCGGTTCGGGCGCCGTCATCGTCATGGATGAAACACGTTGCATGGTCAAGGCCATGGAGCGCCTGGCTTACTTCTACTTTGAAGAATCGTGCGGCCAGTGCACCCCATGCCGCGAAGGCACGGGCTGGATGTACCGCATGATCCACCGCATCGAAAACGGCCAGGGACGTCCTTCGGACCTGGACGTGCTGAACTCGATCTGCGACAACATCCAGGGCCGCACCATTTGCGCGCTGGGCGATGCCGCGGCGATGCCGATGCGCGCGTTCATCAAGCAATTCCGCGAAGAATTTGAATATCACGTCGAGCACAAGCATTGCTTAGTGCCCGCTTACATCTAAGCTGCGTCAGGTAACGATCACCATGGTTGAAATCGAAATAGACGGCAAAAAAGTCGAAGTCCCTGCTGGTAGCATGGTGATGGACGCCGCCAACAAATTGGGAACCTACATTCCGCACTTCTGCTATCACAAGAAATTGTCGATCGCCGCGAACTGCCGTATGTGCCTCGTCGAAGTGGAAAAGGCCCCCAAGCCTTTGCCAGCATGCGCAACGCCGGTTTCGGCAGGCATGATTGTGCGCTCCGCTTCGGACAAGGCCGTGCAGGCACAGAAGTCCGTGATGGAATTCCTGCTGATTAACCACCCGCTGGACTGCCCGATCTGCGATCAGGGCGGCGAGTGCCAGTTGCAGGATCTGGCGGTCGGCTACGGCAAGGGCGAATCGCGCTACGAAGAAGACAAGCGCGTCGTCGTGCCGAAAGATGCCGGCCCGCTGGTCTCCATGCAGGAGATGGCGCGCTGCATCCAGTGCACCCGTTGCGTGCGTTTCGGCCAGGAAGTGGCCGGCGTCATGGAGCTGGGCATGATCGGCCGCGGCGAACACTCGGAAATCACCGCGTTTGTCGGCCAGACCGTCAACTCGGAAATGTCCGGCAACATGATCGACCTGTGCCCGGTCGGCGCGCTGACGTCTAAGCCTTTCCGCTACAGCGCCCGCACCTGGGAACTGTCGCGCCGCAAATCGGTCTCGCCGCACGACGGCCTGGGCGCCAACCTGATCGTTCAGGTCAAGGGCGGCAAGGTCAAGCGCGTGCTGCCGCTGGAAAACGACGCCGTCAACGAGTGCTGGATTTCCGACAAGGACCGCTTCTCGTACGAAGGCCTGGACGCCGCCGACCGCCTGACCCAGCCGATGCTGAAGCAGGGCGGCGAGTGGAAGGAAGTCGACTGGCAAACCGCGCTGGAATACGTGGCGCACGGCCTGAAGAACATCAAGCACGAACACGGCGCCAACGCGCTGGCCGCTGTGGCCACGCCGCATTCGACGCTGGAAGAGCTGCACCTGCTGCAAAAGCTGACCCGCGCCATGGGCTCGGACAGCGTGGACACGCGCCTGCGCCACAGCGACTTCTCGCTGAGCGACGTCACCCCTTGGCTGGGCATGTCGATCGCCGAGTTCGGCCAGCTGAACCGCGCCTTCGTCATCGGCTCGTTCCTGCGCAAGGATCATCCGCTGCTGGCAACCCGTCTGCGCACGGCGGTGAAGGGCGGCGCCAAGCTGTCGATCCTGCACGCGACCGACGACGACCTGCTGATGAACGTCGCCAACAAGATGATCGTCGCTCCTTCGGAGTGGCTGTCGGCGCTGTCGCAAGTGGTGGTGGCCGTGGCCAAGGCCAAGGAAGTTTCGGCTCCAGCCGGCTTCGAAGGCGTCACCGCTTCCGACGCAGCCAACGCGATTGCCGCTTCGCTGATCTCCGGCGAAAACAAGGGTGTCTTCCTGGGTAACGCGGCGACGCAGCACCCGCAAGCCGCCGCGCTGCACGCCGCCGCACAATGGATCGCCGAACAGACCGGCGCCAAGCTGGGCTACCTGACCGAAGCCGCCAACACCGTCGGCGCTTACATCGTCAACGCCAACGGCGCCAAGGTGCCTGCGTTCTCCGAGCAGAAGCAAGCTTACGTGCTGCTGAACGCCGAGCCAGAGCTGGATGCACACAACCCGCAAGCCGCCGCCGCCGCGCTGAAGCACGCCGAGATGGTCGTCGTCATGTCGGCCTACAAGCACGGCATGGACTACGCCGACGTGCTGCTGCCGGTTTCGCCGTTCAGCGAAACGTCGGGCACCTTCGTCAACTGCGAAGGCCGCGCGCAAAGCTTCAACGGCACCGTCAAGCCGCTGCTGGAAACCCGCCCTGCGTGGAAGGTGCTGCGCGTGCTGGGTAACATCCTCGGCCTGTCCGGTTTCGACTACGACACTTCCGAAGCGATCCGCGACGAAGTGCTGGGCGCCGGCGTGACCGATTTGTCGGCCAAGCTGAACAACATCACCAGGCAAGCTGTCGTTGCTGCCTCCGCCGCTTCGACCGGTACCGAACGTATCGCCGACGTGCCTATCTACTTCGCCGACGCCGTGGTGCGCCGCGCCGAGTCGCTGCAGAAGATGGCCGATGCGGCTGCGCCGAAAGCGCACCTGTCGTCCGCGCTGGCGCAGCAGCTGGGCGTCGCCGCCGGCGACACCGTCAAGGTAACGCAAGGTTCCGGCAGCGCGATCCTGGTCGCCGCTGTCGACGCCAAACTGCCGGCCAACGCAGTCCGCGTGGCCGCCGCTCACGCGTCGACCGCCGCACTGGGCGGCATGTTCGGTTCCATCACCGTTGAAAAAGCAGGGGAGGGTAAATAATGGCTCTGCCTGAATTCGTCACTACCATTAACGCCATGGGCGCAAACAGCGTGCTGGCTCCGGCCTGGCCGCTGATCTGGGCGCTGATCCGCGTCATCGTCGTGCTGCTGCCGCTGATGGGCCTGGTCGCCTATCTGACGCTGTGGGAACGTAAGTTCATCGGCTGGATCCAGATCCGCGTCGGCCCTAACCGCGTCGGTCCCATGGGCCTGCTGCAGCCGATCGCCGATGCGCTGAAACTGCTGTTCAAGGAAATCATCACCCCGGCCAAGGCCAACCGCGGCCTGTTCGTCATCGGTCCTATCATGACCATCATGCCGGCGCTGGCCGCATGGGCGGTGGTGCCGTTCGGCGCCGAAGCCGTGCTGGCCAACGTCAACGCCGGCCTGCTGCTGCTGATGGCGATCACCTCGATGGAAGTCTACGGCATCATCATCGCCGGCTGGGCCTCGAACTCGAAGTACTCGTTCATGGGCGCGATGCGCGCCTCGGCGCAGATGATCTCCTACGAAATCCCGATGGGCTTCGTGCTGGTGGTCGTGCTGATGGTGTCCGGTTCGCTGAACTTCGGCGACATCGTCGCCGGCCAGCAAAAGGGCATGTTCGTCGAACACGGCCTGAACTTCCTGTCGTGGAACTGGCTGCCGCTGCTGCCGCTGTTCGTGGTCTACCTGACCTCGGGCCTGGCCGAATGTAACCGTCACCCGTTCGACGTGGTCGAGGGCGAGTCCGAGATCGTCGCCGGCCACATGGTCGAATACTCGGGCATGGCCTACGCCATGTTCATGCTGGCCGAATACGCCAACATGATCCTGATCGCGACCCTGGGTTCGATCATGTTCCTGGGCGGCTGGTCCGCACCGTTTGCCTTCCTCGAATTCTGGGGCGGTTTCGGCGGCTTCTTCTGGTTGTTCGCCAAGGCGTTCTTCCTGGTGTCCGTCTTCATCTGGGTGCGCGGTACTTTCCCACGCTACCGTTACGACCAGATCATGCGTCTGGGCTGGAAAGTGTTTATCCCTCTGACGCTGGTGTACCTGGTGTTCGTGGCCGGCTGGATGCAGACATCCTGGAATATCTGGAAGTAAGGACTGGAAAAAATGGAACGTTTAAAAGACTTCATCTGCAGCTTCATGCTGACCGAATTGATCAAAGGGATGGCGCTGACGGGCAAGTACATGTTCTCGCGCAAAATCACCGTGCAGTACCCGGAAGAGAAGACGCCGATGTCGCCGCGCTTCCGCGGACTGCACGCGCTGCGCCGTTATCCCAACGGCGAAGAGCGCTGCATCGCCTGCAAACTGTGCGAAGCGGTGTGCCCTGCGATGGCGATCACCATCGAATCCGAGCAGCGCGACGACGGCTCGCGCCGCACCACGCGTTACGACATCGATCTGACCAAGTGCATCTTCTGCGGCTTCTGCGAAGAGTCCTGCCCGGTCGACTCGATCGTCGAGACGCACGTGCTGGAATACCACGGCGAGAAACGCGGCGATCTGTACTACACGAAAGAGATGCTGCTGGCCGTAGGCGATCGCTATGAAAACGAGATCGCCGCAGCCCGCGCAGCGGACGCTCCTTACCGCTGATGACATGCGGCTGGTCTTTAACCTCGCCAAGGCGAGGCCAAGGCGCGCCGCATATCAATAGCGTGTCGATCAATAATGTACGTCTCTTGGGTTAGTTATGGAATTTAAAACTGCTTTGTTCTACGCCTTCTCAGCCATCATGATATTGGCTGCGACGCGCGTTATCACAGCCCGCAATCCGGTGCACGCCGCGCTGTTCCTGGTGCTGGCGTTCTTCTCGGCTGCCGGCATCTGGATGCTGCTCGAGGCCGAGTTCCTGGCCATCGTGCTGGTGCTGGTCTACGTCGGCGCCGTCATGGTGCTGTTCCTGTTCGTGGTCATGATGCTCGACATCGACACGGACAAGATGCGCGAAGGCTTCTGGGGCTACCTGCCGGTCGCTTCCTTCGTCGGCGTGATCATCGTGCTGGAAATGGCCGCCGTGCTGTGGCGCTCCTTCCTGTCGTTCGACCAGCAGGTGCCCAACACCGGCAACATCGGCGGCACCAAGGAACTGGGCATCCTGATCTACACCAAATACATCTACGGCTTTGAAATCGCCGGGGTGATCCTGCTGGTGGCGATCATCGCCGCCGTGGCGCTGACCCTGCGCAAGCGCAAGGACACCAAACATTTCGACCCAGCCGACGCGGTACGCGTCAAGCGCAACGACCGCCTGAAGATCATCAAGATCGATCCGGTGACCACACGCGGCCAGAATGCTGCTGGTTCGGCAGAAGTTAAGGAGGCACCATGACTTTATCGCTCGCTCACTACCTCGTTCTCGGCGCGATATTGTTCGCGATCTCGATCGTCGGTATTTTCCTGAACCGCAAGAACATCATTGTCCTGCTGATGGCCATCGAACTGATGCTGCTGGCGGTGAACATGAACTTCATCGCGTTCTCGCATTACCTGGGCGACGCGGCCGGGCAGATCTTCGTTTTCTTCATCCTGACCGTGGCGGCTGCTGAATCGGCAATCGGCCTCGCGATTCTGGTGGTGATGTTCCGTAACCTGGACACCATCAATGTGGAAGACCTGGATAGCCTCAAGGGCTAAGTTCTCACTCGAATAATAACGATTAAGGTTCATCATGGCGGTTACTCTTAACCCTAATCTCCTGCTAGCCGTACCCTTGGCGCCGCTGGCCGGCGCCGCGATTGCGGGCTTGTTAGGAACTAAATTCTTCGGCAACGTGGTAGGTCGCAAGACCTCGCACACGGCGACCATCCTGGGCGTGCTGGTGGCGTTCATCCTGTCGGCGATGACGCTGAACGATGTCGTCAACGGCGCCAGCTACAACGGCACCGTCTACAACTGGATGACCGTGGCCGGGCTGAAGCTGCAGGTCGGCTTCCAGATCGACGCGCTGTCGGCGATGATGATGTGCGTGGTGACCTTCGTGTCGCTGATGGTGCACATCTACACCATCGGCTACATGGCGGAAGATGAAGGCTACAACCGCTTCTTCGCCTACATCTCGCTGTTCACCTTCTCGATGCTGATGCTGGTCATGGCCAACAACTTCCTGCAGCTGTTCTTCGGCTGGGAAGCGGTGGGCCTGGTGTCGTACCTGCTGATCGGCTTCTGGTACACCCGCCCAACGGCGATCGTGGCCAACATGAAGGCGTTCCTGGTCAACCGCGTCGGCGACTTCGGCTTCATCCTGGGTATCGGCCTGCTGCTGGCCTACGCCGGTTCGATGGACTACCAGGAAGTCTTCGCCAAGAAGGAAGCGCTGGCTGCGCTGCACCTGCCGGGCACCGACTGGGCGCTGCTGACCGTCGCCTGCATCTGCCTGTTCATCGGCGCGATGGGCAAGTCGGCGCAGTTCCCGCTGCACGTCTGGCTGCCTGACTCGATGGAAGGCCCGACCCCGATCTCTGCACTGATCCACGCCGCGACCATGGTTACCGCGGGTATCTTCATGGTGACCCGCATGTCGCCGCTGTTCGAACTGTCGGACACCGCGCTGTCCTTCATCCTGGTCATCGGCTCGATCACCGCGCTGTTCATGGGCTTCCTGGGCATCATCCAGAACGACATCAAGCGCGTGGTCGCTTACTCGACCTTGTCGCAGCTGGGCTACATGACCGTGGCGCTGGGTTCGTCCGCTTACTCGGTGGCCGTGTTCCACCTGATGACCCACGCATTCTTCAAGGCGCTGCTGTTCCTTGGCGCCGGCTCGGTCATCATCGGCATGCACCACGACCAGGACATCCGCAACATGGGCGGCCTGCGCAAGTACATGCCGATCACCTGGATCACTTCCTTGCTGGGTTCCCTGGCGCTGATCGGCACCCCGTTCTTCTCCGGCTTCTACTCGAAGGATTCGATCATCGAAGCCGTCGCCGAGACCCACATCTGGGGCGCTGGCTTCGCCAACTTCGCCGTGCTGGCAGGCGTGTTCGTGACCGCGTTCTACTCGTTCCGCATGTACTTCCTGGTATTCCATGGCGAAGAGCGTTTCGGCAAGGCCCACGCGCATGACGATCATCATGCTCCGGCTGCCGCCCACGGCGCGCACGACGACCACGCTCACGACTCCGACGCGCATCACGAGGAAGAGGACGACCACGGCCATCATGGCCTGGAGCCTGGCCAGAAGCCGCATGAATCGCCATTCGTGGTCTGGTTCCCGCTGGCGATGCTGGCCATCCCTTCGGTCATCATCGGCTACCTGACCATCGGTCCCATGCTGTTCGGCGACTTCTTCACCGGCGTGATCGCCTTCGGCGAAAACCACAAGGCGATGGAACTGCTGAAAGAGGAATACCACGGCCCGATGGCCATGGCCATGCACTCGCTGACGTCGCTGCCGCTGTGGCTGGCGATCTCCGGCGTCGCCACCGCGTACTACTGCTACATGATCAATCCTCGCGTACCGGCCTGGTTCTACGAGAAGTTCAAGTTCCTGCACACGCTGCTGGACAACAAGTACTACATGGACAAGTTCAACGAGGTGGTGTTCGCCGGCGGCGCACGCCTGCTGGGCAACGGCCTGTGGAACATCGGCGACAAGACCCTGATCGACGGCTTTGTGGTGAACGGCAGCGCCAGGCTGGTGGGCTGGTTCTCGACGCTGACCCGTTTGGCGCAGACTGGTTATATCTACCACTACGCGTTCGTCATGATCCTCGGCATTCTGGGGTTCCTGGTCTACTTCCTGCCGTTTTGGCACGCTTAATTAGCTGATACGCATAGAGATAACGATAACCATGATGCAGTCAATTACAACTTATCCTCCGTTCCTGAGCCTGGCGATCTGGCTCCCGATCATATTCGGTCTGATCGTGCTGGCCCTGGGCCGCGACTCCAATGCGGGCCTGGTCCGCGTTGGATCGCTGATCGCTTCCATCATCAGCTTCGTCGCCACGCTGCCGCTGATCGTCCACTTCAACAACGCGGCCCACGGCATGCAGTTCGTCGAGAAGTCGCCGTGGATCGAGCGCTTCAACATCTACTACTCGCTGGGCATCGACGGCCTGTCGCTGTGGTTCGTGCCGCTGACGGCGTTCATCACCGTGATCGTCGTGATCTCGGCCTGGCAGGTGATCCAGAAGCGCGTGGCGCAGTACATGGGCGCGTTCCTGATCCTGTCCGGCCTGATGATCGGCGTGTTCTGCGCCATGGACGGCCTGCTGTTCTACTTCTTCTTCGAAGCCACGCTGATCCCGATGTACATCATCATCGGTATCTGGGGCGGCGAGAACCGCGTGTACGCGTCGTTCAAGTTCTTCCTCTACACCTTCTTCGGCTCGCTGCTGACGCTGATCGCCATCATCTACCTGTACAAGGTATCGGGCGGCAGCTTCGACATCCTGATGTGGCACAAGATCGCCCTGACGATGAAAGAGCAGATCTTCATCTTCATCGCCTTCTTCATGGCCTTCGCCGTTAAAGTGCCGATGTTCCCGGTCCACACCTGGCTGCCGGACGTCCACGTCGAAGCGCCTACCGGCGGTTCCGCCGTGCTGGCCGCGATCATGCTGAAGCTGGGTGCCTACGGTTTCCTGCGTTTCTCGCTGCCTATCGTTCCCGATGCGTCGCACTACATGGCGCCGTTCGTCATCACCCTGTCGCTGATCGCCGTGATCTATGTCGGCCTGGTCGCGCTGGTACAGAAGGACATGAAAAAGCTGGTCGCCTACTCGTCGATCGCCCACATGGGCTTCGTCACGCTGGGCTTCTTCATCTTCAATAACATCGGCGTGCAGGGCGCCATCGCGCAAATGATCTCGCACGGTTTCATTTCCGGCGCGATGTTCCTGTGCATCGGCGTGCTGTACGACCAGGCGCACTCGCGCCAGATCGCCGACTACGGTGGCGTCGTCAACAAGATGCCGAAGTTTGCCGCGCTGTTCATCTTCTTCTCGATGGCTAACTGCGGCCTGCCTGCGACCTCCGGCTTCGTCGGCGAGTTCATGGTGATCCTGGGCGCCACCCAGTACAACTTCTGGATTGGCCTGCTGGCCGCGACCGCGCTGATCCTCGGCGCAGCCTACTCGCTGTGGATGGCCAAGCGCGTCATCTTCGGCAAGGTCGCCAACCACCATGTGGCTGAACTGGTCGACATCAACGGCCGCGAATTCCTGATGCTGGGCATTCTGGCTGTCGCCGTGCTGTACATGGGCCTGTACCCAGCGCCATTCACCGACACGATGCAAACCTCGGTTGCAGACCTGCTGGCTCACGTTGCGCACAGCAAGCTGCCTTACTGAAAACGGAAACACATAAATGACTACTCCACTTCCACAAGCGGTTATCGACATGGTGCCGCTGTACGCTGAAATCGCTCTGCTGATCGGCGCCTGTGCGATCCTGTTGATCGATATGTTCCTGTCGCAGGGTAAGCGCTCGGTGACCTACGTGCTGTCGCTGGTGACGCTGCTGATCTGCGGCGCGCTGAGCTACCACGACTACACCGCCGGCACCACGGTCTACACCTTCAACGGCATGTTCGTCTCCGATCCGATGGCGAACCTGCTCAAGCTGTTCACCTACCTGGCCGTCGGCCTGACGCTGGTGTATTCGCGCCAGTACGCCGAAGACCGCGGCATGTTGAGCGGTAACCTGGGCGGCGAGTTCTACGTGCTGGCGCTGTTCGCCATGCTGGGCCAGATGGTCATGATCTCGGGCTCGAACTTCCTGTCGATCTACCTGGGCGTCGAGCTGATGTCGCTGTCGCTGTACGCGCTGGTGGCGATCCGCCGCGACAACCACAAGGCCACCGAAGCCGCGATGAAGTACTTCATCCTGGGCGCGCTGGCTTCCGGTTTCCTGTTGTACGGTATCTCGATGCTGTACGGCGCGACCGGCACGCTGGACATCGCCAAGGTGTCGGCCGCCGTCGCAGCGGGCACCATCAAGCCGACCATCCTGGTGTTCGGCATCGTGTTCCTGGTCGCCGGCCTGGCGTTCAAGCTGGGCGCCGTACCGTTCCACATGTGGGTACCGGACGTCTATCAAGGTTCGCCAACGGCAGTGACGCTGCTGCTGGGCGGCGCGCCGAAGATCGCCACCTTCGCCATCTGCATCCGCCTGCTGGTGGAAGGCCTGCTGCCGCTGGCGGTGGATTGGCAGCAGATGCTGATGGTGCTGGCTGTGATGTCGCTGGTCATCGGCAACGTGACCGCGATCGCGCAGACCAACCTGAAGCGCATGCTGGCCTACTCGACCATCGCGCAAATGGGCTTCGTGCTGCTTGGCCTGCTGGCCGGCGTCGCGGGCACCACCGACCGCACCGGCGCCGCCGCTGCCTACAGCGCCGCGATGTACTACACGCTCACCTACGTGATGACCACGCTGGGCAGCTTCGGCCTGATCATGCTGCTGGCGCGTTCCGGCTTCGAAGCGGAAGAACTGTCCGACTTCAAGGGCCTGAGCAAGCGTAACGGCTGGTTCGCGCTGGTGATGTCGCTGCTGATGTTCTCGCTGGCCGGCGTGCCGCCGATGATGGGCTTTGCCGCCAAGTTCTCGGTGCTGACCGCCGTGCTGGGCACCGGCCAGATCTGGCTGACCGTGGTCGCGGTGATGTTCTCGCTGATCGGCGCGTTCTACTACCTGCGCGTCGTCAAGATGATGTGGTTCGACGAGCCGGCGGATAATTCGCCTATCGTCATGAAGGCCGACATGAGCTTCGCCCTGAGCCTGAACGGCGTCGCCATCGTGCTGCTGGGCCTTCTGCCAGGCCCGCTGCTGGCGGCCTGCCTGAAAGCCATGACCCTGACGCTGAACACCTGATGGATGTTTCCGTCGCAAGCTGGTTGGTGATCGCGGTTGCAATCGCGGCCGCCAACCTGCCTTTTTTCAATGACAAGGTATTCGCGCTGCTGGCCACCAAATGGCCGCGCAAGCCGCTGATCGTGCGGCTGCTGGAAATGGCGGTGCTGTACTTTGTCGTTGGCGCCATCGGCTTCGGACTCGAAGGCCAGATCGGCAACCGCTTCCCGCAGACGTGGGAGTTCTACGCAATCTCCGCCTGCCTCTTCATCGTTCTCGGATTCCCGGGATTCATCGTTCGCTACCTGCGCAAGCGCCACGGCTGATACACTATCGTTCTTCAACGACGTGGAGCAGCTATGGACGAACATTTGACAGAAACCCGCATCGACGGCGAATTGGTCTACGACGGCCACTTCCTCAAAGTCCAGCGCGACACGATAGCGCTCCCCGACGGCAAGCGCACCGCACGCGAATACGTGCTGCATCCCGGCGCAGTTGTGATCCTGCCACTGCTCGACGACGGCACCGTGCTGATGGAGCGCCAATACCGCTATCCGCTGCATCAGGTCTTCATCGAATTCCCGGCTGGGAAAATCGATGCCGGCGAGGATCCGCTGCACAGCGCGCAGCGCGAACTGGAAGAGGAAACCGGCTATACCGCCGGCGAATGGCAATTCGTCACCCGTATCCACAACGCCATCGCTTATTCGGACGAGCATCTGGACCTGTACCTGGCGCGCGGCCTCAGAGCCGGCCCGCAAAAGCTGGACGACGGCGAGTTCCTCGAAATTTACACCACCACCATCGACGAACTGCTGCAAGGCGTACGCGAAGGGACGATCACCGACGTCAAGACCGTCATCGGCATCTTCTGGCTCGACAAGCTGCGCTCGGGCGACTGGAAGCTGTAATGATGCCGCGCGCCGCCATCGTCATCTGCACTGGTCTGCTGGCCAGCTGCGGCATGGCATGGGCGGCGGAGCGCACGCCATTCCAGGTCCGTTGCGAGGATACGATCGCGAAGACAGTCTCCGTGCTGTCCTCGAAGCAGAACGGCTACACCATCAACAACCAGCTGCCGTACCGCGCGATCACGGCGAAGGCCGGCAACATGGACAACAGGATGGCGACCCTGGGCCTGACGGTGACAAGAGGCCAGTATTCCGCAAGCTTGGGCGGCCCGATATTGCAGGACCCTGCGAGCGGCTACGAGTGCATCGCGCCGCAGGTGGACGTCAAGCTGAATTACTCGCCGGTGCTGATCTATGTCGGTAGCGAGTTCGCGCCGGGCACCTGCTCGTACAAGGCGATCCTGGAGCACGAGCAGCGGCATTTGCAGGCATACATGGAAAACCTGGCGCGGGTCGAAAACGTGGTACGCGAGGCATTGAACAAACGCTTTGAAGGCAAGCCGCTGTATGCGCCGTCCGGCACCGCGATGTCGGCGCTGGAACACGAGATCAACGGCACCTGGTTCCCCTTCATCCGCGACGAATTTGAAAAAGGCAAGGCGAAGCAGGACGCGATCGATACGCCGGAAGAATATGCGCGCCTCGGCAAGACCTGCGACGGCGAGATCGCCGACATCCTGCTGAAGCGCCGGAAAAATAACTGAAGACTATGACTGCATCGACCACTACTCTCCGCTACTTTGCATTGCTGCCAGCCGCCGGCGTCGGCGCGCGCATGGCGGCGGACGGACCCAAACAATACCTGACGGTCGGCGGCAAGCCGATGCTGCGCCACGCGGTCGACGCGTTCCGCGCCAGCGACCTGGTCGCCCACACCTACGTGGTGGTCAGCGCCGCCGACGGCCAGATCGACGCCGTGCTGCCGCCGGACCTGGAAGGCGTGACGGTACTGCGCTGCGGCGGCGCCACCCGCATGGACACGGTGCTGAATGCCTTGCGCGCACTGCATGGCGTGGTGGCCGATCACGACATGATCATGGTGCACGACGCCGCGCGTCCCGGCCTGACGCCGTCGCTGATCGCCAAACTGATACACGGCGTGGGCGACGATGCCGCCGGCGGGTTGCTGGCGCTGCCGGTGGTCGATACCGTGAAGCGCGTTGCCGCGGCTGCTGGCGAGGCGCGTTCCGGCGCCACCATCCCGCGCGACGGCATGTGGCTGGCGCAAACGCCGCAGATGTTCAGCTACGAGCTGTTGCTGCGGGCCCTCGGCAGCGCGCCGGACGCCAACGCCATCACCGACGACGCCAGCGCCGTCGAGATGCTCGGCCTGTCGCCGCGCTTGATCGAAGGCCATCCACGAAATTTGAAAGTAACGCTGCCGGCCGACATCCGCATCGCGGAGATGTACCTGGCGGCAGGTGAACAAGGATAAAACACTATGACCAAACTTCCATTCCGCATCGGCCAGGGCTACGATTGCCACGCGCTGGTTGAAGGCCGCAAGCTGATCATCGGCGGCGTCGACATCCCGCACCATGTCGGCCTGCTGGGGCACTCGGACGCCGACGTGCTGCTGCACGCGATCACCGATGCCATTCTGGGCGCCGCCGCGCTGGGCGACATCGGCAAGCACTTTCCGGACACCGATCCGCAATTCAAGGGGGCCGACTCGCGCACGCTGTTGAAGGAGGCGGCGCGCCGCGTGGTGGCCACCGGCTACAGCATCGGCAACATCGACGCCACGATCATCGCGCAGCGGCCGAAGATGGCGCCGCACATCGCCGCCATGTGCGCCAACATCGCCGAAGATCTGGGCGTGGCCGTCGGCCAGGTCAACATCAAGGCCAAGACCAACGAGAAGTTGGGCTATTTGGGCAGGGAAGAGGGCATCGCCGCCGAATCCATCGCCTTGCTGATTTCTTCGTAAGACAAAGATGCTTTCTGCACGCGGACTACGACTGCTTGCGCTGGCCGCCACGCTGGCGCTGCCGCTCTGCGCCAACGCCAACGCCAAGCCGCCCTGCGGCGCGCCGGTGGATGCCGGAGCCAATCAGAAAACCCGGACCATCTACGCCTATCTGTGCGGCATCTGGGGCAAGAGCGTCATTGCGGGACAACAGGACCTGACCTGGAAGGACTCGGTCGACATGGCTGAACGAGTTCACGCCGACACCGGCAAATATCCAGCGCTGATGGGCTACGATTTCATGAACTATGGGATGACCGCCAGCGGCACCAGCGGGCAGCACCAGACCGAGGAGGCGATCGCCTTTGCCAACCGGGGCGGCCTGGTGGCATTCGCCTGGCACTGGTGCGATCCCGCCCTGCTGAAGACGGCCCAGGTGAACCAGGCCCAGTTCTATGCTCATGACAGCGATGCCTCCAGATCCACCGCTTTCACGATCCCGATGGCCAACGGTGCGCTGGACCGCAACAGCCCGGCCTACCGTCAGATCGATGACGGCATCGATCTGGTCGCGGCCGAGCTGAAGAAACTGTCCGACGCGGGCGTCACTGTGCTATGGCGTCCGCTGCACGAGGCCTCGGGTAACAACGGCGATGGCTGGTTCTGGTGGGGCCGCGCGCGCAGCGACGGCGCGTCGCAGGCCCAGGCCTACATCCAGTTGTGGCGCCACATGTACGACCGGCTGGTGAACCTGCACGGTCTCCATAACCTGATCTGGGTCTGGAACGGCCAGGACCAGGCGTGGTATCCGGGCGACGACGTGGTGGACATCACCGGCTATGACATCTACGACGACACCGACAAGCAGAATTACCGCTCGCAAATCGCCACCTACCGGCAGGCGCAGCGCATCACGGCGGACCGCAAGCCGATCGCGCTGAGCGAAAACAGCTACATCCCGGATCCGGACCGGATCGCTGAGGATGGCGCCTGGTGGCTGTGGTTCATGGTCTGGAACGATGGCGACAGCGCGCCCGGTGTCACCGGTCCGAACAACTTCTGGACCGGCGAGTACTACAACACCAAGGCGCACAAGAACAAGGTCTACCACCATCCGAACGTGATCACCCTGGAGCGGCTGCCGAAATTCTGACGCCGGCTTGTTCCCCCAGCCCGGCGGTTGCCGTCTCTCGACTAGATCAACAGTGCGCCGCCGTCGACGATGTGGGTCTGGCCGGTGGCGAAGCCGCTGGTCATCAGGAACAGGTAGGCGGCGGCGACGTCTTCGGCCGAGCCTACGCGGCCCACCAGCAGTTCGTCGCTGGCGTCGTCGAACATCTGCCCGCGCTGCGCCTGCGTCATGTCCTGCCACAGGTTCGTCGCGATCAATCCCGGCGACACGGCGTTGACCCGCAGCGGCGCCAGCTCCACCGCCAGTGCGCGGGTCAGCGCCTCGACCGCGCCGCACACGCTCGCCACCAGCGTCCATCCGGCTTGCGGACGCGCCGCCGCGACGCCAGTCGTGAAGGTGATCGAGCCGCCCGGCCGGATATGCCGCGCCCCATGCTTCGCCGCCGCCAGCGCACCCCAGTAGCGCACGTCGAACGCCGACCGCGACGAGCCCAGGTTGGCCTCGGACAGCGCGCCGATCTTCAGCGTATCGCCCGCCGTATAAACCAGGTGATCGAATTCACCGGCGGTGCCGAAGAAGCGCTCAACCGCCCGTTCATCCAGCAGATCAAGCGCGCAGCCTTGCGCCTTGCTGCCCAGGTACTCCAGCGCCTTCTCCACCCGCGACATCTGGCTGGAGACGACCAGCACCTCGGCATCCTCGCGCAAGGCCTCGCGCGCCACCGCCAACCCGATGCCGGACGAAGCGCCGAGCACGATCACGCGCTGGCCGAGAAGGCGGCCGCTCATGCCGGCACCCGCTCGAGCAATGCGGCGATGGCCTGGTCCAGCGTCACCGATCCTTTACGCGAACCTTCGCGGCCGCCTTCAAACTCGATCCAGCCTTCGTTGAAGCCGTTCAGCATCTGGATGCGCGGCGTTGGATTCTTCATGCCGTGCGACGCGAACAGGTCGGCCCACGTATCGCGCGGCACCGCGGCCGCGCTCACGTCCTTGCCCAGCAGGCGGCTGAACGAGGCGGCGATATCGTTCGGGCTGACGCGCGCTGCGGCTTCCAGTTCCACCACGCGCACGCCGCTCCAGGTCTGCTGCAGCAGCTCAGCCGCCACGGTGGAAATGTCCCGGCAGGCGATCATCGGCACCGCGCGGTCCAGCGGCTGCAGGAAGCTCGGGATGGTGCCGCTCGCGCGCGCCGCCGCCACGTCCCACACGCTGTTCTCCATGAACCACGCAGCGCGCAGGAAGGTGACAGGCATGTCCAGCGTGCGCAGCTGACGCTCCATCTGGCCAAGTTGATTCAGCAGGTTGGGCTGCGTCGCCTGGGCTCCGACGGTCGACAGCGCCACCACGCGCGACGGTTTCGCCACCGACAGTGCCTTGTGCAGCGCATTGATCTGCGCAAGGGCTTCGGGGAAGCCGTCGGTCGGGTCGAAGGTCGGCGGCAGCAGTACGAACACGGCTTCGGCGCCGGCAAAGGCCTTGGCCAGCGCATCCGCATCGCTCATCTCGGCCAGCGCCACCTGCGCGCCGCGTGCCGACCATGCGGCGCCCTTGGCTGCGTCGCGCACCACCGCGCGAACCGGCAGGCCGGCCTCCAGCAGCAGCTTGCCCAGTTCCGAACCTACCTGACCAGTGATACCGGTAATTGCATACATGATGATCTCCTTGAATGAAGGCGGAAAGTCCGCATGCAAGAATTTTGATGCAAAACGACTGATACTCCGATAGCATGGAACTCATATCATTAATGACTAATTGGCATACATCATGGCATTCGACGAACGGGTGGTGAACGGCATGCGCGTGCTGGCGGCGATCGTGGACACCGGCAGCTTCGTGCGTGCCGGCGAAGTGCTGGACATGTCGCAGTCGGGCGTCAGCCGCGCCATCGCCAAGCTGGAGGCGCGACTCAATATCCGGCTGTTCGACCGCACCACACGCAAGGTGTCGCTGACGGACGAAGGCCACCGCTTCTACGCGCAGGTCGGGCCGTTGCTGGCGGGACTGGAGGAGGCCGTCGCCTCGGCGGGCGAGGGCGCCGTCACGGTGCGTGGACGATTGCGCGTCAATATCGAGCCGTTGCTGGGGCGCTTGCTGGTGGGCCCCAAGCTGGGCGGCTTCCTGAAGCGGCACCCGGAACTGGATCTCGACCTGGTATCGCGCGACCATCTGGGCGACATGGTCGGCGACGGCTTCGACCTGGCCATCCGCTTCGGCCATCCGCAGTCGTCATCGCTGATCGCCCGCAAGCTGATGGACACGCGCGTGCTGACGGTCGCCACGCCGGCCTACCTGCGCCGCCACGGCGTGCCGAAAAAGCCCTCCGACCTGGAGGGCGAAGAGCATGTGTGCATCCATTTCCGCGATCCGGCGACCGGCCGGCCGTACGAGTGGGAGTTTCATCGCGGCGGCAAGACCACGATCGTCAAGCCGCGCGGCCAGTTGACGCTGAACGACGCCGCCACCATGGAAAGCGTGCTGCTGGCCGGTTACGGCCTGGCGCAGGTGATCGATCTCGCGGTCGAGCCGCTGCTGCGTTCCGGCGCATTGACGCCGGTGTTGAGCGCATGGCCGGACGAACGCTTTCCGATGTATGCCTATTATCCGTCGCGTCACCATCCGCCGGCGAAGACGCAGGCCTTCCTGGAGTTCGTTGCGGGAGTGATAAACCAGCCATAAGCGATCTGCTAACATGGCGCTTTTGACGGCAAGGGATGAGCGATGGCGCGTGATATCTACGCATACCGGCAGGTGGCGGTGCATTCGGTGCAGCGTGGGAGCGGAGTGGAAATCCATCCGGTGCCGGGGCAGGCGTTTTCGCCGGAGCTGGCGGTGCAGTGTTCGCGCAAGATGAGCGATACGTCCTTGTACCCGCTGGGCACCTGCTTCCTGCTGGATGCCAAGCTGACCGATCGCCTTGGCGGCACGCCGTATCTCTACGCCTGGCACGGCGACGACGTCAAGGTGCTGTCAGCCAGGGAGACCAAGGCCTTCCTGGCTGAGTTCAAACGCGGACGAATCTGATCGCTTATCCGGTCAATGAACGGCGTGCAGCTTGCCCTGCACCTTGTCGTCTTCCTTGGCCCACAGCGCGATGACCGCCGCCATCGCTAACGCGAACAGGCCGCCGACCACCATCGCGCTCGATACGCCCAGGTAGTCCACCGACACGCCGCCCACCAGTGCGCCGCTGGCCAGCGAGATCTGCGCGGTGGCGACGAACACCGCGCCGCCGCTTTCCATCGCATCCGGCGCGGCCTTGAACATCCAGGTCTGCACCGAGATCGGCATCAGGCCGAAGGCCAGGCCCCAAATGATGATCAGCACCGTGGCGCCCGCCGCGGTGGCGCCGAACAGCGGCATCGCGGCGGCCGACAGGCCCATGATGACGCCGGTGGCGATCAGCGACTTCCTCACGCTCCTGGCGACGGCCCAGCCGCCGACCAGGTTGCCGACGAAACCTGCCGCGCCATAGATCAGCAGCAGCGCGCTGATGGTCTTGGCGCCCAGGCCGGCGACCTGGCTCAGGAACGGTGTCACATAGGTGTAGGCGGCGAACTGGCCGATGAAGATCAGCAGCGTGACCAGCATGCCCAGGCGCGCTTTCTTCACGCGCAGCAGCGCAGGCAGCTGGCCAAAGGTCAGCGACGTCGCCGTCGGCAGGCGTGGCAGCAGCCACATTTGCGCCAGCAGCACCAGCGTGGCGACGGCGCTGGCGGCGAAGAAGGCCATGCGCCAGCCGACCAGCTCACCGATCATGGCGCCGGCCGGCACCCCGGCCACGGTGCCCAGCGAGATGCCGGCGAAGATGATCGAGGTGGCCCGCGCCGCATGCGCTTCCGGCACCAGCCGGTTGCCCAGCGCGCCGCCGATGGCCCAGAAGCCGCCGACGCCTATGCCCAGCAGGGCGCGGCCGGCCAGCACCAGCGGGAACGAGTGCGACAGCGCGACGATCAGGTTGGAGACGATCAGCGTCGCGGTCAGGCCCCAGATGACGTAGCGGCGGTCGGTCTTGCCGACGCCGATGGTCACCAGGATGGCGGCGAAGGCGGCCACCAGGCCGGGGATGGTCACCATCATGCCGGCGATGCCTTCGGTGACGCGCAATTCGGCGGCGATGGACGGCAGCAGGCCGACCGGCAGAAATTCCGTCGTCACCAGCGCGAACGAGCCGACGGCAACCGACAGCACGGCCAGCCAGGCGGCACGGGTCGGCGCATGAGCGGGGGAGGGAAGTTCGTCCAGCAGGACGGGTTGGGTGTTGTTGGTTTGCATGAGTAGTCCTTGGAGGCGGTAAAAACACTTGAGTTTTTTACTGATCGGTTCATAATGACCGCATGAACGAACTATGTCAACGAATTTTTAACCGATCGGTATGAAAGAATCCGCACGCAAGACCGGCCGTCCACGTACTTTCGACGCCGACACGGCGCTGGACAAGGCCATGAAGGTGTTCTGGGAGAAGGGTTACGAGGGTTCCTCGCTGCCGGAACTGACCGAGGCGATGGGCATGAACCGGCCCAGCCTGTACGCCGTCTTCGGCAACAAGGAAAACCTGTTCCGCATGGCGCTGGAGCGCTACAGCGCCACCCACGATCCGCTGTTCAACGCGGCGCTGGAGCGGCCGACGGCGCGCGCGGTGGTCGAGCATTTCCTGCGCGGCAATGCCGACGCGCAGACCGAGTCCGAAAATCCACATGGCTGCCTGGTGATCAACGGCGCGTTAGCCTGCAGCGACGATGCGCTGCCGATCCGCAATTCTTTGATTGAACGCCGCGCCGTCAATGAGGCGCGTCTGCGCGACCGCTTCGAACGCGCCAAGGCCGAGGGCGACCTGCCCGCCGACAGTTGCTCCGGCCAGATGGCGCGCTATGTGATGACGGTATCCAACGGCATGGCGGTGCAGGCGGCGGCGGGTGCCAGCCGCAAGCAATTGCAGGAAGTGGTGGACCAGGTGTTGCGCGGCTGGCCTATGTAGGGTTGTTGTCACTCCGACACAATACATGTTCATAGTGAAATTTATGTTGTGTTTTAGGAATTGATAGGTAGAATGGCGTTATTGATGCGCCGTTGTCTCCTTTTTTCCGAAAGCACACCCATGAAAATGACCAAACTGATCCAGGCAGCAACCATTGCGGCAATGTTCGCGTCTGGCGCCGCTTCGGCTTCCGGAAACATCATCCTCAACGGCGACTTTGAAACCGTCAGCAACTTCCACGCCTACGACTACCTGGTGGTCGGCGCTGGTCAGGGCACGATCGCCGACTGGGCCGTCGGCGGCAATTCGGTCGACATCATCAACAACAGCTACAACTCGATCAGCGGCAACAGCATCGACATGCTGGGCACTCCGGGTCCAGGTTCGCTGTCGCAATCGTTCAGCTTTGCCGCAAACACCACCTACACGCTGTCGTTCGACCTGAACCGCAATCCAAACTCGCATGGCGCGGGCCTGGACGTGTTTGTGAACGGCGGCCATCACAGCTACGAAGGCACCAGCCTCACCACCAACTACAGCTTCAACTTCACCACCGGCAGCGTAGCCGGCTCGCAACTGCTGACCTTCAGCAGCGTTGGCGGCGACAACTATTCCGGCGCTGTGCTGGACAACGTCTCGCTGACCGCAGCGGTACCTGAGCCTGAAACCTACGCCATGCTGCTGGCCGGCCTGGGCATGGTCGGCTTCATGACCCGCCGCAAGGCCAAGAAAGCTGCGTAAGCAGTCTTCCCGCATATAAAAAACCCCCATCAGCCGGAGCGCGAGCTTGAGCGCTTTCTGGCTGATGGGGGTTTTTTAACGCCTGCCGATTCAGTCGGAACCGTCGTCGTCGTCGTCAATCTCCGGCGTGCCGTCCTTGACCGCGCGGGCGCGGGCGGCGTCGGCGCCGGACTTCAGCTTGGCGGCGTCGGCCATGAACTGGTCGATGCTGCGGTCTTCGCTGCGCCGCACTTCCGGCGGCAGCAGCACCGACATGTACAGTTCGTCCGAAGCGCGGCCCGTGCCTTGCAGGTTGGCCATCAGCATCAGGCCTGCGCCGGCCAGCAGCATCACCAGGCCGGTCACGGCGAAGCGGCGCGGATGGTGCGGCTTGATGGTGATCAGGTGGAAGAACAGCATGCCGCAGACGATGGCCAGCGTGGCCAGGTTGCCGTAGCGCGTCAGCACTTCGGCCGACCAGGCGTAGGCCATGATGATGCTGCCGGCGCGCCAGATGCCCACCACCGCCAGGCCGCAGCCGAGGATGAACAAATGCCGTCCCATGCGTGCGTGGCTGCCGAACAGCCGGTTGGCCAGCGCCCACACGCCGCTCCACAGCAAGCCGGCCGCCAGGCTGGAGGCCAGCACCAGCAGGTAGCGGATCAGCGCGAACGGCTCGACGTCGGACAGCCACGTTTCCATGCAGGAGAACACGGCGATCAGCACCAGGCCGATGGTGGCCGGCACCGCGCCTTCCCAGCCGTGCATGGTGGTGTCCGCCACTTCGGCGGGGACGGGGAAGTCGGCCGCGCGCACCCGCAGGCGCGTGTGGCCGAGGCGCACCACGCTGTCGCCGCCCAGCACCACGCTGGTCTGGCGCTTGCCCTTGAGGTAGGTGCCGTTCTTGCTGCCGAGGTCGCGCAGCACCAGCTGGCCTTGCTCGTCGGCGTCGACGATGGCGTGGCTGGCGGCGCTGTGGTGGTCGTCAAGGATGACGTCGTTGTCGTAGCTGCGGCCCAGGCGGATCGGCAGCCCGGCTATCTTGTGACGGTGCAGCACGTCGCCGTTGCGGGCCAGGATCTCGATGAAGTAGGGGGCTTTCATTGCGCGCCTCCCTTGGCCGGCTTGGCCGCGGCCGCGGTTTTCTTCGGCGCCAGCGACAGCGAATCGAGGAACACCCGCGACAGCCGCAGGCCGTTTTCATACGACACGCCGCGCGCGTCGAGCCGGCTTTGCAGGCTCATCAAGCCCTGGTCGGTGGTGGCGGTCAGCAGCGCGAAATCGTACAGGCCGGCGAACTTGCGGTAGGCACGCACGCACAGCACGGCGCGCAGCGGCAGGTTCTTGCTCTTGACGAAATCCTCGGTGCACTGCGGGCCGGTCAGGCGCGTGTCCTTGTTGTTGCCGAAATGTTCGTTCTTGAACGACGAGCTGGCCAGTTGCGCGAAGCGCGCCTTGTCCAGGCTGGTGCTGCGCAGGTACTGGTGACGGATGCTGAGCTGCCCGGTCTGCAGCGAGCCGCTGACGAAGATCGCCGACTCCATCGCGCAGCTGGCGTCGTCCACCGTGAACGGCTTGTCGGCCTTGACCGTGGAGCGGCCCCAGCAGCGCATCTGCTCGGACTCGCGCACCGGCACCTGGTACGGCCCCATGGGCTTCAGGGTCAGCGGGCTGGCCAGCAGCTGATCGACCATCGCGCGCTGGTGCGTCAGCAGCTGCGCGGCCACCACGCCGGTGAAATCGGTCGGCGGTTTTTTCTGGTCCTCGACGCGCTTGAGCAGTGCCTGCGCATACCGCGCCGGCACCAGGAAGCTGACCAGCTCACCGTCGAGGCGCTTGGAGACATTGACACCGGCCACCGCGCCGTCGACCGTCACGCTGGGGCCGCCGCTCATGCCGGAGTTGATCGGGCCGGTGAACATCAGCTGGTCGTAGAAGCTGCGCGCGATCACGCCGTTGTAGGCGCCTTCGGAAATGGCGAAGCCCAGGTCCAGCGGATTGCCCAGCGAGTACAGGTACTGGCCCTGCGTCAGCTTGGCCAGCTGCTCGGGAATCTTGAAGAAGCCGGTGCCGTTGCGGCTGACCCGCAGCACCGCCAGGTCATGCAACACGTCGACCGCCAGCAGCTCCACATTGCCGCGCTGGCCGCCGGTGTCCACCCATTCGCCGACGTAGGTGTCGGGATCGAGCGCGAACTGCGACACCACGTGGTAGTTGGTCACCACCAGGTTGCTGGTGCCGATCAGGAAGCCGGAGCCGACCGACGACTGCGTGCGACCGCTTTTCAGCAGCGAGCGCACTTGCAGGATGTCGTTCTTGGCGGAGCCGTACAGGTGTTGCGCCGCGCTCGATGGCGGCGGCAGCGGGGCGGTGTCGGCATTGGCGTCGGCGCTGCCGGCGCTGGCGGAGGCTGCGGGCCGGGCGGCAACCGGGGCGGCCGCTGCGGGTGGCGCGGGGGGATTATTGGCGGTCGAGGCTGCCAAGGCGCCGGCGCAGGCCCCGCTCAGGACAATTGAAGTAGCAACTGAAGTCGCAAACGCGGTGAATTTCATGCAGTCCTTGTGTTTAACGCTTACAGCGCGCCGTCCTCCACTGGAGCCGGCGTCAGCGGCGTCATCATGTGGCCCAGCTTGGCGGCCTTGGTGTTCAGGTAATGCTGGTTGAAGGCATTGCGGTTGACCAGCAGCGGCACCCGCTCGGCCACCTCGATGCCCAGTTTGGTCATGGCATCGATCTTACGCGGATTATTGGTCATCAGGCGCAGGCTTTTTACGCCGAACTGGGCCAGCATCGGCTGGACCAGGCCGTAGGTGCGCTGGTCCGGCTTGAAGCCCAGCTGTTCATTGGCCTGCACCGTGTCGGCGCCGGCTTCCTGCAGGCGGTAGGCGCGGATCTTGTTGATCAGGCCGATGCCGCGGCCTTCCTGGCGCAGATACAGCAGCACGCCGCGGCCTTCGGCGGCGATCTTCTTCAGCGCGCCTTCGAGCTGGGCGCCGCAGTCGCAGCGCTGCGAGAACAGCACGTCGCCGGTCAGGCACTCCGAATGGACGCGCGCCAGCACCGGCTCGCCGTCGCCGATATTGCCCAGCACCATGGCCAGATGTTCCTTGCCGGTTGCCTTTTCGACAAAAGCGTGCAACTGGAACTGCGCCCAAGGGGTCGGCAGGGCGCAGGAAGTCATGTAATCCAGTTCGTCTTTTGCCGGGGTTTCTGCGCTCTGCGACATAGCTATGCTCTTCAGTGTATTGAAATTCAAGGTAAAAAAGGCGCGCCGGGCTGTTCGAACAGACCCGGCGCGCCCTTCATGATACCAAAACTGGCGGAAATTTATTTTAGGCCAGCCTCTAGCTTGGGACGGAACCTCAGTTTGGCAAGTCAAACACCAGCACTTCGGCCGCTTTGGCGTCCTGCAAGGTCACCAGCGTCTCCGCGGTGATCTTCAGCGCATCGCCGCCTTGCAGCGCCACGCCGTTGACGCTGACCTCGCCACGGATCACGTGGACATACGCATTGCGCCCGGCGGCCAGCTCATGCTTCAGGCTGTCGCCCGCGGTCATGATGGTGGCGTAGATCGCCGCATCCTGGTGGATCAGCACCGAGCCTTCGCGGCCGTCGCTGGAGGCGATCAGGCGCAACTGGCCCAGTTTGCTCTCAGGCGTGAAGTTCTTTTCCTCGTAGCTCGGAGGAATGCCGGTCACGTTGGGCTGGATCCAGATTTGCAGGAAATGCACTTGCTCGCTGCGCGAATGGTTAAACTCGCTGTGACGCACGCCGTTGCCGGCGCTCATGCGCTGGACGTCGCCGTAGTGCAGCACCGAGCCGGTGCCCATGCTGTCCTTGTGCTCCAGCGCGCCGCTCAGCACGTAGGAGATGATTTCCATGTCGCGGTGGCCGTGGGTGCCGAAGCCCTGGCCGGCCTGCACCTGGTCTTCGTTGATCACCAGCAGCGGACCGAAGCCGACATGTTCCGGATCGTGATAGCTGCCGAACGAGAAGGTGTGGCGCGACTGCAGCCAGCCGTGGTTGGCGACGCCGCGTGCTTCACTTTTACGAATTTGCAACATGATGGGGCTCCGTTTCTAGTTTGTTAATGTGCGATAATTTCGCATCCATGAATCACAGTGTACGCCTGTGATTCGGAATGAAAAAACGGAAAATTTACCCTTTTACTATCGAAAAAATCGAATGCTAAGACTGAGCCTGGAAGCGCTGCAGATTGTCGATGCGATCGACCGCCGCGGATCGTTCTCGGCGGCCGGCAAGGAGTTGCACCGCGTGCCGTCGACGATTTCCTACACCGTCAGCAAGCTGGAGGACGACCTCGGCGTGCAGGTGTTCGAGCGCAACGGCCCGCGCGTCGTGCTGACGCCGGCCGGCGTCGAGCTGCTGAAAGAGGGGCGCTACCTGCTGAAGGCGGCGCAGGACCTGGAACACAGGGTGCGCCGCGTGGCCTCCGGCTGGGAGACCGAGTTGGCGGTCGGCATGGATTCGATGTTCTCGGCCTGCATGTTCCACGACGATATCAAGGCCTTCTACGACGTCGCCCAGCAGACCCGGTTGCGCATCGTGCAGGAGGCGCTGTCCGGCACCTGGGAGGCGCTGCTGGACCGGCGCGCCGATCTGCTGGTCGGCGTGGCCGGCGACGGTCCGGCCGGCGGCGGCTACGTGTCCCAGGCCATCGGCAAGATCGGTTTCGTGTTCGCGGTGGCGCCCGGGCACCCGCTGGCCGCCGTCGAAGGCAGCCTCGACCGCGTCCAGCTGCAGCAATACCGCGCCGTCAGCGTGGCCGATTCGGCGCGACAGATGGCGCCGCGCACCGTCGGCCTGCTGCTGGGCCAGGACACGCTGACCGTGCCCGACATGCGAACCAAGTTCCAGTACCAGCTGGCCGGCATGGGCTTCGGCTTCCTGCCCGAGCCCTGCGCCCGCGCCGCCATCGCCGCCGGCTTGCTGGTGGAAAAGCAGGTGGACGAGCCGAAACCGGCGGAAACCTTCTACCTGGCGTGGCGCAGCGGCGAAAACGGCGCCGCGCTGAAGTGGTGGATAGACCGCATGGCCCGGCCCGGCCTGTTCGAGCGGCTGGTGGGGCATTTGCCCCATCACCAGCTATCCGTTTGATACAGAACACGAATCCGGCGCTTGAATTGCGGGCTTACGCGGCATAATGTTGGCAAATGCCAATAATTTCGGAGTACCATAGCGGGATCGCAGATTGCTTTCGCTGGAACAATATCATGACCGCCTCGACCGCCATGCCACCTGTGTTCTTGCATCCCCTGGCCGACCGTCACGGTACTCCGGCGGCGCTGCTGTTCGATGTCGCAGGCCTGGAGCAGCCGGAAGCGGTGCCGCTGGCCGCCCTGCGGGAGCTGGCGGGCGGCAGCATGGGCTGCTACTACCGTGCCGGCCAGGCCGACGCCGTCCACCAGGTGCTTGACGAGGCCGGCTGGAAACCGCTGGCCGCCGACAAGATCCAACGCGTCGACAGCGCCTGGAGCGCCGACCTGCCGGCGGCGGTCGCCTGGGTCGAGGGCGACTGGTTCCTGGCGCCCCCGCCCAAGCCGGTCGGCAACCAGGCCGCCTCGCGCGCGCTGGCGATGAAGCTGGTGCAACTGGTCTCGGCCGACGCCGACACCCACGAAATCGAAGCGCTGCTGCGCCAGGATCCGACGCTGTCCTACCACCTGCTGCGGCTGGTTAATTCGCTGGGCATGGGCACCGGCCGCCGCGTCACCAGTTTTTCGCAGGCCATCCTGATACTCGGGCGTTCGCAGCTGCGGCGCTGGCTCAACCTGATGCTGTTCTCGTCGCGCGAAGCGGACCAGCGCTCGGCCATGCTGCTGGCGCGGGTGTCGGTGCGGGCGCGCGCCATGGAGCTGCTGGCCAAGGCGGCCGGGCAGGACAAATCGCATCAGGAGCAGGCTTTCATGACCGGCATGTTCTCGCTGCTGGGCGTGTTGTTCGGCATCCCGCTGGCCGAGGTGCTGCAGCCGCTGACCATCAGCGAGGCGGTGCAGCAGGCGCTGCTGACGCGCGACGGCGAACTGGGCCAGCTGCTGTGCGTGGTGGAGGCTGCCGAACGCGGCGACGCCGCCTGCCTGACCGAATGCCTGCAGGCGCTGCAGATCGAGCCCGACAGCTTCAACCAGATACTTGCCGACTCCTACCTGTGGATGCAGGGCGTGGCGGCCGGCAAGACGGGATCCGCCCATGCGTGACGCGATCGAGCGTTGCCTCGCACTGAGCCAGCAAGCCCGCAGCGAATCGGGCGAGGCGCTGACACGCACGCTGGCCGCGCTGGACGCCGCGCTGGCCGAGGCGCGCGGGCTGGCCGAGCCGGATGCCGACGCCGGCGACGCCGTGTTGGAACTGGACCTGACCGGCTACCTGACCGCATGGAGCCTTGGCGCGCAGCAGATGTTCGGCTACGCGGCCGCCGAGGCGCTGGGCCAGCACATCCTGTTCCTGTACGCCGAGGACGACGACGACGGCAATATCGCCGAACTGTTTTTCGAGGACGAGGGCAAGGAAGGTGGATACGGCGGCGCCCACACCGAAGTGCGGCGCCGCAAGAAGAGCGGCGAAATCATCTGGGTCCAGCTGCACATCACGCTGCGCCACGACGAGGCCGGCGATCCGGTCGGCATGCTGGTGCGGCTGGCGCAGGTGGACGAGGCGCTGTCCGATGCGGACAAGATCCACCTGCACGCCCGCATCATCGAAGACAGCGACCAGGGCGTGCTGATCACCGACGCGCATGAACGCATCGTCTCGATCAATTCCTCGTTCACCCGCATCACCGGCTACACGCCGGAAGAATCGATAGGCAAGACGCCCGACCTGCTGCGCTCCGGCGTGCACGACGCCGAGTTCCGCGCCAAGGTGCGCTCGGCGATGCAGGGCGAGGGTCCGTGGCGCGGCGAGATCATCGGCAAGCGCAAGAACGGCGAGCTGTTCCCGCAGTCGGTGACCATCAGCGTGGTGCGCGACGAGCAGGGCAAGATCAGCCATACCTTCTCGCTGTTTTCCGACATCAGCGTGCACAAGGACGCCGAGGCGCGCATGCAGCGCATGGCCAACTACGACTCGCTGACCGGCCTGCCCAACCTGTGCCTGCTGAACCAGCTGGTCAGCCAGGCGCTGACCGAGACCAAGCGCTCGAAGGAACACGGCGCGCTGCTGGTCATCGACATCACCCGCATCGGCGCCATCAGCGACACGCTGGGCCACGATATCGGCAACGACCTGCTGTGCGAGATCGGCCGCCTGTTCCGCCTGTCGCTGCGCGAGGCCGACGTGCTGGCGCGGCTCGACGGCCACAAGTTCGCCGTGGCGCTGCTGCATATCGAGAAGCGCGAGCACGCCGCCATCGTCGCGCAAAAGCTGCTGGCCGCGCTGGCGCAGCCGATCGTGCTGGCCTCGCACAGCCTGCAGGTGGGCGCGCACATCGGCATCACCGTGTACACCGAAGACGGCACCGACGTGCCGACCCTGATACGCTACTCCGACGTGGCGATGAGCAAGGCCGCGCAGAACATCGAGTCCGGCTTCCTGTTCTACAGCGAGGAAATGAACCAGCGCGCCAAGGAGCACCTGCGCATCGAGAGCGAGCTGCGGCAGGCGTTGCTCAACAACGAGCTGATGCTGTACTACCAGCCCAAGGTCAGCCTGCGCAGCGGCCGCATCGTCGGCGCCGAGGCGCTGCTGCGCTGGCGCCATCCGGTGCGCGGGCTGGTGTCGCCGGGCGTGTTCATCCCGGTGGCGGAGGAAACCGGGCTGATACTCGACCTGGGCACCTGGGTGCTGGAGGAAGCCTGCCGCCAGGTGCGCGAGTGGAAGGACGCCAACCTGATCATGCCGCCCATCGCCGTCAACCTGTCGGCGCGGCAGTTCGACAGCCAGCTGCCCAAGCGCATCGCGGCGGTGCTGGAGCGGCACGGCGTGCAGCCGGACCAGATCAACCTGGAAATCACCGAGAGCCTGCTGGTGCGCGGCACCGACAATGTGATCGCCATCATGAACGAGCTGGTGGCGATGGGGATGGCGCTGGCGCTGGACGACTTCGGCACCGGCTATTCAAGCCTGGCTTATCTGAAGAAGTTCCCGATCAGCACGCTGAAGATCGACCGTTCCTTCGTCATCGGCTTGCCTTACGAAGAAAACGATTGCGCGATCGCGCGCGCCATCGTCACCATGGCGCAGCAGCTGCGCCAGGAAATCGTGGCCGAGGGCGTGGAGACGGCCGAGCAGATGAGCTTCCTGCGCGAGCTCGGTTGCGACCAGCTGCAAGGCTATCTGTTCAGCCAGCCGATACCGGCGGCCGACTTCGCCGGCATGCTGCGCGAAGGCAAACGGCTGGCGTTCGGCGGCCGTTGAGCGTTGTGCGGCCCTCCCTAAGGCGGATGGACGCTGAGCGGAGCGGGTGCTAGGCTGGTCAAGCTGATTTTCGGCGACCACCATCGGAGGCTCACATGCAGCAGCTGGCTCGCACTCCCGTTTTTCTTTTCGTATCGCGGTTCATCCGGCGCCCGATAGCGACCCGTGCGGCGGCCGTGCTGCTGGCGGGCTGCGTGGCGGCCGCCGGCCATGCGGCGCCTGCCGCCATGCAGTCCGCCACCAAGCTCGCCTTCGGCGACGCCGGCACCCTGTTCGTGGCCGACTGGAAGGGTGCGCGCATCTACGCGCTGCCGGTCGCGGCGCCGGCCAAGGCGGCCGGCAAGACCTTCAACCTGATGGACGTGCAGGCGCCGATCGCCAAGGCGCTCTGCGTGGCGCCGTCGGCGCTGCGCTTCGAGGACCTGGTGGTGCAGCCCGACAGCGAGCTGGCCTTTGTCGCGCTGACGGTGCGCGGCGCCAAGGGCAAGTCGTCGCCGGCCATCGTCAGCATCGATGCTAGCGGCAAGGTGGCGCGGCTCGACCTGGCCAAGGCGGTCAGTAGCGCCAGCTCGGCCGCGATCACCGACGCGCCCTCGGCCGACCTGGCCTTCTGGCGCGACCTGCCGGCGCAAACGCTGACCGTCACGGACATGCGCTTCCACCAGAACAAGCTCTACGTGGCTGGCCTGTCCAACCGCAGCTTCGCCTCGACCCTGCGGGTGTACGACTACCCGTTCAGCGGCAAGGCCCAGGCCACCACCATCGAGATGTACCATCCGGTGCACAACGAGATCGAGACGCGGGCGCCGATCCGCAGCATGGCGGTGATGACCATCGCAGGCGAGCCGTCGCTGCTGGCCGCCTACACCTGCACGCCGCTGGTGATCATCCCGCTCAAGGACTTGAAGGACGGCGCCCACATCGTCGCCAAGACGGTGGGGGAGATGGGCTGGGGCAGCGCGCCGAACGGCCTGGTCACCTTCAGGCAGGGCGACGTCGAGTATGCGCTGCTGGCCAATTCCAGCCGCTCGGCCGACCTGATGACGGCGTCCGACCTGGGCGCTGCCGCCGGCGCGCCCGGCGTGACCACGCCGATCGACTGGCCGGCCAAGCCTTATCTCGGCGTGAAAGGGATGATGACGCCGCTGGCGCCGGTGATGCGCATCGATAACCTGAACGCCGGGTTGCTGCTGGCGCTGCGGCGCGAGGATGCGAGCGGCAATATGCAGCTGGTCTCTATCCCCAAGGGTGCCTATCTGCGCTTGAGCGACTTCGTCAACGAATACGACTTCCCCGACTACAAATATCCGGACGGCGACAAGTTCCGCGATTTCCACAAATATGCGCGCGGCCTGGAGGGCTATCCTGAGCTGGCGCGCTAGCGCCGGGATGCTGGCGCTGCTGCTGCCGGGACTGGTGGCGGCCGGCGTGCTGGTCACGCCGTCGGGGCCGGAAGTGGCGGAAAACCTGCTGCGCATCGAGCTGCATCTCGACACGCCGTTGTCCGCGCCGCTGGACATGCGGCGCGTGGTCCTGCTCGACAGCGCCGGCGTCCCCATCGACGGCGCCTTCCTCGACCTGCCGCTGGCCGACCCGGACGGCAGGGCGGTGGCGCTGCTGCTGCATCCCGGACGCATCAAGACCGGCGTCGGCCCGAACCTGGCGCTGGGGACGGCGCTGCACGCCGGCCAGGCCGTGCGCCTGCGCATAGCCGACGCGCAACTGGGCCGGGTGGTGGAAAAACAGTGGCGTGTGGCGCCACCTTTGCGGCAGCTCATCGATCCCCAGCGCTGGACGGTGCATGCTGTCAAACGGGGTAGCAGGCAGCCGCTGCGGGTCGCGTTTCCCACCGCGCTCGATGGCGATGCGGCGCCGCTGATCGCGCTGCAGGGACCGGATGGCCGGCGCGTGGCCGGTGCGGCGCGGCTGCTGTCCGGCGAGCGCGAGTGGCGCTTTACGCCGGCGCCGGCCTGGCGTCCCGGTACTTATCTGTTGCGCGTGCACCCGAGGCTGGAAGATCCGCAGGGCAATCGCCTGTGCTCGGCGTTCGAACAAGCCGGGCAGAGCAGTCAGGCGTGCGCTGAGGAAGGGCGACTCGAGTTTATAATCAATTAATAGTTTGCCACGCCGCAACTGCGGCACATTTTGGAGACTGCCATGCAAAAACGTACTTTCCTGCTTCGTTCCACGATCGCCCTGGCGCTTGGCCTGGGCCTCGGCGCCTGCACCACCACCACCACGTCCGGCAAGGCCGATTCCGCGGCGGTCCGCACGGAGATCGAGCAGGGCGCCCACAGCACGCTGGAGCGGCTGTATTCGGAAGTGAAGGGTTCGCGCGAGCTGGTGCGCAAGGCCAACGGCGTGCTGGTGTTCCCGCGCGTGCTGGCGGCCGGCCTGGTGGTGGGCGGCGAGTACGGCAAGGGCGTGCTGCATAGCGGCAGCCAGACGGTGGATTACTACAGCGTGGCGTCGGTGTCGGTCGGCTTCCAGGCCGGCGCGCAGTCGAAGGCCGTGGTGCTGTTGTTCATGACCAAGGATGCGCTGGATAAATTCCGCAACAGCAAAGGCTGGACCGCCGGCGTCGACGGCTCGGTGGCGCTGCTGAAAGTGGGTGCCAACGGCGAGATCGACACCACCACCGCCAACAATCCGGTGCAGGCGCTGGTGCTGACCAACGCCGGCCTGATGGCCAACCTGAATCTCGAAGGCACCAAGATCTCCAAGCTGGAGCTGTAATCCCGGCGGCCGGCGCGGAAAAGGCTTTGCCGTCGCGCCGGTTGCGGCTAACCTATGGTTTTTGACCACAGGGATACCCCGATGAGCCGTAACATCCTCGACGAAACACATATCCACCCGGCCGTACGCGACTATGTCAGCGGCTACCACCGCGACCTGGTGGCGGAAGTGCAGGCGGCCGTGGCGGCCAACACCGTCGTCGTGGTCGGCATGGGACTCAATCCGTTTCCGCGCAAGGCCCGCAAAATCCTCGACTGCTTGGGCACGCCTTACGCTTACCTCGACTACGGCAACTACTTCACCGAATGGCGTCCGCGCATCGCGCTGAAAATGTGGACCGGCTGGCCGACCTTCCCGATGATCTTTGTAAAAGGCACACTGATCGGCGGCGCCACCGACCTGCAGAAGCTGGTCGACCAGGGCGAATTCGCGCGCATGGTGGCGTGATGCAAACGCTGGCGCTGCGGCTCAATCCCGGCGACGACCTGCGCGCCTCGGTGGTGGCGGCCTTGCTGGCCAGCGGCCACGAGGCCGGCTTCGTGCTGCAGGGAATCGGCAGCCTGAACGTGGCGCAGCTGCGCTATGCGGGCGTGCCGCAGCCCGACGAATTGCGCGGCGACCTGGAAATCCTGACCCTGGCCGGATCGATCTCGGCCGACGGCGCGCATCTGCACATGTCGGTGTCGGATGCGCAGGGGCGGGTGCTGGGCGGCCACGTCTGCGCAGGCTGCGTTGTGCGCACCACGGCGGAGCTGCTGCTGGCGCTGCTGCCCGGCCAGCGCTTCACGCGCGAGCTGGACCCGCGCACCGGTTATCCGGAATTGAAGATAGCCTAGTCCGGATCGGTTTCGTTGATCTTTTCCGTCAGCTCCTTCAGCGGCGCCGGCGCTTCGTCCAGGTGATAGCGCACGCAGTGCGGCTGCTTGCCGTCTTCGCAGACTTCCAGGTCGTATTGAAAATCCCAGGACTTCGGCGCCGACTTGGTCAGCGTAGGCGGCAGCGCGAAAAAATCCGTCGCATGGATCAGGTTTTGCAGCTCGGCCGCCTGGTCTTTCGGCAGCCGGGCCAGGTCCAGCGTGCGCGTCTGCGCGCCGGCGGGGCCGGTAAATCCGCCGGTACATCGTAACTTCAACAGCATCTCATTCTCCTTAAACGACGCCCACCACTTTCCATGCGGCCTGTATCGCGTGCTGCTCGGCCGAATCGGCGCCGTACAGCAACGTGGCGGCCTGGGTGGTGGCCTTGGCCATGTCGGCAAACGTGGCGTTCGACGTTAGCAATCCCAGCGCCTTGTACCAGATCGGCGCCGCCTTGTCCCAGGAGTTGCCCTTGAGCGCGACGGCCGCCGCGTAAAACGCGTGGTTGGGTATGCCCGAGTTGGTGTGGACGTCGCCGCCTTCCACATATCCCGCCATGGTCTTGGGTTGATCGTCGCCGGACCAGGTTAGTTCCCGGTTGCCCGGATCAGCCATCGAGCGCAGCGCCTTGCCGACGCCGGGAGCCATCAGGCCGGCGCCGATCAGCCAGTCGGCCTGTTCGACGCTCTGTTTCAGCGCCCACTGCTTGACCACGCTGCCGAACACGTCGGAGATCGACTCGTTCAGCGCGCCGCTCTGGTTTTCGTAGACCAGGCCGCCCGGCACCGCGTACTGGGTGACGCCGTGCGTCAGCTCGTGGCCGATAACGTCGATGGCGCCGGTGAAGCCGAGGAACAGCTTGCCGTCGCCGTCGCCGTAGACCATCTGCTGGCCGTTCCAGAAGGCGTTGTTGAACTTGTTCTGGTAATGCACGGTGGAATCGATGCGCAAGCCCTTGTTGTCGATGGAGTTGCGCTTCAGTACTTCGCGGTAGAAGTCGTAGGTGGCGCCGGCGCCGTCATAAGCCTGGTTGACGGCGACGTCGGCCACGGCCGCCGCGCCTTCGCCGCGCACCAGCTTGCCGGGCAGCGTGGACTTGTGCCTGGCGTCGTAGACGGTGCGGCGCTTCTCGCCGGCGGAGGCGATACCCATCGCGACCGGCGTCACCGAGCGCTGGCCGCGCAGGTGGGCCGATATTTCGCACTGATCCAGCAGCAACTGACGTTCGGCAGGCGTCACGGCCGCAGATTCGGCCAGCTTGCGCAACATTTTCGACGGGATAATGAAGCAGGTGCAGTTGAGCGGCTGTGACGACATGGCGATCTCCTTCGCGAAAGCAATAGTGTCTTTATACACTTGTTTCCGCTGCTGGGATGTCACGATTCGGCAGAGCCGAAGACGATGCGGCACACCGCCTCGCATTTTGCGAGGTCGAACCGGTTTCCCGTGCGCACGCCGGACTCCATGTCTATCCAGTAAGCGGTGTCGGCGTCGAGCGGCAAGTGCGCCAGCACGGCGGCCACGTTGTCCGGATTCAATCCTCCCGAATAGCCGCAAAACGCCTGCCGTGCGCCGATGGCGGGCCATACCTCGGGCCGCTGACCGGTGCCGAACGAGACGTCGTAAAGCCAGTCGACGCGTGCATCCACGGGAAACCCCCCCTGGCACTGCAGCGCCGCGCGCACGCCGTTGCGGGCCGCGTACAACTGGCTGTTGCGGATCTCGCTGTCGCTGCTGCCGGAGCGGCTGTGGTTGATCTGTATGCGGGCGTAGCCGCTCAGGTCGAGGCCGGGATCGCCACCTTCCACGATGGCCCTGGCCGCCGCGCCGCACACGTGCGCCGACAGGCGCAGCGGCGCGCCTTGCAGGGCCCTGCGTACCGCCGGAAGCGGAAACAGCGGCGCTCCTTCTTGCGCCGCATCCAGCAACACGCCCCATTCGACCGGATAGCGCGCCGACAGCGCCAGCATGCCCGGCAGCAGGGTGCTGTCGTCGATACCGGTGAAGGTGACAAAGGATGGTGCCGTGAAAAGTGCTGTCATGATTGCCTTTTGTTTTTTATGGTACGTACCATTGTATTTGCAAAAATTCAAAAATCAAGAAATTTACTCAAAAAATACAATATAAAATAAATTTATTGATAATTGGTACGTACCATTATATAGTTTTTGTTGGGTGGCTATTTCGATCAATCAAACGACAACGAGGGGGGGGTGGGCATGACGATCTTGAGGCAAGCGTGGGGTATATGCGGGGCCGTGGCGGCGCTGGCGCCGTCCGGCCTGGTCCTGGCGCAGGATGCGGTGCCGGCAACTGCGCCGACGCCGGCGCAGTTGCAGACGGTGACGGTGAGCGCCGAGCGGCGTCAGGAAAATATCAAGAACGTGCCGGTGTCGGCATCCATCGTCTCGGACGAGGCGCTGGCTGCGCTGAATTCCGGCAACCTGGACATGCAGATGCTGGCGGGCCGCGTGCCCAGCCTGAACGTGGAGTCGTCGTTCGGCCGCTCCTATCCGCGCTTCTACATCCGCGGCTACGGCAACGTCGATTTCCATCAGAATGCGTCGCAGCCGGTATCGCTGGTCTACGACGACGTCGTGCTAGAAAGCCCGGTGCTGAAGGGTTTCCCGGCGTTCGACCTGGAACGCATCGAAGTGCTGCGCGGTCCGCAAGGGTCGCTGTTCGGCCGCAACACGCCGGCCGGCGTGGTCAAGTTCAATTCGGTCCAGCCCTCGTCCACACCGGGCGGCTATGTGACGATATTGGATGCCACCTATAACACCGCCAATCTGGAAGCGGCGCTGAATGTACCGATGGGCGACGGGCTGGCGGCGCGCATCTCGGTGCTGGGCGAGCACCGCGACAACTGGATCGGCAATCCTCATACCGGCGACGCCAAGGCCTACGGCGGCTACAACGACAACGCCGCGCGCTTCCAGCTGTCCTACAAGCCCGACGCCAATTTCAGCGCGTTGGCCAACCTGCACGGACGGACGCTGAACGGCAGCGCCTCGGTATTCCGCGCCAATATCATCCAGAAGGGCAGCGACGCGCTGGTGCCCGGCTTCGACGTGGCCAGCGCCGCCACCGACGGCGACAATGGGCAGCACCTGGAAAACTACGGCGGCAACCTGCGCCTGCAATGGCGCCTGGGCGGTGTGACGCTGCATTCGATCACCGGTTATGAAACCGTGCGGGTGTTCAGCCGCGGCGACATCGACGGCGGCGTGGGCGCCGCGTTCGCGCCGCCGTCCGGACCGGGCTTGATACCCTTTCCGGTCGAATCGGCCGACGGCACCTCGGGTCATCATCAGCTGACGCAGGAGCTGCGGCTGGAATCGAACCTGAAGGATGGACTGCGGTGGCAGGCCGGCCTGTTTTATTTCGATGAGCGCTACCGGATCGACAGCTACAGCTACGACTCGCTGAACCACGGCGTGCTGACCGCCGATGTCCGCTCGCATCAAAAGAACGACGCCTATGCCGCATTCGGCTCGTTGAACTACGATGTGAACGAGCGCGTCAACCTGCGCGCGGGCCTGCGCTACACGCACGACAAGAAAGAGCTCTACACCGAGCGCGCGGACAAGCCTGACGGAGGCAGCGACGTCGACGCATCCGCCGGCCTGGCCACCGGCACCAGCGTCTCCAAGGTCAACTGGGATGCCAGCGGCGTCTACAAGCTCAATGAGGACGCCAACCTGTATGCGCGCGTCGCCACCGGCTTCCGCGGCGCCACCATCCAGCCGGCGGCGACGTTCAATCCGATGTCGGTGGCGCAGCCGGAAACCATCACCTCGTATGAAGTCGGCTTCAAGTCGGACCTGCTGCAACGCCGGGCGAGGGTGGCGGTGGACGTCTACGACTACACGGTCAAGGGCCTGCAGCTGACGGCGGTGGGTGGCTCGTCGAATTCGGCGATCCTGCTGAACGCGCAGAAAAGCAAGGGGCGCGGCGTCGAACTGGATCTGGAAGCCTATCTCGCCGACGACCTACTGCTGACGTTCGGCGGCAGCTATAACTTTACCCGCATCGACGATCCCAATCTGACCGTCGGCGCCTGCGCCGCCTGCACCATACTCAATCCGACGGTGGTCGTGGGCGGTTCGAGGCTGGTGCGCATAGACGGCAATCCGCTGCCGCAGGCGCCGCGCTGGACCGGCAATGTCACGCTGCGCTACAGCCGCCCGTACCGCAACGGCGAGCTGTTTGCCTATACCGATTGGGTGTACCGCAGCGACGTCAATTTCACGTTGTACCGCTCGAAGGAGTTCGTCGGCAAGCCCTTGCTGACCGGCGGCCTGCGCGTCGGCTACAAGTGGGACAACGACCGCTACGAGGTGGCGCTGTTCGGCCGCAACATCACCAACCGCGTCCAGCTGATCGGCGGCATCGACTTCAACAACCTGACCGGCTTCGTCAACGACAGCAATCCGCGCATCGTCGGCCTCCAACTCAGCCGGCGCTTCTGACCCCGACGAAAGGACATAGCGATGATGACCACATTGCCCGAACTGGCCAGGCGCATGCCCAAGGCCGAACTGCATCTTCACCTGGAGGGGACGCTGGAGCCTGAATTGATGTTTGCGCTGGCTGCGCGCAATGGCATCGCTTTGGCGTGGGACTCGGTCGAGGCGGTACGCCAGGCCTATGCCTTCGACGACCTGCAATCCTTCCTCGATATTTACTATGCGGGTGCCAGCGTGCTGCTGACGGAGCAGGACTTCTACGACATGACCTGGGCCTATCTGCTGCGCGCGCGGGCCGGCAACGTGCTGCATGCCGAGATGTTTTTCGATCCGCAGACGCATACCGCGCGCGGCGTGGCTTTCGCTACCGTGGTGGAAGGCATCGGCCGCGCGCAGGACGACGCGGAAGCGGCATGGGGCATGAGCAGTGCGCTGATCATGTGCTTCCTGCGGCACCTGAGCGAGGATGATGCGTTTGCCACGCTGGAGCTGGCCATGCCGCACCGGCGACGCATCATCGGTGTCGGCCTGGATTCCTCGGAGCGCGGCCATCCACCGGAAAAATTCGCGCGGGTCTTTGCGCGCTGCCGGGAACTGGGACTGAGGCTGGTCGCGCATGCGGGCGAGGAGGGGCCTCCGGCCTATATCTGGAGCGCGCTCGACGTACTGAGGGTCGAGCGCATCGACCACGGTGTGCGCTGCCTGGAAGATGCGGCGCTGGTGCGACATCTGGCGGCGCAGCGCATACCGCTGACGGTTTGTCCGCTGTCGAACATCAAGTTGCGCGTATTTCCCGGCATGGCCTCGCATAACCTGCGCCGGATGCTGGACGCCGACCTGGCCGTGACGCTGAACTCGGACGATCCGGCATATTTCGGCGGCTATATCGAGGACAACTTCGCTGCCGCCTTCGAGGAACTGCCGCTCGATGCCAGTCACGCCTATCAGCTGGCCTGCAACAGCTTCGATGCCGCCTTCCTGCCTGCCGAGGTCAAGGCGCGCTTCCGCGCCGAAGTGGCGGTGTTCTTCGCCGGCCATATGTGGCCCGATCGTGACCACCTCATTTGTCGAACACCGGAAGGAATAGCTTCATGAACCAGTTGGACCAGCTCAAACAATACAGCGTTGTTGTCGCCGATACCGGCGACTTCCTGGCGATGCGGACCTACGCGCCGCGCGATGCGACCACCAATCCATCGCTGATACTGAAGGCCGCGCAGGCGCCGGCCTACCGCCCCCTGCTCGAGCGGGTTGTGGAAGCCAACCAGGGCCTGGCCTGCTCGGATCTGGCCGATCATCTGCTGGTGGCGTTCGGGGTGGAGATCCTGCGCATCGTCCCGGGGCGGGTATCGACCGAAGTCGATGCGCGCATGGCGTTCGACAGCGCCGGCACTGTGGAAAAGGGCAGGGCCTTGATTGCCCGCTATGAGGCGGCGGGCATCGCGCGCGACCGGGTGCTGATAAAAATCGCCGCCACCTGGGAGGGCATACGCGCCGCCGAAGTGCTCGAACGCGACGGCATACACTGCAATATGACGCTGGTGTTCGGGCTGGCGCAGGCGGCCGCCTGCGCCGAGGCCGGCGTCCGGCTGATATCTCCGTTTGTCGGCCGCATCAGCGATTGGTATCGGCAGCATACCGGCTTGACCTATGCCGCCGACGACGACCCGGGCGTGCTGTCGGTAAGGCGCATCTTCGATTACTACGCCAGGCATGGCCACCGCACCGAAGTGATGGCGGCAAGCTTCCGCAGCACGGCGCAGATTGCCGCGCTGGCCGGTTGCGACCTGCTGACCGTCAGTCCCGAGTTGCTGGGGCAGTTGGGGGAGTCGAAGGCGCCGCTGGCGCGCAGGCTCGATCGCGCTGCTTTGGACGCGGAAGCGATCGAGCGTGTGCCGGTGGACGAGGAGTCGTTCCGCCGCATGCTCGACGGCGACGCCATGGCCAGCGCCAAACTGGCCGAAGGCATACGCCAGTTTTGCGACGATACCGACCGGCTGGAGCGCCTGATCGGCGCCGTAGCCGGTTGAGTGGTCATGCCGGCTGGCCGATGCTCCACTTGCTGATGCGGGTCTTGTAGCGGTAGGACGGAAGATATTTCATCTCGCAGTATTCGACCGGCTCGCGCCGGCTCGACAGCATGATGCGTTCGCATACCAGAATGGGCGTGCCGGCCGTGATGCCCAGCAGCTGGACCTCTTCGGCGCCGGCGGGAATAGCGCCTATGCTTTCAAGGCTCTCCGACGGCTCGATGCCGAACTTGTCCACCAGCAGGCGATACAGCGAGCCGGCCCGCTCCAGGTCTTTGCGCGCCAGCTGTTCCCCAGGCGGCAGACGGACGTAGGAATCCTGGATGCCGATAGGCGCGCCATCCATCAGCCGCAGCCGCTTCAGGTGCAGGATGGGCGTCTCGCTGTCGATGTTGAGCAGGCTGGCGATGGCCATGCTGGCGATGATCTCCTCCATCACCAGGATCTTTTGTCCAGGTACGCCGCCGCGTTTGATGGTGTCCTCGGTAAAGCTGTCCAGGAAGCGTGACATCTTGCGCACCGCGGCGGGTGCGGCAAACGTGCCACGACCGTGGTCGCTGTACAGCACTCCCTGTTCTTCCAGTAGTTTGATGGCCTTGCGGACAGTGTCGCGGCTCACCTCGTGCGTGGCGGCCAGATCGCGTTCGGCCGGAATGGCGTCGTTGGGGGCGATATGGCCGGATTCAATTTGCATCCGCAGCATGTCGGCCAGCTGGCGGTAGATCGGTGTGGAATTTGAAAAGGCGGTCACGCTGTTCACCTTCATGTATGAGGGACGGTAGTTATTTTGCTCGGCATGTTAACACGAGACGCCGCCGTGTCACGCGGCGGTCATGATGGAATTATATCTTGGTTCGTACCATATTTTTGACCGCTGTGTTGTTTGTGTATGTGGCACAGCGATTTTATGAAACGTGTTACATTTTTTTATTGAAGAATGGTACGTACCACTATACAATTCAATGCATGGGGAAGCATTAGTTCAAAAACAGGTATTTGTCCATTACTCAGGGGGTATCGTGTATAGAAGAATCGGATTGCTGGCAGCCGGATCGGCCGCCATGCTGCAGTGGGGCGCTCCGGCGGCGGCACAGGAAGCCGCGGTCAGCACGGACGACAAGGCGCCGACCGTGATTGAAGTCACCGGCCACGTGATGGGCAAGGGCGAGGCGCGGGCCAATAGCGTCATCGACAAGGAAACCATACAGCAGCAGCCTGCGGGCCTCGATCCGCTCAAGCTGCTGGCGCGCGTTCCGGGCCTGCAGGTCAGCTCCAGCGACGCCTTGACGGGCAGCTTCTCTATGCGCTTGACCATGCGCGGCTTGAACAAGGAGCAGATCGGCATCTCCGTCGACGGCATCCCGAACGGATCGACGCTGTCCAACGGCGGCACCATGCCGAACCGCCTGCTCGAACCGGCCAACCTGGTGCGGGTCGACGCTTCGCAAACCGCCGGCGACCTGGGCACGCCGTCGAACCAGGCGCTGGGCGGCTATATCGACTACAAGACGCGCGATCCGGCCAAGGAGCGCGGTGGCGACGTGGAACTGTCGGCCGGCAGCTTCGGCTACCAGCGCGAATTCCTGCGCGTCGACAGCGGCAAGTCGGCGCTGGGGACCAGCGCCTATCTGGATTACTCTCACGAATACGTGCGCACCTGGCCCGGCGAGCAGGCCGGCCGCAACCGCCGCCAGCACGCCGACCTGCGCGTGCTGCAGGATCTGGGCGGCGGCTCCAGCCTGCGCGCCACCGTCAGCTACAACTCTTTTTCCGATAATGACTACGACGCGGTCGCGTTGCGCGCCGTCGCGGCGCCGTTCTACAAGGCCACGTTCGAAGGCAATCCGAACACCGACGCGCTGACCGACCGCTGGACCGGCGACCCGGCCATCGACCAGAACTACCGGGGCACGCGCGGCATCAACAGCGAGGATACGCTGGCCCACGTCGACTGGACCCAGCGCTTCGGCGAAACCGGCAAGTTCACGCTCAAGCCCTATCTGCACAAGCAGAACGGCAATGGCTGGTTCTACGTCCCGTATGAGCAGCTGCCCAGCAATGGCCAGCAATACAGCGTTGTCGCGGCGGGCGCCTCGCCGACGGCGGTGGTGCAGGAGTGCTACAAGAATCAATATCAGCGCACGGCCAGCGGCGCCCTGGTGCCGGTGGCGGCGGTGTCCATCCCGGCCGGGTCCAGCGCCGCGGCGCTGAAGACGGCGGGCTGCCCGGCGGCGGCCAAGTATGCGATGAATCCGGTCGGCGCGTGGGGCGCGCGCGAGGCGACCACCCGCCGCAGCGACAATGCGATCGACCGCAAAGGCACGCTGGCCGAAGTGGCGATGACCTTCGACGAGGTGCATCGCGTGCGCCTTGGCGGATGGTACGAGCACATCACGCGCGCGAAGGTGCGCAACTGGTTCGACGTCACCGATCCCAAGGTGAGCGGAGCCTATGCCGACAGCGCGCTGTATTCCGTCACACAGGACCGCCACTACACGTCCAACACCGCGATGGCCTATGCGCAGGACAAAATGAGCCTGATGGGCGACCGCGTCGAACTGGATGTCGGTGCGACCTTCCAGCGCTTCAGCGAGTCCTATATGTCGCCGGTGGAGTTCGCGGGTTCGCGTTCGCTGCGGGTATCGTCCAAGCTGCTGCCCAAGCTCGCCGCGCTGTACCGCATCACCGACGAGTGGGAAGTCTTCGCCAGCGGTTCGAAAAACTTCAGCGCCATTCCCGACAGCGTTTTCGAAGGCACGGCGGCGGTCGATTCCAAGAACGGCATCAAGCCTGAAACCTCGATCAACAAGGACCTGGGCCTGCGCTGGGTGCGCGACCGCTACGGCCTGGCGCTGACGGCGTATTCGATCGACTATCGCGACCGCATCTCCATCCAGAACGGCAATCCGAACGGCGACATCTTCTCGCGCGACGCCAAGACCACCTTCCAGAACCAGGGCGGCATCAGCTCGCGCGGGGTGGAGCTGACCGCGCGCGCCACCGGCGACACCTACGAGCTGTATGCCAACGCCGCCTACAACGATGCGCACTATGTCGCCGATACTGCGGCCGAAGGCATCAAGTCCGGCGATCCGGTGCTCGGCGCACCGCGCCACTCGGCCTTTGCGGAAGCGGTATGGAAACCGATGGCCGCGTGGCGCGCCGCCGTCAATGCCAAATATGTGGGCGAGGCCGCCGGCACCTACGGCGTCGTGCCGAATACCGTGGTCACCGGCGGACCTGCCACCTATCCGCGCGAGTACATGCCGGCCTACACGCTGGTGGGGCTGTCCCTCAGCTACCGTCCGCAGGGGCAGTTCCTGGGCTACTTCCGCAATGCCGAGCTGTCCTTCAACGTCGACAACCTGTTCGACAAGCGTTATCTGGGCGGCGTGGGGGCGGAGCTGACCACCTCCAATCCACTGACATCCGGCCGCTATTTCCTCGGCAGTCCGCGCACGCTTTTCTTCACGCTGCGCAGCCACTTCTGAGCTATCCCGGCTGGCGCCGCAGGAAGTCGCATAATATAGACAGGGACCACCTTTGGGAGGGGTTGTGAAGCAAGCCGGTTTTCTTTTGCTGCGGCAGTTGTGCTGGTTGGGCCTCCTGGTGCTGGCGCTGTATGCGCTGGCCTGGGCAGGGCGGCGCGCCTATGCGCCGGAGGCCGCCGGCGCACGGTTGCGGGTGGCGTTGTTCATCAACGGCACCCGTGGCGACAAGTCGATGTTCGACTCGGCCGCGCACGGCATGGTGCAGGTGGCGGCGGCGCTGCCGGTGCGGACCCGGGTGATCGAGGGCGGCACCGATCCCACGCGCTGGGAAGCGGCGCTCAGCGACCTGGCCGACAGCGGCGACTATGACGTGGTGGTGGCCGGCACCTTCACCATGGTTCCCTATGTGCAGAAGCTGGCCGCGCAATTCCCGGCGACCCGTTTCATCGTCTTCGACGCGGCGGTCGACTATGCGGCCTGCCAATGCGGCAATGTGTATTCAATGCTGTTCCGCCAGAACGAAGGCGCCTACCTGGCCGGCTACCTGGCGGCGCGCCTGATGCAGCAAGGCCTGCCCGGCGCTCCGGCGGGCAGCGCGCTGGGCGTGGTGGGCGGCATGCAGTTCCCCGTGATCGAGGATTTCATCATCGGCTTTGGCGCCGGCGCCAGGGCCGCCGTGCCGGGCATCGCGATACTGAGCCAGTACGCCAACGCCTTCTCCGATCCGGCCGCGGGCAAGGAGATCGCCAAAGCCCAGTTCGGACAGGGCGCGGGCCTGATCTTCCACGCCGCCGGCGCGACCGGCCAGGGCGTGACCGAGGCGGCGGCGGAGGCCAGGCGCTACGTGATCGGCGTCGACATGGACCAATACCAGCTTTACCGCACCAGCAATCCCCAGCGGGCCGCGGGCATCGTCACTTCGGTGCTCAAGGAAGTCGACGCCGGACTGCTGCGCGCGGTCGGTTTGCAGCTGGAGGGCCGGCTGCCGTACGGCCGCGCGGAATCGCTCGGCCTGGCCGAGGGCGGCATCCGGCTGGCGCGACATTCGCAGGTGATGGATGCGGCGGCGCCTGCGCTGTTGCGCGAAGTCGATGCGCTGCAGGACGCCATTGTGCAGGGCCGCGTGCGCGTGCCCGGCGCTTTCGCCAAGACGATGTGAGGACCGCAAAGAACATGAAGCACACGATGCACGACATTCAGCCGCCGCGCCTGGAATTGCGCGCGGTCTCGAAGCGCTACCCGAACGGCACGCTGGCCAGCGATGGCGTCAGCCTGCAGGTGCGGCGCGGCGAGATCCATGCGCTGGTGGGCGAGAACGGCGCCGGCAAGTCGACGGTGATGAAGATGCTCTACGGGCTGGAACAGCCGAGCGCCGGCAGCATCCTGCTGGACGGCCAGCTGCGGCAGCTGCGCGATCCCGGCGAGGCGATCGAGGCCGGCATCGGTCTGGTGCCGCAGCACCTGCAACTGCTGCCGTCGTTTACCGTGGCACAGAACGTGGTGCTGGGCAGCGAGCCGTCGCGCTTCGGCCTGCTCGACCGCCAGGCCGCCATCGACCAGGTGCGCGCCGTGTCGCGGCGTTTTGGCCTGGAAGTCGATCCGCAGGCGCTGGTGTCCGGCCTGTCGCTGGGAGAGCAGCAGCGGGTCGAGATACTCAAGACGCTGTACCGGGGCGCCAGCCTGATCCTGCTCGACGAACCGACCGCCGTGTTGACGCCGGGCGAAGCCGAGGCGCTGTTCGCCGCCTTGCGCGCGTTGACGGCCCAGGGCCTGACCGTGCTGCTGATCACCCACAAGCTGACCGAGGTGCTGGACGTGTCGGACCGCTTCACCGTGCTGCGCGGCGGCCGCGTGACGGGCCAGGACGACGCCGGCGCCGTCGATGCGGCGCGCCTGACCGAGATGATCGTCGGCCGTCCGCTGGCGCCGTTGACGGTGGAGCGAACCGGCAAGCGCGGCCCCGGCACGCCAGCGCTGTTCAGCGCGCGCGGCGTCGGCCTGCGCCGGCCCGACGGCAGGGCGCAATTGAACGGCATCAGCTTCGAGATCGCGGCCGGAGAGATACTCGGCATCGCCGGGGTCGAGGGCAATGGACAAGGCGCGCTGGCCGATGTGCTGAGCGGCCTGCGCTCGCCCGATCATGGCCAGGCGCTGCTCGACGGCCGCGTCGTCACCGGCGCCGGCGTGCGCGCGGCGCGTGCCGCCGGCGTGGCGGCCATCCCCGAGGACCGGCTGCACAACGGCGTCGCCGCGGACATGAGCATCGCCGACAACGCGATCGCCGGCGCCTACCACAGACAGCCCCTGTCGCGCATGGGCTGGTTGAGCGCCGCAGCCATCCAGGCCATGGCACAGCGCCTGATGGCGCGCTATGGCGTGGCCGCGCGCGGACCCGGCCAGGCGATCGGCGCTCTCTCCGGCGGCAATATGCAGAAGATCGTACTGGGGCGGGAGCTGGACGCCGCGCCGCGCTTCCTGATCGCCAGCCAGCCGACGCGCGGCGTCGACCTCGGCGCGGCGCAGGCGCTGCGCCGCTGCCTGGTCGAATTGCGCGACAGCGGCGCCGCCGTGCTGCTGATTTCGTCCGATCTCGATGAAGTGCTGGAGCTGTCGGACCGGATCGCCGTGCTGTCGCAGGGCGAGATCGTCGGCCACTTCAACGGCGGCGCCACCGCCGCGCAACTGGGCGCCTACATGACCGGCGCGCGGCGCCAGTCCGGCGCCGCCGCGCTGCTCGAATCCCCGTTCAGCGGCGAGGTGGCGGCATGACGGCCGAAACCCTGAGCCAGGCCGCGACGGCGCTGCCACCGGCCGCGCTGCCGCTGCCGCCACCCGAGTTGTCGCGCGGCTGGCGCCTGGCGCTGGCCGTGGTCGCCGCGCTGCTGGCCGGCCTGGCCATGACGGCGCTGGTCAGCCGCGAGCCGCTGCGCGCCTACCTGGTGCTGTTGACCGGCGCCTTGCCCGATGTCGACTGGAGCCGCGCGCACGGCTGGCAGCTGCACCGCATGGTGCGTTTCGGTACGGTCATCGAGGATGCCGTCACGCTGACCTTCCTCGGCCTGGCGGTGGCGCTGCCGTTCCGCGCGCGCCAGTTTTCGCTGGGTGCCGACGGCCAGATGTTCCTGGCCGCGCTGGCCGCCACCGCCACCAGCCTGTATTGGCTGCAACTGGGCGGTCCGGCGTGGCTGCTGCTGCCGGCCGCCGCCTGCGCCGCCGTGCTGACCGGCTTTGCCTGGGGCCTGCTGCCAGGGCTGCTGAAGGTCCGCTGCGGCGCCAACGAAATGGTCACCAGCCTGATGCTCAACCTGATCGCGCTGCAGTTCTACCGGCTGGCCGTCGCCGACTGGCTGCGCGATCCGCATGCCGGCTATCAGGTGACGCCGCTGTTGCCGGCGGCGGCCGTGTTCTCGCCGCTGCTGGAGCACACCAACGTGACGACGCTGCTGTTCGCCGTGCCGCTGGCGGTGGCGGCGGCCGCGCTGCTGCTGACACGCACCACGCTGGGCTACGAGATCCGCGTCACCGGTTCGGCGCCGGCGTTTGCGCTGCAGGCCGGCCTGCCGGTCGGCCGCGCGGTGGTGCTGTCGATGGCTGCTGGCGGCGCCTTCGCGGCGCTGGCCGGCCTGCACATCAGCAACGGCCTGCTCAAGCGGCTGCCGGTCGACCTGTCGCCGGGCCTGGGCTACGACGGCCTGCTGGTGGCGCTGTTGGCGCGTAACGATCCGCGCGCCGTGCCGTGGGCGGCGCTGTTCTACGCCTGGCTGCGCACCGGCGCGCAGACCATGGAACGCAGCACCGACGTCTCGCGCGAGACGGTGCTGGTGATCCAGGCGCTGATCATCCTGTTCGTGGTGGCCGAGCGCCTGCTGCCGAAGCGCGTCAGCGATGTGCTGGCGCGCTGGACCGGAGGTGCGCGATGAGCGCCGACATCACCGCCGCCGGCGGCGTGGCCGGCATGGGCGCGGTCCTTCTGCTGATTGCGCTGCTGCGCGCGGCCACTCCCATCCTGCTGGCGGCGCTGGGCGGCCTGGTATCCGAACTGGCCGGGTGCGTCAACGTGGCGCTTGAAGGCATCATGCTGATCGCCGCCTTCTTCGGCGTGATCGGCGCCTTGTATGCCGGGCGCTGGTTCCCGGGACTGGCGCCGTGGCTCTATCCCTGGCTGGGCTGTGCCGCCGGCCTGCTGGCGGCGCTGCTGCTGACGGCGTTGCTGGCGGTGTTCCATCTGGAGCTGGGTGCGGACCTGATCGTCGGCGGCATTGCGATCAACCTGCTGGCGGCCGGCCTGACGGTGTTCCTGCTGGTCTCCCTGATCGGCGACAAGGGTTCGACGGCCGGCATCAACACGCCGTTGCTGCCGTCGGTCCACGTGCCCGGCCTGGCCGGCTGGCCCCTGGCCGAGTTGCTCGTCAACGGCGAGGCGGGACACGGCCAGCATGTGCTGCTGATCGCCGCCTTCGCGCTGGTGCCATTGCTGTCGCTGTTCCTGTCGCGTACCCGCTACGGCGCCTGGCTGCGCGCCGTCGGCGAAAACCGCGCCGCCGCGCTGGGGGCCGGCATCCCGGTGCGCCGCATGCAGTATGCGGCGTTGCTGCTCAGCGGAGCGCTGGCCGGCATGGGCGGCATTTATCTGAGCATGGGCTATCTGTCGCTGTTCCAGGCCGACATGACAGCCGGCCGCGGCTTCCTGGCGCTGGCCGCGGTGTTCCTCGGCGCCCGCAAGCCGCGCGGCGTGCTGGCGGCCGCGCTGCTGTTCGGCGCCGCCAGCGTGCTGGCCACGCGGCTTGGCGCGCTGAACTGGCCGACCCAGGTCATCTACATGCTGCCGCCGTTGGTCACCATCCTGGCACTGATGCTGGCCGGCCGGCGGCGCACGCAAACCTCATTATGAAAGAAGGATACAAGTGAATTACGATATGGTGAATCCCGATCAACTGCAAGACCGCATCCACGCCTCGCTGGCGCTGGCCGGCATGGGCGACGCCCTCGGTGCGCCCACCGAACAATGGACGATCGATGAAATCGCGGCCAAGTACGGCGGGCTGGTGACGGCCTTCGACGATCCGCCGGAGGACACCTTCGCCGGCGCCAACCAGGGGCGCCGCGCTGAAGTGACCGACGACGCCAGCCAGATGTACTATCTGGTGCGGGCGATGCTTGCCGCCGGCGGGGAATTGGACCGCCAGCAGTGGGTGGCGTGCCTGCTGGACTGGGTGGCGCACAGCCCCAAGGCCGGCTTCATGGGCCCGAGCACGGCCGGCATCGTCAAGGCTTTGCAGGAAGGCAGCGACACCGCTCTGGTGGGCGTTATCGGCCGCTCACGCCGCAAGATGACGACGGTCGGCACCACCAACGGCGCGGCGATGCGGGTGGCGCCGGCGGGCCTGCTGTACCCGGGCGACATCGATGCGGCCTGCCGCTTTGCGCTGGTCACCTGCCTGCCGTCGCACGATACGGACGTGGCCATTTCCGCCGCCTGCTCGGTGGCGGCCGCCACGGCACAGGCGCTGGCGACCGATGACCTGGGCCAGGTGCTGGAGGCGGCGGTGCAGGGCGGACGGCAGGGCGAACAGCTGGCGCGGCGGCACGCGCGCCTGGTCGCCGGCCCCAGCTACCTGGCGCGGTTGGAGATGGCCTTGCGCATCGCGCGCGAATCGCACAGCGACGATGCCTTCCTGCGGCGTATGGAGCGGGAGGTCGGCAATTCGGTATTGGCGGCGGAGTCGGTGCCGGCGGCGCTGGGTGTGGTGGCATATGCGCAGGGCGACCCGCTGCGCACCATCGCCTTGAGCGCCTCGATCGGCAACGACACCGATTCGATCGCCACCATGGCCGGCGCCATCGTCGGCGCGCTGCGCGGCACGGCGGCCTTGCCACAGCAACTGCTGGCTGAATTCAAGCGCACCAACGGAGCCGAATTCGATCTCGATGCCATGTCCGCCGGCCTTGCCGCACTGGCCATACGCAATGCAAACGTTGCATGCACGGAGGATGCACCCCAATGAAGCCGGATATCTCACAAGGCTGCGCGCGGCGCTGGCAGCTGCTGTCGTTCGGCGATCCCGTCGCCGATATCGTTATCGCCGCCAACCAGCCGCCGCCGCTGGGCGAAAAAGTGGTGGGCCGTCCGCTGGGCATGCTGGCCGGCGGCACCACCGCCAACGTCGCTTGCGCGGTGGCGCGGCTGGGCATGTCCAGCGCGGTGTTCGGCCGCACCGGCGACGACGCGGCGGGCCAGCTGCTGCGCGATTCGTTCGCCGATTTCGGTGTCGACGCCGGCTATCTGCGGCGTGAACAGGGGGCGGTGTCGGCATCGGCGATCGTCATCGTGACGCCGGGAGGCGAAAAGTCCATCATCTACCAGCCGATGGATACCGTGACGCCGGACCGGCAGGCGCTGGCAACTGCGCTGGGCGAATCGCGGGTGGCTTACGCGATGCCCTACGATATCGAGGAGTTCGACGTACTGAGCACCATCGCGCGCGAGCAGGGCGCGCTGGTGGCGATCGACCTGGAGTCGGCGGTGGCGCCCGACGTGGCAGCCATGCGCGCACGCGTATCGCGCGCCGACATCGTGTTCTTCAACCAGTCCGGTTTCGAGGCGGGCGCCGGCTGCGCGCCGTCGTTCGATGCGATGCGCGCCTTGCTGGCGCTGGGGCCGCGGCTGGTGGTGGTGAGCCTGGGCGCCGCCGGGGCGATGGCGGTGACGGCCGGCGAGGAAGCGGCGCAGGTGGCGTTTCCCGCAGCGGTGGTCGATACCGCCGGCGCCGGCGACAGCTTCAACGCGGCCTTTCTGGTGGCCTGGCTGGAAGGCAGAAGCCTGCGCGCATCGCTGGGCTTCGCCTGCGCCGCGGCCAGTTGCACCGTGGCCGCGATGGGCGCCCGCACCGCGTTGCCGGACCGCGCGACCGTCGAGCGCCTGCTGGCGCGCCATCAGTCGGGGAGCGGGCGATGATCACGGTATTCGGTTCGATCAATGTCGACATCAGCGTTGCGGCACAGCGCCTGCCGCAACCCGGCGAGACGGTGCTCGGCGGCCAGTCCCTGCTGTCGCCCGGTGGCAAGGGAGCCAACCAGGCCCACGCCGCGCGCCGCTTCGGCGCCGAGGTGCGCATGGTGGGCGCGGTCGGCGACGATGCCTTTGCCGCATCGGGCCTGCAATACCTGGCCGGGGCCGGCGTCGATATCGGCGGCGTCGCAAGCATTCCGGGACAGAGCACCGGCATGGCCCTGATCGTGCTCGATGCGGCGGGAGAGAACACCATCGTGGTGGCGCCCGGCGCCAACCTGCTGGCCAGCGCGGATCAGGTGTCCGAGCAGGAGTTGCGCGGCAGCGGCGCCTTGCTGCTGCAGCTGGAAACCGATGCCGGCGCCAGCATGGCGCTGGCGCGGCGTGCCAGGAGCATGGGCTGCAAGGTGATCATGAATGCGTCGCCGCTGGACCAGGGCGCGCAGCTGGATCCGCATGCCATCGATACGCTGATCGTCAACCACGACGAACTGCGGCAGCTGGCGCAACGTGCCGGAGTCCAGGGCGCCACGCCGGCGGCGCTGGCGACGGCGCTGGCAAGGCGCTATGCCAACGAGGTACTGGTCACGCTGGGAGCGCAAGGCGCGCTGCTGGCGGGCGCCGACGGCGGCGTGCTGTCGGTGCCGGCTTTCGACGTGAAGGTGATCGACAGCACCGGCGCCGGCGACACCTTTGCCGGGGTGTTCGCGGCCGCCGTCGCCGACGGCGCCGGACGCCGGCAGGCGCTGACCTATGCCAGCGCGGCGGCGGCGCTAGCCTGCACACTGCGCGGCGCGCAGGCCGCGCAGCCGGACCGGCGGGAAATCGAGCAGCTGCTGGCTCGCCAACAACAAGGAGTATCCACATGAAGCACATCATTATCGACTGCGATCCGGGTATCGACGATGCCCTGGCCCTGCTGCTGGCGGCCGGCAGCCCGTCGCTGCGGGTGTTGGCGGTGACCACCGTGGCCGGCAACCGGCCGGTGGCCACGACGGCGGTCAACGGCAGGAAAATAATGGACCTGGCCGGACAGCGCCAGGTGCCGGTCTACGCCGGCGCCGCGCTGCCGCTGGGTTATGCCGAGGCCCGGTGCAATCTGGTGCATGGCGAAGACGGTTTGGGTGGCGTCGATGTCGGCGCCGCCTCGCCGGTGCAGGACGGGCATGCTGCCAACCGCCTGATCGAGCTGCTGCTTGAACATCCGCCGCACACCATCGAACTGGTGGCGACGGCGCCGCTGACCAACCTGGCCCTGGCCGAGAGCCTGTCGCCGGGCATCCTGCGGCGCGCACGGCGGCTGCTGATCATGGGCGGCGCGCTGCGTTTCCCCGGCAATATCACGCCGGCGGCGGAGTTTAATTTTTACGCCGATCCGATAGCGGCAGGGATGGTGCTGGCGGCCGGCGCCAACACGGTGCTGTTCCCGCTGGACGTCACCAGTTCGGCCATCATGACGCCGGCATGGATAGACTCCTTCCATCAACTGGGCAGCGCCTGCGGCCGCGCCGCCGCCGGCATGCTGCAGGCCTATGCGGAACTGGACCCGCTGCTGCACGACGCCTGTCCGGTCGCTCACCTGCTCGACGAGACGCTGTTCACCGGCGAGCCTTGCCGCGTCGAAGTCGACTGGCGTCCGGGGCCGACGGCGGGCCACGCGCTGGCCTGGTTCGGCGAGCAGGTCGGCGCCGCCCATCCGCCGAACGTGCTGGCGATGACGGCGGTGCGCAACGACGCCTTGCTGGCACTGGTGCGCGGCGCGATCGCGACCTTGCCGTGAGGGCAGGGTGGGCGCTGGCCGCCGCCCGGGTCCTCGCGCTGGCGGCCGCGCTCAGCGCCTGCGCCAGCGTGCCGATGGGCGCCTCGGCGCCGTCGCGGCATGCGTCCGGCGCCAGCCTGCGCTTCATCGGCGAACAGCGCCTGGCCTGGCGCCAGCCGTTCGAAGGCACCATCGTCGGGGGCCTGTCCGGCATCGACTACAGTCCGCGCAGCGGCCAGTGGATCATGGAAAGCGACGACCGCTCGGAGATCAATCCGGCGCGCTTTTACACGGCCCTGCTCGACTATGACGAAAGCGCCTTCCGCTCAGTCACGCTGACCGGCGTGCACTTTTTCCGACAACCGGACGCCAGCCTGTATCCCGGCGCGACGACGCTTGCGGCGGGCGGCGAGGTGCCCGACATCGAGACCATACGCTACGATCCACTGGACGACAGCGTCTGGTATGCCAGCGAAGGCGACCGCAAGCTGGGCTTCCATCCCTTCGTGCGGCACGCCGCCGTCGACGGCCGCTATCTCGGCACGCTGCCGATGCCGGCCATGTTCCGTGTCTGGCCGGAGCGCGAATACGGGGTGCGCAACAACCTGGCGTTCGAAGGGATCAGCTTTGCGCCGGATGGCCGCTCGCTGTGGCTGGGCATGGAGGCGCCGCTGTACCAGGACGGTCCGCTGCCCACGATCGCGGCGGGCGCCTTTGCGCGCATCAGCCGCTTTGGCCGCGACGGCGGCTTGCTGGCGCAGTACGCCTATCCGGTCGATGCCATTCCGCAGCCGCCGGCGCCGGGAAAGCTGGCCGACAACGGCGTGTCGGAGATCCTGGCGGTCGATGCCCGGCACCTGTACGCCATCGAACGCTCGGGCGCGCAGGACGCCGGCGGGAACTTCAGTTTCCACATCCGGCTGTATGAGATGGACGTGGCCGGCGCCACGGATGTGTCGCAGCTGCCGGCCTTGCAGGGCGCCAGCTATGTGCCGGCCCGCAAGCGCCTGGTGCTGGACTTCGATACGCTGCCATTGCCGCGCATCGACAATATCGAAGGCATGGCCTGGGGCGCCAGGCTGGCCAATGGACACGATACGCTGGTGCTGGTCTCCGACGACAACTTCAACCAGGCGGAAGTGACGCAGTTGCTGCTGTTCGAGGTCGTGCCGGATTGAAGGCTAGCGGCTTGCGCGCAGGGGATCGAGCAGGGCGCGCAGGTTGTTGTGATCGAGCTCGTACATCAGCGCGATCAGGCCGCCCAGCTCGCCGGAGGGAAAACTCTCGCGCGCAAACCAGCCCAGGTAGTGGCCGGGCAGGTCGGCGATGAGGCGGCCCTTGTATTTCCTGTAAGGCATTTCGCGGGTCAGCAGCAGGGCAAGTTTTTCGGAATTCATGGGATAGGAGCGCACACAATCGGATTACTGATGCAGCTATCTTACCTTTCGCCACATCGAAAAGATTTACAAAATTCTCTAGACGACTGGTCTAATCGTTGATATATTACAGTCCATGAGTACAGCGACTACATCCCAACCCGTAGATGTCCGGGAGAACATCATTGCCACCGGCCAGCGCATCATGGCTGGCAAGGGATTCTCGGCCGTCGGCCTGAACGAGATATTGACGGGTGCCGGAGTGCCCAAGGGTTCCTTCTACCATTATTTCGGGTCGAAGGATGCGTTTGGCGAGGCGCTGCTGGATAGCTACTTCGATAATTACCTGGCAGAGATCGACGCCACGCTGGCGCAACCCGGCCTGACGATGGCGCAACGGCTGATGAACTACTGGCAGGCGTGGCAACAGGCGCAATCGTTTTTCGATTGCCAGGGCAAATGCCTGGCCGTGAAACTGGCGGCCGAAGTGGCGGACTTGTCGGAGGCAATGCGGCTGGCGCTCAAGCGGGGGACTTCGGGCATCGTCACCCGTCTGGCGCGGGCGATCGAGGCCGGGGTGGCCGAGGGATCGCTGTCCATCGACGATGACGCGGACAGCACGGCGCACAGCCTGTATCAGCTGTGGTTGGGCGCCAGCGTGATGGTGAAGATAGGGCGCACTATGGAACCATTCGAGACGGCCTTGTCGACCACCCGCAGGATTCTTCATCTTCCCCCTGATTAAGGAGGGGGATCATGGCATTTCTGTAGAGATGCTTTTTTTTGCCAGTCATCTAGACGACTGGTCTACTAGTAATACTTATTTTTAATCATTCAAGGAGAAACAACATGAAAAAAGTACTGATGGTTCTGACTTCGCACAGCGAACTGGGCAACACTGGCCGCAAGACCGGCTTCTGGCTCGAAGAGCTGGCCGCGCCATATTACGCTTTCAAGGATGCCGGCTTGCAGGTGGTGCTGGCCTCGCCGCTGGGCGGACAGCCTCCGCTGGACCCGAAGAGCAACGAGCCGTCGTTCCAGACCGACCTGACGCGCCGCTTCGAAGCGGATGCGGCGGCGACCGCGCAGCTTGCCGCCACCGTGCGCCTGGACAGCGTGACGCAGGCCGATTTCGACACCATGTTCTACCCGGGCGGCCACGGCCCGCTGTGGGACCTGGCCGAAGACAAGAACTCGATCGCGCTGATCGAATCCTTCATCGCCGCCGACAAGCCCGTCGCGCTGGTGTGCCATGCGCCTGGCGTGCTGCGCCACGTCAAGACGCCGGCCGGCCGTCCGCTGGTCGAAGGCAAGAAGGTGACCGGCTTTACCAACACCGAGGAGGAAGCCGTCGGCCTGACGAACGTGGTGCCGTTCCTGGTCGAAGACGAACTCAAGGCCAAGGGCGGCGTGTATTCCAAGGGCGAGGACTGGGGTTCGTACGTGGTTCGCGACGGTCTGCTGATCACCGGCCAAAACCCGGCATCGTCGGCCGCCGCGGCAAGCCTGCTGATGCAACGGATCGCCTGAGCGACGGCCCGTCACGCTAACGAACAAGGAAAGGGCAGTGCCATGCTGGAACATATCAAGTCCTCAGGTTGGTTGCGGGAGGCAAACTTCATCAACGGCGCCTGGGTGGCGGCCGACGATCGCCGCGTCCATGGCGTGGATGATCCGGCCAGCGGCAAGTCGCTGGGATCGATAGCCTGGTCGGGCGCCGCTGAAGCGCGGCGCGCCATCGACGCCGCGCGAGCCGCGTTCGCCGATTGGTCGGTGACGACCGCCACCGAGCGGGCCGGTTTCCTGCTGAAGATCGCCGCCATCGTCCGCGAGAACCTGGATGACCTGGCTGGCCTGCTGACCCTTGAACAGGGCAAGCCGCTGGCGGAGGCGCGCGCCGAGATGAAGCTCGGTGCCGACTACATCCAGTGGTTTGCCGAGGAAGCCCGCCGCATCAATGGTGAAATCATCCCGTCGCCATGGAAGGGCCGGCAAATCCTGGTGACGTGCGAGCCGGTCGGCGTCGTCGGCGCCATCTCGCCCTGGAATTTCCCGTTCTCCATGTTGGCGCGCAAGATCGCTCCGGTGCTGGCGGCAGGCTGCACCGTGGTCGCCAAGCCGTCGGAGTTCACGCCGTATTGCGGCCTGGTGTGGGGCGTGCTGGCCGAAAAGGCCGGCTTGCCTGCCGGCGTCGTCAACGTGGTGACGGGCGACGCTGCGGCGATCGGCGGCGCGCTGGTGGCGGACGCCAGGGTGCGCAAGCTCACCTTCACCGGCTCGACCCGCGTCGGCAAGCTGCTGTACGCACAGTCGGCGGCGACGATGAAAAAACTGTCGCTGGAATTGGGCGGCAACGCACCGTTCATCGTGTTTGACGACGCCGACATTGAGCAGGCGGTCGAAGGCGCCGTCGCCGCCAAATTCCGCAACAGCGGGCAGACCTGCATCTGCGCCAACCGCATCTACGTGCAGGACGGCATCTACGACGAATTTGCGCGGAGGCTGAGCGAGCGCGTGGCGGCGCTGAAGGTGGGCAACGGTTTCGTTGCCGGCGTCCAGCAGGGGCCGTTGATCAACGCGGCCGTCGTGGAAAAAGTCGAGGCGCACGTCGCCGACGCACAGGCCAAGGGCGGGCGGATCCTGGCCGGCGGCCGGCGCCATGCATTGGGCGGCACCTTCTTCGAACCGACCGTCATCGCCGATGCCACGGCCGGCATGTTGATTGCGCACGAGGAAACCTTCGGCCCCGTCGCCGCCTTGTTCCGCTTCCATGACGAACAGCAGGTCATCGACGCTGCCAATGCGGAACCGTTCGGCCTTGCCGCCTATTTCTACAGCCGCGACCTGGCCCGCGCCTTCCGCGTCGCCCGCGCGCTGGACAGCGGCATGGTCGGCGTCAACGAAGGCCTGGTAACGACCGAGGTGGCGCCGTTTGGCGGCGTCAAGGACAGCGGCATAGGCCGCGAAGGATCGAGCCACGGCATCGACGAATACCTAAGCCTGAAGTACGTCAGCCTCGGCGGTCTGTAATCACCTCAAGTTTGTTGATCTGGCAGCAAATATGTTTGCGATTTTCGTGTCTTTTTCTCAGTAAAGAAAGTCCCGATACTGCATGACATCAACTTTTCAGGAGTTAAGTCATGCCTATTGCCTTGCTGGCGCTGACCATCAGCGCGTTTGCCATCGGGACCACCGAGTTTGTCATCGTCGGCCTGCTGCCGACCATCGCCGCCGATCTGGGCGTGAACCTGCCGTCGGCCGGCCTGCTGGTCAGCCTGTACGCACTGGGCGTGGCCATTGGCGCGCCGGTGCTGACCGCGCTGACCGGCAAGGTGCCGCGCAAGGCGTTGCTGGTGTCGCTGATGGTGCTGTTCACCCTCGGCAACCTGCTGGCCTGGAAAGCGCCCAGCTATGAATCGCTGGTGATCGCCCGCATCCTGACCGGGCTGGCGCACGGCGTGTTCTTCTCGATCGGCTCGACCATCGCCACCTCGCTGGTGCCGAAGGAAAAGGCGGCCAGCGCGATCGCCATCATGTTCACCGGCCTGACCGTGGCGCTGGTGACCGGCGTGCCGCTGGGTACCTTCATCGGCCAGCACTTCGGCTGGCGCGAGACGTTCCTGGCCGTGTCCGCGTTGGGCGTGCTGGCCTTCGTCGGCAGCCTGCTGTTCGTGCCGTCGTCGATCAAGCACAACAAGCCGGCCTCGCTGCTGCAGCAGGTCAAGGTGCTGGGCGAGCCGCGCCTGTTGCTGGTGTATGCGATCACGGCGCTGGGCTACGGCGGTTCCTTCACCGCCTTCACTTTCCTGGCGCCCATCCTGACCGACATTTCCGGCTTCAGCGCCAACACGGTCGGCCTGGTGATGCTGGTGTACGGCGTGTCCGTCGCGGTCGGTAATATCTGGGGCGGCAAGCTGGCGGACCGGCGCGGTCCGATCGGGGCGCTGAAAATCATCTTCCTCGGCCTGGCCGCGGTGCTGCTGGTGGTGACCTTCGCCGCGCCGTACAAGTGGCTGATGGTGGCGACCGTGTTGGCATGGGGCGCCGTGGCCTTCGGCAACGTGGCCGGCCTGCAAGTGTATGTGGTGCAGCAGGCCGAGCACTACACGCCGCGCGCCGTCGATGTGGCCTCGGGCCTGAACATCGCCGCCTTCAACCTCGGCATCGCCGGCGGCGCCTGGGGCGGCGGCCTGATCGTCGAACGCCTGGGCCTGCTGCACACCGGTTGGATCGGCGGCCTGGTGGTGCTGGGCGCGCTGGGCCTGACCGCGCTGAGCGGCCGCCTCGACCGTTTGAGCCCGCGTCCGGCCAGCGCCGGCGGCGAAAAGTCGATTCATGCCGTGGCGCACTGAGCAGTGTATATTGGCGGCGAATTGAATCACTCGCCGCCGGAATACCCTTCATGTCTGCTGTTTCCCTGTTCTGCCTCGTCGTCGCTTATTTCGCCTTGCTGCTGGCCGTGGCCTGGCGCACTTCCCGCAACGCCACCAACGACAGCTTCTTCATCGGTAACAAGAGCAGCAACTGGATGCTGGTGGCGTTCGGCATGGTCGGCACCACGCTGAGCGGCGTCACCTTCATCAGCGTGCCCGGCGCCGTCGGCCGCGACGGTTTCGGCTACCTGCAGGTGATCCTCGGCTACGTGCTTGGCTACATCGCCGTCGCCGCCATCCTGCTGCCGCTGTACTACCGCCTCAAGCTCACCTCGATCTACCACTATCTCGACATCCGGCTGGGCCGCCGCTCGTACCAGAGCGGCGCCGCCTTCTTCATCCTGTCGCGCACGCTGAGCGCGTCGGCGCGGCTGTACCTGGTCGTCAACATCCTGCAGGCCACCATCCTCGACAGCTTCGGCGTGCCGTTCTGGCTGACCACGCTGGCGATCCTGGCCATGATCCTGCTGTACACCTACGAAGGCGGCGTCAAGACCATCGTCTGGACCGATACGCTGCAAACCGCCGGCATGCTGCTGGGCCTGGTGATCTGCGCCGGCTGGCTGCTGTCGCAGCTGGACCTGAGCCTGCCCGCCAGCCTGGCGCAAATGCAGGCGCAGGGACTGGCCCGGGTCGTCACCAGTTCGGTCGACAGTCCCGCCTATTTCTGGAAGCAGGTGCTGGCCGGCTTCTTCATCGTGCTGGCGATGACCGGCATGGACCAGGAAATCATGCAGAAAAATATCTCGGTGCGGACGCTGCGCGATTCGCAAAAGAACATGCTGCTGCTGACCGTCGTGCTGACGGCGGTGCTGGTACTGTTCATGTTCCTCGGCGGTCTGCTGACCCTGTACGCGCCCACCGTCGGCCTGGCCGCCACCGGCGACAAGCTGTTCCCGGCCGTCGTCATGGGCCATATGCCGGCCGCCGTGCAACTCGTGTTCTTCATCGGCCTGGTGTCGGCGCTGTTCCCGAGCGCGGACGGCGCCATGACCGCGCTGACGTCCACCTTCTGCATCGACATCCTCGGCATGCAGCGCCGCGCCGATCTGGCGGCCGAGGCCCAGGTGCGCCTGCGCCATCGCGTGCACCTGGGCTTCTGCCTGCTGTTCCTGCTGCTGGTGCTGCTGTTCAAATGGGTGGACAACGCCAGCATGATAGGCCTTGTATTGAAGCTGACCGGCTATACCTATGGGCCATTGCTTGGCCTGTTCGCTTTCGGCATCCTGACCCGCCGCGCGCTGCGCGACCGCTGGGTGCCGCTGGTGGCGCTGGCTGGCCCTTGCTTGTGCTATGTCATTGATATCAATCAGAAATTGCTTTTTGGCAGCTACCGGCTGGGCCTGGAGCTGCTTATCATGAATGGCTTGCTGGTGTTTGCCGGCCTGCTGCTGATTTCCCGACCAAGCCAAGCACGCTAAGCACAGCAAGCGCGTCATGCGCTATTATTCTTGCAAATTACGCAATCACCTGGAGTATTGATGAGCAGATCCCCGTTTTCCTATATCCGCAGCGGTTTTGTTTTCTTTTGGCGGGCGCTGGACACCGGCCGCCGCACGATACTGAACCTGCTGTTCCTGGCGCTGTTGATCGTGCTGGCTTACGCGATCTTCGGCGGCGGCGCCAAGCCGCTGTCGTCCAAGACCACGCTGGTGCTGGACCTGAAAGGCCAGCTGGTCGAGCAGTCGAGCGCCAACGCGCGCGACGCGCTGGTCAACAGCGTGCGCGGCGGCGAGACCCACAAGATGATGCAGCTGCGCGACGTGCTGGCCGTGCTGGAAACGGCCGCCAAGGATCCCGACATCAGCGGCGCCGTGCTGCTGACCGACGAGATGGAGGGCGGCGGCCAGGCCATGCTGCGCGAAGTGGCGGCCGGCATCGACCGCTTCAAGGCCGCCGGCAAGCCGGTGGTGGCCTGGGGTTCCAGCTACGACCAGCGCCAGTACCTGCTGGCCGCGCACGCCAGCGAGGTCTATCTGCATCCGATGGGCATGGTGCTGCTGGAAGGCTTCGGCCGCTACCGCAATTATTACCGCGACGCGCTCGACAAGCTGGGCGTGACGGTCAACCTGCTGCGCGTGGGCACCTACAAGAGCTTCGGCGAACCGTACATCGCCAACGGCCCGTCGCAGGCCGCCACCGAGGCGGAATCGTATCTGAACAACGCGCTGTGGACGTCCTACACCGGCGACGTCGAGAAGGCGCGCAAGCTGCCGGAAGGTCAGATCATGAAGACCATCAACGACCTGCCGGCCAAGGTGGCCGAGGCCAATGGCGACCTGGCCAAGGTGGCGCTGTCGGCCAGGCAGGTCGACGGCCTGAAGACCAAGGATGAAATCCGCCAGATGATGATTACGCGCGGCGCCCGCGACACCGACGGCAAGACCTTCCGCCAGATTAATTTCGACGACTACCTGGCCCGCGTTCATCCGAAGCTGACCGGCGACGCCATCGGCGTGGTGGTGGCGCAGGGCGAGATCAGCGACGGCACCGCCGGTCCGGGCTCCATCGGCGGCGACTCGACCTCCAAGCTGATACGCGCCGCGCGCGAGGACGACCGCATCAAGGCCATCGTGCTGCGCGTCGATTCGCCCGGCGGCAGCGCCTTCGCCTCGGAGCTGATCCGTCGCGAACTGGAACTGACGCGCTCCGCCGGCAAGCCGGTGGTGGTCTCGATGGGCAATGTGGCCGCTTCCGGCGGCTATTGGATCTCCATGTCGTCCGACGAAGTGATCGCCGACCCGAACACCATCACCGGTTCGATCGGCGTGTTCGCCATCCTGCCGACCGCCGACAAGGTGATCGACAAGCTGGGCATCCACACCGCCGGCCAGCCGACCACATGGCTGGGCGACGCCACCAATCCGCTGCGCCCGCTGGACCCGCGCTTCGGCCAGGTGATCCAGGGCAGCATCAACCACGTCTACGCCGAGTTCACGACGCGCGCGGCCAAGGCCCGCAAGACCACGCCGGAAAAAATCGACGCGGTGGCGCAGGGCCGCGTGTGGACCGGGGCGCAAGCGAAGGATCGCGGCCTGGTCGACACGCTGGGCGGCTATCGCGACGCGCTCAAGTCGGCCGCCAAGCGCGCCAATCTGGGCGACGACTACCGCGTGGTCTACATCGAACGCGAGACCAGCAAGTTCGACCGCTTCATCGAGATGATAGGCGGATCGACGGCGCAGGCTGTGGCGCAGGGCATAGGCGCGCAGATCGGCGCCCAACTGCGTCTCGGCGCAGTCGCCAGCACCGGCCTGCCGCCTAGCGTGGCGAGCGGCATCGTCAACGACCTTGGCTGGCTGTCGGATATCACGGTGGCGCACAAGCCGTTCACCGCGATCACGCACTGCCTGTGCGAATCGCCTTGATGAACGGCGAAATCGGCATCCGCGCCGCCGCGCGCGGGGACGAGGATGCCTTGTCCGCGGTGGGCAAGGCCAGCTTCCTCGAAGCGTTCGCCGGCATCCTCGATGGCGGCGACATCATCGCCCACTGCGAGCGCCAGCACGCGCCGACTGGCTGGCCGACGCCGGCATGCGCATCTGGCTGGCGGAAGCCACGCCGGGCAGGGCGCCGATAGGCTACCTGGTGCTGGCGCCGGCCAAGCTGCCGGTGGCCGAACCGCGCGCGGATGACCTTGAGATCAAGCGCATCTACCTGCTGCACCGCTTTCACGGACAGCGCGTCGGCAAGCGGCTGATGGATGCGGCGCTGGACCATGCGCGCGCACGCGGCGCGGGCCGCGTGCTGCTGGGCGTCTATGCGGGGAATGTCGATGCGCTGGCGTTTTACCGGCGCTGCGGCTTTGCGCAAATCGGCCAGCGCACCTTCCGCGTCGGCGACACCGATTACGACGACGTCATTTTGGCGCTGGAGCTGGGGCCTGCAATAACGGCAGCGTAATCTCGAAGCTGCTGCGGCCATCGTTCATCATGGCGCAGCGCGCTTCGCCGCCGTGGCGGCGGGCGATCTGGCGCACCAGCGCCAGGCCCAGTCCCGCGCCGCTGTTGTCGCGCGTCGAACGCCGGCGGTAGAACGGCTCGAACACCCGCTCGTATTCCGTCTCCGGTATGCCGTGGCCCAGATCCCATACGGTCAGTTTCGCCATGCCGTCCTTGCTGGCGATGCGTACCTGCGCCGGCGGTATGCCGTGGCGGTGCGCGTTTTCCAGCAGGTTGCGCAGCAGCCGGCGCAGCAGGCGCGGATCGCCGTTGACGACGGCCGATTCGCCTTCCAGCACGGCACCGTCGTAGCGCGCGCATTCCTCCGCGGCCAGCGCCAGCAGGTCCACTTCTTCCAGCTCGGTGTCGTCGGCCACCGCGTCCAGCCGGCTGGCCAGCAGGATCTCGTCGAGCAGGTCATTCAGTTCGGCGATGTCCTGTTCCAACCCGGCGCGGCGCTTCGGATCGATGCCGTCCTTGATCAGCTCCAGCGCCAGGCGGATGCGCGCCAGCGGCGTGCGCAATTCGTGCGAGGCGTTGGCCAGCAGCGTCTTGTGCGCGCCGACCAGTTCCTCGATCTGGTCGGCGGCGCGGTTGAAGCTGCGCGCCAGCCGCGCCACCTCGTCCTTGCCCTCGATCTGCACGCGCGCCTTCAAGTCGCCGGCGCCCAGCGATTCCACGCCTGTCTGCAGCCGCTCCAGCCGCTTGGTCAGGCGCCGCACCAGCGGGAAGGCAGCCATGCCGATGCCCAGCGCAAGCAGCAGCAGGGCGTTGTGCAGCATGGCCTTGGGCCGGGTGAAGCCCAGCGGTTCGCTCGACAGCAGGCGCCGGCCGTCCGGCAGCCGCACATACGATTCGGGCGGCGGACCGGCTACGTCCTGATGACGCCAGTGACGCGCCGGGATCTGCTCGCCGACCACCGCCAGCGGCGTCCAGTCGCGGCTGTACAAGGTCATGTGCGCATCCAGCCTGCCGACCACGCGTTCCAGCGCGGCCTGCTGCTCCGCAGGCGGCGCGTCGGCCGGCGCCAGCATGTTCTGCATGACCACCGCCAGCGTGGCGTTCGAGCGTTCCAGCGGGCCGCCGGTTCGGTGCCACAGCATCAGCACGGCCATCGCGAACAGCGCAAGGCTCAGCAGCAGCGCCACGTAAAAGCTGAAGTAAAGGCGCGGCAGGCCAAAGTCCAGCCTTGCCAGCCAGCGTGGACGGGCCTTCAATCCTGCACCTTGGCGAACAGGTAGCCGGCGCCGCGCACGGTGATGATGCGGCGCGGTTTTTTCGGATCGTCTTCGACGGCGGCGCGGATGCGCGACATGTGGACGTCGATCGAACGGTCGAAGGCTTCCAGCGGTTCACCCTTCAGCAGCTCCATCAGGCTGTCGCGCGACAGTACGCGGCCGGCGTGGCGCGCCAGCACCAGCAGCAGGTCGAACTGGTAGGCGGTCAGTTCGCAGGGCGTGCCGTCGAGCCGGGCGGCGTGGGCCGCCGTATCGATCTCCAGGCGGCCGAAGCGCAGGAAGTCGGCGTGGTGATGCATGGCGCCGTGCTGGGCGTTCTCCGGCTGCGGGCGATGCTCGACGCGGCGGCGCAGGATGGCGCGCAGCCGCGCCAGCAGCTCGCGTGGTTCGAACGGTTTGGGCAGATAGTCGTCGGCGCCGATTTCCAGGCCGATGATGCGGTCGATGGCATCGCCGCGCGCGGTCAGCATCAGCACCGGAATGTCGGACACGGCGCGCAACTGGCGGCAGACATCGAGGCCGTCCATATCGGGCAGCATCAGGTCGAGCACCACGGCGTCGATCTGGCCGGTGGCGATGTGCGTCAGCGCCTCGCGGCCGTTGGGCGCGTGGGTCACGTGGAACGACGCCTGGCCGAGATACTCTACGAGCATCTCGGCCAGGCGCGGATCGTCTTCGACCAACAGAATGCGGTCGTTGGTGCGGTCGGCTGCAGTATTCATGCGGCCCATTCTACGGTCAGGCTGCCCGCTTCACAAGGCGCCCGGACCGCCGTGCATGCCGCGTCCATGCATCTTCGACAGGTGATCGGCCAGCTTCTGACGCTGGGCTGGCGTAAGGGTATCCCCTACGTCGGCCATCAGTTGCACCAGCCGTTTGGAAGCCTGGTCGGCCAGCGCGATGCCTTGGGCGCGGGTGGTTTCCAGCGCGGCGCGGTCGATGGTTGGCGCGCCCATCTGCTGCGCCAGCTGTTTGTGGAGTTGCCCCAGCTGCTCATGCAGCGGCTTGATATCGTCCATGGCGGCTTTCACCAGCGGTTCGATCTTGGCCTTTTGCGCGTCGGTGGCGTCCACTTCCACGTACAGGTGCTTGAGCATATGCCCTGCATGGGCGCCGTCCATGTGGCGCTCGACGGCGAAGGCGCCGGCGCCGGCAAAGATGGCTGCGCCCAGCAGGAAGGCGGCGGTGGTCTGGCGGTTGAAGATACTCATGTTCGGTCCTCGTTTGGTTGATTTGGGAGACAACGAGGCCAGTGTGCGCCGCAATCATGAAGCAACGATGTGGGCGAGGTAAAGATATGTAAAGGCAGTTTAACGAAAGGTACGCAAAGTCCTTGATTTGTAGCGAGTTTGTATCGGCGTGGGCGGGTTAACTGACAGCGGCGCGGGCCCTGTGCTAGAGTCCACGGATTGATCGCCATGGTGTTTTTGCCATGGGCACGCACGCCTAAAAAGGACAAAGATGGACACACAAGTCAAGCCGGCCCAGACTGCCAACCCACCGAAGCGCAGCCGCCGTTCCAGGATCGTCGGCAGCGTCATCGCCGTCGCCGCCATGGCGGGACTGGGTGGGCTGGCTTGGTATCTGACACACCAGCCGGCAAGCACCGGTGCCGGCGGCCCTCCCGGCGCGGGCGGCCCCGGTGGGCCTGGCGGTCCTGGCGGCGGTCGCCGCGGCGGCGGCCCCACCACCACGGTCGGCGTGGCGACGGCGGAAAAGGCCGACATCCCGGTCACGCTGGAAGCGCTGGGCACCGTGACGGCAGCAGCCACCACCACCGTGCGTCCGCAGGTGTCGGGCATCCTGCAGAGCGTATTGTTCAAGGAAGGCCAGATGGTCAAGGCTGGCCAGGTGCTGGCGCAGATCGATCCGCGCCAGTTCGAAATGGCGCTGCTGCAGGCTTCCGGCCAACGCCAGCGCGACGAGGCGCAGCTGGAAAACGCCAAGCTGACGCTGAACCGCTATCGCACGCTGCTGGGCCAGGACTCGATCGCCCGCCAGGACGTGGATACACAGGCGGCCCTGGTCAAGCAGCTGGAAGGCACGGTCATGACCGACCGCGCGCAGGAAGGCACGGCCAAGCTGAATCTGGGCTACACCAAGGTCATCGCGCCGATCACCGGCCGCGTGGGTCTGCGCGTGGTCGACATCGGCAACCTGGTGGGTTCCGGCGACGCCAACGGCATCGCGGTGATTACCCAGCTGTCGCCCATCGACGTGGAATTCTCGGTCCCGCAGGACAGCGTGCCAGGCGTGATGCGTCAGGTGAACGACGGCGCCTCGCTGAACGCGATCGCGCTCGACCGCACCCGCACCAATGCGCTGGATAACGGCAAATTCTCGGCGATGGACAACCAGGTCGACGTGCAGACTGGCACGGTGAAAGCCAAGGCACGCTTCGCCAACGCCAAGTTCTCGCTGTTCCCGAGCCAGTTCGTCAACGTGCGGCTGGAACTGCGCACCATCAAGGATGCGATCATGGTGCCGGTGACGGCGGTGCGTCATGGCACGAATGGCGATTTCGTCTACATCCTCAAGGCCGACAAGACCGTCACCATCCGTCCGATCACGCGCGGCCAGGCCACGGTGGACAAGGTGCAGATCGCCACCGGCGTGCAGGCGGGCGAGCAGGTGATCACCGAAGGCGCGGACCGCCTGAAGGAAGGTTCGAAAGTCACGCTGCCTGGCGCAGGCGGCGGCCGCCACGGCGCCAACGGTGGCGCCGCGGCCGATGGCGCTTCCGCGCCGGCCCCGGGCGAACGTCGTCACCGCAAAGAACAAGGCGCGGCACAACAATGAGTCCATCAGCACCATTCATCCAGCGTCCGGTAGCGACATCGCTGCTGATGCTGGCGATCGTCCTTGCCGGTATCGTCGGCTTCAAGTTCCTGCCGCTGTCGGCGTTGCCGCAGGTGGATTTCCCCACCATCCAGGTGCAGACGCTGTACCCCGGCGGCAGCCCTGAGGTGATGGGCCAGACCGTGACCGCGCCGCTGGAGCGCCAGTTTGGCCAGATGGCCGGCCTGCAGCGCATGAGCTCCACCAGCGCCGCCGGCGTTTCCATCATCACGCTGCAGTTCGGCCTGGGCCAGACGCTGGACGTGGCCGAGCAGGAAGTGCAGGCCGCCATCAACGCCGGCGCCTCGCTGCTGCCGACCGACCTGCCGGCGCCGCCGGTCTACGCCAAGGTCAACCCGGCCGACGCGCCGGTGCTGACGCTGGCCATCACCTCGGACACGATGCCGCTGACCGAGGTGCAGAACGTGGTCAACACCCGCCTGGCGCTGAAGATCAGCCAGGTCTCCGGCGTCGGCCTGGTCACGCTCAGCGGCGGCCAGCGCCCCGCCGTGCGGATCCAGGCGGACACCAACGCGCTGGCGTCCTACGGCCTGGGCCTGGACACGCTGCGCACCGCGATCACCGCCGCCAACGCCAACGGCGCCAAGGGTAGCTTCGACGGCCCGACCCGCGCCTACAGCATCAACGCTAACGACCAGCTGGTAACCGCCAAGGATTACAAGGAACTGATCCTGGCCTACAAGAACGGCGCCCCGGTGCGCCTGACCGACGTCGCCGTCGTCAAGGACAGCGCCGAAAACGTCGAGCTGGGCGCATGGTCCGGCAACAAGCAGGCGATCATCCTCAACGTGCAGCGCCAGCCCGGCGCCAACGTCATCGCCACGGTGGACGCGATCAAGGCCCGCCTGCCGGAACTGCAAGCCGGCCTGCCCGGCGCGATGCACGTCGAGGTGCTGAGCGACCGCACCACCGGCATCCGCGCCTCGGTCGAACACGTGGAGATGGAACTGATGCTGGCCGTGGTGCTGGTGGTGCTGGTGATCTTCGCCTTCCTGCACAGCCTGCGCGCCACCGTCATCGCCAGCCTGTCGGTGCCGATCTCGCTGATCGGCACTTGCGGCGTCATGTATTTGCTGGGCTACAGCCTGAACAACCTGTCGCTGATGGCGCTGACCATCGCCACCGGTTTCGTGGTCGACGACGCGATCGTCATGATCGAGAACATCGCCCGCTACATCGAAGAAGGCGAAGAGCCGATGGCCGCCGCGCTGAAAGGCGCCACGCAGATCGGCTTCACCATCATCTCGCTGACGGTGTCGCTGATCGCCGTGCTGATTCCGCTGCTGTTCATGGGCGACGTGGTCGGCCGCCTGTTCCGCGAATTCGCGATCTCGCTGGCGATCACCATCCTGATCTCCGCCGTGGTCTCGCTGACGCTGGTGCCGATGATGTCGGCGCGCTGGCTCAAGAGCCATGCCGAGGAAAAGCCGAGCCGCTTCGCCAAACGCTTCCAGCAGTTCTTCGACTGGGTGATCGGCCACTACGACCGTTCGCTGACCTGGGTGCTGAACCACAGCGGCCTGACCTTGCTGGTGGCGCTGGCCACGCTGGCGCTGACGGTGCTGCTGTACGTGGTGATCCCGAAAGGGCTGTTCCCGACGCAGGACACGGGCCAGCTGCAAGCCCGCCTGGAAACCGGCAAGGCCGTTTCCTACGCCAAGATGGCGGACCTGCAGCAGCAGGCCGCGCGCCTGATCCTGGAGGATCCGGACGTCGGCACGCTGAGCTCCGTGGTCGGCGTGGACGCCGCCAACAACACCATGCTTCATACCGGCAGCATGCTGATCAACCTGAAGCACAAGCGCATCGGCAGCCAGCAGGAGACCATGGACCGCCTGCGCCAGCGCGTGTCCACAATCGCCGGCCTGACGCTGTACCTGCAGCCGACGCAGGACTTGACCATCGACGCCGAATCCGGCCCGACCCAGTTCCGCGTGTCGATTGAAGGGGCGGACAACGCCACCGTCAACCAGTGGGCGAACAAACTGGCGGAGCAGATGCGCACCAAGCATGAGCTGCGCAACGTGGTGTCCGACGTCGGCGCCAGCGCCAACGCGGCCTACGTCAGCGTCGACCGCGACAGCGCCTCGCGCATGTCGATCACCGCCGCCTCCATCGACGACGCGCTGTACAGCGCCTTCGGCCAGCGCATCGTCTCGACCATCTTCACCGAGACCAACCAGTACCGCGTGATCCTGGAAGCGCGCCGCGACGACATCACCACGCCGGCCGACCTGGGCAACCTGCAGATACGCACCGGCTCCGGCAAGGCGACGCCGCTGTCGGCGGTGGCCACCATCACCGAGCGCGCCGCGCCGCTGCAGGTCACGCACGTGGCGCAGTATCCGGCCACCACGCTGGGCTTCGACACCTCGCCGGGCGTCTCGCTCGGCACCGCGGTCGACAGCATCAAGCAGGCCGCCGCCGAGATCAAGTTCCCGGCCTCGGTGACGATGACCTTCCTCGGCGCTTCCGGCGCCTACCAGGCGTCGCTGTCGAACCAGCTGTGGCTGATCCTGGCCGCCGTGATCTGCGTCTACATCGTGCTGGGCGTGCTGTATGAAAGCTATATCCACCCGCTGACGATCCTGTCGACGCTGCCGTCGGCCGGCGTCGGCGCCTTGCTGGCGCTGCTGGTCAGCGGCCAGGACCTGGGCGTGATCGGCATCATCGGCATCATCCTGCTGATCGGTATCGTCAAGAAAAACGCCATCATGATGATCGACTTCGCCATCGAGGCGGAGCGGGAGCAGGGCAAGCCGCCGCGCGAGGCGATCCACCAGGCGGCGCTGCTGCGCTTCCGTCCGATCCTGATGACGACGCTGGCCGCGCTGTTCGCCGCCGTGCCGCTGATGCTGGGCTGGGGCGAGGGCGCCGAATTGCGCCGCCCGCTGGGCCTGGCCATCTTCGGCGGCTTGATCGTCAGCCAGATGCTGACCCTGTTCACCACGCCGGTGATCTACCTCGGCTTCGACAGCCTGGCGCGGCGCTTCGGCCGCAAGACCGCCAATCCGCCGGCCCAGCCGCCGATGCAGCCTGAAGGTGGTGCGCTGTGAATCTGTCGTCGCCATTCGTCAAACGCCCGATCGCCACGGTCCTGCTGACCTGCGGCCTGGCGCTGGCCGGCATCGGCGCGTTCTTCGTGCTGCCGGTGGCGCCGCTGCCGCAGGTGGACTTCCCGGTGATCTCGGTCAACGCCAACCTGCCGGGCGCCAGCCCGTCGACGATGGCGACCAGCGTATCGACGCCGCTGGAGCGCCACCTCGGCGTGATCGCCGGCGTCAACGAGATGACGTCGCAATCGAACACCGGTTCGTCCAGCGTCACCTTGCAGTTCGACTTGAACCGCAACGTCGACTCGGTCGCGCGCGAGGTACAGGCTGCGATCAATGCAAGCCGCGTCGACCTGCCGGCCACGTTGCGCAGCAACCCGACCTACCGCAAGGCCAACACTTCCGGCATCCCGGTCATGATCCTGGCGCTGACGTCGCACACCCGCACGCCGGGCCAGATCTTCGACGCCGTCTCCAACACGGTGCTGCAACGCCTGTCGCAAGTGACCGGCGTCGGCGACGTCGAGCTGGGAGGCAGCTCGCTCCCTGCCGTGCGCGTGGAGCTCAACCCATATGCGCTGAACCGCTACGGCCTGTCGATGGAAGACGTGCGCGCGGCGGTCCAGGCCACCAACGCCAATCGTCCGCGCGGCGCCTTGCAGGGCAACGGACGCCGGCTGCAGATCTATTCCGTATCGGCCAACGCCAGCGGCGGCCGCAGCGCAGCCGACTACCGCAAGCTGGTGGTCGGTTGGCGCAACAACAGCGCGATCCGCCTGCAGGACGTGGCGGAAGTGGTCGATGGCGTCGAAGATCAGAACAACCTGGGCCTGTTCAACGGCCAGCCGGCGATCATCGTCGTGCTGCGGTCGCAGGCCGGCGCCAACGTCATCGAAACCGTCAACAGCGTGCGCGCGCAGCTGCCCCAGCTGCAGGCGCAGCTGCCGTCCGACATCAAGATCGACGTCGCCAGCGACAGCACCAATTCGATCCGCTCGTCGCTGCACGAAATCGAGATCACGCTGATCATCTCCATCCTGCTGGTGGTGCTGGTGGTAAGCGCCTTCCTGCGCAGCGTGCGCGCCACCATCGTGCCGGCGGTGGCGACGGTGGTGTCGCTGCTGGGCACCTTCGGCGCCATGTATCTGCTGGGCTTCAGTCTGAACAACCTGTCGCTGATGGCGCTGACGGTGGCCACCGGCTTCGTCGTCGACGATGCGATTGTGGTGCTGGAAAATACCACCCGCCACATCGAGGCCGGCATGGACCGCTTCGAGGCGGCGCTGCTGGGCGCGCGCGAGGTGGGCTTCACCGTGCTGTCGATCAGCCTTTCGCTGATCGCCGTGTTCATTCCGCTGCTGTTCATGGGCGGCCAGTTCGGCGCGCTGTTCAAGGAATTCGCCGTCACGCTGTCGGCGGCGGTGATGATTTCGCTGGTGGTCTCGTTGACCACCACGCCGATGATGTGCGCCTGGCTGCTGACGCCAGGCCACACCCCTGCCAAGCCGCCGGGGCGCATTGCCCGCTTCTTCGAGCGCGGCTTCGACATGGTGCTGAAGACTTACGAACATAGCCTGGACTGGGCGCTGTCGAGCGTGTGGCTGGTGATGCTGAGCCTTGTGTTCGTGATCGGCCTGAACTTCTACCTGTTCGCGGCGATACCGAAGGGTGGCTTCCCGCAGCAGGATACGGGCCAGATCAACGGCGGCATCCGCGCCGACCAGAGTATCTCGTTCCAGGCCATGCAAGGCAAGTTGCGCCAGCTGGTCAATATCATCAAGGACGATCCGGACGTGGCCACGGTGGTCGGCTTTACCGGCGGCCGCCGCGCCGGCGGTGGTTTCATGTTCATCAACCTGAAGCCGGCCAACCAGCGCACGGTGGCGGGGCAGGCCGTGATCGCGCGCCTGCGGCCCAAACTGGCCAGGGTGACCGGCGTGAGCCTGTTCCTCAGTCCCGTGCAGGACTTGCGGGCCGGCGGCCGCCAGGCCAATTCCAACTATCAGTACACGCTGAAGAGCGACAACCAGGCCGACTTGAAGAAGTGGGCCAGCCGTCTGGCCGAGGCGATGAAGAGCCAGCCCGCGATGACCGACGTCGATACCGACCAGGCGGACAACGGCGTCGAAACCTTCGTCACCATCGACAAGAGCAGCGCCTCGCGCCTGGGCCTGTCGGCGCGCGACGTCGACAACGCCTTGTACGACAGCTTTGGCCAGCGCCAGGTCGCCACCATCTACGATGAGCTGAACCAGTATCACGTCATCATGGAAGTGCCGCGCGAGTTCGCCAAGAGTCCGGAGGCGCTGAAGGACGTGTACGTGCCGTCGAAAGGCCTGCCTGCGCCTAGCGCCAGCAATCCCAACGGTGCTCCGGTGGCGGTGACTGTGGCGGCCACCGGCACCACCGGTACGACCACCAGCACCACCGGCACGACCAGCGGCACGAGCACCAACACCGCCAACGCCACGCCGGCCAACGTCGCCGCGCCGGCGGTCAGGGATGCGTCGTCCGGTTCGGCGCTGAGCACCCAGGCCACGACGATGGTGCCGCTGTCGACGCTGGCGTCGTTCGCCGAAAGCTCGGCGCCGACCTCGATCAACCACCAGGACGGCGAACTGGCGACCACCATCGCCTTCAATCTGCAGGAGGGAAAGAGCCTGTCCGACGCGGCCCAGCAGATCAAGGAGGCCGAAGCGCAAATCGGCATGCCGAACAATGTGCGCGGCAGCTTCCAGGGCTCGGCCAAGGCCGCGCAGGACAGCAACAAGTCGCTGCCGCTGCTGATCCTGGCCGCCATCGTCGTGATCTACATCGTGCTCGGCATCCTGTACGAAAGCCTGGTGCATCCGGTGACGGTGCTGACCACGCTGCCGTCTGCGGGCGTGGGCGCGGTGCTGGCGCTGCTGATCTTCAAGATGGAGTTCTCCACCATTTCGCTGATCGGCATCTTCCTGCTGATCGGTATCGTCAAGAAGAACGCCATCCTGATCATCGACTTCGCGCTGGAGGCGGAACGTTCGCGCGGCCTGTCGCCGGTCGAGGCGGTGCGCGAGGCCTGCCTGCTGCGCTTCCGCCCGATCCTGATGACGACACTGGCCGCCGCGCTGGGTGCGCTGCCGCTGGCGATCGGCTTCGGCGAAGGCTCGGAGCTGCGCCAGCCGCTGGGCGTCGCCATCATCGGCGGCCTGATCGCCAGCCAGGTATTGACCCTGCTGACCACGCCGGTGGTCTACATCCTGATGGACAAGCTGCGCCGCCGCAGCCCGTCCGAACAACATTTAAGCCGCATTCACAGCGAATCGCCGAGCACACCATGAGCAAATACGCACCATCCCCACGTTATCAACCGATCGCGCTGTCCGTGCTGGCCGCGCTGTTGGCCAGCGGCTGCGCGGTCGGCCCGGCCTACCAGCTGCCGTCCACGCCGCAGCCGGCGGCCTACAAGGAAACCGCCACCGACGCCGAGAAGGCCGCCGCCGGCTGGACCGCCGCCGCGCCGGCCGACACGCTGGAACGCGGTCCCTGGTGGCAGCTGTTCGGCGATCCGCTGCTGAACCAGATGGCCGACAGCATCGAAGTGTCGAACCAGAACGTCGCCGCCGCCGTCGCCAACTACGCGCAGGCCCGCGCGCTGGTCGAGCAGCAGCGCGCCGCGCTGTTCCCGACCTTCGACCTGAACGCCAGCGCCAACCGCTCCGGCGGTGGCGGCAACACGCCGACCGGCAACGCCTACCGCGCCAACATCGGCGGCAGCTGGGAGCCGGATGTCTGGGGCAAGCTGCGCGCCGGCGCCAGCGGCGCCAAGGCCAGCCTGCAGGCCAGCGCCGCCGACCTGGCCGCCGCGCGCCTGTCGGCGCAGGGCGAGCTGGCCACCAATTACTTCTCCCTGCGCCAGACCGACGCCCAGAAGGCGCTGCTGGACGCCACCACCGAAGGCTACGAGCGCGTGCTGCAGATCACGCAGAACCGCTTCGACGCCGGCATCGCCGCCAAGTCGGACCTGCTGCAGGCGCAAACCCAGCTGGCCAACGCCCGCATCGACCAGGTGACGCTGGTCCGCCAGCGCGCCACGCTGGAACACGCGATCGCCGTCCTGCTGGGCAAGGCCGCCAGCGATTTCAGCCTGCCGCCGGCGCCGTGGAAAGTGGTGGTGCCCGACGTGCCGACCGGCGTGCCGTCGACGCTGCTGCAGCGCCGTCCGGACATCGCCTCGGCCGAGCGCCGCGTGGCCGCCGCCAACGAGCAAATCGGCGTCGCCCGCAGCGCCTACTTCCCCAGCCTGAACCTGACCGGCTCCTTCGGCTACGGTTCCAGCTCGACTGGCGGCTTGTTCAACGCCTCCAACAACCTGTGGTCGCTGGGCTTGTCGGCTGCGCAGACGCTGTTCGACGCCGGCGCCACCAAGGCCCGCGTCAGCGGCGCCGTGGCGCAGCGCGACGCCACCATCGCCCAGTACCGCCAGACCGTGCTGGCGGCGTTTGCCGACGTCGAAAACCAGCTGGCCGCCACCCGCGCGCTGGCCCAGCAGCAGGACCTGCGCAAGCTGGCCTCCGAGGCGTCCGACCAGGTCGAGGCGCAGATGCTCAACCGCTACCGCGCCGGCCAGGTCAGCTACAGCGACGTGGTGACGGCGCAAAACACCGCGTTGGCCGCGCGCCGCGCGCTGGTACAGGCGCAGGCCGACCGCCAGACCACGGCGGTGGCGCTGATCCAGTCGCTGGGCGGTGGCTGGCACGCTGCGGGCGAATAGCCGAGTACGCTTGGTTTTTGGGCGTGACCTTTGTATAATCTTCTGGCAAGATGTAAACAAAGACTACTTTCCCGAAACGCCTGGTCGCCAGTGCGGGGTTGCTCCGGTAGGTTGCCGCGCCACGATGACAAAACGAACCGCCCCCGTTGCAGCTGCCGATGAGACGATCGCGGTCGTCGGCATCGGCGCATCCGCCGGCGGGCTCGATCCGATCTGCGAATTCCTCGCCAGCGTGCCGCCGGCCAGCGCCTGCGCCTATGTCGTCGTGCAGCACCTCGATCCGTTGCATAAAGGCATGCTGCCCGAGTTGCTGCAGCGGGTCACCCGCATGAAGGTTTGCGAAGTCGAAGACGGCATGGCGGTCGAAGCCAATCACGTCTACGTGATCCCGCCCAACCGCGATCTGGGTTTCGCCGGCGAGCGTTTCGCCGTGCTGCCGCCGGTGGGCGAGCGCGGTCACCGCCTGCCGATCGATAACTTCTTCCTGGCGCTGGCGGCGCGCTGCGGCGAGAAGGCGGTCGGCATCGTTTTTTCCGGCATGGGCTCGGACGGCACGCTGGGCCTGGCCGCGATCCGCGATGCCGGCGGGCTGACGCTGGCCCAGCTGCCGTCGTCGGCGCGCTTCGATCCGATGCCGGCCAGCGCCATCGCAGCCGGCGTGGTCGATGTCGTGGCCTTGCCGACAGACATGGCGCTGCATGTGGTTTCCTGGCGCGACACGCAGAACGCCGGGCTGCCGGCCCAGGCGACCGCGCAGCGCTACGCGCTGCAACAACTGTTCCATCTGTTGCTCCAGCAGACCGGCGCCAATTTTTCCGACTACAAGCTCAGTACCGTCATGCGCCGCATCGACCGCCGCATGAAGCTGTGCCAGTGCGCCTCGCTGCCCGCATATGTCGACTTCATGCACGACAACCCGATCGAGGTCGAGCTGCTGTTCAAGGAGCTGCTGATCGGCGTCACCAACTTCTTCCGCGATCCCAAGGTGTGGGACTACCTGATGGCGACGGCATTGCCTCAGCTGCTGGCGGAGCACCCAAACGGCGCCGCCTTCAAGGCCTGGGTGCCTGCCTGCTCGACCGGCGAGGAGGCGTATTCGCTGGCGATCGCGTTCAGCGAGGTGCTGGAGCAGCTGCGCCCGGCGGCGCAGTACACGCTGCAGATCTTTGCCACGGATATTGACGACGACGCCATCGAGCGCGCGCGCCAGGGGGTGTTCGGCGCCGGCATCGAGGAGCACGTCGGTCCGGCGCTGCTGCAGCGCTACTTCATGCCGGCCGAGAAGGGCGGCTACCGCGTCCGCAAGGACGTGCGCAACACCATCATCTTCGCGCGCCAGAACATCATTTCCGACCCGCCGTTCACCAAGCTCGATATACTGTGCTGCCGCAACCTGCTGATCTATTTCACGGCCAAGCTGCAGGAGCAGTTGATACCGCTGTTCCATTACGCCTTGAAGACCGGCGGGCTGCTGATGCTGGGCAGCGCCGATACGCCCGGCCATTTCAACGAGCTGTTCGCGCCGACCAGCGGCACGGGCCGCATCTACCGGCGGCTCGACGCCTCGATTCATCGTGTCGCCAATTATTTTCCTACGCGCGTCAGCAGCGTGTCGATTCCTCCAGCCAGCGAACCCAGTGATCCTTCCATGAACGGTAATCTTCAAACCCAGGTCGAGCAGATGCTGCTCAAGAAGCATGCGCCGGCCGCCGTGCTGCTCAACGTGAATGGCGACATCCTGTACATCCACGGCCGCACCGGCGCCTATCTGGAGCCGGCCGCCGGCAAGGCCAACTGGAACATCCACGCGATGGCGCGCGACAGCCTGCGGCACGAGCTGACCGACCTGCTGAAGCGGGCCTCGCAGTCCAGCGACATGATCGCGGCGCGCGGTCTGATCCAGCGCGACGAGAAGGGCAAGCCCTCGCAGGCGGTGGACCTGACCGCCGAGTCCATGACGGAAGGCGGCTCCCTGGCCGGCACCGTGCTGCTGACCCTTGCCACCGTGCCGCTGCCGCCGGCGAAGCGCCGTCCGCGCTCCAGCAATCCGCAGGTGCTGGAGCTGGAGCAGCAGCTGGCGCAGGCGCGGCTGGAGATCCAGGCGGTGCGCGACGAGATGCAGGCCTCGCGCGAAGAACTCAAGTCCGCCAACGAGGAACTGCAGTCGACCAACGAGGAGCTGCAGTCGACCAACGAGGAACTGACCACCTCCAAGGAGGAGATGCAGTCGCTGAACGAGGAGCTGTACACCGTCAACGCCGAGCTGCAATCGAAGGTCGACGACCTGTCGCTGGTCAACGGCGACATGAAGAATCTGCTCAACAGCACCGACGTCGCCACCATCTTCCTCGACAGCGCGCTGCGCATCCGCCGCTTCACCGACCAGAGCACCCAGATCTACAAGCTGATCCCCGGCGATGTAAACCGCCCGTTGAGCGACATCGTCAACGACCTGCAGTACCCGGACCTGGAGGCGGACGCGCGGGAGGTGCTGCGCACGCTGGTGTTCCGCGAGCGCCAGATCCCGACCCGCAACGGCGGCTGGTACACCGTGCGCATCATGCCCTACCGGACGGTGGAGAATGTCATCGACGGCGTGGTGGTCACCTTCATCAACATCACCGAATCGAAACAGCTGGAGGCGCAGCTGCGGTCGATGCAAAAGGGCGAGGACTAGCATGCCAAGGCGACCGCGTCCCGAACTCGATCCGGTCCAGCTGCGGCGCATCGCCGAGCTGACGGTATCGGCGCTGCCGACCGCCCAGCTGACGTCGGCGGACGCCGACAGCGATGAGCTGAGGCGCTGGCATGAACTGCAGGTCAGCCAGATCGAGCTGGACATGCAGAACACTGCGCTGCTCGAACTGCAGGCCGAGCGCGACCAGGCCGAAGCGGGACGCGACCGCTACGCCATGCTGTACGACCAGGCGCCGGCCGGCTACCTGTCGCTCGATGTCGAGGGCCGCGTGCTGCGTGCCAACCATGCGGCCGGCGAGCTGTTGGCTTGCCCGCGCGAGGAATTGCCGGGCAAGCGCTTCGAACAATTCGTCGCGCCGGAAGCGCAGGCGGCCTTGCGGCTGTTCCTGCGGCAGTTGTTCGAGCTTGGCGCGCGCGCGGTGCTGGAGGTGCCGCTGTTCGACCGCCATGCCGGCGCTGCCACAGGCGCGCCGGCCGAGCCGCGCCAGGTCCACATCGAAGCCAACCTCGATGCCGAGGCCCGCAGGTGCCGGGTGATCCTGACCGACATGGGCACGGCCGACCGGCGCGAGGCGGCGCGGCGGCGCGCCTTCCAGGTGCTCGACAGCATAGGCGAGGGCGTGCTGGTGTGCGACGCCGACAACAACATTGTCTCCGTCAATCCCGCCTTCACCGCCCTGACCGGCTACCCGGTGGAGGAGGTGCTGGGCCGCAATCCACGCTTCCTCGGGCGCCCGGGCGCCCATGCGGCCGGCTACCATGCGGAGGCGATGCGCTGCCTTCGCGCCTACGGCAAATGGCAGGGCGAGGTGCACAACCAGCGGCGCGACGGCACGCCGTACGTGGCGCACATGTCGCTGACGGTGATACGCGACGAGCATGGCGGCATCAATGCGTTCATCGGCGTGTTCTCGGATATCACCGCGCGCCAGCAGGCGGAGGCGGCGCTGCTGCAATTGTCGCGCGAACTCGATGCGCGCGTGGTCGAGCGGACCGCCGCGCTGACCGAGGCCAACCTGCGCCTGACGCAGGAGGTGGCGGAGCGCAAGCGCGCCGAGGCCGACCTGCAGGAATCGCGCGAGCAGCTGCGCAAGCTGGCCGAGCATCTGGAAACGGTCAAGGAAGACGAGCGCACGCGCATCGCCCGCGACATCCACGACGAGCTGGGACAGAACCTGATGGCGCTGCGCATCGACGTCTCGATGCTCAGCGCGCGCACCGGCGAGCGCCATGTGCGGCTGCACAACCGCGTCGAAGCGGTGCTGGAGAACGTCGACACCACCATCCGCAACGTGCGCGGCATCATGAACGAGCTGCGGCCGGCGGTGCTGGACCTGGGCCTGCAGGCGGCCCTGGAATGGCAGGCCGGCGAGTTCCGCAAGCGCAGCGGCCTGGCGTGCACGCTGATGCTTCCCTCCGAGCCGGTGTTCGCCGCCATCAAGCCTGAGATGGAGATCGTGCTGTTCCGCGCGCTGCAGGAGGCGCTGAGCAATGTGCGCCGTCACGCCGGCGCCAGCCGGGTCGACATCGCGCTGGCGGAGCAGGGCGGCCGCCTGCGCCTCACCATCGCCGACAACGGTATCGGCCTCGCGCCCCAGCATCGCGGCAAGAGCGAGTCCTTCGGCCTGATCGGCATGGCGCAGCGGGTGGCCGCGCTGGGCGGGAGCCTGGACCTGGGCCTCTACGTGCCGGGCGGAGGTTGTACGCTGACAATAGACTTGGACCTCGCATAAGGCATATACTGCCGCCAGCATTTATCCTGGGGGCGCTCTTGTTAAAATATCTAGTACTGCCGATGGCGCTGATCAGCGCCGCAGCGGCACAGGCCGACGAAGGCCAGTGGCAGCCGTACCAGCTGCCGCAACTGAAATCCGAACTGAAACGCGTCGGCATCACGATCCCGGCCGAAAAACTGGCGGACCTGTCCAAGCACCCGATGAGCGCCATCGTCGCGCTGCCCGGCTGCTCGGCCTCCTTCGTCTCCCCCGACGGGCTGGTGGTGTCCAACCACCACTGCGCCTACGGTGCGATCCAGCGCAACTCGACCCCCGAACATAACTACATCGTCGACGGTTACCTGGCCAGGACCCGCGCCGAAGAGCTGCCGGGCGGCCCGAACACGCTGGTCTACGTGACCGACAAGGTGGAAAACGTCACCGACCGCGTGCTCAAGGGCGTGACCGCCTCGATGAGCGGCAAGCAGCGCCACGACGCGGTGGAAAAAGCCGTCAAGGCGCTGATCGCCGAATGCGAGGCCGACAAGAGCTACCGCTGCTCGGTGCCGGCCTTCCATCGCGGCCTGGAGTACTACCGCATCCGCCAGATGATGATACGCGACGTGCGCCTGGTGTACGCGCCGGCCGACATGATCGGCAACTTCGGCGGCGACATCGACAACTACGAGTGGCCACGCCAGGGCGGCGACTATTCCTTCCTGCGCGCCTACGTGGGCAAGGACGGCCGTCCGGCCGACCCGTCGCCGGACAACGTGCCTTACCACTCGAAGGACTTCCTGGTGGTGTCGGCCGCCGGCTTGAAGAACGGCGATCCGGTGCTGCTGGCCGGCTATCCGGGGCGCACCAGCCGCTACAAGCTGCCGTCGGAAATCCGCGCCGCGCGCGACAGCGCCTATCCGGCCAAGGTGGCCGAGATCCAGGCCGACCTGGACGTGATCGCCGCCGCGGTCAAGGGCAATGCCGCCGCCGCCGTGCGCTATGCCAGCGTCGACAAGAGCATGAACAACGTGATGAAGAAAACCCAGGGCCTGCTGGACGGCTTTGCGCGCAAGGACATCGCCGCCATCAAGGACGTGCAGGACGCCGAGTTCCGCGCGTGGTATGCGAAGCAGCCGGGCGTGTCGAAAACCCTGCTGGCGGAACTGGACGCGGCGATCGCCGCCGACATCGCGCTGGCCGACGAGGAATTCGGCTACAGCGTGGCCACCACCGGCGACCTGCTGAAAAGCGCCGCCACGCTGTACCGCCTGGCGCGCGAAAACGCCAAGCCGGACGCGGAACGGGAAAGCGGCTACCAGCAGCGCGACCTGACCTTTATCAAGGCCCGCCTGAACCGTCTGGAGCAGTCTTACGTGGGCAGCGTCGACCAGGCGCGCTTCGCGGCCGCGCTGCAGCGCTACGCCAGGCTGCCGAAGTCCATGCACGTAGCCGGCATGGACGCATTGCTGCCGGCGGTTGACGCGGTGCCGGCGATGTACGGCAAGACGGAATTGGGCGATACCGCCAGGCGCCTGGCGTGGGTGGGCAAGGATGCCGCCACCATCGCCACTTCGGACGACGCCTTCCTGCAGTTGGCCGTCAAGCTGGACGATGTGACCGAGTCGCTGAAGGAGCGCCGCAAGGAACTGGACGGCAATCTGGAGCGCGTGATCCCGCAATACATGCAGGCCGTGATCGCGTGGAAGAAGTCGCAGGGTAAACCGGTGTATCCTGATGCGAATTCGACGCTGCGCGTGACCTACGGCACCGTGTCGCCGTACTCGCCGAAGGACGGCATCACCAAGGGCCCGTTCACCACGGTCGAAGGCATCGTCGAGAAGCATACCGGCAAGGATCCGTTCAACGCGCCGCAAAAGCTGCTCGATGCGATCAAGGCCAAGCGCTACGGGCAGTTCAAGGATCCGGTGCTGGGTACCGTGCCGGTCGATTTCCTGACCAGCGCCGATACCACCGGCGGCAACTCCGGCTCGGCGGTGATGAACAGGAACGGCGAGTTGATCGGCCTGAATTTCGATTCGACCTACGAGTCCATCACCAAGGACTGGTACTTCGACCGCGATATCACCCGCGCCATACACATGGATATCCGTTATATGTTGTGGATCATGAGCGAAGTGGATCACGCTGATAACGTGCTCAAGGAGATGACCATCAAATACCCGGCGCAAAAAAAATAATGAACGAGCTATCGGTTCTATTAGGTTACGCGAATACGCCCTGGCACCTGGCGGGCTTCGTCACGACTCCGCTGGAACTGGTCTCCTTCATCCTGTCGGTGGCCACGGTGTGGCTGAACATCCGCCAGAGCCACTGGGGCTGGCTGTTCGCCATCATCTCGTCGGCCACCTACGGCCTGGTGTTTTTCGGCTCGCGCCTGTATGGCGACATGGGCCTGCAACTGGTGTTCATCACCGTGTCCTTCTATGGCTGGTACCAGTGGCTGCACGGCGACGACAGCCATGACCGGCTGCCCGTCACCGCGCTCAATGCGCGCGGCCGCTGGAGCGCCGCCGCCGGCTGGCTGGTGGGCTTCGCGCTGCTGGCGTGGTTCCTCAAGTCGTACACCGATACCGACGTGCCGAACGCCGACGGTTTCCTGACCGCCGGCAGCCTGGTCGGACAGCTGCTGCTGTCGCGTAAAAAGATCGAGAACTGGCATGTATGGATCATCGTCGACGTGCTGTACGTGGCGCTATACCTGCACAAGCACCTGATGCTGACAGCGGTGCTGTACGCGGTCTTCGTCGGCATGGCGGTGATCGGCCTGCGCGCCTGGAACGAAGACGGCCAGGGTGCGGACGGCGGCGCCGGCCGGCGCATGGCGCTGGAATGAACGCGCCGCCGCTGCGGGTGGCGATACTCGGCCCCGAGTCGTCGGGCAAATCGACGCTGGCCGAGACGCTGGCCATGCGTCACCAGACGCTGTGGGTGCCCGAATACCTGCGCGAGTTTGTCGACACCGAGGGCAGGGTGCCGGTGGCCGCCGACCAGTTCCACATCGCCGCCACCCAGCGCGACCGCGAGGACGCGGCCGCAGCCAGTGGCGGGACCAACAGATATCTTTTCTGCGACACCGCGCCGCTGATGACGGCGGTCTACAGCCGCCACTATTTCGGCGGCATCGACGACCAGCTGGCGCCGCTGGCGGACCGCCATCCGCAGGATTACACCATGACGCTGGTGGCCTCGCCGGATATTCCCTGGGTGGCCGACGGCCTGCAGCGCGACAGCGAGGAAGTCACAGCCATCATCTATCGCATGCTGCTGGACGAACTGGCCGCGCGTGGGATACCCTATCTGCTGGTGTCGGGTGAACTCGATCAACGCTTATCCTGGGTGGAAAAACATTTATGAAAAGGCGGCTGGCGGCGTTATTGATGCTGGCGTCCCCGCTGGCGCTGGCCGATACCGGCTACTACCTGGTTTCCACCTACGATGTGGAAGGCCAGGCGTCCATCGACTACAAATACTGGAACGCCCACTACAAGGGATTTACCACCGCAGCGCCGGAAATCGGTTTCGGCTACGGCGTGACGTCGCGCTGGTACACGGAGCTGTACGCGCAGTGGTTCCAGTTCAACGGCGGCGGTAAAAAATGGGCGGAAACCGCCTGGCAGAACGACTTCATGCTGACGCAAGGCCAGTACGATTTCGACCTGGCGCTGCACACCAAGGTCACCAAGGCACGCGACAGCGCCGACGGTTATGCGCTGGAAGCGGGGCCGGTGCTGCAGACGGAAATCGGCCGCACGCAATTCAACGCCAACCTGTTCTTCCAGCGCGACGTCCGGGTCGAGGGCGGCGGCGAGCATCCGCTGGAGCTGACTTACCAGCTGCAGGTCAAGCATCACTGGAAGCCGTGGTTCCAGCCCGGCGTGCAGGCCTTCGGCGAAGTGGGGAAATGGAATGACTGGCTGCCTTACCGGCAGCAGTCGCACCGCGCGGGACCGGCGGTGCTGGGCCATGTGGATATCGGCAAGCAGGAACTGAAGTATGAATTCGCCTACCTGATCGGCAGGAATTCGGCGCGCGCGGCGAAGAGCTTCTCGATGCGCGCGCAGCTCATTTTCTAGAAGTCCAGCTGCGCCGAGACGCGGAAGGTGCGCGATGCACCCGGCATCAGGTAGCCGCCCAGGTCCGGCGTGACGTCGCGCCAGTAGAACTTGTCCAGCGCATTGTCGATGCCGGCGCGGAAGGTGGTGGCCATGCCGGCCACGCGCGTCGCATACGAACCGCTCAGGTTCAGCACATGGTAGGCCGGCACGAACACCGTGTTGGCCGCGTCGAACGCCTTCTTGCCCGAGTACTGCCAGTTGGCGCCCAGCTTCAGGCCCGCCAGTTGCGGTACGGCGTAATCCGCGTACACGGACGACTTGAAGGCGGCGACGTCGGTCACCCGCTTGCCGTCCATGTCTGCGTTGCCGGTGTCGCGCTGCTGCGTGTTGAGCGCGGTGGCCGATACGCCCACCGTCAGGTCGCGCGTCACTCGTCCGTTCAACGCCGTCTCCAGGCCGCGGTTCTGCGCCTGGCCGTTACGCACATAGAAGTTCTGCGCGTCGGTGTATTCCAGGCCTTTGCGGATCTGGAACAGCGCCACGGTGGCGCTCAGGTCCTGGCGGATGTCGGCCTTGATGCCCAGCTCCACCTGCTTGGATTTGCCCGGATCGAGCGCGCGGCGTTCGTTGCCGGTGCCGATAGGCGCCACGCCGCCATGCTCCAGGCCTTGCGCATACGACGCGTAGACGGAGACGTTGGGACGCACGCTGTACACCAGCGCCACGTTCGGCAGCCAGAAGCCGACGTCGGTGTGCGCGTACGGCAGCACCACGCCGTTGTCGTTGGTGCCGACGTATTCGTCGCGCTTGACCTGCACGTAGCGCGCGCCCGCGTGCAGCTTGAGCTGCCCGGTCAGGCTCAGGATGTCTTGTGCGAACACGGCCCGTTCGTTGTCGCGGCGGCGTTCGGAAACCGGACCGCTGGTGCCGGGCGCCGGCGCGACCACCACAGGATGGTAGATATTGCTGGTGCCCGACAGGTCGTACAGGTAGTCGCCCCATTTTTCACTGTTCTTGAACAGCGATGCGCCGCCGGTGAACTCATGCTTCAGCGAGCCGGTGGCGAAACGGCCCTGCACCAGCGCCTGCACCGTCAGCGGCGATTTCTTCTCGCCCAGGCTGATGTAGTTGTAGACGTCGTAGTCGCCGTTGCCGCAGAAGCCGGGATACAGGTCCTGGGCGCCGCAGCCGTAAGGGAAGGCGGTGTAGTCGTCGCGCTTGAAGGTGTGCTGGTTGGCGCTGAGCGTGGTGCTCCAGTCGGGCGTGAACTTGTATTCGAAGCGCGCGCCGACGTTGCTGCTGGTGGTCTCCACCGGACGGCTCCACGGCTGGTTGTTCAGCATGTTGTCCGCCTCGATATTGGGCAGGGTCAGGTTGTTCAGCAGCTGGAAGCCGGGAGCGGTGGTCTGCGATTTTTTCTGGTAGTCGGCATCGACCTGCAGCAGCGCCTGCGGCGAGATGCGCCAGTCGAAGGCGGCCGAGACGAACTTGCGGTTGCCGTCGGCGCCCTTGATGTAGGAGCGCAGGCGCTCGGCGGCGGCGTTGATGCGGTAGCCGAAGCGGGTGTCCTCGAAACGGCCGCCCAGGTCGACGGCGCCGTAGACGGTGCCGCGCTCGCGCTCTTCCAGCACCACCGTGCGCAGCGGCGTATCGGTCGGGCGCTTGGTGACGTAGTTGACGATGCCGCCGGGCGCGGCCACGCCTGCCTGCAGGCCGGACAGGCCTTTGAGCACTTCCAGACGCTCCTTGTTTTCCAGCGGGATCTGGGTGTCGCCGGGGATGGCCATGCCGTCCTTGCGGTAGCTGGAGGCGTTGTCGAGCTTGAAGCCGCGGATCGAGAACTGTTCCGAGTAGCCGACCGCGTTGTAGGCGTCGCTGATGCTGGCGTCGTATCGGGCGGCGTCGGTGGTGGAGCGGATCTGCAGGTCCAGCATCTGCTCGGCGGTCAGCACGCTGACCGAGGCCGGCGTTTCCAGCAGCGGCGCGTTGGAGAAGCCGGCGACGGAGGCGCGCGTGGCCTGCGCCTTGGCGGCGGTGATCACCACTTCCGTCATGGGCTGGTCGGCGGCGGTTTCGGCGATGGCGGCGCCAGGAAAAGCCTGCAACACCGCGAGGGCGATGGTGGATACTGCGAATTTTGGGTTGTACATTGTCTGCTCTCTTCTTGTTCGGCTGGGGCCGCGGAAGAGAGCCATCAAAGGAGGGGAGAACCACTTTGCGCTTTCCTTCGCTGGCATTATCCAGATCAGGTACGAAGGGTATCTCTCACCCGGAAACAATGTCCCAGGACCCCTAGCGAAGCGGTAGTTTAGCACAAACCTGGCGCAACCCCGGCCGTAGCGATGGCGTGCGACGTATTCCGCGCCGCGCCGCTACACTTGCGATTTGCGCCCCAGGGCGCCAACGAAGCAGTCACAGCCAATAGCGGAGGCGCCATCATGTCAGTGCATTTTGGTGAATCGTTACTGCATCGTGCAAGTGAAAGGGTAGGAATGAGGCAGTCGTATCAAGAGGGAAGCTGGTTTGCGGTGCCGCTGCTGGATGGCGGGTATGGCTGGGGACTGGTGGCGCGTTTGTCGCCGGGAAGTAAGATTATGCTGGCGTATCTGTTCGGCCCCAAGCTGACGCGCCTGCCGACGCTGGAGGAGCTGGGCACCCTGCAGCCGCAGGACGCGGTGAAGATATTGCGGGTGGGCGACATGGCGCTGGCCAGCGGCCACTGGCGCGTGCTGGGCGACGCGCCCGACTGGGATCCCGCGCGCTGGCCGGTGCCGCAGTTCCTGCGCCGCGCCGACGCCCTCAAGCGCGCCTGGCGCGTGACATATTCGGATGCCGACCCGAGCCGGTCGGAACGCGAGGAGTCCGTACCCTATGATACACAAGGGCTGGAAACGGATTCGCTGTACGGCTACGGTTCGGCGGAGTTATTGTTGACCAAGCTGCTCGAGCCGGCCGACCATCCGATCAACCGCAGCGTCAACCGCAGCTGACGTTCCAGGCCGTGTATTCGCCGCGGCTCTTGCGCACGGCGACGCGGGCCACGGTGTCGCGGTCGCTGCTGAACACCAGGCCGAACATCACCGGCGCACCGGGCGTCGGCGCCGCCGGTTCCAGCGCGCTGAGGCGGAAGGTCAGCGCGCGCTGGCGGGCGCATTGCGAGTTGCCGGCAAACAGCAGGCGTGCGCGCAGCAGCAACTCGCGGTGCTGGCGCAGCAGCGCCACCACGTCCGCCGGCGGCAAGGTCTTATCCATCAGCACGGTGTAGCGGGCGGCGGTGCAGGCGGTGGCCGGTTTCGCCAGCCACACATACCATTCCGGCGGCTGGGCCGACTCGGTCCAGCGCCGTCCCTTGGGCGCGCCGGCGTCATAGATGAAACTGGAGCGTATCTGCCGGCACAGGTCGACGGCCGAGTGGCGCGGCGCCGAATCGACGCGGGCGATCACCTGCCACGGCTTGCCGCGCTGGCGTTCGATGTCGAAGGCGGGCGCGAACAGCGGCAGCACCGGCTGCGCGCCGTGGGCTTCGGCGGCGGTTTTTTCGCGGAAATAGTCGTCGAAGGAATCGCGCTCCTCGGCGGTGGGCTGGCGCTGTTCGATGCGCGGCTGCGCGGCTGCGCTTGTTGTTGCTGCTGAGCTTGCCTGCGCGACGACCAGCAGCGCTGCGGCCATCGATAAAGCTGCGCGCATCATGCCGCCTTCATCACGATCTGGATCTGCAGGCCGCCGCCTTCGCGGTTGCGCACATGAAGCTCGGCGCCGTGGCGCAGCAGCACGCGGTCGACGATGGCCAGCCCGAGGCCGGCGCCGTTGGCCTGGCCGCGCGCCGTGTCCAGCCGCGTGAAGGGCTTGAGCAACTGCTCGATCTGGTCGTCCGGCACGCCGGCGCCGTGGTCCTGCACTTCGATGGTCACGCGCTTCGACGTGTGCATGCCTTTGACGCTGCACTTGATGTCGATTTCGGTGAACTCGGCGTCGGGCGTCCTGCCGTAGCGGCGGGCGTTTTCGATCAGGTTGTTGATGACGCGCTTGAGGTCGGTGGGGTTGCCCATCACGTGGGCGTTGGCGGCGATGTCGGTGCGGATGTGCACGTCGGGCAGGCGCTCCGCTTCGCGCGCGGTGTCGCTCAGCAGTTCGCTGATGTCGACGTTGGTGAAGCTCGACGCCTCGGTCGGCTTGGCATAGTCGAGGAACTGGCCGATGATGGCGTCCATCTGGCCGATGTCGGACTGGATGCCCTCGCGCGCGTCGTTGGACAGGTTGGCCATCTCCACTTCCAGCTGCATGCGCGCCAGCGGCGTGCGCAGGTCGTGCGAAATGCCGGCCAGGATCACGGCGCGGTCCGACTCCACCTGCTGCAGCTGGTCGACCATCTGGTTGAAGCTGCGGTTGGCCTCCATGATTTCCAGCGGGCCTTTTTCCGGCAGCGGATCGGGGCGCTTGCCCTGGGCGAAGGCGCGCGTGGCCTGCGTCAGCCGGCGCAGCGGCAGGTTGATCAGGCTGGAGATGAAGGCCGCGCCCAGCAGCGACACCACCGACACCACGCTGGCCCAGCCCAGCCACTGGATGCCGGTCAGGCCGCGGATGCGTTCGCGCTCCAGCATCAGCCAGTAGGCGTCGTCGTCGATCTTGAAGCTGACCCAGAAACCGGACACGCCGTTGACCTGGGCCGAGAAGCGCGTGTCCTCGCCCAGCTTGGCCTTGACCAGCTTCTGGATGTCGGGCATCAGCGCGTTATCGGGCGGCGGCTCGACCTTGTCGTCTTCCTCCAGCGGGAACACGCGGATGCCTTCGTTCGACACCAGGTCGAACAGCAACTCGCGCCGCAGTTCGGGCGCGGAGTGGGTCAGGGCGGCGTGGGTGATGGTGACCACCGAGATCACCTGCGAGGAGATCTGCTGCACCTGCGGCTCGTGCTGCACCACGCTGATCATGCCGACCCAGGCCGTCATGCTGGTGGTGGTCAGCGCCCCCAGCAGGAAGAAGGTACGCCAGAACAGGCCGCTTTTCAGGCTGGCCACGCGAAACGTGAAGGGGAACTTCGATGGAAACTTCATGTGCGCTTCCGCGCCTTAGCGCGGCTGCCCCTCCGGAATGAACACATAGCCCAGGCCCCAGACGGTCTGGATGTACAGCGGGCTTGACGGATCGGGCTCGATCAGCTTGCGCAGGCGCGAGATCTGCACGTCCAGGCTGCGGTCGAACACTTCGTATTCGCGGCCGCGCGCCAGTTCCATCAGCTTCTCGCGCGACAGCGGCTGGCGCGCGTGGCGGGCGAATACTTTCAGTACCGAAAACTCGCCCGTGGTCAGCGGCACGGTTTCGCCGTTCTTCTTCAGCGTGCGCGTGCCCAGGTCCAGCACGAACTGGCCGAACTCGAACGATTGCGGGGTTTCCGACGGCGCGCCGGGAATCTCGTCCGGACCGCGGCGGCGCAGCACGGCGCCGATGCGGGCCACCAGCTCGCGCGGGTTGAACGGCTTGGGCAGGTAGTCGTCGGCGCCCATTTCCAGGCCGACGATGCGGTCCACGTCCTCGCCCTTGGCGGTGAGCATGATGATCGGCGTCTGGTCGCCGGCGCCGCGCAGGCGGCGGCAGATCGACAGGCCGTCCTCGCCGGGCAGCATCAGGTCCAGTACCAGCAGGTCGTAGCGCTCGCGCAGCCACAGCTTGTTCATCGCTGTGGCGCTCTCGGCGGTGAAGACATTGAAGCCCTGTTCGGTCAGGTAGCGGCGCAGCAGGTCGCGCAGGCGGACGTCGTCGTCCACTACCATAATCTTGGCCTGGTGGCCATTTTGATTAACCGGGGTGTTGCCGGATTCTGTCGTTGTGCTAGTCATTTGCCTGCCAGATTTGTCATATTCATGTTGCTATGGTAACGTCATAATCGTCTTGCGAAAACGTCTGTGACCACCCATTACAAAGTGTTACAAACTTTACCCAATTCGTCTTACCCCCTCAGGTAAAGCATCATACACTCTGGGCATAGATTCAGCTTTTTAGGAACGCCATGGGCATCGATCACAAAAAAATACACGCGGCAGCAAGCGCATCTTTTTGCGTTCGATCCTCCATGGGCGCCGCGCTGTTGTGCTGCGGACTGCTGGGCGCATCGCTGGCCCAGGCCGATTCCGGTGAGGGGCCGCGCCGTGAAGAGCAGCGCAATGCCCCGGTCCGGGAGCATGTGCAGCAGCAGGCACAACCTCGCCAGCAGGCCGAGCGCCAGGCCGACCCGCGCCAGCTCGATCCGCGCAGCTACGAGGCGCGCGCCGAAGAGCAGCGCCGCGCGATGCAGGAAGCCGGCCGCAATGCGGAGATGAGCCGCCGCGTCGGCCGCCTGACTCCCGACGAGCGCCGCGACCTGCGCCGCCAGATCAATGAAGTGGGCCAGGACATCTACGCCAACCCGCCGCGTCATTAATGTTATTGATTCAATATTGATCTGTAGCAATAAGTTCACACTCACCCCGTTCACGACACGAATTTCGCTTCCATTCGGCCACTCTGCGTGTAATATTAATTAATTACACGTAATTGCCTTTTGGCATTCCTGTTGTCCGGAGGATAAGAGTGGCTCACGATGCGGTACCTGCCGTCCCAGTACCTGGACAGGAGTCCCCGGCTCCGGGACGCGGCTTGCCCGTCGGTTTGCTGAGCCGGCCGGACGGCATCTACATCGACCTGACGCTGTCGCCGCTGACGCTGACGGCGGCCATCAACGAAGTCTTCCACTCACACTATTATTTTGTCGGCCTGAACTATCCGGTGCTGATCAAGGCGCTGTACGGCGTCGGCCCCGACTTCGGCAACGCCAAGGTGGTGCGGCTGGCGGCCGAGATGCGCGCGATCGACGAGCAGCGCATCCCGCTGTACAAGAATCCCAAGATGGGACGCGGCTACGCCGAATACTATTTCGAGCCGCTGTTCCTGGACGAGATGGTGCTGCCCGACGGCACCGTGATACCGGAGCGCCAGACCCGGCTCGACGTCGACGAGTTTGTCGCCGAGATGTGGAACAAGGGCATCCTGTTCGGCATCGAGGTGGCGGCGGTGGCGGCGGCGATCGCCTCCACCAAGGCCGACCGCATCACCTTCGCCACCGACCTGGAACCGGCGGCCGGCCAGGACGCGACCGTGGTCGAGGTGTCGTCCGACCTGCACCGCAGCGACGCGCCCAAGGCCAAGGCCGACGGCCGCATCGACCTGCAGAGCTTCCAGAACCGCTTCCCGCAGATCAAGCCCAATGTGCGGCTGCTGAAAAAGCTGCCGCCGGTGCCGGGCCAGCCCGGCTTCGACCTGGCCGGCAAGATCACCGCGCCGGCGCCGCCCAAGGACCTGACGCTGCGCTTCTACGCCGGCGACGGCACCGAGGCCAAGATGCTGGAGGACGGCGAGTACCTGGTGTCGACCCGCGAGGGCTTCCTGAGCGTCGATCCGAAGTCCAGCCGCATCTCCATCACCGACAAAATCGTCAGCAAGGAAGGCGTCAGCGGGCGCACCACCGGCAACCTGCAGCTGGCCGGCGCCTACGAGGAATACGGCGACGTGCAGGAGCAGAAGGAAGTCACCGGCAGCGACATCACAGTGCACGGCAACGTCTACGGCCATATCAATTCGCGCGGCGGCACCGTGGTGCTGGACCAGAACCTGGTCAGCGGCAGCGTCAACAACGTGGCCGGCGACGTGACCGTGACCGGCGTCGCCTCCAATTCGGTGATCCACACCCGCAGCGGCAAGATCGTCATCGGCCGCGCCGAGAACTGCGTCATCTCCGGCACCAGCGTGACGGTGGGCGAGGCTTCCAACTGCGAGATCGTCGCCGACGAGATCCACATCGAGGTGGCCGAGGGCTGCGCGGTGGCCGGCCGCAATGTCGAAATCGAAAATGCCGGGCCGCGCCGCCGCACCGAGATGGTGGTCTACGTGCTGGTGCGCGACGTCAGCAAATTCGACGAGGAGATCGCCGAACTGGATCAGCGGGTCGCCGCTTTCGCGCAGGCCAACCAAGGCTTCCAGGAAGAGATCGACCGCATCGCCGCCGTGCCGGACGTGCGCCGCTACCTGGCGCTGGCCGCCAAGCTGCGCAACCAGGAACTGCAGCTGACGCCGGAGCAGGGTCTGCATCTGCGCAAGATCGCGGCGGCGGTTGCGGCCGAGCTGCAGGCCATCGCCAAGCTGCGCGAGGACCTGCAGGCCGGCCAGACCCAGCAAAAGCTGCTGGCCGACCGCCTGGCCCGCGTGATCGAACAGAAGCAGGAGGCGTCCGGCCATGCGCGCTGCGGCCTGCACATGGTCAGCGGCGAGACCACCGTGCGCACCATGCCTTATCTGGCCGACAGCGCCTCGCTGGCGCTGCTGCCGCCCAAGGACATCAAGCAGCGCCTGCGCGGCACGCCCAACGGCGGCGAGGTGCTGTTCTGCGACAGCGACGGCTCGCTGGACTGGCACTTGAGCGCGCGTCCGCAATGAGGCGCGCACAAGTTTCATGGTTCATGCTAATCTAGAATTAACATTAAAAAAGTGAAGGCGCGCCTGCTTGTTCATGCAATGAGCGTGCAATGCGCCGACGTACATTATCCTGGGGACTACTGTGTCAGACGACGCTACGGCGCTGGAACAAATTGCTGATGGCGAGCTTCCGTCGGCCATCGTCAAGCGTGCGGACGGAGTGTATTTCGAGACCGGCGCTTCGGCGGTATCCTGCCTGTCGGCGGTGAGCCAGATTTTTCTCAGCAGCGCCTATTTCTCCAACCTGGACTACGCGGTCTTCACCAAGCTGCTGTACAACTGCGGACCCGACCTGCCGGAGAACGTGGTCAACAAGCCGCTGATACGCTTCGCCAGCAGCATCGAGCCGTTCTATCCGCAGCGCCGGGGGCTGTACAAGTCCGTCAAGATCATCAACGGCGAGGCCGAATACTATTTCGAACCGGTGTTCTTCGAGGTGCCGGACATGCCGTCGCAGCCGGCCCGGCTCAACTTCGACGAATTCGTTTCCGACATGTGGGTCAAGGGCATACGCTTCGGCATCGACGCGCCGGTGGTGCGGGACGTCATCGTCACCGGCCGCGTGGCCCGCGTCATCGTGGCGCGGCGGCTGAACGCCACGCCGGGGCGCGACGCCACCATCGTCGAGGTGTCGCAGGACATCCATCGCAGCAACGCGCCGCGCGAGAAATCGGACGGCAAGCTCGATCTGCAGGCTTTCCAGAACCGCTTCCCGCAGGTCAGGCCCAACGTCAAGCTGTTGCGCAAGGTGCCGCGCACGGCCGGCGTGCGCGGCTTCGAGCTGTCGGGCATCGTGCTGGAACCGCCGGTCTCCAGGGACATCGAACTGAGTTCGGTGGCCGGCGAGGGAACGGTGATCGAGAACCTGCGCGACGGCGAGTTCCTGGTGTCGGCGGTGGAGGGCTTCCTCAGCGTGGATCCGGGCACCAAGCGCATTTCCATCGGCCCCAAGATCATCAGCCGCGAAGGCGTGAGCGCGCGCACCACCGGCAACCTGCTGCTGACTGGCGAGTACGAGGAGTTCGGCGACGTGCAGGAGCAGCGCTCCGTCGACGGCGGCAACATCACCATTCACGGCGACGTGTTCGGCATCATCAATTCACGCGGCGGCGATATCGTCCTGAGCCGCAACCTGATGGGCGGCACCTGCACCAACGTCGACGGCGGCATACGGGTGCAGGGCGTGGCCTCCGGCGCCGTGCTGCAGACGAAGCGGGGCGAGGTGACGCTGGCGCGCGCGGAAAGCTGCATCATCTCCGGCACACGGGTGGTCATCGGCGAAGCGAGCAACTGCGAAATCATGGCCGAGGAGGTGATCATCAAGGTGGCCGAGGGCTGCGCCATCGCCGCGCGCAAGATCGAGATCACCAGCGCCGGGCCGCGCAAGCAGCACGAGATGCTGCTCTATACGCTGGTGCCCGATACATCCAAGTTCGACAAGAAGATCGCCGAGCTGCAGCCCAGGGTGCAGCAGGCGGAGCGCGAGGCCAATCTGCGCAAGGCGGAGATCGACGCGATCACAGGCCAGACCGAGGTGCGCAACTACCTGACGCTGGCCACGCGCGTGCGCAAGCGCGAGGTCACGCTGACGCCGGAGCAGGAGCCTCTGTTCCAGAAGATGGCGGCGGCCGTGGGGCCTTCGCTGAAGGCGGTGGCGAAGATTTCGCTGGCGATGAAGGCGGCGCAGGTGCAGCAGGAGCAGGCGCAGGAAGAGGTCAACCAGGTGCAGCGGCAGAAGACGTCCGTGATGCGCGGTTCGCGCTGCGTGGTGCATATGCTGACCGGCGACGTGCTGCTGCGGACCATGGCCTTCGTGCCGGAAGGCCCGGCGGCGCACGACCGGCCCGCCAAGGAGGTCAAGGCCAAGGTGCGCACCACGGCGGCGGGCATGACGACGATCTTCTCCGGCAGTACCGGTCCGATCGAGTGGGCGCCGGAGACTGACTAAGGGGTGGCCTGCCGCAGCGCCGAGACCAGCTCGCGCGCATGGCGGGGCAGCGCGGCCAGGTCGCGCACGCAGACCAGCAGTTTGCGCTTCGCCCAATCATCGCTTACTTTCAACACCAGCAGCTTGTCGGCGGCGGCGTTCCTGCGCGCGGCCGTCTCCGGCATCAATGCCAGGCCAACGCCGCTGGCCGCCATGCGGCATACCGCCTCGAAGCTGCGCAGCCTGATTTTGCAATGCATGCGCAATCCCAGCCGGGAGGCCTGTTCCGCCGCGTAGCGCTGGAAGGCGCTGTCGCCGGCCAGGCCGATGAAGTCGTGCGCCAGCGCGTCGGCGTAGTTGATGCTGCGCCGGTTCCTGTTCTGCTTTGCCAGCGGATGGCTGCGCGCCATCACCAGCGCCAGCGCATCGTCGCGGAAAGCGAAGGTTTGCAGCGCCGAGGCGTCGACCGCGTCGCTGACGATGCCGATGTCGGCTTCGCCATCGGTGACGGCCTGCACGATGTCGCGGCTGAGGCGTTCTTCCAGGTCGATGCCGAGTTGCGGATGCGCGGCGAGGAAGGCGGCCAGCGCGTCCGGCAGGAATTCGGTCATCGCCGAGGTGTTGCACAGGAGCCGGATGCGGCCCTTCAGGCCCGACGCGAATTCCGCCAGGTCGGCCTGCATGCCGTCCACCTGGCGGGCGATGGCGCGGGCGTGGTGCAGCAGCGCGCGGCCGGCTTCGGTCGGTTCGGCGCCGCGCCGTCCACGCCGCAGCAGCGGCACTGCCAGCGCTTCCTCCATGCCGCGTATGCGGGCGCTGGCCGAGGGCAGCGCCAGATGCGCCAGCCGGGCGCCGGCGGTGATGCTGCCGCTTTCGGCGATATGGACGAACAGCCTCAGGTCGGTCAGGTCGAAGCGCATGATGTCAGCTTATGGTTTTACCTAAGTCTGACTGAGTATATTCCAGATTTTCAGGCGCCGCGCGCAAGGGCAGAATGGTGCCCATGGATACTTCGCTTATATTTGTCGCACTGGTGTTTGTGTTGGCCGGCATGGTCAAAGGCGTGACCGGCATGGGCTTGCCGACGGTCGCCGTGGCCTTGCTGACGCTGAAGATGTCGCCGCTGGAGGCCGCCGGCCTGCTGATTGTGCCTTCGTCGATTACAAATGTCTGGCAGCTGGCTGCGGGGCCGGCGCTGTATCCGCTGTGGCTGCGCATGCGGAACCTGCTGCTGGCGGTGTGCGCGGGCACCGCCGCCGCGGCATGGATCGCCACAGCGGTCCCGGCTGCGGAGGCATGGAGCGGGGCGGTGCTGGGGCTGGCGCTGGTGGGCTACGGCGTGCTGGGTTTGACCGGCTGGCGCTGGCATGTGGCGCCGCGCGCGGAAGCGTGGGCCGGGCCGCTGGCGGGCGCGGCGACGGGTGTGATGGCCGGCGTCACCGGGGTGTTCGTCATGCCGGCGGCGCCGTATCTGCAGGCGCTGGCGCTGGAAAAGGATGAGCTGGTGCAGGCGATGGGATTGGCCTTCACCGTCTCGACGCTGGCACTGGCCGTCATGCTGGCTTGCCGCGGCGAGTGGCACGCGTCGGTGGCGGGCAGTTCCCTCCTGGCGCTGCTGCCGGCGGGCGGCGGCATGCTGCTGGGGCAGTGGTTGCGCGAGCGCATGCCTCCCGCCTTGTTCCGCCGCTGTTTCTTCGTCAGCCTGCTGGCGCTGGGCGCCCATCAGTGCCTGCGGACTTTTACAAACTGACTTTGCCGCGCAGCTGTTTGCGCTCGCCGTCCTTGGTCTTGCCGTCGAGCCGCTTGCGCTGCGAGCTGCGGGTCGGCCTGGTGGTGCGGCGCACGGTTGGCAGCACGGCCACGCTGTCGACCAGCTCCTGCAGGCGGCGCAGCGCATCTTCCTTGTTGGCTTCCTGGCTGCGCGACTGCTGCGCCTTCAGCACCACCACGCCATCCTTGGTGATACGGCTGTCGCGCAAGGCCAGCAGGCGTTCCTTGATATGCTCGGGCAGCGAAGACGCCGCGATATCGAAGCGCACGTGCACCGCGTTCGACACCTTGTTGACGTTCTGACCGCCGGGACCCTGTGCGCGGATCGCGGTGAACTCCACTTCATTCACGTCGATCACGGCTGGAACCTCACCGGCTGCGCCAGCGCCCACGATTCGCCCTCGGTCTGGTGGCGATGGCGCGCCACCATGCCGCGCGCGGCGAACAGCGGATGCAGCAAAGCTTCTTCCGTGCGCAGCACCGGCGACACGCAGCAATCGGCCGGCGCGAACGCCTCGGTCCACTGCGCCAGCGTGCGGGTGGCGAAGATCGCCGACAATTCATCCTTGAGCGCCATCGCATCCTCGCCGCCGACCTGCTGGCCCAGTTGCCAGTGGCGCGTTTTCAAATCCGGCCGGCCCAGCACGTCGCAGCAACCCTGCCAGAATTTCAGCTCCAGCGCGCCAACGGCCATGTAGCGGCCGTCGGCGGTGCGGTAGACGTTGTAGCAGGGGACGCCACCGCTCAGCAGGTCGCGTCCGGGTTGCGCCGCCGCGCCATTGTTCACCGCCACCAGCGGCATCAGGTTGTGCGCCAGCACCGTGTCGGTCATCGAGACATCGACGAAGCGTCCGGCGCCGCCCATCTTCACCGCCACCAGCGCCGCCAGGATGCCCTGCAGCGCCGACTGCGCGCCGCCCAGCAGATCGCCCACCTGCAGGTTCGGCAGCACCGGCACGCCGTCCGCGCCGGCGTTCTGGTCCAGCATGCCGGCATAGCCGATGTAGTTGATGTCGTGTCCCGCCAGCTGGGCAAAGGGGCCGTCCTGGCCATAGCCGGAAATCGCGCACATCACCAGCTTCGGGTTGCGCTGTTTGAGCGTCTGCCAGCCCAGGCCCAGCTTGTCCATCACGCCGGGGCGGAAGCTCTCGACCAGCACGTCGGCGGTTTCCACCATCGCCAGCAGCTGCTCGCGATGGGCCGCGTCCTTCAGGTCCAGCCGCATCATCCGCTTGCCGCGATTGACGGCGACGAAGAACTGCGACACCTCGTTGCGCACCGGCCCCATGACGCGCGCGTAGTCGCCGGCGCCGGGATCTTCGATCTTGATCACCTCCGCGCCCATGTCCGCAAGGTGCATGGTGGCGACGGGACCGGGCAGCAGCCGTGTCAGATCAAGCACGCGTATGCCGTTGAGGGGGAGTTGAGGGTTCATGTGCTGATTGTAGCAAACCTGCAACCGCGCTCCCGGTGATTGTTGATAAGGGTCAACGCTGGGCAAAGGGGGCGAAGGTAGGATGGCACATGCCTGTTACCGCACGTCCTGGACGAAAGGATCATCATGCCGTCATCGAAAAACCAATGCGCCAGCGCGGATTTCGCCACCAACGCCGTCAGCAGCACCGGCCTGTGCGCGCCAGGCCAGTATCTGGTGTTCCGGCTCGGCGGTCTCGATTATGCGCTGGACTTCGGCAAGGTGCAGGAGCTGCGGCCGTTGAAGGCATTGGAGCGCTTCTCGTCGGAAGGCGAGATCGTTGAAGGGGTGGCGGTGTCGCGCGGTGTCATCATGCCGATCGTCGACATGCGTATCGCCTTCGGGCCGAGGCCGCCGCAGCACGATCCGCTGACGGACGTGATCATCCTCAAGCTGACCAGTTGCGTGATGGGGATGGTGGTGGATGGCGTGACCGACATCGTCTCGCTGTCGCTGGGGCAGATCCAGCCGATACCCGGTGCCGGCGCGGTGGATTACCTGCTCGGCATCGGGGAGGTGGACGGACGCCGTTTGATCGTGGTCGACATCGATAAGCTGATGTCGATCCGAAAGGTGCAATTCGGCGCCCGTCAGGCAGCTTAAGCCAGTGCTTCCAGCTGTTCCTGCAATTCCAGCCATTCCGCTTCCAGCTGGCCCAGGTCCTTGGCGAAGAAGGACTGGTCGGCCAGCAGCTGCTTCAGCTTGGCCTTGTTGGCCGCTTCGTAGATGGAAGACTCGCCCAGTTGGGCATCCACGTCGGCTTTCTGCGCGCTGCGCTTGGCGATCTGATCGTCCAGGCGCTTGATCTTCTGCTCCAGCGGCTTGCGCAGCGTGGCCAGGCGCTGGCGGTCTTCCGCCTGCTGGCGCTTCTGGTCCTTGCTGACCGCGACCGGCGCCGCGACGGTCGGCGGCGCGACCGGCGAAGTCACCGGGAAATCGGTCTTGTTGGCCTTGCCCGCAGCCGGCAGCACGTCGGTGCCTTTCCCCAGCTTGGTCTTGAACAGCCAATCCTTGTAGTCATCCAGATCGCCGTCGAACGGCTGCAGCTTGCCGTCGGCGACGATGATGAACTCGTCGGTGGTGGCGCGCAGCAAGTGGCGATCGTGGGACACGACGACCAGCGTGCCCTCGAACTGCGCCAGCGCCTCGGTCAGCGCCTCGCGGGTTTCCAGGTCCAGGTGATTGGTCGGTTCATCGAGCAGCAGCAGGTTGGGGCGCTGCCAAACGATCAACGCCAGCGCCAGGCGGGCCTTCTCGCCGCCGGAGAACGGCGCGATCGAGCTGGTGACCATGGTGCCGGGGAAGTTGAAGCCGCCGAGGAAGTTGCGCAGCTCCTGCTCGCGCACGGTCGGGGCGATCTTCGCCAGGTGCCACAGCGGCGATTCGTCGTGACGCAGCATCTCCACCTGGTGCTGGGCGAAGTAGCCGATGTTCAGGCCCTTGCCCATGGTGGCGTCGCCGGTCAGCGGCGACAGTTCGCCGGCGATGGTCTTGATCAGCGTCGATTTGCCGGCGCCGTTCACACCCAGCAGGCCGATACGCTGGCCGATCTGCAGCGAGAACTTGATTTTGTTGACGATGGTCTTGTGAGTGATTTCGCCGGTCGCGTCGTCTTCGATCTTGTAGCCGGCGTCGACGTTCTCCATCACCAGCAGCGGATTAGGAGCGCTGAGCGGCTCGCGGAATTCAAACGAGAATTCGGCCGCGGCGCGCAGCGGCGCCAGCTCTTCCATCTTGGCCAGCGCCTTCATGCGGCTCTGCGCCTGGCGGGCCTTGGAGGCCTGCGCCTTGAAGCGGTTGACGAACGATTCCAGGTGGGCGCGCTTGCGCTGCTGCTTTTCCAGCGCGCCGGCGGCCAGGATCATCTGCGCCGCGCGCTGACGTTCGAAGGACGAGTAGTTGCCCGAGTAGCGTTTCAGCTTGCGCTCGTCGATGTGCACCACCACGTTCACCACTTCATCGAGGAAGTCGCGATCGTGGGAAATGATCAGCAGCGTGCCGGCATAGCGTTTCAGCCAGTCTTCCAGCCAGATGATCGCGTCCAGGTCCAGGTGGTTGGTCGGTTCATCGAGCAGCAGCAGGTCGGAAGGGCACATCAGCGCCTGCGCCAGGTTCAGGCGCATGCGCCAGCCGCCGGAGAAGCTGGCGACGGGTTGCTGCATCTGGTCGATCGAGAAGCCAAGGCCCAGCAGCAGCTGTTCGCCGCGCGACTGCACGGTGTAGGCGTCGGCGTCGGCCAGCGCGCTGTAGATCTCGCCGATGGCGATGCCGTTCTCGGACGATTCGGGCTCCGCTTCCAGGCGCGCCAGTTCCGCTTCCAGCTTGCGCAGCGTGACGTCGCCGTCGATGGCGTAGTCGAGCGCCGCGCGGTCGAGCGGCGGGGTTTCCTGCGCTACGTAAGCGACGCGCCACTTGGCCGGGAAATCGATCTCGCCCTGGTCCGGGTGCAGCTCGCCGCGCATCATCGCGAACAGGCTGGATTTGCCGGCGCCGTTGGCGCCGATCAGGCCGATCTTGTCGCCGGGGTTGAGAGTGACATCGACCTGTTCCAGCAGCGGCTTAATACCGCGCATCAGGCTTACTTGAATAAAGCGAATCATTTGTTCTTGTTCTTTACAGAGGGGTTACAGCTTCAGCTGGTCGGCGGTCAGCAGGAAGACCATGTCGTCGCCATTGCTGGTGGTGAGCCAGGTCAGGCCCAGTTCACCGAAGGCGGCTTCGGCATATTCGCGCTCGTTGCCGATTTCGACGATCAGGATGCCGTCGTCGGTCAGGCGTTCGGCGGCGCCGGCGACGATCTTGCGCACCAGGTCCATGCCGTCCTTGCCGCCGTCGAGCGCCATTTCAGGCTCGGCGCGGTATTCCATCGGCAGCTTGCTCATCGACGCCGAGTTCACATACGGCGGGTTGGTGATGATCAGGTCGTACTTCTTGTCCGGCACGTTGGCGTACAGGTCGGACTGGATCAGCGTCAAACGGTCTTCCAGCTTGTAGGTGGCGACGTTCTTCTTCGCCACTTCCAGCGCGTCGGCCGACAGGTCGACCGCGTCGACATGGGCGTCGGGGAAGGCGTCGGCCAGCATGATGGCCAGGCAGCCGGAACCCGTGCACAGCTCCAGGATGTTGCCGACGTTTTCAGGCTCGTTGACCCACGGCGCGAAGTATTCCGGGATCAGCTCCGCGATGAAGGAGCGCGGCACGATGGTGCGCTCGTCGACGTAGAAGTTGTAAGTCCCCAGCCACGCCTCGTTGGTGATGTAGGCGGCCGGCACGCGTTCGTTGGTGCGGCGGTCGATCACGGCCAGGATGGACGCGACTTCCTCGGGCAGCAGGGTGGCGTCCAGGAACGGATCCAGGCGGTCCAGCGGCAGCTTGAGCGTGTGCAGGATCAGGTAGGCCGCTTCGTCGAAGGCTTCGACACTGCCGTGGCCGAAGAACAGCTTGGCGGTGTTGAAGCGGGTGACGGCGTAGCGCAACAGGTCGCGCGGCGTGGTGAAAGGAGTCGTGTTCATGGCTATCTCGGTAAAACAGTAATCGGTGTGCGCACGCCGCGCCGCTGGACCGCCGCCGGGCTTAGGCCAGCAGGTTTTCCAGCGTTCGGCGATAGATATTCTTCAGCGGATCGACAAAACGCAGCTCGATATGCTCGTCGATCTTGTGGATACTTGCGTTGGGAGGCCCGAATTCTATCACTTGAGGGCAGATCTGAGCGATAAAGCGCCCATCCGAGGTGCCGCCGGTGGTGGAAAGTTCGGTATCGACGCCGGTTTCGGACTTGATCGCGGCCGACAGCGCATCGCTCAACGTGCCGCGCGGCGTCAGGAACGGCAGGCCGCTCAGCGCCCATTTCAGGTCGTAGTGCAGGTTGTGCTTGTCCAGGATGGCGTGCACGCGCTTCTTCAAGCCCTCGTGGGTGCTGGCGGTCGAGAAGCGGAAGTTGAAGTCGATGATCATCTCGCCGGGGATGACGTTGTTCGCGCCGGTGCCGCCGTTAATGTTCGACATCTGCCAGGAAGTCGGCAGGTAGTACTCGTTGCCTTCGTCCCAGCGTTCGGCCACCAGCTCGGCCAGCGCGGGCGCGGCCAGGTGGATCGGGTTCTTGGCCAGCTGTGGATAGGCGATGTGGCCTTGCACGCCCTTGATCGTCAATTTGCCGGACAGCGAGCCGCGGCGGCCGTTCTTGATCATGTCGCCCAGGGTTTCGTCCGAGGTCGGCTCGCCGACGATGCAGTAGTCCAGCGTTTCGCCGCGTTCCTTGAGCATATTGCAGACGATGACTGTGCCGTCGGTGGCCGGGCCTTCTTCATCGCTGGTGATCAGGAAGGCGATCGAGCCCTTGTGGTCGGCGTGCGCGGCGATGAACTCTTCGCAGGCGACGACGAAGGCGGCGATCGAGGTCTTCATGTCGGCGGCGCCGCGGCCATACAGCTTGCCGTCGCGGTGGGTCGGATTGAAAGGCTCCGAGCGCCATTGGTCGACCGGGCCGGTAGGCACCACGTCGGTGTGGCCGGCGAATACCAGCACCGGCGAGGTCGTGCCTTTGCGCGCCCACAGGTTGGTCACGCCGTTCGATTCGATGGTTTCGCAGGCGAAGCCCAGCGGCGACAGCAAATCGATCAGGTGCTGCTGGCAGCCTTTATCGTCCGGGGTGACAGAGGAGAGGGCGATCAGCTTTTCGGTCAGCGCCAGGGTCTTGGAAGGAGTCATTGTTCAGAGGTCGAAGATTTGTTTGTACTGGGCGTCGGAGAAGGAAACGGCGAAGGTGCCGTCCTTGTCCAGCACCGGGCGCTTGATCACGGACGGATTTTCCAGCATCAGCGCGATGGCCGATTCGTCATCGACGATGGAAGCCTTGCGCTCGTCGGACAGCGCGCGCCAGGTCGTGCCTTTTTTATTGACCAGCACATCGCGCGACAGGTGCTGGAGCCAGCCGGCGACGATCTCGCGCGTCAGGCCCTGTTTTTTAAAATCGTGGAACACAAAATCCTGCTGCGCGCCGGCCAGCCAGACGCGGGCCTTTTTGACGGTGTCGCAGTTCGGGATGCCATAGAGGGTGGTAGTCATGTGCTTGAATTCGGATGAAGACGGCGGAAGGCCGACAGAATACCATGTCTGCGTCCCGAAATCCCGCCGGCAGCCCCATAACGGCCTCCAGCTATGTCGATTTGATATCTCTGCTGATCGAAATGGCATTGGTGGCTGCCGTCTCCATTGCCTACTATGGATTGGGCGGCTTGATCCTTGCAAGGGACTGATGGCAGCCTTACAAGACATTTACCATGATCAGGAGCCGCAGGATGGAATTGCAGAAGAAACCGACCAAGGAACAGATCCGTAACTACCTGGGCGAGCGACAGGCGCAACACTGCCCGCCGCCGTCCACTGTCGATATCCGCCGGCAGCTGGGTTGGGGATTGGTACAAACAGTGGAGGAGGAGCGGCGCGAGATTCCTGGCTAGGTATTTAACGTGAACTCGGTGAACGAGGCTTCGTCCGGCGAGGCCTTGGTTTCCGGCTCGGCCTGGGCGTTCTTGCTGTCCGGGCCATTATTGAGGAGCCACAGCAGGTTGGTGGCGGAATCGGCGTTGGCCAAGGCCTCGTCCTGGCTGATCAAGCCGTCCTGCACCAGCTTCAATAACGCCAGCTCGAACGATTGCGAGCCGGGCGACATGCTCTTCTCCATCGCTTCCTTGATCTGGCCGATTTCGCCTTTTTCGATCAGGTCCGAGATGTAGCGGGTGTTGACCATGATTTCCACCGCAGCCGTGCGGGTGCCGCCGTTGATCGAGCGGACCAGCCGCTGCGACACGATGGCCTTGACCGTCGACGACAGATCCTGCAGCAGCGCGGCGCGGTTCTCGATCGGATAGAAACTGATGATACGGTTTAGCGCGTTGTAGCTGTTGTTGGCGTGCAGGGTCGCCAGCACCAGGTGGCCCGACTGTGCGTAGGCCAGCGCCGCCGCCATGGTTTCCTTGTCGCGGATCTCTCCGATCAGGATGCAGTCCGGCGCCTGGCGCATCGAGTTGCGCAGCGCGGTGTAGAAGTCCTTGGCGTCGCTGCCGATCTCGCGCTGGTTGACGATGGATTTCTTGTTCTTGAACAGATACTCGATCGGGTCTTCCAGCGTCAGGATATGGCCGGAGCGCAGTTCGTTGCGGTGGTCCAGCATCGAGGCGATGGTGGTCGACTTGCCGGAGCCTGTCGAGCCGACCAGCAGCAGCAGGCCGCGCTTTTCCATGATCAGGTCCGCCAGCACCGGCGGCAGCTGCAGGTCGGTCAGCGCGGGGATGGTGGCCGGCACGAAGCGGAACACGGCGGAGATGGTGCCGCGCTGCTTGAACGCCGACAGGCGGAAGCGGCCCATGTTCGGCACCGATACGCCCATGTTCAGCTCATTGGTCGTGGCCAGTTCTTCCATCTGCTCGGGCGAGGCGATTTCCGCCAGCAGCGAGTGGATGTTTTCCGGTTCGAGCTTTTGCTGGTTGATGGGGATCAAGTTGCCGTTGATTTTGATGTGTACCGGCGAATTCACCGCGAAGAACATGTCCGACGCGTTTTTTTCCTTCATCAGCTGGAACAGGCGATCCATGGCCATGGCACTCTCCTCAAAATCAAAAAAAACGGGGACTGCGGCCAGTCCCCGGTTCCCGCCGCTTAGATACCGCGCAGCAGTTCGTTGATGCCGGTCTTGGCGCGGGTCTTGGCATCCACGCGCTTGACGATGACCGCGCAGTACAGCGAGTACTTGCCGTCTTCCGAAGGCAGGTTGCCCGACACGACCACCGAACCGGCAGGCACGCGGCCGTAGGTTACTTCGCCGGTGGCGCGGTCGTAGATCTTGGTCGACTGGCCGATGTACACGCCCATCGAGATCACCGAGTTTTCTTCGACGATGACGCCTTCGACGATCTCCGAACGGGCGCCGATGAAGCAGTTGTCTTCGATGATGGTCGGATTGGCCTGCATCGGTTCCAGCACGCCGCCGATGCCGACGCCGCCCGACAGGTGGACGTTCTTGCCGATCTGCGCGCACGAACCGACGGTGGCCCAGGTATCGACCATCGCGCCTTCATCGACGTAGGCGCCGATGTTGACGTAGGAAGGCATCAGCACCACGTTCTTGGCGATGAAGGAGCCGCGGCGCGCGACCGCAGGCGGCACCACGCGGAAGCCGCCCTTGGCGAAATCTTCGGCGGTATAGTTGGCGAACTTGGTCGGTACCTTGTCGTAGAACTGCATGGTGCCGTCGGAAGGCATCTGCACGTTGTTCTCCAGGCGGAACGACAGCAGCACGGCTTTCTTGACCCACTGGTTCACAACCCAGTCGCCGCTGGTTTTTTCGGCCACGCGGATGCTGCCGGCATCCAGACCCGCGATCACGTGCGAAACCGCGTCACGCAGTTCGGCGGTGCCGTTGCCCGGGTTGATGTTGGCGCGGTCTTCCCATGCCTGGTCGATGATGTTCTGAAGTTGTTGGCTCATGATGTTCGATCTATTTATTTGTTAAGGGACTTGCAGAATTGGACGATGCGCTGCGCAGCTTCCAGGCCTTCTTCCGTCTCGGCGACCAGCGCCATGCGGATGCGGTTGCGGCCCGGATTGGCGCCGTGGGCGTCGCGCGCCAGATAGCTGCCCGGCAGTACCGTGACATTATATTCGGCGTAGAGGCGCTGGGCGAATTCAGTGTCCGACAGGCCGGTCTGGCTGACGTCGGCCCACAGGTAGAAGCCGGCGTCCGGCAGTTCCACTTGCAGCACCTCTTGCAGCAACGGCGTGATGGCGTTGAATTTGGCGCGGTATTTTTCGCGGTTCTGTTCGACGTGGGTTTCGTCGTTCCAGGCCGCGATCGAGGCAGCTTGCACGGAAGGGCTCATGGCTCCGCCGTGATAGGTGCGGTACAACAGGAATTTTTTCAGGACGTCGGCGTCGCCGGCCACGAAGCCCGAGCGCATGCCCGGCACGTTGGAACGCTTCGACAGGCTGCTGAACACCACCAGGCGCGCGTAAGGCTTCTCGACCGTGGACAGGCCCAGCGTGTGGGCCGCTTCCATCGCGCCCAGCGGGGCCTGGTCGCCGTGGTAGATCTCGGAGTAGCACTCGTCGGCGGCGATGACGAAGTTGTAGCGCTCGGACAGGGCGAACAGGTTCTCCCAGTCGGTCAGCGTCAGCACGGCGCCGGTCGGATTGCCCGGGGAGCACAGGAACAGCAGCGATACGCGTTCCCACACCGAGGCCGGGATGCTGTCGTAGTCGCAGCCGAAATTGCGGGCTGGGTCGGAATTGACGAAATACGGCTCGGCGCCGGCCAGATAGGCCGCGCCTTCATAAATCTGGTAAAACGGATTCGGGCTGATCACCAGCGACTTGGCCGCCGGGTCGATCACGGTCTGGGCCAGCGCGAACAAGGCCTCGCGCGAGCCGTTCACCGGCAGCACCTGGGTGGCCGGATCCAGCTTGGGGATGCCGTAGCGGCGTTCCAGCCAGCCGGCGATGGCGCCGCGCAGCGCGTCCGAGCCGATGGTGGTCGGATAGCTGGCCAGGCCGTCGACATTGTCGATCAGCGCCTGCTGGATGAATTTCGGCGTAGGATGCTTCGGTTCGCCCATGCCAAGGCTGATCGCCTTGTGTCGCGGACTGGCGGTGACCTGCGCGAACAACAGGCGCAGTTTTTCGAACGGATAGGGTTGCAGCTTGTCGAGATGTGGATTCACGTGGCGGACCGGAGGCGGATCGTTGGAAAAAATGACGGTATAGCCTGTCATTATAGCGCCTCGGCCCGGGGAAGGGCAGGTAGTGGACAATGTCAAATTATCAAAGTAACCTGATTGATAATTGAGCCTATATAGAGTAAGGATGACCATGCAACCATCGGACGTGGACAAGGACGAACTGGCGCCGGGCGTGAGCCGGCGGGTGATGGCCGCGCGGCTGGCGACCGGCCTGGTGCAGGGCCTGCTGCTGTATTGGCTGTACAACGCCAGCAAGAGCGTGCTGTGGCCCGCCACGGCGCCCTACGTGATGGTGCCGTTGACGCTGCTGGCCCTGATCCTGCCGGTGCTGCTGATCTCCAGCCTGGGCCATCTGGCGCCCCGCAAGGCGGGAGCATGGCTGCTGGCGGCGCTGGCCGTGCTGCTGGTGATGTCGCTGCACGACGCCTGGCGCGGGCAGTATGCCCGTCCCTTCCTCGGCAACCTGGATGGCAAGGCGGTGTATTCGCCGTCGGAGATACTGGTGTTTTTCAGCGTGGTGTTCTTCTTCATCGCGCACGCGCTGGTGCTGTCCGGCGTGCAGGATCGCCGGCGCGTGGCGAGCTACAGCACCTATTTCGAGACCGCGTGGAAGCTCGGCATCCAGCTGATGTTCTCGGTGTTCTTCGTCGGCGCGATGTTCATGGTGCTGTCCATGGGGGCGGAACTGTTCATGCTGGTCAAGCTCGATTTCCTGCGCAAGCTGCTGCGGGAATCGTGGTTCGTGGTGCCGGTGGCTTGCTCGGCCTTCTCCTGTGCGATGCACATCACCGACGTGAAGCCTGCCATCGTGCGTGGCATCCGCAGCCTGGTACTGGTGCTGATGTCGTGGATTTTGCCGGTGGCCGTGATGATGGTGGCCGGCTTCCTTTGCAGCCTGCCCTTTACCGGGTTGACCGCGTTGTGGGAGACCCGTCATGCCACCTCGGTGCTGCTGGCCGCAGCCGCAGTTCTGGTGGCGCTGATCAACGCGGCGTTCCAGAACGGCGACGCCACCGTGCCCCTGCCGTTGCGGGTGAGCGCGCGCACGGCGGCGATCCTGATCTTGCCCATCACGCTGATCGGCATTTACGCGCTGGGCCTGCGCGTGGGGCAATACGGCTGGACCTCGGACCGCGTGATCGCCGCCGCCTGCCTGCTGGTGGCGTCGTGCTACGCGGTCGGCTACGCCTGGGCGGCCTACAAGTACGATACCTGGCTGCAGCCGATCGCCACGGTCAACGTCATCGCGGCATTCCTGGTGCTGGCCGTGCTGCTGGCGCTCTTCACGCCGGTTGCCGATCCGGCGCGCATCGCCGTCAACAGCCAGATGGCGCGGCTGGCGAAGGGCAAGACCAAGGCCGGCGAATTCGATTTCCGCTACCTGCGGTTTGAAGGCGGGCGTTATGGCCAGGCCGCGCTGGAAGAGCTGAAGCAGCGCACCACCGGGCCGGATGCCGAGCTGCTGCAGCGCGAGGCCGCGGCGGCGCTGGCCCTGGAGCAGAAAGATCGCTGGCGCAAGCCGGAACGCTTTACCGCGCCGGTCTCGATTGCCGACAATCTGAAAGTCTGGCCGGCCGGGGCGCAATTGCCGGCCAGCTTCCTGGAGCAGAAATGGGATGCCGTGGCGGACAATGAAAAGCCGGATTGCCTGACCAGGAAGGAAGGCAAATGCGATGCGTTCATCGTCGACGTGGACGGCGATGGCAAGCCGGAAATCCTGGTGGTGGAGTTGCAGCCCTCATATAGCGACGGCGTGCTGTTTTCTGAAAGCGCCGACGGCAAATGGGGCGTGATCGCGACCATGGCGCCTCACGATCCGAGCTGCAAATCGCTGATGGACAAGTTAAGGCAGGGCGAATTCAAGATCGCCGAGCCGCGCCTGCGGGAATTGGACATAGGCGGACGCCGGGTGGCCTTTGTGCCGAAGTTTTCCATGAAGGACGCCTGCGAGTCGATCAAGTAGCATCAAGCAGCCGGCGCGGCCTGCAGCGGACAGTCCTGCATGTTCTCGCCAAGGCGGCGCGCCAGTTCGCCGCGCAGCGCGTGCAGGCCCTCGATGCGCTGGTCGATGTCCTCCAGCTTGCGCTCCAGCGCCGCCCGCAGCTGGGGCGCGGAGGCTTCCGGCTCTGCCAGCAGCGGCAGGTCGGCCTCGATTTCGGCCAGGCTGAAGCCCAGCGTCTGCGCCAGGCGGATATAGCGCAGCCAGTCCACCGCCTCGGGCGGATAGTCGCGATAGCCGTTGGCGCTGCGCCGTGCGCGCAGCAGGCCGCGCTTCTCGTAAAAGCGCAAAGTGTCGCGGCTCAGCCCTGTGGCGCTGGCGATTTCCCCGATTTGCATGCTCCGGCTCCAAATATCGTTTGACCCTGGAGTGTACTCCAGGCTTTAGCATGGCGGTACCTTATCACAGGAGCCACCATGCTTGCAGCGACCACCTTCCGCAAAATCGTCCTCGGCAGCGCCATCTACGACCTGGTCGTGACGGCGCCGTTTGCCACGCCGTGGAGTTTCGCCTATGCCCACGCCCAGCTGGACGACATCAACCGGCAGCTGGGCGGCGCGGCGCTGCCCGCGTTCGCGCCGTTCCACGTGCTGTTCGCCTGCCTGCTGGGCAGCGTAGTGCTGGTGTGGGCGCTGCTGCGCATCACCGATCCGCAGCAGCGCTTCGGGCGTTTCGACGGCGTTGCGCGGCTGCTGTTCTCCACCTGGATGATCTGGACGCTGACCGTCACCGGCGCGCCGCTGCTTTGGCTGTTTATCGTGCCGGAGATGGCTTTTTGCGTGGCGCAGTGGCTGCCGGTACGCTCTCCGCCAGGAAGTCGATGAAGGCGCGCACGCGGGCCGGCTGTTGCTGGCGGCTCGGATAGTAGGCGTACAGGTCGGCCGGGGGGAGGGTATAGTCGCCCAGCACCACCTGCAGGCGGCCGCTGTCGAGGTACTTGGCCGCGTCCCACTCGGAACGCAGCAGGATGCCGTGGCCGTCCAGGGCCCAGCCCAGCACCACGTCGCCGTCGTTGCTGGACAGGCCGCCGTGCACCTTGACCGTTTCGGCCTTGCGGCCTTTCTCCAGCTTCCACGTGCTGTGGGTGTCGTTGTTCTGGCGGTGCAGGATGCAGCGGTGCTGCAGCAGATCCTGCGGCAGGCGCGGCACGCCGTGGCGCTTCAGGTAGGCCGGCGAGGCGCACAGGAAGCGCTGGTTCGACATGATCTTGCGCGCGCCCAGCCGCGTATCCGGCAGCTCGCCGAAGCGGATGCCGAGATCGTAGGCGTCTTCCACCAGGTTGATGGCGCGGTCGGTCAGCTGCAGCTGCACCTCCACATCCGGATAACGGCGCGCGAAGGCGGAAACCAGCGGCGCGATGGTCGTGCGGCCGAATCCCAGCGTGGCGTTCACGCGCAGCAGTCCCTTGGGCGCGGCGCGGCTGCTCGATACCGATTCCTCCATGTCGCGGATGTCGCCCAGGATGCGCGCCGCCTGCGACAGATAGGTCTCGCCTTCGCTGGTCAGGCTGACGCGCCGCGTGGTGCGGTTCAGCAGTCGCACGCCGAGGCGCTGCTCCATCAGCATCAGGCGCTTGGTGACCGCGGGCGGCGTGATGCCCAGCTCGCGCGCGGTGGCGGCCAGGCTGCCCAGCTTCGCCAGCAGCACGAAGAAGGACAATTCGGAGACGATGTCATTATTCACTTGAAGTATATAAAGGAATTAATATCGGTGAATTATACGACTGTATTTCAAGAGTAAGCTTGGGTTCATTCTTAGCCCACCGGAGACAGCAGCATGAAAATCGTCGAAATTCGCGAAAAGACCATTCCGATCAGTTCCCCTATCCGCAACGCCTACATCGACTTCAGCAAAATGACGCTAAGCCTGGTGGCCGTGATCACGGACGTGATCCGCGACGGCAAGCCTGTGGTGGGTTACGGTTTCAACTCGAACGGCCGCTATGGCCAGGGCATGCTGATGCGCGAACGCTTCATCCCGCGCATCCTGGACGCCGATCCGGTCTCGCTGATGAACGACGCCGGCACCAACCTCGATCCGCACAAGGTGTGGGACTGCATGTACACCAACGAAAAGCCCGGTGGCCATGGCGAACGCTCGGTCGCCATCGGCACCATCGACATGGCGATCTGGGATGCGGCGGCCAAGATCGAAGGCAAGCCGCTGTTCCAGTTGCTGGCGGACCGCTACGGCAACGGCACGCCGGACAAGAAGATCTTCGTCTACGCCGCCGGCGGCTACTACTATCCCGGCCAGAGTCACGACGCGCTGAAGGATGAAATGCGCAGCTATATCGACCGCGGCTACACGGTGGTGAAGAAAAAGATCGGCGGCGCCTCGCTGGACGAGGATTTGCGCCGCATCGACTCCATCCTCAGCGTGCTGGGCGACGGCCAGAAGCTGGCGGTGGACGCCAACGGCCGTTTCGATCTGGACACCGCCATCGCCTACGCCAAGGCGCTGTCGAAGTACGATCTGTTCTGGTACGAGGAGGCGGGCGATCCGCTGGACTTCGAGCTGCAGGCCACGCTACGCAACTACTACGACAAGCCGATGGCCACCGGCGAGAACCTGTTCTCGATGCAGGACGCGCGCAACCTGATCCGCTACGGCGGCATGCGCGCCGACCGCGACTGGCTGCAGTTCGACTGCGCGCTGAGCTACGGCCTGGTCGAGTACCTGCGCACGCTGGACATGCTGCACGAGCATGGCTGGTCGCGCAAGCGCTGCATCCCGCATGGCGGCCACCAGATGTCGCTGAATATCGCGGCCGGCCTGGGCCTGGGCGGCAACGAGTCGTATCCGGACCTGTTTCAGCCGTTCGGCGGCTTCCCGGACGGCGTGAAGGTCGACAACGGCTATATCACGATGCCGGACCTGATCGGCATCGGTTTCGAAGGCAAGGCCAACCTGTACGCCGAAATGAAGGCGCTCAGCGCCTGATCACAGCGCCGCCAGTACCTCGGCCGTACTTCGTACATGGCCGAGGATGGGGAATATGCCTTGCACCGAAAATTGGTGCATCTCCGCTTTGATGCTGGACATCGCGTCGTGCGCGAACACCAGCGCATAGCCCTGATCGGACGCCGCGCGCGCCGTCGATTCGACGCCGAAGTTGGTGGCGATGCCGCCCATGATGATGGTGCGGATGCCACGGCGGCGCAATTGCAGATCCAGATCCGTTCCATGAAACGCACCCCATTGGCGTTTGGCGATCACGATGTCTCCCAGTTGCGCGCCGGCCTGCGCCACCAGTTCCGAGGCTTCCGGTGGCAACGGCGGGGCGTTTGGATCGCGGGCCACCGAGATATCGGCCGGCAGGCGCAGTAGCTCGTTCACCAGCACCCGCACGTACACCACCGTGCCGCCCTTGGCGCGCAGCGCTTCCGCCAGCCTGGCGCTATTTTCCACTACTACCTGAGATGAATGCGGCGCCAGTTCGCGGCCGACGTTGCTGTTTTGCAGATCGATCAACACCAGCGCGGTGCTGGATGGGTGTATGGTCAACATGGTATTACTCCTAATGTGAGGATGCCCTCAGATAATTATAAATCGAATTCGGATATAATGTGAGGATGTCCTCAGATATTGAAAAAACCTCAAGGCGCAAGCCGCAGCAACTGCGCGGCGAGCAGCGCATGGCCGCCATGCTGGATGCCGCGGCTGGCGTCTTTGCCGAATCGGGGTTCGACGCCGCCACCATGACGGCCATCGCCGCGCGTTCCGGCTCGTCCATCGGCGCGCTGTACCAGTATTTTCCGAACAAGCTGACACTGGCGCGTGCGCTGCGGGAACGCTACGGTGACGAGATGTCGCGACGCTGGACCGGCCTGGTGGCCGATGCGGCGCAATTGAGTATCGTGGCGCTAGTGGATCGCATCTTTGATTTGATGATCGGCTTTTTCGACGAGCACCCTGCCTATTTCACGCTGTTGAACGCCACGCTGGGCTATCAGCGCGATGCCGGAGCGCGCCAGCGCCTGCGGGCTAAACTGGGCGCCGTGTTAAGGGAGAAGAAGCCCGAACTGGACGAGGCGGAGGCGCTGCGACTGGCGAACGTGTCGCTGCAGATCGTCAAGGGGCTCAATCCTCTTTACGAACAGGCCAGCCCCGCCGAACGGCGGGAACTGGTGGCCGAATTCAAGCTGGCGCTGGCCAGCTACCTGAAGGTCCGGTTGCACAGATAGCCGCAGCAACATCAGGCGGCTTTTTGCAGGGCCAGCGGCCGGCTCCACACCTGCTGCGCCACGCGCATCATGTTGCGGCCCATGACCAGCTCCGCCTCGGTGTCGGTCATGCCCACCTTGCGCAGCGCGGCGGCCAGCTGGCGCCAGACTTCCGGCGGCGTGAAGGTCGGCGGCCGGTCCGCGCTATAGCCGGCGGAGGCCGGCCACCAGTGGCCGGGATCGAAGTCGCCGGGCGGCGTGTCGTCCAGGGCCGGCTGCTGGAAGCAGATGTCGAGGCCGATGCCGGCGTGCGATACGCCGACCAGGTCGGCGATGTAGGCGGCATGGCGCGCCACGTCGTCGGCGCCGGGATTTTCCTTGCCGAGGAACCAGGACAGGCCCGATACGCACACCACGCCGCCGGTGGCGGCGCAGGCGCGGATTTGCTCGTCGGTGACGTTGCGGCCGTGCTCCACCAGCGTGTAGGGATTGGCGTGGCTGAAGATCACCGGCTGCGTGGAGGCGGCCATGATCTCAAGGCTGCACAGCCGGCCCGTGTGCGAGCAATCCATCAGGATGCCGGCATCGTTCACCGCCGCCACCATGCTGTGGCCCAGCGGCGTCAGGCCGCGCGGCACGTCGTGGCAGCCGCCTGCGACGCTGTTGTTGCGGTTGTAGGCGAAGTGAATCTGGCGCACGCCCAGCCGCGCGTAGAGCGCCACCATGTCAGGCTGGTCCAGCAGCGGCATCGAACCCTCGAGGTCGAACGTGATGGCGATGCGGCCATCGGCAGCGGCCTGGATGATGTCGTCCACGGTGGAGACCAGCACATAGCGGTCCGGGTCCGATTCGATGGTGGCGCGGTAGCCGGCGATCACCGACATCACCTGGGAAATGGGATTCATGTCGGCGCCGACGTTGAGCGAAACGTAGTTCACCCCGGCGGCATGCAGGCGCCGGACCGGCGTGAAATCGGCCTGCGGGTGTTGCGGCAGGCAGGCGTGGGCGTCCCAATTGATCATGTCATTTTTCTTTATCAAAAAAGCTATGTTCCCACGAATGGCTGTCCAGGGCAAATCCCGTTCGGTGCATGCTTTATACTGTCGGCAAATTCACACTATTAAGGCCGACATGTCTTTTTCTTCGCTGGGCCTTGCTCCCTCACTGATCAACGCCGTGACCGAAATCGGTTACCAGGAGCCGACCGCCATCCAGAGCGCCGCCATTCCCGCCATTTTGCGCGGAGAGGATGTGCTGGGCGCGGCGCAGACCGGCTCCGGCAAGACGGCCGCCTTCGCGCTGCCGCTGCTGCAATCGCTGCTGGATAACCGCAACGGCGCGCGCCAGCTGCATGGCCTGATCCTGGTGCCGACGCGCGAACTGGCGGCGCAGGTGGGCGAGTCGATCCGCAAGCTGGTGGCCCATCTGCCGATGCAGGTCAAGGTGTCCATCGTATTTGGCGGCGTGTCGATCAATCCGCAGATGATGGCCCTGCGCGGCGGCGCCGATATCGTGATCGCCACGCCGGGACGGCTGCTGGACTTGATCGACCACAACGCGCTGAAGATTTCGCGCACCGCGATACTGGTGCTGGACGAGGCGGACCGCCTGCTGGACCTGGGCTTCAGCGAAGAACTCAACCGCATCCTCGAGCTGCTGCCCAAGCAGCGCCAGAACCTGTTCTTCTCGGCGACCTTCCCGCCGGAGGTGCAGGCGCTGGCGGATGGCATGCTGCACCAGCCTGCGCGCATCGAGGTACTGTCTGAGCCGGTCAGCAAGCCGGACATCGCGCAGCGCGCGATCATGGTCGACGTGCCGCGCCGGACCATGCTGCTCAAGCACCTGATCCAGGAGCACAAGTGGAGCAGGGTGCTGGTGTTCGTGGCGACCAAGTATGCGGCCGAGCATGTGGCCGATAAGCTGAACCGCAACGGCATCCGCGCCGGCGCCTTCCATGGAGAGTTCAGCCAGGGGGCGCGCACCGAGGTGCTGGGCGACTTCAAGGCCAGCCGCCTGCAGGTGCTGGTGTCGACCGACATCGCCGCGCGCGGCATCGATATCGCCCGTTTGCCGGCGGTGGTCAATTATGATTTGCCGCGTTCGGCGGTCGACTACACGCACCGCATCGGCCGCACCGGCCGGGCCGGCGAGAGCGGCGTGGCGATCAGCTTCGTCAGCGCGGAGACGGAGCAGCATTTCCGCCTGATCGAGAAGCGCCAGGACATGCAGCTGCCGCGCGAGCAGATCGCCGGCTTTGAAGCGGTGGAGACGCTGCCGTCGGCGCCGGCCAATTCAGTCACCGATACCGTCAACGGCGGCATCAAGGGCAAGCGCAAGAGCAAGAAGGACAAGCTGCGCGAAGCGGCTGCAACCGGAAAATAAGGCGCCGCGCCGTCAATCCGGCGCGGCGGACCGGTACAGCTTGCGGTACTCCGACGGCGAGGTCCGCAGCGCGGCGCGGAAATGCTGTCGCAGCGACAGCGCCGATCCAAATCCAGCCTGCTGCGCCACCATCTCGATCGATACCTCGGTGCCCTCCAGCAGATGCTGCGCGTGCGTCAGCCGCTGATTGAGCAGCCATTGCTTGAACGAGGTGCCGGTAGCGTTGCGGAAGTGGCGGGTGAAATTCCGGCGGCTCATCAGCGCGCGTTCGGCCAGCGCGTCGATGCTGTGGTTTTGCGTCAAATCCTCGCCGACCCAGCCCAGCACCTGCGCGAAGCGGTCGTCGCTGCCGGTCACCGGCAGTGGGCGCTCAATGAACTGCGCCTGTCCTCCCTGCCGGTGCGGCGCGACCACCAGTTGCCGGGCCACGCGGTTGGCGACCTCCGCGCCGCACAGCTGGCGCAGCAGGTGCAGGCAGCAATCAAGCCCCGCCGCGACGCCGGCCGAGGTGACCACTTTCCCTTCATCGACATACAGGACTTCGCGGTCTACCTTGACCTTCGGATAGCGGGTGGACATCGTGTCGGCGCAGGCCCAGTGCGTGGTGGCGGTGCGGCCGTCGAGCAGGCCGGCTTCGGCGAGTGGAAATGCGCCTATGCAGAGCCCCACCACTTGCGCTCCGCGCTGATGCGCGCGCCGCAGCGCTTGCAACAGCGTAGGTGGCGCAGGTCGGCAGTCGGCATGCCAGGACGGCATGATGACGATGTCGGCGCGGCCAAGCGCCGCCAGGCTGTGGGTGGCGACGATGTCGAAGCCGGCGGTGGTGCTCAGCGATGTTGCTGGATCTTCCGCGCACACTTTGACGTCGAAGGTGGCGCTGTCGCAGTCGGCGCGCTGGGCGCCGAATACCTGGCACGGTACCGACAAATGAAAAGGGTTGATGCCGTCGAAGGCGATGACGGCGATGCGGTATTTCTGGATGGGAGATGCGCGCGTAGACATGGCCTGATTATATCGTATGGTGGCCTTCGGGCCACTTTTGGATAACGGCACGGCGACGGACAATATCCATCACCGGGCGCTTACGCCTTCATCCCACAGGAGAAAACCATGACCGCAACCCCACGCCGTGCCCTGATCGTCATCGACGTACAAAATGAGTACTTCACCGGCCAGATGAAGATTGAATATCCGCCGGTGGAGACCTCGTTGCCGAATATCGGCCGTGCCATGGATGCCGCGCGCGAGGCCGGCATCCCCGTGGTGGTGGTGCAGCATGATGCGCCGGAGGCCTCGCCGATATTTGCCCTGGGGTCGGACGGCTGGCAGCTGCACGCGCTGGTCGCGCAGCGGGCGGCCGACCATCGCATCAACAAAAAGATGGCCAGCGTGTTTGTCGGGACCGACCTGGCCGAGTGGCTGGCGGCGAACGCCATCGACACGTTGACCATCGTCGGCTACATGACGCACAACTGCAATGCTTCGACCATCTACGAGGCGATGCACCGCGGTTTGCAAGTAGAGGTACTGCAGGATGCCACCGGCGCGCTGCCGTATGAAAACGCCGCCGGCAAGGTCAGCGCGGAAGAGATCCACCGCGTTTTCAACACGGTATTCCATTCCAACTTTGGCGCGGTGGCGAGCACCGAAGAATGGCAGTCTGCTGTACGCGATGGCCGCAAGCTCGAGCGCGACAACATCTACCTGTCGAACCAGCGGACCCGCCGCTAACCGCCCGTGCGCTTGGGCTGGTGGCCCTGTTTCTTCAGGGCTTCCATCACCAGGTCGCAGTGGTCGCCCTGGATTTCGACGACGCCGTCCTTGACGGTGCCGCCGGAACCGCAGGCGCTGCGCAGCTGCTTGCCCAGCAGGGCGAGGGCGGTCGCGTCGAGCGCCAGGCCTTTCACCAGCGTGACGGTTTTGCCGCCACGCCCCTTCGACTCGCGCGAGACCTTCACCACGCCATCGCCGACAGGCTTGGTCTTGGCTGCGGCCTTGCAGCCGCAATCTGCGACCGGCAGGCCGCAGTCAGGGCACATGCGGCCGGTTTCGGTGGAATAGACGAGGCGTGTTTTCATATTGAGGCGAGATTCTAGCAGAAGCAAATCCGGGGTCAGATCTGACATTCGGACACGGCCTCTACCGTGGATGTCGTTGCGTGGCTGAGGTCGTGTCCAAATGTCAGATCTGACCCCGGATTACCGGATTATGGTTTCTCGCTGACGAGGTCAATGCGGCGCTTGAGGCGCTGGGCTTCGGCGGTGTCGCCGGATTTTTCGGCGCGCATCGCCTGGACGCCCAGCCAGGCCAGCAGCGGGCGGCGCCAGCCTTGGGCGGAGGCGGCGTCCACGGCGTCGCGAAGGACTTCCGGCGTGGCTCTGCCCGCGCGCAGCAGGACGCCGCTGGCCACCAGCTTGGACATGGGATCGGCGATCGCCTGCACGGCGCCGGTTGCGGCCGCGTCGCCGGACGCTGTGGCGACCGGCCGGTGCTGCGCCGGCAGCAGCGCGGCGTCGGCAGCAGTGGCACGGCCGGACAGGTAGGCGGCGTAGGCGCGATCGGCCGGGCCTGCGTCCTGCGACAGCTTGTCGTAGCCGGCGCAGTCTTCAAACACCAGCGAGGCGACGCGCGCGGCGCAGCGTATCAGTTCGGCGCGTATCATCAGATCGACTTTTCCGGTGCTGGCCAACGCCTCGCGGGCGCGCTGGTATTCGGCCGCCTCAACGCGGGCATTGCCGGACATGTAGGCGGCGGTCGAGCGTTCGATGGAGCTTTGCGCGTTCATCTGCCAGTCCGGCACCGGCGGGTTGTTGCCGCAGGCCGCGAGCAGCAGCGTAACGGACAGCGCGAACAGCGGGGCGATAGTCTTCATGGCAGCTTGATCTCCGTGTCGCGCTTGAACGGCCATTTGCGGTTGATTTCGTTGACCAGCTGTTCGACCCGGCGCAAGCTGCTTTCCACTTCGCCGCGCAAGGTGCCCAGGTCGGCCGTGGCTTCCTTGGCGTTGGCGCCGACGGCCTGCGCCTCGACCAGCACCGCGTCCATTTTCTTCAGGCTGCTGCGGGCATCGGCCAGCAGGCCGTTGAGCTGCACGATGGTCGCCTGCGCGTCCGTCATCACCCCTTGCTTGCCGAAGACTTGCGTGTCGGCGTGGCCGATCAGGCTGTCGGCCTTGGTGGCCAGCGCGTTCACGGTGATCAGCAGCTTGTTGGCGCGCTCGGTCAGCTCCTTCGCGTTCTTGTCGTCGCCGGCGATCAGGCCCATGGCGCCGCCGGGGCCATTCAGCTTGCCGGTCACGCCCTGCACGTTGGCCAGGCTGGCCGCCAGCGCGGAGTTTTCCGCCGTCAGCGTGCTCAGGTTGTCCAGCAGCTCCTTGGCCGAGGCCAGCAGGCGCGGTATCTCCGCTGCCGGATCGCCGACCAGTATCGGACGCAGCGCCCCGTCCTCCAGTGCAGGATCGGTGGGAATGCCGCTGAAGGCGCGCAGCTTGGCGCCTCCCACCAACCCCCGTTCCAGCGTGAAGATGCTGGAGCTGCGCAGCCAGTGCGCGTCCTTGCGCGGTACGTCGACGATGACGCGGGCCTTGCCGTCCTTGCCAAGTTCGATGAGGCGCACGCGCCCGATCGGGAAGCCGGCGAAGGTGACGTCCATGCCGACCACCACGCCTTCCGAATCGTCGGCCTGCAGCACCAGCGTCTGCGTCGCCTCGAAAGCGCCGCGCGCGTACATCAGGTACAACGCCGCTCCGGCGACCAGCACCACCATCAGTATCAGCAGCAGTGCCGCCTTGAGTTCCGCATTGCGCACCGGCGCCGCTTCGGTTGTTTGGTCTGCCATGTCAGTAGTAGTTACCCATGAGTGATGCGACTTCGATGAGGAGTATCACGGCAAACAGCCGTACCATGTCGTGCAGGCCGTGCGTGACCTTGTTGCGGTAGCTGGCGCCGAAGTAAAACGAGGACGCCATCGGGATCAGCCCGACCGCAAAACTGAAGAAGACGATTTTCAACACCAGTATCATCGCGACCGCCGGGTTGAAGACCTGGCCGACCACCCGCGTGTAGCCCTGCAACGCCCACGGCGTGAAGCCGTACAGCGACAGGTAGGCGAGGATCAGCGTCAGCACGCAGCTGACGGCGGCCAGCATCCAGACCGCGAACACGCCGGCCACCACGCGCGGGAAAAATTCCTGGTGCAGTTCGGCCTCGGTGACCGTGTTGCCGGCGCCGCGGCCCTGCGCGAACTCGAGGCCGGCCGGCAGCGTGGTGCGTAGCGCCACGAAGGCGGCCGCGCACAGCGGGACCAGTTCCAGCACCAGCACGCGCACCACCATCTCCAGCGCGAAGCGCGACAGGCCGTAGCTTTGCGAAGTGACGAAAACGATGCGGATCAGGACCACGCTCACCAGCGCCGACAGCACGGCGAACCATGCGAGGTTGGGCGCGGTGTCGCGCACGATGTGGCGCGCCAGCTTGTTGCGGTTGACGCGGCCGTAGCTGGCGGGCGTGACGGCGAGCGACAGCATCAGCACCGCGAACAGCAGCAGCCTCCACCAGCTATGCAGCCAGGCGAGGGTGGCTTGGTTCAGGCGCCGCAGCGCGGCGGGCACGGATGCTTCGAGGTTCATATTGCCATATTAGCACCGCGACCGCGCGGGCAGGCGTCCGGCTCGCCAGCCGCGACACTACTTGTCGGGGAAGCTGGCGATGATGGCGTCCGCCGCCGCGCGCACGCGGGCGCTGCGACTGAGGTCGCTGTGCATCACCAGCCAGACGTCGTAGTGGTCGACCCGCTCGGGCCAGATGCGCGTCAGCGCCGGATCGCCGTCGGCCATGTGGCAAGGCAGCTCGGCCACGCCCATGCCTTTGCGGGCGGCGTCGATCAGCAGCAGGCCGCTGTTGACTTCGATCGCCGCGCGCGCGTTGTGGATCGGTTCCAGGCACAGCTTCTCCTGGTGCCGCGGCGCGACGCTGGCCTGGTAGCGGACGATGTCATGGCCGGACAGGCCGTTGCCCGCCACCGGCATGCCGCGTTCGGCCAGGTAGGCTGGCGTGGCGTACAGCCCCATGCTGCGGCGGATCAGGTGGCGCGAGATCAGGTCGGGACTGGTCGGCTTGAGCGTGCGCACGGCGAGGTCGGCCTCGCGCCGCGTCAGGCTGGTGATTTCGGTGCTGGCGCTGAGGACGATGCGGATTTCGGGGTGCTGCACGTGCAGCCGCTGCATGGCGTCCAGCACGAAAGCGGCCGCCATGGTGTCCGAGGTGGTCACGCGCACGATGCCGGACAGGCGGTTGTCGATGCCCTGCATCTCGCGCTGGAACTGCAGCGCCGCCTGTTCCATCAGCTCGGCGGCGGTGACGGCCAGTTCGCCGGCCGGCGTGGCCAGGTAGCCGGACGGCGTGCGCAGGAACAAGCGCGCCCCCAGCGATTTTTCCAGCGCGTTGAGGCGGCGTCCGACGGTGGCCTGGTCGATATCGAGCAGCCCGGCGGCCGCGCGCAGCGTGCCCTTGCGGTAGATGGCGAGGAAGATCCTGGCGTTGTCCCAATCCATGCGGTTTCCCGGTGAAATGCATTTTTGCATCAGAGTGCCGATGTTATGCGTATTTACTGCATCGCGCAAGCGGCCTAACATCGCGTCATGAATACTCAAACCACTACCGCCGCCGTGCCTGCCCGCCAGGTGCCGCCCCTGCTGATGCTGATGACGCTGGCCATCGGCTTCGTGATGGCGATGATCGATGTCACCGCCGTCAATACCGCCTTGTCCGACATCTCCGTCAGCCTCGCCGTGCCGCTTGCCGGCCTGGTATGGGTGGTGGACGGCTACACGCTGACCTTCGCCGCGCTGCTGATGGCGGGCGGCGCGCTGGCCGACCGTTACGGCCCCAAGAACGTCTACCAGGGCGGCTTGAGCGTCTTCATACTGGGTTCGATACTGTGCGCGGTGGCGCCCAGCGGGAACGCGCTGATCGCCGCCCGCTTGCTGCAAGGCGCCGGCGCCGCGCTGTTCATGCCCAGCTCACTGAGCCTGATGACCCACGCCTACGAGAACCAGGCCACCCGCGCGCGCATGCTGGGCACCTGGTCGGCCATCGTCGGCTGTTCGTCGGCGGCCGGTCCGCTGGTGGGCGGCCTGCTGGTGCACGAATTCGGCTGGCGCAGCGTGTTCTGGGTGAACGTGCCGATCGGCCTGGCCGGCATCGTGCTGACGCAAGTGCTGGCGCCGGCCACGCCGCGCCATGAGCGCGCGCTGTCGATGTTCAGCCATCTGCTGAGCGTGGCCGCGCTGGCCGCGCTGAGTTTCGTGCTGATCGAAGGCCCGGTGCTGGGCTGGGGTTCGGTGCAGGTGCTGGGCGCCGCCGCCGCGGCCATCGGTGCAGCATTCCTGCTGGTGCGGCGCGAACGCACCGGCGCGCATCCCTTGCTGCCGCGCGCCTTGTTCGAGACGCCGGCTTTCGCCGCGGCCAACGGCGTCGGCTTCCTGATTAACTTCGCGGTGTTCGGCCAGTTGTTCCTGCTTAGCCTGTACATCCAGCAGTCCGGCGCCGACGCGCTGCATACGGGCTTGAAGCTGATACCGATGATGGCCGCTTTCGCCGTCGGCAATCTGACGTCGGGCCGTATCACGGCGCGCGTCGGCACGCGTCCGCCGATGATGTATGGTTTGCTGGTGGGGTTGAGCATGGCGGTGCTGATGCTGGCCGGCCTGTCGCCGCAGACGCCATACTGGCTGCTGGTGCTGGGCACCGTGGTGATGAACGTCGCCATCGGCATCGCGATTCCTGGCATGACGGCGACGGTGATGCTGGTCGCCGGCAAGGCCCACGCCAACAGCGCCGCAGCCGCGCTGAACGCCAATCGCCAGATCGGCGCGCTGGTCGGCGTGGCGATGATGGGCACCGTGCTGCACATGGTGCCCGACTGGGCCTGGCGCTTGCCGCTGGCCTTCGGCCTGATTACGTCGGCCTATGCAGGCGCCTTGTGCCTGGTGTACCGATACGTCAAGCTGGGCAAGCCGGTTTAGGAGTTGTGGCCTGCCGGCTGGCAGGCGAGGAAGGAATCTAGCCCAAATTAAGAATTTCGGTGTAAGGTAGCTCCCTCGTTCATTTTTACGCAACTTGTATGAAGCTGATGATTTCGCGTAGCGCCTCCGCCGCCATCCTGCTGGCGTGTTCCCTCATGGCGCAAGCCGATAATCCGCCGCCGCTGAAACTGAGCGATCCGATTCCGGTAGGTCCGCAGGTCAAGGTTGGCAAATTGGCCAACGGCCTGACCTACTACGTGCAGAAGAACGGCCGCCCCGAGAACAAGCTGGAACTGCGGCTGGTGGTCAAGGCCGGCTCGATCCTGGAGGACGAGGACCAACTGGGCCTGGCCCATTTCACCGAGCATATGGCGTTCAACGGCTCGACCCATTTCAAGCGCAACGAACTGGTGTCCTACCTGCAGTCGATAGGCGTGAAGTTCGGCGCCGACCTGAATGCCTACACCAGCTTCAACGAAACCGTCTACATACTGCCGATACCGACCGAAAAGCCCGAGATCGTGGAGCAGGGCTTCCAGGTGCTTGAGGACTGGGCCCACGGATTGTCCTTCAACGATGCCGACATCGACAGCGAACGCGGTATCGTGCTGGAGGAACTGCGCATGGGCAAAGGCGTGGACGACCGCATGAACAAGGTGCTGTTGCCCAAGGTGCTGAACGGCTCGCACTACGCGCAGCGGCTGCCGATCGGTAAAGAGGATATTCTCAAGAGCTTCAAGTACGACGCGATCAAACGCTTCTACCGCGACTGGTACCGCCCGGACCTGATGGCGGTGGTGGTGGTCGGCGACATCGAACCGGCCAAGGCGCAGGCGCTGATCGAGCAGCATTTCGGCATGCTGAAAAATCCGCAGAACCCGCGTCCGCGCGAGTACGCGACGATACCGGAACGCGCCGCGTCGGAAGGCGTGGTGTTCACCGATAAGGAAATCGGCGCCAACTCCATCTATATCCGCTACCCGATCCATCCATGGCCGGCCGGCACCACCGTCGCCGACTATCGCCAGAAGCTGATCGAGAACATGTACAGCTTCATCCTCAGCCAGCGCATGTATGAGCTGACGCAGCAGGCCAATCCGCCGTTCCTGCAAGGCGGCAGCGGCATGAGCGGCGTGGTGCGCGGCTATCGTTCGTTCGGCGCCGGCGCGGTGCTGGGCAAGGGCGGCGCCACGCCGGCCATCAACGCGCTGGTGCAGGAAGACCAGCGCGCGCGCCAGTACGGTTTTACCGCTTCCGAAGTGGAGCGCGCCAAGAAGGGCATATTGCGCAACTACGAACGCATGTACAACGAGCGTGACAAGTCCGATTCGAGCGGCTATGCGGCGGAATACATCCGCAACTTCCTGGAGCAGGAAACCATCCCCGGCATCGCGGCGGAGTACCGCTATGCCACCGAGCTGATTCCCGATATCTCGCTGTCCGAGGTGAATGCGGCGGCGCGCGTGGCGATTCCGGTCGATCAGAACAAGCTGGTGATCTACACCGGTTCGGACAAGGCCGGAACGCCGGTGCCGAAAGCCGACGAGCTGCTGGCCATCGCCAGCGCGGCGGAAAAAATCGGCGTCAAGGCGCAGGAAGAGAAGGTGTACGCCAGCCAGCTGATGCCGGTGCCGCCCAAGGCCGGCAGCATCGTCGGCCAGACCGTCAATGTCAAGCTGGGAACGACGGAACTGAAGCTCAGCAACGGCGTCAAGGTGGTGCTCAAGCCTACCGACTTCAATAACGACCAGGTGATGATGGGCGGCGTGCGTTACGGCGGCTGGTCGCTGTTCGGCGACCGCGATATCTTCAACGCGCACTACGCCAGCAGCATCGTCGGCCAGATGGGCGTGCTCAATTACACGCCCAACGACCTGGGCAAGGTATTGGCCGGGAAGAGCGTCAGCTCCACCGCCAGCGTCAGTTCGCTGAATGAATCCGTGGGCGGCAGTTCGGGCAGTTCGGACATCGAATCGATGTTCCAGCTGGCCTATCTGCAGATGACGCAGCCGCGCAAGGATGCGGCCATCTACAGCGCCTACGTCGACCGCCAGCGCGAACTGGCGCAGAACAATCTGGCGCGGCCGGAATCGGTGTTCTACGACACCGTCACCGCCACGCTGTACAACAACAATCCCCGCGTGCTGCGCGCGGCCAAGCCGGCCGACTTCGACCAACTGGGACTGGACCGGGTGCTGGATATCTACAGCAGCCGCATGTCCAGCGCGCGCGACTTCACGTTCTTCATCGTCGGCAGCTTCGACGTGGAGAAGATCAAGCCGCTGGTCGCCACCTATCTGGCCAGCCTGCCGACGGGCGAGATTCCCGTTGCGTTCAAGGACGAGGGCGTGCGTCCTGTGAAGGGCGTCGTCAAGAAGGAAGTGCATGCGGGTTCTGAGCCCAAGAGCACGATCTCGCTGTCGTTCACCGGCGACGTGGAATACTCGCGCACCGAACGCCTGCGCATGCAGGCGCTGGTCGAGGTGCTGAACATCAAACTGATCGAGGTGCTGCGCGAGAAAATGGGCGCGATGTACAGCGGCGGCATGAACGGCACGATGAACCGCATCCCCTACGGTAACTACACGATCAACGCCAACCTGCCGTGCGCGCCGGAGAACGTGGACAAGGTGATCGCCGCCACCTTCGCCGAGATCGACAAGATCAAGCAGAACGGCGCCGAGGAGGCGGACCTGAACAAGGTGAAGGCGGCCTGGGTCAAGAGCTACCGCAAGGGCCTGCGCGAGAACGGCTACTGGCTGGCGGTGCTGCAGAGCGCCTTCTTCAATAATTCCAATCCAGACGATATACTGACCTATGAGTCGCGTGTCGACGAGATCAAACCGGCCGACCTGAAAGCGGCGGCCAGGCGCTACTTCGACATGAACAACTATGTACAGGTCGTGCTGTATCCCGAGAAATAAGAGAGGTCAACCATGGCAAAGAAAAAAGAAGAACTGGATCCGGAAACCCTGGAATTGATCAACTGGTGCATCGAAGTCGAGGGCTTCCTGGTCAAGGGCGGCGCCACGCAGGAGCAAGCGCAGGAACATATCGAAGAACAGGTCGAGTGGTTCACCGACCAGTTCTACGAAGGCCTGACGCCGGAGGAAGCCGCGAAGGAAGCGCTGGCTTAAGATTGAACAGCACGCTCAAGCCTGTTCGGCGTCATGACAGACGACGCATAATTTATTCCCCTCCGGATCGCGGAAGTAGGCGCCGTAGTAGTTGGCGTGATAATGCGGCCGCAAGCCCGGGGCTCCTTCGCACTGGCCGCCATGCGCCAGCGCGGCCGCATGGGCACTGTCGACCGCCGCGCGCGATGGCGCCATGAAGGCGAACATCTGGCCGTTGCCGCATCCCGCTGGCTGGCCGTCATACGGTTTCCCGATCACGAACAAGGGCCGCGCGGTTTCCGCCGGCATCCACGCCGCCCAGGGCTTGCTGGCGTCCTTGAAGCGCGGCCGCGTGCCCAGCTCCGCCATCAGCGCGCTGTAGAAGGCGTAGGCCGGCTCAAAGTCGTTGATCCCTATGTAGACATGCGAAAGCATCAGCTTCTCCAATAAGTGAGTATAAAGTCAACATTTCGGGGTATAGTGTAAGCGGAGACCAAAATAAATGGGAAAAAACACGCTGCGCCGTATCGCCGATCTGCCCGGACCGAAGGGGCGCCCTTTGCTGGGCAATGTACGCGACATCAATGTCAGGCCCATGCATCAGGTGCTGGAGGGCTGGGGCCGCGAATTCGGGGCGATGTACCGCTTCCGCATCATGCGCAAGGAGTTCGTCGTGACGGCGGACCGCGACGTCATCGCCACCCTGCTGCGCGACCGTCCCGACGCGATGCGGCGTTCCAGCCGCACCGCCGAGATGCTGAACGAAGTCGGCACGCGCGGCCTGTTTACGGCCGAGGGCGAGGACTGGCGCCGCCAGCGCAAGCTGGTGATGCGGGCGCTGACGCCGGAGGTGATCCACAATTTCTTCCCGACGCTGACGATGCTGACCGAGCGCCTGCGCGCGCGCTGGGATGCCGCCATCGCCGCCGGCAAGCCGGTCGACGTGCTGCGCGACCTGAAGGCTTATACGCTGGACGTGACCATCGGCCTGGCGATGGGGCAGGACATCAACACGCTGGAGCTGGAGGAGCATCCGCTGCAGCGCGATATCGAATTCCTGTTCAAGCTGGTGGCCAAGCGCCTGACGTCGCCGTTCGCCTACTGGCGCGTGGGGCTGCTCAAGCGCGCCGACGACCACGAGGCCACCGCCGCCGCGGCGCGCATCCAGCGCGCCATCTTCGGCTTCATCGCCGAGGCGCGCAAGAACATCGAGCGCAATCCGGCGTTGCGGCAGAAGCCGTCCAACATGCTGGAGGCGCTGATCATCGCGCGCGACGAGCCCGACTCCGGCCTGACCGACGAGGCGGTGGTCGGCAACGCGATCACGATGGTGTTCGCCGGCGAGGATACGACTTCGAACACGGCCGCCTGGCTGATCGATTTCCTGTCCATGCATCCGCAAGCGGCGGCGCGCATGGCGGAGGAGGCCGGCCAGGTCCTCGGCGACGGTGCGGTGCTGTCCGACTACCATCTGCTGGACCGCCTGCAGTACATCGACGCCGCCACGCGCGAGGCCATGCGGCTGAAACCGGTCGCGCCCCTCATGGCGGCCGAATCGAACGAGGATGCGGTGGTCGGCGATCTCGCGGTGCCGGCCGGCACGGTGATTTTCCTGTTGCTGCGGCACGCGTCCGAGCGCGGTTGCGAGCTGGCGCAGCCGGAGCGCTTCCTGCCCGAGCGCTGGCTGGAGGCGGCCGGCGGCAGCGGCGACGATCCGGGCCGCAAGCAGTTTCCCTTTGGCGGCGGGCCCCGTTTCTGTCCCGGCCGTTATCTGGCGATGGCCGAGATCAAGATGGCGATGTCGATGCTGGTCAAGAACTTCACGCTGGTGCGCGAACCGGGCGCGCCGCAGGCCGAGGAGCGCTTCACCTTCACGATGACGCCAGACTCCTTGCCGGTGCGACTGATCAAAAAAACATGATAGGCTAGAGGCGCTTTTCACAAAACAGGGGATAAAACATGTTGAAGAAAATCGCAATCGGCGTTGTCGTACTGATCCTGATCGTCCTGGGCCTGGCCGCCATGCAGCCGGACAGCTTCCGCGTGCAGCGGAGCATCGCCATCAAGGCGGCGCCGGAGAAAATCCAGCCGCTGATCAGCGATTTCCACAACTGGCCCGCGTGGTCGCCGTGGGAGAAGCTGGACCCGGCCATGAAGCGCACCTATAGCGGCGCGCCCAAGGACCAGGGCGCCGTCTATGCGTGGGAGGGCGACGACAAGGTCGGCGCCGGCCGCATGGAGATCACCGGACTGGCGCAGCCGACCAAGGTCGACATCAAGCTCGATTTCCTCAAGCCGTTCGAATCGCACTGCCTGACCGAGTTCGCGCTGGAACCCAAGGGCGAGCTGACCACGGTGACCTGGACCATGTCCGGCCCGAGCAATTTCATGACCAAGCTGATGGGCCTGGCCGTCAGCATGGACAAGATGATAGGCAAGGACTTCGAGACCGGCCTGGCCAACATGAAGGCGGTGGCTGAAAAATAGCGGAGGCGGGCGATGAGGATGGGTCCAGTATTGTGCGCAGCGGCGTTGGCGATGGCGGCCGTGGCTCATGCCGCGCCGCTGAGGCACGACCATCCGGTCATCGGCACCTGGCAGGTCACGCTGCCCGACGGCTCCTGCAGCGAAACCTACCGCATCCGCGCCGACGGCAGCACGCTGGTGTTCAGCAACGAGGAGGTGGCCGAGTCCACCTTCTCGATCAGCGACCAGCCCGACAAGGACGGCTTCTATGAGGAAGTCGACACCATCGTCAAGGACAACGGCAAGCTCGATTGCCTCGGCGACGTGACCGAGGTGGGGCGCGCGGTCACCAGCTACCTGCTGTTCCATCCCACCGGCGACATGTTCCTGATGTGCGTCGAGCGGCGCATGGACAAGTGCATCGGCCCGTTCATACGGGTCAAGGGCAACGAGATCTAAGTCCGGTAGGCGCCGGGATTGACGCCGGCCCATTCCCTGAACGCGTGGTTGAAGGCGCTCTGCTCCTGGTAGCCCAGCAGGAAGGCGATGTCGACCAGGCTCAGTTCCGGCTGGCGCAAATAGTCCTTGGCCAGGGCAAAGCGCGCCTGGTCCAGTATCTGCTGGAAGGTGGCGCCGGCGTCGCTCAGCTTGCGCTGCAGCGTGCGCGGCGACAGCTTCAATTCTTCGGCGATGGACGCCAGCCGCACCTGCCCGTGCGCCAGGTTGCGGACGATGGCCGCGTGGACCTGCTGCGCGATCGAGTTGTCGCTTTGTACGCGCTGGCGCAGCAGCTGCTCCGCGTGCTGCTGCAGCACCGGATACAGGCTGACGTCGGCGTTGGGCACGGGCCACGCCAGCAACTGAGCGTCGAACGTGGCGACATTGGCCGGCGCGCCGAAGTCCGGCATCTCTCCCAGCACGCGGACATATTCATCGCGATTGGCCGGGTCGCCGCCGTCGTGGGTCAGCGCCAGCCGCGCGGCCGGCAGCGTCACGCCGGCCAGCCAGTTGCCGAACACGCGGATGCCGGCGAACACGCTGTCGGCGAGGTGGCGGTGGACGGGGCTGTAGTTGCTGTGCCAGGTGTAGCGGGCCACGCCGTCTTTCACAGTCAGCTCCGAGCGGCCCAGGTCGTGGGCCAGCTGCTCGTAGCGCATGGTTTGCTCGAAGGCCTGGCCGAAGTCGCGGCAGCTCAGCAGGATCAGGCCGTAGACGCTGTAGGTTCCCATCTTGACGCGCTCGCCCACGTGCAGGCCGAAGTGCGGGTCGGCCGCCAGCGCGGCGCCGGCATCGAGCAGGCGCACGTAGTCGTCGGCGGGCAGCGAATCGGGCGGCGGCTGCAGCGCACCGGCGGCCATGCCGGCGGCGCGCTCCAGGACTGCGGGCGTGACGCCGCGCGCCGCCGCCGCTTCCAGCAGGGGCTGCAGATACGACCCGGCGACGCGGCGCGACAGGTCAGCGTGCGGGCTTGGCATAATCGAACAAGGCGGTTGTCATGAAAGCGCAATACCTCTGGCGGGCGTTATCTTATTCTGATGTCATTGAAACTCGGTGCGCGCCAGTATAACAAGCGCTCCGCTACGCAGACAGGAAAACAATGAGACGCTGGAACGGTTGGGGTGACGATACGATAGAGTTTGCGCTGAACGAGGATGCGCTGGCGTTTCTGGCGCAGCGCATCGGGCACGGCTCGCCGGTGGCGGATGCGGCTTACGAGCAGGCTTGCGCGCAGATCGCGCCGTCCCGGCTGGCGCCGCATCCCCTGATCGATACGGCGCCGGAGGTCCGGCTGCGCAACGCGCTGGGCCAGAGCCTGCCGGATTGGCTGCGCCTGCGCCATGGCGTGATCGAGACGGCGCCGGACGGCGTGGCCTACCCGGAAAGCCCGGAGCAGGTGCGGGCGCTGCTGGAGTATGCGCGGCAGCACGGCGTGGTCGTCATACCGCAAGGCGGCGGCACCAGCGTGGCCGGCCATTTGACGGCGCCGGCCGGCGACCAGCCGGTGCTGGCGGTGAACCTGACGCGCCTGCGGCAGCTGCACTATCTGGATACCGAGTCGCAGCTGGCGACCTTCGGTGCCGGCGTGTTCGGTCCCGATCTGGAGGCGCAGCTGCGGGCGCGCGGCTATACGCTGGGGCACTTCCCGCAATCGTTTGAATATTCGACGCTGGGCGGCTGGGTGGTGACACGGTCGTCCGGCCAGCAATCGCTGCGCTACGGCCGCATCGAGCAGATGTTCAAGGGCGGCAAGGTGGAGACGCCGGCCGGCACGCTGGATATTCCAACCTTCCCGGCGTCCGCCGCGGGCACGGATCTGCGCGAGATGGTGCTGGGATCGGAGGGCCGCATGGGCATCCTGACCGAAGCCACGGTGCGCGTGACGCCGGTGCCCGAGTATGAGGCGTTTCATGCGGTGTTCTTCCCGGACTGGCAGGCGGCGGAGACGGCGGTGCGGCATGTCGTGCAGGCCGGCCTGTCGCTGTCGATGCTGCGCTTGTCCAATCCGCTGGAGACCACCACCATGCTGGCGCTGGCCGGCCACAAGAAGCTGATTTCGGCGCTGGAGCGCTACCTGGGCTGGCGCGGCTGCAAGGACGGCAAGTGCATGCTGATGATAGGCGTGAGCGGCCGCCAGGGCGCGGCGAAGGCGGCGTTGAAGGATGCGCTGGAATTGACACGGCCGCACGGCGGCGTGCATATCGGCCGCGCCATGGGCGACAAGTGGAAGCAGAACCGCTTCCGCAACGTCTACCTGCGCAATGCGGCGTGGGCGCACGGCTATGCGATCGACACGGTGGAGACGGCGGTGGACTGGCCGCGCGTGGGGACCATGATGCGGGCGGTGGAGGCCGCGGCGACGGCGGCGCTGGCCGAACACGGCGAGCAGGTACACACCTATACGCACCTGTCGCACCTGTATGCGCAGGGGGCGAGCGTTTATACGACGTTTGTGTACCGGCTGGCCGGCGGCTATGAATCCGACCTGGCGCGCTGGCGATCGCTGAAGCAGGCGGCCAGCATGGCGATTGTGGAGAATGGCGGCACCATCAGCCATCAGCACGGCGTCGGCAGCGACCATGCGCCTTACCTGGTGGCGGAGAAGGGCGAGCTGGGATTGGCGGCGATGCGCGCGATGTTTGCGTATTTCGATCCGCAGCAGATCATGAATCCCGGGAAGCTGCTGCCATGACGGCCTGGTGGCGCAGCGGCGGGCGGACAGGCTTGCCGGAACTGCTGGCGAGAGACTGGGATTTGATCGTGATCGGCGGCGGCATCACCGGCGCTGGCATATTGCTGGAGGCGTCGCGGCGCGGCCTGAAGGCGCTGCTGGTGGAGCAGCGCGACTTTGCCTGGGGCACGTCGAGCCGGTCGTCAAAGCTGGTGCATGGCGGCTTGCGCTATTTGAAGGAAGGGCAGTTTGCGCTGACGCGCGAGTCGGTGCATGAACGGGAGCACCTGTTGCAACGGGCTGCGGGATTGGTGGAACCGCAGAGTTTTGCCTTCGGCGAGTACGAAGGCCGCAAGCCGGGCAAGCGCATGTTCCTGCTCGGGCTGGCGATATACGACCGCATGGCGGGGCAGAAGGCGCGCCATTACTTCGGCCGCGAGGAGTTCGGGGCGCTGGCGCCGAACGTGTCGTCCGCTGGCCTGAAGGGCGGCATGGTCTACACCGACGCCAAGACCGATGACGCGCGGCTGGTGCTGCGCGTGCTGCAGGAGGCGCAGCGGCACGGCGGCGTCGCGCTGAACTACATGGCGGTGGAGTCGCTGCTGCGCGGGGACGCCGGGCCGGCGGCGGGCGGTGTCGTGCGCGGCGCGCGCTTGCGCGACGGTCTGACCGGTGAGTCGCACGAGGTACGCGCCCGGCTGGTCATCAGCGCCACCGGCGCCTGGGCCGACGGCCTGCGCATGCAGGGCAGCCGGGGGACGTCGAACGGCGCCAAGCCCCGGTTGCGGCCTTTGCGCGGCAGCCACCTCGTGCTGCCGGCCTGGCGCCTGCCGCTGGCGCAGGCCATCAGCCTGATGCATCCCGCCGACGGCCGTCCGGTGTTCGCGTTTCCATGGGAAGGCGTCACGCTGGTCGGCACGACGGATGTCGATCACAGGGAGGACATGGCGCTCGAAGCGTGCATCACCCGTGCCGAAGTCGATTACCTGATGGCCGCGCTGCACGACCAGTTCCCTCAATTGAACTTGAGCGAGAGCGACGTCATCGCCAGCTATGCCGGCGTGCGGCCGGTGATCGACAGCGGCAAGGCCGATCCGTCGAAGGAGGGGCGCGACCACGCCTTGTGGCTGGAGGAGGGCCTGTTGACGGTCACCGGCGGCAAGCTGACCACGTTCCGTGTCATCGCGCTCGATGCGCTCAAGCTGGCGGCGACGCTGCTGCCGGGTTGGCACGACAAGCTGGAGCCGCAGCCGGTGTTCGGGCCGGCAGCGGCGCTTATCTTCCAGCGCGGACTGCCGGCTGGCCAGGCGCAGCGCCTGCAGGGCCGCTATGGCGCGCTGGCGCGGCAGCTGCTCGATGCGGCGCAGCCGGGGGAGCTGGAACTGATCGCGGGGACGGAGACCATCTGGGCGCAGTTGCGCTGGGCGGCGCGTTGCGAATCGGTGCAAAAGCTGGAAGACCTGCTGCTGCGCCGCAGCCGCATCGGCATCCAGTTGCGCGGTGGCGGCATCGAGATCATGGACCGCGTGCGCGCCATCTGCCAGCCGGAACTCGGCTGGAGCGACCAGCGATGGGACGCCGAACTGGCCGCCTATCTGGCATTATGGAATACCCATTACAGTTTGCCCGCATAAGCACGGGCGGCATCAGGACACACATGGCTGACCAATACATCCTCTCCATCGACAACGGCACCCAGAGCGTGCGCGCCTTGCTGTTCGATTTGAACGGCAACCTGGCGGCCAAGGCGCAGGTCCATCTGCAGGCCTACTTCTCCGACTACCCCGGTTGGGCCGAGCATGACGCCGATGGCTATTGGCGGGCGGTTTGTTCTGCATGCCAGCAGTTGTGGGCCTCGACAGATATTCCGCGTTCCGCCGTCAAGGGCGTGGCGGTGACGACGCAGCGCGGCACTGTGGTCAACGTGGACAGCGACGGCAAGGTGCTGCGGCCCGCCATCACCTGGCTGGACCAGCGCCGCGTCGGCAAGCAGAAGCCCCTGAGTTTCCTGTGGCGCACCGCGTTCAAGCTGGCGCGCGTGTCCGGCACCATCGAATACTTCCGGCGCGAGGCGGAGATCAACTGGATCGCCGAGAACCAGCCCGGGATCTGGGCCAGGACCGACAAATACCTGCTGCTGTCGGGCTTTCTGAACTTCCGCCTGAGCGGACGACATGTCGACTCGATCGGCTCGCAAGTGGCCTATCTGCCGTTCGACTACAAGAAGCACCGGTGGGCCGGCGCGCGCGACTGGAAATGGGAGGCACTGGCCATCAGGCCGGACATGCTGCCGGAACTGGTTCCGCCGGGTACCGTGATCGGCGCGGTGACGGCTGCCGCGGCCGAAGCGACCGGCATCCCGCAAGGCACGCCGCTGGTGGCCGCCGCCGCCGACAAGGCTTGCGAGGTGATCGGCTCGGGCGGACTTGAGCCGCACATCGCCTGCCTGAGCTACGGCACCACGGCGACCATCAACACCACCACCAGGAAGTATGTCGAAGTCACGCCGCTGATACCGCCTTATCCGGCGGCCATTCCAGACGCCTACAACACCGAAGTGCAGATTTTCCGCGGCTACTGGATGGTCAACTGGTTCAAGGAGCAGTTCGGCCACCTGGAGCAGATGGCCGGCGCCGAGCAGGGCATGGCGCCGGAGGCGATGTTCGACCTGCTGGTGAATCAGGTGCCGCCCGGTTCGATGGGCCTGATGCTGCAGCCGTATTGGAGCCCCGGCATCAAGACCCCCGGTCCGGAAGCGAAGGGCGCGATGATCGGCTTCGGCGACGTCCACACGCGCGCCCATATGTACCGGGCGATACTTGAAGGCCTGGCCTACGCGCTGCGTGAAGGGAAGGAACGTATCGAAAAGCGCAGCGGCGTGCCGGTGACTGAACTGCGCGTGGCGGGCGGTGGCTCGCAAAGCGACGCGGCGATGCAGCTGACGGCCGACATCTTCGGCCTGCCGGCTGCGCGCGCGCACATCTACGAGACTTCCGGCCTTGGCGCCGCGATCGCCGTGGCCGCTGGACTGGGGTTGCACAAGGACTTCGACAGCGCCACGCGGGCCATGACGCGCACGGGCCGCGTGTTCCATCCGATCGCCGCCAACCAGCAGATCTACGACAGGCTGTACCGCCGCGTCTACCTCGGCATGTACCAGCGCCTGCAGCCGATGTACCAGGAGATCGCCGACATCACCGGCTATCCCGAGCAGCTGTAGACGCGTCTACAGGCTGCCCTTCAGTTCCAGGCCTATGGTGCGCGGCGGCGTCACGCTCGCATAGGGCATGCCGACCTGCTTGGTCTGTCCGTCCAGGTTGTAGACATAGCGCTTGTTGAACAGGTTGTTCACCAGCAGGCCCACGCCGAACTTGCCGCTGGCGTTGTCCCAGCCCAGCCTCAGGTCGGCCTTGCCGCCCGCTTCGCCCGTTCGGAAGGCCGGAGCGTTGAGGCATTGCAGTGCGCGCGTGTCGTCGTTGCAGCGGGTCTTGCTGTGATAGGTGCCTTGCAGCGTTGCGCTGATCCGGCCGTCGAGCGCTTCCCAGCTGGCGTTCACGCCCGCCATGCCGGTGAAGGAGGGCGTGCCGACCGGTTGGCCGGACAGGTCCAGCGTCGCACCACTGGTATCGGCGGTGCGATAGCTGCGGTAGGTCTGGTCGATCAGCTCCATGCCGCCGAACAGCGTCACGCCCGGCGCGATGCGCAGGCGGCCGTCGAGGTCCAGCCCCTTGGCCTGCTGGTCGCTGTTGATGACGTTGTAAGTCGCGATCGGGCCGGTGCCTCCCAGCTTGATGTCCTGAAGATTCTTGAAGCGATAGGCGAACAGGCTGCCGTTCAACGTGGCGCGGATGCCTGGGAAATACCATTTGAAGCCCAGTTCGAGGTTGGTCATCTTTTCCGGCGCGAAGCTCGGGTCGCGCTCCGCGGCGACTGCCGATGCGGCATTGGGCGGCGTGAAGACGTTGAAGCCGCCCGCCTGGTAGCCCTGCGACAGCGACGCGAACAGCAGCAGGTCCGGCGTCAACTTATGATCCAGCACCAGGCGCGGACTCCAGTCGCTCCAGCTGCGCGTGGCCCGGACCGGCGTGGCCGCCAGCCGGCCGGCCGCGTAGAAAATCTGGTTGGACGGCAGGGCCGCCGCACTCAGGCCGGCGGCGGCGCCGTAGGTGTCGAGCAGCGTGTCCAGTGCCGGCGAGCTGCGGCCGGGCACATACCACTCCATGTTTTTGCGGTCCCGGCTCCAGCGCACGCCGACGGTCAGGTTGGTGGCCGGCGTCATATGCCAGATCACGTCTTCATATAACGATACCGCGCGGGTTTGCAGATAGTTGTAGCTGGTCTCGCCCCAGCCAAAGCTGGATGCGCCGTCGACGCCGGGCACGCCCGCCTGTCCCAGCCCGCCGAACAGCGCGGCAAAGTCGGCGTTGCCGCCGCCGAGCAGGTTGATGGTGTCCAGCGTGGCGGTGTTGAGCAAGGCGGTCGAGGCCTGGCGCTCGCGGTTGTCGTAGAAACTGGCGCCGGCGATCCAGTCCAGCTGCGCGGTCCTGCCCGAAAGCTTGAATTCCTGCTGCCAGCTATAGGCGCGCTTTTGGTCCGTGTTGGACAGGGAGACATCGACGCGGGCGGTGCCGTCGTTGTCGGTCTGGTTGAACGAAGAGAAGGTGCGGTAGGCGGTGGTCGAGCGCAGCGTCATGCCGCCGAGCGGCAGCTCCGCGCGCAGCGTCACGCCGTCGAAATTGCGCCGCTCGCCGCCTGAGACGTCGTTTTCCAGCGGCGCCGTGCGCGGATCGGTGAAGTTCGCCACATAGGCCGCGTCGTAGACACCGCGATAGCCGGCCAGCGGCTGCGAACCATCCTTGACCACGCCGAAAGCCGGCCAGCCGGCCTGGCGCAGCTGCTCGTGCTCCCACGACAGGTTGAGCGTCGCGTCTCCCAGCTTGTGCTTCAGCGACAGCCGCGTCGCCCACGACTGGTCGCCGCCGGCATGGGCGCCGTTGGCGGCGTTGCGCACCCAACCGTCGCTGGCGGCGCGCACCACGACCAGGCGTGCCGCCGTGTCCTGACCCAGCGGCAGGTTGATCATCGCGTCCAGGTTGGCGCGGCCATAGTCGCCGACCTTGATATGGCCGGCCATGTCGAAGCTGTTTTCCGGCTCGTTGGTGACGACGGAGATCGCGCCGGCGGCGCTGTTGCGGCCGAACAGCGTGCCTTGCGGGCCTTTCAGCACCTCGACGCGTTGCAGGTCGATGAAGTTCATCAGCGCGCCGCCGGTCTTGCCGGTGTAGACGCCGTCGACGTAGATGCCGACCGGCGTGTCGGTGCCGATGCCGAAATCGCCGGGCTGCACGCCGCGTATGCCGAACACAGGCTGCGTCGGCTGGGTGGCGTCCACCTGCAGGCCGGGCAGGTATCCGGTCAGGTCGCCGAGATTCTTGGCCCCCAGGTTCTGGATGTCCCTGGCCGTTACGACCTCCATCGAGATCGGCACTTCCTGCGCCGACTGCGAGCGCGATTGGGCTGTGACGACCACTTTCTGGATGTCGTCGGCAGCGCTTGCGCCATAAGGAACGAGGGCCGCGCCGCCCGCCAGGGCGAGGGCGATGGATGTTGTCGTTGCTGGTGTCTTCATGATATCTCCCGGTGATTGTTTTGATCGAATGTAGTCGGGAGGTTGCGTGGAGCGGGGGCTGGATCGGACAGCGGAGGATGCCCGCGTGGCCAAACCGGCGCCGGTGTTGCGCTGCCGCCCGTCCGCGGCGCTTGGCCGGAATTGCTCCCCGCCTGTCCTTTTGGACCCCGTGCGCCGCCGTCTTTGTTTGCACAATGAACTCCGGATTTTCATAAAAATGGGAGAGTGAACATGTCATACCAACAGCAGGATGAAATTATCGATTGCGGCAACGCGGTATGCGTGGTGGGTGCCGGGCCGGGCGGCCTGTCGGCGGCGCGCGCATTGAAGGGCATGAAGCTGGCGTACGAGCAGTTCGAGCGCCATTCGGATGTGGGAGGAATCTGGGACATGAGCAATCCCGGCAGCCCGATCTACGAATCGGCCCACTTCATTTCGTCGCGCGACCTGTCGGGCTTTATCGGCTTCCCGATGCCGAAGTCCTTTCCCGACTACCCCACCAACAAACAGATACTGAGCTATGTTCGCAGCTACGCCGACGCCTTCGGCCTGCGCGACGCGATCCGCTTCAATACGTCGGTGCGGAACGTGCATAAGGAGGACAGCGGAAAATGGCTGGTGACGCTGGGCGATGGCAGCCGCCGGCGCTACCACGCCGTCATCTGCGCCACGGGCTGTAACTGGGATCCCAACATGCCGGAGGTGAAGGGCCAGTTCAATGGCGAGATCCGTCATTCCGTCACTTACAAGAGCAGCGACGAATTCGCCGGCAAGCGCGTGATGATCGTCGGTGTCGGCAACTCGGGCGCGGACATCGGTTGCGACGCGGCGGCGCGCGCCGACAAGGCTTTCATCAGCATGCGGCGCGGCTACCATTTCATTCCCAAGCATCTGTTCGGACTGCCGGCGGACCAGGTCGGGGAAAGCGGACCGCAGCTGCCGATGTGGATCGCGCGGCCGGTGATGGGACTGCTGCTCAAGATGTTCACCGGCGACCTGACCCGCTTCGGCCTGCCGAAACCGGACCATAAGCTGTTCGAAAGCCATCCGCTGCTTAATTCGCAGCTGCTGCACAATCTCCAGCACGGCAATATCTCCGTCAAGCCGGACATCGCCTATTACGACGGCGACGAGGTGGTCTTCAAGGACGGCAGCCGCGAGCGGCTCGACCTGGTGGTCTACGCCACCGGCTACAAATGGAGCTGCAAGTACGCGGCGGAATATTTCGAGTGGCGCGGCGGCAGACCGCAGCTGTACCTGTCGATGTTCAGCCGCGACCACCGCAACCTGTTCGGCATCGGCTATGTCGAAACCAACTCCAGCGCCTACAAGCTGTTCGACACGGAAGCGTTCATGATCGCCGCCTATCTGCGCGACCAGTTGAACAACCCCGGCGGCGGCAGCCGGTTCGACGCGCTGATCGCCAAGGACGACCCGGACCTGTCGGGCGGCCTGAAATTCGTGAAGTCGCAGCGGCATGAGGTCTATCTGGAGGCGCATGCGCTCAAGTCCTACCTGAAGCAGTTGCGCAGGAAGATGGGCTGGCCGGAGCTGAGCGAAACCTACTATGACCATCTGCGCACCGGTGCGGCGGCGCGGCCGTCGCCGGCGATGCGCGTGGCCGCTTGAGAGGAACCCCATGGACAAGACAGTGCAGTACTACCAGCAGCAGGCCGCGCGGCTCGATTTTGAAACCCGTGCGCTGATCGGCGGGCGCTTCGTCAACGCAATCTCGGCCGAGGAATTCGATTCCATCAATCCGGCCACCGGGCGAAGACTGACGGGCGTCGCCCGCTGCGGCGCCGTCGAGGTGGACGACGCGGTCAGCGCGGCGCGCCAGTCCTTCGAGCGCGGCGACTGGTCGGGCGCCTCGCCCAAGCACCGCAAGAAGGTTCTGCTGCGGCTGGCCGACCTGGTCGAGGCCAACCTGGAGACGCTGGCGCTGATGGAGAGCCTGGACTCGGGCAAGCCGATACGCGACGCGCTGTCCGCCGACCTGCCCGACATGATAGAGAGCCTGCGCTGGCACGCCGAGGCGGCCGACAAGCTGTACGACCAGATGGCGCCGACCGCGCCCGACGTGGTGGCGATGATCGTGCGCGAGCCGATCGGCGTGGTGGGCGCGGTCCTGCCGTGGAATTTTCCGCTGTACCTGGCCGGATGGAAGATCGGGCCGGCCCTCGCCAGCGGCAATTCGATGGTGATCAAGCCCGCCGAGCAGACTTCGCTGACGGCGCTGATGCTGGGTCGCCTGGCGCTGGAGGCCGGCGTGCCGGACGGCGTGCTGAATATCGTGCCCGGCTACGGCGAGACCGTGGGGCAGGCGATGGGGCGCCACCCGGGCATCGATTGCCTCAGCTTCACCGGTTCGGGCGAGGTGGGGCGCTTGTTCCTCAAGTATTCGGCCGAATCCAACCTGAAGCGGGTGGTGCTGGAGTGCGGCGGCAAGAGTCCTGCGCTGGTGCTGGCCGACGCGGCCGACTTGCCGCGCGTGGCGCAGCAGGTGGCCACCGGGGCGCTGTTCTGCCAGGGCGAGAACTGCAGCGCCGGCTCGCGCCTGATCGTGCACCGTTCGCGCAAGGACGAGCTGCTGGCGCTGCTGCGGCGCGAGTTCGACGCCTGGCGGGTCGGCGATCCGCTGGACCCGGCCACCCGCGTCGGCGCGCTGATCGAGCCGGGTCACATGCGGCGCGTGCTCGGCTACATCGCCGGCGGCGAGGCGCAGGGTGCGCGGCTGGCCCACGGCGGCGCGCAGGTGCGCCAGGATTCCGGCGGCAGCTTCGTGGAACCGACCATTTTCGACGGCGTGCTGCCGGCGATGACCATCGCGCGCGAGGAGATCTTCGGGCCGGTGCTGTCGGTGATGGAGTTCGACGACCTGCGGCAGGGCATCGCGATTGCCAACGACACCAATTATGGCCTGGCATCGTCGGTCTACACCAGCAACCTGGACGCGGCGCACGGCGTGGCGCGGGCGATCCGCGCCGGCACCGTGTCGGTCAACTGTTTTTCGGAGGGGGACACCGGCGTGCCGTTCGGCGGCTACAAGGAGTCCGGCTTCGGCGGTCGCGAAAAATCGCTGATGGCGCACGACCAGTACACCGAGACCAAGACCATCTGGATGCAACTGGGCGCGGCCAGTTTCGCCGCCAACACTTGAGGGAATGCATATGGCAACAACATCGAAAGGCGGCCGGGTCGCCATCGTCACAGGCGGAGCCGGCGGCATCGGGCGCGAGATCTGCAGGGGCTTCATCGAGCGCGGCATCATCTGCGTGCTGGCCGACCTGGATCAGAAGGCGCTGGACCGCGCCACCGCCGAACTGGGACCGGCTGCGGTGGGTGTGGCGATCGACTTGAGCGATTTCGGCAAACTGTCGTCACTGCTGGCGTTTGTGCAGGCGCGCTACGGCAGGCTGGATATCCTGGTCAACAACGCCGCGATCACCGGCACCGGCCACTTCGAGGAACGCTCGGTCGAGCATATCCTCGGGGAGCTGAACATCAATCTGCTGTCGCCCATCGTGTTGACGCGGCTGGCCTTTCCCGCCTTGCAGCGCTCCGGCGATGGCCGGGTGATCAACACGGTTTCACTGGGCGGGATTTTCCCGTTGCCGGAGACGGGCATCTATTCGGCCACCAAATTCGGCCTGCGCGGCGCCATGCTGTGCCTGGGCATGGACCGGGAGCGGCACGGCGTGCATGTCGGCAGCGTGCTGCCCTCGGCTACGGAGACGCCGATGTTGATGCGCGAGGCGGTCGAAGGCGGCAACACCCTGCAGTTCATGGATCCGCCGCAGCAGCCGGCGGACGTGGCGCGCCAGGTGATGCGCATGCTCGACAGTCCGTGCCTGGAGCGCTATCCGCGCTGGAGCGAGTCATGGTCGGTGCGGCTGGCGATGCTGGCGCCGAACTTCCTTCCCCGTTTGATACCGCTGTTCCGCAAAAAAGGAGTGCGCGGCCATGCGCGCTATCTGGAATCGCTGCGCAAGCGCGGGCTGGCGGTTTCGCGCGAAGGGAAGTGGGAGCTGTCCTGACGGGCGAAGTGAAAGTCCACTATCCCCAGGCGTTCAGGCGGGGTGCGGCGGCGCCTTGTCTTACCTGGTTCGGCAGCATGCCGGACCAGCGCTTGAACGCGCGGCGGAAGTTGCGCGCATCGGTGAAGCCGGTGGCCATGGCGATTTCCACCAGCGGCATGTCGCTGCGCTTGAGCAGGTCGAGCGCGCATTCATAGCGGACCTGATCGATCAACTGCTGATAGGACGTGTTCAGGTCCGACAAGCGGCGGCGCAGCGTGCGCTCGCTGAGATTGAGCGTCGCGCCGATAGCGGCCAGCCCGGGCACCTCGTCGACCGAGGCCCGCAGCAGGTTCATGATCGATTCCACCAGGTCGTTGCGCGGCTGGTCGACGGCCAGCAACTGGTCGATCTGCGCCTGCAGGGTGGCCTGCATGTAGCGGTCATAGGTCGGCAGCGGGCAGTGGAACCAGGGCATGTCGCAGATCAGCCGGTTCATCGGGGCGTTGAACGTCACGGGGCAACGGAAGTATTCGGTGTAGGCGCTGGCATAGGCGGGACGCGGATAGCGCAGCTCCAGCCGCGCCGGGCGGAAGTGCGAACCGACCAGGGCGCGCGACACCTGGACGCTGCTGACGAAAATCTCCTCGATGAAGAAGGGCTCCATTTCAGGATCGTGAAAACGGGTCGTTACCTCGGCGACGAAGTGATGCTCGTCGAGGACACTGAGCTCATTGACGGTGAAGGCGCCGGCCGCGCGCTGGTGCCGGATCAGATAGTGAAACGCCTCGCCCAGCGTGGCGCAGGTCAGCATGCCGAGGCCCGGCAGGCCGAAACAGACCACGGTCTGGCGGGCGCCGGTGGCGATGCCGATGGCCGGGTCGCCCCAGCGCTGCATGGCGCGCTTCACCAGCTGGCTGGTTTGGCGGTAAGAGACGCGGAAGTTGGCGTCGCACAGGTTCTCGGGCGTGAAGCCCAGCCCCTTGCACAGGCGCTCGGACGAATGGCCGGCGCTGGCCAGCAGTTGCAGGACCTGGCGGATCACATGGGGCGGCACGTCGGCATCGGCATCGGGGTGGTGGGATTTCTCCGTCACAGCTGCTCCTTTGGTAGATACGCGACAGCATAGTACGGTTTTGCGCGCATGGCGCATCCGGCGCGGAAATGGCCGCCTGGGTGTCTCTTTTTGGCCGTTTTTGACCTGTCTTGGCGCCGCGGCATCGTATGCTTGATTACGGCGCGCAGTGTCGCCGCATACCTCGGAGGACAGATGATCATCACGCCAGCGCAGCCCGCGCGACAAGCCCGTCCCGCCTTCATCCTGGCCTGCTGCTGGGCGCTGGGCATAGGCGGCACCACCATGATGCCGCTGCTGGTGACCAACGCGATGGCGCGCCTGCGGCTGGACGAGGGACAGGCCACCATGCTGGCCGGGGCGGAGATGGTGGGCATGCTGGCCGGCTGCGTCGTGCTGCCGGCGCTGGCCCGCCGCTGGCCGTCGCGGCTCACCGCCGGCGCGCTGGTGCTGCTGGCATGGAGCCAGATGCTGTCGGCGCTGACCGTGTGGGCGCCGGCGTTTGCCGTGGCGCGCCTCGTGGCCGGTTTCTGCGAAGCGCAGATGATCGTCATGGTCGGCATCTGCCTGGCCTGTCATCGCGACGCGGAGCGCCTGTGGGGCGTGGTGTTGCTGCTTTCCGGGCTGGCGGTGGCGGGTGTGTTCACGCTGCTGTCGCTGCTGCCCGGCGTGGCGGCCGGCCGCGAGATCTGGTTCGGCCTGGCGGCGTTGGCGGCGGTGCTGGGACTGGCGGCGGTGCGCGTGCCGGCGCTGATGCCGGCACGGCAGCCGGAAGTCCATGAGGGCCGGTCACGCGGACGGACGGACGTGTGGCTGGCCTGGGGCGTGTTCGTCGGCGTGTACAGCGTGCAGGCGGGCGTGTGGGCGGTGTCTGCCTTGCAGGGCACCCGTATCGGCCTGTCGTTGCCGACGACGGGAATCTTGCTGTCGCTGTCGTCGCTGCTGGGCTTTTTCGGCGCGGTGGTGCCGGCTATTCCGGCGCTGGCGGCGCGGCGCGGCCTGACGGTCATGGGGGCGCTGGTTGTGATGTCCGTGTCGGTCGCCGGCTTCTTTACGGCGCAAGGCGCGCTGGCGTTCTTCATCGCCCAGCTAGCGCTGAACGGGGCCTTCTATACCATCATGGCGATACTGAACAGTTTCATTTCGGCGCGCGACCGCAACGGCTCGCTGCTGTCGCAATCGGTGGTGGTGACGTTTGCCGCGGTGGCGCTGGGCACGGTCGGCGCCGGGGAGCTGTTCCAGGACACGGGCGGCCGGGGCGTGGTCCTGTTTTCGTTGCTGGCGCTGGCAGCCAGCGTGCCGCTCGGACTTAAGGCCTTGAAAGCGGGGTCAGTTCCGGCAACCGGCCACGCGTGACCGGTTGCCGGAACTGACCCCGCTTTTCTCTGACTCCGATGGTGGGTCAGCGCATTGCCAGCGCCTTGACGGCTTCCAGCGCGGCGGTGCCGGCCTTGGTGGCTTGCACCTGGTTGCGGCCGCCTTCCTTGGCCACGTACATGGCGCGGTCGGCGGCGACGAACAGCGATTCGGTGTTCTCCAGCTGGTGCGGGTAGATCGTCGCCACGCCGATGCTCACCGTCAGCCACGCCGAGGTGGTCGAGCGCGGATGCGGGATCTGCAGCGACTCGACGTGGGAACGGATCGACTCGGCCAGCAGGTAGGCGGAGTCGCTGTCGGTCTCGGCGAACAGCAGCACGAATTCCTCGCCGCCGTAGCGCGCCGCCAGGTCGGTCGCGCGCAGCGCATGCGAGTCGATCGCCTGGGCGACCTGCTGCAGGCAGGCGTCGCCGGCGGGGTGGCCCAGCGTGTCGTTGTACAGCTTGAAGTGGTCGACGTCCAGCACCACCAGCGACAAGGGCTGACCGCTGCGCATGGCGCGCTGCCATTCCTTTTCGAGGAAGGTGTCGAAGTGGCGGCGGTTGGCGATCTTGGTCAGCGGATCGACCATCGCGGCGCGCTGCAGCGCGTCTTCCGATTGCTTGTGGTGGGTGATGTCGTGCAGCAGGCCGATGAACAGCGGCTGGCGCAGATACATCGGCGTCAGCGTCAGGTCCATGCACACCGAGCTGCCGTTGCGGTGGCGGATGATCACTTCGCGCGTGCCGTGGCTGTGCGCCGATTCCGGCGCGGCGGCGTAGCGGTCGAAGTAGTCCAGGTATTCCTGCGCCACCAGTGGATTGAGCAGGTCGGAAATGGCGCTGCCGGCCAGTTCGTTTTCCTGGTAGCCCAGGTATTTGTCGCAGGCCGGATTGGTGAACTGGATGCGGCCGTCCGCTTCGATGATCAGCAGCCCCTCGGCCATGTTGTTGACGATGGTGCGCAGGCGCTCGGCCTGTTCTTCCTGGTTTTCGCTGTTGCTGCGGATTTGCAGCTGCGTGCGCACGCGCGCGCACACTTCGGCCATGCGCAGCGGTTTGCTGATGTAGTCGACCGCGCCGAGGTCGAAGCCGGCCACCACGTCCTCGGTGGAGGTCCGGGCGCTCATGAAGATGACGGGAATGCGCTGGGTGGAGGCGTGGCGTTTCAGTTCGCGGCAGGTTTCATAGCCGTCCATGCCGGGCATGACGATGTCGAGCAGGATCAGGTCGGGATGGACGCGGCGGGCGATCTTCAGCGCGCGCTCGCCGCAGTTGGCGACGAAGGTTTGATAGCCCTGCTCGACCATCAGCTTGCGCAGCGCGCCGAGGTTCTCGGGAGCGTCGTCGACGATGAGAATCGCGGCATCGCGCCGCATGGCAGGAATGGGATTTTGAACTGGGTTGTACAAAGTCTGGCCTGATCTGAAAAGTAACTATCCGTTCAAATCATAACGCTTTGCAACGTCGCCATGTGAAAAAAAACCGCTGATTTTTGCGGATGCCACGCCCATGGGCATATGTTGCCATTAATGTTAATCCGATGTTATTGTTTCATCGGTTTTCGTGACTTTTGGTGATGAAATCTTTATAACAGTGTTGTATTTTGTCCGAGACAAAGAGGGCGCTTGTGGGCGGCGAGTGCCGCCCACGGAGGTACGACAACTTGGGCCGCTTAGATCTTGGCGGCGATCAGTTTGCCGAGGATCTCGATGCCGGCGCGGATGCGTTCCGGCGGCACGGTGACGAACGACAGGCGCAGCGTGTTGGTCTCGGCGTCGTTGGCGTAGAACGGCGAGCCGGGCACGAAGGCGACTTTCTGGGCGATCGCTTCGTCCAGCAGTTTCATGGCGTCGATGTGCTTGGGCAGCGTGACCCAGATGAACATGCCGCCTTCAGGCTTGGTCCACTGGACGCCGGCCGGGAAGTGCTGCGCCATCGCGTCCAGCATGACCTGGCACTGGTCGCCGTACAGCGTGCGGATTTTCGGGATGTGGCGCTGCAGGAAGCCGTCCTTGATCACTTCGTGCACGACCATCTGGGTCAGCTGCGAGGTGTGCAGGTCGGCCGCCTGCTTGGCCAGTTCCAGGCGGCGCACCAGCGGCAGCGGGGCCACCACGTAGCCGAGGCGGATGCCAGGGGTCAGCACCTTGGAGAAGGAGCCCATGTAGATCACGCCTTCCGGATTCATCGCGACCATCTTCGGCAGCGGATCGCCTTTGTAGCTCAGGGCGCCGTACGGATCGTCCTCGATCAGCGGCAGGCCGAGGCGGGCGCAGGTCTCCACCAGTTCCTGGCGGCGCTCGACGGACAGCGTGCGGCCGGTCGGGTTCTGGAAGTTCGGCAGCGCGTACAGCAGGCGCGCGCCGGCGGCGACCTTGTCGATCGACGACGGCACCAGGCCGTGGTCGTCGGTGTCGACCGATTTGAATTCAGGACGGTAGACCGAGAACGCCTGCAGCGCGCCCAGGTAGGACGGGGTTTCGACCAGCACGCGGCTGCCTTCGTCGATCAGCACCTTGCCCAGCAGGTCCAATGCCTGTTGCGAGCCGGAGGTCATCAGCACCTGTTCCGCCACGATCTTGGCGCCGTTGACGGACAGCGAATCGGCGATCCACTGGCGCAGCGGCAGGTAGCCGTCGGTCGGGCCGTACTGCAGGGCGACCTTGCCGTTTTCGCTCAACACCTTGTCGAAGGCGATTTTCATTTCGTCGACCGGGAAGGTCAGCGGCGACGGCAGGCCGCCGGCGAAGGAGATGATCTCAGGCTGCTGGGTGATCTTCAGGATCTCGCGGATGAACGACGATTGCAGCTGGTCTGCGCGTTCCGAGAAGCGCCACTGGATCGGATTGGGGTTTTCGATTTTCATGCTGGTCTCACTGGATAGGTATTGTTTTGGGCGAAGCTCAGGCGACTTCCGCGATCAATTCGATTTCGACGCAGGCGCCGAGCGGGATTTGCGCCACGCCGAAGGCCGAGCGGGCGTGCTTGCCGGCGTCGCCGAAGACTTCGCCCAGCAGCTCGGAGCAGCCGTTGGTGACCAGGTGCTGCTCGGTGTAGTCCGGCGTGGAGTTCACCAGGCTCATGACTTTGACGATGCGCTTGACGCGGGTCAGGTCGCCGCCGACGGCCGCCTGCAGGGTGCCGATCAGGTCGATGGCGATGGCGCGCGCGGCGGCCTTGCCTTCGGCGGTGTCGATGTTCTTGCCCAGCTGGCCCACCCACACGCTGCCGTCGGCGCGCTTGGCGATGTGACCCGACAGGAACACCGTGTTGCCGGTTTGAGCGTACATGACGTAGGCGGCGGCCGGCGTTGCAGGTGCTGCCAGGGTGATATCGAGCGCTTTGAGTTTTTCGTAGACAGACATGTGGTTATCCAATTAATAAGTTGGTAATGCATAGCTAAGACCGATATTGTACCCGCCGCGCAGGGCGTGCTCACAATTGAGGCGAAATCAAGATACTCTACGGTTTTAGACCCGTTTCACCTGCATTTTGCGGCCGGCACCCACCACGGCGATGACGGCGATTGCAAATATCACGGTGGGCCATTCCAGCGATTCGCCCAAAACCAGGGTCGCGCCCAGCAGCGTGAGGAAGGGCTGGACCAGCTGCACCTGGCCGACCCGGGCCACGCCGCCCAGCGCCATGCCGCGGTACCAGAAGAAGAATCCGATGAACATCGAGAACACCGACACGTAGGCGAAGCCGGTCCAGGCGGCGGCCCCGGCCCGGGCGATCTGCGCGGCCTCGTCCCGGCACAGCCAGGCGACCGCCGGCAGCAGCACCGGCGCGGCCATCACCAGCGCCCAGCAGATGGTTTGCTGGCCGCCCAGCGTTTGCGACAGGCGGCCGCCGGCGGCGTAGCCCATGGCGGCCAGCAGCACGGCGGCGAAGATCGCCAGGTCGGCCGGGTGCAAACTGCCGCCGCTCTGACGCAGCGCAAAGCCGGCCACCAGCGCCGAGCCCAGCATGGCCATGATCCAGAAGCCGGCCGACGGTTTTTCGCCGGCCAGCACGGCGGCGAAGACGGCCGTGGCCAGCGGCAGCACGCCGACCAGCACGGCGCCGTGCGCGGCGGGCAGCGTGCGCATGGCGATCGAGGTCAGCCAGGGGAAGCCGATGATGCAGCCGATGGCCACCATGGCCAGTGGCGCCAGCGCGGAGCGGGGCGGCAGCGGCGCGCGCTTCCACAGCAGCCAGCCGCTTGCCAGCGCGGCCGCGACCAGCGCGCGGCCGAGGGCGACGAAGGTGGGCGACAGGCCGGGAGACAGGCCGCCGGCGCCGACGGCCAGCCGGGTGAAGGGCAGCGTCAGGCTGAAGATGGCGACGCCGATCAGGCCGAGCAGCATGCCGGCGGTTTCGTCGCTCACGCCCGAGCGGGTGGGTATGGCGGCGATGGCGGCTGGCGGGGCGCTGTGGGTCATGCGGTTCTCCTTGTCGATGGATATATCGTACGTGACAAAACCAGTACAGTGCCAGTACACTTGTCAACATAATTTCTTATACTGTGACGGTAATATGACCAATACACGTGCGCGCACTTCGCTGTTAGGGGCAGCCGCTTCCGCCGCCGCGGAGGCGGTGGCCGAGGCTTTGGCGGCGGCCGAGGCGCGATCGGCCGCCGGGACCGGGCACCCGCCGCGGGCGGTGGCGGCTGCCGCGCCGGGACCCGCGGTGGCGTCGGTTGCGGCGGGGCGGGCGGCGGGCAAGCCGGCGGGCGGGGGCAAGGCCGGGGGTAAGACGGGAACCAAGGCCGCGCCGGCCGGCGGCCTGCTCGGGCTGCTGTCGCGCGAATCGGGCGAGACGCTGATCGACCAGATCGTGCGTTCGGTGGCGGCGCGCATCGACGACCGGCTGCTGCGGGGCGGGGCGCGCATGCCGTCGATCCGGGCGTTTGCGGCGGCGCACGGGGTGTCCGCCTTCACGGTGGTGGCCAGCTACGACAAGCTGGTGGCGACCGGCTACCTGGAATCGCGCCGGGGCGCCGGCTTCTTCGTGCGCGAAAAGGCGTCGATGGAGCTGCTTGCCGCCGACGGCCGCCATGCAGCGCCGCGCGACGGCGCAGGGCCTGGCGGACGCTCGGGCTTCGAGGGCAAGGCCATCGACGTGGTCTGGCTGGTGCGGAACATGTTCCGCCAGCTGCCGTATGCGCAAATGCCCGGCACCGGCGTGCTGCCGCCGGACTGGCTGGACGGCGTCGCCGTGGCCAACGCGCTGCGCGCGGTCAGCCGGCAGAATGCGAACCTGTTGTTGAGCTACGGCGTGCCGCAAGGCTTCCTGCCGCTGCGCCAGCAACTGCAGCACAAGTTGGCCGAGCTGGAAATCGCCGCGGCGCCGGAGCAGATCGTCACCACCGCCGGCGTGACGCAGGCGCTGGACCTGGTGGCGCGCGAGTTCACGCGGCCCGGCGACACCATCTTTGTCGACGATCCGGCGTGGTTTTTGATGTTCGGCTCCTTCGCCGCGCTGGGCGCCAAGGTGGTCGGCATTCCGCGCCTGGCCGACGGTCCGGACATCGCCCGCCTGGCCGAGCTGGCGGCGCTGCACAAGCCCAAGCTGTACATCATCAACTCGGTGCTGCACAACCCGAGTTCGACCTCGCTGTCGGCGGCCAAGGCGTTCCAGGTGCTGCGGCTGTCGGAGGAGCACGACTTCGTCATCGTCGAGGATGACATCTATTGCGACCTGCATCCGGGCAGCGCGGTGCAGCCGGCCACGCGGCTGGCGGCGCTGGACCAGCTGCGGCGGGTGATCTACCTGGGCGGTTTTTCGAAGACGATGGCGGCCAACCTGCGGGTGGGCTATATCGCCACGTCGCCGGAACGGGCCGAGCGCCTGGCCGACCGCAAGATGCTGACCATGCTCACCACCAGCGATATCGGCGAGCGGGTGGTGTACAAGGTGCTGTCGGAGGGCTCGTTCCGCAAGCACTCGGACCGGGTGCGCACGCGGCTCGACGGCATCCGCGCCAAGACCATACGGCAGATGGAGCGCGTCGGCCTGAAGGTGGACCTGGCCTCGCCGGCAGGGATGTTCGTCTGGGCCGACGCCGGCTGCGACACCAATGTGCTGACCGAGCGCGCCATGGCGCACAACCTGCTGCTGGCGCCGGGCAGCCTGTTCTCGCCCAAGCAGCTGCCGTCGACCCGCATGCGCTTCAACGTGGTGGCGATGCAGGAGCCGGCCGTGTGGCGCTTCCTCGAACGAGAGCTGGGCAAATGAAGCGGGCAAATGACGGGCGGCTCTTGAAAACCCTCTTATAATCCCCATTTTCTTGAAACCCTTGCGTTTTTTACATTACTAACCACAAGACTATTATTAGAGGCTCTTAAAAAATGGCAGATACCGATAAGCAAACCCTTGGCTTTCAAGCGGAAGTGAAACAGCTGTTGCAGCTGATGATCCACTCGCTGTACTCGAACAAGGAGATTTTCCTGCGCGAGCTGATCTCGAACGCGTCCGACGCGTCCGACAAGCTGCGCTTCGAAGCGATCGACAACGATGCCCTGTACGGCAACGATCATGAACTGAAGATCAAGGTCTCGTTCGACAAGGCCGCGCGCACCATCACCATTTCCGACAACGGCATCGGCATGAGCCGCGACGAGGCGATCTCGCACCTGGGCACCATCGCCAAATCGGGCACCAAGGAATTCTTCGGCAAGCTGTCGGGCGACCAGCAGCAGGATGCGGCCCTGATCGGCCAGTTCGGCGTGGGCTTCTACTCGGGCTTCATCGTCGCCGACAAGATCACCGTCGAGACCCGCCGCGCCGGCGCGGCCGCCACCGAAGGCGTGCGCTGGGAGTCGGCGGGCGAGGGCGATTACTCGGTCGAGCAGATCGAGAAGACCGGCCGCGGCACCGACATCATCCTGCACCTGCGCGAAGGCGAGGACGAGCTGCTGTCGTCGTGGAAGATCAAGTCCATCATCCGCAAGTACTCGGACCATATCTCGCTGCCTATCGTGATGGCGAAAGAAGAGTGGGACGAGGAGAAGAAGGAAACCGTCGTCAAGGACGAACTGGAAACCGTGAACCAGGCCAGCGCGCTGTGGGCGCGCAACAAGGCGGACATCACGCCGGAGCAGTACGAGGAATTCTACAAGCACGTGTCGCACGACTTCCAGGCGCCGCTGACGCACACGCACAACCGCGTCGAAGGCCGCAGCGAATACACGCAGCTGCTGTACATCCCGGCCAAGGCGCCGTTCGACCTGTGGGACCGCAACAAGCGCGGCGGCATCAAGCTGTACGTCAAGCGCGTGTTCATCATGGACGATGCCGAGCAGCTGATGCCGGCCTACCTGCGCATGGTCAAGGGCGTCATCGACTCGGCCGATTTGCCGCTGAACGTGTCGCGCGAGATCCTGCAGGAGTCGCGCGATGTGAAGGTGATCCGCGAAGGCTCGACCAAGCGCGTGATCGGCATGCTGGAAGAACTGGCGAACGCCGACGAGCAGGAGAAGAAGGACAAGTACGTCACCTTCTGGAAGGAATTCGGCCAGGTGCTGAAGGAAGGCATCGGCGAGGACGCGGGCAACAAGGACCGTCTGGCCAAGCTGCTGCGCTTCGCGTCGACCGCCAATGAGAACGACGAGCAGAGCGTGTCGCTGGAGCAGTATGTGGCGCGGCTGAAGGAAGGTCAGGACAAGATTTATTACGTCACCGCCGACAACTACGTCGCCGCGAAGAACAGCCCACACCTGGAGATCTTCCGCAAGAAGGGCGTGGAAGTGCTGCTGCTGACCGACCGTGTCGACGAATGGATGCTGTCGTTCCTGACCGAGTTCGAAGGCAAGGAGCTGGTGTCGGTGGCCAAGGGCGGCCTGGATCTGGGCGCGCTGGAAGACGAGGCCGAGAAGAAGGAACACGAAGAGACCGAGACCTCGTACAAGGACCTGGTCGGCAAGATGAAGGAAGCCTTGTCGGACAAGGCCAAGGACGTGCGCGTGACGTTCCGCCTGACCGATTCGCCAGCCTGCCTGGTGGCGGACGAGCATGAGCTGTCGGGCAACCTGCTGCGCATGTTGAAGGCAGCGGGCCAGAACGCGCCGGAGTCCAAGCCCATCCTCGAGATCAATCCGAACCACCCGCTGGTGACGCGCCTGAAGTACGAAGAGTCGGGCACGGCGTTCGGCGACTGGGCCAACATCCTGTTCGACCAGGCGCTGCTGGCCGAAGGCGGTTCGCTGAGCGATCCGGCCACCTTCGTCAAGCGCCTCAATGAAATGCTGCTGAGCGGCGCCAGCAAGTAAAGTCTATCCGCAATCCGGGGTCAGATCCGACATTCGGACACGAGCTCTACCGTAGCGTCGCTACGGTAGAGCTCGTGTCCGAATGTCGGATCTGACCCCGGTTGTGTTACTGTAATGTTTCGCAGAACACAACTCTTGGGATGGACATGAATAAGATCGGTTTCAAGCTGGCGGCGCTCGCCGGTGCTCTTCTTTCCGTACAAATCGCCCTGGCGCAGAATGCGCTGCCCGCCTCGACGCCCGGCGTCGCGGCCACTCCCCTCTATCCGGCACTGCCGAGCGAAACGCCCGATGAATTCAAGGCGCCGGTCGACAGTTTCGACTACGTCAAGCGCAGCGTGATGGTGTCGATGCGCGACGGCGTCAAGCTCAATACCGTCATCATCGTGCCGCGCAAGGCCAAGGGCGCGCCCATCCTGTTGACGCGCACGCCGTACAACGCGGCCGAACTGACGTCGCACTCCGAGAGCTCGCAGATGGAATCCATCCTGCAGGGCTATGACAATGCGTCCGATGTGATCGTGCAGGGCGGCTATATCCGCGTGATCCAGGATGTGCGCGGCAAGTACGGCTCCGAGGGCGATTATGTGATGAATCGTCCGCTCAGCGGCAATGCCTTCAATCCGACGCCGGTCGATCATTCGACCGACACCTGGGATACCATCGAGTGGCTGACCAAGAATATCCCCGAGTCGAACGGCAAGGTCGGCATCATCGGCATTTCCTACGACGGCTATCTGCCACTGATGGCGCTGGTCAATCCGCATCCGGCGCTGAAGGTGTCGGTGCCGATGAATCCGATGGTCGACGGCTGGCGCGGCGACGACTGGTTCCACAACGGCGCATTCCGCCAGATCAATCTGTCCTACATGCTGGAGCAGGTGGTCACGCGCCGCAACGAGGCCAAGTGGTACACCAGCCACTACGACGACTACGATATGTATATGCGCGCCGGATCGGCCGGCGAGCTGGCGCGCCAGCGCGGACTGGAGCAAAGCGGCTTCTGGCGCAAGCTGTCCGCGCATCCGGCCTATGACGAGTTCTGGAGCTCGCAGGCGATGGACAAGATCCTGGCCAAACAGCCCGTCACCGTGCCGACCTTGCTGGTACACAGCCTGTGGGATGCGGAGGATATCTATGGCGCGGTCGCGGTCTACAAGGCGATCAAGCCCAACGACAAGGACAACAAGGTGCACCTGGTGCTGGGACCGTGGAACCACGGCGGTGGCATCGGCGAGGGCAGCAAGCTGGGCGCGTTGCACTTCAGCAGCGACACGGCGCTGCACTTCCGTCAGGAGATTCTGCGTCCCTTCCTGGACCGCTATCTGAAGGACGATGCGCCGGCGGCCGAGGTGGCGACGGTGTCGGCGTTTGAAACCGGCACCAACAAATGGCGTTCGCTGGACGCGTGGCCGAGCGGCTGCAACAGCGGCTGCGCGATCGCGCCCGCTACGCTGAAGCTGGCGGCCAATTCCAAACTGAGCCTGACCAACACGGCCAGCGCGCCGGTGTCGGCGCCGGCGCAAAAGAATGCGTACGACGAATATGTGTCCGATCCGGCCAAGCCGGTGCCGTTCCGTGCGCGTCCGATTCCGCCGTACGGCTACGACGAAGCCAAGGGCCAGACCTGGCCGCGCTGGCTGACCGACGACCAGCGCGAAGCGTCGGGCCGCACCGACGTGCTGAGCTACACCACCGACGTGCTGACGGCGCCGGTGAAGATCAGCGGCGAGCCGGTGGCGCACCTGCTGGCCTCCACCAGCGGCACCGACGCAGACTGGGTGGTCAAGGTGATCGACCTGTATCCGGACCAGGTGGCGGCGCAGCCGGAAATGGGCGGCTATCAGCTGATGATCTCGGCCGATATCTTCCGCGGCCGCTATCGCGAAAGCTTCGAGACCGCCAAGCCGGTCGCCGCCAATACGGCGTTGGCGTACAACTTCAAGCTGCCGACCGCGAACCACGTGTTCCTGCCGGGCCATCGCATCATGGTGCAGATCCAGTCCAGCTGGTTCCCGCTGTATGACCGCAACCCGCAGACCTTCGTGCCGAACATCTTCTTCGCGAAGCCGTCCGACTACAAGAAGGCGACCCAGCGCATCTACCACGACAGCTACATCGAGCTGCCGCTGGTAGGGGCCACGGCCGGCAAGTAGCGGGCAAATAAAGCCGCGCCAGCCGGGTCAGGCTTTGCGGCGGCGCCGCGCCATCAGCAGCACGGCCGGGATGCCCAGCCCCAGCATGCCGATGGTGGCCGGCTCGGGTACGGCCGCCGCCACCAGGAAGCCGCGTATCTCGCCGCCGGGATACGCGCTGCTGTGGATGTTGAGATAGGCTTCGCCGCTGGCCAGGGCGGCCGCCAGCGCCGCTTCGGCGCCGGCCGTGGTGCCGCCGTGGTTGGTGATGAAGACCGGGTTCCAGCTGGCCGCCAGCGAGGTGTTGTACATATTGCTGTAGGCGCCGTTGGTGACGCCCAGCGGGAAGCCGCCGAAAGTGGGCGTTTCCGTGGCGACGCCGGCGGTGCCGACGTTCGGCACGTCGGTGCAGCAGTGGATGTGCGAGGCGGTGGTCGGGCCGAGCAGACTGCTGAAGGCGACGTTGACTTCCAGCACGTGGCTGGTGGTGTCGAACTTGACGACGGCGGCGCCTATGCCCGGCGAGCTGTTCGCCGGTGATTCCTTGGCGCCGGTGAGGATGGCGGCGTAGTCGGCGGCATGGGCCGCCGTCATCGCCGTCATCGCCGACAGCAGCAGGCCGGTGGCCGCCGCGTAACTGCGCAAACGCTGGTTCATCTTTCTTCCCTCCTTGTTCTTGGTATCTGGTTAGAGGGGTTGCCGGCGCGGGAGTTCCGTCAGCGCTGGACCTGGGCGCAGAAGTCGAGCAGCAGCCGTTCGCCTTCCGGCCAGGGGCCGTAGCCGGCGTCGCCGTTGATGTGGCCGGCGTCGGCTATCTCGATGTATTCGCTGCCCCAGGCTTGCGCGAACTGGCGGGCGCGGGCCGGGCTGACGTAGGGATCGTCGCTGCTGGCGACGACGATGCTGGGGAAGGGCAGGCGTTCCAGCTGCATGGGCTGGAAGCCGGTGGTGCAGTCCGGGTAGCCGGGGGCGTCGGTGTCGCTGGGGCCGACCAGGAAGGCGCCGGCGATTTTCAGCGGCGAAGCGGAGGCGACCCAGCGCGTGACCAGCGAGCAGCTCAGGCTGTGGGCGGCCAGCACCGGCGGGCGCTTGCATTGCGCGATGGCGGCCTCCAGTTCGGCCACCCATTCGTCGCGCTCCGGAGTTTCCCAGTCGCGGTGCGGCACGCGCAGCCATTGCGGGTGCTTGCGTTCCCATTGCGTTTGCCAGTGGGCGGGGCCGGAATTCCACAGGCCGGCCAGGGTCAGGACTTCATATTCCACGCATGCTCCTTGCTGAGTAAGATGCGGCCATCTTACTGCGGCGGCGGCTGAAATTTTGCGGGCAAGGGCAGTTTGCGCAATCCTGGACAAATGTCTTCAGTCGAAGGCAACGTCTTCGATGCGGAAACGGTACTTGCGGCGTTCCGGTTCCGTCCAGCCTTGGCCTGGCGCGGTGTTGCGGATTGTGGGCGGTGGTGCATTGTCGGCTGCCCGGGCCTCGGTCGTTGGTTCGCGAGGCGACGTTGCGGCGGGAGCGACAGCTATGACCGTAGTCGTGGCGCGCGCCAACTCCTTGCGCCGCAGGTCGGCTCTCTTCCAGTTTTTTTCTCCTGGCATGCGGAGCGAGATGTCTTGCCAGGCGTTGCGCACGCTGTCGGCGTAAGCGCTGGCAAACTGGTTGGGTGAGACGGCCCGGTAGCCGCGCGGTTCGACAGGTGGTGTGCCGGGCGATGTCGCGAGCCAGTGGCGGATCGCGGCATCGACGGCTTCGGCCGGATCGGCCGGCGAGCCGGTTTCGCGCAGCCAATCCATCAGGGCGAGCAGGGTGGAGGGTGCGACATTCACACTTACTGTAGCAAACATGCTGTTCTCCTTACTGAGATCTACTGAAATTTTCTGATTCTTACTGAGTTAGACCAGCTCAGTAAGGCAAAGCTCAATTCAGTGGATTTCAGTAGAAATTTCAGCAGGTTTGCTAGAGGGCGCGTGCGGGAATACCCGTGGTGTGTATTCCTGCGGCAAGTTCAGAGTTCGGTGCGCAGCGCGAACAGTTCGGGGAATAGCACCACGTCGAGCATCTTGCGCAGGTAGCTGACGCCGGCGGTGCCGCCGGTGCCGGTCTTGAAGCCGATGATGCGCTCGACCGTGGTGACGTGGCGGAAGCGCCAGAAGCGGAACGCGGTCTCCAGGTCGACCAGCTTTTCGGCCAGCTCGTACAGGCCCCAGTAGCGGGTGGTGTCGCCGTAGACCTGCAGCCACGCGGCCTTGACCGACTCGTCGGCCACGGTCGGCTGGGTGCAGTCGGCCGCCAGTCGCTCGGCCGAGATCGGCAGGCCGTTGCGGGCCAGCAGCTGGATCGCCTCGTCATACAGCGACGGGGTGCGCAGCGCCTCTTCCAGCAGCTGGTGCGCGTCGGGCGCGCTGCCGTGCACGGCCAGCATGTTGGCGTTCTTGTTGCCGAGGATGAATTCGATCTCGCGGTACTGGTGCGACTGGAAGCCGGACGAGGCGCCCAGGTAGGGGCGGATCGCCGTGTATTCGGGCGGCGTCATCGTCGCCAGCACGTCCCAGGCGTGCACCAGCTGGTCCATGATGCGGGCCACGCGGGCCAGCATCTTGAAGGCCGGCGGCAGGTCGCCCGCGCGCATGTGCACGCGCACGGCGCGCAGCTCGTGCAGCATCAGCTTCATCCACAGTTCGCTGGTCTGGTGCTGGACGATGAACAGCATCTCGTTGTGGTTGGGCGACAGCGGATGCTGGGCGTTGAGGATCTGGTCCAGGCCCAGGTAGTCGCCGTAGCTCATCTTGTTGCTGAAGTCCATCTGGGCGCCATGCCATTCGGCATCGCCGGCGGCGGGCGCGGTATGCAGCGGGCAGCCGCTGGCCGGTTGTTTGGTATCGCTCATATTGTTTGCCTCGTTTTCAGGTCACGCGTTCAGGTTACGGCGTCGCGCTTGGCGTCGACGTTGTAGTCCTTGCGGTCCAGGATGTCGCGCAGGATCTCGACGGCGTCCCATACGTCGGCAAAGCTGGTGTACAGCGGCGTGAAGCCGAAGCGCATGATGGCCGGCTCGCGGTAGTCGCCGATGACGCCGCGCGCGATCAGCGCCGACATCACGGCGTAGCCATGGGGATGGGTGAAGCTGACCTGGCTGCCGCGCCGCGCATGCTCGCGCGGCGTCACCAGCCCCAGCGGATGATCGGCGCAGCGCTGCTCGACCAGCTCGATGAACAGGTCGGTCAGCGCCAGCGACTTGGCGCGGACGGCCGCCATCGTGGTTTGCGCAAACACATCCAGCCCGCATTCGACCAGGGCCAGCGACACCACCGGCTGCGTGCCGCACAGCGCGCGGCCGATGCCGTCGACCGGCGCGAAGTCCGGCGCCATGGCGAACGGGGCGGCATGGCCCCACCAGCCGGACAAGGGCTGGCGGAAGCGCGCCTGGTGCCTGGCCGGCACCCAGATGAAGGCCGGCGCGCCGGGGCCGCCGTTCAGGTATTTATAGGTGCAGCCTACCGCCAGGTCGGCGCCGTCGGCGTTCAGGTCGACCGGCAGCGCGCCGGCCGAGTGCGCCAGGTCCCAGACGATCAGCGCGCCGGCCGCTTGGGCCAGGGCGCTGGTGGCGCGCATGTCGTGCTGGTAGCCGGTGCGGTAGTTGACGTGGGTGAGCATGACCACGGCGGTGTCGGCGCCGATGGCGGCCGGCAGCTGGTCGACGCTGTCGATCAGCTTGACGGTGTAGCCGCGATCGAGCCAGGCGCTCAGTCCCTGCGCCATGTAGATGTCGGTCGGGAAGTTGGAGCGCTCGGTGACGATGGTGCGGCGCTCGGCGCCGGCCGGGTCGGCGGCCTGCATCTGCAGCGCGGCGGCCAGCGCCTTGAACAGGTTGACCGAGGTGGTGTCGGTGACGACGACTTCTCCGTCGGCGCCGCCGATCAGCGGGGCCAGGCGGTTGCCCAGGCGCTTGGGCAGGTCGAACCAGCCGGCGGTGTTCCAGCTGCGGATCAGGTCGTGCCCCCATTCCTGGACGATCAGCTGCTGCGCGCGGGCGAGGGCGGCCTTGGGACGGGCGCCCAAAGAGTTGCCATCGAGATAAATCACGTTGGGCGGCAGGTCGAACTGGTCGCGCAGGGAGGCGAGCGGATCTTGCGCGTCGCGTTCCAGGCAGTCGTTGCGAGTTGTCATTGTGTAACTTTCCGGCAAGTGGTTGGATGCTTTAGATGTCAATAAGTTGCTAGTGTAACCCGGAAAGCGCGCCCCAGAAGCGCCGTCGGGGCCAGTGCCATACCCCGCAAACCCGCATGAATGCTGGGTTTGCGGACTTTTTTAAAATATTTTCGATTTTTTTCAAAAAAACCCTAAAGTTCCCGAAACCGCTGCCGTTACCAGTTTCATGATGAGCGGAAAAGCGCCATCAGGTGGCAAGAGGGAAGTCGAAAATACTTAAAAATATTTTTGCGGAAACCCTAAAGTTCCCCGAATTGCTGCCGTAACCGGGTTAGATGTAGCAAAAAAGAGTCGCGTCGAGCACTATTTTTCGTTTCATGACAGGACTTTTTTGAAGATTCTGGACCTAAAAATTTCTACGCCGCAAGGGCGTAGGCCATCGATCTGCGAGTGTTTGTAAGACAAACACCGACGGGTCGCGTTCGCTATTCTCCGGTGAAAAATACGGAGCTCATCCTCTACTCCGTTTTTTGTTGCTCACGCAGAATGTATCTCACTGGAAACGCAAATGTGTTCCGCAGTGCAGATAACGGACTAGGAGATGGAAATGACCGCTAACGATATGATGGCCGAAATTCGCGACGCCAACCTGAGCTATTTGATGCTGGCTCAGCAGATGATCCGCGCCGACAAAGTCACCGCGATCTTTCGTCTTGGCATCGCCGCCGACATCGCCGACCTGATCGAAGGCATGAGCAACGCGCAAATCCTGAAGCTGGCAGGCGGCAACATGATGCTGGCCCGCTTCCGCTTCGACGACGGCGCCATCCTGTCGATGCTGACCAGCTACAACAAGGACCGCGTGCTGGCCCAGTCGCACGCCGCCATCCTGATGGCCGGCCAGGCCGTCGAAGAAATCGCTTAATCAACCTCACGGCGCGGAGCGGAAACCATGACCAAGAAAAGCGTAGTGTCGGAAGCCCAGGAAATCCAGCTGGCGATCGAACTGATCCAGCTTGGCGCCCGGCTGCAACTGCTGGAATCGGAAGTGTCGCTGTCGCGCGAGCGCCTGCTCAAGCTGTACAAGGAGTTGAAGGGCGTGTCGCCGCCCAAGGGCATGTTGCCGTTCTCGACCGACTGGTTCCTGACCTGGCAGCCGAACATCCACTCTTCGCTGTTCATCAATATTCACAAGTTCCTGACCGAGCACGCCGGCGCCACCGGCATCGAGGCGGTCATGAAGGCCTACAAGCTGTACCTGGAGCAAATGCCGCCGGAAGCGGGCGAAGAGCCGCTGCTGTCGCTGACCCGGGCCTGGACCCTGGTGCGTTTCTTCAGCAGCAAGATGCTGGAAACAGCCCCGTGCGGGCGCTGCCAGGGCAAGTTCGTGGTCAACTGCATGGACCTGAACGGCAGCTATGTCTGCGGCCTGTGCCACATGCCTTCGCGCGCCGGCAAGACCAAGAAAGCCCGCGACGCCGACGCCCTGGCCGCGTGACCCGGCCCGCCGCCCGCGAACCCTACCTGTTGCGCATCGTCCGCGCGCCCGCCGTGCGGGCGCTGCTGATCCAATGCGGCGCCGCGCCGCTGACCTTGGCCATCGTGTATCTGCTGGCCAGCGCGCATTTTCCCATGAGTTATCTGACCGTCGCCGTGGTGCAGGGCGCGCTGGCGGCCGCCATCACGTGGCGGCTGGGGCTGGCCGTCTGGTGGCGCGGCATCCAGCTGCTGTTCCCGCCGGCGGTGCTGGCGGCGCTGGCGCTGCAGCTGCCGTCGTGGCTGTTCCTGGCCGTGTTCCTGGTGTTGCTGGGTTTGTATTGGTCGACGTTTCGTACGCAAGTGCCGTATTACCCGTCCGGCCCCGCGGTCTGGCATGCGGTAGGTCAAGCGTTGCCGCCGGGGCGGCCGCTGCGGCTGATCGATATCGGCAGCGGCCTCGGCGGACTGGTGCTGTATCTGGCGCGGCTGCGGCCGGACGCCGACTGCGGCGGCATCGAGCTGGCGCCGCTGCCATGGCTGGTCAGCCGGCTGCGCGCGCGCCTGGCCGGCAGCGGCGCCCGGTTTTTGCTGGGCGACTACGAAAACCTCGACTTCTCCCGTTACGACGCCGTGTTCGCCTACCTGTCGCCGGCCGCCATGGCCGGATTGTGGCGCAAGGCGGCGGCCGAAATGCGGCCCGGGTCCATGCTGATCAGCTACGAATTTGCTATCGACGCCCGCGCGCCCGATCAGACCATCCACGCCACACAGGGTGGCGACGCCCTCTACATTTGGTACTTTTAAGCATCATTTGGCGTTATTCACTTGCCCGTCCCCCCCGACTCACGCTATTGTAGTTCTACATGTAAATTTATTGAAATCGGCTGTTTGTTAGTCTGGATTGCGCCGGGACAGCCACCGATTTCGCTCTGGGGAGTCAGCGCACTTGTTAGTCATCATTGGATATGTAATCGTCTGCGTCGGCGTGTTTGGCGGTTTCGCGTTGAACGGCGGGCATCTGGCCGCGCTGTTGCAGCCGCTGGAGCTGCTGATGATCGGCGGCGGCGCGGCCGGTGCTTTCCTGGTCGGCAATAACAGCAAGGCGCTGAAAGCCACGCTGGCCGCCATTCCGACGCTGTTCAAGGGTTCGCGCTACACCAAGGATCTGTACATGGAAATGATGTCGCTGCTGTTCGACGTCCTGTCCAAGGTGCGCAAGGAAGGCCTGATGTCGATCGAGGGCGACATCGACGGCCCGGACCAGAGTCCGCTGTTCAGCAAGTATCCGAGCGTGCTGGAAGACCACCACATCGTTGAATTCATGACGGACTACCTGCGCCTGATGGTGTCGGGTAATATGGATGCGTTCCAGATCGAAAACCTGATGGACAACGAGATCGAGACCCATCACCACGAAGGCGCCGTGCCGGTGCACGCGATCGCCAAGCTGGGCGACGGCATGCCGGCGTTCGGCATCGTGGCGGCGGTGATGGGCGTGGTGCATACGATGGAATCGGTGGGCTTGCCGCCGGCCGAGCTGGGCATCCTGATCGCGCACGCGCTGGTCGGCACCTTCCTCGGCATCCTGCTGGCCTACGGCTTTGTCGGTCCGCTGTCGACCCTGCTGGAGCAAAAGCTGGAGGAATCGACCAAGATGTACCAGTGCGTCAAGGTCACCCTGCTGGCCAGCCTGAACGGCTACGCGCCGGCGCTGGCGGTCGAGTTTGGCCGCAAGGTGCTGTACTCGACCGAGCGGCCGTCGTTTGCCGAGTTAGAGGATCACATCAAGAAATCGAAGTCCAAGTGAGCGCGGTAGCCGGTATCATGCTCGCCATTGTCTACGCATTGAGGAAACGTCATGGCTGAAGAAGGCTTGCGGCCGATCATCGTCAAACGGATCAAGAAGGGCGGCGGCGGCCACCATGGCGGCGCGTGGAAGATCGCGTATGCCGACTTCGTGACGGCGATGATGGCGTTTTTCCTGCTGATGTGGCTGCTGGGCTCGACCACCAAGGGCGACCTCAACGGCATCTCCGAATATTTCAAGACGCCGCTGAAGGTGGCCATGCAGGGTGGCTCGGGCAGCGGCGACAGCTCGTCGGTGATCCCCGGCGGCGGCAAGGACCTGACCCGGCGCGACGGCCAGGTCAAGGCCAGCGACGATCCGACCATCCAGAAAACCTTCAACCTGACGGCCGCCAAGGCCGCGCTGGAGGCCGAGGAGGCGCAGCGGCTGAAGGCGCTGAAGGAAAAGATCGAGGCCAAGATCGAGTCGAACCCGCTGCTCAACAAGTACAAGAAGCAGCTGCTGCTCGACATCACCAGCGAGGGCTTGCGGATCCAGATCGTCGACGAGCAGAACCGGCCGATGTTCGCGCTGGCCAAGGCCGAGCTGCAGCCGTACACGCGCGAGATCCTGCACGAGATCGGCTTTGTGCTGAACGACGTGCCCAACAAGATCGGCCTGTCCGGCCACACCGATTCGACGCCCTACCTGAGCGACGCCGGCTACAGCAACTGGGAATTGTCGGCCGACCGCGCCAACGCCTCGCGCCGCGAGCTGATCGCCGGCGGCATGGCCGACGCCAAGGTGCTGCGCGTGGTGGGGCTGGCCTCGGCCGCCAACCTCGACAAGGCCGACCCGTTCAACCCGATCAACCGCCGCATCAGCATCATCGTGATGAACAAGCGCACCGAGGAAAACGTCATGCGCGACGGCGTGCGGCAGATGGAGGTGGGCGCCGACGACGGCGCCGCGGCGCCGGCCGCGGCAACGGCGCCGGCCGGACCGCCGGTGCGCAAGTAAGACAGTAGAAGAGTAGAACGACGAGAGTGTTATGACGAGAAAAAAAATCCTGGGCTCCCATGTCAAGCGCCTGCTGTCGGGCGTGTCTGACCATGGGCGCAAGCATTTGACCGAAGTCGAGACCGATCTGATCCAGACCGGCCTGCTGCTGGAGGAGGCGATTGAAAAGCTGTCCTTCAACTTCATGGCCATCCACCAGGCGGTCGAGGCCGAGCAGGCGACGATCAAGCTGCTGCTCGAGGGCGGCACCGCCACGCCCGAGCAGCGCGAGCAGCTCGAGGCCTTGCAGGGCAACGTCGGCGCCTATGTCAACGCCGCCATCACCAGCCTGCAGTTCCAGGACATGACGAGCCAGCTGATCGACCGCACCTTGAAGCGGGTGACCGGCCTGCGCGAGTTCCTCGGCACGCTGGGCGCGCACGGCGCCGAGATGCTGCCCGAGAGCGACAACGAGGAAATCGTCGCCCTGCTGGGCAAGGTCAGCATGGCGCTGGCGATCCAGAGCCTGGAGCTGCGCAGCGTGCTGCGCAAGGCGGTCAGCCAACAACACCTGGAGAGCGGCGACATCGAACTGTTCTGACGCCGCAACCTACCGATTGTTTTAAAGACGGACAGCGTGTCCGGCATATATAGAGTGAGAGCAAAGATGGCCAAGACAATACTTGCAGTTGATGATTCCAGTTCCCTGCGCCAGATGGTCGCCTTCAGCCTGAAGGCGGCCGGCTACTTGGTGGTCGAGGCGGTGGATGGCCAGGACGGGCTGGAAAAAGCCAAGCTGCAAAGCGTCGACCTGGTGCTGACCGACCAGAACATGCCGCGCATGGACGGCCTGCAGCTGATCAAGCTGCTGCGCGAGCTGCCGGCGTATCAGAAGACCCCGATCCTGATGCTGACCACCGAGTCGTCCGACGAAATGAAAGCCAAGGGCCGCGCCGCCGGCGCCAACGGCTGGCTGGTCAAGCCCTTCGATCCCCAGCGGCTCATCGAGGTAGTGAAGAAGGTCATCGGCTGATAGGGCGCATGCAATGACGCTGAGCGAACTTTACGGAGTATCACCATGACCATCGATATAAGCCAGTTTTTCCAGGTCTTTTTCGATGAGGCCGAGGAATTGCTGGCTGAAATGGAGCGGCTGCTGCTGGCCGTCACCGTCGACCATCCGGACCCAGAGGATCTGAACGCGATCTTCCGCACCGCCCATTCCGTCAAGGGCGGCGCGTCGACGTTCGGCGTCACCGACATGACCGAGGTGACCCACATCCTGGAAACGCTGCTCGACCGCATCCGCAAGGGCGAGATGGCGCTGACGTCCGAGCACGTCGACGCCTTCCTGGCGGCCAAGGACATCCTCAAGATGCAGCTGGACGGCCACCGCCACGGCGCCGCGGTCGACCAGGACGCGGTCGGCGACGTGCGCATGATGCTGCAGTCGCTGGCGCAGGACATGCCGCTGGCGGCGATGGCGCATGTGGCGCCGTCGTTCCAGGCGGCCGAGACCAGGGCGGTCGACCACAGCGGCGGGCGCCGCTACCGGCTCGAGCTGCCGGCCATGGCGCACCGCGAGGTCACCGCGCTGGGCGCCGAGCTGGGCCTGATGGGCCACGTCTCGATCACGCCGCTGGACAAGGAGCGCAACGCGATGGTGGTCACCACGCACGAGAGCCTGGACGACATCATCGCCATCTGCTCGTTCGTGCTGAACCCGGACGACATGGTGGTGACCGAGCTGCCGGCGCTGGACGCCAAGCAGGCGCGGCTGGAAAACGCCGAGCGCTCGAAAGTCGAGAAAGACCTGGGCTACGGCTTCTTCGACGAAGCCGAGCTGCACCCGGCCGCCAGCGGCAGCGGCGAGGGCTACGGCTTCTTCCAGCCGCTGGACGAGATCCGCGCCAACGCCGACGCCGGCGCCGACGACGCCCGCGGCTACGGCTTCTTCCAGCCGGTCGAGCAGATCCGCGCGGCCGCCGGCATCGTCGCCGAGGCGGCGCCGGCGCAGGCCGTCGTCGAAGAGGAAAAGAAGGCCGCCAAGAAGGAAGAGAAGGAAAAGGGCGGCCCCGGACCGGGCGCCGAATCGTCGTCGATCCGGGTGTCGATCGAAAAGGTCGACCAGCTGATCAACCTGGTGGGCGAGCTGGTGATCACGCAGGCGATGATCGAGCAGCGCGTCGACACGCTGGACCCGATGGTGCACGAGCGCCTGTTGAACAGCGTCAGCCAGCTGACCCGCAACACGCGCGACCTGCAGGAAGCGGTGATGTCGATCCGCATGATGCCGATGGACTTCGTGTTTTCGCGCTTCCCGCGCATGGTGCGCGACCTGGCGGCCAAGCTGGGCAAGAAGGTCGATTTCATCACCAACGGCGCGGCCACCGAACTGGACAAGGGCCTGATCGAGCGCATCGTCGACCCGCTGACCCACCTGGTGCGCAACTCGATCGACCACGGCATCGAGATGCCCGACGTGCGCCGCGCGGCCGGCAAGAGCGACTCGGGCCGGCTGTTCCTGTCGGCCTCCCACCAGGGCGGCAACATCATCATCGAGGTGTCCGACGACGGCGGCGGCCTGAACCGGGAGAGGATCCTGGCCAAGGCGCAGCAGAACGGCTTGCCGCTGAGCGACAACATGAGCGACGCCGACGTCTGGCAGCTGATCTTCGCGCCCGGCTTCTCGACCGCCGAGCAGGTGACCGACGTGTCCGGCCGCGGCGTGGGCATGGACGTGGTCAAGCGCAACATCACCGCCATGGGCGGCGTGGTCGACATCCGCTCGGCCAAGGGCTTCGGCACCACGATCTCGATTTCGCTGCCGCTGACCCTGGCGATCCTGGACGGCATGTCGATCCGCGTCGGCGAGGAGGTCTACATCCTGCCGCTGGGCTTTGTCATCGAATCGCTGCAGCCGGCGCCGGAAGACGTCAAGGAAATTTCCGGCAAGGGCCGCGTGATCAAGGTGCGCGGCGAATACCTGCCGCTGGTGCCGCTGTACCAGATGTTCGACATCACGCCGCGCTTCACCGACCCGTGCCAGGGCATCGTCGTCATCATCGAGACCGACGGCCGCAAGGCCGGCCTGTTCATCGACGACCTGGTCGGCCAGCAGCAGGTGGTGGTCAAGAACCTGGAATCGAATTACCGCAAGGTGGCCGGCATCTCCGGCGCCACCATATTGGGCGACGGCGGCGTGTCGCTGATCCTCGATGTCGCCGCATTGATACGCTCATCCCGTCAGCTCGCCGACGAGCAGATTTTTAGCTAATCCACCAAGGAAACCATCATGGCAGAGGTACTAACCACCGGAGCAAACGAGATCGCCGGCCACGAATACCTGGCGTTCACGCTGGGCTCGGAGGAATACGGCATCGACATCCTCAAGGTGCAGGAGATCCGCGGCTACGAGGCGGTGACCCGCATCGCCAACGCGCCGGAGTTCATCAAGGGCGTGATCAACCTGCGCGGCATCATCATCCCGGTGGTCGACATGCGCATCAAGTTCAACCTCGGCTCGCCGGTGTACGACCAGTTCACCGTGGTCATCATCCTCAACATCAGCGGCCGCATCGTCGGCATGGTGGTGGACTCGGTGTCGGACGTGACCACCCTGACGCCGGAGCAGGTCAAGCCGGCGCCGGAGATGGGCACCGCCTTCAGCACCGACTACATGATTGGCCTGGGCACCATCGATGAGCGTATGCTGATCCTGGTCAACATCGACAAGCTGATGTCAAGCGCCGAGATGGGCTTGATGGAGCAGATCGCGGCCTAAGCCACGCCGCCGTCAGTACCAAGGCAGCGCCCAGAGAGTGCGCGCCAGTGACCACACACATCCGGGGTTCGCGAGCAGGTCCCGGCGAGCAAGCATAGACAGCATAGGGGAGAACAAGATGAATTTACGCGACTTCAAAATCGGCGCCCGCCTCAGGATAGGCTTCGGCAGCATACTGCTGATCCTGGTGGCGATGGTCCTGATGACCAATTACCTGAACTACAGCAACAAGAGCAAGCTGACCAAGGGCCTCGAGCTGTCGACCGCGAAGAACCTGCAGGCCGGCGCCATGAAGAGCGCGATGCTGGAGACCGGCATCGCCATGCGCAACATCGGCCTGCAGTCGGACGTCAGCCTGATGCAGAAGGAAGAACAGAAGGTCAAGGACCAGCGCGCCCGCTACGACAAGGCGCAGGTCGACCTGAAGGCGCTGGGCCTGAACGACGCTGAAAAGAAGGCGCTGGCCGACATCGCCGCGCTCGACGTCGACGTCGACAAGGCGTTCAAGGAGGCGATCGGCCAGGTGCTGGCGTTTAACAGCGAAGGCGCGGCCAAGGTCATTTCCGGCCGCATCGATCCGCTCAACCAGCAGACGCTGGCGCTGATCAACAAGCTGGTCGACATGCAGCAGGCCAACGCCAAGGAAGTGATGGACGGCTCGGTCAGCTCCGACCGCAGCCTGATGATGATGCTGTTCGGCCTGGGCGCGGTGGCGGTGGTGCTCGGCATCGCCTGCGCGGCCGTCATCACCGGCTCGATCACCGGCCCGCTGGCCGGCGCCGTCGAGGTGGCGCAGAAAGTGGCCGCCGGCGAGCTGACCTCGCAGGTCCAGGTCGAAGGCAAGGACGAGACCAGCGAGCTGCTGCAGGCGCTCAAGGACATGAACGACAGCCTGTCCAAGACCGTCGGCGACGTGCGCAACGGCACCGAGATGATTTCCACCGCGTCGCAGGAGATCGCCTCCGGCAACGCCGACCTGTCGGCGCGCACCGAGTCGCAGGCCAGTTCGCTCGAAGAGACGGCGTCGTCGATGGAAGAGCTGACCTCCACCGTCAAGCAGAACGCCGACAACGCGCGCCAGGCCAACCAGCTGGCCGTATCGGCCTCGTCGGTGGCGGAGAAGGGCGGCACCGTGGTGTCGCAGGTGGTCGAAACCATGGGCTCGATCAAGGCCAGCTCGAGCAAGATCGTCGACATCATCGGCGTCATCGACGGCATCGCGTTCCAGACCAACATCCTGGCGCTGAACGCGGCGGTCGAGGCGGCCCGCGCGGGCGAGCAGGGCCGCGGCTTCGCCGTGGTGGCGTCCGAGGTGCGCAACCTGGCCCAGCGCTCGGCCGGCGCGGCCAAGGAAATCAAGGAACTGATCGGCGATTCGGTCAACAAGGTCGACGCCGGCAGCAAGCTGGTCGACGAGGCCGGCCAGACCATGGACCTGATCGTGACGTCGATCCGCCAGGTGGCCGACATCATGGGCGAGATCACCGCCGCCACCCAGGAACAGAGCAACGGCATCGAGGAAGTCAACCAGGCCATCACGCAGATGGACGAGATGACGCAGCAAAACGCCGCGCTGGTGGAGCAGGCCGCCGCGGCGGCCGAGAGCATGCAGGAACAGGCGCAGATGCTGGCGCAGGCGGTCAGCATCTTCAAGCTGGCCGATGACGAGGCGCATCGTTCGTCCGCCCGCGCGCCGGCACCGCGGCCGGCGCCGCGTGCGGCGGTGGCCGCACCGGCACCGGCGCCGGCGCCGCGCGTGGCCGCCGCGGCCCGTCCGGCCGCGCCGAAAAAACTGGCCACCCCGGCGCCGGCTGCCGGCGAGGAGTGGGAAGAGTTTTAAGAAGACGCCGCCGCGGGCATTGTTAGTGGATACAAATAAAGGTTTTAACATATGCCGCAAACCAAAGACACCGTCAAAGAGTTTGATTTCAACGCCAAGGACTTCGAACGCGTCCGCGGCCTGATCTACAAACGGGCCGGCATCTCGCTGGCTGACAGCAAGCAGGAGATGGTGTACAGCCGTCTGGCGCGGCGTTTGCGCGCCACCGGCATCGGTTCGTTCGGCAAATACCTGGACGAGCTCGAGGCCGGGCGCCTGGGCGAGGAATGGGAGTCGTTCACCAACGCGCTGACCACCAACCTGACCTCGTTCTTCCGCGAGGCGCACCACTTCCCGCTGCTGGCCGAACATATCAAGGGCAAGCGCGAGACCCTCAACATCTGGTGCTCGGCCAGCTCGACCGGCGAGGAGCCGTACTCGATCGCCATGACCGTCTGCGAGGCGTTCAACACGTTGACGCCGAACTGCCAGATCATCGCCACCGACATCGACACCAATGTGCTGGCCACGGCCGCCAACGGCGTCTACACCATGGACCGGCTGGACAAGATGTCGCCCGAGCGTTCGCGCCGCTTTTTCCTCAAGGGCAAGGGCGACCGCGAAGGCATGGCGCGCGTGCGGCCGGAGTTGCGCAACATGATCACTTTCAAGCAGCTGAACCTGCTGGCCGACAACTGGCCGATCAGCGGCCAGTTCGATGTGATTTTTTGCCGGAACGTGATGATTTACTTTGACAAGGCGACTCAGCGTAAAATACTGTCCCGCTTTGTCCCATTGATGAAACCGGACGCCCTGTTGTTCGCGGGCCATTCGGAGAATTTCCTCTACGTGTCGGAGTCGCTCAAACTACGCGGCAAGACGGTGTACGAGCTGGACGATCAACACCGTGGTGCTGCCCAAAAAGCATCGCAACGCACATGAGAATAAAAAATGGATCTCGAACAATTTGCCACGAACGTCTATTACGATAGAACGTTCGACTGCGAAGCCGCCAAGATACTGCCGGGCGAGTACTACTTCACCAACAAGGATATGTTGATCGTGACGGTGCTCGGCTCCTGCGTGTCGGCCTGCATCCGCGACCGGGTCACCGGCCTGGGCGGCATGAACCACTTCATGCTGCCCGACGGCGGCGGCGACAACGGCAGCCCGGTGTCGGCCTCGGCGCGCTATGGCACGTATGCGATGGAAATCCTGATCAACGACCTGCTCAAGGCCGGCGCCAAGCGCGAGAACATGGAGGCCAAGGTGTTCGGCGGCGGCGCCGTGCTCAAGGGCTTCACCGCGATCAACGTCGGCGAGCGCAACGCCGCCTTCGTGCTGAACTTCCTCAAGGTCGAGAAAATCCGCGTGGTGGCCGAGGACCTGAACGACATCCACCCGCGCAAGGTGTATTTCTTCCCCCGCACCGGCAAGGTGCTGGTGAAAAAGCTGATGCAGACCCACAACGACACGCTGGCCAAGCGCGAGATCGAGTACGCCAGCCGCCTCAAGGTGGCGCCGGTGGGCGGCGAGATCGACCTGTTCTGACCGAATTGAGGGCATAGGGCCCGGAAAGTAGTGTTTTATGAAGATCAAAGTCCTGATCGTCGACGATTCCGCGCTGATCCGCAGCGTGATGAGCGAGATCATCAACAGCCAGCCCGACATGGAAGTGGTGGCGGCCGCCCCCGATCCGCTGGTCGCGCGCGAGCTGATCAAGCAGCACAACCCCGACGTGCTGACGCTCGACGTCGAGATGCCGAAGATGGACGGCCTCGACTTCCTGGAAAAACTGATGCGGCTGCGGCCGATGCCGGTGGTGATGGTGTCGTCGCTGACCGAGCGCGGCTCGGAGATCACCATGCGCGCGCTGGAACTGGGCGCGGTCGACTTCGTCACCAAGCCGAAGATCTCGATCCAGGCCGGCATGCGCGAGTACACCGACCTGATCACCGACAAGATCCGCGCCGCCTCCAAGGCGCGGGTGCGCGCGCGCGTGCTGCCGCAGGCCGGCGCCGACGGCCAGGGCGGACAGACCCAGCTGCCGCAGCTGCGCAATCCGCTGACCTCGTCGGAAAAGCTGATCATCATCGGCGCCTCCACCGGCGGCACCGAGGCGATCCGCGAGTTCCTGATGCAGATGCCGTCCGACTGCCCCGGCATCCTGATCACCCAGCACATGCCCGAAGGCTTCACCACCTCGTTTGCCAAGCGCCTCAACAGCCTGTGCAAGATCTCGGTGCAGGAAGCGCAGGGCAACGAGCGCGTGCTACCGGGCCACGCCTACATCGCCCCCGGCCACTCGCACCTGTACCTGACCCGCAGCGGCGCCAACTACATGACCCGCATCGACCAGGCCGAGCCGGTCAACCGCCACCGGCCGTCGGTGGACGTGCTGTTCCGTTCAGCCGCGCAGTGCGCCGGTAAAAACGCGGTTGGGGTTATCCTGACCGGCATGGGCAAGGATGGCGCGGCCGGCATGCTGGAGATGAAGGGCGCCGGCGCGTATAATTTCGCCCAGGACGAGGCCAGCTGCGTGGTGTTCGGCATGCCGCGCGAGGCGATCGCCATCGGCGCCGCCCACGAAGTCGGCGCGCTGCAGGCGCTGCCGGGCATGGTGCTGGGTTACCTGGCGGCCCACGGCATGCGGGCTTTGCGGGTATAAAGGGTATAAATGCCCCTGTTTGACGTTTTACTGCTACTTTGTTCGCCTTAAAGCAACGAAAATGCTATCCTACAACTTGCTGGCACGTAGATACTATTAACAACCACCGCGTAGAGAAACAACGGAGTAATTCATGGCTGATCCAAAGATGAAATTTTTAGTTGTTGACGATTTTTCGACGATGCGCCGCATTGTCCGGAATCTGTTGAAAGAACTGGGTTATGCCAATGTCGATGAGGCGGAAGACGGCGTGATGGCGCTGGCCAAGCTGCGCGCTGAATCGTTCGACTTCGTCGTGTCCGACTGGAATATGCCGAACATGGACGGCTTGACGATGTTGCAAAACATCCGTGCCGATCCCGCGCTGGCCAAGCTGCCGGTGCTGATGGTGACCGCCGAGGCGAAAAAGGAAAACATCATCGCGGCTGCCCAGGCAGGCGCCAACGGCTATGTGGTTAAACCATTCACCGCAGCAACGCTGGATGAAAAGCTGAACAAGATCTTCGAGAAGCTCGGAGCTTGATAATGGTTGAGCAACACAGCGGATCCGCCGCGGTCGCGATGGATCCGAATGAGGAGTTTTTGTCGCGTATCGGTCACATGACGCGGGCCTTGCATGAAAGCTTACGCGGGCTGGGCCTGGATAAATTGATAGAAAAAGCGGCATCCGACATCCCGGACGCCCGCGACCGCCTCGATTACGTCGCCCGCCTCAGCGAAGACGCGGCGCAGAAAGTGTTAAACGCCACCGATGCCGCCAGTCCGCTGCAGGACCGGATAGGCGGCGACGCCAGGCAGCTGAGCGCCTCGTGGAACGGCCTGCTGGCGGCCGGCGCGCCGGACCCGCAGTGGCAGGCGCTGGCGCAGCAAACCGTCGCCGCGCTGGACGGCGCCGCCGACGGCGCGACGCAGACCAAGGCCCATCTGATGGACATCATGATGGCGCAGGATTTCCAGGATTTGACCGGGCAGGTGATCAAGAAGGTCACCTCGATCGCACAAAACCTGGAAAAGCAGCTGGTGCAGATGCTGATCGATTTCGCGCCTGAACAGATGAAGAAGGAGCTCGACAACGGCTTGCTGAACGGACCGCAAATCGATCCGACCGGCGAAGGCGTGGTGGCCGACCAGGAGCAGGTGGACGATCTGCTCGATAGCCTGGGTTTCTGATCCGCTGTCTTTCATAGATAACCATGCACCAAACCAATTTCCTCGTCCGTGAACCGCTGCTGGACGCCAAGCAGAGGGTGGTTGGCTATGAACTGTCCTGGCAGCGGCCCGGCGGTGCGCCGTCGACGCCGGACGAACTGGAATTGCTGATCGGCTTCGTGGCCGAGCAGGTCAACGACGAGGACCAGGGCTGGCTGCTGCGCGACAAGATCCTGTTCCTTGAAGCGGTGCCGGCGATGCTGTCGACCGACGCCCTGCATCAGCTGCCGCCCGAGCGCACCGTGCTGTCCATCCGTACCGCCGAGCTGGCCAATCCCGACACCATGGCCGCCGTGCAGGCGCTGCGCGCCGGCGGCGTCGGCATCCTGCTGCGCGAGGCCGACCTGACCCGCATCGGCAGCCGCCTGCCGACCATCGCCTCGTATGTGGAAGTGCGCTTTTCCGGCGCCGACGTCGGCGCCCAGGCGCGCACCTATGCGGCGCTGAAGCAATCGTCGGTGGGCATGGTCGCGCGGCCGGTCAGCAACTGGGGCGATTTCGACGCCTGCGCCGCGCTGGGGCTGAACGCCTTCGTCGGCAAGCTGCACCTGACGCCGCGCCCCAGCAGCGACTCCAAGGGCTTGAATCCGGCGCAGACCATCATCATGCAGCTGATGCAGATGGTGCGCCAGAACGCCGACATCGTCCAGCTCGAGGCCGTGCTCAAGCGCGATGCGACCCTGTCGTACAAACTGCTGCGCTTCATCAACTCGGCCGGCTTCGGCGCCGGGCGCGAGATCCAGTCGCTGAAGCAGGCGCTGACCCTGCTCGGCTACACACCGCTGTACCGCTGGCTGACCTTGCTGCTGGCCACCGCCAGCACGTCCGGCTACTCGCCGGTGCTGCTGGAGACGGCGGTGGTGCGCGGCCGCCTGGCCGAACTGCTGGGGCAGGCCGCGCTGGGCAGGAGCGAAGCGGAAAACATCTTCGTGGCGGGCATGTTTTCGCTGCTGGACCGGCTGCTGGGCATCACCATGCAGGAAGTGCTGGCCAATATCCAGCTGTCCGACGACGTGGTCGCCGCATTGCTCACCCGCAGCGGCAAATACGGCCCCTACCTGGCGCTGGCCGAAGCGTGCGAACTCAATTCCGACCTGGTCGCCTCGCTGGCCGCCTCGCTCAAGCTGAGCCCGGAAGACGTCAACAAAGCCCACCTGTCCGCGCTGGCCTGGGCGCAAAACGTCGCAGCCTGATCCGCGTCAACCGTCACGCGTGCGCACATTGACACCGCCGATTGTGAGGCGGATCATCGGCCTATGAATGCGAATTCCGACAAAGACTATATCGATGCCAAGGTGGATGGCATCCGGGCTGTGCTTGACGAGCGCACGGAGGCGATACGCGAGTCCATGCGCGAGATGCGCGTGGCGGTGGAAGCCAAAATCGTCAGCACCGTCGAAAGCGCGGTGTCGCAGTTGGTCAAATGGATGGTGGGCACCTTCATCGCCACGATCGCGATTTTCATCACGGTGATGACCTTTGTGCTGAACAACGCGGTGCCGAAGACGCCGGCGCCGGCAGCGACCGTGCCGGCCGTGATCATCCAGGTCACGCCGCAGGGCGTCAGCGTGCTGCCGGTGGCGCCCGCTGTGCCGCCTAAGCCTTAAATTTCCAGGTTGTCGATCAAACGGGTCGAGCCCAGCTTGGCGGCGGCCAGCACCACCAGTTGCGCGCCTTGCGCCAGGTCGCCGGCGTTGGGCGGCTGCAGGTCGTTGCGCTTGCGGATCGAGATGTAGTCCGGTTTCCAGCCGCGCTTGGCCAGGTCGTCCATCGCCTTGTGCTCCAGCTGGAACACGTCCAGATGGCCCGAGCGCATTTCATTGGCCACGAAATTCAAGGTCTGGTACAGCGCCGGCGCTTCCGCCCGTTCCGTTTCCGACAGATACATATTGCGCGACGACAGCGCCAGGCCGTCGTCGGCGCGATACGTCTCGGCCGCGATGATCTCGGTCGGCATGGCGAACTGGCGGCTCATGTTACGCACGATCATCAGCTGCTGGTAATCCTTTTTGCCGAACACGGCCACGCGCGGCTGCACGCACGAGAACAGCTTGGTCACCACCGTGCACACGCCGTTGAAGAAGCCCGGGCGGAATTCGCCCTCCAGCGTGTTGCCCAGGCCGTCCGGCGGCTGCACACGGTACTCCTGCGGCTCCGGGTACAGATCCTTCTCGGTCGGTGCGAACAGCACGTACACGCCTTCCTTCTCCAGCTTCTCGACGTCGGCCTGGAAGGTGCGCGGGTACTTGTCGAAATCCTCGTTCGGGCCGAACTGCAGGCGGTTGACGAAGATCGACGCGACCACCGGGTCGCCGTGCTTGCGCGCCAGCCGCATCAACGACAAGTGGCCCTCGTGCAGATTGCCCATCGTCGGGACGAAGGCGGTGCGCAGTTGGCCGCTGAGTTGGTCGCGCAATTCTTCTATGGAAGTGATGATTTTCATGACATGTGTTCGCTATGAGCGGTAATGGGAATTCGGGGGAGGGCGGCCGTTCAGGCCGGCGAGTACGCGAGCCGCACGTAGATGGGCGCGAACGGCTCGGCCTGGGTAATTTCAATCAGCGTTTCCTTGGCCAGCTCCAGCAGCGCGACAAAGTTCACCACCACCACCGGCACGCCGCCGGCGATGTCGAACAGGTCGGCGAACTCGACGAAGCGGCTCGATTGCAGGCGCCGCAGGATGCCCGTCATGTGCTCGCGCACCGACAGTTCCTCGCGGCTGATCTTGTGGTGCTGGGTCAGCTTGGCGCGCTTCATCACGTCCAGCCAGGCTTGCTGCAGGTCGATCGGCGCCACGTCCGGCCAGGTCGGCACCAGGCTTTGCTCGATGAATATCTGCGTGCGCACGAAGTCGCGATCGACCTGCGGGATCGTGTTCAGGTCGTAAGCGGCCAGCTTGATCTGCTCGTATTCCAGCAGGCGGCGCACCAGTTCGGCGCGCGGGTCGTCGCTTTCGATTTCCAGGTCCGACTGGCGCTGCGGCAGCAGCATGCGCGACTTGATCTCGATCAGCATCGCCGCCATCAGCAGGTATTCGGCCGCCAGCTCCAGGTTGGACAGGCGGATCTGGTCGACATATTTCAGGTATTGCAGCGTCAGCTGCGCCATCGGGATGTCGAGGATGTTGAAGTTTTGCTTGCGGATCAGATAGAGCAGCAAGTCCAGCGGGCCTTCGAAGGCGTCGAGGAAGATTTCCAGCGCGTCGGGCGGGATGTACAGGTCGGTCGGCATTTTCAGCATCGGCTCGCCGTACAAGCGGGCCAGGGCCGACACCTCGGTGGTGATGGCGGCGGCGTCCGCCTCGGCCGCTTCCGCCAGCTCCGGCGACGGCGCGGCCTCCGCCTCGCCGACCAGGTCGGCTACCGGCGGTTGCGTTTCAACCGTGTCGTCTGGCAACATCCTTGCCGCCCCGGAATGCTTAGACCTTGTTCTGGTAGACGTAAGCTTGTTGCTTGATGGCCGATTTCATCTGGCGCTCCTGCTCGTCCAGCGATACCGGCGGACGGTCCCACAGCAGCGCGCGGCCTTTTTGCTGGCCTTCTTCCATGCCCGGATTCTTTTCCTTCAGCGCCTTGATGAACAGGGTGTGATCGGATTCGTACATCGAATGTTGTTTAGAGAGTTTCATATTTTCTAAGTGGGTGGATCAGCAACTTGTATTTTACCGCGCCGCGGCGGCCGGGCGCTAATTCTATCGCCGGCCTTCAGCCGGAAACGGCGGAATCGGGTATGCTCGGGACGTAATGTTGCATAGTTATCACGAAAAAATAGAAAAATGACCCATCGCCTGACGCCCAAAACCGTTTTCCTGCTGACTTTGCCTCCGCTGCTGTGGGCCGGCAACGCCATCGTCGGCCGCCTGGTGCACGACATGCTGCCGCCGGTGCTGCTCAATTTCCTGCGCTGGCTGATCGCGTTTTGCATCCTGCTGCCGCTGGCCGGGCCGGTGTTCCGGCGCGACGCCGGCATGTGGCGCTACTGGAAGCAGTACGCGCTGCTGGGCCTGCTCGGCATCGGCATGTACAACGCGCTGCAATACATGGCGTTGCAGAGTTCGACGCCGATCAACGTCACGCTGGTGGCGTCCGGCATGCCGGTGTGGATGATGCTGACCGGCTGGCTGTTCTTCGGCGTGCCGGTGAGCCGGCGCCAGGTGGCCGGCGCCGTGCTGTCGATCGCCGGCGTGGTGCTGGTGCTGGCGCGCGGCGAGTGGCGCCACGTGCTGGAACTGCGGCTGGTGGCGGGCGACCTGTTCATGATCCTGGCCACCATCGCCTGGTCGCTCTACAGCTGGCTGCTGACCCGCGCGAAGGAACCGGCCGCCATCCGCGCCGACTGGGCCGCCTTCCTGCTGGCGCAGGTGGCGTTCGGCGTGCTGTGGTCGGGCGGCTTCGCGGCCGGGGAATGGGCGCTGGGCGCGATCCCGGTGCAATGGAGCTGGACGCTGGCGGCGGCGCTGGTCTACGTGTCGGTCGGGCCGGCGGTGATCGCTTTCCGCTGCTGGGGCGCGGGCGTGCAGGCGGCCGGGCCGTCGGTCGGCGCGTTCTTCGTCAACCTGACGCCGCTGTTCACGGCCTTGCTGTCGTCTGCCTTCCTGGGCGAGGCGCCGCATGGCTACCATGTGGCAGCGTTCGCGCTGATCGTCGGCGGCATCATCGTCTCGGCGCGACGCTAGAATCCACTAGCCCGCCGCCGCCTTCAGCGCGTCGATAAACACCCGCACTTTCTGCGGCAGATGCGGCGAAGCAGGGAACACCGCGTGGATATCGCCCTCCGGCAGCGACCACTCGGGCAGCAGCCGCACCAGCCTGCCGGCGGCCACATCCTCCCGCACCGAGAACCAGGTCGCGCGCAGCACGCCGCCGCCGGCCAGCGCGGCGGCGCGGCAGGCATAGGCGGTGTTGGTCGAGAACACGATATTCTGCATCCGCACCTCGCTATGATTGCCGGCGCCGTCCTCCAGCGTGAACGTGGCCGGTTGCCGCAGCACCGTCAGCGCGATGCAGGGCAGCGGCGCCAGCGCCTGCGGGTTGGCCGGCATGCCGTGCCGCGCCACGAACTCCGGGCTGGCGACCAGCAGGCGCACCATGCCGCCGACGCGCGCCGCCATATAGCCCGAATCGGCCAGTTTGCCCAGCCGCACCGTCACGTCGATGCCCTCGGCGATCAGGTCGATCAGGCTGTCGCCGCAGACCAGCTCCACCTTCAGCGCCGGATAGCGCTCCCGCAGCTGCGTCAGCACGGGCGCCACCACCATCACGCCGTAGTCGATCGGCGCGGCCACCCGCAACGTGCCTTGCGGGATGTCGCGTCCGGTGCGGGCCTGCTCGATCGCCTGTTCGGCCTGCCGCAGCAACTGTCGGCTGGCTTCGTAGAATGCGCGGCCGGCCTCGGTCAGCGCCAGTTTGCGGGTCGAGCGCAGCAGCAGGCTGACGCCGACTTCGGTCTCCAGCAGCTGCATGTGCTTGCTGACCATGGACTTGGCCAGGCCGAGCCGCTCGCCGGCGGCAGTCAGCGAGCCCGATTCCACCACGGCGACGAAGGTGATCAGGCGGTTCAGGTTGATGGTGCTTAAATCGGCCATGGTGCGTGCGGAGAGTGATTGTCCACTTAGAGTGAACTGAGATTCCTGTTTTGTCCAGCTTATCAGCACGAAGCCGTCTGAATATACTGGCTGCATCTGTCCATCCACATAGGAAATCCATCATGAAGCTCTACGGCACGCCGCTTTCCGGCCACACCCACCGTGTGCGCTTGTTCCTCAGCCTGCTGAAGCTGCCCTACGAATTCGTCCAGATCGACATGAGGGCGGGGCAGAACCGCTCGCCCGAGCATCTGGCGCGCAGCCCGTTCGGCGAGGTGCCGGTGCTGGAGGACGGCGACGTGGTGCTGCCCGACTCGACCGCGATCCTGGTCTACCTGGCGTCCAAATACGACGACAGCGGCCGCTGGCTGCCGCGCGAACCGCTGGCGGCGGCCCAGGTGCAGCGCTGGCTGTCCAACGCGTCGGGCAAGATCGCCTACGGTCCCTGCACGGCGCGGCTGGTGACGGTGTTCGGCGCGCCGCTCGATCATGAGCGGGCACTAGCCATCTCGGTACGCCTGTTCGACGTGATGGAGGCGGAGCTGGCCGGCCGCCGTTACGCGGTGGGCGACCACGCCAGCATCGCCGACATCGCCGCGTTCAGCTACGTCGAGCACGCGCCGGAAGGCGGCGTGTCGCTCAAGCCGTATCCGAACATCCGCGCCTGGCTGGCCAACGTGCGCGCGCTGCCGGGCTTTGTGGCGATGCCCGCCACCAAAGCCGGCGTGGCGCCCGAAGGCATTTAAGCGAGGCCGGCCATGGACGCGTCCCCATTTCATGCCGGCGAGCTGACCATCCAGCAGCGCGTGGGCGTGCGCGAGCAGATGGCCGGTGCCGGCGCGGCCGGGGTGCGCGACTACATGCCCGATCAGCATCGCCAATTCTTCAGCGAGCTGCCGATGTTTTTCATCGGTGCGCTCGATGCTGAAGGGCAGCCGTGGGCCACGGTGCTGGCCAGCGATCCCGGCTTCGTATCGACGCCCGACGCGCGCACGCTGCACATCGCCGGCGGCATGCTGGCCGGCGATCCGTTGCAAGACCAGTTGGGCGTCGGCGTCCACTTCGGGGGATTGGGACTGGTGCCGTCCACGCGGCGGCGCAACCGCGTCAACGGCGTCATCACGTCGGTGGACGAGGGAGGCATGCGGGTGGCGGTGTCGCAAAGCTTCGGCAACTGCCCGCAATACATCCAAGACCGTGCCGCGACGCCGGCGCCGGCCGCGCGCGAAGTGCATGTGCTGCGCGGTGCCCAGCTGAGTGCGCAGGACCGAGAGCTGATCGCCCGCGCCGACACCTTCTTCATCGCCAGCGCCAATCTGGATGACAAGGCGGGCAAGGGCAAGGGGGCGGATGTCTCGCATCGCGGCGGACGTCCGGGCTTCGTGCGCATCGACGACGACCGCACCTTGACCTCGCCCGAATTCGTCGGCAACTTCTTCTTCAACACGACCGGCAACCTGCTCAGCCATCCGCGCGCGGGCTTGCTGTTCATCGACTTCGAACGCGGCGACATGCTGCACGTGGCGGTGGAAGCGGAGATTATCTGGGACGGTCCGCAAGTGCGGGCCTTCGCCGGCGCGGAGCGGCTGCTGCGTTTTCATGTGCGGCAAGTGGTGCGCAATGTCGGCGCGCTGCCGTTCCGCTGGAGCGCACCCAAACCCGCCGCGCAGGTAGCACGCACCGGCACCTGGGCCGAGGCGGACAGTGCGCTCGACGCCGCCGCGTTGACCGGCAAGTGGCGGCCGTTCACCGTGACCGAGGTTGTGCGGGAAAGCGACACTGTGCGTTCGTTTTACTTCGAACCCGCCGACGGTGTGGGCTTGGCCGCGCACGTGCCGGGCCAGTTTATTTCTGTACGCCTGGCTGCAGGCGCTGCGGGATCGGCCATGCCGCTGGTACGCAGCTACACCTTGTCCGATGTTCCGAATGGCCGCCGCTACCGCATCAGCGTCAAGCGCGACGGCGCCGTCTCCGCCTGGCTGGACGATCATCTGGCACCGGGTGCGCGCATCGAGTTGATGGGCCCCGGCGGCGACTTCACGTTCGAGGAGGGCACGCGACGCCCGGCCGTGCTGCTGTCGGCAGGCATCGGCATCACACCCATGATCGCCATGCTGAACGGCTTGCTGGTGAACGGCAGCCGCACGCGCCATCGGCACCCCATCCATTTCTTCCACGGCGCCCGCAACCGCCGCGAGCAGGCGTTCGGGGAGCATTTGCAAGCAATGGCGGCCGGACACCGCAATCTCAACGTCCACATACGCTACAGCGGCGAGGGCGACGCTGCCGCGTTCAACGGCGACATCGCCAACTGGAAGGCCAGCGCCGGTCGCATCGACCTGGCGTGGCTGAAAACGCAACTGCCATTCGACGACTACGATTTCTACCTGTGCGGTCCTGCGCCGTTCATGCAGCAGATGTACGACGGCCTGCGCAGCCTGAATGTCGCCGACGAACGCATACGGTTTGAAGCCTTCGGTCCGGCCAGTGTGCGGCGCGATGCAAGGTCGCCGGAGGTGGCCGCGGCCGTGCCGGTACAGTTCACCAGGTCGGGCATTTCGGCATTGTGGGACGGCAGCGCGGGCAGCCTGCTGGAGCTGGCCGAGTCCAAAGGCATACCGGCGGAATTCAGTTGCCGCTCCGGCGCGTGCGGTACCTGCGCGGTCGGCATCGGGTCCGGAGCGGTCAAGTACATCCGGGACTGCGGCGCTCAGGCGGATGCAGGGCAGGTGCTGATATGCTCCGCCATCCCGGCCGCCGGTAGCGCGGCCATCGCGCTGGACCTCTGACCTATAGCGACTTGATATAGCGCGGATCGACTTGCGCGCAGTAGCTGGCGCAGGCCTGGCGGGCGGCGTTGGCGGCGGCGTGCACCAGCATCTCGGCGTTTGAATGGAAGCACATCGAGACGATGATCGAAGGCGGTTCCGGCTGCACCGGCAGCTCGATAAACTCGCCGCTCTTGAGCGCGTCGACCACGAACAGGCTGGGGATGGCCGCCACGCCGTAGCCGTCCTTCACCAGCTGCACGATGGCCGCCACCGACGGCGAGCAGGTGATGCGCGTCTGCTCCAGCGGCACCATCGCCAGGTTGGCCATCTTGCTGACGATCTCCTCGATCATGCGCTGCGGCGCCGTGCCCCGTCCGAAAGTCAGGATGGGCAGCGCCAGCAGGCGCTGGTTCAAACCTTCCTTGCGCGTGTCGATCAAGCCCTTGCGGGCGATCCAGTGCAGCGGATACACCGCCAGCGCCTCGGAGACGATATCGCTGCTCTCCACGCCTTCCACCTGTATCACCAGATCGAGCTCGCGCGCCCGCAGGCGCCGTTCCAGCACGTTGCTCATGTCGACCGCCAGGTCCACTTCCAGCTCCGGGTACATCGTGTTCAATTCGCGGATGTACTGCGCCAGCCAGCTGTGCACCACCGATTCGATCACGCCGACCCGCAGGCGGCCGCGTATCGCGCTGTCCTTTTGCGCCGCCGCCACCAGCCGGCGCGTGGCGTCGACCACCGCCTTGGCCGGTGCCAGCAGATATTCGGCGTTGGCGGTCAGGCGGAAGTCCTTGCTGCTGCGGTCGATGAGTTCCGTCTGCAGTTCCTCCTCCAGCGTCTTGATGCGCAGCGAGATGGCGGCCGGCGTCGCATGCAGCGCGCGGGCCGTGGCGCGGAAGCTGCGCAGCTGGGCGAGGGTGACGAAGGTCTCGAGGAAGCGGGTATTCATGGGAAACAAGAATACCTTAACCGTCCGCACCAAGATAGCGCGGAGTGGTAAGAAAAACTATACAACAACAGCAAAAATAACTAGATGGCGTGTAGGGGTATTCAAGTTTATTCTTAACTCATGTAATTTTTTTACTGAATAAGCGAGCCACCCAATGACCCCACTTGAATTACGTCACAAGGTACGCAGCGGCGAATTCCGCCTGCCGACCGCCGGCTATTGCGGCCCGTACGCCCAGGCCAACCTGGTGATCCTGCCGCAGGCGCATGCCGACGATTTCCTGCTGTTCTGCCAGCGCAATCCGCGCGCCTGCCCGTTGCTGGCGGTCGGCGAACCGGGGCAGTGGAACGTGACCCGTCTCGGCGAGGACATGGACCTGCGCAGCGACACTCCCGGCTACAACATCTATCGCGGCGGCCAGCTGGCGTCGCAGACGCATGCGCTGCACGACGTCTGGCGCGACGACCTGGTGGTGTTCGCGATCGGCTGTTCGTTCTCGTTCGAGCAGATGCTGATCGAGGCCGGCATCCCACTGCGTCACATCAAGCAGCGCAAGAACGTCGCCATGTACCGCACCAATATCCGCAACCAGGGCGCCGGCCCATTCGGCGGCGAGATGGTGGTGTCGATGCGGCCGATGAAGGCCGCCGATGCGATCCGCGCGATCCAGATCACCAGCCGCTACCCGGCGGTGCACGGCGCTCCGGTGCACCTGGGCGACCCGTCGCTGATCGGCATCGCCGACATCGACCATCCAGAGTACGGCGATCCGGTCGAGATCATGCCTGACGAAATACCGGTCTTCTGGGCATGCGGCGTCACGCCGCAGGAAGCCATCCGCCATGCGCGCCTGCCGCTGGCGATCACCCACCAGCCGGGCTACATGCTGGTGACCGACATACTGAATTCATCCTTAGCAGCGTTCTAACTTAAAACCAAAGTGGCACCCAGGACGGACCCGCAGCGCGTGTCCGAACGGGGATTGCTACGCCAAACAAAAAGGGGAGCACCATGAATACCAGAGCACTAGCAACCACCCGGGAGGAGGGATTTTTCTCCTGGTTCCACGCATTGACCGGCAAGGAGCGCCGCACCTTCTGGAGCTGCAAGATCGGCTATGCGCTCGACGCGATGGACACGCAATTCCTCAGCTTCGTGATCCCGACGCTGATCGCCACCTGGGGCCTGTCCAAGGGCGACGCCGGCTTGATCGGCACCGTCACCTTGCTGACCTCCGCCGCCGGCGGCTGGATCGCCGGCATCCTGTCGGACCGCATCGGCCGCGTCAAGACGCTGCAGCTGACCATCCTGTGGTTCGCCTTCTTCACCGTGCTGTGCGGCCTGGCGCAGAACTTCCAGCAGCTGCTGGTGGCGCGCGGCCTGATGGGCTTCGGCATGGGCGGCGAATGGACCGCCGGCGCCATCCTGATCGGCGAGGTAATCCGCGCCAAGGACCGCGGCAAGGCGGTCGGCATGGTGCAGGCGGGATGGGCCATCGGCTGGGGCGTGTCGGCGCTGTTGTATGCGCTGATGTTCTCGCTGCTGCCGCCCGAATGGGCATGGCGCTCGCTGTTCCTGCTGGGGATACTGCCGGCGCTGTTCGTGATCTTCATCCGCCGCTTCGTCGATGAGCCGGAACTGTTCGTGGCGCAGCAGAAGGCGGTGGCGCCGGAAGACCGCGCCTCGTTCGCCCAGATCTTCGCGCCGAAAATGCTGAGCACCACCTTGCGCGCCGTCCTGCTGACCACCGGCGCCCAAGGCGGCTACTACGCCATCACCACCTGGCTGCCCACCTTCCTCAAGACCGAGCGCCACCTGACGGTGCTGGGCACCGGCGGCTACCTGGCGATGGTCATCGTCGGCTCGTACGTGGGCTACATCGTCAGCGCCTTCCTGACCGACTACCTGGGCCGCAAGAAGAACTTCATCCTGTTCGCCACCGGCTCGATGTGCATCGCCCTGGCCTACACCCGCCTGCCGGTGACCGACGGCGTGATGCTGTTCCTCGGCTTCCCGCTCGGTTTCTGCGTGTCCGGCGTGTTCAGCGGCATGGGCGCCTTCCTGACCGAGTTGTTCCCGACCTCGATTCGCGGCTCCGGCCAGGGCTTCAGCTACAACATGGGCCGCGCGATCGGCTCGCTGTTCCCGCTGATGATAGGCATGAGCAGCCAGTCGATGGCGCTGGGCGAGGCGATCGGCATCTTCGCCGGCACCGCCTACGGCGTGATGATCCTGGCCGCGCTGACGCTGCCTGAAACCGCCGGCAAGAAACTCGAATCCTGATTTAGACTGTAGAGGTAACACCATGAAAAACGACATCCCCGCTCAACAACTTCGCTGGCAGTTCTGGGTCGACCGCGGCGGCACCTTCACCGACATCGTCGCGCGTCGTCCGGACGGCAAGCTGGTGACGCACAAGCTGCTATCCGAGTATCCGGAGCGCTACGACGACGCGGTCACGCAAGGCATGCGCGACCTGCTCGGACTGAAGACGGGCGATCCGCTGCCGGCGGACCAGATCGAAGTGATCAAGATGGGCACCACCGTGGCCACCAACGCGCTGCTGGAGCGCAAGGGCGCGCGCACCGCGCTGGCGATCACGCGCGGCTTTGCCGACCAGCTGCGCATCGGCTACCAGGACCGGCCGGACATCTTCGCCATGCGCATCGACCTGCCGGACCTGATCTACGAGGAAGTGATCGAGATCGACGAACGCATCGGCGCGCGCGGCGAAGTGCTGGAAGCGCCGGATGAAGAGCGGCTGCGCGGCCAGCTGATGGCCTTGCGCGCAAAGGGCATCGACGCCATCGCCATCGTGCTGATGCACGCCTATCGCTATCCTCAGCACGAGCAGCGGCTGCGGGCGCTGGCGGAGGAGACGGGCTTCACGCAGATCTCCGTCAGCCACCAGGTCAGCCCGTTGATGAAGATCGTCGGCCGGGGCGACACGACGGTGGTCGATGCCTACCTGTCGCCGGTGCTGCGGGACTACGTGTCGCGGGTGTCGGCCGACACGGGCGACGTGCGCATCATGTTCATGCAGTCCAACGGCGGCCTGACGGACGCCGGCCGCTTCCAGGGCAAGGACGCGATCCTGTCCGGCCCCGCCGGCGGCATCGTCGGCGCGGTCAAGAGCTGCGAGGCGATCGGCCTGAAACAGGTGATCGGCTTCGACATGGGCGGCACCTCGACCGACGTCGCCCACTACGACGGCGCGTACGAGCGGGTGTTTGAAACCGTGGTGGCCGGCGTGCGGGTGCGTGCGCCGATGATGCACATCCATACCGTGGCGGCCGGCGGCGGCTCGATCTGCAGCTTCGAGAACGGCCGCTTCAAGGTCGGCCCGGAATCGGCCGGCGCCAATCCGGGGCCGGCCAGCTACCGCAAGGGCGGGCCGCTGACTGTCACCGATTGCAACGTGATGCTGGGCCGTATCCAGCCGGAGCACTTCCCGCACGTGTTCGGCCCCAACGGCGACCAGCCGCTGGACCGCGACGTGGTGGTGCGCGCCTTCGGCGAACTGTCCGAGCGCATCGCCCGTGAAACCGGCACCCGCCTGTCGCCATCGGCCGTGGCCGACGGCTTCCTGGCGGTGGCGGTCGACAACATGGCGCAGGCGATCAAGTCGATCTCGGTGGAGCGCGGCTATGACGTCAGTCGCTACGCCATGTGCTGCTTCGGCGGCGCCGGCGGCCAGCATGCCTGCCGCGTGGCCGACGTGCTGGGCATGACCAAGATCGTCATCCACCCGTTTGCCGGCGTGCTGTCCGCCTTCGGCATGGGTTTGGCCGATATCCGGGCGATGCGCGAGGGCGCCGTCGAGCAGCTGCTGAGCGAGGCGACGCTGGACCAGCTGGGTCCCAAGCTGGTGGAACTGGCGCGCGATGCCGCCACCGAACTGCTGGAACAGCAGGTGGCGCAGGACGATATCCGCGTCGAGCTGTGCGCGCGGCTGAAGTACCAGGACAGCGATTCGGCCTTCGTCATCCCGCTGGGCAGCGTGACCGAAATGGGCGAGGCCTTCGCGGCGCTGTACCGCGGCCGCTTCGGCTTCGTGATGGAAGGCCAGCCGCTGGTGATCGAATCGGTATCGGCCGAGGCGATCGGCGCCGGCGACGGCGCGGACTTCGTCATCGAAGTGCCGGCCGGCGGCGGTGCCGACTCGGCGGGCCGCGTCTACAGCTACGTCGACGGCCAGACCGTGCCGATCGCGCTGCACGTGCGCGCCGAGCTGGCGGTCGGCAGCCGCGTGACCGGTCCGGCGCTGATCCGCGAGGAGATCGCCACCACCGTGGTGGACGCCGGCTGGACCGCGCGCGTACTGCCCGACCACACGCTGATGCTGGAGCGCAGCGTGGCCGCCGGCAGCGCCCACAAGATGACCACCGCCGTGCATCCGATCTACCTGGAGATCTTCAACAACCTGTTCATGTCGATCGCCAAGCAGATGGGTACCACGCTGGAGAACACCGCCTACTCGGTCAACATGAAGGAGCGCCTGGACTTTTCCTGCGCGATCTTCGACCGCCACGGCAACCTGATCGCCAACGCGCCGCACATTCCCGTGCACCTGGGCTCGATGAGCGACAGCGTGCTGTGCGTGATCCGCCAGCATGCGGCGACGATGGCGCCGGGCGACGCGTATGTGCTCAACGTACCGTACAACGGCGGCACCCACCTGCCGGACATCACCATCGTCTGCCCGGTGTACGGAGACAGCGAGGCGCCGCTGTTCTACGTCGCCGCGCGCGGCCACCACGGCGACGTCGGCGGCATCACGCCCGGCTCGATGCCGCCCAACAGCACCAGCATCCTGGAAGAAGGCGTCCTGCTGGATAACATCAAGATCGTCGACCGTGGCGTGTTCCTGGAGCCGATGGTGCGCGAACTGTTCGCCGCCGGCCCTTGGCCGAGCCGCAACATCGACCAGAACATCGCCGACCTGATCGCGCAACTGGGCGCCTGCGAAACCGGCGCCAACGAGTTGCTGAAGGCGGCTTCCTGCTACGGCGAGGACGTGGTGCTGGCCTACATGCAGCACGTGCAGGACAACGCCGAAGCGGCGGTGCGCAAAGCCATCGGCGGCCTGCGCGACGCCAGCTTCTCGTACGAGATGGACGATGGCGCGGTGCTGAAGGTCAAGCTGACCATCGACCACGCCAGCCGCAGCGCGACGGTGGACTTCACCGGCACCAGCGGGCAGCGGCCGACCAACTTCAACGCGCCGCTGTCGGTCTGCAAGGCCGCCGTGCTGTACGTGTTCCGCACGCTGATCGACAGCGACATTCCGATGAACGAGGGCGTGCTCAAGCCGCTCAACCTGATCATCCCGGAAGGCTCGATGCTCAATCCTCGCTATCCGGCGGCGGTGGTGGCGGGGAACGTAGAGGTGTCGCAGTACGTCACCGACGCGCTGTACGGCGCGCTGGGCGTGATGTCGGCCTCGCAGGGCACGATGAACAACTTCACCTTCGGTAACGAGGAGCACCAGTACTACGAGACCATCGCCGGCGGTTCCGGCGCCGGTCCCGGCTTTGACGGCACGGCCGCCGTGCAGACCCACATGACCAACTCGCGCATGACCGATCCGGAAGTGCTGGAGTGGCGCTTCCCGGTGCTGGTTGAAACCCATGCGATCCGGCGCGGCAGCGGCGGCGAGGGAACGCAGCGCGGCGGCGACGGAGCATTGCGCCGCATCCGCTTCCTGGAGGCGATGACGGCCAACATCCTGGCCGGCCACCGCCGCATCGCGCCGTTCGGGCTGGAGGGCGCGGCGCCCGGCGCGCTGGGCCGCAACTGGGTCGAACGCGGCGACGGTTCGGTCGAGGAGTTCGGCGCCACGCACACCGCCGAGATGCAGGCCGGCGACGTGTTCGCGATCGAGACGCCGGGCGGCGGCGGCTTCGGTTCATAAGCTTTAAATAAGGCGGGATAGCCAGGGCTCGTTATCCCGTCTCCAACATCAGAGCCTATTCAAACGGGGATAAAAATGAAAAAGACTATGCTTGCGCTCATGCTGAGCGCATTGGCAGGGACGGCTGCAGCCCAATCCAACGTGACGGTGTACGGCATCGTCGACATGGCGGTGGTGCGCGAAAGCGGCGGTGTGGGCGCGGCCGCTTCCGCCACCAAGCTGACCAGCGGCGTGGAGTCCGGCTCGCGCCTGGGCTTCAAGGGCACCGAAGACCTGGGCAACGGCCTGTCGGCCATCTTCCTGCTGGAGAACGGCTTCCAGGCCGACACCGGCGCGATGGGGCAGGGCGGCCTGCTGTTCGGCCGCCAGGCCTACGTCGGGCTGCAGAGCAAGACCGCCGGCACGCTGACCCTGGGCCGCCAGTACACGCCGCAGTACCTGGCGGTGGCGGCGGTCGATCCGTTCGGTTCCGGCACGGCGGGCGACACCAAGAACCTGATGGCCTCGACCGGCAACAGCGCCAGCCGCATGGACAACGCGGTCAAGTACGCGTCGCCGGTGGTCAACGGCTTCAGCGCGGAAGTGGTCTACGGCGCCGGCGAAGTCGCCGGCGACAGCACGGCGCAGCGCCAGTTCGGCGGCGCGCTGGCCTACACCAACGGCCCGCTGGTGGTGCGCCTGGCCCATCACAACCGCAACAACAACACGGCCACGCTGAAGAACACCAGCAGCGCCAAGAACACCGTGCTGACGGCGCTGTACGACTTCGGCGTGGCGAAGGCGCACTTCGCCTACGGCGTCGACAAGGGATTGAACAGCGCCTTGCCGCGCAACCTGAACAACCCGTTCGGCTACGCCGTCGCGCCGACACCGACCACCGACAGCAATGTGGTGCTGCTGGGCGTGACGGTGCCGCAGGGCGTCGGCACCTGGCTGGCCTCCTACATCCGCAAGAACGACAAGACCAGCTTCAACCAGGATGCCGAGCAACTGGCGGCCGGCTATCGCTACAACCTGTCCAAGCGCACGGACCTGTATGCGGTGTACGCGTACATCCGCAACAAGAACGGCGCCGGCTACACGGTCGGCAGCGCAATCGAGGGCGGCACCGGCAACCGTGGCCTGAACCTGGGCATCCGCCACATCTTCTAGGCGGCCGCCATGCGCTCACCCGCCCATACCATCCACAGCTATTTGCTGGCGAAGGATGGCAATCGCCCGCACTTGATGGCCGAAGCGTTCAGCGAGGACGCCATGCTGTCGATGCAGGTCAACACTGAAAGCATCGCGTTTCCGCCGTTGTCGCAGGGACGCGAGGCCATAGCGGACGTGCTGGTGCGCCGCTTCGGGCAAAGCTACGAGAACGTCTATACGTTTTGCCTGACGCCGCCGCCGGGACAGCCGATTCCTGTCTTCAGTTGCGAATGGTTGGTGGCGATGACGGACAAGGGCAGCGGCAATGTGCGGGTGGGCTGCGGGCGCTACGACTGGCATTTCGAGGACCTCACCGGTCTGGCCGAGCGGCTGGCGATCACCGTGGAGGTGATGCAGATACTGCCGCCGGCCGCCCAGGAGCGGGTCATGAAATGGGTGGCTTCGCTGCCTTATCCGTGGTGCGCCACCGAAGCCGTCATCGCCCGCGCGGCGGATGTTGTCGGCGTGGGACCGGTGCTGGCCTGGCTGGCATCCAATAATCGACTTTTAAGAGATCGACTTTTAACCGAGGGAGTTGAAAAATGAAGAACCTGCTGAAATATCTGGTAGTGGGCTGCGCTGCGCTGATGTTCAATGGTGGCGCCGGCGCAGCGGAGAAGGGTACCGCCGACGAAGCGGTGGCGATGGTCAAGAAAGCCGGCGAGTTCCTGAAGAAGAACGGCAAGGAAAAGGCCTTTGCCGAGTTCAATAATCCGAAGGGACAGTTCATCCACAAGGATTTGTACATCTTCGCTTTCGGCGCCAACGGCGACGGCGTCGAACTGGCCAACGGCGCCAACATCAAGTTGGTGGGCAAGAACGTCAAGGAGATGAAGGATGCCGACGGCAAGTACCTGATCAAGGACATCCTGGCCTTGGGCACGGCGGCGGAGGGCAAGGGCTGGGTCGACTACAAGTGGCCCAACCCGGTCACCGGGCAGATCGACGGCAAGCGTACCTACGTGGAGCGGGTCGATGACGTGATCATCGGCTGCGGCGTCTACAAATAAGCGATGCTGGCGCTGAAGGTATTGCTGGTGCCGGTGTTTCTGCTGGCGCTGTCGCTTGCCGGCCAGCGCTGGGGACCGGCGGTGGCCGGCTGGCTGGCCGGGCTGCCGGTGGTGACCGGTCCCATCCTGTTCTTCCTGGCCGCCGAGCAGGGCACGGAATTCGCTGCCCACGCGGCATCGGCGGCGCTGTCGGCGGTGTTCGCGTCGGTGGTGTTCAGCGTCGCGTATGCGCACGCGGCGCGCCGCGCCGGCTGGCCGGTGGCGCTGCCGGCAGCCTTGGCGGGATGGGTGGCGGCGGCCTGGGGGCTCTCGTGGCTGCCGGTGTCCGCGGCGGCATCGCTGCTGGTGGCGCTGGCAACGCTGGCGGCCGCGCCGCGTCTGTTCCCGGCGGTGGCGGCGCCCGGCGCCCGCTCGCTGGCGGCGGCCGAGCTGCCGCTGCGGATGCTGGCCGGCGCGCTGCTGACGCTGGCCGTGACGCTGGCCGCGCGTATGCTCGGCGCGCACTGGAGCGGGCTGCTGGCGGTGTTTCCTATCCTGGGCATCGTGCTGGCCGTGTTTTCGCATCGGGCCCAAGGCATGGCCTTCGCCGCGGCGCTGCTGCGCGCCATGGCGGCGGGACTGTACTCGTTCGTGGCCTTCTGCTTCACGCTGTCGGTGACCCTGCCGCGACTGGGCCTGACGGCGGGTTTTGCGGCCGCCGTGCTGGCCGCGTTGGCGCTTCAGCTGGCGACCCGCCGCAAGCTGCCGGCCGCGCCTGCCGCCGGCTGAAGTGTCCAGCGTACCTGCCTGCCCGGTTTATCGCCACCCGGCTTGCCAGCATGCGTTGAATTCAATCGGCATGCCTGGGGATTCAGTGCTTGAGCGAACGGCGCATCACCAGCGGCGGCGGCTCCATCGGATTGGCGTGCGAGTATTCGAGTTCCTCGGCCAGTTCGAATTCGAAGGCGGTGTAGAAGTCGATCAGCTTGGGCTGGTCGCTGCGCACGGCGAGCCGCACTTCCTCGACGCCGGTGGCCAGGCCGTGATGGATCACCGCTTCCAGCAGGTGCTGCGACAGGTTGCCGCCCCGGTACTCGGGCAGCACGCCCATGCGGCAGATTTCCCACACGTCGGCATCCGAATCGAGCGGCAGCCAGCGCACCGAGCCCACCGGCCGCTCGTCGACCAGCAAAACAAAACCGCCGCCATCGCGCAGGTGTTCTGCGACGAGGACGGCGGTTTCGCGGTGGCCGCTGGAAGTGACGTTGACCTTGCCGGCCCACGCGGCGCGCGTGAGGTCGGCAATCAGCTTGGCATCGTCATTCGTTGCTTCACGTACCACGATGTTCATGCAGACGCCCTTAGCGGATACGCATGCCAGGCTCAGCGCCCGGCCACGGATTGAGGATGTAGATGCCAGGGTTGGCTTTTTCGTCCTTGGCCGAACCGGCCAGCACCATGCCTTCGGACACGCCGAACTTCATCTTGCGCGGCGCCAGGTTGGCCACCATCACGGTCAGCTTGCCGACCAAGTCTTCCGGCTGGTACATCGATTTGATGCCGGAGAAGACGTTGCGCAAGCGGCCTTCGCCGACGTCCAAGGTCAGCCGCAGCAGCTTGTCGGAACCGTCGACGTGCTCGCAGTTGACGATCTTGGCCACGCGCAGGTCGATCTTGACGAAGTCATCGATACTGATCTGCGGCGCCAGTTCTTCCACGCCTTCCGGCATCGGCGCGGCCGGCACCGCGGCCACGGCGGCAGGCTTGGCGGCCTTGGCTGCGGGAACCGGGGCCGCTGCGGCGGCCGCCTGCTGCGATGGGGCGTCGAACAGGTCTTCGATCATCTTGGCGTCGACGCGTGTCATCAGGTGCGAGTAGGCGCCGATGGTGCGGCCCAGCATCGCGGCCGAGACCGCGCCGCTGGCCACATCGGTATCGGCCCACATCAGCTGCTCGTCGTTGAGGAACTTGGCGACATTGGCGGCAACGCCCGGCAGCACCGGAGACAGCAGGATGGTCAGCTGGCGGAACAGGATCAGCGCGGTGGTGCAGACGTCGTGCAGTTCGGCCAGCTTGGCCTCGTCCTTGGCCAGTATCCACGGCTTGTTCTCGTCGACATACTGGTTGGTGATGTCGGCGATTTCCATGATCTCGCGCAGCGCCTTGCCGTATTCGCGCGCATCGAAGTTGGCCGAGATGCTGGCCTGGCGTTCGACGCCTTCAGCGGTGACCAGCGCGCGCTTGATCCAGCCCTGCGCGCCCTCGGACAGCGAGGTGGCCAGCTTGCCGTCGAACTTCTTGGCGATGAAACCGGCGCAGCGCGAAGCGATGTTGACGTACTTGCCGATCAAGTCGCTGTTGACACGGGCCACGAAATCGTCGCCGGTGAAGTCCAGGTCTTCCACTTTCGAGTTCAGCTTGAAGGCGATGTAGTAGCGCAGCCATTCCGGGTTCATGCCCAGGTTCAGGTAGCGCAGCGGCGAGATGCCGGTGCCGCGCGACTTCGACATCTTCTCGTTGTTGACGGTCAGGTGGCCGTGCACGTTGACCTTGAGCTTGTCGATCACCGGGTGGTTGGCGAAGTTCAGCATCGCCGGCCAGAACAGCAGGTGGAAGGACACGATATCCTTGCCGATGAAGTGGATCTGCTCGGTGGCCGGATCCTTCAGCAGCGCCTCGTAGTCGATGCCTTGCTTTTCGCAGTAGTTCTTCAGGCTGGCCAGGTAGCCGACCGGCGCGTCCAGCCAGACGTAGAAGAACTTGCCCGGCGCGTCGGGAATCGGGATGCCGAAGTAGGGCGCGTCGCGCGAGATATCCCAGTCGGCCAGCTTTTCGCCGGCTTCGCCCAGCCACTCGGACACCTTGTTGACCATCTCCGGCTGCAGGCGGCCCGGCGTATTCAACCAGTCCTTGAGGAACTGGTAGCAGCGCGGGTCGGACAGCTTGAAGAAGTACTGCTCCGAATCCTTGAGGATGGGCGTGGCGTTGGTGAACACCGAGAACGGGTTGATCAGTTCGGTCGGCTGGTAGGCCGCGCCGCACACTTCGCAGTTGTCGCCGTACTGGTCCTTGGCGTGGCACACCGGGCACTCGCCCTTGATGTTGCGGTCGGCCAGGAACATGCCTTTGACCGGGTCGTAGAAGCGCGGCACGATCTTGGTCTGGATCAGGCCGTTGTCGCGCAGCTTGCGGTAGATGCCCTGCGACAGCTCGACGTTTTCCGGCGAATCGGTCGAATACCAATTATCAAAGGCGATATGGAAACCGTCCAGGTACTGGGCGCGGCCGGCGGCGATCTTGGCCACGAATTCCTGCGGCGTGATGCCTTCCTTTTCGGCGGCGATCATGATCGGCGTGCCGTGGGTGTCGTCGGCGCCGACAAAGTGCACCACGCGTCGCGCGTCGCCGTCGCGCTGCATTCGCTGATACCGGACCCAGATGTCGGCCTGGATGTACTCCATCATGTGGCCAATATGGAAAGCGGCATTTGCGTAGGGCAGGGCAGTGGTGACAAACAGCTTGCGGGTCATGGTTGATGCACTTTGTGGGTGGAAAAAGAGCATTTTAACAGTGGAAGCGGCAAGCGCGCACTATGCGCTAGAATGAGGGCACATTTTACGGAGAGTTACATGAGCATCACAGTAGAAGACGTCAAAGCCGCGCTGTCCCAAATTATTGACCCAAATACAACAAAAGACTATGTCAGCGGCAAGGCCGTGAAGAATTTGAAGGTGGAAGGCGACGCCGTCTCGCTCGATATCGAGCTGGGCTACCCCGCCAGGAGCCAGTTCGACGCTGTTCGCGCCAGCGTGATCGCCGGCCTGCGCGCGCTGCCGGGCGTCGGCAACGTCAGCGTCAATGTCACGAGCAAGATTATTTCGCACACCGTGCAGCGCGGCCTCAAGCTGATGCCGAACGTGAAGAACATCATCGCCGTCGCCTCCGGCAAGGGTGGCGTCGGCAAGTCGACCACGGCCGTCAACCTGGCGCTGGCGCTGGCCGCCGAGGGCGCCTCGGTCGGCCTGCTGGACGCCGACATCTACGGCCCGTCGCAACCGATGATGCTGGGCGTCAGCGGCCGGCCGGAAACCAAGGACGGCAAGACCATGGAGCCGCTGGAAAACCACGGCGTGCAGGTATCGTCGATCGGCTTCCTGATCGACCCGGACGAGCCTATGGTGTGGCGCGGCCCGATGGTCACGCAGGCGCTGCAGCAGCTGCTGGAGCAGACCAACTGGCGCGACCTCGATTACCTGATCGTCGACATGCCGCCCGGCACCGGCGACATCCAGCTGACCTTGTCGCAGAAAGTGCCGGTCACCGGCGCCGTCATCGTCACCACGCCGCAGGACATCGCGCTGCTGGACGCGCGCAAGGGTTTGAAGATGTTCGAGAAGGTCGGCATTCCGATCCTCGGCATCGTGGAAAACATGAGCACCCATATCTGCTCGAACTGCGGCCACGCGGAGGAAATCTTCGGCGCCGGCGGCGGCGCGAAGATGTGCAAGGATTTCAACGTCGAGTTCCTCGGCGCCTTGCCGCTGACCATGGCGATCCGCGAGCAGGCCGATTCCGGCAAGCCGACCGTGGTTGCCGAGCCGGACGGCCAGGTCGCCGCCATCTACAAGGATATCGCCCGCAAGATCGCGGTGCAGGTCTCGGAGAAGGCCAAGGATATGACCAGCAAGTTCCCCAGCATTGTTATCAAGAACGACTAACCCCGGAGATTCAATATGAAATTGAAATCAGTAGTGGTCGCGGCCTTCCTCGCCGTTAGCGCCAGCGCGTTCGCCCAGCAGTCGGTATCGTTCGTCGAACCGGCGGACGGCGCCACCGTCAGCAGCCCGTTCAAGGTCAAGTTCGCCGTCAGCGGCATGGAAGTCAAGCCGGCCGGCGACATGACGGCCAACACCGGCCACCACCACCTGCTGATCAACGCCACGCCGGTCAAGGCCGGCGAGGTGATCCCCGCCGACGAAACCCACATTCACTTCGGCAAGGGCCAGACCGAGACCGAAGTCAAGCTGGCGCCGGGCACGTATACCTTGTCGATGCAGTTCGCCAACGGCCTGCACCAGTCCTACGGTCCCGGCATGAGCAAGTCGATCAAGGTCACCGTCAAGTAAGGGCAATGCAGCCCGACGCGCTCCGCATCCGCAAAGCCCCGCGCCAGCGCCGCGCCGTCCACACGGTCGACGCACTGCTGGAGGCGGCCGCGCTGGTGCTGGAGGAGGACGGGCTGGAGGGCTTCAACACCAACGCGGTGGCGCGCCGGGCCGGCGCCAGCGTCGGTTCGCTGTACCAATATTTTCCCAGCAAGGATGCCTTGACCCTGGCGCTGCTGCTGCGCGAGGACCGCGCCTTTCATGACGCGGCAAGCGCCACGCTGGAACTCCCCACCTTCCGCGAGGCGCTCACCGCTTTCATCGGCGTCACCGCGCGCCAGCAGCTGGCCCGGCCGCAGCTGGCGCTGTTGCTGGACCAGCAGGAAGACCGTCCCGAAATCCGTGCGGCGCTCAGCGGCAAGTTCCGCTTCCGCGCGCTGCTCAAGGAGATACTGGGCAAGCCTGGCGGCCCCGGTCACTTGCAAGACGAACAGCGCAGGGACTTCGCCGCCGCCGATCTGCTGGCGATGATGCGCGGCATGACCGATTCGGCCGGCGGCCGTGGCGAGCGCGATGTGGACGACCTGGCGTACCGCGTCGGCGCCGCCGTCTTCGGCTATCTGGACGCCGCGCCACGCCAAATGTGAGCAAACCTGTCGCCGCCACCTTCCCCGGCGCCTAAGTCCCTGTTTGTTCAACGGTTTTCCTGTTGCGCGACGGCGCCGGAAAGCGAGTTGATGGCGCTGTTTTCGGGCCGTATTCTGTTGTCTTCACAACAGGAGAAACACCATGAAATTCAACCATCTCAGCTTCCCATCGAACGACGTCGCCGCCACCACTGCTTTCTTCGTGGACCAATTGGGCTGCATGGCCGAACGTCACGGCGCCTTCACGGCGCTCAAGCGGGCCGGCTTCGACATCATCATTGAAGACGCCCGCGAGCGCGCCGTCGCCTGGCCGCACAACTTTCACCTCGGCTTTGAATTGTCCGCCGTCGAAGACGTGCGCGCATTGCACCGCCAGTTCAAGGAGGCGGGCGTGACGATGACAACCGATGTGTTCCATCACGAGCGCGGCTCGCGCTTCTTTTGCGAGGCGCCGGGCGGCCTGCTGTTTGAAATTAACACCCGGGCCGACGCGGAAGAGCGCTTCCGTGCCGGCTTCGAGCGCCAAGGACTCGCCGACGCGGTAAAATAGCTTCTTTTACACACTGCATTCCTACTTCGATGACTATTGCAACAGCCAAGCCAGTCCGCACCCGTTTCGCACCCAGCCCGACCGGCTACCTCCACCTCGGCGGCGCCCGCACGGCGCTGTACTCCTGGGCTTATGCCCGTCACTTCGGCGGCACCTTCGTGCTGCGCATCGAAGACACCGACCTGGAGCGCTCGACCCCGGAGGCTGTGCAGGCCATCATCGAAGGCATGGAATGGCTGGGCCTGAGCCACGACGAAGGCCCGTTCTACCAGATGCAGCGCATGGACCGCTACCGCGAAGTGGTGGCGCAGATGCTGGAGGCGGGCACCGCCTACCATTGCTACTCGTCGCCGGAAGAGGTCGAGGCGATGCGTGAGCGCATGCGCGAGGCGGGCGAGAAGCCGCGCTACGACGGCACCTGGCGCCCGGAGCCGGGCAAGACGCTGCCGGCCATTCCCGAAGGCCGCAAGCCGGTCGTGCGTTTCAAGAACCCGCTTGACGGCGAAGTGACCTGGGACGACTTCGTCAAGGGCACCATCACCATCGGCAACAAGGAACTGGACGACCTGGTCATCGCCCGTCCGGACGGCACGCCGACCTATAACTTCTGCGTGGCCGTCGACGACTGGGACATGCAGATCAGCCACGTGCTGCGCGGCGACGACCACGTTAACAATACGCCGCGCCAGATCAACATCCTGCGCGCGATCGGCGCGCCGCTGCCGCTGTACGGCCACCTGCCGATGATACTGGGCGCCGACGGCCAGAAAATGTCCAAGCGCAAGGACGCGGTCAACGTCATGGACTACCCGGCGCAGGGCTATCTGCCGGAAGCGATCCTGAATTACCTGGCGCGCCTGGGCTGGAGCCACGGCGACGACGAAGTGTTCTCGATGGAGCAGGTGATCGCATGGTTCGACGGCACCCACCTGTCGAACTCGGCGGCCCAGTTCAATATCGAAAAACTGAACTGGCTCAACAACCACTATATCAAGCAGGCCGACAACGAGCGCCTGGCCGCTTTGGCCAAGCCGCGCATGCTGGCAGCAGGCGCCATGTTCGACGGCGCGCCGGCGCTGCCGGCCGTGCTGGCGCTGATGAAGGAGCGCGTCAATACCGTCAACGAGCTGGCCGATGCGGCGATGCTGTTCTACCGCGAACCGCAGCCGGACGCCGCGCTGCTGGCCCAGCACCTGACCGACGCCGTCAAGCCGGCGCTGGCGCAGTTTGCCGACCGCTGCAAGACGGTGGAGTGGAGCAAGGAAGCGTTGGCCGCGATGATCAAGGAAGTGCTGGCCGCGAACACGCTGAAGATGCCGCAAATCGCCATGCCGCTGCGCCTGATCGTCACCGGCCAATTGCAAACGCCGGCCATCGATGCGGTGCTGCAGATCTTCGGCCGCGAGACCATCGTTGCGCGTCTGGCGAAGTTTTTGTAATAGTGAATTGATCCCTGTGCAAAGTTGCAAAAGGGTATTTGCATAGTACGGCATCCCTGCTATAATCTTGTCTCTCGCGCAAACGGGGGTATAGCTCAGCTGGGAGAGCGCTTGCATGGCATGCAAGAGGTCAGCGGTTCGATCCCGCTTACCTCCACCAGTTTGCAGAGATTTGTAGTGCCGTAGTTCCAGGGTCCCCATCGTCTAGAGGCCTAGGACATCACCCTTTCACGGTGAGTACGGGGGTTCGAATCCCCCTGGGGACGCCAGCGATGGCAAGCAGTAAAAATGTTTTTGCGCCCGGGGGGTATAGCTCAGCTGGGAGAGCGCTTGCATGGCATGCAAGAGGTCAGCGGTTCGATCCCGCTTACCTCCACCATCGCGCAGAAACGACGCAGTAACCGTAGTGCCAAGGTCCCCATCGTCTAGAGGCCTAGGACATCACCCTTTCACGGTGAGTACGGGGGTTCGAATCCCCCTGGGGACGCCAGCCTTGCCAGCTGACGAAACAGTAGTGCAGTGAACGTAGTACGACAGAAGACTTTCTGCGCCCGGGGGGTATAGCTCAGCTGGGAGAGCGCTTGCATGGCATGCAAGAGGTCAGCGGTTCGATCCCGCTTACCTCCACCATTAGCGCAGAGAGCACCGACATGTCCCCATCGTCTAGAGGCCTAGGACATCACCCTTTCACGGTGAGTACGGGGGTTCGAATCCCCCTGGGGACGCCAGGATTGCAAAAGCCGCCTCGAGCGGCTTTTTTGTTGCCCATTCGTTGTGTGACGGCCAATGTTTCGGGTTTTTCCTGTAAAAACAACGGCTTGGTATTGCCTTTGGCGAATTTCACTGCTATGATTCGCGCCTTGGAAAAGTCCCCATCGTCTAGAGGCCTAGGACATCACCCTTTCACGGTGAGTACGGGGGTTCGAATCCCCCTGGGGACGCCAGGATTTTTCCAGCAAGGTCAGTAACTCGGACAGATTTCTGTCCCCATCGTCTAGAGGCCTAGGACATCACCCTTTCACGGTGAGTACGGGGGTTCGAATCCCCCTGGGGACGCCAAACATGCAAAAAGCCGCCTTGAGCGGCTTTTTGCATTTCAGGGCCGGTGCCGCGGGATCACCACATGATGGGATTGTAGGGCGCCGGTATCGGCCAGCGGCCCACATGCAGCTGCGGCCATTGCGAGCCGTAGGCCATCTGCGACCTCGCCACGTCCAGCCCCAGCGGATCGTAGACCGCGCCGCCGCCCATCAAGCCGGCCATATTGCCGCCGAATTGACTGCCCAGCTGGCTTCCCAACTGCGCGCCCAGCTGAGACCCCAGCGTCGTCGCCGACATCGGCGCCATCACGCCGGCCTGCTGCGGCGCCACGGCTTGCGCCGGCTGTTGTACCGCCTGCGCCTGCAGGCCGACCGCCACCAGCACATCCGGCAAGCCGTAACCGGTGCGGCTCTGGTCGGCCAGGCTGACACGGTGCGCGCTGGCGCGGATGATCTGGAACAAGCGCTCGACACGCTCGGCGCCGCGCGCCTTGTACTGCGGGGTCTGGAAGTCCGGGTGGTGCGCCAGCGTCAGCGCGGCCAGTCCCGTCACGTGCGGAGTCGCCATCGAGGTGCCGTCCCAGGCCGCGAAATTATTCGGCGGCACGCAGGACGTGATCGCCACGCCCGGCGCGCACACCGCCACCTGCGGTCCGAAGCAGCTGAACTTGGCGGTGAAAAAGCCGTAGGCGTCGACGTTCTGGTCCAGCGTCTGCGCGTGGTAGCTGTCGGCCGGGAACTCGTCGAGCTTGCCGACCGCCGCCACCGCCAGCACATTCGGCGACGACGCCGGATACTGCACCGCGCCGCCCGAATTGCCGGCCGCCACGATGCAGGCGATGCCGGCCCGCTTGGCGCGCACGATCTGCTGCTCCAGCGCCTCCGACACTTCGGCCCCGCCCAGGCTCAGGTTGACCACGTCGATCTGCTTGTCGATGCAGTACTCCAGCGCGTCGATCAGCTGGCTGACCTGGCCACCGGGGAACAGCTTGCAGGCGTGCACTTCCGCCTCTGGCGCGAAGCCGCGGATGCCGGACGCGATGTCGGCCGCCGCGATCACGCCGGCGCAGTGCGATCCATGGCCCAGCGTGTCCTGGTCCCAGCCCTCGGGATTGGTTTTCTTGTTCAGCACGTCGAAGCCGGCCCGGATGCCGCGCAGGTTGTCATGCGTGGTGGCGGCGCCCGAGTCGATGATGGCGATCTTGATGCCCTGGCCCCGATAATTGCCGGGCAGCTGGTCCAGCCGCATCGCCTTCTGGCCCCAGCCGTAGGCGCGCTGGCGCGGGAAGCCCGCCAGCGCCGGCCAGTCCGACAGCGCGCGCAGCACCACCACATTGGCCTCGTCGGTGCTGATGTCGGGATCGCGCTGGTAGAAGCTCCAGTAGTCGGCCTTGGGCTTGACGTACAGGCCGCTCACCGATTCGGGTGTTTCGCCGAACAAGGTCAGCGTGACCCGGCCGTTGGCGTCGGTCACGCCGCTGGCCGGCAGCATGCTGCCGAACAGCGACACTTCGGCGTCGGCCAGCGGCACGCCGTCCTTGCCGGTCACGCTGATGGAGGCGTTCAGCACCGGACCGCCGCCCATGGTCGGCGTCACGCCGGTCACCAGCGAGGGCTGGCGCATCAGCGACGGTTCCATCAGCGCCAGGTGCTGGTCGCGTTCGACCAGCAGGCGGCCCTGGCCTTGCTGATGCAGCACGGCCGCTTTCTGTTCCGTCATGCGCGCCACCAGGACGCCCTGGCTGCCGCCCATGCCGTCGGCCAGCGCGCCCAGCACGGATTTCGGGCCGACCGTGTCGACCACCTCGATATCCTTGCTGCTGCGCAGCGCCTGTTCCAACGCCGAGAACTGCAGCGGTTGCAGGCCCAAGGTCTGCAAGCCTTCTATCTGGCGCGGGGCGATGACGAATTGTTTTTTGCGGGCGCCGACCACACGGCCGGTGCTGCTGGGGGCATCGCCGGCGCTATCGGCGGACGCGCGCGCTTCGTTGCCGCCGGCGCCGGATCCGCTGATCGAGCCGGAACTGCCGGCGGCCGAACTGCGGCTGGAGCGTCCGGCGTTTTCAGCCGGCGCGGCGGAGGGTTCGCCGCCAGAGGCGGCGGGGTCCGACGACATCGATGCGCCGTCGTTGGGAGTCTTGGCCATGGGTATTCCTTTCAAATCGGGTCGGCCTGCGCGCGGTCGAACATCGACAGCGGCTGGTCCGGTTCTATCGTCAATTGCTGGGAAGGCGTGCTGGCGCTGCTGAAATGCAGCGCCAGCACGCGGGCTTTGTCGGGACTGATTTCAACGACGGCCGTGTGCGGGCTGTCGCGCGGGCCGATCACGTCGACCACGGTAATTTCCGGGTCGACGTCGGCCAGCGCCAGGAAGTCGGTCAGCGGCGCACCGCCGGGGGCGTGGATCAGATAGCGTGCTTTGCCCGGTGTGGTCGGCGCGGCTTGCGCTTGTGTCATGGAGTTCTCCTTGAAAGTGCAACGCCCTCCGCGGCCGCAGCCGTCGGAGGGCAGGGGTGGCGCCCTGTGCGCCACCTCGTCATCATCCCGGGCCGGGCTTAGTGCAGCGTTTGCGGGCCGCCATACTGGGCGGTGTTGCCGGCGTTGGCCAGTTGGGTCTGCTGTGCCAGCTGTGCCAGTTGCGCCTGCTGCTGCGCATAGGCCGCCGTCACCGGATCGACGCCGAACGGCAGCATGCCGCCCAGTTGGCCGGCGATGCCGCCGATGGTGTTGCCCAGGCCGGCGTTACCGAACGCGCCGCCGATCGCGCCACCCAGCGGCTGGGCCACGCTCTTGATGATGTTGCCGAACCAGCCCTGCGGCGCCAGGCCTTGCAGTTGCGCCTGTTGCTGGGCATACGCCTGCGTGACCGGATCGGCACCGAACGGCAGCAACGGCGGAACGATGCCGCTGTTGCCGATGCCGGGGCTGCCGATGGTCGGCGTGGGACTGAAGATCGGCGGGCTGATCAACCCGCCGTACGGACGCTGCTGGTGCAGCAGGTTGCTGAAGAAGCCTTGCGGCGCCAGCGCCTGCTGCAGTTGAGCCTGTTGAGCTTGTTGTGCGTAGGCCTGCGCCACCGGGTCGGCGGAGAACGGCAGCATGCCGCCGAGCTGGCCGGCGATGCCGCCGATGGTGTTGCCCAGGCCGGCGTTACCGAACGCGCCGCCGATGGCGCCGCCCAGCGGTTGGGCCACGCTCTTGATGATGTTGCCGAACCAGCCCTGGGGGGCCAGTTGTGCCTGTTGAAGTTGTTGTAGTTGCTGCAGCTGAGCTTGTTGAGCGTAGGCCTGTGCCACCGGGTCGGCGGAGAACGGCAGCATGCCGCCAAGCTGACCGGCGATGCCGCCGATGGTGTTGCCCAGGCCGGCGTTACCGAACGCGCCGCCGATGGCGCCACCCAGCGGTTGGGCCACGCTCTTGATGATGTTGCCGAACCAGCCCTGCGGGGCCAGGCCTTGTTGTAGTTGCTGAAGTTGTTGTAGTTGAGCTTGTTGAGCGTAGGCCTGTGCCACCGGGTCGGCGGAGAACGGCAGCATGCCGCCAAGTTGGCCGGCGATGCCGCCGATGGTGTTGCCCAGGCCGGCGTTACCGAACGCGCCGCCGATGGCGCCGCCCAGCGGTTGGGCCACGCTCTTGATGATGTTGCCGAACCAGCCCTGCGGGGCCAGTTGCGCTTGTTGCAGCTGCTGTTGTTGCTGCGCTTGTTGTGCATAGGCTGCCGTCACGGGATCCACGCCCAGCGGCAGGAAAGAACCACCGATGCCGCCGGCCGCCTGGCCGATCTGGCTGCCCAGATTGGCATTGCCGAACAGGCCGCCGATGCCGCGGCCGATCAGGCCTCCCAGCGGCGCGCCCAGCAGGCCGCCCAGGAAACCCTGCGGCGCCAGGCCGCCCAGTTGCTGTTGTCCGTAGTATTGTTGATACTCGTTCATGACATCTCCTTTTGTTTGTGGTGTTGGCCAGCGCCGCCATGGCGTGTGCGCCCGCGCTGGAAGAATTTGGACCGGGAGGCGGGAGGATTAGTTTTGGTATTCTTGGTGGCTCCCATGCCTTAATCAGGTATCATCCGGCCTCACCATCAACACAGCGTTCCCATGACTTTCCGCCGCCTCGATCTGTTCTGCCGCGTCGTCGACAACTACGGCGACATCGGCATTTGCTGGCGCCTGGCCCGCCAACTGCAACGTGAGCACGGCCTCGCCGTCACGCTGTGGGTGGACGACCTGGCCAGCTTCCGCCGCATCTGTCCGGCGGTCGATGCCCATGCGGACAGGCAGCAGGTGGACGGCGTCCAGGTGCGCCACTGGCGCGATCAGGACGGCGTGTTCAGCCCGGCCGACGTGGCCGACATCGTCATCGAGTTCTTTGCGGTCGACATCCCGCCCGGCTATATCGAAGCGATGGCGCTGTGCGAGCCGCGCCCGGTGTGGTTCAACCTCGAAGGGCTGACGGCGGAAGAGTGGGTCGAGGGCTGCCACCGCCTGACGTCGCCGCATCCGCGCCTGCCGCTGACCAAGCATTTCTTCTTCCCGGGCTTCACCGAAAAAACCGGCGGCCTGCTGCGCGAGGCGGAACTCGAGGCCGAGCGCCTGCGCTTCCAGTCCGATCCGGCCGCCATGGCCGCCTCGCTGGCGCGCTTTGGCGTCGCGCCGGCCGAACTGGGGTCGACCAAGGTGTCGCTGTTCTGCTATCCGCACGCGCCGGTGTCGGCGCTGCTGGACGTGTGGCGCGACGGCGCCGAAGCCATCACCTGCCTGGTGCCGGAGGGCGTCGCGGCCGAAGCGGTGCAAGCCTTCCTCGGCGCCGACCCGGTGGCCGGCGCCAGCGCCACGCACGGCGCGCTGACCTTGCGCGTGCTGCCGTTCGTGCCGCAGCCGGACTACGACCGCCTGCTGTGGGCCTGCGACCTGAACTTCGTGCGCGGCGAGGATTCCTTCGTGCGCGCGCAGTGGGCCGGCAAGCCCTTCGTCTGGCACATCTATCCGCAGGACGAGGACCTGCACCACAAGAAGCTGCGCGCCTTCCTGCAGCGCTACGCCGGCGGGCTGGAGGCGCTGGCCGAATTTTCGCTGCGCTGGAACGGCGCGCCGGCGGCGGGGGAGCCGGCCGGCTGGTCCGCGCTGTGGCGGGACTTCCGCGCGCAGATGCCGCAAATGGCCGCGCACGCCGCCGCGTGGGAACGGCAAATGCTGGCGCACGGCGATCTGGCCGGCAACCTGATGCAATTTGCCGCCACGCTGAGATAGGCGCAGCGGGAAAAGCACGGTATAATGCCGGGTTAATCTCTAGCGCATTTTTACCCGATCAACCGTGAGCTGATGGCTTCCCGCCTGGCGACAGATGATTTTTACGCAACCTACTTTTTACGTACACTCTCTATGAAACCTGCAAAAGAAATTCGTGTTGGCAACATCATCATGGTTGACAGCAAGCCTATGATCGTTCTGCGTTCCGATGTGAACGGTTCGAGCCGCACGGGCTTCACGTACAAATGGAAGATGAAGAATCTTCTGACCAACACCCCGATGGAAAACGTCTTCCGCGGCGACGACAAGTTCGACGTGGTCGTGCTGGACAAGAAGCCGGTGACCTACTCGTACTTCGCCGACCCGCTGTACGTGTTCATGGACTCCGACTACGAACAGTATGAAATCGAAGAAGAAAACCTGGGCGACGCCCTGAGCTACCTGAAAGACGGCATGGAATGCGAAGCCGTGTTCTATGACGGCAAGGCCATCTCGGTCGAACTGCCGACCACCATCCAGCGCCAGGTCGTGTACTCGGAGCCTGCGGTCAAGGGCAACACTTCGGGCAACGTCCTGAAAGAAGCCAAGATCGAAAACGCCATCGAATCCAAGCAGCACACCGTTCAAGTGCCGCTGTTCGTGAGCCAGGACGACGTCATCGAAATCGACACCCGCACCAACGAATACAAGCGTATCGTTCGTAACTGATCGCTTTTCCTTGCAAAAAAAGCACGCTCGCGCAAGCCGGCGTGCTTTTTTTATTGGAAATAGGTAATTATTTGCCGATTTGTAATAATTTTTGTGGTGTAGGTTGCAACACGCTGATATATTTATGGCACGCAATAAATTGCGACTATTGGTGATCAGAGACTAACCACTCACGAGGATGGCATGGATCGCAGGGATTTCGTTCGAATCGGCTTGGCGGCGGGTGCGGCGGCCGGCGGCAATCGGGTGCTGGCGGCGCCGGGCACGAGTGCCAAGCTGGGCACCGGCGGCATCCTCGACGCCGGCGTGTGGGAACAGCAGCAGATGATGGAGGCCGGCAAGCTGACCTCGCACGCGCTGACCTCGCAATACCTGGCCCGCATCAAGACCATCGACAAGTCCGGCCCCCGCCTCAACGCCATCATTGAAATCAATCCCGAAGCGCTGAAGATCGCGCTGGAGATGGACCGCGAGCGCAACCTCAAGCGCGTGCGCGGCCCCCTGCACGGCATCCCGGTACTACTGAAAGACAACATCGCCACCGGCGACCGCATGAGCACCACCGCCGGCTCGCTGGCGCTGAACGGCGTGCGCGCCGCGCGCGACGCCCACGTGGCCGCGCAGCTGCGCGCGGCCGGCGCCGTCATCATCGGCAAGACCAACCTGAGCGAGTGGGCCAATATGCGCTCGACGCACTCGGTCAGCGGCTGGAGCGGTCGCGGCGGGCTGACGCTCAATCCCTATTCGCTGGACCGCAACTGCAGCGGCTCCAGCTCCGGCTCGGGCGCGGCGATCGCCGCCGGCCTGGCCACGCTGGCGGTCGGCACCGAGACCGACGGCTCGATCGTCTCGCCGGCCTCGATCTGCGGCCTGGTCGGCATCAAGCCGACCCTGGGGCTGGTCAGCCGCAGCGGCATCATCCCGATCGCGCATTCGCAGGACACGGCCGGCCCGATGGCGCGCAGCGTGGCCGACGCCGCGCTGATGCTGGCGGCGATGACGGGCGTGGACCCGAGGGACCCGGTCACGCAGGAAGGCGCAGGCAAGGCCGGCGACTACCGCGCCGCGTTGCGCACCGGCGCGCTGCAGGGCAAGCGCATCGGCGTGGCCCGCAATTTCTTCGGCAGCAACGACGAGCTGGACGCGGTGATCGAGAAGGCGCTGCAGGAACTGAAGGCGCAGGGCGCGGTGCTGGTCGATACCGAGGTGCCCAACACCAGCAAATACGGCGACAGCGAAACCGAAGTGCTGCTGTACGAATTCAAGGCCGACCTGGCCGCCTACCTGAAGGAATACGCGCCGGACGCGCCGGTGGCCAGCATGGCCGACGTGATCGCCTTCAACCAGAGAAACCACCAGAAGGAATTGCCGTTCTTCGGCCAGGAATACCTGGAGCGTTCCGAGGCGAAAGGCGACCTGGACACGCCGGCCTACCGCGAAGCGCTGGCCAACAACCATCGCTATGCGCGCGCCGAGGGACTGGACCAGGTCATGAAGGAGCACCGGCTCGACGCGCTGGTGGCGCCCACCGGCGGCCCGGCGTGGCTGACCGACTTCATCAACGGCGACCATTTCGGCGGCAGCTTCTCGTCGCCGGCGGCGGTGGCCGGCTACCCGCACATCACGGTGCCGGCCGGCTACGTGCACGGCTTGCCGGTGGGATTGTCGTTTGTGGGGGCGGCGTACACTGAAGCGTCCTTGATCGGCATGGCGTACTCGTACGAGCAGGCCACGCTGCACCGGCGCGCCCCGCAGTTCCCTCCTAGCGTTTCTCTGGCAGTTCGATAGCGCCGGCGATTTCCTCGGCCCCCTTCCAGGAGAGGCTTCTTTAATAAAAGTTATTATTAATACTCAATAATTATTTCCAATATTGCATTTCTTAATTTACAATGAAGTTGTTGGCGCGATATTTTTTTTGCGGCTGCCCAACCCATCAAAGTAAAAAGGAGGGGAAATGCATTTCACCACATCAATACTGCGCGCCATACGCGGTGGCATCCTGTCACTGGGCTTGGCAAGCGCTGCGCTGATGGCCGCGCCTGGCGCCAAGGCCGGCGTACTGATCGACTTCGAAAATATTCCATCCGGCACATTCAACCTGACCAGCATGCCGCTCGGCTACGATCTCAAACTCGGCAACCAGTACACGGAAATGGGGCCTTTTGATCCGTCCGTGATCTTGGGTGAAATCAAGAATTTCAACAGCGCGTGCGCGGATTCCAGTTGCCCGGCCGCGAACACCGGCCACTATTTTTCCACCGACCTCAGTAATGGAATGCAGATTTATTCGATGAGCCCGAATCTGGTGATCTCGTCGCTGGATGCCGCGATCACCGAATCGGCCACGTTCAATGGACAAGCCGCGGCGGGGTATATGTTGCAGGTCAGCGGCTTCACGATCTTCCCTGTGGAATCGAACACGGTCTTCGCAGCGCCATCCGCCAGCAGTTTCCAGTTCAGCCATTTCAACGTACCAAGCCTGACGACAGGACCGTACGGCACCTATGCGGTGACCATACGCGCCTTCGCTTGCGCCCAGGCCGGTTGCTCGCCGTATGCCGATGGCAACGTCTATCGCTGCGAGTCGGACAGCCCCGCCTGCAGTAATCCGGCTTACTTCAAGGAGGTCGCCGTGGCTATCGATAACGTTTATGTATCCAGCGTGCCGGAACCTGAAAGCTATGCCATGCTGCTTGCCGGCCTGGTGGGCATCGGTATTGCCGCGCGTCGGAAAAAGTTTTTTACACCACTGAAGGGGAAATAATGCAATTATTTAAAACGATGTTGTCCAACGCGCGTAGCAAACTATTATCGGTGACCGTGGCAGCCATGGCGGCGGCAGTTTTGCCTGCCGCGCATGCCGGTGCGGTGTTTGACTTCGAAAACGTTCCGCTGGGTTCGTTCACTGCTCCGAGCCTGGATCTGGGCTATGGACTGAAAGTCGGCAATGCGTATGCTTCCTACCCTGGTTTTCCAACCGATACGGTACTGGGTACGATCAAAGGCTTCAACAGCGCCTGCTCTGGTAGCACTTGCCCGGCCGCAAACACAGGCCACTACTTCTCGACCGAAGAGAGCGGCGGCATGACCATCTACGGCGGATCGCCTAACCTGGTGATCGCCTCGCTGGATATCGCGGTCCTGCAGTCGGCCACGTTCAACGGCGTGGCCGCAGCCGATTACATGGTGCAGATTAACGGCTTCACTATTTTCCCGGAGATCAGCGCGCGGGTGGTCCAGGGGCCGTCGACCGGTGCCTTCCAGTTCAGCCATGTTAACCTTACCGATCTGACCGCTGGACCCTATGGAACCTCGGGCATTACCGTTACCGCTTACGCTTGCGCCAAGGCGGGTTGCGTCTCAACGAGCAACGGACAGACCTACTACGCGGATGGCCAGGCCTACCGGTGCGACAGCGCGGTTTGCGGCAACGCGGCTGACTTTGTCCGGGTCTCGGCGGCGATCGACAATGTGTACGTCAGCAGCGTTCCGGAGCCAAGCACCTATGGGATGCTGGTTGTCGGGCTGATGGGTGTAGGTGCGCTGGCGCGCCGTCGCCGGAACAGCTGATCTGCGCGCAATTCAAAAACCGGCTTGCCGGTTTTTTTTCGTCAAATCACGACGCCCAGCTCGCGCAGGATCTGCTCCTTCATTTCCTGGAACTCGGGGCGGGACAGCTTGCGCGGGTGCGGGTGCGGCACTTCGAACATCGCCTGTATCTTTGTCGGACGCGGCGACAGCACCAGGATGCGGTCCGCCATGAACAGTGCTTCTTCCACGTCGTGCGTGATCAGTATCACCGTATGGCGTTCCTCTGAAAGGATGCGCAGCAGCTCGGTGCGCATCTTCAGGTTCATCAGCGCATCCAGCGCGGAGAACGGCTCGTCCATGTACAGGATCTCCGGCTTGACGACGAACGCCCGCGCCAGCTCCACCCGTTTCAGCATGCCGCCCGACAGTTCGTGCGGGTAGCTGTTTTCGAAGCCCTTCAAGCCCACCATGGCCGCGTAGTGATCGGCCAGCGCCGCCTTGTCGCCGTGGCCGTCGCCGTTCAGGCCGAACATCAGGTTCTGCTGCACCGTCAGCCACGGGAACACCGAGCCATGCTGCGAGATCGAGATGCCCTTGGGGCTCGGGCCGCGCCGCACCGTGCCGTCGATGCGCACCTCGCCCTCGCTCGGCGGCTCGAAGCCGGCGATGATCTTCATCAGCGTCGACTTGCCGCAGCCGGACGGGCCGACGATGGCGACGAATTCGCCATCCTTCACGTCCAGGCTGACGCCGCCGACCACCGGCAGTTCCTTGAAGTTTTTCTTGATGTCGTTGACGACGATTTTAGCGTCCATAGTTTTAGCGTCCATAGCGCCACCTTACCGATTTGAGGCCTTCGAGTTTGCGCATCACCGCGTCCAGTATCAGGCCGATGATGCCGATGATGATCATGCCGGCGATGACCAGGTCGTAGCGGTTGCCGGCGTTGCGTGAATCCATGATCAGATAGCCCAGGCCGGAGCGCAGCGCGATCATCTCGGCCGCCACCACCACCAGCCAGGCCACGCCCAGCGAGATGCGCATGCCGACGATGATCTCCGGCAGCACCGCCGGGATGATCACCTGGCGGAACAGCACCGTCTTCGACACGCCGAAGTTCTCGGCCGCCCGCAGGTAGCGCCGTTCGATGGTGTGCACGCCGGCGGCCGTCTGCACGATCATCGGGAACACGGAGGCGATGAAGATCAGGAAGATCGGCGACAGGTTGCCGACACCGAACCAAAGGATCGCCAGCGGGATCCAGGCGATCGGCGAGATCGGGCGCAGGATCTGGAAGATCGGATTGAGCGTGATGTAGGCGCCGTCCACGCGCCCCATCCACAGGCCCATCGGAATGGCGACCAGCGCCGCCAGGCCGAAGCCGGTGCCGACGCGGAACAGCGACGCGCCGATGTGCTCCCACAGCGTGCCGTCTTCGGCCAGCTCCAGCGTGCCGGTCACCACTTGCAGCGGCGTCGGGAAGATCACGCTTTCGGTCTGTACCACGACCACCCACCAGAGGGCGATCAGCGCGACCAGCACCGCCAGCGGCGGCAGGATTTTTTTCAGTTTTTCCATAACGTCCAGTTCATGTTGAGGGAATGTGCCGCCCGCAGCGCGCGCCACTTCAGGCGCGGCCAGCCGGCGGCCGGCATGGCGTCCACCACCACGCGCATTTGCCCGCTGGCGTGCGCGGTGCAGGCGAAGTCGTTGATGGAGACGGTTTCGAACGGCAGCCGGAAACTCTGCCCCGGCATGATCAGCACCGGTCCGAAGATCTGCGGCACGCTGTCCTTGTTGCGCAGCAGGAGCACGTCGTTGGCGCCCTGCGTCAGATGGATTTCGGACGGTAGGATCTCCACCTTGTCGCCGGCCATGCGGCGCGCCCAGGTGCCATTGGGGATTTCAAACAGTTCGTCGCGCGAGGGCAGGACGAGCGGCGCCAGCGCGGCCCAGATGCACAGCGCGGCAGCAGCCGCCAGCAGCAAGGCGGCGCCGGCCAGCGGCCAGCGATAGCGGCGGCGCGGCGGCGTACTCAATTCTTCAGCAGCAGTGTAGTGTCGTGCACCACGTCGGCGGCGGTGCGGCCGAACGGCAGCAGCGCGCGCAGGTTGCCCTTGCGATCGACGAAGTACAGATACGAGGAATGGCCGACGACGTAATCGGTCTTGCTCCCCTCGATCATCTTTTTGGTGGCGGTGATGCCGTAGTCCCGGCGCACGCGCTCCATCTGCTGTGGCGTGCCGGTGGCGCCGATGAAGGTCGGGTCGAAGGCGCGCAGGTAGTTCTTCATGCGTTCGGGCGTATCGCGCTCCGGGTCGACCGTCACATAGATCACCTGCAGCTGGGCGGCCTGCTCACCGAGCTGCTTGCGCGCGTCGGCCAGCATCGCCAGCGATACCGGGCACACATCGACGCAGGAGGTGTAGCCGAATTCCAGCAGCACCAGCTTGCCGCGGTATTGGCTCAGTTTCAGCTCCTTGCCGTCCGAGCCGCGCACGGTGAAGTCGGGCGCCATGCGCGGCGGATCGAATACGCCGGCTTTCAGTCCCAGCGTGTCGGCGGCATGGGCGCTCAGCGAGGTCGCCGCCATCGCCATCAGCAGCACGAGAGTCTTGATCATATGTTGATGGCCACCGGTTTGATGGCCTTGACGAAGCTCTCGTCCACATAGGATTCGTAGGGAATAGGGTGCTTGATGGTGCCGGCTTCGATCGACAGCTGCATCAACTCGTCGAATTCGGCGCGTATCATGCGCAGGTCGCCGTAGGTCACGCGGTCGGTCGGATTCTGCATCACGAAGCGCAGCACGTTCGGATCCTGGTTGAAGTACTTGCGGCCGGCGGCGATCGTGACCGCCTTTTCGCGGCTGGCCGGCCCGGAATCGAGCCAGTTGCCGGACGCCTGCACGAAGTTGACCAGCTCCTGCACCAGCGGGCGGTTTTCCTTGATCAGCTCTTCACGCACGGTCAGCACGCAGCAGATGTAGTTGCGCCATTCGTCGCGCGTCATCGCCAGCGGCCGCGCATAGCCGGCGCGCTGCGCCGCTGCGCCGAACGGCTCGCCGGTGCAGTAGCCGTCGACCGCCTTGGCGTACAGCGCGGCCGGCATGTCCGGCGGCGCCATCTCGACGATCTCGATATCCTTGGGCGTCATTTTTTCGCGCGCCAGCATTTTGCGCAGGAACAGGAAGTCCACCGCGAAGCGGCTTGGAATGGCGATGCGCTTGCCGCGCAGGTCGGCGAATTTCTTATAGGCGGAATCGGTGCGCACCATGATGACGGCGCCCGAACGGTGGCCCAGCGAGACGATCTTGACGGGGATGCGCTTGTCGGCCAGGTCCATCACCAGCGGCGCCAGCATGTAGGCGGCCTGGATGCGGCCCGTCATCAGCGATTCCTTGATCTCGGGCCAGCCGTTGTACTTGCTGTACTCGAAACCGCGCGGCAGCGCGCCCGGCTTGCCGGCGGCGGCGGCCTTCGCCATGCAGGCCACCGGCAGCGTCAGATTGCAGGTGACGGGCAGGCCGCCGACCTGGATCGGTGCATCGGCCGCGCGGGCGCTGGACGGCAGGATCAGCGGCAGCGCCGGCACGGCGGCCGACAGCAGGCCGCCCAGAAGTTGGCGCCGCAGTGGCGAATCGGGAGAAGAGTGGTCTTGGTTATCCATAGCGCTCAGCCGTGTGTAATACCGCAGTGTAATACATTATGTAATTGTACTACACCGGCTGAGGGTGTTTCAGGCTTAAAGTGCTTTTCTGACCAGTACGGGGTCGGCGCGATACACATCCGGCGCGATCCGCTTCAGGTTCTCGACTTTCGGCAGGTCGTTGAAGGCGATGTACGGATGGCTGGGATGCAGCGTCAGGAAGTTCTGGTGATAGGTTTCGGCCGGATAGAATTTCTTATCCAGTTCGATCTTGGTCGCCAGCGGCTTCTTGAATACGTGCGACGCATCGAGCTGCGCGATGTACTTTTCCGCCACGCTGCGCTGGACCGGCGACTGCGGGAAGATCGCCGAGCGGTACTGGGTGCCTGTGTCGGGCCCCTGGCGGTTCAGCTCCGTCGGATTGTGCGCCACCGAGAAGAAGATCTGCAGCAGCTTGCCATAGCTGATCTGCGTTGGATCGTAGGTGATTTTCACGGTTTCCGCGTGGCCGGTGTCGCCGCCGCTGACGGCGTCGTAGTTGGCGGTGCGGCTGTCGCCGCCGGCATAGCCGGAGACCGCGTTGCTGACGCCTTTGACGTGCTGGAACACGCCTTGCACGCCCCAGAAGCAGCCGCCGGCGAAGATGGCGGTGGCCGAGTGTTCGGTGGTTGCCGGTTCATCGACCGTCGGCGGCGCGATGACGACGGCGATTTCCGCCGATTCCGCCGGCTGTTGCCATAACGCGACACCGAAGATGCTGGCGCCCACCAGTACCAGCGGACCGCCCCAGTTTTTCAAGATGCTGTTCATATGTACTCCGTTTCAACCAAAGGTGAAGGCGTAGGCTTGTACGCCGGGATCGAGGAATTCAATGCTGAAGGTGCGGTCGGCGATGCTGCCGGACTGGCGCACCAGCTGGTACAGGCGCTGGCCGGTGATGGTGCCGGTGCCGTCGACGCCGACGTCGGTGCCGTGGTCCTTGCCCGGTGCGGCGCCGTCGATGGTCACGCGGAAGCGCACCGGCTTGCCATCCTTGCCGGGACCGAGCACCAGATGCAGGTCGCGGGCGTGGAAGCGGTAGACGATGCTGCCCCTGGCGTCGTTCAGCGTGACCTGGTCGGGCTGCGACAGCCAGTTGCCGGCCAGGCCCCACTGGTTCAGCGCCGGCTTGGCTGGTGCCGTGTACAGGCGGGCTTTGTCCGCAGCCTGTTTTTCAGCCGAGGCGAAGTTTTGTGCGCGCTCGTATCCCAGGTAGGTTTCCGGCGAAGCGACCTGGCTCATGTCGGCCGCCTGCTGGACGCCTTTCGCATCCTCCGCGCTGACGACGGTGTTGGTGACGTCCTTGCGGCCTGCCTCTTCCAGCAACTGCTGGATCACTTGTTCCGACTGGGCGTATTCGCCTTCGCCGAAATGGTGGTGGCGGATCTGGCCTTTGGCGTCGATGAAGTAGTGGGCAGGCCAGTACTGGTTGCCGAATGCGCGCCAGATGGCGTAGTTGTTGTCGACGGCGACCGGATAGGTGATGCCGAGATCCTTGATCGCCTTGCGCACGTTGCCGAGATCGCGCTCGAAGGCGAATTCGGGAGCATGCACGCCGATCACCACCAGGCCCTGGTCGCGGTATTTCTCCGCCCAGGCTTTCAGGTAGGGCATGGTGCGCAGGCAGTTGATGCACGAGTAGGTCCAGAAGTCGACCAGCACCACCTTGCCCTTCAACTGGGCGGCGGTCAGCGGCGAGGAGTTCAGCCACTCGACGGCGCCGGTCAGCTGCGGCAGTGTGCCTTCGACTTTGAGCGCGTCGGCATCGGCCGCCGCGCCGTGCATCGCCATCATGGCGGGGCCCTTGCCGGTCATCGCCGTGCGCGACATCATGGCGCCGCCGCTCATCATGGCTCCACCCTCAGGCGCCGCGCTGCGCGACATCATCGCCGCGCCTTGGCTGGCGGCTTGCTGCTGGTCGCGCGGCGACAGCGCATCGATCAGCTTCTGCTCCAGGCCCGCCGTCGCCACCGTCGACACCTTGGTCAGCAGGCCGGTATCGAGTCCGGTGGCGATCGCCGCCACGCCGCCCAGCATGGCCACGCCCAGACCGCGGCGCACCCATTCGCCGGCGCCCAGCGAGCGCTTCATCGCGCCGAAGACCTTGCCGCCGACGAGCAGCGCCAACGCCAGCGAAGTCGCCGCGCCTGCCGCATAGGCCAACAGCAGCAGCGTGGTGCCCACACTGGCGCCGTTCAATGCTGCGCCGGTCAGCACCAGGCCAAGCACCGGACCCGCGCAAGGCGCCCACAGCAAACCGGTCGCGATGCCGAGCAGGAACGACGCGCGTACGCCGGACCAGGCGCCAGCCATCGCGTCGCCGGACGCCGGGGCATTCGCCTGCTGCGCCTTGCTGGACAGCTTGTCGCCCAGCGCCACCAGCGGCTTGGTCAAGCGGTCCGCCAGGTGCGGGAACATCAGCGTCACACCGAAGAAGGCCATCAGCGCCATCGCCAGCCAGCGGCCGTACTGATTGGCCTGCACCACCCAGCCGCCGCCGACGGCGGCCAGCGTCGCCACCAGCGCGAAGGTCAGCGCCATGCCTGCCAACATCGGCAAGCCGCTGCGTACAAAAGGTTGTCCGGTACGGGCAAATACAAACGGCAGCACCGGCAGGATGCACGGGCTGAGTATCGTCAGCGCGCCGCCCAGGTAGGAAAGAAGGATCAGTAACATGGCATCCTCCGGTCAAGCCGCGCCGGGCGTGAAGCTCAGCGCCAGGCCGTCGATGCAATAACGCAGGCCGGTCGGTTCCGGGCCGTCGTCGAACACGTCGCCGAGGTGGCTGCCGCAGCGGCGGCACTGCACTTCGACGCCGCGGAAGCCCAACGCTGTGGTGCGGGCGGTGTAGACGCCGCGTTCCAGCGGCTTCCAGAAACTCGGCCAGCCGGTGCCGCTGTCGAATTTCGCGGCGGAAGAGAACAGCGGGTTTTGGCAGCCGGCGCAGAAGAATTTGCCGGCGCGATGTTCCTTGTACAGCGGGCTGCTGAACGGGCGCTCGGTGCCGCCGCGGCGCAGGATGTCATACTGGGCCGGAGTGAGGCGGGCGCGCCATTCGGCGTCGCTCAGGTTCACTTCCCAGGCGGGGGCCGGCGCGGCCTGCACCGCGCGCCATTTTAAAGCTGCGGCGCCTGCCATCAGGGCGGCACCGCTAGTCAGGAGAAATTTGCGTCTGGAAGTCATGAGAAGCTCCAAAGTTGGAATGTCGATGCAGCCATTGTTGTCCAGAAGGGCTGGCGAAATCCTCACGTAAACTTCAATTAATTGTGATACTTTCCAGGCCAGAAATCCCGCACAATGGCGCATTCCGACTTTTTCCGGCTCGACTGACCATGGATTTACCAAAACGCGTCCTGATCGTAGAAGATGATATGCCTATCGCCGATCTGCTGCGCCTGCATCTGCAAGACGAGGGCTATCAGGTCACCCATTGCGCCGACGGCAACCAGGGGCTGGCCCAGCTGCGCAACGGTGGCTGGGACGCGCTGATCCTCGACCTGATGCTGCCAGGCGTCGACGGCCTGGAAATCTGCCGCCAGGCGCGCGCCATGAAGACCTACACGCCGATCATCATCACCAGCGCCCGTTCCAGCGAGGTGCACCGCATCCTCGGGCTGGAGCTGGGCGCCGACGACTACCTGGCCAAGCCGTTTTCGGTGCTGGAGCTGGTTGCGCGCGTCAAGGCGCTGCTGCGCCGGGCCGACGCCATGGCCAAAAACCAGCGCAACGAGGGCGGGGCGCTGGAGCTCAACGGCGTGCGCCTCGATCCGGTGACGCGCCAGGCCGCCGTCGAAGGCCGCCCGCTGGACCTGACGCCGCGCGAATTCGACCTGCTGTACTTCTTCGTCAAGCATCCGGAAAAGGTGTTTTCCCGGCTCGACCTGTTGAACCAGGTGTGGGGCTACCAGCATGACGGCTATGAGCACACGGTCAACACCCATATCAACCGCCTGCGCGCCAAGATAGAAGCCGATCCGGCGGAGCCGAGCCGCATCCTGACGGTGTGGGGCAAGGGCTACCGTTTCGCCACAGGCGGCGCGGCATGAAGTCCGGATTTTCGCTGACACTGTCGCAGCGGCTGTCGCTGGTGTTCGCGGTGCTGCTGCTGGCTTGCTGCGGCGCGTCCGCGTGGCTGCAGATCCGCGCCAATATCATGCATGAGAAGGAAGTGGTGCAGGGCTTGTCGCGCGGCCTGGCGCGCAGCATCGCGCTCGATGCGCAACTGATGAACGCCGACAGCGATGCCGTAGCTTCCCCTGCGCCCGCGCCCGGCGCACCCGCCAGCGAAGGTCTCGGGCCCGAGGCCGTGCGCCGCCTGTTCGGCCAGCTGATGGTGGTCAATCCGAATGTCGAAGTCTACCTGCTCGACATGGAAGGCATGGTCGTCGGCCATGCCGCGCCGGCCGGCCACTTGCGGCGCAATCGCGTCGACCTTGAGCCTATCCGCCGCTTCCTCGACAAGCAACCCCTGCCGATACAGGGCGACGACCCGCGCAGCGAGAACGGCCGCAAGGTGTTCAGCGCCGCCGTGCTGCGCATGGGCGAGCGCAAGGTGGGCTACATCTACGTGGTGCTGCAAAGCGAGGAGCACGACCGCCTGGCGGCGCGCGCCGCCGCCAGTTCGGTGCTGCGCACCACGCTGTGGTCGATGGCGATCGTGGCCCTGCTTGGCCTGCTGGCCGGTTTGGTCGCCTTCCGCCTGATCACGCGGCCCTTGCACCGCCTGGCCGCGACCATGCAGCAGCTGGACACCAAGGCCGAGCAGCTGGTGCTGCCGCCGCCCGTCAGCGGCGGCCGGCGCGACGAGATCGCGATCCTGGAGCGCTCCTTCGGCGAGATGGCGGACCGCATCAACGAGCAGTGGCAGACGGTGCGCCAGCTCGATCACGACCGCCGCGAAATCGTGGCCAATATCTCGCACGACCTGCGTACGCCGCTGGGTTCCCTGCACGGCTACCTGGAGACGCTGTCGCTCAAGGACGACACGCTCGATGCGGCGGGGCGGCAGCGCTATCTCGGCATCGCGCTGGCGCAAAGCCGCAAGGTCGGGCGGCTGGCGCAGGCGCTGTTCGAACTGGCGCGGCTGGAGCATGGCTCGGTCGAACCGGAGATCGAAGCGTTTTCGCTCAGCGACCTGATACAGGATGTATTCCAGAAGTTTGAATTGCAGGCCGAGGAGCGCAAGGTGCGCCTGATGGCGACGCTGCCGCATCCGGCGCCGATGGTGCAGGCCGACCTGGGCATGATAGAGCGCGTGCTGACCAATTTGCTGGACAACGCGCTGCGGCATACGCCGGCCGGCGGCGAGGTGGAAATCGTCGTAGAACCGGCGCGTGATGGCAAGGTGCAGGTGACCGTCGGCGATACCGGGCCGGGTATCCCGGAGGCGATGCAGGAAGTGCTGTTCCGCCGCCCGTTCGCCTTGCGCGGCGAGCGCAGGGAAGGCGGCTTGGGCCTGCTGATCGTCAGCCGGGTGCTGCAGCTTCACGGCAGCAGGATCGAACTGCTCAGCGAACCGCAGCGCGGCGCCGTGTTCCGCTTTGCATTGGACGCGCAGGGCTAGCCGCGCGCCAGCATACAGCTCACATACAGCTTACGCGTCGATGAAGCGCATCTTGAAGTTGCGGCCCTTGATCGCGCCGAAGTCGCCGCCCAGCGGGTTGTTCTTGCTCAGGCGGTCGAACGCCTCGTAAGCGACGCGGCGGTCGATCGCCACATAGGTCTGGAATTCGAACACGTTGATCTTGCCCACTTGTTCCTTGGACAGGCCGGCGTCGCCGGTCAGTGCGCCCAGCAGGTCGCCGGGACGCAGCTTGTCCTTCTTGCCGCCCGAGATCACCAGCGTCATCATCGGCGCCGGATCGACGCCGTAGTCGTTTTCGTCCAGGCTGTCCAGGTCGAACCACTGCACCGGCGAGCCCTGGTATTCCTCGATCAGCTTGACCCACTTCTTCTCGTTCGGCGCGCACAGCGACAGCGCCAAACCTTTTTCATTGCCACGGCCGGTGCGGCCGACGCGGTGGATGTGGACTTCGGTATCCTTCGATACATCGACGTTGATCACCGCTTCCAGGTTCTGGATGTCCAGGCCGCGCGCGGCGACGTCGGTGGCCACCAGCACGGAACAGCTTCGGTTGGCGAACAGCACCAGGATCTCGTCGCGCTCACGCTGTTCCAGTTCGCCGTACAGCGCCAGCGCGGAGAAGCCTTTCGACTGCAGCTCCTCGACCAGTTCGCGGCACTGCACCTTGGTGTTGCAGAAGGCGATCGCCGACACCGGCTTGTAGTGGCCCAGCAGGCGGCTGACGGCGGTGTTGCGCTGGTCGAAGCCGATCTCGAAGAACAGCTGTTCGATCTGGCTGTTGTCGTGCTGCGCTTCGACCGTCACTTCGACCGGATCGACCAGGAAGGAATCGGTGGCGCGGCGGATGTCGTCCGGGTAGGTGGCCGAGAACAGCAGCGTTTGACGGCGTTTCGGGCAGGCGCTGACGATGCCGGCGATTTCGTCGTAGAAGCCCATGTCGGTCATGCGGTCGGCTTCGTCGAGCACCAGCGTTTCGACTTTCGACAGATCCAGCGTGGCGCGGCCCAGGTGGTCGCGTACGCGGCCCGGGGTGCCGACAACGATGTGGGCGCCGTGTTCCAGCGAGGCGATCTGCGGGCGCATCGGCGAACCGCCGGTCAGCACCAGCACCTTGACGTTGCCGGTGGCGCGGGCCAGGCGGCGCAGCTCATTGGCCACCTGGTCGGCCAGTTCGCGGGTCGGGCACAGCACCAGCGCCTGCACCGCGAACCATGCCGGATTCAGCTTGGCCAGGATGCCGATGCCGAAGGCGGCGGTCTTGCCGCTGCCGGTCTTGGCCTGGGCGATCAGGTCGCGGCCTTCCAGCACCGACGGCAGGCTTTGCGCCTGGATGGTCGTCATCTCCTTGTAGCCGAGCGAGTCGAGGTTGTCGAGGAGGGCGGGGGCCAGCGGCAGGCTGGAGAATGCAGTCGATGTCATGGTGTCGGACCTGTTCAAAAGGACGTAAGCACAGTCTAACAGGCTCCGTGCCGGCCCTGACGCTGTGAGGTGATTCGGATTTAGTTCGGAGCCCAGACCGGCAGGCCGGTCAGGTCGAGGGAGTCGTCGCGCACCCAGACCGGCAGGCCGGTGGTGTCGGTCGGCTCCAGCAGTTCGAGCTGCTCCTGCTTGAGCGTGGCGCGTTTGCCGCGCGGCGCCGGCGGGCGCTTTGCCTCCGGTTCGAGCGGCGCGGCGGGACCGAAGCCGGGCAGGTCGAACGTGGCGTTATCTTTTTTATCTCTCATCTGGAAAAAAACAAAAGCCCGGCTGCGGCAGTCGGGCTCAGTAAAATGTAATGCTTCAATGCGTGGGCGAAGTGTAACACAAAGCTTAAATCCAGCCCAAACTCAACGGAAGCTCAGCGTCCCCGTCAGGTCGCCCGGCGGCAGCGCATTGCGGGCGGCGAAGGCTTCGTTGCGCACCTTCAGGCCTTGCAGCAGCGGCAGGTCGTGCAGGCGCGTGATGAAGCGCAGGATCGAGGTGGTGTCGTAGAAGCTGTGGTCGACGGCGCCTTTTTTCGCGTACGGCGAAATGACGATGGCCGGAATGCGCGAGCCCGGGCCCCAACGGTCGCCTTTCGGCGGCGCCACGTGGTCCCACCAGCCGCCGTTTTCGTCGAAGGTGACGATGACGACCATGTCCTTCCACTGCGGCGATTTCTTCAGGTGCTCGATCACGTTGGCGATGTGGGCGTCGCCGGACTCCACGTCCGAATACCCGGCGTGCAGGTTCAGGTTACCTTGCGGCTTGTAGAAGGTGACCGCCGGCAGTTTGCCGGCCAGCGCGTCGGCGATGAATTTGTTCGAGATCGGGCTGTCGCCCAAGCCACCGTCGCGCAGGTGCTCGGCGCGGGCGGCGGTGCCCGGCGCGAACTGCTTGAAGTAGTTGAACGGCTGGTGGTGATACTGGAAGTTGGGCTTCTCGCCGCCGCCGCGCGCGTCCAGCGCCGCCTGCCACGCGCCGCCGTACCACGCCCAGCTGACCTTCTTGGCCGACAGCAGGTCGCCGATGGTGTCGTAGGTTTGCGGCGGCAGCGTGCCGGCGTCGTGCGGATCGGCCAGCAGCGGGTCGCCGTCGAAGGCGGGGCGGATGTAGCTCGGCTGGTAGGGCGGCGCCATGGTGTTGACCGCGTAGCCGTCCGGCGTGATCGCGCCGTTGTTGACGTAATGCGGATGGCCGTCCATCGCGGAGGCCGGGCTGTCCTTGGCGACGGACAGGCGGTAGCCCGTCGGGCCGTCGTCCAGCACGGCGATCTTTTTCTTGGCGGCGGTGTCCTTGGCGTTGAAGTATTCCGGCGTGCGGCCGGAGACCAGGAACTGGTGGTTCAGGTAGGAGCCGCCGAAGGCCGCCATGAAGAAGTTATCGCACAGCGTGTACTGTTCGGCGATCTTCCACAGGCCGAGGTTCTTGCTGGTTTCGCCGTAGTAGCCCATGACCATGCCGCCGGTATTGCCCCAGGCGGCGAAGCCGTCGTTTTTGCCCCCGTTGATCTGCATCTGGTTCTGGTAGAACAGGTGCCACAGGTCGCGCGTGATGACGGCTTCCGGCAGCGGCTTGCCTTCGGCGTCGACCAGTTTGAACGGGCCGTTCGGCAGGTTCTTGATGTCGTCTTCCTTGAGCGCGTACTTCTTGCCGCCGACATCCTGGGTATTGGGCACCATGCCGCCCCAGACCTTCGGCAGCGCCGGCAGCACCGAGCCGTCGAAGTCGCGCTGAAGGCAGGCGGCGGGCGGCACGGCCGACAGTGGCGCGGCGGTACCCGGGAAGTTGGCGAACAGGTTGTTGAAGCTGCGGTTTTCCAGGTAGATCACGACCACGTTCTTGACGCTGGCCTTGAGCTTGGCGTCCAGCGAACCTTTGGCCGGCTGTTTGGCCGGCGCGGCGGTGGCCAGCGTGGGCAGGGAAGCGGCCATGCCGGTTGCGGCTGCGGCCTGGAAGATGCGTCGGCGTGAAGGGTTGGCGGGAACGTCCTGATCCTGCTGTGCTGCTACCTGAACTTGATCGTTCACACACGCCTCCTAGGCTAACCAAAAAGGACAATTGTGACAGTTTTATGACAACTTGTGTACATCAAGGGAGGAGCAATTTGATACGATTGCTGACGTCATGCGCGCATTGCGCTGTGACCTCGGCGAACTTGCTGGCGTTGCGAGCACGCCAGTCAACGGACCGAACATGGTCGGCCAAAACAACGCCGGTCACATGATGATGGGGGGCGGCCACGGTGGGTACTTCGAATGGATAGCCTTTGGTCTGATTGGTGACGGGGCAGCAGATGGCCCGGCCGGCTGCCGCATTGTAGCTGGCGACCGAAAGTACCAAGGCTGGCCGGCGGCCTGCCTGTTCATGTCCTGCCTGGGGCGTAAAGTCCAGCCACACGACATCGCCGCGATCGGGGATGTAGGCCTTTGTCACCATGCTTCGTTCCCTGTGGCCTGATCCTCCAGCAAAGGGCTGTGGCGATTCTCGGGAGTTATCCGTGCGATCAGGTCTTCAAGGTTTTCGGCGGCAGGTTCGAGAAGCAGTCGCCCGGGCTCTGTTTTTAAATCGAGCTTCTGGCCTATCTGAAGACCCGCCTCCTTCAATGCCGCGGCAGGAATCCGCAGCGCGGCGCTATTGCCCCATTTTTGAATTTCAACCAGCATTTCCGCCTCCGTCAAATGTTTCTACATTGTAGATACAGTCGGGCATAAATTTCGAGACTGAAAAAGAAAAAGCCGTTGATTCTTGAGAAGAATCAACGGCTTACCGAATCTGGTTGCGGGGACAGGATTTGAACCTGTGACCTTCGGGTTATGAGCCCGACGAGCTGCCAGACTGCTCCACCCCGCGTCTGAGGCCCGAATTATACACAGCCCTTTTGCATTCCGCAAGGGTCAAAATAAGAGCCACTTATATTTCGATAATTTTTTTAAGTGGCCCTTATGTTTATCGCATTCTACGCGGCCGCCAGGCGCCACAGCGACGTCACCTCGGCGGCACGGGCGGCGTGCAGGGGATCGGTGGTGTCGGCGGCGCGCGGGTGGGTCGGGCGGACGTCGTGGCGGTCGACGACCTTCAGGCCGGCGGCGGCGATCCATGCCATCAGTTCCTCGCGCGGGCGCAGGCCCAGGTGCTCGGCCAGGTCGGACAGGATCAACCAGCCTTCGCCGCCCGGCGTCAGGTGCGCCGCCAGACCGGCCAGGAAGCCGCGCAGCATGCGGCTGTCCGGATCGTAGACGGCGTATTCGATCGGCGAGCTCGGACGCGCCGGCACCCACGGCGGATTACACACCACCAGCGGCGCCCGGCCTTCGGGAAACAGGTCGGCTTCCAGCAGCTCGACCTGGCCGTCCAGGCCCAGCCGCGCCAGGTTTTCGCGCGCGCAGCTCAGCGCGCGCTGGTCCTGGTCGGTGGCGATGATGCGCGCCACGCCGCGCTTGGCCAGCACCGCCGACAGCACGCCGGTACCGGCGCCGATGTCGTAGGCCAGCTTGACGCCGGCCGGCAGCGGCGTGTTCGCCACCAGTTCCACGTATTCTCCCCGCACCGGCGAGAACACGCCGTAATGCGGATGGATGCGCGCATCCAGCGCAGGAATCTCGACTCCGGTGCGGCGCCATTCATGCGCGCCGATCAGACCAAGCAGCTCGCGCAGCGAGGCGACGAAGGGCTCCTCGAAGCGGCCGTAGGCTTCGTTGCAGGCCAGTTGCACGTCCGGCGCGCGGCGCAGGGGGATGGTGTAGCCGGCGTCGAACGGAATCAGCAGCATGGCCAGCGTACGGGCGCGCTGCGATTGCGCCTGGCGGTGCAGGTGGAACGCTTCGGTCGGCGTGGCGGGTGTCTTGGCCGGCTTGGCTTTCTTGGCCGGCTTGCTTTTGTGGTCGGCGCGGCGCGCCAGGGCCTGCAGCAGCTGGCGGGCGTTCTGGAAGTCGCCGCGCCACAGCAGGGCGGTACCTTCGCAGGCCAGGCGGTAGGCCACGTCCGCGTTGGTGCGGTCGTCGGCGATCATCACCCGTTTCGGCGGCGGCATGCCGGCTTCGGAGCGCCAGCGGGCGCTGTGCTGCACGCCGTTTTCCTCCCAGTGGATCTGTTGCTGCGTCGGGGAGGCGGTGGTTTGTGCGGGCATGTCGGGGCAATCGGTAGGAAGAATAAGCGGCAAAAACACCGGCGACGGGACTCATCCCTGCCGGTGTTCTTGTAATGAGGTGCTTATTATACTTGGCGGTCAGGCTGTGGCGGCTTTGGCGTCCGGCGTGGCATCGCTGGCGGCGGGCGCGGCGACCGGATCGGCGGCCTGCGCGCCGTAGGCGTCGGCGGCGGACTTGGCCTTGTCGGCGCTGGACGGGGCGCTGTAGGTATTGGTGTCCTTGCTGTCGACCAGGTTGAGCAGGCGCAGCGACAGGTTGCGCAGCGTGTTGCGGTCGATGCCGTTGCTGGTCTGGCTGTTCTTGTCGTCGCCGGTCGACAGCGCGGTCTGCAGGTCGCGGCCGATCAGTTTGAACAGGTCGGCCAGGGTGCCGGGGAAGTCGATATTCGGTACCTGCACGGTCGGCAGGTTGTCGCTGCCGGCGCTGTTGGAGGCCACCGGCTTGTTGCCGGCGGCCTGGGTGTCCGGCTGCTGGGCCGCGCCGGAGGACTGGCTGGCGCCGGCGGTCAGGTCGTAGTTGTACTGGACTTCCACCTCGAAGTCGAATTTGCGGCCGTCGGCCGTGGTGATCGTGCCCTTGCCGATGAAGTGCGAGCTGTCGCTCAGCTGGAAGGCGGCGGCGTCGCTGCTGCCGTTCGGGCCGGAACTGTGCTGGACCGCCACGCCGAAGCTCGATTCGGTTTCAAGGCTGGCCGAGTCGAAATCGATGACCGCGCCCTTGGCGGCGTCGCCGAACAGCGAGTTGGTGAAGCTGCTGAGGAAATTCTGGGCGAAATCGACGGTGGCATTGCCTACCGACGCCACGTGTTTTTGCAGGTCGAGGCCGTCGCTGGACAGCGAAGTCGGCGCCGAATCCGTGCTCTTGGCCAGCTTGCCGGCGCTCGTGGCGCTGCTCTTGCTATCGCCGTATGGATTGGCGGCGTGGGTGGACGCCGGCAAGGAGCGGGCGCCAAGGGCGGGGATGGTAGACATGGCAAATTCCGTTTGATATTACTTCTATAACGGTATCCCCGCCGATTTCTTGAGGGCCGCGTGCAGATTTAATGATGGTGGGTCCAGCCTTCCGGCGCCGCCAGGTAGGAGGCGACGGCTTCTTTCTGGCCGATGGCGTGGTGTTTGACCTCGCCGCACTGGCAAATTCCCAGGTAAGGCTGGATGTGCGAGCAAGCCGATACTTTTTGCAGGCGGACTTGGACGGCCTTGGCGCATTTGGCGCATTTGAAGGTCAGGGTGCGTGGTGCTTTTAACATGATTGCGCTTTACGGGTGACGGCAAAGGCGGGATTTTATCACTCAGGCGTAGATGTCGAGCTTGGGCGGCACCAGCGGTTCCTGGCCATAGGTCCGCTGAACTTTGGACGTGGCCTGCTCGACCTGCTGCGTCGCCAGTTCGGCACGGGCCTGCAATTCCAGTTGCGCCGCCTGCGCCGCGACGGCGCGGTCGGCGCCGGACGGATCGGCCGGCGCCAGCGCTGCGGCCTGGATGGTGCGGGCGCGCTCGATGGCCTCTTGCGGCGTGCGCCCGGGCGAGGTGTCGATATGGACTTCGCCGCCGATGGCGTAGTCGACGCCGTTCGGCCCGCGCTGGTAGGTGTAGGAGGCGCCCGAAGTGGCCAGTCCGCCCGCCGTCGCCAGGTGGGCCTGTTCGTGCTGGCGCACTTCGGTGTCGCGGGCCTTGAGCTGGGAAACCAGGGCCAGCGCCTCGGGCGTCAGGTTGGTGGCCGTGTCGCTGCCGGAGAAATTGGTGTTCGGCGAGGAGGCGGTCGACGCCGAGGCCGGCCCCGCCGGCGTGATGGACGACGGCACCTGCGCCGGCTGCTTTTCGCGGGCCGGTGGCGGGCTGGCGGAACTCGGTGATATGGCGCCGATGCTCATGATGCCTGGATGATAGCGCAATTTTTTATGGACGGCTTCGCGTCAACTGATTTGGCGCCGCCGCGTTGAAGGACTACCTAGGGATTAATCTTCCACACAAGAGGCAAGACCATGGACCAGAAACAGCAGCCGAGCAAGGAAACCGTACGACAGTGGTTGCAGACGCAGATAGAGGAACGGCGTCCTCCGCCGGACGCCAAGCAGATCCGGCGCGAGCTGGGTTGGGAGATGTTAAAGATGGAACGTCGCGACCAGGATCTCAGTCGCTGATGGTGGCGATCAGCGTGTGCAGCAGCTGGTTGACTTTGGCGCCCATCGCATCGGAGCCGTAGTCGCCGGCGGTGACCACCACCGTCAGGTCCAGCTCCGGCACGATGAAGATGCGCTGGCCGCCGTTGCCGAAGGCGGCGCTCCAGGCGGTGCGATGGCCGTGCCAGGCGGCCGTGCCGGTCCACCACTGATAGCCGTAATGCAGTTCGTCCGGCTGGTTGCCCGGACTCTTGAAGCCCACGCTCAGGCGCGGCTTCAGCGACTCCGCCACCCATTCCTCGGCGACGATCTGCCTCCCGTTCCAGCGGCCCTGGTTCAGCATCAGCCGCCCCAGTTTGGCCATGTCGCGCGGACGCATGCGCAGTCCGGCAAACGGCATCGGCCTGCCGCGCAGGTCGGTCACCCATTCCCAGCGCGCGATGCCCAGCGGCTCGAACAGCTCGGTCCTGGCGACGTCGACCCACGACAGGCCGCTGACGCGCGCGACGATGTCGGCCAGGATGTTGGTGCCGCCGCCGTTGTAGTTCCAGACGGTGCCGGGCGGCGCGACGATGGGCCGCTCCAGCACGTAGCGCACGCGGTCGGATTTCCAGAACAAGCGCAACTCGTTGTTGGGTTGCGCGCCTTCGTCCCATTTCCAGCCGCCGCTCATCGTCAGCAGGTGCTCCACGTTGATGGCGCTCAGCTGCGGTGAGCGCAGGTCCTGGTCTTCGGGGTAGTAGTCCAGCACAGGCGTGGAGAGCGAGGCGATTTTGCCGCGCTGTTTTTCGATGCCGACCAGCAGGCTGATGACGCTCTTGCCGATCGAGCGCGTGTCGTGCAAGGTGTTGGGTCCGAACTCCACGGTTGCCGCGAACGGCGGCCAGACGCCCAGTCCCCGTTGCAGCGAACGGTCCTTGCCGCTGCGGTACATCTCCGCCACCAGCTTGCCGTGGCGTTCGATGACGATGCTGTGAATATTGTCCCGGCCCCGATCCAGCGCGGTCAGCGTGACGCACAGCGCGTTGGCGTCGAAACCCGATGCGCCGGGCACGGACAGTTCCCAGCCATCGGTCTGCAACGTCGGGGCGTAACAGGCCGCCTCGCAGACCGCCGGCAGCGCGATCGACAGACAGCAGCACAGACGAAGCAGCAAATTCATGGATGGCCTTGAATTATCAATAAAGCACTATTCTACTGCACGGTGACTGAACTTTTGCCGCCTGCGGACGGTTGTACCAATATTTTTGTGGAAATACGCTCAGTCATTTCCTGCACGTGCGAGATCACGCCGACCTTGCGGCCCATCGCCTGCAGCCCGTCCAGCGCATCCATGGCGACGCGCAGCGTCTCGGCGTCCAGGCTGCCGAAGCCTTCGTCGATGAACAGCGACTCGACGCGCACGCGGTTCGACGACAGCGACGCCAGTCCCAGCGCCAGCGCCAGCGAGACCAGGAACGATTCGCCGCCGGACAGCGAATGCACCGAACGCATTTCGCCGCCCATGTCCTGGTCGCGAACCAGCAGCGCGAGGGACGGGGCGGCGGCATTCTGGATGCGCTCCAGCTGGTAGCGGCGCGCCAGATGGTTCAGGTGCGCGTTGGCATAGCCGAGCAGCACGTCCAGCGTGAACTGCTGCGCGTAGTTACGGAACTTCTTGCCGTCGGCCGAGCCTATCAGCTCATTCATGCGCGACCAGCGCTGTTCGATCGCTTCCTGTTGCGCGATGTCGGCCAACATCGCTTGCGATTGCCGGCGCTTGGCGTCGTCCTGCGCCAGCGCGAGCTGCAGGGCGGCGGCGCTGTCGTGGGCGGTCTTGCGTTCGGCCGCCAGCTGGTTGAGCGCATCGGCCAGCGCGGCGATGGGGTTTTGTTCGGCGTCCAACTGCGGGGCCGGCGGTGCGGAGAGCTGGTGCTGTTCGCGCTGGCGCAGACGCTCCTTGAGGATGGTGGCGGCGTTGTCGGCGTTGCGCTCTATGGCCTGCAATGCGGTGCGTTCGGCTTCGATGTCGGCGGTCGTATGCGACAGCAGTTCGTGCAGATGGGCGAGGTCGCGCAGGTCGGCATCTGGCTGGCGCTGCTGGAATGCGTCGAGCCAGTCGGACAGTCTGGCCGCAGCGGCGGCAGCGCCCGCATGCAGCGTCGTCAGGCGGTTGGCGGCTTGCGCCAACGCTTCGTCGGCGCGGGTGCGGGCCTGCGCCGCTTGCTGCGCGGCCGTTTGCAGATCGGCCAGCTGCGACTTCGCGGCATCGATGGCGACGTTGAGCGCGGCTTCGACGTCGCGCACTTCCTTGCCGCCCCAAAGCGCCATGCGCTGCTGCTGCATGTCCTTGAGTGCATCGTCGGCGGTTTTATAGGCGCCGCGAGCGGCCAGGGCATCATGCCCGGCCTTGGCCTGTGCGTCTTTCAGCGCCTTCAATTCGATGTCGAGGTTGGCGAGGATAACGGCGCGTTCGTCGTGCGCGGCGCGTTGGCCCAGCCATTGTTTGCTCTCGGCCCGGCGCGCCTCATGGAATCGGGCGGGGCCGGCTTTCCATTCGTCCTTCCAGTCTTCGCTGGGGAGGTCGCTCCCGCTGAAGGCCGCGTCCAGGTCGGACAGCAAACCGCTTAGTGTGAGCGCCACCTCGATGCGCTGTTCGTCCAGGGCCTTGTGCTCGGTGTTCGCGAGCGCCAGCGCGGTCTGTGCGTTCGACGCCACGCCTTGCAGGCGCGCGTGTTCCGCCGCCGCCGTGTCGCAGGCGGCTCGCGCCTGGTCGCGGGCAATGCGGGCGGCGTGCAGCGCGTGCTCTTGCCGTTCGATGGCTTGCAGTTCGTCGCGCACCAGTTCAAGTTGCGCGACAAACCAGCCGGTACGCTCAGGCTCGGGCGGCAACGCCGTCGTCGACATTGCGTGGGCCTGCCACGCGGCGGCGATGCGCTCCAGCGCCTGTCCCACGGTGCGGCTCTCGGCGGCCAGCGCGTTCAGCTGCTCCAGGCAGGCTTGTTTGGTCGCCCGCTGGGCCGCCTGCTGGTTGACGTTGGCCTCCATCCGCCGGCGGCAGCGTGTGACTTCCGCCTGCAGTTCGGCCAGCATCGCGTGCAGGCCGCCGTCGTCGTGCCGGTATGGATGCTCGTGCGCGCCGCACACGGGGCAGGGCGTATCGTCCTCCAGCGCCGCGCGCAGCGTTTCGACCGTCTCGCCGCATGCGGCTTCCGCCAGTTTCAGTGAGCGTTCAGCCTGGGAGAACGTGGCGAGGATGGCGACGCCTTCCTGTTCCGCCGTCGTGAGCTGAACCTCGGCCGCCGCCATCGCCTCGCGCAGCTGTGCGGACTGCGATTCGATGTGCGCGCTGCGCGTCTGCCGCGCGTCCAGCTCGATCCAGATTTTCTCCGCGCCGGCCAGCAGGTCGCGGCGCTGTTCCATGTTGTGGCGCGATGTCTGCAATTGCTCGGCGGAGAACGCGGCCAGCGCGCGCACTGCTTCCTGGCGCTGCGCTTCCAGCGTCTGCAGGGTGGCGGCCGAAACCGCCAGTTTGGCGCCGGCCTCGGTCGCGTCGTCATGATGCGCCTTGGCGTTGCGCTGCACGCGGGCCAGCGCGGCGGCCAGCTTTTCCGCCTGCGATGTGGCTTGGCCGGCCTGCGCGAACAGTACGTCCCAGCGCTCCCACGACTGCGCCAGCGTTTGCCATTGCTTGTGCTGCGCAAGCCAGGCGAGTCCGGCGTCGTGCTGCGCCGACAGGCGGTCGCGTTCATCCTGGCGGGATTGCAGCGCGGCCCGCGCGGCGGTGTCGGCATGATCGGCCGCTTCACCGGCGGCGGCCGCCTGGCGCCAGGCCGGCAGCATCGCTTCGATGCGGGCATCCAGCGCCTTGGCGCGGTCCAGATGCGGCGCTGCGGCGCGTTGTGCCGTTTCGGCTTCCTGCAGCCGCGCGGCGGCCTGAGTCTGCGCCGCGGCGGCGTGCTCCAATGCCTGCGCCGCTGTTGCCGCATCCCGGGTGCCGGCGTCGATGGCGCCTTGCGTGCCGGCGATCTCGGCGTCGATGCGGCGGATATCGTCAGCCAGCGGGCGCGCCGGCTGCACGGCGGCGATGCGGGCCAGCGCCGCGCGCCGTGGCGCGGCCGCATCGACATCGGCGATAGCCGTCTGGCTGGCTTGTTGCGCAAGCTGCTCGTCTTCCGCCAGTTGGCCGGCCTGCTTGTGCCAGCGCAGTTCGTGTTCCAGCTCCGTCTTGCGCTGATCCAGTGCCTGCAGCGCCGCAGTGGCGGCGGCGCCTTGCGCCTCCAGTTCGGTGCGCTCGTCGGTGCTCATCGGTTTCTGGTCGGCCAGCCGCACGTTGAGCCGCAGCAGGGCCGCCTGTTCCAGCTTGGCGCGCTCGAACGCGCGCATCGAAATCTCGGTGTAGACGGTGCTGCCGGTCAGCGTTTCCAGCAGTTCGCCGCGCTCGTTGTCCTCGGACTTGAGGAAGGCCGAGAATTCATTCTGCGCCAGCAGCACCGCGCGCGTGAACTGTTCGAACGACAAGCCGATGCGTTTTTCGATTTCCGCTTTTACTTCGGTCTTGGTGCCGCCGATCGGCTGCAGCGCGGGCAGCAGGTGCAGCGTCATGGCGGTGGGCTGCAGCGCGCCTTCGGCCTTGGTGCGCGAGCGCCGCACGCTCCAGCGCGCGCGGTAGGAGGCGCCGTCGTTGCCGACGAAATCCACTTCGGCATGGCCTTCCGCCGTGCCCCGGCGCAGCAGCGTGCGGGTGTCCTGCGTCGACACGGTTTCCGCGCCGACGTCGGTCAGCATGCTGCGGCCTGCGACCTTCAACAGACGCGGCGTGGCGTCGTACAAGGCCAGGCACAGCGCGTCGAGCAGGGTGCTCTTGCCGGCGCCGGTCGGGCCGCTGATGGCGAACAGGCCGGTCGATGCCAGCGGCTCCTGCTCGAAGTCCACACTGAATTCGCCCGCCAGCGAGGCCAGGTTCTTGCCGCCGATTTTCAGGATTCTCATGGCAGCCTCGGTGGCAGCATGAGCTCCGCGAACGCGCTCAGTTGATCGGGCGGGGCATCGTTGTCGAAGCGCTGCCGGTAAAGCTGGCGGAAAATGTCGTCCGGCTTGAGCTGCTCCAGCTGGTCCAGCGTCATCACGTCGTCGTCGATGGACGAGCCGCGCGCCGCGCTGGACGTTTCGATCTTGGCCAGCCGCACCGGCTTGCCGTCCAGCGCCGCCTCGATGCGCGAACGCAGGCCTGGTTCCGGCGCATCGAGCAGCACGCGCACTTCCAGGAAGGGCTGGCGCTCCGGCGGCGCTTCGTCGACGGCCAGCGCCGCCAGTTCTTCCAGCACCTGCGGCAGCAATGCCGGCTTGGCCGGAACCCGCAGCAGCTCGACCGCGCGCGGCACCGGCAGTGGCACGATCTCGCGCACGGCGGCGCCGTCGATATCGATGCGCAGGACCTGGTGCTGGTAGCCCACCTCGGCGAACGACAGCGGAATCGGGCTGCCGCAATAGCGGATGTGCTGCTGCTTGCCGACGCTTTGCGCCAGGTGCAAATGGCCCAGCGCCGCGTAGACGATGGCCGGATCGAAGATCCCGGCCGGCAGCATCTCGGTGCCGCCGATGACGATGCGGCGCTCGGAATCGTTGGACATCTGGCCGTCGACCATATGACAGTGGCCCATGGCCAGTATCGCCTGGCCGTCCTGGCGCCTGGCCAGCGCCAGTTCCAGCGCCTGGCGGTAGAGTAGGGCGATGCCGGCCAGATAAGGATCGGCGGCGGTATCCTCGATGCGCGGCACGTCGCCGGGACGCAGGAAGGGCACGGCCAGGCACCAGGCCTCGACCGCGCCGCTACGGCCGGTCAGCGGCAGCACCAGCTGTTCCAGGTTGATATCGCCGTCGGCGTCGCGCTGCACGGTGCCGACCACGCGCGTGCCGTGCGCTTCCAGCAGTGGTCCCGGCGCCTCCAGCCGGCTCGGCGAATCGTGGTTGCCGGCGATGACGATCAGGTTCAGGTGCGGCACCCGCTCCCTGGCCTGCTGCAGGAAACGGTACAGCTGCTTTTGCGACGCGGACGACGGATTGGCGTTGTCGAAGATGTCACCGGCGATCAGCAGCGCGTCCGCCTGTTCGGCGACGAGCGTGTCCAGCAGCCAGTCGAGGAAGCGCTGGTGCTCGTAATGACGCTCGAAATTATGGAGGGATTGGCCAAGATGCCAGTCGGAGGTGTGCAGCAGACGCATGAAAATGTGTAATCAAAACAGCCGGGAAGCGCACAATATAGCGCAAGACGGGTCCGGATGAGTTGATAAAGATGGACTACCCGCCATCTATGCCGCATTGGTGGCCGGCGGCGGCATCACCGCGCCGGCGCGATAGGTGTTGCGGCCGGCCTGTTTGGCCTCGTACAGCAGCATGTCGGCGCGGTTCAGCAGCTCGGCCGGCGACACTTCCTCGTCGCGGTAGTAGGTCAGGCCGATGCTGGCCGACACCGATACCACCTTGCCATCGAGGTCGAACGGCGCCTGCATCGCGCTGACGATCTTGGCGGCCAGCGCGGCCGCGTCGTCGACCCGCCCGATGCGCTCCATGATGATGGTGAACTCGTCGCCGCCGAGGCGGGCGATGGTGTCGCTGGCGCGCATGGTGTGCGTCAGCCGCGCCGAGAATGCCTTCAGCAGGGCGTCGCCGACGCTGTGGCCATAGGTGTCGTTGACCGGCTTGAAGCGGTCGATATCCATGTACATGACCGCCATCAGGCCGCCGTGTTCGCGGCTGGCGTTCATCGCATCGTGCAGTTTTTGCAGAAAGCCGGCGCGGTTGGTCAGACCGGTCAGCGCGTCGACCTGCGACAGCTTGAGCAGGCGCTGTTTCTCGCGCTTTTGCGCCGTGACGTCCTGGCGCATGACGTGGAAACCGATCACGCTGAGGCCTTCCTCGTCCATCTGCGGGATGTAGACCACTTCGAAGGTGCGTTCGGTGATGCCGCTGATGTCGTCCTCCTCGAACGTCAGCGTCTCTCCGGCCAGCGCGCGCTTGACGTAGGGCTCCAGGAAGGCGTAGCGCTCGGCGCCCATGGTCTGCTCGACGGTCTTGCCCAGCACGGCGACGCCGGTGCGGTTGAATTCACGCTCGTAGGCCAGGTTGTGGAAGCGGTAGATTTCCTCGGAATCGATATACGCCACCATCGCCGGCAGCGTGTCGGCGATGGTGCGCAGGCGCGACTCGCTTTCGCGCAGCGCCATGACCGACTTGCGTACGTGGGTGATGTCGTCCACCGTGCCGACGTAGCCATAGACCTTGCCGTCGACCACCATGGCGGCGATCTTGAACGAGACCCAGATGATCATGCCGTCCGGGTGCACGCAGCGCACCGTATCCTGGTAGGGCACGCGGGTCTGCGCCATGTGGTTCAGCGCCGCCTTCAGCACCGCGCGGTCGTTGGGATGGATGGCGCGCATCCAGGAATCTCCCAGCGCTTCCTGGCGCGTCAGGCCGGTGATGAATTCGAAGGTGCGGTTGACATAGGTGCAGCGGCCGGCGGCGTCGGCGCGCATCAATCCCAGCGGCGAGGCGTCGTTGACGGCGGCCAGCTCCGCCTGGTTTTTGCGCATGGCCAGCTCGGCCTCCTTGCGCGGCGTGATGTCGCGCGTGGTCACGGCGACGCCGTCGTCGATGGCGACGATCTGGTGGTGCAGCCAGTGGTGGCCCGCCGCCGGCAGGAAGTCCGCCTCGAACTCCTCTTCCAGCGGCCGGCCGCTGGCCAGCACCTTCTTGAATTTCTCCACGAAGCCGTGGCTGTGCAGCGCCGGCAGCACCTCGAGCAGCCGCTTGCCCTTGAGCTCTTCGCTGGTGCTGCCCAGCAGGACGGCGCCGCGCTCGTTCAGGTCGGTGATGGTGAAATCGACGATTTCCTTGCCCGGGCCGCGCACGTGGCAGGCCTTGAACAGGTACACCGCGTCCATGCTGGCGTCGGCCGCCGCGCGCAGCATGGTCTGCGCCTCGCTGATCATGCGGGTGCTGCGGCGCAGCCGGCGCGCCTGCTGCATCAGCAGGCCGCAAAACAGCAGCACCAGCAGCGAGGCCACCGTGACGGCGGCGTAGTACATGTCGCGGTGGTGTTCGAAGCGCGTCAGCGCCGAGCGCACCGGATTGCCGACCACCGCCATCAGCAGGTAGCGCGGCATGTCGGTGTAGCCGTAGATGCGGTCGACGTTGTCGAAGGGCCGGGTCGGCACCAGCTCTTCCTGCGCGTGGCTGCCTTGCCGCACGGTGAAATCGATGGCGTCGCTGATGATGAGCTGCTCGTCGACGCGGGCGGTGGACATGCCGTTGTCGCGGCTGATCAGCATCACCGCGCCGCCGGGATCGACGTTCAGGCGGTCGTAGTCCTCGACGAAATTGGCCGGGTCCATCATCACCAGGATCACGCCGGCGAACGCGCCGTTGCGGTCGTTGAGCCGGCGCGAGATCTGGATCTGCCATTTCTTGGTCCGCGGCTCGACCACCGGCGTGGCCACCTGCGGCGTATCGGCCGGATTGTCGGCATGCTTGCGGAAGAACGGCTGGTCGGCCATGTTCGGCGGGAAGTAGGCGTTGCGGCTGTCGAGCAGGCGGCCGTCGGACCCCAGCAGCGCCAGCGGCAGCTCCAGCTTGGACGGCAGCAGCGAATCGAGCAGGCCGTTCTTGCGGGTGAACTCGGCCAGCCGCAGCGCGCCGCCGGTTTCCTCGAACTTGAGCTTGAACAGCTGGGTGGCGTGGTCGGTCTGGCGCAGCAGGTGGTTGGTGTGCTCGGCCAGCGTGCGCGCCAGCGACTGGCTGTGCAGGCCGGCCTCGTAGCGGGCGGTTTGCAGTTCCTGGCCGAGCTGGTAGTCCACCGCCGTCCACATCGTCGCCAGCAGCGCCAGCGCAAACACCGGCAGCAGTATCGCGCGATACAGTTTGCGTAATAAGACCAGCGTCGGGCGTGCGGAAGTGCGATTCATCTCTGGCTTGTTTTCCTTGCGAGGGGAGCATGAACGCCATGTGTGGATATTCTGCACGGAAATATCCGGTTTGTGGCCCGCCAGTCAAAAAAAATCGTCTTCCGTTCACAGGCAATGTTGATTTCTTTATTAGAATAGCGCTCATGACAGAATTGATAATCAGCCTGGCGGCCGCGCGGGCGTTGCATCTGGCGGCGCAGGGCATGCTGCAGCCGCGCCGCCGCAAGGCGCGCAAGGCCGACGTGTTGGAAACGATACGCCAGATGGGCGTGCTGCAGATCGATACCATTCATGTGGTCGCGCGCAGTCCCTACCTGGTGCTGTGGAGCCGGCTGGGCGATTATCCTCAGCCGTGGCTGGAACAGTCGCTGGCCGAAGGTGAATTATTTGAATACTGGGCGCACGAGGCTTGCTTCGTGCCGGTCGAGGACTATGGCCTGTACCGCCACCGCATGCTCGATCCGGAGGCGATGGGCTGGAAGTACTCGGCCACCTGGATGAAGGAGCGCCGCGCCGACGTCGACAAGGTGCTCGAGCATATCCGCGCCAACGGCCCGACCCGTTCGTCCGACTTCGAGCGCACCGACGGCGAAAGCGGCGGCTGGTGGAGCTGGAAACCGGAAAAACGCTCGCTCGAGGTGCTGTTCACCACCGGCGCGCTGATGATCTCCGCGCGCCACAACTTCCAGCGCATCTACGACCTGGCCGAGCGTGTGCTGCCGCACTGGGACGACGGCCAGCTGCCGGCGCTGGACGACACGCGCCGCGCGCTGGTGCTGAAGGCGGTCAAGGCGCTGGGCTGCGCCCGCGCGCCGTGGATCAGCGACTACTTCCGCACCAGGCCGCCGCGCCTCGATCCGGAAACCCTGGTCGAGGAGGGCGCCCTGCTGCGCGCCTGGGTCGACGACTGGGACGATCCGATCTATGTCCATCCCGATCACGCCGGGCTGCTGCAAGCCGCCGCCGCCGGCACGCTGGCGCCGACCCTGACCACCATCCTGTCGCCGTTCGATCCGGTGGTGTGGGACCGCCGCCGCGCGCAGGAGCTGTTCGATTTCGACTACCGGCTCGAATGCTATACGCCGGCCGAGAAGCGCCGCTACGGCTACTTCACGCTGCCGATACTGCGGCGCGGAGCGCTGGTCGGCCGGGTCGACGCCAAGGCGCACCGGCGCAACGGCATGTTTGAACTGAAGTCGCTGGCGCTGGAGCCTGGAGTGCGCGTGAGCGACCGCTTCGTGCGCGACGTCGCCGGCGCGCTGCAGCGGCTGGCCAACTGGCACGAGTGCCCGGAGGTGCGGATCGCGCAGGCCACGCCGGACAGCTTCGCGCCGCTGCTGCGGGCCGCGCTCAATAATGAAAATGACAAGGAAGCCGCATAATGACTTTGCCCACCGCGCCCGCCAGCCTGCTCGGCCCCGACGGCCAGCCGCGCTTCGGCCGCTACGCCGGACAGGTCGGCCGCATCGACTGGAGCGAACTGGCCGCGCCGTTCGCCCGCAGCCGCCTGTGGCGCCGCTTCCATCACAAGCGGTGGCACTACGTCGCGCTGTGCACCGAGCGGATCTTCTGCGCGGTCGCCATCGTCGACCTGGGCTGGACCAGCACCGCCTTCGCCTACGCCTTCGACCGCGACGACGGCGACATGCTGGCCAATTTCTCGCAGGACGGCTTGCCTGGCCTGTCGGCGCGGCTGGCCAACCACGCCGGCGAATCGAGTTTGTTCAGGACGCGCAAGAGCCGCATCGCCATCGACAGCAACGGCGACGGCAGCTTCAACCTCGAACTGCGCTGCGAATACCTGGAGATCGACGCCAGCTTCGGCCCCGGCGCTTCGCCGTTGCTGCTGGCTTCCGGGCCGATCGCCCGCGGCTCGGTGCATGCGACGCAGAAGTCGTCCGGCCTGCCGCTGAGCGGCGAAGTGCGCACCTTCCGCGACGACTACGACCTGGCCGGTGGCGTGGCCAGCTTCGACTACTCGAACGGCCTGCTGGCGCGCAACACCGACTGGCGCTGGGCTTCGGCGCATAATCTGGAGATGGGTTTCAACCTGCAGGCCGGCTATTTCGGCGGCCACGAAAACGCGCTGTGGCTGGACGGCCAGGTGCATGCGCTGGCGCCGGCGCATTTCATCTATGATAAGAGCGACGCGCTGTCGCAGTGGCACATCTTCACCGAGGACGACTTGCTGGAGCTGTATTTCGTGCCCGAAGGCGCGCGCCGCGACAACAAGAACCTGGTGGTGGCGGCCAGCAAGTACCTGCAGCCCATCGGCACCTTCACCGGCTGGGTGCGCAGCGCGCCGGACCAGCCCAAGCGCGTGGTCACGCAGATGATGGGCGTGACCGAGGACCATACCTCACGTTGGTAGACTGCCGGAGGCGCCAGCCATGAGCATCAGGAATCTCGACCATTTGTTCCAACCCGCTTCGGTGGCGGTGATCGGCGCGTCCGATAATCCACAGCGCATCGGCACCAAGGTACTGGCCAACCTGGTGGATGCCGGCTTCGGCACGGTCTGGCCGGTCAATCCCAAGCACCAGTCGCTGCGCGGCATGCCTTGCTACGCCAGGGTGGCGGCGCTGCCGTCGGCACCCGACCTGGCGATCCTGTGCACGCCGCCTGCCACCATTCCCGGCCTGATCGCCGAACTGGGCGCGCGCGGCACCAGGGCCGCCATCGTCATGACGGCGGGGCTGGGCCAGATCAGGAACGGTAGCCGCACCATCGAGCAGGCCATGCTGGACGCGGCCAGGCCGCACCTGCTGCGCATCCTCGGTTCCGGCAGCGTGGGCCTGCAATCGCCGGCGCTGGGGCTCAACGCCAGCTTCACCCACATCGCCGCCGACAGCGGCAAGCTGGCCTTCGTATCGCAATCGGGCGCGCTGGGCACGGCGGTGCTGGACTGGGCCAGCCTGCGCGGCATCGGCTTCTCGCGCTTTGTCGCCATGGGCGATGGCGCCGACGTCGATTTCGGCGACCTGCTCGACTACCTGGCGGCCGACGCCGGCACCGAGGCGATCCTGCTGTGCATCGAGCATGTCAGCTGCGCGCGCAAGTTCATGTCGGCCGGCCGGCTGGCGGCGCGCGGCAAGCCGGTGATCGTGCTGAAAGTGGGGCGCGACGCCGCGCCCGGCGCCGACCTGGTGTTCGACGCCGCGATCCGCCGCGCCGGCATGCTGCGCGTGTACTCCACCGAGGATTTGTTCGACGCCGTCGAGACGCTGGCGCGCCAGCGGCCGCAGCGCGGCGAGCGGCTGGCGGTGCTGACCAATGGCGGCGGCCTGGGCCTGATCGCCGCCGATGCGCTGGCATGCGGCGGCGCGCAACTGGCGCCGTTGTCGGACGACACCCTCAAGCGCCTGAAGCTGGCCGAGGCGCCGCAGGCCAATCCGGTCGACCTGCTGGCCGACGTGCCGGTCGAGCGCTACACCGGCGCGGTCGAGGCGCTGCTGCGCGAAACGCAGGCCGACGCGCTGCTGTTCCTGCACGCGCCCACCGCCATGGTGTCGAGCACTTTGATCGCCGAGGCGGTGGCGCCGCTGATGCTGGCGGCGCGCAAGAACGTGCTGTCCTGCTGGCTGGGCGGGCGCTCGGTGGCCGCCGCGCGCAAGATCTTCGCCGATGCCGGCCTGGCCACCTACGACACGCCGGAAAAGGCGGTGCACGGCTTCCTGCAGATCGCCCAGTACCGCCGCAACCAGGAGCTGCTGATGGAGGTGGCGGCCGCTTCCGCCGCCACCGGCGCGCCCGAACGCGCGGCGGCGCAGGCGCTGGTGGCGTCGCAACTGGCGGCCGGCCGCAGCGAGTTGTCCGACAACGATGCGCGCGCGCTGCTGTCGGCGTACGGCATCGCGCTGGCCACGCCGCAGCAGGCCGCGCTGGCCGGCCAGACGCTGGCGGTGGCGCGTATCCAGATCGTCGCCGATCCGGTGTTCGGGCCGGCGGTATTCTTCGGCCAGGGCGGCATCGCGGCGGAAGTGGCGGCCGACCGCGCCGCCGGGCTGCCGCCGCTGAACATGGTGCTGGCGCGCGACATGGTCGGCCGCACGCGCGTGGCGCGCCTGCTGGCGCAGGGCCAGACCGCGGCCGACGCCGAGGCGCTGTGCCGCACGCTGGTGCAGGTGGCCGACATGGTGGCCGACCTGCCGCAACTGGCGGAACTGGACCTGAATCCCTTGCTGGCGCTGGGCGGCGGCGTGGTGGCGCTGGCCGCGCGGGTGCGCCTGGCGCCGGCGCGCGCGGAAAAGACGCTGGCGATCCGCCCGTATCCGCAGGCGCTGGAACAGCCGCTGGACTGGCGCGGCAGCCGCATCCTGCTGCGGCCGATCCGGCCCGAGGACGCGCCGCAGCATCAGGTGTTCTTCAACGCGCTCGATCCGGACGACGTGCGGCTGCGCTTTTTCTCGGCGATGCGCGAGCTGCCGCCGGCCCAGCTGGCGCGGCTGACGCAGATCGACTACGACCGCGCGATGGCCTTCATCGCCACCCGCACCGGCGCCGACAACAAGCCGGAAACGCTGGGCGTGGTGCGCGCCATCGCCGACGCCGACAACCAGTCGGCCGAATTCGCCATCATCGTGCGCTCCGACCTGAAAGGGCAGGGGCTGGGCTATATTTTGTTCCAGAAGCTGGTCGATTACTTCCGCAGCCAGGGCACTGCAGAGATCGTTGGCGACGCCTTGTCGGAGAACCTGGGCGTGCAAAAACTGGTGCGCGATTTCGGCGGCGTGGTTTTACCGCATCCTGAAGCGGGAATGGTGCGGCTCCAATTGCCTTTACGATAGCATTCCTGCCGAGCTTGATATATATTGGGCATGTCGGCTATACACAAATCATATAAGCGCAGGCCAAGTTTGTTTTAGGTCAAAGCGCACCTGTCGGGTTTATTTACACTTTCACTTCCGCTTGTGCCGCCCAATCAGGGGATGTGCGTAACTTCAGCTTTGGGAGTCAGAATGTTAACCGCCACATATACACTGGTAGCACTGTCGGTCGAGCACTCGAGTGTTCGCCTCAGTCTGCAGTCTTTTCAAAAATATGTGCGTTCGACATTGATGCATCAGAACAGCATCTCTTTGTCGCAACTGGAGTATGCCTGCGAGAATTTGAACACGCTGTACCAGGCCTGCCATTGGCGCAAGACCGAGATGTACCTGATCCCCGCGCTGCGCGAGGCGACCGAGCGCGCCGATCATTTGCTGGACGAACTGAACCGGCTGAACCAGTCGGCGCTGGCGGCCATCCGCACGCTGCAGGAAAAACTGGGCACGCTAGCCGACGTGCGCGACGAGCACGTCAACCAGATTTGCGAAAGCATCGAAACGTTTTGCACTTCGCTGCTGAAGCGGCTGGAGAAGGAAGAGCAGGAACTGTTTTCCATCGCCCGCAGCGCGATCGCCGGCGAAACCTGGTTCTCGATCGCCAATCAGTTGATGATGCATGACAAGCACCTGGAAGAAATGAAGCGCACCGGCGTACCGTCGGCCGAGGCCGCCAAACCGAAGGCCAGGGTGGCCGCCGTGCGCACGCTGTCCAGCGGCTTGCGCACCGATAAGGATGGCCAGATCAGTATTCCTGGCCTGCAAGTATTGCCGACTATAAGCCTGGAGCCCAGCCCGGACCATCTCCGGCCGCAGCCGGTTACCGCCAAATAGCACACGCTTCGGGCAAATTCCCATTGCTTTGCTATGATGGTGGTTTTAGCCATTTCATAGCGCACCATGTTCGAATTCATCTTCAAGCGCACTAACGACCAGACGGCCGATCCGCAGGCTGACGGCGCAGCATCCGGGCAGGGCGCCGGCGAGGCCGCGTCCGCCGCATCGGTGAGCCGCCGCGACGAGCAGGCGCAGCTTGCCGCCACGCTGGCCGGTGACGAGGCTGCGGCCGTGGCGCTGATCCTGCACAGCGAATTCGCCGGCGTGCGGCTGGCGGCGGCCGAACATGTGCGGTCGCAGCAATTCCTCGAGCAGGTGCAGCAGGCGATGCGCAATACCGACCGCCGCGTCGCCAAGCTGATGCAGGGCCGGCTGGAAGCGATCCGCTATCAGCAGGCCGAGCAGCAGAAGGCGCAGGCCTGCCTGGATCTGGCGAATAAATTGTTGCAGGACGAAAAGTTGACACCGAATCAGGTGGCCGAGCTGGACCGGCAGTGGAAGATCACCGCGCCGGTGCCGTCGCTGGCCGAGCCGTACGCCGTCGCGCGCGCCGCGCTGGCCGCCCGGCTGGAGGCGCAGGTCAATCTGCAGCGGACCATTATCGATGCGATGGCCGCGGTGCGCCAGTTGCCGTCGGCCGGACTGCCGCAGGACGAGGCCCTGCAGGCGCTGGAACTTCACACCGTCGCCCTGGCGGACTACCAGGCCGCGCCCGAACACAATGCGCTGCCCAAGCATCTGCTGAGCGACTATGCGCAGGCGGTCGAGCAAAGCCGTGCAGCCCTGGCGGCGCCGGTGCCGCGCGCCGCCGCGCCGGAAGCCCCGGCAGCGCCGGAGGCCGCCGACGGTGCCGCCGCTGCTTCTCCCGCAGCCGCCAATACGCCACCGGCCGCGCGCGAGCCGAAAAAGGATAACCCGCGCAATCCGGCCAAGGCCGCCGCGCCGAAGGAAACCGACAAGAAGTTCCTGGAAACGCTGGATGCGATGGAAGCCGCGCTGGAGCAGGGCCATCTGCACGCCGCCGCCGACCACGACAAATGGCTCAAGGAGCACAAGACCCGCTTGTCGCCGGCCCAGACCGACCGCCTGAACCACGTCCGCGCCGAGCTCAAACGCCTGGGCGACTGGGCGCGCTGGGGCGGCAACGTCTCGCGCGAGGAACTGGTCAAGGCGGTGGAAGACTTGCCGGCGCTGGGCCTGGCGATGAGCGAACTGGCCAAGAAGGTCGGCAGCATGCGCGACCGCTGGAAGGCGCTGGACGCCGTCTCCGGCCACGCGCCCAAGAGCTTGTGGGAGCGTTTCGACAACGCCTGCACCACCGCCTACGCGCCGGCCGCCGCCCACTTCAAGCAGCTGGCCGAGGAACGCCACGCCAACGCCGCCAAGGCCCAGGCGCTGATCGATGAGACCCGCGCCATGGCCGCCAGCGCCGCCGGCGAAGGCGCCGACCTGAAGAATGTCGCCGCCGCCGGCCAGCGCCTGCGCCAGGTGTGGGGCCGCCTCGGCACCATCGACCGCAAGGAAAAACGCAAGCTCGACCAGGCCTTCGACAAGGCGCTGGCGCAGATGCTGGCGCCGTTGGCCGAACAGCGCAAGGTCGAGACCGCCAAGCGCGAAGAGCTGATCGCCGAAGCGGAGCAGATGCAGGCCACGGACCGCCACACGCTGGACAACCTGCGCCGCCTGCAGGAACGCTGGCAGGAACAGGCCAAGGCGCTGCCGCTGGAACGCAAGGCCGAGCAGGCGCTGTGGCAGCGTTTCCGCGCGGCCTGCGACGCGATCTTCGCCAAGCGCAAGGAGACCGCGCACGCCGCCGATCACGAGCGCAAGGCGCACCTGCACGCGCGCGAGGCGATTTGCAAGGAACTGGAAAGCGCCACCTTCACCGGCGACGACAAGGCGCAACTGGCGGCCATCACCAAGGCGCTGCGCGACGCCGCCTCGGCCTGGAGCGGGACCGGCAGCGTGCCGCGTTCGGCGGAAGCCCGCATCACCCAGCGTTACCAGGCCGCCGTGGCGTCGGTGCAGAGCCAGGCAGACGCCATCAAGCGCCGCGCCGGCGCCGCCCAGGCCAACGCGCTGCGCGACAAGCTGCGGCTGTGCCAGGCGCTGGAAAGCGCCATCGGCGCGGGCGAGACCGCCATCGACGGCGCCGACTGGCAAGCACGCTGGGCCGCGTTGCCGCCGCTGGCCGCCGATTACGAACGCGCGCTGCATGGCCGGCTCAGCGCCGCCCTGGGCGCGCTGGATGGCAAGCTTGGCGCTTACGCCGAGCAGCTGGAGCGCAACCGCGCCAAGCTGCTGGACGAAGTGCTGCGGCTGGAGATCGTGGCCGGCGTCGACAGCGGCGCCGAATTCGCGCGCGAACGCCTGAAGATGCAGGTCGAGGTGCTGCAATCGTCGCTGAAATCCGGACAGAAACCGCAGGGCGCCGGCGCCGCTTACCTGCAGCTGTGCGCCATGCCGGCGCTGGCCGACGATCGCACCGCCAGCCGCATCGAGCAGCTGTTCCGCCGCATCGGCGCCTCGGAGCGTGCATGACCGCGACCGGTAACCAGGTCCAGGTACGCATCCAGACCGAGGATTTCGACCTCTCCACCGAGTTGGCGCAACTGCGCGCCGCCAACCCCAAGATTGGCGCTATCGTGACGTTTGTCGGCACCGTGCGCGACCTGAACGACGGCGCCAGCGTGGCGGAGATGGAGCTGGAACACTATGCCGGCATGACCGAGCAGTCCATCCAGGCCATCATCGAGCAGGCCTCCCGGCGCTGGCCGCTGTTCGGCGCGCTGGTGATCCACCGGGTCGGGCCGCTCAAGCCGATGGAGCAGATCGTGCTGGTGGCGGTGACGTCGGCGCATCGCGGCGAGGCCTTCGCCGCCTGCGAATTCATCATCGACTACCTGAAGACCGAAGCGCCGTTCTGGAAAAAAGAGCAGACGCCGGACGGCGCGCGCTGGGTCGACGCCCGTGTCAGCGATGACGCGGCGCTGAAAAAATGGAGCACACCGAGCTGATTTGATGTAAGTCATGGATTTGTTGAATAAATAGGTGTCTCCTTGAAAACTGATCGCACATCCCTATGTATGCGATAAGTTAAATATATCGGAGCAATTCCATGCGGCAAGACAAACTCACCACCAAACTCCAGGAAGCCCTGTCGGACTCGCAGAGTCTGGCCGTGGGCAACGACAATCAATACATCGAACCGGTCCACCTGCTGACGGCGCTGCTGAACCAGAGCGACGGCAGCGCGCGTTCGCTGCTGCAGCGCGCCGGCGTCAACGTCGGCGGCCTGACCAAGGCGCTGGGCTCCTCGCTGGAGCGCCTGCCCAAGGTGTCCGGCACCGGCGGCGACGTGCAGGCCAGCCGCGAGCTGGTCTCGGTGCTGAACCTGGCGGACAGGGAAGCGCAGAAGCGCGTCGACCAGTTCATCTCCAGCGAGATGGTGCTGCTGGCGCTGACCGACGACAAATCGGACGCCGGCACGCTGGCGCGCGAGAACGGCCTGACCCGCAAGTCGCTGGAAGCGGCCATCGACACCGTGCGCGGCGGCGCCAAGGTCGATACGCAGGAGGCCGAAGGCCAGCGCGAGGCGCTGAAAAAATACACGCTGGACCTGACCGAGCGCGCCCGCGCCGGCAAGCTCGATCCGGTGATCGGCCGCGACGACGAGATCCGCCGCGCCATCCAGGTGCTGCAGCGCCGTACCAAGAACAATCCCGTGCTGATCGGCGAACCCGGCGTCGGCAAGACCGCCATCGTCGAAGGCCTGGCGCAGCGCATCGTCAACAACGAGGTGCCCGATTCGCTCAAGGGCAAGCGCGTGCTGTCGCTGGACATGGCGGCGCTGGTGGCCGGCGCCAAGTACCGCGGCGAGTTCGAGGAGCGGCTCAAAGCCGTGCTGAAGGAACTGGCGATGGACGAGGGCCAGACCATCGTCTTCATCGACGAGATGCACACGATGGTCGGCGCCGGCAAGGCCGACGGTGCCATGGACGCGGGCAATATGCTCAAGCCTGCGCTGGCGCGCGGCGAGCTGCACTGCGTCGGCGCGACCACCCTGGACGAGTACCGCAAATACATCGAGAAGGATGCCGCGCTGGAGCGCCGCTTCCAGAAGATCCTGGTCGACGAGCCGTCGGTGGAAGCCACCATCGCCATCCTGCGCGGCTTGCAGGACAAGTATGAGCTGCACCACAAGGTCGCCATCTCTGACGCTGCCATCATCGCGGCGGCGGAACTGTCGCACCGCTACATCACCGACCGCTTCCTGCCCGACAAGGCGATCGACCTGATCGACGAGGCCGCGTCCAAGATCAAGATCGAGATCGACTCCAAGCCGGAGGTGATGGACAAGCTGGAACGCCGCCTGATCCAGCTGAAGATCGAGAAGGAAGCCGTCAAGAAGGAAAAGGACGAAGCCTCGCGCCGCCGCCAGGACCTGATCGACGAGGAGATCGTCAAGCTGGGGCGCGAACTGAACGACTACGAGGAAATCCTCAAGGCCGAGAAGGCGGTGGTGCAGGGCAGCACCCACATCAAGGAAGAGATCGACCGCATCAAGCTGCAGATGGAGCAGGCCACCCGCGAGAGCAACTGGCAGCGCGTGTCGGAACTGCAGTACGGCCGCCTGCCCGAGCTGGAAGCGCAACTGAAGCAAGCCGAGAGCGTGAGCGCCAAGGAAGGCGAGGCGGCCAAGCCGAAACTGCTGCGCACCGAAGTCGGCGCCGAGGAGATCGCCGAGGTGGTGTCGCGCGCGACCGGCATTCCGGTGTCGCGCATGATGCAGGGCGAGCGCGACAAGCTGCTGCACATCGAAGAGAAGCTGCACGAGCGCGTGGTGGGGCAGGACGAGGCGATCGACGCCGTGTCCGACGCGATCCGCCGTTCGCGCGCCGGGTTGTCCGATCCGAACCGTCCGTATGGTTCCTTCATGTTCCTGGGGCCGACGGGCGTCGGCAAGACCGAGCTGTCGAAGGCGCTGGCCGGCTTCCTGTTCGACACCGAGGAATCGATGATACGCATCGACATGAGCGAATTCATGGAGAAGCACTCGGTGGCCCGCCTGATCGGCGCGCCGCCGGGTTACGTGGGCTACGACGAGGGCGGCTACCTGACCGAGGCCGTGCGCCGCAAGCCGTACAGCGTGATCCTGCTCGACGAGGTGGAGAAGGCGCATCCGGACGTGTTCAACGTGCTGCTGCAGGCGCTGGACGACGGCCGCATGACCGACGGCCAGGGGCGCACGGTGGACTTCAAGAACACCGTCATCATCATGACGTCCAACCTGGGCTCGCACAAGATCCAGGCGATGGAGGAATCCGACCCGGGCGTGGTGAAGCTGGCGGTGATGGCCGAGGTGCGCTCGCATTTCCGTCCGGAGTTCATCAACCGTATCGATGAAATCGTCGTGTTCCACGGCCTCGATGAGAAGAACATCGGCGCCATCGCCAAGATCCAGCTGGCGATCCTGGAGCAGCGCCTGGCCAAGATGGAGATGACCTTGACGATCACCGAGGCGGGGCTGCACAAGATCGCGGAAGCGGGCTACGATCCGGTGTACGGCGCGCGGCCGCTGAAGCGGGCGATCCAGCAGCAGATCGAAAATCCGCTGTCGAAGATGATCCTGCAGGGCCGCTTCGGTCCGAAGGACACCATCCACATCGACGCCGATCCGGTCAGCGGAGAGCTGGCCTTTACCTGAGCTTAGCGGGCTAGTGGTGGACGATGCGGTTGCGGCCGTCGCGTTTGGCGCGGTACAGCGCGTCGTCCGCCCGTTTCAGCACATCTTCGTAGGAACTGTCGCCGGGTAGCAGTTCGCTCAAGCCGCCGCTGATAGTGGCGCCGCGGCCCAGCGTGCCCAGCTCGCGCAGGGACTCCGCCACTTTTAGCCGCAGCCGCTCGGCGATCGGCATCGCCTGCTGCCAGCGGGTGTGCGGCATCAGGATCACAAATTCGTCGCCGCCCAGCCGCGCGGCGAAGTCGGTGCTGCGCAGTTCATGCCGGCACACCTCGGCCGTGGTGACGATCGCCTTGTCGCCGCTCAGGTGGCCGTATTCGTCGTTGATGCCTTTGAATTGGTCGATGTCGAAGATCAGCACCGAAGTCGGCGTCTCGTAGCGGGCGTACAGCTCGTAGTGCTCGGTCAGCGCGGCCATCAGCTTGCGCCGGTTCGACAGTCCCGTCAGCGAATCGGTTTCGCTCTGCATGCGCAGCAGCGCCTCCAGCTTCTTGCTGGCGGTGATATTGCTGGCGACCCACAGCACCGCTTCTTCTCCCTGCACCAGGTGACCCAGCGCCTGCACGCGCCCCTCGAACCATACCGTGTCTTCCGGGCCGTCGCTGTCCAGGCCCTTGACGTCGGCGCGGGCGAGTTGATACTCGACCGCGTGCAAACCGGGGCTGTCCAGGGCATGGGCGATCTGCTCGATGAACCAGCCGGCCTTGTCGCGGTTCAGCACCTCCGGGATGCTTTTGCCGACCAGGCTGCTGCCGTCGTGATAGTAGCGGGCGTCGGTGCCGCCAAACAGCGCCGCGTAGCGGCCGCTGCGCGTGATGATGAATGCCGGATCCGGCAGCGCGGCCAGCAGCGCGGCGATCTGCCCGGTCGAGAGTTGCGACAAATCCGTCATGCGGTCCCGCTGTTCCAGTTGTTGAGTTTTCACTTATATACCGTACTTTCGTCCAAGACAACGTTAACGGTACATTTCTGAAAAACTTGACCAAATATCTATTTTTGTCCGAAAAAAGCGGTCGGCGTGCTGCCGAAGGTCTTCTTGAACATCGCAGAGAACGCCGACTGGCTGGCGTAGCCCAGTTGCGCGGCCACCTGCGACAGCGGCACGCCGCGCGTGATCAGCGGGGCGGCGTGCGCCAGCCGGACCTGCTGGCGCCATTGGCTGAAGCTCATGCCCAGCTCGCGCTCGAACAGGCGCGTCAGCGTGCGCTCGGAGGCGCCGACCCGAGCCGACCAGGCTTCCAGCGTCAGCTCGGCGCCGGGATCGTCGATCAGCGCGTTGCACAGGGTTTTCAGGCGCTTGTCCTGCGGCAGCGGCACGCGCAGCGGGCGCTCGGCGCAGCGCGGCAGTTCGTCGAGGATCATGTCGGCCAACAGCTGTTCGCGGCTGGATTGCTCGTGCTGGTCGTGCTGTTCGAACGCGGCCATCAGTTCACGCAGCAGGCCGGACACTTCGACCACCTTGCAGTCGTCGGCAAAGGGCGAGCGGCTGGCGTGCACGCACAGCGGCCGCAGGCGGGTCGGCTCCAGCACGGTGACCGCGTGCATCACGTCCGGCGCGATCCAGACGGCGCGCTGCGGCGGCACGATCCAGCTGCTGTTGTTGGCGGTCACCCGCATCACGCCTTGCAGCGCGTAGGTGAACTGGCCCCACGGGTGATGGTGCGGCAGCAGCACGGCGTCGGCAGGCAGGTCGCGGCCCGACATGGTCAGCGGCCGGGCCGGGGTGGGATAGTCGCAATCCCAGTTGAACTGCGTGTGCGTGACGACAGGGATGGGCATGGCGGAAATTCGATAAATGTTGACTCTCTATCTTAAATCAGCCGGGGCCGAAATGCTTACACTGTGTTTTCTTTTTCAGCAGGGGAACGGTATGGACGACAAATCGTTGCTGCGGCAGGACGCCAGGGTCATCGGCCTGGTCGGGCTGGCGCATGGCACGTCGCACTTTTATCACGTGATCATGGCGGCGCTGATTCCCTGGCTGAAACCGGAATTCCACCTGAGTTATTCCGAGCTGGGCTTGCTGATGACCGTGTTCTTCGTGGTCTCGGGCATCGGCCAGGCGCTGGCGGGATTTGTGGTGGACCGCTTCAGCGCCCGGGCGGTGCTGTTCGGCGGCATCTCGCTGCTGGGCTTGTCGGTGGTGCTGCTGTCGAGCGCACACAGCTATGTACAGCTGATGCTGGGCGCCTTGCTGGCCGGCTGCGGCAACAGCGTGTTCCATCCGGCCGACTACACGCTGCTGAACCAGCGCGTGTCCAAGGCGCGGCTGGCGCATGGTTTCTCGGTGCACGGCATCAGCGGCAATATAGGCTGGGCTGTGTCGCCGCTGTTCCTGACCTACGTAGCCGCCCGCACAGACTGGCGCACCGCGCTGCTGTGCGCGGCGTTGCTGCCGCTGAGCGTGTTGGCGCTGCTGGTATGGAATCGCCATGCGCTGCGTCCCGAAGCTGCCGCCGAAGTTGCCGCATCAAGTGCAGCATCCGGTAAAACGTCCGGCACGCTGGGTTTCCTGCGGCTGCGTGTCGTATGGATGTGCTTTGCCTTCTTCCTGATCTCCGCCGTGGCGCTGGCCGGCATCCAGACCTTTGCCGCCACCAGCCTGGTGAGTCTGTACGGCATGTCGCTGGCCTGGGCCACCGCAGCCTATACATCGTACATGGTGGCCTCGGCGTTCGGCATGCTGTACGGCGGCTTCCTCGGCGCCGGCAGCCGCCATCACGACCGCATCATCATCGTCGCCTTCGGCACTGCCGCCGTGCTGGCGTTGATACTGGCCGCCGCCGTGGTGCCGGCCTGGGCGGCCGTCATGCTGATGGCGCTGATCGGTTTGGTGACCGGCATCTCTGGTCCGTCGCGTGATTTGATGATACGCGGCGCGGCGCCGGCCAACGCCACCGGTCGCGTGTTCGGCGTTGTCTATTCCGGGCTCGACAGCGGCTTGGCGCTCGGCCCGCTGCTGTTCGGCGCGCTGATGGACGCCAACCATCCGGCTGGCGTGTTCATCGGCATCGGCGTGTTCCAGGCGCTGGTGATATTGACCACGATAGGCGTCGGCGGCAGGCGCCGTATGGCCGGGATTCCCGAGGCGATATAGTTTCGACAGCGTCGCGCAGGGTTCACAGTTCTCGGAAAAACGTATCAATATTCAAGCCAGCGTGCCATGATTGCCTATCGATTTTTTTGCACGGGCGCATCGGATTGTCTTGCAAAATAGAAGCGACAGGCGCGGCGATGTGCGGTTTTTTTTGGGGAGATATGATGCTTGCAAACATGAAGGTTGCAACCCGGCTCGGGCTTGGCTTTGGCGCTGTCATCGTCCTGCTGCTGGTGCTGTCGGTCATCAGCCTGATGCGCCTGGCGGTGCTCAACGACGGCATTCGCCGCATTACCGAGGACCGCTATCCCAAGGTCATACTTTCGAATGAAATGATCAAGCAAACCATCGACAACGGCCGCCAGCTGCGCAGCATGCTGCTGGCCAGCAGCGACGAGGAGCGTGAAAAATTCAAGGGTGTCGTGGCCGCTAACCGCGGCAAGATTGCCGACGAGCTGTCCAAGCTGGACAAGCTGATCGGCACCGAAAAAGGCCGCCAGATGTATCGCGACATCGTCGACAAGGGCAATCTGCTGACCCCCAAATACGACCAGTTGTATGCGCTGGCCAAGTCCGACCCGAAGCGCGCGGTGGAATACATGAAGGGCGACTTTGTCGAAGCCAACAACGCCTATTGGGGCGCGTTGGAAACCATCGCCAAGTACGAGAGCGAGCAGATGGACAAGGAGACGCAAGGGGCAGATGACGTCTACGCCGCCACGCGCCAGCTGGTGATACTGCTGTCGGCGGCGGCGGTGCTGGCGGCGGTGGCGATCGCCTGGCTGATCACGCGCGACCTGGTGCGGCGCCTGGGCGGCGAGCCGGGCTACGCGGCGGACCTGATGGCGCGCATCTCGCAAGGCGATCTGAACGCCGAGGTGGTGACGCGGCCGGGTGACCGCGGCAGCATGCTGTATGCCGTCAAGGAAATGATGGGCAAGCTGCGCCAGGTGGTGGACGGCCAGCGCAGCGTGGTGGCGGCCGCCAACCGCGGCAATTTCGAGGCGAGGGTCGACCTCAACGGCTTGCAGGGCTTCCAGCGCGAAATGGGCGAAGGCTTGAACCAGCTGGCCACCACCACCGGCGCCAGCATCGCCGACGTGGTGCGGGTGATGGGCGCCATGTCCGAAGGCGACCTGACCAAGACCATCGACAAGGACTACGAGGGTGCGTTTGGCGAACTGAAGGAATACGCCAACAACACGGTGGCCAAGCTGGCGCAGGTGGTTAGCGAAGTCAACAACAACGCCGAAGCGCTGGCGGCGGCGTCCGAGGAAGTCAGCGCCACCGCGCAGGCGCTGGCGCAGGCGGCCTCCGAGCAGGCCGCCAATGTCGAGGAAACCTCGGCCTCGGTGGAGCAGATGACGGCCTCGGTGGCGCAGAACACCGAGAACGCCAAGGTCACCGACGCCATGGCAAGCAAGGCCTCCGGCGAAGCGAGCGAGGGCGGCGAGGCGGTGCGCTCGACCGTGGCGGCGATGAAGCAGATCGCGGCCAAGGTCTTGATCATCGACGACATCGCTTACCAGACCAATCTGCTGGCGCTGAACGCGGCGATCGAGGCGGCCCGCGCCGGCGAGCACGGCAAGGGCTTTGCCGTGGTGGCGGCCGAGGTGCGCAAGCTGGCCGAACGCAGCCAGGTGGCGGCGCAGGAAATCGGCCAGGTGGCCAGCGGCAGCGTCGAGCTGGCCGAGCGGGCCGGGCAGATGCTGGGCTCGATGGTGCCCAACATTAAGAAGACCTCGGACCTGGTGCAGGAAATCACGGCCGCCTCGGAAGAACAGTCCGCCGGCCTGACGCAAATCAACTCGGCCATCAGCCAGCTGAGCCAGACCACCCAGCAGAACGCGTCCGGCTCGGAAGAGCTGGCCTCGACAGCCGAACAAATGAGCAGCCAGGCCGAGGAATTGCAGCAGACCATGGGCTTCTTCTCGATCGGCGGCGGCGCGCGGACGCCGGCGCCGCAGCGCGGCAGCGTCAGGCTGATGCGGCCGCGGCAGGCGTCGAGCCTGCGCACGCTGGCCAGCGGCCAAAGCATGCTGGAGCCGGACGAAGCGGACTTCGTGCGGTATTAACTTTTGTGCAGGTTGAACAGTCGCGGTCTTTCGGCATAGAATCGGTGCCATCTTTATAACGCCGAGGACCATGATGAATTTTGCCACCACCGATTTATGCGACGACAACAGCAAGCTGCTGGACGACGGCCGGCTGGCCGTGCTGCCGCCGGTCTTCCTCCACTTCGGCAAGCACGTGCAGTTCTCAGGCCGCGTCACCACGCTGAAGGTGCATGAAGACAATGCGATCGTGCGCGCGATGCTGGAAACACCGGGCGACGGCAACGTACTGGTGATCGACGGCGGCGGCAGCATGCGTCGCGCGCTGGTCGGCGGCCAGCTCGGCCTGCTGGCCCAGGACAACGGCTGGTCCGGCATCGTGGTCGATGGCTGCATCCGCGACACCGACGAACTCAACTCCTGCGAAATCGGCGTGCGCGCGCTGGGCGCCCATCCGCAAAAGAGCAGCAAGAAGGGCGCGGGTGAGCGCAACCTGCGGGTGCACATCGCCGGCGTGCCGGTCAACCCGGGCGACTGGATCTACGCCGACGCCGACGGCATCCTGGTGGCGCAGCAAAAACTGTTCTGACTCCCTCCTTCTTTTCTTGCCGCCCAACAAATTCAAGCAATCTGTTGGGCGCTACTATCAATCTCTCCTGTTTTTTCATCTGACGAAAATGCCGTTCCACATCGCGAAATTTGATGTGTGAGCGCAGCATGATTTTCTTCCATGGAGAGAAATTTCTTTCCGTATCGTGGAAAATAATAATTAACCAGTTGATTTGTATGGGTTTTAATTTAGTTATATGTCTTATATAAGACTATTGGTGCCGAGCACAAAAAGGTCTACCATTTGTTTAACAGATGTCGCATTTAACTAAGGAGAACACCATGGCAACTCGTGAACAGCAAATCGCAGCCCTGCAGAAAGACTGGGATAGCAACCCGCGCTGGAAGGGCGTCACCCGCACCTACACGGCCGAGGATGTGGTACGCCTGCGCGGTTCCCTGCAGATCGAGCACACGCTGGCCAAGCGTGGTGCGGAAAAGCTGTGGGACCTGGTCAACAACGAGCCCTTCGTCAATGCGCTGGGCGCGCTGACCGGCAACCAGGCCATGCAGCAAGTCAAGGCCGGCCTGAAGGCGATCTACCTGTCCGGCTGGCAGGTTGCGGGCGACGCCAACCTGGCCGGCGAGATGTACCCGGACCAGTCGCTGTATCCGGCCAATTCGGTGCCGATGGTCGTCAAGCGCATCAACAACACCTTCCAGCGCGCCGACCAGATCCAATGGTCCGAAGGCAAGGATGACATCGACTTCTTCGCGCCCATCGTGGCCGATGCGGAAGCCGGCTTCGGCGGCGTGCTGAACGCCTACGAGTTGATGAAGTCGATGATCGACGCCGGCGCCGCCGGCGTGCACTTCGAAGACCAGCTCGCTTCAGTCAAGAAATGCGGCCACATGGGCGGCAAGGTGCTGGTGCCGTCACGCGAAGCCGTGGAAAAACTGACGGCGGCCCGGCTGGCGGCCGACGTCATGGGCACCTCGACGCTGGTGATCGCTCGCACCGACGCCGAGGCGGCCGACCTGCTGACCTCGGACGTGGACGACAACGACCGCCCGTTCTGCACCGGCGAGCGCACCGTCGAGGGCTTCTACAAAGTCAGGCCGGGCATCGACCAGGCGATTTCCCGCGCGCTGGCTTACGCGCCGTACGCCGACCTGGTCTGGTGCGAAACCGGCAAGCCGGACCTGGCCTTCGCCAAGCAGTTCGCCGATGCCGTGCACGCCAAATTCCCGGGCAAGATGCTTGCCTACAACTGCTCGCCGTCGTTCAACTGGAAGAAAAACCTGGACGACGCCACCATCGCCAAGTTCCAGAAAGAACTGGGCGCCATGGGCTACAAGTTCCAGTTCATCACGCTGGCCGGTTTCCACGCGCTGAACTACGGCATGTTCAACCTGGCGCACGGTTACGCGCGCCGCCAGATGTCGGCCTTCGTGGAGCTGCAGGAAGCCGAGTTCGCCGCAGCCGAGAAGGGCTTCACCGCGGTCAAGCACCAGCGCGAAGTCGGCACCGGCTACTTCGATGCGGTGACCCAGACCATCCAGAACGGCCAGTCGTCGACCACCGCGTTGCACGGCTCGACTGAAGACGAGCAATTCTTCGACAAGAAGGTGGCCTGAGGGAAGGCCGCAGCGTAGAGGGACTTGCCGGCGCTGCGGCTGTTTTACTTCAGGGTTGCTGTTGATGCTGCTGCAGGTGGTGACGAAGGCGCCGCTGGAACTCGTCGATATCGTCAACCGTGGCCAGGTCGTCGTCCACGTCGATCATGTGGGTGCTGTGGCCGGGAGCGAACGACACGCTGGCTTCCACATCGCCCTTTTTCTCCGACAGGGAATGTCCCTGGACGGCGCCCAGCACGTTGCCGTGCGCATCCGTTACGATGGTCATCTTCATGACATGCCTCCGCCTTGCAGGTTGTGGAAGGCGCCACCCACGCCCTGGTTGTGGATCTGCACGAAATAGGTGGCGTTGCCGTCGTTTTCCTTGCGCTTGCTTTGCTGGTCCGCCATGTGCACCGCGCCCTGGTTGGGCGCCTTGACATCGGCCGAGGCAAACTGCGTGCCGTGATCGCTGCCGTAGCTGTAGCTCCAGAACGCCGTTTGGCCGGGCGCCAGGAAGGTCAGCGGACCTACGTTATTGAAAGACATGATCTCCTCCTTGAAAAGTCTCCGCGCATGCAAATGCAGCGCGGCAGTTCCATGCTAGCCCCCACACTGGCGCACGCTTTGATGCAAACGATGTGTGCGCTTTTTTGGCTGGATCGCCTTTCTAGTGGATAATGCGGGATTGTTCCGCACCACCCATTTAGGAAATACCAAGCTTATGTTGAGTTACCGCCACGCCTTTCACGCGGGTAATCACGCCGATGTGTTGAAGCATTTCGTGACCATCCAGTTGCTGCAGTATCTGAATCAAAAAGATACCGCATACAGCTACATCGACACCCACTCCGGCGCCGGCGTGTACGCGCTCGACGGTACGTTCGCCTCCAAGAACGCGGAATACGATACCGGCATCGGCCCGCTGTGGGAACGCACCGACATGCCTGCGGCGGTCAAGGAATATGTCGACCTGGTGCGCGCCATGAACCCGAGCGGCAAGATGCGCTACTACCCCGGTTCGCCGTACATCGCCGACCAGGTCGCGCGCGAGCAGGACCGCCTGCGCCTGTTCGAGCTGCATCCGGCCGATTCGAAACTGCTGGCCGATAACTTCCGCAAGCTCGAAGAGCACGCGGCGCAACAGGGCATCCGTCCGACCACGCGCGGCAAGCGCGTGCTGATCACCCGTGGCGACGGCTTCCAGGCGCTGAAGGCGCTGCTGCCGCCGCCGTCGCGCCGCGCGCTGGTGCTGATCGATCCGCCGTATGAAGACAAGATGGACTATAAGAAGGTCAAGGACACGCTGGCCGACGCGCTGGTGCGTTTCCCGACCGGCACCTATGCCGTCTGGTACCCGCTGCTGCAGCGCATGGAGTCGCGCCAGTTCGCCGACAAGCTCAAGCAGCTGCAGGCGTCGAGCTGGCTCAACGTCGTGCTGACCACCAACACGCCGATGCCGGACGGCTTCGGCCTGCACAGCAGCGGCATGTTCATCCTCAATCCGCCGTACACGCTGGAGCCGATGCTGAAGGAAGCCATGCCCTACCTGGTCAAGGTGCTGGGCAAGGACTCCGGCGCGCGCTTCACGCTCGAGAGCGGCACACCGACGGCTACGCGCAACAACGCCGTGCGCCGCCCCGTTACACGATAGAAAAATGTTGTCAGGACGGTATAGTACGGTTAGTCTGGTGGATAGCGGGCCGCTGCAGGAGACAGCCGCCCGGTAATCAAGCAGATTGCAGATTGGGAGCTTCCCATGATGATGACGACTACGCCGGTACCGTCCAACTTTGCTGACAATTTCTTTTTGGCGCGCCAGCCTATCCTCAATCGGGGACAGCGGCTGGTGGCCTACGAATTGCTGTTCCGCGACGCGCGGCAGCGCAACGAAGCCGACGTCACCGACGATGCGGAAGCGACCGCCACCGTCATCGCGCATGCCTCCGAGCTGGGCATGGGGCAGGTGGTCGGCGACCAGATGGCCTTCGTCAACGTCGACGCCGTCGGGCTGATGAGCGACTTCATCCGCTTCCTGCCGAACGATAAAGTCATCCTTGAAATCCTTGAAACGGTGAAGGCCACGCCGGAAGTGATGGACCGCGTGCGCGAGCTCAAGCAGGCCGGCTTCAAGTTCGCGCTGGACGACGTGATCGGCCATTCCGAGGACGTGCAAAAGCTGCAGCCCTTGTGCGACGTCATCAAGGTCGACATCAAGGACATGCAGCCGGGCACCTTGCAGGCGCTGGCGCGGGTGCTGAAGAACCCCAGGCAAAAGCTGCTGGCCGAGAAAGTCGAGACCATCGAGGAGTTCCAGCAATGCATGGAGCTGGGCTTCGAATATTTCCAGGGCTATTATTTTGCGCGGCCGGTGATCCTGAGTGGCAAGAAGATCTCGCCGTCGCAGCGCAGCGTGCTGCACCTGCTGGATTTGCTTAACACGGACGCCACCAGCCAGGAGATCGAGCGCAGCGTCAAGCACGATGCGCTCATCACGCTGAACCTGCTGCGGCTGGTGAACACGCCGGCGGTGGGCGCCCGCTACAGGATCAACTCGGTCGGCCATGCGTTGATGGTGCTGGGCCGGCGCCAGCTGCAGCGCTGGCTGCAGATCCTGCTGTACGTGAAGAACGGCGGCACGCAGGAATTCACGTCTCCGCTGCTGCAACTGGCCACCACGCGCGGCAAGACGATGGAGCTGATGGTCGAGCACCTGCGGCCGGGGCAGCGCGTCAGCGCCGACATCGGCTTCACGGTGGGGGTGATGTCGCTGATGGACACGCTGTTCTCTATCCACATGCGTGACGTGCTCGACAGCGTCAACGTGCTGGACGAGGTGCGCGCCGCGTTACTGCATCGCAGCGGCGACTACGGCAGCATGTTGAACCTGATCGAGCACATCGAAAAAGCCGGCGATGGCAAGACGCTGGCGCCGCTGCTGCACCAGCTGGCGCTGAAGCCGTCCGAACTGTACGCGATCCAGCTGGCCGCCATCGAATGGGTGACCGAGTACGCCCGCCACATCTGACCCCGGATTTTATTGGCCCAGCAGCAGGAACACGGTGGGCTTCTTGTGGAAGTCGGGCGCCTTGGCGGTTTTCCATTGGGCCGCCGTCATCGTGCGGATGGTTTCCGATGGCAGGCTGAGGTCGGTCGCCACGCAGACCAGCGTGCCCGGCGCGCAGGCCGTCACCAACGCTTCCAGCATGGCGGCGTTGCGGTATGGCGTTTCGATGAACAGCTGTGTCTGCTTTTCCTTGCGCGAGCGCTGCTCCAGCTCCTTGATGCGGACGGCGCGCTGCGCGGCGTCGGTCGGCAGGTAGCCGTTGAAGGCGAAGCTCTGTCCGTTCAGGCCGCTTGCCATCACCGCCAGCAGCAGCGACGACGGCCCGACCAGTGGCCGCACCGGGATGTTGTGCTGGTGCGCCAGCCGCACCAGGTCGGCGCCGGGGTCGGCCACCGCCGGCACGCCGGCTTCCGACACCAGGCCGCCATCCTGTCCCGCCAGCAGCGGCGCCAGCAGGCCCGCCAGCGCGGCGGCCGGGGTGTTGACGTTGAGTTCGGAAATCTTGATCTCTTGCAGCGGCTTGGCCAGCGGATGCTGGGCGTTCACCAGTTTTAAAAACGCGCGCGCCGTCTTGGCGTTCTCGGCGACGAAGTAGTCGAGTTGCGAGGTGATGCGCTGCACCTGTTCGGGCAGCACGTTGGCGAGCGCTTCGGTCTCGCCCAGGGTGTTCGGTATTAAGAAGAGGGTGCCGGGCATAAAAATCTTTAGGTATTGAAAAAGGAGACGCCAATCCTGCGCAGCATGCCTGTCAGCGCGATCAAAGGCAAGCCGGTGAGGGCGGTCGGGTCGCTGCTGTCGATGCGCTCGAGGATGGCGATGCCCAGCGCCTCGTTCTTGGCGCTGCCGGCGCAGTCGTACGGCTGTTCGATGCGCAGGTAGGCGTCCAGCTCGGCGTCCGGCAGGTCGCGGAAGGTGACGGCGGTCCGGATATCCTCGACCTGCGCCTGGCCGTTCCGCCCGTCAAACACGCACAGCGCGGTGTGGAAGATCACTTCGCGGCCGCGCATCTTCCGCAGCTGGGCCAGCGCGTTGGCGTGGTTGCCCGGCTTGCCGATCTGCTCGCCGTCCAAAGTGGCGACCTGGTCGGAGCCGATGACGATGTAGCCCGGCATCTTGGCGGCCACGGCGGCGGCCTTCTCGCGCGCCAGCCGCAGCGCGGTGGCGCTGGGCGATTCGCCGGCCAGCGGCGTTTCGTCGATGTCCGGCACCGCGACCTCGAACGGCAGTTGCAGCCGTGATAACAATTCCTTGCGATAGGCCGAACTGGAGGCGAGTACGAGTAAACTTGATGTCATGAGGGGAATGTTATATGCTCTGTCGCCGGTAACGCCAGCGGCAAAAAGAACGAAAAAAACGCTAAGGCTTTGACTTGATGACGAAAACCCTGCTATTATCGCAGGTTTTCCGGGGAAATTTTCTGTAATGAATGCTATTGTGATCGACGCCTTTGATTTTTGTCGGAGCAACGGCAGCAGAGAAGGCGTGACGCCCGTTGCCGAAATGACCCGTTTGACCAAGGATTGCGCCGATAATTCCGGCACGATTTCCTGGAAGGTAGTAGGGGGCACCAGCAAGATGGGCTTCCCGCAGATGACGCTGTCGGTATCCGGCACCGTGCAACTGGTCTGCCAGCGCTGCCTGACGCCTTATGCTCACACCATCGACGCCTCGACGCTGTTGATGCTTGGTAAGGATGATGAGCAGGCGGATGAAATTGAAGAAATGATCGACGACGAGACGATCGATGTCATCGTCGGCAGCCGCAGTATGGAGCTGATGGATCTGGTGGAAGACGAAGCGCTGCTGGCCCTGCCGCATACGCCGAAACACGATGTCTGCCCCGATTCCGCCCTGCTGGACAAGGCAAAAAGCGAGAAGTTGTCGCCGTTCGACGCCCTCAAGGGCCTCAAATCCGAATAAGTAGTGTTGTAAAGAACGTGTCAAACGCGTGTAGTAAATCGAGTATGGCAAGTCAGCAGTGAAATGTAGTAAATCTCAGTTTAACTATGCCGGTTCAGTTTTGCCGGCAGGATACTCGATTCGCATGTATTTGCTGGTCGAATGTGTTAAAATTTTAGAACTTATGTATTAGGAGTCATTAACATGGCAGTTCAACAGAACAAGAAGTCCCCATCGAAGCGCGGTATGCACCGTTCGCACGATTTCCTGGTTGCTCCACAACTGGGCATCGAGCCAACCACCGGTGAAACCCACCTGCGTCACCACATCAGCCCTAACGGCTTCTACCGTGGTCGTAAAGTCCTGAAAACCAAAAACGACGAGTAATCGACGCTTTTGCTGGACTCGGAAATAGGCGGTGCTGCGTGGTTGACTCGCATGCATCGCTTTTTCTTTTTCTTCGGCTGCAATCCTCTTTTGCACACCGTCATTTTGAAACGCGTAGACCTGGACAGTGTAGGTCCGCAGCTTGCCGCAGCTTGCCCCGCAAGGGCTGGAGCGTGGTACTGAATCAAAACAAATGACAATCAAAATTTCTATCGACTGCATGGGCGGAGATCACGGCCCGTCGGTCACTATCCCCGCAGCTATTTCCTTCGTCAAACGCGAACCAGATGCTGAACTGATACTAGTCGGTTTGGAAGACGTCATCCGCGCCGAATTGAAGAAGCATCACGCCGACGCGCATCCACGCCTGAGCGTGGTGCACGCCTCCGAACAAGTCACCATGGACGATCCGCTCGAAGTGGCCCTGCGCCGCAAGAAGGATTCGTCGATGCGCGTGGCCATCGAGCAGGTCAAGGACGGCAAGGCGCAGGCGTCGGTCTCGGCCGGCAACACCGGTGCGCTGATGGCCGTGGCCCGCTACGTGCTCAAGACCATGACCGGCGTCGACCGTCCGGCCATCTGCAGCATCATGCCGAACCAGAAGGGCGGCCCGACCTACATGCTGGACCTGGGCGCCAACGTCGACTGCGAACCGCATCACCTGCACCAGTTCGCCATCATGGGTTCGGTGCTGGTGTCGGCGATGGAAAATATTCCTCGCCCGACCCTGGGCCTGCTGAACGTGGGTACCGAGGACATCAAGGGCAACGACGTGGTCAAGGCCACCAGCAAGCTGCTGCAGGCCGACCATGAGCGCGGCGCGCTGAACTTCTATGGCAACGTCGAGGGCAACGACATCTTCAAGGGCACCACCGACATCGTCGTCTGCGACGGTTTCGTCGGCAATGTCACGCTGAAGGCGGTCGAGGGCGTAGCCCGCTTCTTTGCCGACACGGTCAAGTCCGAATTCACCCGCAATCCACTGACGATGCTGAGCGCTCTGATCGGTCGCGGCGCCTTGAATTCGATCAAGAAGCGCCTGTCGCCGTCGCGTTATAACGGTGCCAGCCTGCTGGGTTTGCGCGGCCTGGTGTTCAAGAGCCATGGCGGCGCCGACGCATATTCCTTTGAATGGGCGATCAAGCGGGCGTATGATGCTGCAAAAAATGATGTGTTGCCGCATATTTCGACGTTGATCGCCGAGCTCATGCCGCGTAACACCGAAACTCCGGAAGTACCTAGCTCAACTATTTAGTGGACGGTAGAACGGCATGACTTTGTACAGCAAAATTATCGGCACCGGCAGCTATCTGCCGGAGAAGCGCGTGACCAACCAGGAACTGGCTGATCAACTCGCCGCCAAAGGCATCGAGACCTCTGACGAATGGATCGTCAGCCGCAGCGGCATTTCGGCGCGTCACTTCGCTGAGCCGGAACAGAAATCGTCGGACCTGGCGGTCAACGCCGCCAAGAAGGCGCTGGAGATGGCCGGCCTGCAGCCGAACGACATCGACCTGATCGTGCTGGCCAGCTCGACGCCGGACTTCTTCGGCAGCTTCCCCAGCACCGCCTGCATCGTGCAGAAAAAACTGGGCATGACCAACAACAGCGCGGCAGTCGACGTGCAAGCCGTGTGCAGCGGCTTCGTCTACGCCGTCTCCACCGCGGACGCCTTCATCCGCGCCGGCGTGCACAAGAACGTGCTGGTCATCGGCTCCGAAGTGTTTTCGCGCATCCTCAATTTCGACGACCGCACCACCTGCGTGCTGTTCGGCGACGGCGCCGGCGCCATCGTGCTGAGCGCGTCGGAAGAGCCGGGCATCCTGGCCACCAAGCTGCATGCGGACGGCCGCCATTCGGACATCCTCAGCATTCCAGGTTCGGTCGACGGCGGCGCCGTTGCCGGCAGCGCCTTCCTGTACATGGACGGCCCGGCGGTGTTCAAGCTGGCCGTGTCGGTGCTGGAAAAGGTCGCCCACGAGGCGCTGGACAAGGCCAATATGACGGCCGACCAGATCGACTGGCTGATCCCGCACCAGGCCAATCTGCGCATCATGAACAGCACGGCCAAGAAGCTGGGCTTGCCGGCTGAAAAAATGGTGGTCACCGTGGACCAGCATGGCAATACCTCGGCCGCGTCGATCCCGCTGGCGCTGGACGTCGCAGTGCGCGACGGCCGCATCCAGAAGGGCCAGAACATCATGATGGAAGGCGTCGGCGGCGGCTTCACGTGGGGCGCTGTCCTGGCGCGTTTCTGAGCCCCTTTTTAAGCCTGGATTAGAATTAGAGTTCTAACGAGCTCGGCGGTAGTAATGCTGTCACGATGGCATGCTAGCGTGCTCACAATTATTATCAGACGGACCAAGTATGACTAAATTTGCTTTTGTATTCCCGGGCCAGGGTTCGCAGGCGATTGCGATGATGGACGGCTTCGCCGGCAATCCGGTGGTGGCGCAAACCATCGCCGAAGCGTCCGACGCGCTGCAGTTCGACCTGGGCAAGCTGATGGCCGAAGGCCCGAAGGAAGAGCTGGACCTGACCACCAACACGCAGCCGGTCATGCTGACCGCCGCCGTGGCCGTCTATCGCGCGTGGATCGCCGCCGGCGGTCCGCTGCCGTCCGTCGTTGCCGGCCACAGCCTGGGTGAATATTCCGCGCTGGTGGCTGCCGGCGTGATTGCCTTCAGGGATGCCGTGCCGCTGGTGCGCTTCCGCGCGCAGGCGATGCAGGAAGCCGTGCCGGTCGGGCAGGGCACGATGGCCGTGGTGCTGGGCCTGTCGGACGAAGACGTCCGCGCCGCCTGCGCCGAAGCGGCCGCCGCCGCCGCGGGTTCCGTGGTCGAGGCGGTCAACTTCAACGCCCCCGCGCAAGTGGTCATCGCCGGCGACACCGCCGCCGTCGAGCGCGCCTGCGAAATCGCCAAGGCCAAGGGCGCCAAGCGCGCCATGAAGCTGCCGGTGTCGGCGCCGTTCCACTCGTCGCTGCTGAAGCCGGCCTCGGACCGCCTGCGCGACTACATGGCCGGCCTGACTTTCTCGGCGCCGCAAATCACGCTGATCAACAACGTCGACGTTGCCGTGCTGAGCGATCCGGCCTCGATCAAGGACGCGCTGGTGCGCCAGGCCGCCTCGCCGGTGCGCTGGGTCGAAACCATGCAGAAAGTCGCCGCCGAAGGCATCACGCAAGTGGTCGAATGCGGCCCGGGCAAAGTGCTGATGGGCTTGACCAAGCGCATCGATGCCACGCTGGTGGGCGACGCGATTACCGATCAAGCCTCGTTGGAGCGCGTCTTGAGCTTGCTCAAGTAAGCAGCGGCGACTTCAGGCAGACTCCATCAACACAGAAGGACATCCATGAATTTAGCAAATCAAGTAGCGCTGGTCACCGGTGCATCGCGCGGCATCGGCAAGGCCATTGCCCAGGAACTGGCGCGCCAGGGCGCCAAGGTGATCGGCACCGCCACCACCGAAGCGGGCGCGGAAGCGATCAGCGCCTACCTGGCCGAGATCGGCGCCGAAGCGGGCAAGGGCATGGTCTTGAACGTCACCGACGCCGAGCGCTGCGCCGCCGTCATCGACGAGATCGGCAAGACCTTCGGCGCCGTCGGCATCCTGGTCAACAACGCCGGCATCACGCAGGACCAGCTGGCCATGCGCATGAAGGACGAGGAGTGGGACAACGTCATCGCCACCAACCTGAGCTCGGTCGGCCGCCTGTCGCGCGCCGTCTTGCGCGGCATGATGAAAGCTAAGACTGGGCGTATCATTAACATCACTTCGGTGGTGGCGTCCTCCGGCAATCCTGGCCAGATGAATTACGCCGCCGCCAAGGCCGGCGTGGAAGGCATGGGCCGCGCGCTGGCGCGCGAAATCGGCAGCCGCAACATCACCGTCAACAGCGTGGCGCCGGGCTTCATCGACACCGACATGACCAAAGCGCTGGGCGAAGAGCAGCATGCCGCCCTGCTGACGCAAATTCCTCTGGCGCGCTTGGGCAAGCCTGAGGATATCGCTGCGGCCGTCGCCTTCCTGGCGTCGCCGCAAGCGGCCTATATTACCGGTACCACCCTTCACGTGAACGGCGGTATGTACATGAATTGACGGGTTGCGGCTTCGGATTGAAGCCGATTCTTGTCTTTTAGCAGTGATTTCGGAATAGTTGTCGACAAAATCGCAGCACTCACCGAAATTAGTTTTTCAGTGCGCAAACCTGATAAAATGCGCGCTTTCCGTAACAAACAAAATGGAGCCATAACATGTCGGATATCGAACAACGCGTTAAGAAAATCGTCGCTGAGCAACTGGGCGTCGCCGAAGCAGACATCAAGATCGAATCCTCGTTCGTCGACGACCTCGGCGCAGACTCCCTGGACACCGTGGAACTGGTGATGGCCCTGGAAGATGAATTCGAAATGGAAATCCCTGACGAACAAGCAGAAAAAATCACCACCGTGCAGCAAGCGATCGACTACGCTACCGCTCACGTCAAGGCGTAATTTCTGCCCGATCGACTTTAGGAGAATCGCTTGAGAGGTTCTAAAAACCGTCGTGTTGTCGTTACCGGCCTGGGCGCCGTGACCCCGATCGGCAATAACATTGCTGAGACCTGGGCCGCGGCTGTCGAGGGCAAGTCCGGTATCGCCACCATCACCAAGTTTGACGCAACAGCTTTCAGCACCCGCTTTGCCGGCGAAGTCAAAGGCTTCAACATCGAGGACTATATCTCGGCCAAGGAAGCCCGCCACATGGATACCTTCATCCATTACGGCATGGCGGCCGGCATCCAGGCTGTGCAGGACTCCGGCGTGGTCGTCACCGAAGAGAATGCCGATCGCATCGGCGTCATCATCGGTTCCGGTATCGGCGGCCTGCCGATGATCGAAGAACAGAAGGAAGACTACGACAAGCGCGGTCCGCGCCGTATCTCGCCGTTCTTCGTGCCTGCCTCGATCATCAACATGATCTCGGGCAACCTGTCGATCAAGTACGGCATGCGTGGTCCTAACCTGTCGATCGTGACGGCTTGCACCACCGGCCTGCACTGCATCGGCGCGGCAGCCCGCATGATCGAGTACGGCGATGCCGACGTCATGGTGGCCGGCGGTGCGGAATCGACCGTGTCGCCGCTGGGCCTGGGCGGTTTCGCCTCGGCCAAGGCGCTGTCGTCCCGTAACGACGATCCGGCGACCGCATCCCGTCCATGGGATACGGACCGCGACGGCTTCGTGCTGGGCGAAGGCGCCGGCGTGATGGTGCTCGAAGAGTACGAACGCGCCAAGGCACGCGGCGCCAAGATCTATGCGGAACTGGTCGGCTTCGGCATGAGCGCTGATGCTTACCACATGACCTCGCCTTTGGAAGATGGCAGCGGCGGCAGCAAGTCGGCGCAAGCCGCGCTGGCCAACGCCGGCATCAACCCGGACCAGGTGCAGTACGTGAACGCGCACGGCACCTCGACGCCGCAGGGCGACGTGGCTGAAGTGCAGGGCATCAAGCGCACCTTCGGTGACCACGCCAAGAAGCTGGTGGTCAATTCGACCAAGTCGATGACCGGCCACCTGCTGGGCGGCGCCGGCGGCCTGGAAGCAGTGTTTACGGTGCTGGCGATCCACCATCAGGTGTCGCCTCCGACCATCAACCTGTTCAACCAGGACCCGGCGTGCGACCTGGACTTCTGCGCCAACGTGGCCCGTCCGATGAAGATCGAGTATGCAGTCAAGAACTCGTTCGGCTTCGGCGGCACCAACGGCAGCCTGGTGTTCGGCAAGATCTAAGCTTCAAAAAGTTCGACCCCGCGTTGAACTAATCCCCGCAATCCCTGTCTAAACAGGGTGAGCGTGGATTCGGCGCCGGCATTCGCCGGCGCCAGAATTGCCCGGCCTTCGCGGCCGGCGCTTCCGAATGGAATCCCCCTGTTTGATTGACTGTTGTTTGCCAGGCCTCGTCTGCCATGTCGATTGCGGTCTCTGTCATCGTTCGCCCCTCGTCCGGCCTGCGCGCGCTGCATGCCGGCTTGTGCTGTTGCGTGATGGCCTCGTCCGTCCTCTGCCTGGACGCGGGCTGGGCTGCGCCATTGCTGTGCGGGTTGGCCGGGTTGGCCGGCCTGCTGGCGGGCCGCTCGCGGCGTATTGTGCGCCGGCTTGATATATCCGGTGTCGGGCAGTTGCGGCTGACGGTATACCAAGAGAACGGGGCGCCATTGCGCCTGCTGGAGGGTTCGACCTTATGGCCGGGCCTGCTGCTATTGCGGCTGGGCGGGGATGACGGCGATGTGCGGCTGCTGCTGGTGCTGCCCGATAGTGTGACGCGAGCCGATTGGCGCGTCCTGTCGCTGGCGTGCCGGGCGATCGCCGCACGGGCTGAAATAAAACCGCAAACACTGTGAACTTCTTGCAGCGAGCTAACTCTATAGCATATGGCTATAAGTATCGGCTACGCTGCAGGCCATCGAGGAATGCAGGAGTGACGACAGAACGTGAGTGTGACCAGGTACTGGTCGACCGGGTCCGTGCCGGTGACAAGCAGGCGTTCGACATGCTGGTGGCGAAATACCAACGCCGCCTGATGCGTCTGCTGTCGCGTATAGTGCACGATCCGGTCGAAGCCGAGGATGTGGTGCAGGAGACTTTTATCAAGGCGTATCGCGCGTTGCGGCATTTCCGCGGCGACTCCGCCTTTTATACCTGGCTGTATCGTATCGGCATCAATACCGCCAAGAATTTTCTGGCGACGCAGGGGAGGCGTACGCCTACGTCGACCGAAGCCGACGCCGAACATGCTGAAGCATTTACCGATGGCGAGCATTTGCGCGACATCAACACGCCGGAATCCATGCTGGCGAGCAAGCAGATCGCCCAAACCGTCAATGCGGCGATGGATGCCTTGCCCGTGGATTTGCGTACCGCGATCGCCTTGCGCGAGATCGAGGGGCTGAGCTATGAGGAAATTTCCGACATCATGGCCTGTCCCATCGGCACCGTGCGCAGCCGCATTTTTCGCGCCCGCGAAGTCATCGCTGAAAAACTGAAACCCTTGCTGGATATGCCGATTGACAAGCGCTGGTAAGGATGGAATGATGGCAATTGTCATTGGTTTTTGGCAATGCGCGTGCAAACGGCGCAGCGGATTTGTTTTGACATGGCGGGAAACGCGATGGATACCCAGAAAAGACTGCACGAAAACATCTCGGCGCTGGCCGATGGTGAGCTGCCGGACGGCGAGCGCGAACTGGCGATGGCCGCGCTCGGCACTGCGGAAGGGCAGGCCGCGTGGAATGCTTACCATCTGATCGGAGACGTGCTGCGCGACCAGGCCAGCGGCGCGCTCAGCAACGGCTTCAGCGCCAGTCTGGCGACCCGCCTCGCGGCTGAAGCCCCCCTGACGCCATCGCCTGCGCCCGCCGGGCGCGCCGCTGCCGACTCCTCCGCCGACTCCGCCGCGCCGCCGGCGGGCCAGTCCAAGTCTCGGGCGGACGTCATTTTGCCCTGAACCGCATACTCTTATAAAATCTTTGAGCGCGCTTTACGGCGACTTTTCGCTTACCATACGCTAGCCTCGCGTCGTGCGACCCCGCCGAGGGACGTTTGCGTTCCGGAACTTTACAAAGATTGATACTTTCCATGAAAAATAATATCTCCGTTGGTGGTAAAACTCCTTGTAGTAAAACCCTGTTGGCGCTGCTGGTCGGCGCAAGCGTATGGATGTCGCCCGCCGTGCTCGGCCTGGCTGCCGCCACGGCCGCCGCGCCGGTGACCGGCGCCGTCATCGGCCTGCCCGACTTTGCCGACCTGGTCGACCGCGTCGGTCCGGCCGTGGTCAATATCCGCACCACGGAACGTCTGAAGCTGGGCGGGCGCAACGGCGCCGAGGGCCAGCCGGGCGACGAGGAAATGCAGGAATTCCTGCGCCGCTTCTTTGGCGGCGCGCTGCCGCAACCGGGCGTCCCGGGCGGCAAGGGCGCGCCGCGCGGCCGCCGCCAGGCGCCGTCCGACGAGCCGGTGCAGCGCGGCGTCGGTTCCGGCTTCATCCTGTCGGCCGACGGCTATGTGATGACCAATGCCCACGTGGTCGACGGCGCCGACGAAGTGTTCGTCACGCTGACCGACAAGCGCGAATTCAAGGCCAAGGTGCTGGGCGCCGATGCGCGCACCGACGTCGCCGTGCTGAAGATCGAGGGCGACAAGCTGCCGTTCCTGGTCATGGGCGATTCGGACAAGATCCGCGTCGGCGAATGGGTGATCGCGATCGGCTCGCCGTTCAACCTGGAAAACACGGTCACCGCCGGCATCATCTCGGCCAAGCAGCGCGACACCGGCGACTACCTGGCGCTGATCCAGAGCGACGTCGCGGTCAACCCGGGCAACTCGGGCGGCCCGCTGATCAATATGCGCGGCGAAGTCATCGGCATCAACTCGCAGATCGCCACGCTGTCCGGCGGCTACAACGGCATTTCCTTCGCGGTGCCGATCGACGAGGCGATCCGCGTGTCGGAACAGCTGAAGAAGAGCGGCAAGGTCACGCGCGGCCGCATCGGCGTGCAGATCGGCGAAGTCAGCAAGGAAGTGGCGGAATCGCTGGGCTTGAAGAGCGCGCAGGGCGCGGAAGTGTCGCTGGTGGAGCCGGGCGGTCCCGCCGACAAGGCCGGCATCAAGGCGGGCGACATCATCCTGAAGTTCAACGGCGTGCCGGTGAACCGCTCGTCCGACCTGCCGCGCCTGGTGGGCGGCACCGCGCTGGCCAGCAAGGCCATCGTGACGGTGTGGCGCAAGGGCCAGCAGCTGGACCTGCCGGTGACCGTGGCCGAGCTGGAGGCGGAAAAGACCGCCAAGGCGGGCAAGGGCAAGGGTGGCAAGGCCGAGCCGGAGGCAACGGTCAAGGCCAATGCGCTGGGCTTGAAGGTCAGCGACCTGACGGCCGAGCAGAAGAAGGAGTTGGGCGTCGATGGCGGCGTGGTGGTGGACTCGGCCGAGGGCGTGGCAGGCCGCGCCGGCGTGGCCGAGGGCGACGTGCTGCTGCAGGTGAACAACATCGAGATCAAGGACGCCAAGCAGTTCAACGCGGCCGTGGCCAAGCTCGATCCGAAGAAGGCCTCGGTGCTGCTGGTGCGCCGCGGCGAGGTGACGCAGTACATTTCCGTGCGCCCCAGCGTGAAGTAAGGAGCAAGCCCCGCCGGCCGCCGGCGGGGCGTTTTCGATGCATTTCACCCTCTATTCCCGCAGCTACTGCCACCTGTGCCAGGACATGCTGGACGCGCTGATGCGCCTGCAGAGCCCGGAGCGCCCGATCACCGTCGATGTCATCGACGTCGATGGGGACGACGCGCTGGTGGCCCGTTTCGACGAGCTGGTGCCCGTGCTGTACGCCGACCTGGCCGCTCCGGAACTGTGCCATTACTTCCTGGACGAGGCCAAAGTCCTGGAAGTGCTCAACAAATAAGCGCCCCGGGGGCGAAAATGCATTTCACGTTGCATAAGTCGGCCTTTCCCCTCTGAAATCCGGTAAAATGCGGGGTTAGCTGTCATCAAGGCGCTCGCCAGGGCATTACCGCCCCGCACGGAGCGCTTTTTTTGTATTGCGCAAGGTATCGTGTACCGGTCGCGCCCTGTCGTTTCAAACCCGTTTTTGAATATTTGTTAATGAACAACATACGCAATTTTTCCATCATCGCCCACATCGACCACGGCAAATCGACCCTGGCGGACCGCATTATTCAATTGTGCGGCGGTTTGTCCGAACGCGAGATGGAGTCGCAAGTGCTCGATTCGATGGATCTGGAGCGCGAACGCGGCATCACGATCAAGGCGCAAACGGCCGCCCTGCAATACAAGGCCCGCGACGGCCAGATGTACAACCTGAACCTGATCGACACGCCCGGCCACGTCGACTTCTCGTATGAAGTGTCGCGCTCGCTGTCGGCCTGCGAAGGCGCGCTGCTGGTGGTCGACGCCTCGCAAGGCGTGGAAGCCCAGACCGTGGCCAACTGCTACACCGCGCTCGACCTGGGCGTGGAAGTGGTGCCGGTGCTGAACAAGATCGACCTGCCCAACGCCGACCCGCCGACCGCCATTGCCGAGATCGAAGACGTGATCGGCATCGAAGCGGGCGACGCCGTGCACTGCTCGGCCAAGACCGGCCTGGGCGTCGAAGACGTGCTGGAATCGATCATCGCCAAGGTGCCGCCGCCGAAGGGCGACCCGGACGCGCCGCTGCAGGCGCTGATCGTCGACTCGTGGTACGACGCCTACGTCGGCGTGGTCATGCTGGTGCGCGTGATGAACGGCACGCTGAAGCCGAAGGACAAGATCAAGCTGATGGCCACCGACTCGCTGCAGCTGGTGGAAGACGTCGGCATCTTCGCGCCGCGCTCGGTCTCGCTGCCGCAGCTGTCGGCCGGCCAGGTGGGCTTCATCATCGCCGGCATCAAGGAATTGAAGGCCGCCAAGGTGGGCGATACCGTCACCCTGGCCAACCGTCCCGCGGCGGCGCCGCTGCCTGGCTTCAAGGAAGTGCAGCCGCAGGTGTTCGCCGGCCTGTTCCCGGTCGAGGCCAACCAGTACGACGCGCTGCGCGACTCGCTGGAAAAACTCAAGCTGAACGACGCCGCGCTGATGTACGAGCCGGAAGTGTCGCAGGCGCTGGGCTTCGGCTTCCGCTGCGGCTTCCTCGGCCTGCTGCACATGGAAATCGTCCAGGAGCGCCTGGAGCGCGAATTCGACATGGACCTGATCACCACGGCGCCGACCGTGGTGTACGAAGTGGTGATGCGCGACAACAGCATCGTCAAGGTCGACAATCCGTCGAAGATGCCGGAGCCGACCAAGATCAACGAGATCCGCGAGCCCATCGTCACCGTCAACCTGTACATGCCGCAAGAGTACGTCGGCTCGGTGATCACGTTGTGCATCGGCAAGCGCGGCGTGCAGATGGACATGGCCTACCATGGCCGCCAGGTCAAGCTGGTGTACGAAATGCCGATGGGCGAGATCGTGCTGGACTTCTTCGACAAGCTCAAGTCGACCTCGCGCGGCTATGCCTCGATGGACTACGAGTTCAAGGAATACCGCGCCTCCGACGTGGTCAAGGTGGACATGCTGATCAACGGCGAGAAGGTCGATGCGCTGGCCATCATCGTGCACCGCTCGAACAGCGCGTATCGCGGCCGCCAGGTGGCGGCCAAGATGCGCGAGCTGATCCCGCGCCAGATGTTCGACGTGGCGATCCAGGCCGCCATCGGCGTCAACGTGATCTCGCGTGAAAACGTCAAGGCGCTGCGCAAGAACGTGCTGGCCAAGTGCTACGGCGGCGACATCAGCCGCAAGAAGAAACTGCTGGAGAAGCAGAAGGCCGGTAAAAAACGCATGAAGCAAGTGGGCTCGGTAGAGATTCCACAAGAAGCATTCCTGGCAATCTTACAAGTGGACGACAAATGAACCTGCAAGTGATCTTGGGTAATTTTGCTTTAATTCTGTTCGTACTGATGGTGATCACCGGGGTGATCTGGTTCCTCGATGTGTTCTACCTGGCCAAGCAGCGCCGTGCCGCCGCCGACCGCGCGCTGGCCGACTACGACGCCCGCAACGCCAAGCTGACCGCCGACGGCATCAAGGTCGACAACGCCGGCAACCGCGCGGCGATCGAGGCCAACCTGCTGCGCCAGCCGACCTGGATCGAATACTCGGGCAGCTTCTTCCCGGTGATCGCGCTGGTGTTCTTCCTGCGCTCGTTCCTGTACGAGCCGTTCAAGATCCCGTCGTCGTCGATGGTGCCGACCCTGCTGGTGGGCGACCTGATCCTGGTGAACAAGTTCACCTACGGCATCCGCCTGCCGGTGATCAACCAGAAGATCGTGCAGATCAACGATCCGCAGCGCGGCGACGTGATGGTGTTCAAATATCCGCTGGATATGACCCAGGATTACATCAAGCGCGTCATCGGCGTACCGGGTGATAAAATCACGTATGAAAACAAGCGCTTAACGGTCAACGGCGTGGAAGTGAAGTACACTCCACTGGACGATTACCTGGACGACGAGCATCTTGTTTATAACAAGCAATTCACGGAAAACCTGACCGGCGTCAACCACCGCATCCTCAACAACGAGGCGGCGCCCACGCTGAGCCTGGATGGCGTGAAGAAGTTCCCGCACAGCGAAAACTGCACCTACAAGTACGAAGGCTTTACCTGCGTAGTTCCGCAAGGCAACTACTTCATGATGGGCGATAATCGCGACAACAGCGCGGACAGCCGCTACTGGGGCTTCGTGCCGGACAAGAATATTGTTGGAAAAGCATTTTTCGTGTGGATGAACCTGGGTAACCTGCGCCGCATCGGCAGCATCCATTAATCCGCGGTGAAAGGGCATATGATGATGCAAACAGGCTTGAAGCGGCAGAACGGCATTTCCCTGGTCGGACTGATCATCGTGCTGGCGGCGCTGGGTTTCATCGGCGTGCTGGCCCTGAAGATCGTGCCGACCTACACCGAGTACCGGGCGATCCAGAACGCCATCGTCACTGCCAAGGCCACCGGCGGCTCGGTGATCGAGATCCAGAAATCGTTCGACGCCAGCGCCACCACCGGTTACATCAGCTCGATCACCAGCCGCGACCTGATCATCGGCAAGGAAAACGGCGAGATGGAAATCAGCTTCGCCTACGAAAAGAAAATCCCGCTGGTCGGACCGGCCAGCCTGTTGCTGGAGTACCAGGGCACGACGTCGAAAACCGCCGCCGCCCCCGCCAAGACCGATCAATAAGACACTAGTCAGCTAAAACAGAACCGAACAGAACAATGAATCTTCAGTTATTGCAAAACCGTTTAGGCTACACGTTCCAGGATGCTGGCCTGCTGCAGCAGGCCTTGACGCACCGTAGCCACAGCAGTTTGCATAACGAACGACTCGAATTCCTGGGCGATTCGATCCTGAACTGCGTGGTGGCCTCGATCCTGTACGAGCGCTACGTGGCGATCGACGAGGGCGACCTGTCGCGCCTGCGCGCCAACCTGGTCAAGCAGCAGTCGCTGTATGAAATCGCCCAGAAGCTGGAGCTGTCGCAGTTCCTGCGGCTCGGGGAAGGGGAGTTGAAATCGGGCGGCTTCCGCCGTCCCTCGATCCTGGCCGACACGCTTGAGGCGCTGTTAGGCGCCATTTTTTTGGATGGCGGCTTCAACCCCGCGCGCGACGTGATCCGCGCCTTCTACATCCCCATCCTGGACACGGTCGATCCGCAAACGCTGGGCAAGGACGCCAAGACGCTGCTGCAGGAATTCCTGCAAAGTAAGAAGATTTCGCTGCCGCTGTACAATGTGGTGGCCACCCACGGCGCCGCGCACAGCCAGGAATTCGAAATCGAATGCCTGGTGCCCAAGCTGGGCATCCAGGTCTACGGACGCGGCGGCAGCCGCCGCGCCGGCGAACAGGCCGCCGCCAAGCTGGCGCTGGAAGTGGCCGAACAAGCGTTGCTGAAGACTCCGGCCGCCGGCCGCAAGACCAAGCCGCGCGCCGCCCAGCTCAAGCTGGCCGGCATCGCCACCGTGCAGACGAACGAGGCGCCGGTTGATCCCAAGCCGTCGCCACCGCCTGCCAAAGCAGCAAACAAGTAAAGAGAAATAAAATGAATACCGAAACGACCTCCGCCAACTTCCGTTGTGGCTATATCGCCATCGTGGGCCGCCCGAACGTGGGCAAATCGACCCTGATGAATACGCTCATCGGCGCCAAGGTCAGCATCACCTCGCGCAAGGCGCAAACCACGCGCCACCGCATCACCGGCATCCAGACCCATGACGATGCCCAGTTCATCTACGTCGACACGCCTGGCTTCCAGACCCGCCACGCGAACGCGCTGAACAAGACGCTGAACAAGACCGTCACCAACACCTTGATCTCGTCGGACCTGATCCTGTACGTGATCGAGGCGGGCACCTTCGGCCCGGCCGACCAGCAGGTGCTGGACCTGCTGCCGACCGAAGTGCCGGTGGTGCTGGTCATCAACAAGGCCGACCGGGTCAAGGACAAGGCGGTGCTGCTGCCGTTCGCCCAGCAGGTCGCGGCCAAGTTCAACTTCGCCGCCATCGTGCCGGTGTCGGCCAAGCTGCGCTTCCAGCTGGACGGCCTGGAAAAAGAGATCAAGAAATTCCTGCCGGAGAACCAGCCCATCTTCGGACCGGACGACATCACCGACCGCAGCGAGAAATTCCTGGCCTCCGAGATCGTGCGCGAAAAACTGTTCCGCTTTGTCGGCGACGAGCTGCCTTACACCAGCACCGTGCTGATCGAGCAGTTCGAGCAGGAGGGCGACCTGCGCCGCGTGTTCGCCGCCATCCTGGTCGAGCGCGACACGCACAAGTCCATGATCATCGGTAACAAGGGCGCGCGCCTGAAGGAAGTGTCCACGCAGGCGCGGCTGGACATGGAAAAGCTGTTCGGCGGCCCCGTGTACCTGGAAATCTGGGTCAAGGTCAAATCCGGCTGGGCCGACAACGAAGCGGGTCTGCGCGCCTACGGCTACGAATAAAGAGAGGCGATGTCCACCACCACGCTAGACGCCGACATCGCAGCGGCACCCGCACCAGTCGCGGAGCGTGAGGTGGTGCCCGCCGCGGCGGCTCCCGCCCCCAAGCGCCCGCGCGCGCCGTCGCGCGAGCGCACCTTCGGCACCAAGGTCGCCGGCCAGCCGGCCTTCGTGCTGCACAGCTATCCGTACAAAGAAACCAGCCTCATCATCGACCTGTTCACGCGCGACTTCGGCCGCGTGGCCTTGATCGCGAAGGGCGCCAAGCGCCCGCACTCGCAGCTGCGCGGCGTGCTGCAAACCTTCCAGCCATTGTCCTCCAGCTGGGTCGGCAAATCCGAACTGCGCACCTTGACCGACGCCGAATGGGTGGGCGGCATGCTGCCGCTGGAGAAAACCGCGCTGCTGTGCGGCTTCTACCTGAACGAATTGCTGGTCAAGCTGCTAGCCCGCGACGACGCGCATCCGGCCCTGTTCGACCACTACGTCGCCACGCTGAACCAGCTTGCGCACAACGAGCCGGCGCCCATCGTCTTGAGAAAATTCGAACGAGCCCTACTTAAGGAGACAGGCGTCTCCGCCGACCTGACCCGCTGCACCGAAACCCGCCGCGCCGTGCAGGCCGACGTGGTCTACGTGGTGGACCCGGAACGCGGCCCGCGCCCCGAGCGCGCGTCCGATCCCTGGCCCCGCGTGGCCGGCAAGACCTTGCTCGACATGGAGCGCGAAGACTACCAGGACAGCGCCACGCAATCGCAGAGCAAGCAGCTGATGCGCTTCCTGCTGGCGCACCACCTGGGCGGCGCGCCGCTGAACACCCGGCAGATCCTGATTGATTTGTCGCAGTTATAACGACTAAACGGTATAAAACAATGAGCTTCCTGCAACCAAGCGGCACCATCATCGACCTCGGCGTGAACATCGACCACGTCGCCACCCTGCGCAACGCGCGCGGCACCAGCTATCCCGACCCGATCCGCGCCGCGCTGCTGGCCGAGCAGGCCGGCGCCGACTGCATCACGCTGCATCTGCGCGAAGACCGCCGCCACATCAAGGACGCCGACGTCATCGCGCTGGCGCCGCGGCTGCTGACGCGCATGAACCTGGAAGCGGCCGTCACGCAGGAGATGATCGACTTCGCCTGCAAGATCCGGCCGTCCGACGTCTGCCTGGTCCCGGAAAAGCGCACCGAAGTCACCACCGAAGGCGGCCTCGATGTGGTCACCCATTTCAACGCCGTGCAGGCCGCCGTCAAGCAGCTGCAGGCCGAAGGCATCCGCGTCAGCCTGTTCATCGACGCCGATGAAAAGCAGATGGACGCCACCGCCGCCATCGGCGCGCCGGTGATCGAGCTGCACACCGGCCGCTACGCCGACACCGAAGGCGCCGAGCAGGCCGCCGAACTGGAACGCATCCATCGCGGCGTGCTGTATGGCGTGGCGAAAGGCCTGAAGGTCAACGCCGGCCACGGCCTGCACTACACCAACGTGCAGGCGATCGCCGCGATCCCGGAGATCGCCGAGCTCAATATCGGCCACGCCATCGTCGCCCACTCGGTGTTCGTCGGCTGGGAGAACGCCGTGCGCGAGATGAAGGCCATCATGGTGTCGACCCGCCTGGGCGCGCGGAAATGATCTACGGCATAGGCACCGACATCTGCAAGATTCCCCGCATCGAGGAAGCGCTAGCTCGCCACGGCGACCGCTTCGCGAAAAAGATACTGGGCCCGCAGGAGATGGAAAAGTATTTGGCGCGCAAGGCCAAGAACCCGGTGCGCGGCATCCGCTTCGTGGCCACGCGCTTTGCCGCCAAGGAGGCGTTTGCCAAGGCCATCGGCCTGGGCATCCGCATGCCGATGACCTGGCCGGCCGCGCAGATGCTCAATCACCCCAGCGGCAAGCCGATGATCGTCTGCAGCGGGGTGCTGAAGGAATTCATGGAAAAGAATAAGCTGACGACACAGGTGACGGTCAGCGACGAGGAGGAATACGCCGTCGCTTTCGTCATCGTGGAACAGCAACAATAAGCAAGCCAACTGAGACAAGCAATGAGCGAAGTGGAAACAAGCGCGCCCGATCCGCGCGAACAAGTGCTGGCCACCGTGGCCAAGCTGCCCAACCTGCCGGGCGTGTACCGCTATTTCGACGCCGAGGACAAGGTGCTCTACGTCGGCAAGGCGCGCGACCTGAAGAAGCGCGTGTCCAGCTACTTCCAGAAAAACCTCAGCAGCCCGCGCATCGCCATGATGGTCGAGCGCATCGCCCGGCTGGAAACCACCGTCACCCACAGCGAAGCCGAAGCGCTGATCCTCGAGAACAACCTGATCAAGGCGCTCAGCCCGCGCTTCAACATCCTGTTCCGCGACGACAAATCGTACCCCTACCTGAAGATCACCGGCGGCGACGCGCCGCGCATGGTCTACTACCGTGGCGCGGTCGACAAGAAGAACCAGTATTTCGGACCGTTCCCCAGCTCGTGGGCGGTCAAGGAATCGATGCAGATCCTGCAGAAGGTGTTCCTGATCCGCACCTGCGAGGACAGCGTCTATTCGAACCGCACGCGCCCCTGCCTGCTGCACCAGATCGGCCGCTGCAGCGGGCCCTGCGTCGATTTGATCAGCAAGGAAGACTACAAGGTCGACGTCGAAAACGCCGCCCGCTTCCTGCGCGGACGCCAGAGCGAAGTGATGGAAGACCTGGAAAAGAAAATGCACGCCTACGCCGCAGAGCTCAAATTCGAGCAGGCCGCCGCGGTGCGCAACCAGATCCAGTCGCTGTCGCGCGTGCTGCACCAGCAAAGCATGGAGACCACCGGCGACGCCGACGTCGACATCATCGCCGTGCTGGTGCAGGGCGGCCGCGCCTGCGTCAACCTGGCCATGGTGCGCGGCGGCCGCCACCTGGGCGACCGCGCCTATTTCCCCAACCATATCGGCGACGCCGCCGCCATCGCCGAGGAACCGATCGAGGTCGAGGTGCTGGCCGCCTTCCTGGTCCAGCACTACACCGAGAAATTCATCCCCGGCACGCTGATCCTGAATATCGAATTCGACCACCCGGCGCTGATGCAGGCCTTGCAGGAGCAGTGCGGCCACCGCATCAACCTGATCTTCCAGCCGCAGGACCAGCGCCGCAAATGGCTGGAACTGGCGCAGAAGGGCGCCGAGATCTCGCTGGCGCGGCTGCTGCAGGAGCAGGGCTCGCAGCAGTCGCGCACGCGCGCGCTGGTCGAGGCGCTGCAGCTGGAGCCGGAAGACATCGACGCCTTGCGGGTGGAGTGCTTCGACATCTCGCACACGCAGGGCGAGGCCACGCAGGCCTCGTGCGTGGTGTTCCATCACCACCAGATGCAGAACGGCGAATACCGCCGCTACAACATCAACGACATCACGCCCGGCGACGATTACGCGGCGATGCGCCAGGTGCTGATGCGCCGCTACGAAAAGGTGGCCAACGGCGACGGTGTCATGCCGGACGTGGTGCTGATCGACGGCGGCAAGGGCCAGATCGAAATGGCGCGCCAGGTGTTCGCCGAGCTGGGGCTGGACATCAGCCTGATCGTCGGCGTGGCCAAGGGGGAAGGGCGCCGGGTCGGCCTGGAGACGCTGATGTTCGTCGACGGCCGGGCCTCGCAGGAGCTGGGCAAGGAATCGGCGGCGCTGATGCTGGTGGCGCAGATCCGCGACGAGGCGCACCGTTTCGCCATCACCGGCATGCGTGCCAAGCGCGCCAGGACGCGCCAGACCTCGCGCCTGGAAGAGATCGAGGGCATAGGCGCCAAGCGCCGCCAGCGCCTGCTGGCGCGTTTTGGCGGCCTGCGCGGCGTGGTCGACGCCAGCATCGAGGACTTGAAGCAGGTTGAAGGCATCTCCAGCGCCTTGGCGGAAGAGATCTACAAACAGCTCCATTGAGTGTTCGGCAACAGTGCGCTGGTTTAATGTGCTGCGGCAAGGTAGACTAGCGGCGCATTACAAATTTTCACGGCTGCACTAATTTCCGAGCTTATGCCTTTCAATATACCGATACTGTTGACCTGGTTGCGCGTTGCGCTGATTCCGCTGGTGGTAGGCGTTTACTACCTGCCCACCACCGTCCTGCCCGTGGCGGATCAAAACCTGGCGGCCACGCTGGTGTTCATCGTCGCCGCGATCACCGACTGGTTCGACGGTTTCCTGGCCCGGCGCTGGAACCAGACCTCGGCCTTCGGCGCCTTCCTCGACCCGGTGGCCGACAAGCTGATGGTGGCCGGCGCCTTGCTGGTGCTGGTGCAGCTGGACCGCGCCAACGCCGTGCTGTCGTTCATCATCATCGGCCGCGAGATCGCCATTTCGGCGCTGCGCGAATGGATGGCGCAGATCGGCGCCTCCAAGTCGGTGGCGGTCAGCTCGCTGGGCAAGATCAAGACCACGGCGCAGATGACGGCGATCCCGCTGCTGTTGTTCCACGACGTGCTGTGGGGCGCCATCGACACCCAGTTCTGGGGCTCGCGCCTGCTGGAAGTGGCGGCCGTGCTGACGGTCTGGTCGATGTTCTACTACCTGCGCCTGGCATGGCCGCTGATCAAGGAAAAATCCGGCCAGCTCTAATCGCGGGTCAAAACTAAATAAACAATATTTTTTATTCGACAAAGTTTTTGCCATTGACAGCCTGCTCAGATCCTCTATAATGCTGGCCTGTTGTTGATGACGGCGACGCGGGAGTAGCTCAGTTGGTAGAGCGCAACCTTGCCAAGGTTGAGGTCGAGAGTTCGAGACTCTTCTCCCGCTCCAGGTAATCGATAACAACGTAGTACTGGCAATAACAGCAGCTAGCTGCTATGATGTCGGACTCCAATGCGGGAGTAGCTCAGTTGGTAGAGCGCAACCTTGCCAAGGTTGAGGTCGAGAGTTCGAGACTCTTCTCCCGCTCCAGTTCCCCGGAACTCGGCTGGCGTAGTATAAAATGTAACTCCTATGCGGGAGTAGCTCAGTTGGTAGAGCGCAACCTTGCCAAGGTTGAGGTCGAGAGTTCGAGACTCTTCTCCCGCTCCAGAATTTCGGATGGCAGCGCATAACCCGCTGTTATCTTGGTCAACAGTTTCCTCTGGCGAGGTAGCAAAGCGGTTATGCAGCGGCCTGCAAAGCCGCGTAGATGGGTTCGACTCCCATTCTCGCCTCCAAAACACTCCACGCGGGAGTAGCTCAGTTGGTAGAGCGCAACCTTGCCAAGGTTGAGGTCGAGAGTTCGAGACTCTTCTCCCGCTCCAGTATGTAGAAGGGCAGCCAGATCTGGGCTGCCCTTTTTTCATGTCAAGTTCAATCATCGCGCATGCGTTGACCTACCTGCACGGATTGTCTGTAAGCCTCGTTTTGATCCACAGATAAAATTTGGTCTGCAAACGCTGGCTAATGACGCGGCGGTTCACCAAGGCGCAAAAGTGCTATTTGACCGAGCGCGACATATCGACTGCGACGCTGCGTTTGCTGGGAGCGCCGAAAAGTGCTTCTACCATCGGGTCGCGCCGAATCGTCAGCTTGTTGGCGCGCAGCGGCAGGCTGATATCGTCGATCAGACGGTGGATGCGGCTGCCTTCGCGACTGATTGTGACGCTCAAGGTGGGGCCGCAGTAGTTGTCGATCATCATAAGTTCCATGTTCTTTCTCCTAAGCCAGCTAGGCGCCTGCGCCAGGCTGGACGTTTCTATTGTTTCGGGTGCCGATGCCGGGGGCAATCGGCAAGTAGTACTAGTCACGCCTACTTCTTATGCCGTGGTCAGCTTGTCCGGTGACAGCATAGGCCGCCGGAACCTCGGGGCACTGACAGGCGGGGGCTCCGTGGCGACGGTCGTCAGCGCTAGGATGTGGCGACGCGCCTGCCCCGCGCAGCGGCAATACAGCGCCACGTACGTCTGGTACGCTGCCAACGCCGGCCACGCATCGGGCAGCAGTTCCTGCGGTAGCAGCGGATCGCTGCGGCGACAGTGCTGGTAGCCGTGACTGACTAGCAGCCGCAACAGGAAGGCCTGCTCGTCGCTGATGGCGCCAGGTTGATCGAGCAGCCCGCGCAGATGCTCGAAGCGTTGCAGGAATTGCTGGTAGAGCTCGGCGATGCCGTCGAGGTCCCAATCGGTGCAGCCGAACAGTGGCTGGCTAGTGGCTGCGGCCAGTTGTGCGCCGCTCACGTCGAACAAAGCCAGTCCCAGTTCCTCCGCTGCCGGCATGGTGCCGTCCAGTGCGCTGCGATATGCGCTCGGCCGCGCCAGCAAGTTCGGCGCCAGCAAGCAGTAGTCCAGGGCCAGCAAGCGTTTGCGCGTGGTGGCATAGCGCGCGGCGTTGATGCCGCCGGTGTTGACCAGGATGGTCCAGTCTTCGGCAAAGCTGCGCTCCGGCGGGATGTTGTGGCGCTGGCGCGCGGCCCATACCGCCGCCGCCGTGGCCGGGGCCAGCTGGCACAGGCTACGGCGGCCGTGGCGTTCGACCCGCAGCGCCTGGTGATCGGCCAGCCGGCACAGCGCGGTGCGGATCGCCCGTTCCTGGAAGCCCAGCGGTTGCATCAGCGCGATGGCGCTGCCCAGCCATTGGCTCTTTTGCCCGAACAGCTGGGCTTCGCTGAACATCAGTATCAGCATGGTGTTCAGGCGCGGCCTGGCTTGCAGCAGGCAGGTTTCGATGTGGCTTGCGGTGGTGTTGCTCATGTGGTTGCCGTGACGGTTAAAGGTGGCGTGGAGGGCGGACGCAGGCGCCGGTACAGGCGGAGCGCAGTGGCCAGGTTGTACCAGAGCCACAGGCAGGAGCAGCCCATCAGCGCGGCGGCCGGCCGTGCCAGCAGGTCCGGACGCCAGCAGGCGGCGGCCAGCATCAGCAAGGCCAACGCATGGGCGAGGAATTGCCGCTGCGCGGCGCGCTCGGGAATGATCTTGTTGATGCCGGGAAGCTTGGGCTGGCCGGGCGCGGCGCTTTCCTGCAGGTGGTACCAGGTCAGGAAGGGCACGATCTTGTACAGCATGCCGGCGATGGCGGACAGCGCGAAGCCGGCGATCAGCAGCACGCCCAGCAACAGCGGCCGCAGGTTGTCGTGGGCGTCGCCAGGCCACAGCCACAGCGCCAGCGCCGCCAGCAGGCTGGCCATGGCCGTGCGCCAGTACAGCGTGGTGGGATCGGTGCTGGGACGCTTGCGGCGCGCCAGCAGGCTCAGCGTGACGGCGCCGAACGCCGCGTAGCCGGCCGCCAGCAGCAACAGGCAGGTTTGATGGAACAGCTGCGCCGGTCCGCGCAGCCCGCTGCTGATCGACGCCGACGCCAGCAGCAGGAACATGGTGGTGGCAAAGCCGCCGGTCAGCAGCGGCGGGTAGGGCGGCGTCACCATGAACATCGGCACCACCTGGTAGGCGATGGCGATCACCAACAAGCCCACCCAGCCCAGCAGGCCCCACATCGCGTGCAGGTCGGTCAGGCGTTGCAGCGGCAGGCCCTCCAGCGCGGGGAAGGCGAAGGCGCCGGCCAGCAGGCCGCCCAGCAGGGTCGTGATCGCCAGCGAGGCTAACGACAGCCGTATGCCCGGCAGCACCGGGCCGGCGCCGGGGCCGCGCCGCCACAGCGCGAGCGTGCAGGCGGCGACGAACAGCAGCAAGGTCGCCAGCAGCAGCGTCAGCGCGCAGCGGAACAGCAGGGCTTGCTCCCGCCAGAAGGCGGCCGCCAGCACCAGCGTGCCCAGGCACAGACCGAGGTGGACCACGGCGCCCACTACACCGACCCGTGGCAGCGCCACGCCGGCCACCACCGGCAGCAACTGCAACAGCGCGCCCACCATCGTCATGCTGAGGCAACCGAGCACCATCAGATGCGTCAGCGCCAAGGTCAACGGCGACCAGCGCGTCAGCAGCGCGGCCGGGCCTTGCCACGCCACCAGCGCGGCCGCCAGCGCCGCAAACAGCGGCGCGCTCAGGAAATAGCGCAGCGGCAGCGACAAACGGGGATTGAGGTCGAACGACAGCGCGCGTTGTGGAGCGTCGGCGGATTTCATGCGGCGGGCGCGTCGGGAACCAGCCAGATCAGCACTTCGTAGCGAAAGTCCGGTTGCGGCGTGGTGCGGTGCGCATAGCCGTAGCGCCGCAGGATCTGGTACAGCGGCAGCGGATCGCGGTCGATCAGCACACGCAGGTGTTCGTCGGGGCCCAGCTGGTCGAGCGCGTCGAGGATGCGCACCATCGGTTCCGGCGGCTCCAGGCCGCCTACATCGAGCAGGCGCACGTTGGCGGCGGCTTCCTGTAGCGAGCTCATACCGCCACCTCGGCGTCCGCCGTGGTCCGCTCCAGATAGTCCATGCTGGCGATGATGGCGTCGGCCTGCTCGTGCAGCACGCGGTCGGCCAGCGGATAGAGCACACCTTCCTCCTTCAGGTTGTGCTGGCGCATCAGCACGCGCAGCGTGTCGGCGTGGTCGAAGTAGCTGTCGCTGTCGCGCTGCGCCAGCGCGGCGCCCATGTTGCGCAGGGTGTCGCGCATCTGCCCGTGTTCCATGCGCATGACGCTGGTCGGGCCGCCGGCGTTCTGCATCACGCGCTCCAGCCGCGCAAACAGCACCCGTTCCTCCTTGTGCAGGTGGCGTTCGAACTGCCACAGGAAGGTGGCGAAACCGGTGGTGGCGGCGGCCCAGTCGCGGCCGGCGATGCTGGCTTCGGTAAGGTTGTACAGCTCGTCGCAGTGGCGATGATCCTGTTCGAGGTAATGGGCGATCGTTTGCATGGGCTAGTCCTTGAGAATGTGCAAGACCATTGTCCCACCGGCACAAGCTTAATTTCTTTGATTCAAATCAAGGATTTCAGGCATGACGGCGCGATACAGTTCGTTCGCCGTTTGGCGATGAACTTTTACCCATGCTTGAGCCTTATGAAACCTTTCGATATTCCCCCAGCCGCCGGCCAGCGCCCGATAGAGCTGGTGTGCCCGGCCGGCAGTCTGCCGGCGCTCAAGACCGCCGTCGATCACGGCGCCGATTGCGTGTACCTGGGTTTTCGCGACGCCACCAACGCCCGCAACTTCGCCGGCCTCAACTTTGACGACGCCGCCATCGCGGCCGGCATCGCCTACGCGCACGAGCGCGGCTGCAAGGTTCTGCTGGCGCTGAACACCTATCCCCAACCGGACACCAGCGCGCTGTGGCGCAGCGCCATCGACCGCGCCGCCGCGGCCGGCGTCGACGCCGTGATCCTGGCCGACCCCGGCTTGATGCGCTACGCCTGCGACCACCATCCAATGCTGCGCCTGCATCTGTCGGTGCAGGGCTCGGCCACCAGCGCCGAGGCGATCAATTTCTACCACCAACACTTCGGCATCGCCCGCGCGGTGCTGCCGCGCGTGCTGTCGCTGGCCCAGGTCGAGCACGTGGTGCGCAACACCGGGGTCGAGATCGAAGTGTTCGGCTTCGGCAGCCTGTGCGTGATGGTCGAGGGCCGCTGCGCGCTGTCGTCCTATGTGACCGGTGAATCGCCCAACACCCACGGCGTCTGCTCGCCGGCCAAGGCGGTGCGCTGGCATCAGAGCGCGAACAGCCTGGAGTCGCGCCTGAACGACGTGATGATCGACCGCTATACGCCGCAGGAGAACGCCAGCTATCCCACGCTGTGCAAGGGCCGCTTCGAGGTCGACGATGAAACCTACTACGCGGTCGAGGAGCCGACCAGCCTGAACACCCTGGAACTGCTGCCGCAGCTGCTGGAGATGGGCGTGCGCGCGGTCAAGATCGAAGGCCGCCAGCGCAGCCCGGCCTACGTGGCGCAAGTCACGCGTGTGTGGCGCGAGGCGCTCGACCAGTGCCTGGGCAACGCCGCGCGCTACTCGGTCAAGCCGGGCTGGATGTCGGAACTGAACACCCTGGCGGAGGGGCAGCAGCACACGCTGGGCGCCTACCACCGTTCGTGGAAATGAAAGCTGGAGTCGCCATGTTGAAACTTGCCTTAGGGCCGCTGCTGTACTACTGGCCACGCGCCCAAGTGATGGAATTTTATGAAGAAATGGCCGCCACCCCGGTCGACATCGTCTACCTCGGCGAGACCGTGTGCTCGCGCCGCCACGAGCTGCGCAGCGCCGACTGGCTGGCGATCGCCGACCTGCTGGCCGCGCGCGGCAAGCAGGTGGTGCTGTCGTCGCTGGCGCTGATCGAGTCGAGCGCCGACCTGGGCGCGCAGCGCCGGCTGGCGGCCAACGGCCACTACCGGGTCGAAGCCAACGACATGGCCGCCGTGCACCTGCTATCCGGCCAGGGCGGCTTCATCGCCGGCCCGCACCTGAACGTCTACAACCCGCCGACGCTGGCGCTACTGCACGAACTGGGCGCGCGGCGCTGGGTGATGCCGCTGGAGATGGGGCGCGCCGGCCTGGGCCACATGCAGCGGCAGCGCCCGGACGGCATGGAGACCGAGGTGTTCGCCTTCGGCCGCATGCCGCTGGCGTTCTCGGCGCGCTGCTTCACCGCGCGCAACCGCAACCTGCCCAAGGACGACTGTCGCTTCAGCTGCATCGACCATCCGGACGGCCTGATGATGCGCACCCGCGAGCAGCAGGACTTCCTGGTGCTGAACGGCATCCAGAGCCAGTCGGCGCTGGTGTACAACCTGGTCAACGAAGTGGCGCAGATGCGGGCGCTGGGCGTCGATGTCGCGAGGTTGAGCCCGCAATCGCAGCACATGCCGCAGATCATCGCCGCCTTCGACGCCGCACGCGGCGGCGCATCGACGGCCACGCCGACGGTGCAGGCGATGGAAGGCTTGCTGCCGGCCGCCGCCTGCAACGGTTACTGGTACGGCCGACCCGGTCTTGACTATCACATGGAGCGTGCCGCATGAATCCCGTCGCCATGAACCTAACCGGCGGCGCGCTGCCGCTGCCGGCGCCCCTGGCGGCGCTGGGCCGCTTGTTGCCTGCCTATCCCGGCGCGCTGCTGTGCGTGGCCGCGCTCAACCTGGTGCTGCGTCCGCATCTGCCGGAGGATGTGCGCGCCAGCCTGCGCGGCAAACATCTGCGCGTCTGCGTCAGTGATGCCGGCGTGGCGTTCGACTTCACGTGGCGCGGACAAGGCTTCGCGGCCGTGCGCGCGCAAGGCGAGGCCGACCTGGAGATCGGCGCCTGCATGCGCGACTTCATCGCGCTGGCGCGGCGTGAACTGGACCCGGACACCTTGTTCTTCTCGCGCCGCCTGTCGATGCAGGGCGACACCGAACTGGGTCTGCTGGTCAAGAATACCCTGGATGGGATCGCGCTGCCGCTGACGGAATTGAGCAAGCAGGCCTTGACCCGCTTGCTCGACAGCCTGCCGGGACGGCGCCCGCGCTAGTGGTTGCGGCGCATGCTGAAACGGGGGAACAGCGGCTCGATATCTTGGAGCAGCTCGCCCCCCGGATAGCCGGCCACCGCGCTGGTCAGCAGCGCCTGGTCCTGGCAGCCGTTGGCGCGGAACTCCTGCAGCACATAATGCTCGACGCCGAGCGCCGACAGCGTCCGCGCCAGCGCCACCAGCTGCGTCGGTGGCAGTTGCACCGGATGCACGGTGGTGCGGCATTCGTATGCAACGCCGCTGGCCTGCACGGCGGCGATGCTGGCCCGCACCGGATCGCCGCTGCCGGGCACGCCGGTCACGATGGGATACAGCGAGAACGGCGCCTTGACGTCCAGTCCCACCCAATCCACCAGAGGCAGCACGCTGGCCAGCCGGTCGGGATAGATGCCGGCCGTTTCCAGTCCGACCCGGAAGCCCAGCGCGCGCACCTGGGCGATGGCATCGCCCAGCGCCGGGTCCATGGTGGCCTCGCCGCCGCAGAACACTACCGCGTCCAGCAAGCCCACGCGCCGCGCCAGCGCGGACAGGATATCGTCCCATGGCAGCGGACTGGCGCCGGTGCGCGGCTGAAGATGCGGGTTGTGGCAATAGCCGCAGCGCCACGGACAGCCCTGCACGAACACCACGGCCGACAGCAGGCCGGGGTATTCGGTGGCGCTGAACGGCGTGTAGCCGCCCACCTTGAGCGTGGCGGCGCCCATGTCAGCGGCTGGCGTTCACAGCGGCTTCGCTGAAGAATTTGCGCTCGTGGAATTCCCCCTGCTTGCCGATGTTGAAGGAGGCCAGCGGGCGGTGGTAGCCCATCACGCGGGTCCAGATTTCGCAAGGCTGGCGTTCGGCGTTGTCCAGTTCGGCGATGGTGGTTTGCGGCAGATTGTTCATGGCATTTCCTTGGTTGAGATAAAAAAGGTCAGACATTGACGGCCTGTTTGCGCGCCAGCAGTTCGGCGTCGCATTTCGGGCAGTACGGGTGGCTGCCGTTCAGGTAGCCGTGTTTGGGGCAGATCGAGAACGTCGGCGTGACCGTGATGTAGGGCAGGCGGAAGCGGCTCAGCGCGCGCCGCACCAGCGAGCGGCAGGCATCGGCGCTGGTCAGCGCTTCCGTCATGTACAGGTGCAGCACGGTGCCGCCGGTATATTTGCGCTGCAATTCGTCCTGCTGCTCCAGCGCCTGGAACGGATCGTCGGTGTAGCCGACCGGCAGCTGCGAGGAGTTGGTGTAGTAGGGCATCTCGGCCGTGCCCGCCTGGCGGATGGCCGGATAGCGCTTGCGGTCTTCCTTGGCGAAGCGATAGGTCGTGCCCTCGGCCGGCGTGGCTTCGAGGTTGTACATGTGGCCGGTCTCGGCCTGGAACTCGACCATGCGCGCGCGCACGTGGTCCAGCAGGCGCAGCGCCAGTGCGCGGCCCCACTCGCTGGTGATATCGTGTTCGCCGCTCGGGTCGAAGTTGCGCACCATCTCGTTGACGCCGTTCACGCCCAGAGTGGAGAAGTGGTTGCGCAGCGTGCCCAGGTAGCGCTTGGTATAGGGGAACAAGCCGTTGTCCATGTGTCGCTGGATCACCTTGCGCTTGATCTCCAGGCTGTCGCGGCCCAGCTCCAGCAGCCGGTCCAGCGCGGCCAGCAGGCCGGCCTCGTCGCCGCGGTGCAGATAGCCGAGGCGGGCGCAATTGATGGTCACCACGCCCAGCGAGCCGGTTTGCTCGGCCGAGCCGAACAGGCCGTTGCCGCGTTTGAGCAGCTCGCGCAGGTCGAGCTGCAGGCGGCAGCACATCGACCGTATCATATTGGGCTTGAGCTCGGAGTTGATGAAGTTCTGGAAGTAGGGCAGGCCGTAGCGCGCCGTCATCTCGAACAGGCGTTCGGCGTTCGGGCTGTCCCAGTCGAAGTCCTCGGTGATGTTGTAGGTCGGGATCGGGAAGGTGAAGGCCCGGCCCTTGGCGTCGCCGGTCATCATGATTTCGATGTAGGCATGGTTGATCAGGTCCATCTCGGCCTGCAATTCACCGTAGGCGAACGGCATGTCCTCGCCGGCGATGCGGGGGATTTGCTCGCGCAGGTCTTCCGGGCAAACCCAGTCGAAGGTCAGGTTGGTGAACGGCGTTTGTGTGCCCCAGCGCGACGGCACGTTGAGGTTGTAGATCAGCTCCTGCATGTACTGCTTGACCTCGTCGTAGCTGAGGCCGTCCTTGCGCACGAAGGGCGCCATGTAGGTGTCGAAGGAGCTGAACGCTTGCGCGCCGGCCCATTCGTTTTGCAGCGTGCCGAGGAAGTTGACGATCTGGCCGATCGCGCTCGACATGTGGCGCGGCGGGCTGGATTCGACCTTGCCGGGGACGCCGTTGAGGCCTTCGTTGAGCAGCGTGCGCAGCGACCAGCCGGCGCAGTAGCCGGCCAGCATGTCGAGGTCGTGGATGTGCAGGTCGGCCTCGCGGTGGGCCTGGCCGATGGCGGGTGGGTAGACGTGGCTGAGCCAGTAGTTGGCGATCACCTTGCCCGAGACGTTGAGGATCAGCCCACCCAGCGAATAGCCCTGGTTGGCGTTGGCGTTGACGCGCCAGTCCTGGCGCTCCAGGTACTCGTTGATGGAGGCGGCGACGTCGACCAGTGCGTGGCGGTCCTGGCGCAGCTTGGCGTGCTGTTCGCGGTAGACCACGTAGCTGCGCAGGGTTTTGCGGTAGCCGGCGTCGTACAGCACGCGTTCGGCGGTGTCCTGTATCAGTTCGACCGTCAGCTGGTCTTGCGGGCGCAGCGACGACAAATGCAGCAGCGCGCACTCGGCCAGGTGGCGCGCTTCGGGCAGGTCGAACTCGCTGCTGGTGCGCCCGGCTTTCAACAGTGCGGCCTCGATCTTGGCCAGCGTGAAGGCTTGCTCGCTGCCGTCGCGCTTGATGATCCTGGTGTGAATTAATCCTTGCATGCTTGCTCCTTGATCCCATATCTAGTTGGTTTGTCCTAGGTTAGGCACTAGATATGGTGTCGTCAACGAAAGTCGGCGCGGTTTTGCAATTCCTTGATATGGATTGTCTTTGAGCTGTACTCAAAGGCCGGCGTCTGGCCGGCACGGAGGCTTTACGCGCAGTGTAAGAAAATTAAATAAAATAGCTGGATGACCTACACATTCTCTCCAGCGACACCAGACGCGACTGCGTTCAAAGCCCTCTATGACACCACAGGTTGGGGACCGCTTGACCGGCGCGACGACTTTTACGAAGCGACGTTGCGCGGCTCCTGGGCATCCTTTGCCGCATATGACGCAGACCAATTGGTAGGCTTCGCCCGCGTCATTTCGGATGGCAAGCTGCATGGCTTCATTACGGAGATGATTGTTCATCCTGACTATCAGCGCCGTGGTCTTGGCGAGGAATTGATTAATGCATTGGTTGCGCGGTGTCGGGCTGCGGGGATAAATGACATCCAGCTGTTCTGTGCCAAGGGCAAAGTCGATTTTTATGTACATTGTGGGTTTGCCAAACGCCCAGACGACGCGCCAGGCATGCAGCATCGGAACGATGATTTGAATGGAGGATCAAAATGACACGAGTTCGAGTTGAAAGCTTCACGATTTCTATCGATGGCTATGGGGCGGGGCCGAATCAGGATCTCAATGAACCGCTCGGCGTGGGTGGCAAGGAGCTGCACCAGTGGTTCATTCCAACCCGCACGTTCCAGCATGCCCACGGTGCAGGCGATGGTACGACCGGTGTCGACGACGAATTTGCCGCGCGGGGATTTAAAAACGTCGGCGCCTGGATTCTTGGGCGGAACATGTTCGGGCCGGTTCGTGGGCCTTGGCCCGACTTGAACTGGAACGGCTGGTGGGGTGATAACCCACCGTACCACGTTCCGGTTTTTGTCTTGACTCATCATGCACGGCCATCGATCCAGATGGAAGGCGGCACGATATTCCACTTCGTCACGGGCGGTATCCATGAAGCGCTGGACCGTGCCCGCGAAGCAGCAAACGGCAAAGAGGTGCGCATTGGCGGCGGCGCCGACGTGATCAGGCAGTATCTTCAAGAAGGGCTTATCGACGAGCTGCATATCGCGATCTCGCCGATTCTGCTGGGCAGCGGCGAGCGCCTGTTCGAAGGAGTCGACCTGCGGGCTTTGGGATATGAATGCGTCGAGTTCGTGGGAACGGATAAGGCGACCCATGTTGTAATCCGGCGCACCTGAAGCCCCGGTTGGGGCACGCCTGCGCAGTCGTTGTGGCGAACCTCCTATTTTCTCCTCTATTTTTTTGGCTTTCCCCAATTTCGGTCGGCAGATCCGGAAATAGCCTGATGCTTAAAAAATAGGGGAAACTCGAAGTTTTGCCACAAGGAGCGCGGCGGCGCACCCCATGTGCATACTCTTTTGGTTGGCTGAGGGGCACTAATCCTGAAGGCCTGCACTTCGCAGGCGAAAGCCAAACTGATCGGCGCTGAACACCGCTATCGTGGGTCAGTTCCTGAAGCTCTCTGCTGAAGCGCAATTTTCTCGGATACCACCAATGATTGATCATGAAAAATTGACCACGCGTCGCGCCAGAATCGGTGATTTGTCTCGATTATTGGAACTATTGGCCGATGACAACTTAGGGAAAAATCGAGAAGCTATCGGCAGTAGCGAAGCCTGTTATGTTCTGGCTTTCAACGCAATAGATAGCGATATCAATCAGTACTTGCTGGTCGGCGAGCTAGAGGGAAGTGTTATCGCGATGTTGCAATTGACATTCATCCCCGGACTTAGCCGGCGTGGCGCGCTGCGAGCCAATATCGAAGCCGTGCGCGTTGACAATGGCTTGCGCGGGCAGGGAATCGGTAGTTGGCTTATATGCAGCAAGCTATCCTGCTGGCTGGTGAACGCAATTGTGGTTTGGTTCAGCTGACTAGCGATAAAACCAGGACGGAGGCGCATCGTTTTTACACCCGCCTCGGCTTTGTTGGAAGTCACGAGGGGTTTAAGCTCAAGCCATAGTTTCATCCGGCCTACTTGATCAACGCGGCCACTCGCTTGACGAACACCGGATCCGGTTCGGCGTCGAGCCGGGTGCTCTCCACCTGCACCGTGCCTTTGTCGTCGAGCAGCGCGATGCGGGTGGTGTGGTTAATCTCGCCGTTCTCCAGCCTGCGGTACTTGATGTTCAACGTGGCCGCCAGCGCGCGCGTTTGGCTGTCGCCGTCCGCCGTCACCAGCCGGAACTGCGCCGGATCGAGCTGATGCATCTTCAATAAACCGGACAGCGAGGCCGGCGTGTCATGGCGCGGATCGAGGCTGACCATCAGCACCCGCAGGCGCTTGCCATCCGGCCCCAGCGCGGCCACCGTGCGCTTGAGCGTTTCGATGATCACCGGGCAGGCCGCATGGCAGTCGCCGTAGAACATGGTGATCAGCACCGGCGTGCCCGCCATGTCGTGCAGGGCGAAGTGCTGGCCGGTGGCGTCGGTCAGCGTGGCGTCGAGGCGGTAGATCGAGTTGCCGGGCAGCGCGGCGGCCAGCGCCGTCCAGGCGCACAGCGGGAGCAGCAGCGCGGCGGCCAGGACGGCGCGGCGCAGGGAGGCGAGATTGTTCATGGCTTGTTTCCTTGAGTGGGAGTGACGGGATCGCGCGCGCAGCGGAATCCCAGGTTGGCGCCGTCCTGCCGCGCTTCCATCGCGGACAGCAGGGCCAGGCGCATCAGCACGGCGTAGTTGCGGCGGTCGGCCAGCGACACCGCGGCGCCGCCGCAATAATCGAGCAGTTTTTGATCGCCGCTGGCGCGGCTGTCGGCATTGACGAACAGGCCGCTGTAATCCTCGACCCATTCCCACACCAGTCCATGCAGGTCATGGATGCCGTAGAAGTTGGCCGATCCGGTCGCCACGCTGCGCGGCGGCTGCTTGCCGGCGTCGGCGTACCAGCCGAGGATGTGGGCCAGCCAAGCCGGGTCGTCGCGGGCGTCGGGACGATGGTCGTCGGCGGCGGCCGCGAACTCCCATTCGTACCAGCGCGGCAGGCGGCCGCCCTCGGAGGCGCAATACGCCTGCGCGGCGAACCAGCCCACGCGCACCACCGGCGCGTCGGCGGCCAGCGGCGCGTAGTCGGTAGCGCCGCTCCAGCCGGACAGATAGGTCGGCGCCGCCAGCAGCGCCGGCGCCAGCCCGCGTTGCCAGGCCGGCGTGCGCCGCACGAAGTCCGCGTACTCGGCGTTGGTGACCAGCCGGCTGCGCAGCAAATAGGGCGCCACCACCGCCGGCGCATCCACGCCGTCGGCCGGCAGCACGCTGCGCAGCGTGCCGCCGGCGATGGCGATGTAGACCACGTCGGCGGCGCCGGCGCGGTCAGCCAGCGCCGCCAGCATCAGCAGCAGCGGCAGCAAGCCGCCGGACGCGGCGCGGGGCTTCATGGCTGGCGCGACTTGCGCATGTCGCGCACCTGGGCCGGCGTCACCGCTGGCGTCACTTTGTTCATCTCCACGCCGACATAGTTGATGACGGCGGCGATGTCGTCGTCGCTCAGGTCCTGCGGCGGCATGACGCCGTTGTAGTGCTCGCCATTGACGACGATCTCGCCGTTGCGCCCGTTGAGCACGATGTGCGCCATCTCATACGGCCGCTGCTGGAAGAAGTCGGAATTGGCCAGCGGCGGGAACACGCCGGCGACACCCTTGCCGTCCGCCTGATGGCAGGCCGAGCAGTTGCTGTCGTAGACCGCCTTGCCGCGCAGTTGCTGGGCGCGGTCGACGCCGGCCACGGCGGGCTTGGCGGCCGGCGGCGCGGCCTTGGCTGCGGCTGCGGTCGCGCCGCCCACCAGCGGCTTCTTGATGCCCTTGCCGTAGATCTCAGGCCGCTCCGGGCCGCTGACCGCCATCAGGCCGATGGCGCCCTTGTTGAAGGCGCGCGTCAGCGAATGGTCGACCAGCGTCAGGTTGCCCGGCACGCGCGGGACGAATTCGACGATGGTCGAGCCACCGGCCGGCACCATCGTGGTCTGCACGTTTTCCTGGTAGTGGCTGCCGCCCTCGGTGTACACGCGGTCGAAGATGGTGCCGATGATGTGGAAGCTGGACGTGATGTTGGGGCCGCCCACGCCGAAGTACATCCGCACCTTTTCGTTGGCCTTGGCGGTCAGCGCGTTGTTGCCGGTCAGCGCGCCGTCGGCGCCGTTGAACAGCACATAGGTCGGCTTCTCGTCGATGGCCTTCTGCATGTCGAAGCCCTGCACGCCGGGCGCGCGGTAGGCGCCGCTGGTGTAGAAGTCGCCCTGCATCACATAGTATTCGCGGTCGACCGGCGCCATGCCTTCCTTGGGCTCGACCAGGATCATGCCGTACATGCCGTTGGCCACGTGCATGCCGACCGGCGCGGTGGCGCAGTGGTACACGTACAGGCCGGGCGACAGCGCCTTGAAGGTGAAGCTCGCTTCGTTGCCGGGCGCGATCAGGGTCTGCGCGGCGCCGCCGCCGGGGCCGGTCACGGCGTGCAGGTCGATATTGTGGGGCAGCTTGTTGTCCGGCAGGTTCAGCAGATGCAGCTCGACGGTGTCGCCTTCGCGCACCCGTATCATCTTGCCCGGCACGGTGCCGCCGAAGGTCCAGAAGGTGTAGCGGCTGCCGGGCGCGATCTCGCGCTCGACTTCTTCCACCGTCAGGTTGACCACCACCTTGGCGGGGGTCTTGCGGGTGATCGGCGGCGGCAGCAGCGGCGGCGCCAGCAGTTCCTGGGTGATGGTGGGCAGGGCCGTCTCGGCCGGGGTGGCCGCCGCGGCGGGGAGCATGGCGAGTACGGCGCTGGTAATGCCGGCTGCGACCAGTTTCAATTGCGTTTTCATTTTTTTATTCGCCTTTGTAGTTTGGATGTGCACCCATGGATGAGTGCGAACCCATGCTATGGAAAGGAATCGGCAAAGTCCTTGATCCAGGTTGTAGATTTCAAAAAAGCTACAGCGGCTCAGTGGCGCGTGATCAGGAAGTCGATGACGATCTGGCCGGGCACGCGCGACACGTAGGCCGCCTCCACGCGCAGCCCGTAGCGGTGCTGGATCTGGGCCAGCAGCGGCAGCGGGTCGTGGTCGTTACAGAAGCGCATGATCTCGCCGGGGTTGAGCGCGTCGAGCGCGCCGAAGATGGCGGCGTGGCGCATGCGGCGGGCCACGCCGCGGGCGTCGAATGGATAGATGCCGTCCGGGATGGCCGGCTGGGAACAATCGTGGGACATGGTGAACTCCTTGAACAAGAAAGCAGGGCGGCGCACCGCCCCGCAGAGAGAACTATCAGGCGCGGTCGGCGGCGACGGCCGCCAGGCGGGCCTTGCCGCGCACCGTCAGCAGGCGCCAGGCGAACAGCGCCAGGAACAGCGTGCCGATGGCGAACACCACGTCACCGGGCACGCGCATCCAGACCAGGGTTTCCATCACCTTCGAATGGATCACCTCCGGCGAACGGGCGAACCACATGCCGGTGCTGACGCTAGCCCAGGCCTGGTAGATGCCGGCCGGCACCAGCGAGATGAAGACCATCATCGCCAGGCCGATGTTCAGGCACCAGAACATCGGTTTCAGCAGCGCGTCGGACCAGGCCAGGCGGTCGCTCAGGCCGCGCAGGCAGAACAGCAGCAAGCCGATGCCCAGCATGCCGTACACGCCGAACAGCGCGGCATGGCCGTGGGCCGCCGTCATGTTCAGGCCCTGCATGTAGTACAGCGCGATCGGGGTGTTGATCGAGAAGCCCAGCAGGCCGGCGCCGATGGTGTTCCAGAAGCCCACCGCGATGAAGCACAGGATCGACCACTTGTAGGTCTGCACCCAGGGCGCGGCCTTGGAGCGCTGGTAGTTGCGCCATGCTTCGACGCCGATCATCGACAGCGGCACCACCTCCAGCGCCGAGAACATGGCGCCGATGGCGATCACGAAGGTCGGCGTGCCGGTGAAGTACAGGTGGTGCAGCGTGCCGAGGATGCCGCCGAACAGGAACACGATGGTTTCCAGCACGATGGCGCTGTTGGCGGTGGACGCGCGGATCAGGCCCAGGCGGGTGAACAGCAGCGCGATCACGGCGGTGGCGAACACTTCAAAGAAGCCCTCGACCCACAGGTGCACCAGCCACCAGCGCCAGTACTCGATCATCGAATAGTGGGTGTGACGGCCCCAGGTCAGCGAGGTGGCGTAGAAGCCGCCGATGCACAGCGCGGCCAGGAACACCATCATGATCAGGCCGCGGCTTTCCGATTTCTTGACCAGCGCCGGCCACAGCGCGCGGCCCAGCAGCATGACCCAGAACAGCAGGCCGACGAACAGCAGGATCTGCCAGATGCGGCCCATGCTGGTGAATTCCAGGCCCTGGTTGCCGATCCAGAAGGCGAAGGCCGTGCCCTTGTGTTGCAGCGAACCGATCCAGCCCATCGCGGTCGAGCCGACCACGATGAACAGCAGCGCGTAGAACAGCAGGTTCACGCCCAGCTTCTGGAACTTGGGCTCGTGGCCGGAGATGGCCGGCGCGATGTACAGGCCGGTGGCCAGCCAGGCGGTGGCGATCCACAGCACGGCGAACTGGGTGTGGATGGTGCGGCTGACCACGAACGGCAGGATCTGCGCCAGCGGATAGCCGAAGAAGCTCTGGCCCTCGACCGCGTAGTGGGCGGTGATGACGCCCATGCCCACCTGCGCCAGGATCAGGCCGATGACGACGAAGAAGTATTTTTTGGTCGCCAGCATCGACGGCGTCGGCTTCAGGTTGAACAGCGGATCGGTCTTCGGCGGCACCGGATCGGCTTCCTCCTTGGCGGACGAATGCACCATCACCATGGCGGCGATGGCGCCTATCATCAGGATGATGCTGGCGATCGACCAGACGCCGGCGCCGGTGCTGGGACGGTTGTCGATCAGCGGCTCGTGCGGCCAGTTGCTGGTGTAGCTCAGGTCGACGGAACCGGGACGGTCGGTGGCGGCCGCCCAGGCCGACCAGAACACGAAGGCCGGCAGGGCCTTCAGGTCGTCCTGGTCGGTCAGCGAATTGGCGTTCATCGCATATTGTTCGCGCAGGTGGTCGAGCGCGCGGTCGTCGCCGAACAAGCCGGTGTAGTGGCGCGCCACTTCGCGCACGGCGGCGGCGCGGTCGGCCGACAGCGTGATGCTGCCCTTGGCCGCGTCATAGGTGTTGTGGCGCATTTCTTCCTTCAGGCGGGCGTTCAACGCCGCCTGGTTGGCCTTGCTCAGGTCGTCGAAGCGGGCGCCGAATTCGCGCTGGGCCCAGATCTGGCGCAGCGCCAGCGCTTCGCGGTGCAGCCAGTCGGCCGACCAGTCGGGCGCGACATAGCTGCCGTGTCCCCAGACGGTGCCGAGCTGCTGGCCGCCGGCCGACAGCCAGGCTTGCTGGCCGCGATCAACCTGGCCTTCGTCGAACAGCACGGCGCCGTCGACGCTGAGGATTTGTTTGGGGATGGGCGGCGCGGTCAGGTAGATCTCCGCACCCACCCAGCCGAGGACGGCGAAGGAGAGGGCGCAGATGACGGCGAGCCAGGTCCAGAGCTTGCGTGTGGCTTGCATGGCATGGTTCCTTAAGTTAGTGGATGGGTCAGTTTGAATACTGCGCGAGGCGGCCAAGACCGGATCGACGGAGCCGATTCTAGGCCTGGGGTTTAAACATGTATATTCGATTCCAGTTTTTCTTGATGCAGGTTATGAACAAATATTTACGATGCATGAATAATGGCGCTGCCGACTTCACTGGAGCCCTTCATGCGCCTGACCGCCTTCACCGACTACACGCTGCGCACCCTGATCTACCTGGCGGGCCAGCAGGGCCGCCTGGCGACGATCGCCGAAATCGCCGAGCTGCACGGCATGTCCAAACACCATCTGACCAAGGTGGTGTACCAGCTCGGCCTGACCGGCGTGATCCGCACCGTGCGCGGCCGCCACGGCGGCATCGCGCTGGCGCGGGCGCCGGCGGCGATCCGCATCGGCGCCGTGGTGCGCGCCAGCGAGCCGGACTTTTACATGGCCGATTGTTTCGACGCCCGCCAGGCCCCCTGCGTGCACGCAGGCCGCTGCTGCGTGCAGGGCATGCTGGGGCAGGCGGTGCACGCCTACCTGGCGGCATTGGATGCGGTCACTTTGGCCGATCTGGCCTGTCCTGTCTACGCGCCTGATGCCGTGGCGGCCTAGTTCTTTCGGCCTAGGCCGCTAGCCTGATTGCCTTGCCGATCTGGCCGTCCTGCCGATAGTCGGGCTGGGCCGCAGCGCTTAACCTGATGCCATCCCCATGTCCGTCAGGAGATTGAAAGTGTCTAACAATAACAAGGCCGTCCAGGTGCTCGTCAGCAGCACCCTGTCGTTCACGATCTGCTTCGCGATCTGGATGATGTTCGCCGTGCTGGGCATCCCCATCAAGAAGATGCTCGGCCTGAATGAAACCGAATTCGGCCTGCTGGCCGCCATGCCCGTGCTGAGCGGCTCGCTGGTGCGCGTGCCGCTCGGCATCTGGTGCGACAAATACGGCGGCCGCATCGTGTTCTTCCTGCTGATGCTGTCGACCGTGCCGGCCATCTACCTGGTCGGCCTGGCCACCGCCTACTGGCAGTTCCTGGTGCTGGGCCTGTTCATCGGCCTGGCCGGCGGCTCGTTCTCGGTCGGAACGCCCTACGTGGCGCGCTGGTTCTCGCGCGAGCGGCGCGGCCTGGCGATGGGCATCTTCGGCGCCGGCAATTCCGGCTCGGCGCTGACCAAGTTCGTCGCGCCGGCCATCATCGCGGGCTGGGGCTGGCAAATGCTGCCCACCGTGTACGCCGTCGCCATGCTGGTCACGGCGCTGCTGTTCTGGGTGTTCTCGGCCACCGACCCGTCGCACCAGAGCGGCGCCAGCGTGCCGTTCTCCGAGCAGCTCAAGGTGCTCAAGGACCGCCGCGTGTGGCGCTACTGCCAGTACTACTCGGTGGTGTTCGGCGGCTACGTCGGCCTGGCACTGTGGATGACCAAATACTACGTCGGCGAATACGGCTTCGACCTGCGCCTGGCGGCCCTGCTGGCGGCCTGCTTCTCGCTGCCGGGCGGCGTGCTGCGCGCGCTGGGCGGCTGGATCGCCGACCGCTACGGCGCCCACAAGGTCACCTGGTGGGTGATGTGGGTTTGCTGGGTCTGCTTCTTCCTGCTGTCCTATCCGCCCACCGCGATGATCGTCAAGACCACCCACGGCGACCTGCAGATCCAGCTGGCGCTGTCGCCGTGGATGTTCACCGGCCTGCTGTTCGTGGTCGGCACTGCGATGGCCATCGGTAAGGCATCGGTCTTCAAATTCATCGGCGACGACTTCAGCGACAACATCGGCGCCGTGTCCGGCGTGGTCGGCCTGGCCGGCGGCCTGGGCGGCTTCGTGCTGCCGATCATGTTCGGCGCGCTGCTGGACCTGACCGGCGTGCGCTCCAGCGCTTTCATGCTGTTATACGGCACGGTCTGCGTGTCGCTGGTCTGGATGCATTACTCGTTCCGCCCCACGGCGACGCCGCAGCCGGTCGCCGGTGCGGTCGCCGCCTGAGCCCAAACTTCAAGGAGAAAATGATGAGCAAGTACATGATTAACACGTGGGAGCCGGAGAGCTCCGCGTTCTGGGGCAGCGGCGGCAGCAACACCGCCAACCGCAACCTGTGGATCTCCATCCCCGCGCTGGCGCTGGCGTTTGCCGTGTGGATGGTGTGGAGCGTGGTGGTGGTCAACCTGCCGGCCATCGGCTTCCAGTACAGCACCAACCAGCTGTTCTGGCTGACAGCTTTGCCCGGCCTGTCCGGCGCGACACTGCGGATTTTTTACTCGTTCATGGTGCCGATCTTCGGCGGCCGCAAGTGGACCACCATCTCCACCGCCTCGTTGCTGATCCCGGCGATCGGCATCGGCTTCGCGGTGCAGGACGTCACCACCGGCTATCCGACCATGCTGGTGCTGGCGCTGCTGTGCGGCTTCGGCGGCGGCAACTTCGCCTCGTCGATGGCCAACATCAGCTTCTTCTTCCCGAAGGCGCAGAAGGGCTACGCGCTGGGCATGAACGCCGGCCTGGGCAACCTGGGCGTGTCGGCGGTGCAGTTCGTGGTGCCGCTGGTGATCACCGCCGGCGTGTTCGGCAGCCTGGGCGGCGATCCGCAAAGCGCCACCAAGGCCGGCCACACCACCACGCTGTGGCTGCAGAACGCCGGCTTCATCTGGGTGCCCTTCATCGCCGTCAGCAGCGTGCTGGCGTGGTTCGGCATGAACGACCTGGCCTCGGCCAAGGCTTCGTTCGCCGACCAGGCGGTGATTTTCAAGCGCAAGCATAACTGGCTGATGTGCTGGCTCTACACCGGCACCTTCGGTTCCTTCATCGGTTATTCGGCTGGCTTCCCGCTGCTGATCAAGACCCAGTTCCCGGACCTCAATCCGCTGCAATACGCCTTCCTCGGCCCCCTGGTCGGCGCGCTGGCGCGCGTCGTCGGCGGCATCATCTCCGACAAGCTGGGGGGCGCCCGCGTCACCGTCTGGACCTTCGCCGTCATGATCGCGGCCGTGTTCGGCGTCATCGCCTTCCTGCCGCATGGCGGCACGGGCGGCAACTTCAACGGCTTCTTCTGGATGTTCATGCTGCTGTTCGCCGGCACCGGCGTCGGCAACGCCTCGACCTTCCGCATGATCCCGGTGATCTTCCTGACCGAGCGCCAGCGCGCCACCGCCGGCAAGCCGGCCGCCGTGCAGCAGCAAGCCATCGTCGAAGCCAACAAGGAGGGCGCCGCCGTGCTGGGCTTCACCTCGGCGGTCGCGGCCTACGGCGCCTTCTTCATCCCCAAGAGCTACGGCACCTCGATCGCCATGACCGGCGGCCCGGACGCCGCGCTCTGGTGCTTCATCACGTTCTACGTCAGCTGCATCGCCATCACCTGGTGGTGCTACGCCCGCAAGAACGCGGCCATGCCTTGCTGAACGGAGCCACGACCATGCCATCCGCCCGCGTGATCACGCTGACCCCGTCGGTCGAATTCGACGCCGCGCTGGTGCGCAAGCTGAACCAGATGGGACCGCGCTACACCTCCTATCCGACCGCCGACCGCTTCGACGGCGGCTTCGGCGCCGCCCAGTACCGGGCCGCCGTCGCCGCCGTCGATCCGGCGGCGCCGCTGTCGCTGTATGTGCACATCCCGTTCTGCGCGTCGCTGTGCTACTACTGCGGCTGCAACAAGATCATCACCCAGGACCGCAGCAAGGCGGCCGAATACCTGGGCTACCTGTACCGCGAGATCGGCTTGCAGGGCGAGGTGCTGGGCAGCCGGCGCCGGGTCGACCAGCTGCACTTCGGCGGCGGCACGCCGACCTACCTGAGCGACAGGCAGATGGACGAGCTGCTTGCCACGCTGCGCGGCCAGTTCGCCTTCGCGCCGGACGATGAGGGCGAGTTCTCGATCGAGGTCGATCCGCGCACGGTCACGCCGGTGCGCATCGCCACCTTGCGCCAGCAGGGCTTCAACCGCATCAGCCTGGGCATCCAGGACTTCGATCCGGCGGTGCAGCAGGCGGTCAACCGCATCCAGTCCTACGAGGACACGATGGAGGTGCTGCAGGCCGCGCGCGACTGCGGCTTCCGCTCCATCAGCGTCGACCTGATCTACGGCCTGCCGCTGCAAAGCGTGGCCAGCTTCGGGCCGACGCTGGACAAGATCGTCGCCGCCCGGCCGGACCGCATCGCCATCTACAACTACGCCCACATGCCGCAGCTGTTCAAATCGCAGCGGCTGATCAACAGCGTCGACCTGCCGGACGCGGAGACCAAGCTGGCCATGCTGGGCCTGTGCATCGAGCGCCTGACGGCGGCCGGCTACGTCTACATCGGCATGGACCACTTCGCGCTGCCGGAGGACGACCTGGCACGCAGCCAGCGCGAGGGCAAGTTGCAGCGCAACTTCCAGGGCTACTCCACCCATGCCGACGCGCCGATGGTGGCGCTGGGCGTATCGGCCATCAGCGCGGTCGGTGCCAGCTACAGCCAGAACGAGAAGATTCTGTCGGCCTACTACCAGCGGCTGGACCGGGGCGAGCTGCCGATCGCACGCGGCATCGTGCTCAGCGCGGACGACCTGCTGCGGCGCGCCGTGATCGGCCAGCTGATGTGCGACTTCGAGCTGGACTACGCCAGCCTGCCGCTGCCGGACGGCGTCGCCGCCGCCGACTATTTCGCCGACGCGCTGGAACGCCTGCAGCCGCTGGAGGAACAGGGCTTGCTGTGCATCGGCAGCAAGGGCTTGCGGGTGAAGATGCGCGGACGCCTGCTGATACGCAATATCTGCATGGCCTTCGACAGCTACCTGCACGCGCCGCCGGTCGAGGGGCCGCAGCCGGCCCGCTATTCGCGCACCATCTGAGGACTGGCCATGGAAAAAAACAAAATCAAGGTGCAGACCTTTCTGTCCCGCGTGCCGCTGTTCAATTCCATGGGACCGGAAGAACTGTCGCGCATCGCGCTCGGCACCACCGAGGTGCGGGTCGAGCGGGGCGGCATGATCTTCCAGCGCGGCGACCCGTGCGTGGGCTTCCACCAGGTGCTGTACGGCCAGGTCAAGCTGGCGTTCACCTCGCTGGCGGGCGGCGAGAAGGTCATCGAGCTGATCGGGCCGGGCCAGAGTTTCGGCGAGGCGCTGATGTTCATGGGCAGCGCCTACATCGTCTCGGCCCAGGCCACCGAGGACACGCTGCTGCTGCACGTGGCCAAGCCGGCGATCTACCGCGAGATCCACAACGATCCCGAATTCGCCTGCAAGATGCTGGCCGGGCTGAGCCAGCGCATGCACGGCCTGATGTGCGACATGGAGTCGTACTCGCTACGCTCGGGCACTCAGCGCGTGGCCGGCTACCTGCTCAAGGAATTGCACGAGGACGAAGGAGGGTTGCTGACGCTGCCGGTCACCAAGGCGGTGCTGGCGTCGCGCCTGAACCTGACGCCCGAGCATTTCTCGCGCATCCTGGCCGAGTTGTGCACGCAGCAGCTGATCGCCTTCAAGGGCCGCAAGGTCACCGTACTCGACGTGCCGGCGCTGCGGCGCTGCGCCGCCTAAGAGGCATCCATGCACGACATCGAAAAATTCGTCAGCGGCTTCAGCCGCTTTCAACAACAGTACTTCACCAACGACGAGAGTCCCTACGGCAGCCTGCGCGCCGGCCAGCGCCCGCGCACCTTGCTGATCGGTTGTTGCGATTCGCGGGTCGATCCGGTTCTGCTGACCGGCAGCGATCCGGGCGACATCTTCGTGGTGCGCAATATCGCCAACCTGGTGCCGCCGTGCATGCCGACGGCCTCGGCCGGCGTCAGCTCGGCGATCGAGTTTGCCGTCTGCGAGCTGGAGGTCGAGCGCGTGATCGTGCTGGGCCACGCCGGCTGCGGCGGCATCCGCGCGCTGCTGGCGCCCCGTCCGGCGCAGCGCGAGACCGACTTCGTCGGCCAGTGGATGCGCATCGCCGAGCCGGTGGCGCAGCGCGTGCGGCGCGACCTGGCCCATCGCGGCAGCGCCGAGCAGCACCACGCCTGCGAGCTGGCCAGCATCCTGCTGTCGCTGGACAACCTGTTGACCTACCCGTGGCTCAAGCGCCGCGTCGACGAGGGCAAGCTGAAGCTGCACGGCTGGTACTTCGATTTACAGAGCGGGGCGCTGATGGCGTACTCGCCGCGCCGTCAGCAATTCCTGCCGCTGGTATGCCCGCTGACCGCGCGCGAAGCGATGACGGCCTAGGACGGCCTGGGGTCAAGTCTGACATTCGGACACAACTTCTACCGTATCGGACGCTACGGAAGAGGTTGTGTCCGAATGTCAGACTTGACCCCATCTTGAGCGTCGGTATCGTCCGCGGCGGGCGCGGGGGCCGCCGGCGGCTGGTCCTGCGCGTTGAGCCCGAAACTCTCCCAACCCTCGCCGAACAGTTCGTAGGGATGCTGGCTGCGGTCTGAACCGTTCCCGCAGATCATCGAATTGGCCGGGCAATAACGGTCGCAGCCCCAGCAGATCAGCTCGGGCTTGGCCGGGCGCAGCGGAAAGATCTTGGCCATGTCAGGCGTAGCTCATCAGTTCGCCCTGGCGGTCGAACGCCAGGAAGCGTTCCATCTGCCCCTGCTGGATCGCGCCCAGCATCTTGTTCAGCGCGGCGTCGGTCTGCTGCGGGTCGGGCAGGCGTCCCTCGCTGCCGGACAGGGTGGTGATCAGCAGCACATCCCAGGCCTGGCCCATGCCTTGCGCCTCTTCGGCCAGGTTCTTGAACGTGTCGAGTTCGCCCACCTGCTTGTCCACGCACATGACCGGCACCAGCGTGCTGCGCGCCGCTGCACCGGACTGCGCGTCCGGGTCCGCTTCGGCCACCGCGAAGGCCAGCAGCAGGCGTTGCGGCTGCGGCTGCAGGGCGGCGGCGATCAGTAATTCTTCAAATGTGGCGATATTCATATGATTCCTCGGTAGTCGGTGATCCAGGCTGTATGTATAACCCGTTGCGGCACGGCTGCCCATTGCCATGAATGACTAGTCCGGCTAGTCACTTTGCCGTAGACGGGCCCGGAATGCCATGACCCAGGTCATGGACCGGCGCGCCGGCCGCGAAGAATAATGGTCGCGCGACCCAAGCCGGTGCCGCGTTGAAAGGAAGTCTTATGCGTATCAATCTGAACTACCGTCCTGCCAGCCGCGTGGCGCTGGCGCTGATCACCGCCATCGCCACCAGCGTCCTGTGGCACAACTACGGCCCGGCGGATGCGAGCTCGTGGGCGCCGCCGCCCGGTGGGCGCTGCGATGCGCCGCCTCCGCTCGCCGGCTACCCTGGCCGCGAGATTTCCGGGCAAATCCGCTACGACAGCGGGCTGGTGCTGCGCTTCTGCCGCCTGGACGCCATGTTTGCCCAACTGGGCGCGATGGAGCAGCCGGGCCTGGTGCGCAATGTGTACGTGCGCGACGGCGATGGCCGCTGGCTGGCGGCCAGCGAAGCCCGCTACGTCCGCCACACGGGCGCGGACCGCCGCGCGGCAGCGACGCTGCAAGCCTACGCCGGCGGCAGGGCCTCGCCGGCGCCCGGCGCCCGGGTGCTCGACTACCAACAATTGCTGACCGTCTGCGCCAGCCGCGAATGCTACCGCGCGCAGTGAACTAGTCACTTCGGCATAGTCCCCCTAGTCCTTCTCGCGCCGCGCGGCCACCATCTTGCCGATTCCCACCAGGCTCTACGCTGCTTAGACTGCAATCATCGTCGAGTCCATGCATGTTGCATGCGACCGCATGCCCGGCAACCGCCGGGTGCAAGTTAGGAGGCAGCATGAGTCACTTTCTGGATCGCCTGAAGTTCTTCAATAAAACGGTATCGACCTTTTCCGACGGCCACGGCGCCGTCGTGCACGAGGACCGCACCTGGGAAAACGCCTACCGCCAGCGCTGGCAGCATGACAAGATCGTGCGCTCCACGCACGGCGTCAACTGCACCGGCTCCTGCAGCTGGAAGGTGTATGTGAAGAACGGGCTGATTACCTGGGAAACCCAACAGACCGATTATCCGCGCACCCGTCCCGACCTGCCCAACCACGAGCCGCGCGGCTGCCCGCGCGGCGCCAGCTATTCGTGGTACGTGTATTCGGCACAGCGCGTCAAGTACCCGATGGTGCGCGGCCGCCTGATGGAAATGTGGCGCGAGGCGCGCAAGACCATGGAGCCGGTCACGGCCTGGGACTACATCAGCCAGAACCCGGAACGCGCCGCGCTGTACAAGTCGGTGCGCGGCCTGGGCGGCTTCGTGCGCGCCACCTGGGACGAGAGCAACGAGATGATCGCCGCCGCCAACGCGCTGACGATCAAGAAATACGGCCCGGACCGCATCGTCGGCTTCTCGCCGATTCCCGCCATGTCGATGGTCAGCTACGCCGCCGGCACGCGCTACCTGTCGCTGATCGGCGGCGTGGCCTTGAGTTTCTACGACTGGTACTGCGACTTGCCGCCGGCCAGCCCGCAGGTGTGGGGCGAGCAGACCGACGTGCCGGAATCGGCCGACTGGTACAACTCGACCTACCTGATGGTGTGGGGCTCGAACGTGCCGATGACGCGCACGCCGGACGCCCACTTCTACACCGAAGTGCGCTACAAGGGCACCAAGACGGTGGCGGTGTCGTCCGACTTCGGCGAGATGGCCAAGTTCGGCGACATCTGGCTGGCGCCCAAGCAGGGCACCGACGCCGCGCTGGCGATGGCCATGGGCCACGTAATCCTGAAGGAGTACCACGCGCAGCACCAGTCCAAGTATTTCAAAGAGTACGCCAAGCAGTACACCGACTTCCCGATGCTGGTGCTGCTGAAAGAGCAGAACGGCATCCTGGCGCCGGAATACTTCCTGCGCGCCTCGCAGCTGGACAACAACCTCGACGAAACCAACAACCCGGACTGGAAAACCCTGGTCATCGACGAAACCAGCGGCCGCATCGTCGCGCCGGCCGGTTCGATCGGTTTCCGCTGGGGCGAGGCCGGCAAGTGGAACCTGGAAATGAAGGAGGGCGGCAACAACGCCCCGCTCGATCCGCAGTTGTCGCTGATCGGTTCCAGCGACGAGGTGGTCGCTGTCGGCTTCCCTTACTTCGGCGGCAAGGACGCCAGCGACCTGCTGATGCGCAACGTGCCGGTCAAGCGCCTGGCACTGGCCGACGGCAGCACTGTGCTGGTCGCCACCGTGTTCGACCTGAGCTTGGCCAACTACGGCATCGACCGCGGCCTGGGCGGCGGCAACGTCGCCACCAGCTATGAGGACGACGTGCCTTACACGCCGGCCTGGCAGGTCAAGCACACCGGCGTCAAGGCCGCCGACGTCATCACCGTGGCCCGCCAGTTCGCCGAGAACGCCGACCAGACCCGTGGCAAGAGCATGGTCATCGTTGGCGCCGCGCTGAACCATTGGTACCACATGGACATGACTTATCGCGGCATCATCAACATGCTGATGATGTGCGGCTGCGTCGGCCAATCGGGCGGAGGCTGGGCGCACTACGTGGGCCAGGAAAAGCTGCGTCCGCAAACCGGCTGGACGCCGCTGGCGTTCGCCCAGGACTGGAACCGTCCGATGCGCCAGATGAACGGCACCTCGTTCTTCTATGCCCATACCAGCCAGTGGCGCCACGAAAAACTGCACACCGAGGAAATCTCGTCGCCAACCGCCGGCCCCGACGTCGCGCCGATGACGCTGTTGGACTACAACGCCAAGGCCGAGCGCATGGGCTGGCTGCCGTCGGCGCCGCAGCTGCAGACCAATCCGCTGGAGGTGACGCGCGCCGCCGCCGCAGCCGGCATGAGCGCGGTCGACTACGCGGTCGACCAGATCAAGGACAAGAAACTCGAATTCTCGTGCGACGACCCGGACAATCCGGCCAACTTCCCGCGCAATATGTTCGTCTGGCGCTCCAACATCCTGGGCAGCTCGGGCAAGGGCCACGAGTACTTCCTGAAGTATTTGCTAGGCACGCAGAACGCGCTGATGAGCAACGAGGACGATTGCATCAAGCCGCGCGACGTCAAGGTGCGCCCGGCCGCAGAAGGCAAGCTGGACCTGCTGGTGGTGCTGGACTTCCGCATGTCGACCACCTGCCTGTACGGCGACATCGTGCTGCCGACCGCCACCTGGTACGAGAAGGACGACCTGAACACGTCCGACATGCACCCCTTCATCCACCCCTTGTCGGAAGCGGTGCAGCCGCTGTGGCAATCGCGTTCGGACTGGGAGATCTACAAGGGCATCGCCAAGAAATTCGAGGAAATCGGTGGCGCCTACCTGGGCACGCAGCAGGATTTGGTGCTGACGCCGCTGATGCACGACACCCCCGGCGAACTCGGCCAGCCGTTCGACCCGAAAGACTGGCGCGCCGGCGAATGCGAGCCGATCCCGGGCAAGACCATGCCGAACTTCACCGTGGTCGAGCGCGACTACACCCAGATCTATCAGAAGTTCACCTCGATCGGCCCGTTGCTGGAAAAACTGGGCAACGGCGGCAAGGGCATAGGCTGGAAGACCGGCCACGAGGTCGAGGTACTGCGCGGCATCAACCGCACGGTGACCGCGCCCGGCATCGCCCACGGCCAGCCACGGCTGGACACCGCCATCGACGCGGCCGAGATGATCCTGTCGCTGGCGCCGGAAACCAACGGACACGTGGCGGTCAAGGCCTGGGAGGCGCTGTCGGTGATCACCGGCCGCGACCACACCCACCTGGCGCTGCCGCGCGAGCACGACAGCATCCGCTTCCGCGACGTGCAGGCGCAGCCGCGCAAGATCATTTCCTCGCCGACCTGGTCGGGCCTGGAATCGGAAGAGGTCAGCTACAACGCCTGCTACACCAATGTGCACGAACTGATCCCTTGGCGCACGCTGACCGGCCGCCAGCAGTTCTACCAGGATCACCGCTGGATGCGCGATTTCGGTGAAGGCCTGTGCGTGTATAAGCCGGCAATCAACACCAAGACCACGGCGGCGATGCTGGGCGCCCAGCCGAACGGCAACAAGGAGCTGGCGCTGAACTTCATCACGCCGCACCAGAAATGGGGCATCCACTCGACCTACTCGGACAACTTGCGCATGTTGACCCTGTCGCGTGGCGGCCCGCACGTGTGGTTGTCGGAGACCGACGCCCAGGCGGCCGGCATCGTCGACAACGACTGGATCGAGGTGTTCAACGTCAACGGCACGCTGACCGCGCGCGCCGTCGTCAGCCAGCGGGTGCCGGAGGGCATGACCATGATGTACCACGCCCAGGAAAAGATCATCAACGTGCCCGGCGCCGAGATGTCCGGCAAGCGCGGCGGCATCCACAACTCGGTAACGCGCGCCGTCACCAAGCCGACCCACATGATAGGCGGCTACGCGCAGCTGTCGTGGGGCTTCAACTACTACGGCACGGTCGGCTCCAACCGCGATGAATTCGTGTTGGTGCGCAAGATGAACAAGGTCGACTGGCTGGAAGGTCCGTTGAAAGAAAAAACTGGGAGCATGGCATGAAAATTCGCGCACAAATCGGCATGGTGCTGAACCTGGACAAATGCATCGGCTGCCACACCTGCTCGGTCACCTGCAAGAACGTGTGGACCAGCCGCGACGGTGTCGAGTACGCCTGGTTCAACAATGTCGAAACCAAGCCCGGCATCGGCTATCCGAAACACTGGGAAAACCAGGACAAGTGGAACGGCGGCTGGCGCCGCACCGACGCCGGCAAGATCGAGCCGCGCCAGGGCAGCCGGCTGAAGATCCTGGCGCAGATTTTCGCCAATCCCAACCTGCCGCAGATCGACGAGTACTACGAGCCCTTCACCTACGACTACGAGCGCCTGCAGAACGCGCCGCTGTCGGAAACGCCGCCGACCGCGCGGCCGATCTCGGTCTTGACCGGCAAGAAGATGGAGAAGATCGAGTGGGGACCGAATTGGGAGGACGACCTGGGCGGCGAGTTCGCCCAGCGCAGCCAGGACACGCTGTTCAACAACATGCAGAAGGAAATGTACGGCACCTTCGAGAACACCTTCATGATGTACCTGCCGCGCCTGTGCGAGCATTGCCTGAATCCGACCTGCGTCGCCTCCTGCCCGTCGGGCTCGGTGTACAAGCGCGAGGACGACGGCATCGTACTGATCGACCAGGACAAGTGCCGCGGCTGGCGCATGTGCATCTCCGGCTGCCCGTACAAGAAGATCTACTACAACTGGTCGTCCGGCAAGGCCGAGAAATGCACCTTCTGCTACCCGCGCATCGAAGCGGGCCAGCCCACCGTGTGCTCGGAAACCTGCGTCGGCCGCATCCGCTACCTCGGCGTGCTGCTGTACGACGCCGACAAGATCGAATCGGCGGCCTCGGTGGCCGATCCGCGCGACCTGTATCCGTCGCAGCTGGACCTGTTCCTCGATCCGCACGACCCGGCCATCATCGAGGAAGCGCGGCGCCAGGGCATCCCGGATTCGTGGCTGGAATCGGCCAAGCGTTCGCCGGTGTACAAGATGGCGGTCGACTGGAAGGTGGCGTTCCCGCTGCATCCCGAGTACCGCACCTTGCCGATGGTGTGGTACATCCCGCCGTTGTCGCCGATCCAGGCCGCCGCCGAGTCGGGCCGCATGGGGAAGAACGGCATCTTGCCGGATACCGCCAGCCTGCGCATTCCGGTGCAATACCTGGCCAACCTGCTGACGGCGGGCGACCAGCAGCCGGTGATCCGCGCGCTGGACCGCATGCTGGCCATGCGCGCCTACATGCGCAGCAAGCACGTGGCCGGCACGCCGGACTACGACGTGCTGCAACAGGTCGGGCTGGAGCCGGAGATGGTGGAGGACATGTACCACATCATGGCCATCGCCAACTACGAGGACCGCTTCGTGATCCCGAGCAGCCACAAGGAAATGGCGGAGGACAGCTTCAACGAGAAGGGTAGCTGCGGCTTCAGCTTCGGCAACGGTTGCTCGGACGGTGTCAGCGATACCAGCCTGTTCGGCAAACGCAAGCACGGTTCGGAGATCTTCATGTCGATGCCCAAATCCCGCAAGAAAAAGGAGAACCTCGATGTCTGAGCTCGATACTGCAGGCCACGGCTATTGTTTGCTGTCGGCCCTGTTGCAATACCCCGAGCCCGAGCTGCTGGCCGAACTGCCGCAGTTGGAACGCTACTTGCAGAACACGCTGCCGCGCTGGCACGGCGCGCTGGCCGAGCTGCTGACGCATCTGCGCCGCAGCGCGCTGATCGACCTGCAGCTGCAGTATGTGATGACGTTCGACCGCAATCCGTCGCATTCGCTGCACCTGTTCGAGCATATCCACGGCGAGTCGCGCGACCGCGGCCAGGCCATGGTTGACCTGCTGGCCGAGTACAGCAAGCACGGCCTGCAAATGGTCGGCAACGACCTGCCGGACTACGTGCCGCTGTTCCTGGAGTTCCTGTCGCAGCTGGAAGCGGACGAGGCCGAGCGCATGCTGGGCGACGCCATCCACGTGCTGGCCTTCGTCGGTCGCAAGCTGCGCGCCAACGGCAGCCCGTATGCCTGCGTGTTCGACCTGTTGCAGACCCTGACGCCGGTGCAGGCCGAGGAGCTGAGCGAACCGCCGGTGCGCGACATGGACGAGGCGCTGGAAACCTTCGGCCCCGGCGCCGACGGCATCGAACCGCTGCTGGCGCCGGTCATGGGCGGCGTCCATCCGGTGAATTTCTATCCCAAGGCGGCGGCGCCGCAGCGTCATTGAGGAGTATCACATGAACTATTTACATCAATTTGTGTTCGGCATCTATCCGTACATCGCGCTGGCGATCTTCCTGGTGGGCAGCCTGATCCGCTTCGACCGCGAGCAATACAGCTGGAAGTCGGAATCGAGCCAGACGCTGCACAACGGCATGCTGCGCCTGGGCAGCCCGCTGTTCCACATCGGCGTGCTTGGCCTGTTCTTCGGCCACCTGGCTGGCCTGCTGACCCCGGTGTGGGTGTGGGACACGCTGGGCGTGTCCCACGGCGCCAAGCAGCTGGTGGCGATGGTGGCCGGCGGCGTGATGGGCTCGCTGTGCCTGGTCGGCCTGCTGATGCTGCTGGCGCGCCGCCTGGGCAACGAACGGGTGCGCGCCCGCAGCACCTTCCGCGACAAGCTGGTGTTGGTGTGGCTGCTGGCCACTCTGCTGCTGGGCCTGACCTCGATCTTCGCCTCGGCCTCGCACATGGACGGCCACATGATGGTCCAGCTGATGACCTGGGCGCAGCACGTGGTCACGCTGCGCGGCGACGCCGCCGGCTTCATCGTCGACGCGCCGCTGGTGTTCCAGCTGCACCTGTTCATGGGCATGTCGCTGTTCGCGATCTTCCCGTTCACCCGCCTGGTGCATGTATGGAGCGGCTTCGGCGCCGTCACCTACCTGAGCCGCGCTTATCAACTGGTGCGTTCGCGCTAAGGAGACCATCATGGGTATCGCAGTCAACGGCGTCGACATCGACGACAGCGCCATCGCGGCGGAACTGCCGCATCAGGCGCAGGCGGCCAACCCGCTGCGCCAGGCGGTGCACGAGGTGGTGCTGCGCACGGTATTGCTGCAGGAAGCGGAGCGGTTGGGCATTGCCGGCACCGACGACGACCAGCGCATCGAAGCCCTGTTCGCGCAGGAAGTCACGGTGCCGGACACTGACGAGGCCAGCTGCCTGCGCTACTATCAGAGCCAGCAGCAGCGCTTCCGCAGCGGCGACCTGGTCGAGGCGCGCCACATACTGTTCCAGGTGACGCCGGCGGCGCCGCTGGAGCTGCTGCGCCAGACGGCCGAGCTGATCCTGGCCGAGCTGCAGGCGCGGCCGCAGCGTTTCGAGGAGCTGGCGCGCCAGTATTCGAACTGCCCGTCGGGCGCGGTCGGGGGCAGCCTGGGGCAGGTGGCGCGCGGTCAATGCGTGCCGGAGTTCGACGAGCTGCTGTTCCGCCTGCAGGCGGGCGAACTGGCGGGGCGCTTGCTGGAAACCCGCTTCGGTCTGCACATCGTGCAAGCCCAGCGGCGCGTGAACGGCGCCGTGGTGCCGTTCGCCGCAGTGCAGGCGCAGATCGCCGACGAGCTGCGCCGCCAGTCCTGGCAGCGCGCCTTGCACCAATACCTGCACATCCTGGTTGGCCGCGCCGACATCGCCGGGGTGGAGCTGGACGGCGCGCAGTCGCCGCTGGTGCAGTAGCCGACTAGTCCTTTCGAACTAGGCCGGCTAAGCCGTCATGCGCAGTGGCAGGACGCTTCCCGGCCGCTACAATGGACCCACACCAACCATGACAGGAGAGCGACGATGTTAAGCGACCGGTTTGGTCGATCGATCGACTATCTGCGGGTGTCGGTCACGGATCGCTGCGATCTGCGCTGTACCTACTGCATGCCCAAGGATTTCAAGGGCTATGAAGACCCGCCCGACTGGCTCAGTTTTGACGAGATCGAACGGGTGGTGGCGGCCTTCGCCCGCCTGGGCACCACGCGTGTGCGCCTGACCGGCGGCGAGCCGTTGACCCGCCGCAACCTGCCGCAACTGGCGACCCGCCTGTCCAGCCTGGAAGGCGTGCGCGACCTGTCGCTGTCGACCAACGGCACCCGGCTGGCGCGCCACGCCGAGGCGCTGGCCGCCTCCGGCATCACCCGGGTCAACGTCAGCCTCGATACGCTGGACCGCGACTGCATGGCCGGCATCACCGGCCGCGACTGCCTGCCGGCGGTGCTGGACGGCCTGCAGGCGGCCAAGGCGGCCGGCCTGGTGCCGATCAAGATCAATATGGTGGCCATGCGCGGCGTCAACGACGCCGAGATCGACACCATGGCGGCCTTTTGTATCGAGCAACATTTCGTGCTGCGTCTGATTGAAGTCATGCCGATGGGCGAGACCGGCCGCAACACCGCCTACCTGAACCTGGGGCCGGTGCAGCAGCGGCTGGCCGAGAAGTTCCAGCTGGTGCCGCAGGCGCTGGAGCTGGGCGGCGGGCCGGCGCGCTATTGGTCCACGGCCGACGGCAGCGCCAGCATCGGCTACATCACGCCGCTGTCGCAGCATTTCTGCGCCACCTGCAACCGGGTGCGGTTGGCGGTGGACGGCACCCTGTACCTGTGCCTGGGCCAGGAGCAGCAATATCCGCTGGCGCCGCTGCTGCGCGGCGGCGCCAGCGATGCCGAACTGGAACAGGCGATCCGGCACGCCATCGAACTCAAGCCCCAACAGCATGATTTTGGGCGGGAACCGACCAAGATCGTGCGCTTCATGTCGCAAACGGGCGGCTAGGTGGACGCGCCGGGCGTGTATACTCAGACGCTTACTCATCCGTTCCAACAGATACCAGGAGTCGCCATGTTGAAGCCAGGACTATTCGCCGGCTGGCAGAAGCTGTCGACCCGTATTGTCGGCTTGCTGCTGAGCTTTCTCGCGATCGCGCTGATCGTGATCGGCTCGACCTTGCTGCTGTCCTGGCAGCTGGAGGGTAGCGCCGCCGCCATCAACGTGGCCGGCAGCCTGCGCATGGATAGCTACCGCCTCGCGCTGCTGGCCACGCAAGCCGATGGTGCACATCAGGTCGGCGAGCAGCTGCGCCGCATGGAGCGCACACTGGAGCTGTTGCGGCGCGGCGATCCGCAGCGGCCGCTGTTCCTGCCGCCCACCGCGGCCATCCACGGCGCCTACGCCGACGTGCTGCAGCAATGGCAGGCTGAACTGGCGCCGCCGGTGCGCGGCCTGCTGGCGGCCGGCGCGCGCGATGGCGCGCAAATCCAACTGATCCAGCAACGCAGCGAGCAGTTCGTGCTGCGCGTCGACCAGCTGGTGCACCGCATCGAACGCGACAGTGAAAGCCGCACTTTCTGGCTGCGCGCCTCGCAGCTATTGTTGCTGGCGCTCGCCCTGCTGGGCACGATCAGTATCATCTACCTGCTGTTCGACATGATCGTGGCGCCGGTGACGCGGCTGCAGGGCGGCATCGAACGTATGCGCGAGCAGGATTTCAGCGTGCGGCTGGAGGTCGACAGCAATGACGAATTTGGCCAGTTGGCGAACGGCTTCAACCAGATGGCCGACAAGCTGCAGGATTCCTACAGCAACCTGGAACAACGGGTGCAGCTCAAGACCGGCGAACTGGAACTGCAAAACCGCGAACTGGCGCTGCTGTACGACATCGCCTCCTTCCTGCAGCAGCCGCAGGCAGCCGAGCCCCTGTGTCAGGGCTTCCTGCAGCGGATCAGCGAATATTTCCGCGCCGACGGCGGCTCGGTGCGCATCCTGGATCCGCTGCGTGGCAACCTGCACATGCTGGTGCACCAGGGGATCTCGGAAGCGCTGGTCGAGACCGAGCGCTGCCTGAAGGTGGGCGAGTGCCTGTGCGGCGAGGCGGTGGTCAGTAAGCTGGCGGTGATTCACGACCTGCGGCGCCGCGACGGCGGCCATACGCTGCAATGCCACCGCGAAGGCTTCGCGACGATTTCGATCTTCCACATTTTCGCGCAGCGCCAGCACATGGGCTTTTTCAACCTGCACTTCCGCGCGGCCACCACGTTCACGGCGGCCCAGACGGCGCTGCTGGAAACGCTGGGCCAACTGCTGGGCACGGCGATCGAAAACCAGCGCCTGCAGGGGCGCGATCGCGAGCTGGCCATTTCGGAAGAGCGCAACCTGGTGGCGCAGGGCCTACACGACAGCATCGCCCAGGGCTTGAACTTCCTGAATTTGCAGGTGCAGATGCTGGAGCAGTCGCTGCAGCGGCAACGCATCGACGAGGTGGAGAGCATCGTGCCGGCCCTGCGCGCAGGCGTCGAGGAGAGCTACCAGGACGTGCGCGAACTGCTGCACAACTTCCGCACCCGGCTGCAGGAAGGCAACCTGGTGACGTCGCTGGAAACGGTGGTCGACAAGTTCCGCCGCCAAAGCGGCATAGCGGTCGATTTCAGCGCCGATTCCGACGGCGCGCCGTTCCCGCGCGAGCACCAGCTGCAATTGCTGTTCATCGTGCAGGAGGCCCTGTCCAACGTGCGCAAGCACGCGTCGGCCAGCCAGGTGTGGGTGCGGCTGATGGACGATCAGGACTTCACGCTCAGCGTCAAGGACAACGGCCACGGCTTCGATCAGGCCGCGCTGGAGACGCAGGGCGAGGCCCATGTCGGCGTCAACATCATGCGCGAGCGCGCTCAGCGCATCGCCGCGCAGCTGCAATTGCGGTCGGCGCCGGGCGCCGGCACGGAAGTGCTGCTGCGCCTGCCGCGCGCCCAGCGCCGCGCGGCTTAACCCTATCAAGAAAGGCTGGAGTCGATGGACAAGCAAGCAAATACGATCAGCGTGTTGCTGGTGGACGACCACACGCTGTTTCGCAGCGGCATACGCTCGCTGCTGCAACGCCACCCGGAGTTTGTGGTGGTGGGCGAGGCTGCCGACGGCTTCGAGGGCGTCAAACGAGCACAGCAGTTTAAGCCGCAGGTGGTCTTGCTGGACCTGAACATGCCAGGCATGTCGGGCTTGGAAACGCTGGAACTGCTGCGCCAGGATTGTCCCGACAGCGCGGTGGTGATGTTGACCGTGTCGGAAGACGCGGAAGACCTGAGCGTGGCGCTGAAGGCCGGCGCCAGCGGGTATCTGCTGAAGAATATCGACACCGAGTTCCTGGTGCGGGCGTTGCGCCGCGCGGCGGCCGGCGAGACCGTGCTGGCCGAGGCGATGACGGCCAAGCTGGTGGCGCAATTGCAGTTGGGTGCAGTGCCGCCGGTAGCATCGGAGCTCGACAAGCTGACCTCGCGCGAGCGGGAGATCCTCGACTGTCTTGCGCGCGGTGAAAGCAACAAGGGCATCGCGCGCACGCTGGACCTGGCCGAAAGCACGGTCAAGATTCATGTTCAGAATGTGCTGAAAAAGCTCAAGCTGAGCAGCCGGGTACAGGCAGCCGTGTACGCGGTCGAGCACCGCATGCACAACGGCGCCTGAGGCGCCATACAGTTCAGCCGCCGCAGCAACCACCGGGCGCCTCGACCGGACGCGCGCTGGCGGGGTAGCCGGCCAGCGCCAGGGTGCGCATCAGCAGGTGCGGCGAGGTCCGCGTTTCGTCGACGCGTGCCAAGGCCACGCGGTCGCGCAGCGAGACGCGCACGTCGCTGACGCCGTCAATCTCGACCAGAAGTTTGGCGATGGTGTCGGCGCATACTTCGCCTTCCATGCCGTCGATAAGAAGTTCTGTTTGCATAGCATTCCTTTTGATGTTGAGCCCGAATGAAACCCACAGCGACAGCCTAAGCCAAAGCACTTCTATTGGCTAAGGTGTTTTGGATTTCCTTGATCCAGCTTATGCAATGTGGGCGCAGGGCTTCACGCGGTGCCATGCCGCGCCGACAATGGTACGTACTCTTATAGGATGTAGATCATGAGCTTGCTTCACATTGAAGAACCCGCCAGTACGACGTCTGCGTGGGACAGCAGCCACCCCCTGTGGGCACTGGGCTTTCGGCCTTTCTATCTGGTGGCTGCGGTGTTTGCCGCGCTGGCGATACCGCTGTGGATCCTGCGTTACCTGGGTTGGTGGAGCGCAGGCGCCGTCCCCTGGCTGCACGTGGGATTCAACTGGCATATGCACGAGATGGTGTTCGGCATGGCGGCGGCGGTGGTGGTCGGTTTTCTCTACACCGCCGCGTTCAACTGGACTGGTTTGTGGACGCCGGTGCGCGGCCGGCTGGCGGCGCTGGTGGCCTTGTGGCTGGTGGGCCGGCTGGCAATGCTGGCGGCGCCGCCCCTGGTCGGAGCGGTGATCGACTGGCTGTTCCTGCCGGCCGCAGCCTGGCCGCTGTGGCAGGTACTGAAAAGATCCGGCAACAAACGCAACTACTTTCTGGTGGGCCTGCTCGCGCTGATGGCGACTGCCAACGGCGTATTCCATGCCATCATGCTGGGCTGGATGACGGCCTCGTCGATCGCGCCGGTGCAGGCGGCAATCCTGGTCATCGTGCTGATGGAGGCGGCTATTGGCACCCGCATCATTCCCATGTTCACGCGCAATGGTGCACCCGGTAGCAACCCGGTGGTCGAGCCCAAGCTCGACCGCTTGTCTTTAGGCTTGATCGTCAGCTTCGCGTTGGGCTGGATCACCTCCGTTCCCGTCTGGCTGATCACGCCCTTGGGTGTGGCCGCAGCGGCGCTGGTGTTGCTGCGCCTGTGGCACTGGCAGGCACTGCGCACCGCAGGCTATCCATTGCTGTGGATTATGCACCTGTCCTATGCGTGGATCGCCGCTGGCCTGCTGTTGTTGGTGCTGTCGCGCTGGCAAATGGTCAGCGCCAGCGCCGGCTTCCATGCGTTGACGGTGGGGTCGATGGCCGGCCTGATCCTGGGTATGATGACGCGTACCACCCTTGGCCATACCGGACGGCCGCTGCGCGCCGGTCCGATGGAAACGGCGATGTTCGGATTGATACAACTGAGCGCTCTGAGCCGCGTGCTTTCGGCGCTGGGTTGGGACAAGGGCCCAGACTTGTTGGCGTTTAGCGCGCTGTGCTGGGTCGGGGCTTTTTTCCTGTACGTCTGGGCGTATGCGCCTTACCTGGTCCGTTCGCGGGTAGATGGGAAATCGGGTTAGCCTGCGAATCCGCGTTTTTGCGCCAGGCCAATGCGTTGCAGCTCGCCTGTCGCGGCCATGGGCGCATCAAACAAGGTGAATTGACCGAAGTGTGGCATGAAGTGTGGTTTTCGACTAAGTCATTGATTTTAAAGGATATATACGGCCTGCAAAGCCGTCTAGGTCGGTTCGACTCCGATCCTCGCCTCCAGACAATTTGAACTCCACGCGGGAGTAGCTCAGTTGGTAGAGCGCAACCTTGCCAAGGTTGAGGTCGAGAGTTCGAGACTCTTCTCCCGCTCCAGTATGTAGAAGGGCAGCCGATGTGGCTGCCCTTTTTGCATTCGACGGCATGCGCGGCTACGTGGTTGCTACCGTTTCGAATCGGTCAGTCTGTTGGATAGGGCTGCTGACTCGTTACGCTGAAAGGCGCAAAAGCACGGAGCCATGTGGCTTGATGGTCTGACGGATGACGCCGCGCGCTGCCGGCAGATCGCGGCGTGCCCACAGGTCACGCAGCGCCACGGTTTTATCGCCGAGGTTCAGGCGCGACAGGTCGAACGCGATGTCCACCGGCTTGTCTTCCGTGTTGAACAGCGCAAGGTAGTAGGCCGATTTTGTGCCGTTCGCGCGTGCGCTCCAGATGCGCGTGCCCTGGTCGGCGTGCAGCGGCCGGTTCTGGTGACTCTTCTGATTCACCGCGAGCACTTCCGGATTGGTCAGCAGGGCGAGCGTGGCGTCGTCCATGCGCCGCAAGTCGCCGCCCATGATCAGCGGCGAACGCGCGATGCTCCATAGGGACATCAGTGTCTGCTGCTCATCCGGCGTGAATTTGGTGTCGCGTTCACCCAGTGCAAGGCGGCCAAGGGGCAGCATGTCGGCGTCCGGCCAGGCGTTCTCGCCCATGTAGGGATTCCAGTTTTCCAGACGGCGGAACTGATCCTTCAGCAATTTCCAATCGTCCCAGAAATCGTCCGAGATGCGCCACAGCTGCGCATAATGCGGCACGTGGTTGGCCCATTTGAGGTCGGTCTCGCCGGGCGACAGGCTCAGCGTGATGGCGCGGCCGCTCGCCTTGATGGCTTTGTGCGCGGCTTCGATCTCGCGCCAGTTCTTGTCATACGGGCGCGACATGTCATCCATCTTGACATAGTCGACGCCCCACGATGCATACATTTTGAAGATCGAGTTGTAGTACTCCTGCGCGCCCGGCTTGGTCATGTCGATGCCATACATGTCGCCGTTCCATATGCAGGTGGACGAGGTATCGGCAATATCCTTCGCGCGCAGCGTGGTGCCCAGGATCGGCGTATTCATCCGCACCGCCTGGCGCGGAATGCCGCGCATGACGTGGATGCCGAACTTCATGCCCATCCGATGAATTTGATCGGCAAGGCTCTTGAACCCCTTGTCCTGCGCAACCGATGGGAAGCGGTTGGGCGCAGGCAGCAAGCGGCCATATTCATCCATCGTCAACTCGGCGTCCTTGCGGTAGTCGTAGCCGGTGGCATTCGGCTCGTACCACTGTATGTCCACTGTCAATATGTCATAGCCCGATGGCAGCAGCTTCTGCGCCATGATGCGAGCGGTCTCGAGGGCCTGGGCTTCGTTGATCGTGGTGGCGAACGAATTCCAGCTGTTCCAACCCATCGGCGGCGTGGGCGCTAGCGCCGCGCGGCTGGCCGCCGTTTTTTTCTGCGCTGCGGCAGCAACCGCGGAGACAGGAAGCGCCGCGGCGGCGACGGTGGCCATGGATGCGGTGAAAATACGACGTCGGCGGGCGTTGATCATAATAGTGATGATAGATATGTTAAAAGTGAAGGTGAGCAATTTTGGGCGCCTCCGCCGCAAGCGGCCAAGGCCAGTGTCAGTGCCAGTAAGAGCGCGTCTGGGAGGGGGGATATTGCAAGACTGGTCTCCAGAGGGTGGGTTGCATTCTGCGCGCTCCTCGTGTGCGCCGCAATTTTCAAAATCACCAATGCGCGGAGTCATTTTTCTTTCGGCCGACGAGGCGGCCAATTCTTGTTTTGTCGGATTGCTTGTTTTCGAATTTGCGACGCGGCTGCGGCCGCGCGTGCGTCATCTACCCTCAGTCCTTGGGAGGGGCGATATCGATTCGCATATCGATCGCCGCCAAAATATGATTGGTCGTGGCAGGGGGCCGGCCATAATATTTGCCACCGCGTTCGCGCTGTAGACGCCGCGAACATCCAAATAAAAAAGCGCCCCGTAAGCGCAGCACCACGAGAAGACCCATCCCGCCCATGAACCTGAACATCCCGCCACGCGGTGCCGTCCTGCCGAGCCCCCAACGCCGCCTCCGTGTCTCCCGCCTGCTGTCGCTGGCTGCCCTGATCGCGCCACTGGCGATGGCTCAGACCGCCGTCACGATCGACCTCTCCAAGCCCGGCATCCCCGTCAGCCCGACCCTGTATGGCCTGATGACCGAGGAAATCAACTACTCCTACGATGGCGGCTTGTACGCGGAACTGGTGCGCAACCGCGTCTTCAAGGACGACGACAAGACGCCCGCGCACTGGTCGGTGGTGCAGGACGCCGGCGGCAGCGCCGCGATCGCGCTCGACCAGCGCTTTCCCGTCGCCGCCACCGCCCTGACCACCAGCCTGCGGCTCGATGCCGCGCGCGCCGCGCGGGGCCACCGGGTCGGCATCGCCAACGCCGGCTACTGGGGCATTCCGGTCAAGCCGAACACCCGCTACCGCGCCAGCTTCTACGCCAGGACCGCCGGCGCCGGCGGGGTGCCGCTGACCGTCAGCATCGAAGGCACGGACGGCAACACCGTGTACGCGCAGGCCGAGGGCGGCCGCATCAACGGCGATTGGAAGCGCTACAGCGTCACCCTGACGACTGCCGCCAACGTCAAGCCGACCGCCGCCGCGCGCCTGGTGATCGCCACCGAAAGCCCGGGCACCGTATGGTTCAACCAGGTTTCGCTGTTCCCGCCGACCTACAAGGACCGGCCGAACGGCAACCGGGTCGACCTGATGCAAAAACTGATCGACATGAAGCCGGCCTTCCTGCGCTTCCCGGGCGGGAACTACCTCGAAGGCGAGACCGTGGCGACCCGCTTCAAGTGGAAGGAAACGCTCGGTCCGATCGAACAGCGTCCCGGCCATCGCGGCACCTGGGGCTACCGCTCATCCGACGGCATGGGCCTGCTCGAATTCCTCGAGTGGTGCGAGGATATGGGGGCCGAGCCGGTGCTGGCGGTATTCGCCGGCTATGCGCTCCACGGCGAGACCATTCCGGGCGGCCGGGACCTGCAGCCCTTCGTCCAGGAAGCGCTCGACGAGATCGAATACGTCACCGGCGACGTCGGCACGAAATGGGGCGCGCAGCGCGCCAAGGATGGCCATCCGGCGCCGTTCAAACTGCGCTACGTCGAGATCGGCAACGAGGACGGCTTCGACAAGCAGAAGACCTACGACGGCCGTTACACCCAGTTTCACGACGCCATCAAGGCGAAGCACCCGCAGCTCAAGCTGATCTCCACCGTGAACGGCAAGGACTGGCTGAGCCAGCTCCAGGCGCTGACCAGCCGGGTGCCCGACCTGGTCGACGAGCACTACTACTACAGCCCGATGGAGATGATGAGCGACGCCGCGCGCTACGACAGTTATGAGCGCAGCGGGCCGAAGGTGTTTATCGGCGAGTGGGCCGCGCGCGAAGGCGAACCGACCACCAACCTGCACTCCGCGCTGGCCGACGCCGCCTTCATGGCCGGCATGGAGCGCAATGCCGACGTCGTCGAAATGTCCTGCTACGCGCCGCTGCTGGTGAACGTGAACCCGGGTGGGATGCAGTGGCAATCGAACCTGGTCGGTTACGACGTCCAAGCGAGCTACGGCTCGCCGTCCTACCATGCGCAGAAGATGTTCAGCAATTATCTGGGCAACGTGTCGCTGCCGGTGACAGCGCAGAAGGTCGGTACGCAGACCTGGCAGCAGCCGGCCAGCAAGGAGGCGCCGCAGGTGCTGCCGCCGGCCAGGCAAGTGCCGACCATGTTCTTCTCGGCGACCAAATCGGACCAGCTCGGCGAGATCTACCTGAAGGTCGTCAACGCGATCGGCACGCCGCAGACGGTGCGGGTCGAGCTTGCCGGCGCCGGCAAGGTGGCGTCGGAAGGCAAGGCGATCGTGCTCGCCTCGGCGAAAAAGGAAGACACCAACACCATCGTCGAGCCGACCAAGGTGGTGCCGGTGACCAGCAGGGCGAGCGGGCTGGGTAAGCAGTTCAGCTATAGCTTCGCGCCGTATTCGGTGACCGTGCTGGTGCTGTCGACCAAATAGGCCGCTACTACTGCGATTCCGCCATGGCCCTCATTGGGCGTCATGGCGGGAAGCCCGCGTCGGTGAGCACGCGGCCATCGGTGGAACCCTGGCGCGAGTCGGGTCCTCGCGATCGCCGAATTCGGCGCGGCGCGGCTTGCCTACATCGAGCGTGGCTCCTTGCCGGCTAGATTGGCGGGCGATGGTTCGCCTATGCCGAGCGCGCTATCCCGGTACGTGGCCGGCGTACAACCCAGTTCGCGCTTGAACACCTGGTGCATGTACTGGGAGGAGCTGAAGCCGCAGGCCTGCGCCACCTCGGCGATGTTGTGATTCCCGCTTTCCAGGCGGGTTTTGGCGGCATCGAGCCTGATGCGCAACAGCACGTCGTGCACCGTGCACCCCAGCTCCTGCCGGAAATACGATTCGAGCGAAGAGCGTGAGATGCCCACATAATCGGCTACCTGCCTGGTTTTGATGCCTAGACAGGCGTACTGGCGCATGAAGTGCCGAGCCCGCATCACGTACGGATGCTTGATCAGCTGGTACTGGCTGGACGCGTGCACATTGATGCCGGCAGGCGGCACCAGGATGCGCGTGTCGGCCAGGTTCGCACCGAGCAGCATCCGGTTCAGCATATGGGCGGCCGTGCGTCCCATCATCACTGAGCCATGGATCACCGAACTGAGCGGTATGCGGCCCAGCACGCGCACCAGCGGATCGTTGTCGATGCCGATCAGCGCCACCTGCTCCGGCACTGCGATGCCGGCGAGCGTACAGGCCTGCAACAATTGGCGCGCACGCGCATCCGTGACGGCGATGATGCCGACCGGTTTGGGCAAGCTTTGCAGCCAGGCGATCTGACTCTGGACCGCCTCATCCCACGAATGCGCCTTGGTGCTGAGGCCACGGAAGATCCCGGCCCCCATTCGGTCGCGCCGCATCAGGCTGATGAAGGCGTTTTCGCGCTCTTGCGCCCAGCGGTTTTCCATGGCTTCCGGTAGACTGAACATGGCAAAGTGGCGCAGGCCGGCTCCGGCGAGGTGCTCGTACGCTAGTTCGATGAGCTTGGAATTGTCGGTCGCCACGTAAGGAATGCCGGGCGGGTATTGGTCTTCGCAGGCATATGAGCCGCCCACTGCCACCACTGGAACGCGCGCGCGTCAGGGCTGCCGAAATGGGCCGCGATGCCCTCCCGGATGTCGCGGTCGAATGCCTTGTTCGCGTTGAACAGCAGGGCAATACGGCGTGCTTTTGTCATTTTCATCTCGGCTGAGTGCTGTCAACGCCGCAGTGTATTCGTGAGAACGACAGCAGTAACGCACTCGTTATACCGAAACGCATCGCAATGCACCTCGGAGTTTGATAAAGCGCCCCGAGCCCTGCCTGCCGCGCCGACACCGTCGAGTGCGGCCATTGAAGGTGATCAGGCTCCGGGCGCCGATGAAGGAGCCAGATTACCGACGGCGACGACGCGCTCCCGCGACAACGATCAAGCCGCTCAACAGCAGCGGCAGGATGCCGGGCTCCGGAACGGCGCTGATGTTTTCCACATTGATGTTGTCGAGTTCGTTGTAGGCGCCCGAGCCCAGGCGCAGTTCGCTGATGCCGTTCAGCTTGGTGTCCCAGGTGCCCCAGTCCTGCAGCACGCCGACCGGCTTGCCATCGGCCGACAGCGCGCTCTGGTCCGTGTAGTAGTTGAAGCTGACCAGGTTGAACCGGCCGCCGTCCACGCGGGTCAGCGTCACGAAGGAATTCGCCCCATTTTCGAAGCCGTCGTGCCAGTTGAAGGTCTGCGGCTCATACGTGCCGTCGCCGAAGTGGGCCGCGCCGGCCGGCGCGTTGGGTGTGGTCAGGGTCACCAGAAAGCCCGACTCCTGGTAGCTCAGGCTCTGGCCATTGGCGCTCATGCTGTCGAGCAGCGCTTCGCCGTCGCCATAGGCTCCGAACTTGGTCAAGCTGTCGAAGGTCAGGACTGCGGCGCCGACGTTGGCCGCCGCCGCGCCCAAACCGAGGATCAAAGAGACGAGGATGCTTTTGAATTTCATGGACTTCATTTTGTTCTCCGAATTGGGGGATTCATGCAGGTTTGCATGGGGCGGGCCTGGCGCTTTAGTAGCTGAACAAGATGCCACGGCCGCCGCCGGACATGAACAGGCGGCCAGGCACCGTCTGATCGGCCGCCAGGTTGCCGATACCGCCGTACTGGTGCTTGTCGTCGTTGAAGCGCCGCCAGGTGGCGCCGCCATCGTCGGAACGGTGCACGCCCCACACGCCGTTGATCACGCCGACCACATACACCGAGGCTGAGTAACTCGCGCCGGCCGGGGCTTTGCCCAGGGCGATGGAGGTGGCGCCATACACAACGGGCCATGACCAGGTCGGGTGATCACCCCAGATCGACCCCGTCACGCTCAGCTTGGTCCAGGTGGCACCGCCATCGAGCGAGTGGAAGATGCTGTGCGAGTCGGCCAACCATACGTCGCCTTCGGCGTTGGCATTGACGGCCAGCGAGGTGTTCGAGATAAACTCGGGGCGCGGGCCCAAGGTGGAGAACTGGCTGCTGACGGTGAACGTATGGCCGCCGTCGGTCGAATAGTAGAACAACGGCGCCGAGCGCCACCAGCCGCCGCCGCCTTGGTACGCATACACGCGGTTCGGATTCTTGCGGTCGGCCGCCAGGCGGTAGCTTGTGCCCGGTTCCACGGCCGGCAGATTGGTGTAGGTCCAGCTCGCTCCACTGTTGGTGGTGTAGGCCGGCACGGAATCGGACGGCGCCCAGACGATGTGGCCCGGTTTGGTGACCGCCAGCGTCGAGTCACCGCCCTGGTGGGCCATGCCGTCGGGGTGGTTGGCGGAGAAGGCAGTCCAGGTCAGGCCTGAATCGGTGGAGTAGGCGCCAGCCACGTTGGGGTGGTCCCAGGTGGTGGTGCCGATCGTCGCGATATAAGCCGGATTGGCCCACGCCATGTCGGAGCTGTTGCTGTTGCTGAACCAGTTCTTCGGGCCGCGCGTCGGGGCTTTGTAGAGTTCCGTATGGACGACCATGCCCATGTCTCCCGAGCTGTTGAGCAGTTGGTAGTTCGCGCCCGGCGGTGACGCCATCAGGGCCAGTGTCGCGGTTTCCTCCAGGCCTTTAACGATGAAGTTCCAGGTCGGCTCGGCCGCCGACGCATTCCTGGTTTCCCACACGCCGCCGCCATTCACATGCAGGATGCGTTCAGGATTGTTCGGGTCGATCTCGACGTCGTCGGGCCATCCCCCCCACATGGTCTGTTCGCCGAAGTGCGGGGCCAGGGCGGAAATCTCGCGCCAGGTGGTGCCGGCATTATCCGACAATTGCACAATAGGCTGGCCTTCATAGTTGCCCCAGGAATTGGTGACACCGAGCGCGATGCGAGTGGTGGCGCCGGTGCCGGACACCGACAAGCCGCCCATGCCGTAGCCGGTACCCGGGCTCGACGAATCATAGCTCTTGAGCAGGGTCCAAGTGCTGCCGTCGAATTTGTACAGCCTTGCCGAACCGCTGGCGCCGGGGCCGGTGCCCTGCGTGAAGGCGACGTACATCATGCCGTCCTTGGCGCGCACCATGTGCGGGATATAGTAGCCCGTCACGGGTGTGGTGATGCCGGTCCAGGTGGCGCCGCCGTCGGTGGTCTTGTACATGCTGTATGCCAGACCCGCCACCGCGGCATAGTCCGGCCCAACGGCCGTGTAGATGGTCTGCGTGGCGTTGCCGGTACCTTTGGTATTGGTGTCGAAGATCACCTGCTCCATGCCGACCACGCCACGCCATTGGGCGGTGTCGATTTCTGCATTGGTCATCTTGTGCGACGACAGTGAGGTCAGCTGCTGCCAGGTCTGGCCGCGGTCGGCGCTCTTCCACAGGCCGGTCGTTCGCGTTGCGTAGAACAGGATGGCAGGATTGTTGGGGTCGACCATCAGGCGCTCGCCGACGGCACGGCCTTGGGCGTTGCTGGCCGCCGAGAACGGCAGGTTGACGTAGGTCCAGTTGTCGCCGCGGTCGGTGGAAATGTAGAGGCGCGCGTCGGCTTTGTCCGACAGGTACATGCCGGTGCTCATGTAGACGCGATTGTCGTCGTTTGGATCGAGCGCCATGGTCTCGGAGCCGTGGTAGAAGGATTCGGCGGCGCCGAAGCCGTCGGTGATCGGTACCCAGGCCGCGTTGGCGGCGTCCCAGCGGTAGGCACCGCCCATGTCGGTGCGAGCATACAGCACGTCCGGACTGGTCGGATGGAAGATCAGCCCGGGCACGTAGCCGCCGCCGCCGATCTTCACGTTGGCCCATCGGGCCGGCGCCGCTGGCCTGGCCGCGGCCCCCATGCTCATCATCGAGGCAAACCTGGATCCCGCTGCGGATCCGGTGCTCTCACTGCCGCCACCGCAGCCGGCCACCAGGGCAGCCAGCACGCCGGCGAGGGCGATGATTTGCTTTTTGTTCATACTCAGTCTCCAGGGAAAATAAATCGGTGAATGTGCGGCACATTGGATGTCCGTCATATATAAAACAGCGCAAACCGCGAAGACATTAAAAGCGCGCAAATAATCGCATTCAACCTGTGTTTCCTTGCGGACCGCCGGCGCCATCAAGCATCCTGCGAACACCTGCGCGCAAATCGGTTCGAATACCTCAATCGCCCGATAAATTTCTTAATGACTCGCCAGGGGCGGTAACGAGACCTGGCCCAGGTCCGAAGCATAGGCAGCCCATCTTGTGGAACGATATCGCTGGCGAAAAAATTTCTTACAATCCGCAGAAATTGCAAGCAAAGTTAGCCAAAGTGGAAGTCTGCCGCGGCCGCCTGCCTGGCGCGCGCGCTCGACAGCCCCCGACGATGCCACCCTTGAGCACATCGTGTCCGTGACGAAGCCGATATGCGCCACAATGTTGCAAAAATACCTAGGGCCGCCCATATTTCGCCTGTTATGATGCCGAACCATAGCCGCCAAAAAGTGCGGCGCAGAGACACTTCAACACCTATCCATATGCAAGAGTTATATAAAAAAACGCTGCTGGCGCTGATTTTCCTGCTCGTCGTGGACGCGCTGCTGGCGGTTTTTCTTGTTTACCGGACCTTTCCGACAGAGTCGCTGATGCCTGAGCATAAAGGTGGCTCCCACTGGCATTACGGAACGGTTTCCGATATGGCGACTAGCGAAGCGTCGGCGGTGCGCTTGCTCGACAAGTCACGCGACCGGCTGCGCTTCGACTTCAAGCTGAAGGAGGCGGCCACGTATCCTTTTGTCGGCATCGTGCTGGCCCTCGATGACGACAAAGGACGACCGATTCACGAAGATTGGTCGAAGTTCGATACCATTACCTTTGTTGCCAAATGTGCGCCGGCCACTTCCATGATGCTCGAGGTGTCCACCTTTGATGAAAAACTCTCCACGGCAGGCAAATTCGGGACTTACATTCCACCTAGAACGTATTTTTCGTGCAATGAACAGGGCATGCCGGTGACGCTCGAGCTAGCCCGGCTGCTTATTCCCGAATGGTGGTTTCCTGTGAGGAAGCAGGAATTGGCGCTCCAGGGTTATAAACTGGAAAAGGTCGGGCAAATCTTGTTTGGCACCAGCAGTACCACTCCACACAATGTCGATGGGCATGTTGAAATCAGCGAACTGACATTGCATGGCCGCGATTACCGCTATTTGGCCGCGCTGGTGGTTATTATCCTGGGTGGCTGGGTGGCATTTGGCGTGTGGTTTTTTCTGGCCTATTCCCGCGCGCTGTTGGCTAGCGTGGATTCAAAAATGAAAACAAATTTGCCCTTGGTGGCCTACCGCCAGCTCACCGTGGAACCGTACAAGGACAAGGAGAAGGGGGCGGTCTTGCGGTATATTGCGAACTCTTATACCGATCCCGAACTGGACTTGGAAACCGTGGTGGAAGGGACAGGCGCAACCCGCTATAAAATCAATGAAGTGCTGAAATCCGAACTGGGCATGACATTCACCGGTTACGTGAATAAACTGCGGCTGACTGAAGCATCCAGGCTGCTGACTGAGAACAGCAGCGCCGCCGTGTCGGAAATCGCGTATTCGGTTGGTTACGCGAATGTTCCCTATTTTAATAAGCTGTTCAAGGAAGAATTCGGTTGCTCGCCGAAGTCATTTCGGATTCTTGCCTCCCAGCAGAGGCAGCACGAGCAGTAGCAGCAACCCGCCGACTGCTCCCTTCATAATCACTCGCCTGAACCGCCGCGTCCCAACTGCTCATTCTGAGCCGGCTCGTTCCAACCACGCAGCCTGATCCGGCTCGTCAGCACCACTCAACCTGCCCCCCGCCTGAACTTCTGTCATCCCGCCCTCGCGCCAGTCGCAGGGGCGTGCCCTCCATTCCACCCCTTGCCAGTGCCCTTTTCTCCGGCCGAGCCACGGCTGCTCCACGGTTGGACCGTGGCATCGCCCCATTTCTTCCGCCAGCTGCAACAGCGGATTTACGCTGTGGTCAAGATTGCTTGCAATTTCTGCCGATTGTAAGAAATTTTCTTGCCAGCGATAGCGTTGCGCAAGAGGGGCTGCCTATGCTTCAGACGTGGGCCAGGTTCCGTTACCGGCCCGGTCGCAGACGCAAAATAATCGATTCCAGGCTGGTGCGTCGGCGATGGTGGCAGCTTGTATGTTGGAAAATAAAATAATTAGGGAGACGGTAATGCAATTGATAAAAATTGTGGCCTGCTTGACGGCGGGTTTGCTGCTGGCGGCTGGCGCCCAAGCCGGCGCGACCAACTTTGACGACCTGGCCACCGGCGGTGACTCCACCAGCCTGAACAACCGCAGCCCGTATGCGGGTCTGAGCGGGAACCGGATGGCGGCACCGGCCCGGCCGGCTGGATCAACATCAGCGCTCACGACGCCGCCGGTCAGCTGATCGGCACCACCGGCAACATCGCCCTCAGCGCCAGCTACCGATGCCAAGCATCACGCGCGACACCGGCTCCCGGCACCCCGCCGATGCTGGGGGCCGGCCTGCTGGCGCAGGTCGGCGCGCTGTCGATAGCGTCACCACTGGTCTTCACGCGCCTTCGCTCTCCTCCCATGGCGGGTTCCGCCGTGGTCTTTACGGGGCAGCTTTGGCTGCCCCTTTTTTGAGGCGCCAGCATGGCTGCAGGCGTGCGTGCGAGCTGATGCACAAATCGGATACCAGGCGCTGACAGTCAGGACGTGCGGGCAAAAATAAATGTTTTCCAAGCATTCAAGAAAAATGAAGACGATGAAAGTACACCGGATCGCGCTGTTATTCAACGCGAACAAGATATTCGATCACGAAGTCATTACCGGCATTGCCGGATATTTGGGACGTACGCGCGCGGCCTGGGATCTATTCCTGGAAGACGATTTCCGATTGCGCCTGTCCGGCATCGAGCACTGGCAGGGCGATGGCATCATCGCCAATTTTGACGATCCGGCCGTGGCGGAGGCGTTGTCGCGCTGTCGCATACCGGTAGTGGCAGTGGGCGGTTCCTATTCCGACCCGGCCAATTATCCGGCCGGGGTGCCCTACGTGGCGACCGACAATTTCAAGCTGATCGAACTGGCACGCCAGCATCTGATCGACGTCGGCCTGCAGCGTTTCGCCATGTTCAGCGTTCCCGCCAGCGGGGAAAACCGCTGGGCGCAGGAGCGCGAGCATGCCTTCCGCAGCCTGATGCAGGACGACCAGCTGGAGGCGGAGATCTTCCGGGGCTGCGAAACCAGCGTCGATTCGTGGGACGAGGCGGTCCAGGGGCAGATCGACTGGCTGCGCAGCTTGCCCAAACCGCTAGGCGTCATCGCCGTCTCGGACGCGCGCGCGCGCCTGCTATTGCAGGCCTGTGCCATCGCCGGCATCGAAGTGCCGGAACAGGTGGCGATCATCGGCATCGACAACGACCCGCTGGTGCGCAGGCTCACCCGCATACCGCTCAGCTCCGTGATCCAGGGCGCGCAGGAGATGGGGCGTTCGGCGGCCCATCTGATCGAGCAGATGCTGCACGGGGTGCGCTTGCCGAACACGCGGATCGTGGTGCCGCCGGCCGGCATCAACGTACACGCGTCCAGCCAGTTCCAGCTGATCAAGCATCCGAACGTCATGCGGGCGCGCCACTTCATCCGCCTGTATGCCTGCCAGGGCATCAAGACCGAACAGGTGGCCGAACACGTCGGCGTGTCGCGCTCTTCGCTCGAAGCCGGCTTTCGCCAGGAGCTGGGATGCAGCGTGCACGACGTAATCCTGAGCTTCAAGCTCAATGCCGCCAAGGCCGGCCTCGAAAGCGGCGAATGCAGCATCGCGGACGTGGCGGTGGGCAGCGGCCTGACGTCCATCCAGCACATGCATCGGGTGTTCAAGCGCGAACTCGGCTGCACGCCGCGCGCCTACCGCGACCGCGTGCTCGGCGAGCGTGGACAGATGTCGCCAGCTTAGTGAACCTGGCCAGGGTACACCCCAGTGCATTCCGTCAAATTGAATCAGGAGTTTTTCTTGAAGCGATCTTTTCCGATGGCGTCCGCAGGGGGCGCGGCGGTGAGACTCACGCCCCTTGCCGGGCAATTTTAGCAAAACCAAAAAGAAAGGAACATTCCAATGAGGAGACATACCATGAGGAGAGATACCATGAGGTTGCAGCTGACAGCAGTCGGACTGGCCTGCGCCACGTTGCTGGCCGGCTGCGGTGGCGGTGGCAGCGGCGCCGGCGCCGGCGCCGGCTTGGCGCAGGCCATTTCCTTCCCATTCCCGGGCGGTCCGATGGTGGCCGCACCGCCCAACGTCGCGACCGTCAAGTTGACAGCGACGGCCAGTTCCGGCGGGCCGATCACTTACGTGTCGAACACGCCGACCGTGTGCACGATCAGCGGCGACACGGTGTCGCTGGTGAAGGCGGGCGAATGCTCGCTCAGCGCCAACCAGGCCGGCGGGAATGGCTACGCACCGGCAACGCAGCGCCAACTGTTCGTCGTTCCCAAGAATGATCAGGCTATTTTGGGCTTCCTCAACCCGGGATCGCAGCCCGTGGGGGCGTCGGTGCAGCTGGCGGCAACTTCCAGCCAGGGCTCGTTAGCCGACTTTCCCATCACCTTTACCACCAGCACGCCCGCGGTGTGCTCGGTTACCGGAACCACGGTGCAAGCGCTCGCCGATGGGCTGTGCCTCGTCACCGCCGCCCAGGCCGGCAGCGATTACTTTAATGCGGCTTCGCTGACCAAGACCATTCCGGTCGGCGCCGCGCAAGCCCCCGCGCTGACGTTCGCAAGCGGCTACAAGCCAAGCGATATTGGGCGTACCGCCGAGAATGGCAAAATCGACTGGTATTCCTCTGATTCGAACAAAAACACCGTGGCCGCCGACGGCAGCACCCGCACGTTCTCCATGGACAAACAGTCGAGCGCTCCTGATTTCGGCGGCTACTTCGGTCTCGTCGTGTACGCCGCCGCCATGGATGGTCTCGTCGCGGGCGCCAACACGACTACCGGCGTGCGGATCGATTCCCAGAAGGCGATCAAGTTCAATCTCATGATGAACCCGGAAATGGTCGCCGCGCAAAAGACCCAGCTCAGAGTCTGGCTGTACCTTGGCCACTACGCCAACAATTGCAACGTGATTCTGGAGAAGTTTATGACACCAGTGTTGACGGCACCCCTGCAGGGCGTACAGGAGCAAAGTATCGATCTCAAGACGTTCACGGTGGCGAATAGTTGCGGCCTGCCCACGCTCGACGTTTGGAACGAGCTGCAGAACTACCCGGTCGCCAAGCTCGAGTTCAACGTGCCTGATATCAACAACAAGGTGCCAACAGGAGGGACCGACATCTACACGACCAGCGTGACGATGGGGCAAATCACCTTCAAGTGATGGCGCACGATCCTTCAGTCCCGCCGCCAGTCGCGGTGGGCAGGCAGAGCAACTACGAGACTTCAAGAGGACAGAGACAATGAGGAACATGGAAACAATCATCAAGCGCAAACCCTTGCGGATGACCGCACTGGCGTTCGCGGCGGCGCAGCTCGCAGCACTGACCAGCGGCGCGGCCCAGGCGCAAACGGCGCCTGCGGCGCCGGCCGCCAAGGACGAGGAGGCCGTGACCGTCGTCATCACCGGCCAGCGCGCGGCGATGCAGTCGGCCGCCAAGCTCAAGCAGAATGCCGAGGAGGTCATCGACGGCGTCGTCGCCGAGGAGGCCGGCAAGCTGCCCGACAAATCGATCACCGAGGTGCTGCAGCGCGTCGTCGGCGTGACGATGGACCGCAACCGCTCGCGCGGCGACCCGGAACATTTCTCGGTCGAAGGTTCAGGCATTTCGGTGCGTGGCCTGACCTGGGGTTCGTCGACCTTGAATGGCCGCGAATCGTTCTCGGCCGGCTGGCCGGGACGCGAATTGAGCTGGAGTGACGTGCCGCCGGAGCTGATGTCCGCGGTGATCGTGCACAAGAATCCCCCGGCTGAACTGATCGAAGGCGGCGTCAGCGGCCAGGTCGACTTGCGCACCGCGCTGCCGTTCGACTACAAGGGCGATAAATTCTCGGCCGCGACCTCCGTCAACTACAACCAGCTCGGTTCGAAAACCTCGCCCAACATTTCCGGCCTGGTGTCGAAACGCTGGGAAAACGACTTCGGACTATGGGGCGCGCTGCTCGACTTGTCCGCCAACGAGACCAATACCCACAACGACACGATCCAGGTGGACGCCTACTTCCCGCGCACCGACGTGGTCGCGGGAAAAACCGTGTGGGTACCCAAATCGGCATCGTGGCGCACCAATACCAGCAAGAACGACCGCGTCGGCATCTATGGCGCGCTGCAGTGGAAGAAGGCGGGCATGGAGTCGTCGCTCACCTATTTCCACTCGGGCTATAAGCAGGCCGGCGTCGAGAACGCCCTGTACACGGGGGTGGAGAACTCCTACAAGTCCAAGCTCGTCAACCCCGTGTTCGACAGCAGGGGCGTGCTGCAGTCGGCCACGTACACCTATCCGAGCGGCGGCTTGGGCGCGAATAATTTCGCGGCGGGCGGCCTGGAGTTCAATTCCAACCAAGCCGTTAACGAGAACCGCTCGCAGACCCGGGATATCTCCTGGAACGCCAAGTGGACCATCAACGAGCGCTGGTCGGTCCAGAATGACCTGCAGTGGGTCCATGCGACCGACAGTGGCCATGGCGAGAACATGACCCTGGGCACTTTCGTGCCGAGCATGAACGTCAACCTGGCCACCAATCCCGGGCAGATCACCTTCGACGACGCGACGAAAGCGTTCCTGGCCAATCCGGCGAACTACTTCTTGTCAGTCGTCATGCCCGGCAAGAGCAAGGCGGACGCCGACCTGTATGCATGGAAGACCGATGCGCGCTTCAAGTTCGACGATCCGGTGTTGCGTGACCTGCGCTTCGGCGTCCGCCTGACCAGTCGCAAGGCAAGCCACACCGAAGCGAACGGCTCGACGTGGTACAGCGCCGCGCAACCATGGGCTATCAGGCAGACGTCCATTCCAGGGACGCTGCCCACCGTGAAAGACGAGGCGACCTGGGCGCCTTGGGCCAATTTCGCTTACCTGAAAGATCCAAAGTACGCGGCCCTGACACCGACCACGACCTACAATTTCGCCAACTTCTTCAACGGCAAGGTCCCCACGCCGGGCGCCCTGGTGGTGCCGACCCTGGCCGCGGTCAGGGACTATCCGAACGCTTACAATGTGATTCCACAGATCCTCAAAGGCCTATGCCAGGACGGCAACGCGCATTTCGGCACCAATAATGACTGCTCGACGCAGGGCAATGACTTTAAGCCGGTGGTCTACGACGATGATCCGTCCAAGACCAGCCGCCAGTCGGAGAAGACGCAGGCAGCCTACCTGATGCTGCGCTTCGGGTTCGACGACCTGCGCTTCCCGGTCGAGGGCAGCGCCGGTGTGCGCGTGGTCCATACCGACACGGTGGCCCACGGCTACACCGTGTTCCTGCCGACCTACGGCAGCAACCCGACGCCGTCTTTGCCGCAGTTTGCACAGATCAAAGCGCCGATCGATGCCGACCACAGCTATATCGATGTGCTGCCGAGTCTTAACCTGAAGATGGAAATTACCCCCCAGCTGCAAGCACGCTTCGCGTTCGCGAAGTCGATGTACCGGCCAAGCTTTGGCGACTTGAACGAGTACATCGAGCTGCATCAGGATGTCGTCAGTGGTTCCACCCCCGGCTCCATACTGAACGTCAACTACAAGGGTGACAACAAGGGTAACTCCCATCTTAATCCAACCAAGGCCAACAGCTTTGACGCGACGCTCGAGTGGTACCCGGGCAACGGCACGTCGCTGACGGGCGCCTTTTTCTACAAGAAAGTGCGCGACATCATCATGCGCTCGGCCTACGTCGCCGACTACAATGACATTGCCGGCAACCCGCAAAGCTTCTTGATCACGGCGCCGACCAATGCATCGGACGGTCGGGTGGCCGGGCTGGAGCTCGCTGGCCAGACTTACCTCAACAACCTGCCTGGCTTGGAGGGCAAGCTGCCGGAATGGGCCAAGGGCTTCGGCATCTCTGCGAACTACACCTACATCAAGAGCAAGCAGGAGCTGCACCAACCGTTCGCTCTGAAGTACTGCCCGGCCGCCGGATCGTTCAACAACACTTCCTTGAGCATGTACGGCTGCGATACCGACGGCCTGCCGTTCACCGACATGCCCTTGCAGTATTTGTCGCCCAACGCCTATAACCTGATGTTCTATTACGACAAGGGGCCGCTGTCGATGCGTCTGGCCTACAGCTGGCGCAGTCGTTTCCTGCAGGGAGTGAGCACCAATGGCACGGCCGGCAACGACGGCACCAGCGCCGATCCAACCCGCGCAACGGTTGTAGACGGCAAGACAGTCTATCCGCAGGACGTGGGCTGGGGCTTGCCAACCTGGCAGGAAGCGGCCGGACAGCTGGACTTCGGGTTCGACTATAGATTCAGTGACCATATCCAGGCCAGCTTCTCGGCGAGCAACCTTCTGGATAACGTCGTTAGGCAGACCCAGCAGCAGCATATCGGCAACATGACCCGTGCCTGGTTCGAGCCTGGCCGCAGCTATCGCCTGGCGCTGCGCTTCAACTACTAAACGGCAAAAGGCGGTCCCGCGCGCGGGGCCGCCCCAGTCAAAAAGCCAGCCCGGTTCGGACTGGCTTTTTGACTGGGCGTCCAGCACGGGGACACTCGTGTGACGCCGTCCAGGTTCTTGCCGGCGGCGCACACCATTGGAAAGGGACACCTATGTCTGACAAAGCAATCCGAAAAATCGTCATCGTCGGCGGCGGCACCGCCGGCTGGATGACCGCCGCGCCGCTGGCGCTCAAGCTGGCCAAGACGTGCGAGGTAGTGCTGGTCGAGTCGGCCGAGATCGGCACCGTCGGCGTGGGCGAAGCGACGCTGCCGACCATCCGCTATTTCAATCTCGCCCTGGGCGTGGACGAAGCCGATTTCGTCAGGAAGACGCAGGCGACGTTCAAGCTCGGCATCGAGTTCAAGGATTGGGGCCATGTCGGCAACCGCTTCTTCCACGGTTTCGGCGATTTTGGCCCCCCGATCGAGCATCGTCCGGCCCACATGTACTGGCTGCGCATGTCGCGCACCTTCAAGGATATGCCGTCGTACGAGCAATGGTCGATGGCGGCCATGATGGCGCGCAGCAACCGCTTCATGCCGCAGCATGACGAGCTGCCATCGATCACCGACGCGTACAACTACGCCTACCATTTCGACGCCGGACTGTATGCCGCCTATTTGCGCGACTACGCCATTGCCCGCGGCGTCAAGCGTATCGAAGGCATGATAGCCGGCGTCGAACAGCACCCAGAGAGCGGCTTCATCACCGCCCTCAAACTGCGCGACGGCCGCCGCGTCGAAGGCGACCTGTTCGTCGATTGTTCCGGTTTTCGCGGCCTGTTGATCGAAGGCGTGTACCAGGCCGGCTACGACGACTGGAGCGCCATGCTGCCGTGTAACAGCGCGCAGGCCGTGCCATGCGCCAAGGCAGCGCAGCTTACGCCCTACACGACGTCGACCGCCAGGAGCGCCGGCTGGACTTGGCGCATCCCGCTGCAGCACCGCACCGGCAACGGCCATGTGTACTGCGACGCCTTCACCACGGACGAGGAAGCGGGTCGCGTGCTGCAGGATGGCCTGGACGGCGCAGCGCTCGGCGAGCCGCGCCAGCTGCGCTTCACCACCGGCCGTCACCGCAAGTCCTGGATCAAGAACTGCGTCGCCATCGGTTTGTCCAGCGGCTTTCTCGAGCCGCTCGAGTCGACCAGCATCAACATCATCGAAACTGCGGTCGGCTGGCTGGTCCAGCATTTCCCCAATCGCGATTGCCGTCCCGAGCTGGCCGACGAGTTCAACCGTCTGGTCGCGGCACGCTACCAGTTCGTGCGCGACTTCATCATCTTGCACTACAAGGTCACCGAACGGTCCGATTCGGAATTCTGGCGCTACTGCGCCAACATGCCGATTCCCGACACCCTGAAGCACCAGATCGAGCTGTTCCGCGAAACGGGGCATGTGACCATCTACGATCCGCAGGGGTTTTCCGCGTCCTCGTATTTCTCGATCCTGATGGGGTTAGGCGTGGTGCCCAAGCAGGACGATCCGCTGATCGACGCCATGCAGTTCGAGCAGCTGCTGGCGCATTTCGCCAGCCGGCGCGAGATCATCACGCAGGCGGTCAAGGCGATGCCCGAGCACGCCCAATACCTTGCCCGGCATTGCGGGGCGCCATGAAGCCACCATTCAACCGCATCGTGGTGGTCGGCGGCGGCACGGCCGGATGGATGACGGCCTCCGCGCTCGCCACCGCCCTGAAGGGGACCACCGTCGAACTGGTCGAATCGGAGGAAATCGGCATTGTCGGGGTAGGGGAGGCGACCTTTCCCTCGATCCGCAACTTCCACCGCCTGCTCGGCATCGACGAGGCCGAGTTCCTGCGCGCCACCAACGGCAGTTACAAGCTGGGCATCGAGTTTCGCGACTGGCGCGCGCGCGGTGAAAGGTATTTCCACACCTTCGGCGATTTCGGCGACCTGAGCGGCTCGGCCGCGGTATGGGGCCAGCACCGCCGGTTGGGCGAGGCAGGCCTCGGCAGCCTGGACGAACAATGCCTGTCGAGTGTGATGGCCCGTCAGGGCCGCTTCGAGGTCCCGCGCGAAGAAGACCGCTACAACTACGCGTATCACTTCGATGCCGCGCTGTACGCCGCCTTTCTGCGCACGCTGGCGCTGCGACGGGGCGTGCGCCGCACCGAAGGGCGGATCGTCGAGGTCGCGCGGCGTGCCGACGGCGGCGTGGACCGGCTCGCACTGGCTGATGGGCGCGTGGTGGCCGGCGACCTGTACCTCGACTGCTCGGGCTTCGCCTCGCTGCTGCTGGGCCGCGCCCTGGAAGAGCCCTTCATCGACTTCAGCCACTGGCTGCCGGTGGACCGGGCCTGGGCCTGCCCGAGCGAACGCATGGGGGCCGAGGTGGCGCCCTACACGCGCGCCACCGCGCTCGAAGCGGGGTGGGCTTGGCGGATTCCGCTGCAAAACCGCATCGGCAACGGCTACGTCTTCGCCAGCCGCTACATCGACGAGGAGCGCGCGCGCGAACAATTGCTGCGGCAGCTGGACAACCCGGCGCTGGCCGAACCGCGCCTGTTGCGCTTTCAGACGGGCCATCGCGCGCGCGCATGGGTGCACAACGTGGTCGCGCTGGGCTTGTCGTCCGGATTCATCGAGCCGCTCGAGTCGACCAGCATCTTCCTGGTCCAGCGCGGCATGGGCCGCCTGATCGACTTGCTGCTGGCTGGCGCGCCGCTCACCGAGGCGGTGCTGGCCAACTTCAACGGTGCCATGGCGCGCCAGTTCACGCGCGTGCGCGATTTCATCATCCTGCACTACTGCCTGAGCGCGCGCCGCGACAGCGCGCTGTGGCGCGCCATGGCGTCCATGGAGCTGCCGGAGACCCTGGCCTTCAAGATCCATGCATGGCGCCAGTCGGGCACGCTGCACCAGTACGACGAGGAGGGCTTCGACCAGACCAGCTGGCTGGCGATTTACGCGGGCATGGGGCACTGGCCCGAGCGCGCCGACCCCACGCTGGGCGACGTCGAGCGCGCCGTGGCGCTGCGGGGATTGCGCTGGCGCCGCGAACGCATCGCCGAGGCGGTGGCGGCCATGCCCGCGCATGGCGCTTACTTGCGCGGCAGGCTGGGACGCTGAGTTGCCTGCGGCGCGGGCGCCGGCCGTTGAATAAATAATTTTTTAAAACGACGACAGGATTGATTTTGAAACGACGACAGTTACTGAAGCATTTGGGGGTGGCGATACCAGCCGTCGCCCTATCGCCTTATGCGCGCGCCGCCGACGCGCAGGCGCCTGCGCAGCCGGTTCGCCCTTTCGCGCTGCCCGACGTGCGCCTTCTGTCCGGCGACTTCAAGGCGGCGCAGGAACTGAACGGCCGCTACCTGCTGTCGCTGAACCCGGAGCGGTTGCTGCACAATTTCCGCATCAACGCGGGCCTCGAGCCGAAGGCGGCCGCCTACCGTGGCTGGGAATCCGAACAGCTCTGCCCCGGGCACACGCTGGGCCACTACTTAAGCGCCTGTTCGATGATGGCCGGCGCCACCGGCAACACGGCGTTTACCGCGCGCGTGGATCACGTGGTGCGCGGCCTGCAGGCTTGCCAGCAGGCCGCCGGTCATGGTCTCGTATGCGCCTTTCCCGACGGTGACGCCCAGCTGCGCAACGCGCTCGCCGGGCGACCGGTGGTTGGCGTTCCGTGGTACACGGTGCACAAGATCATGGCCGGACTGCGCGATGCCCATCTCCACGCGCGGCAGACGGAGGCTCTGCAGGTGCTGATGCGGCTTGCCGACTGGATCGATGAAGTTGCCCGCGATTGCGATGACGCCCGGTTCCAGCGCATGCTCGACCTGGAGCACGGCGGCATGAGCGAGGTCCTTGCCGACCTGTGCCTGATGACGAAGAACAGGCGTTACCTTGACCTCGCCGAGCGGTTCAGCCACCGCGCGCTGCTGGCCCCACTGGCCGAAGGCCGCGACGCGCTGGACGGGCAGCATGCCAACACGGCGATCCCCAAGGTGATCGGCTACATGCGCCTGCACGATGCGACAGGCGAACCGCCCTACCGCAGGGCCGCGCAGTACTTCTGGGCGACCGTCGTCAACCGCCGCTCGTTCGTCACGGGCGGCCATGGCGACGACGAGCACTTCTTCGTGCCAGAGCAATCACGCCAGCATCTCGCATCGGCGAAGACCATGGAAACCTGCGGCACCTACAACATGCTGCGGCTGACCCGTGCACTGTTCAGCTCGGAGCCCTCCGTCGCGCACGCCGACTACCACGAGCGGGCGCTGTTCAATGGCATCCTCGGCTCGCAGGATCCCGACACGGGCATGCTCACGTACTTCCAGGCCACCAGGCCGGGCTACCCCAAGCTGTATTGCACGCCCGAGCATTCGTTCTGGTGCTGCACGGGTACCGGGATGGAGAGCCATGCCAAGCATGCTGATTCGATCTACTTTCACGATGGCGACGTGCTTCTCGTGAACATGTTCATCGCGTCTGAACTGCACTGGCGCGCCAAGCGCGTGCGCCTGCGCCAGACCACGTCGTTCCCGGATCAGGCCGCGACGAGACTGACGGTGCACGTGGAGCATGCGACGTGTTTCACGCTGCGCCTGCGCCACCCTGGCTGGTGTCGCCACGCGACCGTACGGGTGAACGGACGGCGCGTACTCGACAGCGCCGAGCCCGGGCGCTACCTGGAACTGGCGCGCGTCTGGCAACAGGGGGACGTGGTTGACGTCGACCTGCCAATGCACCTTTACCTGCAGCCTCTGCCCGGTGCGGACGACGTCGCCGCCGTGATGTTCGGTCCGGTGGTGCTGGCGGCGCGCATGGGCACCCTCGGCATGGGGCCGGGCGATGACATTGTCGCTAGCAACCTGGCCTACGGTAAGGTGCTCGATCGCAGCGTCGACCTGCCCGTGCTGGCGCAGGGCGCCGACGGCCTGGAGGCCCGGATCCGGCGCCAGCCGGGGCCGGCGCTATCGTTCCGGCAGGCCGCTGCGCCGTCGTCCGCCGGACTTGAACTGGTGCCGTTCCACCGGATCGCGCACGAACGCTACAGTCTGTATTGGCGGCTTGCCTAGCCTTCCTGTGGGTTGGCATCGCCTGCCGAAGAAAAAAGATTCCATGCATTGGTGATTTGGAGAGTTGCGACGCCCACGAGGGGTGCGCAGAATACAGAACCAATCTTCCCAGCCAGCGCCGCCGGTCGTCACCCTGGATCCGGGCGCTCGCCGGCGACTTGGCAAGCACAGAACAATGCAGTCATTTTTTTCTCGACTGGCACCTAGGCAGACTTGGGCAGCTGCGGCTGCTTTTTTTCAGAACCATGGCGCGGCCAGCACGGGCCGGTCACGCTTCTATCATCATATAGCGAGATGCAATGCGTACACTGACACAATCTCCGGCGATCAAGACCCGGCTACTTCGTTCGGCCGGACTTCTAGCCATGGTCCTGCTGGCCGGTTGCGGTGGGGGCGGCGGCTCGCAGGCGGTACCCGGCGGGCTGACGGCAACACCCGCCCCAACTCCGACGCCGACACCGACACCGACGCCGACACCGACACCGACACCGACACCGACACCCGCGCCCACGGCGGGCGCCACCTGGAACAGCGTGAAATTCGGCGGCGGCGGCTACGTCTCCGGCCTGATCTTCCATCCGACTTCCGCCAACGTCTTGTACGCCAGAACCGATGTCGGCGGCGCCTACCGCTGGAGCCAGGCCAGCTCGTCCTGGACCGCGATCACCGACGGCCCGGGCTTCGGCGCGGCCGAAAGCAAGTATCACGGCGTCGAGAGCATCGCCCTCGATCCGAACAACGACCGGCTCGTCTACATGTCCGCCGGCATGTACACGTCCGAAGGCAACGGCCGCCTGTACATATCCGGCGACCGCGGCAGCACCTGGAGCCACGTCGATCTGCCTTTCCCCATGGGGGGCAACAACCCCGGCCGGGCCATCGGCGAACGCCTGATGGTCGACCCCAACAAGCCTTCGACGCTGTTCTACGGCTCGCGCGCGGCCGGCCTGTGGAAGAGTATCGACTCGGGCCTGACCTGGGCTCAGGTCACTTCGCTGTCGAGCGCCAAGTTGACCCAGGATCAGGTCAATGCCTTGGGCATGGGCAGCGCGATGGGTGTCGAGACGGTCATCTACGACACCGGCACCAAGGGCAGCGGAACGGCCACCCAGACGATCTACGCGGCCATCGCCCCGGACTACGCCCAAACAGCGGGACTGGGTTCGAGCCTGTACAAGTCGACCAACGGCGGCACGTCGTGGACCGCGGTGTCGACCCCGATTTCCGGCTATCACATTCCGCACATGGTGCGCGCCGCAGACGGCATGTTCTATGTTGCCTTCACCAAGGAGTCCGGCCCCGGCGCCGCCGGTCCCGCCCGTTTCTACAAGTTCGACGGCACGACCTGGACCTTACTTAATAGCAACGACTCCGCCGGCTACGGCGGCGTGTCCGTCTCCGGCACCGGCTCGACCACGCGGATTGCGCTGGGTGTGACCAACACCTGGGGCAACTACAGCGGCCAGCAAATCATCCGGCTGTCGGACGACGCCGGCCGGAACTGGCGCGAGATCGCGGCCACCATGCCGCATACGCCGGCCGACGCGCCCTTCTGGGGATGGCCCGACGACGTCGAGATCGATCCTGCCAACCGGGATCACATCCTGTACGGCCACGGCGGCGGGGTCTGGGAAACGCGCACCGCTTCCTCGCCCACGCCGAGCTGGAGCGAATTGAACGACGGCATCGAGGAGACTGCCGTCCTGAGCCTCGCCACGCCGCCGGCCGGCGCCGCGTACGCCGTGATCAACAGTTCGGGCGACGTTGGCACCTGGGTGCACACCAACCTCGCGACGAAGCCGACCTTGACGCCGGGCACCAGTTGGAGCAACGGCTTTGCCGCCGACATGGCGTGGTCCGACCCGCAATACATGGCCACCATCGGCGTCGTCCTCGGCAACAATACCGCCTACGGCGTCTGGTCCGGCGACGGCGGCAAGACCTGGGCGAAGTTTGCCAGCTACCCGCCAGGCGTCGCGACCAACACGGGCCAGGAAGCGAGCATCGCGGTCACCGCGCGCGACAAGGTGGTCTGGGCGCCCGGCTACTCGGTGCCGTCCTACACCACGGACAACGGCGCGACCTGGGTCCCGACCAATCTGCCGGCGATCAACAGTATCTTCCCCCGTGCCTACCACCTGGCTGCAGATCGCAAGAACCCGAACAAGGTCTATGCCTACGATTCCGGCGCCCATTGGTGGGGAACGCCGGGCAAGGTCTACGTCTCGACGGATGGCGGCCACACGTTCACGTTAAGCCAGGGCTCGGCGAGCGCGGGGCTGACCCCCAACTATTTCACGAACACCTCGCTGGCGGTCAACCCCAACGTCGAAGGCGAGCTCTGGCTGGCAGACGGCAACACCGTGTACCGCTCGAGCGATTCGGGCGCGACCTGGGCCAAGCTCAGCAACTTCGCGTCTATCTTCATCGGCAACCCATGGGCCCAAGTGCAGGGAGCCAGCGTCATCGCGCTGGGCAAAGCGAACGCCGGCGCCTCGTACCCGGCCGCGGTCTACGTCGTGGGCGTGATCAACGGCGTGTGGGGCGTGTACTGTTCCGACGATGGCGGCGCCACCTGGAACCGCGTCAACGACGACGCGCACCAGTTCGGCGGCATCGGCGCGATTGCGGCCGACTGGAACACCTATGGACGGATCTACGTCTCCGGCACCGGCCGCGGTCTGCTCTACAGGAACTGATTAATTTTTGATGCGCCCAAAAGAGGAAGCTATTAATGAAACTAAAAAAATGCAGCATGGGGGGAGTCCTGTGGGCTGCCTTGGCAGTATGTGGTTGTGGTGGGAACAACGCAATTGCCGACAGCGCTACCGCGCCTGCGGCGCCGCCTGCCAAGCTGGCGTTTAACTGGACTTCGAGCCCGCCGCTTATTGCGCCTCAACCAATTCCGAATCAGACAATCTACGGCGTGAAGGATCCTTCGATTGTTTACACGAACGGCAAATATCACGTATTTATGACATTGGCTGGATCTGCTGGCTGGGGGCTTGGGTACACCAGCTTTGACAAGTGGTCGGCCGCGTCGGCCGCGAAAATAGTCCCGCTTGACAAGTCCCCCATGGGGCCAGGTTATCGCGCAGCGCCGCAAGTATTTTATTTCGCTGCGCAGAAAACCTGGTATCTCGTATATCAAGGTGGCGATCCGCTGTACTCAACCTCGAAAGATATCAGCGATCCGGCGTCCTGGAGCGCGCCGAAGCCGTTCTTTCCAGTCGTGCCCGACATCGTCAAGGCTCCGCAAGGCACTGGCTGGCTGGATTTTTGCGTGATCTGCGATGATAAAAAATGCTATCTGTTCAATACCGACGATAACGGACGTATGCTTCGGTCCGAAACCGATTTGGGCCAGTTCCCGAACGGCTTCCATAATACGGTCGCTGTCATGACCGAAAAAAAGGAAGACGTGTTCGAGGCGAGCAGTACCTACAAGATCGCCAACACGAATACTTACATTACGCTGGTGGAGGCAATTTCGCCTAAAGGACGCTACTTCCGGATTTGGAAGAGCGATGGCCTGGACGGAAAATGGGAGCCATTCTCTTCCGCGCCAATGAACGGGTTCGCGACTCGCGATAATGTCGAACAGATTTGGTCGGAAGGGATTTCCCACGGTGAAATGGTGCGGTACAACCCCGATCAAACGATGACCATCGATCCTTGTCGGCCGCTTGAATACCTGTTCCAGGGGAATGACCCTGCAGTGCATGTGGACGACTACATCAAGATTCCGTACCGCCTGGGTGTGATCACGGCCAAGGGGGGGAATCCAGTAAGCGCACTCTGCCGCTGATCCAGCCGGCACCCGCGTGGTCACCGCGCGCAAGACCGCCCGGCAACGCGAGCCGCAAGGGCGGCAAACTTTGATTAATTGATATTGTATTTGGAAACGTATGCGTTCGACACCGGAATCCAGTTTGCCCCCGCTCGCAACTGAAGGGCAGCCGTCGCGGCGGCGCCCGAACCGGCGCTATGCGCTGGGCGGCGTGTTGCTGATCCATCTGGCCTTGCTGACCGTCGTTCTGCTGTCGCGGGCGCATCGTCCCGTGCCACCACCGCGCAACGTCGATGTGGCTCTGTTCCAGGAGAAAGTACCGGAAAAAAAGATTTCCGAACCTCCGTCCGCCGATCTCGCCCCTCCCGTCATCGCTCCGCCGCCCCCGCTTGCGCTGCCCCCGATGCCAGCACTCGACGTGGTGCCCGACGCCGCCCGGACGCCAGCGTCGGCGCCAGCCCCGGCTGCGCCTCCGCCCCCGGTTCCGGTTCCGATCCCGGTCCCGGTCTCACCCCCGAAGGAGGTCGTGGCCAGCGCGCCCCCCAAGCTGTTCGAAGAATGTGCCGAATCGTCGGATCGGAATATGGTCGCCGACGTATATCGCCTCAGCAGGGACACCCAATCGGTGACCGACATGCGCCGGCGCAAGCCGATCAAGCGCGTTTGCCTGACCCAACTCGATATCACGCCGCGCTCCTTCCGCGAAGGCTTTCCCGGCTTGGGCTCGATGGTCGAATGGTTCGGGCTGGATATTCGCTTCACCGTCAATATTCCGGAAACCGCCACGTGGGAACTGATGCTGTTGGCCGACGATGGTGCCATTCTCAGCATCGACGATGAAAACGTGATCGACAACGATCGCATCCACGCCCCAACACCCGTGGCGACCAGGCAAAAGCTGGAAAAGGGCTTGCACAATTTCCGCGTGCGCTACTTCCAGGGTCCAGGCCCGGATCTCGCATTGATGCTTGCGTGGAAAAAAACCGGCGCGGCCGATTACAGCTACGTGCCGCGCAGCCTGATCGGGCGGCCGCCGGCCGGCACGCTGGCGCCGATCCAGCCCAAGGAATGAGCGCCAACTCCTGCGCTTAAGTCGCCTATCCGCAACTTCATGCTGAGTTCGGATTTCAACTCGGTTAGCGCTCAGATTCTTGAACGGTCGCCAACTCGATCTTCAAGGCGGACGAGTGCGCCGTGGGAAGGCTTGCCGGCAGCACAACCACCAGTGCGTCGTCGCGCTGCGTCCATTTCAACTCCTCGTTGTTGCCCAGCAAATGCACGCTGCGGATGGCACCACCGGCGTAGCTTGCCTGTTTGCCCAGCGACGCGATTTTCACCTGTGTGGCCGGCACGCCGAGCGTGATGGCGTAGACCACGTTGCCCTTGGCGGTGAAGCGGATATCCTGCGGCGTGTAGGCCGCGCCTTCCGAAAAGTGGCCGCCGGCCGGCTGCGTCGGGCCCTCTCCAAATACTTTCCATGGCCGGGTGCCATAGATCGCTTCGCCGTTCACGTCCATCCAGACCGCCATCTCCTGCAGAAACCTGCGAGGCTCGGGCGGCAGGCTGCCGTCGGCGTACTGCACCACATTGAGCAGCAGGTTACCGTTCTTGCTGACGACGTCAGCCAGCGTATGGATGATCTCCGTGGTCGACTTGTAGCCGGAGTTTTCGTTGTAGAACCAGTCGCCGATGGACGTGTCGGTTTGCCAGGGCAGGGGACTGATGCCTTTTAAGGCGCCGCGTTCGACATCCTGCACACCCGCCTCGGCGATGAATTCGCCGGATTTGTCCAAGTTCTTGTGGGTATAGACCGCCGTCAACTTGCCCCCGTGCGCGGCCATGTTGCCGTTGTAGAAGTTGGCCACCAGCGTGCGCCCCACCACGCCGAACGGTATGCCGCCATCGGAATACAGCAAGTCAGGATGATAATTGTCGATCAAGTCGCTGATGCGCTTGAACCATTGCTCATGCCAGCCGGGATTGGTCGCGTACAAGTTCGGCGTCGTATACATGGCCTCGTTGTGTTTGGGATGGTAGAGTTCCTCATACGCGGAATCGTTGCCGTCATACGGCACGCCAGCCATCGGCCCGGTCTTGTCGGCGCCGTGGCTCGTAGCAAACCAGCCGTAGCTATAGCCAAGATGTTCGGAAACGCCGAACGGCAAGCCGGCCTTTTTCGCTGCCTGCTGCCAAGCCCCGACGATGTCGCGCCGAGGCCCCATGTTGACCGCGTTCCAGCTTTGGTAGCGGGAATTCCATAAATCGAAATTATCGTGGTGTACACCCATGCTGACGAAATACTTCGCGCCGGCTTTTACGTAGAGCGCCATCAGCGCATCGGGATCGAAACGTTCGGCCTTCCACAACGGAATAATGTCCTTATAACCAGATTTGGACGGATGGCCGTATTTACTCAGGTGATGCCGATATTGCGATGTCGTTTCGTCATACATGTTGCGCGCATACCAGTCGCCTTGGCGCGGCACTGCTTGCGGCCCCCAGTGGGACCAGATGCCGAATTTGGCGTCACGGAACCAGTCCGGTGTACGAAAACGTTGCAGCGACGCGGCATCGGCGTTGAACGGGCCTGGCTGCAGCGGCGGCACATATGCCTCGCTGCCGATTGCCGGCAGGTAGCATGCCAGGAGGCAGGAGAATACTCCACCTCGAATGATTTTGACTGTCATCGTATTGTCTCCAGGTTGTTGTCGGGGGGCGCGTACCAGCGAGTTTCGATACGTCATTGCTCGAAGCTCCAATAGTCGACATTGAACTGGACGTTGCGCCCGCCGGAATTGAAGACGAAATACAGGTCGTGCTGCCCGGTGATGGCGGAGGCCTTCACCGATTGCGTCTGCCAGACGCCTGCTCCGCCGGTCTGCGCTACCTCGATGGTGGCGATCAGGGGCCCGCCTGGCGATCCCGCACGCACATCGATCCGCCCGCCCGTGCCGGCGCTGGCGACGCGTGCCTTGAATGACTTCGGCGGCCGTTTTCCAAAATCGACACCGGCCACTTTCACGAAGGACGCGGACGCGGCCGGATAGACATACATCCCAGTCTGGTCGTCGCGATCGGTCTTGATCCCCGTCGCCCAGTCGAACGGGCGGTCGCGGTCGCGCGGGATCCTCGAGGTCCAAGCGATCGTTTCGGCCTCGACACGGCCATATGGATCAAGCGGCTGAACCTGCTTGACCCCGGTCGTGTTCCAGAAAGGCAGGGTCGGGATCGTGCCGTCGGCGCGGAATTCGATCTCCGCCACGGTGATGGAGCGCCGTTCGCGGTGCAGCGGTGTTTCGGCAAAATTCAAGCGATAGTTGAATCCAAAGACATAGCTTTTACCCCGGAAGTCGATGATCCCTGGATGGTTGCCGGTCGATAGGCTGCTCGGGTCCATGATCTGCCCCTTGTATTGCCAGGGACCGACGGGCGTGGCGCTCATGGCATAGCCGATGCCTTCCGAGCAGCAGGTCGAGGCATAGGCCATATAGTAGCGGCCATTGCGCTTGTAGGCCCATGGGCCTTCCTGGTACTTCTCGGGCCTGGCGCTCTTGATGACGTCGCCCGAGTAGGACAGCATGTCCCTGTTCAGCTTGACGTGCCAGAGATCCGGATTGCCCCAGTAAAGATAGGCCTGGCCGTCATCGTCGATCAGAACGGTGGGATCGAAGAAGCCGGGGCCGGCAACCAGGGGGCGTCCCAAGACGTCCTTGAATGGCCCCATCGGGCTATCCGCAACGGCCACCCCGATCGCGCTCTGGTTGGAGGCGTTGTCGGTCACCGGCGCATAAAGATAGAACTTCCCATTTCGTTCGACGACCTGGGCGGCCCAGGCGCCGTTATCCTGGCGCGCCCACGGAAAGGTTGACAGGCTGGCGACCACGCCATGGTCGGTCCAGTTCACCATATCCTTCGAGGAATACAGCCTCCAGTCGCGCATGTTGAAGTCGTTCGCGTCGTCCTCGTCGTGCCCGGCGTAAAGGTACACGGTATCGCCAAGGACCATCGGTGCCGGATCGGCGGTGAAGCTAGTCTGGACGATGGGATTGTCGGCAAGCACCGGAAGGCTGGCGTAACAACATGCAGCGACGAAGAGGCCGGCCCAGTGTATCTTTACCTTAAACAATATGCGCTCCTTCGAGTTGAAACAAAGAAATTTAACATTAGGAAGGGCAGGAAATTCCGCAAGCGATTGATAAAATGTGAGTTGCCGAGTAGCACAATTTGTCACACGGACGCCGCCATGGCCGAAGTCGCTGACGAAACGTCTGATCCGTGTCCAGATGGCCGCCCGCGTGGCCAAGGATGTGCCCGAAGGCACCTACGTCAACCTCGGCATCGACTTGCCGACCTTGGTGGCCAAGCATTTGTCGCATGAACGCGAGATCTTCCTGCACAGCCTTGTCCACCCGCCATCAGGCAGTCTTAGTTGGAATACAGCACGCCGCGCCCCCCGCCGGCGGCGTAGATCCGGCCGTAGGTGTTCCAGTCACCGGCCAACCTGCTTACGCCGCCGAACTGGTGGACATCGTCGTTAAAGCGGGTCCAGGTGCTGCCCGCATCATTGGACACCCACACGCCCCACTGGCCATTGATTACGCCCGACACGTAGACCGCGGCGGAGTACGGCGCGCCAGGGGCTGCCTTGCCCAGAGTCAAGGCATTGGCACCCTGCGTGTCGGGCCACCAGTTGGTGCCGGTGTAAAGAGACGCGAAATTGTTGATCTTGGTCCAGGTGGCGCCCGAGTCGACCGAGTGGTACACGGTATAGCCGTCAGACACCCAGATGTCCCCCTCGACGTTCGGGTTGACCACCATCGCGGTCACGAAATACGCATCGGCGTGCATATTTGCCGACACCGAGCCCTGGCTCAGCGTGTAATTGTGGCCGCCATCGGTCGAGACGTAGACCCTGCCGCCCGGATTGGCATATGCCGCACCGCCCGAATCGTAGGCATAGACCTTGTTCGGATTCTTGCGATCCGCCGCGAGCCGGTATGCGCGCGGGAAGCCGGGAGTCTCCGGCAGCGCGGGGAGATTCGTCGCCGTCCAGCTGGCGCCATTGTTGGTGGTGTAGGACGGCACGGTATCGGGCGGCGCCCAGATCGCATTATTGCGTGCGGTGACAGCGATATTCGACGATTCGTGCGTATTGGCCGCGGCGCCGGGAGGCAGGGTGGCGAAGTTCGCCCACGTGGCGCCGCCGTCGCCCGACCAGTACCCGAATCCTGTGTGATTCCAGTGCGTGACGCCGGTGAGGGCAATATATTGCGGATCCGACCAGCTCATGTCGGCGGAATTGCCATTGCTCCAGCCGGTGTTGGGGCCTTTGGTCGGCGTCGTCGCGAGGTCTGTCTGGACCCAGGGGCCGATGTCGCCCGCGCTGCTGATGAACTTGTACGTCGCACCGGCTGGCGGGGTGATGATCGCCAGCGTGGCAGTCTCCTCGATGTTGTTCAACTTCACGTTCCAGCTCGGTGTCGCCGACGAGGCATTCATGGTCTCCCAGATGCCGGGGCCGTCAAGGTGCATGATGTGGTCGCGGTTGTTCGGATCGATCTCGATGTCATCATTCCAGCCCCAGTACCCGGCGCTGTTCGCCGCATGGGGCATTTGGGACTCGATTTCGCGCCAGGTGCTGCCAGCGTCGTCGGACAACTGGGTGATCTTCTGGCCGACGAAATCGCCCCAGGTAGCGGTCACAGCCAGCGCGATGCGGGTGGTCGGGCCGCTGCCGTAGACCGACACGCCGCCGTAGCCGCCCGTGGTGGTGGTACTAAGCAGGGTCCAGACGCCGCCATTGATACCGGTATACTTGTAGAGGTAGCCGGGGCCGTCGCCGCCCGGGCCCGCGTTCTTGTTGAACACCACGTAGTAATTGCCGTCGGCTGCGCGCGCGTAGTGCGGGATGTAATACCCAGCGACAGCGTCCGGCACCGCGACCGGCGTCCATGACCAACCGCCGTTGCTGGACCTGTAGAAGGTCGAGGTCAGGCCCGCCGCAGTGGCGTAGTCGGGCGCGATCGCGGCCCACATGTTCCATGTCGTCTGGCCGCCGCCCACGTTCCCATTGTCGAAGATGATCTGCTCGACGCCGACCATGCCGTTGGTCGTCGTGTAGGAAGACAGGCCCGTGACCTGCGCCCAGGTGTGGCCGGAGTCCGCGCTCTTCCACAGGCCGGCCATGCGCGAACCGTAGAACATCGTCGACGGATTGGTCGGATCGAGTCTGAGGCGCTCGCCGATCGCCCGGCCGGCATCGGCGCCGGCGATAAACGGCAGGGTGACCCACGTCCAGCTGTCGCCGCGGTCGCTGGAAGTGTACAGCCGAGCGTTCTTCTTATTATCGCCCGCGACCATGTAGACCAGCTGGTCGTTGGTTGGATCGAGGGCGATGCTTTCGATCGAGTGGAAGGCTCCTTCTGGCCCCCCCCCGAAACCCAGGCCGTCGGTGATCGGCACCCATTGCGACGTGGCCTGGTTCCAGCGGTAGGCGCCGCCGACGTCCGTCCTGGCGTACAAGACGTTCGGCGACGTTGGATGATAGATCAGGCCGTCGACATAGCCGCCGCCGCCCCACTTGACGCTGGTCCAACTGGATTGCTGCGGCACCAGCCCGTTGGATTTGCTCATGGTAGCCATGGTGACCGTGCCAGGTTTGCTGTCAGACCCGCCGCCGCAAGCTGCCATGAGCGCCGCAGTGCCAATGATAAGTAAGGCAATTCTGTTACTGAATACTCTCATGCTGGTTGCCTCCAGAAAAAAGATGTATAAATAGTCTTATCGTGACCACGTGCTTTGCGGTCGTTGTCGGCGGAATCCTTTGAACCCGCAGCGTTGGCATCTGCGTGCGCTGGGCCATTGTGGGCGCACGGCCGCGCTATTCGCAATTGCCAATTTCTCCAAAACGCCGAATCATTTTCAGCGAGGTCAAGCTGTGCCCGTTTCCATTGTTGCAGCTGGTTGGCGCTACCCCGTGATCCCACTTCCGGGGGGCTTTGTTACAAATCCGGCTCTGCGGCGGCCAAGCTGGGGCGCGGGTAAACTGATGGCGTGATTACCCTGCATAGCCAAAGTGCAGAACTTGCGCTGGTGATGCGCCGTTGTCCTTCACAAGATAGGCATACCATTTGCCTTCCGGGGTATCGATGAGACCGCCCTGGGCGATACCGCGATCATCAAGCGCGTCGCGACCCTTGTAGGGACTGTCGGTTGCCGTCGCAATCGGCTGAGACGGGTCGGTGTTCTGGGAGAATTGCCAGAAATCGAACTTGAACAGTTCTTCGCCGGCCGCGCCGCGGAACACGAAGAAGAGATCCTGGACGCCGGAAGCGCCGGAGATCCGGGTAGACTGCGGCTTCCATTGGCCGGCGGTTCCCGAAACCTGGAGCGTGCCGATCAATGGGCCGTCGAGTTTGCCCAAACGAATCTCGATCTTCGCCCCGGTCGCCTGCTTCAGCTTGGCCGTGCTCGAGAGGCTGGCCATGAAGGCGCGCGCGCCGATCGCGCCGAAATCGACATTGCGCACCTCGATGTAGGCCCCGTCGTGGATGTCGCGCACATTCTGGCCGCCGGCGCTGCAGGGCTCGATTTTGACGCCGGAAGACCAGGCGACGGTCTCCGCTTCCACGCGCTTGTAGGGATCGAGGGTAGCGACCGGCGCCGGCCCTTCCTTGGTCGGCTGCACCGTCGGGATCGAGCCATCCGGATTGAACTTCAGCTCATCGACGGACACTGAACGTTTGAAGCCGTCGCCACCCGGAAGGTTGGCGTTGTGGTAGAAGAGGTAGGTCTTGCCCTTGAAATCGACCACGCCCGGGTGGTTGGTGAAGGCGCTTTGCGGGGCCATGACGACGCCGCCGTAGGTCCACGGGCCTTCGGCTGTGGGGCCGGTGGAGTAGGCGAGATGCTCAGGGATGGGGCCGGCGGCAAAAAACAGGTAATGGAGATTCTTGCGCTTATAGAGCCAGGGACCCTCTTCGTACGATGTGCCGCGCAGCGCGGGCTTCGGCGGCGTCACGCCTTGTTGGTCCGGAGGGATGCGCTCGCCCAAGGCCTTGACGGTCATCGGATGGCGAATGATGCCATTCTCCCCGACGCTGGTGTCGTAGGAAATCATGTCCTTGTTCAGCTTGACCGACCACAGATTGGGGTTGCCCCAGGCGAGATAGGCCTGGCCCTGGTCGTCGATGTAGACGGTTGGATCGATGCTGTCGTACAGGCCGGGGATCAGCGGTTTTTTGAGCGGATCGTTGTATGGTCCCAGCGGATTATCGGCCACCAGCACGCCTATGCCGCGGCCCTGCACCGGCGCATAGAGATACCATTTTCCATCTCGCTCGATTGCCTGGGGAGCCCAGGCGCCGTTGTCAAAGCCGTCCCAGCCGGAGACTTCCTTGGCGGCCCAGGGGAAATCCCGGAGCGAGGCGATCGCGCCATGCTGGGTCCAGTTCACCATGTCCGTCGTCGTGGCAAGCACCCAGTTCTTCATGTTGAAGTTGCCTTTTTCACCGACATCTTGGTCGTGGCTGGAAAACAGGTAGAGCGTGCCGCTATGGGCCATAGGGGCCGGATCGGCGGTATACATCGTTTGAATAACCGGGTTGAGCGCGAATGACGTCCCGGGCAAAGCCAGCACGGACAACAGAACGACAGCGGAGCGGGTTGTTTTTTTCATGCGTTTATTCCTCCAACGAGACTACCATCACGGCCTTGGCAGGCACCTTGATCGACAGCTTGCCGCCTGCGGCGCGCGCGCTGAACGCCGCCGGCTTGATGGTTTGCGGGTTCTGGAAGGTGTTGTGCGCATCTATCGTGTCGGAGGTCAGTACCTTGCCGGCCGCACCTTTTACCTTCGTGCCGGCGACGTTGACGGCGACTTCGACCGCCTTCGACGGATCGGTGTTGACCAGCGCCAGGTACACCTTGCCGTCCTTGGCGCGTGCCGCCGAAGCGCTCACGCCGGGAATGGTCACCTCGCCCAGGGTGTAGCTGGTGTTGTCCTTGATTGCCAGCGGCAACGACTTGGCGTCCTGGAACGGCACATACATCTGGAACGCGTAGTAGGTCGGGGTCAGGACCATCTTCTCCTTGTCGGTCAGGATCATCGCCTGCAGCACGTTGACCACCTGGGCGATGGTGGTCAGGGGGACCCGCTCCGCATGCGCATGGAAGATGTTGAAATTGAGCCCCGCCACCAGCGCGTCGCGCAGGGAGTTCTGCTGGTACAGAGCGCTTCTGGCGCCTCTCTCGTCGTACCAGGTGCCCCACTCGTCGACCATCAGCCCGATCTTCTTGTCGGGATCGTTCTTGTCCAGCACGGCCACGTGATCGTTGACCAGCTGATCCATTTTTAAGGTATTGGCCAGGGTCGAGATCCACTCGTCCTCCTTGAAGCCGAGGGCTTCGCCCTTGACCTCCCAACTGCCGCCCGGGATGGTGTACTGGTGGACGCTGATGCCCACCGTGTGACCCTTCAGTTCCTTGCTCAGGACGTCGGTCCACGAGGTGTCGAAGCCGCTGCCGCCGCTGGCGATCATTTTCGGCCTGGACTGGTCGGGCGCCCGCAGGAAGTTCTCGTGCATCCTGTACAGGTTCGCGTAGTACTCGGGCTTGACGTTGCCGCCGCAGCCCCACAACTCATTGCCGATGCCGAAGTAGGCGACTTTGAACGGCTTTGCGTGCCCATTCTGAGCGCGCAGCCTGGCCAGGGGAGAGCCGCCGTCCGCAGTCATGTACTCGACCCAGTCGGACATCTCCTGCACGCTGCCGGTACCGACGTTGCCGTTGACGTAGGCCTCGGCGCCCAGCATGTCGATCAGATCGAAGAATTCGTGGGTGCCGACGGCGTTGATCTCGTCCACGTTGTCCCCGTTGCGGTTGCTCGGACGCTGGTCCTGCGGGCCTATGCCATCGCGCCAATGGTATGTGTCGGCGAAGCAGCCGCCCGGCCAGCGCACCAGCGGCACATGCAATTGCTTGAGCGCGCCGACGACGTCATTGCGCCAGCCCCTGGTGTTGGAGATGTTCGACTTCGGGCCGACATACATACCTCCGTAGACGCCGGTGCCGAGATGTTCGGCAAACTGGCCGTACACGTTCTTATTGATGACTGGGCCGGGCTTACCGGCGTCGATGCTGACGCTGACCTCGCTGGCGGAAAAAGCAGGTGCCGCGATCATGCCGAGAACGGCGAGGCTGTGTTTGATGACGTTCATACGGGGAAGGGACTCCAGACTTTGTTGTTTTCAAGGAAGAATTTGGCTGCGCGCCGAAGTCATTCCTGATCCTTGCCGCCCGGCAGCGGCAACAGGAGCCGCCCGCCGACAGCGCCTCCCTCCAGAATCACTCGTTTGAACCGCCTCATCCCAACCATTCAGTCTGAGCCGGCTCGTTCCGAGCACTGAGCCTGATCCCATCCGGAGGCTTATCATTTGTTCTTATATTTAATCCTGAACCAGTCGAAATCCACATAACCGCCAGTATTTTTGGTGGCGTAGTTGAACAAGCCAAAACGATATCCCATAAAATGCGGGATGGCGTAGGTCATTTTCAATGTATCGCCAATCGGACTCCATGCTTTTCCATCCAGGCTGTATGCAAAGGTGGCTACGTCTCTTGTATCGGTGAAATCACAATCGATCTTCAAATATACGTGGTTTTGTGATAAAGGAACTTGCTGTACTTCGACAGGTTGATCCGAGCCGGCATTGACCATGACTATCCATTTTTTGCCGTTCTCGACCTTGACGCCAACTTGTCCAAAGTTTTTTTGAAAGGCGCTTAAGCCCGCGAAATCGCCTTCCTTCATTTTGGAAACATCCAACAAGGTGGAGCCTGTGCTCGCCGGGCCTATGGTGCGTTGCGTCAGTGTATTTCTTGCCTGCACAAAGGAGGTGTCGATCCTGCCTGTTTTTAGCCGGAGATATCCCTTTCTTTCGTGTACTGACCAAAGCTTGTTATCCGGATTATGATTCCATTGCCAAACCAGCGGCAACGCTGCCTGTCCGTTCTTGCGATCGAATTCATCAGAGGCAACCAAGTTTGGAATCAGACCTGTACTGGCCGGCAGGTCCAGCTTGTCCGGAGCCATCCCATTTTCTCCCAGGATGGGCCAGCCGTCTTCCCACTTGACCGGTACCAGATAAGGAATGCGGCCAACAGAACCATAGTCGCGGAAAAGATAGGCGAACCAGCGCCCGTCTGGGGTGTCGATCAGTCCGCCTTGGGCAATTCCTCTATCCTGCAGTGCAACTCTTCCTTCCCACGGGCCGTTGATACTATCGGCCCGATGTATCACCACGGTCCGCCCCTTGCCCGTTGGCGCGCAAATATTGAATAAATAATATTTTCCTTTTACCTTGAATAATTGAGATCCTTCAGCGCCAAGGCTCATTATCTCGCCTGCCGGCGCGCTGGCGTTTTCGATGAAGATCTTCTCCGGAACGCCTGGCCTGACGCCGGTCAGATCATCGTTCAATTCCACAATCTTGAGCGTATGTGCGTTATGAATCAAATAGGTCTTGCCATCATCATCAAAAAACAGGGAAGAGTCATGATAGGCCGGTTTGAAAGAAGCTTTTTCCCAGTTGCCTTTTTCTATATCTTTGGTTTTAAAAATATAGGTTTCGCCCGTGGTTTGAGAAAAAGTGCTTACGTAGTATATGCCTTGATGGAAGCGCAGACTGCTGGCCCAGGTACCCTTGCTGTATGTATTTTTGCCATCTGTTAAATTCAACTCCGGTGTGTCAGCCAGCATATCATAGGCATAATTGATAATTTTCCAATTGACGAGATCCGCGGATTTCATAATGGGCAGACCTGGGTTCATGTGCATGGTCGTACTGCTCATATAATAATTTTCACCGACCCTGATCATGGCCATGTCCGGCACATCGGCAAAAATTAATGGATTTTGAGCTTGCGACAAAGCAGCGTCGGAAACTGGCAAGAGCAGACAGGCGAAAATGAGCTTAAATATTTTTTTCATGGCGGTTATTTGCAAATTTCACCGGTCACGGGAGGTGCCGGCAGCAGGACCATGGCCAGGGGGCGGGCCGAACGAAGTCCCCTGGTCTTGATCGCCGGAGATTTTGTCAGAGTACGCATTTGCATCTCGCAATGTGAAGCACGACCGGTTCGAGCCGGCCGCGCCATGGTTTCCAACGGACGAGCTGCATTCTGCGCGTTCCTCGTGTGCGCCGCAATTTTCAAAATCACCAATGCTGGGAGTCATTTTTCTTTCGGCCGGCGAAGCAAGCCGGCTTGAGCTTACTGAGGCTTGGCAGCGAACAGTCCGAATTCAGCGAGATCCGTAGAGGTGGTGTCGCCGTTATTGCCCGTGATATTAAGCCAGCCGCGCAGACCGAGGTAGCAATAAAAGCGAGGCTGCGCGCATTGGTATCCTGGGGCCATATCGACGGCCCCGATACCGCGCTATGGGCTCTATATCGGTCACGGCGGCTGTTGAGCGCTCGTGTCTCCGCCTTCCTCAGTTATTTGAGAGAGGCTTTTCCTATGGGAACCCCAGACGAACTGGCCACATACGTAGCAGGGTAGTGACTCTTCTCCCGCTCCATTATTGTAGAAGGGCAGCTGATGTTGAACTGAATCCCGAAAGTTGGACAGCGGGCAAAACCCTGTTCAAAAAGAAAGATCCTGGGGCCTTCTGCCAGTCGAATATAATCAGGTTCCTCCATATTTGTGTTTCGCCCATTTACTTAACACTTTTCCTGCCACACCCTTCAAGCCTGACATCTTCCAAGGGGCATAAGCCTCCTCCGGCCCCTTGCCAAGTCGCGAAGGATGCACCTGCTCGTCAATGCCATAGAACTGGCGAAAGCTCATCATTAGCGGGTGCCACTTGTCAGGATCGATCTTGTCGGAATCAGGGCCGGCGAGAATGCGAGAGTCAGCGTGGACTTGTACGATCCTTAGTTCGATCATGCAGGCTGGAACAGTCATGCGTGGATCATTTTTGGCAAACGGCTGGATATTTTCGACCACCGCTTCCAAGTGAACCGGGCATTCATTGGCACGGGGCGGCGCGACACGCTGCGAAGCTTTGGGCGTCAATCCGGCAGCACCGAATTTATCGGCGACATGGCGGTAACCCAACAGTTTCTTGTGGAGTGGAATCGATACGCTGCCAGTCAACATTGCCAGCCGGTCGACTGCGCCGACGTTCTCGACCGCAGCAAGATTAAGAACGCATTCGCCGCTGCGCTTTAAATTTTCGACGGTCTTCGAGCTGGCATCGAGGCCCAGCATACAACTCCAGCCTAGCCACCACGCCGATGACATCGGCGCCAGGTTGGGCGAATTATCCTGATTCAAAGTGCTGATCAATACGACCGGCGTGCCCCAATAATGAATAGCTGGTTCAATGACTTTGTGCATAGGCATTTTTCTGACTCCGGAGATTTCAATGCCATCCAGAGTGCGGTTATTTCAACTTCCCGACCATCCGTTACTTGCTTTTGCATTCGAAATCGAATTTATCGCTGAGTCTTAATGGCGATCAAAACTGTTTAAAGTGCCGGACTGGTGTGGCAAAAATTGTGGTATAGCCCTAAGTCATTGATTTATATAGGTCGAATACGGCCTGCAAAGCCGTCTAGGTCGGTTCGACTCCGATCCTCGCCTCCAGACAATTTGAACTCCACGCGGGAGTAGCTCAGTTGGTAGAGCGCAACCTTGCCAAGGTTGAGGTCGAGAGTTCGAGACTCTTCTCCCGCTCCAATATGTAGAAGGGCAGCCGATGAGGCTGCCCTTTTTGCGTTTGCGGCGGCGGTGGATGGCGAGCGGAGGCTTCTTGGACCGTTTGCGCCCGAGGTTGTGGGGAAACGTCCGTGCAACCGCATGCGTTGGCCATGGACGCCAAAGTGACGACATACTGGTTGATGCGGCTAGTCTTGCTGCCTTTTCGTATGCTTGGTGGTGGCGGGACGTCCCTTGCCGCAGATGACGCAAGGGCGAGCGGTTCGTTTCGCTATTCCAGATAGGGTGCGAGCACGTTTTCGATCCATTTCATGAATGCGCGGACTCGGCGCGACAAGTTGCGCCGATGCGCTACGACCAGGGAGACGTCGAGCGGCTTGTGCTGAAAATCTGGTAGAAGCTCTATCAATGATCCACTCTCGAAGTACCGGCCGATCGCCAACAGTGGTGCCTGAATCAGGCCAAGGCCGGCGATGCCGGCTGCTTCGTAGGACTGCACGCTGTTGACGTGCAGCGTACCCCGCAACTGAAGCCTTGCGTAGCCGTCGCCGTGCGGGTACTCCCACCCATAAGGTTTAGCGCCGAGCGTCCTCGCGAAATGGATTGCCCGATGCTCCTGGAGCTGCAGATCTTCTAGTGATCGAGGAACGCCGTGGCGCGCCAGGTAGGCAGGACTGGCGGCGTTGACCATGCGTAACTTGCCCAGCGGGCGGGCAATCAGTGTCTCGTCCCCGATAGGACCAAGTCGCAATACACAGTCAAACCCCTCTTGAACCAGATCAACTTGGCGATCCGTGCTCGATACCTCCAGCTCCAACTCGGGATAGGCCTCCATGAAGGTCGGCAAGGCCGGCACGATAGTAGTGCGCGCCAGTTCACTCGGCAGATCAACGCGTAAGCGCCCGCGAAGCGCAACTCGATCGCTTGCGAACATTGAGTGCAGATCATCGACTTCAGCAAGCAGATCGCGTGCACGTGCATGAAATACCCGTCCGTCTTCTGTCAACTGCACGCTACGCGTCGTCCGGTGCAGAAGCCTGACACCGATATCTTCCTCCAGCTTTCGGACCGCCGTTGAGGCTCGTCCCTTTTGAATGCCCAGACTATCGGCTGCGTGGGTGAAGCTCCCCATTTCCGCTACCGTTATGAAAATGAGGATGGGTTCGAGATTTTGCATTTCGTGCCTCGGTAGGGCATTGATCAGTATAAAGAGAACAGTGAGTTCATTTCATGGGCGTTTATCACGCCTGAGGGACACAGTATGCTCCGAATATTGAGATTCCCCATCGGAGAAATGACAAATGGCTGAAACTATGAACCTACATCGGGCGCCTGAAACCTTGACTTTGCATCGCGCCCGTTGGGCCGGCCGGATAATGAGCGCGGTTGTCGTTATCGCTCTGTTGGCAGACGCCACTATCCAGCTTTTCGCGCCGGCGCAGATCGCGAGTATGTTGCAGGAAACCGGGTTCGCGATGAACTCAACCCACGTCGTGGGTCCGATCATACTTGCTTGCGCCATCCTTTACGCCATCCCGGCCACCGCCGTCCTCGGCTCAATCCTATTGACTGGCTTTTTGGGCGGTGCTATCTGCGCCCACGTCCGCATTGGCGAGTTGGGGTCACCGCCGGAAATCATTTCCCTACTTCTGGGCGCGATGGCATGGGGTGGCCTCTACGCGCGCGATCCCCGTATCCGGGCCATTCTGCCGCTCCGAGGTTGAATCAACAGGGACGATGTTTTGTCCTTCAGAAGAAAACGCATTTTTTTTAGCAACCGGGGCAGTGCTCTGCCTCTTCAATATCAGGAGAAGCGCATGTTTTTAGTAATGGGAATCACGGGAAAAGTAGGCGGCGCAACAGCGGAACATCTGTTGGCGCAAGGAAAAGAAGTACGCGCACTGGTCCGCGATCGCGAGAAAGCATCAGGCTGGGCGAGCCGGGGCGTGGAACTGGTTGAGGGTAATTGGAATGATTCGGCAGCCACCGAGCAGGCGCTCAAAGGCGTCGAAGGCGCGTTTGTCATGTTGCCGGCGGTCTGGGCTCCCTCGCCCGATTACAACGAGGCCAAGGGCGTGATTGCGAGCTATGTCGAGGCGCTCACTAAGGCCGCGCCGCCAAGGGTGGTAGCGCTTTCGTCGATGGGTGCGAACAGGATCAGTGGACTTGGGATGATCACGGCCTTGGCGCTTCTGGAGCAAGGTTTTCGCGACCTGACTTCACCAATCGCATTTGTACGCGCCGGTGGATTCTATGAGAATTTCCTCTACGGTTTGCAGGTCGCCCAAGGCGGAACGCTACCGGTCTACTACAATCCGACAAACCGAAAATCGACCATGGTTGCGACGAACGATATCGGCGCGGAGGTCGCCAACCTTTTGACCGGGCCGGTGTGGTCAGGGCAGCGCGTCGTCGAGCTCGGTTCGATGGTCAGCGCAGATGAAGTGGCGGAGCAATTGGGGGAAGTCCTGAATCTTGATGTGAAAGCCTTTGCAGTCCCGCGTGTGGGATGGGCGGAAGCTTTCGAGCAATTTGGCATTCCGAAGGGGCGCACCGGACCTGCTGAAGAAATGTTCGAGGCCGTCAATGCAGGATGGATGGAACTCGGCGTCGAGGGTACGGAGCACTTAGCGGGCACAACGTCCGCACGTGACGTCTTCGCGGCGGCCCAGAAAGCCAAGACGGCTTGAACCACGATGTGGAAGGCGGGACGCCGTCAGACCGAGGCAATGGCTTTTCCCTTTCGGAGCGGGGACGACCTTGTGTTGATAACTCAGTCTTTTCAGTACCTCGAAGCCGACGCGCTCATCGCCCAAGTAGGCTGGTCATCTGAGGGCGGAGGCGGTATTCCGGCTCCGCCCTTGAGGAGACTTAAACGAGCTCGGCCAGTGAGGCGGCGTCAAATCCCTTCAGGCTTTCGTAATTGTTACCCTGGATCTTCGCAGTCCAGTTGGGATCACTGATCAAGGCTCGACCCACAGCGATCAGATCAAACTCATCGCGAGCCATGCGTTCGATCAGCCGGTCCAGGCTCATGATGCCGGAGCCCTTGCCGGAAAACGCGTTCAGAACATCGCCGTCGAGCCCCACCGATCCCACGCTGATGGTGGTCGCGCCGGTCAGTTTCTTGGCCCAGCCGGCGCAATTGAGACCGTTCTCGCCGTCGATCTCGGGAAACTCCGGTTCCCAGAAACGGCGCTGCGAGCAATGCAGCACGTCCACGCCGGCCTCGACCAGCGGAAGCAGCCAGTCCGTCATGGCCGCCGGCGTCTCGGCCAGCCGCACGCTGAGGTCTTGCTGCTTCCACTGGCTGACGCGCAGGATGATCGGGAAGTCGGGGCCCACCGCCTTGCGCACCGCCGCCACGATCTCCCTGGCGAAACGCGAGCGCTGCCGGAGGGTCGCGCCGCCGTACTGGTCGGTGCGCAGGTTGGTGCCGGACCAGAAGAATTGATCGATCAGGTAACCGTGCGCGCCGTGGATTTCCACGGTGTCGAATCCCAGCCGCTTAGCGTCGGTGGCCGCCTTGGCGAAGGCGGCGATCGTGTCGGCGATGGCGCTGTCGCTCATGGCGACGCCGCGCGCTGCGCCGGGCGCGTCGAGCCCGGACGGACTTTCGACCGGCGCCTCGGGCTCCCATTCGCTGTACCGGGCGGCACCGGTGTGCCACAGTTGCGGCCCCATGCGCCCGCCGGCGCCGTGCACGGCATCGATCACGCCCTTCCAGCCGGCCAGCGCCGCCTCGCCGTGGAAGAAGGGGATGTTGGGATCGTTGCGGGAGGCGGGCCGGTCGACGACGGTGCCTTCCGACAGGATCAGGCCCACCTGGCCGGCCGCGCGGCGCTGGTAGTAGGCGGCGTTGGCGGGCGTCGGCACGCCGCCTGGCGAAAACGTGCGCGTCATCGGGGCCATGACGATTCTGTTTTTCAGCGTAAGCGATTTGATGGTGAGCGGACGAAACAGCACATTGGTGTCGATAGAGGACATGAAATGATCTCGATGGTGGATGGAAATCGCATGGTATATGAATTATACTTAGTGTCAATTAGGCACTTTGAAGTGCCTAGGTATAGCCAAGGAAACCACCATGAAAAACCGTATCGATTGCTTCTCCGCCGATTGCCCGAGCCGTACCCTGTTTGATCAGATTTCCGACAAGTGGTCGATGCTGGTGCTGATCTCGCTTGAAGACGGTCCGGTCCGCTTCAACGCCATCAAGCGTCGCCTGGAAGGCGTGACCCAAAAGGCGCTTACCCAGTGCCTGCGCAGGCTGGAGCGAAACGGGCTGCTGTCGCGTCATGTGATACCAGTGTCACCTATTGCGGTGCAGTACGAGATTACGCCGCTCGGTCGCACTTTGCTGCAACCGTTTAAGGTTATGCACGACTGGACGTTGACAAAGTTATCCGAGGTTGAGGAAGCGCGGCGAGTCTTCGATCAACGCAACGTGGACTAGGGCTGACCAACACTTGGGGCGGGCTGGAGCGGCGGTACCTGGTACGGCGCCGGACCTGTGCGTGGCTTGACGCAGCGCTTCGGTCGGCGGCGTTCATCGCGCCGGCGCCGGTTTCGTGCCCGATTTGCGGGCATTCGTCGCATGGGCGAAAACACGCGTACCCGAACCGCTAGAATGGCGGGGCAAGTTCAACACGAGGAATTTAATGAGTTCTCCCGCATTTCTGCCATTCAACGCTCCTCCCGTGCCGGAAGTCGAGCACGACCGCCGCTTGGTGCGCCGCTACCTGCTGCAGTCGGCGCTGCGCTTCAACGCCGGTTCGCTGCTGTTCCTGTCGCTGGCGATCGCGCTGCTGCCGCTCTGGCTGAACTTGGGCACGGCTGCGCCGGGCGAATTCGAGCCCCGCAAGCTGAATCCTTACATGGTCGGCGGCGTCGTGCTGGCGTTGATGGCCTGGCTCGCGCTGACGTCGAGCGGGATCGCCCGCAGCTTTCTTGCCCGGCTGGGCGAGGAGGGCAAGGCGCTGTGTGCCGAGGGGATGGCTTCCTCGGTGACGCGCCGCATCGATGCGCCGTTCAATCCCTATACCACTTTTGACCTGTGCACCGAATCCTTGTCGGGACTGGCGCTCGGCACGGCGCTCGGCTACGCCGGCCCGCCGGCGTTCTTCCACGACCCTTTCAAGGGCCGGATCGTGCTGGGCCGCTGGCGCCCGTTGGCGCTGGGGCGCCATGTCGAGGTGAGGGTATCGTCCGAGTTGGGTCCCAGCTGCCACATCGAGCTGCGCTGCCGCCCGGGCCTGGCCTGGTTCGCGATCCAGCGGGGCGAGTCACTGAGGGCGGCCGAGATGGTGTGCGCCCAACTGAGCCAACACCTTACGCGCCACGCAAACGCGCTGGATGCGGCCCGGCGTGAACGCGAGCTGGAACGCACCTCGCTGCAGGCGCGCCTCTCGGCCTTGCAGGCCCAGGTCGAGCCGCACTTCCTGTTCAATACGCTGGCCAATCTGAAGTACCTGATCCGCACCAACCAGCAGGCCGCGCAGGACATGCTGGACCACCTGGTTGGCTACCTGCAGAACGCGCTGCCGGATATGCGCTCGGTGTCCTCGACCCTGGGGCGAGAAATGGATCTTGTTAGCGACTACCTGGCGGTGATGCGCATCCGCATGGGCACGCGCCTGCGCTTCGCGGTCGACGTGGGCGAGGAATTGCGCAGCCTGCCGTTCCCGCCGGCGATGCTGATCTCGCTTGTGGAAAACGCCGTCAAACACGGGTTGGAGCGGGCCAGCCGGCAGGGCCTGATCACCATCAGCGCAAGGTATGAGAGCAAGGGGAAGGGCGAGCTGCTGAGCGTGTCCGTGGTCGACGACGGCGTCGGCTTGACCGAACAGGCCGGGCAGGGCACGGGGCTGGCGAATATCGTGGAACGCCTGCTGCTGCTGTACGGACGCGAGGCCAGCCTTTGCGTGGAGCCCGGCGACGGACAAGGCGTGCGCGCCGTGCTGACGGTGCCTGTGGCGGGAAACCACGCCTGATGCCGAGCGCCCTGATCGTCGAAGACGAGCCCCTGCTGCGAGCGGAACTGACGGACCAGCTGCGCGTTCTGTGGCCCGAGCTGCAGATCGCCGGCCAAGCCGAAAACGGCATCGACGCGGTGGCCTGCATCGATGCACTGAAACCGGACATCGTGTTCTTGGACATCCAGATGCCCGGCCTGAACGGCATGGAGGTGGCGCGCCATATACCCGAGTCCTGCCAGGTGGTGTTCGTCACGGCGTACGCGGACTATGCCCTGGCCGCTTTCGATGCCGGCGCAGCCGACTACCTGGTCAAGCCTTTGACGACCGCACGCCTGTTGCAGACGATCCGCCGCCTGAAGTCGCGCGCGGTCGCAAGCCCGCCGCCGGCCGTGTGGGAAAAGCTGTTCGAGCAGGAGAGCGCGCCGGTGTACCTCAAGTGGATCAAGGCTTCGAGCGGCAATACGGTGCGGCTGGTGATGGTGAGCGAAGTGCTGTACTTCCAGTCGGACGGAAAGTACACACGGGTGGTGACGGAGAAAGGCGATGCGCTGATTCGGCTGCCTCTGAAGTCCCTGATCGAGCAGCTGGACCCGCAGCTGTTCGCGCAAATCCACCGCAGCGCCATCGTCAACCTTCAGGCTGTCGACCGGATCGAACGCGGTGACGACGGGGGGCGCGGCGGCGCCGGCCTGGAGGTGATCCTGAAAGGCCGAACCGAGCGATTGACCGTTAGTGAAGCGTTTACCAGGCAGTTCCGCCAGATGTAGCTGGCCTGCGTTTGCGCCTTGTGATTTATTTTTTTTATGGAGCCAAGACCTACTATGCGATACCTCGTTCCCGCAGCAGTCATGACCCTTTGCATCATCGCCCTCCCCACCGCAGGCGCACAAGAACAGGGGCCTGCCGCAGCCGCGCAACAGGCCCGGCCGTTGAGCGCAGCAGACAAGGCCGCTGCCGTCGACCTACTAGCCCAACGCCTGTCCGACAAATACATTTACGCTGACGAAGGCAACAAGATGGCCGCCGCCGTCCGCGATCATTTGCTCAAGGGCGACTACGAGAAAGCTGCGACGGATGCGGAATTCGCAGACTTGCTGACGACCCATATCCAAGCTTCCCACCCGGACAAACACCTGAGCATCCGCTACGTCCCAAATGCGCAACCTGATCGGCCCCGCCCCTCTCTCAATCAAGCCGTGCCTGCCGAGGTTCGACAGCGTATGACCGAAGTGGGGCAATACTTGAATTTCTCCTTTGAAAAGGTAGAGCGCCTGCCCGGCAATATTATGTACGTCAAGTTCAACGGATTCTTTGAAGCGGACATCGGGAAGGCGGCCGCTACAGCCGCGATGAATTTGACAGCCAATGGCAACGCGATGATCATTGACCTGCGCGAAAACCGTGGCGGTGACCCGCGCATGGTGGCGCATGTGGCAAGTTACCTGCTTGGCGATAAGAAGGTCCATCTGTCGGATATATATTTTCGGGCTGATAATGAAACCCATTCTTTCTGGAGCGATCCCACCGTTTCAGGAGCGCGCTTTGGCGCAGACAAGCCTGTCTATGTATTAACCAGCGGCGAAACTTTCTCCGCAGCCGAAGATTTTACGTACAACCTCCAAGCTATCAAGCGCATCACTGTAGTTGGTGAAACAACCGGAGGCGGTGCGCATCCGATCCAACCGTTCCGTATCGATCCGAACCTGGTCGCCGTGATACCGGTAGGACGCTCGATCAACTTGATCACAAAAAGCGATTGGGAAGGTACTGGAGTTAAACCTGATGTTGTCGCCGCCGCGGATAAGGCTCTGACTAAAGCAAATGCACTGGCACTGCGTCAGGTGCTGCCAAAAATCAACAACCCGAAGGAGCGGGCTATGCTTGAAAAAAAGCTCGCCGAGTTGGAGACGGCTTTGTAAATTTCCACTGACCAGTTAGACAAGGAAATCCGGCTCGGAAATCAGCATCCGCCTCTGGTCAAAGGCGCGGATGCTTGCTCCGCTATTGGAAGGCCGTTTGGTGTGAGTTGTTGCGTTCAATTTTTTTTGCGTGTATAGTTAGCCATATGGATAACTATCGAGTTGCGCTGGACGCGATCTTCCACGCTTTGTCGGACCCGACGCGCCGGGCCGTGGTGCACCGGCTGGGCGCGGGCCCGGCGACTGTCAGTGAATTGTCGGAGCCCTTCGACATGGCGCTGCCGTCGTTCATGAAGCACATGCGGGTACTGGAAGAGACCGGGCTGGTAAGCAGCAGCAAGAGCGGGCGGGTGCGGACCTGCACGCTCGAGCGGGACAAGTTCGCCGCAGCCGAGCGCTGGTTCGAGGAGCAGCGCGCGCTCTGGAGCAACCGATACGAAAACCTGGACAAACTTTTGGAACAACTGCAAGGAGACGACAATGGCAGCTAAGCTTCAATTCGATTTTGTGGTCAACAAGGAAAAGAGCACCCTCACCGTGGCGCGGGAATTCGCTGGCCCACGCCAGTTGGTCTGGGATTGCCATACGCAGAGCGCTTTGCTCGACCGTTGGTTTGCGCCCAAGCCTCTGAGCACCAAGACCAAACATATGGAATTCAAGGAGGGCGGCTACTGGCACTACGCCATGGTCACGCCCGATGGTCAGGCTTACTGGAGTCGCGTGGACTACCTGGCCATCCGCCCGATCGACAGCTATGCGACCCTTGATGGCTTTACGGATGAAACCGGTGTCGTCAATGCCGACATGCCGCGTTCGCGTTGGGACGTGACCTTTTCGGACCTGAGAGAACATACGCTGGTCACCACGGTCGTGCATTACAACTCGCCGGAAGACGTGCAAAAAGTCATCGATATGGGCATGAAAGAGGGCATGGCGTCCACGCTCGAGCGCCTGGATGAGCTGTTGCTGACGCTGGATGCGTGAATAATGAACGGGCTGATGATCGGATCAGCCCGTCCATCCAGGTGAATGGCGCCTCACCGCGATAGGCCTGGCCTGCGACCCGTCACGAATGTCCGGAAACGAACAGCGTAGACGTTCATTTCCGCACACTTTGCCTGCGCCCACGCCATAACCAGCCGTGGCACGGGATTTGCAGTTCCCTTCTTGACTAACCACCAAGGAGGCACCATGCAGGATCTGACTCTGGGCGCGCGCGGCACCGAAACCAGCGTCGCCGTCGATATCAACGCGCGGGGCCAGATGGCCGGCATCATTGAAGATGAGGACGGCCACCAGCGCGCCATCCTGTATGACAAGCGCCCGGTCGAGCTGGGTACGCTGGGCGGCAGCGAAGGCGTCACCAAGGGCCTCAACGCCAACGGCGACGTGGTCGGCACGGCGCAGAACAGCGCCGGCTACTGGCGCGCTTTCGTAGTCCATCATGGCGAACGCATGCAGGACGTCGGCACGCTCGGTGGCAACAGCAGCTACGGCGCGGCCATCAACAACACCGGCCAGGTGGCCGGCTTTTCAGACACCAGCGACGGCTATTACCGCGCCTTCGTCAGCGGCGAGGACGGCCAGTTGCGCGACCTCGGCACGCTGGGTGGCAAGATCAGCTATGCGGCCGGCATCAATAATCAAGGCGCCGTGGTCGGTACGGCGGCGCGGGGGGATGGCTACCGCCACGCTTTCCTGACCGCCCCCGGCGGCGCCATGCAGGATCTTGGGACGCTCGGTGGACGGATCAGCAGCGCCACCGCCGTCAACGATGACGGCGTGGTAGTCGGCGCGTCGGAAACGCCCGATCGCCGCTGGCACGCGTTCATGTGGAACAAGGGCAAGATGGTCGACCTCGGCGCGCTCATTGGCTACGGCGACAGTTTCGCCACCGCCGTCAACCAAGCCGGCCATGTAGTCGGCAGCATCCGCGTCGGCGACGAGCGCCGGTCCTTCGTCTACCGCGACGGCAAGATGACCGTGCATCGCGGCGGCTACGGCCTGTATCTGGTCAACGCCATCAACAACCAGGAGCTGGTGATCGGCGCCCGCAGCGTCGGCAACAAGTTCAATGCCGCCACCATGATTTCCAGCCAGCCGGCGGTGGTCACCCACGGCGGCCAGGATTTGTTGGGCATGATGGCCGTCGTGCTGCTGGCGGCAAGCGGCGTGGTGATGTACCGCCGCCGTTATCGCGGCATCACCCTGCAGACCTATATCGGATAGCAGGGCAGCCAATGTGGCTGCCCCTGTTGCATTGGAGAGGTGCGAAATTTAATTCCCCCACTTGCCAATTTTCGTAATTGTGACGTCGTCCGGCCCTACGTATGCTACCCCATGATCCAACCAGCGTACCGGCCGCGAAGAGCTCGTTTGTCATGCCGGCAAATCGAAAATAATCACACTTACTTGGAGGAGTTCATCTTGAACAGAAAGCACCATGTCCATGTCGTCATGCCGGTCCTGCTGACCACGCTTTTGGCGGCCTGTGGAGGGAGCAGCACGGACAGCGCATCGAGCAGCAGCCCCAGCAAGTTCGCCGGCAGCCGCCAGTTGTCGGCCACCGACGCCACCACCTGGAACAGCGTGAAGTTTGGCGGCGGCGGCTACGTCTCCGGCCTCATCTTCCATCCGACTTCGCCGCACGTGCTGTACGCACGCACCGACATCGGCGGCGCCTATCGCTGGAACCAGAAGACCTCGTCCTGGACGCCGATCACCGACGGTTTGGGTTTCGGGGCGGCCGAGAGCAGATTCCATGGCGTGGAAAGCATCGCCGTCGACCCGACCAACGACCAGCTGGTCTACATGGCGACCGGCATGTACACGTTTGGCAACGGTCGCCTGTACATGTCCAGCGACCGCGGCGACCATTGGACGCACGTTGACCTGCCGTTCCCGATTGGCGGCAACAATGCCGGCCGCGCCATGGGGGAACGCCTGATGGTCGACCCGAACCTGCCATCGACGCTGTTGTATGGATCGCGCACGGCCGGTCTGTGGAAGAGCACGGACTCGGGCCGGACCTGGGCGCAGGTCACCTCGCTGTCGGGCGCAACGATGACCCAGGACCAGGTCAATGCCGTTGGCGGCAGCGCCATGGGCGTCGAACTGGTCGTGTACGACACCGATATCCGCGGGCCGCACAAGGGGAACAAACCTGCCAAGGATCCCGGCGCGGCAACCCAGACGATCTACGCCGCGATCGCGCCCGACTACGCCAGCGCGGCGGGCCTGAGCGCGAGCCTGTACAAGTCCGGCAATGGCGGCGCAAGCTGGACCGCGGTGTCGACGCCGGTGTCCGGCTACCACATCCCGCATATGGCGCGCGCCGATGACGGCATGTTCTATGTCGTGTTCACGCAGGGCGCAGGCCCGGGTGCGGGCGGCCCTGCGCGGCTCTACAAGTTCGACGGCAGCAACTGGACCCTGCTCAAGAGCGAGGATCCGCTCAACGGCATCAACTTCGGCATGGGCGGCGTGTCCGTCTCCGGCAGCGGCGCGACCACCCGCATTGCGCTGGGCGTGAGCAACTCCTGGGGCAACTGGAACGGCCAGCAGATCGTGCAGCTGTCCGACGACGGCGGCAAGACCTGGCGCGAAATCGAAGCGATGACGCCAGGCGAGACCGCCTCGGGCTGGGTCGACGACGTCGAGATCGATCCGTCCAACCCGGACCACGTCATGCATGTCCACGGCGGCGGCATCATCGAAACCTGGAACGCCTCCGCCGCCAAGCCGACCTGGAAGGGAACCATCACCGGCATCGAGGAGACCGCCGCTATCGCCGTGGCCACGCCGCCGGCCGGCGCGCCCTATCTCTTCATCAACAGCTCGGGCGACGTCGGCACCTGGGTCGATACGGACCTCACGACCACGCCCACCCTGAATCCAGGCCTGGGCTGGAGCAACGGCAACTCCGCCGACATGGCATGGTCCGATCCGCTGTACATCGCCGGTATCGGCGTCGTCAACGCGAGCAACAGCGCAGCCGGCTACTGGTCGGGCGACGGCGGCAAGACCTGGGCGATGTTCGCCAGCCTGCCGCAAGGCGCCGCGCAAAACACCAGCGGCGAATCGAACCTGGTGGTCACCGCGCGCAACAAGGCGGTGTGGGCCCCGGCCAATTCAGTGCCTTCCTACACCACCGACAACGGCGCCACCTGGACCCCGACCAATCTGCCCGCGCTCTCCGGTGTCGGCATCAACCGCGGCTACCGCCTCGCCGCCGACCGCCAGAACCCGAACAAGGTCTACGCCTACAACTCGGGCGGCGCATGGTGGAACCAGTGGTCGGACACGGCCCACTTCTGGTACTCGACGGATGGCGGCCACACCTTTACCGAGAGTGCCGCGCTCAAGGGCATGAGCCCGATGGTGACCGGCTTCGGCAATGTGTCGCTGGCGGTGAACCCGAACGCGGAAGGCGACGTCTGGCTGGCTGACGGCAACGCCATGTATCACTCGACGGACTCGGGTGGCACATGGACCAAGCTCGGCAACTTCACCTCGCTGTGGGGCAGTGGCGCCACGGGGTTCGTGCCGGACGTGCAGGGTGCCACCTTGGTCGCGCTGGGCAAGGCGGCTCCCGGAGCCTCTTACTCGGCCGCGATCTACGTGGTGGGCGCGGTCAACGGCCAGTGCGGCGTGTACCGCTCCGATGACGGCGGCGGCAACTGGACGCGCTTCAACGATGATGCCCATCAGTACGGTGGTATCGGTGTGATGGCGGCGGACCAGGCTACTTACGGCAGGATCTACTTCTCCGGTACCGGCCGTGGCCTGCTCTACACGAATTAATTTCGTGTGATGTCATCGTCGTGCACGGCAACTGGGCCGTGCACGACGATGAAGCTGGCTTACTCAGGCCGGGTGGACGACAGCAAGGCGGCGTCGCCCCAGGTGACCGGCTGCTGCGCATTGCCCGGCGTGGCACTGCGCGCCACCAGTTCTATGCTCTTGACGCCGGAGACATCGGCGTCCAGCGCCTGCGCCGGCTGTCCCCAGCGCAAGGCCTTGCTCTTTGCCAGCAGCTTGCCGTCGCCGTAGATCATGAAGGTGACGGCGTGCTTGCGGTCCTGGGCGGTATCGTCCACGCCCACTCGTGTGGTGATGTGGCGATAGCCGTGATTGCGCACCTCCAGCCGGGAATTGGCCAGGATGCCGATGCCGGCGGCGTAGCGCGTGCCGGCGATCTGCAGGATCTGGCCGTAAGGCGTGCTGTCGGCGCGGGCGCCGCCCCAGCCGGCATACATGGGCCGCTCGCCGGGGCCCTTGGTGCCGGACCAGGCGGCCGAGGAACGGAAGAGGGTGGGGTCGGGCTGCGGTTGGGTGACGCCATCGACCGCCGGATTGACGCTGCCAGGCTGTTCCGAGAGATACAGGCCGTGGGCCAGTTCCCGCGCACCCTGGACGCGGAAGATGCGCGTCTCCCGCGGCGCCACGCGCAGCTTGGTCTCGTTGGTGAACGTGGTGTCGGTCTTGCTCCACAGATCGGTCAGCGTGATCGGCGCGTCCTTGCGCAGCTTCAGGTGCTCGGCCGTCAGATCGACGTCGATGGCGGCGACGCCGCGGTTGAAGATGGCCAGCGCCTTCTGGCCCGAGGCCAGCTGCTTGACCAGGATCTGCAGGTCGTTGGCGTCATAGGCCACCGTGGCCTGGTTGCCGGCGGCGTCCTGGTTGAGCGCGATGATGTCGGCATTGCCCAGGATGTCTATTAGGGCCTGCGGCGTGGTCCGGAGGTCGGCGCCGATCAGCAGCGGCGCGTTGAGCATGGCCCACAGCGAGAAATGCGAGCGCGCTTCCACCAGGTGATCGGCATCGAAGTCGCCTTTGCCGATGAACAGCATGTCGGGATCGTTCCAGCTGCCGGGGTGCGCATAGAGCTCGCGCTTGGCGGCGCTGTCGAAATTGCTGAGCATGCGCGCCCAGGACGGCGTGATGTCGTCGCTGGTGCGCGAGACATTGCCGTAGTTCTTGCCCCAGGAACGCACATCGCCGGCGCCCCAGATGCACAGCGACAGCAGGAAGTCGCCGTTGGGCCGGTAGCGCCGCAGCGCCGCGTTGATCTGGGTGAATTCGGCCTGCACGGCCGGAATGTCGGAGCGGGTCACCGTCTCCAGGTCCAGCACCGGCGGCAGCGCGCGATACTGGCCGGAGCGCACCTTGGCGTCGTTGGCGCCGAACGCGCGCACGCCGCAGCCGTCGACCTTGATGTAGTCGAAGCCCCAGTCGGCGAAGTAGAGCTTGATATCCTGGTCGATACGGCCGTACAGGCCGACTTCGCGTTCCAGCACGCTGCCCTTGGGCAGGTCGGGCGAGTCGGGGGAAAAGGCCTGGGAACAGGTGTTGCGGCCCAGGTCGGAGTAGATGCCGGCCTTGAAGCCCATCGCGTGCAGCTGGTCGGTGAAGGGGCGGAAGCTGCTGCCGCCGGCCGTCACGGAAGAGGGGAAGCGGTCCGGGCGGATCAGCAGCCGGCCGTCCGGGATGCGGCGGTGCGCCACCCAGCCGTCGTCCAGATTGATGTAGCGATAGCCCTTGGCGGCCAGACCGCTGTCGAGGATGCGCTGGGCCGAGCCGAGGATCTTCGCCTCGTCGATATTGGTGGCGAACGCGTTCCAGCTGTTCCAGCCCATCGGTGGGGTGGCTGCCTGGCCGGCCGTGTAGGCGCTCCAGCCGGCGACGGGCGCCAGCGGGTCTGCGGCCGCGTAGCCGGTGGCCATGGCCAGGCATAACGGTAACAGTGTTCGCCAGCCCGGGGTTGCTTGCTCTTGCATCAAAAACTCCTTTTCTATTGTGATGAACGGCGCCGCGGCGCCATGTGTCAGCGCAGCTCGAGCTGGAAGCTGCCGACCGGCAGGTCGTCGGCGCTGAACAGATTGATGAACGGCGCGTCGGCCCAGGCATAGCGTACGCGCGTGATGCCGGACTTGGCGTCCTTGACCGCGCCGGGCAGCACCACCGTCGCGCCCGCCGCCCGCGCGGCGGTGTAACGGCAAGCCGCGACCGTGCACACTTCAAAGCCCAGGGCGCGATCACCTGAGTACGTCACCAGGCCGGCACCCGCATCGCGGAAGGCGATCACGATATCGTTGCCGCTGCGCTTGGCCGATACCGGGTAAGGGCTGCCGGGCGCGGCCGGTTCGCCATACGCCACGGCGCGCGCGGCGCGCGCCAGCCGTTCGCCGACGATGGTCTTCTGGGGCGGGTGGATGTCGAAGCGGTCGCCCAGGTCCAGCGTGACGGCCAGGGCGGCATGGGCGTCGTGGGCCACGGCCTCGGCCTGCGCCGCGCGCAGCTCGGCCCAGCCGGACTTGCCGGGCGCGCGGGGCGCGTCGCCGAAGGAAGTCAGCTGGTTGACCAGGAAAGGCAGTTCGGGCTGGCCGAAGCGCCCGCGCCAGTCGCGCATCAGCAGGGGCAGCAAGCTGCGGTATTCTGTTGCCGCGTCGGCGTTGGCCTCGCCCTGGTACCACGCCACCAGCTTGAAGCGATAGCCGACCAGCGGCGCGATCATGCCGTTGTACAGCGTGGTGAGGCTGTTCGGCCAGTCCCAGGGCGCGGATGGCACGGAAAGGCCGCGCAGCGCACTGCCGCGCTGCACCTTCCACGCGGCCGGCAGCGCGATCTGCTGGCCGTCGGCGGTGGCGATGCTGCGCTGGTCGGGCGGGCCCGACAGGCCGCCGCCCTGGCCGCCGCTCAGCACGCGCAGGGCGATCACGTTGCGGCCCGGCCGGAACAGGCCCGCCGGCACGGCGTATTCGCGCCAGATCCAGGGGATGCTGGCGCCGCCTACGCGCACGCCGTTGACCCAGGTGGTGTCGCTGGTATCGACCGGCCCCAGGCGCAGCGCATTGGCCGCGCTGGCCTGGGCTTCCGTCAGGGTGATGCTGGTGCGGTACCAGGCCACGCCGTCGAAGTCCTTGAAGCCGGCCAGGCCGCTGTTCTTCCACGATCCGGTCGGCGTGACGGACGGCCAGGCGCTGTCGTCGAAGTCCGGCGCGGCCCATGCGCGCTGCGCGGCCGCGGCCGGATCGTGCGCGCGCCACCAGGCCTCGCTGCGGGCGTCCTCGGCCTGCATGGCCGCAGCCGGATCGGCGCCGTATTGGGTGACGGCGGCAACGCCGGCCTGGTAGTCGCCGAAGGTGCGCAAGGATTCGGCCCCGATCCAGCTTTGAATCGTGGTGCCGCCCCAGCTGGCGTGAATGAAGCCGACCGGAATCCGGTAGCTGGCCTGCAGCGAGCGCGCCATGTAGTAGCACACGGCGGAGGCGTCGCCGACCGACTCCGGGGTCAGCGGGGTCCACGCCACCGGGCCCTTGAGCTCGTCCTGTGGCGTCATGGCGCTGTGCTTCTGCACGTTCAGGTAGCGCAGCTGCGGGTTGCCGGCGCCGTAGGTGGCGCCCTGGGCGTTGGTCGAGGCGCGCTGGGCGAATTCCATGTTGGACTGGCCCGAACACAGGTAGACGTCGCCGACCAGGATGTCGGCGCGGCGCAGGGTCTGGCCGTCCGCGTGCGCGCTCAACTGGTAGGGGCCGCCCGCCGGCTGCGGCGGCAGCGTGAGGCGCCACTTGCCTTGCGCGTCGGCGTTGCCGTGCGCGCTGCGCTGTCCCAGGGTCACGGTCACGCTGTGCCCGGCGGTGGCCGTGCCCCAGATGGTGATGGGCTGGTCGCGCTGCAGGACCGCGTGGTCGGAGAACAGGCGGGCCAGTGCAAGTTGGTCCGCCTGTGCGGGCAGGCTCAGGCTGCCGAAGGCGAGCGCCAGCAGGGGCGCGGCAAAGCGTGTGGTCTCCGTCATGGTGCTTTTTCGTTGAGGTTGTCGATGGGGTTTGGGCCGGATTGTGCGACCTGGGCTGGGTTCAGACAATTACGAAAACGCTCAAATGGCCGAACATAATTGAAGAAGAAGCGCGGCGGAGACGCTTGTTGCAGGGATCGCTCGATAGAATAAAGGTCCGTTTATTCGAGGAGGAACATGATGAAGAAATTGCTGCCCGCTGCCCTGGTCCTGGCCTGCCTTGGCGCGACCGCGCTGCCGGTCCATGCGGAGGTGACCCGGAGCGCGCGCGGCCTGGTGGTGGCGACGGCGCAGGGCACCGTGCGCGTCGAGCCGTGGAGCGAGCGCGTCGTGCATGTACTGGTCGGTCCGGCGACGGACTGGGACGGCAACTACAATCCCGCCGTGATCGCCCAGCCGGGCACGGTGGACTGGTCGGCCAGCGAAATGCCGGACTACTACCAGCTCAGCACCGCGCTGCTGCAGGTGCGCGTGGCCAAGGCCGGCGGGGCCGTCAGCTTCCTCGATGCGCAGGGCAAGCTGCTGCTGTCCGAGTCCGGCCGCGACATCGCCAGCAACGGTGTCATGCAAGGGTTCGATTACGCCGGGCCGGTGTTCGGACTGGGGCAGCACCAAAACGGCAAGCTCGACTACAGCGGCAGCACGGTGCGCTTGCAGCAGGCCAATCGCGATGTGGCGGTGCCGATGCTGGCGACGCCGGCGGGCTTCGGCATCCTGTGGAACAATGCCGCCGTCACCGAGGTGGAGGCGGGCCTGCCCAACGGCCATTATCCCTTGGCCTTCCGCTCGGAGGCCGGGCCGGGCGTCGACTACCATTTCATCCTGGGACCGGAACTGGACCAGGTGGTGGCGGGCTACCGCGAGCTGACCGGGCGCGCGCCCATGATGGCGCGCTGGACCTGGGGGCTGTGGCAATCCAAGGAGCACTATGCCAGCCAGGATGAGCTGCTGGGCATCGCTGCGCGCTACCGCGCGCTGCAGGTGCCGCTGGACGCGGTGGTGCAGGACTGGCAGTACTGGACCCCGGGCGCCTGGGGCGAGCACCAGATGGACCCGGCGCGCTATCCGGATCCCAAGGGCATGCTGGACCAGCTGCACGCCGAGCATGTGCACGCCATCATTTCCGTGTGGGCGCGGTTTGACGGCGGCACCCGCAACGCCGCCGCGCTGGAGGCGGCCGGCGCCCTGTATCCCCAGCTGTACAACAACGTCTATCCCGCCGGTAAAGGCCGCTGGTACGACGCCTATTCGGCCAGCGGCCGCCAGCTGTACTGGCAGCAGATCAGCCGCACGCTGGGCCAGTCCGGCTGGGACGGCTGGTGGCTGGACGCCAGCGAAGCCGAGCTGGGCGGCTGATGGGGGCAGATGCGCGAGGTCGCCACGGCCGCCGGTCCCGGCACGGCGGTGTACAACGCCTATCCGCTGCTGCACACGACGGCCGTGTTCGAGGGCAGCGCCAAGGATGCGCCGGCCAAGCGGCCGTTCATCCTGACCCGCTCGGCCTACAGCGGCCAGCAGCGCAATGCCGCCATCACCTGGTCCGGCGACACCATGGGGACCTGGGAGGTGCTGCGCGCGCAGCTGCCCGCCGCGCTGAACTTCACGCTGAGCGGCATCCCCTACTGGTCGGCCGACATTGGCGGCTTCTTCGGCGGCGATCCGGCCGATCCCGCTTATGCCGAGCTCTATACGCGCTGGTACCAGTTCGGTGCGTTCAATCCCATGTTCCGCGTGCATGGCACCGGCGAGTCCAAGGAGATCTGGCGCTTCCCGGCGGCCACGCAGAAGATCCTGCGCGACGTGACAGCGCTGCGCTACCGCCTGCTGCCCTACATCTATTCGGCATCGTGGGACGTCACCAGCCGCCACGGCACCATGATGCGCGCGCTGGCCATGGATTTCCGCACCGATGCGCAGGCGGTCGCCACGGCCGACCAGTACATGTTTGGCAAGGCGCTGATGGTGGCGCCCGTCACGTCGCCCAACACGGCGGTGCGCACGGTGTATTTGCCGGCCAACAGCGAATGGTTCGACTTCTGGACCGGCCAGCGCTACGCGGGCGGCAAGGTGGTTGCCGCCAAGGCCGATATCGCCACCATTCCGCTGTTCGCCCGGGCCGGCAGCATATTGCCGCTGGGGCCGCAGCGGCAATATGCCGACCAGGCCAGCGCCGAGCCGGTCGAACTGCGCGTCTATCCGGGCCGCGACGGCAGTTTCGAATGGTATGACGACAGCGGCGACGGCCCGGGCTATGCCCAGGGCGAGCATGCGCTGCGCCGCTTCAGCTGGGACCAGGCGCGCCGCCGGCTCACCATCGCGCCGTGGCAGGGCAGTTTCCCCGGCCTGCGGCGGGAGCAGGCCTTCCTGGTGCGCTGCGCGGCGGCGCCGGGCAGGGCGGGGGTGCGCGTGGTGGCCGCTGGCGCCCCGGTCGAGGTGTCCCTGCCGGACTGCCGCTGATGGCCAAGCTCGGCGGCGCGCAGGGCGCTTGCGCAGCGCCGCGCTGAGCATTTCGAACAGGGTGCGCCGCCAGACCGGCCACGGCGACAAAGGCCTTCAAATCGTGTACGCCGTGATTGATGCGCATGGTGCATTAATCGGCTTAAAAAATGCAATTATCAAATTCCGCCATCTGGCGGATGATTCTTCCATTCGGTCAACAGACTCGTCATCAGCCTCGGCAAGAAGGCTAACAATATCAAGGAGACAAAAAATGCGCCATTCCTGCGCTCTCACCGCATTGCTCGTCACGAGCAGCACCTGCCTGGCCCAGACTGGCATCGACCTGTACGGCATCATCGACGTGGGCGTGCGCAGTACCAGCGGCCTGGGCGCCAGCAACGCGCCCACCCCGTCCGGCCAAGCCAGCGCAGTCAGCAGCGGCACCGATGAAACCAGCCGCTTTGGCATCCGCGGCCGCGAGGCGCTGGGTGGCGACTGGGCCGCGCTGCTACGCCTGGAAGGGGGTATCAACGCCGACACCGGCGCCTCGGCCAAGAGCGACCGCCTGTTCGACCGCGACGCCTGGGTCGGCCTGGAGACGCCGTATGGCACCATCGCCGCCGGGCGCCAGCCCACATTGCTGTCCGACGCCCTGACCCCGATCGACCCGATCGGCAAGCGCGACGCCAGTTTCAATCCCAATATCAATGTTGCCGGTCTGAGCAATACCGCCTTCGGCACCCATGCCTTCGGGCGCCAGTACGGCCCCAGCGGCTACAGCGACAATTTCTACCGCCTCGACAACACGCTCAAGTACACCTTCAAGTCCGGTCCCTGGCAGGCGCGCGCGTCGTGGTCGGCCGGCGAGGTGGCGGGCGATACCCGGGCTGCCTCCGCGCGCGGCGCCGCGCTGGCCTACCAGGACGGGGCCTGGGCGCTGTCCGGCGCCGCCATGCAGTTCCGCAGCAAGGAAGACCTGCCGCTGGACGCCTGGCTGCTGGGTGCAGCCTACCGCCTGGACGCCTGGCAGTTCAAGGCCACCATCGCCCGCAACCAGGCCGACACCGGCCCGAAGCAGACGGTGCACCAGCGTGTGGATTCGGTCGGCGTGAGCCGCACATTGGGGGCCGGCCTGTTGCTCACCACGGCCTGGTACAAGGTAAGGCGCGAAGCCAGCGGCTTTGTCAATGACGGCTTCGACCGCGCCTTTGTCTACCTGGAAAAGGCGCTGGGACCGCGCACCACCACCTATGCCGAAGCCGATTACACCAGCTGGCGCGGCAATGCCGCCGGCCTGAGCGGGACTCGTCCCAATGACAGCCACGGCGCCGGGCTGACGTTCGGCCTCATGCAAAAATTCTAAAGCACACCAGCAGACGCCATCGATGCGGTCATCATGGTGGGCGCTGCCCTTGGCAAGCTGATGGCCGAAGGCCGCCTGGCGCCGGGCCGCAAGGCGGCGCCGGCCAATTCGCCGATTGCCTGCGGCCAGTTGCGCCAAAGCCTCGCCGGCCTTCCGCTTTGCCGGATCCAGCGCCGATAAAATTTGCAATTTCACCTTGAGAAGATTAGTGTATTTAAGCAAGGGCACGTGCGAACACGGCCATTGTGGGATGGCGCCGCCGCGTAGAAAAAAAATCATTATCGTGGTGTCAAGGAGTTGACATGAAGTGGTTCTTGAACCTGAAGATGGCATATAAATTGTTGCTGTCTTTCTTTGCCGCATTGAGCCTGACGCTGGCCATCGGCATTTTCGGCATTTACCAGAACGCCCGCCTGAACGGCGCTTCGACCACTGTCCTGCACGTTACCTTGCCCAGCGTGCGGTACGCGCTGCTCATGAAGGCAACCTTGAACCGGATGCGCGTGTCCGAGTTGCAGCATATTCTTTCCACCGAAGCGTCCGACTACGACTACTACGAGAAGAGCATTGCCAGCCGCACCAGGGAATTTACCGAGTACGAGAGCAAGTACCGGCCCCTGGCGCATTCGTCCGACGAGCTGCGGCTGATGGCGGAAGTGGCGTCGGCATTTGACGCGTATCGGAGCGCGGGCCGCCAGGTGCTGGCCTTGTCGCGCGCCGGCAAGCAGGAGGAGGCGCGCAAGGCGATTCGGGGCGACTCGGTCAAGCTGTTCCGCCAGGTGAATGACGTGGTCGATAAGCTGGTGGAGCTTAGCCAGGTGGAAAGCGATGCGGCACTGGTCACCAACAACGATTTGTATACCTCTTCCCGGACCTGGATCATTGCCATTCTGGCGCTGGCGGTGCTGGTCAACGCGACGCTGGCCCTATGGATTGCCGGCTTGATCAGCCGGCCTTTGCGCGCCGCCGTCGGGGTGGCCGAAAGCGCCGCCCAGGGGGACCTGACCGCCAGCATCGAGGCGGAAACGCGCGATGAAATCGGCCAGCTGCTGCGCGCCATGCAGACCATGAGCGCCAACCTGCACCGGCTGGTGGGACAGGTGCGCGAAGGGACGGACACGCTGGGCATCGCATCGCGGGAAATCGCCGCCGGCAATCTCGACCTGTCGACCCGCACCGAAGAGCAGGCCGCCTCGCTGGAGGAAACCGCGTCGGCCATGGAAGAATTGACCTCGACCGTGAAGCAGAACGCCGACCACGCCAGGCAGGCCAACCAATTCGCCCGCTCCGCGACCGAGGTGGCGGGCCGCGGCGGCCAGGTGGTGGGCGAGGTGATTTCCACCATGGACGCCATCAATGCTTCGTCGCACAAGATTGTCGATATTATCGGCGTGATCGACGGCATCGCCTTCCAGACCAATATCCTGGCCCTGAACGCCGCCGTGGAAGCGGCGCGGGCGGGCGAACAGGGACGCGGCTTTGCGGTGGTGGCGAGCGAAGTGCGCAACCTGGCGCAGCGCAGTGCCGCCGCGGCCAAGGAGATCAAGGACCTGATCCACGACTCGGTCGAGAAGGTGGGCGCTGGCAGCAAGCTGGTGGATCTGGCCGGGCACACCATGCAGGAAGTCGAGCAGAGCGTGCGCAAGGTGAGCGATATCGTGAATGACATCAGCGCCGCCACCCAGGAGCAGAGCGTGGGCATCGAGGAAGTCAATACCGCCATTATCAAGATGGACGCGGTCACCCAGCAAAACGCAGCGCTGGTGGAGCAGTCCGCTGCCGCAGCACAGTCGATGCAGGATCTGGCCGCGCAGCTGTCCACCTCGGTGAGCGTGTTCCGGCTGGCGCGTGGCGGCGAACGTCGCGCCGCCAGGATGCTGCCGGGCCGCGCCGGCCAGGGCATATGATGGCATGAGATCGTCCTCCGGGAGTGCCTGATGTCCAATGTCTTGCCACGGCTGGGATGCGGTATCGGGGGCATGCTGGCCGGGTGCTGCCTTGCGCTCGCCAGCAGCGCCATGGCCAGCGGGATCACGGTGCTGCGCGTGGCGGCCCAGGAAGGCACGGAACCGAAGTTCGTGCCCGGCCCGCAGGGTAGCGTGATCGGAATGTGCATCGATATCATGCGCGCCATCGAGCGCATCGCCCCCGGCTTGCGGTTTGAAGGGCATCAGCAGTGGATGCCGCTGGTGCGGGTGCTCTACGAAGTGTCCATCGGCCAGCAAGACGCCGCCTGCGGCCTGCAGCGTACGGTGGAACGGCTGCCCCTGTATCATTTTCTCGACCAGGAACTGTTCATCGTCAACTATGTGCTGGTGGCGCGCGCCGACGAAACGGCAATCATCAATAGCTGGGACGATGTCCGCAAGTTGGGTCCGCAAGCCGTGCTGCTCACTAACCGCGGCTTCGCGGCGACGAGCTTTCTGGAGCAGCTGGGCGGCTTGCAGATTGATGGCAGCGCCGCCAGTACCGCGGTCAACCTGCAAAAGTTGATCGCCGGCCGGGGCCGCTTTTTCGTGCACCGCACCCCCGGCCTGCAGGCCATCCTGGTGCACAGCGGCGTGGCCGGCAAGGTGCGCATTATGCCGACGGTGATGTCGCGGGCGCCCTTGTACATGGCCCTGTCGCGCCAGCTCGACCCTGGCGTCGCGGAACGGGTCCGCAGCGCCCTGGACCAGATGGCCCGCAGCGGGGAGCTGGATCAGTTGCTGCGGAAGTGGGACCAGTAAGGTCTGGTGCCGCATCGGCTTGCAGTGGTACGTGTAATTGTCAGCCTCGTTGGTGAGTTTCATACTTGCGGCGGCTGAACACAACGGGCAACATTTCAATCGTGGCGATCGATGTGCGCACCATGTTGGCGATGCGCGGCGCCGGTCCGATCGCAAGAGCCGCCGCCGGCCTGCATGGAGCTGGCCGTGGCCTACCGCGGCGTGGGGCACGACCTGCCGAGACATAATCACTAACCCGCCCGCCCGGAAGGGCCGCCGCCTAGCGCGGAAAGGATAACAATGAGACGACGAGAACTGCTGAAACATCTGGCCGCTGCCATTCCGGCGCTGGCCGTATCCCCCCACCTTTTTGCGGCGGATGGCGCGGCCGAATCGATGGCCGAAGGACCGTTTGCACCTGACTGGAAGTCGCTGTCCGCCTACCGTACGCCGGACTGGTTCCGCAACGCCAAGTTCGGCATCTGGGCCCATTGGGGGCCGCAGTGCGAGCCGGAGTTCGGCGACTGGTACGCGCGCGGGATGTACGAGGAGGGTAGCGAAGCCTATCGCCATCACCTGGAGAAGTACGGCCACCCGTCCGAATTCGGCTTCAAGGACGTCATCCAGCACTGGAAGGCCGAGCAGTGGGATCCGGACAGTCTGGTGGCGCTGTACAAGAAGGCCGGGGCCCGCTACTTCGTTGCGCTGGCCAATCACCATGACAACTTCGACCTGTACGACAGCAAGCACCAGCCGGAATGGAACGCAACGCGCATCGGTCCCAAGCGCGACCTGATTGGCGGCTGGAGCAGGGCCGCCCGCAAGCAGGGCCTGCGCTTCGGCGTCAGCGTGCACGCGGCACACGCCTGGACCTGGTACGAAGTGGCGCAGGGCGCCGACAAGAATGGCCCCAAGGCGGGCGTTCCCTACGACGGCAACCTGACGGCGGCCGATGGCAAGGGCAAGTGGTGGGACGGATACGATCCGCAGGCGCTGTATGCGCAACGGCACCCACGCAGCAAGTCCGACGCCGAAGGCGGCAACTACTATGAGCAATGGCACTGGCGCGGCGGTGCTTCTTTGCCCGGCAAAGCGTATGCCGACAAGCTGTTCGACCGCACCGTCAACCTGATCGACGCCTACGATCCGGACCTGCTCTACTTCGACGATACCGTGCTGCCGCTGTACCCGGTCAGCGACGTCGGCATGCGGCTGGCGGCCCATATGTACAACCGCAGCGTCATGCGCAAGGGCCAGGTGGAGGCGGTCGTCAACGGCAAGATCCTCGATCCGGTGCAGCGCCAGAGCATGGTGATGGACATTGAACGTGGCCAGAGCAACCGGATCGAGCCGCTGCCGTGGCAGACCGATACCTGCATCGGCAGCTGGCATTACGACCGCCGCATCTACGACAACAAGGGCTACAAGAGCGCGCAGACCGTGGTGCAGACCCTGATCGACGTGGTCAGCAAGAACGGCAATCTGCTGCTGAGTGTCCCGGTACGCGGCAACGGCACCATCGATGAACAGGAGCGCGCGATCGTGGAAGAAATCGGACGCTGGATCGCGGTCAACGGCGAAGGCATCTATGACACCCGTCCCTGGCATGTGCTGGGCGAAGGGCCGGTCATGGAAGCGGTGGCGCCGACCGAGGGCGCGGGCTTCAACGAGGGCAAGAACCGGCCTTTCAGCGCGCAGGACGTGCGCTTTACCACCAAGGATGGCATGGTGTACGCCTTCGTCATGGGCTGGCCGGAGAACGGCAAAGTGAGCATCAAGTCCATGGCCGGCGGCGGCGCCTACCTGAAGCGGCGGGTGGCGCGGGTGGAGCTGGCGGGACGCCGCAAGCCGCTGGCGTTCAGGCAGGATGCCGATGGCCTGCACGTGACGCTGCCGTCCGAAAAGCCGGTGCTGCCCTACGCCTTCGCCCTGAAAGTGGTCTGAAGCGCTTGACCGGCAGGCTCCCGGCCCGCCGGGAGCCTTCACATCCTTTCGGTTAAACGAAAAGGCATGGTAATCAATTTGTCGAACGCAAAAAAGAAGCCATAAATTATGTGCCGCACCTTGCGCAATTTCATCAAGGCCTTGCCGGTATTGGCGCTTCCCCTGGCGGCAGGGGCGCAATCGAACACGGTGCTGGGGCCTCCTGATCACCGCATCCGGGTGGCGATGTATGTGGTGTATGACTCGCCGCTGGTGATGGTGGCGGACAATCCGGAAGCGTACAAGAACCCGGACGGCAGGCCGGAGAGCCCGCTGGACTTCCTCGCAGGCGGGGTGCGCTGTCGCGCCGAGATACTGCAGGACGGCAAGGATCGCGGCCACCTGGCCGCGAGCACGGCGCAGCCGGGCCAGAACAGCCGCATCAAGCTGGCGCTGGCGGGCGGTGGTGGCGCGCTGGTGGTGTTGACGCCGTTGGCGGGCGCGCAGGCGCACAGGACTGCGCCATGAGAACCGGCCGTCATATGCTCGCCCGCGCGGCGGCGCTGGCGGCCGTACTGGCCGTTGCTGTGGCGGCGCGGGCTCAAAACGCCGGCCGGGAAGCCAACCCTGAGCAGCCTCGCTCCGGCCCGCCCCCCGGCGTCTACCAGCCTGCGCAACTGGCGGCCGATGACGTGCGCGCTTTCCCAGTTCCGCCGGGCGGATTTGCGGACGCGCGGGCCGGGGTAGCACAGGGCAGGGTGGAGGAGTTCAGCTACGATTCGCCGGTGACGGGCACGCGGCGCAAGGCCAATGTCTATCTGCCTGCGGGCTATAGCACGGAGCGCCGCTATCCCGTGCTCTACCTGCTGCACGGCTTCGGCGGCACCCTGGACGACTGGCGCTACTATGTGCGTTCGAACGCCGTCCTCGACAACTTGCTCGCGGATGGCAAGGTGGTGCGGATGATCGTCGTGATGCCCAACGGGCGCGCGCGGGCGGACGACAAGCCGCCGCCGCCGGAACGCAGCTTCACGCCCGAGCATATTGCGGCCTTTGCCGCCTTCGAACGCGAGCTGATGGAAACGCTGATACCCGCCATCGACCGGCAGTACCCGACGCTGGCCGACCGCCAGCACCGGGCGATTGCTGGCCTGTCGATGGGCGGTGGCCAGGCATTGAACTTCGGCCTGGGTCACCAGGAAAGCTTCAGCTGGGTGGGCGGCTTCTCGTCGGCGCCGAATACCGCCGCAGCCGCCGTGCTGTTGCCCGATGCGGCGCGCGCGCGGACCCAATTGCGCTTGCTGTATCTGTCGTGCGGCAGCCAGGACGGCCTGTTCCACATTTCGCAAGACTTCCACCGCTACCTCAAGTCCAGCGCCATCCCGCATGTGTGGAATGTCGACCCGTACAGTCACGACCGCGACAGCTGGGCTGAGAACCTGTATGACTTTGCCCAGCTGCTGTTCCGCTGACTAACGGTCATCGCCGGAATCGCCGATGTAGCAGCGCAGCGCTTTTGCGCCCCGATGCGATGCGCGGCGCGCCCTTCAAGCACGCCTGCCATTTCGAGGCCAGCCCATATGCCGACTATCTGCGCCGGATGGCCATGCGGCGCGCCGCGCGGCGCCCCCTTTGTTGTTGGAGTACGACGAAGAGGGTTTCGATGGCACCAGCTGGCCTCAGTGCGCCGATCCTGTGCCGCAGGAATTGTCGCGCGAGCATGCGCCGGCGCGCCGAGCATACGATTTTTTGTTTTTACGTTGGTGAATTTGAGAATTGCTATTAGTTGATGCCGCAAGCAAAATTTGTACATCGCATTGTGATATCCAGCGATACAAAATGGGTCGCACGGCCTGAGAACAATGACGGAGATAAAATTGAAAGAATTTAAGAAAACGGCGATTGCCGCAGGCGTCGCCCAAGTGATGCTACTGGCCAGCGGCGCGGTATTTGCGCAAAGCGGCACCACACCCGCCGACAAGGACAAGGATGCCAATACCACCACGGTGATCGTGTCCGGCCAGCGCGCCGCGCTGGAGTCGGCATCGCAAATCAAGAAGAATTCGGATGAGATCGTCGATTCGATCGTGGCCGCCGACATCGGCAAGCTGCCGGACCGATCGGTGACCGAAGTGCTGCAGCGTATTCCGGGGGTGTCAATCGACCGCACCCAGATGCGCGCCGACCCGCTGCAAAGCGTGGGCGACGGCCACCAGCGCTTCGCCGCCGAGGGCACCGGCGTGTCGGTGCGCGGCATGAACTATGTGCGCTCGGAACTGAACGGGCGCGACTCGTTCTCAGCCAACGGCGGCCGCGCGCTGAGCTTTGAAGACGTGCCGCCCGAGCTGATGGCCGGGGTGGACGTCTACAAGAATCCGTCCGCCGAGCAAATCGAGGGCGCGATCGGCGGACTGGTCAACCTGCGCACCGCGTTGCCGTTCGACTATCCGGGCTTCAAGGCGGCAATGTCGCTGGAAGAATCGCGCGCCACCCGTAGCAACAAAAACAAGCCGGGCCTGTCCGGTCTGGTCTCGAACCGCTGGAAAACCCCGCTGGGCCAGTTTGGCGCGCTGCTCGACCTGGCGCATTCGGAAATTTCCACCGCCAGCGACAGCATGGGCATCAGCCCTTACATTCCACGCCTCGACCTGGTGCCCGGCCAGACTCGCTGGATCAGCCCGGGCGCGAGCTGGAGCTCGAACATTTTCAACCGTACCCGTGACGGCCTGTATGGCGCACTGCAATGGAAGAAAGACGATTGGTCTTCCTCGATGACCTACTTCAAATCGAAGTACAAGATGTACACTGAGGAGAGCGGCTTCTTCATGAGCACCACGCCGTCCACGCTGACCCTCGATCCGGGCGCGACCTTCGATTCCAAAGGGGCGCTGCTGACGGGCGTACTGCACAACCCGGTCGATGGCGGTTTCGGCCTGAGCAACGGCATCGGTTTCGGTACCGACGCGCGCCAGTCGAGCCGCCGGGCCGACACCGCCGACCTGGCCTGGAACGTCGACTGGCGCGCCAACGACCAGTTGTCGTTCCGCGCCGACCTGCAGCACACGCGCGCCACCAGCCAGGCTTATGACAACACGGTCGGCCTGGGCGGCTTCATGCCCAAGGAAACGGTGGATCTGCGCACCTCGGTGCCGACCTACACCTTCGACGCCAGCGACCGCGCCTGGTTGGCCGATCCCCATAACTACTACTGGAGCTTCGCCCAGGAGCACCGCGACGCGGCGGTGGCCACCCAGAATGTGGCTCGCCTCGACGGCAAGTTCGTGTTCGATTCGCCGGTGCTGCACGACCTGCGCTTCGGCGTGCGCCTGACCGACCGCGATTCGGACACCCAGCGTACCCACGGCGGCAATGGTGGCAACGAGTGGCAGAACATCACCCAGGCCTGGTCGGTCGGCAACAGCTGGCAGCCCTACAACCACTTCGCGGTGGTGACCGATCCGCGCCTGAGCCAGACCAACTATGTCGCGCACAGCTTCGGCAACTTCTTCAATGGCACGCTGCCGGCGGCGCCGACCATCATCGTACCGACCCAGGCGGTGGTGACCAGCTCCTTCAACTCGGTGCCGTCGTCGTACCAGGAAATCCACAACTACGCCAACTATTACTGCGCCAACCCGCCCGCCAACGGCGATTGCACCGGCTGGAAGCCGTCGGTATTTGGCGGTCCAACCGATACCAACCTGCAGAAAGAGCGCACCAAGGCCGCCTACGCGCAGTTGCGCTTCGGCTTCGACGACTTGCGCTATCCGGTCGACGGCAATGTCGGCATGCGTGTGGTGAAAACCAATGAAAAGGCGACCGGCATGTTCGTCTTCAGCCCGCCGACCGGCACCCAGGTGCAGGGCGTGCCCACGATTGCGGGCGTGAACGAGATGCGCACGATCGAGCACGACTACAGCAACGTCTTGCCGAGCCTGAACCTGCGCATGAAGGCCAACGAGGAGCTGCAGTTCCGCTTCGCCGCCTCGAAAGGCATGTCGCGGCCGGACTTCTACCAGATGCAGCAGTACACCTCGCTGAACCTGCAGGCGAACACGCACACCGACCCGGTGACCAAGCAGAGCGTGCTCGATTCGATCGACTACAAAGGCGACAATGCCGGCAACCCGCTGCTCAAGCCGGTCTTGTCGAACAACGTGGACTTGACGGCGGAGTGGTACTCCGGCAAAGGCAGTTCGCTGACGCTGTCGTTGTTTAACAAGCACATCAAGGACATCATCATCCAGCGCACCGTGATCAACAGGCTGACCGACTCCAGTGGCGCGACGCATGACTTCCTGACCAACGGGCCGGCCAACGGCGCCGATGGCCGCGCCTACGGCGCCGAGGTGGGCTTCCAGCATTACTTCGACAATGTGCCTGACTGGCTGAAGGGCATCGGGGTGCAGGGCAACTACACCTATATCCGCAGCAAGCAGGATATGCACGCCCCGGCCGGGCTGTGGTGCACGCCGAAAGGTACGCTGGACTCGGCCACCCTGATCGCCCTGGCCGGTTGCGACACCGACGGCCACGTGCTGGGCTCGTTGCCGATGCAGGGCATGTCGAAGAACGCCGCGAACTTTGCCCTGCTGTACGACAAAGGGCCGTGGTCGGCGCGTCTGGCCTATGCATGGCGGTCGGACTACCTGCAGGGCATCAATCTGTTCGGCAGCAACGGCAGCGATGGCGTCGACCTGAACCCGGACAGCCCGAACCGGGGCCAGCCAAGCTCGGCGAACTACGCGCTGCCGCTGTGGGGCGGAGCATACGGCCAGGTCGACTTTGGCCTGCAGTACAAGGTCAACGACAGGATCGGTGTGTCCTTTGACGTCGGCAACCTGACCAACGCCATGTACAAGCAGTACGTGCAGCAGCAGATCGGCCTGAAGGAGCACTTTGCCAACTTCACCGGCCGCAGCTACTACCTGAAGGCGCATTACGCGTTCTAAGTTGATGTCGCATCAGCCTCTTGCGGCCCGGCACGGCCGCGGGAGGCTTTTTCTTTGTTCGCCAAGGAACAACTGGAGCGACGACCCGACCTATGACGTGACTTATTGAGCAAGGAGTAGCTGAGATGAACGAGCAAGCGATTGGTAAAATTGTCATCGTCGGCGGCGGCACCGCCGGCTGGATGAGCGCTGCGGGACTGGCGCGTGTGCTGGGAGCATCGTGCCAGATCACGCTGGTGGAGTCGCCGGAAATCGGCACGGTGGGCGTGGGCGAAGCGACATTGCCGACGCTGCCGTATTTCAACCGCTCGCTCGGCATCGACGAGACGGACTTCATCCGCAAGACGCAGGCGACCTTCAAGCTTGGCATCGAGTTCAAGGACTGGGGCCAGGTTGGCAAGCGCTTCTTCCACGGCTTCAGCGACTACGGTCCGCCGGTCCAGGGCCGTTCGCCCTATCTGCACTGGATGCGGCTGGCGCGCGAATTCAAGGACATGCCGCCGTTCGAGGAATGGTCGATCACGGCGATGATGGCGCGCCGGCAGCGCTTTGCGCCGCCGTTCGAGCTGGTGCCGGGCGCCGGGCCGGCCTATTCCTACGGCTACCATTTCGACGCCGGGCTGTACGCGGCCTATCTGCGCGAGTACGCCACGCAGCGCGGCGTGCAGCGCGTGGAAGGCATGATCACCGAGGTGGAACAGCATCCCGAAACGGGCTTCATCACCGCCGTCAAGCTGCGCGACGGCCAGCGCATCGAGGGCGAGCTGTTCATCGATTGCTCGGGCTTCCGCGGCCTGCTGATCGAGGGCGTGTACCAGGCCGGCTACGACGACTGGAGCGCCATGCTGCCCTGTAACAGCGCGCAGGCGGTGCCGTGCGCCAAGGGCGAGCAGATCACGCCGTACACCATCTCGACCGCGCGCCCGGCAGGGTGGACCTGGCGCATCCCGCTGCAGCACCGCACCGGCAACGGCTACGTGTACTGCGACGGCTTCACTTCCGATGCGCAAGCGGGGCGGCTGCTGCTCGACAATCTGGACGGCGAAGCGCTGGGCGAGCCGCGCCAGCTGCGCTTTACCGCCGGGCGCCGCCGCAAGTCCTGGATCAAGAACTGCGTTGCGGTCGGGCTGTCGGGCGGTTTCCTGGAGCCGCTCGAGTCGACCAGCATCAACATCATCGAAAACGCGGTGGGCTGGCTGGTGCAGTTCTTCCCGGACCGCAGCTTCCGTCCCGAGCTGGCGAACGAATTCAACCGCCTGGTGTCGGAGCGCTACGCGTACGTGCGCGACTTCATCATCCTGCACTACAAGATCACCGACCGCAGCGACTCCGAGTTCTGGCGCTATTGCGCCAACATGCCGATTCCGGACACGCTGCGGCATCAGATCGAACTGTTCCGCGAAACCGGCCATGTCATGATTTACGACCAGCAGGGTTTCCGTGAACAGTCCCATCTGGCGATCCTGACCGGGCTCGGCGTGCAGCCCAAGGCGCACGATCCGCTGGCGGAGCTGCAGGATCTGCGCCAGGTGCAGGCCCACTTCTGGAATCTGCGCAATGCGATCGCGCGCGCGGTGGACGGCATGCCGGACCACGCGCAGTTCGTGCACAAGCACGTGGCGGCCGCTCCGGTCCGGCAGACCGCCGCATAGGCCGTGCTGATGCGGCGTCGTGGCAGATTTCATTTCCGTATTTGCCCATTTTAGTAATTGTGAGGCCCGCCCGGCGTACGTATGCTGCGGGCACTATCCATCCATTGTGTGAGGTGTAAATGCGTGTCCGTCATCAATCGCCTGAGCTGAGCGCTCGGATTCGCCGGCTGGCCGGTCTGTCGGCCATGGTGCTGCTGGCAAGCTGCGGTGGCGGCGGTGGCGGCGGTGGTGGCGGCGGACCGGCGCCGGCGCCGGCCCCATCCCCGACACCCACGCCGGCACCTGCGCCCACGCCAACCCCGACGCCGACGCCAACGCCAACGCCAACGCCGACGCCGGCGCCAACGGCGGCCGCCAGCTGGAAAAGCGTGAAGTGGGGCGGTGGCGGCTATGTCTCCGGCCTGATCTTCCATCCGACCTCCGCGAATGTGCTGTACGCACGGACCGATATCGGCGGCGCCTACCGCTGGGACCAGGCCGCCTCGGCCTGGACGCCGGTCACCGACGGCTTGGGTTTCGGCGCGGCCGAGAGCCGCTTCCACGGCATCGAAAGCATCGCCCTCGATCCGAACAACGACCAGCTGGTCTACATGATGACCGGCATGTACACGTTCGAGGGCAACGGCCGCCTCTATATCTCCAGCGACCGCGGCGACCACTGGACCCACGTCGACGTGCCGTTCGCGATGGGCGGCAACAACCCCGGCCGGGCCATGGGCGAACGCCTGATGGTCGATCCGAACAAGCCGTCCATCCTGTTCTACGGCTCGCGCACTGCCGGCTTGTGGAAGAGCGGGGATGCGGGCCAGAGCTGGAGCCAGGTCAGTTCGCTGTCCCCGCTCAAACTGAGCCCGGATCAGATCAGCGCCGCGGGCGGCGGGATGGGGATCGACCTGGTGCTGTACGACACCGGGACCAGGGGCAGCGGCAGCGCTACCCAGACCATCTACGCCGCCATCGCGCCGGACTATGCCGGCGCGGCGGGACTGAGCTCCAGCCTGTACAAGTCCGGCAACGGCGGCGCCAGCTGGACGCCAGTGCCGACGCCGGTGTCCGGCTACCACATCCCGCACATGGTGCGCGCCGCGGACGGCATGTTCTACGTCGTGTTCACCAAGGATGCCGGGCCGGGCGCCGGCGGTCCCGGCCGCTTCTACAAGTTCGACGGCAGCAACTGGACCCTGCTGAAGAGCGAGGATCCGCTCAACGGTACCAACTTCGGCCTCGGCGGCGTGTCGGTCTACGGCAGCGGCGCGACCACCCGTATCGCGCTGGGCGTGAGCAATTCCTGGGGCAGCTGGAGCGGCCAGCAGATCGTGCAGCTGTCCGACGACGGCGGCCAGACCTGGCGCGAAATCGAAGCCACCATGCCGGGCGAAACCGCCTCCGGCTGGGTTGACGATGTCGAGATCGATCCGTTCAACCGCGACCACATCCTGCACGTGCACGGCGGCGGCATCGTCGAGACCAGGAACGCCTCGGCGGCCACGCCAAGCTGGAGCGGCGCGGTCGCCAATATCGAGGAAACCGCGACCCTGGCCCTGGCGGTGGGGCCGGCCGGCGCACCCTACAAGTTCATCAACAGTGCGGGCGACATCGGCACCTGGGTCGAGACCGACCTCGGCACCAAGCCCGGCATGGGGCCCACCAGCAACTGGAGCAACGGCAACGCCGCCGACATGGCATGGAACGATCCGCTGTATATCGCCGGCGCGGGCGTAGCCAACTGGTCCGGCGCGGGCGGCTTCGGCTTCTGGTCCGGCGACGGCGGCAAGACCTGGTCGAACTTCGCGACCCTGCCTGCCGGCGCGCAGGCCAATACCAGCAACGCCGGGAACCTGGCGGTTCCGTCGCGCAACAACGTGGTCTGGGCGCCGGCCAACTCGGTGCCGTCCTACACCACCAATAGCGGCGCGAGCTGGACCGCGACCAACCTGCCGGCGCTTGCCGTGGTGGGGCAGGGCTGGGACCGCGGCTATCGCCTGGCCGCCGACCGCAAGAATCCGAACAAGGTCTATGCCTACGATTCGGGCGGCGCGGCCTGGGCCACGGCGGGCAAGGTCTACGTCTCGACCGATGGCGGCCATACCTTTGCGCTGAGCCAGGGCTCGGTGGCGGCGGGCCTGGCGCCCAACGCCTGGGGCAGCACTTCGATGGCGGTCAACCCCAACGCCGAAGGCGACCTCTGGTTGGCCGACGGCAACACCGTGTACCACTCGCTGGACGCGGGCGCGAACTGGACCAAGCTCAACGGTTTTGCCAGCGCCAACGGCGCGCAGGGCGCCAGCATCGTGTCCCTTGGCAAGGCGGCCTCCGGCGCTGCGTACTCGGCCGCGGTCTACGTGGTGGGGGCCATGAACGGCGTGTGGGGCATCTACCGCTCCGATGACGGCGGCGCCAACTGGACCCGCTTCAACGACGATGCGCATCAGTACGGCGGCATCGGCGTGCTGGCGGCGGACCAGAACATCTACGGCAGGATCTACTTCTCCGGCACCGGCCGCGGTCTGATCTACACCAATTAATTTCGCCTGCTGCCAAGTCGGCGCCGCGCGCGGCAACCGGCTTGCGCATGGCGCGCGGTTGCCGGCAACGGAGGCCCCGCGCCTCCGTTTTTTTCAAGGTGTCCGAAACCCGGTGTCAGGTCTGACATTCCATGCCCTGAGTGTGGCTGGTGAGGGAAAGAAACTGTTATGATGCGGCATCGCAGCCGGCAAAATAGCCGGCGCGGGAAGACAGTTCGGGACCGTATCGTATGCATGAATTCTACAAGAAGGCGCTGCTCGCGTTCATTTTTCTGGTCATTGCCGACGCGCTAGTGGCGTGTATGCTGGTGTATCAAAGTTATCTGTCGCTGTCCTTGCTGCCGGCAAAGAACGAAGACGCGCGCTGGCACTACGACACCTATACCGACGTCGCCACCGGCGGATCCTCGACGGTGCGCATGCATGACGGCTCGCGCGAGCGCATGCGGTTTGACTTCCGGTTGACCAACCAGGACCATTTTCCCTTTGCGTCCGTCCAACTCATGTTTGATGACGGCAAGGGGAAGCTGGCGCATGCGGATTGGTCAAAGTATGGAACGGTGACCTTCCTGGCCAAATGTGCGCCGGCCAACTCGATGTTCCTCGGGATTTCCACCCTGGACGAGAAATTCTCCAAGCCAGGCGATTTCCTGACCTACCGCTCGCCCGGCACCTATTTTTCCTGCACCGAACAGGGTGTGTCGGTATCGCTGGACCTGAACCGTTTCACCCAGCCCGACTGGTGGTTCGCGGCGATGAAACTCGAATTGTCGCAGCAGACCTACAAGCTGGACCATGTGGCAAAAATGCTGTTCGGGACCAGTGGCAACAGCCCCCGCAACAGGGACTCCTACCTGGAAATCAGCGAGCTGACTTTGCATGGACGCGATTACCGTTATCTGGTGGCGCTGGCGATTGTCATCGTGTCCAGCCTGACCATCTTTGCCATCTGGTTTTTCCTGGCTCATACGCGCGCGCTGACGGCAAGCATGGATTCGAAAATGAAAAAGGACCTGCCCTTGATGGCGTATCGCCAGTTGACGCTGGAGCCTTATAAAGACAAAGAAAAAGCGTCCATATTGCGGTTTATTGCGACCAATTACACGGACCCCGGATTGGATCTGGAACGCGTCATGAATGAAACTGGCGTCAACCGCAATAAAGTAAACGAAGTCCTGAAATCCGAACTGGACATGACATTCACCAGTTACCTGAATAAACTCCGGCTGACCGAGTCCGCCCGGTTATTGGCCGAGGCAAGCAGCGCAGCGGTGGCGGAAATCGCCTATTCCGTAGGTTACGCTAACGTGTCGTATTTCAATAAGCTGTTCAAGGAAGAATACGGCTGCACGCCGAAAGCTTTCCGCTCCATTGCAAAGCAGCAAGCACCCGCATCGCCCCCGCTGGCTTCCCCCGTCGATGCTTCGGCCTGAGCATTCGCATTCTTTGCAGAACCAATCGATGAAGGGCAGCCGATGTGGCTGCCCTTTTTTCATTCCATATCCAAACCGCCTGATGGCTTGGCCGTTGCGCTCTGCGCGTCCATGGCGACGTTTGCCGGAAGCATGTCGCCGACACGCGTCGCCGCGCCCATGACAAGTTGACCCAGGAACACCTCGTTGTAGAGGCAGAAGCGCTCGTGGCTGAACACGAGCGTCATGCTGCCCGCGACGGTCCCGTCGCGGTACAGGATCGGGGCTGCCACGCCATCGACGCCGTAGTCCAGTTCGCCGTGCGACACCCAATACCCATGGTCTTTGATTGTCTGCATGTGTACTTTGAAACTTTCCCAGTCGGGCCCGATGGCGCCGACATCCGCTTCGTGCTGATGCATTTTCCAAATTCGCTTCAGGCGCGCCTGCTTCAGGTGGGCCAGGATGACTTTGGAACTCGCGCTGCGGAAGGTGGGCACGGCCTTTCCGCGGCTGTAGGTCAGGGCCAGCTCCCTGTCGTCGCCCTCCTGATGAATGTTGATGATCTGGCTGTCGTAGATGGTTGCAAGCAGGCCGATGCCGCCGGTACTGGCGACCAGTTCGGCCAGGACGTCGCGACCGATATTCAGCAGCGGGTCGGTCTCCCGGATCTGATAGTCCAGCTGGATGATGCGGGGCCCGAGCCCATACGCCCCCATGTTGCTAACGAGTAATCCTACCTCCATTAATTCCTTGATATAGCGATAGCACGTCGTGCGCGTGAGTTTCAGCTCGTCCGCGATGGTGTCGGCGGTCAGTGCGGTGTGTTCCTTCGAGAACAACCCAAGTATGGAGAGCATCCGGGTGAGACTTGACATATAGGAAGGTGGCGAGGCGTTGGTGGGAGGGTAATGTTGGCTATTGTACTGCGCCGGAGTCCCTTCGGCTGGGGGCTGTTTATTTATAGTTTCAAATTGTGGGATTGCGACAAGTGTTGTTTTGCGGTCCACGCCTCTGACACCGCCCAACGCGCCGACTTCACGATGTGCTGATTTGGGATAACGCTCGGAACGTCCAAGGCCTAGACTCACTTCAATAGCACTAGCCTGTAATCAAGGAGTCTCGCATGGCCTACCAGGATTCTCGTTTTTGGCATCCGATGATGCATCCCGCCGCAATGAAGGAGCGTGAACCGCTGCGCATCGTTCGTGGCGAAGGCTGCCATGTATTCGACGATGCGAACCGAGAATTCGTCGACGCGGTCGCAGGGTTGTGGAATGTGAACGTCGGGCACAACCGCCCGGAGGTCAAAGCGGCGATCACCGCGCAACTGGACGAACTCGAGTACTTCCAGCTCTTCGATGGCGTGTCGCATCCCCGCGCGGAGGAACTCTCGGCGGAACTGGTCCGCATGCTGGCGAAGGAGGGCATGCAACGCGTCTTCTACGGCTCCAACGGTTCCGACGCGACGGAAACGGCGCTCAAGCTGGCGCGCCAGTACTGGAAGATCGCGGGGCAGGCCGAACGCACCAAGTTCATCGCGCTGAAGCAGGGCTATCACGGCAGTCACTTTGCCAGTGCCGCGCTCAACGGGAACGCGGTCTTCCGGCGCAGCTACGAGCCCAATATGCCCGGCTGCTTTCATGTGGAAAATCCCTCGGTGTATCGCAATCCGTTCACCACCGACCCGGAAGAGCTGGGACGCATCTGCGCCATGCTGCTTGAGCGCGAAATCGAGTTCCAAGGTCCTGCCACGGTGGCCGCCTTCATTGCGGAGCCGGTCCAGGGCGCCGGCGGCGTGATCGTCCCGCCGGCGAACTACTGGCCAATGGTGCGCGCCGTTTGCGACAAATATGGGGTCTTGCTCATCGCTGATGAAGTCGTCACCGGTTTCGGCCGTACGGGCAATCTGTTCGGCTCGCGCGGTTGGGGCGTGAAACCCGACATCATGTGCTTCGCCAAGGGGATCACGTCAGGGTATATCCCACTGAGCGCGACGGCGCTCAATGCGCGCGTGGCGCAGGCCTTCGACCACAGCGCCGACGCCTCCGGCGCCATCATGCACGGCTACACGTATTCCGGCCATCCCGTCGGCTGCGCCGCCGCGCTCGCGAGCCTGAAAATCGTGATCGAGGAAGAATTGCCGGGCAACGCGGCAAAACAAGGAGGCTACCTGCTGACGGCGCTGCAATCCTTCGTCGGCCGATTCGAGGCTATCGGAGAGGTGCGCGGCAAGGGGTTGATGCTGGCCATCGATCTGGTCAATGACAGGCAGACCCGCGAGCCGGTCAGCCCGACCTCCGGATACGCCTATGCCGTCGCGGAAGCCGTGCGCAAGCACGGCGTCATCGTCCGCCCCGTCGGCAGCCAAATCATTCTATCGCCGCCACTGGTGATCCAGCGCGAGGACGTGAACCGCATCGTCGAGGCGCTGGAGGCCGGTTTTAAAACAGTGCCATTTAACCGCACATAATTCATTCGGAGTTCTCATGACGTTAAACCTCAAGCATTTCATCGACGGCCAGTCCGTCGATGCCTCCGACCGGGCGACGATGAATCTCGTCAGCCCCGTCACCGAACAGGCTTTTGCAACGGCCGCAAGCGGCACCAGGGAGGACGTGGACCGCGCCGTCGCGGCTGCGCGTGCGCAACTCGACGGCGGGGCGTGGAGCCAGTTGCCCGCCGCCGCGCGCGGCAAGCTGATGAATCGCCTGGCCGACCTGGTCGAACGCGATGGCAAATTATTGGGCGACATGGATGCCCAATGCATCGGCCGCTCGCCGATGGAGCCGCAGATGATGGACGTGCCCAATGCCGTCGGCACGCTGCGCGCGGCGGCCGGCTGGGCCGACAAGCTCGAGGGACGCACGATCCCCACCGGCGGCTATATGGGCGTGAAGACGCTCTCCTATACCCGGCTTGAGCCGGTCGGCGTGGTCGGCGCCATCGTTCCCTGGAACGCGCCGTTGATGATCACCAGCTGGAAGCTCGCCTCGCTGCTGGCCGCCGGATGCACCGTGGTGATCAAGCCGTCGGAGGAGACCCCGCTGTCGGCCCTGCACCTGGCCGCCTTGTGCAAGGAGGCCGGCTTCCCGGACGGCGTGGTGAACGTGGTGACGGGATCGGGCGCGGTGGTCGGCAGGGCGCTGTGCGAGCACCCCGACGTCGACAAGATCACCTTCACCGGCAGTCCCGACGTCGGGCGGGAGATCCAGCGCGTGGCCGGTTCGATGTTCAAGCGCGTCACCCTGGAGCTCGGCGGCAAGAGCGCGCAGATCGTGTTTGATGACGCGTCGATCGACGATGCCGTGCGTGGCTGCGCGTTGGGCCTGTTTGTCAACCAGGGCCAGGTGTGCGCGGCGGGAACGCGCATCCTGGTTCAGCGCGGCGTCGCCAAGCGCTTTACCGAAGCCCTGGTACAGGCCGCGTCCCAGGTGCGGGTGGGCGATCCCGCGCAGCCGGGTGTGACGATGGGGCCGGTGGCCAAGAAAGGGCAGTTCGAACGCGTCAACCGCTACATCCAGCAGGGCATAGACGAGGGCGCGACGGTATTGGCGGGCGGCGTATCCGTGCACGAACGCGGATGGTTTGTCCGCCCGACCATCTTCGGCAATGCCGGCAATCAGATGAGCATCGCCCGCGAGGAGATTTTCGGACCGGTCGGCACCGTGATCGAGTTCGATACCGAAGAGGAAGCGATCGCCATCGCCAACGATTCGAGCTACGGCCTCGCGGCGACCGTCTGGACCACGAATCTGGCGCGCGCCCACAAGGTGGCGCACGCGGTCAAGGTGGGGGCGGTCGGGGTGAACTGCTGGAGTCCCCTCGATCCGAACCTGCCGTGGGGCGGCGTGAAGACCAGCGGCATCGGACGCGAGTGCGGCCTGACGGGCGTGCTGTCGTACACGGAAGAGAAAGTGATCACGGTGCTGCTGCCTTGATCCGCATACGTCTTATGGAGGTGGTTTGATGATCTTGAAAAATACTCGTGAGCGCTTCGGCACTGTCGCCAAGACCTTCCATTGGTCGATGGCCATCGCGTTCATCGCAGCCTACGTGATTGTGTACTACGTGATCTGGTTTATCGACCCGGAAACGAGCATCAAGCCACCGCTGTTCGGCATGCAAACGGATGACACGTTGGTGATCCCGCTGCTCAACCTTCATTGGGTGCTGGGTATTGCGGTCGGGGTCTTGGTCGTTCCACGGCTGCTGTGGAGGATATGGAGCCCGGCGCCGGATCCGGTGCCCGGATCGCGGATGGAACACCAAATGGCGCGCCTCGCCCACTGGGGCCTCTACCTTCTCATGATCATGATGCCGGTGACTGGATACATGAATACCAACGACCCGACGAATTTTGGCGTCTTTGTTGTGCCGGCGTTCAAGGACACTTCCCTGTATCACTGGATAGCGGCCGAATTCGCGCTGTCCTGGAAGGACGTTGAAACGCCGATGGAAGCGGTCCATCGTTTCCTGGGGCATTGGGTCGCATGGGTAGTCGTCGCATTGCACGCATCCGCAGCGTTGTTCCATCATTTTGCGCGGCGGGACGACACCTTGACCCGCATGCTGCCGGGCGCAGGGACGCACCCGAAACTGGATTAGCGGCAGCCCCCTTTGTATGTCGCAAGCTAATGAATTTAAGGAGATTTCAGATGATTTACCGACCTACCTCGCATGCTGGTTTCAAGATGAGTTTGATGGCCGCGTGTGCTTCCATCGCTCTGATGGCGGCGCGCCCATCGACCGCAGCCGACGCCTCCATGCTGGATAAGACACTCACCCCTTCCGGCGCTGAAAAAGCGGGGAACAAGGACGGCACGATACCCGCCTGGCAGGGCGCGGAGCCGGCCTTGCCCGGCTGGAGCTGGGGCAAGCCGCGGCAAGAGTACTGGAAGAACAAGGGCGAAAAGGCGTTGTTCTCCATCGACGCCAGCAACGCGGATAAATATGCGGACAAGTTGTCGGCGGGGCAGCTGGCTATGCTCAAGCAGATCAAGGGCTACCGCATGGATGTCTATCCGACCCATCGCGTATGCGGCGTGCCGGATTTTGTCGCCGCGAACACGAAGAAGAACGTCGGCACCGCGAAACTCGGCCCGGATGGATGGAGCCTGAAGGAAGCCTATGTGCCGGGATATCCATTCCCGATTCCTTCCAGCGGCGTCGAGGCGATGTGGAACTCGAAAATGCGCTACCGCGGCGTCGGCATCAATTACAAGAATCTCACCACGGCGGCCTCGCCGCGGCGCGGATCCGACGAGTGGATCAAGGCCGGTTCGGACCAGACCGTGTTCCTGCCTTCCGGAGTCAAGGGATCGACCCTGCTCTCGACCCTGCCGCCGGTGGAGTTTTATGTCTACTTCGCCTATAACACGCCGACCGCGCTGGCCGGGCAGTCGCTGGCCATTACCCAGTACCTGAATCAAGCGGAGAACGAGACGTTCTACTACTTCCCGGGGCAGCGCCGGGTTCGACGCATGCCGTCGTATTCACATGACGCGCCGCAGATCGGGTTTGAAAACCAGTACACCCTGGACGAGCCCCAGGTGTTCAACGGCGCGCTGGACCGCTTCGACTGGAAACTGGTCGGCAAGAAGGAAGTATACGTGCCGTATAGCGCGTTCGGCGCCTACGATTTCCGCGCGAAGTTCGAGGATGTCGCACAGCGCGATTTCATCGAGCCGGGCCACCGGCGCTATGAGCTGCACCGGGTGTGGGTGGTCGAGGCGACGGTCAAGGCCGGCATGCGCCACTCGGCGCCGAAACGAACTTTCTACCTGGATGAGGACAGCTGGGCGGCGCTGCTTGCCGATGACTATGACGGCCAAGGGAAGCTGTCCAAGGCCCGCGAGGGTTTCCAGATCCCCGTCTACGAGACCGGCAGCTGCGACGTGATGGCTTTTGTGCAGCACAACCTCACGGAAGGCCGCTACGTCTTCGATATCTCTTCAGTCGGCGCAGGACAGGACGTGCAGTGGGTGACCGAGCCGAATGGTCCCCGCTACAAGGCGGGATTCTATACATCGGAAAACCTCCGCGCCATCAGCGAGCGCTAACGGACATTTCCTCGGTGCGTACCAAACTGTCCTTTTAGGGAAAAAATCATGAAAAAAATAAATCCGCCGCTGTTCTGCACGATCGCCGCCCTGGCCATGTACGCCGATGCGGCGAACGCCACCACCTTCGGCACGGAAGCGATCACCGGCAGCATCGATTCGACGGTGTCCATCGGGACCGGGGTGAGGGCCGGCAACCCCTCGTGCGGCCTGATACTCAGCGGCGCCACGGGAGCGGGAGCGCCGGCGGGCTGCCTGGCGCCCACCTCCGCGCTGGGTGACCAGGGAGACCTGAACTACGCCAAAGGGGACCGCTTCACCACCTTCCTGAAGGGCACCCATGAGGTATTGCTCAAGATGCCGGCCGAGGACGTGACCTTTATGACGCGTGTGCTCTGGACGAAGGATATTTCCTCGACCCACACCACCGGATATACCAGCGCGGCGGACCCGGGTCAGCCCGCGGTCTCCAACGGACTCTCGGACGCTGCGCGCGACGATCTGCGCTTCAAGGCGCGCCTGCTTGATTTCTGGGTCAGCAAATCCTTCGACCTGGGCGATCAGCGGGCGCGCGTTCGTGTCGGCAACCAGGTCATCAGCTGGGGTGAAAACCTGTTCCTGTCGGGCGGGATCAATAGCACCAACGCGGTCGACATCATGAAGCTGTCCCAGCCCGGCACGCAATTGAAGGAAGCGATCTTGCCCGCGCCCATGGCCAGTTTCGCCACCGGCCTGGGGCATGGCTTCAATTTCGAGGCCTACGTCCAGGCCAAATGGAATGAAAGTTATTTCCCTCCGACCGGCAGCTACTGGTCGGACGTCAATGGCCTGGGAAAGGGCGATTCCGCCTATGGACTGACCACCACCAAGGCGCGCAACGGCGGACAGTGGGGCGCCTCGCTGCGTTACCAGCCGGCGGGAACCCAGATGAATCTCGGCCTGTACGCGATGAATTATCACGACAAGGCACCGGCCTTCAGTTTCAATACCCACGACACGGGCGTGGTGGGATGGACTTTTCCTGAAGACCGCAAGCTCTTTGGCGCCAGCTTGAATTTCCCGCTGGGCGATTGGGCGATCGGTTCGGAATTGTCATACCGTCCCCGGGACGCCGTGGCCTTGAATTCCGCTGTCAGCGGATGCGCATCGCAGAACGGCAATTGCTGGGTCGATAATCATAAGGCGCAGGCCGCCCTCACGGGCTTGTATTCGGCGACACCGAGCAACGCCAAGGGCTTGCTCGACTTCCTCAAAGCCGACACCGCCACGCTGATGGTCGAGGCGGTGGGGATCTACTATCCCGGCTTGAAACAGACGTACGCCGGCGATCCGATATCGGCCGGTGGATGGGGCTGGGGGCAGGAGACCAATCCGCTCGGGACACCCAGGCCGGTGGGCACCAAGGCCTCCTACGGCTGGAATTTCGACTTCAGCTGGGTGTACGACGGGACCCTCGTTCCAGGCTGGCAGGTGGTGCCGGAGGTGTACTACTTCCAGGCCTTGAAGGGCCGTACGCCGAACAGCGCGGGCACTTTCATGGAAGGGGCGAAATCGGCCAATCTCACCGTCTCGTTCATCAAGAATCCGGCCAGCTGGCAGGCGGCGATTAACTATTCGAAGTTCTGGGGCGGCTCCACCGTCTTCGATCAGCCGTATCGCGACCGTAGCTTCGTCGGCATCACCGTGTCCAGGAACTTCTAACTACCATGCGTATTGATCACGAAATATCCGGCAAGGAGGGATGGCTGATACGCGCTGTGCGGCGGCTGGAGACCTCTGTCTTCAGCCATCGCCTGCCGATCCTGGCCGGCCTGCTCGCGCTGACCGTCCTGATGGCCTGGTTTGGCATGCAGCTCCATATGGATGCCGGCTTTGAAAAGCAATTGCCGATTGGTCATGAGTACGTCCAGACGTTCCAGCAATATCGGGCCGATGTCCTGGGCGCCAACCGGTTGACGGTGGTCGTCAAGGCGCGCAAGGGGACTATCTGGACACCCGCCGCGCTGACCAGGCTCTACGAGGTGACGCAGGCGGTTTCGTTTCTTCCGAATATAGAGCGGCTGGGTGTCCAATCGCTGTGGACGCCGAACAGTTTCGTCAACGAGATCACGGAGGAGGGCTTTCGCGCCGATCCGCTGATCGACGGCACGATCACGCCGGAACGCCTTGATCCCGCGATTATCGCCAAGATACGGCAATCGGCGATCCAGGGTGGATTTGTCGGCACGCTGGTGGCGCGCGACGGCAGCAGCGCGATGATCACGGCGGAGCTGATCGAGTTCGACGCCAACGGCCAGAAGCTGGACTATGTCGCCTACAACCGGCAAATGGAGGACAGCATCCGCCGCAAGTTCGAAGATGCGAATTATGAAATCCAGATCATCGGCTTCGCCAAGCAGATCGGCGAGATCGCCGACGGCGCTTCCTCGGTGCTGGGATTTTGCGCCATCGCGCTGCTGCTGACCGCGCTGGCGGTGTATTGGTACTGCCACTCCGTCAAGCTTACGTTGCTGCCTATCGCTTGTTCGCTGACTTCGCTGGTATGGCAATTCGGCACCTTGAAGTTGCTGGGATTCGGACTGGACCCGCTCGCGGTGCTGGTGCCGTTCCTGGTATTCGCCATCGGTGTGTCGCACGGCGTACAGCAGATTAATTTCATTGTCCGCAGGATATCGCAAGGCCGCACGGTGTTGGACGCATGCCGGGACAGTTTCACCGGCTTGCTGATTCCAGGCACGCTCGCGCTGGCGACCGCGCTGGTCTCGTTTGTCACGCTGTTGCTGATACCTATTCCGATGGTGCGCGAACTGGCGATCGCGGCGTCGTTCGGCGTCGCCTACAAGATCGTCACGAACCTGCTGATGTTGCCGCTGGCCGCTTCGTACATTCGTTTCAACGCGATGTTTGCTGCCGGAACGATACGCCGGCGCGATGACCGCGCCAAGTGGCTGAGGTTCCTCGCACGCATCGCCATACCTCGGAATGCCCTGGTGACCTTGATGGTGGCGGCCGTGGTGCTTGGATGCGCGGTGTGGCAAAGCCGCGACCGCGTGGTCGGCACCCTGCAGGCCGGCGCGCCCGAATTGCGCGCGGACGCCCGCTACAACCGCGACGCCTGGTCCGTCGCGTCGAATTACGACACGGGACTGGATTGGCTGACCGTGGTCTTTGAAGCGCCGGTGCATACGTGCGACAACGTGGCGCTGGGGGTGTTCCAGGATCAGTTCTCCTGGGCGATGCAGCCGGTCGCGGGCGTTCTGTCCGTGGAGTCGTACTCCGGCAAGCTGCGCCAATACAACGAAGGCTACAACGAGGGCAACCCCAAGATGAACGTGGTGCCCATCGACGCCGCGAACTACGCGGCCTTGTCCACCGAGGTCGCCAGGGTGCGCGGCGCGATGCGCAAGGATTGCAGCATGACGGCGGTGCACCTGTACCTCACCGACCACAAGGCGGCAACCATCAACCGGGTGATCGCACAGGTAAAGGCCTTCCGCGACACGCATCCGACGAACATCGCGACCATCCGCCTCGCGGCCGGGAACGCCGGCGTGCTGGCCGCCGTGAACGACGAGCTGGAGCGTAGCGAATTGCCGATGATGCTATACGTCTATGCCGCGATCATTATTCTGGTGTTCGTGGTGTATCGCGACCTGCGGGCGGTGGTGTCCTGCTGCGTACCGCTGACCATCGGGACCTTTATCGGCTATTGGTTCATGAAGGAACTGCAAATCGGCCTGACCGTGGCCACGCTGCCGGTCATGGTGCTGGCGGTGGGCATCGGTGTCGATTACGCGTTCTATATCTACAACCGCCTGCAGTTGCATCTGGCCGGCGGTCAGACGATCACCAAGGCGCTCGAAAACTCGTTGCTGGAAGTCGGTGTCGCGACGATCTTCACCGCGGTCACGCTTGCCATCGGGGTGGCGACCTGGTCCTTCTCGGCGCTGAAGTTCCAGGCGGACATGGGCAAGCTGCTTGCGTTCATGTTCATGGTCAATATGCTGACGACCATGACGGTATTGCCCGCGCTGGCCGTCTGGCTCGATCGTCTGTTCCCGCGCCGGTCGCCGCCGCGCGTTCCTGGTCTCTTGACTCATTAAGGGTATGACGATGTTTTTTACAAAGAACCGAATCGCCGGCGCCGCGATTGCCGCCTGGCTTGCGCTTGGGGTAGCCGATGCCGGCTTCGCCGCCGACGCCGCCTTGCGTCCGGAGCCGGCCGTGCGCGCCGCGCACGCCGCCACCGCGACGACGCTCGATGCCGCGTGGGCCGGAACGCGTGTTGTCGCGGTCGGCGATCATGGCGTGGTCGAGCTATCCGACGACCAGGGATTGAGTTTTCGCCAGGCGCGCTCGGTCCCGGTGAGCACGATGCTCAATTCCGTGAGTTTTGCCGATGCCCGGTCGGGCTGGGCGGTTGGCCACTGGGGCGTGATTCTTCACACCCGGGACGGAGGCGAAAGCTGGGAACTTCAGCGCCTGGCGGCCGACGAGGATCGCCCGCTGTTCGCGGTCCATTTCTTCAATGCCCGCGAAGGCGTGGCGGTCGGCTTGTGGTCGCTCGTGCTGGTGACGGAGGATGGCGGCAAGACGTGGCAGAAGCAGACATTGACCCCTCCGCCCGGCTCGGCCAAGGCGGACTTGAATCTGTTTGGCTTGTTTGCCGGCCCTGCTGGTATTCTCTATGCAGCGGCTGAACACGGCATGGTGCTGCGGTCCGCCGACCGGGGCCGAACCTGGACCTATCTCGGCACGGGATATCGGGGTTCGTTTTGGAGCGGAATCGGCCTGGCCGATGGCACGCTGGTCGTCGCGGGACTGCGGGGCAGCATGTACCGCAGTACGGATCAGGGAGCGCACTGGTCGCCGGTGACAACGGGCCTGAAGAGTTCGATCACGCGCCTGGTGGAGGCCAAGGGCAAGCTGCTTGCCGTCGGATTGGATGGCCGGCACATCGTCAGCGACAATGGCGGGCTGAGTTTTTCCAATACAAGCACGGCAGGCGGAGCGTCGTTGACTGCGGCCCTGATTGCCGCCGATGGCCGGCAGATATTGTTCTCGACGACAGGGCCAGTGCCGCCCGCGGCACCCCAGAGAAATTGAAGGAGACTAAGTAATGAATATGTTGGAAGAAACCCGCCTGATGGAGGTGGAAGGGCTGCCGGTGCAATCCACGGAGCTGCGGCGAGGCACCTTGGGTGTGGGTTTGATCGTCCTGCTGGTTATCTCGGCGGCGAGTCCGCTCAGCGTCGTGGCCGGGGGATTCCCGATCGGAATCATGCTGGGCAATGGCGCGGGGACGCCGGCCCTGGTCATCCTGGCCTTGCTTCTGTTATTGGCGTTCGCCGCAGGCTATACGGCGATGGCGGGGCAGGTGACCAATGCCGGCGGTTTCTATGCCCTCATTGCCCGGGGACTTGGCGGCCATGTCGGCGGCGCCGCGGCGGTGATCGCCATTGTCGGTTACAACACCCTGCAATTCGCCTTGTACGGGATGTTCGGCGCGGTGACCTCGGACTCGTTGCTGGCCGTATTTGGCGTACACGTGCCGTGGTGGGCATGCGCGTTCGCCGCGATGGGCACCATCGCGGTATTCGGCTATCGCCGAATCGACTTGTCGGCCAAGGTGTTGGCGCTGTTCGTCATTGCCGAATACGCGACCGTCTTCTTTCTCGACGTCTCCATCTTGAGGGCCGGCGGCGACAGCGGCATAACGTTAGCGTCGTTTACACCGTCGGTCGTCAAAAGCGGCAATCCTTCCATCGGGCTGCTGTTCTGCTTTGCCGCCTTTATCGGGTTTGAGGCGACCACCATCTACGGCGAAGAGGCGAAAAATCCGCGCAAGAATATACCGCTGGCCACCTACATCTCGGTATTGCTGATCGGGTGTTTCTATGCGGTGTCGCTATGGTGCATGGTGGTGGGCGCGGGGCCGGACAAGGTCGTGGCCATCATCCAGGCATTGGCCGACCCGACGATGTTCCTCTATACGCTGTCGGACCGTTACGCCGGCCCCGTCTTGACCACCATTCTGCGCGGGCTGTTCATCATGAGCGTGTACGCCGGGCTGCTGGCATTCCACAATGCGACCGCCCGCTATTTCTACGCCATGGGCCGCGAAGGCCTGTTTCCATGTGTGCTGGGCCATACCCACCGCGAACACCAGAGTCCTCACAAAGCCTCGGTGCTGCAAAGCGTGCTGTGCGCCTGCGTGGTGCTGCTGTTTGCGGTGAATGGCGCCGATCCTGTCCTGACCTTGTTTGCGTGGCTGTCCAATCTGGCGACGCTGTGCATCATGCTGCTGATGTCGCTGACCAGCGCCGCCGTCGTTATTTTCTTTTTGCGAAACAATGACGGCAGATTGGGGAAAATGCGTACGCTGATACTGCCTGTCGTCTCCGGCATCGGGCTGATGGCCATCCTGTTGCTGGCCGTGATGAATTTTCACGTGTTGACGGGCGCCAGCCGGTTCACGTCGTATGCGCTGATTTGCGTGATCCCGCTGGCCTTCGTCGGTGGCCTGGTGGCCGCGCGCCTCTTGTGCAATGCCGATGCGGTGCGCTTTGCCGGCCTCGGCCAAGACCGTAACTGAGAAAATGAAAATGACACTTCGGGCGCGCATGAGTGCGGTAATTGGCTTTCTTTGCCTGTTGGCCATCGCCATAGGCCTGGTGGGACTGTACGGCATGAACAAATCCAACGAGGGATTGAAGGCCGTCTACGAAGACCGCACCAAGGCCCTGGAGCGGGTGTCACGCATCGATATTCTCCTGGTGCAGAACCGGCTCGCCATCGCCGAGGCGCTGTTGAATCCCATCGCAACCGAGATCGACGCCGACGCTGAGCTGATCAAAAAAAATTCCGCGGAAATCGCCCGGATCTGGAACGCGCACATGGCCGCCCCCCATACACCGCAGGAAGCGCAGCTGGCGCGCAAGTTCGACTTGAATTACGCGAGGATGGTCAAGGAAGGGGTGGCGCCGACCACCGCCGCGCTGCGGGAAGGTAACATCGATCTTGGCGGCCAGATGAAGGAGAATCTCCGGCTGCTGATACCCGCGGTGACCGACGGCATAGATACGCTGCGCAAGCTGCAGGTCGAGGCGGTCAGGACAGAGTATGAGCAGTCCAGTGCGCGCTACGTTTCGCTGCGCAGCGCGATCATCGTTGCGATCGCGTCGGGGGTGATGATCGCCGCCGTGGTCGGATTTTTCCTGATACGCAGGACCTATCGCCAGCTCGGCGGCGAACCGGAATACGCATTGCAGATCGTGCGCGGTATCGCGGCCGGCGACCTGACCGTGGATGTCGCCACCGGGAAGGGCGATGAACAGAGCCTGTTGTTTGCCATGCAGGCGATGCAGCGCAATTTGCTGCGGACGATAGAAGAAATCAGGCAATCAACGGCAGCCATCGCCACCGCGTCGACGCAGATCGCGGTCGGCAACCTCGACCTGGCCTCCCGCACCGAACAACAAGCGGGTTCGCTGGAAAAGACCGCGGCCGCGATGGATGAATTGACCAGCACCGTGAAGCGGAGCGCCGACAACGCGCGGCAAGCCAATCAACTGGCCGGGTCGGCCTCGGATCTCGCGCTCAAAGGCGGAGCCGCTGTCGCGCAAGTGGTCCACACGATGGATGCGATCAATGCGGCGGCCAGGAAGATCGTCGACATCATCGGCGCCATCGACGCCATCGCGTTCCAGACCAACATCCTGGCGTTGAATGCGGCCGTCGTGGCGGCGCGCGCGGGGGAGCAGGGACGCGGCTTCGCCGTGGTCGCCGCCGAGGTGCGCGGCCTGGCGCAACGGGCGGCGGCGGCGGCCAAGGAAATAGCGGTGCTCATCAATGATTCGGTCGGCAAGGTAGACGTGGGCCGCAAGCAGGTGGCCGAAGCCGGTTCGACCATGAACGAGATCGTCGACAGCGTCAAAATCCTGGCGGACATGATGAGCGGTATTTCTGAAGCGAGCCACCAGCAGAGCACAGGCATCGACCAGATCAATCTGTCCATCATCCAGATGGATGCGGTCACGCAGCAGAATGCCGCCCTGGTCGAGCAGGCGGCCGCTGCAGCCGAATCGCTGCAGGATCAGGCGGGCAATCTGGTGCAGGCGGTCGACGTGTTCAAGACCGACCGCGTGCGTGCCGTCGCACCCGTTGCATTGGCCCCGGCAGCCCTGCGGCGCGCGCGGCCTCGCGACCGGACCGTGGAGATCGCGTGAATGCCAGCGACACGCTGTTATTCAAGCTCTACGGCTGCCAGGACGAGCCGGCGCAGTGGACCGCCGTCCTGGACCAGCTGTGCCTGGCGACCGGCGCTCATTCCGCCGTGCTCCAGTCCGTCAAACTGGGCGGCGCCCGGCCGTCCATCGGCTGGATGGCCGCCGATTCCCTCACGCTGAGCCGCGAGACGGCGCCGGCCGGTGTGGCCGGCCCCGACAATCCTCGGTTCGACGCGCGGCGCATGGCGCGCGCCCTGGGGCGTATCAGCCGCGACGAGGACTTGTTCGACCGTGACGATCCGGCCCAGCACCTCTTGCACGAACAACTGGCGCAGCATCGCCTGGGGCGCTTCATCGGCAGCCTGCAACAGATCGATGCCGACACCTACCTGGGCCTGGCCTTGCATCGGGCCGTCGACGACCAGGACGATTTCTCCGCCCTCCAGGCCGGCCGCCTTGGCATGTTGGCGCCGCATTTTGGCCAGGCCATAGGCTTGCAGTCGCGCCGGCAGGACGGCGCCGATCTTGACCAGCGGTTGCGCCGGCACCTGGACCGCTTGCGCTGCGGCTTGATTGTGTGCGCCGGCGATGGCCGGGTGCAGTGGATGAACCGCAGCGCCCAAGCCACGCTGGCGGGGAGCCGCGGCGTGTCCCTGCGCGCCGGGTGCCTGAGGGCGGCCGGCGCGGCCGCCGACGCGCGCCTGCGCCGGGACCTCAGCGAGCTTGCCGATGGCGGCACCGGCGGCATCCGCTACCTGAGCTTGGGCCAGGGAGCGGATTGCCTGCATCTTGCGCTGCAAGGGCTGTGTCTGGAGCCGCGCGCACCCGGCGGCGCCACGTCGGTGCTGCTGGCCGTGACGGGCGCCGGCGCCGGTGCGCCGATTTCAGCGGCCGCCATCGTCACCCTGTTCGGGCTGACGCCAGCCGAGGCGTGCCTGGTGGCCGGCCTGGTGGCCGGCTACTCCCTGGAACAATACGCGGTCCGGCGCGGCGTCTCGCTCGGTACCGTGCGCGGACAGCTCAAGCAGGTACTGGGCAAGACCGGCGCCACGCGCCAGGCGGAACTGGTGCGCCTGGTGTTGTCGTCCGTGGCCGCCCAACTGCTCGACAGCGCCACCCTGTTCTGAGCGGCGCTGTCGTGCCGCGCTAGAACGCGAGGGCGGCCCGCAATGCGATCTGGGTGCCCTGAGAACGGTTTCTGGCGCCAAACTCTTTGTACGCATGAAGCCAGACGGTCGGCAAGCCGGATCCAGGCGCGAAGAAGTTGAGCGTCGGCCCCAGCGCCGTGACGCGGGCGCGGTTGGCGAGGACGCCGCTGGCATCGTCGTCGCTGAGCTGCTGGTAGCGATATCCGCCCAGCCCGATGGTGTAGGCGCCGACATGCTGGCCGAGCGCGAACTCATGCTGCCACTCATTGCCCGAGCGGTAGTTGGTGGCGTGGTTCCTGGTGTTGATATTGATCTGGGCGGTCGACGAGACCTCGAAGCCTGTTGCGCCGATGTAGCTGACGGCGTAGGTGGGCGAATAGGTCCAGTGATTGGAGCCGGTGTTGACCAGGCGGTTCTTCTCGTAGGAGCCGGTCGGCGCCTGCACCTGCAGGGTGGCGGTCTGGAACAGCCCGCCCGAGGCCCATTGCAGGATCACCGGCATGACGCAGATGTCGCCGAGCGTGGTCTTCTTGCCCGACAGGTTGAGCGGTCCTGCCGGCGTCGGAATGCCGAGGCCGAGGTCCATGTTCATCACCGGCAGCACCGCGATGTAACCGTATTTGGCGCCCAGGATGGTGGTGTTGGTCGTCTTGATCACGGCTACGCTGAGGGTGTTGACGGTCAGGTCGATGGCGGTGGGCGAGCGGTTGCCCGCGTCATCGCGCAATTGCGAGGCGTGGTAGGACGTGGCGCGCAGGCCCACCGTCGCCCCGTCCGACGGCGGCGGCAACATGGCGGCGCTGAAGTCGGACACGCCGAAAGGGGTGATGGGCGCGCCGCCCTCGACCGCGCCAGCGGACCAGGCCAGGCCCAGCAGGGTCGCGCAAAGGATGGCGTGCTTGTGTTGTGTTGGGAAATATTTGTGCTGGATCATATGAGTACCTGTTGTATGGGGGAGGGTGCACTTAGTCATGCGAAGGGAAAACCTGGCGGCCGTGGAAGAAGGTCTGCCTGACCTCCACGTTGTGAACCTGCTCGATGGGAACCTTGAACAGATTCCTGTCGAGCACGATGAAGTCGGCTGACTTGCCCGCTTCTATCGATCCGGTCTGGCGGCCCAGCCCCATCGCCTCGGCGCTGTTGATGCTGAAGATGCGCAGCGCCGTGGCCAGGTCGACCGCCTGCTCGGGCCACATCGCGCCCGGGATCCCGTCCGTCGGGTTCTTGCGCGTGACCAGGCCTTCGATGCCCACCCAGGGATTGGGCGTGGCCTGGCCGACCGGCCAGTCCGAGCCGCCGGCCACCAGCGCGCCGGAGCGCGACAGGCTCTTGACCGGATACATATGATCGGCGCGCTCCTTGCCGATGGCCATGGCGCTGGCCATGCCCAGGCCGGAGGGGAACCAGATCATCGGCGAAATTTCGGCGGTCACGTTCAACCGGGCGAAGCGCGCGATGTCGCTCTCGGCGATGGAGTTGACATGGGCGACCTGGTGACGCTGCCCCGGCATGCCGTTGTGCTTGCGGACCGCCTCGATGGCGTCGAGCGCGAGGCGCACAGAGCCGTCGCCGGTGGCGTGCATCTTTACCGCAATGCCGCGCTTGTCCAGTTGCGTCAGCAGCTGCACCAGTTGCGCAAGCGTGTAGTTGCTCTTGCCGTGGAAATGCGCACCGTGTTCGGCGTCGGGCAGGTAGGGTTGCAGGAAGTCGGAGGTGCGGGCCGGCGGCACGCCGTCCAGGAACAGCTTGACGAAGTCCGGCCGCAGGTTGGTGCCGCGATAGTTCTCGCGCACCGCCACCAGCGCCAGGCCGGTGCGCTCGGCGGGATCGGCGGCGGGCATGGACGACAGCGTGGACACCATGTGCACGCTCAGGCCTTCATGGCGGTCGATCTGGCTCCAGATGCCGAGCATGCCCTCCGTGGTGTACGCGTCCTGCACGCCGGTGATGCCGACGCCGTTCAAGGTGGCCAGCGCGGCGCGGGCGGCCGCCAGCTGGCGATCCCTGGTGCGCGGCGGGATTTGCCGTTCCAGCGCCAGGAAGGCGGGGAATTCCTTGAGCAGGCCGGTAGGCAGGCCGCTGGCCGCGTCCTTGTCGATGACGCCGCCGGCGGGATCGGCGCTGCCGGCGGAGATGCCGGCCCGTTTCAGCGCTTCGCTGTTGGCCCAGCGGTTGTGGAAGGTGTCGTCGCGCAAGATCACCGGATGGCCGGCGCTGGCCCGGTCCAGCGCCGCCAGCGCGGCCGGCGACGAGATTTCCGCCTGCAGGCTGGCGCTCCAGGCTGCCCCGACGACCCAGTCGCCCGGTTCGGCCTTGGCGGCGCAGTCGGCCACGCGCGCGAACACCTGCGCGAGCGTGGCGGACGGCGGGAAGTTGCAGGAAAATAGATCTTCGTAACCGCCGTCGAGCGGATGGATGTGGGCGTCGTTAATGCCCGGCATGACCATCGCGCCCCGCACGTCGACGATGCGGGTTTGCGGACCGGCCAGGCGTGCGATTTCGGCGTTGCTGCCGCTGGCGACAAAGCGGCCGTCGCGCACCGCGAAGGACTCGGCCCATGGCGTTTTTTCTTGCATGGTGTAGATGGCGCCGTTGCGTACGATGAGATCGGCTGGCGTGGCGGCCCATGTCAGCCACGGCAATGCCGCCAGGACGATTCCGGCTGCCAGCCGTTGCGCCGCGTACTTTCTTTCATGCATATCTGGACTCCCCTGTTTATATTGTTTATATCGTTTGTATTTCCTGTGCCCAAAATCAGTCTAGGGAGGGGGAGGACCCGCGTCACCTCCCATATAGGGGGTGAGCGTTGGACGAACGGCTGGCCTCATCTGATCAGATGATTTACTTGGGTCATGGGCATCGATACAGTCGATAACGTTGGAACCGAAAAACCACTTCGCAACCATCCAACTTCGCGCAAGCCAACCCAAGAGATTTTTATAAAGTCATGACAAAAACCAGTGCAGAACGCTTTGTGACCGTTGCGGTCGTGGACACCAACGGCTTACTCCGTGGACAAAAAGTGGCCACCGGCGAGCTCCCCGGCATCCTGGCCAACGGTATGGGCATGTCGCCGGCACAGTTGGCGCTGGATCCAACCGACGTCTTCCTGACCATGCCCGGCGTCACCGATGGCACGGGCGACTTCCACGACAGTTTTCTGCGGGTGGATGCGAGCAGCCGCCGCGACATTCCGTGGGAGGCCGACACCGACCAGGGCTTGTTCCTGTCGGAATTCACCGGCGACGCCGAGGCCTATTGCCCGCGCAGCGTGCTGCGGCGCGTGCTGGCGCGCGCAGCGGCGATGAATTGTTTCCCCAAGCTGGGCTTCGAACTCGAATTCACCCTGTTCAATGAAACCGCGGAGACATTGAAGGAAAAGGGTTACGACAATCTGCGCACCGCCACCGCGCACGCCAGCCACGACCTGGTGATCTACCAGACGGCGCAGTCGGACTTCTACAACGGCGTCGCCGATTTCTGCGAGCCGCTCAATATCCAGCTGGCCAAGATGCATGAGGAAATCGGCGGCGGGTTCATGGAGGCATGCATCGCGGCCAACACGGCGATGGCCGCCGCGGATCAGGCCGTGCTGCTGAAGAACTTCCTGCGCGCGTTCGCCATGCGCCGCGGCCAGACGATCAGCTTCATGCCCCGTTGGTCGGAGCAAGCCGACAGCCAGTCCACCCACATCCATATCTCCTTGCTGGACAAGGAGGGCAAAGCCCACTTCTGGGACGAGGGCGCCGACCACCGGATGTCAAAACGCTTCCGCCATTTCATCGCCGGCCTGCAGACCTATTTGCCGGAATTCATGCTGATCTTCGCCCCGACGGTCAACAGCTGGCGGCGTTTTGCCGAAGGCACGTTCGCGCCGCCGGCGTTTACCTGGGGCGTCGAAAACCGCACGACCTGCCTGCGGATGGTCGGCCAGAGTCCGAATTCGATCCGGGTCGAAAACCGCCTGCCATGTGGCGACTCCAACCCCTACCTGACCGCGGCGGCGACGATCGCGGCGGGCTTGGCCGGCATGGAGGCCGAGCTCGAGCCGACGGCGCCAACCACGGGCAACGGCTACCTGCCGGATGCGCGCCACGGCCCGCCGCTGCACAAGAACATGCAGGCGGCCATCACCGCGCTGCGCGATTCAAGCTGTGTCAAGGAGTGGCTGGGTGCCCGCTTCGTGGAAACCTACAGCGCCACGCGCGAAGCCCAGCTGAAGCAATTCGCCGGCAAGTCGCTGATCGACGAGCGCCGCCGTTTCTTTGAATTGGGGTAGGCCATGACCTTGATCGGCATCATCGAATGCGGCCAGACGCAAAGCGGCTGGCTCGACGAGCACGGCGAAATGGCGGATCCGTTTCCTCCCTTCCTGCGTCGCGCGGATCCGGCGCTCACCTTTCGGGTCTACAAGGCGCACCAGGGGCTGCTGCCCGCGCAGGCGGACGAATGCGATGCGTGGTTGATCACGGGCAGCCCCAGCAGCGTTGCCGAGCGCCCCGCATGGCAGAACCAGCTGGCGCGCTTCCTGGTACAGGCGGTCCGGCACCGCCCCGTCGTGGGTATCTGTTTCGGCCACCAGCTGCTGCATGACGCCCTTGGCGGCGTCGTCGAGAAAGCGGCCAATGGCTGGGGGATAGGCGTCCAGACGTATGCGCTGACGGATACGCCGGCGTGGGCGCCACGTGCGGCAGATGGGTTCAGACTCATCGCGCTGCATCAGGATCAGGTGACCGCTCCGGCGCCGGGAAGCCGTGTGCTGGCCGGTAACGCATTTTGTCCGATCGGCATCAGCACCATAGGCGACAACGTCTTGACGATACAGGCGCATCCCGAGATGACGACCAAGCTGGCGCGTGACATCTACGAAACCCAGCGCGCCCAGCAAGGCGATGCACTGACCGACCAGGCGGTGCGCAGTCTCCAGGGCGAGATCGACGGTCCTTTGGCTGCAAGCTGGATTATCGCCTTCCTTAAACACCGCTCACTACGAGGTGCCGCCGTGCCCACAACAGTTTCTACCCGCCCGCTCACGCGGATCGACCTTTCCGATGCAGGTATCTGGCACCAAGCCGTTCCCACCGAAGAATTCTCGCGCTTGCGCCGGGAGGCGCCGGTCGCCTGGAACGAGCGGACCGACGGACACAAGGGCTTCTGGGCCGTGACGCGCTATGACGACATCGTCGCCGTGTCCGGCAATGTCGAGGTGTTTTCATCGCGCAATGGCGTAATCAGTCTCGACGATTTTGACGCCGAGCAGAACGATGCCCGCCGAACGCTATTGGAAATGGATCCTCCGCAACACCCGCAGATGCGGATGATCGCCGCGCCCGGCTTCATGCCCAAGGCGGTCGCCGCCCTGGAAGCCTCCGTGCGCGCGACGGCGGAGCAGCTTGTCAATGAAGTCGTGAACTCGCCCGAGGTCGATGTGGTGGGCGAATTGGCCAAACAATTACCCATATTCACCCTGTGCCGGCTGTTGGGCGTGCCGGAGGAGCGCCGCGACGACATGATACGCTGGAGCGACTTGCTGATCGGCTCCGACGATCCTGACTTCGTCGATCCCGCCGCCGCCGCGTACCCTCCTGAAAAACGGCGCCTGCTGCCGTTCGGCCATCCCGCTTCGCTGGCCGCGTTTGAACTCGGGCGCGAACTGGCGGAGGCGCGGCGCGTGCATGCGGCGCCGGACATCGTGACGCGGCTGGCCAACGGCACGTACGACGGACGACAGTTGACGGATGATGAGTTCTGCAACTACTTCCTGATGCTGCTGGTGGCGGGGAACGAAACCACGCGCCACTCGATCTCTCACGGCATCAAGGCCCTGGCGGACTTTCCGGACCAGTGGGCACATTTCAGAAACGGCGGAATCGACTCGCGCGTGGCGGCCGACGAGATCTTCCGCTGGGCCAGCTCGGTCCACTTCGTGCGCCGGGTCGCCGTGCGCGATATCGAACTGTCCGGCGCCCACATCGCCGCCGGCGACAAGGTGGCGATGTACTTCGCGTCCGGCAATCGCGACGACGCGCATTTCGACCAGCCCCATCGCTTCCGCATCGACCGTACGCCCAACCAGCACATGGCCTTTGGAAAAGGCGGCCCCCACTTCTGCCTGGGGACGCATGTGGCCAAGTTACAGGTGCGCATTTTGCTCGAGGAAATGGCAAAGCGCGTCGCCGCTATCGAGCTCGCCGGCCCGGTCGACCGCCTGCGCAGCAATCACATCCACGGCATCAAACGCCTGCCGGCCAGATTCCTCCCCGCCCGGTGACCGCCATGGACAAACAACACTGCATCATCCTGGGCGGCGGGCATGCCGGCGCCCAGTTGGCCACGAGCTTGCGGCAGCAAGGGTGGCGAGGCGCGATCACCATGGTGTCGCAGGAGAGCGTCCCGCCCTATCAGCGGCCGCCGCTGTCGAAGGGATACCTGGCGGGCGAACTGGGCTTCGACCAACTGCTGATCAAAAGCGCGCAGGCATATGAAACGGCCGACATTCAATTGAAGCTGGGAGTGCGCGCCGAACGCATCGAGCGCCAATCACGGCAAGTCCATCTGGCCAACGGGGAGGTGCTGCGCTACACCGACCTGGCGCTGACGCTGGGCGCGCAGGTGCGCCGGCTTCGCGTCCCCGGCAGTGACCTGGATGGCGTGTTTCATCTGCATACCGTCGCCGACCTCGAACGCATCAAGGCCCACATCGCGTCCGGCGCGAAGCGGAACGCCGTCATCATCGGCGGCGGCTACATAGGCCTGGAAACGGCGGCGGTATTGAGCAAGCTGGGCATGCAGGTGACGGTCCTCGAAGCGATGCCGCGCTTGCTGCAGCGCGTCACCACCGCAGACGTCGCCGGTTTCTACGAACGCCTACACGCCGAAGAGGGCGTCACGATTCTATGCAACCGAACCGTCAATGCGCTGCTCGGCCAGCGCGACGTGGAAGCGGTGGTGTGCGAAGGCGGGGAGACCTTGCGCGCCGACCTGGTCATCGTCGGCATCGGCGTGACCCCGCATACCGACCTGGCCGCGGCCGCCGGATTGACGACCAACCACGGCATCGTGGTCGATGAGTTCGCCCAAACCAGCGACCCGCGCATTGTGGCCGCCGGCGACTGCACCGAGTTTTTCAGCGTGAAATATAGACGCATGATTCATCTGCAATCGGTGCCCAACGCGATGGGGCAGGCCGCATGCGCCGCCGCCACGTTGTGTGGAAAACCGGTGGCGTACCAGGCGCAGCCTTGGTTCTGGTCGGACCAGTACGATGTGAAGCTGCAGATGGCCGGACTATCGCAGGGGCATGATCAAGTAGTGGTGCGCGGCGATCACAGGACCGGCCGGAGTTTCTCGGTCTACTATTTTGCGGCCGGCAAACTCATCGCGCTCGATTGCGTGAATCAACCCAAGGAATTCATGCAGGGCAAAAAAATGATCGCATCAGAACAAGTTTTCAATCCCAGTCACCTTCTCAACCTGGAGTCTCCCAAGCCATGATTAAAGTAAATTTCGTTGACCATCTCGACCAGGTGCGCGTGGTGGAGGCGGCGGTTGGAAGCACGCTGATGCAAGCGGCCGTCGACAATGGCATTGCCGGGGTGGTCGCGGAATGCGGCGGCTTTTGTTCGTGCGCGACCTGTATGTGCTATGTCGATGAGCAATGGGCGGCAGCCCTGAATCGCGCCAGCGACATGGAGCATGCCATGCTGGAATCGGCTGCGGGCGACAAGCCCAACTGTCGATTGTCCTGCCAGATTACGTTGACCAACGACATGGATGGCATGACCGTCCGCTTGCCGGAAAGCCAGTATTAGGGACGAGCCGGCCGACGGCGGTGCATACTGTGCCCGGTTGAACCAGGATAGGGACGCGGCTTCATGGATATTTCGCATGTTTCGGACGAGTTCAAACGGGAGTTGCTTGCTCTCGTAAACGGGCTGCTGCCGGCCGACGGCACCCGATTCTATATCTACGTCCCGTGGGCGCAGCTCAAGCAGGACACCGCGTCGGACGGCCAGCTCGATCAAATGGTCGGCGACTATGCGAGAAAATTCTGGGCGCTCGATCCCATGCATCCGTCCCGGTTCGAGGAAACCGGGACCGTCGTCATTTCCAACTCGACGATCATGGAAGACGCCGCGTGGCGCGAAACCGAGATTTTCAAGGGGTTTTACCAGCCGAACGGCTATTTCCATAATTGCGATATCTTTCTCAGGCAAAAAGACCGCATAGTCGCGGTACTGACGCTGGTGAGAAAGCGTGCGGATCAGCCATTCACGGCCGGTGAAATCGCGCTCCTGCGCCAGGTGCAGCCGTTTGTCGAATATGCCCTGGGCGCGATCTACGTGCCCAGCCGCGTGCACAATCGCGCCAGTCTGTCGGCCGAGTATCGCCTGACCCCCAGGGAGATCGATGTGGTCGAGATCGCCGCCACCGGGGTCAGCAACAAGGTCCTTTGCAAGCACCTTGCCATTTCCCTGCCCACGCTGCGCACCCATATCCAGAACATCTACACCAAGATGGGCGTGCGCTCGAATGCGGAGCTGATCGCAAAATTGGGACGCGTCGACCTCGCGATCACGCCCACATTGCCGATTCGGGCTAACGCGCCAGACGGGATCTGAATCACTATTGGCATGTGCAAAACAAACTTTGATCATGCTTGCCGATCAGGGTTCGCTGCGCACCGAGCAATTCGCCGAATATATTCCCAGACGAGGTACGTTTATGACTGAAATTGAACTGGAAGCTCTGAATTTCCCAGATGCTCCGAAAATGATATCCGCCGAATTCCCCGGCCCCAAGGCGGCAGCGGCGCTCGCATTGTCCGCCCGCACGGAATCGATGGCACGTGGCGGCGGTCGCATGCCGGTGGTCATGGACCGCGCCTTCGGCGTGACGATCAAGGACCCGGACGGCAATACCTTCATCGACCTGTCGGCCGGCGTGGGCGTGAGCAGCGTTGGCCGTTGCCACCCGAAGGTGGTGGCGGCCATGCGCGCGCAGTCGGAAGTGCTGATGCACGCGATGGAGGTGAACAGCTCCAAGCGCACCGAACTGGCCGCCAAGATCTCCGAAATCATGCCCGATGGCCTGCGTGGCGACTGCATCACCTTCTTCACGCAAAGCGGCAGCGATGCGCTGGAAGCGGCCGTCAAGTTCGCCAAGCGCGTCACCGGCCGGCACCAGATCATCGCCTTCCACGGCGCCTACCACGGCGTGTGGAACGCCTCGAACGCGCTGACCACCGGCACCGCCTACCGCAAGGGCTACGGTCCGTTCATGGGCGGCGTGATCCATGCTCCCTATCCCTACGCCTACCGCTTCCCGTTCGACACCACCCACAAGAGCGCCGAGACGATCGCCGGCGAGTATATCGACTATCTGCTGAACACTCCGTACACGGCGGCCGATGACGTGGCCGCCGTGATCGTCGAGCCGGTGCAGGGCGAAGGCGGTTACGTGCCGCCGTCGCCGGAATTCCTGCGCCTGCTGCGCAAGGCCTGCGACCGCAGCGGCGCGCTGCTGATCGTGGACGAAGTGCAATCGGGCGCCGGCCGTACCGGCAAGATGTGGGCGGTGGAACATTCGGGCGTGAAGCCTGACATGCTGACCTTCGGCAAGGGCATGGGCGGCGACGTCCCGATGGCCGGCCTGGCGATGCGCTCGGATCTGGCGGCCAAGATCCCCGACGGCTCGGTGCCCAACACGTTCGCGGCCAACTCGGTGGCGGCGGCGGTGGCCCTGACCAACATCAGCCTGCTGCAAGATCCCGAGCTGGATCTGCTCAACCGCGCGCATACGCTGGGCCTGGAAGTACAACAGCATATCCGCGCCTTCAACAGCCCGTACGTGGGCGAAGTGCGCGGCCGCGGCCTGATGATCGGTATCGAGCTGGTGGAAGACAAGGTCACCAAGGAGCCGCTGAGCGGCGAGAAACTGGGTAAGTTGATGGGCTACGTCCTGAGCCACGGCGTGCTGATGGTGCCGTGCGGCCGTTACACCAATGTGATGCGTGTCATGCCGTCGCTTACGATACCGCGCTCCCTGCTGTTCAAGGCGCTGGACGTCTTCGGCGAAGGCCTGGCAGCGCTCTGAGTGCCTGCCGTTCGACCATGCCCGCTGCTGCGCCGCATGGTTGAGCGGCGGTTTGCAGCCTTACAAAGAGGACTGGATGGCGGCGCGCGCGCGCGGCGTTTGCGACGGCAGCTCGCCAAACAAACCCTTGTAGCAGGTCGCGAAGTGGCTCAGGTGGAAGAAGCCCCAGTTCGCGGCGGCCTGTCCGATGCCTAGCTCGATCGCGCTGGTTGATACCAGCAGCCTGCGCACCGCGTTCAGTCTGATGGAGCGCAGGTAGTCGAGCGGCGAGGTCTGGGTCACCGCGTTGAAGCTGTTCTGGATCGTCCGCGGGCTGGTATGCAGCCGTTCGCAGAGATCGAGAATAGTGACCGGCATGTCGCCGCTCGACATCGCAATGTGGTGGCACTTGTCAACGATAAAGCTTTGCGTGGAACTGCTCAGGCGTTGGTTCTTGTCGCACTCCGGGTCATTGATCAGGTCCAGCAGGGCGCTGATGATCGAGTGCTCAAGCATCTTTTCCGCCGCGGGTGTCCCGATCAGGTGCGGATTGGCCGCCGCGTGCGAGAACAGTGCGAGCAGCTTGGTTCGGACCTCGTTGAGCCTATCCTCGGGGACCTCGATCACGGGCTGCTTCAGCAGCGCATCCAGGCTGCTGGGCGACATCGACGCGGACAATAAGTTCTCGAATACCTCATATTCAAGCGTGATGGCCAGCATGTCCGTGTCCATCGGCATGTGGAACATGAATTCTTCACCACTTTGGAGCACGAAGACACTGTTGTCGGACGCCTTGCGCCCCTGCATGCGGGCGGTTCCGGGCATGGCGGTGGGGACGGCGAAACACAATTTTCCGCGCGGCGCCTGGCCGTGCTGGACCACACGCTGATTCATGTATTCGCGAAAAACATGGAGGTGGCCGGTAGAAATCTGCACCAGTGAACTCTGCAGGCACCCCGGTGTTATCTGGTTGTAGGTCTGATTCCACTCGTTTACGGAAGCGGCGTGGAGATGCACGTCCCGAAAGCGATCCATTGTTGCGTTCATAGCGTCCTCACCGGTCTGTTCACAAAGTGGGTGTCCTGCAGCGGGCAATCGACGTTGCGGCCGTCCGCCTATCCAAGCGAATTTCATGCCTGCAATCAACGGGATGCTTAGTCCATCGTACGCCCATTCGACTTGATGTAGAGCAAATATCGTCCATTGCATGAATGATTTTAAAGTACCACATTGCGGGACTCGATGTCACATGCTTTTCCAGCGAAAGCCACGCCTGGGGGCGGGATTATTGAAATGAAATGGCGTTTTAAGCGCAAATACAACAATTTCATCCCAGTTGGCGCACGTTCCTTGCGCTGGCTCATGGAATTTCAAAACAAAAATGGTCGGAAATATCGATTGACAGTCCCGTATTGTGGGATTACTCTTTAAAACATGAACACTCCAACACCCAATCCAGCGCCGACCGGCGCATCAGTCGTACTTCGTGCCTGCAGCATGGCGGGCGTCGATGTATGTTTCGCCAACCCGGGAACAACGGAAATGCCGTTCGTTGCCGCATTCGACGATGAAGGCGTCGGCGTCCGGGCCGTGCTCGGACTGTTTGAGGGCGTGTGCACCGGCGCCGCCGACGGCTACGGCCGCATGGCGGGCAAGCCGGCGGCCACGCTGCTGCACCTCGGCCCGGGCCTGGCCAACGGCCTGGCCAATCTGCACAACGCCCGTCGGGCGCGCACGCCGATCGTCAATATCATCGGCGATCATGCGAGTTGGCATCTGCAGTACGATGCGCCGCTGACTTCGGATATCGAATCGCTGGCGCGGCCCGTGTCAGGCTGGTACCGCAGCGTGGCGTCGGCCGCCGACCTGCGGCAAGATACGGCCGACGCCATCGGCGCGGCGCACGCCAGTCCTGGCCTGGTGTCGACGCTGGTTGTGCCGGTCGATTTCCAGCAAACCGCGGCGCCCGCGCAGACGACGCGCGCCCCGGTTTCCCGTCCCGGGTCCACGTTCTCTGCCGATCTGGTGGCGCAGGCCCATCGCGCGCTCCGTGGCGGCGGCAAGGCAGTGCTCCTGCTCGGCGGCGCGGACGCGTTGAGCGCCCGGGGCCAGATCGCCGCCGGCCGCATCGCGGCGGCGACCGGCGCCCGTCTCTTCAGCGAGACCTTCCCGGCCCGCAGCGAGCGGGGCGGCGGTCTGCCCGATATCGACCGCCTGCCGTATTTCCCGGAAGTGGCCATTGCCGCGCTCGATGGCGCCACCGTCATCCTGGCCGGCGCGATCGCGCCAGTGGCGTACTTCGGCTACGAAGGACTGCCCAGCGAGCTCGCTCCCCGGGACGCTCTCATCACGCTGGCGGCGCCCGGCGAGGCGGGGCATCTGGCGCTCGAGGCGCTGGCCGACTTGCTCGACGCGCCGCGCACCATTGCCGGTGTCGCTTCCAGCCGCTACGCGCTTGAAGATGGTCCGCTGACGCCGGCGGCCGTCGGCCGCACGCTGTCGAATGCGCTGCCCGACAACGCCATCGTTTCAATCGAGGGCGGGACCTGCGGCTATCCCTTTGTCACCGCCTCGGCCGCCGCCAAACGACACACCTTGCTCACCAATACCGGCGGCGCCATCGGCCAGGGCTTGCCGGTCGCGCTGGGCGCGGCGATCGCCTGCCCGGATCGCCGCGTGTATGCCCTGCAGTCGGACGGCAGCGCGCAATACACGATCCAGTCCTTGTGGACCATGGCGCGCGAGCGTTTGCCGGTGGTCATGCTGATCACGTCGAACAAGCGCTATGGCATTTTGCAGACCGAACTCGACCGCATGGACCTGGCGGAAATCGGCCCCCAGACGCAACGCCTGACCGTGCTGGACGATCCGGCGTTCGACTGGCTGGCGCTGGCCAAGGGTTACGGCGTCGCCGCCCAACGCGTTGCAACCGTCGCTCAACTGCGCGACGCGCTGGCCATTGCAGCGGACATCACCGACGGCAGCCCCTATCTCATCGAGATGTGCCTGCCCTAATTATTTAGTCACGATTGAAAGCACAACTATGAACCTCGAACTGAACGGAAAAGTCGCCTTTATCACGGGCGGCAGCATGGGTATCGGCAAGGCGGTCGCGCTGGAACTGGCGCGCGAAGGCGTCGATGTGGCGATCGCCGCGCGCCGCATGCCGCAATTGGAAGAGGCCGCGGCGGAAATCCGGGCCGCGCTCGGCGACCAGGGCGGCCGCGTCCTGCCGGTGGTGGTCGATACCACGGACATGGCGTCGATCGAGGCCGCGATGGCCAAGACCGTCGCAGCCTTTGGCAGCCTCGACATTCTGGTCAACGGCGCGGCCCACCCGGGCGGCCTGGTGCGCTCGGAACTCTCCGAGGCCGATCCTGAAGGGCTGCTGCAGGACATCAACATCAAGGTGGTCGGCTATTTCCGCTGCTGCAAGGCGGCCGCCCCTTACATGCAGCGCAAACAATGGGGCCGCATCGTCAACATCGGCGGCCTCACCGGACGCGGCAGCAAACAGCTTTCCGGTATGCGCAACATCGCCATCGTCCACATGACCAAGACCTTGTCGGATCAGCTTGGCCCGGACGGCATCACGGTCAACATCATTCATCCAGGCGTGGTTGAAACGCCCCACATCCACGAGCTGTATGAAAAAGAGGCGGCCAAACAAGGGCTGACCGCGGCGCAAGTGGAAGCCAACTACGCCAAGGCCACGCCGATCCGCCGCGTGCTGCAAGTCGAAGAGATGGGCTCGATTGTCGCCTTCCTGGCTTCACCGCGCGCAGCCTGCATCACGGGCGAGTCGATCGGTGCCGACGGCGGACTCACCCGCGGCATTTTCTTATAAGGAAGGTATTCAATATGTCGACCATACTTGTCGCCACAGCTGGCCAGGGTATCTTGCGCAGCAACGATGCCGGCGCCACCTGGCATCGTCTGGGCCTGACCGAACCCATTGAATTTGACGGCGTCGTGCGCGCCCTCGCGGTTGATCCCAGCCGTCCCGAGCGGATCTACGCCGGCGCCGATTGCGGTTTTTGCATCAGCGACGACGGCGGCGCGCACTGGCGCCGCGTGGACAGTCCGATCAATGGCATGACCGTCTGGTCGATCGCCGTCGATCCCAATGATCCTGCCGTGGTCTATGCCGGCACGGGCGCGCCTTCGCGTTCGGCCATCTTCAAGTCGGTCGATGCCGGCGAAACCTGGCTGCGCCTGCCGCCCGAGATTCCCGAGTTTTGCTCCGGTGTGAATCGCCCGCGCATGCTGACCATCTGCGTCGACCCGGACGACAGCCGGCAGGTCTGGTTTGGTGTCGAAGAGGGCGGGGCGTGGCGCAGCGCCGATGGCGGCCAGAGCTGGACGCGCGTCGATAGCCCTGGCGGCACGATACGCAATTCGGACATTCACGCGATCACCATCCTGCCCAGGACATTGACTGACAAGAAGACCACCCTGGTCCTGACCGTCAACGCGATCTATCGCAGCACCGACGACGGCCAGACCTGGTCCGGCAAGCTCTCAAGCCAGCAGTTCGACGGTCTGTACTACACGCGCACCGTGATGGCGCCGGCCGGGGCGGACAACTCCCTGGTGCTCGCCATGGGCGACGGCACGCCGGGACATGTGAGCCGTTTGTACCGTTCCGACGATGGCGCGCAAACATGGGTGCAATCCGAACTGGCGGAGACGCCCAATTCGACATTCTGGGCACTCGGGACGCATGCCGCCGATCCCACGTTGCTGTTTGCCGGCACCAAGTACGGCAGGCTGTTCCGATCGAACGACGGTGGCGTGAGCTGGCAGAAGGAATGGCGTGAGTTCAGCGAAATTACCGCCGTCACCTGGACGCCGTTCACGGCGCCGCTGGTCGCGCATGCCCAATCCACTCATTGACGGAGATACAGACATGAACATATCTCACATTGCACAACCGCCGCCGCTGCCGGTTCCGCGCATCAAGCGCACCCATCTTGCCTTGTTCGTGCGCGACCCGGACGCCTCGTCACGCTGGTACGCCGAAGTGCTGGGGATGAAGGAAGCCGCCCGCAGCCCGAACTGGGTCTTCATGTCGTTCGGACAGAAGCACCACGACATCGCCCTCCTGAAGGCGAGCAACGACGCCGAGATGGGCACGATCGGCCTGCAGCACTACGGGCTGGAGATCGACGGCGATCTGACCGAGCTGCGCCGCCTGTACGGGATGCTGCTGTTGCGCAAGGTGCCGATTGTCAAGATCACCGATCACAAGATCGGCATCGGCGTCTACTTTACGGACCCGGACGGAAACCGGCTGGAGTTCTTCTGCGAGACCGCCGTGGATGACGAGGAAGGGCGGCGCCTGTTGAAGGACTATAACGCCGCCAGCGATCCGATCGCATTCGAACCGCTGTATGACTGATATTCAACGCTTATTAATGAAGGCAATGCCATGACCAGAACTTCGAATTTCCACAGTTTTCACATCCGCAAATGGTACACCCAGATCGACGACACGCTCGCCAACGAATCCGGCCAACTGGCCGATGGCGAGCCTCTGCGCAAGATCGTCATCGCGGCGGCCATTGCCAACCCGTACGCCGGCCAATACGTGCAGGATCTGTCCGGGTGGATCGAGGCCTCGCCCGAGTTGGGCAAGGAGTTCGGCCGGCGCATCAAGGAAATCGTTGGCGATACACCGGTCGAGAGTTACGGCAAAGCGATCCTGGTGGGCATCGATGGGGAATACGAGCACGGCAACGCGCTGCTGACCAACCCGGCCGCCAATCCGATTCGCGAGGCAATTGGCGGCGGCAAGGCATGGGTGCCATCGAGCGGCAAGCGTGGCGTGCCGGGAACCACCCTGGATATTCCGCTGGCCTACAAGGATGCGCTGTACGTGCGCTCGCACTACGACACGGTGACCGTGCAATTTGCCGACGCGCCGAATCGCGATGAAGTCATCGTCGCCTGGGCGTTCGCCACCCGCGGCCGCCTGCATGCGCGGCTGGGCGGCATCCAGAAGAGCGAAGCCAAAGGCGAAGACGGCCTGGTCTAGAGGGAAAACAATGGACACCATCATGACTACAACCGAAGGATGGGTGCACCATGACAATCTGCGCCTGCGCTACGTGGAATGGGGCCGGCCTGACGCCCCTGTCATCATCATGCTGCACGGCTTGCGCAGCTACGCCCACACGTGGGAGCCGGTGGCGCTGCCGCTGGCCGATCGATGGCGCGTTATCGCGCTGGACCAGCGCGGAAGAGGGGAGAGCGACTGGGATCCCGGGCACAATTATTTCGCGCAAGCCTATGTGGGGGATATCGAGGCGCTGGTACGCCAACTGGGTCTGGGACGCTTCGTGCTGATTGGCCATTCGATGGGCGGCGCGAATGCATTCATCTACGCGGCGCGCCATCCCGATAACGTGATGGGCATGGTGATCGAGGACATGGGGCCGGGCGCATCCCTGGGATCGGACGGCGCCGCCCGGATCAAACGGGAGTTGCTGGCGACGCCCTCGAGCTTTGCCAGCTGGGACGCCGCCACAGCCTTCTGGCGCCGTCAGCGGCCGAATATATCCGAACAGGCTTTGCTCTCGCGCGTCAGGTTCTCGCTTCATGAGTCGGCCGACGGCGCCATCGTCTGGAAGCACGATGCGCAAGGCATCGCATCGGCGCGGCTGAACGCGACGGCGGAGCAGCTCGTTGACCTGTGGCCGCACGTGGAAGCGGTGCGCGCGCCGACGCTGGTGCTGCGCGGGGAAAATTCCGATTTCCTGTCCGCGCAAACCGCCCGGGCGATGACGGATCGCAATCCTCTGATCAGCTGCGTCGATATTCCGGGGGCGAGTCACTATGTGCACGATGACAATCTGCCGGCATTCATGTCGGCCCTGCATCCCTTCCTTGATGGACTGAGAACATGAACCATCCTGAACCATCGCGCCACGCGGTTGTCATCGTCGGCGCGGGGCCGAATGGCGTGACCCTGGCGAATCTGCTGGGCGTCTACGGCATCGATACCGTGCTCATCGAACGCAGCAAGGAAATTCTTCCCTACCCGCGCGCGGTCGGCATGGATGACGAAGCGTTGCGTATTTTCCAGGCGGCCGGACTGGCCGACGCGATCGTCGCGGACGTCATTCAGAATGTGCCGATGCGCATGTTCGATGCCAAGGGCACCTGTTTTGCCGATATCCGGCCATCAACCCGTGAGTTCGGCTGGTGGCGCCGCAACATCTTCATGCAGCAAATGGCGGAACGTACGCTGCGACACGGCCTGGAGCGCTACCCCCAGGTGCAGCTGCGGCTGGGCGAAGAGGTGGTTGAAGTGGACCAGGACTCTGGCGGGGTAAGGTTGAAGATCCGCCGCGAGGACGGCGTCGAGTACACGATGCAGGCCGACTATTGCGTCGCGGCGGACGGCGGACGCAGCACCATGCGGGAGAAGCTTGGTGTCGCCCTGGTCGGCAAAACCTTGCCGCGGAAATGGGTGGTCATGGACGTCAGGAACGCGCCGGTCGATGCGCCGTACACGGCGCTCAATTGCGATCCAAGACGTCCGAACGTGTGTATTTACCTGCCCTACAATTTCCGACGCTGGGAGTTCATGCTCTTTCCCGACGAGAATCCCGACGTGATGATTCAGCCGGACACGCTGCGGCGTTTGATCGCACCGTACGTGCGCGATCCGGACGCCGTCGAGATCGTCAATGCGCGCACTTACCTCCACCATTCGCGCGTCGCGGAGCGGCTCGTGATCGGCCGCGTCGCGCTGATCGGCGATGCCGCGCATTTGAGCCAGCCCTGGATCGGGCAGGGCATGAACGCCGGCTTGCGCGACGCCGGCAACCTGGCCTGGAAGCTGGCCGGCATCGTGCGCGGCACGCTGCATCCGGAGGTGCTGCAGACCTACGACAGCGAGCGCCACGACCACGCAAAAGCCATGGTCGATCTGGCCGACACCTTCGGCGCCCTGCTGATGCCGACCAACCGCCTCAAGGCGTGGGTCCGCGATTTGTTCTTCAGCTCGATGCATTTCTTTCCCGGCATAAGGAACTATGTGCTGCAGATGCGCTTCAAGCCCATGCCCATCTATCGGAAAGGCGTGGTGGTGCCTTCGGACGGGTACCCGATGGTCGGACGCATGTTCATACAACCCGACGTGGAAGATGCCGCCGGCCGCCGGCGCAAGCTCGATGACGCGCTTGGCCCCTGGTTTGCCATCGTCGGCTGGCAGGTCGATCCTCAAGCAGCGCTGAGCCCGGCCGACCGGGAGTTCTGGCACACGCTAGGTGCCAGGTTCATCCACGTGACGCGTTCGCGCAGCGGGCAATCGCGCGAAAGCCGGGTGGACTCCAGCCACGGCAGCGCATGTGTCGAGGACGTCGACAACTATCTCGCCAACTGGTTCGAGGCGAACCCGGGTGCGATTGTCGTGTTGCGTCCGGACCGGTATATCGCGGCGCACACGAGTCAGGACGGCATGGCGTCCGTTACGCAGGAATTCCGTCGCTTCGCGGCCCCAATCAAGGAGACATCATGTACATCGAACAACGCGTCTATTCCCTCGTCCCTGGCGGCGTAGCCGAATATCTGAGGCTGTACGAAGAGTGCGGCCGCGCGATCCAGGAAGGCCACCTCGGACCGGCGATCGGCTGTTTCACCCGCGAGTTCGGCGATCTCAATCAACTGGTCTATCTGTGGCCGTTCGATACGCTGGACGAGCGCTCGCGCCGCCGGGCCGGCCTGCTGGCCGACGCCGGCTTCAAGGAGTTCCGCGGGAAAGTGCGCCACCTTTTGCTCAAGCAGGAAAACCAGCTGCTCAGGCATGCGCTCACGCCGACGCAGCGCAACACCGCCGGGGGAACGGCATGAGCGAACGTTACGACAAGTTGAGCCTTTACATCGACGGCGCCTTCATCTGCGACGACGGCCGGCGCACGCAGCCCGTGTTCGACCCGGCCAGCGGCGAAGTCCTCGGCACCTTGCCGCACGCCACGCAGGCCGATCTCGACTGCGCGCTCGCGTCCGCGGAGCGCGCGTTCGCCGCCTGGCGCCTGGAGTCGCCGTTGCGGCGTTCCGAGATCTTGCGGCGCGTCGCCGCGCTGACCCGCGAAAGGGCCGATCAGATCGGACGCCAGATCACGCTCGACCAGGGGAAACCGCTGGCGCAAGCGATCGGCGAGGTGGCCGCCAGCGCCGAGGTGGCGGAATGGCACGCGGAAGAGGGCCGCCGCATCTACGGACGGGTGGTGCCTGCACGCACACCGAACGTCCGGCAGATGGTGCTGCGCGAGCCGATCGGCGTGTGCGCCGCGTTTTCGCCATGGAATTTCCCCTTCAATCAGGCGATGAAAAAGGTGGCCGCCGCCCTGGCGAGCGGCTGCACCATCATTCTGAAGGGGCCGGAAGAGTCGCCCAGCGCGGTCATGGCGCTGGCGCAATTGTTCCACGATGCGGGGCTGCCGGCCGGTTGCCTGAACATCGTCTGGGGCGTACCGCATGAAGTGTCGCGCTATCTGATCGAGTCGCCCATCGTTCGCAAGATTTCATTCACCGGCTCGGTGCCGGTAGGTAAGCAGTTGGCCGCGCTGGCCGGCCTGAACATGAAGCGCATGACCATGGAGCTCGGCGGCCATGCGCCGGTGATCGTCTGCCAGGACGCCGACGTGGACCGGGCGGCCGATCTGCTGGCGCCGTACAAGTTTCGCAACGCGGGACAAGTCTGCGTCTCGCCCACACGCTTCTTCGTTCACCGCTCGGTCTACGAGCGCTTCGTTGCGCGCTTTCTTGAGCGCACCGGCGAGATCCGGGTCGGTCCCGGCATCGACCCTGCCACCACCATGGGCCCGCTTGCCCACGAACGGCGCGTGACGGAGATGCAGGCCTTCGTCGACGATGCGCGCGCGCGCGGCGCGGAAATCGCCTGCGGGGGAGGGCGTATCGGCGAACGCGGCAACTACTTCGCACCCACGGTGGTGCTCGAACCGGATGCCGGCAGCCGCCTGATGACCGACGAGCCGTTCGGGCCGATCGCGGGCATCGTGCGTTTTGACGAGCTGGAGCAGGCGATCGCGCAAGCCAACAGCCTGCCGTTCGGCCTGTCTTCCTACGCTTTCACGGAGTCTTCGCGCAGTGCCCACCTGCTTGCCACCGGCTTGCAAGCGGGCATGGTCAACATCAATCATTTCGGCGCGGGGCCGTCGGAACTGCCGTTCGGCGGCATCAAGGACAGCGGCTACGGCAGCGAAGGCGGCAGCGAGTCGTTTGACGGTTATCTGGTGACAAAACTTGTGACGCAGATGAACTGACACCTATGAATTTCTATTTGGAGTGAGGCGATGATGCGCTTGAACGACCCTTCGCTGTTTCGGCAGCAAGCTTTTGTAAACGGCCTATGGTGCGATGCGGACAATGGTGAAACCATTGCGGTCGCCAATCCGGCCAATCGGGAAATCCTTGGGACGGTGCCGAACATGGGGGCGGCCGAAACCGGGCGCGCCATTGCGGCCGCCGAAGGCGCCTGGTCCGCCTGGCGCGCCAAACCGGCGAAGGAACGCAGCGCCATTTTGCGCAAGTGGAATGATCTGATGCTGGAAAACGCGGACGACCTGGCCATGATCATGACGCTCGAGCAAGGCAAGCCCCTGACCGAATCCAAGGGAGAAATCGCTTACGCCGCCTCGTTTCTCGAATGGTTTGCCGAGGAGGCCAAGCGCGTCAATGGCGACACCCTGCAATCGCCGTGGCCTGATCGCCGCATCGTGGTGATCAAACAACCGATCGGCGTATGCGCGGCGATCACGCCGTGGAATTTTCCGGCGGCGATGATTACCCGCAAGGCCGGCCCGGCCTTGGCGGCGGGCTGTCCGATGGTGTTAAAGCCTGCGACGGCCACGCCGTACTCGGCGCTGGCGCTGGCCGTGCTGGCCGAGCGCGCGGGCGTTCCGGCGGGCATATTCAGCGTGTTGACCGGATCGTCGCGCGCGATCGGTGGCGAGATGACGGCCAATCCCACCGTGCGAAAATTGACGTTCACCGGCTCCACCGAAGTGGGGCGCGAGCTGATGAAACAGTGTGCTCCGACCATCAAGAAGCTCTCGCTGGAATTGGGCGGCAACGCGCCGTTCATCGTGTTCGACGACGCCGACCTGGACGCCGCTGTCGAGGGCGCGATGATTTCCAAGTACCGTAACGCGGGCCAGACCTGCGTATGCGCAAACCGGTTGTACGTGCAAGACGGCGTGTATGAGGCGTTCGCGGAGAAATTGGTGGCCGCCGTCAAAAAAATCAAAGTCGGCAACGGTGTCGCCCAAGGCACCACCCAGGGACCGCTGATCGACGATGCCGCCGTGCAGAAAGTGGAGCAGCATATCGCCGATGCCGTCGCCAAAGGCGGCCGGGTGCTGGCCGGCGGTCATCGCCATCCGCTCGGCCATGGTTTTTTCGAGCCGACGGTGATCGCCGATGTCAGCGCGGAGATGCTGGTCGCGCGCGAAGAGACCTTCGGGCCGCTGGCGCCCTTGTTCCGTTTCAAGACCGACGATGAAGTGCTGGCGCTGGCCAACGATACCGAGTTTGGTCTGGCGAGCTATTTCTATTCGCGCGATATCGGCCGTATCTGGCGGGTCGCGGAAGGCCTCGAGAGCGGAATGGTCGGCATTAACACCGGCCTGATTTCCAATGAGATCGCGCCATTCGGCGGCGTCAAGCAGTCCGGCCTGGGCAGGGAAGGCTCAAAATATGGCATGGATGATTACCTGGTCACAAAATACTTGTGCATGGGAGGACTTTGACTGTGGGCGCCGATGGATTGCTTCAACGGCGGAATCGCGTGTTCGGCGCCGCAGCCCCATTGTTCTACGAACACCCGCTGCAATTGGTCCGCGGCGAGGGCGTCTGGCTCTATGACAACGACGGCAGGCGCTACCTGGACGTCTATAACAACGTTCCGACGGTGGGGCATTGCCATCCGCATGTGGTCGATGCGATTGCGCGGCAGGCCGCCGCGCTGAATGTCCACTCGCGCTACCTGCACGAGGGCAGTGTCGCCTATGCGGAGCGGCTGCTGTCGAAGTTCGATGCCTCGTTGTCGATGGTGATGTTCACCTGCACAGGCAGCGAGGCCAACGAAGTCGCGTTGAGGATCGCGCGCAGCCACACGGGCCGCAACGGCATCATTTGCTCGAACCTGACCTACCATGGCAACACTGCGGCGCTGGATGAAATGGCGACGCTGTTTCACGGAGGGGAGTCGACCAGTCCGTATGTGCGCGCCGTGCGTTTCCCCGATGCCTACCGGCCGCACTACGAGTTGGATGGCGAGGCGCTGGCGGATGCCTATGCAGCGGAAGTCAGCGCTGCGATCGACGCGTTCGAGATGAATGGAATCGGTTTCGCCGGCATGCTCGTTTGCCCTATCTTTGCCAACGAGGGCTTGCCCTGCGTGCCTGAAACTTACCTGGAGAAGGTCGCAAAAATCGTGCGCGAGGCCGGCGGCCTGCTCATTTTCGACGAAGTGCAGTCCGGCTTCGGCCGCACCGGTAGCATGTGGGGACACGAGGCGGTGGGCATCGTTCCCGACCTGGTCACCCTGGGCAAACCGATGGGTAACGGCCATCCGCTTGCCGGCGTGGTCGGACGGGCCGACCTGATCAATGGATTTCGCGAACGGGTCATGTATTTCAATACCTTCGGGGGAAATCAGGTCGCTTGCGCGGCAGGCATGGCCGTCCTGGATGTCATCGAAGGCGAAGGCCTGGTCGACAACGCCGCCGACGTCGGTGCTTATGTCATGCGCGGCTTGCGCGAACTCCAGGAAAAACACCTCCTCATCGGCGACGTTCGGGGCCGGGGCTTGTTCTTCGGCGTCGAACTGGTGACATCGCGCGACACGAAGATTCCGGCGACCTGGCAGTCGCGCCGGCTGGTCAATCTGATGAAGGAGCGCGGGGTATTGATCAGCAGGATAGGCCCCCACGACAACGTGTTGAAGCTGCGGCCGCCGCTGTGTTTCTCGCGCGAGAACGCCGACCTGATGCTGCGGACGCTCGATGCCTGCCTTGGCATGGTCGGGGGAGAGCGGGGATGAGAACCTGGAACGATATGCAGGTGGACGAACATCTCTGCGCTCTCCATGAATTGGCGCTGGAGGCGCTGCCGTTCTGGGGCCTCGGTGACGCGGCGCTGACGTTGATCAAGTACCGCGAGAATGCGGTGTACCAGGTTCGCGACGACAGCGGCCGCCGGTATGCCCTGCGCATACACCGCGCCGGTTACCATAGCGATGCCGGCCTGCAATCGGAGTTGGCTTGGATGACGTCGCTGCAGCAAGCCGGCATCGACGTCCCGCGCCTGATTCCCACCTCAGGCAAGGCCTCGTTCATCAAGCTCGCCCATCCAACCCTGCCGCAGGATTTTCAGATCGATTTATTCGAATGGGTAAAAGGCACGCGGCTGGGATCATCCGAGCAGGGTCTTGACGCCGACGCGGACACGATCAAGACCACCTATTTCACTGTTGGAGAGCTTGCGGCCCGCCTGCACAACCACGCCTCGGCGTGGGTGCGCCCCAAAGGATTCGAGCGGCACTCCTGGGATGCCGAAGGCTTGCTCGGCGACGCCCCTTTCTGGGGATGCTTCTGGCAATTGCAGTTGCTGAGCCCGGCGCAGCGCGACCTGATGGTGCGCGCCCGCGCCAAATCCGCCCATGAGTTGCGCAAGTTTGAAAAATCGCCCGCCAGCGCAGGGACCTATGGCCTGATCCATGCCGACCTGGTTCCAGAGAACTTGCTTGCCGATGGCGAACATGTCCGCTTGATCGACTTCGATGACTGTGGCTTTGGCTGGCATTTGTTCGAACTGGCGTCAGCGCTGTATTTTATCCAGGACGATCGTCATTTCGATATCGCACGCACCGCGCTGATCGCCGGCTACCGGCAACACCGCGCGCTGACGGATGCAACGCTGGCCTATTTGCCGCTGTTCATGCTGTTGCGTAGTTTTACCTATCTTGGATGGATGCACACGCGATCGGAATCGCAGACCGCGCCTCAACTTGCATCCCACCTGATCGGATTGGCCTGTCGCCTGGCACAACAATTCGTGGGGGAGAGCGAGGGCTGAGATCTCGAAGCGGAGAAGAGGAGGTGAGGGTTTGCGTCGACGCGGCCGCTTCGAGTAGAATCTGTTGCGCCCAAAGGACAATATGAAAAAACTGCTCACCTCTTGCGTCATCGTCGAGCGCGCCTGATGCTTGACGTTCTTGCCATCGTCGGGCCGATCTATCTGGCGATCCTGGCCGGCTATCTGGCTACCCGCGCGGGTCTGTTTGCCCGCGCGGACATGCAGGTGTTCGGCAAGTTCGTTCTTAACCTGGCGCTGCCGGCGCTGATCTTCAATGCGCTGGCGCAGCGCCGCATCGGCGAGATTCTCCATCCCGCCTACCTGCTGTCCTACCTTTTCGGCTCGCTGCTGATGCTGCTGCTGGCCTATGCGGCCGGCCATCGGCTCGCCGGCTTGAGCCGCATGCGCAGCACCTTCCTGGCGATGGGCGTGTCCTGCTCCAACAGCAGCTTTATCGGCTTTCCGATCCTGCTGCTGATGGTGGCGCCGGTGGCCGGCGTGGCGCTGGGCCTGAATGTGATAGTCGAAAATCTCGTCATGCTGCCGCTGGTGCTGGCGCTGGCGGAAAACGCGCGCGCCGGCGGCGGCCGGCCGTGGCACCAGGCGCTGCGGCAGTCGGCGCGGCGTTTGATCCGCAATCCCCTGGTGCTGGCGGTCTGCGGCGGCCTGTTGATCAGCCTGGCCGAAGTCCAGCTGCCGCAGCCGGTGGTGCGCGGCGTGAATCTGTTCGCGCAGGCCAGCGGCGGCGTGTCGCTGTTTGCCATCGGCGGCACGCTGTTTGGTTTGCCCCTGGGCAGCGGCTGGCAGCGCGTGATTCCGCTGGTGGCGGCAAAACTGATCGGCCATCCGCTGGCGGTGCTGCTGATCGCGTCGCTGCTGCCGCTGCTGGGCGTGGCCCCGATGGCGCCGGACCTGCGCGCCGCCGCGCTGCTGATGGCGGCCATGCCCATGATGAGCATCTACCCCATCGTGGCCCAGGCTTACGGCGAGGCCGACCGCAGCACCACCGCTTTGCTGATTTGTATGGTGACCTCGTTCTTCACGCTCAGCGCCTGGATGTGGATAGTGCGCGTTGCGGAATAGTCAATTGCGTTGGCCGCTATCTCGGCAGGGCGCGCTGCCGGTATTCACCCGGGTTAACTCCGGTCCACTTCTTGAATGCGCGGTGAAAGCCGCTAGCCTCGGCGAAGCCCAGTTCCGATGCGATCTCGGCCACGCTCCTGGTCGAATGGCAGAGGAAGTCGATGGCCATGTCGCGCCTCAGCTGGTCCTTGATCAGCTGGAATGTCTGTCCTTCGTCATCCAGGCGCCGCCTCAGCGTCGACGGGGCCATGTGCAGGGCGACGGCGAGCGCGTCGAATTCCGGCCATTCGGTACGCGAGGCGGTGCGCAGGCGCCGCCGGATCTGCGCCGCCATGCCCCCGCTGTTCTTGTACTTGAGTACGATGTTGGCCGGCGCGCCGCGCAAAAACGTCTTCGCGCTGCGCCTGTCCTGGATCATGGGCAGGGCCAGGTAATCCTTGTCGAAGGAAAGCGCCGTGACGTTCTGATCGAAAAGCAGGTTTTCCGAATACATCTGCCGGTATTCCGCGCTGCGCGACGGTTCCGGATAACTGAACGAGGCTGCCAGCACGGGGATACGGCGGCCTACCAGCCAGCAGGCTAGCCCGTGCTGCATCATCAGCAGCGTCTCGAAGCCAAATATGCGCGGCGCGTGTGCGGAGCCCGTCTGCCGGATGGCCAGCCGCGCCACGCGCGCGTCGACTTCCAGCGCGCACTCAAAATCGTCCAGCATCAGATTGAAGCAGCGGACCATGCGCCGCAGGGCGCTGTGCAGGGTGTCGCAGCTGATCAGCGTGTAGGTCAGCATGGCAAAGCTGCCTACTTTCATGCGCCGCGCATCCTGCCCGAATAGCTCGTCGTCGAGCGCGGCCGCCACGCCCAGCCACAATGCGCTGAAACCTTGCGGCGTCACTCTTCCGTGTGGCGAGTCCAGCAGTGCCGGCGATATCCCCGCGCCGACCAGCAATGGCGTCGTGTCCATGCCGAGTGCGCGCAAACGCTCCAGTGCCGACTGCACGAAGTAAATCGATACGCTACCTTTTTCCATGAGCGCAAGCTTACCATTCCCAAGGACGGGGGAGGATGGCAATTCCCGTCAATTATTCTGGCGCGCGCGGCCATAGCGGCGGCGCCGGGGCCGGATGCCCATGTGGCTTGCGATGTGGCTTGATTTCTCACGATTATTGAAGGATACGGGCATCGCCTGCCCGGTCCGGCGCGATTATTCTGTGCTGATCCAATCAACCGATCTGAAGGAATAACATGAGCTCAGTTCCCCGCGCATCCACCGCCAGCCGCCCGGATATTTCGACGGTCAAGCTTCTTATCAACGGTCGATTCGTCGATTCCGAATCGGACCAGTGGCAGGATGTGATCAATCCGGCGACCCAGCAGGTCCTCGCGCGGGTGCCCCACGCCACGTCCGCGGAAATCGATGCCGCGGTGGCATCCGCCAAGGCGGCCTTCGTCTCGTGGCGCAAGACCCCGATCGGGGCGCGGGCCCGCATCTTCCTCAAGTATCAGCAGCTGATCCGCGAGAACATGAAGGAACTGGCCGCCTTGCTCACCGCCGAACAGGGCAAGACCCTGGCCGACGCCGAAGGCGATATTTTCCGCGGCCTGGAAGTGGTCGAACACGCCGCCAATATCGGCAGCCTGCAAATGGGCGAGATCGCCAACAACGTGGCGTCGGGCGTCGACACCTATACGTTGATGCAGCCGATAGGCGTCTGCGCGGGCATCACGCCGTTCAATTTCCCGGCGATGATACCGCTGTGGATGTTCCCCATGGCTATCGCATGCGGCAATACCTTCGTGCTCAAGCCGTCCGAGCAGGACCCGATGGTGACCATGCGGCTGGCCGCGCTCGCGCTCGAAGCCGGCGTGCCGCCCGGCGTGCTCAATGTCATCCACGGCGGCGAGCATGCCGTCAATGCGATCTGCGACCACCCGGACATCAAGGCCGTGTCCTTCGTCGGGTCCACCAAGGTGGGCACCCATGTGTATCACCGGGCCACGCAGGCCGGCAAGCGGGTCCAGTGCATGATGGGGGCGAAGAACCATGCCATCGTGTTGCCCGACGCGCACAAGTCGCAGACGCTGAACAATCTGCTCGGCGCGGCCTTCGGCGCGGCCGGCCAGCGCTGCATGGCGCTTCCGGTGACGGTGCTGGTGGGCGAGGCGAACAGCTGGATTCCCGAGCTGGTCGAGAAGGCGCGGGCCCTGGCGATCAATGGCGGCGCCGAGGCCGGTACCGATGTCGGCCCGCTGATCTCGTGCGCGGCCAAGGAGCGGGTTGAAAGCCTGATCGCCAGCGGCATCGAGGGCGGCGCCAAACTGGAGCTCGACGGCCGCCGGCCGGTGGTGCCCGGCTACGAGGGCGGCAATTTTGTGGGGCCGACCATTTTTTCCGGCGTCAAGCCGGGCATGCGCATCTACGACCAGGAAATTTTCGGCCCGGTCCTGTGCCTGGTCAGCGCGGCCAGCCTGGACGAAGCCATCGCCTTCGTCAACGCCAATCCGAACGGCAACGGCACCGCGATCTTCACCCAGTCGGGTGCGGCGGCGCGCAAGTTCCAGGAAGAGGTGGCGGCGGGCCAGATCGGCATCAACGTGCCGATTCCCGTTCCCGTCCCCTTGTTCTCGTTCACGGGCTCGGGCGCGTCCAAGCTGGGCGACCTCGGTCCGTATGGCAAGCAGGTCATCCTGTTCTATACCCAGACCAAGACCATCACGGCGCGCTGGTTCGACGACGACAGCGTCGCCGGCGCGGTCAACACCACGATCTCGCTGAAATAAGCATAGCGGACCCATCATGGACTTTGAACTTTCTGAAGACCAGCTCGCCTTTCAGCACAGCGCGCGCGCGTTTGCCGCCGGCGAGATGGCGCCGCACGCGGCCGATTGGGACAGCGAGTGCTTTTTCCCCGTCGAGATGATCCGCAGCGCCGGCCGCCTCGGTTTCTGCGGCATGTACACGCCGGAAGACGGCGGCGGCATGGGCATGTCGCGGCTCGACGCGGCGATCGTGTTCGAAGAACTGGCGGCCGCCTGTCCGTCGACCACGGCCTACATCACGATCCACAATATGGTCGGCTGGATGCTCGCCAACTGGGCCACGCCCGCCGTCAGGGACCGCTGGTCGCACCTGCTGGCGCGCGGGGAGAAGCTGGGTTCCTACTGCCTGACCGAGGCGGGTGCCGGCTCGGACGCGGGGGCGCTGACCACCAGCGCCGTGCTGGACGGCGACCACTATTGCCTCACCGGCAGCAAGGCGTTCATTTCCGGCGCCGGCGCCACCGACCTGCTGATCGTCATGGCGCGCACCGGCGAGGCCGGCCCGCGCGGCATCAGCGCCTTTGCCGTGCCGGCCGATACGCCGGGCATCGGTTTCGGGCGCAAGGAGGTCAAGATGGGCTGGAACAGCCAGCCGACGCGGGTGGTCAGCTTCGACCAGGTGCGGATCCCGCGCGACCACTTGCTGGGCAAGGAGGGCGAGGGCTTTCGCATCGCCATGCGCGGGCTCGATGGCGGGCGTATCAACATCGCCACCTGCTCGGTCGGCGCCGCGCAGGCGGCGCTGGACGCGGCGCGCCGGTACATGGGAGAGCGGCGCCAGTTCGGGTCCGCCCTGTCCGGCTTTCAGCACCTGCAGTTCGAGCTGGCCGACATGCAGACCGAACTGGTGGGCGCGCGCCAGATGATCCGCCTGGCGGCATCGAAACTCGACGCCGCCGCGCCGAACGCCTCCGTCTACTGCGCCATGGCCAAACGGCTGGCGACCGATGTCGGCTTCAAGGTGTGCAACCAGGCCTTGCAGATCCACGGCGGCAACGGCTACATCCGCGAGTACCCGCTCGAGCGCTACCTGCGCGACACGCGGGTGCACCAGATACTGGAAGGCACCAACGAAATCATGCGCGTGATCGTGGCGCGCCATTTGCTCGAGCAATCGGGCGCAGAGGAGATCCGATGACACACTATACCAATCTTGAGCTGGACATCGTCGGCCATTGCGCCGTCGTCACGCTGGCCAATCCGCCGGCCAACACCTGGACCGGCGACAGCCTCGCGGCGTTGACCGCGCTGGTGACCGACCTGAACGCCAATTCCGACATTTACAGCCTGGTCCTGGTCGGGCAGGGCGACAAATTCTTTTCCGCCGGCGCGGACCTGAAGCTGTTCAGCGACGGCGACAAGGCCGTGGCGCGCGACATGGCGCGCCGCTTTGGCGAGGCCTTCGAAGCCTTGTCGCGCTTCCGTGGGGTATCGATCGCCGCCATCAATGGCTACGCGATGGGTGGCGGGCTGGAATGCGCGCTGGCCTGCGACCTGCGGATCGCCGAGTCGCAGGCCCAGATGGCGCTGCCCGAGGCCGCGGTGGGCTTGCTGCCTTGCGCCGGCGGCACCCAGAACCTGGCCTGGCTGGTGGGAGAGGGATGGGCCAAGCGCATGATACTGTGCGGCGAGCGCGTCGACGCGGAAACCGCGTTGCGCATCGGCCTGGTCGAACAGGTGGTGGCCAAGGGCCAGGCCAGGGACGCGGCGCTGGAACTGGCGCGCAAGATTGAGAAGCAGAGTCCGTCGAGTGTCGCTTCCTGCAAGCGGCTGATACAAGGCGCGCGCCACCAGGCCCCCGCGCACGTGCTGCCGCTGGAACGCGAGCTGTTCGTCGACCTGTTCGATACCGAGGACCAGAAGGAGGGCGTCAACGCCTTCCTCGGCAAGCGCGCCGCCGTATGGAAGAACCGCTGATGGACGCGCCGGTACTGTGCGAGACCCTGCCGACGGCCAACGGCAGCCTGATCGGCGTGCTGACCTTGAACGCCGAGCCGACGCTCAACGCGCTGACGCTGGAAATGATCGACATGCTGTCGGCCAGCTTGCGCCTGTGGGCCGACGACCCGCGCGTGGTCATGGTGATGCTGCAGGGCGCAGGCGAGAAGGCTTTCTGCGCCGGCGGGGACCTGCAGAACCTGTACCGCTCGATGCTCGAGCACCACGCGGGCGGGGGGCGGGAAGAGCTGCTCGCCAACACCTACGCGGCCGATTTCTTTGCCCGCGAGTACAGGCTCGACTACCTTATCCACACCTATCCGAAGCCGGTATTGTGCTGGGGCCATGGCATCGTCATGGGCGGCGGCATGGGTTTGATGGCGGGCGCCAGCCACCGCGTGGTCACGGAGCGCACGCGCATGGCGATGCCGGAGGTGGGCATAGGCTTGTTTCCCGACGTGGGCGGGTCCTGGTTCCTGAGCCGCATGCCGGGACGGCTCGGCGTCTTCCTGGCCCTGACGGGTGCCTCCATCAACGCTTCCGACGCCAAATTTGTCAAGCTGGCCGACCGGGTGCTGGCGCACGCGGACAAGGAGACGGTGGTTGAGGCCCTGCTGGCGCAACCCTGGACCAGCCGCCGCCAGGATAACGATGCGCTGCTCGGCGCCGTGCTGCGCGCCGCCGAAGCGCCCCATGCGCCAGGGCCATTGCGGGAACGGCTCGATGTGATCGATCGCCTGTGCGCGCGTGAGCAATTGCAGGATGTGCTGGACGCGCTGGCGGACGTGGACAGTCAGGATGCCTGGCTGAACAAGGCGGCAGCGGCGGCAGGCCGGGCCGCGCCAACGTCGCTGGCGCTGGCATGGCAGTTGCTGCGCAAGGCGCCGCGGCTTGCGCTCGCCGAGGTCTTCCGCATGGAATATGGGGTGGCGCTGCAGTGCGCGGCCGGACACGACTTTGCCGAAGGCATCCGGGCGCTGCTGATTGACAAGGACCAGTCGCCGCAATGGCAGCGCGCGCCGGGCGAGGGCGATTTGCTGGCCAGTCCCTGGACGCCGCCACAACATCCGCTGTCGGACCTGGGCGTCGCCCGGGCCGATCAAGTTCAATAAATTTAATAAAATTCAGGAGAAAACATGAGCCACATTGCGTTTATTGGCCTGGGAAACATGGGTGGGCCGATGGCCCTGAACCTGCTCAAGGCCGGCCACGTGCTGAGCGTGTTCGATTTGTCGTCCTCCGCCTTGACGGTGTTGGCCGAAGCCGGCGCCGGCGTCGCGTCGTCGGCCAGGGACGCGGTGGCCGATGCGGCCATCGTGGTGTCGATGTTGCCTGCCAGCCGGCATGTGGAACAGCTCTACCTTGGCGAGGATGGCATCATCCAGGGCATGCGGCCGGGCGCGCTGATCTTGGAATGCAGCACCATCGCCGCAGCTTCCGCCAGGAAGGTTGCGCTGGCGGCTGCCGCGGCCGATATCGGCATGCTGGACGCGCCGGTATCGGGCGGCACCGGCGGCGCGATCGCGGGCACGCTGACCTTCATGGTGGGCGGTCCGTCCCAGGTACTGGACAGCGCCATGCCGGTGCTGCTGGCGATGGGCAAGAACGTCTTCCACGCGGGCGAGCACGGCGCGGGACAGCTGGCGAAGATCTGCAACAACATGCTGCTCGGCATACTGATGGCCGGCACATCGGAAGCGCTGGCGTTGGGCATGGCCAATGGCCTTGATCCAAAGGTGTTGTCCGACATTATGAGCAAGAGTTCAGGGCGCAACTGGACGCTGGAGTTGTACAACCCGGTGCCGGGGGTGATGGACAATGTGCCGGCCTCGCGCGGCTATCGCGGCGGCTTCGGCGTGGACTTGATGCTCAAGGATCTGGGACTGGCGGCCGAGGCGGCGGCCGGCAGCGCCAGCCCGATCCCGCTCGGCGACGTGGCGCGCGCGCTGTACGCCGAACACAGCCAGTCTGGCTCCGGCCAGCTCGACTTCTCCAGCATTATCGAACGCTTCCGCGCCGTGGGCGCCGGGGAGCCGCGATGAAAGTCATGGTGGCCGTAAAGCGCGTGATCGACTTCAACGTCAAGATCCGCGTGAAGTCCGACGGTAGCGGCGTCGAGCTCGCCAGCGTCAAGATGTCGATGAATCCGTTCGACGAAATCGCGCTGGAAGAGGCGGTACGCTTGAAGGAAGCCGGCAAGGCCAGCGAGGTGGTCGCCGTCTCGTGCGGCGCGGCGCCGTGCCAGGAAACGCTGCGCGGCGCGTTGGCGATCGGCGCCGACCGCGCCATCCTGGTCGAGACGGAGGCGGCGCTCGAACCGCTCGCCGTGGCCAAGCTGCTCAAGGCGCTGGCCGACAAGGAGCGGCCGCAACTCATCATTCTTGGCAAGCAGGCGATCGATGACGATTGCAACCAGACCGGCCAGATGCTGGCCGCGCTGCTGGGCTGGCCGCAGGCGACGTTCGCCTCGACAGTGGTGCCGGAAGACGGCAAGGTCATCGTCATCCGCGAGGTGGACGGCGGCCTGGAAACGCTGGCGCTGACGCTGCCGGCCATCGTCACCACCGATTTGCGCCTGAACGAGCCGCGCTACGTGACCTTGCCGAACATTATGAAGGCGAAGAAAAAGCCGCTGGACGTGACAACGCCGGAAGAGCTGGGCGTCGACGTGAGCCCGCGCCTGACTACGCTGAAAGTCATCGAGCCGGCCAAACGCAAGGCCGGCGTCAAGGTGCCGGACGTCGCCACCCTGGTGGCGAAACTGCGCGCCGAAGCCAAAGTCATCTAAAGGAAAAATCATGGTCGCCACGGTCGCACTTGTCATAGCCGAACACGACAACGCCAGCCTGAAAGGCTGCACCCTCCACACCGTCACCGCCGCCATCGCGTGCGGCGGGGAGGTGCACGTACTGGTCGCCGGCTCGAACGCCGGCGCCGCAGCCGAAGCAGCCGCGCAAATCGCCGGCGTATCCAAAGTCATCGTGGCGGACGCCGCTCACTTTGCCGACGGCCTGGCCGAGAACATCGCCGAGCAGGTGCTGGCGCTGGCCGCCGGCTACAGCCACATCCTGGCTCCGGCCACCGCCTACGGCAAGAATATCCTGCCGCGCGTGGCCGCCAGGCTGGACGTGGCGCAGATTTCCGAAATCACCAAGGTCGACTCGCCGGATACCTTCGAGCGTCCCATCTACGCCGGCAACGCGATCGCCTATGTGCAATCGTCGGACAAGATCAAGGTCATCACCGTGCGTTCGACCGGCTTCGACGCCGCCGCCGCCACCGGCGGTTCGGCCGCGACCGAAACCGTCGGCGCCGTCGCCGATTCGGGCAAGTCCGCCTTCGTCGGCCGTGAGCTGGCCACGTCGGACCGTCCCGAGCTGACGGCCGCCAAGGTCATCGTTTCCGGCGGCCGCGGCATGGGCTCGGGCGAAGCGTTCAAGATCCTGGAACCGCTGGCGGACAAGCTGAACGCCGCCATGGGCGCCTCGCGCGCCGCCGTCGACGCCGGCTACGTGCCGAACGACTGGCAGGTGGGCCAGACCGGCAAGATCGTCGCGCCATCGCTGTACATCGCCGTCGGTATTTCCGGCGCGATCCAGCACCTGGCCGGCATGAAGGATTCGAAAGTCATCGTGGCCATCAACAAGGATCCGGAAGCGCCCATCTTCTCGGTGGCCGACTACAGCATCGTCGGCGATCTGTTCGACATCGTGCCTCAGCTGGTCGCCGAACTGGGCTGAGCAGCGGAAGACCCCTGGCGCCAACGCCGGCATAGCCCGGGCAGCGGCGCGTTTCACCTCCCAAAGTGTTGACAATGATTTCAATCTCTACTAAGCTTCAATTAATCAACCGGCTGGTCGGTCGAATTATTGCGGCGGACACGGATGCATACAGGAGACGATGATGCAGCAGAATGAAGTGGCAAGGACGGCCGTCGAGCGGCCGCTGAACGGCAAGGTGGCGGTGGTGACGGGCGCGGGGCAGGGCATCGGGCTGGGCATCGCGGAAGCGCTGTTCGCTCAAGGCGCCAGCGTCATGCTGGCCGATATCGATGGCGAGCTGGTGCGCGCGGCGGCGGCCGGGCTGGCCGCGTCGAAGTCAGACTCGGACTCGGACGACCGGCGCCAGGCCCTGGCGATGGTTACGGACGTGGCCAGCCAGGCGGCGGTGGCGTCCCTGTTCGACCACGTGATGAGCCAGCTGGGACGGGTCGATATCGTCGTCAACAATGCCGGCATGATCAGCAAGACGCCAACCATCGACCTGACCGAAGCGCAGTTCCAGCGCGTGCTGGACGTGAACCTCAAGGGCGTCCTGTTCGGTTGCCAGGAAGCCGCGCGGCGCATGGGCGGGCACGGCGGCAGCATCATCAACATCGCCTCGGTGGCGGCCCATGCCAGCGCGCCCGAGACGGCGGCATATTCCGTCAGCAAGTCCGCCGTGCTCGCGCTGACGCGGGTGATGGCTGTCGAGTGGGGCGCGCGCAATATCCGCGTCAACTCCGTCAGTCCCACCGGTGTCGACACGGCCATGGGAGCCGCCCTGCGCGCACGCGATCCGGAAGGCTTTTCCCGCCGCGCGCGGCGCGTGCCGCTGCAGCGCGCGGCGCAGGTGGCCGACATCGCCAACGCCGTGCTGTTCTTCGCCAGCGACGCCGCCGGCTTCGTCACCGGCCAGGACTTGCTGGTCGACGGCGGACTGATGCTGCAAAACCCCGGCTTCGTGGTGTGACCGCGCACGCAGTGCTCAACCAGGAGAAAGCATGCAAGACGAACTGATACTGTGCAGCCAGGCGGGACGGGTAGGCGTCATACAGCTGAACCGCCCGGCCCAGCTCAACGCGCTCAACGACGCGCTGATGGACGCACTCGGAGCGGCGCTGCTGCGCATGGACGCCGACGCCGGCATAGGCTGCATCCTGATCAAGGGCAACCCCAAGGCCTTTGCCGCCGGGGCGGACGTGCACGCGATGCAGGACAAGTGTTATGCCGAGGTGGTGTCGACCAATTTCATCAGCCGCAACTGGGAAACCATCCTGGCGGTGCGCAAGCCGGTCGTCGCCGCCGTGGCCGGCTTCGCGCTGGGCGCCGGTTGCGAGCTGGCGATGATGTGCGACATCATCATCGCCGCCGACAGCGCCTGTTTCGGCCAGCCGGAAATCAAGCTCGGCATTATTCCGGGCGCGGGCGGCACCCAGCGCTTGCCGCGCGCGGTGTCCAAGGCCAAGGCGATGGACATGGTCTTGTCGGCGCGCATGATGGATGCGGCCGAGGCCGAGCGCGCGGGGCTGGTGTCGCGCGTGGTGCCGGAGGCGCAGCTCGAGGAGGCGGCGCTGGCGACCGCCACGACCATCGCCGCGATGTCGCTTCCCAGCCTGTTCGCGGCCAAGGAGGCGCTCAACCGTGCTTACGAGAGCACGCTGGCCGAAGGGGTGTTGTTCGAGCGGCGCAGCTTTCACGCCATGTTCGCCACGCGCGACCAGAAAGAGGGCATGGCGGCGTTCGTGCAGAAGCGCAAGCCCGATTTCACGCACGACTAGCAAACACTTTCTATCTTTGAGGGAATCGCATGAACATCGACACAATCGGCATCGTCGGCTCCGGCCTGATGGGCAGCGGTATCGCGCAGGTGTGCGCGGCGGCGGGACTCGAGGTCGTCTTGAACGACATCGACGAGGCGGCGATACAGCGCGGCCTGTCCACCATTTCGGAAAGTCTGACGCGCATGGTAACGAAGGAAAAGATCGCCGCTGAAACGGCGGCACGGATACGCGCGCGCATCCGTGGCGGCACCGAGTTCGGCGACCTTGGCCAGGCGGACTTCCTGATCGAGGCCGCGACCGAGCGGCTGGAGACCAAGCAAAAAATCATCCAAGCCCTGGACGCCGTCGCCAAGCCCGGCAGCATCATCGCCACGAATACCTCGTCGGTGTCGATCACCAAGCTGGCGGCCTGCCTGGCCAGTCCGGAGCGGCTGGTCGGCATGCATTTTTTCAACCCCGTGCCGGTGATGGCGCTGGTGGAAGTGATACGCGGCATACAGACCAGCGACGCCACTTTCGAGGCCACCCGCGCCCTGGCAGCGCGCATCGGCAAGACCGCGATAGGCGCGCGCAACGCGCCGGGCTTCGTGGTGAACCGCATACTGGTGCCCATGATTAACGAGGCGGTCTTCGTGCTGCAGGAGGGGCTGGCCAGCGCCGAGGAAATCGATGCGGGCATGAAGCTGGGCGCCAACCATCCGCTGGGGCCGCTGGCGCTGGCCGACCTGATCGGACTCGACACGCTGCTGTCGGTGATGGAAGTGTTTTACCGCGATTTCAACGATTCAAAGTACCGGCCGGCGCCCCTGCTGCGCGAAATGGTCGACGCCGGGCGCTACGGCCGCAAGAGCGGCCGCGGCTTCTATCAATATTAGACCGGCGGCCAGCGGCGGCTTGCCCTTTCTTGAAAGCTCATCATGACCCAGTTGGCAACCCTTGAACGCCACGGCAGCATCGCCGTCCTGCGCATCGCAAACCCGCCGGTGAACGCGCTTTCCGACGCGGTGGTGGCGGAGATGCGGCAAGCCCTGGCGGCGTTCGCCGCCGACCGGTCGTTCGCGGCGCTGCTGATCCACTGCGACGGCCGCACCTTCATTTCCGGCGCCGACATCACCGTGTTCGATGCGCCCGGCTACACGGCGCAACCCTTCAACGACATGCTCAACGGTATTGAGCAATCCGAGCGGGTGGTGCTCGCCATGCTCCATGGCACGGCGCTCGGCGGCGGGCTGGAGGTCGCGCTGGCCTGCCACTACCGCATCGCCCTGGCCGGCACGCGGATCGGCACGCCCGAGGTCACCCTCGGCTTGCTGCCCGGCTCGGCGGGCACGCAGCGCCTGCCGCGCCTGGCCGGCGCCGCCATGGCGCTGGCGATGATCGCCGGCGGGCGCATGGTCGATGCGAACGCGGCGCTGGAGGCCGGCATCATCGACGCCATCGTCGAGGGCGAGGCGCTAGTCGCCGGACTGGCGTACGCGAACGCGCTGCTGGCCCGTTCGGCCGCGCCGCGCCGCGTGTGCGACCTGCGGGTCGATACGTCGGCGCTGGCGCCGGACTTTTTCGCCGTGGCCCACGCGAACGCGGCGCGCCAGCACGCCCAGCCGGTCCAGCGCGCCATCGTGCAGGCGGTCGAGGCCTCGGCCACGCTGCCGTTCGCCGACGGCGCCGCGTGCGAGGCGGCGCTGTTCCTCGACGCGGTCCATAGTCCCCAGTCGCGCGCGCTGCGGCATCTGTTCTTTGCCGGACGCCAGGTCGGAAAGATCCCGGGCCTGGCGCGCCTGCCGCCGCGTCCGGTCGAGCGCGTCGGCATCATCGGCGCCGGCACGATGGGCAGCGGGATCGCGATCAATTTCCTCGATGCGGGACTGGCGACGGTGCTGGTCGACGCGTCCGCGAGCGGTCTCGAACGCGGCGTGGGACTGGTCCGGCAACACTACGAGGCCGGCGTCAAGCGGGGCAAGCTGACGGCGCAGCAGCTGGACTCGCGCATGGCGTTGCTTAATCCCGCGCTCGACGATGAGGCGCTGGCCGACTGCGACCTGGTGATCGAAGCGGTGTTCGAGGATATGGCGCTGAAGGAGCGCGTCTGCGCGCGCCTCGGCGCGGTCTGCAAGGCCGGCGCGATCATCGCCACCAATACCTCCACCTTGGACGTGGACCGGCTGGCGGCGGCGTCGGGGCGCCCGGCGGATGTGATCGGCATGCATTTCTTTAGCCCGGCCAATATCATGCGCCTGCTCGAGGTGGTGCGCGGCGCGGCCACCGCGCCCGACGTGCTGTCCACGGTGATGGGCCTGGCCGCACGGATCGGCAAGGTCGCGGTGGTGTCCGGCGTGTGCTACGGCTTCATCGGCAACCGCATGCTGATCGACTATTTGCGCGAGACGGAATTCCTGCTGCTCGAAGGCGCGACGCCGGCGCAGATCGACGGCGTCATGGAAAGCGTGGCCTTGCTGGGCATGGCCATGGGACCCTGCCGCATGCTCGACATGGCCGGCGTCGATGTCGCCGCCAAGGTCGTCGCCGAGCTCGAGCGCGATGGCGCGCTGCCGCCGGACCCGGGCTACCGGGCGGTCGCGCGCGCGCTGGCCGGGGCCGGGCGCCTCGGGCAAAAGAGCGGCGCCGGCTTCTACGACTACGAAGGGCGCCAGGCGCTGCCGTCCGCCGCCGTGACGGCGCTGTGCGAGACGCTTGCCGCGCGGCTCGGGATCGCGCGGCGCGACCGGATCAGCGACGAGGAAGTGCTGGAACGGCTGCTGTTCCCTTTGATAAACGAGGGCTGCAAGATCCTGCGCGACGGCATCGCCTACCGGGCCGGCGATATCGACATCGTCTGGACCGCCGGCTATGGTTTTCCCGACTATCGCGGCGGCCCCATGTTCATGGCCGACCAGATCGGCCTGGCCCATATCGCGGCCCGGCTCGCGCATTACGGCGCCGAACGCGGCAATGCGTTCGGCTACTGGACGCCGGCGCCGCTGCTGCTGGAGCTGGCGGGCGAGGGACGCAAGTTGTCGGCCTGGGCATCCGGGGCCGCCTAGGCCCGCGCGCAGCTGGAGCCATTCATGCCTGAGATAACCCGCCCGACCAAGGAGCAGGTCCGCCAGTACCTGACGCAACGCCGTCTCGAGCGCTCGCTGCCACCCGCGCCGGCCGAGATCCGCGCCCGGCTGGGCTGGCGCCTGACGCCGGGCGCGGACGGCGCCGCCGCGTCCGCAGCATCCGCCGCAGCCATCGCTTTGTACCATGTTCGCCACAAGTGAAAAAAGGTTGACTACCGACCGGACGGTCGATATATTTGATATTGACCAATTGACCGGCCGATCTTGCTCACTTCGCAAGAAACTATAAAAAATCAGGAGACATGATGTACAAGAAAAAATTGAAGGTATGGACTTGGCAGCTGAGCGCGAAAAGCGTGTTGTTCGCCAACCTGGGAATCGCGGTCGCGTTCCCGATGGCAAATGCTTCCGCGCAACAAGCACAGGCGGCGGAACCGGCCGTGACGCCGGAGCCGGCCGCGCCGGTCGCGCCCGCTCCCCAGGACGCGGCCGCTCCACAGGACGCGGCCCCGGCGCAAGGGCAAACGGTCATCATCGGCGCACGCCGCAGGTCGGAGCGGATGATCGACGTGCCCGTCTCGGCGATCGCCGTCGGCGCGGCGGAAATCCGCCAATACGACTTGACCGCCGTCGCCAACATCAAGATGGTGGCGCCGCAGATTTCGTTCGACCGCGGCTTCACCGGCGGCGGCGCGTCGATCTCGATGCGCGGCGTCAGCTCGTCGAGCCTGGACGCCGGACTCGAGCAGTCGGTCCTGCTGGACTTCGACGGCATGGCCATCAGCCGCGGCCGCATCCTCAACGACGCGATGTTCGACATCGCCGAGATCGACGTGCTCAAGGGCCCGCAGACGCTGTTCTATGGCAAGAACTCGCCGGGCGGCGTGGTGTCGATCAAGTCGGCCGGGCCGACCCGCAAGCTGAGCGGCTTCGCCCGCGTCGGCTACGAGCACACGGGCGACACGCCTTCGCTCGAGGCGGCGATCGCCGGCCCCATCACCGACGACCTCGGTTTCCGGATCGGCGTGCTCGCCAGCGACAGCAAGGGCTACATCGAGAACCAGAACAAGGGCGTGCCCGACCTGATACGCAACGCCGCCAGCGGCAGCACCTTCGTGCCGCCGGCGCAGTCGCGCCTGGGCGCGGAAGGCAAGCGCGCAGCGCGCCTGACGCTGGCCTATGCCAACCAGGACGGCTTCGAAGCCACCTTCAAACTGCTGTACAGCCAGTACCGCGGCCAGAGCTTGCAGAGCTTCAGCGAGGTGATGGGCTGCCCCGCCGGCGTGACGCGGCCGACCACGGTCGGCGGCATCGTCGACCCGACCGGCGACTGCAAGCTCGACAATAAGTCGTCCCAGGGCTGGCTGTCCCCGACCATCATCAACGCCTGGCCGCAGGTCAAGGCCAACGATGGCGGCAAGCCGTACACCAAGGACGACACGGTGATGCCGACCTTGACCATGGACTACACGGTCGACGACATCAAGCTGACCTCGGTGACCGGCTACTACGACTACGACTATATCAGCCAGGGCAACGCCGATGGCATCGCCTATTCCTACTACTGGACCTACAGCAACGAAAAGAACCGCAGCCTGTACCAGGAACTGCGCGCGGTGTCGACCTTCAACAGCATATTCAACTTCGCCGCCGGCGGCCACTACGAGAACAACAAGCGCAAGCTGTTCGTCGGCGGCGCCAACGGCCCGCTGCCGATGGATCCGGCCACCGGCCGCTACCATACCTACGACAACGAGCAGGACAACGCCAGCCATGCGTACTCGGTCTTCGCGCAAGTGACGGCGCGCTTTAACAGCGCCTGGGAACTGGCCGCCGGCGGACGCTACACGAAGGAATCGAAAACCATCAATTCCGTCAACTATTACCTGAATCCGGCGGCGGTCGGATTCCTGCCGCAGGGTAAGGTCGTTGCCGGCGGCAAGAGCGAATCGAACTTCTCGCCGGAAGCGACGCTGAGCTGGCATGCGAGCAAGGACGTCATGCTTTACGGGGCGTACAAGACCGGCTTCCTCGCGGGCGGTTTTTCCAATCCCGGGACGTTGTCGGCGGTCACCACGCGCGATACGCTGTCGTACAGCGCCGAGAAAGTCAAAGGCTACGAGCTGGGCGCCAAGGCGGCCGTGCTGAACCATGCGCTGACCGGCTCGATCACCGGCTACCACTACGAGTACACCGGCCTTCCGCTGACCTCGCTGATCGCCATCGACGCCACGCACCAGACGTTCGTGACGCAAAATGCGGCCACGACGGTCGCCCAGGGCGTCGAGCTTGAAGCGGCCTTCAAGGCGACCCAGGAGCTGACGCTGCGCGGTTCGGCCAACTACAACGACGCCCACTTCGTCGACTTCGCCAAGGCGCAGTGCTACACGGGGCAAACCGCCGCTCTCGGTTGCGTGGCCGACCCGGTCACCAAGGCGGCGACCCAGAACCTGTCGGGCAAGGCGGTCTACCGCTCGCCGGACTGGCTGCTCACGGCCGGCGCCGCGTACGAAACGCGCGTCATGTCCGGCATGAAGCTCAACCTCAACGCCGACCTGCGCTATTCGGCGTCCTACTACGCGGGCTTGAACCTGAATCCGACGTCGTTCCAGGCCGCCTACACAACCGTCAACGCCGGCGCGCGCCTGACGACGGCGGACGGCAAATGGTCGATCGCCTTAATTGGACGCAACCTGAACAACCGGATCTACGCGACGCTCGCCGTGGATAAGCCGGGTGGAAGAGGTGAGGCGTTCGCCGTGGCCGGCGAACCACGCATGGTGGTGCTGCAGGTCGAAGGCAAGTTCTAGGCCTTGCGGTGACCAGCGGGTCCGACCCGGGCAAGCCGGGCCGGACCCGCCGTCACGTCATCGCGGCACGGAAGGCGTTTGCGCATCAGGCTTCCTGCTGAGATCCAGCAGCCTGGCGAAGACGGGATTGCGGCGCTCAAGAATCGCTTCGGTACGCTCGCGGATCGCGTCGTCGAAGTTGGCGCTGGTCAGCGCGTAGAGTTGCTTGTTCCATACGGCGTCGAATACCTGTTCGGCCACCTGGTCCGGGGTGAGGGCGCCGGCGTACATGGCCGGCGCCATCGCGTGCAGCTCCGGGGTTTCCGCGGCCGCTCCGCCGCGCGGCTGCAATTGCTCAGGGCGATTGCGTTCCGAATGGTAGATCCGGGTGTTCACCAATCCCGGACACAGCAAGGTCACGCCGATGGGCGCGTCGCGTTCGCGCAAGGCCGCGTACAGCGCTTCGGTGGCCAGCACGGCGCCATGCTTGGCCGCGGCATAGGGCACCGACGCCGAGCCGCTGATGAGCCCGGCGACGGAGGCGGTGGTGACGACGTGGCCCTCCGTACCCTGGGCCAGCATGCGCGGCACGAAACTGCGTATGCCGTGCACCACGCCCATCAGATTGACATCGATCGACCATTGCCAATCCTCGGGCGGATATTCCCACACCGGGCGCAGGCGGCCTGCCGGCACGATGCCGGCATTGTTGAACAGCATATCCACGGCGCCGAACGCCTGGTAGGCCAGGGCGGCGAGCGCCTCCACCTGCAGCGCATCGGCGACGTCCGTGCGTGTCGCCAGCGCTGTATGACCCGCCTCGGCCAGCGCCGCCGCTGTTGCGTTCGCGGCGGCTTCGTCGACGTCGCTGACGACGATCCTCATTCCCGCCCGGGCGAAACGCCAGGCCAGCGCGGCGCCGATGCCGCTCCCCGCGCCGGTGATCACGGCGACCTTGTTCTCGAAATTGCGCATCTGTTCTCCTGGTGGGCCGCGCTGTTTGCAGGCGGTTTTTCGATGATACCTACCGACCGGTCGGGTGTCAATTTGCGCACCGCCGTGTGCCGGCCGGTGCTCCTACCGCTTAGACGGTCGGTGCAATTTAGGTTATGCTGTCGACGATTGATCTTCAGACAAGGATGGACATGAAACCGGCAACACTACCAGAGGCGGGCGTTGCGCTCGAGCGCGGCCCAACGCTTGCCGCTGAACAGAAAATTCGCCAGATCGTCAACGAGGCGGCGAAATTGTTCGACAAGGTCGGCTACCATACGGCGAATATGGACATGGTGGCCAAGGCCTGCGACTTGCGCAAGCCGACCCTTTACCACTACATCAAGAGCAAGGAGGAAATCCTCCTGCGCATCCACCAGACCCTCATTGACGATCTCGGCGCCAAGCACCAGGCGCGCACCGAGCTGGGACTGGGGCGAGAAGAGCTCTTGCTGGGCATGATCACGGACATCCTGCACGCCATCGCGGATCACCGTGGCTACGTGCGCGCCTTCCTCGAGCATTACCGGGAACTCGAACCGACCGTACGGCAGCAGATCAGCGAAAAGCGGCAGGATTATTTCCGTTGCATTACGGATCTGATCGCGCAGGGCGTGGCCGAAGGGGTGTATCACACGGACGACGTGACCTTGTCGGGCCTGTTCCTGGTCGGCCAGGTGAACTGGGCTTACCAATGGTACGTGGCCGGAGTCAGCCCCGCGCCGGAACAAATCGCGCGCAAGCTGCTCGACACCTTCCTCTACGGTTTGACCGGTACGCCGCCGGCGGCGCAGACCGCCGTGAAAGCCGGCCCGCGCAAGACCCCGAGCGCCGCCAAAGCCACGGCGAAGACGGCTGCGCCATCGCCTGCCCGCAAGACCGCGTCGAAGAAATAGCGCGCGGTGTCGCCGGCGCCTTGCCGGCGGCGCTGCGGTATCCCACCATGGATTCCAACCGTCTGGTCGGTTGACAATCTCCGGCCCCACTGTTATGGTTTAGATCCCCGCGCGTCGGCCCGCTTGCGTCGGATGGCGCGATCTTTCCCGGAAAAACCATGGCCTATGAAAAGCTTTTTTCACCCTATCAACTCGGTACGCAAGTTCTGAAAAACCGGATCGTGGTGCTGCCTTACGGGACCAGCATGGTCCACGACGGCGCCGTCACGGACGAGGACATCGCGCACTTCGATACCATTGCGGCGTCGGGCGCCGGGCTCATCATTACTGGCGCCACCGTGGTGCACCCCGGCTCGGCGATGCGCTTGCGCAAGCTGGTGGAGGTCTATGACGAGCGCGTGCTCGACGGACTGAGGCGGCGCGCCGACGTGATCCACCGCCATGGCGCGAAGCTGTATGGGCAGCTGGTCCACCTGGGGCGCGAATGGATAGGCATGGAGTCCGATCTGGCGCCGTCCGCGCCATCGCCCATCCGCTCGCCGCGCGACCCATTTCCACCCCGCGAGCTGGAGGAGGGCGACATCGCGGCCATCGTCGAGGCGTTCGGCCGCTCGGCCGCCAATCTCAAGCGCTGCGGCTACGATGGCGCCGAAATTCACGGCGCCCACGGCTACCTGGTCGCGCAATTCCTCTCGCCCGCATGCAATCAGCGCGGCGATGCGTACGGCGGCTCGCCGGAGAAGCGCTTGCGCTTCCTGTTCGAGGTGATCGACGCCATCCGTGCACATTGCGGCGCCGGCTTCGGCCTCAGCCTGCGCCTGAGCGCCGACGAGGAACTGGTCGACGGCCTCGAAGTGGACGACACGGTGGCCATCGCCGTGGCCGTCGCCGCGTATGGCGGCGTGGACGTGCTGAACATCACCATGGGCACGCGCGGCGGCTATGTCAAGGATATGACGGGACCGGACGCGCCGGCCGCCAGCGCCGCCGCGCGCATCCGGCGCGCCTGCGGCTTGAGCGTCATCGTCGGCCAGCGCATCAACACACCGGAGCTGGCCGAGCGTCTGTTGCACGAGGGGGCGGCCGATCTGGTCGGCATGGCGCGGGCATTTCTGGCCGACCCGGAGTGGATCGACAAGGCCGCCGCCGGCGAATCCGGGCGCATCCGGCCTTGCCTGAATGTGAACCAGGACTGTCGCGCTTTTTCGCCGCACCTGCATTGCTCGGTCAACCCGCGCACCGGGCGCGAATTGTGGCCCGAGTTCCGTGACTGGTTGCCGGCGGCGCCGGTGAAGCGGATCGCCGTCATCGGCGCCGGCCCGGGCGGACTCGAGGCGGCGTTGACGGCGGCCCGCCGCGGCCACCGGGTGACGCTGTTCGAGGCGACCGACGGGGTCGGCGGACAGTTCCTGTACGCCGCCGCCGTGCCGCACCGCCAGGGCCTGCTGCGCCTGATCGACCATCAAGTCGGCGAGCTGCGCCGCCTTGGCGTGCCGATCCGGCTGGGCCGGCGCATCGATGGCGTCGAGGATCTGGGCCAGCCGTTCGACGCGGCGATCGTCGCCACCGGGGCGGTCGCGCGGGCGCTGGAGGTGGACGCGGGCGGCGCCGCGGTGCTCAGCTGGTTCGACGTCCTCAAGAATGGTGCGCCGGCGCCGGCGGGCTCGCACCGCGCGGTGTTCGTCGATGACGGCACCGGTTTTTGGTGGAACTATGGCGTGGCCGAAGCGATGGTCGACGCCGGCTGGCGCGTGACCATCGTGACTCCATCGGCGGCGGTCGCCCATCTGATCCCGGTCGAAAGCGTCGCCGCCCTGCTGGGGCGGCTCGCGATGGGCAAGACCGAGTTCCGTGTACTGTCGGGCATCGAGTCGATCGAGCCGGGCGCCGTGCACGTCATGCCGATGGTTTCCGGCCAGAGCGAACGGCTGGACTGCGACCTGTTGGTGATGCAGACCGGGCGCGTGCCGGTGTCCGGCCCGGCCAAGGCCTTGCTCGACGCCGGCATGCGCGAGGTGCACAGCATCGGTGATTGCATCACGCCGCGCCGCATGGCGCAGGCGGTGTTCGAGGCGCAGCGCATCGCGCGCGTCATCTAGGCCCGGCGGCACGCCGGCGCCGGGCTGTCCGGCCGCAACCGCAACATCATCACAGGAGAATCATATGGAATGGGAACAACAGTCGGCACAACCCATGCAGGGCAGGGTGGCGCTGGTGAGCGGCGGCGGTTCCGGCATCGGCCGGGCCTGCGCGGTGATGCTGGCGCAGGCCGGCGCGCGCGTGGTCGTGTCGGACCTGCTCGAGCAGGGAGGGCGCGAGACGGTCGAGGCCATCCACGCCAGCGGCGGCGAGGCGGTATTCGTGCGTGCCGACGTCAGCGACGCGGCGCAAGTGGAGGCGCTGGTGCAGCGCGTGCTGACGCAGTATGGACAGCTCGATTGCGCGGTCAACAGCGCCGGCATTTTCGGCAGGATAGCGCCGCTGGTCGAGCAGGGCGGCGATGACTTCGAGCGCGTCATCGGCATCAATCTGAAGGGCGTGTTCCTGTGCATGAAGTACCAGATCGCCGCCATGCTGCCGCGCGGTGTAGGGGCGATCGTCAACATCGCCTCGGTGCAGGGACTGGTCTCCGGCCCCGGCGCGGCATTGTACAGCGCCAGCAAGCACGGCGTGATCGGGCTGTCCAAAGGGGCGGCGCTGGACAACGCGCGCACCGGCATCCGGGTCAACGTGGTGTGTCCGGGCACGATCGAGACGCCCATGGCGCGCAACTACTACGCCGAGCGCGGCTTGCCCTTGCCTAACGATGACGCGCGGATCCCGATGGGACGGGTGGGGCGCGCCGAGGAAGTCGCGGCCGTCGCGCTGTTCCTGTGTTCGGACGCGTCGTCCTACATGACGGGCGTGTCGCTGCCCGTTGACGGCGCCATCACGGCGCAATAGACGCAATACGGCGCGGGCGGCACGCCGTGCCGCCTGTCGTCATGCGCCGCTGAACGCAGCCTTGCGCTTGCCGAAAAAGGCGTTCACGCCCTCGGCGAAATCGTCGCTGCCGGCGCAGGCGCAAAACGCGGCCTGTTCCAGGTCGAGCTGGCGCGCGAGGTCGTTGCCGAAGGCGCCCCGCAGCAGCCGCTTGGTTTGTCCGTAGGCGAAGGTCGGGCCGGCCGCCAGGCGTTGCGCCAGCGCGGCCGTGGCCTCGTCCAGGCCGGCGCGCGCGACCACGCGGTTGACCAGGCCCAGGCGCAAAGCCTCGCCCGCGTCCACGCTGTCGCACAGCAGCATCAATTCCATCGCCTTGCGCAGGCCGATGGTGCGCGGCAACGACCAGCTGGCCGAGCCGTCCGGGCTGGCGCCGATGCGCGCATAGGCCAGGTTGAACTGGGCGTCGTCGGCGGTGATGCACAGGTCGCAGGCGAGCGCGATGCTGACGCCCGCTCCCGCCACCGCGCCGTGCACGCTGGCCAGCACCGGTTGCGGCAGCGCCGCCAGCAGGGTCAGCGCCGCGTGCAGCGGCGTGATGATGTCGGCCGCCAGTTGCGCCGCGTTGGGCAGGTCGGCATGGAAGCGCGCGATGTCGCCGCCCGCCATGAAGGCCTTGCCCTCGCCCCGCAGCACGATCACGCGCACCGAGGCGTCGTTCTCGATCTCGCGGCACGCCGCCAGCAAGGCCTCGGCCGTGGCGCGGTCGATGGCGTTCAGGGCGGCGGGGCGGTTGAAGCGTATCGTCGCCACCGCGCCCGCGCGCTCGAGCAGGACCGGCGCGGCGGCGGGGGAGGAGGTATCGGGGAGGTTCGTCATCGCGATGGTCCCGCTCACAGGCGCTCGAAGATGGCCGCGATGCCTTGGCCGCCGCCGATGCACATGGTGACCAGCGCATAGCGCCCGCCGGTGCGCCGCAGTTCGCTGATCGCCTTGACCGCGATGATGGCGCCGGTCGCGCCCACCGGATGGCCGAGGGCGATGCCCGAGCCGTTCGGATTGACGCGCGCCGGATCGAAGCCCAGCTCCATCGCGACGGCGCAGGCTTGCGCGGCGAACGCCTCGTTGGCCTCGATCACGTCGATGTCGCCGATGGTGAGTCCCACCTTCTTGAGCAGCAGGCGGGTCGCCGGCACCGGTCCGATGCCCATGTATTGCGGATCGACGCCGGCGTGCGCGTAGCCGACCAGGCGCGCCAGCGGGCGCAGGCCCAGCGCTTGCGCATGCCGCGCTTCGACCAGCGTCAACGCGGCCGCGCCGTCGTTGATGCCCGAGGCGTTGCCGGCGGTGACCGTGCCATCCTTCTTGAACGCGGGCTTCATCGCGGCCAGGCCTTCCAGCGTGACGCCGGCGCGCACGTGTTCATCGGTGTCGAACATCAGCGTGCCCTTGCGCGTGGAAACGTCGACCGGCACGATCTGCTCCTTGAAGTAGCCGGCGGCGATGGCGTGCGCGGCGCGGCGCTGGCTCTCCAGGGCCAGCTCGTCCTGCATCGCGCGCGTGATGCCATAGCGTTCGGCCACGTTTTCGGCCGTCACGCCCATATGATTCTTCTGCCATGGATCGAGCAGGATCGTCGCCATGAAGTCCTGCACGGCGGTGTCGCCCATGCGCGCGCCCCAGCGCGCCGCCGGCATCAGGTAGGCGCCGCGGCTCATCGATTCGGCCCCGCCGCCGATCGCGACGTCGGTGTCGCCGAGCAGGATCGCCTGTGCCGCCGAGACGATGGCCTGCAGTCCCGAGCCGCACAGGCGGCTCACGTTGAACGCCGGCGTCGCGTGAGGCATGCCGGCGTCGATCGTCGCGATCCGGCTCAGATAGGCGTCGCGCGGCTCGGTGGGTATCACATTGCCCATCACCACGTGTCCCACCTCGGCCGGCGCCACGCCGGACCGCTCGAGCGACGCGCGCACGGCGGTGGTGGCCAGGCCGGCCAAGGTTACGTCCTTGAGACTGCCGCCGAAGCTGCCGATCGCTGTGCGGGCCATGCCCGTCACGACTACATCCCGTTGTGTCATTGCTTGATTCCTTAAATAGATGGAGACTGCGCGAGCAGTCCGCCGAGAAAAATACCGCAGAGCGAACGGGCCATCTGTTCCGGCGGCGTCTTGTCCGCCATCTTGGGATACCACTTGTAGGCCCAGTTGCACATGCCGACGAAGGCGAGGGTCGCCAGCTCGACGTCGACGTCGCGGAACTTGCCGGCGGCGATGCCGTTGCCGATGATGTCGGTGATGCGCGTGAAATACTCGTTGCGCCGCTTGCGCATCTCGGTGCGCTGCGCGCCCGCCAGTTCCGTGTAGTGGTCCATGAAGGCACGGACATAGCCGGGATGCCGGGCGATTTCGCGCAGCGTTTGTGCGCACGCCTTTTCCAGCAGCTCGGCGGGCTTGGTAGCGGCGCTCTCCATATCGACCTGGAGGCTGTGGATCAGCGCATCGATATGCATCTGGTGCATCTCATACAGAATATCGTTCTTGCTGGCGAAGTAGTGGTACAGCGTCGGCTTGCCCAGGCCCACTTCATCGGCCAGCATTTGCATCGACGTGCCATGGAATCCGACGCGGTCGAACAGCGTGGCGCAATGGGCGATGATTTCGAGGCGCTTCTCATCGTGCGCCGCCGTGGTTTTGCGTATCCGCGTCATTTCTGAGCGCCTAGACCAAGCTGCTCAATGGCGGCCTTGGCGATGTGTTTCTTGTCGATCTTGCCGGTGGCCGTGTAGAGCATGTCTTCGCGCACCAGCAGATATTCGGGCCATTTTTTCTTGGACAGCCCGATCTGCAAAAGGTGTTCCTTGATATCGTCCAGCGTCGGCTGCGCGCTGCCCTCGCGGATGCAGCACACGGCGCAAGCCTGTTCGCCCAGGCGCTTTTCCGGAACCGCGACCACGATGGCGATGGCGATGGCGGGGTGGCGCAGCAGGGCCGCCTCGACCTCCGAGGCATCGATGTTGTAGCCGCCACGAATGATCTGGTCCTTGATCCGTCCGACGACCTTCAGGTAGCCATCCTCGCCGACGATGACCTCGTCGCCGGTGAGGAAGAAACCCTCGCTGGTGAGCCGGTGTTCCTGTTCGCCCAGGCCGATGCAATAGCCGAGGAACGACGACGGTCCGAGCACGCCCGCTTGCCCCCGCTGGCCGCGCGGCAACAATTCATTGTCGGCGCCGAAGGCTTCGTCGCGGGTGCCGGGAAAGGACTTGCCGTCGGAATGCATCTTGCGTTCGATGTCGTCGTCGAGGCCGACCGAGGCGTGCCCCATGCACTCGGACATGCCGAACATGCGCAGGGCGGTCATGCCGAGCATGCTTTTCGCATCCTGTATCAATTCAGGCGTCATCGCGCTGCCGCCCACGCCGAGCGCCTTGAGCGGGCTGCTGTTGTGCCAGCCCTTCAGGCGCGCCACCTCGATCAGCGTGGCCAGGTGGGTCGGCACGCAGATGCCCCAGCGGCAGCGGTAGACGTCGATGGCCTTGAGCGTCTTCACCGGATCCCATGGGGCGATCATGATCAGGGGATGGCCCATGGACAAGGCGAAATGCGCGGTGAAGGTGAAGCCGGGCGCGCTGCCCAGCGGCACGATGCCGAGGATGGCATCCCCCGGTTCCAGGCGCGCGACCTGGCTGCAGGCGCGCACCGTGTAGTTCAGCGCGGCCGGGCCATGCATGACTCCCTTGGGCACGCCGGTGGTGCCGGAGGTAAAGCCGATCAGCGCCGTTTGCGCGTCGCGCTCGTCCGCGGGACCGAGCAGCGAGCGTTCGCGCAGCTGTAATTTCAGCTGCGGCAAGCCGTCGATCTCCACGCCCGCGTCGTCGCCGATGCTGGCGATGTGATTGAGGCGCTCGTCCAGCACAGCGCGCTCGGCGCCGCCCAGGTCCGGCGTGTACGGACAGGCAATCGCGCCGACCGCCGAAATCGCCAGCGCGGCGGCCAGGATGGGCGCCGATTTTTTCCCTTGCAGCATGATGCGATCATGCGGCCGCACGCCGCCGCGCGTCAGCGCCTCGCTCACCAGCAAGGCCATTTTTCGCATGTCCTCACGCGTCCACAGCTGGCCGTCGGGGCCGACGACCGCCAGCGCATGCGGCGCGGCGGCGGCGAGTTCGGAGAATTGCTCCCACAAGGAGGCGTCGCTCCAGGCCAGGTCGCCGGCGGTGTAGTGTTTGGTATTAAGCAATTGTCTGGCCTCCATCAACAACATACGTTTGTCCGGTAATGAAGCTGCCGGCCGCCGACGCGAGCAAGGCCACCGTGCCGACAATTTCCCCCGGTTGCGCGAAGCGCCGCAGCAGGATGTTTTCGATGAGCTTGTTCTGGATGTCGTGGTCCAGGGTTTCGGTCATGCCGGTCTCGATAGAGCCGGGCGCGACCGCGTTGACGCGGATGCCGTGGTGCGCCCACTGCGCGGCCAGGTCGCGGGTGAGGTGGACCATGGCCGCCTTGGTGGTGGTGTAGGGGACGACCTGGCCGGCATCCGGCGTGTAGGACATGAAGGCGCCGGCCGAGGCGACATTGATCATGGCGCCGCCGCCGTGGCCGATCATGTGCCGCGCCGCATGACGGCACGCGAGAAAGGTGCCGGTCAGGTTGACGTCGACGACCTTGCGCCAGCCCGACAGCGGGATCTCTTCGGGCAAGCCCCACCACGAGGCGCCGGCATTGTTCACAAGGATGTCGAGGCCGCCTAGCTGGTCCACGGTCGCCTTGACCGCGGCCTCGACCTCGACTTCGTTCGAGACATCGCAGCGCAAGCCGATGGCCCTGGTGTCAAAGCGTTGCGCGATGTCGGCCGCCACGCCGGCGCACTCCTTTTCATGGCGCGAGGCCAGCGCGACGGCGCACCCGAGATCGGCCAGGCCCGCCGCGATGGCCTCGGCCAGCGCGCCGCGCCCGCCGGTGATCAGCGCCACCTTGCCGTCGAGCCTGAACTGCTGGGCGATGAAGCCCGGTATGAGGTTTTCTTTCACTATGTGCTTTCGCGTAATGAACTCTTCAAACGACCCGGCCCGCGGCCATCAGGTCGACGTCGTCGGTGATCAGGGCGATGCGCTTGCCCTTCATCTTGCCGACATGCGCGACCGCGGCCGCCCACTCGGGCGATTTCAGCGCGGCGTCCAGCGTCTCGCGCGAGGCAAACGTCAGCACGGCGTTGCCATCCCAGGCCGGCTGGTCCGGATGGTCGTAGTCGAACACGACCTCGCCATGGCGGTAGGCCAGCAGGCCGGGCAGGCGACGCCCGAAATCGGCATGCTCGCCCCGCCACCACGTCGTGAACTGCTCGGGCGTCCAATCGGGCGGACGCGACGATAACACCACCAGGCTGACTGACATTTGCTACTCCTTTCGATAAATTAACGGCCGGTCCATACCGGAGTGCGCTTGTCGAGGAAGGCGCGCACGCCTTCCTTGGCATCTTCCGAATGGTGCACGACGTTGCAGGTCATCGTTTCCAGGGTGATCAGGGTGTTGGTGTCGGCGTCCAGGCCGCGATTGACCGCCATCTTCGTCATCCACATGCAGAACGGGCTCTTGTCGATCAGCGGGGCGCAGAAGTCCTGGATCAGCTGGTCGAATTGGGCGGCGGGCGCGGATTCGTTGACGAGTCCCCATTCTGCGCATTTGTCACCGGACAGCAATTTGCCCGTCAACATCAACTCCTTGGAGCGGCGCATGCCGATCATGCGCGGCAGGCGGTAGATCGGGCCGGCGCCGCCGAACAGTGCGCGACGGATGTGGAAGTCGCCGATCTTGGCTTCGGAAGCGGCCAGCGCGAAATCGCAGGAGATCATCAGCTCGAAGCCGCCGGCGACCGCATAGCCTTCCACCGCGGCGATGGTTGGTTTGCGCATGTTGAAGATCTTGTCGTAGGTGCGGGCCGAGTCGATGGCCAACTGCAGCGAGGTGCGGGTTTCCTGCAGCACGGGACCGACCAGCTGATCCAGGTCGGCGCCCGAGCAGAAGGTATTGCCGCGACCGCGGAAGACGACGGCCAGCGCCTTGTCATCCTCGGCCGCGCGATCGACGGCCACTTCCAGTTCCCGCAGCAGCTGGGGGCTGACGCAATTGCGCTTGTGCGGGCGGTTCAGCCAAATCGTCGCGATACCGTTGTCCGCAACCTCGTATTGAATGACGTCTTTCTCCAGCATGTGAAATCTCCTAGTTGAATGGCGGGAATCCCGCTCATCGCATTTAACGGCCGACCGGTCGGTCGGCTCATGGGCAAATATACCATGCGCAGTTTTTTTGTCAATCATAAACGCGCAAAACCTTGGGCCCAATGCATGGGGCCACCGTGATGGGCGGGGAAGCCGAGTCCATGAACGCCCGCCACGTCGATGTCGCCGGCGCGCAGGGCCAGCCGGTCCGCCATGCAGCGCGCGCCTTCGTTGGCCATGGCGTGCAGCAGGCGCGCCAGGATCGCCTCGCCACGCATGACGGCGCGCGCGCCGGGCGGGGGCTGGCCCCCGGCGGGGCACAGCGCGCCGATGCTGTCCTGGCCGAACCCGAACGCGTGCAGGCTGTCCACGATCGCCGCGCGGGCGACGCCTTCGGCCATCAGGCCTGCCGCTGCCGCGCGGGTGGCCTCGCGCAGGCGTCGCGCGAGCGATCGCGCGCCTTGGCCGGTCAACACCATCGCCGCGCCCAGCTGGCGCGCGAGCCGCGCGGCGATCGCGTGCACGATGGGATCGGTGCGGTCGCCGTGGCAGATCTCAAGCAGGCCGTCCGCAGTTCCGGGCAGGCAGGCTTGCAGGCCGATCACCCTGTCCGGCCGGCCGGTCAGCCCGGCCAGCGCATCGAGTGCGGGCGTGGCGCCCATGACGGCGAGGATCGTGTCGGGTCCGGCGCTATGGTCGAGCCGGCGCAGCAGCGCCGCTGTCGCGTCCCCGTCGTCGCCGGCCGCCGCGATGATGAGGTCGCAGCGCGCCAGCGCCCCGGGGCCGTCGGCGTCGACGGCGACCGTGACCCCGGCATGCGCCAGGCGCCGGGCCAGCGCGGCGATGGCCGTGCCCGCGCCCACCAGCCCCACGGTTCGCAGGGGCGGGGCGGGCCGGGCAGGCTGCGCGCCCGGCCACCTGGCGGCGGCGCGTTCGGCGAAGAACAGGTGGATCATGGCCTGGCTCTGCGGGCCGTGCTCGCACTCCTGGAAAGCCTTGCGTTCGAGCGCGTAGCCGTCGGCGAAGGACAAGCGGCAGGCCGCTTCGATGCAGTCGACGATCTTCCATGGCGCCAGCAAGCCGCGCCACTGTTCGCGGTGGCGTGCGCGGTAGCTGGAAAAGAGTTGCGGGTCGATGCCGCGTATCTTGTCCGACGCCTCGACGAGGCGGCGGCGAGCCATTCTGCCGCTGACGATGTCGTCGGCGAACGCGAGCGCATCGGCCAGCAGTTCGCCCCCGGCGATGCGGTCGACGACGCCGCAGGCATGCGCCCGCAGCGCATCGAGCGGGGCGCCGCCGGTGCACACGTTCAGCGCGATTTCCGGCCCGGCCAGGCGGGGCCACCACTGGGTGCCGCCGCCGCCGGGCATCAGGCCCAGCTTGACTTCCGGCTGTCCCAGCATGGCGCCTGGCGCGGCGATGCGCCACTGGCAGCTCAGGGCCAGTTCCATGCCGCCGCCCAGGGCGTTGCCGTGGATGGCGGCCACCACCGGCTTGGCGTCCGCCGCGATGAGATCCATGATGGCGTACAGCGACGGCGGCGCGTAGGGCTTGCCGAAGTCGTTGATATCGGCGCCGGCCACGAAGGTGGCGCCGCCGCCGATGATGATGATGGCGTCGACCGCGTTGTCATGCAGCGCGCGCTCGATGGCGGCCATCAAGCCCCGCCGCACGTCCAGGCTGAGGGTGTTGACGGGCGGGTGGTTGACGGTGAGCACGGCGATGCGGCCGTGCGGCTGATAGCTGACGGGATCCATGGCGGCCCCGCTCAATCGGGATCGTCGAGCTGCACCACCAGGCGCCCCGTGTGGCGGCCTGAAAAGAGGCAGTCGAAGCTGGCGGGGACCTGCTCAAAGCCATGCCGCACGTCGATGTCGTAGCGCAGCGCGCCGGACTTGATCCAGCCATCGATGCGCGCGAGCATGGCTCCGGTGCGGCTGTGGTTGTGGAGGATGTTGCTGACCAAGAAGCCTTCGATGCGGGCGCTGTTGACGACCAGGTTCCACAGCGCGTCCGAGCCCGGCGCCGCCGCGCCCTGGCCATAGCGCGACATCATGCCGCACAGCGCGACGCGCGCGTGTTTGCGCAAATGCCCGAGGGCGGCGTCGAGCAGGGTGCCGCCGATGTTTTCAAACACCACGTCGATGCCGTCCGGGAAGGCGGCGCCGATGGCGGCCGCCAGCTGCTCCGGCCGCCGGTAGTCGAGGCACAGGTCGTAGCCGTAGTCGCGCACGGCGCGCGCGCATTTGTCCGGACCGCCGGCGATCCCGACCACCCTGGCCGCGCCGCCGAGGCGCGCGAACTGGCCGGCAAGCGAACCGACAGCGCCGGCGGCGCCGCTGACCAGGACGTTGTCGCCGGGACGCAGGGCGGCGATGTCGAACATGCCGTGGCAGGCGGTCAGGCCGATCGTGCCCATCGCATGCGCATAGACGGGCAGGGCATAGCCGTAGTGGGCGGGCAGCGGGAAAAACCGGCTGGCCGGCCCCGTCACATAGTCGCTCCAGGCGCCGAAACCCCATACCAGCGCGCCCTCGGCCAGCAGCGGCGACCTGGACCGCACGACTTCGCCGACGGCCATGCCCCGGATCTGGCCGCCGATGGCGACCGGCAAGCCGTAACCCGGGTCTTCATCGAGAAAATTGCGGATCGTCGGGTCCATGCACAGCAGCTTGACCCGCACCAGCACCTCGCCTTCGCCGGGTTGCGGAACCGGCGCGCGCGCGGACACCAGGTCGGCCGCGATCATCGGGCCGGCGGGGCGGCGGGCAAGCAGCCACTGGCGGTTGGATGGCGCCGCCATCTATTGCGCTTCCAGCAGCATGCCGGCGCTCATCCAGGCGGCGATGCCGGCCGACGGCACGGCGCACAAGATCGCTTCGGCCATCTCCGCGTCGCTCGCGCCGACCGCGCGGGCCGCCCGGATATGCGTCGCCGCCATCGGGCTGTAGTCCGAGGCCAGCACCGCGATGAGCATCAGCTCGGCGGATTTCCGGTCCAGCTGGTTGCAGTCGATGGTGCCCTTGCGCATCAGGTAGTAGCCGTCCGCGCCGCGCGGCACCAGGCGCAGCAGGATGGCCAGCGCCGGCGGCACGGTGCCGAAGTAGGCCTTGAAATTGGCCTCGGCCTCGCCCGCGCCGGCCCGCTCCAGCGCGGCGCCTTGCGGGGTTGTCGCGGCGTCGGGATACACGTGGCGGATGACGCCATCGAAGGCCTGCGCCGCGCCTTCGCCGCGCAGGCTGCTCAGCAAGATCAGGCCGCTGGCCGCTTCGTTGCGCGTCAAACCCAGCGCCGCTGCGCCGCCCAACTCGCTGCGGGCCAGGTCGGTATAGCCGCGGTTGACGGCGGCGACCGCCGCGCAGAGCCGCTTGAGCTTGGCCGGCATCGCGCCGTCGGTGTCGATCACCTCGCGGAACATGGCATAGCCGGAGCGGGTGAAAGGGGCCAGCTGTTTCAGCAGCTCTATTTGCAGCAAAGCGTTGGTGTCGGTCACGAGGTAACTCCCAGGGAAAAGGTGGAAAAGACGGGGCGGACGCACAGCCAGCATAGCCCATGCACGTCTGAATGTTATCAACCGTCCGGTCGGTTGTCAATTATCGACAGGGGCGCATCGTGTTGTTGACATCCGACTGGTCGGTCGATAGAATTCATTGCAAATTCCTTCAAGCCATGGGCATATCAATGACGAGCAGCAAATTGGAAACACCGGGCGCCGCGTCGGCCAGCGCACCGAAAACCTATATCGGGGAACTGGGCGACGTCCGGCTGGCGGCCGAGATCGACAGGAACCGCTTGCATGACTATTTGCGGCAACACCTGGCGGGCTACGCCGGGCCGCTGACGGTCCGGCAGTTCCAGGGCGGGCAATCGAACCTGACCTACCTGCTCGAGACGCCGCACGCCAGGTATGTCTTGCGGCGGCAGCCGGCGGGCGTGCTGTTGAAATCGGCGCATGCGGTGGACCGCGAGTTCCGCGTCATGACGGCGCTGTCCGGCCTGGGCGATTTTCCGGTGCCGCAGCCGCTGCTGCTGTGCACCGACCGGGACGTCCTGGGCAGCATGTTCTATGTCATGAGCCATGTCGAGGGACGCATCTTCTGGGACTGCCGGATGCCGGACTTGAACCCGGCGGAGCGGGCGGCGATCTTCGATTCGGCCAACGCGACCTTGGCGCGGCTGCACACGGTAGATTTCGCGGCGATCGGCCTGGCCGACTACGGCAAACCCGGCAACTATTTCGCGCGCCAGATTTCGCGCTGGTCGCGCCAGTTCGATGAGTCGCGCACCCAGGACGTGCCGGAGATGGACCAGCTGATGGCCTGGCTGCCCACCGCGCTGCCGGCGGACGACGGCCTGTCGTCCATCGTCCACGGCGACTACTCGTTCCACAATCTGCTGATCCACCCCACGGAGCCGCGCGTGGTCGGCGTGCTCGACTGGGAGTTGTCCACGCTCGGCCATCCGCTCGGCGACCTGATGTACCACATGATGGAGTGGTACCGCCCGCCCGGCGTCGATGCGCGCGGCACGCTCAGCGGCGCCGACCTGAAGGCGCTGGGCATTCCCAGCCAGGAAGAATACATCGCGCGCTACTGCGAACGCACCGGCTTCGCGTTGCAGGCGACGCTGCCGTTCTACCGCGCGTTCAATCTGTTCCGCACCGCCGCCATCCTGCAGGGCATCGCGCACCGCCTGCGGGACGGCAACGCCGCGTCGGCCAACGCGGCCGAAATCGCCGCCAATATCGGTCCCCTCGCCAAGGCGGCATGGAAGATCGCCAACGGCGATTGACGCCGACACCAAACTAACAGAGGCTCAGATGACTGATCCAGTAAGCACCGCCAGGGCGCGGGCGGAAGAGTTGAAGCGCGCTGTGCTGGCGTTCTACGAGCGCGACATGCCGGCCGCGTTGAAGAGCAAGTCGGCGCGCCACCAGGTGCTCGACAAGGATGACTACGTGCAGTGGATGCGCCTGCTGAACGACAACGGCTGGGCCATCGGGCACTGGCCGAAGGAGCACGGCGGCCAGGCCTGGTCGCTGCTGGAACGCTTTGCCTTCGAAGACCAGCTGGCGCGCCTGGCGTGTCCTTGGGTGATACCGTTCGGCGTCAAGTATGTCGGTCCCGTCATCTACAGCTTCGGCACCGAGCAGCAGAAGGCGCGCTTCCTGCCGGGCATCAGGAACACGGGCGAATTCTGGGCGCAGGGTTATTCCGAACCGGGCGCCGGTTCCGACCTGGCCAGCTTGCGCACCGAAGCCATCCGCGACGGCGACGCCTTCGTGGTGACCGGGCAGAAGGTCTGGACCACGTACGCGCAATGGGCCGACTGGATGTTCTGCCTGGTGAAGACGGCCGGCGCGGCTCAGGCGCAGAAGGCCATCTCGTTTCTGCTGATCGATATGCGCAGTCCCGGCGTGAGCGTCAAGGCGATTCCGACGATGGACGGCTATCACCATGTGAACGAAGTCTGGCTGGACAAGGTGCGCGTACCGGTGGAAAACCTGGTCGGCGAGGAGGGCGCGGGCTGGACCTACGCCAAGTTCCTGCTCAAGAACGAGCGCACCGCCGGCGCCATCATCGGCACGGCCTGGCATGCGCTGCGCCGCCTGAAGTCGCTCGCCGCGGAGACCGGAGGTGCGCAGGCCCGGCGCGCCGGCGAGCTGGAACTGCGCTTCATGGCGCTGGAGCAGGCCGCCTACCAGGCGGTCGAGGCGATGATGCGCGGCACCGACCATGGCGCCGAAGCGTCCTTCATCAAATTGCGCGGCACCGAGCTGTATCAGGATATCGCCGAGGCCTTGATCGATGTCCTCGGCCCGGCCGGCATCGCCTACGACAAGGCCGCGCTGCACGCGGCCGGCGCGCCGCCGCTGGGGCCGGACGACGCCGGCGGCATCGTCAAGGACCACCTCTACAACCGCGCCGCCACCATTTTCGGCGGCGCCTCCGAGATCCAGCGCAATATCGTCGCGAAAGGCGTGCTTGGCTTATGAATATTGATTTTGAAACCGCCAATATGCTGGACGACAGCGTCCGGCGCTATGCGGAAGACAAGTACAACTTTCTCGACCGGCACCGGGTCCTGACCCAGCCTGCCGGATACAGCGAGGCGGCCTGGCGCGACTACGCCGCGTTTGGCTGGCTTGCGCTGCGCTTGCCGGAAGACGCGGGCGGCCTGGACGCCGACGTGTTTGCGGTGGCGGCCCTGATGGAAACGGTCGGCGCGCGCCTGCTGATGGAGCCGGTGCTGGCCAGCGCCATCGTCGGCACCGAACTGTTGCGGCGGCTGGGCAGCGACGCGCAGCGCGCCGAACTGCTGCCGCGCCTGGCCGACGGCAGCCTGAAGCTGGCCTACGCGCAAGGCGCGCCGCTCCGTGTCAGCGATGGCCGGGTCAGCGGCGCGGCGGAGGCTATCCTGCATGGCGATATCGCCGACCTGATCCTGGTGAGCGCCGTCGACGATGCGGCGGGCGCCGCGCCGCAAGTGTACCTGGTCGATCCGGCCGCCACGGGTGTGTCGAGGACGGCGTTCCGCCTGGTCGATGACCGGGGCGCCGCGAATATGCGTTTCGACCAGGCGCGCGCGCTGCGCCTCGCCGGCGGCGGCGAGGATGCCGCCGAGGTGATCGCCGACGCGCTCGACCTGGCCACCGTCGCCCAATGCGCGGAAGCGCTCGGCATCGTGCGCAAGCTGGTCGACACCACGGTCGACTACCTGAAGGTCCGCAGCCAGTTCGGCAAGCCCATCGGCACCAACCAGGCCTTGCAGCACCGCGCCGTCGACATGTTTTTCCTGTCCCAGGAAATCGCGGCGCTGACCGTCGATGCGAAACACGCGATGGCGCTGCCGGCCGCCGGGCGCGCCGGCAGAATCAGCGGCGCCAAGGCCTATATCGTCCAGGCGGCGCGCAAGGTCGCCAACGAGGCGGTCCAGATGCACGGCGGCCTGGGCCTGACCGAAGAGCTGGACGTCAGCCACTACTTCCGGCGGCTGATGGTCGGCGCCGCCCTGTTCGGCGACCGCGAGCAGCAGTTCGCGCGTTTCCTTTCCGTATCTTGAACACTTCTTCGGGTTCCCCCATCATGTCTGATTCATCCAGCGTACTTCCTGCCGACCTGTTTGACCTGAGCGGAAAAATCGCCCTGGTCACGGGCGCCTTCAGCGGCCTCGGCCGTGGCTTCGCGCAGGTGCTCGGTAAGGCGGGCGCGACGGTGATCGTGGCTGGCCGCCGGCTGGACCAGGGGCAGCGACTGGTACAGACGATGGAACAAGCTGGCATCCGCGCCCACGCCATCCTGATGGACGTGGCCGATCCGGCCAGCGTCGACGCGGCCATGGACGAGCTGGCCGAACAGGTGGGCGTGCCGGACATCCTGGTCAACAACGCGGGCATCACCCAGACCAAGCCTTTTCTGGAACTTAGCGAGCAGGACTGGACGCAGATCATCGACGTAAACCTGAACGGCGCGTGGCGGGTGGCGCAGCGCAGCGCGCGCCTGATGCAGCAGGCCGGCAAGGCGGGCAGCATCATCAATGTGGCCTCGATACTGGGGCTGCGCGTGGCGCAGCAATTGCCGGCGTACGCCACCTCCAAGGCGGCGCTGCTGCAGCTGACGCGCGCGATGGCGCTTGAGCTGGCGCGCCACGGAATCCGCGTCAACGCGCTTGCGCCCGGCTATGTGGAAACACCGCTGAACGAGGAGTTCTTCGCCGGCGAGGCGGGCCGCGCGCTCGTCAAGCGCATCCCGCAGCGCCGCCTGGGGCTGGGGCGCGAGCTTAGCGGCCCCTTGTTGCTGCTGGCCAGCGAAGCATCCTCGTACATGACCGGGGCGGTGCTGGTCGTCGACGGCGGCCACAGCATCAACGGGCTGTGAGGCCTCATCAGGGTTGCCTGTCGATATGCTCAAGCATGGCGTCGGCCGCCGCATCGTAGCGGCGCGGGGGAGTGGGCATGCGCAAGGCGATGGCGCTCCGCTCCGGCTGGAACGTGTGGCACACCGGACCTTGCCCCAGCTCGGCCGCGACCGCAAACCGCTCGATATCGACGCGCCGGCCGAACGACACAAAAGCCACCCTGCGCAGGACCAGCGCATCTTCCGCGTCGGCGGCATCGAGGCCGTCGGTCCATTCGCGAAAGCCGTGCAGGATGCTGCGGCCGGCCATCGTCTCGGGCGCCGTGATCGCGTAGCCGAGCAGGTCCCAGCTGAGAACTTCGCGACCGTCGCGCCGCAGGGTGGCGCGCAGCGCGCCGCGCGCGGCGACGTCCACCACATCCGATAAGGCTTGCACCGTGCCGTGATAGCGGCGCTGTATGCGTCCCGACCAGGCGTGCGCCACCGCCAGGCTGGCCAGGTCGAGCAGGTGGGTGCAATTACGCCGCATGTCGACCAGGGCTCCGGCTGCGGCGCAGCGGCCGGTCAGGGGTTGCCCGATGAGGGCGCGCAGCGGCACGCCGGCGCCGGCGCAGGTGCTCCACGGGTGGCGCGGCGTGGCCACGCGCAGGTCGCGGATGCGGCCGCCGTCATGGGTGAGCGTCACGCCGAAGTGGTGGAATTCGTCCTCCAGCCAGCCCACCACGGTGTGCTCGTCCCATGCGCGCAGGTCGATCTGGCGGCGGAATATGCCGTCGAGCGGGATGTCGGCCAGTTGCTTCTCCCAGGGCATGCCTAGCTCCGGCGCTCAAGGATGGTCACGCCGCTCACGCCGGGCGCGCCGTACACGTGGGTGTAGCCCAGCCGGGGCGTGCCCGCAACCTGGCGCTGGCCGGCCTCCTGGCGCAGCTGGCTGCAGATCTCGATCACCTGGCGCAAGCCGGAGGCGCCTATCGGTTCGCCGTTGGCCATGCAGCCGCCGTCGGTATTGATCGGCAGGCGGCCGTGGATGTCCGTTTGGCCGGTGCGCAGCAGGAGGTCCTGCTCGCCGTGCTCGCAAAAGCCGTTTTCCGCCATGTGGATGATTTCGCTGCCGGCATCGGTGTCCTGCAGCTGGATGACGTCGATGTCGCGCGGGCCGACGCCGGCCAGTTCGAAGGCGGCCTTCGACGCGGTCACCGTGGGCGCCGGCGCCTGTTGCGCCGCCAGCGCAGGGCTGAACACCTCGAACGATCCGTGGTGGCGGGTGCGCACCACGGCCGCCCTGACGACGATGGGCTTGGCCTGGAAGCGCTTGGCGGCCTGCGCGCTGCACAGCACGAGGGCCGCGCCGCCTTCGGCCGGGCTGCAAAACATGTACTGGCGCAGCGGCAGGTTCACCGGCATGGAGGCGGCGATTTCCTCGAACGACAGGGCGCGCCGCCGCCACGCATGGGGATTGAGCGCGCCGTTGCGGAAGGCGCGCTGCGCGACGCGCGCCAGCGCCGCTTCCTCGATGCCGTGTTCGTGCAGATAGCGGCGCGTCTTGAGCGCGAAGAACTGGGTGGTGAGCATCAGCCCGGTTTCGCCATACCAGTCGGGCAGGCCCCAGTCGCGCGGATGGGGATTGAAGGCGCCGCGCGGATGCTTGTCGAAGCCGACCGCGACGGCGATCTCGGCCATGCCCGAGCGGATCGCCGCGACGGCGCTGGCCAGCGCGCTGCCGCCGGTCGCGCAGCCGTTGGCGACGTTGATGAAGGGCAGGCCGGTCAGGCCCAGGTCGTTGCACAGGGCGTCGGCGTTGCCGGCGTCATGGCTGCCGCCGTAGGCCACGCCCACCTGGTCCCAGGACACGCCGGCGTCCTGCAGCGCGGCGCGCAGCGCCAGCGCACCCTGCGCCCGGCCGCTGAGCGCGTCGTGGCGCCCGAACGGGTGCATGCCGATACCGATGATGGCGACGTCGTCATGCATGTCGGGCTCCTTGATGGTTGTCGGGCGCGCTCTGGAACGCGAAGGTATGGATGGATTCGCCTTGCGCGTTGACGCGGTAGGGCAACAGCACCAGCGCCATCGGCATGCCGATGGCGAGCCGCTCCGGGTCGGCCTCGGTCAGGCGCGCCTCGACCTTGATCCCGCAGGCCATCTGCACGTAGCCGACGCCGTAGGGCCGGAACGTCTCGGCGGTCTCGCCGCTGTTGTAGGGCGCCTTGGGCAGAAAGTCCTGGACGGTCCAGGACCAGAGCAACCCGGTGCGGCCGAGATCGCAGGCTTGCATGCGCGCGCACCGGCAGCGGGTGCAGCTGTCCGCGGCGGGAAAATAGGTTTCGCCGCAATCGGCGCATTGGCTGCCCAGCAGATGCGGCTGGCCGTCTTGAAAGCCGATCAGCGCGTCGGAGACGAGCAGGGGAGGGGTAGACATGGAATGGTCCTCTCAGGGAAGGGGGTACGGGGCGGCGGACTACAGGCGTGCTCGCCGCCGCTATTTCAGGTACTTGGGGCTGCTCTCGAGCAGCGTGAGCCGGGCGCAGTGCAGGAGGTGGGCGTGCACGCCCGGCGCCAGCGGCGGCGTGCCCGGGGGGGCATGGCGGATTTGTTGGCCCAAAGCGCGATTGAGCGCCTGCAGGCGCGCGCGCACGTCGTCGCTCGCGGCGGCCACGGTGGATGGTGCGCCGGCCAGCAGGCTGGCCAGCGCGGCCAGCTCCTGGCGTTCGCGCCCCTGGCCGCCGCGCGCCTGGCGCATGGCGATGGCCATGGCGCTGGCCACCATCAGGGCCGCGTGGCGCCGGTCGGCGGGCAGGGCGGGGATCAGCTCGTCCTTGAGTACTTGATGGGCGGCTTCCAGCAATGCGTCGCCTAGCGGTTCTTCCCTCATTGCATCTCCTTGGTCATGGTCAGGATTTCGTATTCGAGTTCCGGCACGATGTGGCCGGTCAGCGCGAGGAACAAGGACCGCTCGTTGCCGGACATATGGCGTTGCGCCTGCTGCAGGGCGATCAGCGCCCAGTTCATGTGCGCCATCACTTCCCAGTAAGGAACGGCGTCGCGTGCCAGCGGCGCGCCGGCCACCCTTTCGTAGCCGCGATAGAAGTCCTCGCGCTGGCCGATGCCGCCGGCCTCCTTGTCGGCGGCGCCGAAGCGCCAGCATTTTGCGCAGAACCAGCCGATGTCCTCGAGCGGATTGCCCCAGCCTGCGAACTCCCAATCGAGGATGCCGGTCAGGCCGTGCTCGTCGACCATGTAGTTGCCGGTCCGGTAGTCGCGATGACAAAGCACGACATCTTCGGCGGCCGGGGCATGGAGCTCCAGCCACCGCAAGCCCCATTCCAGCGCGGGCCGCGCCAGCTGCGTCTCGTCGAGGAACTGGCGCACGCGCGCGATCAGCAGCGCCGATGGCGCCGCCGTCGGGACGGGCAGAAAGGCCAACGATTCGTGGGGCGGCCTGATGGCATGGATGAGCGCCAGTTCCTCGCCGAGGCGCTCGGCCAGCGCGCCGCGGTCGCCGCCGTAGCCGAGGTCCTTGACCAGCACCCTGCCGGCTGCCGTCCCGGCCACGCGCCGCATGACGAAAAACGGGCGCCCGATCAGTTCCGGGTCCTGGCACAGCCACAGCGGCTCGGGCACGGTCACGCCGGCCCGGTATGCCGCTTGCAGCAAGGCAAATTCCTCGACCCGGCTATGGCTTTGCGTCACGCCGGATGGCGAATCGGTGCGCACGACCAGGTCCAGCGTGCCGGCCATCGGGCCGTCGGGCAGTTCCGACCGGACCAGCCAGTTCTCCTGGATGGCGCCGCCCGACAGCTGCGACATTTGTACGATGTCGGCCTGGCTGGCGCCGCCGTGCCTGGCGATGAAAGCGGCCAGCGCGGCGCGTGAGGTGTCGTTCATGGCTGTACTCATCGGTTTCGATCGATGCCGTTGACCACCCGCTTGCCGATGCTCCAGCGGTGCACTTCCGACGGGCCGTCGTAGATGCGGAAGGCGCGCATGTCCGAAAAGATGCGCGCGACCTCGGACTCGTCGGTCACGCCTTGTCCACCCAGTATCTGCACGCAGCGGTCGGCGACGCGCCACTGAGCTTCCGACGCCAGCACTTTCGTGACGCTCGATTCGTGGATGCCGAGGCGGCCCTGGTCGAGCACCCAGGCGGTATGCCAGATCGACAGGCGCGCCGCGTGCAGATCGATTTCGTTATCCGCGAGCATGAAGCTGACGCCTTCGTGGCTGCCCAGGGGCTTGCCGAAGGCGCTGCGCCGGCGTGCGTAGTCGGTGGCGATGTCGTGCGCGCGCCGCGCCGCGCCGAGCCAGCGCATGCAATGCGTCAGCCGCGCCGGCGAGAGCCGCACTTGCGCGTACTTGAAGCCTTCGCCCGGCTCGCCGAGGATGTCGCGCGCCGGGATGCGCAAGTTCTCCAGCCGCACCACGGCGTGGCCGCCGGGGAAGCAGCGGTCCATGGAGTTCATCAGGCGTTCGACGATGAAGCCGGGGCGGTCGGTGTCGGTCAGGAACATGGTGGCGCGGCCGTCCTCGAGCTTGGCCATGATGATCGCCATCGACGCGCCCTGCGCGCCGGTGGTGAACCATTTGCTGCCGTTGAGGACGAAATCGTCGCCGTCGCGCACCGCCGTCGTGAGCAGCATCGACGGATCCGAGCCGGCCCCCGGCGGCGGTTCCGTCATGCAAAAGCAGGAACGGATCTGGCCGGCGGCGAGCGGCTTGAGCCAGCGCTGCTTGTGCTCCTCGCCGGCGACCGCTTCGAGCAAGTGCATATTGCCTTCGTCGGGCGCGGCGATATTCAGCGCGATCGGGCCGAGCAGGGAGTAGCCGGCCTCCTCGAAGACGATGGCCTTGCTGCGGTGATCCAGGCCGAGACCGCCAAACGCGGCCGACACATGGGACGAGAGCAGTCCCGCCGCGCGGCCCAGCGCGACCAGTTCGTGCCGCAGCTCCTCGGTGGGGCCGTGCGCGGTCAGGCGCTCATCGCGCTCGAACGGGATGATTTTCTCGCGAATGAAGACGCGCACGCGCTCCTGCAGTTCGGCGAGTTGCGGGGAAAGCGAAAAGTCCATAAAGTGTTTCCTGAATATGCGGGTAAGTGGTTGAGCGGCTGCTTCACGCGTCCATGGCGTTGGCGCCGTTGACCCAGGCCGACAGGCCGCTGGTGATCACGGCGCACACGATCGCCTCGGCGATCTCGGCTTCGCTGGCGCCCGCCGTGCGGGCCCCTTTGATATGCACCGACACCAGGGGGCTGTAGTCGGCCGCCAGAACCGTCACCAGCAGCAGCTCCGAAAATTTCTTGCCGAGCGGCGTGCCGTTGATGGTTCCTTCGCGCATCAGGTAGTAGGCGTCGGCGCCAAGCGGCAGCACGTCGAAGAATTTTCCCAGAGAAGGGGGCATGGAGCCGAAGTAGGCGAGGAAGTTTTTTTCGGCCTCGCCGGGAGCGACCTCGATTTCCTGGAGTGCCGCCGCGTCCTGCTGCTGGCCCGGATAGGCGGCCTCGAGCTGCTCGAGGAATTTCAGCGCAGCGGCCTCGCCGCGCACGCTGCTGAGGACGATGGCCGCGGAGGCGGCTTCGTCGAAGCGCAGCCCCAGGTCCCGCGCGCGCCGCAGTTCGCGGCTGGCCATGTCGTGGTAGCCTTTGCTGGTCGCGGCGGCGGCGACGCACAGGGCCTTGACCTTCGCCGGCAGCGCGCCGTCCTCGTTGACGATGTGGCGGAAACGCCCGTAGCCACCCAGTGTCAGGGGGGCGATGCGGCGTAATAAATTGGAATCGAGCAGTGGGCTATTCGGGTTCACGGGCTGTCCTTTATGTGATCAACGTTGGATGCATTGTACGAGCGTCCTAGGACTTCATATACGCCTTGATGCTGGCGTAGTCGCGGCCCTCGTATTTCTTGCACTCCAGCTGGGCGACCGTGCGGCAGTGGACTTCGTCCGGCCCGTCGGTGAGGCGGACGATGCGCGTGTTGGCATACATCTCGGCCAGGCCGAAGTCCTGGGCCACGCCGCCGCCGCCGTGCGCCTGGATCGCCATGTCGACGATCTTCTGGGTCACGCGCGGCGCGATGACCTTGATCATGGCGATTTCATTGCGCGCGACTTTGTTGCCCACGGTATCCATCATATGGGCCGCTTTCAGGCACAGCAGGCGGACCATCTCGATGTCGATGCGCGCGTGGGCGATGCGTTCCTCCCACAGCGAATGCTCATGGATGCGCTTGCCGAAGGCCTCGCGCGACATCAGGCGGACGCACATCTTCTCGAGCGCCACCTCGGCCGTGGCGATATTGCGCATGCAGTGGTGGATGCGGCCCGGTCCGAGGCGGCCCTGGGCGATCTCGAAACCGCGGCCCTCGCCGTAGATGATGTTCTCGGCCGGCACGCGGACGTTCTCCAGGATGATCTCGAAGTGGCCGTGCGGCGCGTGGTCGAAACCGAACACCTCCAGGTGGCGGACGATCTTGATGCCGGGCGTGTCGGCCGGCACCAGTATCATCGATTGCTGGCGGTAGGTTTCGGCATCCGGATCGGTCTTGCCCATGACGATGAAGAACGCGCAGTGCGGATGGCCGGCGCCGGACGACCACCATTTGTGGCCGTTGATGACGTATTCGTCGCCGTCGCGGCGGATCTCGGTGCGGATATTCCTGGCATCCGACGAGGCCACGGCCGGTTCCGTCATGAGGAAGGCGGAGCGGGTGTCGCCGTTGGCCAGGGGCAGCATGAAGCGGCGCTTCTGGTCCGGCGTGCCGTAGCGGTGCAGGACTTCGAAATTGCCCGTGTCCGGCGCCATGCAGTTGAACACTTCGGACGCGAAGTACACGCGTCCCATCAGTTCGGCGATCGGGGCGTACTCCAGATTGGTCAGGCCGACGCTGGTGAAAAATTCGTCGTCGTGCTCCGACGGCGGCATGAACAGGTTCCACAGCCCGGCGGCGCGCGCCTTGGCCTTGAGCTCCTCAAAAATCGGCGTCGTTTCCTTCCACCGGTCGATGGTCTTCTTTTGCTCCTCGTAGATCGGGATGGCCGGATAGATATGTTCGTCCATGAAGGCGCGAACCTTTTCCATCCATTCGACTGATTTTTTTGACTGTTCGAAATCCATGGGGAAGGCTTTCTCAAGAGATGTGGATGCATTCAGAATAATCGACCGTCCGGTCGGTTGTCAAGCGGCGACTGTGTTGCGACATGCGGGCTTGACAATTTTGCGCCGCCGACGATACACTCCATGAATGCGACCGTCCGGTCGGTCGATATTGGTTCAACAAGGAGCTGGCAATGAGCGCAATGAAAGGCAGGGTGGTGCTGGTCACCGGCGGTGCGTCGGGGATCGGCTTTGCGACGGCACGACGCTTCGCCGAGGCGCAAGCGACGGTCATCATCGCCGATCTGGACAAAGCCACGGTGACCGGGGCCGCCGGCGAACTGGCGCGGGAGAAGCTCGATGTGCACGGCATGGTGCTGGACGTGACGCGCGAGGCGCACTGGGCACGGATCATGCGCCAGATCGAGCGGCGCTTTTCGCGCCTTGGCGTGGTCGTCAATAACGCCGGTGTCGGCCGGCCCGGGGCGATCGTCGATACCAGCCTGGCCGATTGGCGCTTTGTCACGTCGGTCAATCTGGACGGCGTGTTCCTGGGGGTGAAGCACGGCATCGAAGCGCTGGCACGCCATGGCGGCGGCGCGATCGTGAATGTATCCTCCATCATCGGCACGGTGGGCACGGTCAACAATGCCGCCTACGCCGCATCCAAAGGCGGTGTGCGCCAGCTTAGCAAGGTGGCCGCGCTCGAATGCGCGGCGGCGGGCAATGGCATACGGGTCAACAGTGTCTTGCCCGGCTACGTGGAAATGCAGCGCAAAGGCGCCAAGAAAATGAGCGGGGAAAAACGCCGGGCCCTGATCGATGCGACCCCGATGGCGCGCTTCGCCACGCCCGCCGAAATCGCTGACGCAATTTATTACCTCGCTTCGGCCGAGTCCAGCTATGTGACCGGTACGGACTTGATCGTCGATGGCGGGTTCACGGCGCAGTAGACGCGACCGTGTCTTGCATTCCCCATTCAACCGTTTTATCTAAAGGAATATCATGACCCAAGCAGTGATAGTATCGACCGCGCGCACCCCGATTTGCAAGAGCTGGCGCGGTGCGCTGAATATGACCCATGGCGCGGATCTGGGTGGACATGTGGTGCGGGCCGCGCTGGCGCGCGCCGGCATCGACCCGGGCGAAGTGGAGGACGTCATTATGGGCTGCGCCACGCCGGAAGGCGCCACGGGCTACGATATCGCGCGGCAAATCGCGCTGCGCGCCGGTTTTCCCGTCAGCGTGCCGGGGGTGACGGTCAACCGTTTCTGCTCGTCCGGACTGCAGGCGATCGCCGACGCCGCCTACCGCGTGCGCGCCGGCGAGGGCGAGGTGTTCGTCGCCGGCGGGGTCGAGTCGATTTCGATGGTGGCGAATGACTTTAACAAGCTGAACCTCGAAAACGAATGGCTGCTGCGCCACCAGCCGGACGTGTATTGGCCGATGTTGCAGACGGCGGAGTTCGTGGCGAAGAAGTACGGGATTTCGCGCGAAGCCCAGGATCACTATGGCGCGCAAAGCCAGCAGCGCGCGTCCCAGGCCAAGCTGGACGGCAGGTTCGCGCAGGAGATCGAAGCCATCGCGGTCAAGACCAGGCTGGTCGACAAGAACACCAAGGTCGAAACGATCACGGAGGTCGTCGCCGGCGAAGACGAGGGCATACGCGCCGGCACCACCTACGAGGCGGTGGCGCAGCTCAAGCCGGTGATCGAGGGCGGGGTCGTCACCGCCGGCAACGCCAGCCAGTTGTCGGACGGCGCGTCGGCTTGCGTGGTGATGAGCGATCGCGCGGCGGCCAGCAAGGGACTGCAGCCGATGGGCGTATTCCGGGGCTTTGCCGTCGCCGGTTGCGAGCCTGCGGAAATGGGGCTTGGTCCCTTGTTCGCGGTGCCCAAGCTGTTGAAAAGGGCGGGGCTGACGGTGGACGATATCGGGCTGTGGGAGCTCAACGAAGCCTTTGCCGTGCAGGCGATTTACTGCCGCGACCAGCTCGGCATATCGAACGACATTTTCAATGTCAACGGGGGGGCGATCGCCATGGGCCATCCGTACGGCATGTCCGGCAGCCGCCTCGTTGGCCATGCGCTCATCGAAGGCAAGCGCCGGGGCGTCAAATATGTCGTCGTCACCATGTGCGTCGGGGCGGGCATGGGGGCTGCAGGCCTGTTCGAAGTGTTGTAAGGAAAAGATTGACACCCGACCAGTCGGTCGATATGCTTGTTTTTATCGCCGGACCCGCGCCCCCGGACGGGGCGCGGCGTCAGGGCGCCGTCCATTACTGCCACAAGGGTCACCATGCTCGTCACGCACACACGCCAACAAATCCGGGAGCGCCGCTATGTGCTGTTCCTGCTGTTCCTGGTGTCGGTATTGAGTTATATCGATCGCACCATCCTGTCTATCCTGCAGGTGCCGATCAAGAGCGACCTTGGCCTGTCCGACGCCCAGCTCGGCGCGCTGACCGGCCTGTCCTTCGCCCTGTTCTATGCCACGCTGGCCCTGCCGATCGCCCGCCTGGCCGACCGCGCCAACCGCTCGCGGCTGGTGGCCGGTTCGCTGGCCATCTGGAGCGGCATGACGGCGCTCACCGGCCTGGCCAGCAGCTTTGCCGGGCTGGTGCTGTTCCGCATCGGCGTGGCGGTCGGCGAGGCAGGCAGTATTCCCGCCACCCATTCGATCATCGCCGACATCTATCCGCCCAAGACGCGCGCCACGGCGCTGGCGTTCTGGGGGCTGTCGCTGCCGGCCGGCCTGATGCTGGGATTTTCCTGCGCCGGGGCGCTTGAGCAGGCGGTCGGCTGGCGGGCCGCCTTCGCCATCATCGGCGGGGCGGGGCTGCTGCTGGCGCCGCTGGTACTGTTGACCATGCGCGAGCCGCAGCGCGGCCGTTACGATCCGCCCAAGCTGGCGGACGCGGTGGCGCCGACGGTGGCGCAAGCCTTGCGCCACCTGTGGCAGCTGCGCGCGTTCCGCTATCTCACTGCGGCCGGCGCCTTTCATGCCTTCGCCTGGTACTCGGTCAATGCCTGGAGCGCGCCGTTCTACGTCCGCGTGCACGGCATGACGCTGTCGCAGGTATCGTTTTACCTGGCCGTGCTCAATGGTGTCGGCAGCGCGGTCGGCATGTATCTGGGCGGCCGCCTGTCCGACTATTTCGGCCAGCGCGACCCGCGCGGCCGCCTGCGCGTGGTGGCGGTGGCGCTGCTGATCATGGTGCCGGCGGCGCTGGCCCAATACCTGGTGGAGTCGCTCACGCTGTCGCTGACGATGGCCGCCATCTCGCTGACGATGATGCTGGTGTATTACGGGCCGGTCATCGCGGTGGCGCAGATGCTGGTGCCGGCCAGCATGCGCGCCTTCACCTCGGCCGTGCTGATGCTGGTGCTCAATCTGTTCGGCCTGGGCCTCGGTCCTTTGGCGACCGGCATGGTCAGCGACTTTTTCGTGGCGCATTTCGGCATGGCGAGCGACTCCTTGCGCTACGCGCTCAGTATCGCCGTGCTGTTTTCGCTGGTGGCGGCCGGCTTGTTCTGGCGCGCCGCCAGCCTGCTGCCGCGCGAGATGCTGCCGGTCGAGGGAAATGACAGCGTCCGCGCGGACGCTGCCGAACTGGCCACTTTGGGGAAATCATGATGTCCATGCAACGCATTATGCTGCGCTCGAAGCTTCATCGCGTCACGGTCACCCAGGCCGACCTGCACTACGAAGGCTCCTGCGGGATCGATGTCGATTTGCTGGAAGCGGCCGATATCCGGGTCAACGAGAAAATCGAGCTCTACAACGTGAACAACGGCGAACGTTTCTCGACGTACGCGATTCCCGGTGTGCGCGGCAGCGGGGAAATTTCCCTGAATGGCGCCGCCGCCCGCCGTGCCCATTTGGGCGACTTGCTGATTATTTGTACCTACGCGCCGATGACGGAAGAGCAGGCCAGCAGTTACCTCCCCAAAATCGTTTTCGTTGACCCGAGCAACAAAATCACCGGGATGAAAAAATAATAGGAAGTGCAATGGAAGTGGGGGCATGCGGGAGTAGCTCGGTTGGACGCAAGCTTGCCAAGGTTGAGGTCGAGCGTTCGAGTCCTTTATTCGAGATTGGCATCGATGCGGCTGATACTCCCTTCAGTATTCAGCGTTATTTCCAGCCAGCCGATTTCATGCCCGAAATCACCTGTGAAATCGACCCGCACCCGGGCTCTGCTGTCACCGAGGCTTTCCATCGACAGGAAACGGGTCACCGTGTGGTAGCCGATAAAATACCGTTCTATGTAGTCACGCACGCCGGCATGGCCGTTGAAACAATGACCTGTCGACGGGTCGTCAATCACTGCGTCCATGCTAAAAAGTACCAGCGCGTGCGTGACGTCAAAGGAATTGGTTGCAGCGATCAAGGCATCGGCGGCTTTGCGCAGCTTGTTCTGGTTCATCAGATCAACTCCCGTGTTGCCAACTTTTGTAGACGAATTCCAGGCTGTAGCCGTCCGGGTCCCTCACTTGCGCTGCATAGTAGCGAGAGTCGTAGTGAGGTTGGGGGGCGGGAGCATGGATCGACGTCGCGCCGGCAGCCAGGGATTCCGCATATGCGGAGTTCACCATGTGCTCGGAATCGGCAACGAAGCCGATATGCACGGCGTCCGGCGCAGCGGCGCCATGCCTCAGCCAAAAAAACATGCAGCCGTTTGCGCCAAATCCCTTGAGGTCCGGATGGCCGGCAGGGCCGTCTTTGCCGTTGTAGTCGAGGCGATTGATGATGCCCAGTGGTGCCAGGGCGGCCGTATAGAAGGCAATGGATCGGTTGATGTCGCTAACCGAAAGGAATATGTGATCCAGCATGGTATGGTTCCTTGTTTACGTGAGCCTGCATATTAGGTGTCGGTATCGAAATCGGCCTGCCATTTCATACCTCAATCCTGCCTATTTCTGCTTTTCGTTACCAGGAAGCCGTCAGTTGAGGTCTAATACTCTGTATGGAAAACCAACTCAATGAGCTTCGGGCATTGACCGCGCATGCCCAGAACCTGCGTACGGAAACGGGCATCCCCCGCGTCGCGATGGTACAGGGGGCCATCCCTGAGCACCGGCTGGCGGCGGTCTATGACCCGATGGTCAATCTGATACTGCGTGGCAGCAAGTCGATGACGGTAGGCGGGCGGACTTTGCACTATGACCCCGCGACGTATTTCGTCATGTCCGTGGGACTGCCTGCGGCGGGATTGGTGCTGCCGTCAGATAGGGGGGAACCCTATCTGGCGGTCAGCCTGACGCTGGACGCCGGCATTATCGCAAATCTGCTCGGCGATCTGCCTGATACCGCCGATCGCCGGGAGCATCAAGAGCATGCCTTCTCTGTGGCGGCCGTGACAGCGGAATTGCTGGATGCCTGGGTGCGGATGCTGCGCTTGATGAACCATGCATCGGACATAGCCGCGCTGGCGCCGGCCTACGAGCGCGAAATCCTCTATCGCGTCTTGCAAGGGCCGATGGGCTGGATGTTGCGCGACATCGCCTCACCTGATTCGGCGCTCGCGCGCGTCAATCAAGCCATCCAGCAAATCCGGCGCAACTATGCCCTGCCGATGCGTGTGGAGGATTTGGCGGATGGCGCAGCCATGAGCATATCGGCCTTCCATCGTCACTTCAAATCCGTCACCGCACTCAGCCCGGTTCAATATCAAAAGCAAATTCGGTTGCTCAACGCCCGCACGCTGCTCATAGCCTCCGGCTACAGCGTTACCGCCGCCGCGCACGAAGTTGGTTACCAAAGTTCTACCCAATTCAGCAGGGAGTATGCGCGTGAGTTTGGCCTGCCGCCCGGAAGAGACGCCATCAGGATCGCTGGCGCAATGCGCTGATGGCGCGCAACTTGAGCGGTATGCGAACTCACCGCTAGCGGGCCTGCGCCATGCTGGCCAGCTTGACGTGGCCGAAGCCGCGTATCCGTTCCGGTACACGGGCCAGACGCAGCAGCTCGGCGTGGTTGTCCGCGCTCAGTTCGCCCGCGATGCGCTCCGTCAGCTGGAAGTAGTCCTCGCGCAGCGCGCGCTCGCGCCGCCGCTCCCCGGTATAGCCGAAGAGATCGAACGGCGTGCCGCGCAAGACCTTGAGCGGCGCCAGCAGCTGAAACGCCGTCAACATCCAGCTGCCGAAACGCATCTTGGCCGGCACCGTGGAGCCCGCGCGCTTGCGGGCCAGCAGCGGCGGCGCCAGATGGAATTCGAGCTTGTACTCACCTTCGAACTGCGCTGCGATCTGTTCCCGGAACGCCGGGTCGGCATGTAGCCGCGCGACCTCGTACTCGTCCTTGTAGGCCATGACCTTGTACAGGTTGCGGGCCACCGCCTTGGCCAGCGGCGTGTTGCGGTTGAGCGGCTGCTCGCGCAACCGCACCCTGCCGACCGCCTCCACGTAGCGGTGGGCATAGCGGGCGTCCTGGTACTTTTCCAGCAAACCGGAGCACAGCGCGATGGTCTCGTCCAGCGACGCCGGCGGCGCGAACTGGATCACCCTGGACCCCGCGCCGCCCAGCGCGGCCAGTCCCGCGCGGTCGGTGGCGGCCAGCCGGCCCACCGCGAACGCGCGCTTGTTCATGTCCACCGCGACGTTATTGAGTTCGATCGCGCGCATCAACGCCGCCAGGCCGACCGGCACCAGGCCCCGTTGCCACGCATAGCCCAGCATCAGGATGTTGGCGGCGATCGGATCGCCCAGCAGGCGCGCCGCCAGCCGGTGGGTGTTGAGCGTGTCGACGCGTTCGGCGCCGGCCGCGTGGGCGATCTTTTCCAGCAGCGCGGGCAGCTGCACGCTGGCGTCGGGATTGCGGGTGAATTCGGCGGTCGGGATCTCCTGCTCGTTGCCGACCACCCGGGTATGGCCGTGGCGCATGACGGACAGGGCGTCCGGCATCGCCGCCACCACCAGGTCGCAGGCCAGTACGGCGTCGGCCTGCTGCAGGTCGATGCGCACCTGGTGCAGCTCGGACGTCGAGCGCGCCACCCGCAGATGCGACATCACCGCGCCGCCTTTCTGGGCGAACCCCATGAAGTCCAGCGTGGACGCGCCTTTGCCTTCCAGGTGGGCCGCCATGGCGATCAGCGCGCCGATGGTGACCACGCCGGTGCCGCCGACGCCGGCCACCAGCATTTCGAACGGCCGCTCCAGCGCGCACGGCGCGGGCAGCGGCGTGGCCGCCAGCAGGCGCTCCAACTGTTCCAGGCTGGTGGTGGCGGCCGGCTTTTTCAGACTGCCGCCCACCACCGACACGAAACTGGGGCAGAAGCCTTCGACGCAGGAATAGTCCTTGTTGCAGGACGATTGCTCGATCTGGCGCTTGCGGCCCAGCGGCGTCTCCAGCGGCAGGATCGACAGGCAGTTCGACTGCACGCCGCAGTCGCCGCAGCCTTCGCACACGGCCGGATTGATGACCATGCGGCGCGGCGGATCGGGGAACACCGTCAGGTCCGGGCGGTTCTTCTTGCGGCGTCGGCGTTTCTCGGCGGCGCAGGTCTGGTCGTACACCAGCACGGTGACGCCGGCGATCTCGCGCAGCAGGCGTTGCATGGCATCGAGTTCGCGGCGGTGATGCACGGTGACGCCGGCCGCCAGATCCACGCCGGCATAGCGTTCCGGCTCGTCGGTCACCACCACCACCTTGGCCGCGCCTTCGCTGCTGACCTGCTGGACGATCTGCGGCACGGTCAATTTGCCGTCCACCGGCTGGCCGCCGGTCATGGCCACCGCATCGTTGTACAGGATCTTGTAGGTGATGTTGGTGCGCGCCGCGATGGCCTGGCGGATCGCCAGGTAGCCGGAGTGGTAATAAGTGCCGTCGCCCAGATTCTGGAACACGTGCGGCTCCCTGGTGAAGCGCGAGGCCCCTACCCACGGCGCCCCTTCGCCGCCCATCTGGGTCAGGTTGACGGTGTCGCGGTCCATCCAGGTGGCCATGAAGTGGCAGCCGATGCCCGCCAGCGCGCGGCTGCCTTCCGGCACCCTGGTGGAGGTGTTGTGCGGACAGCCGGAGCAGAAGTAGGGTGTGCGCTTGACCGCGTCGCCGGCGTTGGACAGCAGGTCGGCGGCGCAGAAGCGCGGCAGGTGCTGTTCCAGCCCCAGAGCCGGCAGCTGCGGCGCCAGCCAGCGGATCAGCGCCGGCGCGATGCGCGAAGGGCGCAGCTCGCCCAGCGCGGACAGCAGCGGCTGCCCTTGCAGGTCGGTCTTGCCCAGCACCTGCGGACGGCTGGCCGGCGGCTGGTTGTACAGCAGGGTCTTGAGCTGATCCTCGATCACCGCGCCTTTTTCCTCGACCACCAGCAACTGCCGCAGGCCGTCGGCGAACGCGGCGAGCCGGCTCCGTTCCAGCGGGTAGGTCAGGCCCGGCTTGTACAGCCGTATGCCCAGCTGTGCCAGCCGCTCCGGCCCCAGGTCCATGCGCCGCAGCGCCTCCAGCAGATCCAGGTAGGCCTTGCCGGCGCTGATGATGCCCAGCGTGGCGCCGGGCGCGGCCACCACCATCCGGTCGATCGCATGGGTGCGGGCAAAGGCTTGCACCGCTTCCAGCTTGTCGGCCATGCGCTGTTCGATGCCCAGGCCCGGCAGGTCCGGCCAACGCACATGCAGGCCGCCTGGCGGCGGAGCATAGTCCAGCGGATCGGCATAGCTGCGCGGCGCCGGAATCTGCACCACGGCGCCGCCTTCGACTGTCTCGGAGATCGCCTTGAACCCGACCCAGGCGCCGCTGAAGCGCGACAGCGCCCAGCCGTAGGGACCGAATTCCAGGTACTCCTCGATATTGGCCGGATTGAGCACCGGCATACCCCAGGCCATCATCGCCTGCTCGCTCTGGTGCGGCATGGACGACGACACGCAACCGTGGTCGTCGCCCAGCACCACCAGCACGCCGCCATGCGGCGAGCTGCCGTAGGCGTTGCCGTGCTTGAGCGCGTCGCCGGAGCGGTCGACGCCGGGACCCTTGCCGTACCACATGGCAAACACGCCGTCGACCGTGCGTGCGGGATCGTTCTCCACCTGCTGCGTGCCGAGGACCGCGCTGGCCGCCAGGTCTTCATTGATGGCGGGCAGGAACTCGATCTGGTGTTCCTGCAGCTGCCGCCTGGCGCGCCACATCTCCTGGTCGACCGCCCCCAGCGGCGAGCCGCGGTAGCCGCTGACGAAGCCCGCGCTGCGCAGGCCGCGGGCGGCGTCGGCCTGCCGCTGGCTGATCATCAAGCGCACCAGTGCTTGCGTGCCGGTGATGAAAATGCGGCCGCTCTGGCGTCGCAGCTTGTCTTCCAGGCGGTAGTCCGCATCGGCCAGCACTTCGTCTCCCGGCGGCGGCAGTTGTTCTCTCGATCCCATCTAAGCTCCTTTGCTTCCTTGTGCTGCGCTAATCAGAATGCCACGTCGACGCGCGCATACATTTGACGGCCGTTGATACCGATCGGGCAGGTCTCCCAGCAGTAGGTGAAGCCCAGCTGCGGGAACGGGAAGGCCTTGGTCTTGTCCCATGCGGTCGGATAGGTGTTGAACAGATTGGTGGCGCCGGCCGTCAGGCTGATACGCTTGGTGAAGTTGTAGCGCACCGACGCGTCCACCAGCCACTTGGCATCCCAGGTCTGGATGTAGGGCGCGGTAAAGCCCTGGCCCTGCACCGAACCGTAATAGCTGGCGCGGGTGTTCAGGTTCCACGGGCCGGTGCTGTAGTCGGCCGCCACCGCGTGATGCACGCGCGGCTGGCCATGCTCGATCAAGGTGACCTGCGCGTCGTCGAACAGCTGGGTTCCGCTCAGCAGGCTCGATTGCGAATGGCGCTTGGTGACTTCGGTCTTGTTGAAGCCCAGCTGGCCGGACAGCACCAGCTTGCCGCCGGCGACGCTGCTGGTGTGCTCGGCCACCACATCGAGGCCGGTGGTGCGGGTGTCGATGGCGTTGGTGAAGAACTGGGCCTGGCCGACCTTGAGCGGATCGAGGATGGCCTTGATCGGGCAGTCGGCGGCGGTGGCGCACGGGCCGGACTCCGGCGCGATATTGCTGGAGAAGACGATGCGGTCCTTGATATCGGTGCGATACAGGTCGGCCGTCACCGACATGTTGGCGGCCGGGCGCAGCACCAGGCCGATGCTGCCGCTGCGCGAGGTCTCCTGCTTCAGCGGCGGGATGCCGAGCGCGGTGGTGACGGCGCTGCCTTCACGCGCCGTCAGGGTCTCGGTCAGCACGCCGGCCGCGTTCAGGTTGGTCGACACCGAACTGTAGAACTTCTGCTGCACGCTCGGCGCGCGGAAGCCGGTCGATACGCTGCCGCGCAGGCCGAGCACGCGCGACGGGTCGTAGCGCAGGCTCAGTTTCCCGGTGGTGGTGTTGCCGAAGTCCGAGTACTTCTCGTGGCGCACGGCGGCGGCGGCCAGCAGCTGCTCGGTCAACTGGCTCTCGCCATCCAGATACAGCGCGATGTTATGGCGGCTGTCGTCCACCGCGGTGGATGGCGTATAGCCGGGGAAGCCCTGGGTGCCCGAGGCCGCGATGCCGCCGGCCTGGTCGACGATCTTGATGGCGGGGTTGTTGCTGCGGCCGTACTGGTAGGACACCGGGTCGCCGGCCTCGATCGCGTAGCCGTCCTTGCGGTATTCGAAACCGGTGGCCAGGAAGATCTTCTGGCCGCCCAGCACCAGTGGCCCTTTCAGGTCGGCGTTGAAGGTGGTCTGGCGGAACTTCAGGCGTCCGGTATCGGCTTCCAGCGGCGATTCGGCGTAGATGCCGCCATCGGCCTTGGGCTCATACCAGTAGCTGACGTTGAGTGTATTGCGTTCATGGAAATCGAGTTCGCTGCGGCCGTGGTTCACGCTGAGGTCGAACTTCCACTCGCCGGGCAGGTCGCGGCGGTAGCCGAAGGCGAAGGAGGCGTCCTTCACGGTGGTCATGATGTTCGGCAGGAAGCCGTTCGGATAGACCGCCGGCACGTTGCGGCCGTCGCCGCCGGGGCGGAAGAAGCCGGCCGAATCGCCGGTGCGCCTGGACACGCCGCCGAAGGCGTACAACTCGCCGTCCTTGTCCACCGGCAGCGCCGCGTTCCACCACAGGTAGCTGTCCTTGGCCAGGCTGTCGCCGATGCGCTGGGTGACGCGGGGCGGGTCGACCCGCAGCGAGTCGACGCCGGCGCGGTTGGTTTCGCCGCGGCGGCGCGCCTCCAGCGACAGGTTGAGGAAGCCGCCATCCTCGCCCAGCGTGAAGCCGCGATTGACGCTGCCCGACACCAGGTTGCCGTCATGTTCGGCGGTGGTGCCGATTTCGCTGCTGATCTGGGTTTCGCTGGTCTGCGACTTGAGCACGATGTTGATCACGCCGGCGATGGCGTCGGAACCGTATTGGGCGGCGGCGCCGTCGCGCAGCACCTCGATGTGGTGGATGGCCGACAGCGGGATGGCGTTGATGTCGGTGCCGGCCGAGCCGCGGCCGACCGTCTGCTGCACGTTGACCAGCGCCTGCTGGTGGCGGCGCTTGCCGTTGACCAGCACCAGCAGCTGGTCGGGGCCCAGGCCGCGCAGGGTGGCCGGACGGATGATGTCGGTGCCGTCGCTGATGAAGGTCGAGGAGAAGTTGAACGACGGATCGAGCGTCTGCAGCAGCTTGCCCAGCTCCAGCGGCCCGGCGCTCTGCATGTCCTTGATGTTGATCAGGTCGACCGGCGAGGCGGTATCCAGCGCCGTCTTGGCGGCCGAGCGCGAGCCCAGCACCACCACCGAGGTGGGGGTGTCCGCCTGTTGCGCCTGGACTGGATGTAACGCCATCAACAAGGCGCTGGCCATCAGGCCCAGACGCAGTTTGCCGGTGTCGGAGGAAAGGGGATTGCATGGACGACGATTCATGTGCGGTTCTCTCGATTAGAAATAGTTGTGGCGGCGGCGCTGTCGCACCACCGTTGGGACTGCGCTACTGATGCATCGCATGGCGTTCAAGGCTCGCCAGCTGATGAAAAGTTTATCGCGCGGTCCGCGCACAATGTGACGGTTCTTATCGAGAAATACCGTGTTTCATGCACGGTTTGTGCATGATTTCAACAAAAGTCCGGAACCGCTCAGGGCGCGAACTTGATGCGCTTCTTGCTTTCGACCGGCTGCATCACATGGTCGAGCGGCAGCACGTGGGTCTGCTTGACCTTGTCCAGCGTGACGTTGGAATGCACGTTGGTGATGCCGGGCAGGCGCAGCAGGTGCTTGGACACAAACTCGGAAAACGCGGCCAGGTCCGGCGCCACGATGCGCAGCAGGTAGTCCGCCTCGCCGGTCAGCGAGAAGCACTCCAGTATCTGCGGCAGCTTGCGCACCTCGCGCTCGAACTTGGCGATGGCCGCGTCGTTGTGGCGGTCCATGGTGACCTGGGTGAACACCATCACGTCCAGGCCCACCGCCACCGGGTCGAGGATGGCGGCATAGTGGTCGACCACGCGCGCTTCCTCCAGCCGCTGCACCCGGCGGCTGATCTGCGACGCCGACAGGTGCACTTTTTCACCCAGGCCGCTGTTGGTGGCGTGGCCATCGCGCTGCAGTTCGGTCAGCAGCTGGATGTCGTATCGGTCTACGGAAATGGCGGTCATGGAATCCTCACAGGATGGTTATGCACAAAACGTGCGTGAAGCCACGAGTATTGCACACAAAACCGTCACATATTGCGTAAACCACGCGATAGACTGGGCCGCACACACTGTCAAAGGAGAATCCGATGTTCCAGCATATCGAAGGCTATCCCGGCGATCCGGTCCTGACCCTGAACGAAGATTTCCACCGCGACCAGCGCAGCGCCAAGGTCAATCTTGGCATCGGCGTCTACACCGACGGCAGCGGCGTGCTGCCGGTGATGAGTGCCGTCGCCAGGGCCGAGGCGGCGCTGCTGGCACGCTCCCCGGCGCGACCCTACCTGCCGATGGAAGGCGCGCCGGCGTACCGCCGGCTGATCCAGCAATTGCTGTTCGGCGCCGGGCATGAGGCGGTGACCGGCGGGCGCATCGCCACCGTGCAGACATTGGGCGGCTCCGGTGCGCTCCGGCTGGGCGCCGATTTCCTGCAGCAGTTTTTCGGCCAGGCCAGGGTCTGGGTCAGCGACCCGAGCTGGGACAACCACCGCGCCATCTTTGCCGGCGCCGGCTGCGGCATCGGCAGCTATCGCTATTACCGGCGCGAGCAGCGCGACGTCGACTTTGCCGCCATGCTGGCCGCATGCGACACGATGCAGGAAGGCGACGTGATGCTGCTGCACGCCTGCTGCCACAATCCGACCGGCGCCGACCTCAGTCACGAGCAATGGCGGCAGCTGGCGGCCGCGCTGCGCAAGCGCAAGCTGGTGCCCTTTTTCGACGTCGCCTACCAGGGCTTCGGCGCCGGCCTGGAGGACGACAGCTACGCGCTGCGCCATTTCGCCGAGCAAGGGATGACGTTCTTCGTCGCCAGCTCCTGCTCGAAGAATTTTTCGCTGTATGGGGAACGGGTCGGGTCGCTGAGCGTGGTCTGTCCGGACGCAAGCCAGGCCGACACGGTGCTGGGCCAGTTGAAGGCCGCCGTGCGCCGCAGCTATTCCAGTCCGCCGGGACATGGCGCCGCGGTGGTGGCGGCGGTGCTGGGCAGCGCGCCGCTGCGCGCCGAATGGGCGGCCGAAATGGAAGCCATGCGGCTGCGCATCGCCGCCATGCGCGCCGGCCTGTGCACGCTGCTGGCCGCGCAAGCGCCGGGTCACGACTTTGATTACCTGCTTGGCCAGCGCGGCATGTTCGGCTATACGGGATTGTCGCTGTCGCAGGTGGCGGCGTTGCGCGATGCCCATGGCGTCTATCTGGTGGGGAGCGGCCGCCTGTGCATGGCGGCGCTGACGCCGGCCAACCTGGAATACGTGGCCGCCGCCCTGGCCGAGGTGCTGCGGCGCGGCGGCGCGGGAGGCCGGCCATGCTGAACCGCTACCTGTTGGGCGACGCGCGCCTGCACCGCCGGGTCCAGGCGGCAACCAGGGTGCTGGCCTACCTGATCCGGCGCGCGCCGCGCCCGGCCAGCCTGGAGCAGCTGGTGCGCGATACCGGGCTGGCCGAGCGCACGACCGCCGCGACCTGCGAGGCGCTGCGCTGCGCGGGCTTGATCGGCAATGAATTCCAGGCCGAGATCGCGCAGCACATGCCGGCGGGGCAGCGGGGCGGCTGGACGCTGCGTTGCGACCCCGCGATGGTGACGCTGGAGACGGTATTCATCGCGCTGGCCGGACCGCTGGTCCAGCTGCGGGATCCGCGCGCGACGGCCGAGGCGGACCTGTTTTGCCGTTCGGCCGACCTGTTCATCAGCCAGGCCACGCTGAACATCAACGTCGCATTGCTGGCGCACCTGCGGCAATTCACGCTCAGCCAGATCGGCCTGACGTCGGCCGCCCGCTGGCAGCCGCTGCCCATGCCGCGCAAACGCCGCCTGAACCCGATCGCGGCACCGGCCGCGGACGCGTTCACGGCGTTCCAGTGACCGCGGCGTCGCTGCGCCAGGCCTTCGCGCCGGAGGCCTGCAGCACCGAATTCCTGCGCGCATAGCCGAAATAGACCACCAGCCCGGCGGACAGCCAGACCAGGAAGGCGATCCAGGTCAGCGCGCTCAGATACGTCATCAGCGTCACGCAAAACAGCACGGCCAATGCCGGAATCACCGGCACGCCGGGACAGCGGAACGCGCGGTGCAGGTCCGGGCGCTTCTTGCGCAGGATGACCACCGCCACCGAGACCAGGCAGAACGCGGCCAGGGTGCCGATGTTGATCAACTCGGCCAGCACGTGCAGCGGCACCACGGCGGCGATCAGGCCGAACACGATGCCCACCAGCCAGGTGGCGAAGAACGGCGTGTGGAAGCGCGGATGCACCTTCGACAGGCGCTTCGGCAGCAGGCCGTCGCGCGACATGGCGAAGATGACACGGGTCTGGCCGTAGGCCATCACCAGGATCACGGTGGTCATGCCCAGGATCGCGCCCAGGTCGACGAAGCCGGCCACCCAGTTTTCGCCCGCGTATTTGAGCGCCAGCGAGACCGGATGGTCGACGCCGAGGAAGCGCTGGTAAGGCACGATGCCGGTCATGATGGCCGACACCACGACATACAGCAGCGTGCACACGGCCAGCGAGCCGATGATGCCGATCGGCAGATCGCGCTCGGGGCGTTTGACCTCCTCGGCGGCCGAGGTCACGGCGTCGAAGCCGATGAAGGCGAAGAACACCAGCGCGGAGGCGCTCAGCATGCCGTTGTAGCCAAACGGCATGAACGGACGCCAGTTGGCCGGCTGCACGTGGCGCGCGCCGACGGCGATAAACAGCAGCACCACGCCGACCTTGATCGCCACCATGACGTTGTTCAGGCGGGCCGACTCGCGCACGCCCCAGCTCAGCATCGCTGTCAGCACCAGCATGATGCACAGCGCCGGCAGGTTGATCCACGTGGTGACGCCGGGCAGCGCGCCGGGGGCGGCCGTCAGGGCGGCCGGAAGATGGACGCCGAAGCCGGCGATCAGCGACTGGAAGTAGCCGGACCAGCCGACCGAGACCGCCGACGTGGCCAGGCCGTATTCGAGCAGCAGGTCCCAGCCTATCATCCAGGCGGCCAGTTCGCCCAGCGTGGCGTAGGTGTAGGTGTAGATCGAGCCCGCGACCGGCACGGCGGAGGCGAATTCCGCGTAGCACAGCGCGGCGAAGCAGCAGGCGATGGCGGCCACCACGAACGACAGCGCCAACGCCGGTCCGGCGGTGACGGCGCCGGTGCCGGTCAGCACGAAAATGCCGGTGCCGACAATGGCGCCTATGCCCATCAGCAGCAGGTCGAACGGCCCCAGCACTTTGGCCAGGCCGCCCGGTTTGCGGCTGGCCGCGATCATGTCATCGAGATTCTTGGTTCTGAAAATACTCACGCTGCTTCTCCAGGTTAGATGCGGTGGGCGAACGGAGAAGATTATCGGCGTAGCCTTTCAGAATTATGTTTGGAAATATGGGCTAGGTGCCGAAGCAATAGTTTCGGTGCGATGGTGTGCCGTTTTCATCAATGACGTTGGCCATTTGGCTGCCAGTACCGCGCTCACATCGTCAACCCTTGGCGGGGCCGTTGGTCCAGCCGCCTCCCAGTGCCTTGTACAGGCCTATCCGGTTTTGCAATTCGGCCAAACTGGTACGGATGGTCTGTTGCTGTGCGCTGAACAGTGAACGCTGCGCGTCCAGGTATTCCAGGTAACTGGCTTCCCCGCCTTCGTAGCGCAGCCTGGCCAGGTCGTAGCGGACTTGCTCGGCATTTTCCTGCGCCTTGACCGCGCGCAGTTCGTCGCCAAGGGTGGCGCGTCCGGCCAGCGCGTCCGCCACTTCGCGGAAGGCGACCTGGATGGTCTTGTCATACTGGGCGATGGCGATGTCCTTGTCGGTCCTGGCCACGTTCAGCCTGGCCAGGTTGCGGCCGCCGTCGAAGATGGGCAGCGTGATCTGCGGCAGGAAGCTCCATGAACGGCTGCCGGCGTCGAACAGGCCGGACAGTTCGCTGCTGGAGGAACCGAAGGCGCCGGTCAGCGTGATGCGCGGGAAGAAGGCGGCGCGCGCCACGCCTATGTTGGCGTTGGATGCGCGCAGCAATGCTTCCTGGCCGCGGATGTCGGGGCGCGCCGTCAGCAGTTCGGACGGCAGCCCGGCTGGCAGCTCGGCCATGACGTTGCTGTCCCAGCTGGCGCCATGGGCCGGCAGCAGCGCCGGCGGCAAGCTGCGGCCGGCCAGCACCGTCAGCGCGTTCTCGTCCAGCGCCCGCTGCCGCGTGGCCTGGGCCAGCGCGACCTTGGCCGCCTGCAGCAGCGATTCCGACTGGCGCAGGTCGTATTCGGAGCTGGCGCCTTGCTCGCGCAACTGAATCTGGCGCTGGTGCGATTCGGTGCGGCTGGACAGCGTTTGCCGGTTCAGGGCCAGCAAGCGCTCGTCGGCCAGCACCGCCTCGTAGACGGAGGCGACTTCCGCCACCAGACTGATCTGTGCAGCGCGCTGGGCCTGCTCGGTGGCGGCATAGCGCTCCAGCGCCGCCTGGCTCATATTGCGGACGCTGCCGAACAGATCCAGTTCGAATGCGGTCACGCCCAGGCCGGCCGTGTAAACGCTGGCGGTGCCACCCTTGCCGCCGGGCGCCACCTGGTCGGGGACGCGCTGGCGGGCGCCGGACAGGCCGGCATTGACGGCCGGCAGCCGGTCGGCCGACTGGATCTGGTACAGCGCGCGGGCCCGTTCGATGTTCAGCGTCGCCACGCGCAGGTCGCGGTTGTGGTCCAGCGCGATGGCGATCACCTGCTTGAGCTGCGGGTCCTGGAAGAAGTCCTGCCAGGGAATGTCGTGGGCCGCCTGGCCGCCGGCATCGGCCGCCGCCGGCGTTGGCCAGCTGCCGGCGACCGGCAGCGCGGGGCGTTCGTAGACCGGCGCCAGCGAGCAGGCCGACAGGATCAGGCCGGCCAGGATGACGGGTACGGTTTTCAGTGGATGGACGGTTTTCATGCTATTTCCCTTTCAACGAGGTGAAGGACCTCGGTGTGCACCTCAGGCGCTTGTTGATGTTTGCTGACTTTGAACCACAGCGAATACAGGGCCGGCAGGAACAGCAGGGTCAGCACGGTGCCGACGCCGACGCCGCCGATCAGCACATAGGCCAGGGGGCCCCAGAAGCTCGAATGGGTCAGCGGGATGAAGGCCAGCATAGCCGCCACCGCGGTCAGTATCACGGGACGCGCACGGCGTACCGTCGACTCCACCACGGCCTCGTACTTGCTGGCGCCGTGGGCGATGTCGTGCTGGATCTGGTCGACCAGGATCAGCGTGTTGCGCATCAGGATGCCGGCCAGGCCGATCAGGCCGAGAATCGCGTTGAAGCCGAACGGTTTGTCGAATAGCAGCAGCGTCGGCACGGCGCCCACCAGACCCAGCGGAGCGGTGGCGAACACCATCCACATGGTGGCGAAGGAGCGCACCTGCAGCATGATCACCAGCAGCATCAGGATGATCATCAGCGGGAACAGCTTGGCCAGCGCGGCATCGGCCTTGGCGCTTTCTTCCACCGAGCCGCCGGTGTCGATGTGGTAGCCGGCCGGCAGGCTGGCTTTCAGGCTGGCCAGCTGCGGCAGGATGGCGTTGGTGACGTCGGGCGGCTGGCTACCGTCACGCACGTCGGCCTGGACAGCGATGAACGGCTCGCGGTTGTAGCGCTTCAGGACGGCGTCCTCCATGCGCGTTTCGATGCGGGCCACCTGCGACAGCGGAATGGCGGCGCCGCCGGCGGTGGTCAGCGTCAGGTTGGCGATGTCCTTCAAGCCCTTGCCTTCATTGCGCGGGCTGCGGATCAGCACTTCCACCGAACGCAGGCCTTCGCGGATCTGGGTCGAAGGAAGGCCGTTCAGCAGGGCCTGCAACTGCGTCGCGGCATCGCGCGGATTCAGGCCGACCTGGCGCAGGCGCTCCTGATCCAGCACCAGGTGCTCGGTCGGGGTGAGATTGCCCCAGTCCAGGTGCGCGCCGCGCGTGTCCGGGTTTTTCTCCATGATGGCACGGACTTGTTCAGCGATGGTGCGCACCTGGCCGAGGTCCGGACCGGCGACGCGGAACAGCACTGGATAGGTCACGGGCGGCCCGAACACGAACTGGGCCGCCCGCACGCGGGCTTGCGGGAAGCGGCCGTCCGCGATCATCTTTTGCACTTTCACCTTGAGCGCATTGCGGTCATGCGCATTTTCAGTCAGCACGATCATTTGTGCGTAGGCCGGGTTGGGCAGCTCGGGATTGATCCCCAGGAAGAAGCGCGGCGTACCCTGGCCGACATAGCTCGACACGATCTTGACCTCCGGTTCCTTCTTCAATGCCTCTTCGATGTCATGCACGACCGCGTCGGTTGCGCCGAAGGCGCTGCCGGGCGGCAGATTGACTTCGATGGTCAGTTCCGGACGTTCGGAATCCGGGAAGAACTGCTTCTGCACCGCGCCCATGCCCACGCCAGCCAGCAGGAACAACGCCGCCGTCACGCCGGCGGTCAGCCATTTGTGGTCCACGCACCAGCGCACCAGGGAGCGCATGCGCTGGTAGTTCGGGGTGTTGTAGATGGCGTCGTGGCCACCGCCCTTGGCTGGAATATCGGGCAACAGCTTGACGCCCATGTAGGGGATGAAGTACACGGCGACCACCCACGAGGTCAACAGCGAAAACGCCACCACCCAGAAGATGTTGCCCGCATACTCGCCGGCGGTCGAACGGGCAAAGCCCACCGGCAGGAAACCGATGATGGTCAACAGGGTGCCGGACAGCATCGGCGCCGCGGTCGAGCTCCAGGCGTGCGTGGCGGCGGCGATGCGGTCCAGGCCTTCTTCCATTTTCACCACCATCATCTCGATGGCGATGATGGCGTCGTCCACCAGCAGGCCCAGCGAGAGGATCAATGCGCCCAGCGTGATGCGGTCGAAGTCGCGGCCGGTCATCATCATGATGACGAACACCGCGCCCAGGGTCAGCGGCACGGCGGCGGCCACCACGATGCCGACGCGGAAGCCCAGCGTCACCAGGCTCACCACGATCACCACCGCCAGCGCGACCACGAACTTGATCATGAATTCGTCGATGGCATCGGTGATGGCGCGGGACTGGTCCGCCACCAGCTTGAACTCGATGCCGGTCGGCAGCGAGGCGGCGATGGACTTCTGTTCCGCGACCAGCGCCTTGCCCAGCTCCAGGCCGTTGTAGCGCTTCTTCATCACCACCGCCAGGTCGAGCGAGGCCTCGCCCTGGTTGCGGATGACGAAGCTGGCCGGATCTTCGTAGCCGCGCTTGACGTCGGCGATATCGCCCAGCTTCAGCGTGCGCTCGCCCGCGGCAATCGGAATGTCCCTGATGGCGTCGACGCTGTTGATGGCGCCGTCCAGGCGCAGCTGGACGCGCGGCCCCTTGGTGTCGACGAAGCCGGCGGAGGCCACGTCGTTTTGCTTGCCCAGCGCATCGATGACTGCCTGCGCCTTGATGCCCAGCGTGGCCAGGCGCTGATGCGAGATTTCAACGTAGATTTTTTGCTGCTGCTCGCCCAGGATGTTGACCTTCTGAACGCCGGGCACGCGCAGCAGGCGCTGGCGGATTTCTTCCGACTGCTGTACCAGCTGGCGGTGCGGCAGCTGCTTGCCGGTCAGGGAGAACAGCGCGAAGTACACGTCGGAATATTCATCGTTGACGATGGGGCCGACGACGCCGCGCGGCAGGTTGAGGGCTTCATCGCCCAGCTTCTTGCGCACCTGGTAGAAGCTGTCCTCGACCGCCTTGGCCTCGGTATCGTCTTTCAGGTACAGCTTCATGATGACGATGCCGGGGCGCGAGGTGGATTCCACGCGGTCATAGCTGTCGAGTTCCTGCAGGCGTTTCTCCAGGCGGTCGGCCACCTGGCGCTGCATTTCCTCGGCCGTGGCGCCGGGCCAGGCGGCGGTGATCGTCATCACCTTCACCACATAGGTCGGATCTTCCGCGCGGCCCAGGCGCAGGAAGGCGAAAGCGCCGGCCGCCACGATGGCGATGATCAGGAACAGGGTGATGGCGCGTTCGCGGACGCCAAAGGCGGAGAGATTGAAGCCGCTCATGATCCGCTCCCGCTTTGGGCCGGCAGCGGGGAGACCTTCTGGCCGGCTTTGAGCAGATGGCCGCCGAAGGCGACTGCGCGTTCGCCCGGCGCCAGGCCTTGCGACAACAGCGCCTGTTCTTCACCCAGGCGCGCGACCTTGACAGCACGCAGGCTGACGGTCGAGCTCTTGCTGTCGATCACCCACACTCCCGTGCCCTTGCCTTGATCCACCAGGGCGCTGACCGGCACGCTGATTTGCGGCGTTGCGCCGCCGTCCATTTGCACCGTCACGGTGGCGCCCAGCGGCGCGCGGCCGGCCTCGCCGCCCAGCGTATAGCGGGCCAGGTAGGTGCGGGTCTGCGGATCGGCCACCGAAGCCAGTTCGCGCAGCGTGGCGGGGGAGGGCTGGTCCGGTTCGCTGTACAGCACGGCGGTGGCGGGGCGCCTGGCCAGGGGCAGCGCATTTTCCGGCAGGTAGACCAGTGCCTCGCGCGCGCCTTCGCGCGCCAGCTTGACGACGGTCTGGCCGGCGCCTATCACCTGGCCGACATCGGCCGGCACTTCCATGACCACGCCGTCCATGTCGGCCAGCAGTACCGCGTAGTCGCGCTGGTGGTCGGTCTGGCGGGCGCGGGCGGCTTCTGCGTTGGCTTGGGCGATCGCGGTGCCGGCGGCGGCCTTGGCCTGTTCATACGCCTGGGTGGAGACGGCGCCGGAGGCCAGCAGCTTGCGCAGGCGGGCTTCCTCGGCGACGGCTTGCGCCTGGCGCGCTTGCGCGGCTTCGACGGCGGCGTGCGCGGCGGCTGCGGCCAGCTCGTAGTCGACCGGGTCGATGCGCATCAGCGGCTGGCCTTTGCGCACCGCCTGGCCAGGATCGACCAGGCGTTCGACTATCTTGCCGGCCACGCGGAACCCGAGGTTGCTTTCGGTACGCGCATGGACCACGCCGGTGAAGGTGGCGCTGCCCCCGCTCGCGGATGCGGCCGTGAACCAGGCGACCTTGGCTGGGGAGTCGGGTTGGGATGCCGGATGGCTGCAGGCCGCCAGGCCCAACAGTAACGTTGCGCCGACGATGCCGCGGATGGCGATGGGGGTGTTCATGGTTTGAAGGCTCCGATGTTGGTTTTGACGAATTGCTCGACGGTTTGCGGTGCCTGGCCGGTGATCTCGCCGATGACGCCGTCGACGCCGGCAAAGATGCCGTTCTGGTAGTCGACCGCAATCGCCAGGAAGTGCTGGATCAGGAATTCGGGCAGGTGGTATTTCTTCAGGTGGCGCTCGTATTCTTCGAGGGTGCCCGGGCTGTACACGATGCGGCGGTCGAGAATGCGGCTCAGTTCTTCCGCCAGTTCTTTTTGGCTGTATTCAACGGGGCCATGCAGCGGATAGGTTTTGCCGATATGCGCGGCGGGATTGGTCAGGATGGTCGCGATCAGGCGCGCCTGGTCTTCGGCAGCGACAGGCGCGTGACGGCCGCCGCCCAGCGGCATGGCGATCCTGCCTTCTTCGACCAGCAGGTCGCGCACCCACGGGAAGGTCAGCCATTCCGAGAACAGGGCGGGGCGCAGGTGAACCGCGGGCACGCCCGACCAGTCCAGCACGCGCTCGGCGATCCAGTGGTCGCGCGCCGCGTGGCTTTCGGAATCGTCGCGGGCGGAGATCTGCGACATGCTGACCACGACGTCCAGGCCTGCGCGTTGGGCGGCGTCGGCGAAATAAGCGGTCGCCTGGATGAAGCCGGGGCGCACCGGGTAGCACAGGTAGGCCGCGTTGACGCCGTCTACGGCGCGCAGCACGTCGTCGTGTTCCAGCAGGTCTCCAACCACGATTTCGGCGCCCATTTTCCGTAACGCTTCGCTGCGCTCGTCTTCGCTGTGCACCATGGCGCGCACGGCGCGGCCTTTGCTCAGCAGGTATCGGATGGTGTGCACACCGGTCTTGCCGGTCGCGGCGGTGATGAGGTATTTACGTCGTTCCATGACGCTCTCCAGATTGAGTGAGGCTGTGTTGAATTGATTTGGATTATAGACGACATCTAAATTGAGTCAAGAAAAATATCCTGCTTGCTTTTTATGGCGTGTCAGCCTATTTTTAAGATTGTTGGTATAATCTTAGTGAGAGTAATGTGTCACAGGAGAAACGGAATGCGTAAATCGAAAGTGGAAGCGGCGGAGTCGAGGAAGCGGATCGTGGCGACTGCCAAGGGCATTTTTCTGCGCGAGGGCATCGCTGCCACGGCGATCTCCGACCTCATGGTTGCGGCGGGCCTGACCCAGGGTGGGTTCTACCGGCATTTCGAGTCGAAAGAGCATTTGGTGGCGGAAGCAAATGCCCTGGCTTTTGCGGATACTTTGGCAAGTTTCGAAGCGGCTGTCGCGGGCAAATCGCCACGTGATGCCGTCGATGCGATCGTTCACCGGTATCTGCAGCAGCTTCAAGGTACGGAACTCGACGATCTCTGCCCGCTCTCCAACCTGTCAAGCGAGCTTCGCCATGCGGACGACCAATTGAAGGCCGTGGTATTCGAAGGATACTCACACTTCGTGAAGTTCATTGCCGCGTATTTGATGCGGCTGGACTACCAGGATTATGTCGGGCTGGCCGAGAGCATAGTGTCCGTCCTTGTCGGCGCGGTGTCTCTTGCCGGGGTGATGTCCGGGCAGGCTGCGTCGGAGGCGATCCTGGTCAACGCCCGGGATACGGTGAAGCTGCTGCTGCAGAATGCCGCGACCAGTTCGACCCTCGCCAGGGGTGCTTAGCAAGCAGCGGCGTCTGCGTTTCTAGTGCACAATGACGCCGTCTCCGCTTATTCGACTGATTCATGACCTCTCCGCACCTCGACTCCGCACCCGCCGCCCACAGCGACCCCAGCGTTTATCGCACCCTGCTTGAATCCACCCGGGCGATCCCCTGGCGGATCGACTGGGCCACCATGAGTTTCAGCTATATCGGTCCGCAGATCGAGGAGCTGCTGGGCTGGAAACAGTCCAGCTGGCTGTCCGTGAACGACTGGGTGGAGCGCATCCACGAGGAAGACCGCCAGAAGACGGTCGATTTCTGCGTGGCGCAATCGCAAAAGGGCGTGGACCACGAAGCCGACTACCGCGCACTCACGCGCGATGGCGACTATGTCTGGATCCGCGACGTGGTGCACGTGGTGCGGCGCGAGGACGGCAGCGTCGATTCGCTGGTGGGATTCATGTTCGACATCACCGAGCGCAAGCAGTCCGAAGACAAGATCCTGCAACTCCAGCGCGAACTGGAAGTCCTGTCCTACCGCGACAGCCTGACCGGCGTGGCCAACCGCCGCATGTTCGATACCCTTTATCCGGTCGAATGGGCCAAGGCGCGCGCCACCGGCGAACCGCTGTCGCTGGTGGTGATCGACATCGATTACTTCAAGCAGTACAACGACCACTACGGCCATGTGCAGGGCGACGAGTGCCTGCGCCGCGTGGCCCGGGCGTTGGACACGTGCGCGTCCCGTTCGCGCGACCTGTGCGCGCGCTTCGGCGGCGAGGAATTCATACTGCTGCTGCCCGCCACGGACGAGGGCGCCGCCCGCAACGTGGCCGACCGCTGCCGCAAGCTGCTGGCGCACAAGGAAATCCCGCACGCCCGTTCCGGCGTCGGCCGCGCGGTCACCGTCAGCATGGGCGTCGGCACCATCGTGCCCGGTGCCCAGGACGACCCGAACGTGTTCCTGGACCGGGTCGATCGCCGCCTCTACCAGGCCAAGTCCGCAGGGCGCGACCGCGTCTGCGACACCGAGGCTTGATCACCCGCTCCTTTAGCATTCCACACGAAAGAACAAGATGAAACAACTGCTTACCTCCTGCGCCATCGGCCTCATCCTCGCATTGGCCGTGGCCGGCTGCGAGCGCGCCAAGGCGCCGCAAGCGGCCTCGGCCGCGGCCGACACTGTGCCCATGCAAAAGATCGATACCCAGGCCGGCAGCGGCAAGGAAGCGGTGGCCGGTGCGACCGCCGTCGTCAACTACACCGGCTGGCTGTACGAGCCGACGGCGCCGGCGCAGCACGGCGCGCAGTTCGATTCCTCGGTCGGGCGCGCTCCGTTCAGTTTCCAGCTTGGCGCCGGACAAGTCATCCCGGGCTGGGACGAAGGCGTGAAGGGCATGAAGGTCGGCGGCAAGCGCACGCTGATCGTGCCGGCCAGCATGGGCTACGGCGCCGGCGGCGCCGGCCCGATACCGCCGAACGCCAACCTGATCTTCGAGGTCGAGCTGCTGGACGTACGCTGAGAGGTTCGGGGCGCGTATTGGGAACGTGTAAGGAGCAGCCGATGGCTGCTCTTTTGCATTGTCCCTTCTTTTTTTTCGACCAAAACTTGCGTATGCCAGGTTAACTGTGCATACTGTGTATATGAAGACTGGATTTGTATTCTCCCAAACGGACAACCGCCCCATGTATCAGCAGATCATGGAGCAAATCAAGCAGCGCATAGCCGTCGGGGACTGGCCGCCCAACTCGCCACTGCCCTCCGTTCGGGAACTGGCGGTCGAGATCAAGGTCAGCATCATCACGATCAAGCGCGCCTATCTGGAATTGGGACGGGAAGGGGTGATAGTCACACAGCAGGGCAAGGGCAGCTGGGTAAATGACAGGCTTGATCTGCAGGCGCTGCAAAGGGAAGAATTGATCCAGCACCTGGAGCAGGCCGGCAAGCTGGCCAAATCCCTGGCCCTGCCGGAAGAGAAGATGTTGCAAATGTTAAAACAATATATGGAATAAGGAGGAGAGGCGATGGATTTGCCATTGGCGATACAGTGCGACGGGATCAGCAAGCGCTATCCGCATTTTCAGCTGCGGGATGTCGATCTGACGTTGGAGCAGGGCGCCGTCATGGGCCTGGTCGGTCCGAACGGGGCCGGGAAGTCGACCATCCTGCGCATGGTCATGGGACTGGTGGGAGCGGATACCGGTTCGATCAAGGTATTGGGACACGCCATGCCCGAACAGCAGATCACCGCGAAGCGCAATATCGGTTTTGTCGCCGAGGATATGCGGCTGTACGAGAGCGAAACGATCGCCTTTCACATGGATTTCATCAAATCGATCTTCGACACCTGGGATGACGGCTACGCCAGCACCTTGCTGCGCCGCTTCGACCTGAATAAAAAACAGAAGGTCAAGGGCTTGTCGCATGGTCAGCGGGTCAAGGCCACGCTGCTGCTGGCCCTCGCGCGCCGACCCAGTTTGCTGGTGTTCGACGAGCCGACGACGGGCCTGGATCCCGCGGTCAGGAAGGAAGTGCTGGATGAAATGATGAACGCGCTGGAAGACGAAACGCGCTCCATTCTCTTTTCATCGCACAACACCATGGACGTTGAACAGATCTCCGATTACATCACCTTTATCTACGGCGGGCGCATTGTCGAATCCCGCAATAAGGAAGACTTCATGGACGGGTGGCGCAGACTGCGTCTGACGAACACGCGGAACCAGGCGTTGCCGAATCTGCCCAATATCAGGCAGGCGCAGCGGAGCGGTCTGCTGCATGCCGTGACGGTCAATGACTACGACGAGTCCATTCCCGCGCAATTCACTCATGCCGGCCTGGACGTCAACGCCGTCGAGCGCTTGAGTCTGGAAGAAATATTTCTCGCCCACGTCCAATGCGCCAAGGCGAACCCCGAGATGGAGCTGGCGAAATGAGTACCTCGATCGTCCCTCTGCTGGTCAAAAAAGATTTCCGGCTGATGCGCCCTTTCATACTGTCGTTCAGCTTGGTGAGCCTGGTCTCCATCGGCATCGTGTTCCTGCTCCATGGGCGCATACCGGACTGGGTGTTGATGAACATAGGTTTCCTGCTGCTGATCGGACCGGCCGCCACCTGCGGGATCGTTCTCCTGATTAAGACGAATGTGTTCGAGAAGGAAAAGTCCACGCAGGCCTTCATCATGAGTCTGCCGGTTACTGTGAAGGAGTTCACCCGGGCCAAGCTGCTGTTCAACCTGCCGGTGTTCGGAGTCTTCTGGCTGGTGATCAGTGCGGTAGCTTTTTACCTCGCCTTTGGGCTGGGCCTGTTTCCGCAAGGCGCCGTTCCATTTATTACCATGGTATTTCTGGGCGTATTTGTCGCTTACACGTGCATCCTCAGTACCAGCCTGCTCTTCCAGTCGCTGGGGGTAACCGTTCTTTCCATTCTGATCTTCGAGCTGGGGACGTCCGCCTATCTGTGGACAATTGCCTTCCTCGATCCGATCTCGCGCCATGTGTATGGTCAGGCCATGGTGTGGAATTCAACCGCAATCGCGATCGTGGCGATACAAGTCACCGTCGCCGTGTCTATGGTCTTGACGACCTTGCATGTTCAAAACACCAAGCGGGATTTCATCTGACCCGAAAGCGTCACTCGGCAACTTCAGGCGTTCTTGCTTTCTGGCGGGCCTGTTCGATATGGCGGACCACCTGATCCGTATCATGGGGCGGCTTGAGGAATAGGCGCAGGCCGTCGAAGGCCGGCCCGACCAGCTCCACCTTCGCATCCCGGTCGAAGAAGTAGGTCAGTCCCGCCGCACCCGCCAGTATGGCGTTGCTGGCTTCGCCCAGCAAAGGCAGCGGCGCGGAAGGGTCCGCCTGCGCCGACAAGGTCTCGTCGGCTTCGGCGATCTGGCGCAGGGCGCCGCTGTCGGCCAGGAAGGCGAGGAAGCGGTTGCGGGCACGGGGATTGCGTCCCACCGCAGGCTGGACCAGCACGTCGAGAGGCGCTTCTTCGTAGTTCGGAATGTCCGGAGAGTAGCTTGGAAAGGCGAAGAATCCAATATCGGCGGCGACCGCGGCGGGAAACCGGGCAGCGAAAAAACTGCCGGCCAACACCATGCCCGCGCGACCACGGTACAGGTAAGGCAGCACGCGATCGGTTTCCTGATCCAGCGTTGCTTCAAGAAAGTAACCTTTGCGCAGCAGGTCGCCCCAGACATCGAACACCTGGCGCACCCGCGCGTCGGTGAAGGGGACTTCACTACGCAACAGTTTGCGGTGGAAGTCGATGCCGTTGATGCGCAAGTCGAGATAGTCGAACCAGCCGGCAGCCGGCCAGCCATCCTTGGCCGCCAGCGCCAGCGGCGCCACGCCGGCCGCCTTCAGGCGCTCGCAGGTCTGCAGGAACTCGCTCCAGGTCTTCGGCGGCCGCAGGCCGAGGCGATTGAACAAGGATTTGCTATAAACCAGCCCCCAAACATAGTGATACATCGGAAAACCGTAGACCTCGCCGTCGACGCGGGTGCCTTCGATGGTGGCCGGGGCGAACTTCTTTTTCTTCAGCAGCGCGATCAGGTCGGCGTCGAGCGGGGACAACAGCTTGTTCCTGGCGGCGTCCCGCAAGCGTTCGCCCGCGTACCAGAATGCCAGGTCGGCGTGTCCGGTCCGCAAGCGGGGGAGGAAATCGCGCTTGTATTGTTCCTGCGGATAGCCATGGTGTTCGACCTGGACGTCGGGGTTGGCTGCGGAAAACTGATTGATGACGCTGATCCACGCGGTGCGCTGGCGGGTGTTGGAGACGATATAGTCGATCGCCAGCTGCTCGGCGGCGGCGCAAACGGACGGCAGTCCCAGCGCCGCACAGATCAGCCCGCACATCAGCCAGCATGGGGGCAATGGGCCGGGCCGGCAGGGGAAGGTCACGAGGGCTGTAAGCATCCGCAAAGTTTGTTCGCGATATCGCGGTATGTCAACTTCCGCGAGATCCCCGGGTTTTCAAAGCTGGCTGTCCCGCCCGTCCGCGAAATGATCGAAGATCAGGCCGCGCAGCCACTTGTTGGCCGGATCCTTGTTGAATTTGGCGTGCCAGAACACGTTGATGTTAATTTCGGGCAGCGCCAGCGGATGCGCCACGTAGCGCAGGCCGAACGGTTCCACGCACGCCATCGCATAACGTTCCGGCACGGTCGCGATCATCGTGCTGTTGGACAGGATGTGGCCGACGGCGACGAAGTGCGGCACAGTCAGGCCGATGTTGCGCTTGATGCCGTGCCGCTCGATGGCCTGATCGGCGATGGCGTGGCCGGTGCCGGTGGAGACCACCGTGACGTGGTCCGCGTGGCGGAAGTCCTCCACCGTCAGCTTCTTCTTGTCGAGCGGGTGCCCCTTGCGGAACATACACACATAGCGCTGGCGGAACAGCCGGCGCTGGAAATAGCCCGATTTCAGCTGCGGCAGCAGGCCGATCGCCAGGTCCACATGGCCCGCTTCCATCTCGTCCTGCAGGTTCACCGCCGTATTGCGCACCGTGCTGACGGTCACGCCCGGCGCGTGCTTGCGCAGCACCTCCATCAAGCGCGGTAAAAAATAGACCTCGCCGATATCGGTCATGCCCAGCGTGAACCGGCGGGTGCTGCTGGCCGGATCGAAGTGCGAGACCTCGTTCAGCGAATCGTGAATGGTCGACAGCGCATAACCGATGGGCTCGGCCAGCTGCAGCGCGTAGGGCGTGGGCTCCATGCCGCGCGCGGTGCGCACGAACATCTCGTCCCCCAGCAGCAGGCGCATGCGTTTGAGCGCGTTGCTGACGCCGGGCTGGGTCATGCCCAGCGCCTCCGCCACCTTCGACACCCGCCGTTCGGCGAGCAGCTGGTTAAACACGAGCAGCAGATTGAGATCGACGTCTTTTAGTTCCATGGCTTGAGTAATATTGCTGGCAGTGATTTGATGCATTCGCGAGATGCTATTTATTTATATTACTCCGCTTTCTATACTTTGCCCATCAATCAATAAAACAGATGGGGACAGGAGTCATGGAACTAGTCGTGCAACCGCTGGGGCGAACCCTGCACGTGGATGCCGGCAGCAATTTGCTGACGGCGCTGCGCGAGCACCAGATCCCCATCTCCTACAGCTGCACCGCGGGCCGTTGCGGCACCTGCCGCTGCAAGGTGCTGCAGGGCGACGTGCTGGAAGCGGGCCGCGAAGCCAAGATCACCCACCCGGACGACGAGGGCTATGTGCTGGCCTGCATGAGCAGCGTGACCACCAATTGCGTGGTCGAAGTGCCGGAACCCGACGAAGTGGTGACCCACCCGGCGCGCATCATCAAGGCCACCGTGCTGGCCATCGAACCGATGACGCACGACATCCGCCGCCTGCGCCTGAAGCCCGCCAAGCCGCTGAATTTCTCGCCCGGCCAGTACGCCACGCTGCAATTCGGCCCCGGCCTGGCGCGCCCGTATTCGATGGCCAACGTCCCCGGCGGCGACGAGCTGGAGTTTCACGTGCGCCTGGTGCCGGACGGCCGCGTGACCGGCCATATCGAAACCGCGCTGGTGGTGGGCGACGCGGTGCGCGTCAGCGGTCCACTGGGCACCGCCTACCTGCGCCGCAAGCACGAAGGCCCGATGCTGTGCGTGGCCGGCGGCACTGGCCTGGCGCCGGTGCTGTCCATCGTGCGCGCCGCGCTGGCTGAAGGCATGAGCCAACCCATCCACCTGTACTTCGGCGTGCGCACCGAGCGCGATATCTACGGCCTGTCGTGGCTGGAGCAACTGCGCGAGCGCAACGCCAACCTGCACCTGCACATCGTCGTCAGCACCGGCGAGCACGATCCTCGGTGGCGCAGCGGCTTGGTGACCGACGCCTTCAACCACGACTGGGACAGCCTGGCCGGCTGGCGCGCCTACCTGTGCGGCGCGCCGCCCATGGTGGAGGCGGCGGCCATGCTGGCCAGGAAAAAAGGCGTGTTGGCCAAGCATGTTTATGCCGACGCCTTCTACGCCAGCGGCATCTGACTACTACCAACCGGAGACGAGACATGACCGACACCGCCCGCCAGGATTTCTACCGGCGCATCGACCAGCACTGCATGACCCCCTTGTGGGAAGTGCTCGGCGCGCTGGTGCCCAAGCAACCCACCTCGCCGCTGCAGGCCGCGTTGTGGCGCTACGCCGACGTGCGCCAGCACGTGATGGAAGCGGGCAGCCTGATCACCGCCGCCCAGGCTGAGCGCCGCGTGCTGATCCTGGAAAACCCGGCCTTGCGTGGCAATTCGTCGATCACGCAATCGCTGTACGCCGGCCTGCAGCTGATCATGCCGGGCGAGGTGGCGCCGGCCCACCGCCACAGCCAGTCGGCGCTGCGGCTGGTGCTGGACGGCGAAGGTGCCTACACCGCCGTCGACGGCGAGCGCACCACCATGCGGCGCGGCGATTTCATCATCACCCCGTCGTGGACCTGGCACGACCACGGCAACCTGGGCGACGAGCCGGTGGTGTGGCTGGACGGCCTGGACATCCCGACCGTGCGCTTCTTCGACACCGGCTTCGCCGAGCATGGCGCGCAGGCGGTGCAGGAAGCGACGCGGCCGGAAGGCGATGCGCTGGCCCGCTACGGCAACAACATGCTGCCGGTCGATTTCGCGCAGACGGCGGCGCAGCCGACCAAGGTGTTCGTCTATCCGTTCGCGAAAACGCGCGAGTCGCTGCTGGGCATAGCGCGCGGCGCCATCGACGCCCACTTCGGCCACAAGCTGCGCTACGTGAACCCGGCCACCGGCGCCTCGCCGATGCCGACCATCGGTGCGTTTACCCAGCGCCTGCCGGCCGGCTTTGAAACGCTGCCGTACCGCTGCACCGACAGCACCATCTACGTCTGCCTGGAAGGCGAGGGCAGCGCCGACATCGGCGGCGTGCGGTTCGACTTCGCGCCCAACGACGTCTTCGTGGTGCCGTCCTGGCAAACGCTGCGCCTGCGCGCCGGCGGCGACACCATCCTGTTCAGCTTCTCGGACCGTCCCATCCAGCAAGCGCTGGGCCTGTGGCGCGAAGAGAAGATGGCGCGCTGATACCAACCACCTCACAAAACCTGGAGACCATGATGAAATACGCAGTCCCACCCGCACCCGTCTACAGCCTGGCCATCGCCGGCAGCGAGGAACGCTTCCCGGTCAACCGCATCTTCTGCGTCGGCCGCAACTACGCGGCCCATGCGCGCGAAATGGGCCGCGATCCGGACCGCGAAAAGCCGTTCTTCTTCATGAAGCCGGCCAACGCCGCCGTGCCGGCCGGCGCCGCCGAAGTGGCGATTCCGTATCCGCCCAAGACCAGCAACTTCCACCACGAGATCGAACTGGTGGCCGTCGTCGGCAAGGGCGGAGCCAATATCCCGGTCGGCCAGGCGCTGGAGCATGTGTATGGCTACGCCGTCGGCCTGGACATGACCCGCCGCGATATCCAGCTCGATGCGCGCGACAAGGGCCGCCCATGGGAGTTCGGCAAGTCCTTCGCCCGGTCGGCGCCGATCGGCGCCATCTCCACGGTGGCGCAGGTCGGCCACCTGGAGCAGGGCCGCATCTCGGTCACCGTCAATGGCCAGCCGCGCCAGGGTTCCGACATCTCCATGCTGATCTGGTCGGTGGCCGAATCGATCGCCTACCTGTCCGAGTACGAGACGCTCGAGCCGGGCGACGTCATCATGACCGGCACGCCGGAAGGCGTGAACAGCGTGGTGGCGGGCGACGTGATGTTCGGCGAAGTGGCCGGCCTGGCGCCCATCACGGTGCGCGTCGAGGAAGCCTGATCATGGCCGCCGTGTTCCCCATCAAGCCCGTATGGGACCAGCCGGGATCGAGCCGCATCCCGTTCTGGGCCTACACCGACGAGTCGCTCTACAAACGCGAACTGGAACGCCTGTTCTACCAGGGCCACTGGTGCTACGTCGGCCTGGAGGCGGAGATACCCAACCCTGGCGATTACAAGCGCTCGGTGATCGGCGAGCGTTCCGTGATCCTGACCCGCGCCGCCGACGGCAGCGTGAACGTGGTGGAGAACGTATGCGCACACCGCGGCATGCAGTTCTGTCGCGAGCGCCACGGCAACAAGAAGGAATTCGTCTGCCCTTACCACCAGTGGAGCTACACCCTCAAGGGCGACCTGCAGGGCGTGCCGTTCCGGCGCGGCGTCAAGCAGGACGGCAAGGTCAACGGCGGCATGCCGAAGGAGTTCGATACCGCCGACCATGGCCTGAACCAACTCAAGGTGGCGGTGCGCGGCGGCGTGGTGTTCGCCTCGTTCGACCACGAAGTGGAATCGCTGGAAGACTTCCTCGGCCCCGACATGTGCGCTTACTTCGACCGCCTGTTCAACGGCCGCAAGCTGACCATCCTGGGCTATAACCGCCAGCGCATTCCCGGCAACTGGAAGCTGATGCAGGAGAACATCAAGGACCCTTACCATCCGGGCCTGCTGCACACCTGGTTCGTCACCTACGGCCTGTGGCGCGCCGATAACAAGTCCGAGCTGAAGATGGACGCGCACTACCGCCACGCCGCCATGATCTCGACCCGCAGCCAGCAGGCCGCGACCAGCGAGGTGACGGCCGGCGTCACCAGCTTCAAGGCCGGCATGGAAGTGAACGACAAGCGCCTGCTCGACATCGTGCCGGAGGCATGGTGGAAGGGACCGACCGCCGTGATGATGACCGTGTTCCCCAGCGTGATCTTCCAGCAGCAGGTGAACAGCGTCTCCACCCGCCACATCCAGCCCAACGGCAAAGGCTCGTTCGATTTCGTCTGGACCCATTTCGGCTTCGAGGACGACACGCCGGAGATGACCGAGCGCCGCCTGATCCAGGCCAACCTGTTCGGCCCCGCCGGTTTCGTGTCGGCCGACGACGGCGAGGTGATCGAGCTGTCGCAGAACGGCTTCGAGCAAAAGCCCAATCACCGCACGGTGGCGGAACTGGGCGGCTACGGCGCCGGGAACACCGACCACATGGTCACCGAGACCCTGATACGCGGCATGTACGACTACTGGCGAAAGGTGATGGAAGTATGAGCGCGATAGACATCGACACCTTCCTGGCGCTGAACCGCCTGTACGCCGAGTATGCGGCGGCGGTCGACAACGGCGACTGGGGCAAATGGATAGACCTGTTCGTCGACGACTGCGACTACCGCGTGCAGCCGCGCGAGAACCACGAGCGCGGCTTCCCGCTGGCCACACTGGCGTTGCTGAGCAAGGGCATGCTGCGCGACCGCGCCTACGGCATAAAGGAGACGCTGTTCCACGATCCCTACTACCAGCGCCACGTCACCGGCACGCCGCTGGTGGAACAGGTGGAGGACGGCGTGATCGTGGCGCAGGCCAACTACGCCGTGTTCCGCACCAAGCTGTCGCAGGAGAGCACGGTGTTCAACGTGGGCCGCTACCTGGACCGCATCCGCGTCACGCCGCAGGGGCTGCGCTTCGAGCAGCGCCACTGCATCTACGACACCGAGATGATCGCCAATTCGCTGATCTATCCAATCTGAGGAGACCACCATGGCAAACAACTGGATCGACGCGGCCGCCGAGGCGGACGTGCCGGAGGACGACGTCACGTCGGTGGCGGCTGGCGGCACCGAGCTGGCGCTGTACAGCGTGGAAGGGCAGGTCTACGCGACCGCCAACCTCTGCACCCACGGCAATGCGCGGCTGTGCGACGGCTTCCTCGACGGCCACGAGATCGAATGCCCTCTGCACCAGGGGAAGTTCGATATCCGCGACGGGCGCGCCAGCTGCGAGCCCGCCACCGAGGCGGTGCGCACCTATCCCGTCAAGATAGAAAACGGCCGGGTCTACGTAGATCTGGGCTGATCAAATAAAAAACAGGAGACAGAAATGAACAAAAAATACATCGCCGCAGGTATCGCCATGTTGCTGACGAGCGCCGCACAAGCCCAGATCAAGATCGGCTTCTCGGCGCCGCTGTCAGGCCCGGTGGCCGTGGTCGGCCAGGACCAGTACGACGGCTTCATGCTGGCGCTGGAACAGGGCGGCGGCAAGCTTGGCGGCCTGGCCGTCACGGTGCTGAAGGAAGACGACCAGCTCAAGCCGGAAGTGGGCAACCAGATCGTGCGCAAGTTCATCGACAAGGAACACGTCAACGCCATCGTCGGCCTGGGCTTCTCCAACGTCATGATGGGCAGCCACAAGCTGATCGCCGATGCCGGAACGGTGGCCATCGCCACCAATGCGGGACCGTCGCCGGTGGCCGGCGCCTCCTGCGCTGCGAATGTATTTTCCATCGCCTGGCAGAACGACGGCTCGGCCGAGAGCATGGGCAAGTTCATGCAGGAGAAGGGCTACAAGCGGGTCTACCTGATGGCGCCCAACTACCAGGCCGGCAAGGATATGCTGCTGGGCTTCAAGCGCTACTTCAAGGGTGAGATCGTCGACGAGGTCTACACCCAGGTCGGCCAGACGGATTATTCGGCCGAGATCGCGCAGCTGCAGTCGGCCAAGCCGGAGGCGGTGTTCGCCTTCTACCCGGGCGGCATGGGCGTCAACTACATCCGCCAGCTGAGCCAGGCCGGCATGCTGGCCAAGCTGCCCAACTATTCGGTCTTCACGGTGGACGGCACCACCATGCCGGCGCTGCGCGAGGCCGCCGTCGGCACCACCTTCGGCGCCATGTGGGACGCGGCGCTGGACACGCCGGAAAACCGCGCCTTCGTCAACGCCTTCAACGCCAGGTACAAGCGCCTGCCGAGCGAATACGCCGCCACCGGCTACGACGCGGCCCGCCTGCTGGACACGGCGCTGCGCAAGGCCGGCGCCCAGGCCGGCGACAAGCGCGCGCTGGCCGTCGCGGTGAAGGCGGCCGGCTCCGAATTCAAGTCGGTGCGCGGCCCGTTCCGCTTCAACAAGAACAACATGCCGGTGCAAAACTACTACGCCTTCCAGGTCGCCAGCGAAACGGGCAAGCCTGTGGTCAAGCTGCTGGGTACCCCGCTGACGGCCCATGCCGACAGCTACCAGTCCAAATGCAGCCTGCCTTGAGGTAGAACGGCATGACCATCCAACTGCTACTGACGCAGCTGCTGAACGGGCTGCAGTACGGCGTGCTGCTGTTCCTGCTGGCCGCCGGCCTGACGCTGGTGTTCGGCATCATGAGCTTCGTGAACCTGGCACACGGCTCGCTCTACATGCTGGGCGCCTATTTCGCGGCCACCGCTTACCAGCATACCGGTTCCTTCGGACTGGCGCTGCTGGCCGCCATCGCCGGCTGCGTGGCGCTGGGCTTCGCGCTGGAACGCGCCGCGATCTCGCGGCTGTATGGACGCGATCACCTGGACCATGTGCTGGCCACCTTCGGCCTGGTGCTGTTCTTTAACGAAGCCGCGCGCATGATCTGGGGCCCGCAGCCTTACTTCCTGCCGCTGCCGGGATTTTTGGAAAGCACCGTCGACCTGCTCGGCATCAGCTACCCCAGCTACCGCTTCGCGATCATCGTGGTCGGGCTGGCGGTGGCGGTCGGCGCCCATCTGCTGATGCACAAGACGCGGCTGGGCATGCTGATCCGCGCCGGTTCGGTCAATCCCTCCATGGTGTCGGCGCTGGGCGTTGACATCAGGCTGCTCAACGCGGTGCTGTTCTCGCTGGGCGCGGCGCTGGCGGGGCTGGCCGGCGTGATGGCCAGTCCCATCATGTCGATCCAGACCGGCATGGGCGAGCCGGTGCTGATCACCGCGCTGGTGGTGATCGTCATCGGCGGCATCGGATCGGTCAGCGGCGCGTTTTATGCGGCGCTGATCGTCGGCACCGCCGACACGCTGGGCCGCGCCTTCCTGCCCACGCTGCTGCGCGAACTGGCCAGCCGCGACGTCGCCAACGCCGCCGGACCGGCGCTGGCATCGATGCTGGTGTATCTGCTGATGGCCCTGGTGCTGGCATTGCGCCCGCAGGGCCTGTTCCCCACCGAGAGGACCCGATGAATCCACTTATTTCAATGCGTTCCGTGCGCCAGCCGGCCACGCTGGTGCCCGTGCTGCTGCTGGGCGCCCTGGCGCTGGTGCCCTGGGCCGCCGGCATCGCCGACCAGCCGTTCTACGTGGTCTTCTTTGCCCGCATCCTGATCTACGCCGTCGCCGCCAGTGCGCTGAACCTGGCGCTGGGCTTCGGTGGCCTGGTCAGTCTCGGCCACGCGCTGTTCCTCGGCATCGGCGCCTACAGCGTGGCGATCCCCGCGTATCACGGCATCGACAATGGCTGGCTGCACCTGGCGGTGTGCGTGGTGTCCTGCGGCCTGGTCGGGCTGCTGACGGGCGCCATCAGCCTGCGCACCACCGGCATCGGCTTCATCATGATCACGCTGGCGTTTGCGCAGATGGGGTATTTCGTCTTTGTCAGCCTGAAGCAGTACGGCGGCGACGACGGCACGCCGATCGGCGCCACCAGCCGTTTCTTCGGCCAGGACCTGGGCCAGCCGCTGGTCGCCTACACCGTGGCCTTCGTTGTACTGTGCCTGGTGATCTGGTGGTCGGCGCGGCTGCGGGTGGCTCCGTTCGGCATGGTGCTGCGCGGCGCGCGCCGGAATCCGCGTCGCATCAACGCGATCGGCCTGCGCGGCAAGCGCTATCAGCTGGCGGCCTATGTGATGTCGGCGGTGCTGTGCGGCGTGGCCGGCATGCTGCTGGCTAACCTGACCGCGTTCGCATCGCCCGCCACGCTGAGCTGGATGGTTTCCGGCGACCTGATCGTGATGATCGTGCTGGGCGGCCTGGGTAGCGTGTTCGGTCCCTTGCTGGGCGCGGTGGTGTTCATGGGTGCCGAGGAGCTGCTGAAGATGGCCACCGAATCCTGGGCCGCGATCTTCGGCCTGGCGATCTTCCTGGTCGCGCTGCTGCGCACCGCCGGCCTGGTGGGCCTGCTGGAGAAGCTGGCGCCGCGCAAGACGGCAGCGGTGCTCGCGCCGGCCCCGGTGCCTGTCCACGCCGTGGAGGAGCACGCATGAGCATCCTGAGAACCGAAGCGCTGGTCAAGCGCTACGGCGGCATTCTGGTCACCGATTCGGTGTCGATCGATATCCGCCCCGGCGAACTGCACGCCATCATCGGTCCCAATGGCGCCGGCAAGACCACGCTGATCAACCAGCTGTCCGGCGAGCTGGCCTCCGACGAGGGCAAGGTCTGGTACGACGGCGAGGATGTGACCGGCCTGCCGATTCACATGCGGGCGCGGCGCGGCCTGCTGCGCTCCTACCAGATCACCTCCATTTTCGAGGACTTCACTGTGCGCGAGAACGCCGTGCTGGCGGCAGTGGGCGCGCGCGAACACGGCTGGCGCTTCTGGCAGCCGATGATGTCGCGCTCCGCGCAAGTGGAAGTTGCGGATGCGGCGCTGCGCGACTGCGGCCTGGCGCCGCTGGCGCAAGCGCCGGCCGCCGATCTCGGATACGGCGAGCGCCGCCAGCTGGAACTGGCGATGGCGCTGGCGGCCCAGCCCAAGTTCCTGCTGCTCGACGAGCCCATGGCCGGGATGAGCGTGCAGGAATCGGCGGCGGTGGTGGCCATGCTGGCCCGCCTCAAGGGCCGCTATTCGATCCTGCTGATCGAGCACGACATGGACGCGGTGTTCGCGCTGGCCGACCGCATCACGGCCCTGGTCTACGGCAAGGTGCTGTTCAGCGGCACGCCGGACGAGATCCGCAACCACCCGGAGGTACGCGCCGTGTACCTCGGTGAAGAGGAGGGCGAGGCATGACGAATTTACTGGAAGTGCGCGACGTGCACGCATCGTACGGCCACGCGCAGGCGCTGTTCGGCGTCAGCTTCGACGTGCGGGCCGGCGAGGTGGTGACGCTGCTGGGCCGCAACGGCATGGGGCGTTCCACCACCATCAAATGCCTGTTCGGCATGCTGCCGTTGAAGTCCGGCGCCATCTCGTTCGGCGACAAGCCGCTGACCAGCCTGGCGTCGCACCACATCGCGCGGCTGGGACTGGGGCTGGTGCCGGAAGGGCGGCAGGTGTTCGCCAACCTGTCGGTGGAAGAGAACCTGGTAGCCACCGCGCGCATGCCGCGCCACAGGCACCTCAGCCTGCAGCCGTGGGACCTGGAACGGGTCTACCGCTTCTTCCCGCGCCTGAAGGAGCGGCGCGGCAACCACGGCTGGCAGCTGTCCGGCGGCGAGCAGCAGATGCTGGCCATCGGCCGCGCGCTGATGACCAACCCGCAACTGCTGGTGCTGGACGAGGCCACCGAAGGCCTGGCACCCATCATCCGCGCTGAGATATGGGCCGCGCTGGCGGCGCTGAAGACGGAGGGCTTGTCGCAGATCGTCATCGACAAGAACGTCGGCGCCTTGCTCAAGTTCGCCGACCGCCATTTCGTGCTGGAGAAGGGCAAGGTGGTCTGGCAGGGCAGTTCGGACGCGCTGCGCGCCGAGCCGCACATCGTTCAACAATACATGGGAGTGTCCTGATGCAGGAAAGCGCAACGCAGCTGGTGCTGCACAACTATTTTCGCAGTTCCTCCGCCTACCGCGTCCGCATCGCGCTGGGCCTGAAAGGGCTGCCGTACGAGTACCTGTCGGTGCACCTGAACCGCAACGGCGGCGAGCAGTTCCAACACGTCTTCAGCGCCCGCAATCCGCAGCAGCTGGTGCCGGTGCTGAGCGACGGCGTGTTGGACATCGGTCAGTCGCTGGCCATCATCGAATACCTGGATGAAGCCTGGCCGGCGACACCGCTGCTGCCGGCCACGCCGGGCGAGCGCGCCCGCGTGCGGCAATTGGCTCTTTCCATGGCCTGCGACATCCACCCGCTCAACAACCTGCGCGTGCTGAAGTACCTCACCGGAGCCATGGGCCTGGACGAGACGGCGAAGAACGCCTGGATCAGCCACTGGCACGGCATCGGCCTGGCCGCGCTGGAAGCGGATCTGGTCCGCGACGAGCAGCGCGGCCGCTACTGCGTCGGCGACACGCCGACCATGGCCGACTGCTGCCTGGTGCCGCAGCTGTTCGCGGCGCGCCGCTTCGGCATGGACCTGACGCCATTCCCGACCTTGCTGGCCATCGACGCGGCCTGCCAGGAACTGCCGGCGTTCCAGCTGGCGCAACCGGCGCGCCAGCCCGACAGCGAATAAACCGTTTCACCCCGCAGCATCTCACATAAAAAACCTGGAGACATAGTAATGAAGAAGACAGCACTCGGTGGCGCCATCGCAATGATCGGCTGCCTGGCCTGCCACGCCGCCACGGCGCAGAGCAACGTGACGATCTACGGTATCGTGGACAGCGGCGTGGTCTACACCAACAACGCCAACGCGGCCGGCAACTCCGCCGTCAAGGTGCCCAGCCTGACCAGCAGCTTCCCCTCGCGCCTCGGCTTCCGTGGCACGGAAGACCTGGGCGATGGCTTGCAGGCCGTGTTTGTACTGGAAAGCGGCATCGGCATGGACACCGGCACCATGGGGCAGGGCAACCGCCTGTTCGGTCGCCAGGCCAACGTCGGCCTGAAGGGCAGCTACGGCACTCTGACCTTGGGCCGGCAGAACAACATGACCTTCCTGGCGACGCTCAAGTCGGACGTGCTGGGACCCAACCTGTTCAGCATCTCCAGCATCGACCCCTACATCCCGAACGCGCGCAGCGACAATGCCATCGGTTACCTCGGCACGTTCTCGGACTTCACCGTGGGGGCCACCTACAGCTTCGGCCGCGATGCCTCCAGCGCCGGCGGGCCGGCCGCCACCAACTGCCCCGGCGAAGTGGCGGGCAACGCCAAGGCCTGCCGTCAAGTGACGGCCCTGGCGGGCTATAACACCGCGCGGTTCGGCATCACCACCAGCTACGACATCATGTACGGCAACACCGGCGCGGCTGCGGGGCTGACCACCAGCGACAGCAGCGACCGGCGCACCACCCTGAACGGCTACGCGATGGCCGGCGAGGTACGCATCGGCGCCGGCATCATGGCGCGCAAGAAGAAGGCGGCCACGCGCGCCAACGACCTCGAATCCAACCTGATTTACGTGGGAGCCAGCTATCCGCTGCTGCCTTTGCTGACGCTGGACGGGCAGGTGGCGCGCCACGACGTCAAGGACAGCGGCAACGACTCCACGCTGGTGGCGCTGCGACTGACCTATTTCCTGTCCAAGCGCACCGCGGTCTACAGCTCGATCGGCCGCATGAAGAACGCCGGCCAGGCCGCCATCGCGCTCGACGCGGGCGGCACCGTGGGGACGGGGCTGAACCAGTCGGGCGTCTCGGCCGGCATCCGCCATTCGTTCTGAGGAGGGGTGATCATGCGTACGTATTTATTCAAATTCATTCTTGCAGTGCTGGTGATGTCGGCAGGTTTCAGCGCCACGGCGGCCGATCAGCAGGCGTCGAAAGAGGAGGCGGTAGCTCTCGTCAAGAAGGCCGTCGGCTATGTACGAAAAAACGGCAAGGACAAGGCGCTGGCCGAATTCAGCCGGCCGCAGAGCCAGTTCGTTGACCGCGAACTGTACGTCGCCGCATTGGACCTGAACGGCGTGGTACTGGCCCACGGCGCCAATCCCAAGTTGATCGGCAAGACCCTGCTCGACATCAAGGACGTCAACGGCAAGGCCTTCGTGCGCGAGCAGATCGAACTGGCCAAGACCCAAGGCAGCGGCTGGGTTGAATTCGAGTGGGTCAATCCGGTCAGTCAGAAGATGGAGCACCGCTACACCTATCTGGAACGGATCGACGACTATTTCGTCTTGAGCGGCGTGTACAAAAAATAGATCGCCGATCTGTATTTCATGATTTGCCGAGTCCAGCCCTAGCGGCAACAGCTGCTGGACTTCCGGCGCGCCTCCGGATAGGCCAGCACGCGGCGTATCGCATCGACCGGCACGTGATACGTCTGCATATAGGCCCATGCCACAGCGGAACCTTGCGAGTTCGCCAGCCAGATGCCGTGCTCCACCGCGGAACTGATGGTTTTGTTGGTGCGCTGATCGCCGTTCATGCTCAATTCCCATGCTTAAAAGGGAAACGTTAATACAAAACAAAAAAATTCTGCGCGGCATTGCGTGGGCAGGCCGGCTTTCTCACGTCCTTGCATTCGCTCGAACTGGTTGATACAAAGAAATACAAATTGTATTTAGAATATTTTAGTTTCTTAAAAAGTATTCTGATAGAATAGTCTCATTGCAATAAATTTTGACGAATTTCAACAAAATCCGTTCTCAAACACCCAGTTCGACAGGAGTGCCATCGTCGAGCTGTCGTCGGCCCCAAAATCGCCGGCAGTTTCCCCGCCACTTACTGTCAATACTGGAGATTGCGTCATGCGCATCAAATCTATTCTGTTGTCCCTGTCCGCCGTCGCCGCCCTGAGCGCTGGCGTCGCCCACGCGTCCGCCAACCTGGTCACCAACGGCAATTTCGAGTCGACCACCAACGGCAGCAACAAGCAGCTTTCCTCCACCGTCACCAACGACGCCAACCGCACCACGCTGACCGGCTGGACCAGCAGCAATGGCAACGACGGCGGCTACAACTTTGTGCTGGACAGCAGCATCGCCAACACCTACAACTCGGCCATCTGGCTGAAGAGCCAAGGCAACGGCTACAGCGCCTCGGCCGACGGCGTCAACGTGTTCGCCTCCGACGCCTTGTATTACCCGGGCACGCTGTCGCAGACCATCAACGGCTTGTCGGTCGGCAGCGCCTACACGCTGAAGTTCGACTACGCGCTGGCGCAGCAGGTAGGTTTCGATGGCGCCAACAACAGCAACTCCTGGCTGGTCGGCTTCGGCGGCGCCAGCCAGAACACCAGCGCGCTGAGCATTGCCGACGGCGGCTTCAGCGGCTGGAAAACCGCGACCATGAGCTTCACCGCGACCAGCGTCAGCCAGGCGCTGTCGTTCCTGGCCCAAGGCGGTGCGCCGGGCGCGCCACCGTTCCTGCTGCTGGACGGCGTGTCGCTGACGGCGGCCGTGCCTGAGCCATCGACCTGGGGCATGGTGCTCGGCGGCCTGGGCCTGGTGGCATGGCTGGCGCGCCGCCGCGCACGGTCGGCCTGAAGTCCCTTTCCCATTCTTGAACTAGCGGTTTGCAAGTTGGCACGGATTCTGCATGTCCATGCCATGCCAGAGGTCACGCCCGCCGTCCGCCTCCCGGCGCTTAGCTGCGGTGCAGGAATTCCATGCAGTGGTGCGCGCGATCGCCAAAGCGATCGTTAATAGGGCGTTTTGAACGTATTGTCCCGGTTCGGCTGGCAGGCGAGCACGCCTTTAACTACTGTCAGGAATCGCTATGGAGCACTCCGTTGTAACGCCTCGTCCCATCCGGCATGCGCCGGGCCAGCAGAACGACCCGGCAGGATGGGCCTGCGGCGTGGGCGCGCACGGCCTTGACCTCGCGTTCACGGCAGGTGCCGATCCCGTCGACGAGCTGGCGGGCCTGGGCCGCTGGTCGATGGTGCGCCAGACCTCGCAGATGCGCCTGTCGGCGGTTGCCTTGCAGTTGCTCGGCGTTGGGGCCGGCGACGCGGGCGAGCGCTGGGCGGCCAAGGTGGTGGCCGAGGATACGGCCTTGCTGGCTGAAACGCTGTCGGCCATCAGCCGGCACGGCAGCGCTGAAACCTGCGAGTTCCGCGTTATCGAGGACGAACAGGGGATACGCTGGCTGCGCCTGCAGGCGCTGGCGGCGGCGGAGCGGCCGGTCGCCACCGGCATGCTGACCGACATCACCGGCGCCAAGCGCGCCGCCATGCGCGAGCGCTTCAACTTCGCGCTGACCCGTTACCTGATCGGCACCGACACCTTCGACGAGGCGGTCTACAAGATCATCCACCTGGTGTGCGAGGAACTGGGCTGGGACTGGGGCGCGTTCTGGGCGCTGGAACACAGCGGCGCGGACGAGGTGCTGCGCTGCCGGCATGTCTGGCACACGGCCGACCGCGACTATGCGCAATTTCGCGCCGCGGCGACGGCGCTGGCGGTCAGGCCGGGCGAGGGCCTGGTCGGCGAGACCTGGCTGGAGGGCCGGGCGCAATGGGTCGACGCCAGCGCCACGCACGCCGACATGGCGCGGGTGCAGGCGGCGCAGCGCTGCGGCCTGCAATCGGGCTTCTTCTTCCCGGTGACCTATGTCGCCGCCGACGGCGCCCTGCATTGCGCCGGCGTGCTGGAATTTTTCAGCGTCGCGCCGCGTCAGCGCGAGGCGCAGCTGCCGGGCCTGGCCGAATCGATCAGCGCGCTGATCGCCCAGACCGCCCAGCGCATGATCCAGCAGGAGCGGGTGCGGGTGCTGGCCCAGACCGATGAAATGACGGGCCTGATCAATCGCGCCCACTTTCATGAACTGCTGGACGCCGCCTGCGAGCAGGGCAGTCCGTTCGGCCTGTTGTACATCGACCTCGACCAATTCAAGCCCATCAACGACGGCTTCGGGCACGCCGCCGGCAATGTGGTGCTGTGCCAGTTCGCCGACCGGCTGCGTGGCCTGGCGCCCGCCGGTGCGGTGGTGGCGCGGCTGGGCGGCGACGAGTTCGCACTGATGGCGCCGGCCGGCCTCGGCGAGTCCGCGCTCGACGAGCTGGCCGGGGCCGTGCTGGCGGCGGCGCGCACGCGCTTCAATTACATGGGCCACGAACTGTCGGTATCGGCCAGCATCGGCGTCGGCCTGTTCCCGCAGCACGCCCGCGACACGGCGCGCCTGCTGCACGCGGCCGACGTGGCGATGTACGTCAGCAAGCGCAACGGCCGCAACCTGGTCAGTTACTTCGGCAGCGAAAACGATATGCAGCAAGGCGCCGTGGCGGCCCAGCTGCTGATGCTGTCGGCGCTGCAGGATGCGCTGCAGCGGGATGAATTCTTCCTCGAATACCAGCCGATATGCGACACGCAGGACATGCGGGTGGTGGCGCTGGAGGCGCTGATCCGCTGGCGGAAAGCCGACGGCAGCGTGGTGCCGCCGGACCAGTTCATCCCCGTGGCCGAACAAAGCCGGCTGATCGTGCTGATCGGGCGCTGGGTCATCGAGCAGGTGTGCCGCGACCTGCCGCTGCTGCAGGCGTCGGGCATGCCGCAGATCCGGGTGCACGTCAACATGGCCGCGCCGGAATTTCTCGACAGCGAACTGCCGCGCGAGCTGATGGCGATCACCGCCGCCGCCGGCATCGCGCCGGACCGGATCTGCCTGGAGCTGACCGAGGGCGTCATCATGCAGCGCATCGAAAAAGCGCTGCCTATCATGACCGAACTGGTGCGCCTCGGCTTCGAGATCGGCCTGGACGATTTCGGCATGGGCTATTCGTCGCTGTCGCTGCTGAAGGCCTTGCCGATCAGTTCGCTCAAGATCGACCGCCTGTTCCTGCGCGGCGTGCCGCACGAGTCCAACGATTGCGCCATCGTGCGTTCCATCATCGACCTGGGCCGCAACATGAAGCTGCGCGTGGTTGCCGAGGGCGTGGAAACCGATGCCCACCTCGGCTTCCTGCGGCAATTTGGCTGCGCGCTGGTGCAGGGCTACCTGCCGGGACGGCCGGTGCGGCTGGCGCCGTTTCTCGCTTCGATGCCTGAAGCCGCGATCGGCGGCCGGCACGCCGCGCGCTAATTGACCGCGTGGTAGCCGGCGTCGACGTAGATGGTCTGGCCGGTCATGCCGCTGGCCCCGTCGCCGGCCAGGAAGGCGGCCAGCCGGCCGATCTCGTCCAGCGTCACCAGCCGCCGCAACGGCGAGCGTTCGCGCGCGCGCTGCATCAGCGCGTCGAACTGTTCCAGCCCCGTGGCCGCGCGCGTGGGCACCGGGCCCGGCGACACGGCGCTGACGCGGATGCCTTGCGGCCCCAGTTCCAGCGCCAGATAGCGCACCAGCGACTCCAGCGCCGCCTTGACCGGGCCCATGACGCCGTAGTGCGGCACCGCTTCGTCGGCGCCCAGGTAGCTCATCGTCAGCAGGCTGCCGCCGCGCTGGCGCAGGTGCGGTTCGCAATGGCGGGCCAGTTCGGCGAACGAGTGGCAGGAGATCTGCATCGCGCGCAGGAAGCCGGCGCTGCTGCTGTCGGTGACGCGGCCGTGCAGGTCGTCGGCCGGCGCCCAGGCCACCGAGTGGATCGCGAAATCCAGGCCGCCCAGCTGGGACGCGGCCTGCCGCACCAGCGCGGCGAGGTCGCCGGGCCGTTCGACGTCGCAGGTCAGCAGCGGCGCGCCGATGGCGGCCGCCACCGGTCCGGCGTAGGGAACGGCGGCGTCGCCGGCGCAGCTCAACACCAGCCGCGCGCCCAGTGCGGCGGCCGCCGCGGCGCAGCCGCTGGCGATGCTGTGCTGGTTCGCGACACCGATGATCAGGCCGCGTTTTCCTTCCAGCGAGAACGGCGAGGGCAGGGACATGGTCAGGCTCCGGACAATCGGTGGTGGCCGGCCGGCGCCAGGGGGGCGTCGTCGCCGAGCATGCGCGCCAGCGCGACCGCGGTCACCGGCTCGCTGAAATAGTAGCCCTGCGCCTGGTCGCAGCGCTGGCCGCGCAGGAAGTCGCGTTGCTGCGGCGTTTCCACGCCCTCGGCCACCACCGTCAAGCCCATGCTGTGGGCCAGCGCGATGACGGCGCCGGCGATGGCGGCGTCGTCCGCGTCGTCCGGAATGTCGCGCACGAAGGAGCGGTCGATCTTCAGCGCGTGGATGGGGAAGCGCTTCAGGTAGGACAGGCTGGAATAACCGGTGCCGAAATCGTCGATGGCCAGCTGCACCCCCATGTCGCTGAGGCGCTGCAAGGTCTGGGCCGCGCTGTCGGGGCGCTCCATCAGCACCGTTTCGGTGATCTCGAGCTCCAGGCAGCGGGCGTGGCAGCCGGTGTCGGCCAGCACCCGCGCCACCATCGCGTCGAGGCCGGGCTGGCGGAACTGGCGCGCCGACAGGTTGACGGCGATGCGCACGTCGCGCAGGCCGGCGCGGCGCCAGGCCACGTGCTGGGCGCAGGCGGTGCGCAGCACCCATTCACCGATCGGCACGATCAGCCCGGTTTCCTCGGCGATCGGGATGAAGGCGTCGGGCATGACCAGCTGCTCGCCGGCCGGATGCCAGCGCAGCAGCGCCTCGACGCCGACCACGATGCCGCTGCCGAGGTCGATCTGCGGCTGGTACATCAGTTGCAGCTCGCCCCGCTCGACCGCGTGGCGCAGGCCGCTCTCGAGCGTGAGCCGGTCCAGCGTGCGCGCGTTCATCTCGTGCGAATAGAACTGGTAGTTGCCGCGGCCGAGGGCCTTGGCCTGGTACATGGCGGCGTCGGCGTTCTTGAGCAGGGTCTTGCCGTCGGCGCCGTCCTTCGGATACATGCTGATGCCGATGCTGCTGGCCGGCGACAGCTCGTGGCCCAGGATCAGCATCGGCGCGAACAGCGCCTCGAGGATCTTCTGCGCCAGCGCGCCGGCGGCGCGCTCGTGCGGCAGGTCGGCCAGCAGCACGACGAACTCGTCGCCGCCCAGCCGCGCCACCGTGTCGGCTTCGCGCACGGCCTGCTGCAGCCGGCGGCCGACCTCGACCACGACGCGGTCGCCGGCGTCGTGGCCCAGGCTGTCGTTGATGGTCTTGAAGCGGTCCAGGTCGAGGAACAGCAGCGCCGCCTGGCGGCCGCTGCGGCGCGCCTGGGCGATCGCCTGGCCGATGCGGTCGAGCAGCAGCGTGCGGTTGGCCAGGCCGGTCAGCGCGTCGTGGCTGGCCAGGTGCAGCAGCTCCTCCTCGAACTGCTTGCGCTGCGAGATGTCCTCGATCACCGCCACCAGGCTGGCCTGGTCGCCGGCCGGCCGCATCGCCGCCACCGTGGCCTTGACCCACACCGCGCGGCCATCCTTGCACAGGTAGCGTTTTTCGCGGCTCGAGCTTTGCAGCGCGCCGGCGGCCAGGCTGCGCAGCAGCGGCGCGTCGATCTGCCAGTCCTCGGGCGAGACGATGTCCGACAGGCGCAGCCGCAGCAGCTCGTCCTCGCTGTAGCCGACGATGTCGAGCAGCTTGCGGTTGACCCGCAGCCAGCTGCCGTCGGCCGACACCTCGGCCAGTCCCACGGCGGCCTGGCCGAACGCGGCGCGGTAGCGTTCTTCGCTGTCGCGCAGCTCGGCGCGCGCCTGCATCGGCGCGGTGATGTCCTCGGCGATCAGCAGCAGCAGGTCCTGCTTGTCGAGCAAGGTGCGCGACAGGCAGCAGCGCAGGTGGCGCGGGCCGTCGGGCAGCGTCACCGTCAGCTCGCGCTGGTAGGCCGGCTGGTCCAGCCCCTCGGCGATGCAGGCGCGCAGCGCCGCATCGCCGACCAGTTCGTCGTAGCGCAGGCCGGCGCCGCCGCGCTGCCCGCCCAGCATGCCGAGCATGGCCTGGTTGACGGTGCGCACCGCGCCGCCGCCGTCGACCACCATCACGCCGGACGGCATGCTGCTGATGATCTGCTCCGAGTAGTTCTTCAGTCCCAGCAGTTTGCGGCGGCCGGCCTGGATATAGGTGTCGAGCGCCAGGCTCATGTCGAAGTTGACCACCTTGAACAGCGCGCCATAGGTGGGCAGGAAGGTGTCGGGGCTGTCGCGCAGCAGCTCGCGCAGCACCGGCGCCAGGTCGGTCAGGTATTTGCGGTAGCCGCCCAGGTACCACACCGGGGCCAGGCCGATGCGCTGGTGCACCAGCCCCACGCGCAGGCGGTTGCGCACGTAGTCGTCGCCGTAGTCGCCGGCGGTCAGCGAGCGGAAGTAGCCGGCCTGGACCCGGCGCAGCCGCGCCAGCGCCGCGCCGTCGCCCAGCAGCGGCCGCAGCACCGGCATGCTCAGCAGATGCGTGTAAAACGCTTCGATGACGGGCTCCAGGCGCGGCTGCAGCAGCGGATGGATGCGGCGCAGCAGCGCCAGGTCGTCGGCGCCCAGTTCCAGATACCGCAGGCGCAGCGCGATCTCGCCGGGGGACGGCATCATGTCGCCGGCGCTGCGGTCCAGGTCATCGGTGGTTTCGGTCATGCACGCCTTTCGGGTCGTTGTTCAAGAGGTCAATGGGCGATCAGCACCGGCAGCGTCATGTCGCGCAGCACGGTGCGGGTGGCGCCGCCCAGCAGCGTCTCGCGCGCGCGACGATGGCCGTAGCCGCCCATGACCAGCAGGTCGCAGCGCAGTTCGGCGGCCACGCACAGCAGCGCGTCGCCGATATCGGCGGTCGTGAATTCGCGCATCACCTCGGCGCGCACGCCATGCCGCGCCAGGAACAGCGCCATGTCGGCGCCCGGTTCGGCGCCATGCCGGTCCGCTCGCGCTTCGGCGTTGAGCACCAGCAGTGTCGCCTTTTGCGCCAGTTTCAACAGCGGCAGCGCGTCGCCGATGGTGCGCGCGGCCTGGCGGCTGCCGTCCCAGGCCAGCAGCGGATGGCGCAGGGGACCTTCGGCATCGCCGTCGTCCGCCGGCCTGCACGGCGCCAGCAGCAGGGGCCGGGCGCAGTTGAGCAGCAGCTCCTGCGGCAGGTCGCGGATGGCGCCGGGCGTGGCCGCCTGCGGGTCGGTCTGGCCCAGCACCAGCAGGTCGTGGTAGGGCGCCTGCAGCAGCAGGGCATCCTCCGGGGCGTCATCGGCCAGCCGCGAGGTGGCCGCGTGCAGACCGGCGCGGCGCGCGATGGCGTCGAACGCGGCCAGGCTGGTCTGCGCCTGGTCGCGCCAGCGCTGCAGCTGTTCGGGCACCAGCGGCCCTTGCCGCAGCGGGTCGCTCAAGGGCGTGAAGCGGGACAGGCCGGTGCAGGCCAGCGCCGTCAGGTGCGCGCCGCAGGCAAGCGCCAGGCGTACCGCCAGCGCCATGCGGGCGGCGGCGGCCGGGGTCTGGTCGGCGTGCACCAGGATCGAACGGTAGGACATGGCGGCACTCCTTGGTGGCGGGCGGCGCGTCAGTGCGACATCAGCACCGGCAGCGTCATCGATTGCAGCAAGCGGCGCGTGACGCCGCCCAGCACCATCTCGCGCCAGCGCTGGTGGCCGTAGGCCCCCGCGACCAGCAGGTCGGCGCCGACGTCGGCCGCCAGCGACAGCAGCGCGTTGCCGACGTCCATGCCGGGCGCCGTGGTCTGTTGCAGCACCTCGACCTTGACGCCGTGGCGCGCCAGGAACAGCGCGATGTCGGCGCCCGGCTGTTCGCCGTGCACGCCGTACTGGCGCTCGGCATTGAACAGCGCCAGCGTGGTGCGCGCGCTCTTGCGCAACAGCGGCAGCGCGTCGGTGACGGCGCGGGTGGCCGCGCGGCTGCCGTCCCAGGCCACCAGCGCGTGGCGGTCCAGGTGCGGGAAGGCGCCGGCGTACGGCACCATCAGCACCGGCCGGCCGCCGTACAGCGCCACGTACTCGGGCAGCTTGCGCAGCATGGCCAGGCCTTCGGTGGCGGGATCGGTCTGGCTGAGCACCACCAGGTCGGCGTAGCGCGCCTGCAGCACCAGGCCGACCTCGGGTTCGTCGTCGCTGTAGCGGCGCTCGTAGCTGACGCCGGCGGCGCGCGCCTGCGCCTCGAAGCGCTCGAGCGCCTGTTCGCCGCGGCGCGTGATCTCGTCCAGTTCCTCCTGCGGCAGCGGCCCGGCAAACGTCGCGCCGCTGTTGCGGTAATACTCCATGGTCAGGCCGGTCAGCGCCGCGCCGATCAGGTGCGCGTCCTGGCTGGCGGCCAGCTGGGCGGCCAGTGCGATGCGCGTTGCGGCGTGGGATGACTGGTCGACATGGACCAGGATGGTTTTGTATGACATGGCAGACTCCTTCAAATGGCGGCAGGGCCACGGGATGCGGGAATCTTCAGGCTATCAAAGCCTATCTTCAAATTTTATGATCTGGATCAAACTTCGCCGGATCGGCCGCCATTCCACCATTATTTGATCTGGCGCATTTTTTTTCGCGGTCCCGCTGCCTACGCTTGAGGTAGAGCCCGGACAGGCCAAATGGGAGAAAAAATGCTTACCCGCTGCAATAGCCTGAGCGTGTATTTCGCGCTGCTGCTGCTACCCGGCCTGCTGATCGGCGGCGTGGTGCTGCTGTTGCTGAACCAGCGCGGGGAAACCCAGCTCGAAGGCAGCAGCCTGCTGGCGGCCAGGGGGCTGTCGCGTGAACTGGACCAGTCGATGGCGCGCATGCGCTCGACCGCGGCGGTGCTGGCGGCCGCGCTGCCGGCCAGCGGTGAGCCCGACGGCGCCGGCCGGCGCCGGCTGCTGGCCGCGCTGCCCGCCGGGGCGGCGGCGACGCTGCTTGACGCCGGCGGCGCGCCGCAGTTCACCACGGCGGCGGCCGATGCCGGGCTGTCGCCGGCCGCGCTGGCGTCGTTGCTGCGCCAGCTGGGCCCCGGCGCCGCGCCGGCCAGCGCCTGCGTGCCGGCGGCCGTGCCGCAGGTGGCGGTCGCGGTGGCGCTGACGACGACCGGCGGCGGTCCGGCCGGCGTGCTGGTGTACCAGGAGGCGGCGGCGCCGCTGTTTGCCGCCGCCGTGCGCGACCAGCTGGCCGACGGCTGGATCGGCGCCTGGATCGCGCCCGGCGGCGTGCTGGTGGGACGCTCGACGGCCGCCGCGCGCTATGTCGGCCACCCCGCCATCGCCGACCTGCTCACCGCCATGCAGACCAGCGCCGAAGGCATGTTCGTCAGCGCGACGCTGGAGGGAACGCCGTCGTTCGTCGGCTACAGCCGTTCGGCCGTCAGCGGCTGCACGGTGGCCGTGTTCATTCCACGCGATCTGCTGCGCCAGAAAGTGGGCGAGCGCCTGCGCCTGATCGGCGGCCAGATCGCCGCCGCCATGTTGCTGGCCTGCCTGCTGGCGTGGGCGCTGCTGCATCGCGCGCTGGCGTCGCTGCGCAGCCTGCGCCGGGCCACCGCGCTGGCGGCGGCGGGCGCGCCGGGCGCCCGCGCCACGCTGGAGGGACCGGCTGAGATCCGGCTGCTGGCGCGCCAGTTCAACCGGCTGCAGCAGGCGCGCGAACGGGCCGACGCCAGGGTGGCGCTGGCGGCCAGCGTGTTCGGCGCCATCGCCGACGGCATCCTCATCGTCGGCCCCGACCACGCCATCATCGAGGTCAACCGGGCGTTCGAGACCATGAGCGGCTATACGCGGGAGCAGCTGATCGGCCAGAATCCGCGGCTGCTCAAGTCCGGCAAGCACGATGCCGCGTTCTACCAGGGCATCTGGCGCAGCCTGGACGCGCGCGGCCACTGGCACGGCCAGATCTGGGACCGGCGCCGCGACGGCAGCCTGTTCGCCGCGCAGTTGTCGCTCAGCGCGGTGACCGGCGCGGACGGCACGCTGCTCCACTACATCGCCTTCTTCAGCGACATCACCGAGCAGCGGCTGCGCCAGGACCAGGTCGAGCAGCTGGCCTACCTGGATCCGCTGACCCATTTGCCGAACCGGCGCCTGCTGCGCGACCGCCTGACCCAGGGGCTGGCCGTCGCCGCGCGCAGCGGTCATCTGCTGGCGGTCTGCTCGATCGACCTCGACGGTTTCAAGGCCGTCAACGACAGTTGCGGCCATGAGGCCGGCGACGCCGTGCTGGTCGCGGTAGCGGCCCGGCTGCTGCAGGCGGTGCGCGCCAACGACACGGTGGCGCGGCTGGGGGGCGACGAGTTCGTGCTGGTGCTGGCCGAGCTGGGCGCCGAGCACGAGGCGGTGGCCGTGGTCGAGCGCGCGCTGGACTCGGTGCGCGCGCCGATCCGGCTGGCCAGCGGCCGTCATGTGGGGGTGTCGGCCAGCATCGGACTGGCCTTCTTCCCGCGCGACGGCGCCACCCCCGAGCAATTGCTGGGGCTTAGCGACGACGCCATGTATGCGGCCAAGCACGCCGGCCGCGACTGCTACCGCGAGGCCGGCGTCGGCTAGGCCGCCGGCGTGCGCCGTGCGCGCGTCAAGGACCGCCGTCCACCAGCGCGGCCGCGTCGGCCGCGGCGACGCGGCCTTCGTCGGTGGGCACCACCCACACCTCGACCGCGCTGCCGGCCGCATGGATGGGCAAGGCGGCGCGGCCGTCGGCCGCCAGGTTGCGGGCCGGATCGAGCACCACGCCCAGGTGGCGCAAACGGGCGCAGGCGTCCCGGCGCAGGGCGGCGTCGTGCTCGCCGATGCCGCCGGTGAAGGCCAGCAGGTCGAGGCCTTCCAGCGACGCCGTCAGCGCGCCGCAGGCCTGCACCAGCCGGTGTTCGAACAGCGCGATGGCCTGGCGCGCGGCCGCCGTGCCGCTGGCGCGCAGCGTGCGCATGTCGGCCGACAGGCCGGACACGCCCAGCAGACCGGACTCGCGGTACAGCAGGTTCTCGATGCGTTGCGGCGTCCAGCCCTGGCGCAGCAGGTACAGCAGCACGCCGGGATCGACGGCGCCGCTGCGGGTGCCCATCATCAGGCCGTCCAGCGCGGAAAAGCCCATGCTGGTGGCGATGCTGCGGCCGGCGCGCATCGCGCACACGCTGGCGCCGTTGCCCAGGTGCGCCATCAGCACGCGTCCGCCGGCGCGCCGCGTCAGCGTCGCCAGGCGGGCGGCCAGGTAGCGGTAGGACAGGCCGTGAAAGCCGTAGCGGCGGATGCCCTCGGCGCGCAGCGCCTGCGGCAGCGCGAACAGCTGTTCCTCGGCCGGCAGGCTGGCGTGGAAGCCGGTGTCGAAGCAGCCGATCTGCGGCACGTCGGGATAGGCGCGGCGGCAGGCCCGCACCGCCGCCAGGTTGTGCGGCTGGTGCAGCGGCGCCAGCGGCGCCAGCGTGTCGAGGTAGGCCAGCGCGTCGTCGTCGAGGCGGATCGAGGCGGCATGGCGCTCGCCGCCGTGCACGATGCGGTGCGCCACCGCCGCCAGCCGCACCGGCCCGGCGTGCTCGTCGAGCAGCGTGCGCAGCCGCCGCAGCGCCCGTTCGAACGGGTCGCCGTCGCCGGACGCCAGCGGCGCCGGCTGCGCGTCCGAGGCCGGCGCGTGCAGGCTGACCTGCGGCTGGCCGCCGGGCTCCAGGCCTTCCGCCACGCCGCTCAGGATGGCCGCCTGGGTGTGCCCGCCACGGCAAGGGTAGAGCGCGAACTTGAGCGAAGAGGAGCCGGCGTTGACCGCCAGCACCACGCGGCGGTAGTCGCTCATGGCCGCTGCTGCCGGTAACTGTGCGCCAGCAGCAGCGCCAGCGCGGCCGAGGCGGTGCGGGCGGCGGCGCCGTCGGCGCGGCTGGTGAGGGCGATCGGCACGCGCGCCCCCAGCACCACGCCGCAGACGGCGGCGCCGGCCAGGTATTCGAGCTGCTTGGCCAGCAGGTTGCCGGCCTCCAGGTCGGGCGCGATCAGGATGTCGGCGTGGCCGGCCACCGTCGAGACGATGCCCTTGGCGCGCGCGGCCGCCGGCGAGATGGCGTTGTCGAAGGCCAGCGGGCCGTCGAGCAGCGCGCCGTGGATCTGGCCGCGCTCGGCCATCTTGCACAGGGCGGCCGCGTCCAATGTCGACGGCATCTTCGGCGTCACCGTCTCGACCGCCGACAGGATGGCGACCCGCGGCTCGGCGATGCCCAGCACGTGCGCCAGGTCGACGGCGTTCTGCACGATGTCGACCTTGTCGAGCAGCGTAGGCTGGATGTTCAGCGCGCCGTCGGAAATGAGCAGCACCTTGTCGTACAGCGGCACTTCGGTATGGAACACATGGGTCAGCCGGCGCGCGGTGCGCAGCGCCGGCTCGGCCAGCACGGCGGCGATCAGCTCGTCGGTATGCAGGCTGCCCTTCATCATCATGTCGACCTCGCCGGCGGCGGCCATCGCGGCCCCGCGCGCGGCCGCCGCGTGGCTGTGCGGAACGTCGACCAGCGTGACGCCTTCCAGCGAACGGCCGGCGGCCTCGGCCACTGAGCGCAGCCGCTCCTGCGGCCCGATCAGCAGCGGCACGATCAGGCCGTGCTGCGCCGCGTCCAGCGCGCCGCACAGCGATGGGCCGTCGCACGGGTGGACCACGGCGCAGCGCAGCGGCGCCAGCGGGGCGGCCCTGGCCAGCAGGCCGGCGTAGTGGGTGTGCGCCTGCGACAGGTTCAGCTGGGGCAGCTGGGCGCGCGGCCGGCGCACCTTCTCGCCGGGGGCGATGACGGTGGCCACGCCGGTCAGCACCACCGCGCCGGTCTGGTTCTTGATTTCGCAATCGAGCAGCACATGCTTGTTGACGTCATCCTTGGCCGTCACCGTGGCGGTGATGCGCAGCTCGTCGCCGATGCGCACCGGCTTCAGGAACTGCAGCGTCTGCGCCAGGTAAATCGTGCCGGGGCCGGGCAGGGCCGTGCCCAGCAGGCGCGAGATCAGCGCCGCACCCCACATGCCGTGCGCGATGACGCCATGGAACAGCGTGTGATCGGCATATTCCGGATCGACGTGGGCGGGGTTGACGTCGCCCGAGACCGCGGCGAAGGCGAGGATGTCTTCCTTGGTCAGGCGGCGGCTCAGGCGGGCGTTCTGGCCGACGCTTAACTCGTCGTAGGTGATGTTTTGTATGGTGTCGTCGGATTCATTCATGGGATGCCCGCAAAGGTGCGCTGCCGGAACGGAAGGCTTGCGAGGCAGTGTAGTGAGCGGGATAGCCGAAGTATTTGATCTGGATCAAATACAGCCGGAACCCCGGCCAACCATAATCGTTGCATCGACCACCAAGGATCGCGATTGCGGAGGACATCATGGAAACGACAGGCTGGAGCGCCGACATGGCGCTGGGGATCCCGCTGTTCGACGAGGCGCACCAGGCCCTGGCCGAGCAGGTCAAGCAGCTGCTGGACGGGCCGGACGAGCAATTCGAGGCCGGCATGGCGCGGCTGACCGACGCGCTGGAGGAGGACTTCCGGCTGGAAGAATCGCTGATGGAGGCGATCGATTATCCGGCGATCTGCTCGCACCGCGAGCAGCACGCCCGGGTGCTGGCCACGCTGCACGGGCTGGAGCCGGGCGACATCGCCGCCGGACGCAAGGCCGCCGGCCTGATCCTGCCGTGGTTCGAACTGCACCTGGCCACCGCCGATACCGCGCTGGCCATCGCGCTGCAGGCGATGGGGCAGGCCGCGCCGGCGGGCGCCGCGTCGTAGCGATCACACACCGAGGAGCAAATATGTCATACAAGACGATATTGGTGCACGCCGGAGCGTCGGCGCGCGCCGGCCACATAGCCGCTTGCGCCAGCCGCATCGCCATCGCCGAGCAAGCCCATCTGGTCGGCCTGGCCAGCACGGGCATCAACCCGCTGATGTATGAGTGCAACGCGGCGGCGGCGGGCATCCCGCTGCTGCCGCAGGACTTGAGCGGGCTGATCGAGCCGGCCCGGCAGGCGCTGGACCAGTTCACCGCCACCGCCAGCGGGCTGGGCGTGGCGTCGTCTGAAGTGCGCCTGAGCGACGACAGCATGATCGACAGCCTGGTGCTGCAGTCGCGCTATTGCGACCTGGTCGTCGTCGGCCAGGCCGGCCACGGCCACCCTGCGGACGACAGTTTGCCGCAGGAGCTGATCCTGCATTGCCCGCGGCCGGTGCTGGTGATCCCCCGCGAGGGCCGCTTCGAGCGCCTCGGCGAGCGGCCGCTGCTGGCCTGGGACGGCGGCATGGCGGCCAGCCGCGCCATCGCCGCCGCGCTGCCGCTGCTGCGGAAGGCGGCGCTGGTGACGCTGGCGGTGTTCAATCCGCAACAGGTGTACGGCGCGCACGGCCAGCAGCCCGGGGCCGACCTGGGCGCTTATCTGGCGCGTCACGGCGTCAAGCTCGACGTGGTGGTGCGCCAGGCCGACGACGTCGGCGAGGGCCTGCTGTCGCTGGCGGCCGAGGTCGATGCCGACCTGCTGGTGATGGGCTGCTACGGACACACGCGCTTCCGCGAACTGCTGCTGGGCGGCGCCACGCGCAGCATACTGAACCGCATGACGCTGCCGGTGCTGATGACGCGCTGACTGTCGGCGGCAAACCACTTCACGACTCGGAGCCCACACTGTGCTATTGTGGGCACAAGTTACAGGTTTTATCTCCATACTTCGCGACGTCCCATCATTCAGCCCGCATGCGCACTGCGGGTTGCCTCGGCCTCCACCGCCTAGCTGTTGCTCATAACGCACTTCTTTCACGACCTCCGCCCCGCGCCGCCATGCGCAACGGATGCTCGTGCCAATTCCATTATGTGACACCGGGGAGAAATATCTTGATCGTCGACCGCTCGCTGTACGATGGGCAACTGCTATTGAAGGCGGGGGCGCTGCAGGACGCCATTTTCAACAGCGCCAATTTCTCCAGCATCGCCACCGACGCCCAGGGCGTGATCCAGATTTTCAATGTCGGCGCCGAGCGCATGCTGGGCTACAAGGCCGCCGACGTGATGGACAAGATCACCCCGGCCGACATTTCCGATCCGCGCGAGCTGATCGCGCGCGCCGCCGCGCTCAGCCTGGAACTGGGCACGCGGATCACGCCGGGCTTCGAGGCGCTGGTGTTCAAGGCCTCGCGCGGCATCGAGGATATCTACGAACTGACCTATATCCGCCAGGATGGCAGCCGCTTCCCGGCCATGGTGTCGGTGACGGCGCTGCGCGACGACCAGGAAACCATCATCGGCTATCTGCTGATCGGCACCGACAACACCGCGCGCAAGCGCGCCGAGGAGGCGTTGCAGAAGGCCGGCGCGCTGCAAAACGCGATCTTCAACAGCGCCAACTTCTCCAGCATCGCCACCGACGCGCAGGGCGTGATCCAGATTTTCAACGTCGGCGCCGAGCGCATGCTGGGCTACAAGGCCGCCGACGTGATGAACAAGATCACCCCGGCCGATATTTCCGATCCGCTGGAGGTGATCGCGCGCGCGCATACGCTGAGCATCGAGCTGGGCACGCCGATCACGCCGGGCTTCGAGGCGCTGGTGTTCAAGGCCTCGCGCGGCATCGAGGATATCTACGAGCTGACCTATATCCGCCAGGACGGCAGCCGCTTCCCGGCCATGGTGTCGGTGACGGCGCTGCGCGACGACCAGGGCGACATTATCGGCTACCTGCTGATCGGCACCGACAACACCGTGCGCAAGCAGGTCGAAGCCGAGCAGGCGCTGCTCGACCAGCGGCTGCGCGACCAGCAGTTCTACACCCGCTCGCTGATCGAGTCGAACATCGACGCGCTGATGGCGACCGACCCGCGCGGCATCATCACCGACGTCAACCAGCAGATGGAGTCGCTGACCGGCTGCACCCGCGATGAACTGATCGGCGCGCCGTTCAAGAACTACTTCACCGATCCGGCACTGGCCCAGGCGGGCATCTCGCGCGTGCTGCGCGAGGGCAAGCTGACCAATTACGAGCTGACGGCGCTGTCGCGCGAAGGCTTGGAAACGGTGGTGTCGTTCAACGCCTCCACTTTCCACGACCGCGACCGCAAGCTGCAGGGCGTGTTCGCGGCGGCGCGCGACGTCACCGACCGCAAGCATTTCGAGCACAAGCTGCAGGAAAACAATGTCGAACTGGCAAGCGCGAAGGCGGCGGCGGAAAAAGCCAACCTGGCCAAGTCCGAGTTCCTATCGAGCATGAGCCATGAATTGCGCACGCCGCTCAACGCCGTGCTCGGCTTTGCGCAGCTGATGGCCTCCGATACGCCGCCGCCATCGATCGAGCAGAAAATCTCGATCGACCAGATATTGCAGGCCGGCTGGTATTTGCTGCGCCTGATTAATGAAATCCTCGACCTGGCGATGATCGAATCGGGCAAGGTCGGCCTGTCCAAGGAGGCGATGTCGCTGACCGAGGTGCTGCTCGACTGCAAGGCCATGATGGCGCCCCAGGCCGAGCAGCGCGGCATCGAGCTGCGCTTCCCGAGCTTCGAGAGCCTGTTCTTCGTGCACGCGGACCGGACCCGGGTCAAGCAGGTGATCGTCAACCTGCTGTCGAACGCCATCAAATACAACCGCGCCGGCGGCACCGTGACGGTGGGCTGCGAGCACGACGCCGACGGCCACATCCGCGTCAGCGTGACGGACACCGGCGCCGGCCTGCAGCCGGACAAGCTGGCGCACCTGTTCCAGCCGTTTAACCGGCTTGGCCAGGAAGCCGGCGCCGAGGAGGGCACCGGCATAGGCTTGGTGGTGACCAAGAAGCTGATCGAGCTGATGGGCGGCACCATCGGCGTCGACAGCACCGTCGGCGTGGGCAGCGAATTCTGGTTCGAACTGCTGGCGTCGGAGCTGCCCGGACTGGAAGCGGAAATCCCGGGCGTCGCGCCGGCCCACGGCGACGGCCTGGCCACCGAGGGGGAAAGCGACCGCCCCCGCACGCTGCTGTACGTGGAGGACAACCCGGCCAACCTGGCGCTGGTGGAGCAGTTGATCGCGCGGCGCGACGATCTGCTGCTGCTGACCGCGGTGACGGGACATCTCGGCATCTTGCTGGCCAAGCAAAACCGGCCGGACGTGATCCTGATGGATATCAACCTGCCGGGCCTGAGCGGCTACGGCGCGCTGCAAATGCTGCGCGACGATCCTGCCACCTCGCACATCCCGGTGATCGCCTTGTCGGCCAACGCCATGCCGCGCGACATAGAAAAAGGCATCGACGCCGGCTTCTTCAATTACCTGACCAAGCCCATCATGGTGCGCGAGTTCATGGATGCGCTGGACGTGGCGCTGCAACACGCCTCCCGGTTGAGCGTTGTCCAGCCAGAATGAAGTCGACGAAGGCGCGCATCGGCGCCGGCAGGTGGCGCTGCATGCAATGTAGTGCGGCCGATAGCGTTGTAATTTTTTAACGTTGTCTCGTTGTTAACTCAGCTTTAACTGTCGCTGCGGTGTAATGGCGCCTTTGCACCGACCCCGGAGCCACCGCATGCATCCCGTTCCTGACAGCCCCAGCCGGCAACTGCTCAACAAGGTGCCGCGCGTAAGCCTGGTTTTCTGGCTGATCCAGATCCTGTCGACCACGGTGGGCGAGACCGGCGCCGACTACCTGGCCGTGCCCGCGGGGCTGGGCACGGCGCCTGCCGCCGCGCTGATGATTGCGCTGCTGGCGGCGGCATTGCTGTATCAATTGCGCCAGCCGCGCTACGTGCCGTGGGCGTACTGGCTGACCGTGGTCCTGCTCAGCGTGGTCGGCACGCAGATCACCGATGCGCTCACCGATGGCCTCGGCGTCAGCCTGTACGCCAGCACGGCGGGCTTCAGCATCATGCTCGGCGTCGTGTTCAACCTGTGGCATGGCAGCGAGCACACGCTGGCGATCCAGACCATCGTCACGCGGCGCCGGGAATTGTTTTACTGGGCCGCGATCCTGTTGACCTTTGCGCTCGGCACGGCCGCCGGCAATCTGGCGACCCAGACGCTGGGCCTGGACTTCCGCCTGGGCGTGGTGACCTTCGGCGCGCTGATCCTGGTCATTTTTGGGGCGGGCAAGCAGGGCATCCATCCATTGCTGACGTTCTGGCTGGCGTATATCCTCACCCGTCCGCTCGGGGCATCGCTGGGCGACTTGCTGTCGCAGTCGCCCGATTACGGCGGCGTGGGCTGGGGCACGGTGAACACCAGCATGGCGTTCCTGGCGATCATCGCAACGCTGGTGGCCACTTCAGGAAATCGATCCGCCGCATCGCACAAGGTAAGATGACGGTATTTTCGATGGCATGGGAGTGGCGTGGTGCGTTTGCTGCTGGTGGAAGACGATCCGATGATCGGTGAGAGCATCGAGGACGGCCTGCGCGGCGAAAGCTACGCCGTGGACTGGGTGCGCGACGGCCGCGATGCGGAGCTGGCGCTGGCCGGCATGGCCTACGACCTGATGCTGCTCGACCTGGGCTTGCCGGGCAAGCGGGGCATGGACGTGCTGCGCGCCGCCCGTGCGCGCGGCGCCGACTTGCCGGTGCTGATCATCACCGCGCGCGACGGCACGCCGGCCCGCGTCGAGGGACTGGACGCCGGCGCCGACGACTACCTGGTCAAGCCCTTCGACCTGGACGAGCTGCTGGCGCGCGTCCGCGCGCTGCTGCGCCGGCGCGTCAGCCGCACCCGTTCCGTCGTCGAGCACGGCGCGCTGACGCTGAACCTGGCCAGCCATGAGGCGACCTTCGAAGGCCAGCAAGTCAAGCTGTCGGCGCGCGAGTTTTCCGTGCTGCGCGCCTTGCTGGACAATCCCGGCAGCGTGGTCTCCAAGGCCCAGCTGGAGGACAAGCTGTACGGCTGGAACGCCGAGGTGGAAAGCAACACCGTCGATGTCTACGTCCATCACCTGCGCAAGAAGTTCGGCGCGGACTTCATCAAGAACGTCCGCGGCGTCGGCTACAAGATCCCGGCGACGCCGTGACGACCATCCGCCGCCAGTTGCTGATAGGCCTGCTGGGCGCCACGCTGCTGTGCGTGGCGGGCGCCGGCGCGTCGCTGTACCGCTCGCTGCTGCAGGAAACCAACGAGCTGGCCGACCTGCAGCTGCGCCAGCTGGCTACCGCCCTGCCGCACGAGTTCGCGCCGGATACCGGACTGCCGGTGCCGGAAGATCCTGAAGAAGAGTTTGTGCTGCAAGGCTGGGACCGGGACGGCAGGCTGCTGCACGTATCGCCGGGCATGCGGCAGCTGCCGCGCTATGCGATCCAGGGCTTTTCGGCTGCCACGGTGGATGGCCAGCGCTGGCGCCTGTACGGCGACAGCCGGCACGACCGCTACGTGCAGGTGGCGCAGCCGATGGCGGCGCGCGACCGGCTGGCGGCGCACATGGCCTTGCGCGCCGGCGCGCCGCTGCTGGCGTTTGCGCTGGTCCTCGCGCTGCTGATCGTGGCGGTGGTGGGGCGGGCGCTGAAGCCCATGCACCGGCTGGCGCACGCGGTGGCGGTGCGTTCCCCGGCCACGCTGACGCCGCTGACGGTGGACGACATGCCGCCCGAGCTGCGTCCGGTGGTGCTGGCGCTGAATGGCTTGATGCACAAGTTCGACCAGGCGCTGACGGCGCAGCGCACCTTTGTCGCCGATGCGGCGCACGAGCTGCGTTCGCCGCTGACGGCGCTCAAGCTGCAGCTGCAACTGGCGGAGCGTGCCGACAGCGACGAGGCGCGCGACGCGGCGCTGGCCAGGCTGCACGAGCGGCTGGACCGCGGCACCCATCTGGTGCGCCAGCTGCTGAGCCTTGCCCGCCACGAGACGGCGCTGGCGGCGACCCAATTGCTGCCGGTCGACCTGGGACGATTGCTGGAAGCGGCGGTGGCCGATCATTCCGCGCTGGCCGACAGCCGCGGCATCGACCTGGGCGTGGAGACGCCGGCGCAGGTGCTGATCGAGGCCGATGCCGACGGCCTGCGGGTGCTGCTGAATAACCTGGTCGACAACGCGCTGCGCTATACCCAGCAGGGCGGCCGGGTGGACCTGCAGGCGGCGCATGAAGACGGCTTGCCGCTGCTGCGGGTGCGCGACAACGGTCCCGGCGTGCCGGAGCAATATCGCGCGCGGCTGTTCGACCGCTTCTTCCGCCCGGACGGCCAGGACGCCTGGGGCTGCGGCCTTGGCCTGTCCATCGTGCGCAACATCGCCGACCACCACAAGGCCGAGATCCTGCTGGCCGACAGTTCGGCCGGACGCGGCCTCAGCGTGACGGTGCTGTTCCCGCGACAGGCTTTAATTCAGCGTTAACAATCGCTCTGCTAAGCTGGCCGCCACCGCGTTTTTGATTGCTGAAAATCGAGGGAAGCCTGTTGTATCAAGGTGTATATTGTTTAAACGATTCATCAGCTTGTCATATTCACTTTTTAGACTTGCCGGTTTTTACCCCACCAAAACTGGAAAGTCACATGAAGAACAACAAGCAGCAGCTGGTCCTCTCCGCGATGTCCGCGCACGTGTTGATGGCGCTGGCCTTGATGTCCGGCGGCGCCGGCGCGCAAAACTCCACCGATATCGTGCCCGAATCGAATACCGCGCTGGACGCGGAGGCGATCAAAAGCCGCGTGGTGGTTACCGGTTCGAATATCGCCAACCGCGCGCCGGTGCAGGCCTCGCTGCAGGCCACGCAACCGCAGTCGGTCATCACCGCGACCTTCATCGAGCAGGCGGTGACGCCGCTGGCCGACTTCAACGCGGTCGCGCGCATCGCGCCGAGCATCGGTTCCGGGATTTCCGCCAACGGTCCCGGCCTGGGCGAATCCAAGGTAACGCTGCGCGGCTTCCAGGACGGCGAATACAACATCACCTACGACGGCATTCCGTTCGGCGACACCAACAACCCCACCCACCACTCGACGTCCTACTTCCCGGCCCGCATCATCGGCGGCATGGTGATCGAGCGCGGCCCGGGCAACGCCAGCAACCTGGGGCAGGCCACCTTCGGCGGCTCGATCAACCTGTACTCCAAGGAGCTGGCGCAGGACTTCCGCTTCAGCCCTTACGCCACCTACGGTTCCTGGAACACCAGGATACTGGGCGCGGAAGTCGACAGCGGCGCGCTGGCCGGCTTCCACGATGCGCGCATGATGTTCAACGCGTCGCGCCTGACCAGCGACGGCTACCAGACCTACAGCGGCGTCACGGAGGACAATTACCAGTTCAAGTTCCAGGTGCCGCTGGCGCCGGAAACCACGCTGACGCTGTTCTCGACCTATAACAAGATCCACAGCTACGTGCCGGACAAGGCCGGCGTGACGCTCAGCCAGGTGGCGCAGTTCGGCAAGAACTATTCGCTGAATAACGATCCGGCCAGCCAGAACTACTACGCCTACAACTACAACGACAAGCGTACCGACTTTGAATACATCCGCCTGCAGTCCAAGCTGGGCGGCGGCTGGGCGCTGGACAACACGCTCTACACCTACGCCTACGACAACAACACCTTCTCCGGCCAGGACGCCAGCGGCGCCACGGCCAACGGCACCAAGGCCGCCGCCGCTGGCAACAAGGACGTCCCCGGCTACAACAAGCTCAATTCCTACCGCGTCAACGGCGACATCGTCAAGCTCACCAACCGCCTGCAGGCCGGCCTGCTGCGCGCCGGCCTGTGGCTGGAAACCTCCAACACCAACCGCCATATCTATGACCTGGACTGGACGCTGAACGCGCCCAACCCCAAGGAGGCGAGCGCGCCGAAGAACGTTTCGTACGAACAGAAGTCGTCGTGGACGCAGTACCAGCCGTTCGTCGAGTTTGAATGGGCGGTGGCGCCCGCGTGGACCGTCACGCCCGGCGTCAAGTACGTCAACTTCAAGCGCTCGCTGGACGCCGCCGTCAACCAGGGCACGCGCATCGCGACCAACGCCGACCAGACCTACAACACCACGCTGCCTTTCCTGACCGCGAACTACGCCATCAACGGCAACTGGTCCGCGTACGCCCAGACCGCGCGCGGCTTCCTGGTGCCGGACCTGTCGATGTTCTATGTGAATAACCCGGACCTGAGCACGCCCAAGCCGCAGACCTCGACCAACTACCAGCTGGGCACCGTGCACCAGTCGCAGAACCTGACGCTGGACGCCGACATCTACTACATCGACTTCAACAACAAGATCGCCTCCACCGGCACCGGCAATGACCTGGTCTATTACAACCAGGGCGGCGTGGTGTACAAGGGAATCGAAGCGTCGGCCACCTGGTACCTGGGCCACGGCTACTCGCTGCACGCCAACGGCTCGCTCAACAAGGCCGAGGCCAAGGACACCGGCCTGCAGATTTCCAAGGTGCCGAAGTCGACTTCCGCCCTCGGCCTGCTGTACAAGGATCACGGCCTGTATGGCTCGCTGATCGCCAAGAACGTCGGCAGCCAGTACGCCAAGGACGGCGAGCCGGCCGCCTACCAGCTCGGCGCCTACACGGTGGCCGACTTCACGCTGGGCTACCGCTGGCGCCTGAACGGCCTGGTCAAGGCGGTCAAGGCGCAGGTCGGCGTCAACAACCTGTTCGACAAGCAGGATGCGACCTCGATCTCGCCGAACAGCAAGGGCGCGGCGTTCGACCAGTACACCTTTGTGCCGGAGCGCAGCTGGACGCTGTCGCTGAGCGCCGATTTCTAAGGCGCCGGTATGAGACCCCGTATCTCCCGGTACCTCCCTCTGTACCGCCTGCCGGCAGGCGCCGCGCTGCTGTTGGCGCTGGGCCTGGCGCAGGCGGCCAGGCCTGCCGATCCGGTCGTGATGTCGTTCGCCACGGTGGGCGACTCGCGCGCCGATCCCGACAGCGCGGCAACCCGCCAGGACCAGGCCTACCTGCAGAACACCCGGGCCCTGGCGCGCATCCTGCGCGAGATCCAGGCCGCCAGGCCCAAGGCGCTGTTCTTCAACGGCGACATGATCATGGGTTACACCGACGACAAGCCGACCTTGTACCGCCAGTACGCCTACTGGCGCGGCATGGTGGCCGGGCTGATGGAGGCCGGCACCTACGTGGTGCCGGTCAGCGGCAACCACGAGATGCAGCACAAGGGCAAGGATGGCGGCGGCAAGACCGTCAAGATCGCCCGTCCCGAAAACGAGCAGCTGTGGCGCGAGAACATGGGCGACCTGATACTCGATACCGCGCGCTGGAAGGAAGTCACCGGCATCGAGGCCACGGCCTTCGATCCGGCCAACGCGCCCGCCGTCGGCGGCCCGGACCAGATCCAGAGCAGCCAGTCGCAGCTCAGCTACTCGTTCGACGCCGGCGGCAGCCACTTCGCCGTCATCAACACCGACCCGGTCGGCAACGACGGCCACGGCCCGGCCAACTGGCTGGCGGAGGACTTCCGCCAGGCCAGGGCGCGCGGCGCCAGGCGCTTCTTCGCCTTCGGCCACAAGCCGGCCTACACCTACTTCTTCAAGGACGGCGTGAAGGCGGACGGCATGGATATCTATCCCGACAACGCCAAGGCGTTCTGGGATGTGATGGAGCAGTTCGGCGCGACGTATTTCTGCGGCCACCAGCACATCTTCAACGCGCAGCAGCCGGCCAGGGCCGGCGGCGGCAGCGCATGGCAGGTGATGGTCGGCTCGGGCGGTTCGCCGTTCAGCGCCAAGCCGGGCGACGGCGCTCCCCGGGACCGGATGTACGCCTGGGCCGTGGCGCGCATCCACGCCAGCGGCAAGGTGCATGTCGACGTCTACGGCTTCGACGAGCACTACGGCAAGACCGCCCGCCTGAAGTCGCTGGATTTGTGAACCGTCAGCGGCCGCCGGCGAAAACGCCGACCAGCGCGTCGCTGCCGCGCTTCAGCGCCTGCGCGACGCCGTCGATCTCGCATGCGGGGCGGCCCAGCACCCAGCTCTCCAGCAGCGCCAGCTGAGCGTCGGCGATCTGCCGGGCCGCCACCTCCATCGGGATCAACGGCTCGCTGCAGGGCATGCGCGCCAGCCGCGTCGCGATCAGGCCGGACAGCGTCTGGCTCAGCATGGGCCTGACCGGCCAGCCCAACAGCACCCGGCCCACGCCGTGGTTTTCCCGAAAGTGCCGCAACAGCGCGGGCAGCCGTCCGCTGGCCGGGCCGGGTTCGACCAGGTCGGCCAGGATGGAAAACGGCTGCCTGATGCTCGCCAGCAGAAGGTCGTGCTTGGTCCGGTAGTGCTCATAGAAAGTCGAACGGCCGACGTTCGCGCGTTGCGTGACATGGCCGATTTTCAGCGTCTCGTAACCTTGTTCCAGCAACAAGCTCAGAAAGGCGGCGCGCAGCGCGGAGCGGGTTTTTTGCTGGCGGCGGTCGAGGTCTTGCGCGTTCATATGGTCTCTCTGCCGGACAAAGGCATGGTTTTGTCCGCTAGCGGATGGAAGGGGGCGGGTGACGGCCAAATGCGGCGGCGCAGCTGATATTAATGTGGCTCCGCGATAAAAGTAAAGGAATCACATGAACTTGCAGAAAAATCCACCGCTCTCCCTGCCGCGCCGCCGCGCCGCGCTGGCCATCGCCGCGACCACGGGGCTGGCGCTGGTGGCGCTGTCCCACCATCCGGTCGCCATCCAGCAGAATTCGGTCCAGGAAACCCTGGCCCAGATCGTTGCCCTACAGGGCATGGATGGCCTCGTCCACGGCATGCTCATCGCGATGCTGGCCATCTTGTCCGCGGGCTTCGCCGTGTTCGGCGCGCTGCTGGGCAGCCGCCGGCCGCCGGTGGTGTTCGCCCTCTGCGCGTACGGGCTGGGCTGCTGTATCGTGGTGGCGGCGATGCTGCTCGACGGTTTCGCCATCCCGCAACTGGCGCGGCAATTTGTCACGGCGCCGCAGGCCGATGCCGACAGCGCGCGGGTGCTTATCCGCGCCGTGGGCGTGGTGATCCAGGTGCTGACCAAGGCCGGTTTGCTGGCCATGTGCGCGGCGCTGCCGGCCTGGTCGTATGCCTTGTGTTCCGGCGTGAAGGTCTCGCGCTGGGCATTCGGCTGCGCCGCCGTGGGCGTCGTCGCCGGCTTGCTACCTGCGGTGTTCATCCTGTTTGCCGATGTGCGGCTGGCGCCGGCCAGCCTCATGGCCATCTTCGCCTTTCATGCCGTCTGGAACCTTGCGGTAGCCGCCGTGCTCTACGATGGCCAGGGCGCGCAACCGTCTGCGGCCTCTGCTGAATGTGGAGTAGAGTAGGGCAGCGCATCTTCAGCGAGCTTGTATGACATCCACGTCCGCAGCCGGGCCCGGCAAGAAAAAAACGACCGCCGCGATCGTCGTCATCGGCGCGTCCGCCGGCGGACGGCAGGCGCTGGTCAAGCTGCTGGCCCAGCTCGACCAGGACTTCCCCGCGCCGATACTGATCGTGCAGCACATGGCGGCGACGGCGTCGGCCGAGGTCATGGTGCGGGTGCTCGGCGCGGCCACCGCATTGCGCTGCCAGGCCGCGGTGGACGGGGCGGCGCCGCTGCCCGGCCATGTGTATGTGGCGCTGCCCGACCAGCACATGATGCTGGTCGAAAACCGTATCCGCATCACCAAGGGCGCGCGCGAAAACCGCGCCAGGCCGGCCATCGATCCGCTGTTCCGATCTGCCGCGGTGGCTTATGGAAACCGGGTGATCGCGGTCGTGCTGAGCGGCTATCTGGACGACGGCACGGCCGGCATGGAGGCGGTGCACCGCTGCGGCGGGCTGTGCGTGGTGCAGGATCCGCTCGATGCCGAATACCCGGACATGCCGCAGAACGTCGTCAACAACGCCTGGGTCGACCGCTGCGTCCCGATCGCGCAGATGGGGGCGGTGCTGCTGGAACTGGCCGGACGCAAGCGGCGCAAGCCCAGGCCGGCGCCGCGCGACGTGGCCATCGAATCCAGGATCGCCGAGCGCGTGCTGAGCGACCTGCCGTCGGTGGAGGCGCTGGGCACGCTGGTGCCGTTCAATTGCCCGGGCTGCGGCGGCGTGCTGTGGCAGGTCGCCAAGTCCGGCGAGCTGCGCTATCGCTGCCACACCGGCCACGCCTACACCGCCCAGACGCTGCTGGCCGAGCAGACGGCCAGGATGGAAGAGACGCTGTGGGTGGCGTTGCGCATGTTCGAGGAAAACCGCAACCTGCTGGTCAAGATGGAAAAGGAGGGCGTGCCCGGCTCGTCGTTCCCCGAGCGGCTGGCCCAGTCCGGCATCCATATCGCCCGCATCCGCGCGATGCTGCATCAGCCGACCGGGCAGCAGGCCGAGCCGGCCGCCAGGCCGCGCACCAGGAAAAAATAAGCAGATCCCTTCCCCGGCGATGAAAAAAAAGGGCGGCCAGTTGGCCGCCCTTCCGCTGACGAGAACGCCAGGCGTCTGCGTTAGATGGTGTCCAGCGCCGCGTTGAAGCTGGTGCTTGGACGCATGACCGCCGCGGTTTTCGCCGGATCAGGGTAGTAGTAGCCGCCGATGTCCATCGGCTTGCCCTGTACATCCTTCAGCTCGCCGATGATCTTGCCTTCGTTCTCGGCCAGCGCCTTGGCCAGCGGCGCGAAGTGCGCCTTCAGCTCGGCGTCGTCGTTTTGCGCGGCCAGCGCCTGCGCCCAGTACAGCGACAGGTAGAAGTGGCTGCCACGGTTGTCCAGCTCGCCCGTGCGCGGCGATGGCGACTGGTTGTTGTCCAGCAGCTTGCCGGTGGCTTCGTCCAGCGTCTTGGCCAGGATCTTGGCCTTGGCGTTGCCGGTCTTGATGCCCATGTCTTCCAGCGACACGGCCAAGGCCAGGAACTCGCCCAGCGAATCCCAGCGCAGGTGGTTTTCTTCCACCAGCTGCTTGACGTGCTTAGGTGCCGAACCGCCGGCGCCGGTCTCGTACATGCCGCCGCCGGCCATCAGCGGCACGATCGACAGCATCTTGGCGCTGGTGCCCAGCTCCAGGATCGGGAACAGGTCGGTCAGGTAGTCGCGCAGGATGTTGCCGGTCACCGAGATGGTGTCCAGGCCGCGGAAGGCGCGTTCCAGCGTGTAGCGCATGGCGCGGGTCTGCGACATGATCTGGATGTCCAGGCCCTTGGTGTCGTGGTCCTTCAGGTAGACCTGCACCTTCTTGATCACTTCGTTCTCGTGCGGACGATAGCTGTCCAGCCAGAACACGGCAGGCATGCCGGAATTGCGGGCGCGGGTGACGGCCAGCTTGACCCAGTCGCGGATAGGCGCGTCCTTGACCTGGCACATGCGCCAGATATCGCCTTCTTCAACCGTCTGCGTCAGCAGCACTTCGCCGGTGGCCAGGTCGGTGATGTTGGCGATGCCGCCTTCGGACACTTCGAAGGTCTTGTCGTGCGAGCCGTATTCCTCGGCTTGCTGGGCCATCAGGCCGACGTTGGGCACGGTGCCCATGGTCTTCGGATCGAAGTTGCCATGCCATTTGCAGAAGCCGATCATCTCCTGGTAAATGCGGGCAAAGGTCGATTCAGGCATGACCGCCTTGACGTCCTTCGGACGGCCGTCGGCGCCCCACATCTTGCCGCCGATGCGGATCATGGCCGGCATCGACGCGTCGACGATGATGTCGTTCGGCGAGTGGAAGTTGGTGATGCCTTTGGCCGAGTCGACCATGGCCAGTTCCGGACGGTTGGCGTGGCAGGCGTGCAGGTCCTTCAGGATCTCTTCCTTCTGCGACGCCGGCAGCTTTTCGATCTTCTCGTACAGGTTGGCCATGCCGTTGTTGACGTTGACGCCCAGTTCATCGAACAGCGCGGCGTGCTTGGCGAACGCTTCCTTGTAGAAGATGCGCACGCAGTGGCCGAACACGATAGGGTGGGACACCTTCATCATGGTCGCCTTGACGTGCAGCGAGAACATCACGCCGGTCTTGAACGCGTCGTCGATTTCCTTCTCGTAGAACTCCAGCAGCGCTTTCTTGCTCATGAACATGCTGTCGATGATCTCGCCGGCCTGCAGCGAGACCTTCGGCTTCAGTACGATGGTCTTGCCGGACGTGGTCAGCAGTTCCATCTTGACGTCGCGGGCCTGGGTCAAGGTCAGCGATTTTTCGCCGTGGTAGAAGTCGCCATGGTGCATGTGCGAGACGTGGGTGCGCGAAGCCTGGCTCCATTCGCCCATCGAGTGCGGGTTCTTGCGGGCGAACTCTTTGACCGCCTTCGGCGCGCGGCGGTCGGAGTTACCTTCGCGCAGCACCGGATTGACCGAGCTGCCGATGCACTTGCCGTAGCGGGCCTTGAGCGCCTTGTCGGCGTCGGTCTTGGCATCTTCCGGATAGTCCGGCAGCTTGTAGCCGCGGCTTTGCAGCTCGCGCACGCAGGCCACCAGCTGGGAAACGGAAGCGCTGATGTTCGGCAGCTTGATGATGTTGGTGTCCGCCAGCTGGGTCAGTGCGCCCAGTTCGGCCAGGGTGTTCGGTACTTTTTGTTCGTCGGTCAGGAATTCCGGGAACTCGGCCAGCACGCGGGCCGCCACGGAAATATCGCTGGCAACCACGTCGACGCCTGCCGGCGCGGTGAACTTTTTGATAATTGGTAGCAGGGAATAAGTCGCCAGCAGGGGCGCCTCATCAGTCAGTGTGTAGATGATTTTTGATTTCTGTGTTGCCATGCTGATTCCCTCTTATGCGGTCGTTGCCTGTTGGTTAACTGGTGTGTGTCGGCGTTGCCGCCTTCTTTGCCCAAGTGCATATTTTAGACTGTTCCGCCTAATTGTGGTGGAATCCGCTACACCTAGGGCCGTTTGCACCGCTTTGGCGCACGGCGCAGGCGCTGTCACACGCTTGTAATTTCTCGGTGGCAATATAATTGCATCGATGTCAAAGAGTTTTACAGGGGAAAGTGTATGCAGACCGCAGAAGTGGTGTTTTCGCGTCGTGACGGCGTGTTGCACATGACGCTCAGCGTCGGCGGCAACGTGCTTGCCGAGAGTTCAAGCCAGGAATCCATCGCGCGCGAACTGCAAATCCGCGGCTTGCGCCTGCTGACCATAGACGGCCTGTTCACGACCGAACTGCCGACCCGGGAAAAGACCCTGGCCCAGGCCATGGACGTGGAGTTCCCGGAAAAGATGGCGGCGCTCAAGCTGATCGCCGCCTGCGCGGCATGGGGCGAGGTGGTGGCGTTCCCGTTCCCCGAACGCCGGTCGCGGCCGCGCACGCCGGTCCCGGAGCAATAGCGGCGGCGCTCAGAAGCGCTTGCTCAGCTTGAGCAGCACGGTACGCTCGAAGACGCTGCGGTTGACGTCGCCATATTCCACATGGCTGGGATGCAGCAGGTCCTGGCCGATCAGCGCGACGTCGATGTCGGCTCGCGGACGCCACAGCAACTGCATGTTCAGCTCGGTATAGGCGGGCACCGACGGTTTCGGCAGGCTGCTGTTGTGGCGCAGGTGCAGGTCCAGCGTCAGGCGCTCGCTCAGGTCGAGCGACGAGCCCAGCAACCAATGGCGGGCCGGATCGGTGGTGGCCAGGCCATCGTTGCCGCTGGCATCCTTGCTGCCGGGCAGCAGGCTGGTGTGCACACGCTGCAGCACCAGGCCGGCGTTGGCGCGCCAGGTGGGCAGCGGTTGCCAGACGCCCCAGGCTTCCACGCCGCTGACGGTGCACTGGCCCATGTTGCTGAAGCGCGCCGCCGCGCCGCTGCCGGCCGGCTGCGGCTCCATCGTGCGCAGGCGCGTGTAGTCGGTGTGGTAGGCGGTCACCGAGTACGACCATTCGGGGCGCGGCTGCGCCCGGTAGCCCAGCTCGGCCGTCCTGGCCACTTCCGACTGGAAAGCGGGGCCGCCGCCGAGGATGAAGAAGGGCTTGCCGGCGACGATCAGCGGCGTGCTCGGTATGTACAGGTCGCGGTCGTAGCGCGACGGCGCGCGCACGCTGCGCGTCAGGCCGCTCCACAGCAGGCTGTCCGGCGCCGGATTCCAGGCCAGCCGCAGGCTGGGCAGGTAGTCGCCGCCGCTGTAGCTGTCATGCTCGTACTTGACGCCGCCGGTCAGCTTGAGCCCGGGCGCCAGCGTGACTTCATCCTGGGCGAACACATTGCCCCAGTGCAGATTGAGGTTGCCCGGCAGGAAGCCGTACTTGAAGTTGACCACCGTGTCCCACGCATAGCGGTAGCCGCCGCCCCACACCAGCATGTGGCTGGCGCCGATGCGGGTGCCGTGCTGCAGCTCCAGGTCCACCGTGTCGAGGTGGTCCTCGTAGGCGTTCGGCTGATTGCGTTCGGTATGGTCGAGGGTCAGCGTCAGGCGCAGGTTGGCGTCGCCGTCGAGCTTGCGGGTGACGCTGCCCTGCAGGTTGGCGCCGGCGATCCGTATGTTCGGCGTGCCGAGCTGGCCCAGTTGGCCGTGGTAGACGTCGCCCGAGGCGGTCGCGCCGTTGTCGCCGCGCTGCCAGTCGGCGCGGAAGCCGGCCTGCTCGCGATGCCAGCCGGTGACGGTGTTGACGCCCTTGGCGTTGTAGGTGTCGTCGGCCTGCATGCTCTTGCCGTAGACGCGGTAGTGGCCGTCCTCGCCCAGTGCGCCGCCGTAGCGCAGCGCGCCGTCGCGCTGGTGCTCGCCGGCGGCGGCGCTGGCCAGACCGCCGGTGGTGTCGCGCGCGCTGCGGGTGATGATGTTGATGACGCCGTTGACGGCGTTGGCGCCCCAGATGGTGGCGCCCGGTCCGCTGATGACCTCGATGCGCTCGATGTCTTCCATCACCACGTCCTGGGCGTCCCAGAACACGCCGGAGAACAGCGGGCTGTAGATGCTGCGGCCGTCGATCAGCACCAGCAGCTTGTTCTCGAGCACATTGTTGAAGCCGCGCGCCGTGATCGCGTAGTTGCGGGCGTCGGTTTGGGCCACTTGCAGGTTGGGGGCCAGGCGCAGCGCTTCGGGTATCGAGCGCACGCCGCTGCGGCGGATGTCGGCGGCGCTGATCACGTACACCGAGGCCGGGGTGTCGCTGAGCCGCTCGGCCTGGCGCGATACCGACGTGATGATCACGTTGCCCAGTTGTTCCAGCGACAGGTTGGCCAGGTCGGCCACCGTCGGCATGGCCTCTCCCGGGGCGGCACTGGCGGGGGCCACGGCCACCGCGGTCATCGCCAATACCAGTCCGATGCAGTTGTCGCGCATACTTTTCCTTGGTAGCAACCCTGAAAAAATTATACTGTCAGGCATCATCGGGGTCACATGGTTGTGTAGCATAAACAACGATACTGAAAAGTATTTCGACGTTCATCGCGCTTTGTCCAGGACGAACGATTGAGGCCGCGCTTTTCCGGGCCGTGATGGCTTCTCACGTAGAATCTATCGCAGAGAACACCGCTTTATCCGGGATAAAGGATCGTCATGCAGCAAAACAGCTTGTCCGTTGTGGATGTCGAAGCCGAGCGTTTTCGCCACTTCATCGTCAGCGTCACCGATTACGCCATCTACACGCTGTCGCCGGAAGGTGTCGTCGTCACCTGGAACGCCGGCGCGCAGCGCTTCAAGGGCTACCATCCCGAGGAAATCATCGGCCGCCACTTTTCCGTGTTTTACACCGACGAGGAGCAGGCACGGGGCCGTCCCGCGCGGGCGCTCGAACTGGCGCGCACGTCGGGCAAGTTCGAGGATGAAGGCTGGCGCGTGCGCAAGGACGGCACGCGGTTCTGGGCCAGCGTGGTGCTCGATCCGATCCGGGACGACGCGGGCGAACTGCTCGGCTTCACCAAGATCACGCGCGACATCACCGAGCGGCGCAACGCCGCCGAGGAGCTGGAGCGCGCGCGCGAGGTGCTGTTTCAATCCCAGAAACTGGAGGCGGTCGGCAAGCTCACCGGCGGCATCGCGCACGATTTCAACAATCTGCTCAATGTCGTCATGAACGGCCTCGATCTGCTGCGGGTCGCGCCCGATCCGGCGATCCGTGCCAAGACGCTGGACACGATGGAGCGGGCGGCGCAGCGCGGCGCCTCGCTGATACAGCAGCTGCTGACGTTCGCGCGGCAGCAGCCGCTGCTGCAGGAGACGCATGACATCGGCCGCATCATCCGCTCGTTCGAGGCGGTGCTGCGGCGGGCGGTGCCGAGCGGCATGCGGCTGCAACTGCGGTTGCAGCCGGAAGTACTGCCGGCCATGATCGATGTCACCCAGTTCGAAGCGGCGTTGCTGAACCTGGTGGTCAACGCGCGCGACGCCATGCCCGACGGCGGCGTGGTGCAGGTCGACGCGGCGGCCGTGCAGCTGGAGGCCGGCGAGGTCGAGCAGCTGCCGGCGGGAGCCTACGTGCGGGTCGTGGTCAGGGATACCGGCGAAGGCATGTCGCCCGAAACGCAGCTGCGCGCGGTCGAGCCGTTCTTCACCACCAAGGAGGTGGGCAAGGGCACCGGGCTGGGGCTGAGCCAGGTATATGGACTGGCGCAGCAAAGCCAGGGCGGCCTGAAGATCGATTCACGCGTGGGCGAAGGCACGGCCATCGAGCTGTACTTCCCGGCCGTCGAACTGCCGGTGGACAGGCTCGCTGCCAGCCACGAGTTTGCGGCGGAAAAGGTGCTGCTGGTGGACGATCAGCCGGATGTGCTGGAGACGGCGATCGGCCTGTTCAGCCATCTGGGCTACGACGTGTTGTCGGCCAACGATGGCCTCCAGGCGCTGGAGACGCTGCGCCGCCATGCCGACATCGCCATCCTGTTCAGCGACGTGGTGATGCCCGGCATGAGCGGCGTCGACCTGGCGCACATCGTGCGCCAGGAATTCCCCGCCATCCGGGTGATCCTGGCGTCGGGCTATAACCAGTCCGCGCTGGAGGGCGGCAAAGCGTCCGCCGATAACTTCGACCTGATCGCCAAGCCTTACCGGCTTAGCGACCTCATCAAGACACTCGGCGCGGCGCAGCCCGGCTAAAGGGCTTTTTTCGATGGACTGGTGCCGAACCATGGGTATATGGTTTATATTTCGGCATGCATCCATATTTCCTCATGGCTATTACACCGGTGGCGCTCATCGGCTTCACCGCGCTGGGCGCGCGCCGCATGCACTTGCGGGCGGACGCCGACCTCGGCCTGCAGCCGCCCGCGGCCCGGCCCGCGCTGTTGTGGCTGCTCGGTTTTGCCGCGCTGAGCGTGCTGATGGAATATGCCGGCCCGCTGCTGGGCGTGCCCGACGAAACGGGCGCCTGGCGCGGCAAGTACGACGGCGCCGCGCTGCTGGCGCGCATCGCCTTCATCGCGGCGATCTATCCCGTCGCCGAGGAATTGTTTTTCCGCGGGCTGGTGTTTGGCCGGGTCCGGCGCGCCAGGGGACCGTCTGCGGCGATCGCGGTGTCGGCGCTGGTGTTCGCTCTGCTCCATTTCCAGTACGACTGGCGCGGCATGCTGCTGATCGGCATCGACGCGCTGTTCTACGGCGTCTGCCGCTGGCGCACCGGCTCGCTCTATCCGACGATGCTGATGCACATCGCCGGCAACAGCTTCGCCGTCTGGCAGCGCCTGCAGTAGGACCTGTACAGAAACATGTCTGGCCTTGGTGATTTTCACAATTGCCGGCCCGGCGGCAAGACAGCACAATGCATGCTCGACAAAATGCGGCCGCGGCGCGGTCGCGTCATTCCAAGAGAGACATCATGAGACTGCTTCATTCCACGCCTCGCCAGGCGTTGACGCTGGCCCTGGCTTCAGCCCTGCCTGCCATCGCCGCCCCGCTTGCCACGCTCGACCGCAACGGCGCCTATGTATCCATCGAAGCCTACGGCCCCAACGTCATCCACGTGACCATCGCGGCCGACAAGGCCGAGGTATTGAAAGGGCCGGGCTTCGGCATCCTCCCCAAGAATAGCGACAACGGCGCCTTCCGCCACAGCGCGGCCGCCGGCGGCGACACCTTCACCTCGGCCGGCATGACGCTGCGCGTCAATCCGGCGCCGCCGCCGCGCGTGCCCAGCCAGGGCGAAAAGTATTTCGCGTCGTCGCTGGCGCCGGTCGGCCTGCAGGTCAGCAATGCCAAGGGCGAGCAAGTGCTCAGCATGACTGGCTGGGAAATGTCGCCGCACACCGTCAACACCGAGAAAACCTATCAGGTGGGCGCATCGTTCGCCGCGCCGCACGACGAGCACTACTACGGCATGGGCCAGAACCAGGAATCGCTGGGACCGCTGGACCTGCGCGGCCGCGTGCTCGATTGCCAGCACTGGTACGACGCGCCGGCGGGGGAGGCCGTCTGCGTGCCGTTCATGGTCTCGTCCAAGGGCTACGGCATCGTCTGGGACAATCCGTCCGCCACCCGCTTCGTCGCCGGCGTCAACGGCCGCACCGGCTTCCAGTCCAACGTGGGCGAACGCGTCAGCTTCTTCGTGATCACCGGCGCCACGCCGGAGGAACTGTATGCCGGCTACGCGCGGCTGACCGGCAAGACGCCGATCCCGCCCAAGGCCGCGTTCGGCCTGATCCAGTCGAAGGCGCGCTACGACAGCCAGCAGGAAGTGCTGCGCGTGGCCAATACCTATCGCCAGAAAAAATATCCGCTCGACGTCATGGTGGTGGACTGGTTCTACTGGACCCGCATGGGCCAGATGGACATCGACCCGGCGCAGTTCCCCGATCCGGTGGCGATGAACAAGCAGCTGCACGACATGGGCATGCAATCGATCATCTCGATCTGGCCGCGCTATGAAACCTCCGGCCGCTACTTCAACGAACTCGACAGCAAGGGTTATCTGCTGAAGGACACGCAGGGCAAGAGCGTCGACGGCCTGCCGTTCCGCTCCGACCGCACCGGCGGCCTGATCGACGCCACCAATCCTGCCGCCCGCCAGTGGTTCTGGGAAAAGGCGCGCGACAACATCCTGTCCAAGGGCTTCGATTACCCATGGCTGGACGAGACCGAGCCGGACCTGGTGCCGGACGGCGCCTTCTACGCGATCGGCTCCGGCGACCGCTACCACAACCTGTTCCCGCTGATGCACGTCGAAGGCATGGCCGACAACATGCGCGCGTGGAAGCCGAACAAGCGGGTGCTGATCCTGTCGCGCGCCGCCTACCTCGGCTCGCAGCGCACCGGCGCGCTGTTCTGGTCGTCGGACGTCGATCCGAGCTGGGAAGCGCTGGCGCGCCAGATCCCTACCGGCCTCAACATGACCGCCTCCGGCATCGCCTACTGGGGCAACGACATCGGCGGCTGGCACGGCCTGCCGTCGACGACCGACGCCACCAAGGCGCCGTTGCTTGATCCGTCCGACGCGCGCGACGTGGTCGGCCAGTTCCACGACTATCCGGAGCTGCTGACCCGCTGGTTCCAGTACGGCACCTTCCTGCCGACCTTGCGCCTGCACGGCGAGCGCAAGCAAACCGACATCTGGTCGGTCGGCAAGCAGGCCGAGGCCGTCATGGCGCGCTACGACACCTTGCGCTACCAGCTGATCCCGTACATCTACAGCCAGGCCAAGGCCACCTACGACACCGGCGCGCCGTTCATGCGTCCGCTGTGGATGGACTTCCCGAACGACGCCAACGTCGCCAACATCGGCACCCAGTACATGTTCGGACCCGCCTTCCTGGTGGCGCCGGTGACGGAGCAGGGCCAGACCGAGAAGGACGTCTACCTGCCGGCCGGCAGCGACTGGTACAACTACTGGACCAACGAAAAGGTCAGCGGCGGACGCTGGATCAAGGTGGCCGCGCCGATCGAGCAGATTCCGGTGTTCGTCAAGGCCGGCTCCATCGTGCCGGTCGGCGCCGACATCCAGTCGACCGCCAGCAAGCAGGCGATCGCGCAGATCAAGGTCTATCCGGGCAAGGATGGCCAGTTCCGCCTGTACGACGACGACGGCGTCAGCTACGACTACGAACACGGCAAGTCCAGCGTGACGCTGCTGAAGTGGGACGACGCCGCAGGCAAGCTGAGCGCCAGCGGCGGCGACGCCGCGCTGGTCAAGGCGGCGCCGGGACTGGTAAAACTTGCCGCGCCGGCGAAGTAGGGGATTCAGACCTCGAGCATGCCGCGCTTGATGGCGATGGTGACCGCATGCGTGCGGTCACGCGCGCCCAGCTTGGCCAGCACCGCGCTGACGTGGGCCTTGACGGTTTCTTCCTTGATCGCCAGCCGCGCGGCGGCCTCCTTGTTGGAGTGGCCCAGCGCCACCAGGCGCAGCACGGCCAGCTCGCGCGCCGACAGCGTTTCCGAGCCGAACCAGGCGTCGAGCTCGCGCGCGACCTCGTCCGGGATGTATTTCTGGCCGGCGTGCACGGCGCGGATCGCCTCCACCAGGCTGACGCGCAGCGCGCCCTTGAGCAAGTAGCCCATCGCGCCGGCCTCCAGCGCGCGGGCGATATGGGCGTCGCCGCTAAAGGTGGTCAGCATGATGACGCGCGCCGCGCCGTCTGCCGCGCGGATCGCGGCCAGCGCGTCGAAGCCGTTCAGCAGCGGCATTTGCAGATCCATCAAGGTCACGTCCGGACGGTGGCGCGCGTACAGCTCCAGCGCCTCGCGGCCGTCGGCGGCCTGGGCCACCACTTCGATGCCGGCGCTCGCGCCCAGCAAGCCGGCTATGCCTTCGCGCAGCAGGGCATGGTCGTCGGCGATCAGGACGCGGATGGGGTGGGATTCGGTGGGCACGGGACGTACTATAGCAAGCCGGCTATATATTTAGATAGTGGTTTTCATCGCGGGCAGGGCCTACCATGGATGCAGCAGTCCTCACCCTTAACCAAGAATGGAAGCCATCATGATGAACCCGAAATTAGAAGTATTGACGCCCACCAATTGCCAGCTGATCTTCATCGACCAGCAGCCGCAAATGGCGTTCGGCGTGCAATCGATGGACCGCCAGGCGTTGAAAAACAATACCGTGGCGCTGGCCAAGGCCGCCAAGGTGTTCAATATCCCGACCACCATCACCACCGTCGAAACGGAAGCGTTCTCCGGCCACACCTATCCGGAATTGCTGGACGTATTCCCTGGCAAGCCCATCCTGGAACGCTCGTCGATGAACTCGTGGGACGACCAGAAAGTGCGCGACGCGCTGGCCGCCAACGGCAAGAAGAAAGTCATCGTCTCCGGCCTGTGGACGGAAGTCTGCAACAACAGCTTCGCACTGTGCGCGATGCTCGAAGGCGGCTATGAAATCTACATGGTGGCCGACGCTTCCGGCGGCACCTCGAAGGAAGCCCACGACTACGCGATGCAGCGCATGATCCAGGCCGGCGTGGTGCCGGTGACCTGGCAGCAGGTAATGCTGGAATGGCAGCGCGACTGGGCCCACCGCGACAGCTACGATGCCGTGATGGCCATCGTGCGCGAGCACTCCGGCGCCTACGGCATGGGTGTCGATTATG